>OY760104.1:0-3260108 GCA_963663085.1 Dehalococcoidia bacterium | reverse complement strand
GACCCCTCCCCCCGCCGCCCGCTTCTTCCCGCCTGTTGCCATGCGCTGGCAATCGTGCCGGGGTATCCGGTCAATATCGTTGCGTCCAAGTCTCCGATGTCGACGCCCAGCTCCAGGGCATTCGTCGCACATACACCCAGCAACTCCCCATCAATCAGGCCGCGCTCTATCCTGCGCCGGTCTTCGGCGAGGTAGCCTGCTCGGTACGGGCTGATCCTCTGCCCAAGCTCGGGCAGCGTTCTACCGAAGCTCTCCTTGGAGTACATGTAGATAAGCTCAGCGACCCGTCTGGTACGGGCAAAGGCCAGAGTCCTGATTCCCCGGGCCACGAGGTGTGTGAACAGGAAGGTTGCCTCGGTCGTCGTGCTCCGACGGGCGCTGCGGGCTTCGTCAATAATTGGGGGGTTCCAGAAGGTGAACGTCTTGTGGCCGCTCGGGGAACCGTCCTCCGACACCACCTCGAATTCTCTTCCGACAAGGGCCTCGGCGTGCTCCCTCGGGTTCGCAATCGTCGCCGAGGAGAGTATAAATTGGGGTGATGACCCGTAAAGACGGCACACCCTGCGCAGCCGCCGCATAATGTTCGCCACGTGAGACCCGAACACCCCCCGGTACACGTGGGCCTCGTCAATGACCACGTACTTCAACCGGCTGAGCATCCTGCTCCAGTTCTTGTGATTGGGCAGCATGCCGAAGTGGAGCATGTCCGGGTTGGTGAGCACTATCTGCGCCGACCTCCTGATCCGGCCCCGCTCTTCCGTAGGCGTGTCTCCATCGAAGGTGCTGACGTTGATCTTGCTAAGGCCTCGGTCGGCTTGTAGAAGCTCATTCAGGGCGCGCCACTGGTCCTGGGCCAGTGCCTTGGTCGGGAACAGGTAGAGGGCCGCCGTGGCCCGGTCCTCCAGGATGTGGTTCAGCACCGCGGAGTTGTATATGAGGCTTTTGCCGCTGGCCGCTGGCGTGGCAACCATGACGTTGGAACCCTCGGAGAGTGCGTTCAACGCTCGGACCTGGTGGGAGAAAAGCCTGTCCAGCCCCAACTCCGTAAGCGCCCTCTCTAGCGCGGGCTTGAACTTTGTACGTTCAATGCTGAAAGAGGGCTGCTTCCTCGCTATCGACTGCACGTGGACTACTTGCCCGTCATATTCCGGGTGGCGCTTGATTGTGGAAAGTACGTCCGAGGTGTCCAAATAAAATCACCGGGCCCGAGGCCCTAGAAGACCTCCAGCAGTTCCGTCTGGTAGTCGATTACCTCGGTGTCTTGCCCCGTGGCTTCGATGAAGCTCAGGACACGGTAAAGGACGTCGTTGACGAACTTGGCATCGTTGGCGACGAAGCTGAACCCGATGGCAGCCGACTGCCAACGTTCCTGATCGTCAACCTCGGCTATGGAGATGTTGAACTTGTTTTGCGCCCGCGCCATTAGAGACTTGATTATCCGTCGCTTCCCCTTCAGGGACCCGTTCTCCGGCAGTCGGAGACGTATAAGACAAACGCCTGTTTTCATCATTGGAATAGCATCCCCTCTGTAATAAAGAGCCCTTTGCACAATCTCTTTAGAAGGGATGGGCGGTGTGTCCCGCCTTCTCTGCCTTCACGGGTCGTAGCTGCGCCTCTGGCGTGAGAGGACTCGGGTGAGGGTGATTCCGATATCAAAAGACTAGTTCTGCAATCCTCTCGAAAAGCTGGAGGATCAGCGTGAGGGTGAATCCCCCTCAGAGCATCACGACTATGATACCACTCAAGGTAATCAGGATTCCCACCCCCGCCCTGATGCTCAGCCGCTCCCGGAGCACGATCATCGAAAGGGGCGCCAGTATCAGCAACTGGGCATTGAAGATCACCATTGTCACCGCCGCGCCGGCCTCCTTCAATGCCACGAACATGAAGGTAGTCCCGAGACCAAGGCTCAGGCTTCCGGACAATATCCCCAATCCCACGTTAACCCTATTCAGACCCGGGCCTCGGGGTCGCATGCTCCGTGTATGCATCCCGGTCCCTGCAGGACGAGGGTGATGGCTCTCGGGAGTGGGATGGTAGGCGACGTTGGGCTGGGCGATGCGCCTCTCCCGTCTGTGCCCCGACATCTCCGCAGTCAGCTTCTGCCCCTGCTGCATTCCCAGCGCCGTAATCAATACCGCAGATATCACCACCATTCTGGCCGCATTCCCCGTGAACGGGTCTACCTCCCTGAGCCCTTCCCGCATCAACCCCACCCCGGTCACCCACATCGAGACGATGAACAATAACGTAAAGAACTTGCGGGGACTCAGCAGTCCCTTCCCCGGCTCTGACGTGGACGAACCCGTCTGACCAAGTAAATAAATCCCACCGACAACCAGGCCCGTGCCCAATAGGGTCACCAGGGTCACGTCCTCGTCCAACAGCAGAGCCCCTGCCCCGACCATCAGTAGCGTGTTCAGCGCCTGGGCCATCGTGCTTGTCTTAGCCACGTCCGCAGTGCGCAGGAATCTGAGGAATATCGTGTCTCCGGCCAGGGTCGTGATCAGGCCTCCCGCCACTATTAAAGACAGCCCCCCGTAGTCCACGGACGGGAGGTCGTCCGCGGCGCCCGAGGCGAAGTAGAGGATGAGCAGGAAGGTTGCCGCCCCCGTGGTACGAGTCGCATTTAGCGACACTGTGGCCATCCGGCGGGTCAGGTACTTGTTCAAAACGCTGCTGCAGGCTACGGTTGCCGCCGACAGCAGCGCCATTATTTCACCTATTCCCAAGACCCTACCTTTCTCAATGCCTCACACTACCACCAGCACGACACCCGCGGCGGTCGCCCCTATTCCCAGCAGCGTCTTCAACCCCAGCCTCTCCCTCAACAGCAGAGACGACAGCAGAATGATCCATAACAGTTGGGTGCTCATCAGTGTAGACGTCACGGCAAGCCCTACCCGGTCCAGGGCCACCAGCATCAGCAGGCTTGAAACTCCCATCGAAAGTGCACCGTTGATAACCGGGAATAAGAGCGGCAGGTAACTTCTTCCGCCCAGCTTCATCACCCTGACCCTCGCCTCCCCGATAAGCGGCCCCCCACCCCCGAATATAGGTCCCAGGCCGACACGCAGCTGTTCGTCGGGGGGTTGCAGCCTGATCTCTACTCGCTGTAGTCCCGCCCAATGTCCGGTCCAACGGGCCGCCGCAACCTCGGGCATAGCGGTCAGGGTGGCCTCGGGGGCGTAGGTCCCGGGCAGGTTTATACGGTACCGCACACCGCCCCTGCCTCTGCCCCGCTCCACCTGTTCGAAATCGCCTCCAATCTCCCGGATCTTCTCCCCCAGCCTATCCAGTTGACCCCAGTATACTGGGGCCCTGATACGGGCTGGAATTCGGCGCATTGCAGGCTGACGCGGGGCCCGACTCCGGGCCCAGTATGGGACATGGAGCAGCCTCGGCATACGAAACAGGTGACTCATGGGGCCCGGACGCTGCTGCACCCTCCTGCGCCGACGTGCAGCCAGGCTCTTGGGAGACCTACTCGGGACCCGGGTGTCGCTGCCCAGCAGGAAGTCCATGTCGTAAGTCGCCATCATGGAAAGCAGCAGGACTACCGGGGCCAGCCTGACCGCATTGGCTATGATCGACCCCACCTCGTCAACGGCAATCTTTTGCAGTGCCGTGCTTCCTACAAACGTGAATACAATGAAAAGCATGAAGAGCATCCCCTTCAAGCCTAGCCATTGAGCCTGGGACGCCTCTACCTGGCGTCTTTGGGAAAACGTAAGCGAATACATTCCAATCACTATCGCCGCTATGCCGATGAGCTTCATCAACGACGATTCCTCTCCCAGCAGGGTGAGGCCTATCAGCACCGCAAGCAGAGTCTGGAGTCCGCTGGTAAGAGGGGTTACCTTGCTCACGTCTACAGACGCCAGAAACCTGAAGTAGAGAGGCATCCCAACGCACAACCCCAATACCGACCCCGCAACGGCCAACGCCAGGTAGGCCACCGGAGTGTTTGGCAGCTTGGTGGCCTCACCCGTGACGAACATCAGGAGCAGGGCAAAAAGGGCTCCCCCCACGGCCGACAGTGACGACAGGGGCAGGGGCCTGAAGGTCCGGGTCATCAATTTGTCGACCACCGCCGTCATCGAAAAGATGAGGGCGGAAAGCAGAGCGGCCAGCTCTCCCACCGGCATTCCGGTCAGCCTTTCTCCGGCCTGTTATTACTCGTGCCTCGGATCTCCCTTAATAGGGGCAACACATGGTAAGTGAGTCGCTCCCCACTCTCGTCACTTCCCTTGTCATCCGAATGCCGTTCAACCCGCTACTCCAATGTATCGATAAGCGCCTGGGCGTCCCATCCAAAGCGCGTGCAACAATAGTCCTGCCACCCCCTGTTTACAATAGGTTTTTGCCCGGCTTTCGGAGGACTTTTTTCGACTGGGCCCCCCACGTAAACCCTGCGCAAAAACGGGTCCTACGTCTTGACAGCCTCCACGTGCCATCATATACTCCTTGTTACACCTCGGAAGGAACAGGTATAGCCGGGTAAGTCCGGCCAACACCCAATTGACGTACTGACAATCAATAACAACTGATGGGTACTCGGGAGCGGCTTGAGTAACATCGAGCCGCTTGTTTGTCTGAGGGGCACTTTAATAACTGAATAGAGAAGAACGTTCTGTCCGGGTCTTAATGTAGGTCAAGCTACTAAGGGCGCACGGAGGATGCCTTGGTGCCAGGAGCCGATGAAGGGCGTGGCAAGGCTGCGAAAAGCCTCGGCATGTTGCCTAGCAAACTAGCCGGGGATTCCCGAATGGGGCAACCCTACCCGGTAAAACCGGGTAACTACCGGCCGAACACATAGGCCGGAAAGAGGCAACCGGGGGAACTGAAACATCTAAGTACCCCGAGGAAAAGAGATTATTCCTTCAGTAGTGGCGAACGAACGAGGAAAAGCCCAAACCCGTAGGACTCAGTGGGCTGGGGCCCTATGTTCTACTGGTGTTGTAAGGCATGTCTGCTCAACCCCCAGCGCGAGCAAGGAGTTACAAACCAATCCCTAGATGAAGGCGGCTGGAAAGCCCCGCCGCAGAGGGTGATAGTCCCGTAATCGAAAGGGTGAGGCTCCTGATATGTTCTTGAGTACCACGGGACACGTGAAATCCCGTGGGAAGCCGGGGAGACCACTCTCCAAGGCTAAATACTCCTGGCAACCGATAGTGAACAAGTACCGTGAGGGAAAGGTGAAAAGCACCCCGGGAGGGGAGTGAAATAGAACTGAAACCGTGTGCCTACAAGCGGTCAGAGTTCGCCTTAGGGCGAATGATGGCGTGCCTATTGAAGAATGAGCCGGCGAGTTAATCTACGTGGCTTGGTTAAGCATCTCTGATGCGGAGCCGCAGCGAAAGCGAGTCTGAATAGGGCAATCAGGTCCTCTTCGGAGGGCCAAGGTCGCGTGGATTAGACCCGAAACCGGGTGAGCTACCCATGGCCAGGATGAAGCTCCGATAGTCTCGGAGTGAAGGTCCGAACCCGTTACTAGTGCAACAGTATGGGATGAGCTGTGGGTAGAGGTGAAATGCCAACCGAACCCGGAGATAGCTGGTTCTCCCCGAAATGTATTGAGGTACAGCCTCGGGGGTTCAGCCGTGGAGGTAGAGCTCTGAATGGGCTAGGGGGCGAAAAGCTTACCAACCCCAATCAAACTGCAAATGCCACGGTTCCATACCCCGAGAGTGAGACAGTGGGGGATAAGCTTCATTGTCGAGAGGGAAACAGCCCAGACCACCAGCTAAGGTCCCTAAGTACAGACTAAGTGTTAAAGGAAGTAGGGTCGCAGAGACAGCCAGGAGGTTGGCTTAGAAGCAGCCATCCTTTAAAGAGTGCGTAATAGCTCACTGTTCGAGGGATTCTGCGCCGACGATGTACCGGGGCTCAAGTCTGTCACCGAAGCTGTGGCTCCGATCCGGTCCGCCGGGTCGGGGGGTAGGGGAGCGTTCTCTTCATGCCTTGGTTCCGGCGAGAGTTGGGGCCAGGGTGCTATGAAGCCGTGGCGTGAGCTGCGGTGGAGCGGAGAGAAGTGAGAATGCCGGCATGAGTAGCGTAAGACGTGTGAGAAACACGTCCACCGTAAGCCTGAGGTTTCCTACGGAAGGTTAATCCGCGTAGGGTTAGTCGGGCCTAAGCCGAGGACGAAAGTCGTAGGCGATGGACAACGGGTCAAAATTCCCGTACCGCTGCTAGATCGTTTTAAAGCGAAGGGGGGACGCAGGAAGGTAGGCGGAGTGTGCCCAATGGACATGGCGCATCCCCAACTCCGGACTATGCCGGGATAGGCAAATCCGTTCCGGATACAAGTTGAGAGAAGGGGGCAGTCTTAACTTCGGTTAAGGCAATTTCGCTGATCCCACGCTGCCAAGAAAAGCCTCGTCGTTATGGTCTAATAGCGCCCGTACCGCAAACCGACACTGGTGGGCGCTCCGAATACGGAGAAGGTGATCGAGAGAACCCTCGTTAAGGAACTCGGCAAAATAACCCCGTAACTTAGGGATAAGGGGTGCCCTTGAGGGTGAAGAGACGCCGCTTTGGTCGCGGCAGAAGCATTTCCAGCAGATTGGTCGGCTTCGGCTGGCTTTGATCGCTGGTAGTGTGGAAACCGCGCCCTGGCGTCACAGTAGCCTTTGGGGGTCGCAGATAACCGGCCCAAGCGACTGTTTAACAAAAACACAGGTCTCTGCTAAAGCGAAAGCTGATGTATAGGGGCTGACGCCTGCCCAGTGCTGGAAGGTTAAGGGGAGAGGTTATCCCGTAAGGGAGAAGCTTCGAACCGAAGCCCCAGTGAACGGCGGCCGTAACTATAACGGTCCTAAGGTAGCGAAATTCCTTGTCGGGTAAGTTCCGACCCGCACGAATGGCGTAACGACTTGGGCGCTGTCTCAACGAGGGACTCGGTGAAATTGAAGTACCCGTGAAGATGCGGGTTACCCGCGGCAGGACAAAAAGACCCCGTGGAGCTTTACTGCAGCTTGGCATTGGATTGGGGCCAGGAATGCGTAGGATAGGTGGGAGGCTATGATCCCCGGTTTTCGGGCTGGGAGGAGCCGCCGGTGAAATACCACCCTTTTCTGATCTTGGTTCTAACCAGAGAACAAGCTCTGGGACCATGCCTGGTAGGCAGTTTGACTGGGGCGGTCGCCTCCCAAAAGGTAACGGAGGCGTTCAAAGGTCCCCTCAGCACGGATGGAAATCGTGCGTCGAGTGCATTGGCATAAGGGGGCTTGACTGTAAGACCTACAAGTCGAGCAGGGACGAAAGTCGGACAAAGTGATCCCACGGTTCCGTGTGGAAGGGCCGTGGCTTATCGGATAAAAGCTACCCCGGGGATAACAGGCTGATCTTGCCCAAGAGTTCACATCGACGGCAAGGTTTGGCACCTCGATGTCGGCTTGTCGCATCCTGGGGCTGAAGGAGGTCCCGAGGGTTGGGCTGTTCGCCCATTAAAGCGGTACGCGAGCTGGGTTCAGACCGTCGTGAGACAGGTCGGGCTCTATCCGCCGTGGGCGCAGGAGACTTGAGGGGAGCTCTCCCTAGTACGAGAGGACCGGGAGGGACAGACCTCTGGTGTGTCAGTTGTTCCGCCAGGAGCACCGCTGAGTAGCCAAGTCTGGAGTGGATAAGCGCTGAAAGCATCTAAGCGCGAAGCCCACCCCAAGATTAGGTCTCCCACTTCGAAAAGAAGGTAAGGTCGCAGCGAGACTAGCTGCTTGATAGGCCGCAGGTGTAAGCATGGCAACATGTTTAGCTGAGCGGTACTAATCGACCGAGGGCTTGACCTGCATTAAGACACGTACAGAACGTTCTACATTCTCTATTCATCACAATCATCGCGGGGTGGAGCAGTGGTCCGCCAGGGGCGGATCAGGCTCATAACCACCGCACACGACGCGGGGTGGAGCAGTGGCAGCTCGTCGGGCTCATAACCCGAAGGTCGTTGGTTCGAATCCAACCCCCGCTACCAATACAAAAAAAGGCCCCCGAGAAATCTCGGGGGCCCTCTACTACCTTCACGTACTGCTCAACCACTCTCCGTCTCCTGAACGGCCTCCGAATTCGCAGATATCATCTGCGCCACACGCATGAAGGTTAGCCTCTCTTCCTCGCTGACTCCCTTCAGGAGCGCGGAGTCCACGGCTTGCAGCCTTCGGCCCAATTCAGGCATGAGTTCAAGCCCTTCTTTGGTGAGGCTCAACTTCACCACCCGCCGATCGCTCGAAAGGCGCCTTCTCTGAAGAAGTCCCTTCTTGACCAGGGTCTCTACGATCCTGCTTATGGAGGCAGGGTCTAAGGGCAGGACTTGGGTCAGACTGGTGATGGTATCCGCCTGGTCCTGGAAGCAGGCGTCCAGGATGGCCCAATGCAGGGGAGTCAGTTCGAAAGGCTCCAGTTTATCTCTCGCCAGCTTGGAATAAGCGGAGACCACCGAAGCGCCCAGAATTCCCAAGGGGACATATGGGATGGGAATCGCGTTCGCATTCATAGTTGGTGCAGAGGCTATGATCGGCAAATAGCCAATTAACTCAAATATATGTCCTACAATTATATCCCCGTCGACAAGGGGCACAGGGCATAGGCGGCCAAACCCTAAGCCAGCTGCGTCGGTGGCCTATAACAAGCCATAGTCTTGTAACAACTCTTTGAAACGCTGATTGCCAATCCCCGCCGCATTCAGGAGTTTCATCTTGAGACACTCAAGCCTATAATCTTCCCATGACCTCCCCCGACACCCAACCTGTCGAAGAACGATACCGCCGCTTCGCTGCCACCTACGACAGCACCATGGATTGGCTGGAAGCCATCCGGAAAGCCTCCTTTGCACGCCTCAGGCTCAAACAGGGAGAAACGGTCCTGGACCTCGGGTGCGGCACCGGCATAAGCTTTGAACGGCTTCACCACGAAGTGGGTACGGGGGGACGCATCATAGGCGTAGAGCTCAGCCCCGAGATGCTAGGGCTAGCCCGACAGAGAGTCGAACTGAAGGGCTGGAGCAACGTCACACTCATACAGGGTGATGCCAACACCGTCGAAATCCCAGGCCCTCTTGATGCTGTGCTTGCCTTCTACGTACCCGAGATCCTCTACTCGCCCACCGCAATTCACCGGGTCTTGGACTCGCTTTCGCCCGGAGGCAGACTCGTGGCCTCCGGCGTCAGGCACGCCCGCGGCCCCTTGGGCCCCCTCATAAACGCCTATATTCAACTACGGTACAGGACATGGCGATGGGTTGGCTTCAAACGCTCCATGAAAAGATTCCTCGGCAGAGGTCAGCCGTACGACACCCTGGAAGCAGCGGTCTCGAAACTGGAGCGCTGGGACTACATGTTCGGGTCCGCCTACGTTGCACGCGCCACTAGGGAGGCCTGACCTACCCATGAACACCTACGACGCCCAGGTCCAGAAGGACCGCTACCGACTGCACGCAGCCGACTACGACAAGGGCAAACGCTTCTCCGACCGCATCCGCCCCAACGCCATCCGCCGCTTGAACCTCAAGACCGGCGAGACCGTCCTCGATCTCGGCTGCGGCACGGGCCTAAGCTTCGACATGCTTCAGGAGGGCGTCGGGCCCCAGGGCCGGATCATCGGCGTAGAGCTCAGCACAGACATGCTGGACATAGCACATGAGAAGGTCCGGCGGAACAGCTGGGAAAACGTCACCCTCATACAAGGCGACGCCCGGGAAGTGGAAATCCCCGGCCCCCTGGATGCGGTCCTCGCCTTCTTCGTGCCTGAAGTGCTTATCTCACCGCCCGCCGTCACCCGTGTTATCGACACAATGGCGCCCGGGGGCCGGTTGGTAAACGGAGGCGTTAAGCATGCCCAAGGGCTCTTGGGCCCCCTTTTCAACCTCTATTTCCAGACGCGGTTCAGGACGTGGCGATGGGTTGGGGTGCGGGGGTCGATGAACAGGGTCTTCGCCAAGGGCCAACCCTACGACGAACTGGAAAAGGTCGTCCCCAAACTCGAGCGCCAGGACTACATGCTCGGGTGTGCATACATAGCCCGGGCAGTGAAGGACGGGTAGCCATCTGCTACACCCGGAACCCCAACGCCCTAGCCACCTCCCTCTGCCGCTCGTCCAGGGTTATGAAGGTCACTTCTCCAGGATCCGGAGTCAAGTATAAAGCCGTTGCGAGGTGCCAGAGATCAGCGCCTCGTAGATAGCCTGCTCTCGCTGCTATAGATATCTCGCTGCTAAGGCCTCGGTCTGGTGTGATCCATCTAATCCGCGCGAGTGATTCAGGCTCGAACGTGGTTCCCATCCGGATATGGGCTGCTCTCACCTCTGCCTCTAACAGATTGGACGAGCGAAGGTCTTCCTGTTCCCTTAGGCGATGCGCTGTGTCATCAGCTGAATGTTCCCCGAATGCGATGGCTACAATCGCAGAAGAATCCACATACGCGAATGCCATCAGTCCCTTTCAGCTAGGAAACGCGCCAAGGCTCCCGGCACATACTTTCCAAGTTTGACCGGTGCATTCGGATTCTTTGCTGGGTGAAGAACACCTCGCCGTTCCATCTCCCGGTCCCACTCTTCTTGGGTGAGCTTCCGGTTTTCTGGAGGCTTAATTTCGGCAACCGGCTCTCCGCGAAAGGTCACTACTATCGTGTCTCCATCTCGCACCCGTCGCATGACTTCCGAGAATCGAGTCCTTGCTTCGGAAGCTGTATACGTGATTCTCATAAGTCAAAGTCTAACCAGGTATTTTCCCCCGCACCACCACCCCACCCCTCTCCATCTCCCCTATCCGCTCTTCTGAATACCCAAGTTCATTCAACACCTGCTCCGTATGCTCCCCAAGCCCCGGGGCCCGTGCGCCGACCTCTCCCGGCCTCCCATTTAACCTGACGGGCGCGTTTATCATCCGCGTCCTCCCGACCCCCGGGTAGTCGACCTCCGCCATGAACCCGTTGGTCTCGATTTGTGGGCTGTCGAACACGTCATTGGCGCCGAGGACCGGCGCGCACGGGACATCGTGCTCCTCCAGTAGCTGTAACCATTCATTCATTGGGCGCGTCGAAAAGACACCGGTCAACACTTGGAACAGGACACTGCCGTTCTTTATCCGGCCCAGCGGTGTCGAGAACCGGGGATCATCCAGAACGTGTGCTATTTCCAAGGCCTCACAAAGCCCTCGGAATTCCTTGTCGCTGATAACCACAATGTTGACCCATTCTCCGTCGGAGCACTCGTACGGCAGATATAAAGGCTGGTTCGCATACTCCTCCCCCGACTCTCCACCCGACCCCATTTCCGAGTCTGCTCTCACCAGGTCCACCGCCTGCATCGCCATCGACATCTGCAACAACGACGTACTGACCTCCTGTCCCTCACCCGTCTTATCACGATGCATTAGCGCCAGCGTGATCCCATAACACATCGCCCACGGCGCCGACATGTCCGCCGCCCAAATGCCCGCATTCCTCGGTATTCCCTCGGGGCCCGATTTTCGCATCATCCCCGAAAGCGCCTGGAATATCCGGTCATAGCCCCGTTTCTCAGCGTACGGGCCGTGCTCCCCGTACGCCCCCACCCTGGCATACACCAGCCCGTTGTTCACCCTGCGAAGGCTCTCATAATCGTAGCCTAAGCGTCGGGCAACGGGCGGACGGAAGTTGGTTATCAGCACATCTGACCGTTCGACAAGCGCATAGACAATCTCCCTGCCCTCCGGCTTGGAGATGTCGACAGCAAGGCCTCTCTTTCCTCGGCCTACCACCGGCCATGATCGGCTCTCACCGTTGGGGAGGGGAGGGCTGCTGAATGTGCGTCGGGCCTGGTCACCCCACGGAGGCTCGACCTTGATGACGTCCGCGCCCTGGTCGGCAAGGTATGCCCCAATGAGCGGCGCCGCCCACATGGACGCGAGATCCAGGACCTTTATGCCTTCAAGCACGCCCGGCATCGCCTACTCCGCATTGTTATAAACATAGAACGGCTTGTCCTGCCCCGGCTCCCAGGCCTCGTAGAACCGCTGTATGTACGGCTTTAACTCCTCAGCAGTGCGCCTCCGGGCACGATCCTCCTCCGACAGGGGTCTCGACAGCTCGCCCTTCAGACTCTCCATCATCCGACTCTCGTCTACGCTGATCACTCGGCCCCCCTCCACCATCACCCGGCCATCGATCATCACCGTGTCCACGTCCGATCCCTTCGCCTTGTACATCAGGGCATCGACTATCGGGGCGTCGGGGTCCAGGTAGGGCTCGGTCACGCTTTTGAGGTCTATCGTTATAAGGTCGGCCTTCATGCCCGGCTCCAGGGCGCCTATATCCTCGAACATCGTGGCCCGGGCCCCGCCCAGCGTCGCCATGTTCACTATCTTGTCAGCGGTCAGGGTAGGGGAATTCACGCCTGGGTTCCGGTGCAGCCGGTGGGCCAGCCTCATCTCCTGAAGAAAGTCCTCGTCTTCATTTATAGACGTACTGTCCGTTCCCAGGGCCAGGTTCAGCCCTCGGGCCGCCATCTCCGCGACCGGTGCAATGCCCGTCCTCAGCCTCAGGTTGGAGCTCGGGTTAGTGCAGACGTGGACGCCTCGCTCCTTTATAAGCTCCATGTCCTCTCCGGTCAGCCAGACCGCGTGCGCCAGCGAAACATCGGGCCCGAGGAAGCCCAGTTCGTCCAAATGGGCCAGCGCTGTCTTCCCGTACAGTTTCAACCCGATGAGCTTTTCATAAACACTCTCCACCAGGTGAATATGCAGCCCCGTCCCGAGCTTGGAAGCCGATGCCCTCATCCTCTCCAGCAACGCATCCGAGCACCAGTGTGCATTTGCCGGTGAGAGCATGACCTTAACGAACTCACCGTCGTGTTGCTCGGCGTGGAGGGTCTCGGAGAGTGCTATGTACTCGTCGTCGCTGATGTACTCGTCGTCCAGGACCTCCTTCGCCCGGGCCGCAAGGTCCGATGGCAACCGGCTCAGAAACGCCGACTCTTCCTCGGCGACGATGCGGTACTGGTTCTCTACGTATAGCGAAAAGTTAACCCTCATACCGGCATCTGCGAAGGCCGTAAGTGCCTTCTTGCAGTCCTCGGACGTTTCTGCCGCCGCACCCGGGCTCAGGTTGAACATTACAGTAGTCACGCCCGACTTAAGCATCTTCATACACGCATACAGCGTATCCAGGTACATGTCTACGGGCTTCCGACCCCAGGAGTCCGCCATCCAGTACTCCAGATGGTCGTCCAGGCTGCCCTTCATCAGGGGGCTGACACCTTTGCCGTGATGGTGAGCGTTGATCAATCCCGGCATGACCAGGAAATCGTCCCCGCCTAAGACCGGAGCGTCGGGATGTCGACCTTGGATCTCCCCGAGCGTTCCAACATCTTCGATCACTCCATTGCTCTGATAAACGGCGCCCTGCTCTAGCACCTTAGTCTCGTGCCCCGAAGCACGCGTAATGAGATATCTTCCGTGGACTATGGACGAAGTCATCGGCTACCCTCCCCAACTACTGGCCAACGTGAAAACAGGATAGCACAAGCCCTCACCCCTCCCCCAAACTTGACACCCTATCAACCCCATACTTACCATTTCCCTGGCAGGTTTTGGGCTTACTCGCCGGAGGCCTGCTTTGTAAAAGGAGAACTATCGTGGTTATTGCAGCAGGCGAGAGAAAATTCAACGTCATCCAGAGCTATGTCGATACAAATGACCCGGCGTTCCAGGAGAACAAGGCTCACCAGATCGGCCTGTTGGAGCAGTTGAAAGAACGGCTGGATATCGTAAAGAAGGGTGGGCCCGAGGCCTCCGTCGCGCGCCACAAGGCCCGGGGCAAGATGACCGCCCGGGAGCGCATCGACAAGCTCCTCGACCACGACAGACCCTTCCTCGAACTCAGCGCCCTCGCCGCCTGGGAGATGTACGACGGCCAGGCCCATTCCGCTGGCATCGTCACGGGCATCGGGGTTGTCAGCGGCCGCGAGTGCATGATCATGGCCAATGACGCTACCGTGAAGGCTGGCGCCTACTACCCCCTCACCGTAAAGAAGCACCTCCGCGCCCAGGAGATAGCCCTGCAGAACAGGCTCCCTTGCATCTATCTCGTCGACTCCGCAGGCGCCTTTCTCCCTCTCCAGGCCGACGTATTTCCCGACAAAGAGCACTTCGGCCGGGTCTTTTATAACGAATCAGTCATGTCCGCCCAGGGAATCGCCCAGATCGCCGTGGTCATGGGATTCTGCACCGCCGGAGGCGCCTACGTTCCCGCCATCGCAGACGAGTCGATTATCGTCAAGGGCACGGGCTCCATCTTTATCGGGGGCCCGGCTCTCGTGAAAGCGGCCACCGGCGAGGAAGTCACAGTTGAAGAGCTAGGAGGCGCCGACGTCCACACCCGCATTTCCGGCGTCTCCGACCACTACGCCGCCAACGACGAGGAAGCCATCGCCATCACCCGGGAGATCGTCGCTGGAATCCCCGTCAAGAAAGAGTCTCCCTGGGAGCTAACCCCACCCCGCCCCCCCGCCTACGACCCCCAGGAGATCTACGGCCTACTCCCCAAGGACCTCCACACCATCATCGACACCCGTGAAGTAATAGCCCGCCTCGTAGACGGCTCCGAATTCCAGGAGTTCAAGGCCCTCTACGGCGAGACCCTGGTCTGCGGCTTCGGCCGGGTCATGGGCTATCCCATCGGCATTGTCGCCAACAATGGAATCCTCTTCTCCGAATCTTCCCAGAAGGGCGCCCACTTCGTTGAGCTCTGCTGCCAGCGCAAGGTGCCTTTGCTGTTCATGCAGAACATTAATGGCTTCATGGTCGGCAAGGAGTACGAACACCGAGGCCTCGCCAAGGACGGCGCCAAGCTGGTCATGGCCGTATCCAACGCCCAGGTGCCCAAGTTCACCTTGATTTTCGGCGGCTCATTCGGGGCGGGGAACTTTGGCATGTGTGGTCGGGCCTACAACTCCCGGCAGCTTTGGATGTGGCCCAACGCACGCATCTCCGTGATGGGTGGCCGAGAGGCGGCCAACACCCTCCTCACCCTCCGCATGGACAACCTGAAGGTCAAGGGCGAGTCCATGACCCAGCAAGAACAGGATGAGTTCAAAGCCCCTATCCTCGAACACTACGAGACCGAGGGCAGCCCATACTACTCAACCGCCCGCCTCTGGGACGACGGCATTATTGACCCCGCCGACACCCGCATGGTCCTGGCCCTCGGCATTTCCGCAGCCCTCAACGCCCCCGTCCCCGATACTCGCTTCGGCGTCTTCAGAATGTAGCCAAACCCGAAAGCAACTCTCATGTTTAACAAAGTCCTCATAGCCAACCGCGGCGAAATCGCCGTGCGAGTGATGCGCACCTGCCGGGACATGGGCATTGCAACCGTCGCCGTCTACTCAGACGCCGACCGCGACGCCCTCCATGTCCGCTTCGCCGACGAGGCTGTCCACGTCGGGCCCGGTCCCGCCACCGACAGCTATCTGAACATCGATGCGGTAGTCTCCGCAGCGCTCAGTGTCGGGGCCCAGGCCGTTCATCCCGGCTACGGCTTCCTCTCCGAAAACCCAAACTTCGCAGAAGCCTGCGCCGCCGCCGGAATAGTATTCATCGGCCCCTCCCCCAATATCCTACGGCTCCTCGGCGACAAGTCCGAGGCCAAGAAGCGCGCCCAGGAAGCCGGCGTTCCCGTGGTGCCCGGCTACTACGTGGAGGGCCTCAGCCAAAAAGAAATCACCCAAAAAGCCGGTGAAATAGGCTATCCAGTACTCATCAAGGCCGCCTTTGGCGGTGGAGGCCGGGGAATGCGCACCGTTTCCGAGCCCGGCGAGCTGACGGAGGCCATGGCCGGCGCCCGACGCGAGGCCCTCTCGTCCTTCGGAAACGACACCGTTATCCTCGAAAAGCACGTCGTACGGCCTCGCCACATCGAGGTCCAGATCATCGGCGACTCCCACGGCAACCTCCTTAGCCTCGGGGAGCGGGAATGCTCAGTCCAGCGCCGCTTCCAGAAGGTCATCGAGGAGACCCCCTCGGTGGCCGTCACCCCGGAGATACGGGAAGGCCTGGAAAGCTCCGCTCTCGCGCTGGCTGCAGCCGTGGATTACACCAACGCCGGAACCGTCGAATTCCTCCTGGACGCCGACGGAAATTTCTACTTCCTGGAAGTCAATCCCCGGCTCCAGGTCGAGCACCCGGTCACCGAATGGGTCACGGGACTCGATCTCGTTCGCCTGCAGCTGCTCGCTGCCTCTGGAGAGCAGCTTCCCATCAGCAAATCAGATGTTCAATCTCGGGGCCATGCAATCGAGGCCAGAGTCTACGCCGAAGACCCGGGCGCAGGCTATCTTCCCGGGGCCGGTCCCCTGCTCCGCTTCTCACCCCCCACCTTACCTTGGGTCCGACACGATGTCGGCGTCTATCAGGGATTCGAAGTGCCCGTTTTCTACGACTCCCTGCTAGCCAAGATTGCCGTATACGGAGAAGACCGCGGCCAGGCGGTACGCCGGCTCCGGGATACTCTCGACGCCTATGTCGTCTCCGGAGTCCCGACCAACCTGCAGATGCTCCGCGTCATCGCCCAGGACCCCGACTTCGACTCCGGGGCCATAGACACCGAATACGTCGGCCGGCAGATCGAACCGGCGCTGTCACCGTCTGACGAACTTCCCGTCCAGGCACTCGCCTCCGCCATATCCCACGAACTTCTCTCCTCAGGGCTGGCAGGCCATGAGTCGGCTGCGGCTGTCCCTGAGGCCGGTGATATTTGGCGCAGGCCCGGGGCCTGGCGCCATGGCAGGCAGGACATGTTCTACGCCTTCACTCACGCCGGCAGCGAGGTTTCGGCTTCTGCATCCAACAAGCCCGGCTCTAACGCCTGGACAGTCCAGACAGCAGAGAGCTCGTTCGACCTCGTCCTTTCCCTCGCTCCCGGGGCCGGTTCACAGGCCACTATCGAAGACGAGACCTGGGCAGTCGAAGTTACTCCCACCGAGGATGGTCTCCTGGTCCACTACGCAAACTCCGACTACCTGTTGAGCCGTTCAGACCAGGTCTACACGGGACAGGCCGGTGGCCAGGCCGCGGGCGCCGGCGCCGAGACCGGGGTAACCGCCCCTCTGCCCGGAGTCGTCGCGCAGGTGCGGGTGAAAGAAGGGGAAGAGGTCACAGCGCGCCAGACTCTCGTTGTTCTGGAAGCCATGAAGATGGAACACCAGATCACCGCCCCTTACGACGGTGTGGTAGCCAAGGTCTCCTGCGAGGTCGGGATGCAAGTCACCAAGGGCGCCGTGCTTCTGGAGATGGAGCCCCTCAGCTCCTAGTGGGTCATGAATCCGCCGCCGTCCATATTGATGGACTGGCCGTG
This sequence comes from Dehalococcoidia bacterium, assembly GCA_963663085.1. Classification (GTDB taxonomy): domain Bacteria; phylum Chloroflexota; class Dehalococcoidia; order Plut-88900; family Plut-88900; genus Plut-88900. The sequence goes on along the minus strand of OY760104.1, from coordinate 3,242,783 downwards.
AATCCAGGAAGCCGCCTTGGTGCACAGGTAGGCCACGAACTCTCCCACCTCTTCATCAGACCCGTTTCTCCGAATAGGCGTCTCCATCGCCATCCTGTCGAACCAGTCCCCGACCTTCAGGTGGTCCAGCCTTGAGGTGTCCACCCAGCCGGGGCAGACGCAGTTGACGTTTACACTGTATTGCCCCAGCTCCCGGGCCAGCGTCTGCGTCATCCCCACCTGGGCAAAGTTTGCTGCGCAGTAAGCCAGCGTGTCTTCAGACCCCGATTTCCCCGCCACCGACGCCACGTTGACAACCTTTCCGCCTTGTCCCTGGGCAATCAACACCTTGGCAACGGCCTTGGTGCACAGATAAGTACCCCTGATCTTGATGTCCACAACCTTCTGAAAGACATCATCGTCAAGCTCGATGGTCGGGACGCGGTCCGGGCCCCGGGCGAAGGCGGCGTTGTTTATCAATATGTCGACGCGGCCGAACTCCTTGACGGTCTTCTCGACCATCTCCGCCACATCGTCGGCATTCGCCACGTCCACGACCAGCGGCAGTGCTCGACGCCCCAGGGCGCGCACCTGCTCCGCCGTGCTCTCGATGTCCTTCCACCCGATGGCCTTCTCGGCTTCGGGATAGCGGGACGGGTCCCGACCCGTGCCCGTTGGCACTACGTCAGCGCCGAGTTCAGCCAGGGCTACCGCAGCCGCCCTGCCTATGCCCCGCAGCCTCCCCGCACCCGTAACTATCGCCACCTTGCCGTCAAGCTCACCCACGGTTAGCTCCTTCCATCAGTTCCTATTCAAAATCCCCTCTCCCTTGATGAGACCTTTGCATAACTGTCATTCCTTCCCCAGGGGTTGGGCATTCCGCTCGCCCCGTCGAAGACCCGCCGCTGGCGGGAGCGGAGTCGAAGGGCCTCAAGAGTGGAATTGGGGGCGTGTATTGGCCCTAATTTGTAGTTACGCAAAGGTCTCTTGATGGGTGAGGATGATCCTCCTGCCTATTTCTACACCCCAAATCCATACATCCGCACGCAATTGTCCCACAATATCCTGTGCTTCATCTCCTCCGAAAAGCCGCTCCCCAAAAACGCCTCGACCGCCTTGGGAAACTTCGAGTCCTTGTGTGGGTAGTCCGTGGAGAATACCACGTTCCCCCCCCAGCCCCGACCCCTCAATGAAGCGAGCAGGCTCTTCGTCTGCCTCCACGGAGACCCAGCCCTGGCGTATGAAGTACTCCGTCGGCGCCATAGTCAGTTCCGGCGACTCGTGCCTCCCGACCAGTTCGTAGTGCTCGTCCAGGCGCCATAGCATCCACGGGACCCAGGAGCAGTTGCCCTCCAGGAACCCGACGTGCAGCTTGGGGAACCGGGCCAGCACCCCACCTCCCACCATGCTAACCACCGCCAGCATCATCTCCATGGGGTGAGTGCAGGTGTGGTGCATAAGCCAACTATCGGCGAGGAATTGATCGCCCGTCTGTGGGACACCGGCATCCGACCCTTCGTGAAACCCCAGAGGTACATCCAACTCTTCGATCTCAGCCCATAGGGGATCGTAGTGTGGGTCATACCAGTTGCGCCCGTTGACCACGTTTGGGCGCATGAACACGGCCTTGAAGCCCAACTCCGACACCGATCTCCGAGCCTCCCTCACGGCACTCCCCACGTCGAATGGCGAGACCATCCCCGCCCCGAGCATACGGACCGGGTCCGTGGAACAGAAGTCGTGCAGCCAATCGTTGTAGGCTGCTGCAATGGCCGCTGCCAGCCCCGGGTCCATCCCATCTACTGCCAGCGCGTAGAGACCGCGGCTCGGATAGAGAACGGCCAGATCCAGGCCCTCGGAGTCCATTGCTCTTCGCTGGGAAGGGCCGTCCCAGGCATTGGCCAGGCCGTCAGCATAGTTGGCGAGCCATTCTGGATCGTCCGCCAGCTCTATCTCCCACTGGGCCTCGGCGGCCATCTCCCGGCCCTCGACCTGCATTACCAGATCGCCGCGGTGACGGGGGACCGACTTGGGGGCGCGGGCCTTGTATTCGGGGGACAGGTAACGTTCCCACAAGTCCGTCGGCTCCATGACGTGCATGTCCGAATCGATTATTCGGAAGCCGTTCTTTGACATGCCCACCCCCTCCAACGTTTCCCCGTCATTCTACTACATCCCCCTTCCCATCCCCTCTCCCTCGATAAGACCCTTGTTTTACTGTCATTCCGAGGCTCCGCGGGGAATCTGGCGCGGGGTATTCCGCTCCCCCCTGAGAAGAAGTTTATCCTGAGTTCGTCGAAGGGATGGGCCTCAAGAGCGGAATGGGGGTGGGGCGCCTTCCCCCGTGTTAAGCTTGGCGCCATGTTTGAACCCAGGGGCAAACACTACGGCTGGACGCTTGTTGGCATGTTTGCCGTCAACTACTCCTTGATAGTCATCGCCTTCGAAACCCTAGGGTTCCTCCTCCCCGGCATGGCCGAAGACCTCGACCTCTCCCTCACCGAGCAGGGCTGGCTCAGCTCCTCCATCATGTTCAGTAACCTCCTCTTCGAGGTTCCATCCAACTGGTTCTTCTCCCGCTTCCGACCCTGGCGCTCCTCCGTCGTCTCTTTCGCCGCCGCCGTCCTCTTCGTCGGCCTGAAAGGCTTCGCCCCGACCCTGCTTGTCCTGTTCATCGCTCGCATCGGCCTGGGCATGATCTATCTCAGCACCCAGGCCTCACGCACCATACTCCTCATCCACTGGATCCCAAGCCGGCAGGTTGGCAAGGCCAACGGCATCATGTTCAGCATCCTGGAGACCACAATCGGCTTCGGGTTCATACTGATTCCCGCCATTCTCTGGATCGCTGACGGCGATTGGCGAAAAACTCTCTACATATGGGCAATAGTCAGCGCGGTGGGAGCATTCGTCTGGCTCCTCTGGGGCCGGGACCGTCCCCGAGAAGACCTCCCCCAACTCTCCGAGACCTCCGGTGAAACTCCCATTCGCGTCCTCTGGCGATACAAGGAGCCCTGGATTCTCGGGTTTGGCGTCGCTGGCATTACCGGCGCCCGGTCAGCCTTCTCAACCTTCTGGCCCACCTACCTGGACGAGACCCACGGCACGGCCCTCGTCACCATTGGTCTAATCCTCGGCATTGGAGGGCTGACCAAGGGCCCCATGATTCTCGGGGTGACCCTTACCTCGTCAATCGCTAACCGCACACCCTACCTCCTCGTAGCCTGCGGCCTTCTGATGGCGGCCACCTCCTTCGGCATGGTCTTGAGCGATTCCGTTGGCCTTCTGTTTCTCACCGGCATCGTTAACGGCATGACTATGTGCTTCATACCCGCCATGATCACCACCATATACAGGCTTCCGGGCATACAGGAGCGGGAAGTGGCCGTCGCCGTGGCCATATACTTCAGCTGCCTGTGGACGGGTTCCGCCCTCGGCCCGACCTTCACCGGCATCATCGGAGACGCCACGGACCTTCGCACTGGCCTCCTGATCGCCGCCTTTGCCCCCCTCACTCTCTCCACTGCCGGAGTAGTCTTGGGGCTGACCGGTCGCCGTCCCCCCGAACCCGCCCTTGCCACTCCATAACCTCTCACAGACTTAGAACATGATGCGTCTCCTTCGCCGCCCAACCGACTCCCCCGTCTACGCCTGGGTTGTCGTCGGCACATTCATCACCAATTACTCCCTCATAGACATCTCCGCCCTCACCATCGGGCTCCTGCTCCCGGACATTCGCGACGAGATGGGCCTGACAGCCACCCAGCTCGGCATGATCTCCTCCGCCGTAATCTTCGGCAACCTGGCCTTCGAGATCCCTGCCAACGTCTGGCTTTCCCGCTACAGGCCGTGGCGCGTGGCCAGCATCGCATTTATCGCCTCCGCGGGCTTCACCGCCCTCAACGGCTGGGCCCCGAGCTTCATCATCCTCCTGACAATGCGCCTGCTGCTTGGGGTTGCCTACATCGTCTGCAAAGTTCCGAGGACCCTCGTCATTCTCCAGTGGGTCCCCAGGCGCCGAATTCCCCTGGCCAACGGCATCATCTTCAGCTTTATAGATAGCATGGGGGGTGTCGGGTTCATCGTAATCCCCATAATTCTCGGCATCCTGGGCAACTGGCGGCACACTCTCTTCGCCTGGACCGCCATCACCGTCATCGCAATTTTGGCCTGGCTGGTCCTGGGCAAGGACCGCTACACCCCCGAGTTCCGACGCGGGATGGAGTCCCAGGTCGGATCTCCGATAAGAACGCTTATCAAATACAAGGAGCCCTGGATTCTCGGATTCGGCATCGGTGGCACCATCGCTGCACGCTTCGGGTTCAACTCCTTCTGGCCCATCTACGCCCGTGACGAATATGAGCTCTCCCTCACCTTCAGCGGTCTTGTGATTAGCATGATCTCTTTGGCCAGCACGCCGGGAAAGATCGCAGTTTCCGTGGTCCCCGCTCTCGTCAACCGGCCCTCCTTGGTACTCACCGTCTGCGGTGTCGCCATGTGGGCATCCTTCGCCGGACTACTGTTCACCGACTCCGGTTTCTATCTGATTCTGTTCGGCTGTATCAACGGGCTCAGCTTTTGCTTCATCCCGCTGATGATGACCCAACTCTACGAGCTTCCTTCCATCCGACCCCGTGAACTCACCGTCGCCGTATCCCTGATGTTCACCATCCTCTGGGCAGGCGGATTTCTCGGGCCCCTGATAGTCGGCGTCATCGACGACGTCACCCACAATCTCCAACTCGCTCTCTTTATCATCTCCTTCGGCAGCCTGAGCCTCAGCGCTTCGGGGCTCGTGCTCAAGGCCTTGGGAAAACGCGCCCCCGATTGACTTAAAACCGTCCTCTCCTTAGGATGAGCCGGTATTCAAGCCCCGACACCCGGGGCAGGGGGGTGCTAAATGTCCACATCGGTTTCCCTAGGCAGCGGAGCCTTCACTTACTCGCCCCAGGAAAACTGGGCGCAGCTTCCCGACGGCTGGTCTTTCAAGGAGTGCGCCGACGTCGCCGTCGATACCAATGACCGCGTCTACGTCTTTAACCGCGGGGATCATCCCGTTGTAGTCTTTGAGGCTGATGGCACCTTCGTCGGATCCTGGGGCGAGGGCGTATTCACCACCGCCCACGGCATCACCTACGCGCCCAACGACACCATGTACCTCGCCGACCAGAAGGACCACACAGTCCGGCGCTGCACCCTGGATGGCCGCGTCATCTCCACCATCGGCGCCCCTCACCAGCCCCCTACCCGCTGGAGCGGCCAGGCCTTTAACGAACCCACCAAGGTCGCCGTATCGCCCAGGAACGGCGACCTCTTCGTCTCCGACGGTTACGGCAACTCCCGCATCCATAAGTACAGCCCCGATGGTAGATACCTGTTCTCATGGGGCGCACCCGGCATCGATCCCGGAGAGTTCGTCATTCCCCACACCATCCTGGTCGACAACGATGACAACGTTATAGTCGGCGACCGGGAGTGCAACCGGGTCCAGATATTCGATACTAGGGGCAAGCTGCAGCACATCTGGCAGAACATCTGGAAGCCCGCAGGCATGGCCCTTGGCCCCGACGGCAATATCTACATTGCTGAGCTCTGCGGCGACTCCTATTTCGCCGACGCGCCAAACGTCGGCAACCGGGTCAGCGTCTACACCGTCGATGGCAAACTTCTGGCCCGGCTCGGAATGCCCACCCAGGGCGAGGGCCCGGGCCAGTTCCTCGCCGCCCACGGCATCGCCGTCGACTCCCGCTGTGATATCTACGTCGCAGAGGTATCCTGGACAATGGTAGCCAGGCACAGCGAAAACCCCACGGAGATGCGCAGTCTGCAAAAGCTGGTCAGGCAGTCGGGCGCTGGCTAAAGTGGACTCACTCATCACAATGCAACAAGAGGAAAAGAGGCTGACTTGGGACTGGTAATAATCGCGGTCATCGTCATCCTTTTGATCATGATCGTCCTGGTGTCACGCAAGCAGGCGGGCAGGCCCGCGGTCCCCGGATCGGGCAACGTCATTTCCCAAATTAAGTCGCTGGAAGGCTTCACCAGGGTCAATATCGGCAACGCCTTTCACGTGGAACTCAAGGAGTCGACACAGTTCAGCGTGTCCATCTCCGCCGACGACAATGTCATCAATCTCGTCGAAGCTGAAAAAGAGGGCGACACCCTTCGCATCGGTCTGGAAGCCGGTGACTACAGTGAGGTCACTCTCAGGGCACGCATCACCATGCCCGAGCTCCTGGGAGTCATGCTGACCGGCGCCAGCCGTGCCAGCCTGGAGGGCTTTTCCTCCGCCAATAACCTAACCATCAGCCTGTCGGGAGCCAGTGTCCTGGAAGGATACGTCGAGGCCCGGGAGGCCGACCTCCGCATCAACGGTGCAAGCAAGCTCACTCTTGCAGGGTCGGCAGATAGCCTGCAGATGCGCGCCTCGGGGGCCAGCGTTCTGGAACTCCGGCACTTCTCCATCGACCGCGCCTCCGTCGTACTTAACGGGGCAAGCCAGGCCGACGTCAACGTGCGCGGCGCCATTGAGCTTGCAGATCTTAGCGGCGCTTCGGTGCTCACCTACGACGGTGAACCGGAGATGGGAGACATCCAGACTACCGGCGCATCCCGGCTCGAGCCCCGGCAGAGCGAAGAAATTCCCCATTCCTGAGCCGGGCGTAGGGAATATGCTCTACAGAAGCCGAACAAACCGCAAGATCTGGGGCGTCGCCGGGGGCCTCGGCCAGTACTTCGGCACCGAACCACAGATAGTCCGGACGTTGTTTATCGTCTTCCTCCTGTTTGCCGGATTCTCAGCCCTCCTCTACCTCTTCCTCGCAGTGATGATGCCCCTCGCCCCCGAACCCACCCCCGAATCGGCCGATCCCGATGAAAGCGGGCCCGATTCCAGCGATGCCTAGCCCGCGCCCTGCATGTCCTCGCTAGTCCTCCCCGGCCCGTCGAAGGCCGTGGTCGAAAGCCCCCGCTACAAGTGGTGGGTCTACGTCGCTGTTGCTGTCGGCACCTACGCTACGGTAATTGACCAGACGGGTGTAGGCATCGCGCTTCCCGAAATCTCGGAAGAGTTCGGCCTCGATATCCCCACCGTTCAGTGGATCTACCTCGCCTACGTCCTCACAACGGCAAGCATGTTCATGCCCGTCGGGCGCCTTGCAGACATAATCGGGCGCAAAAGGGTCTTTGTGTTGGGCTGGACCCTCAACATTATCGGGGCGGTCGTAGGAGGGTCCGCCTCTCTCTTCCCGATAATCGTCATTGGGAAGGTAATTCAGGGAATAGGAGTCGCCGGAATCCAGGGCAACGGCATGGCCATTATCTCCTCTAACTTCCCAGACAATGAGCGCGGGAAATCCATAGGTCTCTACACCGCCATAATAGGATCGGGGCTGACGTCCGGACCCATCATCGGTGGCCTGTTGGTGCATTTCGTTAGCTGGCGTGCCGTCTTCCTTGCCAATGTTCCTCTGGGCATCATCGCCATATTCCTCGCTCTCCTCACCTTCAAAGCCATGGTGCCGAGCACCGGCGCCGCCGCAAGCTGGCGCAACTTCGATTGGGTAGGCGCAGGCCTGTCCTCCGGTGCGTTTGTTGGCTTCCTGATGGGGATGAGTAACGGGCACAGGTTCGGCTGGACTTCTCCACCCATTTTGATAAGCCTTGCCGCGTCGGTGATGCTATTTTCGGCCTTTATTTGGTGGCAGTTGAGGAACAGCAACCCGATGCTAGACCTTAGCCTCTTCAAGATCAGGCGCTTCTCAATGGCTGCCTCGGCCCGCTTCCTCAACTTCTTCGCCAGCTCCTCCGTGGCCTTCCTGATGCCCTTTTTCATCATCCACGTAATGGGCTATTCACCGTTCAGGGCCGGGCTTCTGTTCGCCCCAGGCGCCCTCTGCATGGCACTGCTCGGCCCGTTAAGCGGTTACCTCTCGGACCGTTTCGGCAGCCGGGTTATCGCCACCGCCGGACAAGCCTTCGAGGCGGCTGCCCTTTTGTCGCTCTCACGGATCTCCCCCGACTCCTCTGCCGGCTACGTACTCATGGCACTGATATTGGCGGGAATCGGTTCGGGGTTATTCAACGCCGCCAATGGCACAACAATAATGAGTCATCAGCCTCAGTCCAAGTTCGGGATTGTGGCGGCATTGATCAATGTGATCCGCACTTCGGCAAACATCACCGGCATCGCCGTGGCCACGACCGTTGTCACCATCACCATGACCTCCTTCGGCCATGAGCCGAGACTCGACGTTGTCTCCGAAGGAGCATTCGATGCCTTCGTCTCCGGCCTCAACACGGCCTATCTAATCGGCGGCAGCATCCTGCTTATCTCAATGGTCCTCTCCGCACTGCACGGCTCCGCCCGTCGAGATGTCGGCGTAGGAAACAATGCCCCAGCCCGGCCCCGGCGTTAGTAAAAGATGACCTTTGCCCCCTCTCCCCTGATGAGACCTTTGCATGATTTCTGCTGGAGGGGCCGGGGCCGCTCGTGCTGAGGCTCTCGAAGTATGAGCGGGGGGTGGAATTTAGACGATCTGGCTAGTATGACAGTCGAAAACCGCAGTTACGTAAAGGTCTGTTGATGGGAGAGGGCTGGGGGCGATTCCTCTCCCCTACCTCTTGTCCACCGCCACCTCGCCCCGGGCCACGACCAGCTGCAGCCGGCGTAGGTTCTCGATGTTCTCCAGCGGGTTCGTCTCAATGGCCATGAAGTCGGCGAACTTGCCGGGCTCGATAGTCCCCAGCTTGTCTCCCGCCCCACACACCTCCGCCGAGGTCTGGGTGGCCGCCACTATCGCCCCATATGGCCCGAGTCCCACCTTAGATAGCTTCTCCACTTCCATCAGCGCCGCCTCTCCCGGCGGCCCCTGGTCAGACCCGCTGGCTATTTTCACCCCGGCATCCAGCGCTATGCGGAAGGATTCGTCGTGAATGGGGGCAAAGAAGTTGGCCCTCTCCCGGAACTCGTCTGGGAGCGGGTGGTGCTGGCAGTATGCGGCGGAACCTTCGCTATCGGCCTGCTCGGGCGTCAGGTGACTCAGGGCAAGCGTAGGAACGTAGTAGGTGCCCGTGTCGGCCATCATCCGGGCAGCTTCCTCGTCCATCACGTAGCCGTGCTCAATCGACCTGCACCCGGCGCTGACCGCCCACTTTATGGCCTCCGGGACCGTGGCGTGGACGGCGGCCGGGACACCTCTCTGCTTGGCTATGGTGAGAGCTGCTTCCACTTCGCCCCGCAGCCAGGTGATGTTCGTCATCACGTCGTGACCCGTGCCAATGATCCCGCCCGTGGTGACAAGCTTGATGTGATTGACGTAGTGCATGATCTCATTGCGGACAGCCTTAACGAATGCCACGGGCCCGTCTATAGGCTTGTCCATGTCCGCCATGTGTCCGGCGGTGGTGTTCAGGGCGTGTCCCCCGCAGAATAGCCGAGGCCCCTTGAATTTACCGGCAGAAAACGCGTCCCGAAGCGCCACGTCCGCCCACTCTTGCACCCCGACCGTACGCAGTGAGGTGACTCCCATGTTGAGGGCGTCCATTGAGTTCCGAGCGTATTCCAGCACCCGAGGCACTAGGTCAAGCGCCTCCTCCTCCACGGATTCCGGGCCGTAGGTGCCCTTGTTCAGATGGGTATGCACGTCCCATAGGCCCGGCAGCAGGTACGCCCCATCGAGATCGACAACCCGGTCGGCATCAGGTGCTGGGCCCGAGGTGACCTGCCGGATTACCCCGTCCTCCACCAGGACGTTTCGCTCCGTTCGGACCTCGGGAGTCGTGGCATCGATAATATTGACGTTCTTAAGTACCAGGCTCATGGGAAGCTCCTTCTAACGAAGCTGCTGGGGCTCGGACGTCGGCTCGTCACCCATCCCCTCCGGGAACAGGACGGCAGGGTCCGACTCATATACATACTTGCCGTCCTTCCGAATCAGAACCGACCCATTGAGAGCCAAGGTGTGCCGACGTGCCTTTATGGCTGCCCTCCGCAGTGCGGCCAGTGCAGCTGCGTTGTCGGCGTTCATGGGCCTTTCGTCCATTTCATCCGTCCGTTCAATCACTAACTATCTCTCCGTCTGCCAAGAGTACGGGCGGCGTTCCCAAGTTATCATACATTACCCACTCATCTACCAGGTGTCTATAGATAGAATCAAAATTGTGCCGTCCCCTGTGGAAGCGGCGGCGCACGGTTTCGGCCGGTATGTAATGCCCTCCTTTCAATACTCGCTCCCTGACACGAGCAATAGCGATTTCCGGGGTTGGAAGTGTCAAGAAGTAGAGTTTGACCCAATATCCCTCCTCTCGCCAACGCGGTATCTTCCGGGCATAGTCCCGTCCACTCAAGGTCGTCTCCAGAGCGAAGCTCTCTCCCCTACTCACGCACTCATCCACCATTGCCAGCAGCATCTTGCCTGCCCGGAATGCCGCCTTCTCAGGACGAAAAGGGTTCAACCCTGTGGCCATATAGTCGGCATTCAAGAATATCGGGCAGTTTGCTTCCTTCAACAAAAATTCCCGAGCGAAAGTCGTCTTTCCGGCCCCGTTCGGCCCGGCGACGATTAGTATCTTCTTGGGGGAATCGGGTAGCATTGGAATAGCTGTGGGAGCTTGCCCCTGCGGAACGGGTAGACTATACACCATCCGAGTTGAGGTCTAATCGTGGCCATAAGGTATACTTGCCGCATCTACCCACCCCACCCAGACATGCGACTATGAACGACCGCCTAACTGCCGAAATAGAACGCATCCGCTCCGACCCCTCTATCCCGGCATTAGACGAAGCAAATGTTAAGCAAGGCGTCATATTGCCTATTTTGCATGCCCTGGGGTGGAACCCGTTTGATGTTGAAGAAGTCAAGCCGGAACACTCGGTGGGTGGCCGCAGAGTCGACTACGCACTGCGCCCCGACGGCAGGAACAAGGTATTCCTGGAAGCTAAAAGGCCCAACGAAGACCTTGGCAACCACGCGCCGCAACTGCTTGACTACTCGTTCAGGGAGGGGGTGTCCCTGGCAGTTCTAACCAACGGCCTGAACTGGTGGTTTTATCTGCCCTTGCGAGAAGGCAGTTGGGAAGAACGACGGTTCAGCGTAATAGAACTGCGAAATCCCGCTATCTCGCAAACGACAGACCGCCTAATAAACTTCCTATCCAAGGAATATGTCCGATCTGGCACTGCTGTCAAAAACGCCGAAAGCCACTTGGCTAAATTGTGGAAAGCCAAGAAGATAGAAGAAACCTTACCTAAAGCGTGGAAACAGCTCATCACCGATCCTGATGAGCTTCTCGTAGAATTATTAAACAAAAAGCTAAAGGAGTTGTGTGGCTGGGAAGCCGACCTAGACCAGTTAAAGCGTTTCCTGTCCGACTTAATGAATCCCGCCCCCGCCCAATCTTTTTCCACACCTCTCTCTACTCCCCCTCAAACAAGTCTGAAGGGGCTAGATGACCAACGTTCCCATAAGCGCAGAAAACCAAGCCCGGTGAGCTTTATTTTTTGTGGAGAACGCTTTGGGGTAAGGACTTGGAGTGGAATACTGACAAAATTGGCCGAGGCGATATACGAGCGGCATCCAAATGAGTTTGACAACGTGCGTATGCTCGCGCGCTGGCAATCCACCGAAGATACACTCCCAAAAACCCGCCCTCAACCCATCGGTGATTCGGGATGGCTTGTGCCTACCAACGGAAGCAGGGATGAAATACAGCACATGTGCCATGCCCTGTTAACCAAATTCGGCTACTCCCCTAACGACCTCCAAATAGAAACCGCCTAGCCCCGACAAGACCCCACCCTCCCCAGCCTCGCCCTCGACTTGGCTCCTATATTCCCGCCCGCCTGACCCCCTCCCGCCATTCCCACCCCCGAGCCGCAATCTTTCCATCTCCCCAGTACTGAACTAGAGGCAACCTTTGGCGTGAGAGGGGGAGAAAGGGGGAGAGGGTTCCCCGGTGGGGCTGGGGCCGTAGGCTCGCCTCGGCGAGTGACATTTGCCCCTTGACACCATCAAAACGTACGTTCTAAACTACCCACCGTTCGAACATCCCCATAACTATCTCAAGGAGGAACCACAGAAAACTAGGGAAGCCCACCGGCCCCACCGGGGAATCAACGCCTGATCTCCTCACCCCAGGGCTTTGGCTCTCCCTTTCCCGACCCTAGGCGATGGAAGGTCCATCGACTCTACGCGGCACGCCCCCTTCCAGGGGCCCCTGCCGAATCGGTGCCCCTATCATGGGGTGCCTATGCGTCGGCATCTACTTTGTCGGCGAAGCTGAACGGCCCGGCGTTACCGGGATTAGGGCCTCAGAGCCCCTACGCGACTCCACAGTCGTCACCATAGGCGAACTCTGTTCCGCCCTTGACGATTCGAGTCGAATGCTGTCCCGCACAGCGGTCGAGCGTTGATGCGGGACGGATTGCCCCACCCAGGGACGCCCTCGACACCGGCAAGTCCCCAAAGGCATGTGTGGGGATACGGCGGGACAGCCGCCGATGTGCAACATCCGTTGAGGCGGACCACAAGCGTCGGCGTAGGTGCCATCGTCATCCTGCATCAGAGTCCCGGACCTTCCATCGCCGTCCCAAAACCCGACAGACAGAATGGAAACAGAGACCCGACAATCGAAGATCCGCTCCAGGAGGGCTAAAGAAAACCCACCGTGTCACTAATCTATCGAACGAGTACACCCCTAACCCGCCACGTCAAACCCACCGATCTCTTATGTTGACCCACTTTCAACTCACTTTCGCCCTGCCCCCTGCATCACGCCAAAACTTGCGAACCCCTTGCAGGCGTCATTCAATCAAACTAGCTATGAATCCAATCATTGTTCAATCAAGTCCAATCAACCTTCAATCATGTTTAATCAGCTCCAATCAATCGACAATCATCCATCAATCAACGCTCCCTCCCCTCGACACTCGGTGAGTTATCATTTGTATTAAGGGCCATTCGCCCCTTTCTAAAAAGACCGCCATCCGGGAGCAACCATCATGGCTAGAAACAAGAACGCGTACGACGTAGTGATCATCGGGCAGGGGGCCTCAGCCTTCGGAGCGGCGCTTTACTCGGCCCGATACCAGATGAAGACTCTCGTCATCGGCGACGAGTTCGGCGGCGAAACGGCCACAGGAAGCATCATCGAAAACTACCCCGGCTACTCTCACATAGACGGCTTTGACCTGATGCTGGCAATGAAGAAGCAGGTCGAGGACCTGGACGTGGAAATCATCACCGACGAGGTCAAGGAGATCCAAAACGACGGCAACTGCTTCATCTCCACCGCCCACGAGGGCCGATACCAGAGCACGACCGTAATCCTCGCCGTCGGACGGGAGCGGCGCAAGCTGGGCCTCCCCAACGAGTCAGACCTCCTGGGCAAAGGCGTCTCCTACTGCTCCACCTGCGACGCCCCTCTCTACCGGGACCAGACCGTGGCCGTGGTCGGGGGAGGGGATGCAGCCGTCAAGGGGTCGGTGCTGCTTGGCAAATACGCCTCCCAGGTTTACCTGGTCTATCGCAAGGACAAGCTCACCCGCCCCGAGCCCGTTAACATACGGATGCTGGAGAGTTCAGAGAACGTTGTCCAGCTTCTCGAGACCAACGTGACGGGCCTAATCGGCGAGGACAAGCTCGAAAAGCTCGCCCTGGACAAAGCATACGATGGCGCAGCCGAGATAGACGTCGACGGCCTCTTCATCGAGATAGGCGCAGACCCGAGAAACCGGCTCGCAAGATCCCTCGGCGTGATGATCAACTCCCAGGGCGAGATCATGGTTTCCAAGATGGGAGAGACCACCGTTTCGGGCGTATTCGCCGCAGGCGACGTCACCGACGCCACAGGTGAACTGAAGCAGACCATCACATCTACTGCCCAGGGTGTCATTGCGGCGACCTCGGCGTACAGGTATGTTTCAGAGCACGGCGACATGTGCCAGATGCACGCCGCCGGTTTCGAGCTAGCAGCGGTCTAGACCCGCATCTCCCGGTCTCGATATACTTTCCCCGTCGAAAAACGACCCTTCAACAAAGGATTTGAGCCCTTGCGCATAGCCATAGGCGCCGACCACGCAGGACTGCCCCTCAAGCAAGAACTAGCCCCGTGGCTCGTGGCCCAAGGCCACGAGATCCTCGACTTTGGCGCGCATGAGTTCGACCGGAATGATGACTATCCCGACTACGCCGAGGCCGTGGCCCGCGCCGTGGCCTCAAACGACGCCGAGCGGGGAATCATGGTCTGCGGCAGTGGCGTCGGCGCCTGTGTCACATCCAACAAGGTGACAGGGGTACGCGCCTGCATGTGCCACGACACCTATTCCGCCCACCAGGGCGTCGAGCACGACGACATGAACGTGTTGTGCCTCGGCGCCCGGATAATCGGCGGCGAGCTGGCACGGGAGGTTGTCACGGCATTCCTCGGGGCCCGATTCTCAGGTGAAGAACGCCACCAACGCCGCCTCAACAAGCTCCTCGCCGTCGAGAAGAGCAGCCTGGCCAAGGACGGCTGAGATCATGCCCACCCAAAATAACAACGCCCCCGAGCGATGTGACCTCCTGGTCCGCAACGGCTACGTCATCACCATGGACGCAGACAACTCCAAGCACCCCGACGGCGCAATCGCCATCCGAGGCCGTGACATCGTGGCAGTCGGCCCCGAGGCCGAGGTCACTTCCAAGTTCAAACCTCTCCGCACCCTCGACGCCCGGGGCGGTGCGATCCATCCCGGATACATAGACCTCCATTACCACATCTCCGGGCACCTGCCTAGCAAACTGCTGGAAGATGGAGTCGCCTCCTCCGCGGGCGCAGGCCAATGGATCGCCAGCCGATATGAGCGATTCTTCAACGCTCTGGGGGACGAGGAGGAGCACGCCAGCGCCATGCTTGCCGGACTGGACATGCTGCGCAACGGCTTCACCTCCTTCACGGAACCCGGCACCGTTCACAGCACCGACGCCGTAGCCGAGGCCTGTAACGCGCTCGGCATAAGGGCTTGGGTCGGAGACCCGTGGCTCATGGACGTCGGTGGCGAGGGCCACATGACCATCAACCGCGCCCCATTCGACACCAGGAGGTGCCTGAATCTCCTGGGCGGGGAACTCAAACGCAATAACGACCCTGATTCCCTCGTCCGCGGCCACGTCGCCGTCTACGGCAGCGGCACCCAGACCGACGAGCTAATGGAGGCTGGCAAGGCCTGCGCCGACGAGAACGACGTCACCTTCAACTCCCACCAGTCCATGTCGGAGGGCGACTCCCAACGGGACGGTCGGCCCGCCTACCTCCACTGGGCCGACAAGGGCGTCCTGGACTCCAAGTGCCTGTTCGTCCACAGCAACGTCATCCGTGACCCGGAAATGCAGCCGATGCTGGAATCCGGCCTCACCATCGCCTGGGTTCCCGGCAACTCCTTCTACTACGGGCAGCGCCGGAACAGCCCAAACCGGATCCCGGAGCTTTACCATCAGGGCCTGAATGTCGGGTTCGGTATGGATGTGAACAAGACCTGGGTATTCGGCCAGAACACCCTGCTCGCCTACAACATCGCCCGGGAGGAGGGCCACGTCCTCTACCCCGACGACTTACTCAAGATACAGACCATCAACGGGGCCCGTGCCCTTAAAGCCGATCATATGATAGGCAGCATCGAACCCGGCAAGCGCGCCGACATCGTCATCCGCTCCCTCTCCGACCCCTGGAACTTCCCCGTCCACCACGTCGAGCGTGACATCGCACTATACAGCCTGACCCGCAACGTCGACACCGTCCTCGTCGACGGCCGCATCGTCATAAAAAACGGCCGCCACACCATGATCGACGAAGAAGTCGTCTTCCAACAAGGCCAAAAGGCGGCGGAAACGCTGCTAGCTGCCGCTTCCTCCTAGGAAAACAACGCTTCCTTAGACTTGGAGGGTAGGTGTCCGGACCCTCTCTCCCTCGAGGAGACTTTTGCATGATTGTCATTCTACCCCCGAGCCAGAATCGCTCCCCTTAGGGTGGGGCATTCCGTTCGCCCTGAGCAGGGTCGAAGGGTCTCAAGAGCGGAATGGGGAGGGAGTCCCGACGCCACACCATAGTTACGCAAAGGGCTCTCGGCGGGAGGACTGGGGTGAGGGTGATTCCGAATCCTGCTCCGGGGCAGAAAATAATCTACCCGCCCCGAAACCTCGGCAGCACCTTGTTCCCGAACATATCCAGCGCCCGCATCGTGTCATCGTGGCTTGTCTCCCCCGCCTGCACCATCAGCAATAGCTGATCAACCCCGAGCCCCATCCACTTATCGATTCCACGACACGTCGAGTCCATGTCCCCGCCTATCACTATCCCATCCTCGATTAGCTCATCGTTGTTCCGGTTCAGTATCGACTCAAGCACACCCTGCCGTTTGCCGCCCGCTGCCTCCTCATAATACTTGCCACCGTGACTGCCGAACCGTAGCTTTTGGAGCGGCACATCGTTGTCCCCGAAGTACCACCGAGCCGCCGCACACGCCTTGTCCCGGCCCGCCGCATAGTCCCCGTCCACGTTGCTGATCGCAAACGCCGCGATCTGGTGGTTCGCGTACCCTCCCACGGGCTCGCACTCGGACATAGCGTCCTTGTAGGCGTTGATCGCCGGGACCATCTTCTCCGGCTCGATCGCGCTGAACCCCAGGATCCCGAGCCCCATCCGGGCCGCCTTGGCAAACGTCGCCGGCTGCGTAGCCGCCAACCACATGGGAGGATGCGGCTTCTGTATCGGCTTGGGAACCAGGTCCCGCTGAGGCAGATCGTAGTGCGCGCCCTTCCACCCGGGAAACGGGTCGTCGACAAACATCGAGGCTATGACCTGGATCGACTCGTCCCACAGCTCCTTTGCACCCTCGGCGTCGTAACCAAATGCCTCCGAGTGGTACACCGACGCACCCCTCCCCGTCCCCATCTCCACTCGACCCCCCGACAGAATATCCAGCGTGGATACGAACTCCACCACCCTAAACGGGTGATTGCAAGGCAGCACAACCACCCCCAACCCCAGCCGAATCTTCGAAGTGTGCTGCGCCAAAGCAGCCAGAAAAAGCTCCGGCGCAGAACTGTGCCCTATCTCCGGGTAGAAATGGTGCTCCGTCTGCCAGTAGTATTCAAACCCGACCTCCTCCGCCAACACCGCCTCATCCATCGCCTCTTTGTAAAGCCTAGCCTCCGCGTTCTCGGGCCAAGGTTTCGGCATCTGCAGCTGATTAAAATACCCGAATTTCATGCCTTATATTCCATCTTCCATCCCCTCAGCTTCGTTACTCCAAACCTTGTTCAACCCTACATACATGGGGTTGGGGGAGGCTTACTGTCCCCTCTCCCTCGACGGGAGAGGGCTAGGGTGAGGGTGTTCCTAGAGTGTAGTGAGAATAACACACAGGGGCGCGGAGTTCTCTGGAAGCAGTAGGATCAGGACCTGCAGATTCAGCCTCAGCGTAAGGACCTCCTACCCCCTAAGCACCGCCCCCGTCTCCCGACCCAGCTTCTCCAACAGCTGCGCCTGCACCATGTTCACCTCATGCTCCCCCAACGTCCTGCTCGGCGACTGGTACAGTACTCGAAACGCCAGTGATTTCTTCCCCTCCGAAACCTGGTCTCCGGTGTACACGTCAAATAGGTCCACCGACGTCACCAACGGGAACGCCTCAATTACTTCCTGAACGGCCCTGGACGGCGTATCCGTGTCGACTATCAGGGCCAGGTCCCTCAACGCACCAGGGTAACGGGACACCGGCCTGTACCTCTTTGCAGCAGGAAGGTGCGCCCGAAGCTTCGCCAGGTCCACCTCGAACACGTGCACCGACGCCCCTTCTATGTCGAACGCCTCGACCACCTCGGGATGCACCTCTCCCATTATCGCCAGCCTCTCCCCTCGTGCCGACACTTGCACAACGCGCCCTGGATGCAACCCCTCCCCCTCGCCTCTTTCGAACTGCTCGTCCACCCCCAGCCGCCCCAGCATCATCTCCAATACACCCTTTGCTCTGAGAAATCCGTCCATCGGGTCTTCCGGGTCGCCTGTCACGACCCCTGCCAGTACTTCCTGTTCGTCCGGCAGTTCCCCGTTCTTTGGGATGTACACTTTGCCCGCCTCGAACATCAGCAGGGGCCCGTGGTGGTATTTCTTGTTGTGCTCAACGTTGGCCAGCAACCCGGGCCTCAGACTCAGCCGCAGGGACTCCTGCTCGACCCTGAGAGGATTCGCAACTTTGAGAGGGTTCAGCTCGGCCAGGTGTCCAAGCCCCGCGTTCTCCAGCCCCTTCACGTCCGACAGCGAATAGTTGACCACCTCCTGCATCCCGCACCCGGCCAGGATGTCTTTCACCGCATCCCTCAGGGCCCGTGCATCATCGGGCACGTTGGGCGGGATCCGACCCGACAGAGGCGTAGTGGGAATATCGTCATACCCCGAGATTCGGGCCACTTCTTCCACCAGGTCGTCCTCGATGCCTATGTCCGTACGCCAGTATGGCGCCGAGACTTTCAGGCCATTCTCCCCCGATTGCTCGCATTCAAATGCCAACGACTCCAGCACTTCCCGCACGTTCTCCATCTCTATCGATATGCCCAGGACCTGCTCTATCCGTGCCTCTGTCAGGTGCACCGGCGCCTTCTCCCGTGCCCCGGGATACACGTCTATTATGCCTTTCGCCACCTTGCCGCCGGCCAATTCAGCCAGGAGTTGAGTGGCGCGCCGTAGACCCTTGGGTGGAAGCTCGGGACTCAGGCCCTTGTCAAATCTCAACGATGCCTCGCTGCGAAGCCTCAGTCGCGTCGAGGTCCGTCTGATGTTCACGTTGTTGAAGTTCGCCGATTCCAGGAGCAGTGTCTTCGTGTGCTCGGTGACCTCTGTGTTTGCCCCACCCATCACCCCAGCCAGCCCGATGGGTCCTTCGGGGTCAGTGATTACAAGCATCTCGGGGTCCAGGGGTCGGTCTTCGCCGTCCAGGGTCAGCAGCCGCTCCCCGGCTCTCGCCCGTCGCACAATGATCCTGTGGTCCTTGACCTTGTCGTAGTCGAAGGCGTGAAGGGGCTGCCCGTACTCCATCATCACGTAATTCGTGATGTCAACCACGTTGTTGATGGGCCTCATCCCGCATGCCTTCAGCCGTTCCTGCATCCACGCCGGCGAAGGCCCGATCTTCAGTCCCGACACGATGCTCGCCGTGTACCGGCCGCACAGGTCAGGGTCGGCAATCTCCACCGTCGCCATCTCCTCCGCCGACCTCTCCTCCTCAGCATAGGCAACCTCCGGCGCTGTCACCCGTCCACCGGTAAGGGCCGCCACCTCCTGTGCCACCCCGAGCATCGACAGGCAGTCAGGGCGGTTCGGCGTCAACTCCAGTTCCAGAATGCTGTCTCCAAGATATTCCAGTAGCGGCATTCCAGGCAGCGCATCCTCCGGCAGTACGAGAATGCCCTCGTGCTCCTCGGACATCCCAAGCTCCTTCTCGGAGCAGATCATGCCGTTGGAGACCACGCCCCGGATCTTCGCCGCCTTCAGCTTCACCGGCTTCCCCGAATGGCCGTCAAACAACTCCGCTCCGACTCTCGCAAAAGCGATGTTCTGACCCGCGGCCACGTTGGGTGCTCCGCAGATCACCTCATGGGTCTCGCCGGGTGTATCGACGATACACAGGCTCAAGCGGTCGGCGTTAGGGTGCTTATTCACCTCCCGCACCCTCCCGACACACACCCCTTCCCACTCCTCCCCAACCTCTTCCACCTCCCCCACCTCGATACCCGCCATAGTCAGCTTATGGGCCAGTTCCTTCGGCTCCAGGGACACGGGCACATACTCCCGGAGCCACTTGAGAGATACTTTCATATGGTGTCCGACTAACCCCCCAACTCCCGAGCCGCCGCTTCCTCAACCGCCGTTCCCTTGAAGAAGTCCGAGTTCATCCCAGCATACAGATTTACGGCGTTGGTGAAGGTGAAGTCCCGGAAGTCATCATCGGTCAGCAGATCTTTCTCCACCAGTTCGTAAGCCTCCTCGACCACCTCCCGCATGTCAGGAACGTCCCAGTGCCCGATATCCGAGCTGAACACCGCCTGCAACCGAGCCCCATAGGGATTCACCTTCGAGTTGAATGCGTGGGCGTTCATCGGGTCATCTGCCTCGCACCCGAAGTAGAAGGGTTTCACGAACAGGTCCAGCATCTCCTCCGCCCGTTCCATGGGCACGTGGGACCAGTCGTCCAACTCCTCCGGGGCGGGCTCATCGGCCAGGTAGAAGTCCCGTATCTCCTTGAGCCGAGCCTTCTGGGACGGCTCCCCGTTCTCCTCAACCATCTTCATCAGAGCGTCAACGTCTAGGTGCTTGGGGTCGAGCTTCATGATGTCCACCCCGTTCCGCTTCACCCAGTGCCCGACCATATCCGCATACAATCGGCACGCCCACCCGACTCCCCCCTCCAGGAAGGCGATATTCAGGTCAGGGAACCGCTTCGTAACACCTCCCATGAACAGGGCCTTCGCTACGGGCTCGTGGGCCAGGGCGAAGGTCGCCATGTGGTTGTACATATAGTTCGAGGTCGAGCGGGTGCCCCACCCCAGGTTTGCCGCGTGGGAGGCGGGAGCAATATTGAGTTCCATGCACTTGGCCCAGAACGGGTCGTAGTCGTAGTCGCTGTCCAGCCCGATCACGTCCATGCGGGAGTTCACGAAGGCCAGGTGGGGTGGCGCGTCCTCGGCTTGAGACAGGGGTCTCAGGGACCGACCCTCGATCATCGCAACCTTCATGCCCAGCTCGTTCACCGCATACTCCAGCTCCTCTATGGCGACTTCTGGCGTGTGCATCGGAATGGCCGCCGCAGTCGTCATCCGCTTGGAGTAACTGCCATATATCTCGGCGTGGTAGGCATTCACCGCCCGGCTCCCGACTTGTCTCACCTCGGGATCGGGAATCCTGTCAAGCACAAGGCTCCGCGTCGGATACAGAACGGCGTAGTCGATGCCGAGTTCGTCCATCCGCTCGTTGAGCAGCCGGGGCAGAGAGGCCGTGGCCCGGTCCAGGGTGTTCTCGGTGGGCATGATCCACCACGCGGGCGCCGTGGCGAACTCGTGTCTCCGCTCTTCCGCCGACATGTTGAACCAGCTCAGGTTCCACGCCTGTCGAAGCGCCTCTTCGTAGCGCTTCTTGATGTCCCCTCCGCCTATCTTCTCGACGAAGTCCAGCAGGATGGGGCCTATTTCCAACGTATGTCCGTCGGAATCAATTATCGGATGCCCGACCTTGTTCCTTATCTCCTGCGACCTGGATGGCGTTGAACTGATCATTTGTATCTCCAATTGGGGACAAAGTCCCTACCTGCCAAGCAGTTTCTTCGCCTCAGCCTCCACAGCCGTCCCATCGAAAAAGGTCGGATCGACCTTGCCGTAGAGGTTGACGCTGTTGGTGAACATGAAGTCCCGGAAGTCCTCCTCGCTGATTAGCTCGTGCTCCACCAGCTCGTACGCCTCTTCGACAACTTCCCGCATATCCGGCACGTCCCAGTGCCCGATATCCGAGCTGAACACCGCCTTCAACCTTGCGCCCATCGGGTTCACCTTCGTGTTGAAGGCCCACGCATTCATCGGGTCGTCGGCTTCACATCCGAAATAGTACGGCTCGATGAACAGGTCCAGCATCTCTTCGATGTTCTCCATCGGGACGTTGGACCAGTCGTCCAGTTCGGCGGGGTGAGGGTCGGGGGTTGCGTACATCTGCCGGATCTCATCGATCTTCGACTGCATTATCTCTTCGCCATATTCACGCACCAGGTCCAGTATTAGCTCCTGGTCGAGATGCCGGGGGTCGAGCCTGTCAATCTCGTTCCTGTTCCTCTTCTCCCAGTGTCCGATCAGGTCCGAGAACAGGTTGCACGCCCACGCCACTCCCCCCTCCAGGAAGATGAAGTTCAGCCCCGGGAACCGCTTCGTCACCCCGCCCAGGAACAGCGCCTTGGCGAAGGTGTCGTGGCCGTGGGCGAAAGCGCTCAGGTGGTTGAACATGTACTTCGACGTCGAGACCGCTCCCCAGAAGAAGTCGCTTCCGTGAGATGCGGGCGTAATGCCCATCTCCTGGCACCGGGCCCAGAACGGATCGTAGTCGTATTCGCTGTCGAGGCCTATCACGTCAATATAGCGGGCTATGCCCTCGGCTTCCGGGTGCTCCTGCAGGTGCTTGGGGATGGGCCTGTTCACCCGACCCGGCAGCATTATCGTCTTCAGCCCGAGATCGTTAATGGCGTAATCCATCTCCCGGATGGCGATCTCCGGCGTATCCATCGGCACGATGGCCGCGGGCGTCATTCTGTGTGAGTACTCCTTGTACAGGTCCGCAACGCAGGCGTTCATCGCTCGGCACACGATGAACCGCTGCTCCTGCCCCTGGATCCGGTCAAACCCGAGTCCCAGGGTCGTATACAGCACGGCGTAGTCCATCCCCAGTTCATCCATCCGCTCGTTCAGCACCTTGGGCAGGGTTGCCGTGGCGCGGTCCAGAACATTCGTAGTGGGAGCGAACCACCAGGGTGTCGCCGGTTCCCAGTTCTGCTTGCGCTCTTCCGGTGTCATGGAGAACCAGTTGCTGTTTGTCGTACCACCCCCCGACCCCGCCTCCGAGGCCCCTTGCATCATCTCCTCGAACTTGTCCCGGGCGTCTGCGCCGCCCTGCTGATAGACGTAGTCCGACAACACGGGCGTCAACTCGAGAGTATGCCCATCCGCATCGATAATCGGATGCCCTACCCGACTCCGTATCTCCTGGCTCCTGGAAGGCCTCGTAGTTACCATTGTTCGCTCCTCCGCTCTCCGTCCATGTCTTATCCCCTCTCCCGAGTCCCTCGAGAGGGTTGGGGTGAATCATACCCTATCCCTTCAACTCCCTCCCCGCCTCCTCTTCCACCACCGTTCCCTTGAAGAAGTCCGGGTTCATGTCCCCGTAGAAGTGCGCCGCGTTGGTGAACGTGAAGTCCCGGAAGTCCTGTTCCGTCAACAGCTCGTGCTCCAATAGCTCGTAGGTCTCCTCCACCACCTCCCTCACGTCCGTCACGTCCCAGTGCCCAATATCCGAGCTGAATATTGCCCTCAGCCGCGCCCCTAGCGGGTTCACCTTCGTATTGAACGCATGGGCATTCATCGGGTCGTCCGCCTCACACCCGAAGAAGAACCGCTCCACGAATAGGTCGAGCATCTCCTCCGCCCTCTCCATCCCCACCCGAGAAAAGTCATCCAACTCCTCCGGTGCGGGTTCTCCGGCCTCATAGAGCGCCCGTATCTCCTTCACACGAGCCCTTTGCGAAGGCTCTCCCTTCTCTGCAACATATCTCATCATCTCGTCGACATCCAGGTGCCGGGGATCGAGATCCCTGATTCCTCGCCCGCCCCGCTTCTCCCAGTGCCCGATGATGTCCGAGAAAAGCCTGCACGCCCACCCGACTCCCCCCTCCAGGAACGCCACCCGCAGCTCGGGAAACCGCCTCGTCACCCCACCCAGGAACAGCGCCTTCACCAACGACTCATGGGCCACCGAGAAAGTGTTCAGGTGGTTGTACATGTAGTTTGACGTGGACCGGGTGCCCCAGCCCATGTTCGCTGCGTGAGACGCCGGGGCAATGTTCAACTCGACACACTTGGCCCAGAACGGATCGTAGTCGTAGTCGCTGTCGATGGTCAGCACGTCCATCCGCCGACCCACGTTCTTCAGCTCCGGATACTCCTTTTCCACCTTTATTAAGGGCCTCATCGCCCGTCCCTCGATCATCGCCACCTTCATTCCGAGCTCGTTTACGGCAAATTCCAACTCTTCTATCGCCATCTCCGGGGTCTGCATTGGGATGGCTGCCGCAGGCGTCATCCTGTCGGCATACGGTTTGAAAACCTCCGCCATGTACGCATTCAGCCCCCGACACCCCGCCTGCCTCACCTCTGGGTCCGGTATCCGATCGAAGAAGAGCCCTTGCGTCGGGTACAACACCGCGTAGTCTATCCCGATCTCGTCCATCCTGGCGTGCAGCAGCTTCGGAATAGTAGCCGTCACCCTGTCCAGCGTACTTGGTGATTCGAACCACCACCCAGGCGCGGTGACGAACTCGTAGTCGCGCTGCTCCTGGGACATCTCGTGCCAGTGCACGCCTACCGCCTCGTCCAGCCCCTTCTTGTACCGCTCCTTCATCTTCGCCCCGCCGACCTCGCCCACAAAGTCCACAACCAGCGGCATTACTTCCAGAAAATGCCCATCCGAATCTATTATCGGATGCCCGATCCGGCTCCGTATCTCCTGGCTCCTTGAAGGCTTCGTGCTTACCATATCGCTCTGTTCCGCTTTACCATTTGGCTAACGTTCCTTGTCCTTACCCCCTCTCCCTCGATGAGACCTTTGCATAACTGTCATTCCGGCCCCCGAACCGGTCGAAGATGCGCGGAGGCGTGAATCCACTCCCTCAGAGTGGGGCATTTCGCTCGCCCTGAGCGGAGTCGAAGGGTCTCAAGAGCGGAATGGGTGGGGTGTCCCGCTCCCTTAACTCACAGTTACGCATAGGTCTCTTGATGAGTGAGGGTGGAATCTCCATTAACGCTTCAACACTCCCTCCGCCTCCGATGCCACCGCCGTCCCCTTGAAGAAGTCCGGGTTAACCTCCCCATACATCTTCACCACGTTTTCGAACACGAACGCCCGGAAATCGTCCTCCGTCATCAGCTCGTGCTCCAGCATCTCGTAGGCTTCCTCCACAACTTCCCGCATGTCCGGCACGTCCCAGTGCCCGATATCCGAGCTGAACACAGCCTTCAACTTCGCTTCCATCGGGTTGACCTTGGAGTCGAAAGCCCACGCATTCATCGGGTCATCCGCCTCGCACCCGAAATAGAATGGCTCGACAAACAGCTCCTTCATCTCTTCGATGCTCTCCATGGGTACGTGCCGCCAGTCATCCACGTCGGGAGGCGTGGGGCGGGGGGCTGCAAAGTTGGCCCGCACTTCCTCCAGATGCTCCCCGATTCTACCCTCCGCATACTCCCGCGCCAGCTCCATCGCCAGCTCAAGGTCCAGCTTGCTCGGGTCCAGCCTGCCTATCACCTTCCCGTTCCGCTTCTCCCAGTGCCCTATCAAGTCCGAGTACAGGTTGCAGGCCCAAGCCACGCCGCCTTCAAGGAACATGAAGTTAAGGCCCGGGAACCGCTTCGTCACCCCGCCCAGGAACAATGCCTTGCAAAAGGTCTCGTGGGCATAGGCGAAGGAGCTCAGGTGACTGAAAACGTAGTTTGTCACGCTGAGGGCGCCCCAGCCGGCATCGCTGCCGTGGGACGCGGGCACTATCTTCAGTTCCTGGCACCGCTTCCAGAAGGGATCGTAGTCGTAATCACTGTCCAGCCCGATCACGTCCATCTTCCGCACGTATCGCCCGGAGCCCGGGTACTGGTCTTCGTACTTAGCTATCGGCCTCTCCACCCGACCCGGCAGCATTATCGCCTTCAGCCCGAGTGCGTTGACCGCGTACTCCATCTCCTGGATGGCTACCTCCGGCGTATCCATGGGCACGATGGCCGCGGGCGTCATCCGGTACGAATACGGTCTGTAAATGTCCGCCGCATACGCATTGATCGCCCGGACAACAATGAGCCTCTGCTCCGGTGGCTCTATTAGGTCGAACGCCAGGCCCGTGGTGGTGTACAGCACCGCATAGTCCATGCCCAGTTCGTCCATGCGGTCGTTCAGGACCCGGGGCACGGTGGCCGTGGCCCGGTCGAGAGCGCTCCTCGTGGGCATGGCCCACCAGGGCAGGGCCGGGAACCACTCCTCCTTCTTCTCCTGGAGGCTCATCTCGAACCAGGTCTTGCCCCCGGCCGTCGCCGCATTCCCCGTCTCCGCCGCCCCGACCATAGTCTTGTCGAACAGGTCCCGGGCGTCGGCGCCACCCACCTCGTAAACGTAGTCCGATAGCACGGGCGTCAGCTCCAGCATGTGCCCATCCGCATCCACAATCGGATGCGGCAGCTTGCTCCGTATCTCCTGGCTCCGCGAGCCTCTCGCACCTACCATTCTCTGCTCTTCCTGTCCTATGTTTCCGTCATACCTGTACAGGCAGGCTATAAGTGCACCTCTGGCGTGAATCCATCTTCGGATGGGGTGTGCTCCAAGGAGAGGTCTAATCCCCTCTCCCTTGAGGAGAGAGGGCTAGGGTGAGGGTGCTATAACCCCCCGCCCAACACCCTCCCCGCATCCGACTCCACCGCCGTCCCCTTGAAGAAGGCCGGGTTCATGTCCGCGTACAGGTGCACCGCATTGGTGAATACAAAGTCCTCGAAGTCCGTGTCTGTCATCAACTCATGCTCAACCATCTCGTAGGCTTCCTCCACCACCTCACGCATGTCCGGCACGTCCCAGTGCCCGATATCCGAGCTGAACACCGCCTTCAACCGGGCCCCCATCGGATTAACTTTAGTGTTAAAGGCCCATGCGTTCATCGGGTCATCTGCCTCACACCCGAAGTAGAACGGCTTCACGAACAGGTCCTCCATCTCTTCTTTCGACTCCATCTGCACCCGATGCCAATCGTCGACCTGGCTGGGCGTCGCGTCCCCCGCCTCGATCATCCGCTCGATATCGTCCCGCCTCGACTGCATTGACTTGTGCCCGTGCTTGTCGATCAGCCCCAGCATCATCTCCTTGTCGACTGTGTTGGGGTCGAGTTTCCAGATCTCGCGGCTGTTCCGCTTCTCCCAGTGGGAGATGATCCCCGCGTACAGCGAACATGCCCACCCCACCCCGCCCTCCAGGAAGGCAACGTTCAGGTCCGGGAACCGACGCGTCACGCCACCCATGAACATAGCCTTGCAGAACGCCTCGCTGGCCTTCGCAAACGCGCCGATGTGGTTGTAGACATAGCTCGATATTGAGCCCTGTGCCTCCCACTCAAACGCGCTGGCATGGCAGGCCGGGGCAGTCCCGAGTTCCATGCACTTGGCCCAGAAGGGATCGTAGTCGTAGTCGCTGTCCAGGCCCAGGGGGTCCAGCCGATGCACGTGATGGGCTATGCCTGGGGCCTCGGCCTCCAGCCTGGGTATGGTCCGGCGCACGAGACTCGCAATCACCGGCACCTTCAGGTTCAGCGTCTTTATCGAGTATTCCAGCTCATCGATGGCTTCCTCGGGTGTGTACATCGGTATCATCGCTGCGGGGGTCATCCGGTCCGAGTACTCGCCGTAGATGTCGGCGTGATAGGCATTCAGCGCCCGGCAGGAGATGCGCCTTATATCGTCGTCACTCTCATCCTGGAACCGCATCAGGCCTGGGCGCCAGGTCGGGTAGATCACCGCGTAGTCGATGCCAAGCTCGTCCATTCTCCGGTGCAGCAGGTTAGGCAACGACGCAGTGGCCCGGTCATAGGTGTTGCTGGCTGGCATACCCCACCACGCCGGGGCGGTGAGCCAGTTGTACCGCCGGGCATCGTCGGACATCTCCACCCATTCGTGCTTCTCACTGAACTTCAGCATCTCCTCGAACCGGTCCCTGACATCCCGACCCCCAATGTCCTGCACGTAGTCCAGCAACGCGGGGTTAAGCTCCAGGTTGTGCCCGTCCGAGTCGATAATCGGATGGCGCAGCTTGCCCCTTATCTCCTGGGACCTCGATGGCATAGTGCTTACCATGGCTCTCTTCCCTTCTCGGATTGTCCGAGTGAGTCCGTGTACCGTCCCCTCTCCCTTGATGGGAGAGGGCTAGGGTGAGGGTGATTCCCTTCGTCATTCCGGCCTCTGAGCCGGAAGCCATCCCTGTCCAATCGAGGTAGCTCACGAACGGTTCTCCCTATTTCACCAAGGCCCCAATCGTTAGGATCACCTAAAACTGTCTCAGGAACCGTATGTCGTTCGAATAGAAAAGCCTGATGTCGTCTATGCCGTACTTGAGCATGGCTATCCGCTCAGGCCCGAGCCCGAACGCGAACCCCGTATACACGCTGGGGTCATAACCGACCCGCTCCAGCACCTTGGGGTGTACCATGCCTGCGCCCATTATCTCTATCCACCCAGTCCCGCTGCACACCCGGCACCCGCGTCCCTCGCACAGGAAACAGTCGATGGACATATCGACCCCCGGCTCCACGAACGGGAAGTAGTCACACCGAAACCTCACCTTCCGCTCGGCACCGAACAGCATCCTGGCGAACTCGAACAGGGTGCCCTTCAGATCGGCGAAGGTTATCCCCTTGTCCACCGCGAGCCCCTCCACCTGGAAGAAGATGCTTTCGTGTGTGGCGTCCGTGGCCTCGTACCTGTACACGCGGCCCGGCACCACGACCCGGATTGGCGGCTCCCGGTTCTCCATCACCCTTATCTGCATCGGCGAGGTATGCGTACGGAGAAGCATTGGGCGCTCGCCGTCGTCGGTTTCGTAGTCTATCCAGAGGGTGTCCCACATGTCGCGGGCGGGGTGTCCCTGCGGAATGTTCAGCGCCTCGAAGTTGTAGTAGTCCCACTCCACTTCCGGCCCCTCGACCACCTGGAAACCCATGCTGTTGAAGGCCTGACAAATCTCCCGCAGCATCTGGGTGGTCGGGTGAAGGCGACCCAGCTCGACAGGATGGCCAGGCAGCGTGACGTCTATAGCCTCGCCCAGTCTCTTGGAAAGCTCCTGCTGCTTGAGCGTCTCCTCCTTGTCGGAAAGCGCTCCCTCAAGCCGTTTCTTCGCCCTGTTCGCCGCCGACCCCGCCTCCCGACGCTCCTCCACCGGCAATGAGCTCACACCCCGCAGAAGCTGCGTTAACGACCCCTTCCTCCCGAGATACGAAACTCGCCACTGTTCCAACGCCTCCGGCCCGCCTAACGGCTCAAGTTCGGCAATCGCCTTGTCTGCTAGCTCTGCAACCTGTTTTATCATCCCAAATTACCGGAAAACCATGCCCTGAAACTGGACCATCAGCCTGTGGAGGATCGAACGCGCACTCCGAAGAATCGGAGGCAATTATAGGTACGTACGCGGAAGGGGGCAACGTTGCCCCACCCACCCGTCACTCCGGCCCCCGATCGGGCTGTAATTGCGCCTTGGGCGTGAATCCATCCTCTGGGGTGGGGCATTCCGCTCGCCCTGAGCAGAGTCGAAGGGTCTCAAGAGCGGAATGGGGGAGGTCCCTCGCCCCAGGCGCGGAGCCTCTCATCCGCTTCAGGCGGAAGCAAGGTCGAAGGGTAGAGCGGGCGAGGCGGTCCGCACCCCGGCAATCCCTAGTGGTGGCCCTCCCTCCCATCCCCGATTGAGAATCCAGCGGCTGAGCGGGACCGCTCGTGCTGAGGCACTCGAAGTATGAGCGGGGAGAGCAGAAGTTGCCATATCTGATTCGCCCAACTAACCTGTCCCCCAACCTCAAAAGGAAGTTCCAAATGCCCAATTTCATAGTCCTCTACCGCTCCCCCCTCCCCGCCGCCGACATGCTAAAAAGCGTCTCCCCCGACCAAATGAAGGAAGGGATGAAAGAGTGGCAAAAGTGGGTAGAAAAATGCGGCGAAAGCCTCGTCGAAATGGGCTCGCCGTTGGGGCAAGGGATGTCTGTAGGCAGAGTCGGCAACTCACCAACCCCCGCCAAGGGCGGAGTCACCGGTTACTCCATCATCCAGTCCGACTCCCTCAACGATGCCCTCACCCTCCTCGAAGGCCACCCCCACCTAAGCTGGCACGAAGACTGCCGCATAGACATCCAGGAGATGCTGGATATATAGCCCCCTGTGACACGAACCCCTTGCGCCCCCACCCCCCTCCCCCATATCCTTTCCTTCACGCTACATAAAGCCCCCCTTTTTCTGTTTCACCCCCCCATCCCAAAGAACTTTTCTCTGAAACAATCAAATTTTGTGCCTGAGTCAAAGGATCAATCAAACCTCGTCCCCTTCGCAAAGGAGCCCCCAATGGAGCTAGCCCCGGGTCTGCACTCTCTCCACGTCCCCATTGAAGACGGTTCATTCTTTTTCCAACACTACCCGCCCAACGCCTACCTCCTCACCCACGGCGAGGGCGCCCTCATCGACACCGGCACCGGCGACGACCACTCCGTTAACAGCAGGCTCGACCAGTTGAAGGAACTCGGCAATCCCGACTTCCGATACATCATCCTCACCCATCCCCACGCCGACCACCTCGGCGGTGCAGAGGCCCTCCAGAAGCTCACCGGCGCCAGGATCCTCATCCACCGCGACGACGCCGACACCGCCAACGATGAGTTCGAAAACGCCCGCGTCGACGACGTCCTGAATGACGGCGACGTCATAGACCTCGGCGGCCTCGAACTGGAGATGATTCACACCCCGGGTCACACCCACGGCCACACCTGCGTCCTCAACCGCACCGACCGCTCCCTCTTCACCGGCGACCACATCCTGGGCACAGGCACCACCGCCGTCAGCCCCGACCGCGGCGACATGGCCAGGTACATCGCCTCCCTGCGCAAGCTCCAGCCCCTGGATGTCAGCGTCCTCTACCCGGGCCACGGGTCCCCGGTCAACAAACCCCACGCAAAGTTCAAGGAGCTCCTCGACCACCGGATGGAGCGGGAGAAACAGGTCCTCGCCTACCTGTCCGAGGGCCGGGACACCATAGAAGGCCTCGTCAAGGCCATCTACCCTGAGCTCGATAAAGACCTCCTCTCCGAGGCCGAGGGCCAGGTCAAAGTGCACCTCATCAAACTCGTCAACGAAGGTCGCGTCGAAGACCGCGGCGACAAATACGCCGTGAGCTAAACGTAGATCGGCCGGCGCTTTCGCTCAGAGCCAGGAGACTGACTGTCATGTTGGATCGGGACTACGCCTATCAGACTGGCAAGCGTAACGAAAAAAGGCATCCCAATGCGTGCTCCTGCCAGAAGTGCACGAATAAGCGGCTGGACAAGCTCGGCTTGCCCCATGCAAATGAAACGCCCCTGGAGGCCGCCCTCCGACGGAAGACCGCAAAGAAACGCAAGAGTAAGAAGCGCTGAGGAAACGGCCCTTCCAACGCGCTTCCAGGTTGTCCAACTTAGAGTATCGTCGGGCTAGATAACTGCGTCGGCGTCTATCTCCACCACCATGTCAGGATGCACCAATGCATCCGTCCCTAGAAGCGTGCAAACAGGCTTGATGTTGCCGAACACCTCGCCGTGCGCAATCCCGACCTCCTCGGCGTGGGTCTGTACGTCGACCACGAATACCCTCGTCCGCACCACGTTCTCCAGCGACCCTCCCGCCTGCTTAAGGTAACCCTCGATCAGCCCGAGGATGTGCTTCGTCTGGGCGTAGTAGTCACCGGGTGCAAACACCGACCCGTCCGCCGAGGTCGACGCGTTCCCCGCTATGAATATGTGGCTGGTCGGATTGTCGACCCTGACGGCCCTGCAAAATCCGAACTTGGTCTCCAGCGGCCTCCCACTTTCTACCTGCGTCCGTTCACTCATTCTTGACCTCCTGCAATTTAATGTCCCAACTTCTATTCTAGACTCCATAGGCGGGACGCTCATCCTGAGGCCAAAGTTTACCCTGAGCGGAGTTGAAGGGAAGGGTCTAGGGGGATGGGCCACGCCTGTCACTCACCCCACACACTTACGGAAAGATCTCGCCCTTGCAGTTATTGAATGCAGTCAACACCAGAAAGTCCTCCTCGCTATCGCCGCCGATCACAACCCGGTAAACATCCGTACCTATCTCCGCCTCGATGCACTGCTGTCCGGCCACCGGGAGGGCCCGCACCACCTGTCCCAACTGCTCGGGGCTAAGTGCCCCCTTCAGCAGCCCGTCGATCAAGCCGACATGTATGACATTCTCAGGCACGGAGACGTTCACGCTGGCGCCGATGTCGGAATAGACGGCGGTATACATAGTCTCTGGGTCTTCCACCCGTGCCTCGATGCGCAGGGGAAGCAGGTCAGACCTGCCTATCCACATCTCCAACTCCGCGTCCCCCACCCCCGGCGCGAACCCCACAGTCCGTCTGAGCTCCCCAGAGCCCTCTGCAACAAGCCGGTAGGCGTCCTCACCATCGATGATTCCTTCTCCCAGCAGTTCGAAGCTCTCCGCCGTTTCTCGGACCCCGCCCAGGTCATAGGGGAAGCTCTGAAAATTGGGGTTTTGCGAAAGGCCCACGCCGCCAAAGTCAAACCACGCCTGAAAACCGGGATATAGCGCATACCGGGACTCCCCAATCTGGACTATCTCGATCTCGACGTTCTTGGCCTCATCCAGGAGGACCTGTATGACGAACCGGCCCCCCTCCAGGGGAAAGATGTCGGTTTCGGCCCGTGCCCCAACACCCGACCCTTCGGCGGTGATGGCGACTCGGAAGGAAGTCGCCGCTCTCAGGTTCTCATCTGCCGCGCGGAATATCGACCCTGCATCCTCCTGTGTTGACTTGGGCACAGGAGTTGGAGTGAGTAACAGTCCTTCGCACGCAACCGCACCGACTACCAGCGCGGCCACCGCGAACATCAAAGCCCATTTCATCCCCGACACCCTAGCACGCCCCCGGTTGACGCGTTAAGGGTTGCCTCCCTCCCCGGCCAACATTCTGCACATTTCTCCGGCTGCCACCTCCTCCGCAGTCGGGGGCCGTTCCCCCCACCCGACCTCGAAAAGGGCTTCCAGCCCTACGGACTCCCTAACACACTCGGCCAGGTCTCCCGTCATGTCCCCGCGAGGAATCGTGAGAACAGTGAGATCCAGGCTATACAGAGCTTCGGCCATGCCGCTCCTGGCAAATAAGTCGGAATAGGAGAAAATCGGCTCCTCGCAATGATCTAGGACCCACAATAAGACGCTGTCGAGGTCACTGGTCCCCGAGACCAGTTCTTGGTAAGGGGCAGCCCCGATTTCATCCTCAACGCATTTCTGCCCTTCTGCCGGGAACGCCCGTACCACCAGGCCTTTCTCCTCTGAGTCAAGGGTCCCGTCCAGCAAGCCCTGCAGGTAGTACACGTCCAGGACCGACTCAGGCGCCGAGATATCCACTGCCGACCCGAACCCCGAGTAATCTGCGTTGAAATACTCGCCATTCTTGTCGAAACGCGCCTCAATGTGTAGGGGAAGCAGGTCGTCCCGGCTTATCCATATCTCAATCTCAGTTGCCTCGTCCCTTGACCGGGCCCCGACGTCAAAGCCCAGTGCTTCATCGAGCCGCCTCGTCCCAGTACCCGTGACTCGATAGACAGGCCCATCTATCGAGTCAGCGCTTTGCACCTCAAGGTCACCTGTCCCTTCAGCCAGGAGTTCCAGGGTATAGGGGAAATCCTGGGCTGTCCTGCGGGCCCAGTTCGTCCCGCTGTAGTCGAACCACACCTGGAAGCCCGGGGGTCGAGAGTAGGGAAGGCCATCCACGAACAGAAACTCGTCTGCGTTTGTCCCTATCCCGGTGGCCCAGGATTCATGGATGTACCCTTTGTCGGGAGGCACGATCTCGGCATTGATGGTGATGGTGACAGCAGCGTTTTCTATGACTGCCAACACCCGAAAAGATGCCTGCGCCCGCAAATTCTCAATGGCAGATTGGAGAATCTGCGATGCGCGCGATATTGTAGGTGTCGGGCTCGCCGTCGGCGCAGGACTTGGAGTAACCGCGGGCGGTGGGGTGGGCGTAGTGGTCGGGAGCGATGTGGGCAAGGGAGCAGTGGTCGGTGCAGACGTTGGCGCCGGTGTCGCCGTCAGGATCTCGTCCTCACAAGCGAGCCCGGCAACCACCACCCCGACCAGCAGAAGGACCCACATGTGCTTCATCCCCCCACCCTACCACACCCCACCCTCCCTACCCCCTTGCTATAATCAGCCCGTGACCACCGCAGACTCCCTCCTTGAAGGCCTCAACCCACCCCAGAGAGAAGCCGTCGAGACCATAGACGGCCCTCTGCTCATCCTTGCCGGCCCTGGCAGCGGCAAGACCCGGGTCATCACCACTCGCATTGCCTACCTGATGCGCGTGGTCGGCGTCTACCCGAGCCGCATGATGGCCGTCACCTTCACCAACAAGGCCTCGAAGGAGATGCGGGAGCGGGTGTTCGACCTGGTGGGTGAAGACACCGAGCGGCTCACAATGGGCACCTTTCACTCCATCTGCGTCCGAATACTGCGGACCGGTGGCGAGCCCATAGGCCTCGACCGCAACCTCGTCATCTATGACGAGGACGACAAGGCCTCCATAATCAAGGAGGCCATGAAAGACCTGAATATCGACCCCCGTAACTTCCCGCCTCGCACCATCATGTCGTCGATCTCCGCTTCCAAGAGCCAGATGATCGATGCCGAGTCCCACCGCCTCCACGTCCACAGCTACTTCGATGAGGTCGTGGGCCGGGTCTTCCAGCGCTACCAGGCCATCCTCGAAGAGAACAACGGCGTGGACTTTGACGATCTCCTCCTAAAGGCCGTCCAGCTCTTCGACCGCTCCCCCGACACCCTTGAAAGGTACGCCAACCGCTACCGCTACCTGCTTATCGACGAGTTTCAGGACACTAACGTTGTTCAGTACCGCCTGGCCCGGCAGATGGCCAGCCAGCACGGCAACATCTGCGTGGTCGGCGACCCGGACCAGTCTATCTATTCCTGGCGCCACGCCGACATCCGCAACATCCTCAGCTTCGAAAAGGACTTCCCCAAGGCTAAAGTCATCTACCTGGAGCAAAACTACCGCTCGACCCAGACCATTTTGGAGTCAGCCCATTTCGTCATCGCCGCCAACCGGCAGCGTAAGGAAAAGAGCCTCTGGACCGACAACGGGCAGGGCGTTCCCATCACCATGTCGGAGGCCTACAACGAGCAGGACGAGGCCCAGACCGTCGCCAAAGAAATCGAACGCCTCATGCGGGACAACGATCTCGACCTTGGGGACATAGCGGTCATGTACCGCACCAACGCCCAGTCTCGCGTCCTGGAGGAGTCTTTTCTGAGATACGGGATCTCCTACAGGCTGGTCGGCGGCACCCGCTTCTACGAGCGGCGGGAGGTCAAGGACATCGTCGCCTACCTACGTCTCGTGCACAATCCCTACGATTCCGTCAGCCTGCGCCGGGTGATCAACGTGCCTAAACGGGGCATAGGCCAGAAGACGGTTGATGGGCTGATGATTTGGGCACAACAGCTGGGCATGCCCCCCTACACTGCCCTCCAACTCCTGGCTCACCCACCCGAGGAAGGATTCAGAGGTGTCGAGCCTCCATTTGCCAGCGGGGCCCGACGCACACTCGTCGCATTCCTGATAATGCTCGACGAACTGATAGAGGTCGGCAAGGGCTCGGATGTGGTCCACCTCATCAGCATGGTCGCCGAGAGGACGGGCTACAAGGACTACCTCCTGGAATCCGACGACCGAGGCGAGGACCGTTGGGAAAATATCATGGAACTCCGTTCCGTCGCCGCCGAATACCGGGGCCTGGAGCCCGACGAGAGTCTCACCGCCCTGCTGGACGGCGTGGCCCTCGTATCGGACACAGACGAGCTTGACGGCAAGGCCAACGCCGTGACCTTGATCACCCTCCACCAGGCCAAGGGTCTCGAATATCCGGTGGTGTTCCTCGTCGGTATGGAGGAGGGACTCCTCCCCCACCGCCGCTCCATCGACGACCCCGATCAGATGGAAGAGGAGCGTCGGCTATGCTACGTGGGCATGACACGGGCCAAGGAACGGCTCTACCTGCTGAGGGCCTTCCGCAGGAA
This sequence comes from Dehalococcoidia bacterium, assembly GCA_963663085.1. Taxonomy (GTDB): domain Bacteria; phylum Chloroflexota; class Dehalococcoidia; order Plut-88900; family Plut-88900; genus Plut-88900. The sequence goes on along the minus strand of OY760104.1, from coordinate 3,207,141 downwards.
CATGATGGGTGCCAGCAACGTCAATCCCGCATCCCGGTTCCTGGAGGCCATACCCCAGGGCCTCACCGCCAACTTTTCCAAGACCCCCAAGGGCTATCAGACCCGCGCCGACGACCTGTGGTGGTCGCCGCCCCAGCCGAGGGCCTATGCGGGACCCGAGTATTCCGCCGGTGATCGGGTGAAGCACGGCGCATTCGGGGAAGGAATAGTAGTCTCTTGCGGGGAGTCTGGGGACGAGCAGGTGGTGACCGTAGCCTTCAAGGGCGCCCACGGAATCAAAAAGCTCCTCCTCAGCTACGCCCCCCTGGAGAAGCTAAACTAGCGGTTCTTTCCGTCATTCCCGAGTAGTCGGGAATCCATCCCCGCTCATCCCCCATTCTCCACCCCGATCGGGAATCCAACCCCTTCTCAACCGTCATTCCGGCCCCCGAGCCGGAATCCATCCCGCGGGGCGGGGCCGCTGGGGGTCCAGTCCCCTCTCCCTCGATGGGAGAGGGCTAGGGTGAGGGTGATCTCTTCCCCCCTTGGTAAAGACATATCAAAAATGCGATGCATTATTGATATGTCAATTAAACAGGACGGGTGGGAGGGAACCGATTAATTCCGGAGTGCGTAGCCCTACCTCGTTCCGGCGGGTCGCAGATGTACCCCAGGCTTGAACGGGTGAGAGTGCCTACTACCCCACCACCGAGATCGCATCCCCTACCGCAATGTCCCCACCCTTCGCCACCCGGGTCAGCATCCCCCGACGCCCTTCCAGCTCATCCCTCAGACCCTGCCGGATCTCGTCCATGCGCTCACAGGGGTTGCAGAGCTCCGTGATTTCCAGTTCCACTTCCGCCCCTATGCGCACCTTCTGCCCCGGCGTGAGCGAATAGATGTCCATATCCTGGGTGGTTATGTTTTCCCGCACCGTACCGGGAGTCAGACCCAGAAGGTCTATGGTCTCCTTGTCCATCAGGAGCACCTGGCGCTTGGCGCGGTTGAACCCCCGCTTGATGGCGTAGCGGTCACCCTCAATGCCCAGGTCCTCGATGACATGGGCATTGGACTGCGACTCCATGTCCCCGAAGTGGCTTTTGGCAATGTTGATAGCGTGTACTTGAGGCCCGTTACCCATGTTTTCGCCCTCCCTGCCCGGTTGTGCTGTGAACGGCTAGGTTGAATACGGTCTTCATTGTAGGATGCAGGTGGGCCTCTGCGCAACGCGGAGGCTAGGCGCGGGCGCTACCCCTCCCCCATCCCCTCGATAGCCTTCATGACCTCATCCATGTCCACGTCCTGTACATGCGTGGACAGCACCCACCGGTTGCCGGAGGGATCGAGCACGTGCCCCATGCGGTCTCCATAGAACTGCGTCTCTGGCTCCGCAATCGGTGTGGCCCCCGCGTCGATTGCCCGTTTGTAGGCGGAATCAACGTCTTCGACAAGGTGATGTATCAAGGACCTGGTGGTCTGGAAGTCGGTGCCTGCTACATCGCTCACCATTATCACCGCCCCATTTATCTCAATCTCGGCATGGCCGATGGTACCACCAGGCATCGGGATCCTTAGCCGCTCCACGCCACCGAAGGCCTTGGAGAGAAAATCTATCAATCCGGCAGCGTCATCTACTATAAGATACGGCGTGATAACTGAATAGCCGTCGGGAATGGGCTTGACGTCAGGCATTTTGGGCTCCTTGTTATAGCCGACTGAGCAGCTACGGATTGGCCGTGTCTTCTCTGGAAGAACGGAGAAGATTATAAGCCACCGCCGCCACTGCCGCCCCGACAAACGGCGCCGTCCAATAGATCCAGTGGTCTCCCCAGTTCCACGCCGCCAGCGCTGGCCCGAAAGACCGCGCCGGGTTCATCGACGCCCCCGATATCGGCCCCCCGAATATCGAGTTCAGAGCTACTGTAGCCCCGATGGCCAGTGCGGCATGGGCCCCCTGCGCCCGGGAGTCCGTGGCCACGGCCATGATGACGAACATCAATATGAATGTGAGAGGTATCTCGAAACCGAAGGACTCCAGCGTCGAGCCCCGGGGCACGGTCCCGCCCATAACCCCAACTTCGCCGAACAGGGCCCGCAGGCTTAACGCCCCTATGCTCGCCCCGACTAGCTGTGATGCCCAGTAGATGGGCGCCTCTTTGAGAGGGAAGTGTCGACCCACGGTAAAACCGATGGTCACCGCCGGGTTGAAGTGCGCTCCCGATACATGTCCCACGGCATAGATCATCGCCGTGATGATCAGCCCCGAGACAATGCCTACACCCAGGTGAGTGATTTGCCCGTCGGACAGCTCGTCGACTACATTTGCGCCCGCCGTGGCGAACACTAGGCCGAATGTGCCAATAGTCTCGGCGAAACAGCGCTTGGGAAGCGAGCTATGCAAGGAGTCAGCCATTGACCCGGTACCGGCTACGCGTACTCCAGCACAATGCCTTCAATGACAATGGCGGCGCCCTGGCAGCTGTCTGCAGCTTCCTCAAGGTGTTGGTAGACCTCGCGCCACTTCATCACGTCGTTGAAGGATCGGCCGTCGTTGAACAGCTCTATCAGCGCCTGCCGCCCGACCCGGTCCGCCTCCTCCTCCAGCGTGCTGATGCTGCGGCACAGTTCCAGGATGTCATCCTTCCGGCTTCTCATGGTGGGCAGCCAGCCTACGGCTTTCTCTAGCTCGATCCCTGCCTGCTGAAGCACGTGGGCAACTTCGGCAGCCTGGGGGGTGGGGGCGTCTATCTTGAACTCTTGGATATCCCGAGCCGCCTCTTCTATATGGTCGACCACGTCGTCCAACCGCTCGGCTAGGTTTTGGATGTCCTGCCTGTCCAGAGGGGTGACGAATGTGCCGTGCAGAAGACGCATGATGCTGTGGATAATCTCATCCCCGGTATGCTCCAGATCGCGAATCTTTTGAGCCTTCTCTTCGACGGATGTGAAGTCGTCCATCATCTCAGCCAGGGCGTGGGCCGTAGTGTTGAGGTTAGACGCCTCGTTTTGCAGCAGTTCGTAGAACTGTTCGTAGGCGCCGGGAACGGACGGCGATCTGGCCATTGTCTGCCTCCTGATTTTTCCTTGCTGCTCCCTGACCCTGACCGTCGAAGGCGAAACTTCTACCGTAACCTGCTGGCCTGTCACCAGGTAGATGACTCGCTCGGCTATGTTGGTCGCACGGTCGGCCAGTCTTTCCAGATCGTGGGCGACCCACAGGAGGTAGGTTGCCCTCTGTACGTTCTTGGGGTCCTGGATCATGTAGGTCAGAAGCTCGCGGTACACCTGGTCGTAGAGGGAGTCGACTTCATCGTCATCTATGCTGACCTGAGCCGCTAGCTCCACGTCCCGGTTAACCAGGGCCTCAAGGCTGCCCTCTAGCATCTTCTTGGCCTTATCCGCCATCAACGGGATGTCAATTAAGGGCTTGATCGGAGGCTCGTCACCCATGAGGAGGCTGATCTTGCCGATGCCCTCGGCGTAGTCACCCATCCGCTCAAGGTCGCTAACGATACTCAAGACCGTTACCAGAGCCCTAAGATCGCCGGCCATGGGCTGCTGGGTGGCAATAAGCTCGATGCACTTCTCTTCGATCTCAATTTGCATCTGGTCAAGCTCGTCGTCGTCGCGGATCACCTGGGCCGAAGCCTCTAGGTCGCGCTTGGCCAAAGCCTCTAGGGCCCGATCCACGGACTCCTCGACCATGTTGGCCATCTGCAGGAGGCCGTCCTCCAGGAGTTTAAGGTCGTTTCTGAAATCGACTCTAGGCATGGGGCACCGCCTGTAACTCTAGCTGAATCTGCCGGTTATGTAGGCCTCGGTTCTCTCTTCTTTGGGGTTGGTGAAGATATCGTTGGTGGGCCCGCGCTCGACGAGGTAGCCGGCACGGTCTTCGCCCATCATCAGGAAGGCAGTGTGGTCGGAGACCCGCGCCGCCTGCTGCATGTTGTGCGTCACTATGACAATGGTGATCTCGGTGGACAGCTCCCGGATTAGGTCTTCTATGGCGAGGGTTGCTATGGGATCGAGGGCCGAGCAGGGCTCGTCCATCAGCAGGACCTCCGGCTCCACTGCCAGCGCCCTGGCGATGCACAGGCGCTGCTGCTGGCCGCCGGAAAGGGTCAGGGCGCCTTCATTGCGCCGCTCTTCAACCTCGCTCCACAGTGCGGCCCTGCGTAGGGCCTGCTCGACTGCAGCTTCCTCGTCTCCCTTGTACCCGTTGATTCGCAGGCCGAACGCCACGTTCTGGTAGATGGACTTGGGGAAGGGGTTAGGCTTCTGGAAGACCATCCCTATATTGGACCTGATCTCGGTGGCGTCCATGTATTCGCCGTAAATGTCCTCGTCGTGATAAAGGACCTCACCGTCGATATGCGCGCCGGGTACGAGCTCGTTCATCCGGTTGAAGCATCTGAGCAGGGTGCTCTTCCCACAGCCGGAAGGGCCTATGAGAGCCGTGACCTTGTTCTGTTCAATGCCCATGCTCACATCCTTGACCGCCCTGAAGGTGCCGTACCAGATGTGCAGGTCCCGGGCTTCGAGGATGACTTCCGACTCCGCCATTCTATTCCTCCGACCTTTTCTGATATTTGTTGCGCAAAAAGATGGCCAGTGCGTTCATGGACAGCAGCATGGCCAGCAGAACAATGATGCCCGCGGCGGCTAGGGACTGGAAGTCTTCCTGGGGCCTGCCGACCCAGTCGAAGATCTGCAGAGGCAGAATGGTGAACCTGTCCAGGGGGTTGCTGGGAACGAAGGTCACATAGACCAGGGCCGTTATTGCAAGGATCGGAGCAGCCTCGCCCACTGCCCGGGACATCGCGAGTATAACGCCCGTGAGTATGCCGGGAAAAGCCGACGGCAAAACTATCTTCTTTGTCACTTCCCACTGCGTCGAGCCCAGGGCATAAGCCCCCTGCCGGTAACTCTGCGGCACCGCCCTTATCGCCTCCCGGGACGTGAGAATAACTATTGGCAGCACCAGCAGCGACAGTGTCAACCCTCCCGCGAGCAGCGACCGACCCATCGCCATCCACTGCACGAACACCGCCAACCCGAGAAGGCCGTATACGATGGATGGCACCCCCGCCAGGTTTGAGATGTTAATTTCGATTATCTGGGTCAACCTGTTCTTCGGCGCGTATTCCTCGAGATAGACCGCCGCCCCTACTCCCACGGGGACCGTGAACGCCGCCGTAAGAGCCATCAGCCACAGGCTCCCGATAACCGGCGCCAGCAGGCCCGCCTGTTCCGGAAAGCGAGACTGGTAACTGGACAGCAATGTCCAGCTTAGCCATGGGACGCCTTCGATCAGCACCTGGATTATCAGGATGATCAGGCCCGCCAGGCCTATACACAGGGCCAGCAGGAATAGCCCGACAAACACCGTCCCTACGCTCTTGCGGAAGGCCAGTCGCGGATCAAAGGAACCGCCGGTGGTCCTCTGCATTAATACTTCTCCTGCCACCTGCGAACGAACCAGTGGCCCACCATGTTCGCAGTCAGCGTCAGGGCGAAAAGCAGTATCGCCACCGCGAATATCGTCTGGTACTCAATCGACCCGTGTGGAGCCTCTCCGAGAGCCAGCTGGACTATGTACGCTGTCATGGCCTGGATGCTCTCCGTCGGGTTCCAGGTGAGGTTGGGCGTCGCCCCCGCCGCGATGGTCACCAGCATCGTCTCTCCGATAGCCCGTGACAGCGCCAGGATGAACGCCGCCACTATCCCCGACAACGCCGCCGGCACCACCACCTTCAGCGACACCTCGAGCTTGGTCGCTCCCAGGGCATACGCCCCTTCCCGCAGGGACCGGGGCACGGCCAGCATGGCGTCCTCGCTCAGCGACGACACCATGGGAATCACCATGATCCCCATAACTACGCCCGCGCTCAGGGCGTTGAATATGAGCATGTTGGGGAATATGTTCTGGAGCTGGGGAGACACCCACGTAAGGGCGAAATAGCCGTAGACCACTGTGGGGATCCCCGCCAGGACCTCCAGGGCGGGTTTGATGACCCGCCTCAGCTTGTCGGGGGCATACTCGGCCAGGAAGATCGCTATCGCAAGCCCGACCGGAATCGCCACCGCCAGAGCCAGCCCGGCCACCAGCAGCGTACCCCCGACCAGTGGCAACACACCGTAGGAGTTGGGCTTCAGAATCGGCGTCCAGCGGGTCCCGAAGAAGAACTCCCAGAACGGCACTTCCTGGAAGAACCCGACGGCCTGGCTCAGTAGACTGACTACTATGCCGACCGTCGTGACAATCGATACCAGGGCGCAAAGGAAGAAGATATACCGGACGGCGTTGCCTTCCAGGTCTCGTCGCCTTCGGCGTGAATCCTTGACCCGTGTTGTGGCCCGGGTCTCGGCCTTTGAAGGGATTATGGGCTCCCTGGTCTCTGCGATGGATCGCTTCATTATAAAAGCTTAGTGCGCCTTTCCCTAATTCTCTGGAAGGTATGAGGGTAGCGGCAGTCCCACCCCGGCGCGTTGGGTGCCGCCGCTCCCCTCAAAGACGGAGGGGAATTAGGTAGTTGTCTGGTTTACTGCTTCGCCGCAGCCACCTTGGCCCGACCCTCGTCGTAGACGGAGGGATCCTCGGGGATATAGCCGACTTCCCTGACTAGAGCAGGCGCATTGTCCAGGAAGAAGTCGACGAACGCCGCGACCTCTGGCCTGTTCTTCAGCGCATCCACGTCCACGTAGATGAACAGCGGCCGGGACAGCTTTCCGTAGCTGCCATCCTCTATCGTCTCGGGGGACGGGACCACACAGCCATTTCCACTGTCGATCCCGATGACTTTCAGCTTGTCCGCGTTCTCTGCGTAATAGGCGTAGCCGAAATAGCCCAGTGCGTTCCGGTCGCCCGCAATGCCCCGGACCAGGACGTTGTCGTCCTCACTCGCCGTGTAGTCCGCTCTGCTAACCTTGGCCTCTCCATTGACCTCTTCAGTGAAGTAGTCGAAGGTGCCGGAGTCGGTGCCCGGGCCGTACAAGTTGATCTTGTCGTCTGGCCAGGCGGGGTTGATCTGGTTCCAGTTGTTGACCGTGCTCTCGGGCTTCCAGATCTCGTGAAGCTGTTCGATGCTCAGGCAGTCCACGAAGTCATTTTCCGGACTCACCATCACGGAAAGTCCGTCGGTCCCTATCTTAAGCTCAATGTAGTCGATGCCATTTGCCTCGGCCGCTTCCTTTTCCGAGTCTTTGATTGGCCGGGAAGCGTCGCTTATGGCGGTTTCGCCGGCAGCGAAACGCTTGAACCCGCCGCCCGTGCCCGAGAATCCGACATTCACTTGTACGCCCCCATGCTCTTTGCGGAACTCTTCCGCCACCGCAGCGGTCACGGGAAACACTGTGCTGGAGCCGTCGATCTCTATGTCACCGCTCAGGTCTTCCCTGGCTGGGGTCTGCGTTGCCGTCGTCGCGCCCGAAGAAGCGGCTCGAGTTGGGGTCGGGTCTTCCCCGCCGCACGCCGCCGCAATGCCGACGGCTAGAATACCCACCAGCAGCGCGAGTCCCAACCGCTGCCAGGTTGCTATTTTCCCGATGCTTCGCATATCTGGACCTCCTAGAGTATTAGTGCTCAAATTAAATGAAGCCTACTTCTTGCCCCGGGGCTCCTCCGGCGGGCGGACCCGCAGACTGTAGAACTTCCACAGCAGGTCGTCCATCGCCTCCCGAAGCAGCGAGGCCTCACTTCTGGACAGCTCATCCGCCAGCTCCGATAGCTGGTCGAGCTGGGTCTGGGCGTAGTAGCTGGTCTTCAGGGCCATCCGGGTCTCCTTGGATCGCTGCCACAGGTTCGTTCTCCCCCGGCCCGTCTCCTTCGCCCGTATCAACGCCCCCTGCGCCTTCCTCAGCAGGTCCCGGTCATCGTGGGCCTGGTTGGGGTAGGAGGCAACACCGCTGCTCAGCGATACCTTCACCTCCAGTGGCTCGTCCTGGTGCCCGAGCGTCAGGGGGTTTGTGTCGAAGAAGGAGCGGACTTTTTCGGCTGCTAGCAGAGCGTCCTCGGGGCCCCTTCCGGGGAAGACGAGAAGGAACGTGTCCCGGCTGTACCGGGATATCGCCTCGGCGCCGGTCCCGGCATTGATCAGGATTTCGGAGACCGACTTCAGTAGCGCGTCCCCGGCGGAAAGCCCATGTTCCTCGTCAAAAAGCTCGAACCGGTCCACGTCCAGAAGGGCCACCGATATCATCCCGCCCTCGCCCTGCGCCTCTTCGATCCCGATCTTCACAATCTTGTTCGCCGAGGCCCGTGTATAGAGCCCGGTGAGTGGGTCTCGCTCCAGGTCCTGCACGCCGTTAGACGTTCTCAAGCTCATGCCGTATGCCTCCCCACTAACCTGAACAGCTGCACATCTTTTTATTTACCGCAATATGTTGCTATCGGTATACATACATATATATGCTGCAGTAACACGTACTTATGAGAATGTAATCACTTTCACAGGCTGTGTCAAGGGGTTTTATAAACGGATTTCGATGGATTTCTGGGCCCGAATGGTGGGGCTGGGGTGAGGGCGTTGCCCCCAAGCAGGTGCGGCTGACGTATTGGCAATACGTCGCCCCCTCCTGGCTACTCAAACGACAGGTCATCTCATCCCGATGCCCCGCGAGGGATTCTCAAACGCCTCTCCCTAAATCCACCCCGGCTCCCACCCCTCACCTCCCTTGCCTCCATCCCCCCTTGGTAACGAATTATCAGAAATGTTGCCTGGCAACATTTCTGATAATTCAATAGAACTGGGCGGTTGGGTGGGAATCCAATTGCTCCTGGGATAGGGAGGGGTCCTGCCCCTTCTCCCTCGACGAGGGTGGGGTGAGGTTGACCTCCAACAAAAGCAAAGACCCCGCTGTCAGGCAGCGGGGTCTTTGCTTCGCTTCTAAAAAGAGCTGGCTACCGCCCCCTACCCCGCCTCAGCCCTCCACGCCTGCGCCACCGCCTCCGCCACCGCCGGCACCACAGCCGTGTTCAGGGCGTATGGGATGATCTCTTCCGGCGTGGGCTCCTCGATCACCCTGGCTATCGCATGACCCGCAGCAATCTTCATGTCCATCGTGACCCTCTCGGCCCGGGCATCGAGAGCCCCACGGAAGATCCCCGGGAACCCGAGAACATTGTTGACCTGGTTCAGCATGTCGCTGCGCCCGGTCCCAACCACCTTCGCCCCGCCCTTGAACGCCTCGTCTGGCAGGATCTCCGGGTCTGGGTTGGCCATCGCCAGCACTATTGCATCCTTGTTCATGTTGCGGATGTCGTCGGCGTCCAGCAAGTCCTTCGTCGAAAGCCCGATGAACATGTCGGCGCCCTTGATGACGTCGTGGACCGAGCCTCTCTCCATCTTGTGGTTCGTGGTCTCGGCGATCCTCTCCTTCATCGAGTTCAGGTTGTCCCGACCCTTGTAGATCGCACCCCGGGAGTCGACCAGCACTATGTCCGTCGTGCCCATCTCCTGCAGGATCTGCGCGCAGGCTATGCCACTGGCCCCCGCCCCGCTGAACACCACCTTCACCTCATCGAAACCCTTTCCCACCACTTTCAGCGCATTGATCGCCGCCGCCAGCGTCACCACAGCCGTGCCGTGCTGGTCGTCGTGGAACACCGGGATCCCGATATCCATCAGGTTCTCTTCGATGTAGAAGCAGCGGGGTGCGGAGATGTCCTCCAGGTTGATTCCCCCGAATGTCGGTGCCAGGTTCCGCACTATCATAATGATCTCATCCGGGTCCTGAGTCGCGACGCAAATGGGCCAGGCGTCGACACCCGCCAGTTCCCTGAACAACACCGCCTTCCCCTCCATCACCGGCATCGCCCCCTCCGCCCCGATGTTCCCCAGCCCCAGCACCGCCGACCCATCGCTCACCACGGCAACCATGTTGCCTTTATTGGTCAGTTCGTAGGCCTGCGCCTTGTCCGCCTCTATATCGAGGCAGACTTGTGCAACGCCCGGGGTGTACGCCAGGGACATGTCCTGCACCGACTCCAGCGGCACCTTCGAATTCATGCTTATCTTGCCGCGGGCCTTCCGGTGCATCTCGACGGCCATCTTGCCGTAGTCCATGTCTATATGCTCCCGTTCCTGGATCGATATTTGCGGGTCTTCTTGTTTCGTGTCGGAGCTAAATGGCCCGCGCCCCGACCATGGCGATGTCCTCATCCTCCTGCGCCGTCGCCCCGCTCACCCCTATCGCCCCGATCACTTCGTCGCCCTTCTTGATGGGTACCGCGCCCTTGCCCAGGACCATGCGGCCTCCGTGCATCTGCACCAGGCTCTGAAAGACCGGGTTGCCGGCCAACTCCGCGAGGTCGGTCGTGGGGACTCCAAAGTTGGCCGAGGCATATGCCTTGCCCCGGCAGACGTCCGCGGTAAACCACCCGACGCCGTCCATGCGGAAAGCAGCTTTGAAGTCTCCTCTCGCGTCTACCACGGTCGCGCTGATGGCGACGCCCATTCTGCGGGCTTCCGCTTTAGTGGCGGCAAGGACGGTCTCTGCTTCTGTAAGTGTTATCGACAACTGAATATCCTCCCAGGCTCCGTCCAGGAGCCTCTACGCGAATCGGGCCTAAGTCGCGCTACTCTAACTAACACCTTCCACCTTGACAAGGGGAGACTACCCGCGCGAATGCAGTCTACAGCCAGTCTTCCGTTTGACAATGACAGCCTTGCAAAGCTAGAATTCTCTGCAATTCTACCAAACAAAGCGTTCGGGCCGCCTTCCACGTACGGGCGCGCTCCGATTACCCATGGAAAAAGCAATAAATGCTAAAAATTAGGCTCCGCCGTGTAGGGTCCAAGCAAAACCCCAAATACAGGGTCGTCGTCGCCGATTCCCGGTCCCCCAGGGACGGGCGCTTCGTCGAGAACATCGGCCACTACGACCCCATCCCCGATCCGCCGGCTCTCACCATCGACGAAGAGAAGGCGCTCGGTTGGCTCAGGAAGGGTGCAAAGCCCACGGATAGCGTCGCAAAGCTCTTGCGGCGGTCAGGTACCTTGGAAAAGGTGAAGGAAGGGTGAAAGAGCTGATCGAATACCTCGCCCGGTTCATCGCCGACTCCCCGGACGACGTCGTGGTCACCGAAGAGGAAGAGGACGACCGCATAGTCATCCGGCTGGAAGTCGCCCCCGACGATAAGGGCAAGGTAATCGGTCGAGAAGGTAGAGTCGCCCAGGCCATGAGAACTCTGCTCCGGGTTGGCGCTGCCAAGCGCGGGGTCAGGGCAGTCCTCGAAATCGTCTAGCAGCTCCACCCACGGGCTTCCGTCACCATGGAACCCGCGTCCAACACCCAACAGGAATCTCCCGACCTCGTTGCCGTCGGCCGCGTCATCAAACCCTTCGGCCTGAGAGGCCGAGTCGTCATCGACCCCCTTACCGACTTCCCTGAACGTTTCGCCCCCGGCGGCTCCGTGCTAATCAATGGCGATACCTTCCAAATTACGGCCAGCAAGCCCCGCAAGGACGGTTGGGTCCTTAAGCTTGAGGGGGTCAACACCCCGGAGCAGGCCGAGCCCCTGCGCGGCGCCACCCTGCAAGTGCCCGAGTCCGACCTCCACCCCCTCCCCGAGGGCCAGTACTACCGCTTCCAGGTAATCGGCCTTCTGGCTGTCAACAGGGACGGCGACGAGGTAGGCCAAGTCACCGACGTGCTGGAAACAGGCAGCAACGATGTCTACTTGATTAAAGGCCCCGATGGCGAACGCCTGGTCCCTGCCCTGCCCCAGTTCGTCACACAGATCGACCTGGACGCCGGTCGGATGATCATTGAGGATGCTGAGCTGGTCTGAGCCACCCCGTCCCGCGCATCCGCTATAATAAAGTCCCGGAAGACCGTCTTTTCTGGAATGCTGAGGGAGGTCATCGGCATGTCGGGACATTCTAAGTGGTCTACCATCAAGAGGCAGAAGGGCGCCAACGACGCCCGTCGCGGCCAGCTATTCACCAAATTGGGCCGGGAAATATCCGTTGCCGTCCGACGCGGAGGCCCTGACCCGGACGCCAATTTCAACCTGAGACTCGCCGTCCAGCGGGCACGGGACAACAACATGCCCCTGGACAACATAGAGCGGGCCATAAAGAAGGCCGCAGGTGACGGGGGCAGCGCCGACGACCTGCTGGAAGTCACCTACGAAGGCTACGGCCCCGGTGGCGCCGCCCTGATGCTGCAGGCCGTCACGGACAACAGGAATCGCACCGTCGCAGAGGTCCGCAGCACCCTCACCCGCAACGGCGGCAACCTCGGCGAGACCGGATCCGTCGCCTGGAACTTCGACTCCAAGGGCGTGATCATGATCGCCCCAGGCTCGGAAGACCCCGAGGAAGTTGCCCTCGCAGCAATCGACGCCGGCGCAGAGGACGTGAAGATCGAAGACTCAGTGCTTGAGGTCTATACCCTCCCCGAGAACCTGGAGTCGGTACGTAAGGAGATGGAGGCGCAGAACGTCACCATTGACTCCGCGGAACTGTCCATGATCCCCAAGAACGTGATAGAGCTGGATGAAAAGGGCGCCCTTCAGGCCCTGCGCCTCATGGACAAGCTGGAGGCCTTGGATGACATTCAACGCGTCTTCAGCAACGCCGACTTCCCCCCCGAGGCCCTCCAAAGCTACGGCCAGGAAAACTAACCACGGTGGCCGGGAGTATCCAATTCCCTCTCCCTTGACGGGAGAGGGCTAGGGTGAGTGTGAGTTGCTAACCACCGTTCTACACATAAAGAGTCCTTCTCCCACAGAAATCCAGGCGCACTTATGAGGGTCCTGGGCGTCGACCCCGGCACCATCAACATGGGCTACGGAGTCCTCGACGACAGTGACGAGGGCCCCAGCCTGGTCTCCTGCGGCGTCTTGAAAGCGCCCCCCTCCCGACCAATCCCGGAGCGCCTCCACAGGCTTTACACCGGCCTTCGGGAGCTCATAGACCAGTACTCGCCGGATGAGGTCGCCGTGGAAGAGCCCTTCGTTCACAAGAGCGTTCGCTCGGCAATGCTCATCGGTCAGGCCAACGCGGTGGCGATCCTCGCCGCCACCGAGGCTAACTCAGGTGTCTTTCAATACAGCCCAAGGCAGGTGAAGATGGCCGTCACGGGACACGGCGGCAGCGACAAGGAGCAAGTGCGGGAGATGGTCCGACTGCAGCTCGACCTCGACGCCTACCCCGACTCCCTCGACGCCTCAGATGCCGTAGCCGTCGCCCTCTGCCATATCCAGGAAAGCTCCCGGGCACGGATGATCGCCGAAAGCGCTCAGGGGTAGTGTTGTGATTACCGGCCTGCGCGGCGCCCTAGAAGCGATTTCCGACGATTCCCTCACCGTGAACATCGGGCCCATGAGCCTCGAGGTCTTCGCCCCGACTTCGACCATCGGGACGGTGGGCCCGGTCGGCGGGCAAGTGCGCCTTCACACCTACCTCTACATCCGGGAAGAGGTCCTGTCCCTGTACGGCTTCGGCTCCGCGGAGGAAAAGGACCTGTTCGTCATGCTGATCGGGGTGTCTGGCGTGGGCCCGAGACTCGCCCTCAGCGTCCTGTCAGCCATGTCCCCGAGAGAACTCGCCGGAGCCATAGGCGCAGAGGACACGACCGCGCTCACGCAGGTCAACGGCCTGGGCAAGAAAACCGCAGGCCGGCTGATTCTCGAACTGAAGGGCAAGCTCGAAAGGGAGTGGGGAGAGGCCGCAGTCTCCCCCAGCCCCGACCTCGATGAAGTAGTCGCAGCCCTCTCTGCCCTGGGCTACGCCCCCGCCGAGGCCCGTGCCGCCCTCTCAGGCGCGAACATCGACGCTGGCGCTCCCCTGGAAGACAAGATTATGCAGGTCCTCCAGCGTATGGGTGCAGGCTAAACGAGGCCAGACCGTGAACCGCAAACTGCCAAGGCCCTTCAGCTTTCCCTGGGGAGGAGGGCAGGTGGTCGAAGAGGTCAGCGTCCTCCGGCCCCACTGGGAACCGACCATCCAGCTCCTCCGCTACGAAGACGGTGAGGAGTCCCTCCGATTCTGCTACTACCACGGCCCCCGCTTCGGCCGAGGCCCCATGCTGGCCTCCATCGAAGACCTCAAAGAGCTAAAATCCCAGGCCCACCACACCGCCCCAAGAATCTTCGAGTTATTGGAGGATCTGTGAGAAGCATAGAGAAACCTTCACATAACCTTCATTTCTTCCCCAGGGTGGAGCATTCCGCTCGCCCTGAGCGAAGTCGAAGGGTCTCAAGAGCGGAATGGGTGGGGCGTCTTGGCCGCAACTGGTAGTTATACGAAGCCCCCTTGAGGGGAGAGGGCTGGGGTGAGGGTGATACCATTCCCCCAACGCACAACCACAATAACAAGAGGCCCGAGACTTCTGCCTCGGGCCTCTACTGATATCAAAACTATTGCGGACCGTCCCTGGCCTTGTTATCCCGGTTATCTAGCCCGGAGGAGCAGTCCCGTTAGGGGAGCTTCGCTGGTTAGGGCCGGGAGACGGCCTTCCGGTTCCCCGCCGAAGACGCCCCCGTCATCATGCCGCCCATGCCTTCGTCTCCGGCGGGGCCGCTACAATCGATTTCGAGACGGCTAATCAGAAGATGAATCCTTTTCATCCGACCCTTCCTTTCCGGGTGTCATCCCGTAGTCCCTAGGGTAACTGCCATACTAAAGCCCCAAGAATCTTATGTCAACATTGCGCCGCAATTCACAAAGTGGCGCCTCTCCTCCCTCCATTGACCTCCCTCCTCCCCACTACCATAATGACCCTGCCACCCGAGGCACGGAGGTCAGCCCATGATCGAATGGCTCGGTATCGACCACCTTTTCGAGCTTTCCCGCACGGAAGCAATCGCTGGCTTCTTCACCCCCCTGGCCGTCTTTGCCGCCTTTTTCCTCGCCCAGACCATTTTGCCCGCAAGGCGGGTCCCCGGCTACGTCATCAACCCCGAGACAGGTGAACCCCGCCAATACCGGCTGAACGGCCTCCTTGTATTCGTCATCGCCGTCCTCGTGTGGGCCTTCGCCTTCGAGCCCATGGGCATATCTCGTGACTGGTTCTACCGCTCCTCCGTCTATGCAGTGGCCGGAGGCACCGTCTTCACGACTGTTTTCGCCGTGATCGCCGTCTTCAGCCAGCCCCAGGGCAAGAACAAGAACCCCATAGCCGCGCTGTGGACCGGGCGAGCCCGAGAGCTCTCCTTCTTCAACAACCGCTTCGACGTCAAGATGTACTTCTATGCCGTCGGCGGGACCATGCTGGCTCTCAACGCTCTGTCCGGGGCTGCATACCATCACGGACGCTTTGGGGACGACGCAAATCCAGGCATCTACCTCTACGCGGCCTTCTTCACCTTCTACATTCTCGACTACTTCATCTTCGAACGAGTCCAGCTATATACCTACGACCTGATCCACGAGCGGCTCGGCTTCATGCTCTTCTGGGGAGGACTGGTGGTATACGGGTGGCTCTTCATCCTGCCGTTATGGGGCATGGCCGCTTACCCGGACCCCGGATTCTCGACAGCGTGGACATATGTCTGGCTCATCGGAACGGGGGCGCTTTTCCTGTTGGGATGGACAATCTCGCGCGGCGCCAACATGCAGAAATACACCTTTAAACGTTGGCCGGACCGCAAGTTTCTCGGGATCATCGAGCCGAAGTACATACAGGCCGGCGACCGCAAGATCCTCCACAGCGGGCTCTGGGGCATCGCCCGGCACTTCAACTACCTCGGCGAGGGGTTCCTCTCCCTGTCCATCGCCTTGTCGTTCGGCCACTTCGGCGTTCCCTGGGCCTGGATCTACATGGCTTTCATCGTCACCCTGTTTACATTCCGGCAACGTGACGACGACAGACACTGCGCCGAGAAATACGGCGCAGACAAGTGGGCCGAGTACAAGGCCAAAGTCAAATACCGCATTTTCCCCGGCGTCTATTAACCTGACCAGCCGCACAGTCCCCTCTCGTAGAGCCTCATAAGCTAACTATGCGGTCCCGAATCCCTTCCCATTCCCTTATGGACGGTTCGCGAACGGCCCCACCTCGGAGAGTGACACCAGCCCCTTGACACTGTTGAAACACATGTACTATATTCCTCCATGGCCCGGACATTGTCTCTCCGGCCCACCACAGGAAAGATCCAAAGGAGTCCCGTGCGCCGCCCTAGCCTAATCAGATCCCGTCCTCCCCGAGCGGTATGCCACCGCCCGGCCACCGACTCGTACCTCGACCATTCCCTGGGGTGGGGCATTCCGCTCGCCCTGAGCGGAGTCGAAGCATGTCCTGAGCCCCGTCGAAGGGGGTTTCAAGAGCGAAATGGGCGGGGCCTCCTCCCTAGCCCTCCCCAACCCAACTCCAACTATAAGCGCTGCCCAAAGGCCCTACGCCTACGCCTTCGCAGCGATCAATCACCGTCCCGCCCCCTGAATGGAAGGTCCCCGGACAAACCACGGCACGCCCTCTCCAGGGGCCACTGCCAAGTGCGCGCCCCACTCACCCGGCGCAAAGGTTTCGCCCCTTCAGACGACGCCCCGGAGCACAGCGTCATGTCGCTCCCTCGGGCCATAGCGCCCTTACCGGACTCCCCCGCCGCAGCCTTCGGAGAGGCTGACCTACTAAGCGGCGGCAGAGAGTCCACGCTCCCATTTCTCCGCATGGTCGAGCACTTCTGGTGGTCGAGGCCCCACCGCGAGATTTCCTCGCGTCTCCTCCACATCCTCTCAGAAGTCCGGGGTTGCCGCAGAGCCGTCACCGATGTCGAACCTCCGCTGAGGCGGACACCGCCCATCGGGACAATGGCCGGGCACTTCTGGTGGTCGAGACCGCCCCACAGCGAGACTTCCTCGCTTCTCTTCCACATCCTTCCAGAAGTTCGGGGCTGTCGCAGAGTCGTCGCCGATGTGAAACGTCCCCAGGGGCGGACACCCCACATCTCTGCAGGCGTCGCCGATATTCTGCGCAACCGTCCGGGACCTTCCACTGCCATCACTTTCTCTTCCGTCACCCCCTCCCTCCTCCCCAGTAATGAACTAGAGGCAGGGCCTGGCGCGAAAGCGCCAGCCTCTGCCTCTGTTCTTATCTCCCTCTCTCCCTTAAAGGCCCTAAGGGTCTATGCTCTCGAAGATGCGCCTGGGCGTGCGCCGAGCTGAAAGTCCGCCTTTGGCGGAGCGTGAGAGGGGGACCAAGGGGGAGTGGGTTCCCCTGCGGGGCCGTGGGGTGCCCCCCCGTCACTCCCGACCCCGATCGGGCTGAAAGTGCGCCGAGGCGTGAGTCCATCCCCGGAAGGGCACGGTGTCCGCTTCCCGAGGCATACCTTCCCGCCCCGACCGCGAATCCAGCCCCTCCCCACCCCGGAAAAAACGAAATTCCCCGGGAACAATCAAATATCACGCCTGAGCCCGCGCATCAATCAAAACTGCCTCTCCCCACACCCAGGAAAGGAGCAAGCCACCCTCCTTTAACCGACATTCTTGACAGGCACAAACCCTAGCTAAAATCGCGGGTTTGTGGTACAATTTTTTTAGTCGAGGTTTTGTACTTGTATTTATTTTGCCCACGATTCCACGACCGGTCCACGGCCCAACCCTCGACTGCCTCTCGACCGGTCCTGAGTAGTAGGCCACCCCGGCCTGCTGCATTCGCCATAAGGCAGACGTCATGGCGCTAAAGCAGGAAACTGAGCGGTACACCGCCGCAGACATCCAGGTGCTCGAAGGCCTCGAAGCCGTACGCCGCCGTCCCGGTATGTACATCGGCAGCACCGACCATCGCGGCCTCCACCATCTCATCTACGAGATAGTCGACAACTCCGTCGACGAGGCCATGGCCGGCTACTGCGACCAGGTCCTCGTCACCATCCACAAGGACGGCTCCATCACCAGCTCCGACAACGGTCGCGGCATCCCCGTCGAGAAGCACCCCACAACCGGCGTCTCAGCCCTGGAAACCGTCATGACCATCCTCCACGCCGGCGGCAAGTTCGGAGGCGGCGGCTACAAGGTTTCCGGAGGCCTCCACGGCGTCGGAGCCTCGGTCGTCAACGCCCTCTCCACCCATCTTCGCGCCGAGGTCCGCCGTAACGGCTCCCTCTACGAGCAGGAGTTCCGCAAGGGCCTCAGGATAGACGAGATCAGGAAGGTCGGCCCCGCAGAGGGTACTGGCACCAGGATCTCCTTCCAGCCCGACTCCGAAATCTTCACCGAGCTCGACTACGATTTCGATACCCTCGCAGACCACTTCCGCGAAACCGCCTACCTCAACAAGGGCCTCGAAATACGCCTCGTCGACGAGCGGAGACCCCTCGCCGAAAATGAGCTCACCTTCTTCTTCGAAGGCGGCATATCCAGCTTCGTCCGCCACATGAACCGCAACCGCGGCTCCGTCACCGCCCTGCCCATATCCATCCAGAAAATAGCCGACGGGTCGAGCATCGAGATAGCCATGCAGTACAACAACGGCTTCTCGGAGACGACCCTCTCCTTCGCCAACTGCATCAACACCGCCGACGGCGGTACCCACGTCTCGGGCTTCCGGGCCGGACTGACCCGGGGCCTGAACGACTACGCCCGCAAGGGCAAGCTCCTCAAGGACGACCAGACCAACCTCTCCGGCGAGGACGTAAGGGAAGGCCTCACCGCAGTAATCAGCGTCAAGCTGACCGACCCCCAGTTCGAAGGCCAGACCAAGGGCAAGCTCGGCAACGCCGAGATGAAGAGCCTCGTCGAGTCTGCCATGTCCGAAGGGCTCGGGAAGTACCTTGAAGAGCACCCCCAGGATGCAAGAAGGATTATCGAAAAGTGCCTGACCGCGGCTAGGGCCCGAGAGGCCGCTCGCAAGGCCAGGGAGATGGTCCTGCGCAAGGGCGCCTTCGACGGCGGCAGCCTGCCCGGCAAGCTTGCCGACTGCTCAGAGCGTGACCCCAGCAGGAGCGAGGTCTACATAGTAGAGGGTGAGTCGGCGGGCGGCTCCGCAAAGATGGGCCGGGACCGCAAGTTCCAGGCCATCCTTCCCCTCAAGGGCAAGATCCTCAACGTGGAGAAGGCCCGACCCGACAAGATGCTCGCCCACGAAGAGATACGAGCGTTGATAACCGCCCTGGGCACCGGCATAAAGGAGACTTTCGACTGTTCCAAGCTCCGCTACCATCGCGTAATTATCATGACCGACGCTGATGTGGACGGCTCTCACATCCGCACCCTGCTCCTCACCTTCTTCTTCCGCAATATGCCCGAGCTTATAACGGGGGGCTACCTGTACATAGCCCAGCCTCCCTTGTACCGGGTCAGCAAGGGAAAGAAGGCCGAATGGAAGTTCTCTGACGGCGAGAAGGACGCCTGGTATGCCCGCCGAGCCTTTGGCGGTATCCAGGTCACCAGCTTGGACGGAGAGCGGACTTTCTCCGGCACGGAGATCGCCCGGCTGATAGAACCCCTGAAGCGGTTCGGCGGAGCCTGGAGAGACGTCGGCCTCCCCGATGAGGTTGCGCCCGGGCTGATGGAAGGCCTCGTCAAGAACGGGTTCTCCGAAGAGGGCGCAGAGGACGAGGGTGAGGTAGATGAGCTGACGGGGCTCGTGAAGCAGTTCGAGGCCCGGGGCTTCGCCGTCAATGTCCCGTCCAACGGTCACGCACCGCAGAAGATTGAAGTCTCCTGGGGCGGCGATACCGGCGCCACTATACCCTTGCAGATCGTCGACGCTCCTCCCATGCACACCTGCAAGGAAATCTACCCCGCAGTGAAGGATGTAGTCTCCCACGGCAGCTTCCGGGTCACCAAGAAGGACAAGGACCTCAACGAGGAAGTGTCCTGGAGCGAGTTGGCCTCGATGATTGACCGCCACAGCGACACCCGGGGCATAGCCATTCAGCGCTACAAGGGCCTGGGTGAGATGAATCCGGACCAGCTCTGGGAAAGCACCATGAACCCGGAGACCCGGACCATCCTCAAAGTCGCCGTCGACAACGAGATGGAAGCCGATGACATCTTCAACACCCTGATGGGAGACGAGGTCCCGCCCCGCAAGCGCTTCATCCAGAACCACGCCAAGAACGTCAGAAACCTGGATATCTAGCCGCTCGATTTCCGGTACACTCCCTGCCGCCTTCTCCGCCATTCCTGCGGAGGCAAGCATCCCTCCCTACCTTTGCCTCACCTCCTCCACCCCACGCACCCGTCCTGTCAGTCCTTAACCGTTCTGCGCCTTATACAATCCGTTCTCTTCGATGTAACACCTCACCGCTGCGGGCACCAGGTACCTTATCGACAGCCCCTTCTCCACCCGCTCGCGAATCCCGGATGAGCTGATGTCCACCTGGACGTTGTCCAGTACGTGGATCCTCTCGGATACTCCAGGCACGTCGCTGTCCAACGCGGCAATATCGAGGTCCGTGTAACCGGGTCGACGCATGGTCGCGAAGTGGCAGATGGAGGCGAGCTTCACAGGCTCTTTCCATCTACCCAATTCGGACAGTGCGTCCAGCCCTATGATGAAGTAGAGCTCTACGCCGTCTCCCATCCGCGCCGCAAGCTGCTCTATGGTATCTACAGTATAGGAAGCGCCGGGGCGTTCCAGTTCCTGGGTGTCTATCGAAAAGCTGGGATTTCCCTCCACGGCAAGGCGGAGCATGTCGAGACGCCACTTCATATCAGACACGTTCTCGCCGTCCTTGAACCAGGGGCGGCCTGCGGGAATGAACAGGATCTGGGAGAGTCCCAGTTTGGACTGTGCCTCCTCAGCGATGATAAGGTGGCCATTGTGGACCGGGTCAAAGGTGCCACCCAGGACCCCGACCCTCATGTCCATTCCATCTCCGCTCCACCTATCCTTACCGTATCGCCTTCTTCCACCCCTGCCTTCTGCAAGGCTTGATGGACGCCGGCCTTCTCCAGCAGGGACATCAGTTGCATCCGGGCCTCCCAATCGGATATGTCGGTGCCCCTGACGAGTCTCTCCAACTCGCCCGCATGGACCACATAGGCCTCGGCTTCCTTAACCACGGAGATCCGCCTGCGCATCGGCATGGGTCGAAGTACCGGTGTCTCCTCTGCTACGAGAGATGGCGACTCGCTATCCGTAGCACTCACCATTTCCACCAGGTGCCCCATCAGTTCAGGGATCCCTTCTCCAGTCGCTGCTGACACGTAGCACACTCCCACAGCGTCAGGGAATTCATGTGTGTCCCCAAGTCCCTCGTGCTCCCGCGCATCACAAAGGTCCGCCTTGTTCACCACTACTAACCGGGGCTTTCCGAACACGTACCCATCCCTCAAGGCTAGGGCACCAGTCACCCGGCGGTATGCATCTGCTAAACACTCCTCAGAAGCGTCCAAGACCACCGCCACAACCGATGCCCTGTGGGCATGTTTCAACACCCCATCCCCAGATCTGGATGTAGACCACACCGATGGCACCTCGACAACCCGGTACTGGGTCCAGTTAGACTCCATCACACCGACTACAGGATCGACCGTTGTCATCCAATAGTCGGCTACCTTTGCTCCAGCAGCAGTCATCTTGTTCAGGAGCAAAGATTTCCCAACGTTAGGCTCTCCTACTATCGCCACGTCGCAGGGCATCTTGTATGTCAGATTAACTTGCCTTGTCTCCCCAGCTTCCCCAACCTCCGCCATTCTGGGCACTTTCATCGTGGACGTAGCATATGATCTATTGCCTCTTCCGCCAGCGCCCCCACTACAAACCAGGTGTTTCTCCTCGGCGCACATCATGTCCAGGGTAAACCGCTCATTCTCCCCAGACACTTCTGCAACCGTACCCACGGGCACTGATATCGAGAGGTCTTCACCTGCCCTTCCTATCTTGTTTGACCGGCGACCGTCTCCTCCCGGATGAGCCTCGAGCCGTGGTGTAGTTATTAGATGAGCAAGTGATCGGACTTCTTCAGTAGGCCTCAGCAGTACGCACCCACCTTGGCCTCCGTCACCTCCATCCGGGCCGCCAAAAGGCACAAACTTTTCTTTTCTGAAGGTGACCGCTCCCCTACCTCCTCTTCCGCCAGACAAAACCACCAGCACGTTGTCAACCATCATTTGTATGGCTATCTTTCTTTTGTTTAATCATGGATTTGGACTTCTAACAGTATCTAGTAGTTATATCTCATAGGAATAATAGAGGCCTATAGGAGTTGGCGCGTTAGAAAGTTATTTGCTAGAAATCCAGTCTTTATAAGGAGTGATTTGTATAAGTTGGTGCATCCTGACCGTTGCCTTGTATGCCAAGTTTCTGGATTTGTTTGTGGAAGAGGCGAGATAGCGCAGGATATGCGCTCATTATATCCGAGGTATGAGGAGACGGTATTCCGTGGATTTAAGTAAGGTACGCACCGGGAAATTCTGGGTACATAGGGGGAATGTAATGGGCAGAGGTTTGTTCTACAGACCAGTTGGATTGGTTTGTAAAACAGGCGAGTTAGATGGGAGCGGTGCTAAATAGTGTGTCTCTGATGCGCGCCAGATCCAGCCTTGTTGACTTACTGGACCTCACGTGTTCAGCAACCTTGCGGCATGATGCACTAACTCCTGCAGGCGTCCTGTCTCCGAAGAGGGCGCCAATCCTCATGGGTGTGAGATGGAGTTCTTCGCGGAGGAGATACATCGCCATGTCCCTCGCTTGTACGTAACTCTTCAGCCTGCGCTTGCCTGTGATCTCCTCTAAGGATAGACCGAAGTGTGTGGCAGTGAGCTCTATGATGGCATCGGAGGAGGTGTTTGTTGGGGACAGCTCGGCTCCCTTAAGGAGCGCCTCGCTGGCCAAAGCCAGGGTAACTGGCTTGGACTCTGCCTTCGCCAGAGCAAGCACTCGATTAAGAGCTCCTTCGAGTTGCCTGACGCTGCCATCTATCATTCGGGCAATCATATCCAGGACCGCACGAGGTACATCAATGTTCATGGCAGAGCACTTTAGCTTAAGGATTGCCACCCGGGTGTCGAGGCTTGGGCCGGTGATGTCGGCCAAGAGGCCTCCTTCGAATCGTGACACGAGTCTGGGGTCAAGGGCTTCGATATCCCTCGGGTGCCTGTCACCAGCAACTACGAGCTGCCGGTTTGACCCGTGGAGGTGGTTGAACACGTGGAAGAAGCCCTCTTGGGTCTGCCGTTTGCCCCCGATGAACTGTATGTCGTCCACCATCAGCAAGTCGACTTCCCGGTACTTCCGTCTGAAGTTGCCGAAGTCCCTCTCCCGGGCCGCCTCTGCGTAGTCGGTGGTGAACTGCTCCGCCCCGACATAAAGCATGTCCCGATGCCGGGAAATAGCGTCGTGGCCTATGGCATGGAGAAGATGGGTCTTTCCCAGGCCAACGTCTCCGTAGATGAACAGGGGATTGAACGGATAATCGGCGTCCTCTGCTACGGCCTGTGCCGCAGCATGGGCAACCCTGTTAAATCTGGCGACGACCATGGAGGCAAACGTGAAGGTTCGGTTGAGAGGGGCGGAATTGTGTCCTGCAGAAGGGGCGTAGGTTTCGTCAGTACCCGCACCGGGCGTGAGATCGCCGGTTACTGCGGTGGAAGGTGTGAAAGTCTGGGGAGGGTGGCTCGGGTGGGCGGATACAAGGAACTCAGCCGCAATCGGTCTGCCCAGCAGGCCGCTAAGAGTCTCCTCAATACGAGGCCTCATCTTGAGGCGCAACCACTCGGTGACAAAGGCATTTGGCGCTCCCACGCTAAACCGGCCCTCGCCTGATGAGACCCCGACGGTACCCTTAAGGTACGTGTCGAAGTAAGGTCGAGTTACCTGGAGCTCCAACTCTCCCAGGGCCACGCGCCAGACTTCTTTTGCTTTGTCTTCTTCCATTGCCTCCTGGTAAGGACGGGCCGTATTCTAGGCGCGACGAGATAAGGCGTAGGTGTTTATCTCATCAAGCCGGGGTGGGGGAGGCGCAGTGTTCAGGCTAGGGCCTGGAACTCCGGGCCTAAGAATCCATCTGCAATCCCTTCCTCGAATCGGATCGTTGAACCGGGTCCGCCATTGGGGCGGAAGGGCTGCAAAAGAGTTGGTCCTCCACCAACGAAAAGAGGATAACATCCCCAAATATGGGCTTGTCAATGAATGAGAAGGGCAAATTTTGCGGGTCTTTTGGTGGGTTATTCGTGGAGCAGACTCACCACGCTGAAATGCTTTGCCGACCCCATGCCCAGCCCCTATAATGCGCCCAAAACTAGACCGAGAAGAGGTGCCGATTCAACATTCCTGAAGGTTTCCAAGCCCTCCGATGCGTGTTCATGGGGACACCTGATTTTGGTGTCCCCACCCTTGAACGCCTGATTGCGAGTGGGCTGCAAATCGTCGGAGTATACACCCAGCCGGACAGGCCATCCGGCAGGGGGAAGAAGACGAGGAAGTCACCGGTAAAGGTCCTGGCCGAGACTCGGGGGCTGCCCGTATTCCAGCCGGAAACTCTCTCTACCAACGACTCCCGAGCGGAAATGGAGTTTCTCAAGCCCGATGTTGCGGTGGTCGCCGCGTATGGCCGTATCCTCCCAAAATGGACGCTGGACCTGCCGACGTACGGCGTCCTTAACGTCCACCCCTCTCTGCTGCCGCGTCATCGAGGCCCTGCGCCGGTGGCCAATGCCATCCTGGAAGGGGACGACGAGACCGGAGTGACCGTAATGTTGGTGGAGCCAAAGGTGGACTCCGGCCCGATTCTAGGATCAGTCAGAGTCCCGATTGGCCCGCGGGACACGACTGGGGCACTGACCGAAAGACTTGCGGAGATGGGAGGGCGGCTCCTGGTGGAAACGCTGAGGGGCTGGACCCGGGGTTTGCTCGAGCCAAGTGTGCAGGACGATGCGCTGGCTACCTACAGCCGGAAGGCGGCTCGGGGGGATGGGGAGATCGACTGGGATCTGTCGGCGGTTGAGATAGACCGAAGAATCAGGGCCTATGACCCGTGGCCCGGTTCCTTCACCAAATGGATAGGCCGGAGGCTGAAGACATTGGAAGCGGAACCGGTAGAAGGGGAGGTGGGTGAGCCGGGACTGGTGACAAAGGGGACGGGCGGGGTGGTGGTGCAGACGGGGCAGGGTCAGCTAAGACTGAAGAAGGTGCAGATGGAGGGTAGCAGGGGGATGAATGTGGAAGCGTTCCTCGCTGGCCACCCGGAGTTTGTTGGGACGAAGCTGGGGGGTTAGCCGCGATCCAGATTGCTGAGGATGGCGTGGGCTGCGTTGTGGCCCGGGGCGCCCGTGACCTCTCCGCCTGGGTGAGTCCCGCCGCCACATAGATACAGCCCGTTGACCGGCGTTCCGTAGTCCGACCATCCGGGCAGCGGCCTGCGAGAAAATAGCTGGCCCGGAATGGTGTCGAGTTGGCGGATATTGCCGTCGGTGAGGCCGACCCTTCTTTCGATGTCCATCGGAGTCATCACCTGCCACTGGCCGACGACTTCGCGGATGTTGGGTGCGTATACGGACATGGTATCCATGAGGACATCGAAGATCTGCTGGTGTGCGTGGTCCCAGTCCCCGTCGGAAAGTGTGACCGGCTGGAGTTGCATCCACATGGACATGACGTGGTGGCCTGGAGGGGCGAGGGAGTCGTCATAGACGGACGGTATCTGGATGTACATCTGGGGGCTGTTGGTAAAGCGGCCGGCCAGGGCATCCCGGAGGTTGGCCTCGAAGTAGTCGATGGAAGGGCAAATCTTGATCATGGCCAACATCTTGGGATCGAACCCCGCGCCCAGATGGCGGCTGAAGTCGGGGAGGCCGGTCAGCGTGCAGTGTAGCTTCACACTGGAGAACTGGGTCTTGAGACGTTGCACCCTGCGACGGAAGTCGGAGTTCAGGTCGTCAGGGTTGAGCAGGTCCAGGAAGGTCCGCTTGGGGTCGGCATTGGAGACGATGGTGGGGGCGTAGAACTCAGTGCCATCCTCCAGTGCGACGCCCACCGCGTGCCCTTCCCGTACGATGATCTGGGAGACGGGGGAATCTGTGCGGACTTCGGCGCCAAAGCTGGCGGCCGATCTGGCCATGGCCTGGGTAATGGCCCCCATACTGCCCCTTGCCAGGCCCATGTTCCTGGGATCGGTGAACCGGTCGATGTGGAAATAGGCAATGGCGAAAGCAGACCCCACGGATGCGGGGTCTCCGGTCTCGGCGGCGCCGATGAAAGCACCCCGCACCTGCTCGGACTCGAAGTGGTCCTCGACCAGGTCCTTCATGCTGACGGTAAGCATGGTTTCCAGCACATCCTCGTCGCCCGTGGCCCGGGCCCGGTCGAAGAGCTCGGCGAGGGTGGGAGCCGGAGACAGGACGTAGTCCTGGACCAGACGGGCGGCCTTCTCCCAGAACCTGTCCCAGGCAGGATAGGCTTCGGCGTCTTTGGGGGAGATAGCTGCGATCTCTTTGATCATCCGGTCAGTGTCTCGCCAGAGGTTGATCTGGGAGCCGTCGGGGAAGGGCAGGAACCTGACTGGGTCGAGAGGGATTACATCAAAGCCGTGGCTGCGAAGCTGTAGCTCGTCGATGACCTTGGCCTGGAGCATGTGACAGTGGTAGGCACAGGCGGGGAACCGGTAGCCGGGGATAAGCTCCTCGGTTGTGCAGGCGCCGCCGACTATGTCCCTGCGTTCGAGAACCAGGACTTTGAGCCCCGCCCGGGCGAGATATGCAGCGCAGGTGAGGCCATTGTGGCCTCCTCCGATGACTATGGCGTCGTGGGTGGGGGTAGTCATTTCTTCTTCTTGGATTTGGGGCCGAAGGGCTCGGGGAGGAAGGGGCCGTCCCGGGCTTCAAGAAAACCCTTGAGGCCTCCTGTAGCCTGGGCGTCCCAGAGGGCTTCCCGATGGCCTCCGTGGGAGCTGTGGGCCACGCTGGAAAGGGCTGCGTTAACCTGCATCGCTGCTCCGAGGCCCATAGCCTCCAGGCCCATCCAGGTAACTGCCTTGTTGACTCGGACAGAGGCCTCGGGGACCAGGGCAATGCGTTCGGCGAGGGCCCAGGTCTCGGCGTCCAGGTCAGCCTCGGGGACTACCTGTGTGACTACCCCGATGCGTAGGGCTTCCTCGGCGCCCATGTGGTCACCGGTAAGGGCCCATCGGTGGGCCTGCTTCCAGTTCGACAGGGCAGCGAGCATAAATGAGGTATTGGAGATGTGCCGAACCTCGGGCTGGCCGAAGACGGCGTTGTCGGCGGCTATGGTGATGTCGCAGGCCATGCTGTACCAGAAACCACCCCCGAAGCAGTATCCCCTGACGGATGCGATAACCGGCACCCCCAGCTTCCAGAAGTGGGTGAACTGGTCCGTATCGTAGGCGTCCCGGTCCCACCAGAGCTTTATATAGTCGCCGATTTCAAAGCCCTGCGGGTCGGCTGCAGGACGGCCGTCTTCCCGAGGCTTGATATCATAGCCGGCGGAGAAGGAACGCCCGGCACCTGTGAGGATAACGACGCGGACTCCGGGGTCGGCGTCGGCCTCATCAATGGCCAAGCGGATCTCCTTTACCATCTCGTCGCTGATGGCGTTGAGGACGTCGGGCCTGTTAAGGGTCACCTTGACTATCTGGCCGGTCTTTTCGTAGAGAAGGGTGTCGTAGGGCAAGGGCCACCTCCGGGAAAGGTACTGTGTGGAATCGTGCCCCGGCATTCTAACCCAGAGGCATGGCAGGGACAACGGAGTGTACTCGTTCGGTAGATTAGTGACACATCGGGTCTTTCTTCAGTCCTCCTTACGTGGGTGTTCCACCCTCCATAGGCGGGTGTTCCGCCTGCAGCATCTTCGATTGTGGGGTTTGGGTTTTCGTTCTGTCTGTTGTGGGGGGCGATGGAAGACGCCTGTTGAGCCTGTCGGCCTCTACGCTCATGCGGTGTTCCGGCTGTCGCGGGCCTAGAGGTCCGCCGAGGGCGGATTGCAGCCGGCCGCGCCCTAACGCTCGATGGAGGGCTCCGACTGTCCGGGCAGACAGTCAGGCCTTGACCCCGCCTCTGAATGCCCGCAGGCATGGTGGGGGCCAGTGATCGGGCTGCACAGCCCCCTCAGATAATGTATTTGCGTGGGCCACCCGAGGGTCTATGCGGCCCGACGGCCCCTAGCTTGATATGGCGTAAGCTCGCCGGGCGGGCCAACATCCGAGAGGGAGTCTCGGCCGGGGATAGCCGGTCCGCCACCCCTGGCTTGATATAGCGTAAGCTCGCTGCTAACCGGCCTCCGGGACGGGGTCTCGGCGGGGTATGGCCGGTCTGCTATGGCTCTGTGCAGGCATCTTCCATCGCCTGACTACCTGGGAAAAAGGCACGGGACCCGGTGGGGTGAGGAGGTGGCACCGGTCGCTTGAGCTGCGGGCCTGCGCGAGGGCCGTTGGGATGGGCTTAGGCGTTGAGGCCTCGGGCGGGTCGGGTGGGCTTCCCTGGGTTGTTGTTTCCTCCTTGAGATAGTTGGGTTGGTGTTCGAACGGTGAGTAGATTAGCACGACTGTTCCAGTAGGGTCAAGGAGGCGCATGGCTTCATAATTTTGGTTACCGAGCTGGGGAATGCACCTCAAAATTACGGTTACCCAAACCACGGGGAGGTAATCGTGAACCGAGTGAGCATTCAAGAGTACTGCGAACGACAGGGGGACAGGTACCGCGAGGCGGACAGGACCGAGAAGGGAAGGATCCTCGACGAGGTGGTAGCTGTGACCGGCTACCACAGGAAGTCGGCGGTCCGGCTGCTGTCCGGTCGAACTCGAAAGGGGAGAGGCGGCCGTGTGGGTAGACCGGTCGAGTACGGTGCTGACGTGGCGACGGCGGCCAGGGTGGTTCACGAGGCTGCCAGTGGGATCGGAGCCAGGAGGCTGCAGCCGTTTGTGGGGGAGATGGCGTCACGACTGGCGGCTTTCGGAGAGCTGGAGACCGACCCTGCCACTGATACTCTGCTCAGGCGTGCAAGTGCGGCAACTCTGGAGCGGCTCCTGGCTGCGGATCAGGCGCCTGTCAGAAAGAGGACGCACAGCCTGACCAAGCCCGGGACACTGCTTAGGAACCGCATTGCCGTGCGTACCTTCAGGGACTGGGACGATGCGAGGCCGGGCTTTGTCGAGGTGGACACGGTGGCACACTGCGGTCCGACGGTTGAGGGGTTCCATCTGTGGACGGTTACGGCGGTGGACGTGGCCACTGGGTGGGTGGAGATGGACGTGGTCTGGGGTAAGACACAGGAGCGTGTGGGAGCTGCTATACGCAGGATGCATCGGAGGCTGCCCGTCCCTCTGCTGGGACTGGACAGCGATAATGGGTCAGAGTTCATCAACAGAGGGCTCTACAGCTACTGCGAGGAGAAGGGGATCACCTTCACCAGGAGCAGGCCCTACCGTAAGAACGACAGTGCCCACGTCGAGCAGAAGAACGGTGCTGTGGTGCGGCGTCTGACCGGACACGCACGGTACGCCTCGTCAGCAGCCTTCAAACAACTCACCGAGGTCTACTCGCTGGCGAGGCTTCACGTGAACT
This sequence comes from Dehalococcoidia bacterium, assembly GCA_963663085.1. GTDB lineage: Bacteria > Chloroflexota > Dehalococcoidia > Plut-88900 > Plut-88900 > Plut-88900. Next base: position 3,177,751 of record OY760104.1, on the reverse strand, counting down.
TCTTTCAGCCGGTCCGAAGACTGACTGCGAGGAGTGGGCACGGGGCCAAGGTCATCCGACACCACGACGAGGGAGCGACCCCGTACCAACGGATGCTCAGCAGCGGTGCGGTCTCACGAACTCGGCAGATGTTGCTGGAGAAGCTCTACCTGTCGCTCAATCCACTCTGGCTGAGCCGTCAGATCGATGCCGAGACCGACAAGCTGCTGGGGCTAGCATGGCGTCGGGGTCAGCCGCTATCCTGGAACACTGCCGGTAACCGCAATTATGAGGTCAATTCCCTCTCCCGGTAACCATCAATTTTGAGGTCGCACGGGAGTTGATGTCACACTTGGGGGACGCCCAGGCGCATCTTGGACATCTTCGACCTCGCGGAGCCCCGGAATGACAGGGAAGGGCGTGGAATGGTGGAAGACAGGCGTGACGGGTTGGAGGTATGTGGGCCGCCCCCACGCTCGACCCTTCGACTCGTCGCTCAGGGTGGGCGGCCCCGCCCCTTGGGATGGGTTTACGCTTCGCCCAAGGGGGCTTTCAGCAGGCTGAGGCGCCTTATATCGGGAAGGGGAGGGATCACCCTCACCCCAGCCTACTCCCATCAATGTAGAGGGAGTAGGACACCGCTCCAATCGGGGTCGGGAATGACGGATGGGGAGGCTAGGGGTTAGATCCAGCGCCGACGGAAGGCCGAGACCAGGACTATGAAGACCAGCGACGAGAGTATGAAGAGCAGTCCCCAGTTAACTCCCCGGTCGAAGAGGGGGTTGATGATGGCGGTTGCCAACACTATGGCCAGCGTGATTGCCGCGGCCCAGAGGACAACTTTAGACCAGGGTCGTGGGGCTTGGGGTTGCGTTGATGGCTTTTTAGCTGAATTGCGACGCGACATTTCTGCGTTGTATCTTTCCGGTGGCGGTTCGAGGCAGGGTTTCGACGATGTGGACTGTCTTTGGCACCTTGAATTCGATTAGGTGTTTCTGGCAGAAGGCCTGAATCTCTTCCTGGGTTGCGTCGGCGCTGAGCACGACCGCCGCGTGGACTTCCTCTCCGTACTTCACGTCCGGGACTCCGAAACATATGGCATCCTGCACCGCGGGATGCTGGGCAAGGACTGCGTCGACTTCAAGGGGTGATATCTTCTCGCCACCGCGGTTGATCAACTCCTTAAGCCGGCCCGTAATGCTGAGGTAACCGAGATCGTCCAGAAAGCCCTGATCACCGGTCCTGAACCAGCCGTCAGTGAAGGAAGAGGCATTGGCCTCGGGGTTGTTGCGGTAACCCTTCATGACGTTGGGGCCCTTGATGACCACCTCCCCCCGCTCCCCGTCCGCGAGCATGGCTCCGGACTCGTTCAAAATGGCGATTTGAACGCCCGTGCCCTGGCCCACGGTGCCTGCAAATCTCTGGGCCGGAGGCAGGGGGTTGGAGGACATCTGGTGGGAGGCCTCGGTCATGCCGTAGGCTTCCAGAACGGGGGAGTCGAAGCGCGCCTCAAGCCCTTCGATTACGGCGGGCGCCAGTGCGGCGCTGCAGGAGCGGATGAAGCGGAACGTGCCCCGAGGCGCGTTGTCGTCGTCGGCGCGTGTTAGAAGAATTTGGTGCATAGTCGGGACGCCCGAGTACCACGTGGCGGCCTGTTCCTGGGCCACGGGCCAGAAGTTGCTGGCGCTGAACCGGCTCGGGACTATGTTCGTGCCTCCACTGGCGAAGGTGGAGAAAAGGACCCCGAGGAGTCCGTGGACATGGAAGAGGGGCATTATCATCAGCGCCCGGTCCTCTTCCGTAAGGTCGTAAGTGCCTACAATGTTGCCCAGGGACGTTGCGAGGTTCTCATGGCTGAGGGGTACGCCCTTGGGTCGGCTGGTAGTGCCGCTGGTGTGAAGGAAGAGGGCAATGTTGTCGGGGGTGGGGCCCTCGGGTTGGCCCTTGCCTGTCAGGGTTGCGCCTTCTTTCGTCAGACGGACAACCCCGTCGCCCGAGTCATGGGCCTCAATGCAGGATAGGCCTAGCCCCTGGGCCGCTCCCCGGGCAGGGTGTTCCTCCGGGGGCAGTATGGCCAGTGAAGCGCCCGCGTCTTCCATGTAGAATCGATATTCGTCTTCGGTGTAGTTGGGGTTGAGGGGGGCGGCCACGGCGCCTAGCCGGGCCACGGCGAGGAATGTGGCTATGAACCGGATGTCATTGCCCAGGACTATGGCTGCTGCCTGCCCCCTGGATAAACCGGCGGCAGATAGAGTAGCGGCCAACTCTTCCACCTGGTCGTGTAGCTGGTTATAGGTCAGGCTCGGGCCTCCGGGCACTACTATTGCGGCCTTGTCCGGGGCACCGGCGTCGAGCAGTTGGGCTAGGGTCTGCATGTCTGAGGTCTCCTGCTGGTGGGCGTCGATACAGCGGGGTAGATGATAGCAGGCATTGGGGAATCCTGCACTGGGAGGGCTTAACGTCGGGGTTGTTAGAGTTGGGGGACGACGCGTTCGGCAATCACCTGAGCGTGCTCGATGAGGTTGTAGACGGGGTTGAACATGATCATGTCCAGCCCTTCCTCGGCCAGGGGCCCGAGCTTGTCAACGATCTCATCCACGGAGCCTATCAGCGAAACCTTCATGCCCAGCTCGGCGCTGTGGTAGTGGTCCACGAACCACTCCTGGATCTTCCGCTCCGCCAACTGCCTGTCGTCGTCTATTGCAAGATAGACCCGCTTGGAGATTGGGTAGTCGGCGGGATCCCGACCGTTCTCTTCGAGGGCAGAGCGCAGCTTGGCGAGAACCTTCCTGAACGCCGCGATGTCGGAGGCGTTGGCTGCACCCGCGCCCATGAACCCGTCTCCCATTCTGGCTGAACGCTCGACCGCCGAATCGGCCGAAGCGCCAAACCAGATAGGGATAGAGGGCCTTTGAAGGGGCTTTGGGTTAATGGAGACGTTCTTCAGGTCCCAGAAGCGGTTTTGGAAGTCGACACTGGGCTCAGACCACAGCCGTCGGATAAGTGTGACCGCATCTTCGAAGCGGGCAATCCGGTGGGAGGAATCGAAACCGAAGGCGGGGTACATCTCTCGGCCCTCCCCAATCCCGACACCCAGTATGAGCCGCCCGCCAGAAATCTGGTCGAGGCTCGCCGAAATCTTGGCCACATTCACAGGATCGTGGTATGGGAGAACGACAACGGAGATGCCTAGCTTGATGGTCTGAGTGAAGGACGCGGCATAAGCGAGGAGGGTGAACGGGTCCAGGTTGGGGCTGGTGGCGAAGACTCCGTGCTGGGTCCAGACGCTTTCATAGCCAAGGGCCTCGACGAGGGTAAGGTGGTCCTTGATGAGACCGAGGTCGGTGGGCCCGGGAGGGAACATCTGGGGAACGGCGATTCCGACGGTGGTGCGGTTTCCAATTTGAAGAGTGGTCATAGGCTCTTTACACTCCCGCGGCTTTGCTTAGCTCTCCAATGTCCAGTTTCCCCATATTCAACAAGGCTTCCATGACTCTGTCCGGAGCCTTTTCCATTAGCCTGGGCAGGACGGCGGGCACTACCTGCCAGGAAAGGCCGAATTTGTCCTTTAGCCACCCGCATTGCTCGTGGGCGCCACCTTCGGCGAGGGAGTTCCAAAAATGGTCGATTTCCTCCTGGGTGTCGCACGTGACTACAAAGGAGATGGCAGGGGTGAACTTGAACGTCGGGCCGGCATCCACGGCGGCGAACTTCAGTCCTTCCAGTTCGAATTCAACGAAGTGATTACCCTCGGCGGGGCCTGCCTCGAGCTGGGATACGCCGAGCAGCCGTGCGTTCTTGAAAATGGATACGTAGAAATCTGCCGCCTCTTTGGCTCTCCCATCGAACCAGAGGAAGGGGCTTATCTTGTTGCTGAGCTCCATCAGTACCTATATAGGGTGGCTATCTGAACTTGGGAAGAACTTCCTTGCCGAGGAGTTCCAACTGGCGCATGGCGTTGGCGTGGGGCATGCCGGGCCACTGGAGCCGGAGGTTCAGGTGGTTGACCCCAAGCTCGTCTCGGTAGCGCTGAATCTCCCGGACGACTTCGTCGGGGTCGCCGATCAGGAAGCGGTCTCGGGCCAACTGGTCGAAGGGGACGGAGAATGACTCGCCTTCGGGCAGCTCCTTGTCCTGTCCCCAGGATGCGTAGGCGGCGTACTTGCTTTCCAGGTACGGACGACTCTCTTCATATGCGGTCTTCGAGTCCTCCGCAACGTACAGCTCGCGCATCATGGGAAGGGTGTCGGGCATGGGTTGACCGGCCTCGGACGCGACCTTGCGGTAGTAATCAAGCTGGCCTGAGATCAAGCCTATGGTGGCGTGTGGGTTGATTATCCAGGGATAACCCCAGCGAGCGGCCCGAGCTATTGCGGGAGGGCCGTTGGCCGCGACCCATATGGGGGGGTGGGGCTTCTGCACGGGATGGGTGGCTATTCGGACCTTGGGAATCTCGTAGTACTTGCCTTTGTAATCCACCTCGTCTTGGGTCCAGAGAAGGCGGATGATGTCCATGGCCTCGTTGAGGCGGGGGATGCGCTCGGAGCGTTTGATTCCGAAGGCCGTGTATTCTTCGTCCCGGTACCCGATCCCGATGCCGAGGACAAAACGCCCGCCCGACATGGCGTCCAGCGTGGCGCAGGTCTCCGCTACGTCCACGGGGTTAAGCAGGGGGATCAGGAGCACCGTGGCTGCGATCTCCATGCCCTCGGCGTCGGCGGTGAGCCTGGCGAGAAGGGGGATGATGGCGCTCATCTGGTATGGGTGGGAGAGATAGTGCTGGCCGGCGCAGATCATGTCGAATCCCACGTCGCGGGCCAGCCGGACCTGGTCTGAGGCATCGGCGATGCGCAGGGCCACGGATTCCCCGGCCGGATGCTGAGCGTTGACAAATAGGCCAAATTTCATTGTCTGTCCTTTGATCAGCCTCCGGAAGGTCGGGCGGATATGAGAATTTCGACGGTGACTTCATCCGTGACTCGGACGAAGCTCCCGACGTTGGGGACAGGGATCTCAAAGTCGGACCAGACGAAGGTTGTGCGCCCAAGGATGTGGACAACGTCGCCGTCGTCCCGGGCTTCGATCTGGAAGGTCACGGGAGCCTGGACGCCCCTGATTTCCAACTGGCCGGTGATCTCTGTTGTGACCTCCTGCCCATCGGAGAAGCCTTCGGGGAGGGGCCGGGCGTCGGGCAGGGTGAAGGTGGCAATGGGGTCGTTGGGAAACATTCTTTCGCGGATGTAGCGGTCCCGGCGGGACTGATCGCTTTCGAGCTCGTGCAGTTGGATATCGATGACTGAGGGACGGCCATCGAAGTAGACTTCGCCGGAAAGGGAGGTGGTGCGGACTACGGCGTCGTTGGGCAGAGGAAGACTGGCGAGTTTCTCCTCGACGGTGAAGGTGGCCTCCGATCCCTCGCCGACTACAAAGGTGACGCCTTCATATGAGCCCGGTTCGGCGGGAGGAGGCTCTGTGGGGACGGGTGTGTCGGCGGGCGCTGTTGTGGGAACAGGGGTATCGGCGGGGGCCGACGTGGGGGTGGGGTCCGGGGCGGGGGTGGAAGTTGTGCGTTCTAGGGTTACATCGACAGAGCCGCAGGCCGCTGCGAGGAGGAGAAGCATGGCCAAGGCCAATACGGTGACAAAAGCCTTGGCTCGTGGTTGGGGTATCGGCATTCAGGACCTCCAGACAGGCTATATGGTTTCAAGGTACATGGAAGGGGCCTGGGGCACAAGGCCCGACTTCGGAGGGAGTTCAAGCCTGCCGGATTCCTCATCACCGACGTTTGCAAGAGGTATGGCAAGGGCGAGTGCCACAGTCACGGCGACTGGCGCTACCCACCATCGCAAGAGTGAGGAGGTCCGGCTAAAGACTGGTGTCAGCATCCGCCGCAGGCTTACGATCCCGTCGCTCGGAGGGTCCCGGTGGCCAAGTACGGGTGTCAGCATGCCGGTGATCACGCAGACGATTATGACTAGTGGAAGGGCGAAGGGGACGAGATTGTCGAGTTGAATGGCGAAAGCAGAGATGAGCATTGAGCCGACGGTAACGGATGAAACGCCCCAAAGAATGGCGAATTTAATCCTGCGCCCCTTGGCATTGGCAAGCATTCGCCAGATCAGTCCGGCTAGCACGCCCACCAAGATGGATGCAATGGCGACTGTTGCGGAGTTGAAAAGGGGGTCGTCAGGGGACTTGAGTGGGAGGGAGACGAGGGTGGCGACTATGGCGGCAAGGGCCCCGGCGGTGATGCCTGCATTCGTACCGGGTCCAGTCAGAAGTCTGGGTATAGCCAGAATGAGGATGAAAATACCGATAGCATTTAACACGTCCATAAAAGAATCGATACCCGTTATTATATTCATAAGCAGATTATAAGCGAAGAAGGATGCTGCTCCCCCACACCAAAGGTCCAAGCGTCCATCATCCTTTTCACATCGGGCCGGTACGGGGTGGGGGTGAGTGAGACGGCGTTGGTAACGGACCAAGGCTGCGAAGCATTCAGCGGACTGCAGCGCGTGATGCATCGGGTGGGGGAGGCGGCCTTAGTTGCGGAATGCAGCGCATGTCTTCTCTGGAAGAGAAGCGAGCGTGGGGAGCTAGACCAGACGTCTAGCGGCTTCTTCCCAGGTAGTTTCCCGTGGGTCCGCCGTCTCCCATCTCGTGAAACTCGACGCATCGCGGATAGCGATTTCATCGAATGTCGCCATCGCGGCCAAGTGAGCGCCGGTTTGCACAAAAGCGTCAACGACGCGGCTATTTTCCCAGACTGACAGCGTGGAAAAACGAAGCCGCAAGAAGTCGGCGTGGAGCCAGTAGCCGATAAGGCCGGGAGCAACTTTCAGTTGTCGCTTAATCTCTCCGTTTACCTTGAAGAATCGCCGAAGTTGCAGACAGTTCCGCAGCTTAAGCCGCGTGGCAACAACGGTTACTGGTTGATCTCCCACTTTACTTCTTTCCCCTGCGCCAAAGGGCTCAACCCAATTCCTCAAGCACTCCATTTGGAGGTGAGCTTATCGTTGGAGATTGATCTTGACCCCTCCAACTCGGCTGGCCACCGAGTTATACAGCCAAGCTCCGAATGCTCCAGCCACTAACCCCACAGCACCACCGATAACCGGCATTGCAAGTAGAGCGCCAAAGGCAAGTGCCGTCCCAGAGCTTAGCCCAGGCGTTTCGTCCGAAGTTACCCACCCTGCACTGACGAGAGTGTCGAGGATCGCGCCACCGAAGGAATAGATAGTCCCGGCAATCAATCCGAGGACTACACCTCCAACAAGCGACACCCTCGCTGCCGATCCCACTCCGATTCTGCTCAGAACTTCCATCACGTCCCTGCTCCAGGCATGTCAACCGAGGGTTCCCATATCGGGGGTTTTCAGGCTCAAAGGGCAACCCAAACGAGATGGCAGCATTTTAGTCAGGCCCTGCAAGCCCGGTCAATCTCAGGCCTATCCGAGATTACAGGCTATTGAGATGGCATGTAATATTTTTTCATAAACTCTGCATTCAAAGCATATAAGAGCTAATGCTCTGGTATACTCATGGCTCTCGTAGCTGGATTGTTGCCGTGGATTTTGACACTTACGAAATCGATCCTTCGATATATGACGAGATGTTCCTGCCGGACGGCTCCCCAAGGGAGCACTCCCGGCAGATATACGAGACTCTGACTCAATTTTCCGCCGAGGAACTTCAGAATATCCAGGAACGCGTCATGCGTTCGTTCTCGACGGAGGGGATTACCTTTGTCGTATACGGGGACGAGGAGGCGGACGAGCGAATCATTCCTATAGACTGCCTCCCCCGGGCCATGTCCAGTGCAGACTGGGATAACCTCGAAAAGGGTCTTACGCAGAGGCTCAAGGCCCTTAACATGTTCCTGGAGGACGTCTACGGCGAGGCTCGCATCATACGGGACGGAGTGATTCCTGCGGACGTGGTGATGGGCTGTCCCCAGTACCGGACCGAGATGCGAGGCTTCTCCGCGCCTTACGGGACCTGGGTGGGCATTTGTGGCACTGACCTGGTGCGTACGAACGACGGCTGGAAGGTGTTGGAAGACAACCTTCGGGTGCCTTCAGGCGTTTCCTACATGCTGGCGAACCGGAAGGCGGCCAAAGCTAGCCTGAGGCGGCTGTACCGGACTTCTCGGGTGAAAGAGGTTGAACACTACGGGCGCGTGCTGCGACAGACTCTACTGGAGCTTGCGCCGAGCGGCAGGTCAGACCCGACCATCGTGCTTCTGACGCCCGGAGTCTATAACTCTGCATTCTACGAGCACATATTTTTGGCGCAGGAGATAGGCGCAGAGCTGGTGGAAGGACAAGACCTGGTGGTGAAAGAGGGCATGGTCTACATGCGCACCACCAATGGCCTGAAACGGGTGGACATAGTCTATCGGCGGGTGGACGACGATTTCCTGGACCCGCTGGTGTTTCGAGAAGACTCGCTGCTGGGGGTGCCGGGGCTGGTACATGCGTACAAACTGGGCAACGTGGCCCTGGTGAACGCCCCCGGGACGGGAGTGGCGGACGACAAGAGTGTCTACGCGTACGTACCGGATATGGTGCGGTATTATCTCAATGAGGAGACTATTCTCCAGAATGTGGACACCCGGCTCTGTCGCCGCGCTCAGGACCTGGAGTACACTCTGGACAACCTTCAGGACCTGGTAGTCAAACAGGTAGGAGGTTCCGGGGGATACGGTATGCTGATAGGCCCACACTCTACGGCGGAGGAGCGGGAGACCTACGCGGCGGAGGTGCGGGCTGATCCGGCAAACTACATTTCGCAGCCTGTGCTTGCACTCTCGAGGTCTCCGTGCCTTATCGAGGGGCGGTTCGAGCCCCGGCACGTAGACTTGAGACCTTTTGTATTGCACGGACAAAAGACTCGGCTTGTCCCCGGGGCCTTCTGCCGGGTGGCGCTGCGTCGGGGGAGCCTGGTGGTGAACTCCAGCCAGGGGGGTGGGGGCAAGGACTTCTGGGTATTGGAAGAGTGACTGGACCGTCGATTTAAGACCTTAAGACTGAAGAGTATGAGGAGGCCAAGAGATATGCTTGCGATTCGCAGCCCCAGAATACTGATCGCTTTGGTCGGGTTGATTACGGCAGGGATTTTCCTGGCCCGGCCTGCGGTAGCTCATGCGGCGGGAGTGGATGAGGAGTCGCAGTTCATCCTGAACACGTTTGCGTTCCTTATTTGGGGGGCCCTGGTGATGTGGATGTGTGCGGGCTTTACAATGCTGGAATCGGGGTCGGTGCGTACAAAGAACGCATCGACGATTTGCCTGAAGAATATAGGCATTTATTCGATAGCGGGCCTGGCGTTCTTCTTCATCGGCTACAACCTGATGTACACGAATGTGGGAGAAGTGGGGCTGTGGGGGAAGTTTGAATTCCTGTACGGACCGTCTGCCGATGAAGTCGCCCTAGTGGCTGGGGATGAGGGAGCGACGGGCGCGGTTGTCGGAAACGGCTACTCGGTGATGTCGGACTGGTTCTTCCAGATGGTGTTCGTGGCAACGGCAGCATCAATAGTTTCCGGGGCCATAGCAGAGCGGATAAAGCTGCTGCCATTCTTCCTCTTCACGCTGGCGCTGACCGGTTTCATATATCCGATAGTCGGGGCGTGGACGTGGGGCGGCGGTTGGCTGGCGCAGGCGGGGTTCTCCGACTTTGCCGGCTCGACGATAGTCCACAGCACGGGAGGCTGGGCGGCGCTGGCCGGGATCATGCTGGTAGGCCCGAGATTGGGCAAGTTCCGACGGGACGGCCGGGTGAAACCAACCCCGCCGTCCAACGTGCTCCTGGTCACACTTGGAGTATTCATCCTGTGGCTGGGCTGGTTTGGATTCAACGGAGGATCGCAGCTGGCGCTCGGGAGCGCTTTGGACGCAGTGGCTATGAGTGTGGTGCTGGTCAACACCAACCTTGCAGCTGCGGCGGGCGTGGTGACTGCTCTGGCGGTATCGAGACCGATCCTGGGACGCATAGACCTGTTTGCGGGACTGAACGGCGCCATTGCAGGACTGGTTGCGATAACGGCCGGACCAGCAAGCACAGACCACTTCTGGGCAATAGTCGTCGGAGCGATAGGTGGACTGTTGTGCACCGCCGGCATCAAGCTGCTGGAGAAGATGAAATTGGACGACGTGGTGGGAGCAATCCCGGCGCACTTGATTGCAGGGATCTGGGGCACATTGGCAGTCGCCTTCACGTCCGGCGGCCAGTTCCACGTCCAGCTGATGGGAATAGCTGCGGTAGGCGGGTTTGTGTTTGCCACAGCGTTTACCGTGTGGTGGGCATTGGACAAGGTACTGGGTGTGCGGATTTCGAGGCAGGTAGAAGAACTCGGACAGGATGTAGCGGAGTTGGGAATGGAGTCCTACCCCGAGTTCGTGCTTATGCCCGAAGAATTCGACGAAGATACTGAGCCGCAAAAGGCGAATGCTCTCACGTAGCGCCGAAGGGCTCTACTGGATGGGCCGATACCTCGAGCGGGCGCGCCACCTGAGTCGATTGCTGCAACTGCAGACATCGGCTCTGGTGGACCGCCCGGTCCGGGAGATCTACTTCGGGTGGAACCGCATCTATACAAGTGCCGGGAGGGTGCCCCCCGGAGGCACCCTGGAGATCAGCGACGATGACGACTTCATCCTAGCTGATTCCTTCACCCTGGCCGACGATATGACCTTCGAACGGACGAACCCCGGGTCGGTGTGGCAGTGCTTCTGGACAGGAAGGGAAAACGCCCGTCAGATGCGCAACCGCATAAGTGGAGAGATGTGGACGTCTTTAAATCTGGCCTATTTGCGGATCCAAAGGGTCGGCATACAGGACATCTGGGCCTCTTCTCCACAAGAATTCTATGCGGAGACCATAGCTGACATAAACAGGTTTGAAGGTGTAGCGTTGATGACCATGTACCGGGATGATGGGTGGCGGTTTATGCAGCTGGGACACGCCATAGAGAGGGCCCAGTTGCTGGTGTCACTCCTGTTAGCTCAGTTGACCTCCGATACGGAAAATGAAGAGGACTCCGACGATGACTGGACGAGTCTTCTGCGGGTCTACAATGCCTTCGATGCTTACGCCAACAAATATGGACTGGAGGTAAACGCGGACAGGATCCTGGACCTTCTGGTGACGGACCCACAGCTACCAAGCTCGCTGAGTAGATCGATAGAGCGGGTGGGCGAGGTGTTGTCGGGGTTCGGGCCAGCCTCCGACGAGGGAGCCAGCGCGGCATCCCGGAGGCTGGCAGGTCGGCTAGGGGCGTTGATCAACTATGAATGGCCGGATACCGATGATCACTCGGAGCTTCTGCGGCAAGTAAGGGACCACTGTCTTGGTCTTCACGGTCTCGTAACTTCCACCTACTTCCAATATGCGTTAGATTGAGGTTGAGTCTCACCTCCGCTTGCTTAATCTAAAAAGGAAAGAGGCCGACACCAGCGTCGGCCTCTTTCCTTTTTAGCAGTCTTGGTGATTGGAAAGCGCGGTGGAGCGAGTCTGGAGTTCTATTCTTCTCTGCGCTTTACCAACTTCAGGTGGTTGCGGCTGTTTTCGCGGCGGTAAATCAGTTCGTCCATCATGGTACGGGCAAGGTACACGCCGAGGCCGCCAACGTGGCGCTCTTCGAGGGGTGCGTTGATGTCGGGTTCGGGGGCGTCGTTGAGAGGGTCAAAAGCGCGGCCTTCGTCAGTAATGTCGATAGTAACGGAGTCGGCGTCCGAGTTGAGGACGATTTCGATCTCGTGCTCATCGTCGTCGTAGCCGTAGTCCATGATGTTGAGGACGAGTTCCTCAAGGACGAGGTTAACCTTGAAGAGCAGGTCCGTGGACCAGTCTTCATCGGCGGAGAAAGCTTCGATGGCGGAAGTAATGCCATCCAGCTCTTCTCGGTCGGATTTAACTTTAATGGAAAGATTAGCACTCAAGGCTCAGGACTCGCTGCGTCGGAATGCCAGGCAGGTGATGTCGTCGGACTGTGGGGTGTCGCCTGCGAAAGCTCTGACGGCCTCGAATATGGCATCATTGGCCTGCTGGGGACTGCCGGGGGGAGAGTCGGCAAAAATTTGGCGGAGCCGGTCCAGGCCGAACTCTTCCTCCTCGGCGTTCATGGCCTCGGTTACGCCGTCTGTGTAGAGGATGAGGGTGTCGCCGTAGTCCAGGGTGACTTCACTCTCTTCGAATTCGAAACCGGGAGCTACGCCGAGGGCGATGCCCCCAGTGGCCGGGAGAAGGGTAGAACTGCCGTCCGCGTGGACTATGATGGGAGGGTTGTGGCCGCCATTGGCATAGGTCAATACGCCGTTTGCGGGATCGCAGACGGCGTATAAGAGAGTGACGAACATGGCCGTCTCGTTATCCTCATTTAGGAGATTGTTGACTTCCGTCAAAACGAGGCCCGGGGCTCCGATGCCGATGGCGGAACCCTTGAGGATGGTAAGGGAGGACATCATGAACAGGGCTGCGGGGACTCCCTTGTCCGAAACGTCCGCTACGGCGAGTCCGACTTTGCCATTCTCGAGGCGTATGAGGTCGTAGAAGTCACCGCCCACGTCGCGGGCGGGCTGCATGTCCGCCGCGATCTCGTAGGCGTCGCCGGTGGGAAACTCCGTGGGCAGGACCGATTGCTGCATTTTGTGTGCGACGTCGAGCTCGTTCTGCAGGGCGACGAGCTTATCCCGCGAGGCCAGGGCTTCGCGCCATTCCATCATATGGCGAAGGGTGCGTTCTATGGTGACCCTCAGGTCTTCGAAGTCAATGGGTTTTGTAACGAAGTCGAATGCACCGCGGTTCATGGCGGTGCGAATGTTCTTCATGTCGCCATAAGCGGATACCATAACGGCGCGAATCTCCGGGTCAACCTGGGGGATTTGCTCGAGGAGGGTGAGGCCGTCCATGCCGGGCATGTTGATGTCCGAGAGGACCATATCGACATCCTCGTGCTCGTTGAGGCGTTCGAGAGCCTCGTTGCCATCGTGGGCAAAGACAAACTCGTATTGGCCGCGGCGAATGTCGCGGCGCATACGCTGGAGCATTAAGGGTTCGAGGTCCGGTTCGTCGTCTACTACTAGGATTTTGTAGGGCGGCTCCATAGCCATTGGCTGTGTCCTGTGACCTATGCGGGGCTAGTGCTCTAAGGCCCTTTGCGGGGTCAAATGCGTGGAATGGGTCGCGGAACGGGTACCCACGTTAGCCGTTGATAGCGGAGAGTGCATCGGCCTGGGTGCGGTGAGTCTGGATAATCTTGTCAAAGCCGCTAATCTGGAACACCTCACCGATGGAATCTGAAAGAGCGCATACGCCAAACTTGGCTGAAGCCCTTTGCAGCTTCTTGGAAACTAACAAAATGACTCTTAGACCTGCACTACTGATGTAGGAGAGGTCCTCCAAGTCCAGGACAAGGGCGGCCACTTCGCCTTCCATGAAGGTTTCCAGGGCGTCCTGGAATTCCCGGGCATTGCTGCCGTCGATGCGGCCGGCTGCTTTTGCGATTAGAGCCCCGGACTTCTTTTCCCCATGTATCGTCAGATTCTTAGTATCGGCGACCGTCCAGGTGGTCGCTCCATCTTCCTGACCGTTGGTATCCATTGAGACCGTCTCCCTAGATGGCTATGCAGCACCCGGCGCCATTGCCCTGGGCACACCTCCTTGCCGGAGGGCTAAGCTGGGGTGCGGTTTAGACCTGTGAATTTCTCCATCGGGATTATAGCACCTCAATGTCAAGAGGAATACTACGTGTACTCGTTCGGTAGATTAGTGACACATCGGGTTTTTCTTCAGTCCTCCTGAGGCGGGCCCACTCCGCCAAAGGCGGATTTTCAGCACGGCGAATGTTCCCCGCCTACGACGGACCCTCCCAAGGCGGGTGTTCCACTGGAAGCATCTTCGATTGTGGGGTCTGGGTTTTCGTTCTGTCTGTTGTGGGGGGCGATGGAAGACGCTTGTTGGACGCTGCCCCGTTCCTGTGCCTCGGGTGCTCCGACGCTCCGGGACAAGGGCGTCGGCCCGCCTGCGGCTAATGCAGCCGCCTGCCGCTGCTGCGGCCTGTGGCCCTGTATACGCTGGACATGGGCATGGACCGTAAGGGCCACCAGGTCCGAGCCCGACTCCGGGGGTTGGCTGCACCGCATAAGGGCGGGAAGAAGGCTCGTCCAGCGTCCGGCATGGAGCCTCTTGCAGGCGTAGTATATCCAAGTTTGCCGGTGCGACCCGGAGCGCGGGGACGATCGGCTCCCGGCTTTCTTGAGCGGACGGGGTACCGAGAGGACCTCGGCGCCGGGCCTATCCGACCGCTATTCCGCTTTAAGAAGCGGCTTCTCCGTTAGGAGCCTCACATGGAACGATAGCGAACCAAGGCGTCTTCCATCGCCTGGGGGATCAGGTAAGGGCCACGGGACCCGGTGAGATGAGGAGATGGCGCTCCTCTATAGTCGGACGTTCCGCTTTCGCTTGAGCCGCGGGCCTGCGCGAGGGCCTTTGGGATGGGCTTGGACGTTGAGTCCTCGGGTGGGGTCTGGTGGGCTTCCCTGGGTTTTTGATTCCTCCTTGAGATAGTTGGATTGGTGTTCGAACGGTGAGGAGCTTAGCACTAATGTGCGAATTCGGTCAAGGGGTGGATTCAACACTTGGGGGGGATGCCCAGGCGCATCTTGGACATCTTCGACCTCGCGGGGCATCGGGATGGTTAGGGGAGTTAGGGGAGGGTGTCATCCCTCTATGTGAACGAGATCACTACGGCTCCGAAGGGGAGTGGGGCTGGCTCCCGGATGGAAAGAATGAAAGGCGTGAAAACGGTGACAGTCCGCTACCACCTGCTGGATTCTTCGGCGTGAGCGTGGTCGGGGAGCCAGTAGGAGATACCGGCGTCGTCATAGGCGGATGCAGCCAGAAGGGTGCTGAAGTTCTCTGCGCGCCTGTTTCGGACCAGCCCCTTTAGGTGCTGGATGCGCTGGTCCAGCCGGTACCAGAAGAGAGGGAAGGGCAATCCGGCCTTGGGAAACTTCAATTGGCTGGCGAGGTCATTCCCTACGAGCCCTCTGGAAACGGGATAGATCACCTTGTTAACCAGGCTCTTCCGCGCTTCCCTATCCGTAATGTTGGCAACCAGGGAGGCGGAGTTAATCAATGCATTGGTCATTAAGATTGCCTCCTGAGTAGGAGGGGGCTCGCATATCGAGCCGATGCGGTACAGCTCCAAAACGTGACTTTCGTTGGTGAAAAGGATGCTTTCCGGGATGCCCATGAGATATCCGGAGTAGCGCCAGACATCGTGGAAGCTGTCCTGCTCTTCCGGGCTGTACCGGGCGCCCAGCGACTTGGAGTGCTTGACGGTGCGTGCGGCGAAACAGGCGACGGCGTAGCCCATGTGAGCGGCGCTTAGCGGCACTCCCCAGGCATCGTGCTCCCATTCTTTCGTCAAGCTGAGCAATCGCCTCACCTGGGCATGGACTAACCGGATGCGAACGGACAACTTCCAGCCGTCACCCTGCCGTTCCAACCCTCCGGGCCAGAAAATCTCCATCTGGTGGCGGTTGTTCTGCTTGAGCCGCCAGACCCCGTTGTCGAATATGCGCCCGGTCTGCACGAAGGACTTGCTTATCAATGTCGCAAAGCCGTCTATGAGCACACCGGTGACGAAAGCGGACAGGACCTGGACGGAGTTTCGCTGGAATGCGCGGACGCCCGGGCCAAAGGCATTGTGGTCGAGCCAGTCCGGGTCGGGGGGAGGATTGTCTATGAAGAAGCTCCGCAATGCTTGCGGCGCGTCCCGCAGAAGCTCGTAGTTCTCGTCCATCCCGGCTTGAATGAAGTGGGTGGCCTCGTTCCGGGGAATCGCGCTGATTTCCTCCACCACCTCGTCCATGACAGGATCGCCTATGGTGGTATGGGCGATATAATTGTCGGCCAGATCGGGGTTGAGAAGTCGAGCCTTTTCATAGCCTTCTTGATAGGCGGAGGGCATTCGCATTAAATTTCATCCCCCCTCGTACTTGCCCTGTCGAGAGGAGCGTTCCCTTCTTCCTCGGCGGGTTCGACGCGAAGGTCGGGAAGCCAGCGGAGCCATGAGGGTAGATACCAGTTGCGTTTGCCGAGCACTTCCATACTGGCAGGCACTAGCACCGAGCGCACGAGGGTGGCATCCAGGAAGACGGCCACGGCCAGCCCGAAGCCCATCTGCTGGTTGATCGTGGTCTGGCCGGAGGCGAAGGCGCCAAATACGGCGACCATTATGAGGGCTGCGCCGGTGATAAGGCCGGCGGTCGAGCGCAATCCGTAGGCTACGGCCTCGGCGTTGTTTCCGGTCTGGTCGTAGCGTTCGCGGATGCGGCTCAGAAGGAATACGTGATAGTCCATGGACAGCCCGAAGAGAATGGAGAACAGGAACAGCGGCATCCAAACTTCAATAACTTCCGCGTTCTGGAACCCGAGCAGGTGTGCCTGTCCCTTCTGAAAAACAAGGACCATGAGACCGTAGGCCGTTCCCACCGAAAGCAGGTTCATGAAGACGGCTTTGATGGGTATGACTATGGAGCGGAAGACGAGCATGAGCACAAGGAAGCTGAACCCCAGGACAAACACGAAGACTATGGGCGTATACACCCTTACTATGGAGAAGACATCCGCGGCAATGGCGCTGACTCCTCCGACTAGGACATCGGCGTTTACGCCGTCAAAGGCGTCCGGGATGTACTGGTCGCGGATGGTCTCAACAACGTCGACGGCGGCTTGGCTGCGCGACTCTTCGTCGATAAATATGGTCAGCCTGGCGAGGTCTCGATTGTCGTTGACAATGGGTCCGGGATCGACTGACAGGTCTGAGTTTGCTCCGAGGAAAGCCTGGAGCTTGCCGATGGCCTGCTGGACATCGGGACTATCGATGTTCCCATCTATGACTATGTCAGTGGGATTGACCAGGCCGAAGGAGAAATATTCGTCCATGACCAGGAAGGCTTCCCGGGCCTGGGCGCCTTCCGGGAACGCGTCGACACCGTTAAGGCCGGTGTTGATTCCGGGCCAGGTGAAATAGAAAAGGGTGGCTGCCACCATGGGCGCGCCGATGGCGATAATGCTTATGATCGGGCGTCGGGTGACGATGCGCGTGATGAGCTCCCAGAAGCCGTCGCCGGAGGACTGAGAAGGGGCGAGCCTCCTCTTGCCGAAATAGGGAATGGGGAACATGTTTATCCTGCCGCCGTGGATGGCAAGGTTGGCGGGCAGGAGGGTGAGGGTCCCGGCAAGGGACACAAGAACAACCAGGATTGCTCCAAGGCCGAGGGACTGGAAGAAGGAGAAGGGGACTATGAGGATGCCGCAGAGCGCTATAACCACTGTCAGGCCGCTGAATAAGACGGTGCGGCCTGCGGTTGCACCGGCGCGCTCGATAGCGGACTGCCGGTCCAGGCCACGGGCAAGCTCGTCCCGGAACCGTGAGACGATAAGGAGAGAGTAGTCTATACCGACGGCCAGCCCGATCATGATTATCATCAGGGTGATGAAGAAGACCAGGTCCAGGGACTGGCCGATAAGGGCGGTAATGCCGAGGGTAACTATGATGCAGGCGAGGGCCAGAAATATGGGCATCAAGGCGGCAGCGACGGTGCCGAAAAGCACTATCAGTATTACAAGGGCGATGGGAATGCCGACCTGCTCACCTTTACGAAGGTCGGTCTCAGAGAGCTCATTCTGTTCGTGGGAGATGCTGGCATCGCCTACTATGAGGACATTGAAATCGCCTTCATTGTCGGCTTTGTGAACTATCTCCAGCACCTCCTCGACGTTTTCCAACGCCTCGTCGAAGTTTCCGGCTATGGTCAAGCGCATGATGGTAGTCTTTCGGTCGGCGGAGACTACCTGCTCGCGCAGGGCCAATTGTTCCGGTGTGAGCAGTGGCAAAAGCGCCTCAGGTATGAAGTAGTGCTCCGGCGGGCCGTCAATGGTGTCAGGCCCCAGAGAAGCAATTTCGTTGGCGAGTGACATCACTTTGGCGCGAAATTCGGGGTCGTCAACCGTTAGAGAGTCGGACTGGACGATGACGATTTCCTGGACGGGTTTTGCGTCGCCGAAACCATCCTCAAGTAGCTTGTCGGCGCGCGAGGACTCCGCACCACCGCTAAGTGTAAGTTCAGTGGTAGTAGCAGGCTTGAGGGTGTCTACAAAGCCGAAGTTAAGGCCAAGTCCTGCATCGTCGGCAAGAATTCCGCCGACAATGGTAATGATCCCCCAAACGGCAATGACCAGGAAAGGTTTGCGAGCACTAAAGCGCGCCAGGTATTCAGTCAAGAGAGGTCATCCCATATAACCATCCTATGTGACTTGGAAGGCATTTCAGCGTTTGGCATTGTACCACTGCACACAAATGGGTCTCTGACGCGGGCTTGCGGCGCAAGAAATGCGGGCGTATGTATTCACTGGAATCATATATGATACATTCATGGGCAAGGGTTAAAAGTCAAGACCATCGGTCGGGAAACCCAAACACCGTTGACCTGAGGTAAGTAAAGGGATCCAGCGACAGAGACACCGGGAGGCGTTATGGAAGCAATTAAGAAACTGGCTGGAGTTTACTTGGTCGGACTCGCAGTGGCGGTAGCCCTCTACTTCATAATCGGGCCATTGCTGCCTGATGACTTCGACGCTCTTAGCGTATGGGAGATATTGGACATTCTGATGGTTGTCGGGCTGGGCCTGGCGCTGCTCTTCAACTATGACCGGAAGCGCAGGGAAGGAGGCCGGGACTCGGGGGAGGCGGTGACCCGCAAATACCTGGAAGTCAACTTGTTGTTCTACTTCACTGCGGGCATCACAATCCTGTTCCTCCACAACTGGTTTGCGCTTCTAGGATTTGGCTCCGATAACCTCGGCGCACCTGACGCAAGCGGGAACCACCAGAGGTGGATAATCTGGGCGGTGGTAGACACTATGCTGCCCATAGTCCTGGGTGTGACCGGCTGCCACATGTGGGCCGACTCGGCGACTTCCGAGTCCGAAGCCTGATTCACAAAGGGCGCAACTGTGGCCGTGACGGGAACAGACCTACCCGCACTGGGGAAGTTCTGGTAAAGTTTCCTGGACGAGATTCATAGCTGATTCAAACAGGTTTCGGCGCGGGAGCGTCGAATGGCAAATTTAGAAGAGAGGGGGAAACATGGCACTTCGCATTAACGACACAGCTCCGGACTTCACGGCGAACACCAGCTCTGGCACGGTCAACTTTCACGAGTGGATCGGAGACGGATGGGCAATGCTCTTTTCACATCCAAAGGACTTTACACCGGTCTGTGCAACCGAACTAGGCCACGTGGCAAGCGTCAAAGACGAGTTCGAGAAGCGCGGCTGCAAGGTGATAGGCCTGAGCGTCGACAAAGTGGAAGACCACCAGCGATGGGCGTCGGATATTGAAGATCTGGCAGGAACACCGCTGAATTTCCCCATCATTGCCGACGACGACCTGAGCGTAGCCAAGATGTACGACATGCTGCCCGCAACGGAAGGCGACTCCTCCGAGGGGAGGACGGCTGCGAACAACGCGACGGTACGGTCGGTGTTCCTGGTCGGGCCGGACAAGAAGATTAAGATGAGCCTGACCTACCCGATGAGCACGGGTCGCAACTTCGACGAGCTGCTCCGGGTGATCGACTCCTGCCAGCTGACTGCGAACCACAAGGTGGCAACCCCCGCGAACTGGACCAAGGGGGAGGACGTCATCATAGTTCCGGCAGTAAACAATGAGGCGGCTAAAGATCTGTTCCCGGATGGCTGGGAGACGGTGAAGCCCTATCTGCGAAAGGTCAAAGATCCAAGCGCGTAGATAGTCAGCCTCCCCAAATATCGGATCCTAATGTAACTGCCGGTGGCCCAAGCCACCGGCAGTTTGCTTTTCGCTGAGGTGGAGGAGTTGATAAGGGTCGGCGGGCATGGAGGGTAGTCAGATGAATAGCCTTCTTCACGCCGAGGCGAAGGAGCGGGAGGAGATTCGCCAATCGTGCGTATAATGGTCGGATGATTGGGTTGTTGAGGGGGGCAAGGGCTCATATCGGTCTCCTACTGGTATTGGCAGTGGCTCTTGGCGGACTGTTTATTCTCTTCGAGCTTTTCGGCGGGCTCACCAGCGACGGGCCCAGAAATCTGCTAACTACCAGGGACTCGGGGAGCTCATCTGCGGAGATACCGAGCGGCGCAGGCCTGATTGCCGTGGTGGCACCGGCAATGAGCATCCTGCTGGGACTCGCCGCTCTCCTGCTGCTTAAGCGCAAGATCCAAGCCCGCGCCGGGCGTCGGTGGACAGCCATGCTGCTGGCTGGAGTGGCAGAGGTCGGGCTGCTGGGTGTGGGTGTATACCTTCTAGTTTCCGCGATATTCGGTGAAGGCCTGCCCTTCGGCGGCGTTGACTACGAAGGACACTCGATAAAGACCGAGGGAGTGGCGCCGCTGGGCTTAACATTGCTGGCCGCGTTCGTAGTGACCGTCGGCCTGGTTGCGGTAACAAGGCCCAAGCTTCTGCCCATTCCGCTTGTGGCCTGGCTAACGGCTGCCCTGGTTTTCGGCATGTTCGGTTCCGACGCCATATATGGGGTCAACCTATTCAAACACCACTCGGTGGTGGAGCCGACCCCCGATTACACCCGCGCCGTGAACGTCTACTGGCGGCCACCGACCGGAACAGGCGAGGGAGGAGGAGTACCGGACATACCGGGACAGCCGGTACAAGTGATCCTGCAGGATCAGGATTTGAGTGCAGTGGACTACTTTGACGTGCTGCTACACGGGAGCCCGGAGGAGAGGGCTGAAGCTGTGTCGGAGCTTGCGGGGATGGTGGACCCGACCGTGTTGCCTGCGCTTGTTGATGCACTGGGTGATGAAAACGAGGACGTCAAGGCTGCTGCGGAGTCGGCGTTGGTTGAGGCATTGGCAGGCGATGACGAAGAAATGAGGGAGGCTGCGGAGTCGGCCTTAGTCGAGGCGTTCGGAGACGGAGACTTGGAAGTGAGCGCTGCGGCGGACTGGATCCTGGGGAACGCGGGGGCCTCAATGACACCGCTGGAGAACGGCGCGGCATTGGTCTATATAGCTGATCGAATCTTCTGGGCGCCGGGGACGAGTGTTACCCAGGCGTCAACTCCGGACGATAGGGCAGTTTTTGAGGTGACGGGGGCAAGCGCAACTGGATACCTGCGTACGGATACGGGAGACGAGTACACGGGGCAAGGGTGGATCAGGTTGGACCCAGTGGAACTGGCTTACGCTGCAAGGACACCGACACGCCAACTGGTAAATGTAATGCTCATTGATGATGCGGAGGTGGACATCCTGCCATGGGAAGACCCAGGAGCCGCGTTGTTGCTCTGGCCGGATAGTCCGACTGAAGAAGCTATCCGGCAGCGGATAACAATTTCGTCGCACGAACCGGGGCGAATGATTCCGGCGGGGGCGCTGCCTTCCACCATCGGCGCGGAATTCTTTGATGCTGACGGGAGGTACAAGCCCTTCAGTGGAACGTTCTCGACGAATACGGAAGTCGACGAGTACGGGTGGATGTCCAGTGTGCACCGATTTTCGGAGGAGGAGCTGTATGCGGCGCAGGCATATTCGGATGCCACGGCTATGGACCTGCCGCAAGGCGTGCCGGAAAGGGTACGACTGCTGGCAGAGGAGGTAACCGGAGAACACGAGTCTGTGTATGAGAAAGCGAGGGCGTTGGCCTGGCACCTGCGAGACAACTACGAATACGCGTTCGCAGCAGAGAGTGACGAAACCCTGCTGCCCGAGGGCCGGGACGCAGTGGACTGGTTCCTCTTTGAGACCCGGAAAGGCACATGCGCCCAATTCAGCAGCGCATTCGTCGTGTTGGCAAGATCCGTGGGGATTCCGGCCCGTGTTGTGTCGGGGTGGGTGATAAGCGAAGGGGTAGACCGGCAAACGATCTACGCCGACCAGGCTCACCAGTGGGCGGAAGTGGCGTTCGAGGGGATAGGCTGGAGAAGGTTTGATCCGACACCGTTTAACGGAGCGCCGTTTAGGGCCACGGTTACGGAGGCGTGGGAGGACGAGCTGGACAGGTTGGGCGACAAGCTGCTTTCCAATCCCGACCTGGATGAGCGCTTGGGCACGATTGATGAGCTGCTGGAATACTCCGATATCGCACCCGAAACACTGACCGACGTGAGCGCCCCGCTGGTCGAATCGTTAGGTGCCGACGAAGCAGCCGAGGTTCGGGCCAAGGCCGCCGACACCCTTGGCGATGAAGACTACCAGAACGCTATCGATCCCCTGGTAACCGCGCTGCAAGAAGACGAGGCTGAGGAGGTCCGGGCGGCAGCCGCAAGAGCATTGGCCAAGTTGGGCGGCGATAAAGCTGTAGACGCACTGATAAAGGCGCTGAAGGAGGACGAGTCAGCACTTGTTAGAGGGTTGTGAATTGGCGGTTTGGCGGGTCTGGGAGACCCGAAGGCAATAGGAGCGCTGATGGAGGCTCTCTCAGACCCGAGCCCTGAGGTTAGGGAGGCGGCAGAGGCGGCACTGAAGGAGCTTGGCGCCGACGTGACCCTGTTAGAGAGCGGGGGGCTTGTGGGTTCGGTGGGGGATGAGACGCTGGCGTTCGGCGTTGGAACCACCACGATGCAGGCGCAAGAGCCAGCGCATATCCCGCTTTTCAACGTAACAGGTGCAGGGGCAATCAATTATTTGAGGACAGGAGTGGGAGACCTGTATGTAAACGGCCGGTGGATGCCGGTGGACCCGGTGGAAGCGCCCTTTGAAAGCCTTGAGCAACTGGTGGAAGTGGCAGGGCAGTATCAGGGTGGCACTGACAGGCCCGCTCCACCAACGTCCTCCATTGCACCCCATCTCATGGGTGAGACATACGCCCTGTCAGTAAGGATTGCACCGCTGAATTCCAGGGAAACCATTTCAGCGGGCGTGATACCGACATCATTGGGAATGCAATTCGTTTATGAACCTGGCGTGTATATGCCCTACAGCAGCACGGTCCGAATCGAAAATGCTGTGGATGATGTGCTTTGGCGAGCAAGAGAGGTGAAATATAGCGAAGAGGTCCTTACAGCTGCCCAATCCTATGAAGACTCGGGGTACACGCAGTTGCCGGAAACGGTGCCCGGGCGGGTGGGTGAACTGGCTAGGGAGATTACGGAGGGGTACACCGGGACGTATGCCCAAGCCAAGGCTATTGAGCAATACCTTAGAGAGACCTACGCCTACGCGTTTGCAGAATCGGGGACTTCTGGGCCTCCGGCAGGCCGAGACCCGGTGGACTGGTTCCTGTTTGAAAGTAGGGAAGGCACGTGCGGCCAGTTCAGCAGCGCGTTTGTGGTGTTGGCAAGGTCCGTGGGGATACCCGCGAGGGTAGTGTCGGGCTGGGCGATCGGTCAAACCGACTCTTTACAAACTGTCTATGTGGACCAGGCACACCAGTGGGCAGAGGTGGCCTTCGATGAGCTCGGATGGGTGTCCTTCGAGCCTACGGCGTCGGGTTCTCCATCCCGGACGCCGGGCTTCTATGTGGAGGAAGCGAGTGCGGGGGATGGGGAAGAGGTCGAAGGAGGCGTCGAGGCCACGGCAGGAGACGATGAATCGGCAATACCGGAGTCGGTGATACAGGCGATCACGCAGAGAATAGATGAGAACCTGGATATCCTCAGCGAAGACAGTGGGGTGGGGCTGTTCAATCTGGGACAGGTCCTAGGAGACACAAGGCCTGGATATGGGGATGCCGCTCGGGAAATCCTGGAGGGACTAGGGGCATCGGTTACAGAATTAGAGAACGGCTCTTCCCGTTTGGAATTCGAAAATCGGATATATTCGGTACCCGGGACTACTACGCAGCAGATTTCTGTCCCACCCCATTATCCAGTCTTTCAGATCCGCGGCGCGGGGCACACTAAATATCTACGAGATGCTACAGGCGATGTATACGAGAGTGGTCATTGGCGACAGCTATATCCGGTCGGGTTCTGGGTCTATCCAAATGAGAACCTGCCGGAGACAGTATTAGGGAGGCTGGAAGAGCCAGACAGCGACTTTTCCAGACTTCCTGCCGAACGTCTTGACGCGGCCCTTTTGGCTGGTTTCCAAATACAGCCCCCTATGAGCTATACGGATGTCATACAAGTGAAGCCCATTGGCTTGCAGGAGAAACTCCCGGATGGGCCATTAGTGACTTCTCTCCACCTGCAGACCATCGATACTTTGGCATTCCTTTGGGTATACAGCGCTACATACGGGTCTGCAGAGCCGGTATCGGAATACACCTGGACAGCGAAGATTCCCGTGTATTCCGAGGCACAGCTCAGGCAGGCGTCCCTATCCTCGGACCCAACCTATACCCAGCTGCCCTCCAGCGTCCCGGACAGGGTGCGCCAGAAGGCGGAGGAAATCACAAGCGCTTTCGACAGCCCTTACCTTAAGGCCAAGGCGCTGGAACGGTATCTGACGAGCAATTTTACCTATGCTTATGCTGATTCTCCCGATGACACGCCTCCCCCAGGACGGGACCCTGTGGACTGGTTATTGTTTGATCATCCCGAAGGAACGTGTGGGGTATTCAGCACTGCTTTTGTAGTGATGGCACGGTCTGTGGGGCTTCCGGCACGAGTTGTGTCCGGCTGGACTATAGTTAGCACTGACGCTTCTCAAACGGTGTATTCGGACCAGGCTCACCAGTGGGGGGAAGTTGCGTTCGAAGGTTTGGGATGGGTGACCTTTGAACCTACGCCGAGAGGTGGAGCGCCAACTCGTGTCACAGAAACGCAAGGAGAATTGGTCCATTTGGATCCTCCGACGAGAATCAGAAGCACTGTAACGCTTATAGACCAGTGGCCGGAAAATACGCGCAGAGAGGTGCCGTTCAATGTCGGGGGAGTGGTGAGGGAACTGTCTGGAAGACTGGTAGACGGGATTGATGTTGAATTATTCATCAACGAAACGAAGGAGCAGGGGGGATGGAGGCTGGGTACGGGTACGACGGAGGATGGCCGGTTCGAGATTGAGGTCCGGGTGCCGGCAAGTTTCGAAGGGGGGAGCTACCAGCTAATAGCGCACGCAATAGGCAACGACGACTATAAGGGATCATGGAGCGACCCCGAGATAGGGGTCTATTCAGGGACGGAGATGGAGTTCAGTGGCCCATCGGAGATTTCGGTGGATGAGGAAGGTACGTATCGGGGGAGATTGACGGAGGAAACAGGTGGTTCGTTGGGAGGCCGTACCCTTCGCGTGAGCGTAGAAGGACTAGCCCTGTTCCGAGTGACCACCGATGACGAGGGCGCCTTCAGTTTCACAAGGGCGTTTGGCCGGACGGGACAGAGGTCGGTGGAGGTGACGTTTGAGCAGGAAGGTTACATGCTGGGGAACGAGGCCCGCTTGAACGTCACCGTCACGATGCCAACCGTGCTGACAATCGATGCTGTGGAGAACGTGCGTGTCGGGGAGGATTTCGTCATAAACGGCACGTTGAGGAACATTCGCGGAGGGGTCTTGGCCCGGCAGTCAATCGAAGTTGCCCTGCCGGATGGTGAGGTAGTATCGGTGCAGACCCGAGACAGAGGTGAGTTCACCGTAAGGAGTTCCACGGAGCAGCGGGGGGTCTACGGAATCCAGGCTTCCTTTGCGGGGGACGGCACTCTCGAACCGAGTAAGAGTGGATACACCCTGAGTGTTACCGAGCCCGTATTCCTGGAGATAAGCGGGGACAAGGAAGTGCGTGTCGGGGAGGAATACCAGATCAATGGGGCGTTGAAGGACTCCCAGGGCAGCCCCTTGGGTTTGAAGCAAATCGAGATCACTCTGCCCGGAGACGTCAAGACATCTCTGGTAACCAACGAGCGGGGCGCATTCCATTTGAACGCCCTAGCGGAGCTTCCGGGAAGATATGGTGTTGAGGCGGCGTTTTCCGGTGAAGACGTCCTGGAGCCGAGCAGGGCGGGATATACCCTGAGCGTGACCGAACCCGTATACCTCGAATTAAGTGGGGACAGGGAGGTGCAGGTCGGGGAAGAGTACGTAATCAGGGGCAGGTTACAAGACAGCCGGGGAGCGCCGCTGTCTCAAAGACTAGTCGACATCAGCTTGCCGGGAGACATGGTGACCTCAGTGCTAACCGATGAAAGTGGCGAGTTCGAGGTGAAGGGATCAACGGAAGAGCCGGGAAGGTATGCAATTGAGGCGTCCTTCACGGGAGACGATCTTCTGGAGCCGGGGAGGAGTGGGTATACGCTTAGCATAGTCGAGCTAGTCCTCCTGGACCTGAGCGGCGACAGAGTGGCGCGGGTAGGCGCGTCGTACAGGCTTGAGGGAACGCTTGCTCGGGAGGATGGCGAAGGGCTGGAGGGACACACCTTGATAGTGAGCTCGGACCGGGGTGAGGCTGTGGAAGTTGTCACCAGCCTCCTCGGATCATTCCTCTGGGAGACGACATTCGAGGAGGAAGAGGAGACAGACCTGAAGGTGAAGTTTGCCGGTACGGACGAGCTTGCTCCCATCCAGGCCACTCTGTCGGTGACGGTCGGGAGGGTGGAGATTGTGATAGAGGAGCCCGAACCCGTAGCCCGGGGCGAGAGCGTCACGATCAGGGGAGTGGCTGTAATTAGCGGTCAAGCCATGCCGGACGCCGGGATAGAGGTGAACGGAGGACAGACCACACGCACTAACGCGGTGGGCGCTTTCGCAGTACGTACAACTGTCCCCTCGGACGCCGAGATAGGTGAGTGGGCAATGAGAGTATCGGCGGCGGACCTGGATGCGGAGACTACGGCATCGGTGACGGTAATGTCTTCCACAAGCGTGCTCGTGACTACGGTTGATGACGTTAGGCCGGGTCGGTCCGTGATGGTTGAGGCGAGGCTCCTGGACGACCGTGGAGTGGGTGTTGCGGGAGCGGCGGTCCGCTACGGAGACTCGGGGACTGCAGTTACGGATGAATTCGGGGTTGCCTTGCTGACGGTGGAAGTGCCTGATGAAGAAGGACTGACAATCTTTCCGCTGAGAGTCAGCTACGACGGAGATACGACAAACCTCCCAGTCTCATATCTTGCGAGCTTGCAGGTCAGGAGTGGGGGGCTTGGATGGTTGGTATGGGTGCTTCTGCCGGCGTTGCTGGTTCTAGGCGTCGGCGGGGGCTATTTCGGAAGCCGGCGCTTTGGGCGGCGCACGGTATTGGCCTCCGCCCGGCCCTCGGGGGCCGCTGCGGTTGTCTCCGGTCCACCAGTTTCGACCGAAGAGATCGTGCAGTCGGCGCGGTTGGAGATAGGCTTTGTGGACCCGTCACCGTATGGGAATAACGCATGGCAGGTGGGGGAGAAAATAGAGGTGCGGTGCAGATTGACCGATGAATCGGGGAGAGGGATAGCGGAGGCGGAGGTCCAGTTGGTCTGGGGCGGCGAGGAAGCAAAGGTGGAGCTGGAAACGGACCGAAAGGGCCAATGCTCTGCGTCGTGGGTGGGGCACGAGCCGGGAATGTACCGGGTAACGGCGCAATTCCGGGGCACGGAACGATTCTCGGCGGCGCAGGGATCAGAAGAGTTCGAGTTGCGGCTGTTGATGCCGACGCGCCTGGAAGTCTCCTTCGTCAAGCCCGCGGAAGACCTGCCGGAGATATGGGGTGTCGGAGAGGAAGTGAGAACCGTTTTCGCATTGTTGGATGATGCGGGGCGGGGTCTGGAAGGAAAGTCGATTCGCGTGGTTGTTGGAGATGCGGGTGATGCGGAAGAGCTGATCACGGACAAGGATGGCCGCTGTGAGTCCGTTAAGAGGGGTTATGGCGTGGGAGTCTATCAAGTTGCAGCGAAATTCACGGGGGACGAAGGGCATCTGCCATCGGAGGACCAAGGTCAGTTCGAGGTGGTCGAATTCAGGGACGACATTGTGCGGCGGTATAACCTGTTCCTGGCGAGCGTCCGGCAACGGGTGTCGGGTATATCCGGAAAGGCCACCCCGCGGGAGATGGAGTCGATAGTAGTCGCGAGTGGGCTGACCCTGGACCAGAGAGCCCTTGAGGAGCTGATAGCCAGGTTTGAGGAGGCGGACTACAGCGAGCACGAGATTGTCAGGCAGCAGTTCGAGGCGGCGTACCGGGCCTGGCGGCTTTTGGAGGAGGAATAGACGGGGATGAAGATAGACCCACGGATCAAAGTCTCGGCGCTACATACGATCGCCATTGTGGCTGCGGCGTCGGGCCTCTGGGTTTTCGACGTGCTGCGGCTGTCGGACACGGGATTCGTCTTGCAATGGCTTCTGGGACCCGTGCTGGCCGCTGCCATCATCTCCATGGCGGTGAGTCAGCTGTATTGGGTACAGCGCAAGGATAGACTCAGGCAGGGCCTGAGACTCCCGGAAGAATTCGCAGCAAGGACGGCCCTGGCACTCAGGATTGCAGTGCGACTCTTGAGGGCCGGGGCCTGGCTGGCGATCCTGGTGAGTGCAGGGCTTTCCATTGCCGGGACTCAGCCCGACCCCGGGACATACTACAACCTGATCGGTGGGTTGACCGGGATATTCGTGTTTGCGGCCGTGGTGCGGGCGTCGAGCGTACGATTCCCGGTGGCGGGCCGAATCTTTCCCGTCCCGTGGGTCCGGCTCATAGCGTTTGTCATTGTCTACATGATTCTTCACGCTGACTGGCTGACCGAACACGGCTTCCCCAACCGACAGCTCTTACTAGCCCTCTGGTCCGCGCTGGCTGCCAGCTATGCAGGCGGTACGCTGGGGAAGATGGCAGAAGCGACAGGAGAGTCCAGGGAAATGAGGTGGTGGCTGCCTTCACCGCAGGTTACCAGGGGAGCGGCCGCCCTGTTTGCAGGCATGAGCGTGGGATTGATGGTGTGGGGAGCATTAGGCTCCCTGCCAAACGTCAGCGCCCTTTTACTGAACAGGTGGCCGCACTTGCTAATTGGGTACGCGACACAGGCCCATTTCGGACAGTTCTACGAGGCTCGGCACCTGGCAGGCTTGTCAATTACTACTCTGTACTTTGTATTCAGGTTGCCTGGGGGAGCACGGGACTCGGACCGGGCGGACTATATGCCCTTGGCGAAGGCCGCAGGCTACAGTGCGACCGGGGTTTTTGTCTGGCTTATCGGCGCGGGGCTTGCAGAGTTGGGTCACGGGTTTCCGTTGTTTGGAGCGGCGGCGGCCTGCGGATTCTTCGCAGCGGGACTTTCCCACATGGCCCGGCACTACACATCAACCCCGATATGGGCTGTTAGCGCCGTGGCCCGGCTGCTGGCGAAATCCGTTTACAGGACCGCCTTCCTGGGAGTATTTCTGACCCTGTACGGGCTCATGATCCGTCCCCTGGTCTACGACGTGATGTGGTTCGCTCCCATATATGAGTGGCTGGCGGTGGTGCTTTTCGCCGCCATTGCCATAAACCGGATGAGAGGCCATGCGAGGCAGCAAGTCCTTCCCGAAGGAGGCCCTTCGGCGGAGTGGCCGCACTGGTCCCGGCACATGCAGACGGTGGAGGACCGGCGAGACCAGCGCCTTGAAGGGCTGATGGACCTGCAAAAGCAGTATGTCGAGACGGGGAGATGGGGTTATCTCTGGAGATACATGCTGGGGTTGCTGCTCCGCAGCCGGACTCCGCTGGAAGAGATTCCGGCAGTGTTCGAACCGATGAGGCGCAACTTCGGGGCTGCAGGTGTGTGGGACCCCTGGCCTCGAAAGCGGGTGCGAGCCATGCGGGGGCGGGCCTCGGCGCTAGCTGAATCGATGAGCCGAATGGATGCTGCCCTCAAACGGGAGCCGGAATCCCTGCCGGAGATAGACGAGGAGAGAATTCGGGAAATAGGGGGGTCCTTTGTCGAGGATGGTTCGCAGGCCGAAATACTGGCCGTGACCCTTGCCGCCGCCTATTGGCAGAAAGGGGCTCCCCTGGATCTGGCCGTGGCGCTCTGGTTTCCGGCGCTCACAATAACGGACGGGGGTCGGGGCGGACCGCTTTCCTTGTTGCGCTCGAGAGAAGGCGTGGCCCAGGGTCAGAAAGAGCGACGAATGCGGATTGTTGAGGGTGCATTGTCCCACCTGTATGGACAAGGAACGTCTGGTGATTTACCCGTAGCCGTTTTGGCCGCTCCAGCGTCGGTCTATGATCGCCTGGGGCGCTATTTCGCGTCGAATATTCCACAGGGAGAGGTCATAGAAGTGCTGTCGGTGGAGGGTGCGAGGTGGAGGGTGAGGGTGGGCGATGACCGACAGAGCTGTATAACTCCGGCGGTGGCCGCGCGGCGGCGCATTCTGCCGGGAGACTAGGGCCGGAGAGACAAAATGGAGAAGAGCAGGAGCCAAATAGAGGTAGAAGAGGCTGGGCCGGTCTGTGACAGGATTATAGACCGGGTATCGGAAGTCTTTGTCGGGAATCGGCTGTTGTTGAGGAAGCTGCTCGCGGCGGCCCTGGCCAACGGCCACGTCCTTTTCGAGGACTACCCGGGGCTAGGGAAAACTCTGCTGGCCAAGGTGTTCACCAAGGCGATAGGCAGCGAGACGAAGAGGGTGCAGTTCACGCCGGACATGCTCCCCGCAGACATCCTGGGGGCCAAGGTGTGGCGCCAGAACACGGGACTCTTCGAGTTGATCCAGGGGCCTGTGTTCACCAACGTGCTGCTCGCCGATGAGATCAACCGCGCGCCCCCAAAGACCCAGGCCGCGTTGCTGGAAGCAATGGAGGAGAGACAGGTTACCATTGATGGTGAAACGCTGTCGTTGCAGCCTCCATTCCTGGTAATAGCCACACAGAACCCGATCGAGCAGGAGGGAACATATCCGTTACCGGAGGCACAGCTGGACCGGTTCCTGTTCCGGCTCGGGACCGGATACCCGACCAATCAGGAACAGGAAAGCAGCATCCTTCAGAGGCGCATTCAGTGGCAGAAAGACGATCCGACCGAAGACTTGGAACCCGTGCTTGATGCGGACAGCTTTGTCGGGCTGCAGAGAAGCGTAGAAACAAGCGTGTACATAGACCAGGTGATGATTGACTACATCACGCAGGTGGTGCGGCTAACCCGTGAACATCCTCACGTGTCCCTTGGAGTGAGTCCCCGGGGCAGTTTGGCGCTGCTGAAGGTCTCCCGGAGCATGGCCCTGATTCACGGAAGGGACTTCGTCATACCGGATGACGTGAAAATGGTGGCGTCGGAGGCGTTGGGGCATAGGATCATCCTGAATATAGAGGCGACGCTTCAAGGAATGAGACCGGAGTCGGTGATAGACGAAGTGGTAGCTCAGGTGCCCGTCCCTACCGAGCTGGGCCGCAAGGAAGGCATTTAATGCTCTCTGCGCTGCCGGGCCGGTGGCTTGCGCTGTCGTTCCTGCTTTTGGCCGTGGCCCTCGTCTTCGGAAACCCGATTCTGCTGGCGGGCTCGGTGCTCGTGCTTCTAATTGTCCTGCTTGGCACATTGCTTACTCCTCCCACGGGGATCGAGGTAGAACGAGAGATGACCCGGGTGGTGTGTTGGGCGGGGGACAGGCTGGAGGTGCGACGCAGGGTGAAGGTGACGTCGGGGATTGGAACGCTGTATGTATACGATGAACTGCCGGCGGAGATGGAGGTGGTGGAAGGGAACAATTTCAGGGCGGTGTGGAAGTGGCCCGGGCCCCGGACCTACGACCTTTCGTACGAGTTCCTTTGCCCAAAGAGGGGCCTTTACGTGCTGGGAGAGACGGTTTGGGACGCGGAAGGCCCCCTCGGGCTTCAGCGCCGGAATAGCGGAACGGCAGGTGAGACGCAGGAGTTTTCAGTAGTGCCGCGAATCCAGGCCGTGGGACGGGTGAAAGAGGTCCGGGCAAGAGCGCACACGCGATTTTTCAGAACGGACGTTGCGACGCAGGGGCCGTCTACAACCGATTTCAAGGACCTTCGGCCATACTCTCCTGGCGACCCGATGCGCATAGTCAACTGGAAGGCGAGCGCACGCAACTCTTATGGGGCCAACCCCCTGCTGGTAAACCAATACGAGGCTGAGGGGCGTAAAGCGATCTGGATATTCCTGGACGGCGCCGAGTACATGGAAGTGGGCACTACCCTTTCGTCGCTGATAGACCATGCCGTGGAGGCCGCGGGCAGCATAGCCCAGTATTACCTGTCCCAGGGATACACGCTGGGGGCGTACATCTACAACACCCCGAACGACATCCTGACGCCCGACCTGGGCCGGAAGCAGTTCAAGCGTCTCACGGACATGCTGACTACTCTTCAGCCGGGACCTGCCAGGCAGGACCTGTCAGAAGCGGTGGAGTGGTGCAAGAGCTTTCTCTACCGCCTTCAACCGGAGGTCTATGCGATAACGCGCCTGGACGTTCACTACCCTCGGGACGGCAGCCAATCCCAGTCCATCGATGGGTTCGTTGCGGGGATAAAACGACTTGTGGCTCTGAGGTCTCGGACCCGCAGGTTGAACCCGGTCAGGGTAGTTCACGTGGAGTCGGCGGGGATCAGGCAAGGGGATCCTTCCGTGGAGACGCATACCCAGGACCTGTTGCGTTGGGAAGCCCGGTTGATGCACAAGCCAATCAGGGAAGTAGGGGCCTCGATTGTGGTGTGGGACCCGGCAAAGCAGGACTTCACCACGACACTCATGCAGCACATCTATCTGGGGGCGTGAGGCGATGGTAAAGTTCCGGATTGTGGAGACCGCGCTGCTGGGTTACCTCATCGGGGTTGCGGGGTGGATGATTTGGCAGACCGGAGGAGCGGCGGTGGACGTGGAGAAGGGATGGGAGTGGCTGCTGGATATCAGGGAGTGGGAGGACTGGGGTTCCACGGTTTTCTCCATAGTCCTGGCCGCAATTTTCGGTGCGCCCATTGCGTTGTACTGGGCGTTCCAGGTCCGAGGGATGCACCGACTGTCTTTCTGGCTGGTGTGCATGGTGGCTCTTGCACCGCAGATGCCCGCGGCCCTTTCCTACAACCGGGTCGATTGGCTCTCATTCTGGAAATACCCGATGTTCACAACGGATATACCCCAGTACCTCGTGGCGATGCTGTTACTGGTGTCGCTGCTTGTGCTGGCAGCGCTGCACAGGACTGCGGACCTCAGGCGACTGAAGGGAAAATTGGCGGAACTGCGGTTGGAGGGCGGCGAGCAGGTAGTGGTGGTGAGAAACGAGGGGCTGGTGCTGGGAGCGGTGGCCGGCGGAAGCCTGGCGATAACGGGGGCGCTTCTCCTGGTGGCGATGGGGGTTTCGCAGTTCGGGGGTGCACTGGGACAATCGCCGTGGCCGGTAGTGAGCATAGGGGCGGGGGTGATGGCGCTTTTGGCGATGGTTGTGGCCCTGTGGCTGCGTCGGGTGGGAGCGGCCCAACCCCCGACTCCATAGCCCACCGACCGTTACATTCAGAAAGTCGACAGGGTAGGCCTCTCACCCGGCCTCTTGGAGACTCGCACGACCTTCCATCGCAATAAGGGCCTCCTTACGCTTGAGGCCCCACCTGTACCCTCCGAGAGACCCGTCCTTCCGCACCGCACGATGACAGGGGATCACCAACGCCGCAGGATTTGAGGCGCAAGCGTTGCCGACGGCGCGGCCAGCGTTCCCGTTCAAGCCCATGTCGAGGGCCATCTGCTGGTAGGAGCGGGTCTCGCCGTACGGGATGGACTGCAACATACGCCATACCCGGCGCTGGAAGGCCGTGGCCTGAATGTCCAGGGGTAAATCGAGGCCTGGCCGTTCTCCGTCCAGGTATTCGAGCACTGACCCCAGCCAACCCTGCAGGAGTTCATCGCCATCCTTGAGGTCGGCTGCCGGGAACTCAGCGCGTAGGTCTTTGAGCAGTGTCGAGGCCTCGTCTCCCAGCTTTACGGAGCAAATCCCTTTCCCGGTTGCCGCCACCAGGACAGTGCCCAGGGGTGACTCCGCAAGGAGGTAGGTGATAGTAATCCCCACCCCACCGTTCCTGTACCGGCCGGGAGTCATGCCGAGTTGGCTGTCGGCGTCTTCATAGAGTCGGCTGGTGGAGGCGTACCCGGCATCCAGCATAGCTGCCGAGACTGGGCTGCCGTCCCGCACCAGGGACTTGAACCGTTCCAGCCTTCCGGTGTGTGCGTACTGCCGGGGAGTCAGGCCCATCTCCTTCTTGAAGACTCGCTGCAGGTGAGAGGCGCTGATCCCGACAGCCAGGCTTAACTGGGCGAGGGAAGGCAGGCCATCGGGGTAGTCTTCAAGGTGGGATTCGATCTGCTGGCATACCTTCTGCACCAGACCTCTGTTGCGACTCTCTTGCCATGGCCGGTCCGGTAGGCAGCGTAGGCAGGCCCGGAAGCCGGCGGATTGGGCCTCTTTGCAGTCTGCAAAGAAGCCAACGTTTTCCCGATGGGGTCGGCGGCTGGGGCAGGTGGGCCGACAGTACACGCCGGTAGTGCGCACGGCGTAGACGAAAGAGCCTTCGAATGCCGGGTCCCGGTGCAGGACGGCCTGCCACAAACGCTCGGGGCTCTTCTCCGCTGGTCGTTTCTCCATTGTAGTCATCGGCGCCTCCTGGATTCACGCCAAGAGTAACCGATGACTGAGGCCGATTCTATCCGGTTCGCATCATCAAACTCATTCCGGCTGTGCCTACGAAATAGGTGTACATGCGTCGTTCTCACAGGCAATCCAGATCTCAGTTACTCCAACAGTCCTACTCGCTGCACCTCAATTTCACTGCTCCGAAGCCAGGCGCCAGCCGAAATATCCGAAGCCAGGTAGCGGACGTTGGGGGTAACGGTCTCGCCGTCGGGGCTGAGGAAGCCGAGTTCGACGCGGCCATCAGCCAACTGTCGGGCTCGAATCTTTCCGATGGGGCTGGAGTCAACCTCAACGTCACTGCTAATCAGCCACACGCCGACCGGGGAGTCGGCGGGGAGGTGTCTAAGATCGGGGAGCACCTGATCGCCGCCGGAGACCTCCACGCCGAGTTCGATACGGCCATCGTCACCCAGCATGGCGATGATTCGCAATTTGTGTGGGGACAGCAAGACCTGTGGCTCCGGAGTATCGGGTGTGAATATTTCCTGAATCGCCTCGTTGCCGGCGATAGAGAGGTTCCCGAGGAACCGAGAATTGTCGGAGTCCAGGTCTTCCAGGGCGCAGAGAACGCTATCGTTAACTAGTCCGAAGAAAGGCAGAGCTTCACGCATTTCGGCGTCGATGTCCATCAAAGCGTCAACGTCCTCGATGCCTGCAGCCTCCAGGCCGGTGCGCAACGACGTCTCTGCGCTGCGGCAGGAGGCCTGCGAGGCAAAATCGGCGACCATTGCCTGGACCTCGGGGTCTTCCCAGCCGAGCTCTGCGGCTCGGGCCGCTTGAACTATCTCGCCTGCCGCGATGGTAGGTGAGGCAATGCGTTCAGCATATGCAAGCTGGGATTGGATATTCAGGGCCTCCGTAAAGGACAAGGCCCTTCCCGTTCCTGCCCAGACCTGATGTGCGGTCCAGGAAGCGGCGATGGAGGAGTAGTGAGCGGATGCGGTGTCGACCGCATTTAGCAATCGGTCCTCAATGGTGGCCCGGAGATCTGCTTCCGCGGATGCCAAGCCTTCGCTCAGGCCCGTAGCGGCGATGTCGGAGATGTATCGATTGGTGACAACGTCCAGCAATGTACTGGATGATGGATTCTCCAGCGTCAACATCTGCCGGGCAAATCCCACGGTCAAATCGGAGAGAGCAGGGCGGTCGAAAAGGCCGTCCAAGACCTGTGTTCGGACCCCAGCGGTGTAGATGGCTTTGGCCTGGATGTCGGGGTCTACTTCCACGTCCGGGCTGGAAGCGGAGGAAACGGTGTTGGTCACCATTCCCTCTTCGTCGGCCTCTGCGGTGACTTCGTAAGGTACAAGCCCGACCCTTGCGGGTACAGAGTCGAACGCGAAACCGCTCAGAACCACGAACTCTCGAGAGATGCCGTGGAAGGCCACTTCTTCCTCGTTCTCGTCGTAGGTGACCACTCCAAGCACCAGCCACGTGTGCCCGGGCCTGCGGAGCGAGACTTCGAATGGAGAGAGATCGCCGCTGGCCGCGCTCGCGAAGCTCGCGATTTCATCGCCGGAATGGTACGTGTCCCCTGCCTGCCAGTGTCCGTCCGACGAGGAGATCAGGTCGGTAAGTTCATAAAGACCTCGCCCTGCCAATAGCACCTCGGCGCTGTATCCTTCGGGGAGGTCGGTGCGCCCGGCGTTGCCCACGCGGTACTGGACCGTGAAGGGCTCGCCCGCAACTATCTGGTCGGGGATTTGGATAGCCTCGGCCTTGAGCCGGAATGTATCCTCATCGACCAGGCGGATTGTTAGCGTGAAGTCCGTTAGCTCATGAGCATGGTCGCGGTCACCGTAGGTAGTTGCCTCAATCAGGTAAGTGCCGGGCGCCAGGTCGTTTTCGATGCGGGAGTTGCGGCCCGCTCCTCCGTCATCGTCGCTGTACAGGTAAGCGCCGTCAGATGATAAGAGGTAGACGTAGGGATCGCCGCCTTCCGGTGCAGTCAGATCTATAAGCACCGAACCTTCTTGAGGAAGGTGGAACCGGAAAGTATGCGCCGGTGTATCCCGGCGGAATCGTGCGCCGCAGTCGTTAAGGTTCCAGACGTCTTCCGCCAGCAGGCCGAGGCCCGGTTCGAGTGCGCCGAGGTCGATCGGCTCGCAGTCGGTGGCGACACGGATGGAAAGGATGAAGTCAGCCGGGCCACGAATGCGCCCGGCCGCCGACGCTGCTTCGATCAGATAGGTCCCTGCCGCCAGTTGAAATTCAATACGGGCATTTAGGTCCCTGCCGGTGTCATCATCGTGGATGATGCGGCTGCCATCCACGTTTAGCAGATGGAGATAGGAGTCACCCTCAGCGGATGTGAGATCGATTCTGACCTTCCCGTCCTCTGCTAGCTGGAAGCGGTAGAAATGAGCGTCACTGTCGGTGAGGAAGAGGGAATCGCAGTCTTGGGT
The DNA here is from genome assembly GCA_963663085.1 of Dehalococcoidia bacterium. Classification (GTDB taxonomy): domain Bacteria; phylum Chloroflexota; class Dehalococcoidia; order Plut-88900; family Plut-88900; genus Plut-88900. The sequence goes on along the minus strand of OY760104.1, from coordinate 3,140,841 downwards.
AGTCCAGCGGCCATTGGTCTCCAGTTCGCTTTCCGCTTCTGCTTTGAGGGTCCCGAGATCAGTAGCGGAGCAGTCGAGGGAGTCTTGGGCCCACAGGGGGCCTTGGCTGCCGAGGGTAAGGGCGGCGGCAAGGATGAGTATGACGGCGAGGGCAACGATGACGGCCATTATTGCCAGGGTGCGGAATCGGGGTGGAGGGAGGGTCTCACCATTCATCGTTAACTCGTCAGCCATGACATCCTCCTCCGTATCGTGTCTGGGCTAAAGGATACAAGAAAGCGGATCATCCAACTACGGCCCCAATTAGGGTTCGGCGAGGGGTGTTGGCAACGTGCTGATGTCGGAGGGGACGTATCCCACCATTTCCACGAAACCCTTGCCCTCGACTACAGCGCCGTCTCTGCTGCCCGATGCCGCCACCGACCCCTCCCAATAAATCACGGGTATGAAGGTGCTGATGGCGAACTCGGCCTCTTCTATCGCAGGGGTCAGGGTGAGGTCGAGGTCCTGCGAGTCCACAAGGAGGTCCCAGCCCATGGGGTAGACGCCTCCGGTGCCGGGGCTGGTCCAGGAGCCGGTGGGTTCGAGGGATATGTCGTCGGCGGGGAGGTGTATGGGGTCGGAGTCCGGCGGGACGAAGGTGCCGTAAGTGGCGATATGCCTTCGGTCCTCCTGCTCCCAGACCACGGAGACCATGAGGTCGGAGCCGTCGTCCAGGTTGAGGCTGAGCCAGTCCCATCCGATGTCAACTATGGTGAAGTTGCCCCACTGGTGGTCAAACCAGGAAACGCCTTTTACCATATGGGACTCCCCGGATGCCGAGACCTTGCCGGAGGTTTCGAGGTCTGTGCGGGAGTAGTAGTAGGTCTTGCCCGCAAGGCCGAGGTCTACGAACCCGGTGCTGTCATGGAGTACGGCGGGCTTCCGGGAGTTAGCCTCAAGCTCAACTGCGTACTCTCCGATCTCGAAGGAGAGGCGGTATTTCTCGCCGTCTCCGCTCATGTGCCAGTCGACTATCGAGAGGTCGAACTCCCCGGAGGTTGTCTCAAGGATGGGAAGGTCGGGCTGCTCCGCGGCGAGGTAGAGGTCCTTCTCGTGGTCGGCCCAGCTGAGATGCGCCAGCCGCGGCGTGAAACCGCCCTCCAGGACTGACTGGAACGTCACAAAGTGGTAGCTGAACTGCCGACCGTCTTCCGCGGCGACATGGCCGTTGAAGTACCACCACTCCAGGGGAGAAGCATGGACGCCCTCGTCGTGGGGGAGCTGAACGACGCCATCGGGCCAGGGGGTGGGTGTCGGGTTTGTGGATGGCGAAGGTGAAGGGACCGGTGTGGGTGGGGGAGGCGTCGTGGCAGGTGGGGCGAGGGTGGGCGCCGAAGTTGCGGAAGGCGGTAGTGGGGTGGGAGAAGGGTCCGATTCAGCGCCACATGCCGACGCCAGAAGCAACAAAAGGGCCATCGCCAACAGGGCCGGGACGGAGAATACGGGGCGCAAGGGCAACATGACTGTATTAATTATGCCACAGCTTCGGCGGAGGTTACGCGGCGAAAGTCAGAAAGGAAGGGTTGGCCCAATCTGGCGAAGCATCTTCCGACAGCGTTTGACGTCCGGAAGGGCCCGAGCCACGAAGTCCCAGAACTTGGGTGAGTGGTTCTTGACTGTCAGGTGGGCCAGTTCATGGACGATGATGTACTCAACCACGTCTTGAGGGAGCAGCATGGTGCGCCAGCTGAATCGGAGTGTGCCGTCAGGGGCGCAGCTTCCCCAGCGGCTGCGCTGGTTCCCGATAATCACCCGAGACCTCTCGCCGACGCCGAGCCGGGGCCACCACAGGTCGACCCCCTCGGTGATGTATTCCTCGGCGCGGGCCCTGTACCACGCGGCGAAGGCCTGGCGAATGCTATCCCTACGTTCATCGGCACCGAGGATGGGACCAACGGAGACCTGGAACTTGCCTTGATGGAGGCTGACCTGGGTCGATGAGGTCATTCCGTCCTCGACGATCAGCTCAATGTCGCGGCCCAGGTAGGGCAGGGTTTCGCCGGTGATGAAGAGCCTGGGCTGCGGCTCCAGGCGGGGCTCGGACTGTTTCTTGATGATCCACGGGGCCCGGCTGAGGACAAAGTTGCGGATGTAGTCATCGGGGGTCCTGGAGGGAGCGGAGACGAAAAGGCCTTCGGTGGACAGCCTTATTTCAACGGTCTTCTTGCGTCTCGGGCTGCGGCGGATTTCGTAGTCGATGGTCGTGCCGTTGAAGGAGACCTGGCCGCGGCTGATTGCGGGTGGTTTCGGTCGGCTCGACCTTCTTGCGGGCATCTCGGGTCTGGGCATTTGTGTCGTGGTGCCGCCTACTCCGATGGAGCCGGTTTCAGGCCGGGGTGTCCCCTGTACAGGACGATGCCGAGAACCAGGCCCCAGGCGGTGAAAACGATGTTGGAGTAGGCGGTTATCCGGTAGAGGGCGACGAGGTCATCGACGTGGTCGGCGATGACTACCAGTGTCAGCCCGACCAGCGCAAGGACCATTATGGCAAAGGCCAGCATCTTGTGGACGCCCATGGGAAAGCGGAGGTAGACGCCCAGGGCAAGGGAGGCAAACCCGAGCAGGTATCCGTACCCGCCAATGATGCTGATGCCGGCCTTGACGGCTTGAATGTCTACGGCAAGGGTCAGCAGCGTGGTTATGGACCTGCCTCTGTCCAGGCCGTGGTTGACCACGTGGGCGATCATGTGGTTCAGGCCGTGCGTAATCGCCAGGGCGAATATGCCGAAGGTCAGCAGCATTATGCCGAGCCGAATGAAGGCGTCCCTGGCGGTGCGGTTGTCCATGGCGCGGCGTATGGTGAAGAAGCCAAAGAGCATCAGGAGCATGCCGAGGGGATGAAGTACGGCAGTGATATGGGTAAGCGCGGCCTTGTCGGAGAGGACCTGGACTCTTTCAAGAAGAGTGGCCTCCGGGCCCAGGGGGTCGATGGCGATGTTTCCGGGGCGGAGGAAGATCATGATGATCGACAGCGCCGCCCCGATGATGAGCGCAAGACCCGCAAATCTAGCTGCTGAAGTTCCCGGCATGGTCAGGCCCTCCTCTCATCGCTCGAAGGAATCCTCGACTCACGGGTGACTATAGGGGAGTCGGCGGGCGGGAGTCCACCTTTGGCGCTATTGGCCGCCGGTCAGGACCCGATACCCGTAGTTCTCCTTTGTCCTCTCGTCGGGGGGGAGGACCTCTACGACTACCCTGGAGAGCCCGACAACCTCGCCCTTTTCGTCGAAGCTGTAGTTGTCGCCGAGCGCCCCGCTCCAGGTTATGCCATAGAGGCAGTCGCGGAACCCGTCCGCGTCCTGGTCGTCGCCGGTCTGCCTGAGGCACTCGGCGGCGATGTATACGTCGTCGTAGGCGGAGCCGAGGTGCCAGGGGAGGGTGATGTAGTCGTACCGCTCCCGGAAGTTGGCGAGGACTTCCTGAGACTTTTCGTTGGTGGGGTCCGGGGCGGCGGTGATGGCCTTCATGCCCGTAGCGGCGTCGCCGGCGATGTCCTGGGCGGTGGTCCCGACACTGACGGTCTCGCCGTAGATGGGACCTGCGTAGCCAAGCTCCCGGGCCTGCTTGACGATGGCGCCCGCGGCGAACTCCGACTGGGGAGCTATGTGGAGGGCGTCCGGGTCTGCGGCGAAGAGCTTGGTGAGCTGGGTGCGGAAGTCGGTGACGTCCGTGGCGTAGCGCTCGGCGGCGACGACTTCCCCGCCGTTCTTTTCGAACTGGGCTACTGAGGTGCGGCGGACGCCCTCTGCGTAGTCGGTTTCCTCGGTGATGGTGGCCAGCTTTCGGATGCCGTCGGCCCAGAGGGTGTTGCCCGTGTTAATGCCGACCTCGATGTCGCTGATCTGGGTGCGGAAGATGTAGTCACCGGCGTCGGCGATATCTGGGTTGCTGGCGAGGCCCGAGAAAAGGACTACACCGTCCTCCTCGGCGAGGGGGGCAACGCCGAGCATGGCGCCGCTGCAGGATGTGCCGAGAATGATCTTGACGCCGTCCACGTTGGTGAGCTTGTTGTAGGCGGTGATGGCGTCCTGGGCGCTGCACTTGGAGTCCTCGACGACGAGCTCCAGCATGCGGCCATCGATGCCGCCTGCGGCGTTGATCTCATCGAGGGCCATCTGCTTGGACTGCCATGCGACGGTGCCATAGGTCTCGCCGGCGCCGGTGAGGGACTCCATCACGCCGATGCGATAGGTCTCGGGCTCACCGCCTCCGCAGGCGATTACCAGCAGGGCGAGGATGGCAGGGAGGACCAGGGTGGCGAATTTTTTGATTGTTGTCATCATCCAGTCACGAATTTTGATTGTTTTTCGGAAAATATGTTTTGTGGGGGGCGGGGGGAGGGGTGGAGCGCGACGGCAGGGAAGGGGGAAGTAGCAGTCAAAGACATGGGCACATTATAGGAGGGAGAGATGGGGGTGGGGCAAGGGGTTCGTGTCACAGGGGGGGAGGGGCATGTGAGAAAACCATTGGCAGTGGAGGATCTAATTTACTTTTTGCCTGCTGTGCAAACGTCCAAAAACAGGGTGATCGCTTTTCCCATCTGACATGGAGACTGCAGTGTCTTCTATGTCCCAGTCTTTAGACAATTGAAGTCCGTTAGCCAGGAACATAACCTCTCTTCCATGGCGCCTGTCTTGAGCGCTATAGGACAGTTCGAAGGATAAAAAGCGACGATTATGGAATAACTCATGTCGAACTGCTGCATCGTAATCGTATGTGACAATCCAAGGCTGAATGAGTTGGCTCACACGGTTAGCCAATTTTCTATGGTCATCCAAATTGTAATTGTCCAAGTACAGAGCTTTGCCCTTCTCGATATAGGGAGGGTCGTAAAAGGCCAAAACATTGCCTTCCAGCTTGGCGACGATATCATTTGTGAAGTCGAATGCGTCCTGCTGATACAGCTTTATTCGGTTGCGGTAACGGCTAATTCGTCTTATTCGTTGAATCAATTCCGCCTTACTGAACCGGCAATCAAGCTTCCATCCACCAGCCTGTTCCTTGCCTCCGATAACACCCCCGCCGATTATGCCCGACCTATTAGTCCGATTGAGGAAAAACGTTGCGAATCCAAGAGATGATAAGTCAACGGTTTCACTGTTCTCGTATATTTCACGCTGACGATGCCACTCCTCCATCGTGACCGGAGTCTTCTCAATCGTGTGACACAGTTCCTCGGTTTCGAAAAGCACGGTGTGCCAAAATGCGTAGACAGAACGGCTTAGGTCGTTAATGTAGACAGTGGATGCATATTCCCCATACAGCAACGCTAATCCAAGCGATGCTCCCCCGGCGAAGGGTTCTACATAGTTCACATTCCAGAGGTGGTTGGTTTCAAGTAGCCGGGCTACAAATGGAAATAAACGGCGTTTGCTCCCTGGATAACGTAGCGGGGTGTGGAATGACACTGGCTACTACCCTATTTCAACCAACTTGGACATCCCTACAGGCTCCAAACAGCTTTGAACCAAGGCTGGAGGGTATCCCAGTCTGCTCGGAGATCCGCTGGTCCCGGAAACAAATGCTTGTTGTGGACATATTGGTTCATTCCAGTTATGGATGGGCCAAGGTAGCTATCTCGCTGTGATGCGCGACGCACGACTTTCGCTTGTTGGCGGGTCAGCTTTTTCTTCACTACAAGATCGTTGGTGACCTCTTGGAGTTTCGTTGCTAAGGCGTTGTCATCTGTAACACCTGTCAACCCAGCGTATTCAATATAAGCATCTGCGCTAAGTTCTAGAAATACACGGAAAAGGACACTAACTGCGTTGGGATATTGTTGAAGACTCAGTTTTCTTAATTCGTTTGCGATGTCACGAATTCTGTTATCAGTTACGTTCAAAGCGGCGTCGCTGGGAATTAGCCGATCTCGTGTACGCTGTCTAGTGGTCTTGCTGGAAGTCTGCTGTGTCGTAGTTGTATCAGCGGGTTTGCTAGTCTGTGTAGTGGGAGGAGCAACAACTATCTCTGATGGCAGCGACTCTGCATAGCGAATTCGGTCATCCTTCTTGTCCAATTGTCGGACAGTGATCCGACCCTGAGAGAGATCGTTGGCCACGTAAAGTAGTGCCTTAGCCACTGCGCCCTCTTCACCAGTGACTGTCAAGGTCTTGTCCCTCCAGTCAAGTCCTAGTTTTTCTCTGACTCCAGGTGTTCTTAGCAACCTCCTAAAGGTTGATGTTGGAACCTTTTTCCTGAATTCCGGACTGATATCACCACGCTTTTGCAGGAAATTGAGAGCTTGGGTGTCAGCATCCAGCGTACCACCTGTCCTGGCGCGGAACCTGGCTCCGTCGTCTGGAGCCCATCGCAGCGGGCCAGCACCATCTTGATATCCAGTGTGCTTTAGCTCGATCCAGTGATCCGCATCGGTTCGGTCATACACTACTATGCAGGGGAGGGCATCGCTAATATCAGGGTCGTATTCATTGCCCAATCGCTTTAGTGCACGGAAGATATTATCCGGAACCGCTCCATTAGCGATTTCAGGATTCCCCAAAACTTTTAGGGCTGTTGCTCGTCGATTACCATCAAGCACAACATATCGTTTATTTTCTAATTCCATCACTATGAAGAGGTCGCTCGGATCAAGCCCATATTGAACGATGTCTGCGGCAAGTGCTTGGAGGCGCGGACCTTGTAAGGCTGCCATTGCGCGGATCGTTTCTCGTTGCCCTTGATTAGGAGTGGGGAGCCGAGGATTTTCTTCGTCAAGTAGTAAGTCGGTGAGTGGAACAGGGATAGGGTCCGGCATTCTAAAGACAATCTCCAGCATTATGCTTGAAACGAGCAATATTCAAATGAATAAATCCCAGCATGTTGTGATTCTACAAGATAAGCAGTGAGGTTGTGGGGGTGCTCTGTAAAAACTAATTGGTGGCAACGGCTGGATTCGAACCAGCGACCTAGGCCTTATGAAGACCCCGCTCTAACCGCTGAGCTACGTTGCCGAGGATGAACGCCGGGGCGGGGCAGGAGACAATTTAGCACCTGTTTCGTGAGTGGTCAATTCGGGCGTGTCACTCGCACGAGGATCGCCCTCCCCCACTCATACTTCGAGTGCCTCAGCACGAGCGGCCCCGGCCCCTTCAACAGAAGTTATGCTAAGGTCTCATCGAGGGAGAAGGAATAAGGCGATCCCTCGCAACCCCGCCTAGGCCTGGGCGTTGTAGAGCTGGATGGTGATTTCCATGTGGCCGATGTGCTGGGAGAGTTCGTCGATGGTGTGGACCAGGGCCCAGCGGTTCAGCTGAGGCCCGAGGGTGTCGACGGCGCTCTGCTGGGTGAGGGCGGCCGGGTCGAGGTTGGCCAGGGTGTCGGCGGCGATGGAACGGGTCTCGGAGATGACGTCGGCGAGGGGGCGGCTCGTGCCCCAGAAGCCGATATTGCCATTGGCGTCGACTCGGGCGACGAACTCGGTGTCCCGCTGCCGGCCAACGTCGTTGCCGGTGAGGCCCTGGGCCACCCACCACCGGACGACGCCGCACATGTGAGCGGCGATGGCGCCGACGGAGTTGGTGTCGGAGTCCAGGGGTTCCCAGTTAAGGGCGTCGGGTGGGAGGGGGGCGGTGTGGTCGGCTGCTTTCCCCAGCAGCTTGTCTATGAAGTGGGCGTAGCCTTCTATTTCTGGGTTCATGGTTTTGCCTCCGGATGCTCTTGCCTAATGGCGGATTGCCTGTGTTGTACCATCCATGTCGCATGACCTCAACCCCTGCTCATACCCTTCGACTAAGCTCAGGACACGCTTCGAGAGCCTCCCGCTCCGCCAAAGGCGGACTTTCAGCAAGGCGGATCTTCGACGGCGCGGGCGGCCCGGCCCCCTCGAACAGAGTCCATGCAAAGGTCTCATTGAGGGATAAGGCATAGGGCCCCACCCATCCCGGGGAGGAAAGAAATAGTCTGAGGGACACCCTCGGACTCCCGGCGAGGGGCTATGCCCCTCTGCACACCCCCCCTTTCTCAGGTGCTCTTTGCTACGAGGACTCTGTGTTTGTAACGGAATCACTCACCCCCGTTCCGCTCTTGAGACCCTTCGACGCTGCTCAGGGCGAGCGGCCCCGCCACGGGGATGGATTCCCGATCGGAGTCGGGAATGACGATATGAAGGATGGGAATGACGGAGTTCGGGACTTGCTATTCTAGGCCGTTTGTCAGGTCCTGGAACATGTCGTTGGTGAGGCCGGTCAGGTCCGGGAGCGAGGTGTGGGCGGTGACGTCGTTCTGGAGGGGGGTGATGGAGATGTAGTCGTTGGAGACGGCCCAGATGTCGGTGCCGGGCTGGGTGGTCCAGTTTGGCCGGGAGCGGTTGATCCAGTAGTAGAGGCGTCGGGGGTCATTGCCCTCCTCAACGACTTCCGTGTATGAGCCGTCGGCGAGCCGAGTGACCTTTACTCCCTTCAACTGGTCCAGGGGCTTGTTGGGGACGTTCACGTTGATGAGGGCCCTCGGCGGGAGCTTGCCGTCCCGGGCCTTGGCGGCGATGAGGTAGGCCATGCGAGCCGCGACGGGAAAGTGAACGTCATACAGAGCGGTGACGGAGACGGCCATGGAGGGGATGCCGCGAAAGAAGCCGTGCAGCGCAGCGCCGACGGTGCCGGACACAAAGACGTCGTTCCCAAGGTTGGAGCCCGTGTTGATGCCCGATACCAGCAGGTCTATCTTCCCTTCGACCAGCTTCTCGGTGGCGAGGATGACGCTGTCTCCGGGGGTACCCTCGACGGCGTAGGACTTGATGCCGTCCCGGTTGAACATGGTCGGGGCCATGCGGACGGCGTGGTGAAGGGTTACGGAACTCCCGACGCCGCTCTGCTGTCTGTCGGGGGCCACGACAACGACGTCACCTATCTCCTTAAGGCCCTCGGCGAGGGCCCAGAGTCCGGGTGATGAGATGCCGTCGTCGTTGGTTACGAGGATTTTCAAGGTCGGGGGTGCTCCGTGTGTGTGGGGTGGGGGGAGTTTAGCATATGGGGGGTGGGGGTTACCCTCAGCGTGGATATCCTCGTGGCAAAGTTCCCGGAATAGTGGAGTCCCTCCCACCCGCCCTGTTTTATTGAACAAGGGGCCGTGTCGCCAAGCGACACGGCCCCTTGTTCATTAGTTATTGGGGGGAGGGTGATACGAAGAGAGATGTGAGTGGGCAAGTCCTAGATCCCTCGCTGGGCCTCGGGATGACATGGTTTGGGGTGTGGGTGCTAAATGGTGAGGGGTAGGTTGTCTATCAGGCGGGTGCTGCCTATTTGGACGGCGAGTAGGGCCAGGGCGCCATCCTGGACTGTCGTTAGAGGTTGGAGGGTGTCGGGGTGGGCGATGGTGGCGTAGTCGAGGCGGGCGAGGGGTTCGGTGTTGATGATGCGGGTCATTTCGGAGGTGATGTCGGGGCAGGAGAGGGTGCCAGCATGCGAGAGGGATTGGGCCGCAGTCAGAGCTTTCCAGAGGACGGTTGCGGCTCGACGCTCGTCGGGGTCCAGGTATACGTTGCGGCTGCTGACGGCGAGGCCGTCGGGCTCACGGACGGTCGGGACTCCGACGACTTCGAGATCGAAGTCCAGGTCTCGGGCCATGCGCTTGATGATGACGAGCTGCTGGGCGTCCTTCTGGCCGAAATAGGCGCGGTCGGGCCGGACTATGTGGAAGAGCTTGGAGACGACGGTGGCGACGCCGATGAAGTGGCCGGGTCTCGAGGCGCCTTCGTGGAGGTTGGCGATGGGGCCTGGGTCGACCTTGGTGTCGGAGCCGGGGCGGTACATCTCCTCGGGGGTGGGGGTGAAGACGAGGCTCACCCCTGCGGATTCGAGCATGGTGAGGTCGCGGTCCAGGTCTCGGGGGTAGGAGGCGAAGTCCTCGCCCTCGCCGAACTGGGTCGGGTTGACGAATATGGAGGCGGCTACGGCGTCGTTCTCCGCGGCGGCGTGTTCGACAAGGGCCATGTGGCCTCGGTGGAGGTAGCCCATTGTGGGGACCAGGCCGAGGGCGCCGGGGGTTGAGGCTCTGGCGGCTCGGAGGTCGGGGATGGTGGACAGGACTTGCATGGGGGTTAGTGTAAGGGGTTTTGGGGGGTGGTGGGGAGGAGGTACGTGGGGGTGTTGGCTGGCGTTGTCCCCGCCCCGCTCATACTTCGAGAGCCTCCCGCCTGAGGCGGATCTGCGACAGCACGAGCGGCCCCGCCGCTGGGGATCACCCTCACCCTAGCCCTCTCACGCCTCGGCGCATCTACGACCTGTCGAGGGAGAGGGGACCGGACACCTCCCCACTCCGCTCTTGAGACCCTTCGACTCCGCTCAGGGCGAGCGGAATGTCCCCCTGGATTCCCGATCGGAGTCGGGAATGACGATAAGAAAGGCCGAAATGATGGATGGGTATTAGGCGTATTGCATGAGTTCGGAGAGGACGCTAGGGGCCATGTTGAAGCCTTGTTTTTCGGTGGGGAAGAGGGACATACGGACATCGTCTCGGTAGCGGGCTATGGCGTCGGCGGTGGCTGTGCCGATGGAAGCGTAGGTGCGGGCGTGGCGGGGGGTGAAATCGGGGCAGGTGGCCAGGATGTCGTTGATGACCTGGACCTGGCCGTCGCAGTGGACGCCTGCGCCGATGCCGATGGTCGGGACGGAGACGCGCTCGGTGATAAGCCGGGCGAGGGGGGCGGGAACGCATTCGAGGACTATGGAGAACGCGCCGGCATCTTCCAGGGCTTTGGCGTCGCGGAGGAGCTGAGCTGCTTTCTCGGGGGTCTTGCCCTGGCAACGGTAGCCGCCGAGCTGGTTCACCGACTGGGGTGTGAGGCCGATGTGGCCCATGACCGGGATGCCGTTGTCGACGATGTGATGAACAGTGTCGGCGACGGACTCTCCGCCCTCTAGCTTGACGGTCTGGGCGCCGCCTTCCTGGAGGAGTCGGGCGGCGTTGGTGAGGGCTTCCTTTTGGCCCTGCCGGTAGCTCATGAAGGGGAGGTCTGAGACGATGAGGGAGCGCTTTGCGCCCCGGGCCACGGCCTTTGTGTGGTGGACCATGTCGTCCATGGTGACGAAGACGGTGGACTCGTAGCCGAGGACGACCATGCCGAGGCTATCGCCGACGAGGATCATGGGGATGCCGAGGGCGTCGAGGGCCTTGGCGGTCGGGTAGTCGTAGGCGGTGAGCATGGGGATCTTCTCGCCGTCCCGCTTCATCTTGATGATGGATGATGTGGTCGTTCGCATTGCGACTCTCCTAACTAGCTATGGAAGAACTCTTCCAGACCTTCTTCATGCTCCCCCGCCCCACCCGGGAGAAAAAAATAAGTCCTGAGGGGCACCCTCAGACTCCCGGCGAGGGGCTCGGCCCCTCTGCGCACCCCATCTTTCGGCAGGTTATCAATTCTCTGGGAACACATTTAGCCGTTGTCCTTCAAATCTGATACTGAGGGGACACCGCCGAGGGTTGAGGCTTGGGAGATGGCTTTGATTATGGCGGTGCTTAGGGCTCGGGCGGCGGCGGCGCCTATGGGGGTGACGTCGGAGGTGGGGGCGCCTTTGCCGGTGGACAGGGCGAAGACGACGTCGCCGTCATACATGGTGTGGGCGGGTCGAATGGCCATGGCGAGACCATCGTGGGCCATCTGGGCGACCTTGTTGGCCTGTTCTTTGGTTAGAGTGGCGTCGGTGGCGACGACGGCGAGGGTGGTGTTGCGGAGGGCCGACATCTCGGCGGGGGCAGAGGCGTTTTCAAGGATGTCGACGCTGTCCAGGAAGCCGAGGTTGTCCGCGTCACGGGGGCCGGCGATCAGGTTGCCGGTCTCGGGGTCTACGATGCTGCCGAGAGCGTTGACGGCGACTAGGGCCCCGACTACGTGGTCACCCACGCGTCGGCTGGAGGCGCCGAGGCCACCCTTCACGGCACGCTCGGGGCCGAGGGCCTTGCCGACTGTCGCACCCGTGCCCGCACCCACGGAACCCTGGGCCGGGGCTGAGGAGTCGGCTGCGGCGCAGGCCTGGTAGCCGTTCTCGGGGCGGGGGCGGACGGTGGGGTCGCCGATGGCGAGGTCGAAGAGGATTGCGGATGCCACAATGGGCACGACGCCGACGCCGACGGGAAAGCCGATGCCTCGCTCTTCGAGGTAGGTCATGACACCATCGGCGGCGGCAAGGCCGTATGCGCTGCCACCGCTGAGGACGACGGCGTGGGCCTGCTGGACAAGGTTGAGGGGTCGAAGAAGGTCGGTCTCACGGGTGCCGGGAGCTGCGCCCCGGACGTCGACGCCGCCGACTGCGCCCTCCGGACAGAGGACCACGGTGCAGCCCGTGACGGCTACGGGGTCGGTGTAGTGGCCGACCTGGAGGCCCGGTACGTCGGTAATCGTGTCGTACAACAAAAACCCTCGCAACCCGACCGCGAGGGTTCGCTATACCTGTATTTTCAACCCGGTCCGGCTCTATATGGATGCCGGCCATTGGGTCTATGTATGGCTCGGAACTGTGATGCTTACCGCCGCTCGCGGTCGGCTGCTGGGGTTATTGTAGCGGGTGGGGTGGTGGGGTTCAAGCCCGTGTACTCGTCCGGTAGGTTAGTGACAGACCGGAGTTTTATTCAGTCCTCCTGAGGCGGATCTTCGATTGTGGGGTTTGTGGGTTTCGGTTTCTGTCTGTTGGAGGGTCGGCGATGGAAGACACCAGAGGGACGAGGCCCCTGTTCCTATGAGAGCAGACTTTTTCGGCCACCCGGGGTTACGTGCCTTGCACGAGGTCCGGACTGTCAATGATAGTGACGGTCCCGGGCGCTCCCAGGATGAGGGGCAAAGGGACGAGATGGCATGTTATGGGATGGGACGAAGATGCGAGCGAGGGCGTCTTTCCATCGCCTGGGTGGTCAGGGAAGGGGGCACGGGACCCGGTTAGTGAGGAGATGGCGACTGTCGCTTGTGCCGCGGGCCTGCGCGAGGGCCGTTGGGATGGGCTTGGGCGTTGAGTCCTCGGGTGGGTCGGGTGGGCTTCCCTGGGTTTTTGGTTCCTCCTTGAGATAGTTGGGATGGTGTTCGAACGGTGAGGAGATTAGCACGTGTGTACGAGTTGGGTCAAGGGGCTCGTGTCACTTTTGCGGGGAAGGATGCCCCACACCCCACCGGGGAACCCTCACCCCCTTAATCCCCCTCTCCCTTAGGGCCTATAAGGGAGAGGGGGAGAGATGAACAGAGGCAGACGCATGTGCAACGCACATGCGTCTGCCTCTAGTTCGGTACTGGGGGGAGGGGATGGGGATGGATTCCGGCTCTCGGGGGCCGGAATGACACGGGGAAAGGGAACCCTCACCCCCTTGGTCCCCCCTCTTACGCTCCGCCAAAGGCGGACTTTCAGCTTGGCGCACGCCCAGGTGCATCTTCGACATCTTCGACCCTTAGGGCCTTCAAGGGAGAGGGGGAGATAAGAACAGAGGGAGATTTTGGCGCAGACGCTCCAACTTCTCCCTCTAGTTCAATGCTGGGGGGAGGAGGATGCCAGGGAAGGGGGTGTGTGGCAGGCCGGTCTCCTTCCCAATCCCCATAGGGGCAGGGCAGGGAATCACCCTCACCCTAGCGCTCTCCCGTCAAGGGAGAGGGGATATTAGGTTCGGTTGACACTCCCAAGGGGTGGACTTACCATTTGAGGTGGTAAAAGGTGCGCCTTAGGCACTCAAGGCCGGGCGATTAGCTCAGTTGGTTAGAGCGCTGTGTTCACATCGCAGAGGTCGCTGGTTCGAGTCCAGCATCGCCCACCATGAGAGTGACCAGGAAGGGCCGAAGTGGCGGAACGGCAGACGCGCTGCGTTCAGGGCGCAGTGTCCCACGAGGACGTGTGGGTTCAAATCCCACCTTCGGCACCAACACTCCGGGGTCGGCGCCGGTACATGAAAAAGCAGGCGGTATGAAGCCTGCGACGATATTGCGCTTGTAGCTCAGATGGATAGAGCGCTGCCCTGCGGAGGCAGAGGTCGTGGGTTCGAGCCCCGCCAAGCGCACCATTTCACCCGTGAATGGGGCGATTAGCTCAGTTGGTGAGAGCGCTTGCCTTACAAGCAAGAGGTCACTGGTTCGAGTCCAGTATCGCCCACCAGGCGCCTCGATGGGCTAGACTGCACCCGCGTCCCGAACAGGGTAGTCTGGTCGATCGTCGTTACGTCTGCATTATCTGGACCAGGTTGCCGCAGGTGTCGTCAAAGACCGCAATAGTGACGTTGGGCAATTCTGTAGGCTCCATCGTAAAGGCGACGCCCCGTTCCTTCAATTTGTCACACTCTGCATGGATGTCCGTTACGCCAAAGGACATCGCCGGGATGCCTTGCTCGAATAACCCTTTCTGATATGCCTGTGCTACCGGGTTCTCATTCGGTTCAAGCAGAAGCTCGGTCCCATCCGGGTCATCGGGCGAGACGACGGTAAGCCACTTGAATTCTCCCGCAGGCACGTCATGCTTCTTCACAAAGCCGAGGGTCTCCGTGTAGAACCTCAGAGCTTCGTCCTGGTCATTTACGAAAACGCCGGTGTGTGTAATGCGCATATCCGGCCTCCTTTTCTTCTCAAAATTTCACTTGAGCCATCGATCCATGACAGCCCTCAGGGGTTCATCGTTGAAGACAAGCATCCGATACTTGCCACGCTTCTGTGAGCTTACGAGCCCCGCTTTCTCCAAGACATCGATGTGCTTGGCTATGGCCTGTCGGGAGATCGCGACTTCATGCCGCATGATCAAGCGCGCTGTGAGCTCGTAGAGCGTCTGCTCGTTGCGCTCAGAGAGCTCGTCCAGCATTAATCTGCGTGTTGGCTCCGCGAGTGCATTGAAGACCAAGTCTGTGTGCATGCATACAGACTATACGCAACCACAGCATTGCATGGCAAGAGGCGATTCCCCGGGCTGGCAGGAACCACATCCCCAGGCATCGGCGCCTACCTTATAGCACCAACTCCCAGCGAAAGGTTTGCAATTCAGTCTTGGCAGCCCCACCAGGAGACCGGGCTGTCGCCGACCTTCTTGCTACAGCGTCAAACTTCTTCGACAATAGACCAACCACCATTCAAAGGCGTGTGGCAAGAGGATCCCTGCAGCTGAGTACACTCAAGAAGGATGCCGGAGATGATTAGACAGATGACGGCGATCATCGAGCGTGAAGGCGAGTCCTATGTTGCGCTCTGCCCCGAACTGGAGATTGCGAGTCAAGGTGGGAGCGTGTCGGAGGCTCGGGCCAATCTGAAGGAGGCGCTTGAACTCTTCTACGAGACCGCATCTGCTAACGAAATTCAACGGCGGCTTCATGATGAAATCAACCGGCCGTTCTTTGAATGAGTGGCGCTTGGGATTCATTTGAATGCTCCGAGTGATTGCCGAATATCGGCCATCGCCTGAGAACATACAGGCCCCTCCCTCTTTAGATTTACAGCCGCATCCACAACTCGAAGATGGGCCTGCCTACCGTCAACTTAGGCCAACCATTGATCCACGGACAGAAAGGCACTAACTGATGGCGTTGGAGATGCGCGGAGAATGCGAGCGGTGTGGGGTGGGGCTGAGGCAGGGCGGGACGGCGTTCATCTGCTCTTGGCGGAGATGGACCACGCCTGTCCAAACTGTGGGGGTGGGGTGGGGGGGTTACGTCACGAGTGAGAGATCAAGGGCTTGCATCGGATTCCGAGCGGCATTAATTTACAATGGACCTAAATTAGCACGGAGGCATCATGGCAAATTCACCAGCTAACAAAGAAGAAGTGAAAGACAAAGCGAAGAGGTTGGCAAATGAAGGTAGAAACATAACATACATTAGTCAGACTCTAGGAATAAGTTGGAATGAGGCACGAAGCTACACCCCCAGTTGGTTGGGTGCTAAGAAAAAACTGACAATTCGCTTGAATAAACTAGCCAACGAACAAGACCATAAAGGGAGAAAACATTTGGCTGAAGAAGCCGACAGGTATGCCGATTTTCTATACGACGCTGCAAAGCACCTCAGGCGGCAGGTTGATGCTGCGCGGAGAGCGCTCAACCGTTGAAGTGGGCCGCAAAGATCCAGAGCCATTTTCTCTATCGGATTGTTTAAGAAAGCTGATGCTAGGCTCTACGCCAAACCCTAAATGGTCTCGAATGCCGACCATTCTGGAAGCAAGAGAAACATGAGACTAGGAGTTCACTCGTGATTTTAGCAAGACAACAAGATAGTTGTATTAGTGTGCGCGAGGTCTTTGAGGTAGAGCGAAGGCTATTTGCCCCACTCTATCAACGGCGTTTCTCGTGGGACCGAAAAAACCTTGACGAGTTTTGGGAAGATATCAAATTAGTAGAGGATGAGGGTTCAGAGGCCCTTTTTCTGGGTGCTATCATCCTGAAACATGAGGGGGCCAGCGATCCTAGCGCAGGCATTTTGGAAGAATTCTTGGTGCTGGATGGTCAGCAGCGGATTGCAACTTTATTCCTTACACTCCTCGCCATTGCTCTTGAGTGGCAAGAACATGGGCATATAAACGAAGCCAGTGCCATCGCAGAGGACTTCCTAATGTCCGCAAAATCGAATACCAAGGGACAACCTCGTTTCTTGCCAACAATTCCCGACACTCCAGAATTTGAAGCGCTATGCAGAAGATTGAAGGTCGATTGGGACCTATCACCCGTTACCAAATTTAGGCCGGGGAAAATGTCTGCGGCTCTTGAGCAAGCTCAAGCAGAAGTTCGTATGCGATGTGTTAGGGAAGATGGCTTCGACGGTGAATCACTGAAAGCTCTTGGAAGGATAGTTGTCGACAAAATTGAGGTAGCTGCGATCAATATTGCTGAACGACACCAGCCAAATGAAGTATTTGACCGTTTGAACCGAAAAGGCCAGGTTCTGACTGTCGGAGATCTTGTGAAAAACGAGATTTTCAGGCGACTGTCCGCTGACGCGGAGACCGCAATCAGATTGTACAGAGAGCACTGGGAACCCTTTGAAGAATCTTTCGCGGATCGACGAGAACTAGACAATTACTACTATCCATTCACACTCACAGTCGATGACAAAGCAACTGTGGGAGGGTCCTTCCGAGTATTGAGTAGCCATTGGGATTCACTTATCCAGGACGACGATGAGTCAGCCACTGCAGCAGAGCTTATCATTGAGGATCTAAGCCGATTTGTTACCGAATACAATGCATTGTCAGGTAGTAGCGATTATTCATATACCGCGGATGTTGCCATATGGGTAGAGCGACTTGGTCGCATGCGCTTGCCGCGCGTGACTTACGCATTCTTGATTCAGTTGCTCCAGGCGCACCGCCAAGGCACGGTCAGTGCATCCGATACTGTGGAGTGCCTCCGCATAGTTGAATCGTTCTTAGTAAGGAGGGCGTTTTCAGGTCGTGAGCCGACAGGGCTTCACGCTGTGTTTAAAGGACTTTGGCGCAAGAATCAGGGTAACCCGAAGTCACTGGTGGCAAACCTCCACACGCGTACTATTGACTTTCCATATGATGATCAGCTCAGACGAGACATCTTGAGCAAGCCTTTCTATGGGCGTCGGCTGGATGCCTATGTGTTAGCTGAACTTGAGATTGCTACACATCGCACTAATCCCATTACTCGCGACCAACTCGAGTCCATTACAGTTGATCATCTAGCGCCACAATCTCTCAAGGGAAACTGGGCTAAAGAGTTTCCCGATGACGAAGAGAAGCAACAATTACTGCTTGGCTTACTTGGTAATCTGGTACCACTTAGTCAGTCTGATAATTCGACCAAAGGCACTGCCAACTGGGAAGAGGCACGTCATCGTCTCCGAAATGAGACGATTTACAGAACTACACGGGAAGTCCTCGATAACTATGCGAAATGGGGTCCTAAACAAATCACGGCAAGAACGAAAGACTTGGCTGAGAAAGCTGTTCAGCGATGGCCTCGACCTGGGTAGCTACGTTCCGACGCACGAAACGTAATGATTTGCAGGGAAAATGTTGGTGGGGTGGAGAGTTTGGCGTTGGTTTGTGGGCAGGCGCTTGAGATTCCTCGCAGGGCCGTGGAATGACAGTGGGAAGGGGCGCTTTCGGATGACAGGGGTTGGGGGGGTGTTTAATTAAGGAGAGGATGAATGGGTGAAGGGAAGATTTTCAACTGGGGTGGGGTGGAACGGTTGCCTGCGGACGCTCGGTATCCGGGGGTAAGGGCGAAGGTGGTTGATGGGAAGAATATGCAGTTGATCTGGGCGGAGTTCCAGCCCGGCACCTCCTATCCGGTCCACTCCCATGAGCGAGAGCAGTTCAGCTTCATGCTGAGCGGGCGGATGCGGCTTACGGTGGGGGACCAGGTATCGGAAGTTGGGGCGGGGGATATGTGGTATGCGCCGAGCAACGTGGAGCACGGAGGCGAAATCCTGGGTGACGAGCCGGTGGTCTTTGTCGACGCGTACTCTCCACCCCGCCCGAAAGTTCAAAGAGGGTGGGAGGCGGATGTCGGGGAGGCTGGGGGTGGGGGCCAGCCGTCCGCGTGATGAGCACGCCGACGCGCGACTGCGACCCGATCGGATTCGGGAATGACGGGATTATGGGCTCGGGATGACAGTAAGTTGAGTCTTGGAATGACAGGAAAAGGGTGTCCGGTTTGGTGATTTTATGGGTCGGGGTGGGGGGTGTGGTGGGGGCCGTAGCGCGATACCTGGTTGTGATGGGGCTGAACGGGGGGATGAGCGGGTCGGGGTTTCCGTATGGGACGCTGGCCGTAAACGGGGTGGGGTGTTTTCTTATCGGGTTGGTCGTGGGGTTTGCAGAGGCGCATAAGCCCCTGAGCCCCGAGGTCCAGGCATTCCTGGTCATAGGCGTTCTCGGGGGATTTACGACGTTCTCGGCGTTCGGGATGGATACGATCAGGTTGTTCAGGGACGGGGCGTACGTTGCGGGGTCGGCGAACGTGTTGCTTCAGGTGGCGGTGGGGCTGGGGGCGGTGGTGGTCGGGCTTCGGGCGGGGCAGGCGTTGAAGGGGGTGTGGTAGGCGGGGGGAGGGCGCCCACGAGGGACGCCCCTACGGGGGGAAGTGGGCGGGGGATGTTAGCTTGGGTGAGCCTTGCCACGGGTTGGGCCCTCGGCTAGAGTCGGGCGAAGTATCCCTTACGAGGAGGACTTTGGTGATGATTGATGGTCGAGCGTTGGCTGAGGGGGAGGGGTGGGGGCCGCCTTTTCCTGTCGAGGAATATGGAGAGAGGATCGAGAAGGTGCGTCGGGAGATGGAGCGTCGGGGGATCGACCTTCTGTTGGTGTCGTCGCCGCCCAACATCACCTACCTGACGGGCTACGACATGATCTGGTACTACCTGACCAGCCCCGTCAGCGTGGCCGTTCACGCCGACTCCGGGCAGACCCTCTTCTTCGAGGTGCCCTACCATCAGCCGACTGTCGAGTGGCACGCTGTGGTCGATGACGCGGCATATTTCGAGGATGGGGTGTCTCCTGCCGAGTCGATAGTCAGTGCGCTCAAAGGTCGGGGGTGGGTAAAGGGGAACGTGGGTGTCGAGGATTGGAGTCGGGCGCCGAGCGGAGTGGTAATCAACGAGATAAAGCAGGGCCTGGCCGGTGCGGGCGCGAATGTCGTGGATGGGTCGTGGGTCGTGGACCGGGTCAGGCTTATCAAGTCGGCGGCGGAGGTAGAGGTGATGCGGAAGGCGGCGTCCATAGCGGACAGGGCCATGGAGACGGTGCGGGGACATATTCGGCCGGGGGTGACGGAAATCGAACTGGCGGGTGTCGTGCTGCAGGCGATGATGAAGGAGGGCGGCGGAGACCCGGCCATCCGCGCTGCGGTGAGGTCCGGGCCCAGGTTCGGGGCACGGCACTCTGCGCCGAGCCACCGGAAACTGCAGCGGGGCGACCTGGTGTGGATCAACCACTGCGGATCGTATCATCGATACCACGCGGACCTGGGTCGGCTGTTTTCGCTCGGCGAGCCTTCCCGGAACTGGCGGTGGTTGATGGACCAGACGTGCGGGAGCGTTGATTACGTGATATCGAAGGTGAGGCCGGGGGACCCCACGGCGGTGGCTCAAAGGGCGATGGACGAGTACATGGACTCGATGGGGCTGCGGCCCTACGTGGCCTACGTGAGCGGTTACAACATGGGGATTGCGATACCGCCGGACTGGGTCGGGCACACGTTTATCGACCCGAAGACGGGGTTCGAGACGGCGCGCTACGATCCGGGAATGGTGACGAATTACGAAAACCTGTTCACGGTCCTGGATGACGACCCCGGTTGGAAGGGCGGCACGGGCGGCGGGTTCATCGAAACCATCCTGATGACCGACGATGGTTTAGAGGTGTTGTCGGGGCTGGGGAGGGATGTGTCGGTGGTGGGGTAGGGGGGAACACACCAATGCTCCCGTGACTGGGGGATTAGGTCGGTTGATGTAGGCGGGTGGGTCATTAGGGGAGGGGTGGTGTTTTGACGTCGGGCGCCGCACTTGACGGCGTCAAGGGCCTTCACCTTGCGGTCCGTTTTCGACTCTTAGCTAAATCTTGACTGCTGCCCCCAAGCGGGGGTCCTGCCTTGCTCATCCTGTAGGTCTCGGCGACAGGCTCTTCAAACTGGGTCTGTCGCCTTTTTTTGTCATCAAGCATTTACCTGTTCGGCGACATATTTCTGCCACATTTCCTTCTTATCTTGTGCATGTCCGATACACATGACGAAAGGAGATGAAGGGATGAAATTCAACAAACCAGAAGACGAGGGCAAGGGGTTCGAGGCCACAGGAGACAAAGGAATCGCATTCAACACGAAAGGGAACATAGAGATGAATATCAACAAGCCAGAAGACGAGGGCATGAGGTTCGAGGCCACAGGAGACAAAGGAATCGAGTTCAACACGAAAGGAAACGACGAGATGAAATTCAACAAACCAGAAGACGAGGGCAAGGGGTTCGAGGCCACAGTAGACAAAGGAATCGCATTCAACACGAAAGGAAACGACGAGATGAAATTCAACAAACCAGAAGACGGGGGCAAGGGGTTCGAGGCCACAGTAGACAAAGGAATCGCATTCAACACGAAAGGAAACGGAAAGATGAATATCAAGAAGATAATCAAGAAGACAGTCCTGATAGGGCCGGTCATGGCTGCCCTGATCGGTGCGGGAGTACTTGTCGGGTGCACCGGCGGCACGGGCCCCGAGGAAGAGCGTGAGTCTGGTGGCGTGACGACGAGCCAAGAGGTCTCGGAGCGAGGCGGCGAGGGCAGCGGCGGTGAGCACGGGTCCGGTGGCGAGGGCTCCGGCAGTGAAGGCTCGGGTGAAGGCAGCGAGTCCGGTTCAAGCGGCAGCGAAGAGGCCAGCGCGAACATGCTGGCACCGGATGAGACCTTCGACATGGTCCGCAGCGGCGCACGGCTCATCATGGGCTACGACGCAGCGAGCAATTCGTTCAAGGGCACCGTGGAGAACACGACCAACAGTACGCTGACCCGGGTCAGAATCGAAGTTCACCTCTCCAATGGGGTTGAGCTGGGTCCCACGATCCCCATAGACTTGGCCCCGGGCGAGGTGATAGCGGTCGACATGGCTGCGACGGCGGCTCCGTTCACGGGATGGACGCCACATGCCGAGGTCGGTAGCGGTGAAGGCGGCGGCAGCGGCGAGAGTGGCGAAGGCAGCGAGGGCTCCGGCGGTGAAGGTTCCGGCGAAGGCTCTGGAGGTGAGGGATCCGGTGAAAGCGGCGCAGAGGCCGGAGAAGCCGCCATGTCGAGCCCCATCATTCCCCTGGGGCAGACGTGGAACGGGAATCTCGGCGGGCTGGCTGTCTCCGCCCGGTACGATGCGACAACCCGGTCCGTCCAGTCGGTGGTGGAGAACACCCTCCCAGAGGTGCTCTGCTACGTGCAGGCTGAACCGCATCTGAAGTCGGGAACGCAGACGGTGGGAGAGCTTGGCCCCGACGTGATCGGACATCTGGGCCCCGGAGAGATGGGGGTGACCAGCGTGTCGGTGGACACTGAGCCGAGCCTCGCGGGCGTCTCCTACGACGGATACGTAGTCCACCTGGAAGTGTTCGACTGCGCCGGCACGGGCCCCGTGCCTCACACGGGCGGCGAAGGCTCAGGTGAAGGCAGCGGCGGCGAGGGATCCGGAGGCGAGGGACACGGCTCCGGCGGTGAAGGCTCGGGTGAAGGCAGCGGCGGCGAAGGTTCCGGTGAGGGCAGCGAATCAGGATCATCCGGCAGCGAGGAAGCCAGCGCCAACATGCTTGCGCCTGACGAGACCTTCGACACAGTCCGCAGCGGCGCCCGGCTCATCATGAGCTACGATGCTGCTAGCAACTCGTTCAAGGGCACTGTGGAGAACACTACCAACAGTACGCTGACCCGGGTCAGGATCGAAGTGCACCTCTCTAATGGGACGGAACTCGGCCCGACGCGGCCGGTGGACATGGCTCCAGGCCAGGTGTATTCGATAACCATGCCCGCGACGCAGGCGTCGTTCACAGGATGGACGCCACATGCCGAGGTCGGCAGTGGTGAAGGTGGCGGCAGCGGTGAGAGTGGCGAAGGCAGCGAGGGCGGAAGTGGTGAGCACGGTTCCGGTGGCGAGGGGAGCGGTGAACACGGCTCCGGCGGGGAAGGCAGCGGAGGCGGCTAGGGTCCATGGCAACAGACCGAGGGAAGATGTTGAATCGCCAGGCGATATAATCTTACCAAGGTTGCACCCGATATACGGGCGTGGGGCTTCATTGAGGCCTCACGCCCAAGGCTGTATTAGGGGACTGACAATGACCGGCACCGTATTGATAATCGAAGACGATACGAGGATAGCCAACTGGGTAAAGGTGTACTTCGAGCGCGCCGGATTCTCCGCCGAGGTTGCCCATGACGGCGAGTACGGTCTGGACATGGCCCGTGACCTGGCCCCGGACCTGATAATCCTTGACCTGATGCTTCCCCGTCTCGATGGAGTGGAGCTATGCAGGATCCTGCGCCGGGAGTCGGGAGTTCCCATCATTATGCTTACGGCCAGGGAGGCCCACGCCGAGCGGGTCATCGGGCTGGACAGCGGCGCCGATGACTACATAGTCAAACCCTTCGACCCGGGAGAGCTAATTGCCCGGGCCCAGGCGGTCCTTCGGCGTGTCAAGGACAGGGTCCAGCAGGTCTTGACCCACGGGCACATCACGCTGAATGAGACCACGGGGATGGTGACGATCGACGGAAAACCCGTCGACCTGAGCCGTACGCAGACCGCTCTGCTGTCGACGTTCATGCGCCATCCCAACCAGGTGCTCACCCGAGACCAGCTGATCTCGCTGACTTTCGAAGACGAATTCGATGGGTTCGACCGAGCCATAGACAGCCAGGTTGCCCGTCTGCGAAGGCAGATCGGTCGGGGAGACAGACAGCCCATACAGACTGTCTACGGCGCCGGCTACAGGTTCGTGACGGAGGGCGAGTGATGTCGCTGCGCTGGCGAATCATGGGACCGATGGTCCTTGTCATCGTCCTCACCGTGCTGATAAGCGTCGGCGTGGGTTACTACGCCACCCAGTCCCGCCTGGGCGCGTTCGTGGACGAGATAGGCAATGACGAGGCGAGCCGGTTGGCCCGGAGTCTGAGCCGGGAATACACTGCCGCCGATGGCTGGGATACGGTGGACGGCCCGCTGTCGGAGGGAGGTTACAGCAACGGCGGGCTTGCCCAGGGTGAGCGGCACGAAGGAGGCGAGGGAGAGACATCGGACCTGTTACACGATGACCCGGTACGAGTCGTCATCGTTGGTGTTGATGGGCGGGTGGTGAAGGACAATATGGCCGAGTTAATGCCCGGGACCGCCGCGCCCGACCTGGAGGGGCATCGTGAGACGGTGCTCGATCTGACCACGGACCAGCCCGTGGGACACGTCTACGTGGACGTGAACCGGGATTTCCTGTCGTCCGAGTCCTACGGATTTCTGAGTACGCTTCTGTACGTGATCATCATTGCCGGAGCGCTTACCGTCGGCGTTGCCGTACTGCTGGCCGCCTGGCTGTCCAAGCGCATCGCAGCGCCGGTGACGGCCCTGACCGAGGCAACCCAGGCGATTGCTCAGGGAGATACGGCCCGACTGCCGGTCACATCCTCGGATGAGCTTGGCCGCATGAGCGAGGCTTTCAACCGGATGACCTCCGCCCTGGAGACCCAGCGCGATCTGCGGAGGCGGCTGATAAACGACGTCTCCCATGAGTTGAATACGCCGTTGACCGTAATTCAACTGGAGGCGAGAGGGCTGCGGGACGGGCTTCAGACGCCGGAGAACGCATCAGGCCACATCATCCAGGAAGTTGACAGGCTGCGCGGTCTCACAACCGATCTGGACTGGCTGGCGGAAACCGACAGCGGGGAGTTAAGGCTCACCCTCGAAACAAGCTCGATGCACGAGTTGCTCACGAGTGAGGCTGACCGATGGCGGCCGCAATGCGAGGCACGACAGATCGAACTGTTATTGGAAGCGTCCACCGACCTGCCCGACATGGAACTTGACCGGATGCGGATGAGCCAGGCATTGGGGAACGTCGTGAGCAACGCCATTCGCTGCACCGCGGCCGGGGGGAGTATTGTGCTCCGGGTGGAGTTGGAGAGGGACGAGGCGTTGACCATCTCGGTCATCGACGACGGGATCGGCATCGATGCCACGGACCTGCCGCACCTCTTCGACCGCTTCTACCGCACAGACCAGTCCCGCAACCGGGGGATAGGGGGCACGGGCCTGGGCCTCGCCATCACCCGGGCCATAGTCGAGGCGCACGGAGGCACCATAACCGTAGCCAGCGACGGTCCCGGACAGGGCGCTACCGTGACCATCCGCATTCCCCTGGGCGGGTGATTGGCATCCTCATTGGTTTGGAGACGGGGTTTGGGCCGGCCTCGGGTGGGGTGGGGGGAATGGGGGTTCATCGATACCGGCTTGATGACCGAGAATGGCTTAGAGGTGTTGTCGGGGTTGGGGAGGGATGTGTCGGTGGTGGGAGGGACGAAGAATCAAACGGCTGATTCGAGGGATTAGGGTCAAACCCGCTGTTGCCCACCGTTTGAGCGTGGCCGAGGTTCGGTACCCCCTAAAGTGAGCCATGTTTGACTAAGTACGTAGGAGCAAAGAAATGCATTGGCAGTCATACGAAGAGCTAGTGAAGGACATATACGAGAGATTAGGAGAGGCAGGCAACATAAGAATTCTCTGCTGGGGGCCGGCTTGTAAAGTGCAAGGGAAGTCTGGCATTTCTCATCAAATTGATGTTCTCACTACTCATACTGATGGCGTCCATGAGTATAGAACCGCAATCGAATGTAAGTACTGGGAAAAGAAAGTCGATAAAGATCCCATCGCCAAGCTTTCGGCAATCCTTGAAGATACTCAGATTGAAAAGGGAGTAGTAGTATCAAAATCGGGCTTTACGACAGATGCCAAGGGGTTTGCAAGGGCTAAGAATATAAGTCTTGTCGAATTGACAAGACCAGTTGGAGAAGTCCATGTAGATTTGCACATCGAAATGCCCAAATACTACGACTATGAATTCATTCAGGAAGACCTTGCCAACAGAGGCAAGTTACTGCAAGTCCAAGCCTTGACTTCCGAAATATTCTTTTGTACCGCCGACGGTAGTTCTATTACACTCCACAAACTGACCAATAGTATCCCAAGTATATCAGGCTCCGGATTCGTGAATACTGACGCGTTGGGCTTTCAATGGGTTGAATCGTCTTCGGCAGAAGATGAAGTAAAGGCATATGCTGTCAAATTTCCTGAAGGTACGACTTTGTCAATCCCAACAAGCGATGCTAGAGCAAGAATTAGAGAATTTCGGTTCAAAGTGGGATACACCAGAACCACTGAGAAGATTGCAATATATGGCGAAGACTACGTTTCCTTCGTAATGTATGCGATTTTCGAAAACAGGACATTTGCTATTGCTGCAGATGGAGCAGTTCGTGTATTCGGCTCTCCTTAATAGGCACCTTGATTTTGAGCTATAAAGTTTCGTTATGAAAGAGACTCGATGTCCAACATAAGGCGAGAGCAAACTATTGAGGTTCCAGGAGTACCCAAGGAATTTCAATCCCTCGCCAAAAAGGACATCGGGATATTGCTAAACATAATTGCGGCAATTGCTGACGCACAGGAAAAACAATTCCTGCTCAATAAGATTCGCGTAACGGATTGTTTTGAAGATGACGTGGATAGAGTACTCATTGAGCGCTCAGGTTTTACGGGGTATGTAGCTGCCCGAAACAATGCACGCGCGATTGCTAAGACCCTTTGGATCCGCGCTCAGCAAGGAGACATTAGCTTTGTGGTGATTATCGACGCGCAACAGATAGGTTCGTGGGAACTCAGGAATCCGAGATTCCTGACCACAATACTCCACGAGTTGATCCACGTACTGTACGAAGAGGGCCATCTTAAGAGACAGGGAGAGGAAGAATACACCGCCTATCCCGACACGAGGGTGCGATGGTTGAATGGCTGGGCCACCTCGGTTCTTGATGAATACGATGTGGATCGTCTTGTCGATGTTCTGGTTGGTCGGATAGCTACAAATAATGACGGACAACCTTGCTCTCTGCGAGAGCTGGATGAGGCTCAGGGCATAGACTGGGTGCAGTGGCTGGTTGATAGGTTTAACCGGATGCCATGTTTTATAGAAGAAAAGATATGGCAGTTTCAGACTAGGCAAATGGGTATTGACGACCTAGCAACGGTGGTTATTCCTGACATCAAAGACCTTCTTAAGTTGCTAAGCCATACTGCTTCGAGGTACATGGGAACCGAGCGTTGGCCAGAGATAATAGTGCAAATCAAGGAGACGGACACCTCTCAACGATTCTTCAAGGAACACCTAGATACAATCATTGGTCAGCTCGACGATGCCCAATCGCCGTTTGAGGAATCTGTTCAGATCGTTGCGCATGCTGTAGAGGAGATATTCCACAACTGTGGCCTCAGTTTTCAAACAGTGCCTGAAGGCGTTTACATCTCCGTGGACTCGCCGTCGAGTTAGTTGATAGTCGCTTGGACCTGAAGCCCGTAACTGTGGAATTAAAGGCCCGCCCCATCTCGGAGGCTTTTGGTTGCCACCTGCGCTCTTCCCGGTTAACTCAGGGTGCTTGCCTTGTCATGTAGCCACCCCGCCAGACTCACGTAGACGCCCGGCCGCGGCGGATTGCTCGGCCGGGGAGGGCGCCGGTGTGGTTGGCGTTGTCTACTACCAGGCGGCCGTTTACGAGGACGTGCTCGATGCCGGTGGGGTATTGCTTCGGTTGGTGTCGGGTGGACGGTGACTTCACGGTGGCAGGGTCGAAGATGACGATGTCGGCCTTCATGTTGTCGAAGAGGAGGCCCCGGTCCGGTATGCCCAGGCGCAGGGCTGCAAAGGAGGTCATCTTCCTGACCGCCTCCTCCAGGGTGATGGCGCCTTCGTCCCGGACGTAGTGGGAGAGGATGGTGGGGAAGGTGCCGTAGGTCCTCGGGCTGGGGTAGTCGCCGAGGAGAAGGGCGTCGGTGCCGACCATGGTGAGAGGATGGGTCATGAAGTCGGGGAGGGTGGACAGGTTGGGGCCGGGGGAGACGTAGGAGGTCTGAAGGTCTTCGTCGAGGAGGATGTCGCACAGGGCGTCTACCTCGCTCTTGCCCATCATCTCCGCCATCTCGGCGACGGAGCGGCCCTCGAACTTCTGGTTGTGGGGCCGCTTGAAATAGGTGAGCCAGATGTCGTGCCACGAGCCGGTGCCCCGGGCACGGACCTCGTCCCGCAGGCGCTCCCGGCCCTCGTCGGAACGGAGGACCTCCTTGAGCTTTCTCGGGCCTCCGTTGTGGGCCCACTGGGGGAACAGGATCAGCGCCCGGGTGCTGCTGTATTCGTAGGGGTAGCAGTCCATGGTCACGTCCTGCCCGGCGTCGGCGGAACCCTCCACCAGGTCCAGGAGTTGTCGGGCACTCCCCGGATGGGTGATGCGCTGGTAGAAGTGGGTGAGATGGCAGGGGAGAGCCGCCCTTTTGCCGATCTCCAGCGCCTCCTTCACCGGGTCCAGAAACCGATCGCCGAGGGTGTTGCGAAGGTGGGTGTGATAGATGCCACCTAGCCGGGCGGCCTCCTCTGAGAGGCTGACCAGTTCATCGGTGTTGGCTTAGCTGCCGGGGGGATAATCGAGGCCCGTGGACAGTCCGAATGCACCCTCCTCGAGACCCTCGCGCATCATGGCCCTCATGTTGGCGAGATCAGCGTCGGTGGCGGGTTTGTCGTCCCAGCCCATGGCGCAGATCCGGATGGGGGAGTTGCCGATGACGTAGGCGATGTTGACGGCGACCTTGTTGTCGAACATGGACAGGTACTCGGCGACGGTGGACCAGCGGCCGGGGAGGGGTGGGGCGCCGTCCAGGCCCGAGTTCAGCTCGACGAAGTCCAGGAAGTCCTCGTGGGACGTGAAGGGAGCGTAAGAATTGCCGTCGACTCCCACGAGCTCGGTGGTAATGCCCTGCCGGACCTTGGGATGGTGCTCGGGCTCGGCGAGGATTACTAGACCGGTGTGGGCGTGCATGTCGATGAACCCGGGACAGACAACCTTGCCTGAGGCGTCGATGGTCCGGAGGGCCTCGATATGCGAGTAGTCACCCCGGAAGATGACGACGTTCTCGCCCTGGACACCCACGCCGGCGTAGAAGCCGGGGTTGCCCGTACCGTCGACGACAAGGCCGTTTTTGATCAAGATGTCCAGCAAGGGCGCACCTCCTGCCACGGGTTAAAAGGGTCAGGGGGAAGTTAGCACCTGGGGTGTCGGGGTGGCAAGAATGGGTGGGGGAGGGGGCTACTGGGCCATGTAGCCGCCGTCGGCGGTCATGGTGTGGCCGGTGACGAAGGAAGCGGCGTCCGAGCAAAGCCAGACCACGGCCTCGGCGATCTCCTCGGGTCTGCCCAGTCTTCCCATAGGGGTCTGGGATACCATCCTTCGTTCCAACTCGGGGTTTGCCTCTATGCCGGGCAGGGTCATGGGAGTGCGGATGTAGCCAGGGCAGACGGCGTTGATCCGTATACCGTCGGGTGCATATTCCAGTGCCGCGGTCTTAGTTATTCCCACAACCCCGTGCTTGGCGGCGTTGTAAGCTATGTATTCCGCCGCACCCGCCAGTCCGTAGATGGAGGCGGTGTTAACTATGGCGCCACCGCCCTGCTTCTCCATTACTGGAATCTCGTATTTCATGCAGAGCCAGACACCTTTCAAGTTGATGTCGATTATCCGGTCCCACTCTTCCTCGAGATAGTCGGCGGTCTTGGCGACCTCACCTCCGACACCCGCGTTGTTAAAAGCGCAGTCGAGCCTGCCCCAGGTCTGAACGACTCTGTCGATGAGCGAGGCTACGTCGTCCGCCCTGGTGACGTCGACCTCGAAGACTGCGGCGCTGCCTCCGGCTTCTTCTATCATGTGGGCCGTTTCCACCGCGCCGGTCGGCTCCCGGTCTGCGACCGCTACCCGGGCCCCTTGTCGGGCGAAAGCGAGACTCGCGGCCCGGCCGATGCCGGAGCTGCCACCCGTTATCAAGGCCACTTTATCTTTGAAGATATCCGTCATTTGCAGGCTCCTTTATCTGGGTGAGCGTCCAGCTTGGGGGCCGCTGGTGTGGTGTACTTTTGTTGCGTGGGTCGGAGGACTGTGTCGACAGAATAAGTCGGGCCTATGGAGAAGACAACAGAGAGGGGTGGATTCACTCATCGTGTTAGTCGGGAGGCGCTGGGCGTCCTCGGTCTTGGTTGATTCTGCGGGTGGGGCTGTCTTCGGGCATAATGATGGTATAGGAAAGGTGGATTACCGTCCGCCTTCAGGCTCGACCCGATGCTTGAACAAGATCGTACCGGAGGACTTATGACTGGCACAGCTAAACACCGCAGCGCCCAGGAAGACGTGATGCTCCACTTCGAGACTGCGGCCTCGCGGCTCGGGTTGGATGCCGGGACGTGCCTTATGCTGCGCGAACCCTGGCGCGACCTCAGGGTGTCGCTGCCGGTGCGTATGGACGACGGTCGGATCGAGGTGTTCCAGGGGTATCGGGTGCAGCACAACGGGGCTCGGGGGCCGTACAAGGGAGGCGTTCGATACCATCCCCACGCCGATGAGGACGAGGTGCGGGCCCTGGCCTCATTGATGACCTGGAAGACGGCCCTGCTGGACCTGCCATTCGGCGGGGCCAAGGGCGGCATTCAACTAGACCCCCACGCCCTGAGTGAGCGGGAGCTAAACGCGGTTACCCGACGCTACACCCAGAACATCGAGCACCTGCTGGGCCCGTACCGGGACATCCCCGCTCCCGACCTGGGCACCAACGCCAACACCATGGCATGGATCATGGACGAATACAGCCAGATTCACGGCTACACGCTGCCGGTCGTTACGGGCAAGCCCGTGGAGGTCGGGGGGTCGGTGGGGAGGGAACAGGCCACGGGTCGGGGGGCCCTGTACGTGCTGCAGGAAGCGGCCAAGGATATGGGGCTGGACCTGGCCAAGGCTCGGATTACGGTGCAGGGGTTCGGGAACGTGGGGTCGTGGTTCTGCCGGCTGGCACATCAGTCGGGGTCGCGAATCGTGGCGGTGGCCGACGTTCAGGGCGCGGTGCACAACAGCGCCGGGTTGAACATTCCCGAACTTGTAGAGTTTGTGGCTAGCAATGGCTCGGTGGAGGGGTTCCCGGGGGGTGAGGGCTGTGCGCCTGGGGACATCCTGGAAATGGATGCCGACGTTTTCGTTCCCGCCGCCATAGAAAACGTGATTGGGGAGGAAGAGGCGCGTCGGCTCCCGGTGCGGTCGGTGCTGGAGGCGGCCAACCACCCCACCACCCCCGAAGGGGACACGATACTGCAGGAAAGGGGAATCCAGGTGCTGCCCGACCTGCTGGTAAATGCCGGGGGCGTCACGGTTTCCTACTTCGAGTGGACCCAAAACATCCAGCAGTTCGACTGGAGCGAGGAACGAGTCAACGATGAGCTGCACAAACGGATCGTACCCGCTTACCACAACGTAGTCGCCAGGGCCAAGGAGATCGGGCTTTCACTGAGGCAGGCGGCGTTTGATATCGGGGTGGAGCGGGTGGCTCGGACAGCAGAGCTGAGGGGGTTTGTTTAGTCGGGGGCGGTGTTGTGGAATGGTGGGCATGATTGCGGGCAAGTGGTGTCAGTCGACGCGTTCATAGTCCTGATATACTGCTCGACATGTTCACCGGAATGCGGCGATCGCTGAGGATTATCCGGGCGGCTCCTGAGCCGTGGCACATCCGCGGGTGGTTGATGTTCCGGAACGTGCTGATCAAAATTGTACGGAGAAGTCGCTGCTGCGGGCACCCCGGCCAACCGGGATGTTGAGAAGAGGGCGCAATGGCTCCCGGTGGGAGCCATCCACCGCACAGGCACGGGCACTGAGCGGTCTTCTATCCGGCGCGCGGCACGCAGTTTGCTGAGCGTGTCGGGAGCCTGTCCGGGGAGCATCGAACCTACCCCCAGGGGGTCATTCAACACTTTTTAGCGATCACGCCATGCGGACAAGGTGGACCATGACGCCAAGGCCCGATGCCCTTGACAGCCTCCCATCGGCGGTTATGAGAGGTAGGTCCTCGGCGTGGGCAGCGGCGACGTATCGGCTCAGCTCGTCTCCCCGTCGCGGAGGGGGCGTTCCTCTGCGAGCAGCGCTGCTGCCTCCGTTCCAAGTTCAGTTTCGGGGCGCTGGGCAAGATGGTCCTGCCACTCCCGTCTGTCCAACTCCCTCTCCACGGCGGCGAGGACGATTGAGGTGATGGTGCAGTTGCTCCGCCGTGCGTGGCAGCCCAAGCGTTCGTGGAGGGTATCCGGTATGTTTCTCACTTGAAGATTAGGCATGTAGTGAAACTATCATGCATTTTGCATGGAGCCAAGCATGCCACTGCACCGCGTAGAACCGCGCTGCGAACCAATCCCTGGACTTTGGCAGTCGCACTTAGTCTCAGTGGAGCATGATTAGCCCGCGTGGCATTGAGGGCCGTAGCGATCCTGTTTTGGGCACAGCGGGAACTTGAGGCCCTGCCGTTCGTCGGTTAGTTGCCGTCGCCGTTGCCTGAAGCCTTCATCCACGTGGCCTGGCTGACTACCACCAGCCACGATACTCCAACGGAGGCAAAGTAGGCGGTGTGCCAGAACAGCGCATCCGGACGGGTGGCCGTAACGACGTTCGAGAAGGCGAATACGGTGAATATGATGGCGCTGATGAAGAGCCCCAACAATATCCATGGCTGTCGGGCGGCGGGGCCGGTGCGCATCAAGAACTGGACAAGTGCCCACAGGAATATGACCCCAACGAGCAGCTCAAAGGCCGCCGTGAAATACCAGGCAAACTCGCCGAGGGAGGTGCCCCAGCCCATCTTGTCCAGGGTGACGGTGAAGGGGTTGGTGTCTCCCTTTTCGGCGAATTTCACGCCGATATGGACACCGGGAATCACCTTGGCCAACCCGTTGGCGAGCCAGAAGAGCATCCAGAAGATGACTATCGCAAGCTCGAGGGAACCTATCCTAACCATGTACTTCCTCAAACCATCCATCGCACTGCCTCCTTGTACTGCTGGAGCGTTAGGACCCTGACGGTTGGATTATGGGGGAAGTGTGGAGGGGGAACAATGGCTATGCTGGGTTACTCGGGGGTGGGGGGGTTGGTTCACGAATGGCAAGTTGAGTGAACTCTCGAAAAGTAAAGGGTGGGCAGATGCCATGGAGGGAAGGAGTTAGCACGCCAACCACAAGCAGGGAGTGAAGAACAGCGGGATGAGGTCAGCCCGAGCTTGTATTGGGGCGAGGTTGACCGAGCTTCTCAACTGCCGACTTCACAGTCTCTAGGATGAGGTCGTATGGGACTACTACGCCGAGGCCGGAGTTTTCTTCGAAGATCATTCTTGGGCGGTCTGTCTGGGTGCTGACGGCGATCTCCCGGTAGGGGATATAGGCGGATACCATGCCGATCAGGCCACACCTGTTGTTGGGCTTGGTGCCCTCGACGGAGACGGGCTCTGGCTTGAGCAGGACCGGGCCGCCGCTGTTGCCGGGGAAGACCGACGCGTCGATGAGGAATGTACTCGCGTTGCCCCTTATCCAGTCTCGGGCGCGGGCGATGACACCCTGCCGAACTATCGCGTAGTTCCGTTCCTCCCCTGCTTCGCCCAACGGGAAGCCAAGGACAAAGACGCCGTCTCCCTCGCTGACGTCGATTTCGCGGAGCTGATCAACGGTGAAGGTGTGAACGTCTGAGGGAAAGAAAAAGAAGTGGATGCCATCGGCCTTGAGCCTGTCAGCGTTGAGCTGAAGGACCGCGATGTCGGCCTTTTCGTGGGTCGTCCAGGATAATGAGCCGTCGGGCTCTTTCAGGGTCAGCGGGTAGGTGTGGGACTCGGTGCCCACGGGCCGGTTGAATCGAGCGTGAAGGGCATTACCCCGTTCGCTCGCTTTTGCTACGACGTGGCGATTAGTGACCAGAAAGGTCCAATAGGTGGGAGCGCCTTTGTCATTGACCTCACCGGTTGGATATCCATACATGAAGCCGGTCCCGGTGAAATGGACATTCTTGTCCTGGGACTGCATGCCCAGGGCTACCACGGAATTCAGGAATGAAGGAGGAATCAAGGCCATTGCGTCACCTGCTTTTCACTCATCTCCAACTATGCGGCCTTCGCCCCCCGCACTCCCGACCTTTCGAGTATGTGAGAAAGGTCGCAGTCCCTGGAAGTGATGCGGCGGGTAGCCAGATTATACGCATGGATGCCTTGTCCGCGGGTAGGGGAGAGGTTAATGGGGTAGTCCATTACGTCTATGATGGCGGTTAACCGAACTTTGATTGTGTGGTAATCTAGGCACCGCCAAGGCCCACCGGGCATACTCATGGGCTACCCGGCCGTGTTATTGCGGAGAACAAATTGGAGAAAAAGTCGTGAAGAAGCGGATCTTGATTGCAGCAATACTGGTTATAGCTGTTGTCCTGGCAGGCGTGGCCTGCGGGGAAAATGTCGGGCCTGTGGGAGAGGAAGGCCCTACCGGGCCCCGGGGCCCGGCGGGTCAGCAGGGGTCCAGTGGTGAGCAGGGACCCCAGGGTGAACAGGGGCCTGCCGGACAGCAGGGGCCTGCCGGAGACCAGGGGCCACAAGGCCCTGCCGGGCCACAGGGTCCGGCGGCAGAGGCTATGCCGGTGGATGAGGAGGTTATCTCGGGTTTCCTGGAACTGTTTGGACTCGGGATGGGCGAAGGCATCGGCGATGGAGCCTCGGGGCCCGCGCCTGCAAGATACGAAGTCGAGGAGTACACGCAGTACTTCGTGAAGCAGGCAATTGCGAAATACGAGGCTGATGGGTTGGATGCGACCGTGGCCCACTACAACACCGCGGAGAGCATTGACGGGCAGTGGTACATGTTCATCCTGGACGAGAATGACATCATGCTGTCCCACGCTGCCAACCCGAGCCTGGTCAACGAACCCGCTTCTGCGGCTGATGGGCCGAACGGTTACCCGGCAGGCGAGGCGGTGATGGCGGTGGCGGATGAGGACGGCGAGTGGTTCAGCTACACGTTCCCCAACCCTGCAACCGGCAGCATTCAGGCGAAGCATTCGTGGATGGTGGAACGCGACGGGCTTACATTCGGGTCGGGGTGGTACGAACCCGGGCCTATGAAGTCGGACAACCCGGCCTACACGCAGGCTTTCGTGGAGTCGGCGATAAATCTCTACGACGCCGTGGGGCTGGAAGACACCGTGGCGTACTACAACACCGCGGAGAGCATTGACGGGCAGTGGTACATGTTCATCCTGGACGAGAATGACATCATGCTGTCGCATGCAGCCAACTCGAGCCTGGTCAACGAGCCCGCTTCTGCGGCTGATGGGCCGAACGGTTACCCGGCAGGCGAGGCGGTGGTGGCAGTGGCGGATGAGGACGGCGAGTGGTTCAGCTACACGTTCCCCAACCCTGCAACCGGCAGCATTCAGGCGAAGCATTCGTGGATGGTGGAACGCGACGGGCTTACATTCGGGTCGGGGTGGTACGAACCCGAGCCTATGAAGTCGGACAACCCGGCCTACACGCAGGCTTTCGTGGAGTCGGCGATAAATCTCTACGACGCCGTGGGGCTGGAAGACACCGTGGCGTACTACAACACCGCGGAGAGCATTGACGGGCAGTGGTACGTGTTCATAGTCAACGACGAAGGTTACACGATATCCCACCACAACGAGATGTTCCGCTTCCGAGACCCTGTCCTCCGCGTGGACGCCACCGGGTACTTCTATGGCGACGATCTGCTTTCGGCTACGGAATCCGGGAAGTGGGTTGACTACGTACTGCTAAACCCGGCGACGGGAGACGATAGGCAGAAGCACACCTGGGCAGTGAAACACGACGGGCTGATATTCGGGTCGGGGTGGTATGAGTCGATTCAGTAGGAAGCACCCGGTTTCTGGGGAAGGCGCCCACGAGGGACGCCCCTACAGAAGAGGTCTTGGGCGCACGGTGGAATCAAGAGATACGGATAGCCATTGGCTAGCGTTGTAAGTGAAAACGAAAGCGTCCGGTACGAACCGGATGAAAAGCCGCCGCCTCTAATAGCCCTCGGGGCGGGGGTGCAGGCGGCGGCGATAATTGTAGCGCCGGTGGTGCTGACCGTGGTCATCGTGGCCCGGATAGCCGACCAGCCTGAAAGCTACATCTCGTGGGGCGTATTTGCGGCCCTTCTGGTCAGCGGCATCACCACGACCCTACAGGCCGTCAGGGTGGGGCGGGTGGGGGCGGGGCATGTGCTGATCATGGGCACGTCCGGGGCCTTCATAGCCGTGTGTGTCGCGGCCCTGACGGAGGCCGGCCCCTCCACGATGGCGAGCCTCATAGTCATATCATCCCTGTTCCAGTTCTTTCTCGCGGCGCGGCTGTCGCTCCTGAGGCGGATATTCACCCCGGTGGTATCCGGGACGGTGATCATGCTGATAGCGGCCACCGTCATGCCCGTGATATTCGACACCCTGCACGATGTCCCCGAAGACGTATCCGATGCAGCGGCCCCGGTATCGGCGGGGATAACCATCCTGGTAGTGGCGGGGCTCGTGCTCCGGGGGCCGCCGGCGTGGAGGCTGTGGTCGCCGATCATCGGGATAGCGGCGGGCACTGCCGTGGGAGCGCCCTTCGGGCTGTACGACGTGGACCAGATACTGGATGCGTCGTGGGTGGGCGCACCGGTCGGGTCCTGGCCGGGGATCGACGTAACGCCGGGACGCGAGTTCTGGGCGCTGCTGCCTGCATTTATAGTTGTCACGCTGGTCGGCGCAATTGAGACGGTGGGGGACGGGGTGGCGATCCAGCGGGTGTCGCAGCGCAGGCCGCGGGCGACGGACTTCCGGGTGGTGCAGGGCGCCCTGAACGCCGACGGGATGGGGAACCTGCTATCGGGGATCGGGGGGACGCTGCCGAACACGACATATTCGTCGAGCATCTCGCTGGCGGAGGTGACTGGAATATCCGCGCGTCGGGTGGGGGT
Source organism: Dehalococcoidia bacterium (assembly GCA_963663085.1). Taxonomy (GTDB): domain Bacteria; phylum Chloroflexota; class Dehalococcoidia; order Plut-88900; family Plut-88900; genus Plut-88900. The sequence continues at coordinate 3,104,321 of OY760104.1, read as the reverse complement.
AATCATCGGCGTCATATTCGTGGCGATTGCCTTCTTCCCCAAATTCACGGCCCTGCTAATAGCTATCCCGGCCCCCGTGGCTGCCGCCTACATCACGGTGCTTATAGGAATGCTGTTCGTACAGGGGATGAAAATCATCATCCAGGATGGAGTCGACCACCGGAAGGCGGCCGTAGCGGGGGTGTCATTCTGGATAGGCACGGGATTCCAAAACGAATGGATTTTCCCTGACCTGATCGGCGAAGGGTTCCTGGGCGTGCTGCTGGGCAACGGCATGACTTCAGGGGCGATTGTGGCGGTCACGATGATGATTTTCCTGGAACTGACCAGCCCCCGACGCAGACGTCTGCGGGTCCCGCTGGACATGGAAGCTCTGCCGAAATTAACGGAGTTCCTCATAGGGTTTGCATCAAAAGCGGGATGGGACACGCCATCGACGGAACGCTTGGAGCTGGTCGGGGAGGAGACGCTGACCAGCCTGCTCCCGGAGGAGGGCGAACATGTGGATGGGCATGGGCCTCGACGACTGTCCGTGAGTATCCGGGCGGTGGGGAGTGGGGCGGAGCTGGAGTTCGTGTCTGCGGCGGGAGGAGATAACCTGGAGGACCACCTGTCGTTTATGGGGGATAAGCCGGAGATCACGGACAGCCGGGAGATATCCTTCCGGTTGCTGCGGCACTATGCGTCGTCGGTGAGGCACCAGAAGTACCACGGCGTGGACATAGTCACGGTGCAGGTGGAGGGGTCTCGGTAGGGGGTGGGCCGTCCCCCGCTCGACCCTTCGGCTCTGCTCAAGGTGAGTGGCCCAGACCCGAGGAGGGTACTCACAAGGGGCATCCCTACGGGGAAGTCTTACCGTTTGCGGGGATTGCCGCCCGATTTTATCTTTGCCCAGGTATCCCTTAGCGTGACCGTGCGGTTAAAGACGATGGCTTCGGGCGTGGAGTCGGGGTCTACGGCGAAGTAGCCGAGACGTTCGAACTGGAAGCGGTCTCCGGGGCGAGAGTCCGCCAGGCTTGGCTCGACCTTGGCGTTGAGAACGACTTGGAGGGAGTCGAGGTTGAGGGTGGATAGGAAGTCGGGCTCTTCGTCGGGGCGCTCGGAGGTGAAGAGGTGCTCGTAGAGGCGGACTTCGGCGTTCAGAGCGTGGGCTGCGGAGACCCAGTGGATTGTGCCCTTCACCTTCCGGCCATCGGGGGACTGGCCGCCGCGGGTGGCGGGATCGTATGTACAGCGTAGCTCGACTATCTCGCCGGAGTCGTCCTTTATCACATCGGTGCAGGTAATAAAGTAGCCGTAGCGCAGCCGGACCTCTCGGCCCGGGGCCACGCGGAAGAATTTGCGGGGCGGGTCCTCCATGAAATCATCACGTTCGATGTAGAGCTCCCGGGAGAAGGTGATCTGTCGGGTGCCCGCGTCGGGGTCTTCGGGGTTGTTTACAGCGTCCAGGTGGTCGACCTCGCCCTCCGGGTAGTTTTCGATGACCACCTTCAGGGGATTCAGAACGCCCAGCACACGAGACGCCCGCACGTTCAGGTCGTCGCGGATGGCGTGTTCGAGGAGGGCGATTTCTATGACGTTCTGCCTCTTGGCAACCCCGACAAGGTCGCAGAAGCGGCGAATGGATTCGGGGGTGTAGCCGCGGCGCCGGAGGCCGGCGAGGGTAGGCATGCGGGGATCGTCCCATCCGCTCACGTGGCCCTCGTTGACCAGCTGGGCGAGCTTGCGCTTGCTCATGACGGTGTGGCTGAGGTTCAGTCGGGCAAACTCGATCTGCTGGGGGTGGTAGACGTCCAGGGCGTCGAGGATCCAGTCGTAGAGGGGGCGGTGGTCTTCGTACTCCATGGTGCAGATGGAGTGGGTGACGCCTTCAATGGAGTCGGACTGTCCGTGGGCGAAGTCGTACATGGGGTAGACGACCCACTTATCGCCGGTGCGGTGGTGGGGGGTCTTGAGGACGCGGTAGAGGACGGGGTCCCGCATGTTGATGTTGCCCGACGACATGTCGATCTTCGCCCGCAGGACTCGCTGGCCTTCTTCGCACTGGCCGTTCTTCATCTCGTCAAAGAGGGTCAGGTTCTCTTCGATGGAGCGGTTGCGGTAGGGGCTCTCGACGCCGGGCTCGGTTAGGGTGCCGCGGTACTTGCGGATCTGCTCCTGGTCGAGGTCGTCGACGTAGGCTTTGCCCTTGTTGATGAGGTCGATGGCGAATTCGTAGAGCTTGTCGAAGTGGTCGGAAGCGAAATAGAGGTGCTCGCCCCAGTCCCAGCCGAGCCAGCGGACGTCCTCCAGGATGCCGTCGACGAACTCCTCTTCCTCCTTGGCGGGGTTGGTGTCGTCGAATCGCATGTGGCATCGGCCGCCGTACTCCTGGGCGAGGCCGAAGTTGAGGCACATGGACTTGGCGTGGCCGATGTGGAGGTAGCCGTTGGGCTCGGGGGGGAAGCGGGTGATGACGTTGCCGCCGAAGCGGCCGGATGCGTTGTCGGCCTCCACGGCGGAGCGCACGAAGTCGAGGGAGGGTTTTGTGTCGGGTTCAGTCATGGTGTTGGTCGGCGATTTGGTGTCGACACATTATAGTCGGGTGGAGGGGATTCAGTTGTGGGAGGTTTTGATTGTTTGGTGGGTTTTGGGTTGGCGATGGAAGGTCCGGGACTCTGATGGGCAGGAGCGAGAGGCCAGCCTGCGAAACCCCACGTGCCTTTGCTGAGGCGGACGAGGTTGGTGGGGGGCTTTCGTCCGCAAGGAGCGCTTCGACCATTCGGAGGGATGGGAGCGCAGCTCAACTTCCGTCGCTGGTTGGTGGGGAACTCCGAAGGAACGACGGTGGAGCCGGGGCCGGGGATGCAATGGTCCCCAGCCAGCCCAACAATGGGGCTCGTATATTCGCGTGCTATGCGCATAGCGTTGACTCGGAGGCTCACCTGAGTGGGAGCGTAGAGCCGGCTGGGCTTGCAAGCGCACCTGCCGCATAGAGTCGATGGACCTTCCATCGCCTGGGGGGTCAGGGAAGGGTACACGGGACCCGTGTGGATGAGGAGATGGCGCTCCGCCAGAGGCGGACGTTCCGCTTTCGCTTGAGCCGCGGGCCTGCGCGAGGGCCGTTGGGATGGGCTTGGGCGTTGAGTCCTCGGTTGGGTCTAGTGGGCTTCCCTGGGTTTTTGGTTCCTCCTTGAGATAGTTGGGATGGTGTTCGAACGGTGGGGAGATTAGCACGTGTGTACGAATCGAGTCAAGGGGTTCGTGTCACTCTCGGGAGGACACCCCGTTCCGCTCTTGAGACCCTTCGATGCTCCATAGGCGCACTTGCAGCTCCGCTCAGGGTGAGCGGAATCCCCACAACCCGGGAATGCATAAAGTCACGCCACAGGCGCACGCTGAGGCGAGCTTACGGCCCCTGCCCAGCTCCACCGGGGAACCCTCACCCTCTTGGTCCCCCTCTCACGCTCCGCCAAAGGCGGACCCTCCGTAGGCGGGTGTTCCACTTTCAGCTTGGCGCACGCCCAGGCGCATCTTCGACATCTTCGACCCTTAGGGCCTTCAAGGGAGAGGGGGAAAGAAAAACAGAGGCATGCACCTGCGCAAATGCACAGGTGCATGCCTCTAGTTTTGGTACTTGGGGGGAGGGGCGCTACCCTTCTGCTATGTCTATTGCCACAGGTCAGGGTCGGGTCGTTTCATCATACCGATGCCCAGATATCCATACCAGATTACCAGCAGCACGTAGAAGCCCCGAGCCAGGGTGATGAAGGTGTCCTGGCTGTCGTTGCTGAGTATGGCAACTATGAAGAAGACCATTACGGCCAGGCTCACAAGGGAAGCCAGGAGGGAGATTATCCGGTTAAAGTCGTCTCTCGTAGAGAGTCCCAACGCGAAGATGAAACCGCCAAACCCCACCGCAATTCCACCGGCGTAGAAGATCGCAAAGCCGACGTTGTAGACGGAAATGCTTTCCGTGACCTGTGCACCGGTCTGGGCGTCGGCCAGAATGAAGTCCATACCGCCGGACAGAATCCAACCGGTCAGTCCGACCAGGAGGATGAAGAAACCCATCTGAACTAGCCCCTTGCCGTTGCCCTTCAAGGTCACGTTCCTCATTAGCGCATAGAGGCCCGACAGGATCAGGGCGATGCCAAGGATTATCCCCATGTTGGTTACATTGGTCAGTGCGGCGTTGGCACTCTTGGCGGTTATGGCGCCGACAGCGTCTGACGGGTCGGCACTGTCTATCAGTAGTCCGCCCGGCTCCACCAGGAAGAAGATGAACGCGATTATCGGACCGAATATGAGGGACAGTCCCGCCAACCGATTCACGGCAATTGTGCCCATGTTTAGACCTCCTTCAGGTTATGTTGATACAAGGACCCATCGGGATCTATCGCCGATATCATATACCCAAACGCAAGAGTCTTGGAACTGCAATTGGAAACTCCGAGACCTGCTCAGTCAAGGCTACCCTGCCGTCCTTTGGTTTGTCTTCCGCTATAGATTGCAGGGGCTATAAGCGGGGTTGCGGCTAGTATGGTAGTGGGAGGATGGGGGAGACGCACAAATTTAAGCGAGAGATATCCAAAGAATCACACTATTCTTCATCTCGACGCGTAGAATATTACTGAAACAAATCGAAGGAGATTACATCGGACGATGGGTAGCTACGCAGACCTGACTCTTGGAAAGCTGTTTCTTGCGGATACAAAAAACCGGATAGATTCAGACCTGATATGGCTATTTAGACCGTCTGACAAATGTATTGAGCATATAGACCGTCGAAACCGTAATCAGCTGGCAAAATACATCATGGACGAATACATCGATGATTATGACGAACAGAACCCGTATTCTCTAGTTAAGTATCGCTGCAAGGCATCCGTAGTACGCGATCGCTTAAACCTCAAGGGGTTCACTCTCGAAGTGGCAGAAGCGGCCTTCAATGCTGGGGTCAAGTATAGGGTTCGTTGGCTTGAGAACTTTGTGCATCTATCTCCTAGCCTAACGGAAGCAGTGGACGAGGAATTGAGGATCCTAAACTCCCTAACCGTGACCGACTGGATAGAAGCTCTTAGTCGTATCAGTGATGAAGTTCTAAAGTTAGGATCTCTCGACACGATATCCTCTATGGATGCGCAGACACCGCTTCTTCGGTATATGCTCCAAGCGTCACGGGACTGTTATGGATTTCCGAACATCGAAAAGATGCAGTTCCCACTCTTTGTAAGGCTCGCTGTTGAAGCTGTGTCCTCTGACGAGCATCTTGTATATGACTTGACCAGTCTTTCTAGCGGAGGTTGGATTGACGAAGCTGATGAGCAGGTCACTGCTACAGAAAACCTGCTGTATAAGGATCTCCATCTTGTTCAAAATATAATCGTACTCACCGAAGGGGACACAGACAGGTGGGCTTTGCAACGCTCTCTAAAGTTGCTTCATCCCCATCTCTCGGACTACTTTCATTTCTTCGATTTCACAGGTAAGAAAGTAGGTGGAGGTGTTGGCGAACTTGCCAACTTAGTACGTGCATTCGCAGCGGCCGATGTTCGCCATCGAATTCTCGCCTTGTTTGACAATGATGCTGCTGCAACGGAGTCCCTTAGTACGATTGACCAAGTCAATATTCCGAGAACCATTGCGATTCGACAGTATCCGAGCATTAAACTAGCAGAAGAGTATCCTACGATAGGCCCGTCTGGTAATGTTCGCATGGATATCAATGGGCAGGCCGGCAGCCTGGAGCTATATCTAGGGCGAGATGTTCTCAGGAATTCAGAGGGTGAGCTTACGCCCGTGCAATGGAGTGGGTATAAGAAGAAGTTAGGCATTTGGCAAGGCTCGATACTCGAGAAGGATAGAATTCTCAGTGATTTCGACAAGAAGCTTAAATGTTGTGAAGCGGACTCCCACAAAATCGATAACTACGATTGGGAAGGTGTACGCGCAATTCTAGACATGATGTTCACAGCCTTCCATGAGCTAGATGCAGATGTAATTCTTAACAACCTCTCCTGAATGGTATTGCGCGCGCAGTTGAGTGGTTCGTTACGTCCTTGCAGAGACGTCTACCAAGAACGGCAGGCTTGGTGATTGCAATAGTCTCGTGCTGGTGGTGACCGTCCAAATAAATCCGCAATTCGGAAACAGAGTATCCAGCAAGTCAGAATGAGGGCCTCTGTCCTTGTAAAGGTATGGGGACTGAACACCAAAGAACAGTAGGCCCATCCCTTCAGCAGAGGGTCGTCCTGCTATTCTTCGCATGGATTTGACTAAGGGCTAATGGGAGTAGGGTTCTATGGACATAGGGGAGACGCTGTATGTTGTCGAGAGGGGGGAGTGGCGGAGGTGGTTGGAGACCAACTTCGAGTCGGCGAGGGAGATATGGCTGGTCTATCCGAATAAGGCGTCGGGGGAGCCGCGCATCGTGTATAACGACGCGGTGGAGGAGGCCCTGTGTTTCGGGTGGATAGACAGCATCATCAAGAAGCTGGACCCTCTGCGGGCGGTGCAGCGCTTCTCGCCGAGGAAGCCCAACAGCGGCTATTCTCAGCAGAACAAGGAGAGGCTTCGCTGGCTGGCGGAGCGGGACCTGCTGCATCCCTCGGTGCGGGAGTCGGTGAAGGACGTTCTGAATGAGGAGTACGTGTTTCCCCCGGACATCCTGGAGGCGATCCGTGCAAACGAGGAAGCCTGGAATCATTTCCAGGGCTGCTCCCCGGCTTACCAGCGGATCCGGGTGGCATACGTGGATGTCGGTAGGGCACGTCCGGAGGTGTTTGCGAGTCGGCTGGAGAACCTGATAAGGGCGAGCGAGAAGGGGAGACAGATAGGGTACGGGGGTATTGATAAGTATTTCTAGGGGTGTGGGGGGTGGGGTTGCGGCTTTGCTATAATCCACTCAATCCATCCCCTTAGCGAGGTTCCCAGAAATGTCCCCTAAAACGATGTTCGAGAAGATTTGGGATGCCCATGTTGTGCACCAGGACCCGGGGCAGGACGCAATCCTGTATGTCGACCTTCACCTGGTGCATGAGGTTACGTCTCCGCAGGCATTTGAAGGGCTGCGGCTTTCGGGGAGGCCGGTGCGTCGGCCGGAGTTGACGGTGGCGACTGTCGATCACTCCATACCCACCTGGGAGCGTACGCGTCCTACGGAGGACCCCATCGCCGCACAGCAGATCGCCACGATGCAGCAGAACGCCAAGCAGTATGACCTGCCGTTCTACGATGTCCACAGCGACGGCCAGGGCATCGTGCATGTTATCGGTCCACAGCTGGGATACACGCAGCCGGGGATGCTGATCGTGTGCGGTGACAGCCATACGTCGACGCACGGGGCTTTTGGGTCGATGGGGATGGCTATCGGGACCACGCAGGCGGAGCACGTTCTCGCGACCCAGTGTGTCCAGCAGGCCAACTTGCAGACCATGGAGATACGGTTGACGGGGAGCCTGCCCTCGGGCGTGGGGGCGAAGGACATCATCCTGGGCATCATCGGCGAGATAGGGATCGATGGGGCAAGCGGGTACGCCGTCGAGTACACGGGCGAGGCTATCCGGAATCTTTCGATGGAAGGGCGGATGACCGTTTGCAACATGTCTATCGAGGCCGGGGCCCGTATCGGGATGGTTGCGCCGGATGAGACAACGTTTGAGTACGTGAAGGGGCGTCGGTTTGCTCCGAAGGGCGATGCATGGGATGAGGCAGTCGAGAACTGGCAGAAGTTACCCACCGACGCAGATGCAAAGTACGACAGGGTTATAGAAATCGACGCCTCTGCGATGGAGCCCTACGTGACCTGGGGTACGAACCCCGGAATGGTGGGTCGGGTGACGGGTAACGTGCCAGACCCGGCATCGATGGAATCGCCCGTGGAGAAGGAAGCCACCGAGCGGGCCCTCCACTACATGGGTCTGGAGCCGGGCAAGGCAATTGAGGAGATCAAGATAGACCGGGCATTCATCGGGTCGTGCACGAACTCACGGATAGAGGACCTGCGGATTGCGGCGGAGGTTGCGAAGGGCAAGAAGGTAGACCCGAAGGTGTATGCGATGGTGGTACCCGGGTCCTTTGTGGTGAAGCGTCAGGCGGAGGAGGAAGGGCTCGACCGGATATTCAAGGATGCGGGTTTCGATTGGCGGGAGGCGGGATGCTCCATGTGCCTGGGCATGAACCCGGATATCCTGCAGCCGGGCGAGCGATGCGCCTCGACGTCAAACCGGAACTTCGAGGGTCGGCAGGGCAAGGGTGGAAGAACGCACCTCGTGAGTCCGGCGATGGCGGCGGCGGCGGCGATTGCGGGGCACTTCGTCGACATTCGGGACTGGAGTTAGGGGGATTCCCGAATGAAGGTCGACGTAGTGTTGGAACCCAGTGAAGAAGGTGGATACACCGTCATTGTTCCTACGCTGCCGGGCTGCATAAGTGAAGGGGACAGTCGGGAGGAGGCTCTAGCTAATGTAAGAGAGGCTATCGAGCTTTGCTTAGAGCTTACTGAGTTCGACTACACTATTAAGGCGAAGGACGAGATCGTTTCATTGACACTGTAAGGAAGCTACAAGACCCGAGGATATTCGAGAAATGCAAGCATTCAACACTATTACAGCAAACGTGGCCGTTCTGGACCGTTCCAACGTGGATACGGACCAGGTTATTCCGAAGCAGTTCCTGAAGAGGATCGAGCGGACGGGATATGGAGAGTTCCTGTTCTTCGACTGGGGTCGTCTTGAAGACGGGTCGCCGAACCCCGACTTCGAGCTAAACGCGCCCCAGTACCAGGGTGCAGGGATTCTTGTGACAGGGCCAAACTTCGGATGCGGCTCCTCAAGGGAACACGCGGTGTGGGCCATTCACCAGCACGGGTTCCAGGCGATTATCGCTCCGTCCTTCGCCGAAATATTTCACAAGAACTGCTTCCAGAACGGCCTCTGCCCCGTGCTCCTGGAAGAGGCGCAAGTCACTGATATCATGGAGCGGGCTCGGGCGCAGGCTCCCGAGGCTTACTCGCTCACCATTGACCTGGAATCGTGCCTTGTGACTGACGGTCGGGGCTTGAGCCTACCCTTCGTCATACACCAGGACGAGGCCACGCATGACTTTCGGCGGAGGTGTCTGCTGGAAGGGCTGGATGAAATAGATCTGACCCTGCAGCACGAGGACGCGATACTCGCTTACGAGAAGGCCCGCGGCATAGCTTAAAGGGGGCCAGACCATGGACTGGCGGGAGGACTACAAGCGCAAGCTGTGCTCGCCGCAGGAGGCTGCGGCCATGGTCAAATCGGGGGACCTGGTCCACACGGGGCTGCTGCCCATGCCCCGGTTGATAGCGGATGCGATAGTCGCCCGCAGGGATGAATTCGAGCGTCTGCACGTTACGATGGTCGGGCCTGAATATGACCCCGGTTTCCTGGACGGCGCAAACTCAGACCATTTTTCGGTGACGGTCGAGCTTCACATTGGCATTGGCACCCTGGCCATCGACGCCATGGACGAACATCGGATCGACTACTCTCCCGTCCTATTTTCCACATGGTTCAAGCCCGCCATTGACCAACACCAGGACATGCGCACGCCTGACGTCTTCCTCTGCACGGTCTCCCCTCCGGACAAGAACGGCTACTGCAGCTTCGGTTCAGACCTGTGGAACAAGCGCACTTTCGCAAAGCTCTCCCGCACAGTCCTAGCCGAGGTAGACGAGCGATTTATCCGCACCTATGGGGACAACTACATCCACGTATCGGAAATAGACGTATTTGTCGAGAACACACCCCGGCCGATGTACGACGAGGAGTTAAACGAGATCATTTCAGCGCTCCCGGACACCGAACGCAGACAGGAGCTTACCGAGATAGCTTCCAAGCTGGAGTTTGAACGCCGCCGGGACTTCATCCCCCAAGTTGCCGGCCTTGACCTTGCACAAATGCGTACTTGGGCTGCGTTCTACGCGGGCGTCTCCGACCCGGGCCCCAAGGCCCACAGTATGGCGGAGTTCGTCAGCGAAATGGTCCCCGACGGCGCCACAATCCAGATCGGTACAGGTACTCCCTCGACGCTTCTCCCCACTCTCGGGGCCTTTGATGACAAGCACGATCTCGGCATTCACTCCGAGATGGCGGCTCCCGGCCTGATTGACCTCATAGACAAGGGCATAGTGAACGGGCGCTATTGCACCACGCACCCGGGAGTGGCCCGACTCAGCGCTCTGACTGCAACCAACATTCGGGAGCAGAGGTGGGCCGAATATAACCCGAAGCTTGAACTGCTTGAATCGAAAGACGTAGTCAACATCAGAGAGGTCTCGCAGATCGACAAGATGTTCAGTATCAACAACGCCCTGTCAGTTGACCTGGGCGGGCAGACCAACTCGGAGACGGTGTTCGGTGGGAGGCTAGTGGCAGGGTCGGGAGGCCAGACTGAACTACACATCGGGGCGACTTAGTCGAAGGGAGGTCGCGGGATTATCCTTTTGAGGTCGACGGCATTGGGGGGCTCGGTTTCCCGGATCGTTCCTCGATTCGAGGAAGGAGCCATTGTCACAATACCCCGCACGTTTGCGGACATAGTGATCACCGAGTACGGCGTTGCTCAGCTGATGGGCAAGTCGAACCGTCAGAGAGCTGAGGAGTTGATCAACATCGCGCACCCGGACTTCCGGGCTGAGCTGCGTCGGGAGGCGCAGAGGTTGTTGTATCCATAAGTCAGCATGAGACGGCAACGGCAAGGTTGAGGTCCTAGACGTAGTGCCAATCATGGCCGACCCCATCTATTTTCCATCCCCCCAGGCCTGATCCGCCCATTTGCCGTCCATCAAGACAAGCCACCCCTCGATTTACCGCGCTGCTGTCTGTTGGACATGCCGAACAAAATCGACCTCACTCTCCGGCATGGGGATGCTATACTCGCCTGCGAAAAGGCCCGCGGGAAAGCCCGAGGGAGGGGAGGCCAGACTATGGACTGGCGAGAAGACTACAAGCGCAAGCTGTGCTCACCTGAAGATGCCGCCGCCATGGTCAAGCCGGGGGACCTGGTTCACACGGGGCTGCTGCCCATGCCCCGGTTGATAGCGGATGCGATAGTGGGGCGTCGGGAGGAGCTGGGGCATCTGGACGTCACGATGGTGGAGCCGGAGTACGATCCCGGCTTTCTGGACAACGCCTTCTCCGACAAGTTCTCAGTCACAGTTGAAATCCACATCGGAACCGTGGCGATCGATGCCATGGACCAGAAGCGGGTCGATTACTCCCCGGTGCTGTTTTCCACCTGGTTCAAGCCGGTGACCGATCCCCGGCCGAACGCGCGGACGCCGGACGTGCTGTTGTGCACGGTGTCGCCGCCAGACGAGAACGGGTACTGCAGCTTCGGGGCGGACCTGTGGAACAAACATACCCTTGCCACGATTTCCGGCACGGTCCTGGCAGAGGTGGATGAGCGGTTTATCCGGACGTTCGGGGATAACCACATTCACGTTTCGGAGATAGACGCTTTCGTGGAGAACACGCCTCCTCTCATGCACGACGAGGAGATGGACGGGATTATCGCGTCGATTGACGAGGCTGACCGGAGAGAGATGCTGAGGGAAATCGCGTCGGACCTGGAGTACGACAGGCGTCGGGACTTCATTCCACAGTTGGCAGACCTGGAGCTTAGCCAGATGCGGCAGTGGGCGGCGTTCTACGCAGGCCTTTCAGACCCGGGCCCAGACGTCCGACGGATGGCCGAGTACGTCTCCGAAATGGTGCCGGACGGGGCGACGATCCAGATAGGGGCGGGTACGCCTTCTACTTTGCTGCCGAGCCTCGGGACCTTCGATGAGAAGCATGACCTTGGAATTCACTCGGAGATGGGTGCGCCGGGGATGATCGAGCTTATCGAGAAGGGGATTGTGACGGGAAAGTACACGAACACTCATCCGGGGGTGGCCCGGCTGAGCGCCCTGACGGCCACGAAAATCAGCGAGCAGAAGTGGGCGGAGTACAACCCCAAGGTGGACCTGCTGGAATCTCACGACGTGGTGAACATTGCGGCCTTATCCCAGATAGACAACATGTGCACCATCAACAACGCGCTGTCGGTGGATTTGTACGGGCAGGTGAACTCGGAGACGGTGTTCGGGGGACGGCTGGTGGCGGGGACGGGGGGCCAGACGGAGCTTCACATCGGGGCTACGCAGTCTAAGGGGGGTCGGGGGATCATTTTGCTGAGGTCGACGGCGTTGGGGGGGTCGGTGTCCCGGATAGTGCCTCAGCTAGAAGAAGGTGCGATTGTGACCATACCCCGGACCTTCGCCGACATAGTGATAACGGAGTACGGGGTGGCGCAGCTAATGGGGAAGTCGAACCGCCAGAGGGCTGAGGAGCTTATCAGCATCGCGCATCCGGACTACCGGGCGGAGCTGCGTCGGGAGGCGGGGAGGATGATGTGGCCGTAGGGTCTCATAGACCGGCGAGAAGAGTACAATGAAGCTAAGAGGGATTGACGGTTGGTAGCAGTTGCGGACAAACCCAAACTGAGAGCTGCGGAGTTTTTTGCCGGCGTTGGCCTAGTGAGGAAGGCCTTGGAATGTTCGGGGTTTGAAGTAGTCTTCGCTAATGACATTAGTCGCCACAAGTACGACATCTACAATCTTAATTTCGATTCTTCATGCTTTCTAGTTGGTGACATCGCATTTCTCAAAGGCGCTCAGATACCGGACATTGATCTAGCAACGGCAGGTTTTCCTTGCACTGACCTCTCCCTTGCCGGTTTGCGCCAAGGGCTTAATGGCAAGCAATCTGGAACAGTAACGGAGTTCATCCGTATTTTGAATGAGATGGATTCGCGGAGACCGACTGCTGTGATGATTGAGAACGTTCCAGGGTTTGCGACTTCAAAGCGCGGCGACGACTTGCACAGCATCATCAAGAGCCTTAATGGTCTGGGTTATGTTTGCGATATCTTGGAAATCGATGCTAGACGATTCGTGCCGCAGAGTCGAAGCCGACTATTCATCTTGGGAAGCCTAAATCCTCAATTTGGCATCCCGGGTTGGGTTAAGAATGAACTGAGACCTCCATGGATACGAGACTTTGTTTTGCGCTACCCGGACCTAGCGTTCGCATCGGCTGTCCTTCCAGATCCGCCCAGTCTGAATTTAGGTGGCACCTTGGCATCAGTTGTGGAGCGTCTTAGTTCCGATAGCCCACTGTGGTGGGATGAATCCCGGAAAACACAATTTTTGGCATCCCTGACCAGCGTCAATGCCGATAGGCTAACGGCAATGTGCAACAGCAATAAGTTGACTTGGGCCACTGCATACCGTCGTACCAGACGAATTGGAACGGTATGGGAGATTCGGGGCGACCAGATAAGCGGTTGTCTTAGAACGGGGAGCGGGGGCTCCTCAAGGCAAGCAGTAGTAGAAGCTGGCACTGGACAATTCCAAGTTCGATGGATGACGGGCCGAGAATATGCTCGATTACAAGGTGCGGGAAACTTCAATCTAACCGGTGTGCCGGAAAGTAAGGCGAGGTTTGCGCTTGGGGATGCGGTATGCGTGCCCGTTGTGAAGTGGCTAGCCGAGAATTGTTTGCCCAAACTCGTCGCCGACAAACGGATTCTGGCCAATGCCTAAGTCAAACAGAGGAAATACGCCAGAAGAGGTCACGGCTATCAGGGCTGAACTGGAAAGTGCCTTGAACACTTCCGACGACAAGGGTCGAGTTATCGGAAATGCAGGCAAGGGCGTATACGCGTTTTACGACTACGATGAAGAGCCAATATATGTAGGCCAGACGGTGGAGAAACTGCGCACCCGCATTCGCCGTCACCTTACGAATCAACGGACAGACGCTGTAGCTATGAGTGTTCTAGACCCCTTTGAAGTTGCATATGTGGAAATGTGGCCGTTATGGGAACTGGAGAAGGTAAAGTCTGATGACTCCTATGCCAAGTCTACCTTGGACTCAGCTGAATACACTGTTTTTCAACAGCTCTTGGCAGATTCAGTATTCGAGGCAGTTCTGAATGAGGTGCCTGTAAGACAAGCGCCGATAATCTCATTGCCCAAGTCTCATCGATTTAGGATAGTTCCAGAACCTCTCTATTCCCGCCGAAAACACCCAGATATTCGGATAGCTCGTAGAGCCAGCACTATCGCCAAGTTGGCACAAGTTATAGCCGAGCGCTCTGTACAAACTGGGCTCAGAACTACGTTGTTGACTCAGGCTAGACGTCTGGAGCATCTCGCTAAGCAACGCCTCGAAGATATCCAATCACTTAACAATTGAAGTCTGCATTGTGCCCGATCAATTCTCGTCTGAAGAGCGCAGCAAGATTATGTCCCTGGTCCGATCAAAGGACACTGGGCCCGAGATAGCAGTCCGCAGCGCATTACACCAGCGGGGTTTTCGATTTCGAGTCGATGTCAGCAACTTACCTGGCAGACCGGATATAGTCCTCAAGAAATACAGTACAGTCGTTTTTGTGCATGGGTGCCTATGGCACGGGCATCAATGTAAACGGTTTAGGTGGCCAGTCAGCAACGCCGATTATTGGCGACCTAAAATAGAAAAGACCATTGCACGTGACAATGCCAACCAAGAGCGCTTGCAGGATTTGGGTTGGGATGTTCAGGTGGTATGGGATTGTGAATTTAGATCTCAGTTAGAAGGCTTATTGCATGTAATGGAGGCTAAGCGCATTCAACTTGGCTCGGCAAAATCCAATTGCAAGACGGGCACGATGAATCGGACAGATAAAGTCGTGGGCTAGATCGGACCTCCATGTTTCGGGAGATCTGCCTAGCCCGGTGATAGACTGCAAATTAATGCAACCTATCTACCTATAAATTTAATGAATGCCACTGAGACTGTCAAAATGGACTGGCAGGAAGAATACAAGCGGAAGTTGGTTTCGGCGGAGGAGGCGGTGAAGATGGTGAAGTCGGGGGACAGGGTGGAGATATCCATCTTTCCGACGCCCTCGCTGCTGCCGCCGGCCCTACATAAGCGCAGAGACGAGCTCCGAAACGTCGAGACGGTGATGCCGGAGCCCACGTATCCGATGCCGTGGTTCGAGCCTGGGTACGAGGAGTCGTTCTCACCGACACTGGAGCTTCACGTGGGGATGGGGGGTGCGAGGCCGGTCGTCGATGAGAAGCGGGCGGACTATTACCCGATCCTGTTTTCGTTGTGGCACAAGCCGTACTTCGACAGGCCAGAGTCGGCGCCGCCGATGGACGTGTTCATGTGCACAGTCTCGCCGCCGGACAAGAACGGCTATTGCAGCTTCGGTGGGCACCTGTGGAACAAGAGGGTGCTGGCCAGGCACGCGAAGGTGGTGTTGGCGGAGGTCGACGAGACGTTCATCCGGACTCACGGCACTAACTACATCCACGTCTCGGAGATTGACCGCTTCATCGAAAATCGGCCGGAGTTGATGCCGGACGAGGAGATGGAAGAAATCATCAATGGCATGCCGGACGAAGAGGGGAGTCGTGAGCTCAGGGCCGTATCCACGCGCGTCGAGGTGGAACGGCGCTACGACTTTATCCCCAAGCTGGCGCTTATGGATGGCCCCACTATCCGAGGGTGGGCCCAAGTGTACGGCTATCAGAGTGAAACGGAGCCCATAGCACTCACAATTGGGAGATATGTCGCGGAACTGATACCCGACGGGTCATGCCTTCAGGTCGGGGGTGGGACGCCGTCTACGCTTATACCGGGGATGGGGGTGCTGGACGAGAAGCACGATCTTGGGGTGCATTCGGAGATGTCGGCGCGGGGGTTGGTGGAACTGGTGAGGAAGGGGGTAATCACGGGAAAGAGGAAGAATTTTCACCCGGGGAAGTACATAGTCTCGGCGCTGACGGCGTGCACACAGGACGAGATACGGTTCACGCACAATAATCCGATGTTCGAGCTTTACGACTCTCACTATGTCGTCAATATCGCCAACGTGGCGGCGAATGACAACATGGTGTCCATTAACAGCGCGCTGGCAGTAGACCTTACGGGACAGATAACAGCCGAGACCGTATTCGGGGGTAGGCTGATTGCGGGAACGGGGGGACAGCCCGAGCTTCACATGGGCGCGATAAACGCCCGAGGGGGTCGGGCAATCACGTGTCTGAGGTCGACGGCGATGGGTGGCGTGGTGTCCAGGATTGTGCCCCAGCACGACGCCGGGACGGCGATAACGGTGACTCGGGGGTTTGCGGACTTCGTGGTGACGGAATACGGGGTAGCAAGCCTGTTGGGAAAGACGTTCAGGCAGCGGGCCGAGGAATTGATCAACGTCGCGCACCCGGATTTCCGGGCCGAGTTAAGGCAGGAGGCCCAGAAGCTATTCTACCCGTGAGCCGCTGATGGACTGGCAAGAACACTACAAACGGAAGCTGGTCAGCGCCGACGAGGCCGTCAAGCTCGTAAAGTCGGGGGACAGGGTGGAGATTGCCATGTCGCCGACGCCCTCGGTGTTGCCGCCTGCCCTGGGGAAGCGCTGGCCAGAGCTTCGAGACGTTGAGACTGTTATGTCCGAACCGGCCTACGACATGCCGTGGTATGAGCCGGGACAGGAGGGGTCGTTATCCACTACGCTGACTGTCCATGTAGGGATGAGCGGGGGTGGGATGATGGTGGACGAGAAGCGGGGGGATTATCTGCCTTCACTGTTCTCTCTCTGGCACAAGCCAATAAACGACGGGCGCGCTGACGCTCCTCCAGTCGACGTCTTCATGTGCACTGTCTCTCCGCCGGACAAGAATGGGTACTGCAGTTTCGGGCCATATCTATGGTACAAGCGGGTGTTGTCCAAGCACGCCAAGGTTGTGTTGGCAGAAGTCAACGACACCTACATCAGAACGTACGGAACCAACTACATCCATGTCTCTGAAATCGACCGTTTCGTGGACAATTCGTCCAGGGAGATGCCCGATGAAGAGCTGGGATCGATAATCCGAAGCATGGAGGACGAGGATGCCCGGGAGGCGCTGGAGGCAGTCTCTGCTCGGATAGAACCACTGAGGCGCTACGAGCTAATTCCGAAGCTAGCGAAGATGGAAGCCCAAGCGATACGGCGGTGGGCTGAATCGATGGGATTTCAGAGCGAGCCGGAGCCCGTAGGGCTGGCAATCTGCCAGTACGTGGCGGGCCTCATTCCTGATGGTTCCTGCCTTCAAATCGGAGGGGGGACGCCGTCCACCTTGCTTCCGAGCCTGGGGCTGCTGGACGATAAGAATGACCTGGGGTTCCATTCGGAGATGTCTCCGAGGGGTGTGATAGACCTGGTGCGGAAGGGAGTAATGACGGGCAGGCGAAAGAATTTCCATACGGGGAAGTATGTCTCCTCTTCGCTTTCCAACTGCACTCAGGATGAGATCCAATTCGCGCACAACAACCCGATGTTCGAGCTTCGGGATACGTCTTACGTGGTGAACATAGCCAACGTTTCGGCGAACGACAACATGGTGTCGGTAAACAGCGCGATAGCGATAGATTTGACAGGACAGATCACTTCGGAGACGGTGTTCGGGGGGAGGTTGATAGCGGGTACCGGGGGCCAGCCAGAGCTTCACATGGGGGCGATAAGTTCGCGAGGGGGTCGGGCGATCACGTGTTTGCGGTCGACGGCGATGAAGGGGGTGGTGTCGCGAATCGTGCCGCAGCACGAAACAGGGACGGCGATCACGGTGAGTCGGGGGTATGCCGACTACGTCGTGACCGAATACGGGGTAGCGAGCCTGTTCGGGAAGACGTTCAGGCAGAGGGCGGAGGAGCTAATCAACGTTGCACATCCGGACTTCCGAGCCGAGCTTCGGCGGGAGGCTCAGAAGCTCTTCTTCCCATGATTCCGCGCCTGCCATCCTTGTTCTCGTTCCTGTTTCGCCGCTCTCTACCCAACGATTACCTTACCAGCCAACTGGAAAAGGCCTGTCGAGACGACATTTGTCCCATCTGCATCTTTGATGGTGAGTCCCGTTACACGTGGCTGTGGAGCTTCCTGTGGGAGCACGTAAACGACCCCGATACGCGTGACGAATTCATCCGGGCCGGAGGTCTCTGTCCCGCCGACCTCTGGCGTACGGTAGAGATAGCTCGGCATGTGATCAAGAGTTCGCTTGGTGTGGCTATGGTGTTTCAGCACCTGGTAAAGATCATCACCTGGGCCCTGGAGAGCGGCCGATCCACCGAACTCTGGATCAGCAGTTCACCCTGGCGCTTCAAACTTGGGCAAGAGTGCCAAGCCTGCTCCACGGCGGAAAGCGCGGCGAGACATTCAACAACCCGGCTGCTCCTCGCCGCCTCGGTCCCCGCACCACCCCACTGGCTTGAGTCGGCGTTCCCCCTGTGCGGTCACCACTTTCGGGCATTGGCATCCAAGGCCTCGACCTCGGAGTACCGCAAGCAGATATATGACTTACAAAACGGAGCGGCGAAAGCCCCGCACGCCCCCGGTTCCGCCCGGCGCCTGGAAGCCGCGGCTTTGCCTCGTCCAGCCTTCTTCTCCGTGCCGGTCAAATCGGAGAGCGTGTACGAGAAGGCCTCGGAGAGGTGTCCGGTATGCGAGCGAATGACACGGCTTGAAAAAGACTTGCCGCCGCCCGAGTCGGGAAGGGCCGGCCAGTGCCTGGCCCACTACCAGGCCTTCGCAGGGGCAGGGACGGGGTTGTATGCACACTTTGTGCCTGAAGAGGAGTCGCAACAGCCCACACAGCGGACAGGCTGTCCTTCCTGCAGCCAAAGACAAGACCTCGAGGCGCAGGCTCTGGATGCCGCCGTTTCTCAAATCCAGGAACTCGGGGCTCGAGACCTGCTCTGTATAGCTCACCTCACTCGGGTGTCAGCCATGCTGCCCCGGGAAAGGAATGCCGTATTCTTGCAAGACCAACTGGAACGGCTGGGCATCCTGATAAAGGAGCTGGACGATTTCATAGCTCTGCACGATTACCGGTACGGTAAACAGCCAGCAGAGAACCCCGACTCCCCCTACAGGTGGGCTCTGCGGTTCCTGTCTTCGGAGCCTTCCATTTATGCACACCTATTGCATCCCGGCGGCTCCGAGAAATTCCTGCGCTCCAAGCGTCGGAGGCTAGGCTAGCTTCCCGCTCCTTGACATTGCGGCCCTCTCCTTCCTAAAATCCAAGTAGGCCAATCCGTCACAGTGACAGGAACGAGACCAGCCATGACTACAGCAACTCCCCTCCCGACCATTCACGTTACCGAGCAGGCAGCCAAGCAAATGATGAAGATAGCCACCAAGGAAGGCTACGACGAATTCGGACTTCGTATGTCCGTCAAGGGCGGCGGCTGCTCGGGGCTCACGTATAAGCTCGGGTTCACCGAAACCCCCAAGAAGGACGACAAGGTCATCGAGGAGCACGGCGTGAAGCTGTTCGTCGATTTCAAGAGCATGTTCTACCTGGGCGGCACGGTCCTGGACTTCTCCGGTGGGCTGAACGGCAAGGGGTTCGAGTTCACCAATCCGAACGCCAAGACGACCTGCGGGTGCGGGAACTCGTTCTCGGTGTAGGGCATATCCACATCTCGACTACTCGGGGCCTTCCAGTTGATTGGGAGGCCCCTTTCTTTTAGGATTTGACGTACAAGCCTCCTGAGTGACGATTGACATGACACAGACTGCAGACCCCACATTTACGGAAATAGCCTTGCGTGCCGCAAGAGAATCAGCGGCGGTGGTCCGGCCCCCGATGCCCGGAGTGCTGCGCATGACCGGGGAAGACGCCCTTGATCTCATAGACCGGCTTTCGACTAACGAGGTTGTTGAAAGGCCGACGGGGTCGGTGGTGGCAACGGTGTTGACGACGAATAAGGGTCGGGTGGTCGATCTGCTGACGCTGTTCTACATGTCCGACCACTGGCTAGTGCTTACGTCGCCGGGGAACCAGCAGAGGGTCATCGACTGGATTGACGAGTTCACGTTCGGGGAGGAGATAGAGTTGGAGGATGTGACGGAAGAGAAGGGGCTTGTCACTGTAATCGGGCCAAGGGGCGGGGACGTGCTGGGAGTCGGGAGCCTGGAGTCAAATCACTGGGTTGAGGCAACTGCTGCAGAAGTGGGAGTGGTCGTTTCCAGGGGTGGGGTGGGGCTGGAGGGAGCGTTCAATATGATCGCACCTTCCGGATCGGCGGAAGACATATGCTCGGCGCTGGTCGGGGCGGGGGCACAGGAGATGGATGCTGAAGCCTATGAGGTGTTCCGCTTAGAGGTTGGGGCACCGGTGTTCGGCAGGGAGTTCGGCGAGGAAGTGAACCCGCTGGAAGCCGGGCTCTGGGAGGCCGTGAGTTTCACCAAGGGCTGCTACGTCGGGCAGGAGGTCGTGGCCCGGCTGAACACCTATGAGAAGGTGAAGCGCTATCTGGCCAAGCTAACCGTTGAAAACGAATCCGTCCCCGAGGCAGGTGCTTCCTTAACCGTAGACGGCAAGGATGCGGGCAAGCTCACGTCAGTCTCTCCGGTCGCGGTTTCGGGGCGGAGGGCGGCCTTGGGATACGTTAGAAAGAAGTACGCCGAACCCGGCGCAATGTTGATAGTGGAAACGGCCGACGGGTCCGTGGCCTGTGAGTTTATCGAGCGTGTCGGGAAGCGGGACGAGGGTTAGCGGGCCGGCAGTCCGAAGGTCTTCAGGGTAGCTTCCAAGGTGGCGGGGTCGTTGGTCGGGAGGGCGCAGGTGTTTCCGGCGCACACGTAGGCTTGAGGGCCCCCTTCTCTGGACATCATTCCCTGCACAGCCGGGGGCAAAATGCCAGTGTCGCTTTTCGCCGGGTCGTACAGAGATACCAGCTTGTGGGGCCGGTAGGTGGCGAGGGCCTTGCGCCAGAGTTCCCAGGTAAGCGAATCTTCCCTGGATCCGACTATTACCGCATGGGCGGGTGGGCTGAGGTGCTGCTGCAGGGCCAGGAAGTAGGTGCTGGCGAAGAGGCCGTACTGGGCGCCCGTCGGGCCGAAGAGTTTCAGCGTCAGCTCAGCCTTCTCCCGATATTCTTCCCGATTTGTCAGGTAGTAGAGCCTGTCCAGAGTCAGGGCGGAGACCGAGTTAGTGCCTGGGGTCGGGGAGTCCTGGATTGGTTTCTCCGCCTCCTCCAAGCCGACCGAGCCACGCTTGAAGTCCGCCAGGTCGAAGAAGCCGCCATCTATGTCGTCCCAAAAGTGCTCGATGGTGAAGTCCATCACCTCCTGCGCGAGGTCGAGGTAACGGGGCTCGGCGGTGGCTTCGTGAGCGTCTACCAGGGCTCGGGCCATGTGGATTTGGTCGTCCAGCAAGCCGTCTACCTTGGCTTCACCATCAACGAGGCTGTGGTAGAAGCCTCGTCCCGGCTTGTAGGCCTGCTCTATGAGGCGGTCGATGGCTTTTATGGCTGACTCCCGGCAGGCTTCCAATCCAATGCCTTTGTAGGCTTCCAGGTGGGCCGACGCCATCATGCCGTTCCAGCCTGAGTAGACCGTGGTGTCAACGTAGGGAGTTGACCTGAGTGTCCGAGCTTGAAGAAGTGTCTGCCTGGCACTGGCGATACGCTCGTTTACGAAGTCTTCCCCCAGGTCCAATCGGCGGGCTATGGAGTCGGGCTGGACATCGACGAATAGAACATTCTTGGCTGGATTGTGGTGCATTTCGCCGCGGGCCTCGACGTTGTAGAAGAGGGAGATGATCCGGGAGTCCTCGGGTGACAGGGCTTCCTGCACTTCGTCAAGGGTCCAGGTGAAGTAGTCGCCGTCGTCGTCCATGTCTATGTCGGCGTCCTGGCTGGCGAAGAAGCCGCCGCGTTCGGGGTCGGAGGCCACCTCCGCAACCCACCTGACTATTCCCTCGGCTACCTCCCTGAACAGGGCCGATCCCGTGGCCTGATAGCCGTGCACGTAGTTCCTGAGCAACTCCGAGTTGTCGTAGGACATCTTCTCGAAGTGTGGGACTATCCACTTGTCGTCGACCGAGTAGCGGTGAAAGCCGCCGCCCAGCTGGTCGTAGACGCCGCCCAGGGCCATCTTTTCAAGGGTCTTGTTGATCATGACGCTCAGCCAGTCTTCGCGGGTATCGTAGTAGCGGCTGAGGGCCAACTCGATCGCGGAGGTGTGGGGGAATTTCGGGGCCCGGCCAAAGCCGCCATGCACAATGTCGAAGCCCTGGCCTATGGTTTCCAACGCTGAGTCTATGGACGATGCGTGGAGTTGGTGTCCGTCGTCGGCCTGAACGGTCAGCTTGCCCAGGTGCTCCTTTATCTTCCGGGCGTTCTCCAGCGCCGACTCCTTGTTGTCCCGGTAAAGCTCGCTGACACGCGTGAGGAGGGACTTGTAGCCAGGCCTGCCGTGCATGTCGTTCTTGGGGAAATAGGTGCCGCCGTAGAATACCTGGCCCTGCTCGGTGAGGAATGCGGTGAGGGGCCAGCCGCCCTGACCGGTGATCGCGCCGACTGCGGTCTGGTACCGGCGGTCAACCTCGGGTCTTTCGTCCCGGTCCACCTTCACGGCGATGAACCGATCATTGACGATTGCCGCTACTTCAGGGTCTTCGTAGCTCTCCCGATCCATGACGTGGCACCAGTGGCACCATACAGCGCCGATGTCCAGGAGCACGGGTTTCCTCTGCTCGGCGGCGAGGCGGAAGGGTGCGTCGCCCCACGGGTGCCAATCTATGGGTTGATGCTCGGCGCTTTTGAGGTAGGCGCTGGTCTCGTGGGAGAGTCGGTTGGTGGTGGACTCTGTTTCGGTCATGAAAACGCCTTTCTCCTCGGAAGGGTGGGCCCGAATTATAACTCTTACCGCTCGGACTACTTGACCTCAATGGAGAAAAGCCGGGTTTAGGGTGCTATCCACGTTGAACATTTTGGGCATCCCTGGGGAGAATGGTATATTACCTGCACAGAAGGAGTCTCTCATGAACAATCACATTAACTCTGCGGCCGACGCCAGGGCCGAGATCCGTTCAGGAAGTTTTGCGGGAGTCACCGCGGGCATCGCGCCCGGATTTACACAGGCAAACCTTGCCATTCTTCCCAAGGAGTACGCCTTCGACTTCCTTCTTTTCTGCCAACGCAACCGCAAGCCCTGCCCGCTCATTGAGGTGCTGGAGCCGGGCCAGCCGGAGCCCAAGGCCTCTGCGCCGGGGGCGGATATCCGCACGGACATTCCCTCCTACCGAATCTACCGCGACGGTGTTCTGGAAGACGAGGTCCCGGAGATCGGGGAGTACTGGCGGGATGACCTCGTGTCGTTCCTAATGGGGTGCAGCTTCACCTTCGAAGAGGCGCTGATGCGGGCCCAGATCCCGATGCGCCACATAGAGGAGGGAACGAACGTCTCCATGTACGTTACAAATATGGAGACTCGGGGTGCGGGTGTGTTCTCGGGGCCGATGGTGGTGAGCATGCGGCCTATTGCCCATTCCCAGGTTGTGAAGGCAGTCCAGGTCACCTCTCGATACCCGGACGTTCACGGGGCGCCGGTCCACGTTGGGGAGCCGTCGGCAATCGGGATTCGGGACATCAGCAAGCCGGACTATGGAGACCCCGTCGAGATCCGGGAAAATGAGACGCCCGTATTCTGGGCCTGCGGCGTGACACCCCAGGCCGTAGCGGAAAAGTCCCGACCTTCTCTCATGATTACTCACACACCGGGCTATATGTTCGTGACGGACATCCCCAACGAGACTACGGCGGCACTATGACCATAGAAGACATTATCCTAAGCGGCGACACCCGCGGCGTTTCCCGGCTCAGGCGCAGGCTCCCGCCGGACTTCTGCCGGCAGGCGGCCCAGTACGTTATCGAGTCGGAGAGCCCGATCCTGATTCTCACCGGCTTTTACGTCAAAGGCTCGTGGGAGACTGACGGGCCGCCCGGCGCCGTTGCCATAGGCCGGGCGCTGGAGGCGTTGGGCAAAGACGTCTTCTACGTCACCGATGGCGCAGCCCCCATGCTTCGAAAAATGGTCGGAAGCCCGAAAAAGAAGGTGCGGGAGTTTCCCATAACCGGCCATGAGGCCAGCAAGATCGCGGCCAGGTCGATTACGACGGAACTGAAGCCGGGGCTCGCCATATCCATCGAGCGGTGCGGAATGACAAAGGACCCCAAGCTTTACCTAAACATGCGCGGCGTCGACATCTCCGAGAACACTGCAAAGCTGGACTACCTGTTCCGCGGGGTCAGGAGGACGGTGGCCATAGGTGACGGAGGCAATGAGATAGGCATGGGATCGGTCTACGATCACGTTCCAGCGGTCTCGACCCTGGTGCCCGACCCCGCCGTTACGCCCGCCGATCACCTGATCATCGCCAGCGTTTCCAACTGGGGGGGCTACGGCCTGGTGGCCTGTCTTTCGATTCTCAGCGGCCAAGACCTTCTTCCCTCTGCGGAAGAGGAGTTCGAGATGGTCAAGCAGTGGATCGACCTGGGAGGGGTGGACGGGATCTCGGGGGAGAAGGTCTACACGGTGGACAACATGGATGCCGGAAAAACCGCAAACATCCTGTCCCGACTCAGTCGTGAAGTTGCCGCGGCTAAGGTGGCGGTATGAAGATATGCTCTCTGCTTCCCAGCAGCACGGAGATAGTGTTTGCGCTGGGGCTCGGCGACTCCCTGGTCGGGGTGACGCATGAGTGCGACTTCCCATCAGAGACCGCCTCAATCCCTTCCGTGACGTCCAGCGTAGTCAACGGGGAGTCGATGACAGGCAAGCAGATCCACGATGCGATAACCGGCCTGGTACACGGCGGAAGCAGCATCTACACACTGGACCAAGAGCAACTGGATAAGGCCAGCCCCGACCTTATCCTGACGCAGGAGCTATGCGACGTCTGCGCCGTATCCTATAACCAGGTGGAGGCGGCAGCTTCCATGCTCCAGTGCGACACCCGCGTGGTCTCCCTTGAACCGAATACCCTGGACCAGATCCTGGATACGATACGCATCGTTGGTGAGCTTGCAGGGGTTGAATCGCAAGCTGAGGCCGTTGTCTCGGGACTGCGTGCTCGAATAGACAGGGTCGGGGAGATTGCCGCCCAGGCACGGGAAAGGCCGAGAGTGCTCTGCATGGAGTGGATCGATCCGGTGTTCATCGGCGGTCACTGGGTGCCGGAGATGGTGGCTATTGCGGGTGGGGAAGACGGCCTCGGCATGGCGGGGAAGCCATCATTCCAGGTGGATTGGCCTCGGATAGCCGACTACAACCCTGACCTGATAGTCGTTATGCCGTGCGGGTTCAGTGCGGGTCAAGCCTTGAGGGAGTTGGAGAAGAGTGACCTGCCGGAAGAGTGGCACGGGCTGGAAGCGGTGGGGCGGGGGGAGGTCTACGTGGTCGACGGGTCATCCTACTTCAACCGGCCCGGGCCCCGGGTGGTAGACGGCCTTGAAATCCTTGCCCAGATATTCCATCCGGAATTGTTCTCCGGCTCTAAGGCCAAATTCGGCGCAATGGTCAAAGTCCCGTACCCCATTCGAACCGGGGGCTAACAGGCGCCATGACAGTCGACCGGGACGCCATTGCAGAGGTGACCGCGGCCAACGAGCGGTTCTATCGGGCCTTTGAAAGCCTGAACGTGGAGCAGATGGCTCGGGTCTGGGTGCAGGACGACACCGCGCAGGTCATTCATCCAGGATGGACACTGAAGCTGGGTTGGGAAGAGGTCCGGGACAGCTGGGCGGCCATATTCGCCAACACGCGGTACATGGAATTCCACCTGACGGACGTGCACGTCCTAGTGTCGGGGCCGTGGGCACGGGTGACGTGCATCGAGAACCTGAGAAGCGTCGCGGGCGGTCAGGAGAATATGGGCCAGGTCCAGGCCACCAACCTGTTTACGCTAACGGCCGATGAGTGGTTGATGGTCCACCACCACGGCTCACCTATATTCACCGCGTGAGCGCGGCTACTCCTCAATTCGGGCGAGGCGCCTCACCTTCTCTGCAGCGGCTTCGAAGTCATAGCCGAATAAAGTCATCATCTTCTGGGCCTGGGGAGAGCCTGCGCCGTGGTACTGCTCTACCAAGGAGTGACTGGCGAATTCGTCGGCGGCGAGGTCCCGGACAAAGTTGTATAGCCGCAATCGCTGGTCGGCGGTGGCCCTGTCGCCGCCCGACAGGTACTTCCTGAAGGTGGAGTGGAGGTCGGGGTGATTGTAGTCGGTCTCCCAGGGCTGAGTGGAGATAATTGCGCCACCGATGTCTATCAGGTATTTGTACATTTCATTAAGCTTGTCGGTGAACATGAACTTGGCCACGTTGGTTATGACGCCGTTGGGTATGGCCATGCCGTCGGAGACGGTGCTGGTCATAGCGGCGGAAGTTACGAAGGCATCCATTGCACTGGCAAGCATGGCGAATTGGAAGAGGTGGTCACGGATGTGTGGCGCCTTTTCGACGCCGTTGTACTTGGCCAGCAGGTGGGCTGCTCCGGCCAATACCTCTGATTCGTGTTTCATATGGCTTAGCGCTGAGAAGCGGAGCAGAAGGCCCAGGCCCCGGGCGATGGGCTGGGATAGCCAATCCTCGCCATTCTGGATTACACGATCCCAGGGCACGAACACATCGTCGAACCAGACGAAGCACTCGGAGCCAGGGTAATCATGACTGACGGGGTATTCGAAGCTGGAGCCAACCATGCGCCGGGGCTTCATGAGCAGTTTCACGCCCTCGGTCCCGGGGGAGACTATGCAGGTGACGGAGTAATCAGATTCGTCGGGCTTCATTCTCTTTGTGGGCATGACGACAAGCTCATGCATGTAGGCCGCGCCGGTGATGTGAGCCTTCACGCCTCTAATCACTATCCCGTCATCCCGTTCGGCGACCTTGTGGACATACATGTCAGGGTCGGCTTGCTGGCCAGGGTGAAGGGAACGGTCGCCCTTGGTATCGGACATGGCGACGGTCATGATGAGGTCTTCTTCCCGAGAACGCCGGTAGAAGTTATCGATGTTGGTCTTGTACATCGGGTCAGCTTCGGCGAGTTCCTGCGACACCATGAAAAGGGAAAGTATGGCATCGCTCAAGGCGGGCGCCGATCCGTAGCCGAGTTCCTGGGATAACTCCAGGGCCTTGGCCCGCTTGAGGAGGTCGTCGGAGGTCTTGGGAGGGATTAGAAAGATGTCTGCGGGTTCGCCGGTCTCGGGGTCGGGGGCGGTGAAGACATCTCTAAGGGCGGGGTCGTGGAAACGGGCGTACTGGCGTGAAAAGTGCTCGGCCCCCTGTCGGGTGACGGGGTGGTCCATGACATCGGTGATCTTTTCGCCGTCGGCGTAGATGACTCTGCCGTCCCGGATGCTCTCGATGTAGTCTGCGGGGGTCTTGAAGGTCTTGGGCATGTTTTTGTCTCCCTTGTAGGGGGCTGGGTATTGGGCTTTGCCTTGACCCATAGTACCGACGATTCCTATACTCGCCGGGTGCGCCCTCTTAGCTACTCCCAGATTTCAGCTTATCAGACCTGTCCACTATTTTACAGGTTTCAGTACATCGATAAGCTGCCCACCAAACCGAGGTTCTATTTCAGCTTCGGGAATACGTTGCACCGCTGCGCGCAGTATTTCTTCAAGAGGAAGGGGCAAGGGCCTCCGACCCTTGAAGATTTTCTGGAGTACTACGATAGGACCTGGAGCTCGGCGGGGTATTTCAGCAGGAGGCAGGAAGCAGCGGACAAGCAAACGGGCAGGGAGATACTCACGCAGTTCTGGGAGCTTAATTCCAGGGACTATCGCCTGCCGCTGGCGACGGAGAAATGGTTCACCGTGGACATAGGCGGAGTGCCGTTCAGGGGATACATAGACCGGGTGGACATTTCCCCAACCGGGGGTCTGAACATCCTGGACTACAAGAGCGGGAAGAGGGACATATCCAAAGGCGACGTTGAAGAGAGCCTTCAGCTGAGCATGTACCAGATCGGGGCGCAGGGAACGTGGCTTCTGCCGGTGGAGAAGTTGTCCCTCTACCACCTGCGGTCCAATACCAACGTAGAGGTCGAGGCCCGGGACGAATCTACGATTAAGGAAGCCGAGGACACCGTAACCTCGGTTGCTCAGTCAATAGAGAACGAGGAATTCGATCCCAGGCTGAACCCATCCTGCCCGTGTGAGTTCTCCGAGATCTGTCCGCTTTTCAATCCTGCGGCAGACCCTTCGGCCCCCGTGCCTTGACCTCTTCGCCCTTGAGAAAGGCCTCGGCGGCCAAGGCTATTGCGCCCAGTCCCACGGGGAGAGCGGTAAGGGCCTCATCAAGTGCCTTTCTGGACTGTTTCACGTAGCGCATGGGTTCGTGGAACAAGAGGTTGCCGTCCAGCATGGCTACTTCTCTCGCCATCCCGACTCCCGGGATGGAGTCCCAGAGGCCGGAGAGGGCCTTTTTTCGAAGAGCTTCAGGACTCTCCTTTTGTCCGTTGCCAAGAACCGTCGAAAGCATCTCAGTGATGGACGCGGGCATCACACCGGCATCGGCGAGGCGAAAGGCCTCCCTGAACGGGCCTGGAGGAATGAACTGGGCCGCAATCCGGGAGCCGACCAGCCACGCCATCCCTTTACCCAACCCCGAGGACCCGGCGGTCCTGGCCAGGGAGTCGGCCCAACGTTTAGCCGAGGGGCCCGACAGCACGCCGGTGTTTTCCGATACTGCCATCTCGGCCGCCTGCGCCATGGCTGCGGACAGAAGGCGCATTTCCATGCGTTTGCTGATCAGGAGTCGGCGAAGGAGCATATCAAGCGCCTACCAGGGACTTTTCCATTGTATGGATCTCATCCGACCCGATGGCCAACCTCACCATGAACCCTCGTTCCGTTCTTGTGATTGTATAACCAAGGCGTTGATACAGGCGGATTGCTCCTGTGTTTTCGCCTACGACATGCAGGGACATATTTGTTTTTCCCAATGACCTTGCCTTTTCCTCTGCTTTCAGCATCAAGGAAGTGCCGGCGCCCAGGCCCCGGGAGGCGGAATTCACCGCTATGGAGTCTACCTTGAATTCGTCGCTGGCTGTTGAGTCGCCCAGCTTCAAGATGCAGAGGTTAAACAGCACACGGACCGTCTTCGGGGGCCAGAAACTTGTCAAGAGCGTCGAAGACCTGGTCTCATAGAAATTACTTTCCCTAGTTTTGAAAGCGAGAATCCCGGTAAGCCGCCCATCCAATACGGCAGTCAGGGAACTATCCCTGTCCACCGTACTCTTGAAGACCCGAATGAACTCCTCATCATTTCTGATGCCGATACGGAACTTCCTGGCAAAAGCCTCGAAGAGAATTCTCAGGGCCTCGTCCACGTGCTCTCGGGCCAGCCCGTCGACGATTTCAACTTCGGGGGTCGTCATTCGTGCCCGAATCCCGACCGGCAAAGACAGCCTAAGAGCATATGGACTCTGCGGTGAGGGCGAGGACCCGGCTGCACAGCTCCATCTCGTCGATATCCGAGTAGTCGACGCCGTAGGAGCCGCCTGAGGGGCCGTAGATTGGCGCCGGTATCCCTGCGAGCCAGAGGTGGGCGTCGTCGTCGCCGTATCGGGCGGAGAGGGCAGACTCCGGAGGCCCTACCTGCCTGACCTCGTTCCCGGTCACCCTGCGGTAGCTTTCGGAGACGACCTTCACGATCTCCTCGTCCTCGTCCATGTCCATGGGCGGGTGGTCCAGGATCCAGGTGTTGAACTTGCGCTCGATGGGGTGTACGAGCTCGTAGTCGAAGTCGGGGTCTTCGCTTTTCAGCCTGTTCAGGGTGGTTTCGAGGTCTGAGCGAAGGGTGTCGGCGGTCATGCCGGGAACCGTGCTGACGGCTATGAAGGCGGTACAGAGGTCACAGTTGCGGCTAACGGAGCGCATGTCATAGGACTCGCCCCGGCCTCCGATTATGGACCCGATCTTCAGCCAGGGAAGACCCTCGATCACCCAGGGGTCGTGGGTGAGCTTGGTCGCGTATATGGCCTCGATGGCCTTCATCATCTTGGGTATTGCGTCGACGCCGTGGAGGTCGGCCCCGTGGGGGTGTCGGCCCTTGACGTGGAGGGAGAATTTGGTCATTCCGCCGTGCTTGGTGCAGACCTGGTGGGCGCCGTAGGGCTCGGTGACCACGGCGACGTCGGTCTTGTACCCGTTTTCTATGGCGTGCAATGTCCCAAGGCCGCCCTGGAGCTCGGCGAGGACACAGGCGACGACCACATCGCCTTTGAGCTTCACTCCTGACTTGATTATGGCGTCGGCGGCGTGGATCATGGAGGCGACGCCGCTTTTCATATTCCTGATGCCTGCGCCGTAGAGCTTGTTACCCTCGACCCAGGGGTCGTAGGGGTTTCGGGTCCATCCGGCGGCGATGGGATTGCTGTCCAGGTGGCCGTTGAGCATGATGCTGCGCCCCCCACCCGACCCCTTGATCACACCGATGGCCTGGAACCAGCCGGGCTCCACCTCCTGCAGGTCCACCTCGAGACCATGTGATTTCATGTACTCGGCGGTCCAGCGGGCTGCGGGGGTCTCCTCGCCTATGCGGCTGGGGATTCGGATGAGGTCCTTGCCAAGCTCAATAAGCTCGTCACGATTGATTTGACTGAGAATTGGGTGGGCGGAAACGTCTTCAGGCATAGCTATATGGCTCCCTCTTTCTCCAACGCAACTACCTGGTCTTCAGAGTAGTCCAGCAGGCCCATCAAAATCTCGCGGTTGTGCTGCCCGAGGGTAGGGGCGGGGGCGAAGGTCTCGTCCTCGGTTTCCGACATCTTTATGGGGTTTCCGGCGGCCTTGTACTTGCCGCTCACCGGGTGCTCCTGCTCGACGACCATCTTGCGGTGCAGGATCTGGGGGTTGGTGAGGGCCTCGGCGAAGTTGTTGACCTTGGCCGCGGGCACCTGCCCCTCTGAAAGCTCTTTCAGCCATTGTTCCACGGTCTTGGCGGAAAAGGCCCGCTGGATAATCTCCTCCAACTCAGCCTTGTGTTCGTGACGGAGGTTGGGGGAGGCGAAACGTGGGTCGGAAGGCAGGTCGGAGAACCCGTCCATGCGGGAGATGATATCGGCGAGATTTTCGTAGAACTTCTGGGTCGGGCAGCTTATCTGTACGTAGGCGTCATCGCTGGTCTGGAATGCGCCGATGGGAACATTGGTCTCGTGGCTGTTGCCCACGGGGTTCGGGAGATTGCCGGAAACCAGGAAGAGCTGACCCACGTGGGCCTGAAGGGCAATCTGGACATCGAGGAGGCTGATGCTTATCTCCTGACCGACGCCTTTCTGCTCACGGGAGTATAGGGCGGCGAGAATCCCCTGGACTGCGTAAAGGCCGCCCCCGACGTCGCCCATCGGGTAGCCCATCAGGGCCGGGGGCCCGCCCTTGAAGCCGGTGACGCTCATTGCGCCGCCCATAGCCTGGATCATCCCGTCAAAAGCGGGGTTATTCTTCAGGGGCCCCGAGGTGCCGAAGCCCGATATGGAACAGTAGATGATCCGCGGGTTTATCTGTTTTAGGGCCTCATAACCGAAGCCGAGCCTGTCGAGCACTCCGGGCCTGAAGTTTTCGAAGACCACGTCCGAGACTTTGACCAGGCCACGGAAGACTTCCTGTCCCTTTTCGCTTTTCAGGTTAAGGGTGAGGCCTTTCTTGTTGCGGTTCATGCCGAGGAAGTAGGCGCTCTCCCCTTCCAAATAGTAGGGCGGGAAGCCTCGGCTGGAGTCCCCGACGCCCGGCTGCTCGATCTTCAGGACCTCGGCGCCCAGGTCTCCCAGGATTCGGGACCCGTAGGGCCCCGCCAGGGCCTGGCTCATGTCCAGCACTCTCACCCCGGCGAGGGGCAGGCTGCTGTCACCGTTACTACCCATAGGCTTTTCCTTCCAGGGCCAAGATGCCCTTGGTCTCTTGCCATAGCTCTTCAAGCTCGGCGAACTTCATTTTCGTAAGGTTGAGGCGACGCTCCCGGCATAGCTCCTCCATCCGGGAGAAGCGTCTAATGAACTTCCGGTTGGACTTGCGCAGGGCTGCTTCCATGTCCAACTCCAGCTTTCTGCCCACGTTCACCAGCGTGGAGAGGACGTCCCCAAGCTCTTCTTCGAGCTCCTCGGGAGTCGAGGCTTCACGCAGCTCGGCAATCTCTTCGTCCAGTTTCTCCATCGCACCATCGACATTGTCCCAGTCGAAACCGGCGTTGGCGGCCCTGCGGTGGATCGACTGACTGTGGGCCAGCGCGGGCATGGCCGACGGCACGCCGTCGAGTACCGACTTCCGGCCCTTTTCCTTCAGCTTGTTCGTCTCCCAGTTGCCCTCCACCTCTTCGGCGGTTGCGGCCTTGACATCACCAAAGACGTGGGGATGCCGGCGCACCAGCTTTTCGGAGAGGACCGAGACCACCTCCTCCACGCTGAACAGGCCCTTGTCCTCGGCGATCCGGGAGTGGAGCATCACCTGGAGCAGGATATCGCCGAGCTCTTCCTTGATCTTGGCCGGGTCATCTTCATCAAAGGCTTCAAGGGCCTCATAGCACTCTTCGACAAGGTGTTTGCCGAGAGACTGGTGGGTCTGTTTCCGGTCCCAGGGACAGCCGCCCGGGGCGCGCAGTTTTGCCACTATTTCAGAAAGGGTGTCGAAATTGGAACGTTCGTAGTTGAGGGACATCCGGCTCCTCCCCCACCTTTAGAGGGGCCGAGGGCGATTATAACGGCGTGCTCCTTCGCTTGACAACAAAAGTGGGGTATAGAGGGGAGTGCGAAACCTAATGTAAAACAAATGAGGCGATTGAGGACGCTAAAGGTCTAGCCGGTCGGGAAACCAATAGTTCCACCAAACGCGACGGTTGCCGGAAGCCCATCCTGTTCGAGCCACTTCAAAGCCTGGGATATGCAATGTATGGCCTCGGTCGCCAAACTGGACAACGCACCGACGCTCAAACTCCGAAGGTGTCCCAATGCCGCACGTATTGCAAATTGCAACATCACCCCCAGGGGCCTCTCCAACGTGGTTATGCCGAGGCGCTAAAGATGGTCGTGGGGCCAGCGTACCAGAGGGCAACTCGGGCAGGTCCGGGGCCATCCACACATACTGAGCGGTCTCACCACCTAAGTTCCACAGCTCTGTTAGCTCAGGCCATCCACCTTTCGGGAAGATGCGTTTGTGATTGGCTCTGTCCCGACCGTTTTGCGCCGCCGTACCTTCATACAGATGACCAGGTTGGACACAATAGGGGCGATGGCACATATGCAGGATGTCGCCTGCAATTTCCTCAATGTCAACCACGCGCGACAAGGCATATGTTAGGCGATGCACTTTAACTCGCTTGTTAAGCCGACTGATAAGCCCGTAACCCTCACTCCCGATTTTCCATCGCCATATTAGGCACATAGCCCCCAGGCCGATGTAATGAGTTAGATTGGACGGCGTCTCGATGGCCACACAATCCTGCTCAAGGCTAAAGGGGCCGGCAGGGCGCCTTTGGTTCCAGAGAGAAGGGTGTAATCCGCCACGCCAAAGCAGAAATTCGTGGTTGTCATTCCAGGTGGTCCGCATTATTCGTAAACTATTTGGGGATTGGTTTTACCTGTAAGCTTGGAGGCCAAAACTCCAAGCCTGCACTTTATCATATGCTTGTTTAACTCTTTGAGGAATTAACGATGTCTGGATGTGCTCCCATCGAAGGGCGACGGCAATCTCGTCGGTCTTACCATGATGTTGAATTCGTCCGGCGGAGCCGTCGCCGCTTATGGGGCTGGCTCCGCGACTGGGTCGTCTTTATCGTCGCATTATGGTTCATCATAGGAATCGTTAATGATTCACTTGACCAGGGGGATAGGGACCTCTTGTTTGGATTCTTTGTGTCGATACTCTTGGGTATGCCGTTTGTGGCGCTTGCCAGGGGGTTGTCATGGTTTATACGGGAAATGTGCGTTGCTCATAGGCTACGACAACGGCACCCGAAGATTTACGAGAATTTCTGTGATAGGTGGGCACCAGATTTATTGCTATTCAGAGCATCAAGAAAACTGGCCGTCTGGCTCATTCACACAGTCAAGGCCGGGCTTCGTGCTAAGGGTTCCGCCCAATGACGACTGACACACGCGCTCTCCGCATCAGCCTCCGTGTTGCAACGGCCCTCGCCATTGTTGCGATACCCATTCTGCTGGTTACGAGCAGTCTGCGTTTTGCCATCAACGCCGGAGGGCTCTATGAATACGGGTTC
This sequence comes from Dehalococcoidia bacterium, assembly GCA_963663085.1. Taxonomy (GTDB): domain Bacteria; phylum Chloroflexota; class Dehalococcoidia; order Plut-88900; family Plut-88900; genus Plut-88900. The sequence continues at coordinate 3,070,230 of OY760104.1, read as the reverse complement.
GACCAGTACAACATCAGCCTTCGAACCGGAATAGACCGTGGGGAGCTGTCACGTATCGGGGAGGAGATACGGGACTATTTCAATGACACCACAGAGCTAATCGACATCGACGCTGTAATCTACGGCGAGGCACAGCCTCTCTTCACGGAACGAGAGATCATCCACATGAAGGACGTCAAGGGACTGATACACGGCGTCTACATGTGGCAATGGATCACACTGGGCTACCTAGCGGCGGTCCTGGCAGCGTATATCTGGCTGAGGCGCCGAGAGGCGATTCCCGGCGCCGTGCGGGTGGGGTTCTGGGGAGGGGTGGTGACCCTGCTGATCATCGGGGCGTTGGGGCTGGGGTCGGTAGTCGGATTCGAGGCCCTGTTCCTGAAGTTTCACCAGCTGAGCTTCGCCAACGACTTTTGGAAACTCAATCCCCGCATCCACAATCTAGTCGCCATGTTCCCGGAGCCTTTCTTCCGGGACGCGACGCTTTTCGTGGCGTTGATGGCGATAGGGCAGGCCTTACTGCTGGTTAGCGTGGGTCTCGGGGACAGGCTCAGCCGTCGGTTCGCTCAGGAAAAAGAAAGGGCCGAGGATGTCGGGCCTGAGTAACTCAATGCGAACCGGCTAGTGGGCGCAGCCGCATCCGGTGGGCGGGCAGCCACCGCAGCCAACTCCCGCGCCGGCCATGGGAAGCGGGGAGCCCTCTTCACCGGTGGAGAAGGAAGCAAACACCGAAAGGACCCGCTGGGCGCCGTTGTTGCAGGCGCGGCAGACTGCCGGTTCGTCGGCTTCACTCATGGGTCTCAGCATGTCGAACTGGTGGCCGCAGTCGGAGCATCGGTATTCGTAGAGGGGCATGGCGTTTCTCCAAGTTGACGTGGGCCATACTAGTCAGCCGCCCGAGATTCTGTCAAGATTACGTTCCCCGCGACATCGCCAAGTGCGACAATCTCAGCATGCAGAAATCCAAGAAAACTCCCTGGATGCCCGCCGACGAATATGGTCGGAGCCTTCCTTCGTTCTCTCTCAACCTCCTGGTCCGTAGAATGTCTCACTCTGTCGCATTCTACGAGAACGTCCTGGGCGCAGAAGTCGTGTACTGGGACGAGGACTTTGCGGCGTTGAGGGTCGGTGGGGTGGACTTCATGCTCCATGCGGACCATACATACGAAGAACACCCGTGGGTCGACCCCCTGGCATCGGGGATGATGCGGGGACTCGGGGCGGAGTTGAGGGCGCTGGGACTGGACCCCGACGAGGTCGAGGCTCGGGCGCGGGGGGCTCGGGCGACGATAGTGGAGGAGGCAAAAGACAAGCCCCACGGGTGGCGAGAGACAATGATCGCGGACCCGGATGGTTACGTCTGGGCAGTCGGGGTGAAGATCCCATAGGCCACCTCATAGCGCCCATTTCAACAACTCAAGAAAGCTAACTCGATATGCCTGCTACCACATTCGTGCGCTCCCCCATAGTGTCGGCCCGCCCGCACGTGCTGCTTATACATGGCGCGGCCAACTCATCATCCGCCTGGAAGTTCTGGCAGAAGGCCCTTGCCCGTCGAGGCTGGAGCAGCCACTCGATAGACCTTCGAGGACATGGGAAAAGTGAGGGAGAACTGGACGGAGCAACCATGTCTGACTACGTGGACGACGTTTTGGAGGTAGCGGACGAAGAACGGGACCCGCCGGTGGTGATGGGGTGGAGCATGGGAGGGCTGGTGGCACTGATGGTGGCGGCTACGGGTCGGGCGAGGGCGTGCGTGACGCTGTCTCCCACGCCGCCCACTAAAGAACGGAACGATAGTGTGCGCATTCGGGGAGGGGTCTACGGGTCGGAGGTGTACGGTATCAAGACCCTGGACCCTGCCAAACAGCCCGCGATGCCCGACCTGGACGAGGAGGAGCGGGGAATAGCTCTCGGGTCGCTTTCCCAGGAGTCTCGGACCGCCAGAGATGAGCGTAAGGCGGGTGTTGTCATCGAGTCGATGCCGTGTCCATTGCTGGTGATAGCGGGAAGCGACGACCGGGTGTTTCCACGGTCACTGTATGAGGACATGGGGCTCGGGGAGGAATTGATGGAGGCAGAGGGAGCGTCGCACTGGGGCCTGGTGCTGAACCGTCGAGTGCTGCCTGGTCTGGCGAGAAGTGTGACCGAGTGGCTGGATGGGGTGGTGGAAAGCTAGTTCAACCGGGACCTCAGACCTGCGTTTGCGCAGTAATCCCTTCCAGCAACTCCTTCACCCGCGCCAGGAAGCGGATTGCCTGGTCGCCGTCTAGGGCGCGGTGATCGAATGAGAGGCAGAGGTTCATCATTGAGCGGACGGCAATGGCGTCGTCGCCGATGACTACGGGGCGCTTGACTATGGCCTCGGTGGTCATGATGGCGGCCTGAGGCGGGTTGATTAACGGCATGCTCAACACCGAGCCCAGGGCCCCGGTATTGTTCACGGTGAACGTGCCTCCCTGGACGTCGGCAGGGCCGAGTTTGTCCTCTCGTGCTCTTTCGATGAGCGTGTTGACGTCTCGGGCAAGCTCCGGAACGGTCTTGGCGTCGACGTTCCTGAGAACTGGGACGATGAGGCCTTTGTCCCGGGCCACGGCTATTCCGAGGTTAACCTCACTCTTGAGAACAATCCTGTCGTCCTGCCATGATGAGTTGACCTCGGGGGACGAGCGGAGGGTGGAGGCCACGGCCTGGAGGACAAAGGGCAGATAGGTCAAGTTGAGGCCCTGACGAGCCTGAAACTCCCCCTTCGATGCTTTGACAAGGGCCACTAGCCCCGAGACATCCACCTCCATGACCGTCCATGCGTGGGGAATGTCGTGCGCGCTCTGGGACATTCTCTGGGCAATGGCCCGGCGCACGGGGTCCAGACGTCTGTCCGAGGGAAGAGGAGCAGCAGGCGCCTTCGCCTTTAACTTCTCGGCGGCCTGGAGGACGTCTGCCTTTGTGATGCGGCCCCCGGCGCCCGTGCCCCGCATCGTCGACAGGTCGATGCCATGTTCCTGGGCAATTCTTCGCACGAGTGGCGAATGGCGGCTCGACCGGCCATTCATGCTCTGTGAGGGAGCTTCAGGGGTGGAAGGCTGAGGCTCTAGCGGGGCATCAGGGGTTTTCGAAGTCGCAGTGGATTCGATGATCGCTATGGGGGTGTCGATCACTACGGTTTCGCCTTCGGCGACGAGCAATTCGCCCATGATGCCGGTGGCGGGTGACGGGAGCTCTAGGGTCACTTTGTCGGTTACGATTTCTGCTATCGACTCATAACGCTCGACGGGGTCACCGGGCTGCTTGAGCCAACGGGAGATTGTGCCTTCGACGATGGTCTCGGCGACCTCGGGCATGGTGACTGTTACGGGCAACGCGTGTCCCTTTCGTAAAACGACATAGGAGAGTCAGGGAGGGGATTCAATAGGCGGCGAGTTGTCGGAGGGCGTCGGCGATCCTGGCGGGGTTGGGGAGGGCGTCGAACTCCATGGTCGGGTGGAAGGGCATGGAGGGGATGTCGGGGGAGGCTACACGCATCACGGGCCCGTCCAGGTACTCAAATGCCTCCGATGCGAGGATGGCGGAAAGCTCTGCGCCGTAGCCCAGGGTGAGGTTGTCTTCGTAGACGATGAGGGCCTTGCTGGTCTTCTTGACCGAGTCCAGGATGGTCTCCTTGTCCAGGGGCAGAAGGGACCTGAGGTCTATGACCTCCACGCTGACGCCTTCCCGGGCAAGTTCCTCGGCGGCTTCCAGGGAGAAGTGGGCCATCAGTCCGTAGGTCAGGACGGTGATGTCCGAGCCCTCACGCTTGACGTCGGCCTTGCCGATAGGGAGGGTATAGTCTTCGTCGGGCACCTCGCCCTTTATGAGACGGTAGGTGCGCTTGTGTTCCAGGAACATAACGGGGTCCGGGTCCCGGATGCTGGACTTGAGCAGGCCCTTGGCGTCATAGGGGGTGGAAGGGGCCACTACTTTGAGGCCCGGGATGTGGGCCAGCTGCACCTCGATGCTCTGGGAGTGGTAGAGGCCGCCGTGGATGCCGGCACCGTAGGGGGTGCGCATGACCATGGGGACACTGAATTCGCCGTTGGAGCGGTAGCGGAACTTGGCCGCTTCGTTGACGATCTGGTCGTAGGCGGGGAACATGAAGTCGGCGAACTGGATCTCGGCGACGGGACGCATGCCGTTGACGGCCATGCCGATGGCTATGCCGACTATGGCGGTCTCTGCGAGAGGTGTGTCGATAATCTGCCGTTCGCCGAAGCGGGCAAGGAATCCCTCGGTGGCGCGGAAGGCCCCGCCCATGTTGCCCACGTCCTCGCCCATGATGACGACACTGTCGTCACGCTCCAGCTCTTCGGCCAAGCCCTCCTTGATCGCCTCCAGGACCGTCATTTCCGCCACGCTACACCTCGTCCGTGGAGTAAATCCGGGTGTATGCGCTTTCGGGGGTGGGATCGGGGCTGGTCTCTGCAGAATCTACGGCCTCATCCAGCGCCGTCATCACTTCCTGCTCTATATCTGCGGCACGGGCTTCGTCAAGGACGGACAGGTCTATCAGCAGGTTTCTATACCGGGCCACGGGGTCCGACTCCCTCTCTGCGTTCAATTCCTCGGGGGTTCGGTAGCGGCGGTGGTCGTCGTTGCTGCTGTGGGAGCTGAAGCGGTGTACCTTGGCCTCAATGAGGGTCGGGCCTTCGCCGCGGGCGGCGCGGTCTCGGGCTTCGCGGGTTGCACGGACAACATCCAGTACATTCATCCCGTCAACCGTGACGCCGGGCATGCCGTAACCCTCGGCCTTCTTCGAGATATCCTGGACGACCATTTGCTTGTCCTGGGGTACGGATATGGCCCAGCCGTTGTTTTCGCAGAAGAAGATGACGGGGAGCTTGTGGACGGCGGCGAAATTCATGGCCTCGTGGAAGTCTCCCTTGCTGGTTGCGCCGTCACCGAAATAGGTGATGGAGACTACATCCTCGCCTCGATACCTGGAGGCGAAGGCGGTGCCGACGCCGTGAAGGATCTGAGTCGCCACGCAACTGGAGCCGCTAACGATGTTCATCTCCTTGCTGCTGTAGTGGCCCGGGAGCTGCCTGCCGCCGCTGTAGGGGTCGGCGGCCTTGCCGAGGGCGTGAAGGACCATGTCTTTGGGCCGCGATTCCAAGGCGAGGGCCATGGCCAAGTCTCGGTAGTAGGGGACAAAGATATCCGTGCCGGGCCTCATGCCGTAGACGCTGCCAACCTGTGCGGCCTCGTGGCCTTCGCATGACACCAGGAAGTAGACCTTACCCTGCCGACCCAGCAGCCACAACCGCTCCGAAACGGCGCGCGCCGTGAACATGTCTCGATAAATGGCGATGAGGTCGGTGGAGTTAAGCCCTAGCTCGGTCGAGGAGACCTGAACGTCTGCAGTTCCTTGGGTCACAGCCATCACTCCCCTTCAGTCTGCATCAAGTCTTGCTACCAGCGTAGCATTGGGGGGTGGGGGGAGTCAATTGTGGTGGGGCCGGCCCAAATTGCGCCTTATGCACAAATAAGCTATGATTTTCTGCGGCAGCAAGCGAGACTCCATTCCCCACCTGACAACTACCGAAATCCAACGCGGAGGAAACCATGAAGGCAGTAGTGTTCGAAGAGCACGGTGAAATCGACAAGTTACAGTACAAGGACATCCCCGACCCGAAGGTCGGGCCGAACGACGTGCTCTTCAAGGTCAACGCAGCGGGGTGCAACTATAACGACATCTGGGCCCGACGGGGCCTGCCGGGCATGGAGATCATCCTTCCGCACGTGTCGGGTTCCGACGCCTCGGGGGTGGTGGAGGAGGTCGGGAGCGAGGTAAAGAGCCTGAAACCGGGAGACGACGTCATGGTGCACCCCGGCATAAGCTGCCGCACTTGCGAGGCGTGCACCAGCGGGGAAGAGTTCTTCTGCCGGCAGTACAGGATCTGGGGATTTCAGACGGGGCCGCTGGACGGTGCAGATGCAGAGTACGCGAAGCTGGACCAGACTAACCTGATTCCCAAACCGGCCAACATCACCTATCAGGAGGCTGCCACTCTACCGCTGATCCTGATGACGGTGTGGCGAATGCTGGTGAGCCGATGCCGGGTCCAGACCGGCGACTACGTCCTGATCTGGGGCGGTGCGGGGGGACTGGGGTCTATGGCGATACAGGTCTGCAACCTGTTCGGGGCGAAGGGGATAGCGGTGGTCGGGTCTGACGAGAAGGCGGAGTATGCCAAGGGGCTCGGGGCCTATGCGACCATCAATCGGAAGACACAGAAGATCAGGGACGAGGTGCGGAGCATCACCAACAAGCGGATGGCAGACATAGTCTTCGAGCACACGGGAGAAGAGACCTGGAAGGACAGCGTATTGGCGTTGAAGCGGGGCGGCAGCCTGGTGACCTGTGGCGCGACCAGCGGGTTCATGGGCCCGACGGACATCCGGCACCTGTGGATGAAGCAGATGAACTTCTACGGGTCTCACATGGGGTCCAAGGGCGAATTCCTGCAGGCGATGAAGTTCGTGGAGAGTGGAGACATCAAACCGCTGCCAAGCCAGGCCGTGCCACTGAAGGACGCCGCCATTGCGCAGAAGACCATCGAGGACGGCAACGTGATGGGCAAGATGGTCCTCATCCCCGACCATGCCTAGCTCCGATTCTCTGCTCCTCCGGAGCTCCTTGTTCGTACCGGCAATCCGGGAGCGATTCATAGAGAAGGCGCCGGATGCGGGCGCCGACATGATCTGCCTGGACCTGGAGGACTCGGTGGCGCTGGCGGAGAAGCCCAAGGGCCGGGAGATGGCCCGGGACGCAATGCCGGGCATGAGGCGCACCGGCTATTTGATGGCCGTGCGGGTCAACTCCCTGCAGTCGGGATTCCTTGAGGACGACCTGGATGCGGTGGTCATACCCGACCTGCAGGCCATAGGGCTCCCCAAGGCGGACGACCCGGAGATCATCAAGCGGGTCGACCACTACCTCACAATTCTCGAAAAGACGCGGGGCATACCGGTGGGGCAGGTCAAGATATTCCCGTGGATCGAAACGGCCAAGGGTGTAATCGATGCCTATGCCCTGTGCACATCCTCCCCTCGTGTAGCGGCGGCTTCCGTCGGCGGCGAGGACCTGACCTCCGACATGGGCATGGAGAGGACGCGCGAAGGCCGGGAACTCGAGTATGCCCGCAACCACGTAGCTACGGCCTGCATAGCGGCGGGCGTGATGCCCCTGGACACGGTTTTCGCCGATTTCCGGGATACGGAAGGCTTCGAGGCAGACACGGTTCACGGGAAGTCGATAGGGTTCAAGGGCCGGTACTGCATTCATCCTTCGCAGGTCGCTGTGGTGAACCGTATCTACTGCCCAACGGAGCCGGAGATTGAGAATGCCCGGAACGTGGTGGAGGCATACGAGGAAGGGACGAGGCAGGGGCTTGGTGCGGTGAACATGGGTGGCGTGATGGTGGACAAGCCTGTTTATGACAGGGCGATTTCTCTTCTGGCGCGGCTGAAGTTGATCGAGAGTAAGGGCGGGTAGGGGCTACTCAACTTTTCCTCCTCGATGGGTGTAGGTACAGCTACCCTTTCTTATTCCTCCTTCTCTGCCGAGAGTTCTCAGAACTATGCATTCAAGCACCCGATTGCTCGGATTCGTGGATCCAATGCGGGGATGGCAGGGATTGGAACAAAGTAGTTGTTGGACTCGTCTTACAACAAAGGACCAATAAGAAGACGAGGTTAGCTGATGTCAGGCAGAAGCATCTTATTCGGCGTTGTTTTGGTATTGCTGGTTTGCATCGGAGTGGCGGCATGTGCCGATGATCCGGAGCGGGGTTCGGTTAGGAAAGAAGTGGTAGATGCGACGGTTGAACCTACAGATCAAACAACGGCGGCGGAAAAGGAGATTCAGGAGATACTTCGAGGAGCAATAGAGGTAATGCCGGAGGCGGAGTCATTTCACTTCGAAGAAAGCTACGAGCTATATGAGTTTTGGTCAGGAGAGCGTGTGCCTTCGAGCGATGAACCATTCTTCTTTTCCACTGGCGACTTTCAGCGTCCTGGCAAGATTCGCAAAATCGCATTTTTCGACTACCGGAATCATAAATACGGTTCTGAGAATGCTTTTGGTGAACATGGCGAAGGGGTCCGATACGAAGTGGTAAACATTGATTCTCGTACTTATATAAGTCAGGGAACCACTGGAAGTTGGAGACCATACAGGGTAAGCGTTCCCATAGATGAAAACACTCAGGGCCGTCACCCAGACTATGATCATGTGCTACATGGCCCTTATGGCGATTACCTTTTCAATATGCTTCGAAGGAACCCTATCGACATTGTGAATACGCTGCCGTCTTTAATATGGGCACCGGAGACGTCGGTGAAATCTCGGCACTTATCAGTGAAGCAAGTAGTGGTCGACGGAGTCGAGATGCACTACATAAAAAGCACGAAGGTCACAGATGGTAACGTTGAGCGCAGAAGGACGAGTATCGAAATCTGGGTCGGTGTGCGGGACAAACAAGTGAGAGAGTTTACGAGAGCGATTAATGTCGGACCAAGTCATTGTGATCCCAGTCAAGTATGTCCCGACATTATAATTGACCCCACCTTAGCAATAGAAAGGTTTGTGTTTTCCAAGTATGGACAAGATGTAGAGGTTGAATTGCCCACCTTTGAATATCCCGCAACAGAATCTAGCCCCGTTGGGGAGATGAGAGTCTATGAGGGAGCATCTGGAACTTTCTCGATCCTATACCCAGGAGAGCGGTATGCCAAAGATGCTTACCTCACTCGGTGGCGGACTGCTGATGGTCGCGATGTGCTCTTTAGGAAGCAAGGCTACTTCGAATCGAAGGATCACAATGACGGCTATCTAGCAATTCGCATCCTGAATTACGATGAATCGACTATTGAACAAAGCCGTGAATATCAATGGTGTAATGAAAAGGATAGGGTAACAAACGATGACTGGCAGGCGAAGTGTGAGGCTCTTGAAAAGTTCCTAGCAGCGACTGTGGACAGAGAAGCCACCATAGAGCACTACGTGGACTATTGGGAGGCATGGAGCTGGGCGCCGCCAGGCTGGGGTAATGTACGACCAACCTTTCGTTTCAATGTATTGTCTCAGCAAAGAATAGAAAAGGCAGATGGTTTCACAGGGGAGATACTAGAGGTTGAACAGAGTTCTTGGCCCCCACATCTTAGACTAGCCTTGTATCTGTACAGACCAGATGAACCAATGCAAGGTTGCCATCCCAAGTCCAACTCGTGCCTTGTGCTGGTAATAGTGGCATACGGAGGCAGCGAGGAATATCTTGCGGAATTGAGTGACGAGATCGACTATTCATTCCGCAGCTTTCAAGTGCATCCATTAGAAATACCCTCACCATAGCTCTCTCCCAACGAAGGAGAGGGAATGGGGTTCCACTCATTCCCACCCCAGAGGGCCTTCACTGATTCTTGCAGCGCGCCCACTGGAATTTCTGATTCGCAACAAGCATCCCGTGATGACCTTTGCACTGGGCGCGGTTGGGCGTTTTGGTACAATACGTTCGCATTCACTGATTAGCCCATCTTGATTCTCACGCCTAATTCCCCGGAGACCGATTCATGGACAGGATTCCCAGCGCCCTAGAGAGGGCTTTAGAGAGAGTAGAAAAGCTCGGCAGGGCTTCGGCTGAAGACCTTGAAAGGTCTCGACTGAAAGAGGAGGGGCAGAAGCTGGCCGCGCTGTACCTGAACGGCGAGGCTAACCTGAGGTCGGAGCTGAACAACTATGAGGATGGTCCCGAACGAGCAGGCCTGGCAGAGGGGATTGAGGAAGTCCTGATTCGGAATCTAGCCTTGCCTACGACCGACCTTGCGAAGGACCGCAACAAGCTGGCGATGGATGGCCTGAAGCTCACCAAGAAGGACCCGGGCGCGGTGGAGAACATCTTCAGCAAGATGCGGCAGGTCTTCAACCACTACACGGGCCAGGGAGAGATGCAGCGTAAGGAAGCCCTCGAAAACCTGAAGCGGGACATGCAGATGCGTCTGTCACAGATGGCCCGACAGCAGGGCATGCCGCCAATTGACATGCAGCACATCGAGAGGCACCCGCAGTTCCAGATGGAGTGGCGAAAGGCCCGGGCTCAACTGGAAACGCAGTACGACCTCTACATGAAGGAATACAAGGAACAGCTTTCAAACCTGCCCTAGGCTCGAAACCCGGACATGGAATCAGACTTCGATCCCAAAGACGACCGCATAGGCTACGCAATCGAGAATACGCACGTGCTGCGCGTGCCCAAGCAGAACCTCTCCACATTCGGCACGACCAACGTGCGCTACTTTCTGCTCACCAAGCCGGCGTACTCGGGGGTGGTGCAGTCCTCGGAGGACACGGTGATCCGGGAAGGGCGCGTGATCTCGGAGCAGCCGCGCGTGGTCACTCCGGGTTACATGCTCAATCTGGAGGGTTTCGGGGACGGGGCCCGGGACTATTTCGAGCGGCTCATCAACGAGCAGGGGCCCAACGTGCCCGGCATCCTCTACCACTACCGCAACGAGCAGGAGAACCTGAACATCGTCAGCGGGACGGTCTTGTCGGTGATGGACAAGATCGAGAAGGACGTGGGTGACGACCCGCTGGTCGGGATTATTCGTGGGATCGACGAGATGTGGGACGTGTCGCTGCTCAAGTTCATCCACGACCTGACCTCAAGGTCGCTGGAAGGGAATGTGCGGGAATTGCAGGGGTCGGGGTTGCTGGGGGTCGACTCCTCGGGGGCGACTGGGGATGCTCGAAGGCGCATCGAGGAAATGTTCATGCGGGTCGCCAAGAAGACGGCCGACCCGGACGATCTGCGCCGCGAGCTTGAGCGCTGGGGCCTCTTCTCCGAATACGAGGATAGGTTCCTGCGGCTATTCAGGTAAGCGGGTCAGCCGGTCTGCTTACACAGCTCGCAGCCGCATAGGGATCTCAGCAGTGCGAAGGAGTAGATGCCCGTTTCGTGGGCGTCGCTCCAGAGGAGTTGAACCGCGTAGCGGCCTATCTCGATGAAGTCCAGGATTTCGATGTCCGCGTGTACGGAGTCGGGATCGAGGATCCGGCGGCCGGTCCATTCGTCGATGCAGTTGGCGCACTTGCACTGTTCCCGGAGTGGCTTGAAGGGGTAGACGCTGCGGTGCGCATCGTCCCACTGAACGGCCAGTCCCTCCGCGGTAACTTCAATGTGTTTCGGTTCTTCGATCATAGGTTGTTGATTCCCCCGTCTATGAGAAAGCTGGCCCCGGCGACGTATGCAGCATCGTCGGAGGCGAGGTAGAGGGCTAGTTTGGCGACGTCCTGGGGTACACCCATGCGGCCCACGGGTATGCCGTCAGCGTACTTGGCGGCGATGGAAGGTGAGTTGGAGACACGTCGGGAGCCGGGGGTGTCGATGACCCCGGGAAGTATGCAGTTGGCCCTTATTCCCCGGGTGCAATACTGGCTATTGGTGGTCTTGGTGAGCTGGACTATTCCGGCCTTGGCCACCGAGTAGGGAAGCGAGAAGGTGCTCCCCCGGAGCACGACCGCCGAGGAGATGTTGATGATGGCCCCGCCTCCACCCTTGAGCATGGCTGGAATGGCGTACTTACACCCCAAGAAAGGCGCTTTCAGGAAGAGGTCCAGCCCCGAGTCCCACTCCTCTTCCGTGACATCGGCGACGGGACCGGTCTCGGTCTGGTAAGCCGCTCCGTTAACAAGGATATCGAGGGCGCCGTAAGTGGACAGGGTGTCGGCGACGAGCTCTTGGACCTGGGAGGGGTCCGTGGCGTCGACGCTTTGGAACTCGGCGTTGCCGCCGGAGGCTCGGGCCTGGGTCACGGCTTCTTCACCGCCTTTGGAGTCGATGTCGGCGATGACCGTGTAGGCCCCTTCTTCGGCGAAGAGGAGGGCCGTGGCCCGGCTGATGCCGGAGGCCGCGCCGGTGACAATGGCTATCTTTCCTGCCAACTTGTTGCTCATGATGCAGCCTGCCCCAGCTCCCACGGCGGTTTTTCGGTACGGGCGACCACATTTCGGATTTCCTGTGGCGTCAGCCGCCATGGCGATGCTCCGATAATACTAGTGATTTCGTTGCGCTCCTGCTCGTTTAACTGGCGCCTCGGCTTACCCGTATCCTTGGCACAAATTACGTCCAATGGATGGACCTTCGGGGCCAAGATCGCATGGCACCACAAGGCCCGTCGCAAACCATGATGCCAGCCCTCGACATTTTCCTCAGCATTGGCAAAACAAGTCGGAGAGTAGTAACGGGTCATCGGTCTCTATATCCCCAGGGTGTCGGTCATGTTCATATTTCTACCGCAGATACCCGAGAGCCGCGAGGGCGTAAATTTTTGCCGAGCTGATGAGGTCGTCCACCGGGACCCGTTCGTTGGGGCCGTGGGCCATGCTCAGGAGACCCGGCCCGAAGGCCGAGATAGTCGGGGTGCGGGCGATGGTCTGGAAGTAGGGGGCGTCGGTGCCCCCGGTGAAGCCGCCGATCTTGGGTTTGAATCCGAGGACCCTGTCCGTAGCGTCCATTACGGAGTCCACCAGCGGGTGGTTGGCCGGTATCTCTGCGCCGTCGATCCAACCCTGTCCGTCGTCGAGGACCATTTCGATGTCGAGGTCGGGGTCTTCCTTGCGGAGCTTGTCCAGGAAGCCGTTCAGGTCTTCCATGACGGTTTCGCGTGTCATGCCGGGGAGAAGCCGGATGTCGTTCTTGGCCTCCATGTAGCCGGGTACGATGCAGTAGCTCACGCCGCCGCTCATAGTCTCGGCGAGGTTGATGGTGATGCCCTGTGGGTAGAGGGGGTGGGGCTCGTGGCGGATGACCAGCTCCTCCGACATTCGGTAGAGCACTTTAGCCAGTTTGATCCCCGCGTTCACGCCGTTCCTGATGTCGGACTGGCTGCTGTGCATCTGGGTGCCCTTCACCATCAGGGTAAAGCAGATGGCTCCTCGGCAGGCGGTGGCCAGGAAGTCGAGACCCGACTCCATGCCGGAGGGCTCGCCGATGAGGCAGGCGTCAGCCTCGGCGAGGCCCTGGTTAGCCATGTACTCGGCGCCGTAGTGACCTCCGTTCTCCTCGTCGGCGGTGAAGGCCAGAACCAGATCGCCATTGAAGGGCGCGCCGGTCTCCTTGATGGCAATGGCCCCGTAGAGCATGGCGGCGATGGGGCCTTTCATGTCGGCGGCGCCGCGGCCGTAGAGTTCACCATCGATGATCTCTCCGCCGAAGGGGTCGGCGCGCCACTGGGAGCGCTCGTCATCTCCGACGGGCACGACGTCGGTGTGGCCATTGTAGATGAGCTTCTTACCGGGGCCCTGGCCCTTGAGGGTGGTGATGACGCTGGGCCGCTCGGGGTCGGAGGCGATGGTTATGGTGTCCCCCAGCGAATACTGCTCGATGACCTCTTTAAGCGCCTCCGCCACTTCCTTCTCGCCGCCCGGAGGGTTTTCCGAGGGTCGCCGGAGGAGGGCCTGGGCGAGCCCGACAAGCTCGTCGCGGCGGGCGTCGATGGCTTCGAATATGCGGGACTCGTTCATGGCGTTCCCTCCTCGAAAGACAGGCTGGGGGTCAGGGCCTGGGGAGAGTATATATCAATGATGAGGCGGGTTATTCGGTTGTGGGTTTCGGGTTTTCGGTTTGTCTGTTTTGGAGGGGTTGGCGATGTAAGACGCTGGCTGGACGCTGCCCCCGTTCCTGTGCTGCGGGTATTCCGAGGACGCCCTAGGGGAAGGACATCCAGTCCGCCTGCCGCTTCTGCGGCCTTCGGCCCTGACACGCCGGACAAGGTAGGGACCGTCAGAGCCGACAGTCCTAGCCCTGCTCCTAAGGGTTGGCTGCACCGCATAAGGGCGGGGAGGAGACTCGGCGTCCGGCGTGGGTCGTCGGGCCTCTTGCAGGCGTAGTATGTTCAAGTTTGCCGGTGTGACCCGGAGCACACGGTTCACCGGCACCCGGCTTGATAAGCGGTCGAGGGGCCGAGAGGACCTCGGCGCCGGGCTTACCCGACCGCCCCGCTCTAAAGAGCGGGAGCCCTCCCGAGGGAGGGGGGTCCCTGTAAGAGGCTGAAGGTGTCTTAGAGGGGGCACACATGGAACGATAGCGGACCAGGACGTCTTTCCATCGCCTGGGGGATAGGGAAGGAGACACGGGACCCAGCTAGTGAGGAGATGGCGACTGTCGCTTGAGCCGCGGGCCTGCGCGAGGGCCGTTGGGATGGGCTAGGGCGTTGAGTCCTCGGGTGGGTCGGGTGGGCTTCCCTGGGTTTTTGGTTCCTCCTTGAGATAGTTGGGATGGTGTTCGAACGGTGGGGAGATTAGCACGTGTGTTCAGATAGCGTCAAGAGGTTTGTGTCACTCACCGAGGCGAGCCTACGGCCCCATCCCCGGCCCCACCGGGGAACCCTCTCCCCCTTTGTACGACCGGGGACAAGGGTAACAGTTAGACCGGGGACATAGGTAACACTTTTACTGGGGTCTTGTCGATCCTTCTGGTGGGGTCATCAAGGGTCCCGATTAAGAGGGGTCCGAACCGTATGGACCAGGTTCGTTCGTCCATCTGGACCAGGCCGATGGGTTCACCCCTGAGGGACTCGCTCACGTAGATCATATCCCCCTTCCATTTGATCTGTCCGTTGCTGCGGACACTACGTACGGTGACACCGGCCTGGTATTCGGGGGAGCTGATACGTGGGGGATAGGGCCTGATAGAGGGCGTGTACAGGTGGCCTGGTGGTTGCTGGCCCAGGGCCTCGTGGGGTCTCTCGAAGTTGTAGGTGTGCATGAACCGTTCGAGGGCTAGGCGTTGTCGTATCCGGTTGGCCTCTGGAGGCGCTGCGGTCTCGGCCTTGAGGGTTCGGTGAAGGCGTTCGATACGACCGTTCTGTTCGGGGTGTCCGGGCTCTATGCGTTCGGGTAGGATCCCCAGCTTGACCCACCAAGCTGAGAGTGGAGTGAGGCTTCCCAGACCCACACTGGCGAAGGGTGGGCCATTGTCGGTGCGTATGGCCCGGGGGATGCCGTACTCTCGGAAGGCCTTCTCCAAAGAGCGTTTGACCTCCGGGCCGGTAGGGTGGAGCAGACTGTCGCATACCAGTAAGTACCGGGACATGGCGTCCTGGGCTGTCAGGGGATCTATCCGCATTCGGTCACCGGTGCGGAACCAGCCCTTCAGGTCTATGGCCCACACGTCATTGGGGAGTTGGGCATGGGCGAAGGGCTCGGCCCAGGGTGTAGCACTGCGTCGTCGCTTTCGGCGCCTCACCAGACCCACACGGTCCAGTATGGCGCCCGCAGTGCTGGAGGACGGCCACCGCACATAGGGCTCGAAGGAATGCAACCAGGCGACGATCTTCTTCGGGCCCCATGTGGGATGGGTGCGCTTCGCCCTGATGATACGCTCAGCCACCTCTATGGGAGTGGCGTTGGAGTGATTGTGAGGAGCTCGGCTCAGGTCTACCAGACCTCCTTCACCATACGCCTCGTATCGCCCGATTGTCTTGTAGCCGGTCTTGCGGCTGATCTCGAACCGGCGACACAACTCAGCGACGGTTTCCTCCCCCGCAGTGTGCCGCTCGATGAACTTTAACCGCTCCAATTCTATGCTCGTGTCTTTCCAAGGCAACACATATTCCTCCTCTGAGATTGACCTATACAATCCCACGATGTGTTACCCATGTCCCTGGTTTATGTGTTACCTATCTCCCCGGTTTGTACCCCTTTATCCCCCTCTCCCTTAGGGCCTTTAAGGGAGAGGGGGAAAGAAAAACAGAGGCATGCACCTGCGCATTGGCGCAGGTGCATGCCTCTAGTTTTGGTACTGGGTGGGAAGGGGGAGATAAGAACAGAGGGAGACGTTGGCGCAGATGCCCCAACGTCTCCCTCTAGTTCAGTACTGTGGGGGAGGGGGAACCCCGCTCCAGATTCCTCGCGAGGCCTCGGAATGACAGGGAAAGGCGCGGAACAGTCTTGGACAGAGGCCTGACGGTTTAGCTTGGTTGGGCCACCCCCCGCTCGACCCTTCGATGCTCCATAGGCGCACTTGCAGCTACGCTCAGGGTGAGCGACCCCACGCAAGGATGGATTCCGGCTCCGGGCCGGAATGAAAGAGCGGTGGATGTGAGAAAATGGGGTTGTGAACGGGATGGACATAGACGTTCCCCGACCGGCGCCGGAGGACGGAAGGAACTTTCTGCGGGCACGGTGGAAGATCATCGTGCCGCTGCTTTTGGTGTTTGGCGCATTGGTGGCGGTGCTGGTGTGGGGGGCGTTGGACAAGGACTCGGCGACAGGGGGAAGTGGGGCCACGAGGCCAGGTAAGGAGGCGCCTGCCTTTTCGCTGGAGTCATTTTCGGGAGGGGAAGTGTCGCAGGCCGACTTTGAGGGGCAGCCGGTGATCATCAATTTCTGGGCGTCGTGGTGCGCACCTTGTCGGGAGGAAATGCCGGCGTTGGAGGCGGCCTGGCAGGTGTTCCGGGAGCGGGACCTGGTCGTCGTGGGAATCAATTTGCCAAAGAGTGACCCTGAGGAGAGCGCCCGGGCATTCCTGGAGGAGTTCGGCATAAGCTACCCAAACGTCTTCGACACCCGGGGATTCACGGCTATCGACTACGGGGTGTCGGGGATTCCGGTGACGTTTTTCGTGGACAGGGAGGGGATCGTGGCCCGGAGGTTTGTGGGGACGCTGACTGAGGGGTCGTTGATGGTGTGGGCAGAGGAGTTGGTGGGGGGTGGGGAGCCGTAGGTCCGGTTCTCTCCCATTAAGGAACCTTTACGTAATTGCAAGTTAGGGTCGAGACGCCCAACCCATTCCGCTCTTGAGACCCTTCGACTACGCTCAGGGCGAGCGGAATATCCCATCCCTGGGGAAGAAATAACAGTTATGCACAGGGCTCTCGATGGTAGAGGAGAGACTGGACGGCCCGCTGCCATACCTTGGAGCTTGGATGAGTTTGAATAGGGGGTCGGGGGAGATATAGAATAGGGTCAGCCTTGGTGGAGGCCTTTGCATTGACTGAACCCATAGATATAGCGCGCAAAATCCAGGATAACGTGGAGAAGGTGATCGTCGGGAAGACGGAGGCGGTCCGCCTGGCGCTGATCGCCTTGATGTGCAACGGCCACGTATTGATCGACGACGTCCCGGGGGTCGGGAAGACGACTCTGGCCAAAAGCCTAGCAAGAAGTGTCGGGTGCAGTTTCAAGAGGATCCAGTTCACCCCCGACCTGCTGCCCTCCGACATCACCGGCGTATCCATTTTCAACCAGAAGACGGATACGTTCGAGTTCAGGCCCGGGCCCCTGATGGCCCAGGTGGTGCTGGCCGACGAGATAAATCGGGCGACCCCGAAGGCTCAGTCGGCGCTGCTGGAGAGCATGGAGGAGATGCAGATCACCGTGGACGGCGTTTCCCACATACTGCCCAGGCCGTTCCTGGTGATGGCAACGGAGAACCCCCTGGAATACGAAGGCACCTTCCCGCTTCCGCAGGGCCAGATGGACAGGTTCCTGATGCGCATCAGCCCTGGATACCCGACTGCGGCACAGGAGCTTGCGATCATAGACAGTCAGAGGTTCATCCATCCGATAGAAGGCCTCATGCCGGTGAGCACGCCAGAAGAGATCATCACCCTTCAGGACGAGGTCCGGAAGGTCCACGTGGACAACAACTTGAAGAGGTACATTGTTTCGATAGTGGATTCGACGCGGCGAGACCGGGACGTGTACCTGGGAGTTTCGCCGAGGGGGTCGCTGGGGCTGTTCAGGACCTCGCAGGCCAAGGCGTTCCTGGAAGGCCGGGACTACGTCCTGCCGGACGACATCAAGGAGCTCAGCAAACCCGTGCTGGCACATCGGATGATCACAAACCCCGGGGCCCGGTCCAAGGACGTCACCGGGGCATCGTCGGTGGCGAAGATACTGGAATCGGTGCCGGTCCCGGGCGTAAAGGTCGGGTGAGGGGCGCCTTTCGGAGGCCCAACCCGGTCGTTCTCAAAGGTCTCTCGTGAAGTTCAAGCGCAAACTGCCCGCCATGACCCGGCTGCGGGTCGTAATCATCCTGCTGACCATCATCACGCTGATGGCGGTGTCCACCAACTACGGCCTGTACTACAAGATGTCATACATCCTGGCGCTGCTCCTGGTCCTGAGCTACGCGTGGACCTGGCTGAACGGGAAGTGGGTAACCGTGACGGTAAAGAGGAACGTTGTCGCGGCACGGGCGGGGGAGTGGCTGGAGGAGCGGCTGACGATTACCAATCGCTCGCGGGTCGTTCCGGTGGTCTGGATGGAGGTGGACGAGAAGAGCGACATGCCGGAACACGGAGGGGAGATGGTGATCAGTCTGCCCGCGGCGCGTTTCGGGCAGTGGAGCCTCTGGACCCGGTGTATGCAGAGGGGCAAATACAGCCTCGGGCCCCTGGCCGTAATCACCAGCGACCCCCTGGGCCTGTTCCAGAAGAGTCGATGGTTCGGGGAGCCGCAGCCCTTTACCGTCTACCCGGCCATAGCCAGCCTTCCCAATTTCGCCCTGCCGTCCAGCGACCTGCCGGGCGATTCCACGTCCCGGCAGCATACGCAGGTGGTCACTCCGGCGGCATCCGGCATCCGGGAGTACATGCCCGGAGACAGCTACAGCCGGGTGCACTGGAGGAGCACTGCCCGAACAGGGAAGCTGATGGTCAAGGAGTTCGAGCAGGAGGAGTCGGCGAAAGTGTGGATAGTGCTGGACATGGAGAAGAAGGCGCACCGGGGCTCGGGGCCGGAGGGCAGCGAGGAGTATGCGGTCACGGCGGCTGCCTCGATTGCCGACAAGTACCTGCAGCGGGGATTGCCCGTGGGAATAACGGCGGTGGGCAACATAGAGCTGAACCTGGACCCCAAGCCGGGAATCAACCAGTTCGACCTGATAATGGAGGGCCTGGCAGAGCTCAAGGCCGAGGGCACGGTCCCCCTTGCCGAGCTGCTTAGAGACAGCGAAACCGTCTTCAACAGGTACTGCACGCTGGTAATAGTGGCGCCGGGGCCGGAGGGGGAGTGGATGGGGGTGGTGCACCGGTTTTCGCAGAAGAGGATTCAGTCGGCGGTGGTGGTATTGGACACCGAGAGCTTCGGGAGCGGGGTGAACGGGACGGCTAAATCGGCAGGCCGGGGCTCGCCTGCCGGGGCTCAGATACCGGTATGCGTGTTAGCGATGGGGGAGGACTTGAGCGAGGCACTGGCCATGGACTATGCGGGAAAGGCCGTATAGGAGAATCGGGGAGCAATATAGCGAATGGCGTTAGCGACGTCTGAACTGAAGAAGCACACCCCGGACTTTGAGCCGCTGGGTGGTCTGCCGCGCTCTCAGTACGGGCCTAAAGAGGGGTGGCTCACCTTCGTCATAGTGCTGCTGTTGGTTTTGTCGGTGGTGTGGTCGGTGGAGACGGCGCACTGGCTGGACGGGATGCCCTCCTACAGCATGGCGGCGATAATCGCGGTGCTCACGGGGATGCTGCTGGCCAAGGTCAGGACGCGAGCGATATTCCTTCACAGCCTTAGCGCCCTGATGGCGTACGTGCTGATGGTCTGGCAGACGCGTTACCTGACCCCGGACGGCTGGTTTATAGCCAAGACCGGCGACATGATAGACAGGTTCCAGATCTGGGTCACGGCGGCGGAGTCGGGGGGGATAAGCGCGGACCCGCTGCCCTTCGTGATCATCGTATTCATATTTACCTGGATAGTCACTTACATCGCGTCGTGGTTCGTGTTCAGGTCGCTGAGGTTCTGGCCAGCGGTGATCCCTGCGGGCCTGGCCCTGTTCCTCAACCTGCTCTACCTCCCCGAGAAGTTCTGGGTATTCTTCTACATGTTCATCCTGATGGTAATCCTGCTCTCCATGAGGATGTATTTCCTTCGAAAGAGGGCGGCGTGGGACCGGAAGGAAGTGCCCTACGTCAGGGGAATATCGCCAGCGTTCGGGTTCACGACGCTGCTGCTAGCCGGGGTGATGATGCTGTCGGTGGTGCTGGTGCCTCGAACGGACTTCGGGCCCGACGTGATGAAAAAGGGCTGGTCGGTGATGAGCATCCCTTGGAAGGCCATGGAGACCGAGCTAGGTCGGGTCCTGTCCTTCCTCCCAGCGCAGATTCCGTACACAATTCACAAGTTCGGGGATGCGTTCCCGTTCAGGGGCGCAAGCAACCTTGGCGAACACGTCGTGATGCGCATATCGGCGGACCAGCCGGCGTACTGGAGGGCGGAGACGTTCGAAATCTACACGCCGAGGGGGTGGCTGACGGGGGAAAGGGTTGACCTTAACGAGGCATTCCTGCCAGGGGAGGACGAGGAGATAGCCGTCTATAGCGGCACGGAGCTCATCGAGCAGTCGGTGGAGATGGGTGTGAGCTCGGATGCCATCTTTGCGGGTGCAAACCCCCTGCACGCTTCACGCCGGTTCGAGATAGAGATTGCGCCGCCATTGACGTTCGAGATAGACCTTTCGGCGCCGACGGACTTCGAGGCATTTCCCGAGGAACTGAGGCCCGTGGCCCGGGCCATAAGGGCCGACGCCGAAAGGGGCACGCTGACCTTCACCAGTGCCCTCGAGGCAATGCCGGAAGACACGATAATCCAGGAAATCGAGCGGGACGGGAGCAGGGCCAGCAAGGTTATCTTGTCCCGGAAGCCGCCCAACCCGCCGGATATCACGGCCCTGCGTCCCAGCAGAGACCTCAACCCCGAGGACACGTATACGGCCATCTCCTACACCTCCACGGCGTCTGAGGAGGCGTTGAGGGAGGCGGGTACGGACTACCCGTCCTGGGTGACGGACAGGTATCTGCAATTAACGGACGACCTGCCGCAGAGGGTGCACGGGCTGGCGGAAGGGTTGACGGACAACAGGGACAATCCCTACGACAAGGCGATTGCCATCAGGAACTGGCTGAGGGTGATACCGTTCTACACCACGGACATTGAGGCGCCGCCCGAAGATGCGGACGGGATAGACTACTTCCTGTTCGAGACCAAGAGGGGGTATAGCAGCTACTTTTCGTCGTCTATGGTGGTGATGTTGAGGTCGGTGGGCATACCTTCGCGGCTGGCGGTGGGATACTCGACGGGCGGATGGGACGAGGAGACGAGCCGGTACGTAGTAATCAGCGCCAACGCCCACTCGTGGCCCGAGGCGTACTTCCCGGATTATGGCTGGATAGCCTTCGAACCCGTGCCACAGAATGACGTGATAATACGAGGCGGGTTCATCAAGGGAGATGAAGAGGAGGGGATTGAGGACGTGGCGCGTCTGATGCAAGGCGGAGACCCGCCGGGCCTGGGACAGGAAGACTTCGGCGCCGTGGGGAGGCTCTCCCTGGGGCCGATTCCGGGATGGGGAATCGTGGCTACGGGGGCAGTTATAGCGGCGGTGGGGCTGATTTTCCTGAGTATAATCGTCTGGTTGGGGTACGGGCTGAGGAAGCTGGGGTATACGGCGCAGGTCTACGGGAAGATGACAAGAATGGCGAGGCTCGCGGGCCACGGGCCTCGGCCCACGGACACGCCGCGGGAGTTCGCGCTGAACCTGGCGGTGGCAATGGACTCGGTGGATGGACACATCGAGCAGATTGGCGAGGCGTACGGGGCGCGGAGCTACAGGTCGACGCCGCTAACGGAGAGCGAACGGGCGTCGCTGGCCGGGGCGTGGGATGAGCTGCGGCGGCCACTGTTCATCTGGTCCATTAAACGCAGGCTGACCGGTTGGAGAAACAAAGAATGAAGTACGCGATTCTGGAAACGCCGATGGGGTGGATGGGGGTGGTGGCCTCCGAGGCAGGGGTGCGGAGACTGACAATCCCGCTGCCGACACCCGATGAGGCGATGAGCGATATTCAGCACGACCTTGGCGATGCGGAACTCGACTACGGTTATTTCGTCGAGTTGGAGGAGAGACTGCAACGACTCTTCTCTGGAGAAGACATACCCGTTGAAGATGCAGACCTGGACCTGCCCGAGGCCCCGGAATTCACACGGGCGGTCTGGAAGGCCACCCGGAAAATCCCCTACGGGGAGACGCGCAGCTATGGCGATCTGGCCGCGGCAGTGGGCAGGCCGCGAGGGGCTCGGGCGGTGGGACAGGTGATGGCGTCTAATCCCGTGGCGGTATTGATCCCGTGCCACCGGGTCATCGCCAGCGACCGGGGTCTCGGAGGCTACGGGGGTCATATCGAGATGAAGAAGCGGCTCCTGACCCTGGAGGGGGCCGAAGGGGTGCGGGGGCTGTCGTGAGCGTCCTCCACGACTCGTGACTACTACAACAAGTCCTGACACCGGGGAAACCAGCCCGCGCTTTCCACTGCTTTTCAGCCCAATCAGGGTGGGAAGTCTCACGCTACGCGGTCGGATAGTGAACACGGCCCACGGCACGGGATTTACCAAAGACCACCTCTTCACCGACCAGCACGTCCATTACTACGCAGAGCGGGCCCGGGGCGGCGCGGCGATGATCATCACCGAGAGCGCGTCCATACATCCGACGAGCAATATCGGCATGCAGGACACCCTCTGGGGATTCGATCGGGCGATCATCCCGTCTTACCGGAAGGTTGCGGAGGCGATTCACGGGCACGGGGCAAAGGTGGTAGTCCAGCTTAGCCACCAGGGTCGGCAGGGCGGATCGGTGGAAGGGATGCCGAGGTGGGCGCCGTCGCCAATCGCGTCCCGGGAGTCGAGCTATGGCAACAACGAAGTCCCCCACGAAATGGACTCTTCGGAGATAGAGGAGCTGGTGAAGGCATTTGCCTTATGCGCAGCATTCGCGGAGGAGGGTGGTTTCGACGGCGTGGAACTTCACGGTGCACATGGGAACCTGATCCACCAGTTCCTTTCGCCGCTGACGAATCATCGGTCGGACGAATACGGGGGTGGGCTGGACAACAGGCTCCGATTTGCGATGGAGGTCGTAAATGCGGTGCGGGGTCGGGTGGGGAGGGGGTTTGTGGTCGGGATGCGGATAAGCGGGGACGAGTTTGTGGCCGGCGGGCTGGACCTCGAACAGATGAAGGAGGCAGCCAGGCGGCTTACGGCGGAAGGGCAGGTGGACTACCTGAACGTGAGCAACAGCACCTATTCGGACCTGGGAAGCATGGCAAACCACATGCCGTCCATGTACTACCGGCCAGCGCAGTTTTCGCACGTCTGGGAAGGGATAAAGAGCGCGGTAAGCGTCCCTGTTCTGGGTATGGGTCGCATAAACACTCCCGAGCTGGCTGAAACGCTGCTGTCGGAGGGAAAGACCGACCTTATCGGGATGGTGAGGGAGCTTATAGCCGACCCCCGGCTGCCGGAGAAGGCCAGGGCAGGAGCGGTCGAGCAGATCAGGCCGTGCATCGGGTGCATGCAGAGCTGCATAGGACGGAGGACCAAGGGGGTCTACATCACTTGCATCCATAACCCGGTCACGGGCCGGGAGGGAATTTGGGGTGAGATGGATGCTGCCCCGGTGTCGAAGTCTGTGCTGGTGGTGGGTGGGGGGCCGGGAGGACTGGAAGCGGCGACGATTTCGGCGCGGCGGGGGCACAGGGTGACGCTCGTCGAGAAGACATCTCGGCTGGGAGGTCAGGCGCTAACCGCCTCTCGCGGCCCGATGCGGACCCAATTCGGAGAAATAGCCACCTTCGGAGTGGCCGAGGCTCGAAGGGCGGGGGTGGACATACGACTGAACACGGAAGCGACGGTGGAGTCGGTACTGAAATTCGGGGCGGACATTGTAGTGGTGGCGACGGGGGCGGAGGCATATGCAGGAATGGAAGATTCGGCGTCGGGGCCGGTCCTGATGACGGCTCACCAGGTGCTCGATGGAGACGTCCCGCACGACCGCAGTGTGCTGGTGGTCGATACCCAGGGAATGCACCCGGGGAGTGATGTATCGGAGTTGCTGCTGGACAACGGTAACCGGGTCGAGATGGCGACCACGGCCCCGTACGCGGGGTCGAATCTTCAGCCGATGGTGTGGCGGGTTATTTATGAACGGCTGCTTAACAAAGGCCTTGAGGTCTCGGCGTTTACGGAAGCGGTGGGGTTGGGGGAGGGGTCGGTGAGGCTCAGGAGCACAGTGACGGGAAAAGAGGAGGTCAGGGAGGGGGTAGACGTAGTGGTGTTCGCCGATAATCGGCGGGCGGTCGATGGGTTATACAGGGAGCTGAAGGGTAGGGTGGGGGAGTTGTATGCGGTCGGGGACTGCCTGGCCCCGCGCACTGTGGAGCAGGCTATGTATGAAGGGCACAGGGTGGGGCGGGGGATATAGGCGGTGCGCGCGCCCTTGGGAGCACCCAACCACCCCAGGGAACCCTCTCCCCCTTTATCCCCCTCTTCCGCCAAAAGGCGGATCTTCCACGCCTTAGGGCCTTCAAGGGAGAGGGGGAGATGAGAATAGGGGTAGGCATATGCGCTTTAGCGCATATGCCTACCCCTAATTCAGTACCCAAGGAAGGAATAGGGAGGTGGACGCAGGTACGAGGGCAAGTCCTAGATTCACACCTGAGGCGCATCTTTGACCTCGTGGGGCCTCGGAGTGACGTTGGCGTTGGTATGTCGGCTGGAATGGGGGGAATCGAGGGTCGGTGTAGTGGGGGCTCGGACGGCAACTCCTGAGGAAGCACCCAGAGACCTGGGTACTGGCATAGTCGCTCAAAGGATGCTTGGTCGGATAGACTGCCTTTATGAATGCTCTGCCCCTGGGGTTGATGCTGCTGTCCGCCCTTTTCCATTCGACCTGGAACTTGCTGCTGAAACGCTCCGAAAACCAGGAAGCGTTTGCGCTGGGGATAGTTGTCAGTGGCAGCGTGATGTTCGTCCCCGTGGGCGTCGTTCTGTTCTGGCTGTACCCGGCGGACCCTTTGGGATACCTGTTCGCCCTGGCATCCACGGTGTTTCAGAGTTTCTATTTCGTAATGCTGAGTCGGGCTTACGCCCGGAGTGATCTGTCACTCGTCTATCCCGTGGCCCGGGGTATTGGCCCCATTCTGGTCCCCATTCTGGCTGTGCCGTTGCTGGGGGAAAGAGTGGCGTGGCCCGCAATTATCGGCATTGCCCTCATAGTCGGTGGGATATACGTCGTTTCCTGGTGGGGCCGATTCCGACAGATCCTTTCCAGGCCGTCGACGCTGCTGCGAGATCGGGGCATCGGCCTCGCCGTGCTTGCGGGAATGGCGATCGCCGGTTACTCGCTGGTGGACAAGCGCGGCGTGGAGCTCGTTCAACCTTTCCTTTACATGTACATGCACACGATCGGCGGCGCTATAGTCCTGACTCCATACATTATCCGGAGGCATGGCCTGGCCTCGGTGGGACGGGAGTGGAGAGGGAATTCTCGGGCGATCCTGGCAGCGGGGGTGCTGGTCTTTGTGGCGTACGGGCTGGCGCTGACGGCATTTTCGTTGGCGCAGGTGAGCTACATGGCGCCAGCGCGGGAGTCGGGAATAGTGATCGGGGTGCTATTGGGTGTATTCATGCTGAAGGAGAAGTTTGGGAAGGGTCGGTTGCTGGGGTCGGGGTTCATCGTCGGGGGGCTGGCGTTGATTGCGTTGTCTCCCTAGGCTGGCGTCGAAGTGCCCTTGGGGAGGACTCGCTGTTAACAGGGGACAGGCTCGTCTACTTCTTCGCCTTCGAGTGCCGTCAAGGCCTTTTCGAGCATATCCTCCTGGACCAGGATTCCGCATGGGCGGAGGGAGAGGCCCAGGAAGGCGCTGGTGTCGCCGGGGCTGAGGCGAAACGGGATGCCGTTATGGGAGAGAAGGCCGCCCCACATCTCGGCGGTGAGTTGGTCGGGTGCGGTGGCTGCGAGGATCCATTTCATGGGTGTCGACGCTCCAGGGAGCTATGCTCCTACCAAGGTGACGCCGTCCTCGCCGAGGCGGGGAGCGAGAAGTTTGACGAGTCGGGGAGAGTATTCGACCTGGACGCCGGGCAACTCCAGCCGGGTGACCCGGGAGCGCTCTTCGATTTCGAGGAAGAGGGCGCTGGGGCCGGGGCATTGCCTGGCTATGGTTATGGCGTCCTTCAGCTTCTCGGCGTCCTGGGCCTCGTCTCCCGTGGCGCGGATTCTGAGCCAGACTTCGCCGGGGGCGGTGAGAGGGGAGGGGGGATGGATTCCTGCCTCCGCAGGAATGACGGATGGGGGTGGGGGAGTGGAGGAATGGGGAACGTCGGGCGACCGGAGGGGATGGATTCCTGCCTTCG
Source organism: Dehalococcoidia bacterium (assembly GCA_963663085.1). Lineage (GTDB taxonomy): Bacteria > Chloroflexota > Dehalococcoidia > Plut-88900 > Plut-88900 > Plut-88900. The sequence goes on along the minus strand of OY760104.1, from coordinate 3,043,997 downwards.
CAGGAATGACGGTAGGAGTGGGGTGAGCGGCTCCATTTGCAAGGGCTTGTTCCGGAGGCTTCCGGGTGGGCTCAGGGTGTGATGGTGCGTTCTCCCCGTTCCGCTCACTGGGCAGGGAATCACCCTCACCCTGACCCTCTCCCCTCAAGGGAGAGGGGGGGAGAGCGGATGCTTCCACGCCGTTCTGCTCCTCCGACACCTCGTCTTCTTCGGCGGGGAGTTCGAACTTCTGGACGTTGTTGCAGTGGACGGAGACCCGATCGCCGTTTCGGAGTCGGACCCGACCTTCCACTATGAGAATCGATCCGTCGGCCCAGAGCTCCTGTGTCCTCTGGTAGACCTCTTTCCAGGCGACTACCTCGGTCGAGCCGGAAATGTCCTCCATGACCGCAGCGCCGAAGGGGTCACCCCTCCTGGTGGTCCCGGTCCTGAAGGAAGTTAGCTGCCCGACCAGTTTCACCTTTTGCCCATCCTGTTCGGGGCTGATGTCTCCACACATGTTGGGGTCGATGTCGCCGAGATTGCGGCTGATGCGTGAGATGGGGCTTTCGGAGAGGCTTGCGCCCAGAAGCTCTTTCTCCCAGGCATCGGTCTCTCCGGGCTGGATCCTTATCTGTTCAAGCTCAAGCTCCGGTAGGGGTGTTTCGACTGACGCTCCCCACAGGTCGAACATGGTCGACTGGCCGGAGTTCTTAAGGCTCCATTCCCTCTGGGACATCGAGAGGATGCGGTCGATTCCCCCCAGCAGAGACCCCCTGTTCTCCAGCGAGTCCAGGGCCCCGACCTTTATGAGGCTTTCAAGAGCGCGCTTGTTGAGGTTGTGCAGGTTGGCCCTTCGGCACATGTCCTCGACGGACTTGAACGGGCCCTCTTCATCACGGGCCTCGACCAGGGGCCGGACCGCGCCGTCTCCGACATTCTTGACCGCCGACAGGCCGAACCTGATGGAGCTGGACCCGTTGTCCCGTTCCATGGTGAAGTCTATGTCGGACATGTTTATGTCGGGGCGGAGGACCTGGATGCCGAGTTTTCGGCACTCTTCCACTGCGGCGGAGGTGTGGTCGGACTGGCCGGGGTGGCAGGTGAGATGCGCGGTCATGAACTCCACGGGATAGTTGGCCTTCAGATAGGCTGTCCAGTAGGAGATCATGGCATAGCTGACGCTGTGGGCCTTGTTGAATGCGTATCCTGCGAAGGGAAGTATCAGTTCGAACATGTACTCGGATAGGTCCTGGGGGAATCCCTTGGCCTTGGCCCCTTGCAAGAACCGTTCCTTCTCCTCCGCCATGAGGGAGGCAATCTTCTTTCCCATAGCCTTACGCACGACGTCGGCCTGGCCGAGGCTGTAGCCCGCAAACATGCGAAGGATCAGGAGGACCTGGTCCTGGTAGACGATGACGCCGTAGGTCTCCTCCAGGATTTCGGAGAGGGCGGGGTGGGGGTAGGTGACCTCTACACGTTGGTGCTTGGCGTCAATGAATCGGGTTATGTGCTCCATGGGGCCGGGCCGGTAGAGGGCGATCATGGCGGCGACGTCGTTGACGGACGTGGGTTGAAGCTGCTTGATATACCGGCGCATCCCCGAGCTTTCCAGCTGGAAGATGCCCGTGGTCTCGCCGCTGGAGAGGAGGTCGAAGGTCTTCTGGTCGTTTAGGGGGATGTCATTGAGGGACATCCTCGCGCCCCCGCTGTTGGCGATGATGTCCAGGGCCTTGCCAAGGATGGTGAGGTTAATGAGCCCGAGGAAGTCCATCTTCAGCAAGCCCAGCTTGGCGATGGGGTCCATGGAGAACTGGGTTACGGCTATGTCCTCACCGTCGCTGCGGGAGGAGCGCTGGAGCGGGACGTAGTTTGTGAGCGGCTCTTGGGAGATTACGATGCCCGCGGCGTGGGTGCTGGCGTGCCGGGCGACGCCCTCCAGCTTCTGGGCGGAGTCGACCAACTTGCGGACGGCGTGGTCCTGGTTGTAGTTGCTGCTGAGGTCGGGGCTGGCCTTCATGGCTTCGTCGATGGACTTGACGCCGAAAGGCACCTGCTTGGCCACGTTGTCGACAATGGAATAGGGCATGCCGAGGGCGCGCCCGACGTCCCTGAGGGCCGCCCGGGCCCCGAGGGTCCCGAAGGTGACAATCTGGGCGACATGCTCGGCGCCGTACTTGCGGGTGACGTAGGAGATTAGCTCGTCACGGCGGTCGTCCTGGAAATCCAGGTCGATGTCGGGCATTTCGTTTCGCTCGATGTTGAGGAAGCGCTCGAATACCAGGCCGTATTCCAGGGGGTCGATGTCGGTGATGCCGAGGCAGTAGAGGACGACGCTGCCGGCAGCGCTGCCCCGGACGCCGAAGAGAATCCCGTGTTCCCGGGCGTAGGCGGTGATGTCCATGACGACCAGGAAATAGTTGGCGAACTGGGTCTTCTTTATGACGTCCAGCTCATCTTCAAGGCGGCGGCGGGCGTTCTCTCCTGCGCCGGGGTAGAGACGGCGGAAACCCTCTTCACAAAGCATGGCGAGATAGGCGTCGGCGTCTTCGCCGTGGGGGGTGGGGTAGTGGGGGAGACGCAGCCGGTCGAACTCTATGGAGAGGTCGCACATATCGGCGATGCGCATGGTGTTGTCCAGGGCATCGGGCAGGTCGGAGAAGAGGTTGCGCATCTCCTCGGGGGTCTTGAGGTAGAGGGAGTCGTCGGACATCTTGAGCCGTTTCTCGTCCTGGACGGTGGTGTTGGTCTGGATGCAGAGCAGGATGTCCTGGATGGAGGCTTCGTCGCGATGGATATAGTGGACGTCGTTGGTGGCAACCAGGGGGATTTCAAGGTCCTGGCTGAGGCGGAACAAGCCCTCGTTGATGGGGGTAAGCATGTCGAGATCGTGACGCTGGATTTCCAGGTAGTAGTCCTGGAAGACCTCCCGGTACCATCGAGCGGCGGAGTATGCGTCGTCCATTCTGCCCTCAAGGATTGCGCGGGGGATCTCGGCGGTGGGGCAGCCGGAGAGGACTATAAGGCCCTCGTGATGCTCTTCGAAGAGGGAGCGGTCCATGCGGGGCTTGTAGTAGAAGCCCTCCATGTTGGCCTTGGTGACCAGCTGGATAAGGTTGCGGTAGCCCTTCTCGTTCTTGGAGAGAAGTGTCAGGTGGTAGGGCGACTTCTCGGAGGGGGTCTTTGTCCGGCGATTGCTATGGGCGACGTAGACCTCGCAGCCGATGATGGGCTTGACGCCGGTCTTGCGGGCAGCGGAGTAGAAATCTATGGCGCCGAAGAGGTTTCCGTGGTCGGTCAGGGCCATGTTCTCCATCCCCAGGTCCCGGGCCTGCTCCATGAGGTTAGGGATGCGGCACAGGCCGTCCAGCAGGCTGAATTCGGTATGGAGATGAAGGTGTGTATACAAAGATAAATGCCCCGCCCGGCACCCGAAATTATACACCTCCGACACCGGAAATCCGCTCCAATTCCAGCCCTTTTTCGGCGATTACAGAGGATACAAAAGAGTCAGTTTTCCTCGGCGTTCCTGGGGGAATGCAATGGACTACGCAGATAGAATATGCTAATTTCACCTCCAAATCGAAAAGGGAGGCGGTAGTGCCTCTGACCTCAAGGAGAGTCCGTCAAATGCAATATTACGTCAGGAAAATCAGCGCCCTAATAGCCGTTGCCGCCCTGCTGGGGGCAATGGCTTTTATTCTAGCCTGCGGAGGGGATGAAGAAGACGAAACCGAGCTGGATACCACAGCCACAGCCATGTCTCAACCTGAGGCCACGGCCACATCCCAACCCACCCGCGCGCCCCGGCCCACGGCCACGGCCGTGCCCCAGCCTCGGGCCACAGCCACGCCGCAACCGACACCCGCGCCCCGGCCCACGGCTACAGCCGTACCTCAATCCACCCCGATACCCGAGCCGACGTCCACTCCCGAGCCGGACTCGACACCCACCCCCGAACCCGCCCCAAGCCTGGCAGGCCTGGTCCTGAACGCGGAAACCCCTGGCCAGCAGATAGTGGACGGGTTGTCTCGGGAAGAAGCTGCCTGTGTAGAGGATTCCCTGGGTGGATTGCTCTACAGATTTTTCCTGGAGGAGGCTTTCACAGATCTGATAACCTCCGGCAAGAGCGAGGCGTCGGGAGGATTCTTCGGGTGCCTCACGCCGGAGAACGTGGTCCACCTGGGGAGCGCGATGCTGGACTTCCAGGCCGGAGGTCGCGCCGCGCAAGAGCAGTCGTGCCTGACAGGTGTTTACCTTGAGCACCCGGACTTCATGTACCGCAGGCTGGGAATGGAGCCGCCATCGGGGCTGGTCACTCCTGCGGGGGGAGGCCATTCGATTGTCATGGAGATGGTTTCTTGTCTCCAACCTGCCGGACAGATTCAGCTGCTGAATCAATTCGCGGTCTCACTGCGGAGCCTGGGCGCGGCCACGGGCGCCGAAATTGTAGACGCCCTGGACGAGTCGGGGCGGACGTGCCTGAGCGAAGGCTTGTCGGCGACGGACCACTCGGCTCTCCTGGATGCCCGGTTCAACACCTTTCTCGATGCAGCTGAGGCTCTGGGCGAATGTGTGCCGGAGGATGTGACCGATATCTACATCGCATTCGTCGGTGGCGCCGTGGAAGGCGGCCTGAACGAGGAAGCCACATCCTGCGTCGCGGAGTTGGCCCAGACCCACGCACCCTTCATGACTCGGCTGACCCTCAAGCCCGGCCAGAGCGAAGAGACCATACCGGTCGCAACCCAGATACACTACGCGCGGGACACTGCCGCTCTGACCAGATGCCTTAACCTGGACTCCAGAATGCCGGCCGTGATGAATGCCGCATTCTCCCAGCCCTTCTTGCAGTAGACTCCGAGATGGACAAGAGGGCAGGACCTTGATACTGGTCACGGGCGCCACCGGATTCGTAGGTAGGCGGATAGTGACGCGGCTTGTGGAGCGGGGGGAAGAGGTGCGACGGCTGGTCAGGCCGGTGCCCGACCCCCGGCCCTCGGGGTTGCCGGCAGTCCACTTCGTCACGGGAGACGTGACAGATCCCGACTCCCTGAAGGCCGCCTGCGACGGCGTGGACATGGTGGTCCACACCGTGGCGATTATCAGGGAGAAAGGCCGGGCTACATTCGAGGCGATAAACGTGCAGGGTACACGGAACGTGGTGGAGGCGGCGGAGCAGGCCGGGGTGCGCAAGATAGTCCACCTGAGCGCGATAGGCGCGGACTCCGACCCGAAGTATCCGTACCTGAGGTCCAAGTGGGAAGGGGAGGAGGCGGTAGTCAACTCCAGCGTGAGGCACGTGATACTGCGGCCCTCGCTGGTGTTCGGGCCGGGGGACGAGTTCATAAACGCCCTGGCGGCGACAATCAGGGTCGGGCCGGTGGTCCCGTTCATTGGGTCGGGGAATGCGAAGTTTCAGCCGATACACGTGGAGGACGTGGCACGATGCGTGGACAGGGTGCTGATCGACAGTACTTACAACGGAGAGACCGTCGAGATTGGGGGGCCGGACATCTTGACGTACCGGCAGATAACGGACCTGATCATCAGGACGTTCGGGGGCAGGAAGATGAAGGTGCGCGTGCCCATCTCCATGATGCGGAGTGCGCTGCCGTTTCTGAAACTAGCTTCGCCGCACCCGCCCATAACTCGAGTGCAGCTGGATATGCTTGGCATGGACAATGTGTCGGCGCACAGGTCCGTGGAAGCCAACTTCGACTTCGAACCCATGCCCCTGGAGGGCAACATCGACTACGTCCTGGACATGGGGTGGAAGGAAGCGCTTTCGATAACTCTCGGGCTCCGGCCTGCGAGGCGGCAATGACAAGAACAAATCTATTGGCAACTATAGGGGCGGTACTCGTGCTGTGGGTGGTGCTGAGTATAGGGTTGGCTTGCACAACTGAGGAATATTCAGAGAGCGTCATCTACTCGCCTGAGAACATTCTGCAATTCGTTCCTTACGACATCGAACGTGCAGAAGTGTGGGATATAAAGCGCATCCTTTCTTCAGGCATTCCTGAACAGGAGGCGAGAGAGACTGAAGAATATTTGCGGAACTATTACCTGGGGATATTGGCGCCATTTCTAAACGATGTGGAAAAGATAATCCTAGCTGAGAAACGCGAAGGGAAGGCATGGATTCTGGAAGGTGCTCTGGAGTTCGCCCGAATCAGGCAAGAGTTAGAAGAAGTGGCATGGGAGAGAGGAGAGTACCAGGGATTTGAGCTTTGGCAGGTCAAATCCTATCCAGATGAATCGGTGGCCTTGATAGAAAATGGTAAATACATAATTTGGGGAGACGAGGGTGCAGTCAAGGACTTATTAGGGGCTCTGAAGAGTGGCCGAGGATTCTTGTTAGACGACGAGAACGACGCGGTCGCGCGGACCCTTGTCAAAGCGATGGAGTGGGGCGAGGGGGGAACAGTGGTGGTATGGGACGATTGCCGTTATGACTACTTTAGCGAATGCGAGTCTTTGGGAAGTGTGGTCTCTCTGGTCGGAGAGGAAGGTCAATATAGAGTTAAACTGGTCTTTGTCTTCCTATTCCGCACAGAGTTAGCAGCTGAGGATGAGGCTCATGAAATTGAGAAGCGTATCCGAAAGGATTTGGAATCAAGTTCCGTTGAGGATGTAGTTGTAGACGGTGAATTTGTGGTAGTCGGCACTACAGCGAACCTAGACGAACTCTATTATCCCTATTTGCCATGACGTTATTTATCCCTTCATTGTTCAACTTGGCCATCGTTTAGGTCGAAATGAAGGAATAGGCATTCACTAAGAGCGTTAAAATAGAGGCGTGGCAAAAATCTTGGACTACCGCTCCGCTCTCAAGTACATATCGGGGCTCACCAACTACGAAAAGTCGTTGAAGGAGCTTTACTCGCCGGGGAATGTCGACCTGGAGAGGGTCAGGGAGCTGCTTCGTCGCTTGGGCTCGCCGGAGTCGGGGCTGGGGATAGTGCACATTGCCGGGACGAAGGGCAAGGGGAGCACGGCGGCGATGATATCGTCGGTGCTGCAGAAGGCCGGGTACCGAGTCGGGCTGTTCACGTCACCCCACCTCCACACCTTCCGGGAGCGGGTGCAGATAAACCGGGAACCGATCTCGGCGAAGGACTTTGCCAGGGGGATAGAAAGGGTGAAGCCCCACGTCGAGGAATTAAACGCCGTCGGGGAGCATGGCTACATCACGACATTCGAGGCACTAACGGCAATGGCCCTCCTCTACTTCGCCGAGAAGGAAGTCGAGGCCCTGGTATTCGAAGTTGGGGTGGGGGGTCGGCTGGATGCGACCAATGTAGTCACACCGGAAGTTAGCGTAATCACGTCGATAAGCCGAGACCACACTGAACTGCTGGGAGAGACCCTGCCGGAGATTGCCGGAGAGAAGGCGGGGATCATCAAGGAAGGGGTCCCGGTGGTGGTCGCACCGCAGGCTCCGGAGGTGGAGGAGGTTATTGGGACGATAGCGCGGGAGCGGGGCGCTGAGATGGTGAATGTGGGTCGGGAGTCGGTGTGGAGGGCCTTGGGCCACGACACCCGGGGGCAGAGCCTCTTGATACGTGACATCGAGAACGAGTACAGGTTATCGATGCCTCTCCTGGGGGACCATCAGCAGGAAAACGCGGCTACGGCCATCGCAGCGTTGACGGTTCTCCGGCGGAAGGGTTGGAACATATCCGACAGCGACATCACGGACGGGTTCGCCGAAATCCGTTGGGCGGGTCGAATGGAGGAGCTTGGGAGACGACCCCTGGCGATAGCCGATGGCGCACACAACGGGGACTCGGCGAGGAGGCTGAGGGAGGCGCTGCTGAAGTACTACGAGTTTGGAAAAGCAGTGCTGGTCGTGGGGGTGTCGGCGGACAAGAACGTGGAGGACATCGCCTCGGAGCTTCTGCCCATTGCCTCGACGGTGATATTGACCAAGTCCCGGCACATGAGGGCCGCTGAGCCGGCCGACATAGCGGGAGCCTTCACCCGACCTGATATAATCGTCGAGACCACGGGGAGCGTGAGAGAGGCGCTGACAAGGGCACGAGAGATCGCCTCTGAGGAAGACCTGATCTGCGTAACAGGCTCGCTGTTCGTGGTGGGAGAGGCGATAGAGGCGGTTAAACGGGTCCCGGTGGAGACTTACTAGTCAACGCCGCCACAGACAGGAAAGGCAGACTGAATTGACCGCCAGTTCTTCGGAAACTACCTCCAATTTGACCGACTACAAAGGCCGCCCGCGGGTGGTTGTGACGGGGGTTGGGGCGGTGACGCCATTGGGTCGGACGGCCGGAGACTTCTGGAAGAACCTTGTGGATGGGGTGTCCGGGATAGGCCCGATGACCCTGTGCGACACCACGAACTACCCGACGAAGATCGCCGGTGAGATCCCGGATTTCAACCCCAGGGACCGGCTCGACGCCCGGGATGCAAGGCGGATGTCGAGGTTTAGCCAGATAGCCGTGACGGCGGGGCTTATGGCCGTCGAGGATGCGGGGCTGGACCTGGAGTCGGAGGACCCGTCGAGGCTGGGCATCGTGCTTGGCAATGGGTGCGGTGGTTTCCCGGACATCGAGGATGGAGGCCGGACGGTCGAGACCCGGGGCGGGATGCGGCTCAGCCCCTTCTTCTTCCCGATGATACTGCCCAACATGGCCACGTCACAGGTGAGCAGGATTCTTGGGCTGAAGGGATTCACGAACACGGTGACTACATCGTGCGCGGCGGGGACGCAGGGGGTGGGGGACGCCCTGGAGGTGCTCAGGCGAGGCTCGGCGGACGTGATGGTGGCCGGGGGGACGGAGGCCGGGATAAGCCAGCTGGGTCTCGGGGGATTCAGCGTGATGAAGGCGCTGTCCACAGTAAGCAACGACGACCCGACAAAGGCCAGCAGGCCCTTTGACGCCAAGCGGGACGGGTTCGTGCCGGCGGAGGGCACGGGCATCCTGATCCTGGAGACGCTGGAACATGCCCTGAACAGGGGTGCGAACATCCTCTGCGAGGTCACGGGATACGGGGTATCCTCCGACGCTTTCCACATGGTGCACCCGGACGACGAGGGCGCAGGCGCGGCGCGCGCAATGACCTGGGCTCTTGAAGACGCGAATGCGAAGCCCGACGAAATTGACTACATAAACGCCCACGGAACGTCAACGCCGCTCAACGACTCCATCGAAACCCGAGCCATCAAGAAGGTGTTTGGGGAGGCGGCGCACAAGGTGGCGATAAGCTCGACGAAGTCGATGATCGGGCATGCGCTGGGCGGGGCGGGGGGCATGGAGTCGGTGGCGTGCGTAATGACGATAGTCGACGGGGTGATGCACCCAACCGTCAACTACGAGTTCCCTGACCCCGAATGCGACCTGGACTACGTTCCGAACGAGGCGCGTCGGCAGCCAGTAAACAAGGTGCTGTCGAACAGCTTCGGGTTTGGCGGCCAGAATGCGTGTCTCGTGTTTGAGGGGTACGAGGGGTAGGAAGATTTCACTCTCACCCTAGCCCTCTCCCATCGAGGGAGAGGGGACGAGAATCCAACCCCAAACTAAGGCCGGAGCACGGCTGTCATGGCCCGAGGCCCTTTCCTCACCTTCCTGGGCGAGGACTTGGGCTCGACGCGGACGGCGCAGACCTTGAACTCGGGGATCTTGGAGTCGGGGTCGAAGGCCCGGTTGGTCAGGAAGTTGGCCGCCGAGTCCCGGAGCTTCACGAAGGGTATGAATATCTCGCCTTCCCGCACCGCATCCGTCACCGACGCCCTACCCTCCAGTTCACCTCTCCTCGACTCCACGCGTACCTCTTCCCGATCCCCGATGCCCGATCTCTGAGCGTCCCTGGGGTGTATGGATATTTCAAGCTCCGGGGCTCGGGCCATCAGCCCCTCCACCCGGCGAGTCATGGTGCCGCCGTGCCAGTGGTACAGCATCCGGCCCGTATTGAGAATCAGCGGGAACCTGCGATTGGGCATCTCGGCGGCGGGCTCCGTCTGCTCTACGGGTACGAACTTGCCGAGACCCCTGGGGAAGCTGTCTTCGTAGAGGATGGCCGTTCCGGGGTGGTCGGGGGTGGGGCATGGCCACTGGATGCCGCCCTCGGCGTCCAGGCGTTCGTAGGTGATGCCTGCGATTATAGGCGTCAGGGCCGCCATCTCATCAAATATTTCCTTCGGGTGTTCAAAGTTGAACTGTCCCTCGTCGAGGCCCAGCCTTCGGTACACCCGACGCGCGAGATCGCAAGTGATATCCCAGTCGGGCCTGCTTTGCCCGATCGGGTCGATGGCCTTCCTCACCCTCTGCACCCGACGCTCGCTGTTGGTGAAGGTGCCATCCTTCTCGGCGAAGCTGGTTGCGGGCAGGATGACGTCTGCTATCTCTGCGGTCTCGTGGAGAAAGATGTCCTGTACGACCAGGAATTTCAGGTTCTCCATGGCCTCGCGGGCGTGCCGGAGGTCGGGCTCGCTGAGAAGGGGGTTCTCCCCGACCACATACATCGCCTCCAGCTTCCCCTCCTCGGCCTCTTTCATCATGTCCGTGACCACCATCCCCTCTTCCTCGGGAATGCGTCCACCCCAGGCTCGGGCGAACTTCTCCAGCGACTCGTCGTCGAAGTCCTGATAGCCGGGAAGGTTGCTGGGCGTGCAGCCTGCGTCGCCGCAACCCTGGACGTTGTTCTGGCCCCGCAGAGGAGATATCCCGTTCCCGCGCTTGCCCATCTGACCCGACACCAACGCCAGGTTCAACACGGAGTGGCAGTTGGCCGTGCCGTTGGTGTGCTGCGTGAGCCCCATGCCCCAGACGAAGCACGAGCCGCTGAAGGGAGGCTGGGCATATAACCGCGCCGCCTCGATCATCTGCTCCTTCGGAACGCCGGTAATCGACTCCACGAAGTCGGGGGTGTACTTGTCCAGGGATGCCTTCCACTCCTCGAAACCCTCGGTCCGTTCTCTGACGAACTTCTCGTCCGATAGGCCCTCGTCCAGTATGACTTTGGCCATGCCGTTGAACAGCGCGACATCGGTGCCGGGTCGCTCCCTGAGCCACAGGTGGGCGTAGTCGCAAAGCTCGATGCGCTTGGGGTTAATGACTATCAGCTTCGCGCCGTACATGTCGACAGCCTTGCGGAAGCGGGTCGCCGCCACGGGGTGGTTAGCACTGGGGTCACAACCGGCGATGATCAGACACCCGGCCTTTTCGTAGTCGAGATATGAGTTGCTCGTGGCCCCGCTCCCCAGGGATCGCAACATCGCCTCCACCGACGGCGAGTGGCACAGCCTAGTGCAGTGGTCGATGCTATTGGTTCCCATCGCCATGCGCATGAACTTCTGGAGGATGTAGCCGTCCTCGTTGGTCGCCTTGGCTGAGGCGAGGGCGGCGGTCGCCCCTCGGTGCTCGACCAGCTTGTCGGCTGTGTAGCCCAGGGCCTCGTCCCAGGTCGCTTCCGTAAATCTTCCGTTCTTGCGGATAAGGGGTGTAGTCAGCCGGTCGCCGTGATTGACGAAGGTCACGCCAAAGCGGCCCTTGACGCACAGCTTCCCGAGGCTCGACTGGTTTTCCGGATCATCATCGACCCATAGCACCTTGTCATTGGCGTCGGTATTCAGGACTATCCCGCAACCGACCCCGCAATACGGGCACACCGTCGAGGTCTGCTTGACGGCGTTGGCGGGATCAAGCTTAGGCTCTATGGCGCCCGTGGGACAGGCGGCAACGCACGACCCGCAGGAAGTGCATATCGACTCGGCGATTGGCTCATCGGCGTAGGCGCCTATGAAAGCGTCCTGCCCCCGGCCAAGAATGGCGATAGCGCCGATCTCCTGAAGGCTCTGGCACGCCTCGACACAGCGGCCGCAGAGGATGCAATCGTCCATCTCCACCGAGAAGAACGGGTTGCTGGCGTCGGTGTGGTCACGGGCACGGGTCTCGTAGCCGGGCGACAGCAGGTCGTGGAACCTGGATGCAGTCTTGAGTTCCTTGTGCTCGGCGAGGGGTTGGCCGCGAGTCTCGGTGGGGAGCATTCCCAGGGTCAAATCCAGGACACCCTGTCGGATGCGTCGCACCTCGGGGCTGTTGGTGTTGACGACCATGCCCTCGGAGGCGGGGGTGTGGCAGGAGGCGGGGAACCCGCGTCGTCCCTCGACTTGCACAAGGCACGTCCGACACGCCCCTATAGCGGGCATGGCCGGGTCCTTGCACAGCTGGGGGATGTATGTCCCGGAGGCGTTAATCACCTCAAGGATGGAACTCCCCTCTCGTGCCTCGATGGGCATGCCGTCTATTGTGAGGTTTATGGTCATTGCTTCACCACAATCTGTATTCTACCCCGCATCTGCCACCGCCTCCTCAAAAGCATCTTTGAAGTGCGCCAGACCCGACCGCACGGGGCCCGGGGCCATCTGCCCTAGACCGCACAACGACCCGAATCCCACCACGTCGTTCAGATAGGCCAGCTTCTCCAGCCCCGACCTTCCCTCCTCGCCCCTCTGCACCGCGCCGAGCACGTCCAGCATCCGCTTCGTGCCCTCCCGGCAGGGTGTACACTTGGAGCACGACTCCGCGGCGTTGTACGCTGCCAGTCGCCTCACCACCTCCACCGGCGACACGCTGTTGTCGAAAATCGTGATCCCCCCCGACCCCAGGACCGCGCCCTCAGGGTCAAGCATGCCGGGGCCTATGGCCACGTCCAGCATCGACTCGTTGAGCAGCCCTCCCGACGGACCTCCCGCCACCACACCTGTCACCTCGTGGCCATCCGGCGTCCCACCCCCGATATCAAAGACTATCTCACGGACCGTGGTCCCCATCGGCACTTCCACGAGGCCCGGCCTCCGTACCCGCCCGCTCAGCGATATTAGCTTCGTTCCCGGCGAGGGATCGGCGCCTGGGTCGGACAGCAACATTGGGAGGTTACACAGAGTTTCGACGTTGTTAATGACCGTCGGCTGGCCCCAGAGCCCCGACTCCACAGGGAATGGCGGCTTGGTCCGCGGTACGTTCCGCTGCCCCTCGATGCTGTTCATCAACGCGCTCTCTTCGCCGAGAATGTATCCCCCACCGCCCCGCCTCACCTCGATGTCCAGGTTGAAGTCCGTCCCCAGCACGCCTTCACCGGCGAGACCCAGGTCTCGGGCCTGCTGCAAGGCGGTCTCGACCCTCCCGGCAGCTGCATTGGCCTCTCCGTTGATGTAGAGGTAGGTTTTGTCCGCGCCTATAGCATAGGCGGCGATGGCCAGTCCTTCCAAGAGCAGGAACGGCGAGCCTTCCATCACGTGTCGATCCTTGTATATGCCCGGCTCGCCCTCCTCGGCGTTGACTATCAGGTACCGTGGCCCGGGCCCCGCGGCCCGCGCTCCCTGCCACTTGCGCCCCGCCGGGAAGTAGGCCCCTCCCCGACCCCGGAGGTCGGCCCTCAGTACTTCATCAACCACCTGCTCGGGGGTCATGGAGTTGAGGACGTCGTTGAGGGCTGCGTAGCCGCCGTGGGTCAAATAGTCGTCGATGCTGCCGGGCTCCATTGCCCCGACGTGCTCCATGACCCGACGCTCCTGGCCCTTCCAGAAACCGGGCATTTCACCGGTTGGAGGCCACAGGGCCGGACTGCCCTTCCACGTCGACGAAGGGTCTGCCTGACCCGCTAGCCAGTAGCTGAGGATCGAGTTCACGTCCGGAGGACCGAGGTTGGTCAGCCGGAAGGTTAGCCCCTGGGCCATTTCCACTATGATTACGGGGGCCTCGTGGCACGCGCCGTCGCATCCGGCGAGGAGGACGGGGCTCATCAGGCCCTTCTTGGCCACCGCCGCCTGGAGCAGGGAGTACACCGCCCCCGCACCGACCGTGCGGGTACAGCCGCCCAGTTGTACCAGGGCCCTGGGAAATCGGGTCCTCGACTCACGTTCTGCGTTCGATTTAAGGTCTGAGTAGTTCATCTCTGAAGAGGGACGTTACGGGGAATTGCCTGGAGGCGAGTCACAGCGTCCTCGGGGGTCAGCTTGCCGAAGGGTCCGCCGCCCAACTCCATGGCGGGGGCCATCGCGCAGACGAACAGACAGGGGGCTTCCTCCAGGGTGATGGCGCCGTCGCCGGTCGTATCTCCCACCCCTATCTCCAGCGCCCCTGCAACCGCTTCAAGGACCCGGGTCCCGCCCTGCAGGTAGCAGGCCAGCCCAGTACACACCCTGAGTACGAATCGTCCCGGCTCTTTCAGCCGGAGCTCCGGGAAGGAAGATGCAACGCCGTGTACCTCGCTCTTGGGGACGCGCAGGTAGGCCCCGATCTCCTCCATGGCCCAGGCGGGAAGCCAATGAAGCTCCTCCTGGACGGCGCGTAGAGCCGGAAGCAGGTGTGTCCTGTGTCGGGGAAAGCGGCCGAGAATCTCTTTTGTCTCTTCCCTGTCCAAAGCCCCTCCCAGCAGGGAATGGGGCAGATTATACAGGTGTTTCGTTGGGGATGTTCAGGCTGAATCCACGAAGCGATTCCCGATAGAGCAACCCATCACCACCCCACCCCCGGGCCTCGTAATACCCCTGTAGCATATCTTCAAGTTGTGGTGCCGAAATAATGCCACCTTCGAAAACGCGCGCGGGAAGGGTGTCGTCGTTCCGGTTCCAGCCTTCCCGGACGTTGAACGCCTTTCGCACTGTGTTAATCCGCTCCCCCGCTTTCCTCAAACCTTCCGCGCCGATATCGTGGCCCGTGACCAGATGGTAGACATGCGCCGCCTCGGGATAGAAGTTGTCCAGGGCCCGACGCACGAACTTTGAAAGGATCAGCGAGTCGAGAACGGCAGCAAAATCCTCAGCATCGGCGACGGCCCGACCAATCTCCGGGGCATCTGCCCGTTGCACAGCATCATCGCTCAGGTCGAAATCGTAGGCCGAGGCCTTGTTGTGGCACGCCCCTCGGGGGCTGACCGCCAGGGCAAGGGCCAGGTAAGGAAGCCGCCCGGGATGATAGCCGGGCATCTCCAGCCCCTTGACGTGCATAGCCCAGGCATCGGTGCCGCCGCTGGTGTGGGCCGCGGCCATCCGGCTCCCCTCCGACAGAAGGCCCCCGACACCCTCCTTCCGGCCAATCTGCTCGATAGCGGCGAGAAGCGCATCCCCGTTCCCGAAGCGCAGGTCCAGACCGTTGGTGTCGGCGGTGGTGAGTATCCCCCGTTCGAAGGACTCCATTGCCCAGGCTATCGTCCCGCCCGCGCTTATGGTGTCGATGCCCAGCCGGTCGCACAGGCCCGCGGCCTGGATCACGACATCCGGGTCGCTTATTCCGCATAGCGGCCCGAAGGCGAAGAGGCTCTCGTACTCCAGCCGTGACTTGCCCCTGCTTCCCTTCGCCGAGTAGACGTGCTCCCACTCCCGGGACATTTCCGGCCCCGACTCCCGGCGCCGCCTCCGTTCCAGGTTCTCGACGCTCAGGGACTCGGCGCCTTCGAACGTGTACTGCCGGAAGTTGAAGGCGGGGAGCGCTCCCGCGGCATTCAACCGCGCGAGATTGGACACGGTGCCCGGGCCCCGGTACTTGGCCGTCGCCCCTGACTGCATGGCCTGTTCCAGCTTTGCAATCAGCTCCGCTAGTTCGGGGTCGGGTTTGGGTTGGGGCGCGCTTCCCTTGAAAGCGATGGCCTTCAGGTTCTTGGCCCCCATCACCGCACCCGCCCCCGTCCTTCCTGCCTGCCGACCCCCGTTGCTGATGCAGGCAAATCTGACCAGGGCCTCGCCCGCCGGGCCTATCGCCGCTACCTTGGCATCCAGGCCTCCGGGAAGCGAGCTTATCTTCACTGCTGTCTCCTCGGCTGAAAGGCCGACAAGAGACCCGGCATCTTGCACCCTTACCGACTCATCCTCAATGCGCAGGATAGCGGGCCCCGACGCCCTGCCCTTGATCACAAGGGCGTCGAAGGACATGCGGGAAAGTTCTTCCGCCACGGGCCCCGAGGACAGGGAGTCGCCGACGAAACCCGTGAGCGGCGATTTGCACGCTACCGCCATCTTTGAAGACCCCGGCACCCCCGCCCCGAGAAATGGACCGCGGGCGAAGATCAGCGGCGCTTCTGGTGAAAGAGGGTCGACGCCCGGCGGGCAGTGCTTGTAGAGCAGCCAGCCCCCCAGCCCCGCCCCACCGATGAACGAGACCTGCTCCTCCGCCGAAAACGGCTCGAACCTCGCCTTACTATCGGCGAGGTCAATGACCATGATACGGCCGTGATAGGCATGCAATGGGGTTACTCCCGTGTGCGGGGAACGGCTACGCTAGTCGTCTTCGTCAACCGAAGCCTGTGCCTCGAGGGCCAGGGCCCTGTCCAGGTCTTCCTGCGTGTTGACGTTGAAGAAACTCAGCCGGTGAGGGTCCAGGCTGTCGATGTCGTCTTCCTCGATATAGGCGACCCTGACCTCGTCGAAGAAAAGGGCTATCTTGAGGTCCTTGCGCTTCAGCCGACTCTCGATGGGCTCAAGGCAGCTCTTCGAATATATGGCATGGAGCGGCTCAGGTCTGCCGTTCAGTCTCGGGACCACGACGTCATAGTCGGGGGAAATGTCGAGCATGAATCCCAGCAGTTCGGTGTTCAGGAAGGGCATGTCGCAGGCAACCACGATGCCGTAGTCGCCTGCCGCCGACGAGAGGCCGGTGAAGATGCCGCCCAGGGACCCGCTGCCGGGATAGATGTCGGCGGCGGTCCTGACCCAGGGTGGGAGGTCCAGGGCCTCGACCCTCGACTCCTCTGCCACGACCACTATGGTCTCGGAGCTTACCTGGGAGAGCCTGCCGACCACCCGCTCGATCAGCGACTCCCCGCCAATCTGCTCGACGGCCTTGTTCCTCCCGAGCCGCCTGCTCATCCCCCCCGCCAATGCCACGCCGCTAACTTTCCCGGTCCGCTTTCCAGTCACCATAAGGAATTCATTATAGCGGGGGCGGGGTGGTGGGGCCAAAGAGAAGGGTGGTGTGTGGCCGCTCGTGCTGAGCTTAGTCGAAGTATGAGCGGGGGGTTGGGGGCCTTCAGCTATTCCCGGATTGCCTTTGGCAAGGCCTTGATTGCGGCTCCACTGTTCCGTTCAGCCGTAGCCAGGTCAAACTGGCTTTGGAGGTTGAGCCAGAATTGGGGCTCGACGCCGAACCAGTGCCCGAAGCGCAACGCCGTGTCCCCCGTCACCGATCTCTTCCCAGCAATTATCTGGCTTATCCGGTTCGGCGGGACGTCGATTTGTCGGGCGAAGGCCGTGCGGCTTACGCCGAACTCCTCCAGCTCGTCTTTTAGTATTTCTCCTGGGTGTATTGCACGTTTGAACAATAAGGCCCCTTTAGGTTAGAGGCTAGGATAGTGCGGCGGAGGGAGGGGGCAACTGAGGGTCAGGAACAGGTATCTTTGAAGTTGTATTGTGGTGCAAGCCGGGCAGAATACGCTATGCTTGTGTCACCGCAAGGAACTGAGCCGTACAAACGGAACATAATGACATGGGCGACTTTGCAGTGCCTATTACCATCAGCCCCATGGGTCGCCGGACATCAGGAGTTGTAGATCCACAGGTAGATACTGGCTCGACCTTCTCCGTAATGCCGTCATCGCTTCTGGATACGATAGGCATTGAAGAAGAGTGAGAGGAAGAGATTCTAGATGCATTCAATGAAGTCCTCAGGCTGCCTGTGGGGGTAGTACGGATAGCCCATGGCGACAAAATTAGGCAATGCCTGTTACTGTTCGGGGCGGAGAGCTAGTATTTGCTCAGCGCCATAGCCATGGAACCCTAGCGTATATGGTTGACCTCATCGCTGGGGAGCTATTCCGAAATCGGGAAGAATGTAACGAGCATTAGACTGCATTGCTCCTGTCATGCATTAAGACCAAGCATACAAGCATGGTAAAGTCTTTACCAAGGAAAGTTTGGAGTTTTGCCACTAGATGTTGGATCTACTCCAAGCTGTGCATACGTAAACGGTGGTTCCAAATCCACAGAAGGCGAACGCCAATTGGGCTATTCGTCCTTTTGGTTATGGTATCAGTAGGAATTTGGCTTATAGTCGACCATTGGCATTGGCTAGCATCCATACCAGATGAAGAAAAAAGAGAGTCCTACTCGACAACATTGCGGAATGTCGGGCTATTGTTTGGAGGCGCCCTAGCACTATTGCTTGCCTTTTGGCGTGGCAGGGTTGCGGATCGGCAGGCAAAGACTGCGCAAGAAGATGTGCTCGAGCAACGGTATCAAAAGGGTATTGAAGAACTCGGAAGTGCTACCCTCGCGAAACGCTTGGGCGGCATCTACGAGCTACAACGTCTAGCTGATGAATATCCTCAGCAATATCACGTCCCAGTTATGCGTCAGTTCTGCGCAGCCCTACGAAACCCAATTGGAGATGCCTCTGACAAAAATGGGCCAGCTTTGGATGGAGACCCACCTCACATAGCCCCGCCGGCAAGAGAAGATAACCAAGCTTTAATAAACGCAATCGGTTCGCGCGGTAAGGTGCAAATCGATTTAGAGGGAGCGGCCAATTTTCAACTGGACCTGCGGCAAAGCGACCTGCGAAACATCAATCTCTCTGGAGCTAATCTAACCAGTGCATCTTGGTCACTCTGGAAGAGATTTTCGACAATGGAGCTTCTAAAGCTTGGCAGAGGAGGGAACTTCACGGAAGTGAAGCTCTGCTCGGCGAAGTTAGACTTAGCTAACTTATCTGATACAGATTTGGAGGGAGCATGTCTATGTAAAGCGTGGTTGGGTAGGACCGACTTGTCCAGAGCTAATCTTGCTGGCACGAAATTTCACGGGGCGATTCCAAGTCCCATTGTTTCTGGTGCAAAATTGTCGCGCAACGGCCAAAACCCAGCGAAAGGAATAAGGCAGTCAGATTTAGATTTCTTTCTATATGACCCAAAAGATCGGCCTGACTTAACTGGAGTTCGTGACGTAAGAACCAACAAGCCATTGAGATGGCGTGATGAATATCTTGACGACAGGACTAATAATTATGATCACCCGTAGCTTCCCTATTCCCCTCTCTCCTCGACCAGGGAATGCTGGGATTCATATCAATCCCGAGCGGGCGGGAGAAATCTGCCTCCCCGAATTCCCCCTCCCCCACTCCATGCTAGAATCCCTGCGCTTAGCCGTGGGCTTTCCAACCTGTTCGGCGGGTCATTTACGTTGCCGAAAGTCCTTCAGTCTCGCCGGGGCTTGCGTATTATCCGAACGCATGTTGCCCGCAGTCGCCTGGCCCTACGCCAATGGCCCTCTACAGCTGGCCGATACCTACCCTCTACAGCCGGCTTCCATCACCTGTATGCGGCATCTCTCCGACTAACCCTCTTGACGTAGATTTCGCGTTCGTCATCTCTGTACTCGTAGATAATCCGCCAATTGCCAACACGCAACCGAAAATCACCTTCCGAACTGCGAATTCGCCGAATATCGCCTATGCCTGTGGTTGCCAATCGGTCCAGGGCATCGGCTATCCGAGCGCCGGAAGCCTTGTCCAAGCGTCTCATGTCCCTTCCTGCCCCACTGCCGTAAGCGACTTTCCAAGTCAAATGTCCAGCTCTTGCCGCAACTCCTCTTGTGATACGATCCTATCGGCGGCGTAGTCCGCATTCGCTTCCGCGATGGCCTCTTTATCGTCCGCCGTCAACGGTTCATCGTCCCAGGGCGCGTCCTTCCTGGACTCCAGGACAGGATCGAGTGCTGCCGTTCCGACAGCCCGTTCGTCCTTGCCTCTCTCTCTCGCCATTCTACGGACCACCTTTCACACGGCGCTATAAGACACTTAGCATGCTACCACCAACGTCGATTCACCGACAACGAAAACGGCTGCGGCGAAGACCCCCCCGAATTGCCCCTCCCCACACCCCGTGCTAGAATCCTTGCGTTCCCCCGAGGGCTAACCTATTGTCCGAACGCATCTTAGTATCCGTCGCTTGGCCCTACGCCAACGGCCCTCTCCACCTGGGCCACCTGGCCGGGACATACCTTCCCGCCGACATCTTCGCCCGATACCATCGCGCCAAGGGCAACCAGGTCCTCATGGTCTCCGGGAGCGATCAGCATGGCACACCCATCACCCTCCGCGCCGAGAAAGAGAACGTTTCCCCGAAGGAAATTGTCGACCGCTACCAGGCCCTCTTCCTCGACTGCTGGGACCGCATGGGCATCTCCTTCGACCTCTTCACCACCACGGGGACAACGAACCATCGGGAGGTCGTCCAGGACATCTTCCTGAAGCTGCTCTCCAAGGAGTACATCTACAAGGACGGGATGCAGCTCCCCCACTGCGCAAACTGTAACCGCTACCTCCCCGACCGCTATGTCGAGGGCACCTGCCCCCACTGCGGCAACGCCGGCGCCCGAGGCGACCAGTGCGACGCCTGTGGCAAGCCCCTCAACCCTACCGACCTCTTGGACCTGAAGTGCCGGGTCTGCGGCTCGAGCCCCGAGATTCGGCGTTCCGAGCACTACTTTCTCAAGCTCAGCGCCTTCCAGGACCGGCTCATCGAATGGGTCGAGACCCGGGACCACTGGCGGCCCAACGTCCTGAACTTCACCCTCCAGATGCTCAAGGACGGCCTCAAGGACAGAGCCATCACCCGGGATATCGACTGGGGAGTCCCGATTCCCCTCCCCGATCACGACGACAAGCGCATTTACGTATGGTTCGAGGCGGTCATCGGATATCTCTCGGCCAGCATCGAGTGGGCCAAGAACCGCGGCACGCCGGACAAGTGGCGCGATTTCTGGGGAGAGGGCGCCAAGGGCTACTATTTCATGGGCAAGGACAACATCCCCTTCCATACCATCATCTGGCCGGCCATCCTGCTCGGGTACGGCGACCGCGCCATACCCTACGACGTTCCCGCCAACGAGTATTTGAACATCGACGGCAAACAGCTTTCCACCAGCCGCAACTGGGCGGTCTGGATCCACGACTACCTGGACAACTTCCCCCCGGACCTTGTCCGCTACTATCTCTCGGCCAACATGCCCGACACCTCGGACTCCGACTTCTCATGGAGCGAGTTTGTACGCAGGAACAACGGCGAGCTTGTCGGCACCTACGGCAATCTCGTCCACCGGGTGCTCACCATGAGCTACCGCAACTTCGAAGGCCGGGTCCCGACTCCTGGGCCTCTCTCCTCCGATGAGTCGGATATGCTCGACAAGATTAAGGAGACCTTCTCGGAGGTCGACGACCTGATATACAGGTGCCGTTTCAAGGAGGCCGTCAGGAAGACGATGGTCCTGGCCCAGGAGGCCAACCGCTACCTCGATAGAAAGGCCCCGTGGCGCCAGGTGAAAGAGGACAAGGACGCCGCCGCCACGACCCTCTGGTGCGCCATCTCCGTGGTGACGGCGCTGAAGACCATGCTCTACCCGTTCCTGCCCTTCAGCTCGAAAAAGCTGCACGGCTACCTGGGTCTCGGCGAGCTGGACGAACGCTCCGAATGGACGGTCGAGGCTCCTGTCCCGGGCCGGGAACTGGAGAAACCCTCGCCCCTCTTTGCCAAGCTGGAAGACGAAGTCGCCGAGGAAGAGACCGCCCGGCTGGGCCAGGCTTCCGGCTGAGGAATGCGTCAGTCCATGCCCACCGGCAAAGCGCTCTCCATCTACGATCCGATCAAGGAAGAGCTTTCCCTTGTCAGATCAGACCTGGTTGCCATAGCCGAAGAAGACTTTCCGGGCCTCGCGGCCATGCTTGCCCACGCCCTGAAGAGCATAGGCAAGGGCACCCGGCCCGCCATCACCATACTTTCTTCCAAGTTCCATGACCACGATCCCGCCCTCCCCCGGCTGATGGCCTGCGCCGTCGAGCTTCTGCACATCGCCACCCTCGTCCACGACGACACCATAGACAAGGCCGCCATCCGACGCGGCCAGCCGACAATCAGCAACATCTGGGGAGACAACGCCGCGGTGCTGGTCGGCGACTACCTCTTCGCCAAGTCTGCGACCTTCGTCTGCGCCACCGAGAACATCAAGGTCATACGCCTCTTCTCCGAGACCATCATGTACCTCTCCCGAGGAGAGCTTCAGGAACGGCTCGGGGCCTTCGACTGGACGACTGGTCGGGACGACTACTACGAGAGGATTCGCCAGAAGACGGCTTCATTGTTCACCACGGCCGCAGAGTCGGGGGCCATCCTGAGCGGCGCCCCCGAGGATACGGTCGAGAGGTTCCACACTTTCGGCTACTGTCTCGGAATGGCCTTCCAGATAATCGACGATATCCTCGACTTCCAGGGGACGGAAAAAGAGGTCGGCAAGCCCGTCGGCGCCGACCTTGCCCAGGGAGTGCTCACGTTGCCGGCCCTCCTGCTCCAGGAAAGATACCCCGATGAAGACCCGGTGAAGGCGATCTTTGAGTCTCCGGACGACGATAGGCCCCTGCAGCGGGCCCTGGAAATGATCAACAACTCCTCGGTGATCGAGGACTCCTACGCCATCGCCAACGATTTCTGCCGAAAGGCAGAGGAAGCCCTCTCCCCCCTCCCCGACACCGCCTACCGCAAGGCCCTGCTGGAACTTCCCCCCTACGTCCTGGTCAGGAAGAACTAGCCTCCTCTCATCTTCTTATCGCTCCTCACTGAGAAAGCCATCTTTCCCTGTCAGTGCAGGTCTTACCCTGTCATTCCGAGGCCCCGCGAGGTCGAAGATGCGCCGTGCTGAAAGTCCGCCTGAGGCGGAGCGTGAATCTTCATCGCTTGCCCGCAGATCGGTGTCGGGCTTGATAAGAAACGGGTGGCTCGCCGGGAGCCCCACTGCCCCGGTGCAAATTGAAAGTACTACCTTCAATTTGCACCGCTTTGCCTATGCGCCACCCCACCCCCGACCACCGTGGCCCACACTCCAATCCCCCCAATTTCCTCGGCAGTCACGCTGGCCGGGTCCCGGTCCAGCACGGCGAAATCTGCCAAGACGCCCTTCCTGATCACCCCCACCCGGCCCCCGGGAACCCCGCGATTAGACGCTGCGCCGCCGTGAAGGGCCATCGCCTCAGCTATGGTTATCTCCTGCTCCCGGGAGACCGGTTGACCCGTGCGGGCCTGCCGCAATACGGAAGCCTGAATCCCGAGAAGCGGGTCGGGCGGACTGACCGGCGTATCCGATGAGGCTGCAACAGCGAGACCGGCATCAAGCCATGCTCTTATCGGGTACAGGTTTTCAATCTCCCCGTCTGATAGCTCTTCCAGGTACCTGTCGCCGCTGTGATAGATGAAGCCGGGCTGGGTGACGACAGTGACACTGACGGCCTTTAGTCTCGCAATTAGGTGCGGGGGGCATACCGAGGCATGTTCTATACGGTGCCTCAGACCCGGCGAATCCACCGACTCAATCGCCCCGACTGCCGCCTCTACCTCCGACTCCTCCACGGCGTGGATCGCCACCGGAAACCCGAGAGACGCCGCTTCCCGCACCAATTCGCGCAACTCCTGTGGTGAAGGCTGCATTGATCCACTGGCCTGGGAAAGAACGACCTTGCAGTGCCCGACCTTCAGCCTGTTATTCCCCACCCCAAACCCCAACCCCGCCCCGACGAACTCTCGTAAATGGCCGTACCCCGGCATTAGCGTGATTCGGGGAAAAGGCTCGGGACCGCCAACCAGTGACCGGAAGAACTCCCACCGTTTGAGCGAGTTGCACGGCGAAGCATCGTGGAAGGAGGTGATTCCCCTGGACATGAATACCTCTGCGGCTTGTCGAGCAGCGGGCTCCATCTCGTCCGCCCGGGGCTGGGGCCCGAGTCGCGCGTCCAGCCAATCGTCCAGGTCTATGAACAGGCCCGTGGGCTCCCCCGTGTCCACGTCCCTTTCGATGTAACCACCCACCGGCTCCGGCGTCTCGATGCTGATTCCTGCGAGGGCCATTGCCCGGCTGTTCAGCACCGTCCCGTGCCCCGACCTGTGCCCCAGCTTCACCGGATGGTCGGGCACCAGGGCGTCGATGTCCTGGCGGGTCAGGTGCCGGTTCTCTCGGAGGCGAAACTCGTCGTAGCCGGCCCCCCGCACCCACTCCCCCTTATTGGTCCGACCGGCCCGCTCCCGGAGCGCCGACACAATATCCTCAATGGACGAGACGGCGTTGGGTGAGCAGTCTACGGCGTTGAGAGAGGAGGCGTAGGCGAGAAAATGGACGTGTGCGTCGATGAACCCGGGCAGCACAGTCCGACCCTCGCAATCGATCTCCTCGTACTTCCCGGACCCGAGCGCCCTCCGGACGTCCATCTCGTCTAGAGAAATGATGACCCCACCCTCACACACTACCCCTGTGGCCCGAGGCGCGCCCGGGTCCAGGGTCAGAACGTTGGCGTTGTAGAGAACAAGTCTTTGCGTATCACTCACCGGGCCAAGCCTTCAGTGTGATTGCCAGCATGATAGCACCCGAGGCATGCGCTTTTGACTTGCCGACATCTGCGGCGTAGCATCGGCTTTACGCTTGGCAATGCACAAACCCAGCTCTCAAACAGCAGATGTAACTCCCTCCTCCGAGGATGTAGCGCCCGCATTCGCCTCGGTGGGCAGGCTCAACAGGGCACGCATCGTCTTCATTCTCCTCGGCACGATGATGTGCCTCTTCCTCGCCGCCCTCGACATGACAATCGTGGCCACGGCCCTGCCCCGCATCGTCGCCGACCTCGGAGGCCTTAGCCAGATATCTTGGGTGGTGGCCGCCTACCTCGTGATGTCGACTTCCCTGGTCCCGGTCGTAGGCCGGATGTCGGATATCTACGGCCGCCGGCTTCTCTTCATAATCGGGATAGCCGTGTTTCTGCTGGGGTCCGCGCTCTCCGGCGTCTCCCAGAACATGCTCCAGCTGATCATATTCCGCGGCGTGCAGGGAGCCGGGGCGGCTGTCCTGATGTCCAACACCTTCACCGTCATCGGCGACATCTTCCCTCCCGCCGAGCGAGGCAAATGGCAGGGTTTGATCGGCGCCGTTTTCGGAATAGCCAGCATCGTCGGCCCCATGGTCGGCGGCTACCTCACCGACACCCTCAGCTGGCGCTGGATCTTCTACATCAACCTGCCCGTGGGCGGAGCGGCCATGGTTGCCCTTATCGCCGCCATGCCGTCGATGTCCCGGAGCGGAATCGGCCAGAAGGTCGACTACTGGGGCGCTCTCGCCCTTATCGGTGGGATCCTGCCGTTGATGCTGGGTGTCTCCCTGGCCGGTCAGCAATATCCGTGGGGCTCGCCTCAAGTGGTCGTGCCCCTGGTCTTTGGAGCGGCAATGCTGCTTCTGTTCCTGCTGATCGAGACCCGTGCCCCGGAACCCCTCCTTCCCCTTTCCCTGTTCCGAAACCGCATTTTCACCGTCGTTGCCGTCTCCACCTTCTTCAGCGGGATGGCCATGTTCGGCACCATAATGATCGTGCCCTTATTCGGGCAGGGGGTGCTGGGAGACTCGGCGACGAACTCGGGGCTTGTGCTTACGCCCATGATGCTGGGGGCAGTGGTCAGCAGCACGCTGGCGGGCCAACTATTGTCTCGATGGAGCCGTTACAGGTATTTGGCCATTGCGGGCATGGCGCTGATGTCGGCAGGGGTAATACTCCTTTCGATGATGGACAGCAGCGCTTCCAGCGGCGTGATGGTAAGGAACATGGTGATCGTGGGAGTCGGGCTGGGCATCACCTTCCCCCTGTTCACCATAGTCGTGCAGAACGCCTTCCCCTACGGACTCATGGGGCTGGTCACGGCCTTCGTGCAGTTCTTCAGGAGCATCGGCGGGTCACTGGGCGTGGCGATAATGGGGTCGCTTCTCGCCTCCCGGCTCTCGACCCACCTCGCCGCCAACCTCTCCCCCGACACCCGTGAATTGATGGGCGCCGAGCTTACCGATGACCTCCAAGACCCCAATGCCCTCGTCAGCCCCGAGGCCCGCGCCATGCTCGAAGACCGGCTGGCGGAAGTGGGCGATGGCGTGGCCCTGGAGTCCGTGGTCGACGCCATGAGGGAGAGCCTGGCCTCATCCATACAGGAAGTCTTCATAGTCATATCCGTGTTCGCCGTCATCGGGACGGTGGCGCTGGTCGGGCTGAAGGAGATTCCCCTCCGAAAGCGCCACAACATCGGTAAAGAAGCGACTGCGGAGTCGGGGGCCGGGTAGTGGGGGGCCGTGCTACAATGACCCCGCCATTCTAGTCCCGACACACCGGAACCGAGGAGCGTTTTATGTTCGTAATGGATCGAAGGGCTTTGCTTAAGGCCGAGAGCGTTCCCTCAGTAGAAAAGGGCTACCAGACCAATGTCGCCGGCCCGATTCTCGACTCCCCCGGCGGCCGTTTCTGCGCCGTCCTAATGAACGCCGACAACCCCCTGGAGGTGCGGCAGGTCTCCGGCTGGGAATCGAGAGAAGCTTGCGACCACTACCTCAACGAGGTATACCCCGCCGTCTGGGAAGAGTGGAACTGGGTCTTCGACGAGCCCCCCGTCCCGAGATTCTGGGAAATAAACTGGCCCGGCAGGCTCAAGTTCAACCCCCTCGCGGCGGCAGGCCCCAACTGCTACGTCCGCACCAGCCGCTTCAAGTTCAAGCCGGAGGGCGTCACCCACGTCTACAACAACTTCGATGAGGAAGTGGTCCAGCCAATTGTGACCCAGCCGGGCAGCCGGTTCCTCTTCGTACTCCACTCGGCCACGGAGGAGAGGGTCGGGTCCCAGGTCTCGGGTTGGGACTCAAAGGAAGCCTGCGACAACTATCTCAACAACGTCTTCCCGGAGGTTTTCGGGAAGGTGGAGCACGTCTTCGAAGAGCCTCCTGTGGCCACCTTCTGGACCATCAAGTTTCCCGTAATCGCCAACTTCTAATCGAAAGACTGGACAGACAACCATGTACGTACGCACCAGCAGGTACCGACTCACCCCCGAGGGTCTCGCCGACCTCAAGGCCGGAATCCGCGAACAGATGATGGGCCCCATCACTGCGGCTCCTGGCAACCGGCTCTTCGCCGTCATGACCTCCCCCGACGACGAGCAGAACGGCCTGTTTGTCAGCGCATGGGACTCCAAGGAGGACTGCGACAACTTCGAAAGCAACGTGCGCCCGGCCCTCTACGCCCGCTGGAAAGACGGCTTCGACGGGCCCTTCGAGGTGCGCTACTGGGACGTGTTGTGGCCCGGCACCCTCCAGATTAACGAGAGCTCTCTCTCCAGCCCATCGCCGATGTACGTCAGGACCAGCTACTTCAAACTCCACGAAGGGCAGGTAGAGACCGTATCCGGACACTACGAAGAAGAAGTGATGGGCCCCCTGGTGGCGGCGGAGGGCAACAGGTTCGTCTGCGTCCTCATTTCCAGGGACGAGGAGCGGGTCGGATCCCAGGTCACGGGCTGGAACTCCAAAGAGGACTGGGAGCGCTTCGAGAAAGAGGTCTATCCCAACAACATCAAGAACTTCTGGCACCTCTTCGAGGTCAAGCCTACCGCCACCTTCTGGGATCTAACCTTCCCCGGCCGCGTCCGCTACTAACCTTCCTCTCCCTCATACCGGACTCTTACATGAATGTCATTCCGAGGCTCTACGAGGAATCTGGGGAGGGGCATTCCGCTCGCCCTGAGCGGAGTCGAAGGGTCTCAAGAGCGGAATGGGGGTGGGGCTCCAATCCCCTCTCCCTCAACGGATCGGAGATGTGACTCTGGCGTGAGAGGGTGAGGGTGAAAGATAACCCCGCGACCACCTAGGTCAAACTCAAAACACCAAAGCAGACCCCCATGACCTGGCAAGACCACTACAACCGCAACCTCGTCTCCCCCGGGGAAGCCGTAAGCATCGTCGACTCCGGCGACCGCGTCTATATCCCCATCTACCCTCACCCCGACTCCCTGATCCACGCCCTTGCCGCACGCCGCGATGAACTCAAAGACATCAAGATAACCTGCGACGCTCCCATCGAAGACCCCGGCTGGTTCGACCCAAGCTGGAGCGACTCTTTCACCGTGACCATCGAGCAGATTCTCGGGGAGATGGGCCGCTCGGCCCTCGACCGGCGCATCGTCGACTACATCCCCATGATCTTCTCCACCCAGTTCAAACGCTATTCGACGGACTTCGGCGACGTGCCTCCCATGGACGTATTCATGGTCGTCACCTCGCCCCCCGACGCCAACGGCTACTGCAGCTTCGGCGGGCATCTCTGGAACAAGCGGGGCTTCGTCAGACGGTCGAAGAAGGTCATCGCACAAGTTGACGAATCGCAGATCAGGACCTTTGGCCACAACTACGTCCATGTCTCGGAGATCGACAAGTTCGTCGAAGACACGCCCGCTCAGCTGTCCGATGCCCAAGCCGCTGCATTGCTCGCTTCGGTGAAGGATGAAGAAGTTCGGGCGCTCCTGGACGAGTTCGTCCCCGACATGGACCCCCGAGACCGCTCCGAACACCTACCTCACCTTGTCGAAAGAGAGGTGAAGCAGATCCTGCGCTTCGCAAGATACCAGTGCTGGATTGAGCCCGACGATGATGCCAAGACCATAGCGTCCTACGTTTCGGAGCTGGTCAAAGACGGCGACACCCTGCAGATCGGCACCGGCACCCCGAGCCGCTTCCTCGCCACCGTCGGCGCATTCGACGACAAGAAAGACCTTGGCTGGCATTCGGAAATGGGCGTTCCGGGAGCCATCGACCTTATAAGGCGCGGGGTCATAACCGGGGCCCGTAAGAACTTCCACAAGGACAAGGCCATCTTCGGGGCGCTGCTCGGTTCTACCTACAAAGAGCTGGACTACGCCCACGAAAACCCGCTCATAGAGCAGCTTGACGTCGACTACGTAGCCAAGGCAACAACGGCCGCCCAGAACGACAACCTGGTCTCCATCAACAATGCCCTCTCCGTCGACCTCACGGGACAGATCAACGCCGAGACCGTCTTCGGGGGCCGGCTGATGAGCGGCACCGGCGGCCAGTTCGACTTCCAGATGGGTGCGGTCATGTCCAGGGGAGGCCGAGGGATTACCCTGCTCAGGTCCACGGCCCTGGGGGGCATAGCCTCGAGAATCGTGGCCCAGCACGAGGAAGGCACCATAATCAGCGTCCCCCGCACCTTCGCCGACACCATCATTACCGAATACGGAGTCGCGCAGCTCCTCGGCAAGTCCAACCGCGAACGCGCCCAAGAGCTAATCTCGATAGCCCATCCGGACTTTAGGGAAGAGCTAACCCGGGCGGCGGAGGGGTTGTTCTATCCTTAGACTCTCGGCTGGGGCCGCTCACCCTGAGCGAAGTCGAAGGGTCGAGCAGGGGTGGCCCACAACTTCCAAACCGTCACGTACTCGACATCACACCACTTACCCTGATCTGTAGGCCTCCCGGCGATGCGAGACGCGAACCACCAGGATAACTAGCTCGCCGTCCAGGACTTCGTACAAGATCCGGTAGTCTCCGACTCGCAGCCGTCTCAGCCCTTTCAAACCACCCTTTAGCGGACTTCCCCCCAGCGGGTTTTCTCTCAGCGAATCTATCGCCTCAACCAAGCGGACTCGCTTCTCCTTGCTAACCGACTGCAGTTCCTTCGCCGCGCTGCGCTTAATCCGAATCGAGAAGGGCACGCCTGACCTCATCCCAGTCCTCTACCGGGTCCAGCGGATCCTGCAGTCTCTGCAACGCGATCGAGAGGTCATCGAAATCTTCCAGGTATTGCTCGATCATACGGCGCACCAGGTCTGCACGGCTCCGCCGTTGCCGCGTTGCTGCCTCATCCAGTGCCCTGGCCACCGAGTCGGAGACCCGAGTTGTAATCTGAACCATCATGCATCTATCACCTGTCCTTTGGAATGCTATGATGCTAAGTGTAGCATATTGCATGAAGTAGCCGCAAATCAACCCAGCACCGAAAATGACGTCCAATTACAAAGCTATAGGTCGTCCAATTGCAACCTTAGGGTGCGTCCAATTGAAAGGTTTGGCCAGCTCTTCAGCTAGTTCCCTGACCCCAGGATCCGTACCATTCCAAGGCCCAGCGAGGAATCTAGGACTTGCCCACCCGCATCGTGTCCCGATGACGCTTTAACATATCTCGTTGACCTCCGAGACACGATATATGTAAAATCAATTAGGCGCCCGGGGCCCGGCGCACGATACCTTGGGAGTCCGCAGCGCAGTTACGTCATAAGGAGAGCACATGCAATCCAGCCTCATCGGAAAGATTCAGAAAGCCAAGGCCTACGCTGAAGAGCCCGACAGGGTCCAGTTCAACAACTTCAGCCTTAGCTTCCGAGGCGCCCACAAGCGCCACAACGTCACCTATGACGACAACGTCCTCCGATGCGACTGCGGTTTCTTCACCTCCTGGAACATGTGCAGCCATACCATGGCCCTCGAGCGCATGTTTGACGTCATGCTCCCCCGCATCGAATACGTCAAAAACTAACCCCTCGCAGGTCTTTCCTTTAGCACGACAAATGGCCTGAGCGCGTCGCGCTCAGGCACTCGAAGTATGAGCGGGGGGAGGGGGAGGTGCACCATAGCGGCCACGCCTGCTTAGGCTTAGAATAAAACCGTGACACGCAACCCCAAACGCAGCAAGACCTCCTCCTTCGGCACCATGTCCCGAGAGGGCCACGACTCCCGTGAGTTCTACAGTAAGCGCATCTACGCAGACTTGCGGAACGGGTCTAAGGACTCCGGAGAGTACCGAGAGCACACCCCCGACCAGGTGGACGTCATCCACTGCGCCGACGCCCGGAACATGCACCACCTCCCCGACAACTCGGTCCACCTGATGATCACCTCGCCGCCGTACAACGTCGGCAAGGACTACGACGACGACCTTTCGCTATCCGAGTACCGTGACCTGCTATCCGACGTCCTCCAGGAGACGTACCGGACGCTGGTAGAGGGGGGTCGTGCGTGCGTGAACATAGCCAATGTCGGGCGGACGCCTTACATCCCCCTGCATGTCGACATCATGGACATCGCCCGTGAGTGCGGGTTCCAGATGCGCGGCGAGATTATCTGGGACAAGGGCGCCAGCGCAGGCACTTCCTGTGCGTGGGGAAGCTGGCGTTCTGCGAGCAATCCGGTGCTGCGAGACGTGCATGAATACATCCTGGTTTTCTGCAAGGACGCCTACAAGCGTCGGGTGACAGGGGAGAACAGCGTGGGCCGGGACGAGTTCCTGGAATACACGAAGAGCATCTGGCGCTTCCCTGCCGCCAGCGCGAGAAAAGCCAACCACCCCGCCCCCTTCCCCGTCGAGCTTCCTCTGAGGCTGGTCCACCTTTATTCCTTTAAGGATGACATCGTGCTGGACCCGTTTATGGGATCAGGCACGACGGCGGAGGCGGCAGTGCAGACCAACCGGAGATATGTCGGCTACGAAATCAACCCGGAATACGTAGACCATGCTCGGGCGAGGGTGTCTCAGGCAGAAGGTCTGGCCGCACAAGCCGCACTGCTAGACTGGACATCTAGGCCCGAATACTAGCGGCCATCCTCCCCCGGATTTCGGTTCGGGAGCCGGAATGACGGACTAAGTCCCCCTCGGAAGCCCGAGCCCTCGAGTGGCGATGATGTTGCGCTGTATCTCCGAGGTCCCGCCGCCTATGGGCTCGCTGATGCTCCAGAGGTACATGCGGTGGAACTTGCCCTTGAGCAGGGCCCATTTGGAGTCCTCGGCGAGCTGACCCATCATGCCCAACACCTGCATCCCCGTGTTGGCGACCCGCATCAACAGCTCGCTGCTGATCAGCTTGGATATGGAAGCCTCGTGCTGGGGCTCGAGCCCTTGGTCCACCATCCAGGCAATCCGATAGGCCAGAATCCTGCTCACCTCCGTCTCCAGCACCCGATCGGCCAGACGGTGGCGCAGGGCCGGGGTCAACTCCAATCCGTTACCGTTCGTGCGGGCCTTCTTCAGCAAAGAGACGAGCATGTCCAGAGGTTTTCGGGCTCGGGCAGTGTAGGTCGTGCCTTCCCGTTCGAAGTTGAGGGTGGTCATCGCGACATACCAGCCCCGGTTCACCTCCCCGATTATGTTCTCCGCTGGGACCCGGACATTGTCGAAATACTCCTCGTTGAAGTGGTGGTCGCCGACCATGTTGATGATGGGCCGGACGGTGATTCCGGGAGTCTTCATGTCGACCAGGAAGTAGGTGATGCCCCGGTGCTTTGGGGCGTCGGGGTCCGTGCGAGCCAGTACGAACATCCAGTCGGCCAGGTGGGCGCCGCTGGACCAGATCTTCTGGCCGGTGATCAGGTAATCGTCGCCGTCCTTCACGGCCCGGGTCTGCAAAGATGCCAGGTCGGACCCCGACTCCGGCTCGCTGAAACCCTGGGCCCAGGTGACCTCGCCCCTGGAGATGGGTGGGAGGTACTTGGCCTTCTGCTCCGGCGTCCCGTGGCGCATGACCGCCGGGGCCAGGAGCCCGACCCCCGAGCTGTCCTTGCCGGGGGCCTCGTGGTACATCATCTCCTCGGCAAAAATGGCCATCTTCACATTGGAGGCATCCTGTCCGCCGTACTCCCGGGGCCAGGCCATAGTCAGCCAGCCCCTGTCGATGAGCCCTCGACGCATGTGCCGCTCGAACTCCACGTCCTCGCTGCGGCCATATTCGTCGGCGCCCTTGTAGCCGGGGGGGATCTCGGCCTTCAGGAAGTCCTGGAGGTCCTTTCGGAAAGCGGATTCTTCGGGAGTGAAGGTGAAGTGCATGGCGTTATTCTCAGAAGGTATGATTATCCAGCAGCGCCATTATAGAGGACTCGATGGCAATTGCCGTACATCCGATAGACTGCTCAGAACTTTGATAGCTGAGCCAACAAACAGGAGAGTATTGCATGAAGGTGATTGTATTCGGGGCCACCGGAAAAACGGGGCTGGACGTGTGCCGCCAAGCAGTGGAGCAGGGCCACAAGGTTACGGCCTTCACCCGCTCCCTAAGCAAGCTCGATGGGCAGTCCACCGACTTGGAGGTGGCACAGGGAGACGT
The DNA here is from genome assembly GCA_963663085.1 of Dehalococcoidia bacterium. Taxonomy (GTDB): domain Bacteria; phylum Chloroflexota; class Dehalococcoidia; order Plut-88900; family Plut-88900; genus Plut-88900. The sequence goes on along the minus strand of OY760104.1, from coordinate 3,011,117 downwards.
AACCAACGCTGATTCCGTGGCTGCGTCGGTGGCCGGTCAAGATGCCGTGATCATCGCCCTGGGCAGCAACGGTCTGCGGGACAGGACGACGCTGAGTGTCGGCACCCGAAACGTGGTGAACGGGATGACGAAACACGGGGTCGGTCGGCTAGTTGTGCTGTCGGCGACGGGTGTCGGAGAAAGCTGGAAGCAAACTCCCTGGCTTGCCAAGATCATGTTCCGTACGTTGCTGCGCAATATATACGCCGACCACGCAAAACAGGAGTCGGTGGTCATAGGTAGCTCGTTGGACTGGACAATCGTACGCGCGGCTATCCTGAAAGACGGGCTGGCCACAAACGACTATATAGCCAGCAATTCAAGGAAAGTCGGGCATATTAGCCGCGCCGATTTGGCCCAGTTCCTGGTACAGCAGGTGGACGACTCGGCCTACAGCAAGCAGGCGATATCGGTTACGTCCTGAGGGGACGGGACCCCGTCGGGGATGGATTTCCGACTTCTCGGGAAGGCCGGATTGCGGGCCTAAGCCCCTCTCGGCAACCCCAGCCCCCGAGTAGCGATGATATTGCGCTGCACCTCGCTGGTGCCGCCGGCAATAGTGCGGCTGAGGGCGTTGAGGTACGTTCTCTCGACGTACCCTTTGAAGGGCGCCCACTTGGAGCCCTCGGCCAGCTGCGCCGACATGCCCAGTATCTGCATGGCCAGATTGACGCACTGTTGGACCATTTCCGCACCAAAAGCCTTGGCCACCGACGCTTCGTAGTTGGGCACCTGCCCGACGCTCTGCAGCCACATCACCCGGTAGGAGAGCATTCGCGCAATCTCTGCCTCAATGCGCATCTCGGCAAGCTTGCCTTTTGTCCCCGGATCGTCGACAAGGGCGCCGCCATTCCAGGGGGTCTCCTTCACGTACTCAAGCAGGTCGTCAATCATCCTCCGAGTGTCGGCGGAGTTCTCGATGCCCGTGCGCTCAAAGTCGAGGGTCGACATCGCAGCATACCAGCCCCGGTTTACCTCGCCGATGACGTTCTCCTTGGGCACCCGGACGTTGTCGAGGAAGATCTCGTTGAACCGGTGGTGACCCGTAAGGTCGGTGATCCCGCGCACGTCCACACCGGGCGTTTTCATGTCGATAAGGAAGTAGGTGATGCCGCGGTGCTTGGGGGCGTCGGGGTCCGTGCGGGCGAGAAGGTGGCACCAGTCCGACACGTGGGCGCCGCTGGACCATATCTTCTGACCCGTGATCACGAAGTCGTCGCCGTCCTCCACTGCCCTGGTTGAAAGCGAGGCAAGGTCGGAGCCCGACTCCGGCTCGCTGAACCCCTGGCACCAGTTTACTTTGCCTTCGGATATGGGCCGAAGGTGCTGGAGTTTCTGCTCTTCGGTGCCGTGAATCATGAGGCAGGGGCCTATAAACCCGACCCCCTGGATGTCCTTGCCCGGGGCCCGGTGGTAGGCCATCTCCTCGCTATAGATCATCGACTGTCCCGGCGAAGCATCCGAGCCGCCGTACTCCTTAGGCCAGGAGATTGCCAGCCAACCCTTTTCTCCCAACTTCTTCCTCATCTCCAGGGTGAAGGGCCACACGCTTTCGTCGTAGGCCTCTTCGCCCCACCAGTTGTCGGGGAGCTGCTCCTGGAGGAAGGTAGTGAGTTCTCCCCTGAACTGCCTGTCTTCCTCGCTGAAAGTGAACTCCATTGGATGCTCCTGTGCTGTGCTATTCGGGCCTGCCACCCGAGAGATTTATGCCTGAAATTATGTTCCTGTGCACTTCCGATGGCCCCAGGTATATGGAAGCGGAGGCGGCCTCCAGATAGACGTGCTGCACAAGCCTTTCGGCACCCTGCCCGTGCAGCCCAATCATGTTCATCGCCGTCTCCGCGACTCTTTGAAATACCTCTGAACTGAAGAGTTTGGCCATGGACGCCCGACGCCTCATCTGACCACTTTCGCTCCCCGACGAAAGGCTGCGATAGGATAGCAGACGGGCAACTTCGATGTCCACAGAAGCCTCGGCCAGCCGTGCCCTTCGCCCCACCCCCCCACCCCCCGACTCCAGGGCCAAATCGAGCATCCTCCGCGTCCAGCCAATATGCTCGAAGCCCGACCGCGCCTCGACCAAGAACTCATCGACGATGTCCCATCCACGTCCCCGCTCTCCAAGGATGGCCGACTCCGTAACGGCGACGTCGTCAAGAAATATCTCGGCGAAGATGCGGCCTGTGGTGTACTCGACGGGATTGAGAAAGATGCCGGGCGTCGACATGTCCAGCAGGAACCAGGTCAGCCCGTCGCGTCCGGTAGACTCTCTCTCCGTCCGAGCCAGCAGGTGGCACCACCCCGAGGACTGCGCCCACTCCCCATAGTCCTTCTGGCCGGTCAGTACATAGCTCTCCCCTCGTTCAGCGGCGCGAGTCTTGATATTCTCGAGATCGGTGCCTGCCAGGGGCTCGGTAAACCCGACACACCACCACTCCCGCCCCTCCGCCAGGAACCCGAGGTGACTTTTTCGCTGTTCGTCCGTACCGTGTCTCAGGAGTAGGGGCCCGGCAAGGTCGGTCCCGTAGTCATTAGCCCGTGGCACGAGATAGTAGGCCATCTCCTCCCGCAAAATGGTCGTCTTCACTACAGACGCTTCGCTCGATGAACCCCAGTTGAGGGTCAGCCACCCCCTCTCCCCCAACCCCTCCCTCACCACCCGGGCGCGGACCTGGTACTCCTGATCGTCTCGGGGTATGTCCCACCCATCAGTGACCGACTGCAAGTAAGCGCGGACATTAGACTGGAAGGCGAGTTCCTCGGGGGTGAGGTGGAAGTTCATGGGGATATACCGAGACTTGGCCGTCCTTAATCAATCTTCAGGTGTCTTACTAAGGAGAACACGCCACTAACTGTCATTCTTCGCGGAGCCTCGTAATGACAATCAAGGGCGTGATCAGCAAAGAAGTACCAGGTTGTGAATAGGTGCAGCGATCCCAGAACGGTCAGACCACGATTCAAAACCAGGGCTTGCGGCCCTTGACGTAGGTCTCTTGGAATTCCGCGTCGGGTTTGGTGAGGTAGATGATGCCTTCCACGAGCGTGATTATCCCCACGACAAGCCACACTATGATCCCGATGCCAAATAGAAACATCAGGGGAATGCCGAGGATGAACAGGACCAGCAGCAACGCTCCCTGCCCCGAGTAGCCAAGGTAGAACTTGTGCACCCCAAGCACTCCAAACAGTATGGACAACACCCCCGCCACCACCTTGCTCTTCTCACCGAGGCTGCCAGGCGCGGACTCACGGGCCAGATAGATGCTCACCGCCTGGTCGGCGCCCTGCGCGACCTGGAAGTCCACGTAGCTTCCCTGTACAGGCAAGGCCTGCTCCTGCCATTGCCGCCCTTCGAAAGTGTAGCGATTGCCGTCGTCGCCGGAGATCAACCCGGCATTTTCCTGGACGGAATAGCTGAGGACTCGACCCTTCAAAGTGTCATTCTCCGGGAGTTATCCATCGCCCTGCTATTCCCCATTGGTCAGGGCAAGTGTCCTGTACACGAACCTTTGGACGATGGGTCTTTCCAACTCAATGTCGTAGTCATGCATCTCGTCATGATAGAAATTCTTGTGGAATTTCTCTGCAATACCGAATCCCGCAACAGGCCAGTCGTCTTCGACTTCCTCAGACAGCTGGACTGAAACATTCTTCATAGCGCGGTGGCTGCGGCAATCACTCCATTCGCGCTCGATAGCTACAGCCATTACCGCGTGGGCTGCTGCGCCCCACAGTTTCTCCGAACCCTGGAGATGATCACCAGCTTCGAATTCTCTATCCGACTGCAACAGGAAGTTGAGGGCAGTCTGCCTATGTGTCTCGTGTTTCATCCAACTCTTGGCCCCGATGCTTTCACTGTTGGCAAAAGCGCATTTACGAACTGGTGCACCTTGGGATACTCCGCTTCGATTTCGCGTTCTCCCATCTCACCGTCGTAGAAATTGTGGTGGAACTTTATCGCAGCGTCGAATCCGTCTCCAAGGAACGGGTCTTCCAACTCAATGGCCAAGATTGCCACTGTTTCTTTCAACAACTCCTCCATGTCCCATTTCCAGCCGAGCTGTGAGACGACGGACATCACAGCATGGGTCGCCGCACCCCAGAGTTCTTGTGAGCCTTGAATACGTTCACCTGAGGCGAAGCTCCTGCCTGACGCCTCCAAAAGCGCCTGGGACAGCTTTGTGTGCTCTTCACGCTGCATGTTCGTCTTCGGTCCTGAGGAGCTACGTCCCCCGAGGCAACCCCAACCCCCGACGCGCGATGATTCCCCTCTGCACTTCCGAGGTGCCCGAGTATATCGCCCCGGCCACGACGTTCAGGTAGAAGTCCGGGATGACGCCCTCCATCGGAGCGTATTTGGAGCCCTCGGTAAGCTGGCTCCCGAGACCCAGGATATGGGTGAAGGTGTTCGCTACCCGGATCCACATCTCCGACCCGTACAGCTTTCCTATCGACGCCTCGTGGTTGGGGACCAGGCCTGCGCCCTGCATCCAGGCGATCCGGTAGCACAACAGCCGGCTAACCTCGATGTCTATGGCGGCATCGGAGAGCTTGCCCTTCACTGCCGGGTCGTCGATAAGGGCGCCGCCGTTGACCCTGGTCTCCTGTGCATAACGGGTCACGTCTTCCAGAACTCGCTTGGCCCGGGCCGGGTACTCGATGCCCGACCTCTCGAAGTCCAGCGCCGACATTGCCGCGTACCAGCCCCGGTTCTTCTCCCCCAGCATGTTCTTCTTGGGCACTCGGACGTTGTCGAAGGTGACCTCGTTGAAGTGGTGCTGGCCGGCCATTGTGATCAGCGGGCGGATGGATATGCCCGGCGTGCTCATGTCCAGCAGGAAGTAGGTGATGCCCCGGTGCTTGGGGGCGTCGGGGTCGGTGCGGGTGAGGATGTGCATCCAGTTAGCCAGGTGGGCGAAGCTCGTCCAGATCTTCCGGCCGTTGATGACGTAGTCGTCCCCATCCTCGACGGCGCGGGTCTGCAGGCCGGCGAGGTCAGAGCCCGCCTCGGGCTCGCTGAATCCCTGGCACCAGAAGGCCTCGCCCTTGGATATGCGGGTCAGGTGCTCCTTTTTCTGCTCCTCGGTGCCGTGGATGATGATGGTCGGGCCAATGAAGTCGATGCCTTGGTCCTCGACCTTCTGGGCGCCCCGGTGGCTGACCATCTCCTTGAAGATAAGCTGCATCACCGGCGTGGCGGCCTGACCGCCGTACTCCTTGGGCCAGGCCATTGTGCGCCAACCCTTGTCGCCGAACTTGCGGCGCATCTCCATCTCCTGCCTACCGACGGCATAGATGTCAGGCTGAGGTTCGTCCCAGTCCTCGGGCATCTCGGTGTCCAGGAACTCGGTGAGCTCTTTCTGAAAGGCCTTTTCCTCGGCGGTGAGTGCAAAATCCATGACGGCTCCTTTACAGGGTGCGTGGGTATAGGGCTATTGTATTCGGGCCGGGGGTGGGGGGCAAACGGGGGTGATTATTGACAGACGTACGAGCGATTACGTAGTCTGAATTATCGGGTGTGCTTCATGCCGGGACCCTTGGAGGACTGAAAAATGAAACTGAACGTAACCATTGATCGAGACGAGGATGGGGTCTGGATTATCGAATGCCCGTCGATTCCGGGTTGCGTGAGTCAGGGCGCCACTAAGGACGAAGCGCTGGACAATATAAGGGAAGCTATCGCCCTCTGCCTGGAAGTGCGCGCCGAACAGGGACTGCCGTTGACGATTGAGACGCAGCAGGTAGAAGTGGCGTTGTAATGCCTCGCCTGCCCGTTCTCAGCGGCGAGGAAACGGTGCGGAATTTCGAGCGGTTGGGGTGGTCCGTGGCCCGGCGGCGGGGCAGTCACATAGTGATGACCAAGCCCGGTGAAATGGCGACCCTATCAGTACCCAATCATCAGACCGTCGCTAAAGGCACTCTCCGCAGCCTCATCCGCAGCGCTGGCATTACCGTGACTGAATTCTGCGACGCGCTTTAGCGCCCTAGTACAGGCAACCTCGTATTTGCAAAATGGATCATCAGAGTCTTGACGATTTCTTCGAGGCATTTGTCGGCAGATTATTCTGCGAATTGGGATGCGATCGAAAGCTCCATCCGCCAATCAATGGCAGATTCTCAGACTATCTAGTGACTACTCCTGATGGCACGAGCCTCTATGCGGAAGCCTCAGTCCTGCGACCAGAGCAATTCTCGAAATTCAGGCCGACGGAAGAAGATGTCTGCAGGAAGTTAGATGAAATCTGCAAGGTTCCGTACCTTTATTGGTTTTTGGCCTCAGCATCCGGAGAGCTCTATCGATATCTCTCTAAGAAGGAACTTACTCCCATTAAAAAATGGATGGAGGGACTGAGTTCCGAAATCTTAACAGCCCAAAGAAAACCCTTTTCGTTTCCAAGCGGGACGCCTCCTCGTAATGAAGTTACTCCCCCGAAGGTCTGGGAGATAGAAATTCATGCCAGCCCACGCTCGGAGAATAAACGGGGCATCCCTGACTTGCTATTGGCGGGTTTCGGGCGCGGTGGTGGTGTCGATGCCGTTTCTCCTCTTATTTCTAAGGCAAGAGAAAAAGTGAAACAGCACAAGAATGCCGGGAAGCCCGTAATTGTGACGATTAACGATATCGCAGACTTCTGCCTTGGTCGTATTGATATGTCGGTTGCACTTTTCGGGTCGGAGCAAAGTGCAGAAACAGGCATTAGCCGCATTACCCCATTTCGGGAAGACATGAGACGCAGAAGCTTATGGGGCAGGAAGGAAAACTCCACGATTAGTGGGATTCTATTATTTCAAGGGGTAAGGCCCAACGATGTTGAAAACGCGAGAGTCTGCTTATATGAAAATCCTTGGCCCCGTCATCCGATCCCCGACTGGCTCAAAGAGACCTTTCCACACGCGTGCGTCAAGGAGGAACGGGATGGCCAGTATCTGTATTGGCCATCAGACGAACGCCTCAGTTCAATTCTGAGCAGCTCATCTCTAGCTAAACTTGGGGATGCTTGATACCCCCTAAGCCCCCCGAGGCAGCCCCAGCCCCCGAGTCGCGACTACGTTGCGCTGGATCTCCTGCGAGCCCGACTCTATGGTGTACGGCACAGCAAACAGGTACTGGTTCGAGATGAACCCCTGGATCTCGGCATATTTGGAGCCCGCCTCCAGCTGACCTTTCATGCCCATTACTTCCATCCCCACCCGAGCCAGCTTCTGTGACGTCTGGGTGCTCAGCAACCTGAGCAGCGACGCCTCCATGTTCGGCACGATGCCCTCGGCCTGCATCCAGGCGATGCGGTAGGCCATCATCCGGGACGTTTCCAGGTCTACGGCAACGTCGGCGAGCTTGTGGCGAATTCTCGGGGTCTGCGCAAGGGTCTTTCCGTTCACGGTGGTCTCGTTGGCGTAGGCGATCAGGAGGTCCAGGATACGCTTGCCTCCGGCCGGGTGGTTGATTCCCGTGCGTTCGAAGTCCAGTAGGGTCATGGCGACGTACCAGCCCCGGTTCACCTCGCCCAGGACGTTGTTCTTCGGGACCCGGACGTTGTCGAAGAATTCCTCGTTGAAGGAGCTTTCACCGCTCATCTCCTGGATGGGCCGGACGGTGATGCCCGGCGTGTCCATGTCCATCAGGAAGAAGGTGATGCCCCGGTGCTTGACCGCCTCGGTGTCGGTGCGGGCCAGCAGGAACATGTGGTCGGCGTACTGCGCGTAGCTGGACCAGATCTTCTGGCCGTTGATCACGTACTCGTCCCCGTCCAGCACCGCTCGAGTCTGCAGCGACGCCAGGTCCGACCCCGACTCCGGCTCGCTGAACCCCTGGCACCACACGGCCTCACCCCTGGCTATCGCACCGAGATACGCCCTCTTCTGCTCTTCAGTACCGTGGTGCATGAGCGTGGGGCCCAGGAGGTTGAGCCCGAAGGTGTCGAGGCCCGGGGCCCCGCGGTACTCCCACTCTTCCTGGAAGATGAGCTGGGATATGGGAGATGCGCCCTGTCCGCCGTATTCCTCCGGCCAGCCCATGGTGTTCCAACCCTTTTCTGCCACCATCTTCCGCCACTTCATCTCCGTGGCCTGGTCGACGTGTGCGAAAGATATCGGGCCTCCTATCCAGTCTGAGGGCAGGTTCTCATCGAGAAAGTCCCTCACCTCCTGGCGAAATGCGGTCTGTTCATCATTCAGGTGCAAGTCCATGTCTTCTCTCCTTGTCGGGGGATCAATAACCTACAAATTGTAAAGCCGGATGGCGTTTTCTCCCAGCACCTTGGCCCGGTCGGGCTCCGGCAGGGGGTTTAAGGTTTGCCTGATCGTGTTGACGGGGTCCGAGTGGCCTTCCGAGTGCGGATAGTCCGACGCCCATACGAAACGGTCGGCCTGCAGCCTTTCGATCATGGGCAGCGCCAGGTCCTCGTCGGGGTCCATGGAGATCCAGCACTGGTTTCGAAAATACTCGCTGGGCATGAGCTTCATGGGGGTGGTGAAATGGAACTGCTCGGAAGTGTGGTCCATCCTGTCCAGCCACCAGGCTATCCAGCCGCATCCGCTTTCCAGCACCGCCACCTTGAGGCCCGGGAACCGATCGAACACTCCGCCTTCGAACAGGGTGGTAAAGGCGATCATCACGTTTCCTGGGGCCATGACGTTGGTGAACCACCAGGGCGTCGGCGGGTAGGCGGGCGACTCGTGGATTGGGTATAGATCGCTGCCGGGGAAACTGGGGTCGCCGACAACGTGCAGGCCGATGGGAATCCCCTGGCCCTGGGCCTCTGCCCAGAAGGGGTCGAAATAGACGTCCCCGTAGGGCCGCCCGTTCACCGAGTTAGCGCTCAGCATCATCCCCTTCGCCCCCAGACCCCCCGCCCGAGACAGCTCCGCTACCGCTCCCTCCACCTCGATCATGGAGATCATGGCCACGGGTATCAGCCGTTCGGGGTAGGGTTCGCAGAAGTCGAAGAGCCAGTCGTTGTAGGCACGGCAGTACGCCTCCGCGACATCCGCCTGCCGGCACTCGGCCTGCCAGCTAAGCCCGAGGGATGGATACAGGACGGCCACGTCTATGCCGTCCTCGTCGAGCACCCTTATCCGCTCGTGCGGATCGACTGCGCCCTGCACTATGCCCTCTTCATAAGTGACCATCCCCGGCGTGAGGAGGGGTACGAGGTCCTGGTCGATGGAGCAGATCCGGCCCAGCGTGCCGCCCTGCAGGAGCAGCCCCACCGGCTTTTGCCCGTTAACCGAAAGATATTCCAGCCCCTGGTCGTCCTTCGTCAGCCGCATGGCCAGGTGCCGGTACTCGGGATCTATGTACCGCTCCCAGAGGTCCGGGGGCTCGGTCACGTGGGCGTCGGCGTCCACTACCTTGGCATTCATACCTTCAACCTGTGTAGCAAAAACATATTGCTCTATTCACCGGTCCTGAAACCGGGACATAAAGCGCTGGAAAGGGCTGCGTGCGTTCGTCAGGGAAGGGACACGGCCAGACACGTCACGGTCTTGACGACGCTTCCGACCGCGTGGACCTTATTGGTCACCAACTCTCCGATGGTGTTAACGTCCTCGGCTTCCAGGACGACTATCACGTCGTAGGGCCCGACCACGGCATCCACCGACGTTACACCCGGGACATCCCTCAGGTTCTTGACGACGGTGTTGGTAGTTCCGACTGCAGTCTCGATGAGAACGAAGGCCTTGTTTGCCATATACCCCTCCCCTTGGGCTCGGGGCCGACGCCCCTGTAGGTGTCCGCATTCTATTCCGTACCGAAAAATCGTGTCAAACGATGTGTGTCCACACCCCTCTTACACTGGAATTATGCTCAGGAATCCTCGTTCGCTCTCGGTGACCAACCCTTCCATGCCTGCGTCCAGCGTGGCTAACTGTCCATCTAGTTTCATTGCTGTAGCCAGCAATACTGCATCCGTAATTTGGCGATACCCCTGGAGTCGTACGCCGATTGACCTCGGCAGGCTAAGCATAGACTGGTCCAGTGGCCAGAACGTGTGGACGCCGAGCCTTGTCAGCCTTTCCAGGACCGCAATGGCATCAAGAGGGGTAACGTTATGCCGGACCACTGACGGGTTGCACGAGAGTCGCACGAATCCTGCCTCTGTCAATGTGCAGGTCGCCCACCCCTTATGCCGTTGCTCTTCAAACCAGGTCCTTGTCGCGGCATGGTGCACGTGGTTGGGCCAGGCGAGCGCTATCAGGACGTTGACGTCCAGCAGCGCGGTCACGGCCAGTCGCTCAGTGCTCGGTAGACATCTTCGCTGGTGATTGGCTCAGCATCGGCGGCGACGGTAAACACTGTTCCGTCCACTTTCGATTCCCCACTGGTCGTTCCCCTGAAGCCGCGACGGGCCAATTCGGACAAAGCGCTCCCGAGACTACACCCCGTCCGATCAGCCAGTGCCCGTGCGACGGCCATCACATCCTCATCGATAGTTACTGTAGTTCGCATAAACACATCATAGCATCATATCATCAAGGTGTCTCCCTACTGTTCCCCGCAGGGAAGTACAAAACGGTGGCGTGGCCGCGTCCGAACAGCGCACTGTATGATGATGACGAATGAAAGCAATGGAAAAGGACTTGAGCATGAAGGACGGCATGTGGAGATACGGCAGTTGGCTTGGAGTACTGGCGGCGCTGGCCGTTGCAGTCACAATATTCGCCTGCGGCGGTGCGACATCGTCCACGCCGGCATCTACTCCAGCCTCGTCGACCACACCGACGCCTACTGTCCCGCCCACGCCGCCCCCCACCTCCGCGCCTCCCATCGATGTCCTTGTCGACGACGATACCACATGGCAAGAGCTATTCGACGATTTCTCACCTGCCGAACAGGATTGTATCCGCACGGAGGTCGGCAACGAACTGGATTCGGTCCTTGGCGAGCCTGTCATGACGGACGACGACCTGACGGACTGGCAGGTATCCCTCTTCGAGTGCCTCACCCCCGAGACGGCCCGCTCCGTGTATACCTCCCTGGTAGTTGAGGGGATGGTGAGCGATGAAACTTATGACGTGACAGAGCAGGAAATTCAATGTGTGAGCCAGTGGGTGGCGCGCGCCGACGTGCACTGGGTGATCAGGGGCATGGCCGACGACGACTTGACCGTCTTGGGAGAGATGATGTCCGGGGTCCTACCCTGTCTGGTGGAATTCTTCATGCCGGAGTTCCTTGCGGAGATAGGCATTGACGCGGCTGCCTTGACCGATGATGAGCGAACCTGCCTGAACGAGTGGATGGTGGGATACGACTGGTCCAACATCATGACGGCCATGATGGAAGAGGACCTGGGTATTATGGGCGAGTTTTTCCCCGGCTTGATCGGTTGCGCCCCCGGCCCATTCCTCTCATTGATGTTCGAAGACACCGGGCTCGACCTCAACGCGCTCACTGATGAAGAGAAGGAATGCTTGGAAGATTGGCTGACGGACTTTGATTGGGACGCCGTCATAGCCGCGCTAACCGCTGCGGCCTTTGTTGAAGACGACGAGGCGTACAGCATCCTCGTGGAAGCGTTTGGCCTCCTGTCCTGCATTCCCGATCTGGACGTGGAAGACTTTGCCGGCGCCGGCGGCCCCGACGACCACGCCGACGGCTTTGCGGACGCTACCCGCATCGGTGTCGGGACATCCATCGAGGGTGTCATAGACTACGAGTACGACGTGGACCTCTTCGAGTTTTCGGCGGATGCCGGTCAGTTCTATCAGATCGACGTCGCCCTGGGCACCCTGGGCGACTCCGTCCTCACCGTCTACGACACAGGGGAATTGCAAGTTGCATACAACGACGATTACGGCGATGGGACCGCCTCGCGCATCGTCTGGAGCGCCCCTTCCTCCGATGTCTACTATGTCGAGGTATCAGGATTTTTCTCCACGGGCTCCTATACGCTGACCGTAGAACCCATCGAAGTGACAGACGACTACCCCAACTCCCCAGACCTTTCTCCGACGACTATTACACCAGGGACATCCATCGAGGGTGTCATAGACTACGAGTATGACGTGGACCTCTTCGAACTGGAGGCGAATACCGGTCAGTCTTACCGGATTGACGTTTCCCTGGTCACCCTGAACGACTCCGTGCTCACCATCTACGACTCTGAGGGTCTGGAAGTTGCATACAACGACGATTACGGCGGTGGGAGCGCCTCGCGCATCATTTGGGAAGCGCCTGCCACAGGAGACTACTACGTAGAGGTGTCAGCGTTCGACTCAGCCACAGGCTCCTACACCCTGACCGTGGCGCCCCCGTAGAGAGTCACTCCAAAACGCTGTGTCGTCTCCCCGCCCCGAGGCCGTCAAAGCGCCGAGCAATTCAGGGATGGCCGTCTTGTGAACCCCGAGCCACTGATATACGATGCACCCCATCAACTACCTCGGAGGAAACTCGACATGGCACTCACCCTGGACGAATCGATAAAGTTGTGCGAAGCCGCTATAGCAAAGGCAGACGAACTGGGAATCAAGATCAGCGTTGCTGTTTGTGACCCGGGCGGAAAGCTGAAAGCCTTCGCCAGGATGGACGGCGCAATCTGGGCCAGCGTTTATGGGTCCCAGGGCAAGGCCACGACCTCCGCCGCGTTCGCCAGACCCAGCGGCCTGCTCCAGGATCGCGCCGACCACCCGATCGTCAAAGGCATCCTCGCAGCCGCCGGAGGCGGAATGATCCCCGGCCAGGGCGCGATCCCCGTCATCAGAGACGGCGTGGTTCAGGGGGCCTGTGGAGTGGGGGGCGGCACGTCTGAGGAAGACGAGATCTGCGCCCAGGCCGCCGTAGACTCGCTGTAGTCCCCACCGCCCTAACTACACTCATGCGCTCACCCTGAGCTTGCTGAAAGTGGAACATCCGCCTCTGGAGGGTCCGCCGAGACGGATCGAAGGTTCGAGCGGCGACTCGCAAGCTGTGGGCTGCTACAACAAATCCTCCCCGTGCCCCGTCATCCCGGCCCCCGAGAGCCGGAATCCATCCCCGTGGGGTGGTCGCTCGTGCTGAGCGTAGTCGAAGGGTCGAGCGGTGGGGTCGGACTTTATCCCAACGTCTCGTTCACCAGTCTCAGGCCCGACTCCAGCCTCTGCGGCCAGTCCGGTTGGGGGTGGCGGATGGTGTTCGTGCAAATCCTGAAGACGCAGGCCGACTCCCGGAAATCGAGTTCTCTTTCGCTCCACCCGAATCTTTCTAAAGCCGCATTCCGAAATTCCTCGTAATAGACGCCACTGGCATCATCTTTCTTCTTCCGCCCGAAGCTGGCCCGCCACCGGAGGTGGGCCAGGAAGTTCCCAACGTCGAGCATCGAGTCACCGGGGCCGGTCTCTTCAAAGTCCACCAGGGCTATTCTGCCGTCGGGCAAGACCAGCATCTGGTCGTCGTAGAAGTCGTTGTGGGCTATGGATGTCGGGTGCCAGGACTTGATGAACGGGTCAAGGGATTTGACAGCCTCTGCGAGGACCTTTGCCGCTGCATTGTTGTCCTGGACATGGTGCCTGAAGCTGCGCTTGGCCCTTTCATAGGCGCCGGGCAGGTTAAATGGATGGCCGCTGGATACTCCGGGGGAGACATTCCAAAGGCTTGCCAGTCCCTTGAGCAGCAACTCGGGGTCAGGCGTCTTGCCTTTACGGATATTCCTGCGCAGGTTTTTGCCCGGTATCTCCGACATCCAGACCACTCCGCCCCCATTCCAGCAGCCCGCAAGCCGGGGCACCGCAAAATCCGTTTGCCCCACTAGTTCATGTGCCGTAAGAAAGGGGGGCAGTGCCCGGAGCCTCATGACTCTCACGTAGAACCTGGCCCGACTGACCTTGTGGCGTAATACCGCGCGATTGGTGGGTCGATAACGGATGAGTTCAACCCCGACCCGTCGAGCGCGAACAGCCACAAGATGCCGGTTGACAAGTTCCAGGGCAGGCTCGGGAAGGGCGGCTTCCCTTAGCCCCGGTAGATAATGGTCCTCCGGATATTCGATGAATTCCAGTGGCCTATTGTGTTCGATCTTTAGCGCAAATAGCTGAGACGGAAGGTATTCCTCGGGGCTCCATTCCGCTTCATAGGTGACTATGGCCGTTCTGCCCTTGCTGTGGGCGAACTGGCGTATACGGATGCGCTGAGGCTCGACACTCGAATTCTCGGAATGTTGACTGTACGCTTCCCGCACCCACTCACCGTCAAAGAGGTTTGGCAGTTCAGGTAGGCCAGCGTCCTCCGGAAATGCGATCTCCGGGTACAGCGATGCGGCTGTAGAGGCAAGCGTCATTGGCTTCAGCTGCTGACATCGTCGCTATCGTCGTCACTGTCATCGCTGGCGGTCGGTGGTGTGGGGGTGGGAGTGTCAATACCATCCGAGTCCGTCCCATCGTTGTCCGTCAGCAGGCCCGTCGTGTCTATGCCGTCGGAATCGGTCCCATCGTTGTCCGTCAGCAGCCCCGTCGTATCAATGCCGTCGGAGTCCGTCCCATCGTTGTCCGTCAGCAGCCCCGTCGTATCAATGCCATCCGAGTCGGTGCCATCGTTGTCCGTCAGCAGACCCGTAGTGTCTATGCCGTCCGAGTCGGTGCCATCGTTGTCCGTCAGCAGACCCGTAGTGTCTATGCCGTCCGAGTCGGTGCCATCGTTGTCCGTCAGCAGGCCCGTCGTGTCGATTCCGTCCGAGTCGGTGCCGTCGTTGTCGGTCAGCAGACCCGTCGTGTCGATGCCGTCCGAGTCCGTCCCGTCGTTGTCCGTCAGCAGACCCGTCGTGTCGATGCCGTCCGAGTCGGTGCCGTCGTTGTCCGTCAGCAGACCCGTCGTGTCGATGCCGTCCGAGTCGGTGCCATCGTTGTCCGTCAGCAGCCCCGTCGTGTCTATGCCATCCGAGTCCGTCCCATCGTTGTCCGTCAGCAGGCCCGTCGTGTCTATGCCATCCGAGTCGGTCCCATCGTTGTCCGTCAGCAGGCCCGTCGTGTCGATGCCGTCCGAGTCGGTGCCGTCGTTGTCGGTCAGCAGACCCGTCGTGTCGATGCCGTCGGAGTCCGTCCCGTCGTTGTCGGTCAGCAGACCCGTCGTGTCGATGCCGTCGGAGTCCGTCCCGTCGTTGTCCGTCAGCAGCCCCGTCGTGTCAATGCCATCCGAGTCCGTGCCGTCGTTGTCCGTTTCCTCGACTTCGGGCTCCAGCGACTGCAGAGCAGCCGTTGACGCCAGGGCTGTCGTGGAACCTGCAGGCGCTTGGGTGGGAGGAGGTGTATCCACCCTGTCGGGGTCATTGCCGGCCTTGATTGTGAGTGAAGGCGAATCTAGCCCGTCGTCTTCGTCACCGTCGTTGTCTGTCGGGGGCGGGGAGTCGATTCCGTCAGTATCAGTGGCGTCGTCGTCCGCGGGCGAAGGTGCGTCATCGTCATCGTCCGCATCCTCTCCCTCGTCGCTGGACGGTACGGAACGCGCAGAAACCGTTGCGCTCTCCGGTGTCTCGACGGACTCCTTGCTCATGGACCCCGCAACGCCACAGGACATGAACGCCAGCGCTATCGTCAGGACAAGAGTGGTCCAGGCCAGCCTGGAGATCCTTTTGAGCATCGCCGAGCCCCCCGTTCGCTATGCAACCCTCAATAAACTTACCCTAACACTCATGTCAAACGCATCTAAACGGGTGATGGAATCCTCAACCGACCTATCATCTATAATGACGGCTCTCCCTGTAGACCCATGCACTTCACCTTCACACCCGAGCAATCCGCCTTCCGACGGGACCTCCGCGCCTTCCTGAAGGCCGAGCTTCCCCCCGACTGGAAGGGCGCCGACGAGGACGGCCGCACGGATGACGTGAAAGTCGAGCGGCACATGCGCCGACGCCTCATCGAAAAGGACTGGCTCACCATGGCCTGGCCCCGGGAGTACGGCGGCCAGGACGCCTCCAACGTGAAGTCGGCCATATTCGCCGAGGAGATGACCTACCACGAGGCCCCCGGCAAGGACAACTGGGGCATCGGGATGCTCGCGCCGGCCATCATGCAGCACGGCACGCCCGAGCAGAAGCGCAAGTACCTGCCCCCCATCGCCAACGGGGAAGTGTTATGGGCCCAGGGGTTCAGCGAGCCTGAATCGGGCTCAGACCTCGCCTCTCTGCAGACCCGGGCCGTCAAGGACGGCGCCGACTACCTGATAACCGGCCAGAAAATCTGGTCCAGCTGCGCCCATCTGTCCGACTGGATGTTCCTCCTGGCCCGCACGGACCCCGAGGCCCCAAAGCACCGCGGCATCACATTCTTCGTGGTCGACTTGAACACCCCCGGCATCACCATGCGTCCCATCATCAACATGGTCGGCGACCACCATTTCAACGAGGAGTATTTCGACAACGTCCGGGTCCCGAGCGAGAACATTGTCGGGGAGATCAACCGGGGCTGGTACGTGGCCATGACCACCCTCAACTTCGAGCGCGACGGCACCATGTACACCGCCAAAGCCCGCAAGCCCCTCGACATGCTCATCCACCTTCTCAGAAACGACGGCCGCGATAAGACAATCTCCCCGGCCCTGCGCCACCGTCTCGCCGAGCGAGTCCTGGAAACCGAGGTCAGCAGCCTGCTCGCCTACCGGATAGCCTGGATGGTCGACAGCGGCCTCGAGCCCCAGCAGGAGGCATCCATATCCAAGATGTTCAGCACCGAGCTTCTGCTGCGAGTCGCCAACACGGGGATGCAGGTCCTGGGCCTCGTAGGCCAGCTCGCCGAGGATTCCAGGTGGGCACCGCTCAAGGGCAAGCTGCGCCGCCTATACCTCTGGAGCGTCAGCGAGACCATAGGCGGAGGCGCCTCCGAAATCCAACGCAACATAATCGCCACCCGCGGCCTCGCCCTCCCAAGAGGAAGTTAGGCCTCTTCCCTTCCGTCATTCCCGACTCCGATCGGGCTGCAAGTGCGCCTGGCTGAAAGTCCGCCTCTGGAGGAGCGTAAATCCATCCCCGGCAGGGCGGGGGGCCGCTCATGCTGTCGCAGATCCGCCTCAGGCGGGAGCCCCGTCGAAGTATGAGCGGGGGGTGGGGAAGGTCTGTTGAAGCAGCCAGGCTTGCGGGTTTCCTCTCAACCCTTCAACAAGTATCCCACGAGACGAGGACTCGGAATTAGCCCCTTTATGCTAGAATCATTCCATGACCACATCTAAATCCGTAACTTATCGCGAAGCAAGTCGCCATCTGCTCACCCAGGCCCGGAATGAGCTTGAGGCCGGAGATCTCCGACAGGCCTCGGAGAAGGGCTGGGGCGCGGCTGCTCAGATTGTCAAGGCCGCCGCCCAGCGCCGAGGCTGTGACCACGACTCTCACCGCGACCTCTTCTTCGCCGTGAGAGACCTCACCAGTGAGTCCGGTGACCCGGAAATCCACCGTCTCTTCATATCTGCCAATGGCCTCCACACCAATTTCTACGAGGACGCTTTCGAGGCCGATATGATCAGCGAATACCTCTCAGACGTGCAAAGATTCATCGCCAAGCTCGACACCCTCCTCGATAGCTGAAACCCTACTGGTCGAACCCTGGTTTCAGACCCCTAAGATTCTCTCCCGCCCCTTCTCTCCTGTGTGTTTTCCCATAGATAGTTCCGCAACCTATACCTCTGGAGCGTCAGCGAGACCATAGGCGGAGGCGCCTCCGAAATCCAACGCAACATAATCGCCACCCGCGGCCTCACCCTCCCGAGGGGTACTTAGCCCCCTACGGCCAGGAGACCCACAGCGTCTCCGACGTAGCCGAAGCCCCCGACCCGTACTTCACCACCACCCTGAACCCCAGGTTCTCCCCCGAGGTTCCCAGATAGTTCAGCGTCGGTCCCGTTGTCGCCCATATCCAATACCCGACTCCGAAGTCTATCTGCCAGTTGTAGGACGGCCCGGGCCCCGGGGGTGCATTGGAGATCGTCGACGTGAATAGCACCGGCTGAGCCGCGGCCGGACTGAGATTATCCGCCGACACAGTAACCTGAAGGGGGGGCGTAATACGCAGCATCAGCAGATCGCCGTCGTGCCACGGCTCTGTAGGCACCGTCCATGTCAGCGTCTTGGCCGCGCTGTCCTCCGTCGCCGATGATGCGTCCAGCGACAGGCCGGCGTTCCCGTTTAACTCAATGAAGTCCAGCCGGTAGCCGGATAGGGACACGTGAGTCGACCATGACAGCACGACCTCGTTGTTGTCCCACTTCAACCCGGATATCGACGTAGACGTGCCACCAACGGTCAGATCAGCCGCTGACAGCACCCCATTAGACCCATCCACCCCCACCCCCGACGTAAGAGCCACGGGGTCGAACATAGTCTCGTGGAGAGTGCCTACGGGTGCAGTGACTGTAACCACGATTTCATCCCGAGTCTTACGGGCTTCGGGCATGGCGTCACAGAGAGAGGAAAGCTCGGTCTGTTCGGCCCAGTAGAAGCGATACTCTCCGGCCGGCAGAGGCCGCGTGGTGGTCGCGGTAAGTGGCCACGTGTGGTTGAACAGCGCAGCATCCCGCCCAGACTTGATAACTGCAACATCTGACCACGTAGGCTCGTCGTCCGGGTCGCTAATGATCAGCATTTTGCCGCCCTGGTAGACCTCAGCCCCTGCGATACTGCCAGAGGCCAGGCTTCGCGGATATTGCCACTCCAACGGAACATTAGCTTTAGCTCTTGCGGCTAGTAGCAATGTATATCTGCTCAACTCCCAGTGTTTCTTGATAAGACATTCGCGGTATCTTTCAGTTCCTCCACCTGCTGTTACCTGAGCTTCCACGTTGTTAATGAACGTCTTTATCTCGCCAAGCGTCATAGACTTCTGCTGTGGACCCGATTGTCCACTGGCGCCACCGCCGCCGCCAGTGTCTGAGACCCTTGTTATAAATAGCTGTGAGTCACTGCTAGAGCCGCCGCCTTGTGCAGATGCAGCCGGAAGCCACGCCCTTGCCGTCTTGCTATCGACGGTGTATGCGTGCCGGCCGTTTGATCTTAGGTACGCGAGGAAGTACAGATCGCTCACTTCCTGTATCCTGGGGATAAGCGGGCCTTTGGCTAAAAAGACAATAGCATCCCGGTCGTCGTACTGCTTTTCGCGAAAAGCCAGCAGGTCTCCAGCATCAGCCCCTGCCTCGGCCTCTGTGCGTCTCTTGCTATCTCCGTCAAGAAGCACTGCCCGGATTTGAGCGCCGCCACTTCCCTTTAGGTACTCCTTCACGTCAAAAGTGACAACCAGTGCGCCTGTGTAGATATCGTGAGTTGAGCCGCGATACCGCAGAATCTCAGTGGTCTGCTCGGCAGCGTTAAAGCGCACGCGAGCAACAACCTCAGAGCGCAGGGTTAGCTCTGCCATAGTCTGATCGGCGTCATCCCCAACCCTGAAGCTCAATATCTCCTTGATGCCATCATCGTCAGGTTCTGGTTCGGCATCCGGGGTGCAGGAGAAAGAAAATAAGGCAAGCAGCGTGAGCAGCATTGCCGCTAGAGTTAAAGACCGCTTTGCTTGAAACTTAGTCATAGTTGCGCCCTGCCTTGATCTACTCGGTAGTGCCTAGCCGCTGGATCCGGTTTAACTGCCTCTTGTCGCATTCGGTCACCCCCGTTTTCGCCCGACATCCTTTCGAGCGAAGTGCCAACACGCTCTGCTGGTATCGGAACACGCAGGGGAAACCATCATCTAATTCGTGCGCTTCCATAAGGCAACTGCAAACCGCATCCGGAACGGCGGAGCCGGTCTAAGGTCAGGGGGAGCGGTCAGCCGGCATTGCGGGAAAGGCAGTCCTCTTCGCTCTCATGCACTGCCGGCCCTTTTTCAATGTCGTACGAGTACGTCGTCTCAGAAGAGAGTTGATCAAAGAGATAGCTTTTCTCAATGACTACGCGATAGGGATGTTCTTCTGGATGGATGTGTGCGGTGTAGCCTATGACGTCAAGGATAATCGTAGTGTCGCCTATGACGTCAAAAATAACGGTGCGGAGGACAAGCTCGAGAGGACCGCTTCGCCTGTGGAGATCGAATGCCTCCCACTCCACGTCGTAAGGAGATAGCGCATCAACAAACAAAGAGTCAATAAACAAAGAGTAGAAGGGAATAGCCGGGACCAATATCTCTAGATTAGGGCCTTCCTTATACCAGTGATCGTGTTCGTTATACAGCCATTGTTCTACACTCGGAGCGATTTTTCGAACACAAGTCGAGCGCCACGTCGAATCGAATTCATACATCCGGACAAGGGAAGGCGTGCTGTGTGTGCCCTGGGCCGTAAAGGGAGCGTCAGGATCGCCCGTGTATTCGAAGACAGCGTCAAAGGTTTCCCTGCTTCCGTCGAGGACCGTCTGAGTTCGGGTGGCTCTGAAAATCGGACTTTCCTCTATGGCAGCAATTACGCCTACGATAATCGAATTGGCGTCGAGGTCTTCCAGTGCTTTGTCCACCTCCTCCTGAGAGAATGTCCCTGGTTCCGGTGTGGCGGTCGGCTCCGGCGTCGGCGTAGCAGTTGGCTCCGGTGTGGCAGTCGGTGTAGGCGCAGCCGTAGGTACGGCAGTCGACGTCGGTGCAGCAGTTGGCATCGGCGTCACAGTTGGGTCAGGTGTAGGGCTTGGATCAGGCGTAGCGGTTGGTTCCGGTGTCGGCGTCGGATCCAGCGTCGGTACCGGCGTGAGTGTTGCCGCTGATTCGACAGTCGGAGCGGAAACCTGTGTTGGCTCTGCTGGCTCTCCTCCACAGGAAATGAAGATAACTCCAGCGGCGATAGCTAATGCTACTATCCCCAGCCATCGGTTAATGTCGAACTTGATGCTTAAGCCAACTCGTAACATGCCACCATCATATCACTGGCGCCGTTTGAGTCGATTAATTGTGCCAGCGGTCGGAGTGGGAGGTAACAATGGCAGAAGCAGTCTATGGACTCGCCTCAAGCCCGACACAGGCAATTTGCACTTCCCTCCTCCCACGCACTCCCCACTTTCCCCTTAGTATCCCCTCCCTCGATCCTCCCCAAACCTAACAAGCCCCACCCAAAATCGTATATCATTCCCCCCGAAAAGGAGTCCAGAGAGGCCATGCCTCTTTGGTAGGGGGGGCTGGGGGACACCCCCCCAGAATTTATATACTCCCCTTTCCCTTTCTAAGGGGGAATACAGAGGACAAGGACTGCCATGCAATACAAATTCGCTAAAGAAGAACAGGCCTTCCGAGAAGAGCTTCGCACCTTCCTGAAAGAAGAGTTGCCTCCCAAGTGGCGCTACGGCCTCATCGAGACCGCAGACGAAGACTCGGACCTGGCCAGGAAGATGCGCCGCAAGCTCGCCGACCGCGGTTGGCTCACCATGGGCTGGCCAAAGGAGTACGGCGGCCAGGACGCCTCACCCATCACCCAGCTCGTCTTCAACGAGGAGATGGCCTACTACCGGGCCCCGGGCAAGGACGCCTTCGGAATCGGCATGCTCGGGCCCGCGCTTATGATGCACGGTACGGAGGAGCAGAAACACAAGTACCTCCCCGCCATCGCCGAGGGCCGGATCAACTGGTGCCAGGGCTTCAGCGAGCCCGGCTCGGGCTCCGACCTTGCCTCCCTCCAGACCCGGGCCGTCGAGGACGGCGACGACTTCGTGATTAACGGCCAGAAGATATGGACCAGCGGCGCCCACCACGCCGACCGCTTCTTCATGCTGGCCCGCACCGACCAGGACGCCCCCAAGCACCGCGGCATCACCTTCTTCCTCGGCGACATGAAGGACCCGGGCGTCGAGGTCCGGCCCATCGTCAGCGCCACGGGCCGACACTCCTTCAACGAGGTCTTCTTCGACAACGTGCGCGTCAACAAGGCGGACATCGTCGGCGAGGTGAACCGTGGCTGGTACGTCGCCATGACCCTTCTCGGCTTCGAACGCTCGACCATCGAGTGGCCGGCCGCCGCGCGTCGGGCCCTGGAAGAGCTGGTGGAATACGCCAGGGAGACCGGGCTCATCGACGACCCCCGCGTCCGAAACAAGCTCGCCGACGCCGCCATTGACATCGAGGTCTCGCGGATGCTCTGTTACCGGGTCGCATGGCTCGCCGCCGCCGGCCAGCCCCCAGACTCCGCGGGCTCCATCGCCAAGGTCTACAGCACGGCCATGCTCAGGCGGTTCAGCGAAACGGGCATGCAGGTCATGGGCCTCACCGGCCAGTTGAGAGTAGATTCCAAGTACGTCGCGCTGGAAGGCGGCATGAGGCACATGTATCTTGAGACCATCGGCGTCAACATAGCCGGTGGCACCGCCGACGTCCAGCGAAACATAATCGCCACCAGAGGCCTCGGCCTCCCGCGGGGGACTTAGGCGGTCATTCCGGCCGCCGAGAGCCGGAATCCATCCCGTCCTATCCGTCATTCCCGACTCCGATCGGGAATCCATCTCCGTGGGGTGGCCGCTCGTGCTGAGCGTAGTCGAAGTATGAGCGGGGTGGTCCGCCCTCGTCGTTGCATGAATCACCCCGTGCTATAATCCGACCCATGACCACCACCGAGACCAGTCCCTCCTTAATATTCGACGACGCCCGCCGCATGCACGAGGCCGCCCTCGCCCGCATGGCCGACGATGACATCCGGGACGCCGCTGAAAAAGCCTGGTGCGCCACTCTCCGCGCCACCGAGGCCCTTATCCTCACGCGCACTGGCAAGCTTCCCCCAAGGTCACCGGATGTCAGCAGGGGCTTGCGCTGGTTGGCAGCCGCAGACCCGCAGACCCGGTCACTTCATGACCGTTACTTTACCAGGCAGGCACTCCTGCATGGCGAATGCTTCTACACCGGGGTCTGCGATCCCACTGACGAGACCCATCGCCTCATCCAAGAGACCGCCGACTTCATCCGGGACGCCGAGACCCTCGCCCAAAACTAACCCTCTCCGTCATTCCCCCCCAGCGAAATCCATCCCCGTGGGGCCACTCGTGCTGAGGCCCTCAAAGTATGAGCGGGGGGCGGCCTGCGCCAAGCCAATCCATCACATCCCCCCACCCTGAGCCGGCCGAAGGGGTTCTCAATAGCGGCGTGGGTGTCGACGCCTCAAACCGCCGTGCCGCAGCTTGGGCAGAAGCCCGAGTCTGCCGGCAGGCGGGTCCCACATTGGGAGCAGAACAACGTTCCTTCAGGTGCTGGTTTCGACACCGGATCTGATGGGGCCGAGTAGCGAGTGGCTTCACCGACGCTCGCTACCTCCGGCTCCGGATGCAGTGGGTCTGGTCCGTACCGGTTGGGTCCCACGGTTCCCGGAAGAGCATAGAAGATCAGCGGTACTATTGAGCATCCCAATGCAATGAATAAACTGACTATTGCTACCAAGACAGCGCCCAAGGCCGCTTCATCATTGCCCCTGTCAGCCTCAATGACATATGCTACGGCGAATGCTGCAAGTGCTACTCCCATCGCCAGGATGGAGGCGAGGTATAGCAGGAGCCACCAGGCGGAACGGCCAGTGTCATGCAGCCGTCGCGACGACACTGCCAGAGACGGGATGAGCAAGACCAGCGGATATATCTGACCGATTACCGGAACAATGTTAGCGATGCCCGACGAAACAATTGAGAAGAGGAAGAACCACCAGAATTCCGAACGCTGTGCCCTCCCGCTGAAGACAGCGTATTTTGAGAAACAAATCTTAATCGAAGCCGTCAAACTCATGTGTCCTCGCTAATCGCCTCAATCGGCATGTTCGGGGCGTTGGTAGTCGCACCGTTATACTTGGTGTGCTGACTGGAGCTCGTCACCTGGTGCTCTTGCCGGTTACATCGCATATTACTTACTCGCAACTGCTAGGCAACACCGGCCCTGGAATGGCCACCCCTTGCCCGCCCTGCCGTCGCTTCGGCAGAGGAAACAGGTCTTACTCCTTCTCAGCAATTCTGGCGCCACAGGAGCGGCAAAAGTTTGCCATAGGAGAAACCGAGGCATTACAGCGCGGACAATTCACCACTTCTGAAGTGGCTGTTTGCTCTTGTGTCCCGGTCTGTCCGGATTCGCCGCTCTGGCGGTGATGCGGACTGTAAGGATTTTCCGGGCTGTAAGGGTCGTCCAGATTGGGCTCCCGAGTCGGAGGCTCCTCATTTGGGGCGTGGCTGGCGGGGACTCCCAACGCCTGCTCTGGTTTTCTGGAGTTGTAATAATGCAGCAATGATAGGCCGACGCTGCAGATAACAAGAAGGACAGTTGCGCCCAGGACCAGGCGAAATGCACTTGCTCCGAGAGTGTCCCATAGCGCCCAGGTTGCCAGGGTGAATCCGACAACTCCGGCAAGAAAATACCAGATAAGTGCGATGGTGCGGGATCTTTCGGTCGTTACTCCCTGTGCCATAACGAATCCAACTATTCCATAAACAATTACCGTCGGTATTACTGCCGACCCGATGTAGCCAAACTTCTCACCAATCTCCTCACCCGAGAGCGTTCCTGCCTGTATCCATAGGGTGTCTAGCACCTCCACTGCTGCGAGGACAATCAATGCATACGTCAACCACGAGACATACCGCTGGTACCTTTGATGTGGGCCTATTCCATTGGCTAAAGACACGAACCCGGCGTAGGTGCCGCCTATGCCGATAGTGATCAGGGAAAACATGACCTTTAGTAGCACTTTAGGCTCTGCGTCAGCGAAGGATACCCACACGGGCCATATGACCATCAACAGACCGACGATGCCAATCCCCGCCCACAAGACAGGGCTAAATGAGATGACCTGCAGTTGCCCAGGCTGACCCCTGTTGAAACCGCCCGACTTCATGACATGCATATTAGCTAGGAGGGTGAAAACAGATCCTAAGATAATCAATTGCGTGTAGAGCAGCGCGGACCAGTCCGCTGTCAGTTCAAACCGGAGTGATATCAGTCCAATGACTATCCAACATGCGGTGAACAATCCAACAATGAAAATTACCACTCGCGCCTTGATGGATTTGATGCTATCGGGCAATCTCAGAGTATTCGCATTCCTCATAGTCATACATTCATCTCCTGTGTCGATGCCACGGTGAGGTTCCCATATTACTTGAGCCTAGTCAAACCACCGGACATGGCACAAGTCTGGGGGAACTATTTCTGAAACCGCAGTTTGGAACAAGACTTGGATTTGGCAATCCGTGTGTGTTCGTTAGGCCCTCTCCACACGGCCCCTAGGCTTGAGAGAGCGGATTCCAAGTACGTTACTCTGGAAGGCGGCATGAGGCACATGTATCTCGAGACCATCGGCGTCAACATAGCCGGTGGCACCGCCGACGTTCAGCGAAACATAATCGCCACCCGGGGCCTCGGCCTCCCGAGAGGCGCATAACCCCTTCCGTCATTCCCGACTCCGATCGGGCTGCAAGCGGCACGTCCGCCTATGGAGGATGCGCCTATGGCGTGAATCCATCGCCGTGGGTGGGGCATTCCGCTCGCCCTGAGCGGAGTCGAAGGGTCTCAAGAGTGGCATGGGCGGGGCCGCTCGTGCTGAGGCCCTCGAAGTATGAGCGGGGGGCGGCCTAGCCCCCCCCACCCCCCTATCCCCCGACTATCCGCAACATCAACAAATCCCCAGCCTCCCACGGCTGCCCCGACACCCCCCACGTCAACGTCCCCGCCCCCGCATCAACCGCAGCATCGCCCACCTCCAGCGACAACCCCACCGACCCGTCCAACTCAATGAACTCCAGCCTGTAACCTTCTAGCGAGACTTGGGTAGACAGCGACAACACAACCTTCCCGCTCTCCCACCACAACCCCGTGACTGATGTGGAAGTCTCTCCAACCGAGAACTCCGCAGCCTCCAACACCCCCTCCACCCCCACCCCCGACCCCAGGGACACCGGATCAAACATCGCCTCGTGCAGGGTGCCCTCAGGGGCTGTCACCGTGACGACTACCTCGTTTTCGGTCCGGTGGAGCTCCGGCATGGCGTCACAAAGCGCATCAATGTGGCTCTGTTCGGCCCAGTAGAACCGGTAAATACCGGCGGGCAACGGTCGCGCCGTTACCGCGGTAAGCGGCCACCCTTTGTCGAACAGGTCCGCATCACGTCCTGTTATCACGACCAGTTCATCGCTATTCTCAGGCTCAGCCTGCTTGTCCTCGTCGGTGAGGCGCAGGAAATCTCCCCCGACATACACCGGGGTTCCGGCGGCAACACCCGAGGCCACCGCCTTGTCATGCTGCTTGGCGAATGTCCCACCTCTGGCCTCCAGGTTGTCAATGTAGTATTGAAGGTTGCGGGGCCAACTGTATTTACTGATTATGCATCGCCGGTACTCCTCAGTACCGTCGCCCGCATCAACCTCAGCCTTCAGGGTGGCGATGCGTGTCTTCAGCTCACTCATGGCGATTGTTCTGGGTTGAACCGTCCCCGTTGACCCGCTTGCCTGCGCCGGAGGCGCTTCCAACAGAAATCTCTGCTCGCTCCCCGAATCATCTCCCACCGCGTCGTCCGCAGTCGTCGGGACGGCGGCATCTGGCAGCCAACGCTTAGCCCATCTGCTAGCCACGGTGAACCCGTCTTCGTCCCATGGTCTGGCGAAGCCTATCGTATATCGGTCAGCTTGCGAGGTGCTGGGGAGCGCTGAGGAGCTTTGCAAAAAGACGATAGCCTCTCGGTCATCCCATCTGGCCTCTCGCGATGCGAGCAAATCCGCACCGCCAGCCTCGGCCTCGGCCTGCGTCAGAAAGAACTCCCGGGTGTCCCAAGCAAAAGCCTTTATCTCCGTGCCTCCACTACCTTTGAGGTATTCTAGTACGTCAAAGGTGAACTCCAGCGCATTTACGTACGTGGTAGAGGGATCGGCATAGACACGCGAATAATGCGCCTCTACCACCTGCCTTACCGAGCTAAACTCGACACGAGCGATCACATCAGAGCCGAGTATTATCTCGTCCATGCTTATCTCGCCGCTATACCATGCGTCCCAACTGGAATTCGACCCCGACGGAGGGTCGCCCTCGGGAGTACTCTCCGGGGCACTGCATCCCAGCAATAGCAATACGACACACAGAACGGCCATCACTGCAATGGCCAATGTGCAGCGAGATTTCATAGTCACCATAGTCTAACAACATCGATGTGAGTTGAATGTAACATCACTAGCATTACACATATAACTTTTTATGATTTGACAGGTTTGACACTCCCCGAACCCCGTGCGCGCGTTGTCACACACCGGGATATCGAGAGATGAGGGTTGACCGGACAGGCCCCGTGGAACTGGCAGAGGCACATGTATCTTCGGCCCAATAGTGTTAATATAGCCCTCGCACGCCCATAACCGGCAAGGAGGAAGCAAGATGGACCTGGGCCTTAGCGAAGAACAGGAAATGCTCAAACGGACCGCACGGGAGATGCTCGAAGCGGAGTGTCCCAAGACCCTCGTGCGGGACATGGAAGAAGATGAAAAAGGCTACTCGCCGGAGCTGTGGCAGAAGCTCGTTGAACAGGGATTCATGGGCCTGCCCTTCCCGGAGAAGTACGGCGGCGCCGGATTCGAATTCCTGGACCTCATGGTCCTCGTCGAAGAATTCGGCCGAGCCCTCGTCCCGGGCCCCTATTTCTACACCGTCGTCGTGGCCGGTATGGCTATTAGCGACGCCGGCACCGAGGAGCAGAAGCAGGAGTACCTCTCCAAGATCTCCAACGGCGAAGCCATCATGACCCTCGCCCACACAGAGCCCAGCGGCCGCTGGGACGCGGGCGGCGTCTCGGTCACCGG
Source organism: Dehalococcoidia bacterium (assembly GCA_963663085.1). GTDB lineage: Bacteria > Chloroflexota > Dehalococcoidia > Plut-88900 > Plut-88900 > Plut-88900. The sequence goes on along the minus strand of OY760104.1, from coordinate 2,983,419 downwards.
TGTCGCCGACGGTGATGACTTCATCCTCAACGGCGTCAAGCTATTCGTGCCCGACGCCCACGTATCCGACTACCTCATCGTCACCGCTCGCACCAAGGAGTCCGACGACCCGAACGACGGCGTAACCGCCTTCATCGTCGACGCCAAGAGCGCGGGCATCAGCTACGAAGTCCTCAAGACTATCGCCTCAGACAAGCAGTGCGAGGTCGTTCTGGACAACGTCCGGGTCCCGAGGACCAACGTCCTGGGCAATGTCGACGAAGGCTGGCCGATAGTCGAGCAGGCCCTTCGCCGGGGCGCGGTCGGCAAGTGCGCCGAGATGGTCGGCAACTCCCAGCAGGTGCTCGAAATAGCCGTCGACTACGCCAAGAACAGGGTGCAGTTTGGTCGGCCCATCGGGAGCTTCCAGGCCATCCAGCACCACTGCGCAAACATGGCCACCGACGTCGACGGCTCCCGGTTCATCACCTACCAGGCCGCCTGGCGCATGAGCGAGGGTCTGGAGTGCGACCGCGAAGTGTCGATGGCCAAGGCCTGGGTAAGCGAGGCATGCCGCCGGGTCGCCGCGTTGGGCCACCAGGTCCACGGCGGAATCGGCTTCACCAAGGAGCACGACATGCAGCTCTTCTTCCGAAGGGCCAAGCAGGCCGAGCTTTTCTTCGGAGACGCAGACTACCACAAAGAAAAAGTCGCCGACGCCATCGGCCTTTAACCCCTTTTCTCCAAAGAAAAGACAATCGGGCGGGTGGTTGAGCCACCCGCCCGATTACTTTCTCGTCATTCCCGGCCCCGATCGGGAATCCAGCCCTGGGGATGGGGCATTCCGCTCGCCCTGAGCGGAGTCGAAGGGTCTCAAGAGCGGAATGGGTGGGATCTCCGGTTCCCTCTCCCTTGATGGGAGAGGGCTAGGGTGAGGGTGAAAATCCCCTCCAAACAAATCAAATCGGGAGGCTGGATTGTCCAGCCTCCCGATTACTTTACTGTCATTCCGAGGCCCCGCGAGGAATCTGGGGCGGTCCCCTCTCCCTTGACTAGACCCTTGCACAAAAAATGCTAGAGGGACCGGGGCTGCTCGTGCGGTCGCAGATCCGCCGTGCTGAAAGTCCGCCTTTGGCGGAGCGGAAGACCCTCGAAGTATGCGCGGGGTATGGCCTACAAAAGCCCATCCCTCAGCCCCACCGACGTCGGGTGCACCGCCCCACCCCCCGCCACCCCCGACTCCGATCGGGACTATCCCGTGGGGTCGGAAGCCGGTGGATACCCAAGAAAAGCTAGTCCAAATCTTATTACTCACTAACTTGTCTTTCAGAGTCCTAAGTCTCTTCAACTCTTATCTCCGCCATAATTTTTGCATGCCGATGGGAGATTTCCAAAATTCCGCAAGAAACATGTGAACGGGTCTGAGACCACGCTCCCAAGTACAAAGCCGACTATCACGGTGGTCACTGCAGACCAATCCTCGCCGCCCGGAATCGTCCTTGTAACCAATATGGCAAGGATGATGGTCGGAATGAACAGGAACAACATTGCAAGGCTCTCCATAAGCGGGCCGAGTGTAGAATGCTTCTGATGCGCGGCATGCTTTGAATACGCAGGAGGCTTGGAATGCGTTGTCAACTTGTCAACACCCTTGAATAGCAGCCATACCAGGAGACTCCATGCGGCAAGCAGGATTGAGACAACAGGCAGTGGGACCAAAGAGTAATACAACTCCAATCCCTCCGAGAGCGCGGGCACAACCCAATAACCCATCAACATGATTGCCGCCGGCACCATGCCAATTGCCAATACCCCCTTTCTTCGTACCAGTTTCCAGAATATGAACAACCAGGGAAAGGATGCCATTATCAGGAATACGTTAATCCCTAATTCGTGGAATTCATGCCTGTTGCTAAACGCCAAAAGCAATATGGATACTGATAAAGTAGCAATTCCGGCGTACTGCAAACTGAACCGTCGATCGTTGTCCTTTTGGCGAATCCCTTCGTAGAACGCGGCTATAGGAAACCACGCAACGAGAAGATTCATCACAACGCTGTCATACAACCGGTGTATGTGGTCAAACTCCCAAATGAAGTAGGTGAACGTCACCAGGGTCAACAATGCCATCGCAAAGTTGACAGTTACTCCCCGACCCAGGTCTTTTAATGAATGCTTGCGGGCCTCCTTAATCTTGGCTTTAGCGCGACACTCCAGAGATTTGCTCAACTTTAGGAGAAAGGCTGCGTAATCCGCGCTCCGTTTATGGATTTTGCTGAGCATGAGTTTACTCCGAGAACAACGCAGGAAGCGCCCACCTAGGCCGAGCAATAGCGTACGATATTTCCGAACTGCAAGAGAGAGTGTCCGGGATTAGAGATAGCTGCCCCGAGCCGGAATCCATCCCCAGGAGTGGGGTGGTGTCTTCTATCCCCACCCCCCGCATGGATCAATGCCTGATCAGGCCCAGCCGCCTCAGATCCGCCTAGGCCCATTGGACCCCTCTCAGGATTTCTCGCAGGGTTTTCCTTACCAGCGTATCCCTTCCCCGGTGGTAGTGTATGACCGCTCTTCGGCCATCGGCGTGCCGGTAGATGCGGGATCCCGTCCTAGTGAACATCCGAAGGCCGAAGCCATCCCTCTCCAGTGCTGAGAGTATCTCGCGTACAGGTGTGTTCCTGAGCAGGAACGCCACCCGAACCGCGTCGTTCACAGTGTGACTGTGACTGCCGGGGCGCCGCCTACACGCAACCTTCCATCCGGGCCGAGATCGCCCGCCTCCACCATATCCTCCAGGTAGGCTTGGGTCGCCCCTTGCAACGCTTCCAGAGCTTCTTCCGCCGTATAGCCCCATGTAGCGCAGCCGGGCAGAGCGGGGATACCCGCTCCCCAGCGGCCATCCTCATCTTGCTCCACTTCAACGTTGAAAACGTAGGTCTTCATTCCTCTAAGTTTGCTCTCCACCGGGGCGCAAAATGACCCGCGCTGCTTCGCAACGCTATCTGAAACCCCGACCTCTTGTCAACACGCTCCACCTACGCCGCCATCCCGGCCCCCGAGCCGGAATCCATCCCGCGGGGCGGGGCCGCTCGTGCTGAGGCCCTCGAAGTATGAGCGGGGTATGGCCTACAAAAGCCCATCCCTCAACCTCACCGACGCCGGGTGCACCACCCCACCCCCCGCCACCCGACCCGATATCTCCCCATCCAGAAACGCGAGCAGTGCCGAGTCCAAATCCTTTCCAGCCAACTCCCTCACCCGGGTGTTGAATGGATACCGACGGTCCTTGGTCGGGTCCAGCTTGTCCGCCAGGAATACCGCCCGGGCCACGGGCCCCATCCCCGCCGACCCCGTCGTATGCATCCTCACCGCCTCCAGAATCTCCACATCATCGACGCCGTAGCGCTCACAAGCCAACGCCGCAGCCACGGGGCCGTGCAGAAATATCGGCATCCGAGCCTCCAGCGGGCCGATTTCTATGCCGAAATCCTCGGCTAAAGAAATCAGCTCCTCGGGGCGTTTGGCCCGAGCCAGGTCGTGGAGCAGGGCGGCAGTGCGCACCCTTTGAACGTCGAGACCGTGCGTCTCCGCCAACCCGACCGCAATCTCCTCGACCCTCAGGATGTGCTCGAAAAGACCCTTGGAAAACTGCCCGAGATCGCGCCTGATCTCCTCGATTGTAGCCTCGGCGACAGTCACCTTTGGCTAGCCCATCTGCCCGAGCAGTTGTCTCCCCCCGAGAACGTGCATGTGCAAGTGCCCGACCGTCTGGCCTCCCTCGTTGCCGCAGTTGATGACCAGCCGATATCCCTTTTCGGACAGGCCATCCTTGCGCGCCATCTCGTTGGCGACTACGGTCATGTGCCCGACCAGGGACGCGTTCCCAGCGTCGATCTCCTGGACCGTTGCCAGGTGCTCGGTGGGTATTGCCAACAGGTGAACGGGGGCCTGGGGATTGATGTCCCGGATGACGACGACCTGCTCGTCCCGGTGAAGCACTTCAGCGCGCACCTTACCCGCAACTATGTCGCAAAAGATGCAGTCCATGACCGTAGATGTCCGGGGGGAATGAGAAGCGGTTAGCCCAGGAACCTGACTATCGCAGTGACAGCTCCCAGCCCGACAACCATGGAGGCCGTCATAAAGCTGAGGAGCCACTTCATGGAACTTGCGTTGACCCTGTAAATCTCCGTCCGCAGCCCGGCAATGTCGCCCTTCAACTCCACCCGCAGCCCGGCAATGTCGCCCTTCAGTTCCGTCCGCAGATCGGCAATCTGCGTTTCAACCTTGGCAACGTCGGCCTTGGAGGAGAGGTGATCATACACACCCTCCAACCGACTGAGCCGCTCTTCCACAGTGGTCATCGCCATCCTCCCATGCGGCCATTATAGCACGGCGGTGTCCCCTCCCCTCCAACATACCAACACCCCCCGTCACCCGAGATACTTGTATACGACAGTGAAACCTCCCAGCCCGACAACCATGAAGCCCGCCATGAAACCACCCAGCAGCTTGACCGTCCTAACGTAGAGCCTCTGCATCTCCACTCGGGTTTTCGCGATTTCTGTTTCGACTTTGAAGAGGGCCCCCTTCAATTCCACGCGAGTCTTCTCGATTTCCGCTCTCAACTCCCCAGTGCTCGTCACCCGACCTCTTACCCCTTCTTCTCAAACTTCAAAGAAGCCGAGTTCAGACAGTACCTCAACCCCGTGGGCCGAGGCCCGTCCGGGAAAATATGACCCAGGTGTGCCTCGCAGGCCTTGCACATCACCTCCGTGCGCACCATCCCGTGGCTGAAATCCGTCTCCGTAGCCACCTTGGACTTGTCCATCACATCGTAGAAGCTCGGCCACCCGGTCCCCGACTCAAACTTCGTCCCCGAATCGAACAGCTCCGCATCGCAGACGACGCACCTGTACACCCCCGACTCCTTGTTATTCCAATGCTCACCGCTAAAGGGCATCTCCGTACCCTTCTCCTGGGTCACATGGTACTGCTCCCGGCTGAGGCGCTGTTTCAAATCGTTGCCGTCCATATGTCTTCTCCTCGAAATTTTATCCGTCATTCCCGAGCAGTCGAGAATCCATCCTCTCTGCGCTACTTAAATCTTAGCACGACCCATCGTCACTCCCGACTACCGGGGAATCCATCCCCAGTCCTGGCAGCACCGTGTCTTACTTCGATAAACCCCTATCAACCTCATCGGTCTAATTAAACTCCAGCCAGTTCTCTACGGTATCAGCTGTACCCTACCGTGACTCCAGCACACTCCTGAGCAGAACGGCGTTGATCATATCCAGCCCGCTGAGCTTCACTCTGTAGCAAAGCAGCAGGTTCATTGGTTTTCGAGAAGAGCCAGGAGTCGGTCGAAGTTCCCCCCGAGGTCTGAGGTGGTATAGCCACCGACAATCTGGATATACTCGCCGGCGCCTACAATTAATATGGTCGGCACAGCCGACACATCCAGGGCACGTCCATACTCGATATCCTCGTCTATGGTCTGTCGGTACCGCTGCTCGTCTAGACAGGCGGTAAAGCGGGGAACGTCCAGCCCCATGTTGTCGGCCAGGGTAGCCATCCTCTGTCGGTTTACCGGCCCTAGCCGGTAGATGCGATCGTAAAACTGCCAGAATGCATCCTGCTCACCGGCGCATTCGGTCGCCATAGCCTGCAAATCGGAGTAAGCGCCATAGATTATGTAGTGGCGGTAGACCAATCTGACCTGACCCCGCTCAATATAGCTCTCTCGGAGCTCCAGGCCTGGTCCCCGTGCCCAAGTCCGACATGCCGGACATTGGAAATCCCCGAACTTCACCAGTGTAATCGGCGCCTCAACCGACCCTAGTGTGTTCCAGCCGCGGTCAACAGGAGCTGGCGGCAATGGCGGCTGTGGCGTTGAGGTAGGCCCGGGCGTGGCTGTAGGCGCCGGTGTGGATGTTGGGACAGGTGGGGGAGTGGGACTAGGAGTAAGCACCGGAGTCGGAGAAGGGTTAGGTGTTGGGATAGGTGTGAGCGTTGGAATGGCTGTCGGCGTTGATACAGGTGTGGGTGCAGGTACAAGTGTAGTTGGGATGGCGACCATCGTCGCCGCTATGCCTGCCTCTACGGTGGCGCTGATGTCTGGGGTCTCTGCAGGGGTCGGGGTGGGCAGTATTTGAGCCACGGCGGTCTGGACAGCAGCATCTACGTCCTGCGTAGGCGTTGGAACCTCTACACCGCTGGAGCACGCTGCAAGTGCAGTCATCAGGACTAGCGCGGCCGCGGCCACCAGTTTCATCCGCTCACCTTGTTCCCACCCCCTACTCCCGTCAACCTGCCCCTTTACCTTGGCCCTTAAGTTATCGGGTTGCCCATCAACTGTATCAATAGCCTGCCAGGAATTCCCCCATCCTCTTGGCCAGGACATCCAGGTTGGATCCCAGCCATTTTTCATCGACCGGCACGGCCCTTTCAAGTGCTGTCGGGGAGGTGGGGAGGTAGGGTATTACTTCCGGGTTTACGCGGTCGGGCGTTGCCAATGGCAGTGCTTGCTGGTTCAGCGGGCCGTATGGCACGTAGTTGGATATTTCCACGTTGATGTGGGGTTCCGCCGTCCAGGAGATGAACAGCTCAGCCAGCGTCCTGTTAGGAGACCCTCTCGGAATGTAAAACAAATTGTTTTGAATAACGTGTCCACACTCATAGCAGTAGTGGACGCCTTCGGCCTCTGGCTCCGTCCGGTGATTCCAGACATCTGCGTTCCAGGACGTGCACATATCCACTTCGTTGGTCATAAGCCCGAACATGCAATCGCGCGATCCTCTCCACCAGTAATCTATATGAGGCTCGATTTCTGCCAGCTTCTCGAAGGACTGGTCCACCTGTTCGGGGCTGAGTTTCGCGATGCTGTTGCGGCCTTCCGCGCTTTCAAGAACTTTGGGGTTGAGGGCAAACTGGGCAAAGAAGATGTTCTCGTTCACTCTTCCGCCCATCCACCTTCTGCCCGGATAGTTCTCCGTGTCCCAGAATGCCCTCCAGTCGGACGGCCGCTTGCCGCCCCACAAAGTGTCTACGCTGTCTAGCTGATAGGCTAGCCCCGTCGACCACAGCACCCCGCCACCACCGCTCCAGGGCGTCCGTGCCACCTGCGGGAAGTGGGGGAGATAGCGGTTGTGAATCGCCGGAGTCAGCTCTTCGAGGAAGCCCTCTGTGCCAAGTGGATAGACGGCCCGGGTGGCCGAGTCCACCACGTCCCAGGTCACGTTTCCGGCTTCGACCATGGAACGGATCTTGGCGTAATTCACGGGGTAGTCTTCAATGATCTGGATCCCAAACTTCTGCTGGAAAGGCTGGAAATAAGCCTGCCGCTGAGCTGGCTGATAGGTGCCGCCCCAGGAAGTCACATTAAGCGTCTCACCACGATATTTCTGCAATTCCGCCTCGATCTCCTCGAAAGAGGCGGGATTCTCCGCCGTCCACTCCGACATCGACCTTATGATTGATGTATCGGGGGTTGGGGGGACGGGAGTTTCAGTCGGGGTAGGCGTGGGGGTCGGAGGTATGGGCGTAGGTGTGGGCGCAGGGACAGGCGTAGGTGTAGGCACGGGTGTGGGCGCAGGGACGGGCGTAGGTGTAGGTACGGGTGTGGGCGCAGGGGTGGGCGTAGGGGTGGGCGTAGGCGGAGTGGCGGTCATCGTCGCGGCCACACCGGCTTCTATGGTGGCGTCGACGTCTGGCATCACCGTAGGAAGGGAAGTCGGCAAGGCTTGCTCTACCGCGGCCTGAACAGTGGCTTCTAAGTCCTGCGTAGGGGTCGGAGCCTCTACGCCGCCTGAACACCCTGCAAGTGCAACCATCAGGACTAGCGCCGCCGCAGAAACAAATTTCATCAGCCCACTCTATTCCCACCCCCCACACCAGTCAACCCACTCCCCTCCCATCCCGATGCCCCGCGAGGGATCTAACGCACCCCCCACCCCCCAAACTGGAGGCAGTCTCTCTACCATCGGCATTGCTAATCAGACTCCTCTCAACAGCTCTGGCCATTACGGCAGCCCTCACGTATCGGCCCCCGCATCCACCAGTGCCTGTACCACCTCCGGGTTCTCGTTGAATATCGTCGCAGTGTCTAGGGCTGTACGACCAATGACATCCCTCGCATTGAGATCGGCCCCCGCATCAACCAGCGCCCGTATCATCTCCGGGTTCTCATTGAACATTGCCGCAATAATCAGGGGCGTACCGTCATTGACATCCCTCGCATTGGGGTCGGCCCCCGCATCCACCAGTATCTGTACCACCGCCAGGTTCTCGTTGAATCCCGCCGCATAGTGCAGGGGCGTACGGCCAATGCTTTCCCTCGCCTCGATGTCGGCCCCCGCATCCACCAGCGCCTGTACCATCTCCGGGTTCTCGGCGAATCTCACCGTATAGAGCAGGGGCGTACCGTCATTGTCATCCTTCGAATTGGGATCGGCCCCTGCATCCACCAGCGCCTGTACCATCCCCGTGTTCTCACTGAATCTCGCCGTAAGATGCAGGGGCGTACCGCCATTGTCATCCCTCGCATTGGGATCGGCCCCCGCATCCAGCAGCGTCTGTGCCACCGCCAGGTTCCCGCTGAATCTCGCCGCATAGTGCAGGGGCGTACGGCCAATGCCTTGCCTCGCCTCAATGTTGGCCCCCGCATCCACCAGCGCCTGTACCATCGCCGGGTTATCGTTGTACCATGCCGCAATATGCAGGGGCGTAAGGCCATTGCCTTCCCTCGCCTCGATGTCGGCCCCCGCATCCACCAGCGTCTGTACTACCGCCAGGTTCTCGTTGAATGCCGCCGCAACATGCAGCGGCGTAATGCCATCGACATTCCTCGCCTCGATGTCAGCCCCTGCATCCAGCAGCGCCTGCACTACCTCTGGGTTCTCGTTAGCTCTCGCCGCATAGTGCAGGGGCGTACTGACATCGCTGGCCCCCGCCTCGATGACGGCCCCAGCACCCACTAGTGCCTGTATCACCTCCGGGTTCTCGTTGTACCATGCCGCATGGTGCAGGGGCGTAAGACCGTCGTTGGCCTTCGCCTCAATGTCGGCCCCCGCATCCACCAGCACCTGTACCATCCCCGGGTTCTCGTTGAATCTCGCTGCAAGATGCAGGGGCGTACCGACTTCGCCGGTCCCCGCCTCGATGTCGGCCCCCGCATCCACTAGCCCCTGTACCACCGCCGGGTTATCGTTGAATCCCGCCGCAAAATGCAGGGGCGTGGAGCTGGAGTCGGACTTCGCCTGAATGTCGGCCCCCGCATCCAGCAGCGCCTGTACCATCTCCGGGTTCTCGTTATTACCCGCCGCATAGTGCAGGGGCGTAAGACCGGGGTTGGTCTTCGACTCGATGTCGGCCCCCGCATCCAGCAGCGCCTTTACCACCGCCAGGTTCTCGTTGAATCTCGCCGCAAGATGCAGGGGCGTAACGCCGTCGTTGTCAGTCTTCGACTCGATGTCGGCCCCCGCATCCACCAACGCCTGCACCACCGCCGGGTTCTCGTTGAATCCCGCCGCAGCATGCAGGGGCGTAACGCCAATGTTATTCCTCGCCTGGATGTCGGCCCCCGCATCCAGCAGTGCCTGTACCACCGCCGGATTCTCGTTATTACCCGCCGCAAGATGCAGGGGCGTAGAATCGAATTCGGACTTCGCCTGGATGTCGGCCCCCGCATCCAGCAGCGCCTGTACCACTGCCAGGTTCTCGTTGAATCTCGCCGTAAGATGCAGTGGCGTCCAGTTGTCCTCATTCCTCGCCCCGATGTCGGCCCCGCACCTCAGCTCTGCCCGGACTTGCGCCAGGTCCGCGTTGCTCCAGAAGTCCTCACTCACCCAATCTTCCCCTGTGGTGCCGGTCGGGCACGGATCGGGAGTTGGCATTGCCGTAGGCTCCGGCATCGGTATGGGGGTTGGCATTGCCGTGGGCTCCGACGGCGGCATAAGAGTCGGAACAGGCGTAGGCGTGGGATTAACCGTCGGCTCTGCCTCAGCCGTGGCCACACCTGTTGCAGTTGACTCAGCCGGTCCCGGAGCAGGCTCGGTGGAACAAGCTGCGATCAATACGGCCAGCAGACCCAACACCCCAAAGAGCAGAGCTAACCGGAGCAGGCTTAAAGAGCAGAGAGTTCTTTTAGAACTCATGTGCCCGGGGGTAGAGGGCGTCGGGTCTAGCATGACAGGTCACCTTTCCGGAAATATACGGATTCTTACACACTTGCATAAGCCACTATAACACCCCCTCCCCCCCCAAAAGTGACACGGACCCATTGACTAAACTAGTACGCATATTCTATATTGCCCCCCGACTCGGGCCCGCATAAGGGCCGGACCCACTGCCGAAACAAACTGAATTGCCGAAAAGATCGAAAGGACTGCCGATATGCCCAAAAAGACCCCCAACCCCTCCCATCCCCCGCGGCCCGAGCCAAAGGAGCCCCGGGGCGACCAGGCCGACAAGGCCGGTGCCCCGGGTGACTCCTACTACGGCTCTACGATGGCTCGCGATCTGAGAAAAGTGCTCGCAGAAGCCGGTGTAGTCAAAGACCTCGATCAAGAACTCGAGCTCCTCCGCTTTCGTCTCAGAGGACTCCTCGTCAATAAGCCCAATAAAGACCATCTCATATTCAAGGCCATTGAACTCATCATCCGCGCTTACGCCGCCAAAAAGCGTGCTTCCAAGGACTCCCAGGACCCCGACGACACCGCCGTTATAGACGCGCTCAGAGAAGCCGCCGACACCCTCGGACTCGATAGAGTCCCCTGGAGCGGATGCTAATGATCAACCCCATGAACATATTCAACCGCAAACCCCGCACCCCAGAACCCCCCGCCATCCGGCCCGAGTCCACCTTCGACGCCGTCCTCGAAATGCGCCTCGCAGAGCTTCACCAGCAGATCGCCGAGCTCAAAGGCCGCATCAACACCCTCTTCTTCTTCGTCATGATTGCCGCCATGCTCCAGTTTGTCTTCGGCATCACCGGAGTCTCCCCCTGGTAACCATCGACTCCCTCATGCCCTACCAGAGGCAGATAGCCGAGGCCGTCTTCGATAGTGCCTGGCATCGCAAGGGCCTCTCCTTCTCCGTCATGATCGCCCGGCAGGGCGGTAAGAACGAGATTTCCGCCCGCGTCGAAAGCAGCATCCTCCTCGCCTTCGCCGAGACCGGCGGCACTGCCATAAAGGCCGCTCCCACCTTCCACCCCCAGGCACTAATCAGCGTCTCCCGCCTCAATGACATCCTCCAACGTCAGCGCCTTCACCCCTACGTCATTTTCGAACGCGGCAGCCTCTTCCGCATCGGTCGCGCCCGACAGCTATTTCTCAGCGCCCACCCCTCCAGCAACGTCGTCGGTAACACCGCCAGCCTCCTTCTCGAAATCGACGAGTCCCAGGACGTCTCACCCGACAAGTTCAACCGGGACTTCGTCCCTATGGGCGCATCCTCCAACGTCACCACCGTTCATTATGGCACCGCCTGGCACGATAATTCTCTCCTCGAACAGGTCAAGCAGTCCAACCTCGAGCTCCAGCGCAAGGACGGCATCCAGCGCCACTTCGAGTTCGACTGGCAGGCCGTAGCCCAGCACAACCCTCACTACCAGCGCCACTTCGAGTTCGACTGGCAGGCCGTAGCCCAGCACAACCCTCACTACCAGCGCTACGTCGAGGCCGAACAGCAACGCCTCGGCAGCGATCACCCCCTTTTCCTCTCCCAGTACTGCCTTATCCCCGTTTCCGACGATGGAAGGTTCCTGGACTCTACGCGGCAGGCCCTCCTCCAGGGCCGCCATTCCCGCTTACGCACCCCCAAATCGGGGTGCGTCTACGTCGCCGGCATTGACCTTGCTGGCGAATCGTATAAGCCTGCCCATGACAGGCTTCTGGCCACCGAGCCTTTTCGCGACTCCACCGTCGTCACCATCGGTGAACTCCGTTTCAACGACGACGGTCTCGGGTCTAAGCTCCCATCTATCAGCGTGGTAGAACACTACTGGTGGACCGGGCGCCCCCACACCGAGACTTTCTCGCGCCTTATACACATCCTCAAAGACATTTGGGGCTGCCGCAGAGTCATCGTCGACGCCACCGGCGTCGGCGCAGGCGTAGCGGCCTTTCTGCGCAAGAGTCTGGGAACCTCCATCGTCAAACCCTTCAACTTCACCGCCCGCAGCAAGTCGGACCTCGGCTTCGACCTCCTCGCCGCCATCAACTCCGGCAGGCTCCACACCTACAAGCCCGACGGCTTCCCCGAGTCCACCGAATTCTGGTCCCAAATCTCCAAAGCAAGGAGCACAGTCAGACCCAACCAGACCATCAACTTCTTCGTAGACCCCAGCGAAGGCCACGACGACTTCCTATCAAGCCTCGCCCTCCTCGTCCACGCCTCCCACTACATCCCCCGCCGCGCCTCCGGCCGCCTAAGAAAAGGCTATGAATAAACCCACTGTCATTCCGAAGCCCATTCCCTCGTCATTCCCGACTCCGATCGGGAATCCATCCTCCTCTTCCCCCAGTACCAAACTAGAGGCATACGCCTGCGCCAAGGCGCAGGCGTATGCCTCTGTTTTTTTCTCCCCCTCTCCCTTGAAGGCCCTAAGGGTCGAAGATGCGCTTTGGCGTGAGAGGGGGACCAAGGGTACAAAGGGGGAGAGGGTTCCCCCGGGGCGGAGGGCTGGGGTGATGGGACTCCGAAAGAGGTGGAATGATCCCGCAAGAAAGGAACGGAACAAATGAACAGCCGTACACGTTGGATTGAACGGAGACAACCATGGAACTGCCGGACTACACCGAACTCGCCTACTACGACCCGGTCACGGAGGCATTCGTCCCCGGACCGGGCCTTGAACTTGACCCGGACCTCCACTCACCCCTTGACCCCACACCCGAGCACGTCGACTACCGCGACGAGGGATGTGAAGTCGCCCCCGAATGCCTCGCCTGTCCCCTGCCCCGGTGCCGCCACGACGACCCCCGCGGGCAAAGGCGCGAGGCCAAGGAGAAGAGGAACAGAGATCTCCTGGCCGTCCGCCGGGACGAGGGGCTGGGGGTGCAGGCCCTCGCCAAACGGTTCGGCCTCAGCCGCAGCATGGTCCACCGCATCCTCAAGGAAGCCCGTGGCAATTCCCGACGGAGGCGCCGCTCATCCTGAGCAAGCTGAAAGTGCGCCGTGCTGTAAGTCCGCCTTTGGCGGAGAGCATCGAAGGGTCGAGCGGGGGAAGGCCCTCACACTGCCAACCCATCACCCCAGTAATCACCCTCACCCCACCGACTCCCCTGTCATTCCGAGACCCCGCGAGGTCGAAGATGCGCCGAGACGTGAATCTGGGGTGGAGTATTCCGCTCGCCCTGAGCATGCTGCAAGTGCGCCTCTGGAGCATCGAAGGGTCTCAAGAGCGGAATGGGATGGCTCCCTCCCCCCATCCCGCATTCCCGACCCCCGACACGGGAATCCATAGCCAAACTACACAACGCGCAAACAAAGGAAACCATGAACAACCTCACACTCCCCCAGCAAATCGAACGCCTGGACGCCGACCGCTTCCGGGCCTACTCAGAAAATCTTAGCTTCTACGCCGGCGCCCAGTGGCCCGGCCGCACCCGGCGCAAGGAGCGACGCCTTACCTTCAACTACGCCCGCTCCTTCATCGACAAGATCACCTCCTATCTCATGGCCGACATCGGCTTCTCCATCGACCCCATCGACACCTCCGACGAGTCGGCGCGCAGGGCCGAGGAAGCGACCCGCGCCCTCGCCGCCGTCTATCGTGACAACGACCTGCAGCAGCTCGACTTCGACACAGAGCTTGACGCCGCAGTCCTCGGCGATGGCGCCTACAAGGTGACCTGGGACTCCGAGGAAGAGCGTGTCCGTGTCTCCGCCCCGGATGTCCAGGGCATCTTCGTCTGGTGGGTCGGCGACGACGTCAACCGGGTATGGCGGGTGGCCAGCCGCTACAAGCTCTCCCCTGACGAAGTCAGCCTCATCTATGGCGTCGGGGCCCGTGCCACGGCAGCCGGGGAGCGCCGTTCCGACTCCACCATCATCGAGGTCTGGACCGCAGACTCCTTCGAGATATGGATCGACAATGCTAGACACCAGCGTCGGCCCAACCCCTACGGCTTCATCCCCTTCGTAGTCTTCCCCAACATCCGTGAGCCGAAGCGGTTCTGGGGAGCTTCCGACGTTCCGGCCATCATGGAGCCTGCCCGGGAGCTTAACCGGGCCTTCTCACAGCTATCCATGATCCTGGAACTCTCCGGCAACCCGATAGCCGTGCTGGAAAACATAGAGGACGCCCAGGACATCACCGTGCAGCCCGGGGCCGTGTGGGAGGTCCCGGAAAGCTCTCGGGCATACCTGCTTGACCTGCTTCAGGGCGGCGGTGTCCGGCTCCACACCGAGTTTATAGACTTGGTCTACCGCGCCCTCCACGACCTCTCGGAATCCCCTAGACCCAGCTTCGGCGACAACGCCCGCGGCCTCTCAGGCGTCGCGCTGGACATAGAGTTGAACCCGCTGGTCCAGAAGGTCCGGCGCAAGAGGCTCATCCGCACGTCGGTCTACGAAAGACGGGCACAGATGATTCTTAAAGTGCTGGAGCAGCACAAGAGTCAGGACTTCGGCGCCGTCCACCCGAGAGTCCTCTGGGGCCCGATACTTCCCCAGGACCGAAGCCGGCTAGTCCAGGACGAGGAGACATTGGTAAAGTCGGGCATCCACAGTCGACGCCGCGCCATGTCCAACCTCAGCGTCGAAGACCCGGAACGTGAGCTGGCCCTCGTAGGGGAGGAGGCACCGGAAAGGACATCTTCTCATTAGTCCAATGTGGAGACCTTCTATCCCATTTCTGCTCCCCAAGTCTCGAAATAAGGGGGCACACTTGCACCTTGAGGCAAGTGTGTCTCTTATTAATCCCCTCCCCAAGTACCGAATTAGGGGTATACGCATGCGCCAAAGCGCATGCGTATACCCCTACTCATCTCTCCCCCTCTCCCTGAATTGTTCTAAGGGTCGCAGATGCGCCTGTGGCGTGAGAGGGGGACAAAGGGGGAGAGGGTTCCCCGCTCACAGGCGGCAGATGAAAGCAGTTATTGACACCCCTCCCCACCCCTCCCCATAATCATCCCATTCCACTCCCCCGCCCCGCCAAGGAGGTCCAGCATGTCCCCTTCCCAGAAGATGAAGAAACTCGTAGTAGTAGACGACGGTGTCGGCACCATCAAGGAAGACGGCCTCGAGCCCTACGCCCGTTCCCTCGCCGACGAATTTGTCATCTACCGAGACGCCCCCGCCGACAACGAAGATCTCATCCAGCGCTGCGCCGACGCCGACGCCGTGATCAACATCCTCTCCACCTCCGAATTCACCCGAGACCTCATGACCCGCTGCCCCAACCTTCGCATCGTCTCCATCTGGGCAGCAGGCGTCAACAACGTCGAACTGGACGCCGCCAAGGAGCTGGGCGTGACCATCTGCAACACCCCCGGCTACGGCAACATCGGCGTGGGTGAACACACCCTGGCCCTCATGATGGCAGC
Organism: Dehalococcoidia bacterium; assembly: GCA_963663085.1. Lineage (GTDB taxonomy): Bacteria > Chloroflexota > Dehalococcoidia > Plut-88900 > Plut-88900 > Plut-88900. The sequence goes on along the minus strand of OY760104.1, from coordinate 2,967,886 downwards.
CGCCCGGAACATGCACAATGTCGACAGGCGGATCCGGCAGGGCGAGTGGGTCAAGGAGCCCCTGGTCCAGCTTCACGGCAAAACCCTCGGGGTGCTGGGGGCGGGGCCCATCGCTCAGCGAGTCATGGAGCTTGGCCGACTCATCGGCATGGACGTCATTGCTTGGACCCTGAACCCGACACCCGAGCGAGCCGCAGAGTACGGTGTAGAGTTCGTCGACGTAGACTCCCTCTGCCAGAAAGCCGACGTCATTGCCGCCATAATCGCCCTCTCCGACAAGACCCACCACGTCATCGGGCGCAAGCAGCTTGAGATGATGAAGCCGAGCGCCATTGTCGTGAACACGGGTCGAGGCGCGCTCATCGACGAAGACGCTCTCTACGAGTTCCTCCGAGACGGCAAGATACACGCCGCGGGCCTGGACGTCTTCGGCACCGAGCCTCTTCCCGGCGACCACCCCTTCACGACCCTGGACAACGTTGTCCTGTCATCCCACGTCGCCGCCCACACCCCCGAGACCACCCTGGCCGGCGTCAAAATGTCCCTCGACAACATCGCCACCTTCATCGAAGGCAACACCCAAAACGTCTTCTCCCCCGGCTTCCGCTAGAAGCACCTCCAGATCGTCATCCCCGAGAAGTCGAGAATCCAGGTGAGGGGTTGAAGGGCCGTTTGCCGCCCCTATACTCTATGTGTTAGTCTAACTGTGTCATGAATGACGCCATCGTCTTCGACAGTCACCAATTCGTCAGGAACCTGACTGCCAGCGGCTTTACCGAGCGCCAGGCCGAAGCCCTCGCCAACGAGCAGGTCCAACTCCTCAACGGAAACCTCGCCACTAAGACCGACCTTGCATCTATTCAGACCAACCTCGAAGCGAAGCTCGCAGGCGTTAAGGCCGACCTCGAAGTGAAAATTGCAAACGTTCAAGCCAACTTGTTGAAGTGGATGTTCGCTGCCCTCATTGCCCAGACCGGCGTAGTAGTAACGCTAATCAAGCTGCTCTAACAGCGTCCAGACCCCACCCCTCCCGACCTCCATCCCAATCTCCCGTCATTCCCGCGTCGGGACGCGGGAGTGGAGACCCCTTCCCCCGGTGCCACTATGCATCTCTCCCCTTCTCCCTTAATGGCCCTAAGGGTCGAAGATGTCAAAGATGCGCCTGGGCGTGCGCCTGTGGCGTGAGAGGGGGACCAAGGGGGAGAGGGTTCCTTCCATCCCCCTACCCGAACAACGCCCTCCCCACCCGACCCACCCCCTCCAGATCAAACGGCGGATAAATATCCAGCACGACCCTGTCGACACCCTCCTCCTCCATCCTACGCACGTACGCCTCGGGATCGGCCAACACTTCAGCATCCAGCCTGTCGGATATGGATATCTCGAACTGGTCCCTGGGCCGCCCGAGCCTCGACAGCTCTTCAAGCACGACGGGTTTTAGCCGATAGAACTTCGGATTCTCCTCGTCCCTCCACCCCCGAGGCGCCTCGCAGTTCCACCCGTCGCCCACCCTCACGGCATTCCTCGCCGACATGGGCCCCAGCCCCGCTACCATCACCGGCGGCACGGGCTCCGGCACGGGAGTCGATATCACGCCCTCGGCGCTGTAATGCTTGCCTTTGTAGCTAATCCGCTCGCCCGACCACATGAGCCTCATCAGCTCCACCGCCTCCCCCACCCGTTCCACCCGCTCCCTCCCCGACGGGAAGACCCTGTTAAATCCGACCTGCTCCTTGGGTCTCGCCCCGGCGCCTATGCCCAGTTCTATTCGACCCCCGGAGATCTGCTGCACGGTGGCGACCGTTTTCGCCAGCACGTCCGGCGCCCGATTCAGGACGTTGGCGACGAAGCTCCCGAGCTTGACGCGCTGGGTAGCCTCGGCCAGGGCTGCGAGAAGTGTCCAGCATTCCAGGACAGGCTCATCGTCGTCATTGAAAGACAGCAGGTGGTCCCACGTCCACACCGACTCAAACCCCGCCTCCTCCACCGCTATCGCCGCCTCCCGGCACTCCGAGTACGTCACCCCAAACGGCACCAAGCAAATCCCAACTTTCATCTAGCCGTGTCCTACTCTCCTATCCTTGGATAATCCTCGCACCAGCCGTCATTCCTGTGGAGGCAGGTCGCAGATGCGCCTCCGGCGTGAAACCAGAGGGGGCCTGAGGGGCCCTACTTCGAAGGGAACAACACCGCCAACAGATCAATAATAAGCTTGGCCGTGAACCGAGTCGTGGTTTCCGACTGGTCATAGGGCGGCGCCACCTCAACGAAGTCGCACCCGACAATGTTCACCCGCTTGGCCAGCGCAATCAGCGCGTCCCGCATCTCGAAATAGTACAGCCCGCCCGGGGCCGGAGTCCCGGTACCCGGCATCTGCACCGGGTCCATCGAGTCTATGTCTACCGTTAGATACACGTCCCCGCCCGACGGCACCTGCGCTATCGACGCCTCAGGCCCTATGGCACGCATCTCGTCGGTCGTGATTATCTTGACGCCCTTGGCTATGGCGTCCTCGTAGATGTCGGGCCGAGCCAGGCGTATGCCCAGCGACGTTATGTTCCTCACGTTCGGCAGGTCGAAGCAGCGGCGGATCGGGCAGCCGTGGTGGTAGAAGGTGCCCTGGAGCTCGTGGCTGAAGTCTATGTGGGCGTCGAAGTGGACCACGTCCAGGTCGGCGTAGCTGTCGAACCCCCGCACCGCCGGGAAGGTGATCGAGTGGTCACCCCCGACTATCACGGGGAAGGACCCCCGACCCACTATCTGCCTCACCGCGTGTGTGATCTTGGCGAAGTTGTTCTCCAGGTCAGACGGGATGATGGTCACGTTCCCGCAGTCCGCCATGGTGACCCCGCGGAGCATCATCTCCTTGCGGTCGATATCGAAGTAGCCCTGGGCCTCCTTGTCTTCGAAGGCGTCCATGTAATCATAGATTCGGTCGATGTAGCGGATGCCGTTGGGGCCAAACCGGGCCCCGGGGCGGGCGTAGGTACCCTGGTCGTACGGCACCCCGAGAAACGCCACGTCGGCTTCCAGCGTATCGAGGTCGGCCACCAGCGGCGACCGGAAGAACGACATCGGCACCGCCCGAGTCGCGGGCCACGGCCCGTCCCAAGTATCCTTCAGTTCGAGAGACCTATTAGGCTCATGCTCTGCAGTCATATATCACCTCCAAGACGGTCGGGGCTAGGGGTGGGAATTATACCCTGCGGGGCGGGTCCGCTCACCTTGTCGCAGGCCCGCCAAGGCGAAGGCACTCGAAGGGTCGAGCAGGGGACAGATCACCTGGGAGCTTCCTATTGTTCCTTAAGCTCCTTAGTTCGGTGAACGAACTTATCGACGCGAGCTTGATGAGTGTACGCTGCCTCCAGTGCTATCGCTAAGTAGTCTAATATGTCTTCTACTTCCTGAGCATCAAAAGCATCAACGCTAATGTCATCGTGCCCAGCGACATCGGCCCATAACCGCAGTTGATCAACTCCCCCGTAGATCGCAGGAGTTATGATCTGTCTATCCACGAGTTCCTTGAAGTTAGATGCTTCCTTGTCGCGCTGAAAGCGAATCAGCGCTGTCCTTGCGGCCATGAGAGCTGCGATGTTGGCCCCCGCAGCGTGCGCACGGCGGGCATCCTCGTATGCTTCTCTGATTTTGGCTGGGACACTGTCTGGTGCTGGCGGGCTTGTGAGCGGCCACACTGCCCGCTCACCTTCTACTATGAAGTACCCCATGCAAGCCCCGCATTCCACTATAGACACTCTGCCTGCCGTAAGGGGGAAATTGGCTTCGAGAGATGCGATATGCCTTGCTGTCGGTTGTACATTGCGTCTAACCACTACTGGTGCATTTACTGTATAGGCATCGCAGCGAGGACACTTCACACTGGCCATGGTGGGAATCTACCATAAAAACAACTGTTGGATGTATAAATAGTATACAAGGCCATGCGTTAAAACGCGAGGCTATTAGTGATATACAGGAGCTAGCCTGAAACAGTACCGTGCACCCTCTTATCCCCTCTCCTTCGACGAGCTAGGGCGAGGTGGTTCCCGGCCTCCGTCATTCCGGCCCCTGAGTCGTTGGCCGGGGAATAGGAAGTTGTTCCGCTTGCGGTCATACCTTAAGTCTATACAATTGAGTTTCCCAAGCTGGAGGGAATATGATGAGCAATACGTTTACAGCCACTCTCGAGAGCATCAAGAGTAAGGAATCTACCTTCGAATCTCTGGATGAGCGAGCAGTTGAAATTGGCGTAGTTCTACCTATGCTGAGGCAAGTAGGATGGAACACTGATAACGTCTCAGAGATATATCCACAACGTGGACTATCAGATGGTAGCAAGGTTGATTACGATCTTCAGATTGACGGTGAGAGCCTAATCCTGATCGAAGTCAAGCGGTGGGGGCATATCCTAAACGATGAGGACGAGAATCAACTCGCGGGCTATTGCCGACTTGCTAGGCCCAAACTAGCCGTGCTGACCAGTGGGCGTAATTGGCGGCTGTACTTGCCGCCCAATAAGAGTAAGAATGCTCCGCTCAAAAGATTCGGGGAAATCCACATAACCTCCATGCCATCCGCGATTGTGGAAAGCACCTTTAGGCAATTTCTCGCGCGTAATAGCATCGTCGATTTCAAGCTGGCATTAGCCACAGCTCGCAAACTCTATAAGGAGTCGGAATCATACCGAGAGTTCAAAAAAACACTTACCGATGCCTGGAATCAGACTGCTAACGATACTGACATGCTAGCAAAGTTAGTATTGGAATTCACCGAAAATAAGGGTATAGCGACCAGTCAGCAAAATATCATTCGTTTCCTCGAATCGCTCGACAAACCCTTGGTGAACGAGATACCCACAACAGTCAGATCTCACAAGAGGCCTGCTTCATTTGCCCTGCTCAGGTCGCCGACTGGCAAAAAAAGTGGGCCACAAGGAAATAAACCCCAAAGGTTGGAACAACCTCCTATCAGAAATTTGTATATTGATGCAGGACCGGCATGCCGATAGCTTTCGCCAAATTATTCTCTCAATGACACATCGGTTCGCTGAGTACAAAGATTCCAAATTCTCAATGCAAGTAGGCGATGCGGGGATCTACGCCAAGCAAGGAGGCTCCAAAGACATCAGGGATGCCTGTTACGAAATAGTGACAAGATTCGATTATCCTAAGCACTCTCTGGAAATTAAGGATTCCAAGGGCGCAATACTGTAGACCTATCTGCCACACTCCGCTATGGTCACTCCCCCCCCAAAAAAGAAGCCGACCCCCCAATCAGGCGGGTCGGCCCCTTTGCGCCGGGTGAAAAATCCGCCTGCGGCGGACATTTCGAACTTAGCGACTATCCTTCTTTTTCAACCACCGTCAACGCTTCGTCGATGATGGACACTATCTCGTCCGCCTCTTCCCGGGTCAGGGTGAGGGGCGGCGCGATGTACAGGTACGGCTCAGTCCGGGTCAGCATGCCCCGGTCCTCAAGCTCCTGCACCAGCTGCTTCAGCTTCGGCGCACCCTTCTCGAACTGCTTGCCCGTGGCCTTGTCCTCGAGCAGCTCGATGGACAGGAGAAGACCGGTCCCGTGGACCTCGCTCACCATCGAATGCTCCTTCAGCGTTTCCAGTTGGCCCTTCAGGTATGCCCCGGTCTCCGCCGAGTTATCGACAAGGTTCTCTTCCTCGATGATCGCCAGGTTGGCCAGGGCCGCTGCGGCCCCCGCCGGGTGCCCCGAGTACGTGTACCCGTGGGTGAACGTCTTGTCGCCGCCACCCTTGAAGGCCTCGTAGACCTTGGGGGTCACCATCACGCCGCCGACAGGCTGGTAGCCGCTGGTGACACCCTTGGCGAAGGTCATCAGGTCGGCGGTCACGTTCCAGTGCTCCATGGCGAACATCTTGCCCGTCCGCCCGAAGCCCGTTATCACCTCGTCGGCCACCATCAGGACGCCGTACCGGTCGCAGATCTCCCGGATCTTGGGCCAGTAGTCGTCATCGGGGACCTTCATGCCCTTGGGCACGGAGATCGGCTCAGTGATGAAACCGGCGACGGTCTCGGGGCCCTCGAACTTGATCAAGTCCTCCACCTCTTCCGCCGTCTCCCCGACAAACTTGGTGTCGATAAGCATCGGGTCCCAGATGTCCCGGCGCACCGTAGCCGCGCTGTTCATGCTCAGGGCGCCCATGCTGACCCCGTGGTAAGAGCCTCTGCGTGCGATGAACTTCGTCCGTCGAGGCTCGCCGTTGTTCACGTGGTACTGCCGAATGATCTTCAGAGCCGTGTCCACGGCCTCCGACCCACCGCTGGCCAGGAAGACCCTGTCCAGGTCCCCGGGTGCCAGCTCGGCCAGCTTCTTCGAAAGCTTGATGGTCGAAACTGCAGGGTACATGAAGGTGTTGGCGTAGTGAACGGCGTTCAGCTGGTCGGCCACCGCCTCCGCTATCTGCGAACGCCCATGCCCGACATTCACCAGGAAAAGCCCGCCTATCGCGTCGATATAGCTGTTCCCGTCGCTGTCCGTCATCCGAATGCCGTCGCCCTCGACAATAATCTTCGGGCCGCCCTTGCTCAGCAGGTCGTTGTACTGGCTGAAGGGCATCCACAGGTGGTCCATTGCCGCCTGTTTAAGGTCTCCAAAATCTGCACCGGCATAAGTTTTGCCGTTTGACTTCGCCATCAGGTTCCTCCTTGCGATGTCCGTACCCGGAACAATTGGAGGCATTATACACCCCCCACCCCACCCCGCCACCCGAGTGTATTAGGCCTTCGGCGTCGAGCCCATATCCAGCTCTGCGAATACCTGCCCCACCACCAATTCAAGCCCCTTCAGCGTGCTGGAAGTCAAAACGTCCCCTATGCCGTACTCTCCCACCACCTGATATCCGTCACCTTCCAGGACCATCACCCGCATCGAACGGGCATCAGGGTCAGCAATCCAGTATTCGGCAACGCCGTGCCGGGCATATATGTCCCGCTTTCGCACCAGGTCTCGTTCCGGGTTGCTTGGAGATATAACCTCGACCACTAGGTCTGGCGCACCGCTAATATTGTCCGCCCCAAGTATGGACTTCCGATCCTTTGATACGAATATCACGTCGGGCTGTACCACGTTGGTATCTGAAAGGAGCACATCAGTCGGTGCGATGAAGACTTCACCCAAACCTCTCTCCAACACGAAGTCTTCCACGAGACGCGCCATACGAAACAATACTTTCTGATGAGCAAGATTCGGCGCAGCTGTCAATACCAGCTCGCCTTCAAGCAGTTCATAGCGTTCGTCGTCCGGCGCATTGCGGTAGTCCTCATAAGTGAGAACGGCAGTATTGACATTGGCCATTTCAAACCCCCTCCCCCGACCTATCTGCTCCCAAGTTTACACTACCCCTAGTTCGACAGTTGTTCAGCCCTCGGCGTATGGAAGATTTGCATTCTACACCTTCCCTCAACCCCCCAAGCATCGACAGGTCGACCTTCCGCTTTGATGTGCTTAGCTCTCCCATAAGAAGCTCTTCACCTGAAGATTAGTTTCCTGAGGTAAGGGAGTCAACAGAGTTCCTATGAATGATCAATAGCCTCCCCGCCCCCGACTGTATACAATATCCTTGTCGTGGCATCGTAAGCAGAAGCTTGAGTGCAGGAGGTGCCCCGTGACAGCCATAAAACTGCTGGCCGCCGTCTACATGGTCCTGATGGCGGTCGCCGTCGCCGTTCAGTTCATCGCCTATCTATTCTACGACTCCATGCAGGAAGGCGCCTCGCCCACCGTCTGGCGGATACTGACCCCCATGATGGTGGCCGCCGTGGTCATGGCTCTCCTCTCTTCCCTTGCCACAAAGCTCCGATTGGACGGAACCGCCGCCAACGGGTGCGTGGACAGGAAATACCTGGAGACCAACCTCACCCTCTATTTCTCCGCCGTCTTTCTTGTCGTCCTCCTCTGGAACTGGATCGCATGGGAGTGGGCCGAGCCATCGGTCTCCGTTCGCCTTCTGTGGATAATTATTGACGCCACCTTCCCGGTCCTCATCGGATCTGTCGGCATCCGACTCCTGCGGCAGGATTCAGCCTTTTATAGCGCCCCCGGCAAATAACCTAAGGAATCCTCAAAACATGAATAGAAACAAAATTGTGCGCACTCCCCGAATTCTGGTCGGCCTCTTCGCTATCCTGGCCTTCAGTGCCCTGCTGTTCCTCGCCGCCTGCGGCGGCTCGGACAGCGACAAAACCCTGACCATCCTCTACTGGCAGGCCCCCTCCACCCCCAACCCCTACCTCTCGGGCGGATACAAGGACAGGGACGCCGGGGCCATCACGCTCCAGCCCCTGGCCTACTACGACCCCGCCGGGGCCCTTGTCCCTGCCCTCGCTCGGGAAATCCCCACTCTTGAAAACGGCGGCATTGCCCAGGACCTCACCTCGATTACATGGAAGCTCAAGTCTGACCTCAAGTGGTCCGACGGCAGCGATCTCTCCGCCCGCGACGTGGTCTTCACCTGGCGCTACTGCACGGATGAAGCCACGGGTTGCACAGCCAGCGGCGCATTCGCCGACATAACCTCCGTCGAGGCCTTAGACGACTCCACGGTCAAGATCGTCTTCCACGCCCCCACCGCCTACCCCTACACCGCTTTCGTCGGGGCCGGAGTGCCGATTATCAGCGAGGCCCAGTTCGCTGACTGCGTTGGCGCTGCGGCCTCGGGCTGCGATGAGCAGAACTTCGCACCCCTGGGCCCGGGTCCCTACCGCATCGTCGAGTTCACTCCCGACGAATCAGCCGACTACGAGCGCAACCCCCACTACCACAGAGACAAGCCCTACTTTGACCGCATCGTGCTCAAGGGCGGCGGTGACGCCGTGTCCGCCGCCAGGTCCGTCCTCGAAGAAGGCACCGCTGACTACGCATGGAACCTCCAGATAGACCCCGAGACCCTCGCCGAGATGGAAACCGTCGGCAAAGGAACGGTCGTATCCGCGTTCTCGAGCCTCGTGGAGCGGGTCGTGCTGAACCAGACCAATCCCGACCCCACTCTCGGAGAAGACCGCTCTGAATACCTGGCTGGCACTAATCCTCATCCCCTCTTTTCCTTTGCGCCCATCCCCCAGGCAATGTCCATGGCCATAGACCGCAGCCTGATATCCGAACGGCTCTATGGATTTGCCGGTGAGCCCGCCTGCAACCTGATAGTCGGGCCACCGACCTATGTGTCCACCTCCAAAGATGGGTGCCTTGCCCAGGATATCGACGCAGCAAACCGGCTCCTCGACGACAACGGCGTAACCGACTCCGACGGTGACGGCGTACGCGAATACAACGGCACTCCACTGAAAATCACCTTCCAGACTTCGACAAACGACATCCGTCAGGAGACCCAGACCCTCCTCCAGGACTGGTGGTCGCAAATCGGCATCGAGACCGAGATCATTCACCACGACGCCGCAGTCTTCTTTGGCGGAGACCCCGTCGAGGACAGGGACGCGGTCTACAGCCGCTTCTCCGCCGATGCCCAGATGTACGCCACGGGCCCGGATATCGACCCTCAGCAGTATCTCGTGGGCCGTACCTGCGAGGAGATCCCGGACCCCGACAACAACTGGGGCGGCGGCAACGTCACGCGGGCCTGCAACCCGGACTTCGATGAACTGGTCGAGGAGCTGGCCCACACCCCCATCGGCCCAGACCGCACGGCTTTGGTCAAACGCATGAATGACATCCAGGTCCAGGCCTACTACGAGATTCCGCTGGTCAACCGGGGCATCGTCTCCGCCCACTCCGACACCCTTAAAGGAGTCCGTATCAACGGCTGGGACAGCGAGCTATGGAACATCGCCGAATGGAGTCGCTGATTGACCAATCCCCTTCGTCCGACTATCCTCTATCACCTACGGACACCAGTGGTGACGAGACCTTGCACGCCTTGCTTCGATTCGGATACTCCAAAGGCCTGGGGGCACATCACCCCGGGCAATTGCAGGAGCAGGCTCTTAACTGAGAAATAGAGCGTTCACTAGCCTTTCGGGAGGCCGAAAATGAATGTAGAAGTCCAGAGACAAGACGGGAATCTGATAGCGCTGGTGGATGGTACTGTCGATGGCAACAATGCGGTGGAATTTCAGACCAATCTGCAGGGCGCAGTCCAGGAAGGCGATAAGTCGATGGTCCTGGACCTCAGCAGCCTCTCCTATATCAGCAGCGCCGGACTTCGGGTGCTCTTGCTCGTTGCCAAGGACCTGCAGAACAGGGGCGCCAACTTTGCGATATGTTCCCTGCAGGGGCAGGTCGGCGAGCTCTTCTCGGTCAGCGGCTTCGACCAGATAATCGCAATCCACGACTCCCAGGAAGCCGCTTTAGCCTCCTTTAACTAACCCACTCCGATCATCCCCACCCACCTTTCTCCGTCATTCCGGCCGCCGGGAGCCGGAATCCATCCCATAGAGGAGGGGCATTCCGCTTACCCTGAGCGGAGTCGAAGGGTCTCAAGAGCGGAATGGGCGGGGTGTCCCACCCCCCAACACAAGAAACGCCGGTCGGCATTGCCGACCGGCGTCCGTCTTTTCTCCCGGAGCGGAAACCCTAATAAAGATGCGGCTGCATCGACGAAATCACCGTCAACTCAATGTCCCGGATCGCCTGGGACATCGCCTGTCCTATCAGGTCCAGCTTCCGCACCTGTTCAACCCGGGGCGCGACCTGCCCCAACTCTCGCTTGGACAGCAGCTCCTTGAATATGCCGCATGCATCCACCAGGCAGATGATCATGATGTCCCGGGGGTCAGGAATTACGTCGCTGAACAGGACCTCCATGATCCGCAGCTTCACCTCGCGCTCCGCCTCGCCATCAATCGTGGGGTAGCGCCGAGACCTGAACATCCACATGAATCGGTCGTCCTGCCGTTCCAAGATGCCGCCCGCCACCAGCCGGTTCAACGCCTCCTCCCGGATCCCGGAAGCCTTCTCGGCGATGTGTTCTAGCCAGTACCGGATGTCCTTCTTCTCACCCTCCTCCGCTATCTCCGCCAGCACCGGGTCGAGTAGGCTGTCCCCGACAGGCGTGGAGTCGATCAACATCAGGTTCTCAATGTCGGTGTCGATGCGGTTCTCCATCGCCAGGTCCATCAGAATGCCCCCCGCAAGGGCATAGTTGAGGGACCACCTGGGCACGTGCACGAACTTCCCGTCCTCGTCGTCCAGCAGTATCAGGATGATCTCTTCAGCAAACCTTAGCATCTTGTTTTCCTCTTCTCCCGACCAGCCGGGTAGTATGACACAATTCTATCCCACCCCCGACCCCCCTGATAACCCCCAACCGACTCCAATTTCCCTACTGCTCCGCCATCTGTTCTACTAACTCCAGCGTCAACTCTACACTCTGCGCCAGCGGTGCCCTTTGAAGGTGCTCCAGTGTATCCAGCGGCGAGTTGATGTAGGTCACGTCGTCCGCGAACAGGAACACCGCTTCGACTCCAGCCAGCATGAAAGGCACGTGGTCCGATGCGTAGCCGGGCGGAAGCTCTAACGTCAACAAGTCTATTCCCACTATTTCTGCCACACCCACAGCCATTTCGACCATTCCCTCCGACCCTATCGCCGTCAAATCCCCCGTCCCGACAACGTCCAGGTTGATCATCGCGAATATCCGCTCAACCTCCTCCCTTTCTAAGCTCCCAACATACGCAAAGCTGCCGTTAAGCCCTATCTCCTCCGACCCGAACAGCACGAATCGCAAGTCGAAGGGAAGTTCCTCGTCCGAAAGCTCTTCAGCAATAACCATCGCCGAGGCCACGCCGCTTCCGTTGTCGTTGGCGCCGGGGGAGTCGGGTGTCGTGTCGTAGTGCGCCCCGATTACCAGTGTCTCATCGTCCTCGATGTCATTCTCCAGATCGGCTACTACGTTCCGGGACGGCAGCGGTGACAACGGTGATTTGGAGAGTCTCACCTCCACGCTGTCGCCCGTCTCCAGGGCCCGCATCAGACCCCGACCCTCCCGGTTCCCGATCCCGATGGCCGGAATCATAGTCTCTTCGTACAACCTCTCCCAGGACGCCCCTGCATTGGTATCCTCATTGAATATCACCGCCGCCTTCGCACCGGCTTCCGCAGCGTTCGCCACCTTTTCCCTCAAAGACACCCCACCACCCCCCTCTATCAGCGCAATCTTGTCCTGCACATCGCCCTCCGCGAAGTCCTCCCCCGACCCCTGATTCGCATACGCGAGGTCCGCCTCCAACCTGTACCCCTCCGCGGCCAGGGATGAAGGTTCCGCCGGAAAGGCAAACATCCACACTCCCTCGCCATCCCTGTACCCGAGACGCGTCAACCCCTCCACCACATCCCCCGGGCCCGTGACCACCAGCCGGGTGGCTCGGCTGATCTCCACCGCCTCGAAGTCCTGCATCTCCACCTCATACCCCCACCCCGAGAACCGACCCGCCAGGTACTCCGCCGCCATCAACTCCTCTTCCGTCGCGCTCTCCCTGGGGCTCAACTCCTCCGCCAGCATAACCGCCGTATCCCAGACCTTCTCCGCCAACGGGTCCGGAGTCGGCGTTGGCGCTTCCGTCGACTCCTGAGTCGGGGCAAGGGTAGCCGTAGGCGCTACTGTCGGAACCGGAGTAGAAGTCGGGTCTACGGTCGGCTCACCCCCACCACACCCCACCACCACGGCAAGAGCCAGCAACCCGGCCAGGATGAATAAGACGGATTTGGGAATGCGGTTATTTACTGAATACTCCATACCTAGAGTTTAACGATTGGACAAGGGTGGAGTTAGGCTAACCCCACCCCCTTCCCTCGTCATTCCCGACACCGATCGTGTCGTAGATGCGCCTCAGGCGTGAATCCATCCGCCTCCCCCCAGTACCAAACCAGAGGCATGCACCTGTGCCGAGGCGCAGGTGCATGCCTCTGGTTTTCTTTCCCCCTCTCCCTTGAAGGCCCTAAGGGTTGAAGATGCGCCGTTGGCGTGAGAGGGGGATAAAGGGGGTGAGGGTTCCCCCATTCCCCAGTTGCAGGTGGCGGCCCACGATTGCCAATCCTTCGCACCCTTCCACCATCAACCCCCCACCCGACCCCAGAAGCACACCAGACATCATCCGTATCTGCATTTTTCTGGAGGTTTGCATTTTTATTGATACTCCGATATAGTCCTATTCTACTACATGATTAGTCCATTTCAACGTAGATAATGTGTCTTAGGACTCATTCATTGGAAGCATAGGGAGAGGATATTGATACCTATAAGTGGTCATAACCTTCGCTGGCTCGCCACAATCGCGGTCCTGATGACAATCATCGTTATTGCCGCTTGCGGCTCAGACTCGACAGCCACCCCGGAACCTACCGCGACACCTGTACCCAAAGAGGGGCCCGCACCCTCAGCCACCCCCGAGCCTACGGCAACACCCGTACCCCCAACCTCCATTCCGGAACCCACGGAACCGCCCATGATGATGATGGACGACCTGATAATAGGCCCAGGGACCACCGGCCAGGACCTCGTCGCCCACATCTCCCAGCCCGAGGCTGCATGCCTTAGCGGCGCTATGGGCGACGCCAATTTCCAGCTTTTCCAGGCGGCGCCCATCACGTTAGCGGCCACCCAGGAGGGCGCCTACACCCTCTTCGCCACCTGCTTGGAGTACGACACCCTGTTGTCTCTCGGCATCGGGTTGATGGGCACAACCCTAGGCGGATGGTCCGATGATGCCCTAACCTGCGTCACAGACGTTTCCGGGACCCATCCCGAGATGATCTTCCTCGCCATGGGTGTGACGGAGCAGGTCGGCGCCGACGCCCACGCCGGTGACATCCACGCCGTTTTGCTGGACATGTACACATGCCTCGACACCAGAGAGCAGGCGGCTTTCCAGGTCGCCATGATGGCCAACTCCCTGCAAGCTGCCCCGTTTTCCGGGCAGGACTTCCTCGACTTTATTCCCGACAGCGAAGTTGAGTGCCTGCAGGCCAACCTTCCGGGGCCCGTGTTCGCTATGATCGCCAGTGCGCCCTCCGTGGCCGGGGGTGAACTCTCGAGTGCGCCGCCCGAGCTGATAGAGTGCATCTCTCCCGAAAGTCTTGGCCTCCTCCCCATAGAGATCATGTCCCGGGGCATAGGCGCCTCCAGTGATGAGTCCCACGCCTGCGTAATCGACTTCGCCGCGGAGCACGCGCACTACATCGAACTGGTGCAACGCTTTTCTGAAAATGCCGAGTCCCTTTCTCCCGAGGAGTTCAATGAAATAGCCGAAGACGGCTTCGAGCTCTTCAGCTGCCTCACCGACGAGGAGCTGGCCATGTTCCAGGAGACATTCGCCCCCTACCTGGTTCCCTAGCTCCCGACCTCTCAACCGAAGGACCCAATAAACGGGCAAGCCCCCGAATCTCGGGGGCTTGCCCGCTGGTTTCATGCCCACCCCCCCCATCATTCCCAACCCCGATCGGGCTGTAAGTGCGCCCACGGCGTGAATCCATCCTCCATTCCCCCAGTATGGAATTAGAGGCCCACTTGCGTGCTCGGCACGCAAGTGAGCCTCTATGCTTCTCTCCCCCTATCCCTTGAAGGCCCTAAGGGTCGTAGATGCGCCTGTGGCGTGAGAGGGGGATTTAGGGAGTGAGGGTTCCCCAGTGGGCTGGTGGGGCATCCCCATCCTTGCACCCCCACCCGCCCCGTGTTAATTTTGCCCATTGTACGGACCCGACGCGCAACACAGGAGATCGGATAGTTAGATGCCCCTGAAATACGACCCGTCAGCAATAGAGACCAAGTGGCAGCAACGGTGGACCGACGACCGGCTCTACCGCGTCGAGGAAAACCCCGATAAGCCCAAGTGGTATGAGCTCACCATGTTCCCCTACACCTCCGGGAACCTCCACATCGGCCACTGGTACGCCATGGCCCCCTCTGACGTGCATGCACGGTTCAAGAGGATGCAGGGCTACAACGTCCTGCACCCCATGGGCTTCGACGCTTTTGGCCTCCCCGCCGAGAACGCTGCCATCAAGAACGGCATCCACCCCCACTCCTGGACCATGCGCAACGTCGAGAACATGCGTCGGCAGCTCAAGCGCATCGGTGCCGTCTACGACTGGGACCGCGAGGTCGTCACTTCCCTCCCCGACTACTACAAGTGGACACAGTGGCTTTTCCTGCAGCTTTTCAACGCTGGTCTTGCCTACCGCAACAAGGCCCCCGCCAACTGGTGCCCAACCTGCCAGACTACCCTCGCCAACGAGCAGGTCCTCCCCGACGGTACATGCGAACGCTGTGGCGCCTCCGTAACCCGCCGAGACCTGGAGCAGTGGTTCTTCCGAATCACCAGGTACGCCGACGAACTCCTGGATTTCAGCAGCATCGAATGGCCCGACCGCATTAACACCATGCAGTCCAACTGGATCGGCCGCAGTCAGGGCGCAGAGATCTCCTTCAGCATCGAGGAATACGGTCTTGAAGAAAGAGAGATTCGTGTCTTCACCACCCGCCCCGACACCGTGTTCGGCGTCACGTTCATGGTCCTGGCTCCGGAGCACCCGCTGGTCTCCCAGCTAACCACCCTCGACAAGAAGGATGAGGTACAGGCCTACATCGAAGAGACCCGGCGCCGTTCCGAAATCGAACGCCTCTCCGCCGACAAGGAGAAGACCGGTGTCTTCATCGGGGCCTACTGCACCAACCGACTCAACGGCGAAAAGGTCCCCATCTTCATCGCCGACTATGCGCTCCTCACCTACGGCACCGGCGCCGTCATGGGCGTCCCCGCCCACGACGAACGAGACTTCGCCTACGCCAAGAAGTACGAACTGCCCATCAGGACAGTTATTGCCCCGCCGGGCTGGGGTGGAGAAGACCTCGTCGAGGCCTACACTGGCCCGGGGGAAATGGTGAACTCGGGTGAGTTTGTTGGTCTTGGGAATGAAGAAGGCAAGCAGGCCGTAATACACGCTATGGAAGAACAGGGCATCGGCGGCGGCACGATATCTTATCGAATCAGGGACTGGCTGATTTCCAGGCAGCGCTACTGGGGAGCCCCGATACCCATGGTCTACTGCAATGCCTGTGGAATAGTCCCCGTCCCCGAGGCCCAGCTGCCCGTCCTTCTCCCGGAGGACGCCGAGTTCCGGCCTACCGGCGAATCTCCCCTAACCTTCCATGAAGAGTTCGTGAATACCACTTGCCCTGACTGTGGTGGCCCGGCCCGCCGGGAGACCGACACCATGGACACCTTCATGTGCTCCTCCTGGTACTTCCTGAAGTACGCCTCTCCCAACTCCGGAGACTCAGCCTTCCGGCCCGAGGAGATCAAGCACTGGCTGCCGGTCGACCAGTACACCGGCGGTGCCGAGCACGCCGTCATGCACCTCCTCTACGCCCGATTCTTCGTCAAAGCATTGCGGGACATCGGCCTCCTGGATTTCGACGAGCCCTTCGTAAGGCTGTACAACCAGGGAATCATCATCAGCGACAGGCAGAAGATGAGCAAGTCCCGGGGCAACGTCATCACCCCCGACGAATACGTCGACACAGTTGGCGCGGACGTCGTCCGCGGATACCTCATGTTCATCGGGCCCTGGGACCAGGGCGGCGAGTGGGTCGACCAGGGCATAAACGGGATAGTGCGCTGGTACAACCGGGTCTGGGACTTGGCGGAACGCGACGACCCGGAATTGGGGCCGGGCAAGTCGTCTAAGCAGACGATTCACATGCTGCACAAGACCATCAAGAAGGTTCACCAGGACCTGGACCGGTTCCATTTCAACACAGCGTTAGCTTCGCTGATGGAGTTTACCAACCACCTCGCCCGAGCCCTGGAAGAAGGATCGGTGGACGGGGAGGCCTGGAGAGAGTCGATAAGGGCGCTCCTGCTCATGCTCGCACCCACCGCCCCCCACCTCGCCGAGGAGCTGTGGGCCGCCCGAGGCTGCGAATACAGCATCCACAACCAGCCCTTCCCGCAGTGGGACGAGGCCCTCGCCGCAGAAGAAGAGGTCACCCTCGTTGTGCAGGTTAACGGGAAGGTCAGGGACCGCGTGACGGTCTCAGCCGGCATCACCGAGGAAGAGGCCACGGAAGTAGCCCTGTCCAGCGAGCGCATCCAGGCCTTCATGAAAAACGGGCCCCGGAAAGTCGTCTACGTTCCGGGCCGCCTCGTCAACATCGTCGCCTAGCGACTCTTACATCGCCGGCGGATTCATGCACTCGTAGACTTCTATCTCACCGTCGCCCGGCCAACTCAGGTGTGGATGGTCCTGCACCAGGGCCAGCGCCTCTTCCATACTCTCCGCCTGCAAAATCGAAT
Source organism: Dehalococcoidia bacterium (assembly GCA_963663085.1). Lineage (GTDB taxonomy): Bacteria > Chloroflexota > Dehalococcoidia > Plut-88900 > Plut-88900 > Plut-88900. Next base: position 2,950,607 of record OY760104.1, on the reverse strand, counting down.
ACATCATCACCCCGCTGTTGCTCGGCGTGCTTCCCGATTTACTGACCCTCGTCCCACCCCCGAACGGCGCCCCGAAGTCCAAGATGCCGTCCCCGCACCTTTGCCCCCACGCCATCCAGGACTTAATGCCTTCTTGCATATCCTCCGGAGAAACATTCTTCATCGACTCCATAACCTCAGGCGTTGAGTAATAGAGCGCTACGTACTTTCCCATTTCTTACCTTTCAATCGCATGAACAATGCAAAGTTTGGTCTCCGCGATCATAACACCTTCCCTGTATATACCCTTACCCTCTTTCATATTCAGACAATCCAAACTGCCCCCTGATATACTCCCCCAAACACACCCGGAGGCCCGACATACCCATCATGGACCACTTCAGCGTCGCCGTATTCCCCTGGGGCCGCAAACCCCCGACCATGAACGAGGTCGTCGAGGCCGCCCAGTACGCCGAGAAGCTCGGCTTCTATTCCGTCAACGTCCCCCTCATGAACGCCATCCCCGACGCCGGACCCTTCGGCCGCTTCGGAAACAAGAACATCCTGGACGCCCGTGTCCTCCTTCCCGCCATCATCGCCGGGACCTCCAAAATCAGAATCGCAGTCGACTCCATCCCCCTCCCCTATCTCCCACCCTTCGACTGGGCCAAGTACTTCGCCAGCCTGGACGTCATATCCAACGGCAGGGTCATCGTCGGAATGTGTCTTGGCATGGTCGATGAAGCCTTCCAAACCGTCGGCGCCAACCGCCGGAAACGCGGCGCCATCGCCGACGAGCAGCTTGAAATCATCACCCGTCTCTGGACGGAAGACGAGGTCACCTACGACGGTCAGTTCTACAAGCTGGACGGCGTGTCCATGGAGCCCAAGCCCGTCCAGAAGCCCTATCCTCCCATCTGGTGGGGTGGCCGCGCCGTTTCCATCCCTCGTGCCGCACGCTACTGCGAATACATCAATCCTCCCTGGCCCACCTTCGACGAGCTTAACGACGTGTATCTCCCCGGCCTCAACAACGCTCCGCCGGGCAAGTGGGGAGAGAAGGCCAAGGTCAGCGCGTGGATCTACTCTATAGTCACCGAGGGCAGGGAAATGTCCACCTCCGCAATTGAGGACTACTTCTCCGGACTGATGGACCTGGAATACGCCGTAGACATCGGGGCTGTGACCGTAGCCGGCTCCCCGGAGCAGAGCGCCGAGCGCATCTCCAACTACTTGGACGCGGGCCTCGACCACTTCGTATTCGACTTCATCCGCCACGGCGTCGAACCCCACGACACCCTCATGCGCCAGATGGACCTCATGGCCAACAAAGTCGCCCCCCTCCTCTAACCTTTTCCCGCTCTATTCTCCTGGCACTGCGGCCATACCCGCCTTAGGCTTGCTGCTCCACTTCATACTCGCGGAGGCAGTTGACGATAACCTCGTTCATCGCCGGGAACTCCCTCTCGGCGAAGCCCACCACCCACTCTTTCATCTTCGCAAAAGTCGAGCCGTCGTCCCAACTAACTCCATAGTCGGAATCATTGAGGATATATTCTGACTTGTGCAAAATTGCCCAATCATCAATCAGCGAGTTACCTGAGGGCTTAAAAAGCCTCGGGTATTGCCGGACCACATCGAAGAGCTTTTCCCTCAAGCGACCATTGACTTCGTTGCAGGTCGAAAGCGCAAGGTCAAGATATGGCCTGTTGTTATAGAACCATACCTGAAAGAGCAACAAGGCGTTGGAACGGGGCGCCCAACCAATTCCTGTCCGAGTCCGCTCGTATTGGTCCCAATCTGCGGACCTGAATCGCACACATGCGCGATCTTCCACGTCCAATATCCAATCTTTTTGATCTTCGATTGCTTCCTTGAGCACAGGCATCGCCTCGGGCCCCCAGCTAGGCCGATTGGCGATTATCAAGTCCATCGCCTCCTGGTGTTCCAGGTAGATCTTCCGGGCCATCTGTGAAATGCTTGTGTCGGGCATTATGTTCCTCCTCAGCGTGACTGCGTATTGGCGCAAGAATTCGTCAACGCCCTCCTTTGTTGGACCGTCTTTGCTTTCGACCATCTGTCGGACTATGTCGAATACCACGTCATAACCGAGAGACGTCCAGTGTGCCCTCTCCTCCTCTCGGAAGGGTAGAGTGCTCGCCGGCGTTAGGAACACGTAGCTCCTGGCGAAACTCGGATAATCCCTTTCCAACGCTTTACGGTAGCGGGTTAGCTGCTCGCTGTGTTCCTCCGAAAACACCTTGTTCTCGATAGCGCACAGAGCCCGTTCAGCCCTGCACACTATCAAGATGTCCAAGTATCCCTGTTGTCCTTCGACCAAGTTCCCCCATTCCGGGGTCACCTCCGCTCCCGACCAATCGCCCAGCCCCTCTGCCGGGCCCGCTCCCGCGGTTAGAAGAAAGGGCTTCAGGAAGCGGTCACCGTAGCCGTGGGTCTCCCTCGGGTTTAGCAGCCACGCCAGGACGTTGGAGTGAAATGCCTCGGATCCCCACAGAGTTCGGCCCTCTACCCATGCCGATTTACCGATGAAATCTAGAGCATCGAACTCAGCCCGTTGCTCTTCGGCGAGCCGCTCCAGCGGCTCCAAACTGGAAGAGGCCCTGCAAAGAGCGGCAAGCTGCTCATCATTGACATCGGCAATCAGGCTGTCGAGCCTCCGAAGGGCGGAGACTGCACTTTCCAGGTCGGGGCCCCTTTCCCTAGTTCTATTGTCGAACGTCGACATATTGACCTCCGGCCAGCGAAAACGGGGATCATCTGTCGAGGATTGTACCACCCATGCTTGCGCCCCCTCCCCTCATTGCAACCCCACCCCCCATTTGCTAAGCTTCCCACCACAAACACCACCCAATTTCTGACCCAAGCTGTCTCTGGAGGACACCATGGCCGTACTGCACAAAGACGAAAATATAGAGATCAGGAAGATCGTTACCGGCGACTACGTGAACAACGCATACCTCGTCGTCTGCCCCAAGACCAACGAGAGCGTGATCATCGACGCACCCGCCGAGCCCGAACGTGTCCTCGATCAGGCCAAAGACACCAACGTCCAGGCCGTCCTATTCACTCACACCCACTTCGACCACATCGATGGGACAAAGGCTCTCAAGGACGCCCTCGGCGTCCCGCTGATCGTCCACCCCGACGACGAAAGCGAGCTCCCTCTAAAGGCCGACCAGCACTTCGAAGACGGCGGCTCCTTCTCCTTCGGCAACATCACCCTCAAGACCATCCACAACCCCGGCCACACCCCCGGCGCAACCTCCCTTCTGTGGGGCAACCACCTCTTCAGCGGCGATACGCTATTCCCCGGCGGCCCCGGCTACACCGAAACCCCCGAGACCTTCCAGCAGCTTCTCCATAACGTCGACACCAAGCTCATAGTCCTGGACGACGACGTCAACATCTACCCGGGCCACGGCGACGAAGGCGTCCTCAGCGAGACCAAACGTCTCCATGCGGGCTTCAAGTCTCGCTCCCACCCTGACGACATCCACGGCCACGTCTCCTGGGAAGACTAACCCCCGTGCCCCCTGACTCACTGTCATTCCGAGACCCCGCGTGGAATTTGGGGACGGCTCCCATCCCATTTCCCTTGAGGGGAGAGGGCTTGGGTGAGGGTGAATCCATCCGTCAGTGGCGGGGCCGCTCATTCGCGTCAAACGGGGTTGTCCCACGCATGCAAACCCGCCACATCCTCCCCCTGGAGACCAGTAAATGCCATTGACTGAATCTCAATCCGCCTCCTCCCTCGCCGACCAGACCTACCGAAAGACCACCCTGGACTCGGGGCTGAGGGTCTTAACCTGCAACATGCCCCACACCCGGTCGGCGAGCATGATCGTGCTGGTCGGGACCGGGTCCCGGTACGAAGACGAGGACGAAGCGGGCATCTCTCACTTCATCGAACACCTCTGCTTCAAGGGCACCGAGAAGCGACGCCTCCCCCAGCAGATTTCCGAGCCCGTCGAGGGCGTAGGCGGTTCCCTCAACGGTTCCACAGACCAGGAGGTGACCACCTACTGGGCCAAGGTAGCGCTACCACACTTCCCCGACGCCCTAGACCTCCTGGTCGACATGCTCCGCAACTCCCGCTTCGACCCCGAGGACATCGAGAAAGAACGACGCGTAATACTGGAAGAGCTGAACATGGTCAAGGACGCCCCAAACCAGTGGGGAGAGGTACTGCTCGACCAGATTGTCTGGCCCGATCACCCCTTGGGTAGGGACATCGGCGGGACTAGAGACTCCATAAACTCCATCACCCGAGAGCAGTTGCTCGACTATTTGAACGGTCACTACTCGCCGAACAACACGGTGGTCTCCGTAGCAGGGGCCGTGGACCATGACGAGGTCGTCGAGGCCCTCGCCTCCCGTCTGAACGGCTGGCTTCCCTCCGAGCCTCGCACCTTCGCCCCCGCCCCCGACAGCCAGGACTCCCCGAGAATGCACGTCGAATATCGGAAGATCGAGCAGGTCCACCTGAGCCTCGCCGTCAGGGGCCTTGCCGTCAACCACCCGGACCGCTACGCGCTTGACCTTCTGAACGTCGTTCTCGGAGACGGCATGAGCAGTCGCCTCTTCGTCGAGTTGAGGGAGAACCGGGGGCTGGCCTACAACGTCTACAGCTACAACAACCACTACCTGGACTGCGGCACCCTCTGCGTAGCCGCGGGCGTCGACCCATCCCGCACCTCCGAGACCCTCGGCGGCATTATGACCGAGCTTCAGAAGCTCAAGGAAGGCATCACCGAATCCGAGCTCCAGAAGTCCAAGGAATTGGTCAAGGGTCGGCTCCTGCTCCGCACCGAGGACACCCGCAGCGTCGCCGGATGGTTCGGCGCTCAGGAAATGGTCACCGGCCAGGTCCTCATGATCGACGAAGTCGTACGCCGCGTCGACGCCATCACCCTTGAAGACGTGAACCGTGTCGCCCACACCCTCCTCCGCACCGAAAAACTGAACCTCTCCGTAGTCGGCCCTACGAGAGCCCGCAAGGGGCTGGAGTCCCTGCTCAAGATTTAGTCCCGGACCGTGACTTCGGTCCATCGTCGTTTATCAGAGAGCACAGTAATTGCTCACCACGAAACTATAGATATGCCGCGGGCTATATTCAGCGCAGTTTGGTGCTATAGTCGGGTTATTCTTGTGCAGAAGCGCAATACAATATGTGGGATAGCCGGAAAGGGGAGGTCATGATTGCCAACGTGAAGGCCAGATACTCCAAAGGGGTTCTCACGCCATTGGAGCCCCTCGACCTGGAGGAGGGCAAGGAAGTCGTAGTCTCAATAGAGGCCCTACCGCCTACCCGAGGATTGGCCGCCATCGTCGAAAGAGTCAAAGACCTCCAGAAAGACATTCCATCTGAGGCATGGGACAACCTTCCCACCGACTTGGCAAAGAACAAGAAACACTACCTCTACGGCCATCCGAAGGAAGACGACTGATCTCCACACTTTTTGCCGACGCAGGTTATTGGATCGCGTTATGGAACCCTAGGGATGCCCTCCACCAAAAGGCGCTGACCATTGCCGATTCCCTGGGTGCATCTGAAGTAGTAACTACGCAAATGGTGCTAACCGAGGCCCTTGACGCTATGGCAGGCATGGGAGATTTCCGTAGGCGATTCGCAGCGCAGATGGTGCAGGCCTTGGAGGACAATCCCGGCGTCGAAATCATCCCTCAAACCGACTCCCAATTCAGAGCCGCCCTGCAACGATATGCTTCCCGTAGCGACCAGAGATGGAGTTTGACCGACTGCGCAAGCTTCCTGGTCATGGAGGAACGTGACCTGACCCAGGCCCTTGCCTACGACCGGGACTTCGAGCAGGCGGGATTCGTCGCTCTGTTGAGAGGCGCTAAGGACTGATCTTCAATCTCCAACCGCACTTCGACCCGTTTCGCCTAACATCCCGCATCTCCAAGATCACCAGAGCCCCAAAGGCCTTCAATCCCTGCTCAAGATTTAGCTACAACCCATAAAACGCCATCGGGTTGTCCCACAGCACTTTTCTCTTCGTCTCCTCGGATATCGAGTCCAGGCCCAGGAATTCCTCCGTCGCATTCGGATAACCGGCGTCCGGGTGCGGGTAGTCCGACGCCCATAACAGCCGGTCGTTACCGTGCATCTCAACGTAGTACTTGGCCCCCGGCTCATCTCCCTCCATCGACACATAGCACTGCTCCATGAAGTACTCGCTGGGCTTCTTCTTCAGCCACGGCACCTCGTGCCAGCCCCACGCTTCCAGCTCCTCGTCGAGCCTCCACAGCCAGTAGACCAGCCAGCTGCAACCGCACTCCAGGAACGCCACCCTCAGCTTCGGGTGCCGTTCCAACACCCCACCCACCACAATGCTTTCACTGGCCAGCATCTGCTCCAGCGGATGAGCCGCCATGTGCATCATCACCCAGTTGCCCAGGAAGCGCTGGTCGGCGCCCGGGGGCCCACCCGCCGTTCCCTCGTGTACCACCAGCGGGACGTTCAGTTCCTCCAGCGTCGAGTACAGAGGCTCGTAGTAGGCGTCGTGCAGGTTCCGACCGTTTATCACGTTCGGCCTGATATACGCCGCGATCATCGAGTTCTCCTTCACCGCCCGAGTGATCTCGATCACCGACTCCTCGACGTCGTGTATCGGCGTTGCCGCGACTCCCTTCATCCGAGAGCTGTCCGTCGAGCAGAAGTCCGTCAGCCAGTCGTTGTACCCCTTACATATCGCCGCCGACAGCTTGGGATCGAGCCCGTCGGTCTTTGGTGTCGGAAAGCTCAGTATCGTCGACGACGGGTACATCGCCGCTATATCTATCCCCTCGGTTTCCAGGGCTAACATCTGGGACTTGGGCCCGAAATCGTCCGCCCGACCGTCGACATACTTGGCCATGCCTTCCGCAAAAGACTTTCGGGACAACGCCGCGTTTGGTCTCATCTCGGGGGTCGGATAGATACGCGTGGGCCCCGATAACGGTTTCCCTTCCAGCATGGACGCCCTGAAATCCGGGAAGCTCTCGTCGGGTGGGGCGGCTTTCGGCCCCCGGTCCCGGTACTCCGCCGGCATATACTCCACGAACTTCAGGTCCTCCATGATGTGCATGTCCGCATCAAACACCTTCACGCCATTTTTCATAACTGCCCCCTTCTCTTTCTTCTACCCGACACGCCCTGTCCTGCATAACCCCAGTCCCTTACCCCGACCTTCACCCCACCCCCCTATGATATCCCACTCCTCCCCCTCCCCGAGACCCCATCAACGTCATCTCCGAACCGGAATCCATCCCCTGGTGCGGAGGATGGCCCACATACCTACAACCCGTCACGCCTGTCTTCCATCATTCCACCCCCTTACCTGTCATTCCGAGGCCCCGCGAGGAATCTACAGCGCAAGCCCAACACTCACCCCCTGCCTAACACCCCACCCCGTCATCCCTCGTCTTCCAGGGGTTCACCCCACTCCCTCGGAAAGTTAGATAACCAGTTCCTTGCAGAGATACGGCGCCCGTAGTCCAATTGTATCGAATTGGGGACAACTGTCGGCATTTGTCATACAATGAATCCGAGAGGGAAACAATGTCTGCCAATCAGGAACTCCTCAAACGGATCACATCCCGACCGGACGTGTTTGGCGGTAAGCCAATCATACGCGACATGCGGGTGTCCGTGGAGCTCGTGTTGAGCCTGCTCTCCCAGGGAGTCACACCCGCGGCCATCATCGACGATTATCCTGAACTCGACTTCGATGATATCCGGGCCTGCACTGCCTACGCCCACGCTGTCATTGCAAGAGACAGCCTGGCCGCCGTTTCTGCTCCCGGACCGTGAGACTCCTGGTAGATAGATGCGCTGGACGCCATTTAGCCGAATGGCTCCGTGAACAAGGTCATGACATCCTTGAGGCCCGCACCCTTGGTCCCGACCCTGGAGATAGGGCCTTACTGCAGATAGCGGAATCCGAAAATCGCATCCTTGTCACCATAGACACCGACTTCGGACTACTGATTTACCTCCATGACTTCCCTCATGCCGGAGTCGTACGCCTGCCGGACGTGCCATCCCAGCAACGGATCGCCTTAATGTCCCAGGTCATTAACCTCCATAAGCAAGCATTGGAAGAACGCTCAATAGTGACAATACGAGGAACGCGGATCCGCATTTCACGTCCTCCAGCCTGACCCCCTAAACCACCCCCCGCCCCGAGGCCCCACCAAGAACCTAAAACACCTCTCCCTCAGCCACGATTGCACTCATCCCTCCACCTCACTAACTGTCATTCCGAGGCCCCACGAGGAGTCTACAACACCGCCCGAGTCGCGGAACACGGCCCATCCCAACCATCCTTCAGTTCCAGAGACCTATTAGGCTCATCCTCACCAGTCATAACTCACCTCCCGGAGGTAAGGGTTTGGGGGTGCGGATTATATCGCGTGGGAGGTCGGGTGGTGGCCAAACATCTTGAACACTAACTATGGAACGAGTAGGGCATTATTTTGCTGATCCAACGCTATCCCAAAAATAAGAGTCTTCCATGTCTGGATAGGGCTGTAAGCCGTCCCTAATCATTCTTATCCCACCGGATGCGAAGCGTAAGTCCATTTCCTTTTCAAAGGCTTCATTTACCCTGTCACATTGTTCTTGATTGAGGTAAAAGCCAAGTTCTTCAACTTGGTGTTCCCGTCTTGCCCACTCTTCACCATCATTTCCTTCAACTCCGGAGTATTCACAAAAGTCCCTAACCGCGTCTTCAACTGTTTGACGCCAAACACGAGGCTTCAAACTAGGGATAAGGTCAACCGTGCCATCATCGGACACCACAATCACCGTGGTTTTAATCTCTGCCGTCTTTTGGTAGCGAACAGAAGAGTTGTATCGTGCTCCACGAGCCCGGTCACCTGATGAATCAGCGCGTCCATCAAGAATTACCCCAAACGCATAGCACTTTCCATCCGCCCCCATCATAATTGCCCCATCGACGTGTCCAAGTTTCGCTATATCTTTGCTATCCAAATACTCAGGTTTTATTACCACCGCTTCTTGACCTAGGCGTTCTATTTCAGATACTGGATCCTCCGAGACCACGATAGTAGTTCCATGACCACTCTCCAGAACGCATTGCAATGTGTTCCATATGAGTTCGACTTGCATCGCTCCCACTGTCCTTTCAGCCACATCTCTGAAGAGTTCCTTGCTTAATATTTGCTTCGGCAGTGTCGCATGTTCATATGCCACTCTTATGAGTACTGTATTGTTTACGCTTAGTGTCCATTTTCCATGCCCTTCAATTTCAATTCTCGCAACATCAGGCGCAGAGTTGCAGTGTCCTAGTCCATACACGTAGCTACCGTCAGTGAGCAAACCAGTGTCTTCATCAGTGAGCTCCAATAGCTTCCTTACACTCCGCGTTTCACCTATTGCGATTCGTCTCTCAAAGGTGACACTTATTTTGTTTGCCAAATTGTCCGGGCTTGTAACAACTATATGACCCTTCGCACCAGCACGCTCGTACGTCAGAGATGAGATGTGGCTCACTCGACTAAACAAGTCGCCTGGCATTGGAGTCAAAGCAAAGGTTATGCCATCCACAAAGCGCTCGGCCGAGCGCCTGACTATGTCAACACGATTTCCCAGTACGTGTAGGCCAGTACCTGGCTCTGGGAGATAAAGAGCTCTATTTGCGAGTCCAAGACAGGTGTTGATAGTCGCCTGTACGAATGATTCTTCTATATGTCGTCCATGGTAGTCATTCTGCTTTGGATTGTTGAAACCAGGGACTGACTGAAGTGCATAGTTGGGTATCCCTAAACAAGTGTGTACCTCATAGTCTTCGACAGGTGCGGAACTACTAACAAAGAACTTGAGACCTTCAAACTTGTCTGACTTATGTATTGCTTCAGCAAGAGCATGAGCGCGAGAACGAAGGAATAATTCGCGCTTTCGTTGTTCATGAACTCTAGGATTGCTGTGAAACATCCCGTGTTCCGGGTCCTCTTGGGATATCTCCAGTGTTCTTTCCTCTACTGCTTGCAAATCATCCACTTCAAGTGGACTATCTTCTGGTTCAATGCAAACTTGGTGTAACAGGGTATCCTTGGTTGCTATCCCAATCAGCAAGACTTTGACTTCGTCGTTTACTTGAAGTCCTATGCGAGATAGAATTTCTTGAAGCTCATACCTGACTGTACTCCTGAAGTGTTGTTGGAAACCCCACATAAATTGATGAATGAAATCCTTCAATGTTTACCTGCCTTTGTTTATTAGATTTCTGTCGGTTGCAATTCGACTAATTCCTAAGGGAAAACCTTAGAATTATCCGCTCTATCTCACCCCTTCCCCTAAACCTCCCATCATTCAGGCCGATGTTTGAAAGAGGGCGTGACATTAGGCTGGATGCAGGGAGTTACTGGAATGGGGGAAGATTACCTAAAGCTTGCTCTGGTTAGCCAGACTGACAAATCTGTCGAGTGGAACTATGTTCACTTGCTCTGCCCCCCTGATGTGCTCATTGAGGGCGCCACTGAAATAAACGTCTTTGTATCGCCAACCCTCGCCTCCCAAAACGAGATAGGCGGACTGGTATTTTTTCTGCTTCAGGGCTTCCACCAAACAGATCACTTCGAACGGTATCTTCTGCTCCGCAGTACCCCCAACTTGCTGCCATTTCATAGAAATTAGGTATTGGCCGCCTGCGGAGTCTTCGGCTAATACGTCAATTTTGTGTTGACTGATTCCAAGGCGGGTGCCGATCTTCACTCCTGTCTTATAGGAGTATCCGCCCATCTTCAAGGCCGGGAGAGCCATTTGCTCCAGGACTCCGCCAGTTGAAGTGTTTCTGGGCGTCATAACCTAGCCCTTAGAACCTTCGAACAGCTTGGCTTTTTGGGGTTCTGAGGGCCGCTCGTAAGTTATTGTGCTTGAGAATGGCTTTGGCCCTAGGCCGTTTTCCCGAGAAGCATCCACTACATCTGACATGCGATTGATGGCAATATCGGCGTAGTGTTCATCTACCTCCGCCCCCCAGAACCTCCGACCCAGCCCCAGCGCCGCCACCCCCGTGCTCCCCGACCCCACAAACGGATCAAACACTATCTCGCCCGGGTGAGTCGAGGCCCTCAGGCACCGGCGTATCAGCGCCAGCGGCTTCTGCGTCGGGTGCTTCCCGAACCTCTTTTCGTCCCGCCCCGGCGGAGGCATCTTCCACACCGTCTTCATCTGCTTCCCCCCGTTCTCCTCCCTCATAACGTCGTAGTTGAACGTGTGCCGGTGCTTGCTCCCCTTCCTGGCCTTGGTCGCCCACAACAGGGTCTCGGTGGAATGCGTGAAGCATCGACGCCCCAAATTAGGCGGAGGGTTCGGTTTCTCCCATTGGATGTCGTTCAGGATCCGGTACCCGAGCTGGAGCATCGCCATCCCGACGCTCAGGTACACGTGTACCGTCCCCGTCACCCATATCGTCCCCGCCGGTTTCAGGATGCGGTGACATTCCTCCAGCCATTGCCTGGTGAAATCGTGGTCGCTCTCCAGCCCCCTGCTCCGGTCCCACTCCCCCTTGTTCACCTTCACCATCCTCCCCGCCACGCACGTTATCCCGTCATTCGAAAGGAAGTACGGCGGGTCCGTCCACACACAGTCGATGGAGTCGTCCGGTATCGACGACATCACGTCGAACGCGTTGCCCAGGTACAGGCGAGAAAGATTGTCGGCGGACTGCCAGAACGGCTCGGGGGTTTGCAATAGATTAGATCAGGCGTTCAGATCAAGCTCGATCCGATCCTACCACAAAAAAGATCGTTTGATCTACATAATGTAACAGACCATACCTAAAAGTTGTTGGGCCATCCTACATGTAATGATCGATAAGGGCATGGTTCCGCTCGTCCTGAGCAGAGCTGCAAGTGCGCCTATGGAGCATCGAAGGTTCTCAAGAGCGGAACGGGGTTGTGCCCCTTCCCCCTCCGACATTCCTGCCACCCCGAGCCAGAATCCATCCCTCCCCACCCCCCAGTACCAAAACTAGAGGCATGCACCTGCGCCTTGGCGCAGGTGCATGCCTCTGTTTTTCTTTCCCCCTCTCCCTTGAGGGCCCTAAGGGTCGAAGACGTCGAAGATGCGCCTAGCTAAAAGTCCGCCTTTGGCGGAGCGTGAGAGGGGGATAAAGGGGGAGAGGGTTCCCCGGTGGGGTGTGGGGCATCCTTCCCCGCAAAAGTGACACGAACCCCTTGACTCTACTCGCACACCCGTGCTAATCTCCCCACCGTTCGAACACCACCCTAACTATCTCAAGGAGGAACCAAAACACCCAGGGGAGCCCACCCGACCTCACCCGAGGACTCAACGCCCAAGCCCATCCCAACGGCCCTCGCGCAGGCCCGCGGCACAAGCTGGAACATCCGCCTCAGGCGGAAACCGTCGCCATCTCCTCAACACCGGGTCCCGTGCCCCCTTCCCTGACTCCCAGGCGATGGAAGGTCCATCGACTCTATGCAGCAGGTGCGCTTGCAAGCCCAGCCGACTCTACGCTCCCACTCAGGCGAGCCTCCGAGTCAACGCTATGCGCATAGCACGCGAATATACGAGCCCCATTGTTGGGCTGGCTGAGGACCATTGCATCCCCGGCCCCGGCTCCACCGTCGTTCCCTCGGAGTTCCCCACCAACCAGCGACGGAAGTTGAGCTGCGCTCCCATCCCTCCGAATGGTCGAAGCGCTCCTTGCGGACGAAAGCCCCCCACCAACCTCGTCCGCCTCAGCAAAGGCACGTGGGGTTTCGCAGGCTGGCCTCTCGCTCCTGCCCATCAGAGTCCCGGACCTTCCATCGCCAACCACCTCCCAACAGACAGACAAACCAAAACCCATAAATCCCACAATCGAAGATCCGCCTCAGGAGGACTGAATAAAATCCAGTGTGCCTCCAGGCTATCGAGCGGAGCCCCCCACCCTTTCCCCTCCCCCCGCCCCGATGCTAAAATTGCCGTTGGCCCTCGGAACCCACTTAGCCAAGGTGATTGCGTCTCGTGCCTCGTAAGTCCATATTCGTCAAAGGCGCCCGCGAGCATAACCTCAAGAACATAGACGTCTCCATCCCCAGGGACAAGTTCGTGGTTATCACCGGCCTCTCCGGCTCGGGCAAGAGTTCCCTCGCCTTCGACACCATCTACGCCGAGGGCCAGCGCCGCTACGTCGAGTCTCTCTCCGCCTACGCCCGACAGTTCCTCGGCCGCATGGAGAAGCCCGACGTCGACTACATCGAGGGCCTTAGCCCCGCCATCTCCATCGACCAGAAGGGCGCACGCCACAATCCCCGCTCCACCGTCGGCACCGTCACCGAGATTTACGACTACGTCCGACTCCTCTATGCCCGCGCCGGCCGGCCCCACTGCCCCAACTGCGGCAGGCTGATCTCCCGCCAGACCATCCAGCAGATCGTCGACTCCATTCAGGCCATCCCGCCCGCCACCCGCATCATGATCATGGCCCCCATGGTCGCCAGCCGGAAGGGCGAACACCAGACCATCTTTGAAGACGCCCGGAAGTCCGGGTTCGTCCGGGTGAGGGTCAACGGCCAGATCCGAGACCTCTCCGAGCAGTTCAGCCTCGACAAGAAGAAGAAACACACCATCGAGGTCGTCGTAGACCGGCTCGTCGTTGGTGAAAGCGAGGGCGAAGCCTCCCGCCTCGCCGACTCCGTCGAAACCGCCCTCAAGCTCGCCGACGGCGTAGTCCTTATCAGCGTAGTGGACGGAGAAGAGACCCTCTACTCCGAGCACTTTGCCTGCGTCCACTGCGGCATCAGCCTCGGGGAGATCGAGCCCCGCACCTTCTCCTTCAACAGCCCTCACGGCGCCTGCGCCAAGTGCACGGGCCTCGGGGCCCGCATGGAAGTGGACCCGGACCTCGTAATCCCCAACAAGGCCCTCTCCCTCACCGAAGGAGCTCTCCAGCCCTGGGCCCGGTCCGGCGCCATGAGCTCCTGGTATAACAGCATGATCGAGTCCGTGGCCCGGGCCTATGGCTTCTCGACCAAGACACCCGTCAGACAGCTCGATGACACCCATATCGAGGTCATCCTCTACGGCACCAAGCGCAACCCCATGACCATGAGCCACACCGACAAGCAGGGCAAGGTCTGGCAATGGAAGACCTCCTTCGAAGGCGTCATCCCCAACCTCGAACGCCGTTTCTCGGACACCGAGTCCGACTGGGTCAGAGGTGAAATCGAGCGCTACATGACCTCCCGCCCCTGCCCCGACTGCGATGGCAACCGCCTGAAGCCCACCTCATTGGCCGTCACCGTCGGTGGCATCAACATCATGGCTTTCACCGGCAAGTCCATCGGCGAAGCCCTGGACTGGGTGACCGCTCTGCAGGGTGCCAGCCCATCGGTGAATGGCGTCAAGGAACCCCTCACGGAGCGGGAACTCACCATCGCCGAGCAGATTCTCAAGGAGATTCACACCCGGCTCGTATTTCTCAGGGACATCGGCCTCGACTACATCACTCTCGACCGTTCTGCGGGCACCCTTAGCGGTGGCGAGGCCCAGAGGATCCGGCTCGCCACCCAGATAGGCAGCAGCCTCATGGGCGTCCTCTACGTCTGCGACGAGCCGTCCGTCGGCCTTCACCCCGCCGACGACCACCGCCTTATCGGCACCCTCAAACGACTCCGGGACGTCGGCAACACCATACTCATCGTCGAGCACGACGAAGCGATAATGCGCGCCGCCGACCACATCATAGACCTGGGCCCCGGCGCCGGGGAACACGGCGGCTGGATCGTCGCTGAAGGTCCTCTGGACCAGATCATTGCAACGGAGGAGTCTCTCACAGGCCAGTATCTCGGCGGCTTCCGTGAGATACCCGTACCTTCCTCCCGGCGCACGAGCGATGGCCGCTCTCTAATCGTCAAGGGCGCCCGGGAGAACAACCTGAAGAACATAGACGTCGAATTCCCTCTCGGCATACTGGTCTGCGTGACGGGGGTGTCGGGAAGCGGCAAGAGCACACTGATCAACGAGATTCTCTACAAGAAGCTTGCCCAGCGCTTTTACAAGGCCAAGGACCGCCCCGGCCAATGTGATGACATCCTGGGTGTCGAGCACATCGACAAGATAGTCAACATAGACCAGTCTCCCATCGGGCGTACGCCCCGCAGCAACCCCGCCACCTACACCGGCGCCTTCACCCCCATCCGAGAGCTCTTTGCCACAATGCCCGAAGCCCGCGCCCGAGGCTACAAGCCCGGCCGCTTCTCCTTCAACGTCAAGGGCGGCAGGTGCGAGGCCTGCCAGGGTGAGGGCTACAACCAGATCGAAATGCAGTTCCTACCCGACGTTACCGTCCCCTGCGAGATTTGCCAGGGCAGCCGTTATGGGCGTGAGGCACTGGAGATCGAGTTCAAGGGGTACACCATCGCCCAGATTCTCGACATGACCGTCGAGCAGGCCTGCGGTGTGTTCGAGCACTTCCCCCGCATAAGCGGCAAGCTGAATACCATGAGGGACGTGGGTCTTGGCTACATCAAGCTTGGCCAGCCCGCCACCACCCTGAGCGGAGGCGAGGCCCAGCGAGTCAAGCTCTCCACCGAGCTTTCCCGCCGGGCCACGGGCCGCACCGTCTACATCCTCGACGAGCCGACCACCGGCCTCTCCTTCGAAGACGCCGCCGCATTGCTTAAGGTCCTGCAAAGGCTGGTCGACACCGGCAACTCCGTGATTCTCATCGAGCACCACCTCGACCTCATCAAGTCCTCCGACCACCTCATCGACCTCGGTCCCAAGGCCGGCGATGAGGGCGGATACATAGTAGCCGTGGGCACCCCCGAGGAAATCGCCGACGTCCCCGACTCTTACACAGGACAATACCTCTTCCCCATCCTCAACAAAGCCCAACCCGCCCCCGTCGCCGCCGGATAGGGCGCCTCCTCACCTTTGCCTTCTTTTAGTCCCTGGTCCACTTGCATAGCGTATTTAAGTATTGTAAACTTGTTTGTATAGCCATGTGTCAGCATAGAAGCTGACGGCAAGAGCAAGGGAGTCGCACCATGCAAGACGCCAACCGAGAAACCCCACCCCTCACCCCCGAGGAAAGCTGGAACGCCATCCACGCCACCTTCGACCGCGCCCGGGCCTCCATGTACATAGCAGGAGTCACCAACATCCTGCTCTTTAGTGGCTCACTCGTAGCCCTCGCCTTTTTCATCCACTACGCCATCGAGACCTTCGCCACCACCTTTGCCACCGAGAACCCCTGGTATCCCGGACTCGTCTGGGGGGTGATGGGTGCCCTCGCAATGATCGGCAACTCTTTTATCGGTCACCGCGCCGGCAAGAAACTGGCGGAAGGTGCCACCGCCCGGAACGCCGGAATCCGCGTCTTCGCCTTCTGGATGACTGTTGTCTCCGCATGCCTCCTGATCCCCGCCGCTGCCGGCATGTGGAACGAGGAGTCCGGAGACATGATTCCCGGAGTCACCGTCGGCGTCGTTGCCCTGGGATACATCCTGTTCGGCATTATGTACCGACCCATGTTGATCGCGGTAGGAGTGGGGATCGCCGCTGCCTACTACCTCCCCGACTACTTCGCAGGCGACACGGCCCTGGCTTTCCAGGGAGCCGCCACCCTGACAGTATGCGTACTGGGCGCCATGTGGCTCCGAAGGAGCAGCGCCTCGTGATCGACGACCCCGTCGCCCTCGACGAGACCATTCACCAGCCTACCCGGCTCCGTATCATGACCATGCTGGTGTCCCAGTCTGCCTCAGACCGGCTCGCCTATGGCTTTATCCAGAAGACGTTAGGCCTCACGGGCGGCAACCTTTCCATCCATCTGCGCAAGCTGGAAAACGCAGGCTACCTCTCCATCACCAAGGAATTCCTGGACTCCAAGCCCCGTACCTGGGTCCAGGCCACCCCCGCAGGCCACCGCGCCTACACGGACTATCTCACCAACCTGGTCCAGGCCCTGAGTTGGAAACCCCCTCCCTAGCCCGAGTCCCCCTGTCATTCCTGTAGATGTCAGGTAATTCGTTGACAGAATTAGGTGGATTGCAGGGTCTCCAAAGGGTCTTTCCGTCCAGAGCCTGGTGGGGTCTCTGGGGGTTATAGTAGAGCAGCTATTGCTGCAGCTCGTCCTTAAGTTCAGCAACCGACTCGAAGGTAGTGTCTTCCAGCAGGTCCTCGTTCAACGTTCTCCAGAACCTTTCAATCTTCCCGTTGGTCTGGGGTCTGTAGGGGCGGGTGTAGCGATGCTTGATGCCCAGCTCCTTCAGCATCCGCTCCATGGGATGGCCCTCAATGTTTCGAGGCGAAGCCACCTCGGGGCCGTTGTCGGTGAGCAGAGCCTCGAACTGGATGCCGTACTCGACGTTGAGGAAGTTGATGCTCTTCAGTGTAGCGAACATGACGGAAAGGCTCTTGACGTCACCGACCACTTCAGCCCAGGCCAAGCGGGTGCAGGCGTCGATGAGTCCAACGAGATAGTAGCGTTGCCTGGTACCCACGATAGTGTCCCTGCTGAGGTGATGGGCGTCGAGGTGCCCGAGCTACCCTGCCCGATTCTTGATGATCTTGCGCCTGGATTGCTGCATGGGCTTGGTGAGCGTGTTAAGGCCGTGGCGTCTGGTGATGGCGTAGATGGTGGATGGAGCAGGGGTCTTGTCTTTGAGGATGGGCTTGAGCATGGCATAGATCTCGTAGCGATTGGTACCGTTACGGCGGTCGTTGAGGACCTTCTCTTCGATGAGGGGAGTGGTGTGGCGGCTTCTCCACTTGGGGCCCCTCTTACGGGGCAGCAAGGTGCTCTCGGAGGGATAGGGAAGGAACCGGTTGTAGTACTTGGCAAAGGTCTGACGGTTGGTGCCGTGGAAGGAATAGAAGTCCTGGGCGAACCTGAAGTGGGGATGCTTCCTGGCCTTGACCAGTCCATATTCCTGGATGAGGACCTTCCACTTCTGGATAAGGTTCCTTTCAACGGTTTTGTCCTTGCTGTTGCCCCGCATCTTCGCCTCCAAATTGGGTTACCCATTGAATACCAATCTGTCAGCGGATTACCTAACACTTACGGGAATGACAAGGCTCGGAGCGGGGCGACTGGACAGGGCTTAGAACACCGCAATCGGGTTGGCGGGGGAGCCAGTTGCGCCCCGGAATTTGAGCGGGGCAATTACCATCATGAACTCCCAGCGATTTCTTTCGGTACAGGCCCGTGCCACGTCTTCCAGGTTCATGTTGTCGATGAGCCAGAGTCCCAGCGCCGGGATTCCGACCTCGTGTATCGGCTCACCGATGTTCTCGTAGCCGCTGGGGGAGACTTCGTTGTTCTGGTCTCCGCCGAGCATGGCGATGCCCCGCTCCTTGAACCAGGGCAGGCACGAGACATGGGGTCCGGGTCTGGGGTCTGATGTGTCGGTTACGTCGCCATCGTAGTAGCGGGCGAGGTGGCCGGTGCGGATGAGCAGCACGTCCCCCGACTCCACCTTCACGCCCTCCGATGCCTCAGCATCTTCCAAGACATCCGGCGTAATGGCCACGGGGGATTCGATCCTATCCTCTCCACGCAGCCTGGCAATGTCCAGCAACACCCCTCTCGTTACCACGCCCTCCGATAGCAGGGTTATGGACTCGGCTTCCGCGCCGTTTTCGCTGTTCACAAGGCTTGACGGATGGCCGTTGTACATCTTGCCGCCCGTGAAAACGTGGCAGAGGGCGTCGACGTGGGTGATGCAGTTGCCGTGATAGGCCATCCCCAGGAAGTCCCCCGACCAGGTGGCGTCCTTACCGGCCTCACCGGTTGCTGTCATGTAGTGCAGCACCTTGGACATGTTCTCGCCCGGCAAGTCTGTCTTGATGGTCCATGCACATGACACCGACACCCCATCCCTCACCAGCCCCGCCGCCAGCCGACGCTTTGCCGGTGTGACCAGGTTCATGGTGCCAAGCTGGTCCTCGGGGCCCCAGCGACCCCAGTTGGAGCAGGTCTCCGCGTAGGAGAGGACATCACCTTCGGTGGGTAAGCTCAGTTGGGTCATGGTTAGTCTCCAGTCTCGGGCTTCACGGGTCGAAGGGGCCAGGGTTTCCAGTCCAGTAACAGGGAGGGGTGTCCGCCGTCGATTGACTCTCCGCTTCTCATTCTCAATGAAGGCCCGCGAAACTCGGCTGTCCGATGGGTTCCCCCGGTCCTAAATGGAGGGTCACCTTCAATTATCTTGTCACCGGGCTTTATAGCAGCGTAGGCGATTCTGGCCTTCCTGCCCAGGTCAAAGGGAAGAACGGGCTGGGAGTAGAATTCAGCCTCCCGAAACCCACCTGAAGTCACGCTGTCCATGAGCTCGGTCAAGCGCTCGCTTTCGCCCTTGGCGGACTCGTCACAGGCATCGCAGCCGCAGCCTGGAAAGAAGTCGGTGTACCATCGACCAAAGCGGATGGCCAGCCCCGGAAACTCCGTAAATATGACCGTTACAGGCGCTGCCTCCGGACCTATCGGCTTCAGCGCAATGCCAGGACGCGCCGCCGGGTCACGACTTCGGCTCTCCAGTTCCTCGTCCAAGCCATGTCCTTCGACGCGCTCAACGTCGAAGCGGGCCTCCAAGGCGTCCAGCATCTCCAGCACGGCTTGATGCAAGGGCCTGAATCGCTCGGGGTTGGTGACTCGGCTGTAGGCCTCGTTGGGAGGTTCCACCCCTTCACTTCCACTGTATTTCTCGAAAGGCATGAATGTCCAACTCCCACTGGGCTGGCGATAGCATAGCACGGCGAGCACACATCGCCGCTCCGTATAGTACACTAGCCCTATGCAAGCTCCCGTGACCCGGAAGTCGGGACGTAAGATGGACGTTCATCTCCTGCAGATGGCTGAGTTCATCGGCTTTACCGACGAGGACGCCGAGCTTATCCGGGCCACGGGCCCGACAGTCATCGCCCGCGCCGACGAGGTCACCAAGGTAGTCTACGACCACCTCCTGGAACAGCCGGGCACCTACAACTTCTTTCGCAAGGCCGACGGCACCATAGACGAGGAGCGGGTCGAAAACCGGCGCAAGGGTCTCGCCCGGTGGCTCAGCCGCACCGCCGACGCCAAGCTCGACTATTCCTTCGCGTGGCACATGGTCGCGATGGGCATAGCCCACAGCCACCGGATGCAGAAGCCGATGGGTCGGGTGCCGGGGCACTTTATGGTCGGCACCATGAGCTTCACACAGACGGCTGTCAGTTCGATCCTGCTGGAAGACCTGGAAGACAAGGAATACGCGGCTCGGGCGGCGATGGCCTGGAACAAGATCCTGATGCTGGAGCTGGACCTTCTCCTCACCGGGTATTACTCGGTGGCCCCACCCCCTGACAGCCAGTGACCTACCTGGAGAATTTCAAAACGCAACGGTTCCAGAAACCGGAAGATAAGGGATATCCTCCACTCTTCAGCCCCGGGACTCGGGTCACGGTGACGCTCTACGCCGTCGATTCAACCTTGGTTGGGCATACGGGATGGGTGCGATCTTTACGGGGGAGGTACGGGAACCGGGGCTCGGAGGCCAGCACGGGCGCCATGCTCGCGTCCCCCGGCGAATACCTATACGAGATTGCTCTCGACACGCCGCCTACCGACAAACCCAAAACCATATCGGTGCGGGAGTCGGGCCTGAGGCCACTATGATGTCTCGTGCCTCACTTTGGATTGAGTCCTTGCACAACGTCTCGGGCGGCAAGATCGGCCAACCTATCCAACACGGTCTGGAATAGAGGGAGAACAAGGATGGCTGGGGTTTTACGGTATACTTGCGCCTGTTTTGGCGTGAATTTAGCCCGTATGAAAGGAGCTCCGGGTGACTAGCGAGGCAACGGTAGGCGAACCGGCAAAACGGGAAGAGCAAGGCGCTCTGGAAACGGCCCTGGAGCAGTTAGAAACCGCTGCCGATTTCCTGGGGCTGGATGAAAACGTCAGGCAGATACTTCGACACCCAAAAAGAGAGCTGATTGTCCACTTTCCCGTCAGCATGGACGATGGGAGAACGCAGGTCTTCACGGGCTACCGTGTCCAGCACAGTATGTCTCGGGGCCCGGCAAAGGGTGGGATACGCTACCACCCGGACGTCACCCTCGACGAGGTGCGGGCCCTGGCAATGTGGATGACCTGGAAGTGCGCCGTGGTGGACATCCCCTATGGCGGCGCCAAGGGGGCCGTGGCCTGCGATCCCAAGCTTCTCTCGATGAGGGAGCTGGAGGGGTTGAGCAGGCGGTATGCCTCCGAGATTTCGATAATCATAAGCCCCGAAGGAGACATTCCCGCACCAGACATGAACACGAACGCCCAGATCATGGCCTGGATCATGGACACCTACAGTATGCACAAGGGCTACTCTGTCCCGGGGGTGGTGACAGGCAAGCCGTTCAGTGTGGGAGGGACTCGAGGCAGGGTGGAGTCGACGGGGCGAGGTTGCATGAACATGGCCCGGGAGACGGCGGCGCATCTCTCGATGCCGCTGGAAGGGGCAAGGGTAGCGGTCCAGGGGTTTGGGAATGTGGGGTCGGTGGCGGCGCGGATGCTGGAGGACCAGGGGTGCAAGATAGTGGCCATCAGCGACGCCTCGGGCGGGGTGTACAAGGGATCGGGACTGAATACGAGAGAACTGCTGGCCGAAAAAGAGGATGTTCCTAACCTGCGGGACTCGAGGCACGGAGACCGTATAACCAACGCGGAGCTCCTGGAACTGCCTTGCGACATCATGGTGCTGGCGGCAATGGAAGGACAGATAACGGAGTCCAACGCAGCTAAGGTGAAGGCAAGGGTCATAGTGGAAGGGGCAAATGGGCCCACGTCGACAGAGGCGGACAAGATTCTGAGGGACATGGGAGTATTCATAGTCCCGGACATTCTGGCCAACGCGGGGGGCGTAATCGTGTCGTATTTCGAGTGGGTCCAGGACTTGCAGTTCTACTTCTGGGAGGAACAGGAAGTGGAAAAGCGGCTGGATTCGATAATGAAGCACAGTTTCGAGTCGGTGCTGGCCACGGCGGAGGAGAACGGGGTGAGCATGAGGATGGGAGCGTACATCCAGGGGGTGAGCAGGGTGGTGGCGGCGCACAATACTCGAGGGATATACCCGTAGACGGTCTGGTTTTTGACCGGAATCCAGCGCCTGCTGACTGCGAGGGGTATTAACCGGTGATCCCCATAGAGGACAGGACCCTGAGCGGCATCCGGGTGGTTGAGTTGGGGGAGATGGTGTCGGCGCCGTATTGTGCACGGCTGATGGCCTCTCTAGGGGCGGAAGTGGTAAAGGTGGAGCCACCGGAGGGGGATTGTGCTCGGGGCCACGGGCCTTTTCCTGGCGACGAGGCGCACCCCGAAAAAAGCGGACTTTTCCTGGCGATGAACCTCGACAAGAAGGGGATCACGCTGGACGTGACATCGGCGGAAGGGAGGGAGATGTTCCGGCGGCTCGTTGCGCAGTCTGACATCCTGGTGGAGAACGGGCCTCCGGGAAGGCTGCACCGGCTAGGGCTGGGCTATGAGTCGCTCAGGCAAGAGAACTCGGGCCTGATAGTGGTTTCGATAACCCCCTTTGGGCAGGACGGGCCGTACAAGAACTACGCGGCCCACGACCTGAACCGGTGGCATGCAGGTGGATGGGGATACCTGTGGAGGGAGCGGGATGCCCACGGCATTCCCGGCCTTCCCGTGCGGGCACCGAGCTTTCTTCCTGCATTCCAGGCGGCCTATAACGCACTGACGGCCACCCTGGCCGCGCTCTACTACAGGGATATGGGTGGAGGGGGCCAATATATCGACGTGTCTGAGCAGGAAGCGATGGCCTTTATTCTGGCCGGCGGCTTTCCCATCTACAACGGCGAGAACCGGATACAGGGCAAAGAAATCGCGATTCCTGCATCGGTGCCCTCGGGGATTCTTCCCTGCCGAGACGGTTACGTACTCCTTAGCGCCATAGAGCCACATCAGTGGGTGGGGCTGGTCAAAATGTTGGGGGACCCCGAGTGGAGCAAAGAGGAGTGGACGCAGAGCGCGGAGGGCCGACGGCTGAACTACGACATCATAAACGCCTTCATGATGGAATGGCTGGAGGACAAGGACACCGATTGGGTTGTGAAGCGGGCAATCGAGAATCGGGTCCCCGCAAGCCCCGTGGGGGTTACTGCGGAACGGCTTGCCCGGGATGAACACCTGAGAGAGCGTGGTTTCTTCGTGGAGCTTGACCATCCAGAGGCAGGCAGGCTCCGGTATCCCTCTACACCGTTCAGGTTTTCGGAGACGGGAACCTCGACAAAGGCGTCGGCGCCTCTGCTGGGGCAGCACAACGCTGAGGTGTTCAGCAGGTTGCCAGGCCGCTCTTCGGCGGATATGAAGCGGCTTAAGGCTGAAGGGACTACCTGAAATCTTGTGACTACCGGTAAGGAAATAGCGGCATTAAAGGGAGCGCTAACCGGCATCCGGGTGGCTGATTTCAGTGCGTCGTGGGCCGGGCCTCACTGCGTGGGGCTGCTGGCGTTTATGGGCGCAGAGGTCATCAAGGTTGAGAGCAGCGCCAAGCTGGACCTGGCGCGGTATTACCCTCCGTTCAAGGACAACAACCCGGGCCCCGATACAGCGATGTGGTTCGCACAAATGCACCGGAACAGCCTGAGTGTGACGCTGAACCTGCGCACGCCCGAAGGCGTGAAATTGGCCAACAGGCTGGTCAGCATTAGCGACGTGATGCTGGAGAACTTTCGTGCCGGTGTGGCGGACAGGCTGGGGCTTGGATACAAGGAATTGGTCAAGACAAATCCGCAATTGATAATGGCGGCGCTTTCTGGGTTTGGGGCGTATGGGCCCAGGTCCAGGTGGGTGACGTACGGAATGCACGTGTCCAACATCTCGGGGCTGATGACCTCGGTGGGATATCCGGGTGCGGAAGCGGTGTCGGACTGGGTGGAGATGCCCGATCCGTCGAGCGGTGTGGCGGGAGCATCGGCGGTGCTGGCGGCGCTTCACTACAGGTTGAGAACGGGCAAGGGCCAGCACATAGACCTTTCGGAGGAAGAGACGGTCATCGGATTCCAGCCCGAAAAGCTGATGGACTACGAGATAAACGGCAGGGAGTCGGGGCGGACGGGGAACAAGCATCCGAGCATGTCTCCTCACGGAGTCTACAGGTGCGCAGGCGATGACGAGTGGACCAGCATTGCAGTAGGGAGCGAGGAGGAATGGGTGAGGCTATGCTCGGTCATCGGGAGGGAAGAGCTGGCGCGGGACGAGAGGTTTGCAACGCTAGCAAGACGAAAGGAAAACGAAGACGCCCTGGACGAGATAGTCGAGGGGTGGACCGGTCAGCGCTCCAAGTTAGAGGCAATGAATGCGCTGCAGAGTGCGGGATTGGGAGCAATGGCTACGTTTACAAATGCTGACCTGTACCATGACGAGCACCTGGCAGCCCGGGGGTTTTTCGCGTGGGACGAGCACCCGGTGCAGGGCCGGGCGCGGATGCCGGCACAGCCGTGGAAGATGTCAGGGACGCCGATAGCGATGACCAGGCCTGGGCCCAAGATTGGGGAGCACAACGGCTACGTGCTAGAGGAGTTGCTGGGGCTTTCGAGGCAGGAGGTCAAGGAGTTGGAGGGGCGGGGGGTGGTGTACTAGGGAGTCAGGCAATCTGGTAGCGTTCTACCTGGATATCATCAGAGCAGGTGCGCATTTGAGCAGCGTCATGCCAAGCCTGCATGCGCAGCAGCATGGACATGCTGCTGCCGAATGCTTTTTCCACCCGTAACGCCATTTCAGGAGATAGGGATGACTTGGCATTCAGGAGGTCTGAGAGGGTGGCACGGCGCACGCCCAGAATCTCCGCAGCTCTTGTTACGCTCAAACCCAAGTCCTCGATTATTTCCGTGCGGATGAAGTCTCCTGGGTGGGAGGGGGTCATTCTTACTTTGATGCCTTGAGAAGCCATCAGTGGTAGTCCTCCAAGTTGAGTTGGTATATAACGCCGTCTTTTTCCTCAAATGTGATCCGCCAATTACCGGTCACGGATGCGCTCCATTGGTCTTTCCGAGCACCTGACAGTCTGTGTACGCGCCACCCGCGTGGTGCATTAGCCATAAACGCTTCAATGTTTTGAGCCAAGACCAGCGCCGTCAAAATCTTGCGTACTCGGTCGACCAGTCGTGGTTCAAGAAATCGAGGGTTGTCATCTTCGATCAGACGGAGTAATCCTCGGTGGCGAACCGAGCGAAGAATCATGCAGTTAGCCGTACGGTAACACAGTACGCCAAATTATTCAAGATGCCTTCCGAAAAGGGCAGGTGGTGCACTAGCGGCGGCGGACGTGGGAGCGGCCGGCGCGGGCGACGAGGTCGCCGTGCTGGTTGCGGAAGTTGTGCTCGACGACTATGAAGGCCATGTCCCCTGTGCGCCCGGTCTTTCGGTAGACATCGGTCACTCGGGCGGTGCAGGTGAGGACGTCGCCGGGGCGGACGGGGAGGAGGGGCTCGACCCACTGACCCGCCATGTAGATGGTGCCTTCGAACTGGAGGTTGAGGTCTGCAGGTTCGTCGAGGCGGACGAAGGAGGCGACGAAGGAGGGAGGGGCTATGATGTCGCCGTGGGGGCCCGAGGCGGCGGCTTCCTCGTCAACAAATAAGGGGTTGGTTTCTCCGATGGCGCGGGAGAAGCCGAGGACCATCTCACGGGTTACGGTGTGGGTTTCCTTGAAGTAGTCCCTGCCCAATGCGTCCCGGTTGAATCGAAGGGTGTCCTGGGGCTCGGGTTGGGCGGCGTTCATGATCTATACGGGATGCCTAGTCGTGGGCCTTGATCTCTGCTACTACGCGGTCTCCGGACTGGACGGCCCCGTTGGTGAAGCCGGCGCTGGTGTAGTCGCCGCAGAAGTGAAGGCGACCCACGGGTTTCTGGAGGAGGGGGTAAATCTCTGTGTGCCCGGGTTTCCAGAGGGGGATGGCGTGATTCCAATGAGCGACGTCTGATTCGACGACCTTTCCCCGGACCCCGGGGACCATGTCAACCAGATCATCAAGGAGGATTTCCGAGACTTCTCCGTCCGAGCGGGACATGAGGTCCTTGGCGACAGCGTTGCCGGTGTAGACGCGCAGGATTCCCTGGCCGGTCTTGCGCTTGTAGTCTTCGGGGTAGGTGAAGGATGGGTCGGTGATGGCGCAGACCCTCTGGCCGGAGACCGGGACTCGCCAGACACCCCTGCCGATTAGGTTTTCGGAAAGCTCATCAACGAGGAAGGCGGCGGTGGTCATGGAGCCGTATTCGATCTTTGCCAGGGCATCGCGCTTCCAGTCCGGGAGGCCTTGGACGCAGTCGAAGGTTAGAGGCGCCTGGGTGGCCATGACGCAGCGTCGGGCCTGGACGGTCTCTTTCCTGCCTCCGCTGTCGAAGGTGACCTGGACCCGGTCTTCGAGTTCCTTGACTTCCGTGACCTCCGCCCCGAGGAGGGCTTTATCTCCCAGCAGACGGTGGAGGGTGATGGTGGCCTGGTGGGTGCCGCCTTCGACGAAATACTCGTCTGCCATGAAGAAGAGGATGACCATTAGGGCGTGGTAGGGGGTCACTACGTCAGCGCCCATAGTGCTGGCGGTGACGGCGAACACATCCCACAACTCACGGACTGACTTGGGGGCCTTGCCGAGGAATTCGTCGACCGTCTTCGTGTTTAGTTCGATAACCTTTGGGTCGGTGGGGTCGAAGTCGGCGTTCAGGAGTGACTTGTACTTGCGTCGGGTCTTCCAGATGTGCCAGGCAAACCATATCTTGTCCTTTAGAGGTATGGGCATCTTGAGAAGAAGCCCGAACTCCGACGGAGAAGCGACCAGCTTGCCGTTCATGTACAGGGGCAACTTGGACTTGGCGATGAGGGTGCGCTTAACGCCTATCTCATCGACGAGGGTAGCCAGTGGGCCGTCGTCTCCCAGTACAACTTGCGCGCCAGCGTTGTATACGTAGGGGCCAAGGGTTCGGGACTCAGTCCTGCCACCGGGAATCTCTTCCTTTTCCAGTAGGAGAATATTGCGGTCCCGCATGCGATAGGCCGCAGTGAGTCCGGCGAGACCGCCGCCCACGATCACAACGTCCAGGAGGGAGTCGGGAGTGTTTGAGGATTCGGGCATGGCTAGGCGGCAGGCTCCTTCTGAATCTCTCTCAGAACGCGCTGGGCGGAGAGGACGGCGGCCTCAAGGCCACCGCTGACGGTATAGTCGCCGCAGTAGTGGATGCGGCCCGTGGGCTCCTTTATCCTCTCGGCGATTTCGAGGCGGCCGATGCGCCAGGGGCTGATGGCGTGGGGCCAGTGTTTGATGGAGGTCTCAACGATCTTGCCGGCAATGGCCGGGAAGGCGGAGACGAGTTCTTCAGTGAGGACTTCGATGGCCTCGCCGTCGGACATCTGCTGAAGTTCTTTGGAGGCCTTGTCACCGGTGTAGACTCGCAGGAGCCCCTGACCCGTGCGTTGCTTCACTTCCTTCGGGAAGGTGAACGTGGGGTTGGTTACCGAGACGATCTTCTTACCGACGACGGGGACTCGCCAGACGCCTTCGCCGAGGAATTTCTCCGAGTTTTCGCTTAGGAGGAAACCTGCGGAGGTCATGGCCCCGAAGTCGACCTGTTCCATCACTTCCCGCTTCCACTGGGGCATGTCCTTGACTATGTCAGAAACCAGGGGGCCGGGTATGGCGATAATGCAGCGTTCGGCGGTGACGGACTTGCGCTGACCGGCGTGGTCGTAACTGACTCGGACGGCGCCGTTTTCGTGGGTTATCTCGTCGACAGTGGCGGAGGTCTCGGTCTTGTCCTTCACGTGGCTCCAGAGGGTCTTGGTGAGCTCCCAGGTGCCGCCGGTTACATAGTACTCATCCTCTGCGAAGTGCAGGAAGGTGTTGACGGGTTGGAATGCGGCCACCTCGTCGGAAGTAGCTGTATTCGCGGCCATTGAGAGGGTGTCCCAGATTGCACGTATGTCTGGGTGATACGCGCCCATGTATTCTTCCAGGGTCTGGGCGCAGAGCTCCTGGGTCTTGGGGTTGTTGGGGTCTGGTTCCTGGTCGACCAACTCGCTGTAGCGGTTGCGCGTGCGGAGGACTTTCAGGCCCATCTTCACCTTTTCGGTGATGGGGATAGGGAGACGCCAGAGGAACAGGGGCTCACCCAGGGTGCGGGGCTTGAGGGGGGCGGTGATAAGCCTGCCCTTCATGTGCATGGGCATTCTTGTCTTGCCGATGAGGGTCTTCTCGACGCCGACCTCCCGGGCCAGCTTTGCGGTCTCGCTCTCGTCGCTCAGGACCACCTGGGCGCCAGTGTTGTAGATGTACTCACCCATCTTGCGGGAGATGGTGCGTCCGCCGCATACATCCTCCTTTTCGAGAACGAGGATGTTCTTTTCTTTCAGTCGGTAGGCGGCGGTGAGGCCGGCGAGGCCAGCGCCCACTATGACTGCGTCGAGAACTTCTTGGTTATCTTCCGGCATTGGTTTTCATTCCCACTGGCAGGGGTGTTTCGCAGAAAATCATGCGGCTGCCAGGCAACGGCCATCGGGGGCCGTGGGAATGATACAACATCGGGGTGGGGGGTGGGGTGACGATGGCGCGTTTAGTAGTGCGGCGGGCACAAACCTGCACCCCGGGATGGATTCCCGACTCCTCGGGAATAACGGAGGGAGGGAGTGGGTCAGCTGGGGTCGTGGTTGAGCATCCAGTTGATGCCGAACTTGTCTGTGCAGGATCCGAAGTAGGAGCCCCAGAACATGTCGGCCAGAGGCATGGAAACCGTGCCGCCATCGGAGAGCTTGGCGAACACTTCATCGGTCTCTTCCCGGCTGGCGGGCATGTAGGAGAGGGAGAAGTTATTGCCCTGGTTGACGGGCATGCCAAAAGTTGATGGCATGTCGCTGCCCATGAGCACGTTGTCGCCGATGGTGTAGGACACGTGCATGATGTTGTCTCGCTCATCCTCCGGGACCTGCATTTCCGGGGGGCCGTCGCCGAAGGTGGTGATGATGTCGAACTCTCCGCCGAAGATTGAGCGGTAGAACTCAAAGGCCTGGCGGCAGTTGCGGTCGAAGTGGAGGTATACGGTAAGGGTCATAGTTTCCTGCCTTTAGGCTGTGGGGTTGCTTTCAATCGTAGATGTTCTATTTTAGCGGAATCCGATGTCAATGGTAGGGTCAGGGAGTGGGTTGGCAATGGCGCACTAGCGAGGACACCCCTCCTCGCTCGACCCTTCGACGCCGCTCAGGATGAGCGACCCCTTAGGGAATCACCCTCACCCCCGATTCACGCTCCGCCTAAGGCGGACTTTCAGCATGACGCATCTTCGACCTCGCGGGGCCTTGGAATGACGGGGAAATGGTCCTCGTCATCACAGCGAAGGGGGTGGGGGAGGTGGTATATAATTGCGTGTCGGGAGGGAACATGCCGTTAAGTCGAGAGGAAGTAGAGCACATAGCCCTTTTGGCCCGGGTCGGGATGACTGGGCAAGACTTGGAGACGTTCGGGGGGCAGCTGTCCCACATATTGGAGCAGTTCAGGGTGCTCGAAGAGGTGGACACGGAGGGCGTGCCTCCAACTTCTCACACCGTAGACGTATCCAGCGTATTCAGGGACGACGAAGACCGGGCCTCTCTGCCCCCGCAGGACGTAATGGCAAACGCTCCCCGGCGGGACGACGATTATTTCAGGGTCAAGCCGGTGCTCGGCTGATCCCCGCGTCATGAGCACCCAACAGCCCCTTCACGATCTCACCATCCACGATGCCGCCGACCTTCTGTCTGCGCGGGAAATCTCGTCTTTGGAGCTAACCGAGGCGGTACTGGCTCGAATTGAGAATGTGGACGAGAGAGTCAAGGCATTTGTGTCGGTCACGGGAGACAGGGCTTTGGCCGATGCACGGGACGCGGATGCCAGGGCTGTTTCGGGGAGAATCGGGCCGCTGGACGGGGTGCCAATGATGCTGAAGGACAACCTCTGTACCAAGGGCGTCCGAACCACCTGCTCGTCCAAGATGCTGGAAAATTTCGTGCCTCCTTACGACGCTCATGTCGCGGAGAGGCTGCAGGAATCAGGGGCGGTGCTGGTGGGGAAAGGGAACCTGGACGAGTTTGCAATGGGGTCGTCGACGGAGAACTCGGCGTATTTTACCACCCGGAACCCGTGGGATCTGGATCGGGTACCGGGGGGGAGCAGCGGAGGAGCGACGGCGGCGGTGGCGGCAGGGGAAGCGATGTACTCTCTCGGGTCCGATACGGGGGGAAGCATCCGGCAGCCAGCCTCTTTCTGCGGGGTGGTGGGGCTAAAGCCGACCTACGGTGCGGTGAGCAGATACGGGCTGGTGGCATTTGGCAGCTCACTGGACCAGATTGGGCCGGTCACCAAGGATGTGACGGACAGCGCGCTGGTGATGAACGCCATAGCGGGGCACGATGCACGGGACTCGACGTCCGTGCCATTCCAGCCGCCCAACTACACCGAATCGCTCATTCCGGACATCAAAGGAATGCGGATAGGAATACCCAAGGAGTATTTCGTTGAGGGGATAGGGCGGGACGTGGTGGACGTGATGGAGAGGGCGATAGCTAGGATGGAAGAATTGGGAGCGGAAGTGGACCGAGACGTGTCGCTGCCTCATACGAAGTATGCGCTGGCGGTGTACTACATAATCGCACCTTCGGAGGCATCTGCGAACCTTGCGAGGTATGACGGAGTAAAGTACGGCTACTCGGCACAGGATGCGGAGAACATGTGGGATGCGATGGATAAGACTCGGCAGCACGGGTTTGGGCCGGAGGTGAAGCGGAGGATCATGCTCGGGACTTATGCGCTGTCGTCAGGGTACTACGACGCCTACTATCTTAAGGCACAAAAGGTGAGGACGCTGATCAGGCGCGAGTTCGACGAGGCGTTTGAGCGATACGACGCCTTAATCGCACCCACCTGCCCAACGCCAGCATTCGCACTAGGGGACAAGACGGCTGACCCGGTGCAGATGTACCTGAGCGACATCTGCACTATCCCGGCGAACATAGCAGGGATACCCGCGATCTCGGTGCCGGCGGGGTTTTCGTTCGGGCTGCCGGTGGGGATGCAGATCATGGCGAAGCCCTTCGGGGAGCCGACGATATTTCGGGCAGCCTACGCGTACGAGCAGTCGATGGGGTGGCGGCACCTGCGGGCGCCGGTGTGAGGGGCGGGCAAGGCTACTGCGACGCTTTATCAATCCCGGTCCACCCCCGCTCGACCCTTCGACTCCGCTCAGGATGAGCGGCCCCGCCCAAGGAGATGGAATCCGGCTCGGGGGCTGGAATGACGATGGGCAAGAGTATCGTCGAAAGAGGGTTTGATATACTCGCAGGGCTTTCTCCGAGCTTCCCCTGACTAAGGCAAACATGAGAAATCGCGACGTTTCTGCAGCCCGGGAATACCACGACGCCACGAAGCATTCCTTCTGGAGCGTGCGAAGCGGGCACGGGCTGGACTGGCCGAATCAACCGCTCCCTTTCAAGATCTACAAGGATGTTGAGAGCGTCCGGCTGCCCACTGACGGGAGTCCAATAACTGCGAATGTAGCTGAGACGGTAGGGGCAGACCCTCTGGTACACGAAGAGTCGATTCCCGACCTCGGCACACTGGCTCGGCTGTTGTATCTTTCGGCGGGGATCACGAAGAGAAAACCGTATGCCGGCGGGGAATTGTATTTCCGGGCTGCGGCCTGCACCGGCGCTCTCTATCACATCGACGTGTACGTGGTCTGTGGAGACATTCCGGGCCTCGAGGCGGGGATCTATCACTTCGGGCCAAATGACTTTGGGTTAGTGCGCTTGAGGGAGGGAGACTATCGTGGTGTGCTGGCTGAGGCATCGGGGCAGGACAAGGCCATAGTGGAAGCTCCGATTACACTAGCGCTTGCGGATACGCATTGGCGGAACGCCTGGAAGTACGGGGCCCGAGCGTACAGGCATGCTTTCTGGGACGCCGGGACGCTGCTGGCCAACACCCTGGCGGCAGCGTCGGGGTCCGGGATGCCTGCGAAGATTGTGACCTCGTTTGTAGACGAGGAAGTGCATCGGCTGTTGGGGCTGGAGGTGGATAAGGAGTCGGTCGTGGCACTCGTGCCATTGGGGAGGGCCTCAGGAGCTACACACGCAGTTCCCCTTTCGGTTGATACCCTCGAAATGCCCACCGAACCCCTCTCGCCGAAGATGGTTGAATACCCGGCGATTTATGACATGAATAGAAGCTCGACATTGGATTCACCGGAAGACGCAGCAGACGTGAGGGGTAGAACACCGGCACCGCATTCATACGAATCCGCGGGCGAAATAGTGCAACTGCCTCGAAACGGGGAGGTGAAGATTCGGGGTCTGGAGGAGACCATCTTGCGGCGGGGCTCTACGAGGACGTTTGCTCAAGACCCGATTTCCCTGGAAGAGCTGTCGGCGGCGCTCCACTTCTCAACCAGGGGGATAGACGCCGATTTTCTATCGCCGTACGGAACTTCGGTGAACGAGCTGTTCCTGATAGTCAACTCAGTCGAGGGCCTGGCCTCGGGGGCGTACCGATATGACCGAGAAGAACATGTCCTGGAACTGGTGAAGGAGGGCGATTTCAGGCAGGAGGCGGGACACCTGGGGCTTGACCAGCAGATCCCCGCCGAGGCCAGCGTAAACGTTTACATGCTTACAAACCTTGAGTCGGTATTGGAGGCATTCGGGAACCGAGGGTATCGGATGGCGCAGCTGGAGTCGGGGATAATAGGGGGTCGGTTGTACCTGATGGCCTACGGGATGGGGTTTGGCGCCAGCGGGCTGACTTTCTACGATGATGAAGTGGTCGAGTTTTTCGGGTCGGCGGCCGAGGGGATGAGCGTGATGTTCCTGGTTGCCCTGGGGCGTTCAGTGAAGCGGAGAAGAAGGGAGACTGGGGGAGACACCCAAGATTCTTAGGCAATTACGCAATCCAATGCGATGTTCTTTCCATGACAAGGATCACCCTCACTCTAGCCCTATCCCTAGAGGGGATAGGGGACAGGTTATGACGGAAGGAAGGGAGATTGGGAGATGAAGCAGGCAACTTGGCAGTACTTCACATTGGAGGAATACCAGGGCAGGCTGGATGCCCTGAGGGCGCGGATGGAGGCAAAGGGTGTGGACTGCATGATGGTTCACACACCGGAGAATCTGTACTACATGACGGGATATCAAACGCCGGGCTATTACTGGTACCAGACGCTGATAGTGACAATGGACCGGGAGCCGGTATTCATAACCCGCCTCCTGGAAAATTCCAACGTGGAACACCTGACGTGGGTGGAGGACAGCCGACCCTACGGTGATTCGGATGACTGGGTAGCTCGGACTCGGGACACGCTGGAGGACCTGGGTATGGGGTCGAAGAGGATTGGGGTGGAGATGGGCTCCTGGTTCATAACCATCTCCGACTACGAGCGGTTGAAAGGTATGCTTCCGGACGCAAAATGGGTCGACTGCTCGATGATGGTAGAAGAGGGGCGGATGATCAAATCACCGAAGGAGATCGAATACATCACGCAAGCGGCGCGGGCCACGGAGGCCGGGGTGCTGGCAGGGATTGAGGCGTCGGCGATAGGTGTGTCGGAAAACGAGGTTGCGGCAGCGGTCTACGCAGCACAGATAAAGGCGGGGAGCGAATACACGGGGCTTCCCTTATTTGTCACCGCCGGCAAGAGGTCGTTCCTGGGACACGTGACGTGGTACCGGGAGACGATACAGCCGGGAGACACGGTGTTCCTGGAGATATCGGGGTGCGTCAACCGGTACCATGCCTCCCAGATGCGAAACGTGTACCTGGGTGATCCGCCTGAAGGGTCCATAAAGGCGACGGGTGTGATGGCCGAGGCACTGGATGAGATGATCAAGTTCATCAAGCCGGGAGTGTCGGCGCACGACGCACACATGGTCTGCAAGAATGTAATCGGGGATGCGGGGCTGGGGGCGGAGCTTAACCACAGGGCGGCTTATTCCATAGGAATCGCATTCGCGCCGGACTGGGGCGAGGGCCACATATTCAGCATGAACGAGGGTGAGCACCGGGAGTTGAAGGCAGGCATGACCTTCCACCTGATACCGGCGATTTTCATTCCTGGGTTGTCGTCAGTCGGGGTGAGTGAGACGGTGCTGGTTACGGAGACCGGGTGTGAGCCAATAACCGGGAATGTGGAGAGGAAGCTGTTTTCGAAGTAGGGGGGTGGGCCCGAGGCACTGCATTGCCGGTAGGTCATCGTGCGGCATGCGCACTGATTCCGGCATCGGAGGGTCCTGGTGACCCAGACAGTGAACGGCGCATGCTGATCGGTGAGTCGGCTTCGGGCGCGAGGGGAATGGGTTGCTGAATTCGCTTTACACCTTCCACCGGAAGGTCCAGTTCCGGTGGGCTCTGCTCGCTGCGGCCTTGGTAGTCGGGTCCATCATATCCGGAGGACCGAGCGTACTCGCCCAAGATGACGCGGAAGTTACTTTCGACTATATGTTTGAGAGCGATTCCGAGGGCTGGACGGTAGATTTCGCGGACCTGCCCGTGGACAACGACCAGTCTACGTTCGAACTAGACCACGGATATCGTGCCCTTCCGGATGGTCTGGAAGGGGGAAGCATCTACGTCCAGGGGCACAACCGCAGTGACGACCTCTTCATGTTCTTGAAGAGACAGGTCGGGGACCTGAGGCCAAACGCAACCTACACGGTCTACTCATCATTAGAGCTGGCGACCAATGTGCCTCCCAGAACTTTCGGCATTGGAGGTTCACCCGGCGAAAGCGTTTATGTGAAGGCAGGAGCATCCACCGTTGAGCCCAAGGCCGTGGAGGGAAGCAACCGGCATCTCAGGATGAACATAGACAAGGGCAACCAGAGCGGTGGCGGCGAGTCCATGGTGGTGTTGGGCAACGTAGCAAACCCCGAGGTTTCAGGCACGGAATACCGGATAAAGACGCTCGACAACAGGGGCATGCCCTTGAATGTGGAAACGGACGATGAGGGTCGGGTCTGGCTGATAGTCGGGACAGACTCCGGTTTTGAGGGCCTGAGCGTTCTCTACTACGCCCGCATCACGTATGTGCTGACTATCGTGGGGCCACCGGTTGAGCCGACTCTCGAGCCGACGGCGACAACACCGGCTGAGCCTACGATGGAGCCGACTGTCGTGCCTATTGTGGAACCGACGGCCGTGCCTCGAAATGATAGTGCATCCGGGTTGCCGGTCTGGACAATAGCACTGATTGCGGGAGTTGTATTGGCCCTATTATGCTTAGCACTGCTGACACTGCGTCGGCGGTCCAAGGGCTAAGGGAGTAAGCGGCCCTGGCCGCGCTGGCGACAATTCAAGGTCGGCCATGCCGAAATTATCGCTAACCCCCAACCCTCCGATAAGGAGCTACAGTTGAAGAAACCTAACTGGCAATACTTTAGCCTGGAGGAGTACCAGCAGAGGCTTGATGCTCTACGGCGGAGGATGGAGGGGTTGGGGGTGGATGCTGTACTGGTGAATACACCGGAGAACCTGTACTACCTGTCGGGGTATCAGACGCCGGGGTATTACTGGTGGCAGACGCTGGTTGTACCGATAGACCGAGAGCCGGTCTCTGTGACGCGTCGGGTGGAGGACTCGAACATGCGGGAGCTTGGCTGGGTAGAGGACAGGCGCCCCTACGAAGACTACGAGGACTGGGTGGAGAAGACGCGGGACGTTCTGGTGGACCTGGGGCTCGGGGGGAAGACAATCGGGATGGAGCTTGGGAGCTTCTTCCTGCCTGCCAGGGACTACCTGAAGCTGCAGGAGTTAATGCCCGGCACCCGATTCGTCGACAGCACGGGGCTGGTGGAGGATGGACGACTCATCAAGTCGGCGCAGGAGATCGAATACATGAGGCAGGCAGCTCGGGCGGCGGAGGCGGCGACGCTGGCGGGTATCGAGGCGGTGGGACTCGGGGCTACGGAGAACGACGTGGCGGCGGAGATGCACCATGCCCAGATCAAGGCGGGGAGCGAGTACACGGGGCTGCCGATGTTCATAGCCTCGGGAGTGCGTTCTACGATGACCCACGCGACCTGGTCCCGCAGGCCATTGCAGAAAGACGAGGTCGTGTTCTTCGAGGTGCCGGGATGTGTAAACCGTTATCACGCTGCCATGATGAGAGAGGTGTACATCGGGGACCCGCCGGAATGGATGTCGAGGGGGATGGACGTCGTGACGGATACCCTGGCGAAGGCTAAAGAGAAGATCAGGCCGGGGGTCGTGGCGGGGGAGTTGTTCGAGGAGATCAAGGAGATGCTGGACTCGGCGGACCTGGGCGCGAAGCTGGAGCGGCGGGCGGCGTATTCGATAGGGGTAGCCTTCGCGCCGGACTGGGGAGAAGGGCACATCCTGAGCATAATGCGAGGAGAGGAGCGGCAGCTTCAGGCGGGGATGGCGTTCCACCTGATTCCCGGAGTCCGGGTGGTGGGGTTGGGGGGCATCCTATGCAGCGACACGGTGCTGGTAACCGAGGACGGGTGTGAGACCTTGACGGGTGGGGTGGAGCAGAAGCTGTTTGTGAAGTGATGGTAAGCAGTGAATCTTTCAAATTGGGGATCACCCTCACTCCCTCGGGTGACTCGGGACAGGGTCTACCCCTCTCCCCGAGCGAGGCAGATCTACTTCCAATCAAGGGGGTTTTGCGTAACTGCCAGTTAGAACCAAGACACCCCGCCCTTTCCGCTCTTGATACCCTTCGACTCCGCTCAGGGCGAGCGGAATGCTTCACCCCTAGGGTTGAATCCGGCTCAAGGGCCAGAATGACAGTTATGCAAAGGTCTTCTCAAGGGAGAGGAGAGGGGAGTACCTTTCCCACCCCAGATTCCTCGCGGAGCCTCGGAATGACGGTAATGCAATCACCTCTTTTGGAGACAACTAGGGAGTGGAGATGAGAAAGCCAAAGTACCAGTTTTTCACGCTGGAGGAATATAAGGGTCGATTGGATGCTCTGAGGGGTCGGATGGAGGAGCGTGGGATCGACGTGCTGCTGGTGAATTCGCCGGAGAACCTGTGCTACGTGTCGGGGTACCAGACGCCGGGGTATTACTGGTACCAGACGTTGTTAGTTCCGCTTGACCGGGAACCGGTGTTCGTGACACGGCTGAACGAGGCCTCCAACATCGAACCATTTTCGTGGGTCGAGGACAGTCGACCTTACGAAGACCACGAGGACTGGATTGAGCACACCAGGAATGTGCTGTCTGACCTGGAGCTGGCGGATAAGCGAGTCGGGTTGCAGTACGACTCGTTCTTCCTGACTTCTCGGGACGAGAAGGGGCTGACGGCGGCCCTAACTGAGGCGATGTTTGTGGATGGGTCGGGGTTGGTGGAGGAGGGTCGGATGGTGAAGTCGGCGCAGGAGGTGGAGTACATCAGGCAAGCGGCCAGGGCAGCGGAGGCGGGGTTGAGAGCGGGAATCGAGGCCTGCGAGGTCGGGGTGACGGAGAACGACGTGGCGGCGGAGATACACCGGGCGCAGATAAAGGCGGGGAGCGAGTACACGGGTCTGCCTATCTTCATCAGGACGGGGGAGCGAGACCTGATGACGCACTCGACGTGGTATCGAAACGTGCTGCAGGCCGGGGAAAGCGTGACGATAGAGATGCCCGGGTGCATCAACCGGTATCATGCGGCTACCTACCAGCAGATTTATCTCGGGGACCCGCCTGAGTTGCTGCTGAAGGCCCGGGAGATAGGGGCGAAGGTGATGGCTGAGGCGAAGTCGGCAATCAGGCCGGGGGTGCCTGCGGGGGGGATACACCGGCAGGTGCAGGAAAGCCTCGAAGAAGCGATGGGTTCGGGTAGCAAGCGGAACAGTCGGGCGGCGTATTCGATAGGGATTGCGTTTGCGCCGGACTGGGGGGAGGGGCACATCATCAGCATGACTGAGGGCGAGACCCGGCCTCTACAGGCCGGGATGACATTTCACCTGCTGGCCGGGCATGTTGCCCTGCAGGGCCTGGACGGCGTGAAGAGGGCGGTGAACAGCGACACGATCCTGGTCACGGAGGACGGGTGCGAGACGCTGACGGACGGGCTGGAGCATAGGTTGCACGTGAAGTAGATACTCGGAGGTGACATCATGAAGTTTGGGATTATGCTGCCGCATTCGGGGGCGCTGGCGGGGGTGGAGGCGATAAGGCGGGTTGCTTTGGAGGCCGATGATTTAGGCTTCGACTCGGTGTGGTGCCACGACCATGTAACCTACGATACGGACTGGTTTCTGCACCGGGGGTCGGGGCTTATCGAGCAGTGCGAGGGGATCGAGCCGAACTTCTATGAGTCGATAAACACGCTGACCTGGGTGGCGGGGATGACTCAAAACGTGAAACTGGGCACGGCTATCCTGGTGCTCCCCCTTCGGGACCCGAGGGTCTTGGCCCGGCAGGCGATGACATTGCAATCGCTGTCAGGGGGGAGGTTGATGCTGGGGGTCGGGATTGGGGACTATCCGAGCGATTTCCGGGTGATGCAGATCCCGTACGACGAGAAGAACCGGATTACCGACGAGTATATCGACGTGTTGAACGCCGCATTCCAGGGCGGGCACGTGGACTTCCAGGGTCCGAATGTCTCGTTTGAGAATGCGTCGTACTTCCCGAAGACGGAGCCCAAGGTGCCGGTGCTGTACGGGGGTGGCGTGATATACCCGCGCCCGAGTCGTCAGCCGAAGCTGTACGAGCCTGCCATACGCCGAATAGCGGAACGATGCGACGGGTGGATACCGGAAGGGCCTCCCCACGTGATGGCCGATGGAATCAAGCGCATCAGGGCGCTAGCGGCGGAGGCGGGGAGGGGAGATGTCGACTTCCAAGTGACGGGATACATACCGCTATACATTGACCAGGACGCAGCGGCGCAGGCGATGACTCGGAAGACGCTGGTGACGGAGATTCACACGTTCGAGGAAGGGTTGGCGGGGTCCCTGGTGGGGTCGGTGGATAGGATATGCAAGGTTATTGAGTCGTACCAAGAGGCGGGTGTAAATGGCTTGGGGATGAGGTGCTGGGCAGAGAACCTGCCGAGGTTCGTGGCGATGATGAGGACGTTTGCACGGGAGGTAATGCCTAGGTTTGGGTGAGGAACCCCTCCATCCAGCGAGGCTGACTTGCCGAGGGGAGTTCACCCTCACCCTAGCCCTCTCCCATCAAGGTAGAGGGGATAAGAAGCCTCCCCGCTCATACTTCGAGAGCCTCCCGCCTGAGGCGGATCTGCGACAGCATGAGCGGCCCCGGCCCCTCCAGCAGAGGTTATGCAAAGGTCTCGTTGAGGGAGATGGGATAAGAGCCTCGCCCCAGATTCCTCGCGGGGCCTCGGAATGACAGGATTTGGGGGACTAGCCGGGAGTGGTGGTCAGCCGATAGCCGGGGCCGGAGAGGCTATGTTGTAGAGGGCGAGGGCGTTTTCGCCTAGGATTTTGCGCTGGTCGGCTTCGGGGAGGTCGGCGATGTGGGATTTGACCTTGCTTACGGGGTTGGTGTGGCCCTCGGGGTGGGGCCAGTCGGAGCCCCAGAGGAACCGGTCGGTGCCGACGATCGGGGCGATGGCCCCCAGGGCCTTTTCGGTGGGCTCAGCGCTGATCCAGCACTGGCGTTTGAAGTACTCGCTGGGCTTCATGGTGAGGATGGACTCGAAGCCGAAGCGGGAGAACTTGAAGTCCAGGAAGTCGAGCCAGTGGGCGATCCAGGTGCAGCCGATTTCGACCATTGAGATGCGGAGGTTGGGGAACTTTTCGAAGACGCCCTCGGTCATCATGTTGGTAAACGAGAGGAAGGGGTCTCCGAAGACCATGGACTCGACGAAGAAATCTGGCCCGAGGCCCGGGTAGTCCGGATAGAGGTGCTTGCCGACGTAGTTGGGATTGAAGATGACGTGCAAGGTGATGGGCAAGTCCAGGTCCTGGGCTGCGGCCCAGAAGGGGTCGTAGTAGGAGTCGCCGTACTTGATGCCGTTCACGGGGGCCGGGCAAATGAATGCCCCCTTCATGCCGTCCTTCGCGGCGCGGTGCAGCTCGGAAACGCCCAACTCGACCTCCCTGACGGAGACGTGGGCCACGGGATATAGCTGGTCTGAGTGGTCTTTGCAGAAGTCTACGAGCCAGCGGTTGTAGGCCCGGCAGTAGGCATCGGAGATTTCGGCATCCTCACACTCGGCTTCCCAGCCCAGGCCCAGGCTAGGGAAGAGGAAGGTCTTGTCGACTCCCTCTTCGGCGAGGTGCTTGATCCTTTCGCCGGGGTAAGCGGCGCCGGGGGCGAGGGTAGCGGCCTCGGCGTAGGGAAGCAGCTGGTGATCCTCAATCCAGTCCCGGTCCTTTTCGACGGCGGCGATGCGGCCGAGCGCACCGCCGCTGTAGCCGCTGCTCATCTTGCCATCGATATCCAGGTACTCTAGGCCCTTGTCGTCGACATTGATGCCCATGGCTCGGGAGCGGTAGGCGGGATCTATGTAGTCTCGCCACATGTTGGCGGGTTCGATGATGTGGCTGTCGGAGTCTACGACTGTTCCTGGTGCCATTTTCAGTACTCCTTTTCGGCTAGGCCACGGTGGGGGTTTTGAGCAACGACTCTGCAGCGGTCCGGAACATCCTCACCCCCTCGAGGCACTCGGGACAGGCTCTAGCCCTCTCCCATCAAGGGAGAGGGGGCTGGACCAGCCCCCATTCCGCTCTTGAGACCCTTCGACTCCGCTTCCGCCTGAGGCGGATCTTCGACAGAGAGGAATGTCCCACCCCCAAGGGGATGGATGCCAAATCGGAGGTCGGGATGACAGTTATGAAAAGGTCTCTTTTCATGGGAATGAGGGTTATGGAAGAGCTTAGCCTACGGCGGGGGCGGGGACGGACAGTCCGTACATAGCGAGGGCGTTTTCACCGAGTATCTTGTTCCGGTCGGCTTCCGGAAGGCTTGCGATGTTGTGCTTGACCTTGTTCAGAGGGTCCGTATGGCCCTCGGGGTGGGGCCAGTCGGAACCCCACATGAAGCGGTCGGTGCCGACCATCTGGGCCACTGCGCCGAGGCCCTTCTCGATGGGTTCGGCGCTAACCCAGACCTGGCGACGGAAGTAGTCACTGGGGGTCATGGTAAGGGGCATATCGAAGCTGAACCGGTCCGTCTTGAAGTCCATCATGTCGAGCCAGTGGAGGAGCCAGGTACAGCCGACCTCAACCATGGACAGTTTCAGGCCGGGGAACTTTTCGAAGGTGCCGTCGCCCATCATGCAGGTAAAGCTGATAAGGGGGTCGGCGAAGGTCATCACGTTGTTGAAGAACACGGGGCCGAGGCCGGTCTCGTCTTCAGGATAAGAGTTGCGGCCGGGGTAGTCGGGATTGAGGACTACGTGGAAGGTTATGGGCATGTCCAGGTCCTGGGCGGTGGCCCAGAATCGGTCATAGTATTCGTGGCTGTAGCGGATGCCGTTCATGGGCGCGGGGCAGATGAAGGCTCCCTTCATGCCGTCCCTTGCGGCCCTTTCCAATTCCTTGATGCCCTCGTTCACGTCTCGCACCGTGATGTGGGCTATGGGTATCAGCCGTTCGGGGTAGGGCGCGCAGAAGTCGACGAGCCAGCGGTTGTAGGCAGTGCAATAGGCGGCGGAAAGGGCGGGGTCTTCGCACTCTGCTTCCCAACCGAGGCCGAGGGTCGGAAATAGGAAGGTCTTGTCGACGCCGTGCTTGTCCAGATGCTTGATCCGTGCGTGGGGGTCTACGGATCCCGGGGCGAAGTTCTT
Source organism: Dehalococcoidia bacterium (assembly GCA_963663085.1). GTDB lineage: Bacteria > Chloroflexota > Dehalococcoidia > Plut-88900 > Plut-88900 > Plut-88900. The sequence goes on along the minus strand of OY760104.1, from coordinate 2,908,852 downwards.
GATCTCGTCATAGGGGAGGGTGGGATGCTCCATCATCCACTCCCGGGTCTGATCTACGCCCGCGATCCTGCCAAGGGTCCCGCCGTTGTAGCCGATGCTGACCTTGCCATCTATGTCCAGGTACTCAAGGCCGAACTCATCGATGTTGATGCGCAGGGCGCGGCTGCGGAACTCGGGGTCCATGTATTCCTGCCACAAGTTGGCGGGTTCCATGATGTGGCTGTCGGAGTCGACTACGATGGAACGGGTCATGACATTCCTCCTGAGAAAAGCGGGGCCTCAGACGAGTTTCGAGTATACATTTGGTGGAAATGCCGGGTCAACGCGGGGGCTTTGCCGCGCACATGGAGTACGGGGTCGCGGGTGGATGAGTGAGTTTGTACGATTTGTCTTTGATTGTTGTGCGGACTCAGGCGTGATTCTTGATTGTTTTTGAGTAATTTCCTTTTTACGAGGGTGGGGGGACGGGAAAGGTGGGATGGGGGTGGGGCAATGGGCTGATGCGACTCTCCTCGGCGAGTCTTCGAGCCCATCCCCTTTCGGGCATGGGGAGGCGATGGATAGTGAGCAGAAAGGGAAGGGGCAAGTCCTAGATTCCTCGCAGGGCATCGGAATGGTAAAGGGGGAAGGGTGGGGGTGGGGTAAAATGGGGGATATCAGGGATAGGTGGAGGGAGAATGCTAAAGGCTGGGACTCGGGCGCCGGATTTTGAGGCGGTGCGGCATGATGGAAAGAAGTTTCGTTTTGCCGACTGGCGTGGCGACAGGGCGGTCGTACTCTATTTCTACCTGAAGAACTTCACCGCGGGGTGAAACCGCCAGGCCAGGGGCTTCCGTGACGCATATGAAGCCATAAGGGGGTACGGGGCAGAGGTGGTAGGGGTCAGCCCCGACAGCCAGGAAAGCCACGACCGGTTCCGACGCCATTTTTCTATCCCGTTCACGCTGGTGTCGGACCCCGAGAAGAAAGTGACTCGGCTATATGACGCGGCCCGGAGGTTTGGACTAGGGGTGTCTCGGGTGACGTACCTTATCGACAAGGACGGGGTAATAAGGGGTGCTTTCCATCACGAGGTCAGAATTGGCAAGCACGTGGATGACGTGCTTGAAGGACTGAAGGCACTGGAGAAGGAAGGTGGAGGGGCGTGACGGATTGGCAGTCGTAGGCTGCCCCGCTGGAAGAGGGAACACCCTCACCCCACTCCCTCCCATCGAGAGACCTTTGCGTAACTGCAGACCTATGCCATTTGGCGACATATATCAGCCCTGCGCCGCCCCCGCTCATACTTCGAGTGCCTCAGCACGAGCGGCCCTGGCCCTTCCAGCAGATGTCATGCAAAGGTCTGATCAAGGGAGAGGGGGTAGGACCCCGCCCCGCTCTGCGCGATGGGTTATCGCTTAGCCCAAGGATGGCCCTGCCAGAGAGGGTGTTCCGTTCACGGCCGGGTCTCGGCGGCAGGAATGACGGAGCCGGGGGAGTGTACAATTGGGGGGGTATCACGTAAAGGGGAGGGCTTATGCTCAAAGTAGGGACCAAGGCTCCGGATTTCGAGGCGGTCAGGCACGACGGCGAAACATTCAGGCTGAGTGAATACTTGGGTCGGCAGCCGGTGGTGCTCTATTTCTACACCGGAGCCTACGGTCTTCTCTGACGCCTCCAGGTCGAGGGCTTCCGTGAAGCAGATGAAGCCTTTCAAAAGTACGGGACCCTGGTTGCCGGGATCAGCCCCGACAAGCCGGAGGTCAATGCAAGTTTCCGCGAAGACTTAGGGCTCCAGTCCATACTGCTTTCCGACCCCGATAGAAAGATAAGGAAGGCCTACAAATCACTGCGGGTGTTCGGGGGATTCAGGACGGCGTACCTGATCGACGAGGAGGGGATTATTCGGGGCGCGCACGAGTACGTGGTGGTGGGGGTGGGGAGGCACGTGAATAAGCTACTGAAGAAGCTGGCGGCTATGAAGGAGGGGTCGAAGAGCTGACATCCTCAATGCGCTGGACGAAATCGCGGATGGCGCGGAAGTAGGCGTCGGTGTCGATGAACATGATGTCGTTGTGGCCGGCGCCGGGGATGGTGAAGAATGTTTTGTCGGTGGAGGCGACGGCCTCGTACAGGTCCTGGGGGTGGGAGATGGGGACGAGGAAGTCTCGGTCTCCGTGGATGATGAGGAGGGGGGTGTCGATGCCCCGGACCCTGGCCCAATGGTCTTTCAGCAGCTGGGAGATGGCGGGAGTCTCGGAGATGCCGAGACGCTGAGGCATTCCGCCAACGTTGGCCGAGCCGCTTTCGATGATCATTCCCTTGATCTTTTCCCGGGCGCCCGCGGCTATTTCGACCGCGCAGTAGGCTCCGAGGGAACGGCCCATTACGTAAATTGTAGGGTCGTGGCCATCTAGCTTAAGCAGGTCTTCAAGGGCGGCGAGTGTGGTGTGGCTGTCCTCGACCAAAGCGGATACTGAAGGCTCTCCCCGGCTCTTGCCGTAGCCCCGGTAGTCGGCGACGAAGAGGTTAAGGCCGATGTGGTTGTAGAGGGAGGATATGCCGTCGTACTCCGGGGCGACCTCGCCGTTGCCGTGGAAGAAGAGGACGGTAGGGCGGTCCTTATTCTCGGGGTAGAAGCGGCCGCAAAGCTCGACGCCATCGTGGGAGGGGAAGGTGTGGTCGAGGGCACCGGCGGGAGGGGGCGAGGAGTCGGGGCGGGGGTAGAACATGTACTGGGCTATTTGAGGGAGGTCGAGAGGGGTGTAGTCGAGTCGGTTCAAGGGTGAGGCTCCTTAGGGGGTGTGGGGCTATGTTAGGTGATGGGGGGTGGGGAGGGGAAGGCATTTCTCGTCTCGAAGCACCTGCTACCCGTAGGCGGTTCTTCGCATGGCTCCGGGCGTGGGGCTGAAATACACCACACATTCTACTGTTGAGACCCTTCGACTCCGCTTAGGACGAGTGGAATACCCCACCCCAAGGGAAGATGGATATACGCTCCGCCAAAAGCGAACCCTCCCGAAGCGGGTGTTTCACTTTCAGATCGGTGCGCTTTCTACCGGATCGGGGGCGGGATGACTGAGAGATTATCGGCGGAGAGTGCGGCCACGGAGGGCGAGGAGGGCCAGGGTCATGCTTATTACACCCACTCCCAGGACGGCTGCCAATCCCTTGAGGAGGGCGTCGGGGTCCCAGCCGACCATGAGCAGGGAGCGGAGGGCGTCCAGCAAGTATGTGACGGGATTGTAGGTGGCAATGGCAGCCAGCCAGCCGGTCATGGCATCTTTCGGGAGGAAGGCGGTGGTGAGGAAGGCAAAGGGGAAGAAGAGGAGAAAGGAGGTGTTTACGGCGGCGGGGTTGCCGGTCTTGAAGGCGATGGCGTAGGGGAACCCGGTGTACACGAGACCCCAGATGCCGGAAATCAGTATGAAGACTATGACGCCGAGAACCCCGCTTTCAAAGCGGACGCCTACGATGAACCCAAGGGCTATGACAGGTAAGGTGAGGGCTACTACGAGGGCGAAGTCGGCGACCATGAGGCCGACCAGAAGGGCGAGCCGGTTGACCGGGGTGAGGGACAGGCGGTCGAAGTAACCGGACTGGATGTCTATTACTAAAGTGACGGCACGGGATATGCCCGTGACCGCGAAGATGATGGCCACGGGAATCTGGAACGCCTTGTAGTCCAGGCCGGGGAGGGTCTCGGCGAGGTTCTGGAGCGCTCCGACGTTAACTATAAAGAAGAAGATGGGGATAATGAGCGCGGGGATAACACTCTCGGTGTCACGTTTGGTGGAACGGAGGGCGCGTCGGGCGACGGCGGCGACTTCGTTTATGAAGCCGGCTTTGCGGGCCTGGATTTGAGTGCTGGGGTCGGTGAGTGTGGTCATTTTAGAACTATCACCCTTTCTCTCCTCGGCGAGTCTCCGACCCCAGACCTCTCCCATCAAGAGAGAGGGCGTTTGAGGGGTCGTCGTCGAGGCGGGCGCCTGTGGCCTGGAGGAACACGTCGTCGAGGGTGGGAGTTCGGAGGGTAATTTCATTGACACGGGCCCCGGTGCGGCTGAGGGCGAGGGTGACGTCGCCCATGGCGGCTACGCCGTTGGTAACGCCAATGCTGAGGATGTTTTCGTAGATGTCGACCTGCTCAACCTGGGGCACAAGCCTTACGGCCCGGGCAGCGATGGCCGAATCACCTTCGATAGTTGCGACTATGATGTCTGCGCCGATGGTGCGCTTGAGTTCAGCGGGGGTGCCCTCCACGACTAGTTTGCCAAAGTTGATAATGCCGACGCGGTCGGCGAGGCTGTCGGCCTCTTCAAGATAATGGGTGGTGAGGAATATGGTGACACCGAGGTCTGCGTTGACGCGGCGGACCTCTTCCCAGACCCGGGCTCGGCTGACGGGGTCCAGGCCCGTGGTGGGCTCATCGAGGAAGAGGACTTTGGGGTTGTGGACGAGGGCGGTGGCGAGGTCCAGCCTGCGCTTCATGCCGCCGGAGTACGTGCCGATAAGCCGGTCTATGGCGGAGCCGATGTCTATGAGGGGTTCGAGGGCCTTTATCCGCATGTCGATCTGCTTGCCGGACAGGCCGTAGAGGCGGCCCTGGAGCTTGATTAGCTCTCGGCCGGTCTGCTTGTTGTCGAGGGAGGCGTCCTGGAGGGCTGCGCCTATGCGAAGGCGGACCTGCATGGATTCCGAGACGATGTCATGGCCGGCGACGGTGGCTCGGCCCCCGGTGGGCATCAGGAGGGTGGTGAGCATCCTGACGAGGGTGGTCTTGCCCGCACCGTTGGGGCCGAGGAATGCGTATATCTCCCCTTCGGAGACGGAGAGGTTGACGGCGTTGACGGCGCGGAGGCCGTTGAAGTCTCGGGTTAGGGATTCAGTGTGGATGGCGAGTTGATTCATGGCGCGATTATGTTAGCTAAAGCCGGTAGATTGTAGAACGGAAAGAGGTGGAGGGGTAGGGGGAGAACATCTTTTGGGCGGCGGCTTGCAGACTGGGAACTTTTTTGTGCCCTTGAACGTCTATAGTGATAGCAGGGAATTCAAGGGAGGCATAGCTGCTGTATCATCAAGAGATGAGGCAGGAAAAGAAAATGGGCAAGCGAATGGCAAGAGGCGCAATGGGATGGGGGGCGGGGTTGGGCGCGCTGGGAATAGTCCTGCTTGTAGCTATCGCGGCTTGCGGGGACTCGGGCGGAGAAACGCCAACCTCGGCACTAACGCCCAAGCCCGATGTGGAGATGGCCTATTACTACAAGAGAGCTGTTACGGAGCCGGGACGAGCCCTGCTGTACGGCACGATTACGGGTACTTTGACATATGACGAAGAGAAAGTTATTCCGGAAGGGGCAGAGATCAGAATCTCGATAGTGAGCACCGACGAAAGGGACGTATTCTCCACTTACCGCACTCCCCTTGGCACAAGGCATTTCCCGATATCTTTTGTCATTCACTGCGATTACTGTCCGGTTGACGCTGGGGAAGAGTACTTCGCAAGAGTTGATATAACGAGACCGCCGTTCGGCAGCCTTGATACAACGGGGCCGAGGGACGAATCCTCAAGGTGGATCGGAGGTTTCAGCATCCTCGGTTTCAACATTCTCGGTTTGAACATTCTCGGTGATTCAACCTTACCTAAAGAAACGGTAAAGGTGGGCGACACTCTATTCCTCAATGCTACCAAGACAATTGTCATTGACAGCAATGGTCTAGCAAGAAACATCGAGATCCCAGTCGTACCGCCGCCCACCCTCTCTGGAACCATAGAGCCAAGCGAAGGCGAAAGCACTCCTGCCGGCCCCACCGGCTGGGTGTATCTGTGGGACATTTCGCAGAGGAATTCAGAGCCTATTCTTGTTGCATCAAAGGAGATTGAAGTGGGGAAGCAATTTCCGATTCCATTCTCGATTGACTACGTCCCCGAAGACGTTGATCCAAATGGAACGTATGTATTGCAAGCTGAACTAAAGAGGTTTCGGGGACAGGCCTGCCAAGGTCTTTATCGTCACAAGAAAGTATACGAAGTTATTACCGGAGGCAATCCAACACATGACGTTCAGTTGAAAATAACCCAGGTGGACAAATGGGGTCCAGAAGAGGCGGCACACGTGACCGGAACGGTTGCTCATGCGAAGCGGTATGAAGATGGGGATACGGACCCCAATAGTGAAGACGTGGACACTGACCCTATTAGCGAAGACTTGGACACGGACCCTCGTCGTGACAAAAGTCTTGGCGTGGTCATCCTAAGGCAGAGTATCGTAATTTACCCAATCCTCCCAACACCCAATCCGGACATCCCTTGGTATGTAGGGATTATAGATTTGTCAGAGAACTGCACTCTCGCCGAAATCCAGATAGATAGCAGCATTCCGCTACCTTTCAGCTTCTCCATTCCCTTCTATTCTTCTCACGTTGACCCCGACTCAGATTACGCGATCCGGGCGCATAATTTCTCTTTGCTTCCTTGCGATAGTGGTTTAGGGGGTGAGGAAGCTATTGTGTTAACTCCTGGTAATCTAGGGGGAAGCATTGAGGTAGAGATAGGTGGGATGATATGTTTTTAGACTAGGCAAATGTGGTAATTGCGTTGGTGTGGGAGAGGCTGGATTCCCGATCGGGGTCGGGAAAGATGGGGAAAAGAGGCAGTAGGGGTTTTAGGGGTAGAAGAGCTTTTGGGCGGCGGATTGGAGGTCGGGGCGGAAGTCTGGGTGGGCGATGTTTATGAGTTCCTGGGCGCGCTCCCGGATGGACTTGCCGAGGAGACGGGCGACGCCGAATTCGGTGATGACGGTGTCGGCGAAGGTGCGGGGGATGGTTATGACTGCGCCTTCGTCATGGTTGGCGACTATACGGGATACTGCCCCGCCGACGGCTCGGGAGCGGAGGAGGGTGATGGCCCTGCCGCCCTGGGACATTACCGAGCCCATGTGGAACTCGGGCTGGCCGCCGGTTCCGTTGTAGAGCCGGGCCCCGAACACAGTCTCCGAGTTTATCTGGCCGGTGAGGTCTATGGAGAGGGCGTTGTTGATGGAGGTCATGTTGTCGTGGGCGGCTATGTTGGTCATTCTCAGGACTTCGATGGAGTCGTGGAGCTCGATGAGGGGGTTGTCGGCGGCCCAGGCTATTTCGTCGGCCTTGCAGCCGTCCATGCCCGTGAAGACAGCTTTACCACGGTTAAGTGTCTTGCGGTCACCGGTTATGACGCCTTTCCTTACCAGGTCTATGACACCGGGGGCGCCCATCTCCGAGTGCCAGCCGAGGTCCTTCCTGGAGTCGAAGACACCGAGCTGGGGCATGTAGGCGCTGGGTGTGCCGATGCCTATCTGGATGGTGTCGCCGTCACGGATGATTTCGGAGAGGTGCTCGGCGATACGGCGGACGTCCTCGGCGGGACGGTCGAGGCCGCGGGCGCGTCCAAACTCTCTTATCTGGTCGGCGCGGCGAACGACCAACATGGGCAGCACTTCGGCGAGGCGCTCCTTCGGAATTGCCCCGGCTATGTTTCGGAGCTCGGCCTTCGCCTCTTCGTCCACACCCTGGTCTATCAGGGACTCGGTTTCCTCGGGGGAGAGGACGGGTGGGGTGTAGTCAACCAGGTGGTCGATCTCGGAGACGTGGATATAGTTCTGGCCGTAGGTGCGGATACTGCTTTCGTTGACCTGCGCGATTACGGTGCGTGCGTACTTGGCGGACTGGCGCTTACCCCAAAGGTCTGAGCCGAAACTGCAGAAGCCATTTCTATCGGGAGGCGAGACTACGGTGAGCAGGACGTCGACGCGCCGGGACTCGGAGGGGCGTTCTCTATGGGGTTTAATGAGAAGGGAAAAGGGGGCGGGCAGGTAGTCGATGCGGCGCTCGTCGAGGGCGGGACGGGCCACGGGGCCGAGGAACGTCTCGGGGATGGGGAGGAAGGAGTCCTGCCAACCGGACTGGAACCAGCCCGGGTCGAAAGCGGGGGAGACGCCGCGGATGATTACGTTGGAAAGCTCGTCCTTGCGCGCGGCGAGGGCATTGAGGAGGTGTCTGGGCGGGGGGTGACGGGTGACGAGGACCACGTTGCTGGACTGAACGAATCGGGCGGCTTGTTCAGCCTCTACGAGTTTGTCTGTGTGCGCTTGTCGCCAGTCGAAGGGGGTTTCAGTCATGTTGTTATGGGGCCTTATTCAGGGTATGCGATGAGTTCGAGGAGGTTGTCATCGGGATCGAGGAAGTAGAAGCAGAGGTGGTCGCCCCAGTCGACGGGGCCGTGGGTGGGGATGCCCTCGTCGGGGAAGAGGGACTGGGCCTGGGCGAAGTCCGCCTCGCTGACGCGGAAGGCCCAGTGGCCGCGGCCTCGGGGTTCTGTAAGTTCCCGGGTGGCGGGTGGGAGGTCGGAACGTTCGAAGAGTGCGAGTTCGTTGTCGCCGCATTTCATAAGGGACATATGACCGAAGCGGTCCTGAAATTCCATGCCAAGGGTCTTGGAATAGAAGTCGAGACTGCGCTCCATGTCGCTGACCTCAATGCCGAAGTGGTCCAGTCCCTTTAGTTTGAGCATGCTTTCCTCCGCTTAAGTGCTGGGTTGCGGATAATGCGGGGTTGACAAAAGGGTGGGGGGTAGTTATATGGATAGCCGCAACAGCCGTCAAGGATACTTGCCGAGGGATGGAAGGGCAATGGGCGAAGAGATTACGACTTCAACAATCTCATATGAGTCGGGTGGGGAGGAGGTCACGGGATACCTGGCCCGGCCTGCAAACGGAGGCCCGCATCCCGGGATGATAGTTATTCAGGAGTGGTGGGGTGTGGATGGGCACATCAAGGACCTTGCGGACAGGTTTGCCCGTGAGGGTTACGCGGCCCTGGCCCCGGATTTGTACACATATGCCGGGCATCGGGTGACCAAGGACGCAGACGAGGCGGCCAAGCTGGCCGAGGAACTGCGGTACGACACGGCGATGCGCTATTTGAGGGGAGGGGTGGAATATTTGAAAGGGTCCGGGGCGGCATCGGACGGGATAGGGGCGGTGGGATATTGCCTGGGCGGCAGCTACGCCCTGCTGATGTCGTGCCACGACACGGGTATCGGGGCGGCGGCGGCATACTACGGCCAGATAGTGAATGATGAGCCGACGGAGGAGAACCCCGTTAACCCAATAGAGATGGCGCCGCAGATGTCATGCCCACTGCTCTTCGTGCATGCCGGGCTGGACGAATGGATAACCCTTGAGCACGCAGACAGGCTTCGGGAGGCCATGGCGTCGGCGGGCAAGGAGGGAGAGGTGAAGTCCTACCCAAGCGCACAGCACGCCTTTTTCAACGACACCCAGCCGGACGTCTACAGTGAAAAGGACGCTCGGGACGCATGGGGCCGGACGCTGAAGTTCTTCAAGAAGCACCTGGCAGGATGATGAGGCTAACCCATTGCACTTTGCATCGTTAGAACCGTTGTCCCCGGCGCCCCGGACGGTCCAACTTGTAATGTTAAAAGCCCCATGCGATAATTGGCAGTCGAGTCGATGCGAAGAATTCTGGATATTGTAAAGAATTTCAGGCTGGTCTGGCGCCTTTTCTGGGACCAGCGTGTGCCTCTCATATTGAAGCTGGCCATGCCCATGTCCCTGGGCTACCTGGCCCTTCCCTTTGATCTTCTTAAAGACGTCATCCCCGTAGTAGGACGTTTCGACGACCTTCTCATCCTTGCGATAGCCTCCCTGATATTCGTGCGGCTCGCGCCTCCGCAGATAGTGCGCGAGCACCGTGAAGCCATCTGGGGCTCCGGTCTGAAAGAGGGAGACAAGGTCACCGAAGGCGAATACCGTATCCTGAACGACGACGATGGTGACCAGGGGGCCGCGCGATAGGGCTCTCGATCTTCACTTCTTCCATTAGCCAACAACAAATCTAGCCCGAAAGTCACTAAGAACCAGGAGAAAAAGATATGGCCCGAAGACCAGGTGGGGGCGATTTTGACCGGATGCTAGATGCATTCGGGCCCGCCGCCCGCAACATTTCCAGGCGCTTTAGAGGCCTGGGCCTGATTATGGTGCTGTTAGTGATCGGCCTGATACTAGTTATCTGGCTGGGCACGGGCATCTATCAGGTGGACACCGGACAGCTAGGAATAGTCAGGCGGTTTGGCCAGGAAGTCGGCCAGACGAGCCCGGGACTGCATTGGCACTGGCCCTCGCCGATTGAGCGAGTTGATAAAGTGAGAGTGGAAGAGATCAGGCGGCTTGAGGTTGGATTCCGGGTGGTTGACCCCGGACCTCCCGCCACCATAACTCCCTTCCCCGTCGAGTCCCTGATGCTCACGGGTGACGAGAACCTGGTGGACGTGAAGATGGCCATACAGGCCCGGATCTTCCCCGGGTCGATCGGGAATACGCAGTTGGAAGCGGATGCCCTGGTCCCGCGGAGAGACAGGGGGGCCTCGGCGTTCCTGTTCAACGTATTCGACCCCAACGGGTCGCCTGACCAGGTGACATTGAGAGACGCGGCGGAGACCGCCCTGCGCCAGGTAGTTGGCGAAGGGTCTCTGGACGACGTACTTACCGAAGAACGAAGCGTGATTGAAGACCAGGTCCAAGGCATCCTTACCGACCTCATGGTCCTGTACGGCACGGGGCTGGAGATTGTCCGTGTGCAGATACAGTCTGTGGACCCGCCCACCCAGGTACAGGCCGCCTTCGATGACGTGGTGGCAGCCAGAGAGGACCGGGTACGGCTCATAAACCAGGCAGAGGCCTACCGGAACGATATTGTCCCGAAGGCCCGTGGTGAAGCGGAGCAGATAGTTCTGAACGCTGAAGCCTCGCAGAGGGCCAGGGTTGCGGAAGCTCTTGGTAAGGCCGCGGAGTTTGACGCCATACTCACGGAGTACCGGCAGGCCCCGCTGGTCACCCGATACCGACTCTACCTGGAGACCGTGGAAAGGGTCTTGGGCGCAACCAAGGAGTTCGTGCTAACGTCGGACTCTTCCGATGAGGGTGTGCTGCCGATCCTGAACCTGACCGGATCCGACGATGGAACGACAAATGCTGCGGCGGCCGAATCGACCCAGTAGAGACCGCAGTAAATAAACAGGAGCTCGAATCGAATGCCTAAGGCCCTAAAATACGCAATCGGACTTGTAGTCCTAATCATCATCGCGGTGATAGTGATACCCCAGTTTCTCTTCACCGTGGATGAGACGAACCAGGCCCTAGTGCTTCGGTTTGGTGAATTCAACAGGGCAATAGTGGAACCGGGCCTCAAAACCAAGGTGCCGTTCATTGAGACGGTAACGAAGTATGAAAAGAGGCTGCTGCGCTTTGACGCTCCGCCGGAGACGCTAATTACCCTGGACAAGAAGAATCTGATCATCGACGCTTACGCTCGGTACAAGATCACGGACCCGAGGAAATTCTTCGAAACCGTTCTGGACGTTCCCGGCGCCGATGCCCGTCTCAGGGACATAATCTCCGGTGAACTGAAGAAGGAGATCGCGTCCTACGACCAGTCCGACATCATCCTGAACCAGAGAAGGACGGGAACCATAGACGGTGTCCCGACGATCGTACAGTCGGTGACGGACATCAGCAGAGTGAGTGCGCGTGACATCGGCGTCCAGATAATCGACGTGCGGATCAAGAGAGCGGACTTCACAGAGACCATTCAGCAGAGCATATTCCAAAGGATGAACGCCGAGCGGCAGCAGGAAGCTGCGCTGTTCCGAGCGGAAGGGTCCGAGTTCGATTTCAGGATTCGTGCATCGGCGGACAGGACCAGGACTGTCACGATTGCGAACGCGATGCGGGACTCGGACATAATCAGAGGTTGTGGAGAGGCGATAGCGGTCAAGATCTTCGCAAGCGCCTTCAACAAGGACCCTGAATTCTACAACTTCCAGAGGAGCCTCCAGGCCTACGCGACTGCGCTAACCGATCAGGACACACTGGTATTGGAAGCCAATTCCGACTTCTTCCGGTATCTGAACAACTTTGAAGGACGGTTGGACGGAGAACTCCCGCCACTGTTCCCCGGTTCAGAGAGTGAATTGACCCTTGCCCAGACCGGCACAGGCGAAGAAGAGGGCGTGGATATCTCCATAGTCGAGAGCTACGACACCGACCAGGTGACGGAATTGATCTGGGACTGTGAGCGGGGGAGCGGATTCATACAGGACATAGCCGGAACCGTAGACTCCGTGGACATTGATTCCACGTTCGAGGCCGGTCTTACCACCACGGTCATCACCTGGAACGTAAGCGGCAGCGAATTCAAGCTGATTGACTTCGAGACGAGTGTAGTGGGCGACCCCGAGCTGGATGACGTCCTTCCCAGCGCCATCACTGAGGACGACGTTGTGGGCAGGGAGGTCGAGGTGGTGACACGCCGGGAGCCCGACGAGACACTGCTGGCGATACAGATAACGCTCAAATAGCCCGACACAAGAAAAATCAGGCTTAGAATGGGGCCGGTCCGCCAATGGCGGGCTGGCTCCTTGCTTTTAGTCGGGGGTGGGGGAGAGGGGGTTGGGCCCTCGGGCCCTGGAGATGACGGTCTTCACCCGTTTTTCAAAAGCGGAGCGGGGGAGGAGGATGCGATGTTGGCAGGTGAGACAGCGTACTCCGATGTCGGCGCCCAGGCGGTTGACCTCCCAGTCGCTGCCGCCGCAAGGGTGCGGTTTGCGCATCCGGACCACGTCTCCGATGGAGAACTGCTGGGGCATACTGCTAAGCCCTGGAGGCAGCCTCAACCCGGCATTCGTTGATGCGGTCCCGGAGTTCGAGGGCCGTTTCCCTTGCACGTTGGGCAAAGTCATTGCCCCTGGAGGCGTAGAGGACCTGGCGGGAAGATGTGATGACGAGACCTCCGCCCCGGGAGTCGAGGCCGTTGGCCACGGAAGTACGCAGGTCTCCACCCTGGGCCCCGATACCCGGCAGAAGGATTGGCAGGTCGGGGCACAGGGCCCGAACCTCGCGCAGCTCCTCGGGGTAGGTAGCGCCTACAACCAGGCCGATGTTGCAGGAGGTATTCCAGTCGCTACATCTGGCTGCGACTTCCATGTAGAGAGGCCACTGCTCACCATTGTCTCGGGTCACGGTCAGGGACTGGAAATCCCCTGAGCCGGGGTTGGAAGTGCGGCACACGACGAAGACGCCCCTGTTAGTGTAGTCCAGAAAGGGGGCGAGGGTGTCGCCGCCCATGTAAGGGTTGGCGGTGACGGCGTCGAATCCGTAATAGTCGAACAGGGCTGCGGAGTAGGCCCTCGCGGTATTGCCTATATCTCCGCGCTTGGCGTCCCCGATGACGGGGATGTCATCGGGGATGTGCTCCAAGGTGCGGCGCAGGGCCTCGAGGCCCGGGGGGCCGAAGGCTTCATAAAAGGCGAGATTAGGCTTGTAGCAGCAGACAAGGTCATGCGTGGAATCGATGATGGCGCGGTTGAATTCGAAGATATCTTCGATGGGCATGAGGCGAGGGTCGGGGTCCAAGCCTACGCAAAGGAGGCTCTTGTTGGTCTCGGAGGCACTGTGGAGCTTGTGGGTGAAATTGTTGGAAGTCACGGGATAACCGTATCATATCTGGGTGGGGGTGGGGAGGGGGATGTGACTGTCAACCTAGCCCTCTCCTCAACAAGAGGCTTTTGTGTAACTGGGGGTTAGGGCCAGGACGCCCCACCCATTCCGCTCTTGAGACCCTTCGACTACGCTCAGGGCGAGCGGAATGCCCCACCTCCAGGAGGAACGGAGAGTGCCTTGACAAGAGAGAGCACTAAATGGAACCGAGAATACCCCACCCCAGATTCACGCCTGAGGCGCATCTTCGACCTCGCGGGGCCTCGGAATGACAGTTATGCGAAGGTCTAATCAAGGGATAGGGCACCGGAACTCCCATCCAGCCGTTTTTCGGCTATCTTAGGCTTGGGCTTAGTAGGCAGAATGGAGAAATGATAAGTGGTGTTTAGGCAGAGATGAAGATGGTGGCTGGGCTTAGGGAGGGGCGGTTCAGGGAGAGGGTGAACAGGTTCCTGGCTCGGGTGGAGGTGGATGGGAAGGAGGCGCTGGCGCACGTGCCGAACTCGGGGCGGTTGAGGGAGCTGTTCGTGCCTGGGGCGACTGTTTACGTGTCTCCCGGTGTTACTCCTGGACGAAAAACAGCCTTCGACCTGCGCCTGGTACTGATAGACGGCGTTCTGGTGTCGTGCGACTCCCGGCTGCCGCCTTCGCTGGTGGCGGAGGCACAGGGTTTGGGAAGGCTTAAGGAATTCGCGGGGTACCCGGTAATCGAGAGGGAGAGGACATTTGGGGAAAGCCGGCTCGACCTGTGTTTCTCGGGGCCGAAGGGTCGAGTGTACGTGGAAACGAAGTCGGCGACGCTGGTGCGCGATGGCCGGGCCCTGTTCCCGGACGCACCCACGACCCGTGGAACGAAGCACGTGCGCGAGCTGATCAAGGCTGTTGGCGAGGGCCACGGGGCGGCGGTGGTGTTCGTTGTGCAAAGGGGAGACGCAACCCGTTTCTCTACGAACAGGGATGCGGACCCTGAGTTCAACTCGGCGTTGTTGGAGGCGCAACGGAAGGGCGTCGGGGTGTATGCGTACCGGTGTCGGGTGACGATGGAGGAGATCAGTCTCGGGGCTCGGGTGCCGGTGGAGTTGGAATGAGCAAGGCAACGATGGGCGAAATGGGAGATATAGTGAGGCGGGTGTATGACCTGCTGTACGAAAGGTACGGGCCACAGGGATGGTGGCCGGCCGAGACAAAGCTAGAGGTTGTACTGGGAGCGATCTTGGTACAGTCGACGGCTTGGGGGAATGCGGCGAAAGCGCTGGCCGCGATTAAAAGGGCCGGTGTCCTTGACGTGGCGGCCTTGGCCCGGCTATCGGAGGGGGAGATTGGAGAGTTGGTGAGGTCGTCGGGGTTTTACACGGTGAAGGCGCGTCGGGTGAAGGCGTTCGTGGGGTACGTCATGGAGAGGTATGGTGGGGACCTTGATGCGATGCTGGAACGGGATGCCAAGGAACTGAGGACAGAACTGCTGGGGATTCACGGGATAGGGGAAGAGACTGCGGACTGCATCATACTGTTCGCGGCTGGGAAGCCGAGCTTCGTGATTGACGAATATACGAGACGGATTGTGGGGCGGCTGGGGGTGGGGCCAGGGGGTCGGGGGACATACGCTGACTACCAACGGATTTTCGAGGAGGTTATGCCGTCGGATGCAGGGGTGTATGGGGAGTATCACGCTTTGCTCATAGCCCTGGGGAAGGATGTCTGCAGGAAGCGGCCTGAATGCAGCCGATGTGTCTTGAGTCGGGTGTGCGAGGTCGGGCGGAGGAGCGGGCCAATAGCTGAGTAGGCTGCGAATACTGACTCAGATCGGCCACTATCGCGATGTCTCTTCCTGTCGGGGCTAAAGTCGGCTATTATTCCCCAATCAAAGCTATGATGCACATGCTTTACCGGACCCCCCTTTGTCCCTCAATGCTTTACGACGGCGCGGAGCTGAGAGCATGGGCTCTCTCGAAACGCAGACCCGCGCATTTCCCGGAAACGAGGTAATCCAATGATAGGCAGAATGTTGGGCGCTGCCCGTTTGAGTTCGGACACCTATGAAGAGGTGGAAAGGGATAGAGGCGCCACGCTTCAAGCGCTGGTCATAGTCGTCCTGGTTTCCATTGCCGGCCTGGTAGGTACGCTGTTGGGCGGCGACGAGATAAAAGTTGTTGAGGCAGTGATCTTTGGGATCGTCGGAGGAATTGTCAGCTGGGCGCTGTGGGCGCTGGGCACCTGGATTGTCGGGTCTACCATATTGAAAACGGAGCATACCGAAGCCGACTGGGGACAACTGGCCCGGTGTACGGGATTTGCCCAGACCCCGGGGCTGCTTAATGTGCTGGCATTCATACCCGTAGTCGGGGGGATCATCACTTTAGTGGCTCTTATCTGGAGATTCGTAGCGATGCTGATTGCCGTAAGGCAAGCCTTAGACTACACATCTACGTGGCGAGCATTCTTCGTGATACTGATCTCGTTTATTCCCGTGGTCGTGCTTAATGTAATCGTGCTGGTGATAATCGGTGGGGTTGCGGGCGTAGGAGGAGAATCAGCATAGGGCTGGGCTAGGAGGAAAATGCGGAGTGCAATTCCTCTTTGTCGGATGGCTGTCCGCTAGATGAGACCTTTGCGTAACCGGGGACCCCACCCAAGATTCCTCGCGGAGCCTCGGAATGACAGTTGTGCGAGGGTCTCTAGGTGAGTGAGGCGGCGATACGCTCGGCGATCATGAGGGTTGGGAGGTTGGTGTTGGCCCGTGGCACGACGGGCATGATTGAAGCGTCGGCAACGTAAGTGTTGTCCAGGCCGTGGACCTTCCCGTCAGGGTCAACTACTGCGGCAGGGTCAGAGTCGGGACCCATTTTGCATGTGCCTACTGGATGGTAGTAATGGAGGCTGTTCCGCCGTAGAGCCTCGATTGAAACTACGTTGGCCGAATCGGCAAGCTCTCTCCCGATCAGCTTCGCCAGGGATGGTCGGGCGGCGATCTCCCTGGTCATAGTCACGCCGTCCATCAGAACCGCGATGTCGCTGTCCTCGGGGTCCGTGAGGTAGCCGGTATCGATAACCGGGCTGGTGTTGGGGTCGGAGTCACGAAGGGTCAAACGGCCCCGTGACAGGGGGGCCATGTTGGCGACGAGGATTTTGCACTGCCAGCGTCCTGAGGGGTCGGGGGTGGGGAACGCTACGGGCGCAATGTGCAGATCAAAGGCCTGGCTGCAACGGGAACTGCGAGCCTTGGCGAGGCTCTGCTCCGCGAAGACCGTCCTGCCGGAAGCGACGAATTCCTCCATCAGGGAGTTGAAGCGCGACGTGCCCTGGTAGCTCAGATTGAAACCGGGGTGATCGTGGAGGTTGGCCCCGACCCCAGGCAGATCGATCCGGGAGGGGATATTCAGCGGGGCGAGGTTCTCGGGTGGGCCGATGCCGGAACGCAGCAATACGGCGGCTGAGCCATAGGCTCCTGCGCACAGGACTACCCTTCCAGCCTCGACTGACACCTTCTCTTTCCCACAGACCACCTCGACCGACGTTGCCCGTGAGCGATCAATATTGATCTTGTCCACAAGAACATTGCCCACGATGGTCAGACGCTTCTTATCGCGGACGGGATCAAGGTATGCGAAAGAGGTATTCCACCGAATATCGTTGTGGATGTTGACCGGCGAGATTGCTGCGGCAACGTTCTCGTCCATGTCATTGAGGTCGGAGGAGCGGGGGAGTCCCGCATCCACCATTGCGTCCAGGCACGCACCGTGGAACGGGGTTATCTCCTCGGGCGTGAATTGCCGGACTCGTAACCGTGCAGAGGCCTTCTGGAAAAAGGGAATCAGCTCTTCCGTCGACCAACCGGAGTTGCCTGCGGAGGCCCAGGCGTCGTAGTCGGCGCGGCTGCCCCAGAGGGCGATACAGCCGTTGTGTGACGAGCAGCCGCCGATGACCCTGGCGCGTTGGAGCACGTGGCCGGGTTGGCCTGCGGAAGCGGCGCTAGTGAATGCCCAGTCGTGGGTGTCTGCTACGATGCGGCCGTCCAGGAGGTCGGGCGGCCAGCGGCCTTCGGAGAAGGGGCCGTAGTCGGGACCGGCCTCAAGTAACAATACCGACTGATTGCCTTGTTCAGCCAGGAGGCCCGTCATCGCGGCCCCGGCCGTGCCGCCGCCGATGACGACAGTATCGGCGTAGCGGGGAAGCTCGGTAGGAGTCATGGATTCAGGCCGACGGGCCCATTCATCTGCCCTTCGCAAATTGAAGAACTGTACGCCCCGGGCCCTTGCCCAAACTCTGCCGGGCCTTTATTGCCCTTTTACATTACCGGCAGGGCACTCTTGGAGTTCGCTCCAAAGGCGACGATTCCGTGGGCATTATACCCGCCTATGGCTATTACTCCAGTGGCATTGACTCCGCCTATGGCGATCACGCCGACTGCATTCACCCCGCCAACGGCCACGAACCCCACGGCATTGATGGGGCTGAGGGACACAAGCCCCACGGCATTCAGGCCGGCGACGGCTATTGCGCCTATGGCATTCCAGAAAGCCGCAGCTATCGCACCAATGGTGTTTTGGCCTACAGCAATCAGGTCCACATCGAAGAACAGGAATTTCTTGGTCTCAGACATCTTTCAGCCCTCCCTCCGGAGCGCACAATACACTAATGCAGTGGAAGAGTTCAGACCGCAACCGGCTCCCCCATCGGGGAAACGTCGTAGCCGCCCAGAGCCTCAACCTGGCGTCGGGGCCAGGGTTGTTTGAGGGTCTCGATGAAAGCCTGGACCATGGGGAGGTCGAGGAAGTGGTTAGGGATGACGAAATCGTATCGCTCCTGGCCCAGGGATACGAAATCCAGGCCACGGGCTTCTGCGGCGGAGCGGACGCCGATGCCCGCGTCGGCGAGGCCTAGGGCAATGGTGTCGGCGACGGCGAGGTGACCCTGTGCGGTCCGTTGGTAGCCGTTTATGGAGTCGGGGTTGAGGCCCGCCCGGGTCACGAGCCTGTCCAGCAGAGCTCGGCTGCCGGAACCCTCTTCCCGGTTGATGAAGAAAAGGTCGGGACGGGAGAGATCGTCTATGGAGGCGATGTTCATGGGGTTGCCCGGAGCTACGATTAAGCCCTGCTCCCGAACGGCGAAGGTGATGACGGAGCAGGGGAAGGGAGCCAGGCGTCGGACCCAGGACACATTGTACTGTCCGGTGACCTCGTCGAAGAGGTGGCATCCGGCGACGTGGGCCGTTCCCGCCGACAGGTAGGCCAGGGCGGTCTCGCTGTCCTCTCCTAGGCGGATCATGCGGAAGTTCCGCAGACTCATGTCTCGGGAAAGGAAGGGTATGGCGGGATCACCGCCGGCCAGCACGATAGTATTCGCCTGGTCCAAAGGAGCGAGGAGCCGAACCGAGACACTGTCAGGGGATTCGGAAGCAATGGTGATGCCGTCAGCGGGGGTCATTGTATAGCTGGTGGAGCTGCGCCCTGAGAGGGGTCTTGCAATCAGCCTTCCGGCAACGGAGAAGAGCTGTACGCGGGAAGAAGCGGGGGAGGGGTGGGGGGTGGGGACAAGCTCGGCTTTCACGGTGACGCCTTCTTCGAAAGGCAGGGAGAACAGGGACTCGACGGTACTGCCGAGGACGCGGGCGAGTCGTAGGGAGACCTCGGTGGAGGGGACGGACCTGCCGGTTTCTATGGCGAGGTAGGCCTGCCGGGAGACGCCGGCGCGTCGGGCGAGGTCGGTTTGGGAGAGTCCGGCGGTGAGTCGGGCGGACTTCAGGTTGGTCTTGAGGGGAGACATGGTGAACGTGATTGTAATGTCGGATTGATAAATTGACAAGTAGTATTGGCATGAATAGAATGCGGTGGCTTTGGGAGGGAGGATCACCCTCACTCCCTCGAGGGACTCGGGACAGGCTAGTCCTAAGATTCCTCGCGGAGCCTCGGAATGACAGTTACACAAAGTTCCCAGGGGAAAAGATCGCTATTGGAATGACGGGGATGAAGTCGGACAGAGTGGGAGCACGGAGGCTGAGGGTTGCCGTGGCCGCGTTGGCATTGGCGGCTGTGGTGGTATTGGCAAGCGCGGCGTGCTTCCAGGACACGAGCCGGTCTCTGGTGCTGACTACTACTACGAGCACGTATGACTCGGGGTTGCTGGACTATCTCATCCCGCCGTTCGAGGAGGAATACAACGCGAACGTGAGGGTTATATCGGTGGGTACGGGGCAGGCGCTGGCCATCGGGGCACGGGGGGACGCCGACGTGGTGCTGGTGCACGCGCCGTCCCTGGAGGAGGAGTTCGTGGCGGATGGGAACGGCGTGAATCGGACCTACGTGATGTACAACGACTTCGTGATATTGGGGCCGCAGGAAGACCCGGCAGGCATATCGGGATTGGAGGACGGGCGGGAAGCGTTTCGTCGGATAGCAGATACCGAGTCGATATTCGCGTCCCGGGGGGACGAGTCTGGGACGCACGTAAAGGAGAAGGATCTGTGGGTGGAGTCAGGGGTGGGGGCGCCGGAGTCGGAGGACTGGTACCTGTCGCTGGGGCAGGGGATGGGGGGCACTCTGACCACGGCTAACGAGCTCGGAGCGTACACCCTTACCGACAGAGGGACGTTCCTTTCGAGGAAGAACTTGAACCTGGAGATCCTGGCGGAGGGCGACGAAACGCTGTTCAACCCATATCACATCATAATCGTGAACCCCGATAAGTATTTCGAGGTGCAGAAGGAGCTTGCGGAGGCGTTTGTCGATTTCCTGATTTCCAGCGAGACCCAGGAGAGTATCAGGGAGTTCCGAAGAGAGGAGTACGGGGTCTCCTTGTTCAATCCGGTGCATTTGGGGGAGGTGGGGCCATAGGCGCGCCGAGTGTAAACGGGATGCTTGAGGGTACTGAGACCATTCCCACCCTCACTCTAGCCCTCTCCCATCGAGGGAGAGGGGATTGGACCCCACCCCAGATTCACGCCAGAGGCGCACGCCTAAGGCGCACTTTCAGCATCTTCGACCTCCTGGGGCCTTGGCACGACAGTGAGATGGGGGTGGGCTGATGGATGAGATAGCATCGGGGGTCTGGCAGGCTATAAAGCTGATCGGGAGCCTGGACCCGGAGGTCCGCCAGATAGCCCTGTTCTCGCTGCAGGTGTCCGGGCTTGCGCTGCTGACGGCAGCGTTTGCAGCGGTGCCTTACGGGATTTGGCTGGCATTCAGCCGGTTCCCCGGGCGTCGGGTCCTGATAGGCCTGACGTATTCGGGGATGGCCTTTCCGACGGTTGTGGTCGGGCTGATAGTTTTCCTGATGCTTTCGCAGCAGGGGCCGTTCGGGCTGCTGGGGTGGCTTTTCACTCCCTGGGCCATTGTCGTGGCCCAGTTCATCATCGCATTCCCGGTGATCGCGAGCCTGACCATGTCGGCGATACTGTCGATTAACCCCGGGATGCGGCTGCAGCTCAGGAGCCTGGGCGCGACCCGTGCCCAGGCAACGTTTGCACTGCTGGGAGAGGCCCGGGTCTCGATGGTCATAGCGTTGGCGGCGGCGTTTGGTCGGGTGGTGACGGAGGTCGGGGCTGTCATCATCGTGGGCGGAAACATCGCCGGAAACACGAGGGTGCTGACGACGGCCATAGTGCTGGAGACTAGGAAAGGGGAGTTCGCTGCGGCGATAGCGCTGGGAATCATCCTGCTCCTGATCTCCTTCACGATCAATTTGGTCGCAACTCGCCTGCAGGGGAGGGCGTTGGCCCGATGAGCGAGAGCATCTACAAGCTGGAAAGACTGGTAAAGCGGTACGGGGAGAGGGAAGCGTGCAACATAGAGAGCCTGGATATACGGCGCGGCGAGGCGCTGGGCATCATCGGGCCTAGCGGTTCGGGGAAGAGCACGCTCCTGAGGATGCTGAACTTTCTGGAGCCGCAGAGCTCGGGGGTGATCCGGTTCTCGGGGGAGGCGTACGATGGGAAAACACAGGTATCGCTCTCGGTGCGGAGACGGATGACGCTGGTGTTCCAGAGTCCGCTGCTGTTCAACACATCGGTGCTGAACAACGTGGCCTACGGGTTGAAACTGAGGGGGGTGCGGGACGCGAAGGCTCGGGCGTCGGAGTTCCTGGAACGACTGGGCATGGGGGCCCTGGCGAAAGAACACCCGACTACCATTTCATTCGGGGAGACGCAGAGGGTGGCACTGGCACGAGCGCTGATAATCGAGCCGGAGGTTCTTCTGCTGGACGAGCCAACGGCAAACCTCGACCCCTACAACGTTGCGCTGGTCGAGGAGCTAATGATGAATTCCTGCCGGGAGATGGGCACTACGATTGTGCTGGTAACGCACAATGTGTTCCAGGCGCGTCGGCTTGCGGACAGGACTGCGCTGCTGCTCGATGGGAAAGTGGTGGAGGTGGGGCCTACGGAGTCGCTCTTCTCCGAGGCTCGGGACCCGAGAACCAGGGCGTTTCTCGGGGGGGAGATGGTGTATTAGGTGTGGGGGAGGGCAGGCGCAAGGTGATGGCATTTTTGCAAATGTCAGGTGGGGGGTGAGTAGGGGAAAGGACCAAGGTGACGTATTGGTCGTGCGTAGTCCTCCCCCCGCTCATACTTCGAGGGCCTCAGCACGAGCGGCCCGACAGGCCCCGGGGAGGGTGATAAGGGCGGACGGTCAAGAAGGGCGTGGAGGGTAGGCTGACCTCTGAGATTCCTCGCGGGGCATCGGAATGGTAAGGGGTCTAGAGGGTGGCGAAGGTGATGGATTGGCAGGGCCTGGGTCTCGCTCTACTCTTATTCCGAGGGCCTCCCTCCTCGGGGGCTGCGGTGGGGTGCGCAGCCTGGCCCCGAGGGATGGATTTCGGCTCTCGGCGGCCCGGAATGACGGATGGGGAGAGAGGATGGATGTGTGAGGTTACCTGGGGGACCAGAAGGCCAGGTTGCCGGGGGCGATTACAGTGGGGGGAGAGGAGCCGTCGACGGATATGACGTGGATGGCGCTTCCGCCTGTGCCATTGGCATCCGGGTCTCGGCCGGAGTAAACGAGGGACCCTCCATCGGGGGACCAGAGGCTGTTTGAGTAGGCATACTGGTCGAAGAAGGCGAACATCACGAAGAGCTGCTCTGAAGAGGGGATGAAGTCGGTGAGCTTCAGTTCGGACTCGCCGGACCTGTCGTTGACGTACCAGGAGATGGTGGATAAAGAGCGGTCAATGGCAACATAGGCAACCTTCGAGCCGTCAGGAGACCAGAAGAAGGCGGCTATCTCCCGGTTGGTGATTTGCCGGGTCTCGCCGGAGTCAACGTCCAGGACAGCAAGCCCACTGTAGGTGGGAATACCCAAACTGCGCGCCGGTGTCAGCTCCGTGTAGGCGATCTCGTTAGCCGATGGAGACCACAGGAAGACCGTGAGAGTGCTGACTCGGTCCACCTCGATTTTGGAGTCGTCCTGAATATCCGCAATGATGAGAGTGTCAGCGCCAATGGTCCCGTCCACGTAAGCCATTTTCCGGCTGTCCGGGCCCCAGGCGGGAGTCCTGAAGGCGATCGAACTGGCATTGAGGGAAGTCCTCTCCACGCCATTCCGGGTATCGACAAGGTCGACGGCGTCGATTAGGTGATGGAGGAGGTACTGTCCATCGGGGGACCAGGACATGTAGGAGGGAGCTCCGAAAGAGAGGGGTTCGGGGTGGTGGGGGTCTTCGGTATCGATCATGTAAAGGACAAGGGAAGTGGGGGTGGGGGCCAGAAATGCGACCCTGTCGCTGCCGGGGGCCCAGTAGATGTAGTGAGGACTGCGCTGGGCTACGAACCTGCCAATAGTGTCATCGGGGTCCTGGAATACCTTGTCGGGGAGGCCGCCGGGGATATCGACGAGCCAGAGGGCACCGCCAAAATCACCGTTATCGGAATAAGAGGTGAAGGCCAACTTGGAGGCGTCGGGGGACCAGGTGGGCCAGTTGTAGACGGTGTGACTGTCAAAGAATGCGCCTCCGGCCAGGGATGCGGTCTCCCCGGACATGGGGATTGAGACCAGCTGCTGGTCCGTGCCATCGGGGCGGATTGTATAGATGTTGTCGTCGAGTCCGACGTATGCGATGAGGTTCACTTCAGGTTCCGGCGCAGGGGTAGGGGTGGGTGTAGGCGTGGGTTGAGGGGTGGCCGTCGGAGGGGTGGATGTGGGTGAAGCGAGAGGGATTGTTGGTGTCTCATCCTGGGATTCTCCGTTGCCGCTGCATGCAGTAAGAAAAAGCGCAAATACGACAAAAAGAGGAACCAGTCCCGCGCCTATGCGGGAGCATCGAGTCACAACTCCGTCCAGTTTACTTCGGCGAGGTCGAACATCGGGCCCTGGGTGCATACCATCTTGCGGCCCGAGTCGGTAGCCACGGCGCAGCCATAGCAGATGCCGAACCCGCAGGCCATGCGGACTTCAAGGAGCACCTGCGTGGGAGCCGAGATGCCATGGTTGTTCCAGGTATCCCAGATGGCCCTATACATGGGCACGGGGCCACAGAAGAAGGCCTGGTCGGCGCTTTGCATGATCTTTGGCAGGGCTTCGGTGATAAGTCCCGTTTCACCGGCCGAGCCATCCTCAGTGACTTCAACAACGGTGACCCCGTCGGGTATCCAATCCCGGGGATAGAGGAGGGATGCCTTGCGGGCAGCGGAGACTATGGTCACGTCCTTACCTGATGCGACGGCCTGGTCCGCGAGGGCGATGAGGGGAGCGAGGCCCGTGCCTCCGCCACCCATGACAACGCGCTGGGCCGAAGGATTGATGCTGTAGCCACGGCCCAGGGGCCCGAGCATTCTGAATTCGTCACCTGCTACCCGATTGGCAAGCCAGTTACGGGCGGGACTACCGGCATTAAAGAGAAGGGCAGTGGAGTCGGGGGTTATCCAATCGGAGGCGAGGGAGGCATCGGCGGCAAGGAGGTCGGGGCCGTATCTGTGGATGCTGATGGCCCTCCTGAGGAGGGGGTCTGAGGTGTCGCCGCATTCGGCCATGACAAATTCACCCGGAGTCCGGCTTTCGGCCACGGCTGGGGAGTCGACCCACAGGCAGTGTATGCCGGGGCCGATTGTGTGGTTAGCGAGAACCTTAGTGAGTCGGTCTTCCATCATGCAGGGCTCGATTCCAGGTAGCCGCGAAGGGGTTTAACGGAGACGTTGAGCGGCCCGTTTACAAGAGCGTCGACGGTGGCGCGGGCGGTGTCCAGGGAGGTGAAGCAGGGGATGCGTCTTTCGGCGGCGGCGCGTCGGATCTGGAAGCCGTCCCGGAGAGGCGTGCGATGACCAGTCAGGGTGTTGACGACCACGTCTACGGTGCCATCCTGGATGATGTCCACGATGTCGGGACTGCCCTGCCCGGCTTTGGCCACGGCGGTAACGGGAAGACCGATGGCTTTGATCATCTCGGCGGTGCCCTGGGTGGCGTATATCCGGTAGGAGAGGGAGGCGAACATCCTGACGATGTCCAGGGCCTCGGCCTTGTCCCTATCGGCGATGCTGAGGAGGACCGCGCCCCTGGGCGGGAGCATCATATCACTGGCGAGAAGGGCCTTGGCGAGAGCAGGGCCGAGAGAATGGTCGATGCCCATGACCTCGCCGGTGGACTTCATCTCGGGGCCGAGGTACGTGTCGACGCCGATAAGCTTGGACATGGAGAAAACGGGCGCCTTGATCGCAACGATGTCCTTGGCGGGCCAGAGGCCGGTCGAATAGCCCTGCTGTTCCAGGGTCTTGCCCATCATGATCCGGGTTGCAACCTGGACCATGGGGACGCCGGTTATCTTGGACAGGAAGGGCACGGTGCGGCTGGCCCGGGGGTTTACTTCCAGGACGTAGACCAGGGCATCGTCCCGGTCATCGGAGTCGGAGGGTTTCATGACAACGTACTGGATGTTCATAAGGCCCTTGACCTGAAGGCCGAGGCCAATGCTGACGGTGTAGTTGATAATGGCTTCCCTCTGGGCGGGGGTGAGGCTGGGGGCGGGGTAGACGGCCATGGAGTCGCCGCTGTGCACGCCGGCCCGCTCGATATGCTCCATGACACCGGGGATGAGGACCTGCTCGCCATCGCAGATGGCGTCGACTTCCACCTCCATGCCCTCAAGGTATTTGTCGATAAGGATGGGGCGGCCCGGCGCGGCCTCCACGGCGTTGGCTACGTAGCGGATCAGCTCCGTGGCGTTGTGCACGATCTCCATGGCCCGGCCACCGAGAACGTAGCTGGGACGGACCAGAACTGGGTAACCGATACTCTGAGCGACGTTCAGGCCAGCCTCGACGGAGGAAATGGCGGCGCCGGGAGGCTGGGGAATGCCGAGCCGGTTGAGGAAGTCCTCAAAGCGGTGGCGGTCCTCGGCCATGTCTATGGTATCGGAGGAGGAGCCCAGTATGGGAGTCCCGGTACGATGCAGGGGCTCGGCTAGGTTGATGGCGGTCTGGCCACCGAACTGGACCACGATCTCGGCGGAGCCATTGTTGCTCCCGACACCGCCGTTTTCGTTCTCAAGAATATCGCGGAGGCTCTCCTCGTCCAGGGGCTCAAAGTAGAGCCTGTCGCTGGTATCAAAGTCGGTGGAGACGGTCTCTGGGTTGGAGTTGACCATGATGGAGCCGGCGCCCTCCTTCTTGAGGGCCCAGGAGGCGTGGACGCTGCAGTAGTCGAACTCTATGCCTTGGCCGATGCGAATGGGGCCTGAGCCTATGACGACGGCCCTCCGGCCCGGAACGGCCTCGGCCTCATTCTCCTGCTCGTAGGAACTGTAGAAATAGGGGGTCTCTGCGGCAAACTCTGCGGCGCAGGTGTCGACCATTTTGTAGACGGGACGGAGGCCCCAGTATTGGCGGAGGTTGCGTACCTGCTCAGGAAGGCGGTCGGCGAGGGTGCCGATGTAGTCGTCCGAGAAGCCGAGCCGCTTGGCGGAACGCATGAGGGTGGGGGTGAGGGGTTCCTTCAGGAGTCGGCGCTCCATGTGGACAAGGTTGTACATCTTGTTGGTGAACCAGGGGTCGATGCCGGTGCGGCGGGAGAGGTCGTCGGGACTAAGGCCCCGGCGCAGGGAAGCCATCAGGGCCCAGATCCGATCGTCGCTGGGGTCCGTGGGGACCATGCCGTTGGCGCCATTTTCGTCCTGGGCCCAGGCTCGGTCTTCCCAGAGGAGACGGCGCTGGCCCGTCTCCAGGGAGCGAACGGCCTTCTGCAGGGCGGCTTCGAAGGAGCGATCAACGGCCATTACCTCGCCGGTGGCCTTCATCTGGGTGCCGAGCCGGCGGTCCCCGGAGGCAAACTTATCGAAGGGCCAGCGGGGAATCTTGACCACGCAATAGTCGAGGGAGGGTTCGAAGGCGGCCCGGGTCTTGCCTGTGACGGCGTTGGCGATCTGGTCGAGGGTCTTGCCGACGGCGATCTTGGCGGCGACCCGGGCGATGGGGTAGCCGGTGGCCTTGCTGGCGAGTGCGGAGCTGCGGCTGACCCGTGGATTGACCTCGATGACGTAGTAGGAGCGTCCGTCTACGGAGGACTGGCCGAAGGCATTGGCGACCAGGGGCCCGGGGGCCAGGGCGAACTGGACGTTGCAGCCACCTTCGATGCCCAGGGCACGGATGATGTTGAGACTGGAAGAACGGAGCATCTGGTAGTCGCGGTCGGAGAGGGTCTGGCTCGGGGCTACGACGATGCTGTCCCCGGTATGGACTCCCATGGGGTCTATGTTTTCCATGTTGCAGATGGTTATGCAGTTGTCGGCGGAGTCCCGCATTACCTCGTACTCGAGCTCCTTCCAGCCCTCCAGGTAGCGTTCGATTAGGACCTGGTTTATAGGGCTGGCGGCGATGCCGCCAGCTGCGATGGTGGCGAGTTCATCCCGGGTGCGAGCGATGCCGCCGCCCGTGCCGCCGAGGGTGTAGGCGGGACGTATAACCAGGGGAAGCCCGAGCTTGTCTTCCACGGCCAGCGCGTCTTCTACGGTCTCGACGGTGGCGCTGGGAGGTGAAGGCTCACCGATATCGCTGAGGAGCTGTTTGAAGAGTTCACGGTCCTCGGCCTGGCGGATGGTTGCAAGGGGAGTGCCGAGCATACGGACGTTGAACTTCTCGAGGACACCGGCGTCGGCGAGTTCGACGGCGAGGTTCAGGCCGGTCTGGCCGCCGAGGGTCGGGAGCACGCCGTCGGGGCGTTCCTGCTCGATGATGCGTGACACGACGTCGACGGTGAGGGGTTCGATATAGACGATGTCTGCGATGTCCTCGTCGGTCATGATAGTGGCGGGATTGGAATTGACGAGAACGGAAATGACGCCCTCTTCGCGGAGGGCTTTGCAGGCCTGTGTACCGGCGTAGTCGAATTCGGCGGCCTGGCCGATGACGATGGGACCAGACCCTATGACGAGAACTTTTGAGGGTTTTGCGGGCATGTTAACGGGACTCCATTGCGTATTCGGCCAAGAGTAACGAGGGGAGTTCGGACAGGGAACGGACTTCCAGGACGGTTTGAGACGTATTACCGTTTGCGTTGCGGTTGAAGAAGACGGGGATGGCGCCCGAGTTCAGTGCGCCCATAACGTCGTTCTCCCATGAATCACCGACGTGAAGCAGTTCATGGGGCTGGCATTGGGCTTCCTGCATGGTTATTTCGAAGATGCGGGGGTCGGGCTTGTCTATGGAGTCATGGTCCTGCGAAAAGACCTCGAAAGAGACCAGGTCTTCTATGCCCAGGACTCCGGCCCGGCTGTTGCCGTTGGAGAGAAGCCCGAGCTTGTAGTGTGGGGCCAGCCGCTCGAGGGCAGGGCGTGCGTCGGGGAATATGGTGCGGGCCTCGTCTCGGCGCTGGAAGTAGACCCTTGTCAGGTATGACCCGAGGGAGTCGTTGGGCCTTCCCGCCTCGCGGAGGGCCTGCTGCATGGACTTCTCACGGATCGTGTCCAGGTCTGCGCCATTGCCCCACAACTGCTCGTGGACCCGGTCTCTGATGGTCACCATGCGGTCGACGGTAAGGCTTTGAGCGGCCTGGGGATCTATCTGAGCTAGCTCATTCAGGACATGTTGAAGGGCGTCATGAGTAAATCGCTCGAAGTCCCAGAGGGTTCCGTCAACGTCGAAGGAGATGGTTGTTATGGAGGAGAGGTTGGTCACTGTACGGGATATTCCTCGATTTCCATGGAGCTCAGATGACTCAGGTTGAAGAAGGCCGGTAAAACTCAAGCTCATCTATTCGATTGAATCCTTTGTCCAAGGTGTATAGCGGTACATCGTGTCGGATGGCGGTGGCGGCAACAATAACGTCAGGGTCGGGAAGGTGCTTGCCGGAGCGTCGGAGGCGAAAGGCAAGGTTTCCAGCCAATGACCAAACTATCTGGTCCGCGACCAAGAAGTCGATGGAAACGATACGTTCCCTAAGGAAATGCAGTTGTCCCTGTGTCCGGGCACCGCGCATATATTCCATGATTACGGGGCCGGCTACAGCGGCTTCACCAGAAGCAAGAAGGGCCGCAACCTGCCGCGCAACACCGGACTTGGGCAGCTTCTGGGCATGGAGGAGTACCGACGTATCAAGAAGGACGGTCAATCCGTACCATCCCTCAGGGATTCTAGGTAAGTACGTCGCTCCTCGTTAACAAGTTCAACCTCGTCCCTGTAGTCGTCGACGATTATCTTACCCCAAGAGTCGATTAGCTCTTGCACATGCTTACGGCGGATGTACTCCTTGAGAGCGGCATTGACGGCCTTACTCTTTGTTCTCTCACCCGTGGCTTCCACCACGGTTTCAAGAAGTTTGTTGTCTATGTTGAGAGTGGTCCTCATACGTTGCACGCACCTTCCTGGAGCGCCGTACCATCCCGGAGGGACTCGAGGAATGCCCAGCGCTCTTCTTGAGCCTCCAACTGCTTTTTCTTGTTCTCCAAATATTCCTGATAGTCTTCGTCGCTCATTGGATTCTTACGCCAGTAGTCGAGCAGTTCTTGGACATGCTTGCGACGGATATACTCCTTGAGGGCGGCGTTTACTGCCTTGCTCTTTGTTCTCTCACCCGTGGCTTCTACCACGGTTTCAAGAAGTTTGTCGTCAATGTTAAGAGTGGTCCTCATCGTAATTTGCACCTTTCAGAGGCATCATTTTGACGCATCAATATTGTCATCATTTTAGCACATCCCCCATTGGTGCATTACAATTATTTCTGGTCCTTGACCATGCCCAGGAACTGTTCGAAGAGGTAGACGTTGTCCAGGGGGCCGGGGGAGGCCTCCGAGTGGTACTGGATGGAGACGATGGGGTAGTCCCGGTGGGTGAGGCCCTCGACGGTGTGGTCGTTGAGGTTGAGGTGGCTGACTTCCAGGGACGGGGGGAGGCTGTCGGCGTCCAGGGCGTAACCATGGTTCTGGGCCGTGATGTGCACCCGACCCGTGGCCAGATCTTTGACCGGATGATTCGCACCTCTATGCCCGAACTTAAGCTTGAAGGTCTGGCCCCCGAAGGCTTTGCCGAGCATCTGATTGCCCAGGCAGATCCCCATTATCGGCTTGACGCCGACCAGCGCGCGTACCGTCTCGGAGATCTGGCCGAGGAGGGCGGGGTCGCCGGGGCCCGGGGAGAGCAGTAGGCCATCGGGGTCCAACTGGAGGATGTCTTCCGCTTTGGTGGCGGCGGGTATCACGGTGACCCGGCACCCGAGCTTGTTGAGGATGCGGAGAATGTTGTATTTCAGGCCGTAGTCCAGGGCTACGATTTCGCAGGTTGTAGGAGTAGGAGTCTCGGTGGGTTCCCAGGTGTAGGGGGAGGAAGTGGAGACCTCAGAGACGTAGTTCACCGAGTCATAGCTGGGAAGGGCTGCAAGCTTCTTGAGTGCCGACTGAGGGTCATCCCTGGTGATTAACCCCATCATCACGCCCCTGGAACGCAGACGCCGGGTAACTGCCCGGGTATCGACGCCGGAGATGCCGGAGACGCCCTGGGAGGCCAGGAACTCGGCGACCGTGGCCTCGCTGTTCCAATGGCTTGGGATATCACAGTCCTCCCGGACCACCAGACCACCTACCTGTATTTTCCTAGACTCGACGGTCTCGGGGTCGATGCCGTAGTTGCCGATGAGCGGGTAGGTGAGCATTACAATCTGGCCGGCGTATGAAGGGTCGGTGAGGATCTCCTGGTAGCCCGTCATGCTGGTGTTGAAGACCACCTCGCCGTGGCCATCACTGTTCGCGCCGAAGGACGTACCCTGGAAGGAGCTGCCATCCTCCAGTACGAGCCAGGCGGGGTGGTTTGAATTGTTGGACGGGTTGGTTAGGGTCACGTTATTCTTCACTCTCGATTTCGTTGGTGGGGACCCGGTAGCCGGGACGGTAGCCGAGGCTTGAAGCCTGCTCAAAGGACTCGAAGTAGACGAGGTTGCCGGAGCGGAGCCGTCGGGAGGGGTGACGTCCAGCCTTGTGATAGACCTTGGTCCTGATGCTGCCCGCGGCCTCGGCGGTCGTGTCCCGGCGGCAATAGCGGCAGCGTAGAACTGTCGGGTCTTCGTCTACACGGAAGAACTCGGGGATGATGTAGGCGCTCTCATTGTTGGATACGCAGGTCGGGTTCGGGCACCTTATTCCGGCATCCGACTTGTAGGGCGGATAGGTCATTGGGTAGGCGAAACTGCCGTAGTGGGCCTGAGCCCGGGGCTGGGAAACCCCAAGAAGGGAAGCCAGCAGGGCCATGCGGACGGGGACACCGTAGGCAGCCTGCTTGAAATAGATGCTCCGGGGGTTTTCGTCCAGGGCGTAGTCGATCTCATCGACGCGGGGGAGGGGGTGCATAATCAGGGCGTTCCTGAACTGACGACGCTCCATGAACCGCTTGTCGAGCCTCAGGCCTCCGCTGGCGTCATCAGATGATGCTTCTGGGTGGCGCTCCTTTTGCAAGCGACTGGCGTACACAACGTCCAGACTGGTTCTGGTCTTTGCGGCGTCGGGAGAGGAGCCTCTTTTGGAGTGGGGCGGGAGGAGGTGGGGTCGGGTGGGGGTCTGGTATATGGCGTCCATTTCCTTGAAGGAGCCGGAGGGGCTGCTCTTCCCTTCCGAGACAGTGCCCATGTATTCCCGGTTCAGCCTGTCCTTGACGTAGCCGGGAAGCTCATAGCCCTTGCTGGGCATGAACATGATGTTGGCCCCGAATCGGGCGAGGGCATAGGTCAAGGAGTGGACGGTGCGGGCGCCCTTCAGATCTCCGCATAGAGCCACGGTAAGGTCTCGAATATCGCCCTTTTCGCGTTTGAGGGTGTAGAGGTCGCAGAGGGACTGGGTGGGGTGCTCGTGGCTGCCGTCTCCGGCGTTGATAACGGGAACGGTGGCGTAGTCGGCGACGGCCTGTGCAGCGCCCTCCCAAGGGTGTCGGACGACGATGATGTCCACGTAGCTGCTCACGACGCGGGCGGTGTCCGCGAGGGTCTCGCCCTTGGCGATGGAGGTCGTGTTGACATCGGCGGCAGTGACGACGTTGCCGCCGAGACGGTGCATGGCAGTCTCGAAGGAAAGCCGGGTGCGGGTGCTGGGTTCGTAGAACAGGCTGGCCATGACCATGCCCTTGCAGAGATTGGACTGGCCGCGGATGTCGGCGTGCATGTCATTGGCGAGGGAGAAAACGGCCTCGACCTCGTCGTTAGAGATGTCATCTACGGTGATTAAGTTGCGCCCCTGGAGGGTCATGTGAGTTTGACTCCTCCAGCGACGCGTTGCCGCCCACTATCAGAAACAGCATTCCCCATCAGCACGACCTCATCCTTGCCGTCCAATTCCCGGAGGCGGACCTTGACGGTCTGATCGAGAGAGGTCGGTATGTTCTTGCCCACGTAGTCGGCGCGTATCGGGAGCTCACGGTGGCCCCTGTCGACAAGAACGAGGAGTTGGACGGAACGGGGTCTCCCGAGATTGACCAGGGCGTCCAGGGCGGCTCGGACGGTGCGCCCGGTAAACAGGACATCGTCTATCAGAACTACGTCTCGGCCGGTGACACCGCCGGGTATGGGCGAGCCGTCGCCATTGGCACGCTGAGCGGGGGTTTGCCGGTCATCGCGATAGGGTCTCGTGTCCAGAGCGGCGACGGGGATCTGGCCGTTGCCGTTGGAAGATATATTGCCGGCTATGCGCTGTGCGAGCGGTAGGCCTCGGGTGCGGATGCCGATGAAGAGTAGGTGAGAGGTGTCGGGGTGGGCTTCAACCAGCTCATGGGAGACACGCCGCAGGGACTTGCCGATGTCGGCGGCGGACATTAGGACGGTGTCGGTCAAAAAAATACCCCTGCCAAGGGGTGGCAAGGGTGCAGGCCGAATTCGGCTGCGGTAACCCTGTTTTCCTTGCCAGCCTCTCGGGACTGAATTAAAGGTCCGTTACCGCGTTTACAGGTTTGCAGTGCGTTGGATGCGTGGGTTTATTTTAGCGCGATTTGGAGGGGTAGGGCAAGGGTGGGGGGGCTAACGGAATACCCCACCTTCGGGATAGGTCCACGCTCAACCATAGGCGGACTTTCAGCTAGGCAGATCTTCGGCCGGCTCTCGGGGGCCGAAATGACGGGGGAGCGGTGGGTGAGGAGCAGGTGGAAAGGGTTGGGGCGGTGGGGTATGGTAGTGTCTCTGACGGGAATTCAGATTCATACGGGAGGGCTGTCAGCATGGACAAGATAAGAATAATGCCGAAGGGACACTGGTACTGGAGCATGCCGGTGCCGTTTTCGCAGGGGTGGAAGATCGGGAAGATGATATTTGTCGGAGGGCAGATATCGGCGGACGAGCACGGGACTCCGATAGCCCCGTTTGACATCGAAGAACAGACCCGAATCGTCTTCGAAAACGTCCGGACGGTGCTGAGGGAAGTCGGGGCCGACATGAAGGACATAGTGAAGCTGAACACGTACTACGTGGATGACTCCACGGGTGACGACTCCCGAAAATTCTGGGAGAAGATGACCCACGTGAGGAACAAGTACATCCCGAGCCCGGGTCCCGCGGCTACGGCGGTAAGGGTGGCGGGCCTGGCGTATGACGGGCTCGTGATTGAGGTGGAGGCGATAGCGATTGTGGATGAGTAGGGGGCCTTACTAAAATAGGAATAATTGTGCGGGAGATGACGACGCAACCACCATTACGGACGGAATCCACCCCTTACGGGGTCTCGGCATGACAATTAAAAGCGTCGAAGGTGAGTCTACGAGGGCTATTTGTGCAACTTGCATCGGAGGTGATTTATGAAAAACAGCGCAGAAGCCGTGATAATCGGAGGAGGGCTTGCAGGGACGAGTATTTGCTTCAACCTGGCCTCGAGGGGGGTGAAGGAGACGGTGCTGCTGGAGAAGGAGGGGCTGGGGGCGGGGTCGACCGGAAAGTCATCTGGGGTTACTACGGGGTTCAGCCTGCTCCTGTTCACGCACGGCAGCGAGTCCGCGATGCCCATATCACTCATGGCCAAGGAAGGTCAGAAGTGGCTGAGGAATTTCAAGGAGCTTGTGGGGGCCGAGTCGGGGTTCAGGGAAGTAGGCGTGCTATTCCTGTCGGGGGAGAACTATTCGCCTGCGTTGAGGCAAGGCTTTGCCAAGGCGCGCGAAATGGGTTTCGAGAACAGAGACTTGAGCCGAGAAGACTTGAAGGAGATAGCGCCATATCTTGAACCGGGTGATGTTGACTTCGTGGGCTTCGAGCCACGATCAGGTTTTGGAGACCCGCCGGGTGTCGCACAAGGCTACGCTTCGGCGGCGGGGAGGCTGGGGGCTGAGATATCGCTGGGGAACGCCGCTTTGGACATCGAGGTTGAGGAGGGTCGGGTGACGGGGGTGGTTAGCGAGCAGGGTCGGATAGCAACAGATACGGTAGTCGTGGCCGGGGGGCCGTGGAATGGCGGTCTGATGAAGAAACTGGGCTACGACCTGCCCCTGCAGCCAACTAGGCACGAGGTGTTCGTCCTGAAAAAGGGGGCCGGCGTGCCGAATACGCACCCCGTGATCTTCGACCTGATAGAAATGACATACATGCGGGAGGAGAGCCCCGACCTGATGCTGGGAGGGGACATACAGAAGGACGAGCACGTAAATGACCCCGAAAATTTCGACCAGGGCACCAGCATGGAGCAGACCAGGACGATCTGGGGTCGTTTGGGCGAGCTTATGCCGTCACTGACGAATGCTGAGCTGTTCACGGGCTTCTCGGGTCTGTACACGAACACCCCTGATAATCTCCCGATCCTGGGCAAGGCGGAAGGCGTGGATGGGTTGTATTTCGCCGGCGGTTTCAACGGGTACGGGTTCAAGTTGTCACCAGCCGTCGGGATCGTAATGGCCGAGCTGATAACGGAGGGAGAGGCGAAGACGGCGGATATCAGCGCGCTGGGGATGGGGAGGTTTGCAGGGGTGAAGATGTAGGGGCCAAACCCCACTTCCATTCCGTTCTTGAGACCGTTCGAATGGCTCGAGGCAGGCGGCTCCATAGCGGGGCTCACCCTCACCCGTCAAGGGAGCTTTGCATAACCACCAGTTATGGCCAACACGCCCCACCCATGCCGCTCTTGAGACCCTTCGACCACGCTCAGGGCGAGCGGAATCCCCCATCCCTGGGGAAGAAATGATGGTTATGCAAAGGTCTCATCAAGGGAGAGGGAACTGGACCCCTCCCTTTTCGAACCTTCGACGGAGCTCAGAGTAGCCACGCCAGGGATGGATTCCCGACTACTCGGGAATGACGGAGTAGGGGATTACCAGTGCAAGTCGGGGTGACGGGCGGCCTGGGCTTCGTCGAGGCGGGAGGAAGGGGTGGTGTGGGGGGCGGAGTTGACGAGATCGGGGTCGGTCTCGGCTTCACGGGCGATCGCCTTCATGGCGTCGACGAAGGTGTCGAGGGTGCGCTTGCTTTCGCACTCGGTGGGCTCGATCATTAGGGCCTCGGGGACGACCTGAGGGAAGTACATGGTCGGCGGGTGGAAGCCGTAATCCATGAGCCGCTTGGAGATGTCCAGGGCCCGGACCCCGAGAGCCTTCTGCTTCGAAGCGGAGAACACCACCTCGTGCATGCAGGTGCGCTTGTTGGGCAGCAGGTAGTCCTCTTTCAGCCTTGTAAGCAGGTAGTTGGCGTTCAGGACGGCGTTTTCGCTGATCTCACGCATGCCTGGAGCGCCGAGAAGCCGGATGTAGGCGTAGGCCCGGAGCACGACGCCGAAGTTGCAGTGGAAGGCGCTGATTTTTCCGATGGATTTTGAGGGCCGACCAAGTTGAAATTCGGGGCCTGGGGCGTCAGGTGCACTCTTGTAGACGACCGGGGCGGGGAGGTAATCGGCGAGGGAGTCGGCGGCGCAGACGGGCCCGGCGCCCGGGCCTCCGCCACCGTGGGGGGTGCTGAATGTCTTGTGGAGGTTGGAGTGGACCACGTCGAATCCAAGATCGCCGAAGCGGACTCGTCCTAGGATGGCGTTCAGGTTAGCCCCGTCGCCGTACACCATGGCCCCGGCACTGTGAATGGCGTCGCAGATTTCGAGGATGCGTGGATTGAAGAGGCCGAGGGTGCTGGGGAGAGTCAGCATCAACGCGGCGGTCTCGGAGGTTGCAAGCTTCTTGAGGGCCTCGACGTCCAGGTTGCCCTGGGCGTCGGAGGGAGCGGTCACGACGTCGTAGCCACACATCTTGGCAGAGGCCGCGTTGGTGCCGTGGGCGGTGTCGGGGATGAGGACCTGTTTGCGGGTCTCACCTTCGCCGCGGGCCTCGTGGTAGGCGCGGATCATGAGAAGGCCGGCCATCTCGCCGTGGGCGCCTGCGAGGGGAGCAAGGCTGACGGCACTGGCGCCAGTTATCTCGCCGAGGAGATTCTGGAGGCCGTACATGATGGCCAGGGCGCCCTGTACGGACTCGGCAGGCTGGAGAGGGTGAATCTGCGCGAAGCCCGGGAGCCGGGCCACCTCTTCGTGCCACTTGGGGTTGTATTTCATGGTGCAGCTTCCGAGGGGATAGAAGCCGCTATCGATCCCGAAGTTCAGCTTGCTCAGGCCGGTGAAGTAGCGGACAAGGTCCAGCTCCCCGATTTCCGGTATGCCTAACTCGCTGCGAAGGAGATCATTCTCTGGTAGAGCGGCGGCAGGTACGTCCAGGGCGGGTAAGGTCGTGCCACGGGCGCCGGGGGCGTGGAGTTCCTTGAGGCTAACTCTAGCAAGTTGGGTATGGGAGTCTTCGGTCATGGCTAGGCTATACCCTTAAGGGCCTGGACGAGATTGTCTATCTGGTCTCGGGTGTTTGTTTCGGTGGCGCATAGGAGCATTCCGTTAGGCACCGAGTCACTTACGTCGAGGCCGCCGATGATTTGGGAGTCCAGGAGGGCGGCATTTATCTCAGACGGCGACTTGGGGCACTGGACGACGAATTCCCGGAAAAAGGGGCCATCAAAGGCCAGGGAATAGCCGGGAAGCTCGGCGATTTGGGATGCGGCGTAGTGGGCCTTGTGGTAGCAGAGCTCGGCGACGTGGGCCAGGCCCCTGGGCCCGACAGCGGTGAGATAGCCTGTGGAGGCGAGGGCTACGAGGGCCTCGCTGGTGCAGATATTGGAGGTGGCGGTCTGTCGGCGGATGTGCTGTTCACGGGTCTGAAGGGTGAGTACGTAACCCTCCCGGCCACGGTCGTCGGTGGTCTTGCCGACGATGCGCCCGGGCATCTGGCGCAGGTGCCTGGTCTTGGCGGCAAAGAGCCCGACATAGGGTCCGCCGAAAGTTGTAGATGAACCGACGGTCTGGCCCTCGCCCACCACGATGTCGGCGCCGTAGTCTCCGGGCGACTTGAACATGGCAAGGGCCACGGGATCGGCGGAAACTACCAGGAGGGCCTTGGCCTCATGGGCGGCTTCTGCGTAAGAGGTGAGTGCTTGGATACGGCCGTAGAAGTCCGGGTATTGGGTGATGACGCAGGCATCCGAATCTGTGACAGCGAGGTTGTCTGGTGAGACGACGCTCATGCCTATGTCCTGGGGGCCCATGTAGTGGGCTATCGTGTCCCGGTAGAGAGGAGAGACCGTGTCCAATACTACGACGTGGCTGCGACGGGTGAGTCGGCAGGCCATAAGTGCGGCCTCGGCTAGGGCGGTCGAGCCGTCATACATGCCTGCATTGGCGACGTCCATGCCGGTGAGGTGGCAGACCATGGATTGGAAGTCGTAGGTGGTCTGAAGGGTGCCCTGGCTGATCTCGGCCTGGTATGGGGTGTAGGAGGTGTAGAACTCGCTGCGGCCCGTGACGTGGCGGACAACGCTGGGTATGTAGTGGTTGTAAGAACCGGCGCCCAGGAAGCAGGCGTAGTCGTCAAGATTGGCGTTCTTGAGCGATAGGGCGCGCAGCTCGCGGATGAGCTCGAACTCGGAAAGGGGGGTGGGGAGGTCGAGGGGCGGGTCCCGGTAGGGCTCGGGAATTTCGAGGAAGAGGTCTGCTACGGATGCTACGCCGGTGGACTCCAACATCGCTTTTCGGTCGGCGTCGGTGTTGGAGATGTAGGGAGAAGTCATAGCTTTCCAAGTTGTGGGCGGGAGAAATTGATCGCTGGCTTTACTCGGACTCTGCGGTGAGGGCCTCGTACTGGTCGGCGGACATCAGGTTGTCCAGTTCAGAGGTGTCGGAGATACGGACTTTAAGCATCCAGCCCGACTCATAGGGTTCTTCGTTCACGAGTTCGGGGCGTTCCTGAAGCTCCGCGTTGACCTCGATGACCTGGCCGCTGATGGGTGCGAACAGCTCCGAAACTGCCTTGGGAGACTCGATTTCTCCGAAGGACTTGAACTGCTCGATGTCCTCGAGATCATCAGGGAAATATACGAAAACGATGTCGCCCAGCTGGTCCTGAGCAAAATGGGTAATACCGACAAGGGCTTCGTTCCCGGACTCGACCTTGACCCACTCGTGCTCTTTCGAATACTTCCGGTCGGTGGGGTTCATATCACCTCCCCCAGGGCCTTGCGGCCCCAGACCTCAATTAGATTCTGCGCTATATGGCGGGAAACTTCAAGGCTAGTTCACTGATCGGGCCTGGGGCGACGGCAGAAGGGCATGGGGATGGCGTTATTCCCAATCCCTACCGGCCAATCACACGGATGTACTCGTCATGGTCACCAATCCAGAACCAAACGAAGTCTTCGCCTTCTCTGACTGCCACTGCGCGGAAGGAGACTCCCACGCGAGCCGACCAGTAGCGCCCTACATTTCTGAATCGCAACGAAGGATGTCTCGGATTCGCTTTCAGGAGATCGAAGTTCCGCCGAGCTGTCCGTTGAACCGTTTCGGGCAGTTCCCGGAGGAGCCTGCGAAAACGCGGATCAGTCCTGTGCAACTAGAGGGCCTCAAGCTGGCCCTTGGCTTTTGCGCTCAAAGCCTCCTCTGCGAGAGAGTCCAACTTGCCGGCTCTCACGTCCCGGTCGAACTCTTGCTCCCATCGCTCCCAGTCCTGGTCTCGCAACCAGCGAACCAGTTCTGCGTACTCAGTCTCGGTCAGGTCCAGAATGGCCCGTTGTAGTTCCGTCACATTCATCATCGTATCCCGTAGCTATGTCCCCTTGGACTATTGTAACTAAATACCAAACCGAGAAATGAGTTGTAAAGTTTGCTCAAGGCTTGGGGCGTCGGTAGAAGGGCATGGGCGTCACGGTGGCAGGGACATGGCGGCCACGGATGTCGATATCTATGCTCGTGCCTTTGCGAGCGAGGTCTATGGGGACGAACCCCATGCCAATGTCCTTGTTCAGGCTAGGGGCACGACCCCCGCTCGTGACCTCCCCTACCGGTTGGCCTTCGTGGAGGATGGTTTGTCCGTGTCGGGGGATGCCTCGAGCGTCCATGGTGAAACCAACAAGTCGGCGACTCGGGCCTTCTTCCTTCACCTTGAGCAAGGCCTCCTTGCCGGTGAATGGCCCGGCGGTGAGGTCAACGAATCGGCCAAGGCCCGCCTCGAATGGGTTTGCGTCCGTGTCCATGTCGTTGCCGTAGAGTCGGAGGCTGGCTTCGAGGCGGAGGCTGTCCCGGGACACGAGCCCGCAAGGCTCGACACCCGCTTCCCGTAGCCTGTCCCAGAGTGGCATGGCAGCTTCGGCTTCGACAATGACCTCTACACCGTCCTCGCCGGTGTAGCCGGTGCGCGCAATGAAGGTGTCGGGAGCCGGGACGGCGATGGAGAAAAGAGGCGTGTTTTCGGGGTTGAAGGGTAGAAGGGACTGGACGATTGATGCCGCGCTCGGGCCCTGTACGGCAATCATGGTCGTTTCCCTGGTACTGTCAACCAAGCCGGCGTTAGGGAAGTCGGTGAGCTTATCCGTCAAGGTCTGTACGATTACATCTCGATTGGAGGCGTTGCAGACGATGAAAATACGTTCGTCCGGAAGCCGGTAGACGATCAGGTCGTCTAGGATGCCGCCTTCTTCGTTGCAGGCCATGCAGTAGCGGGCTTGGCCGGTTGGGATGGAGGATACGTCGGCGGTGACAGCGGAGTCGGCGAGGGCCTCTGCGTCATGGCCATCGAGGAATAGCCTGCCCATGTGGGAAACATCGAACATGCCGGCGTTGGAACGTACGGCGTGGTGCTCCTGGATAGCTGAGCCGTAGCGGGCGGGCATGTCCCAGCCACCGAACTCGATCATCTGGGCATCGAGAGATACGTGGGCGGGGTGGAGGGGGGTGGTGTTCATTGCGTGTTACTTTATCTGAAGCGCGTCTTCACAATTCCACCTCGAGCCTCTCACCCCTTTGGCGCATCTACGATCTGTCAAGGGATAGGGGACTGGAGCCCCACCCCAGATTCCTCGTGGGGCCTCGGAATGACAGGTGGTCAAGGGTCTCGTCAAGGGAGAGGGGACAGAGGCAATCTATTGGAGGGGGGAGTAGGAGGTGGGGCCGTAGAAGGTGTGGAACTCCCGAGAGACGATGGCGCCGTGCTTCTTGCCGACCTCTTCCCTTCCGGCGAGCCAGTCGGGGTGGTTGAAGAAGTCCTGCCACTTCTCCTCACGCTCATTGAGGGACTCCCAGGCGAGCATGTAGGAAAGGGCATTGTTGTAGTCCCCGGCCACGGGGGTCCAGGCCCCGACCAGCCTCATGCCGACCTTTTCGAAGACGGGAACGGCAAGGCTCTCCATAACCTCGTTGAGTGCGGCCATTTTGCCGGGCGTGGCCTCATATCTTCGCATCTCGTAGATCATCGGGGCACCTCCTGAGTGATGGGTCGGGACGGGTGAATGTTACCACAGGGATGCGTATTCATTGAACTTCGACTCGGGGGGCCGGGACCCTTCGGGTCGCCGAGGGTTGACTAGTCGGTAAACGGCGTTAGTATAGACATAGGATATATATAGGCAGGCGATATATGCTTTCGAAGACAGTGCCCCATCTGGAGACGGAAGAATACTGGGAGAACCTGATCAAGAA
The DNA here is from genome assembly GCA_963663085.1 of Dehalococcoidia bacterium. Classification (GTDB taxonomy): domain Bacteria; phylum Chloroflexota; class Dehalococcoidia; order Plut-88900; family Plut-88900; genus Plut-88900. Next base: position 2,867,972 of record OY760104.1, on the reverse strand, counting down.
GAGTGTTTCCCGGTACTTTCTACTGGGGATGCTGGCCGAGAAGCCGATGCACGGCTATGAGCTGGCCTCAAGCATTGAAAGTTGCTGCGACGGGTGGAGCAAGCCGACTTCAGGCATGATTTACCCGACCATCAAGGAGATGACCGAAAGCGGCCACATCGAGTGCCGGGAAGAAGTCATCGGGGGACGGCTGAGGAAGGTGTGTGAACTCACGGAGTCGGGTAGGGAGGCATACAGGACCGCAGCGGGAGTCTGGGCGAGGCTACTGCCTTATTTGCAGCAATCGGTTAAGAACGCGGGGGTCGAAATCAAGCAGGCGGACGTCGATTAACTTCTACACACATGTAACCGGGCCCGACTCAAAAGGAGAAAACAGACATGGTTAATATAGACGAAAGTAAGATCAAAGATGTGGTGAAGGAACACTATGGTGGTTTAGCCCGGGGCGCGACGGGCGAGTCAGGGCAGTCGGACGCATGTTGTGGGACGGTGCTGTACAGCTCAGCGGAGGTAGCAGTGCTGCCGAGCGAGGCCGTGCAGGCGTCGGCGGGGTGTGGAAATCCGACGGCCCTGGCGTCGCTGATAGAAGGGGAGACGGTGGTCGACTTCGGGAGCGGCGGTGGCATCGACTGTTTCCTGGCGGCGCAGCAGGTCGGGGAGGGGGGCCGGGTGATCGGTATCGACATGACGCCCGACATGATTGCCCTGGCAAATAAGAACCGGGACAAACTCGGGCGGGGCAACGTGGAATTTCACCTTGCGGAAATGGAGAACACGCCGTTGGAAGCAAACACGGCGGACGTGATCATATCCAACTGCGTGATTACCCTTGCTCCCGACAAGGATGCCGTGTTTCGGGAGGCGTTCCGGATTCTGAAACCCGGCGGAAGGATGTACATCTCAGATATGGTGCTAAGCGAGGCGCTGCCACCGGAGGTGCAGTCCGATGTGGCCCAGTGGGTGGCCTGCGTGAGCGGGGCGGACTTGAAGGAGAAATACCTGGAACGGCTGGCATCGGCGGGATTCCTGGAAGTGCGGGTGATGAAGGACACCCAATCGGCGGGTTATCCTGAGTCGGTCCGAGATATGGATTTTGTGGCGGTGAAGCCGGGTTAAAGTCAACGGCAACGTCCCCTTTTAATAGGGTCTCCGGTTCAAGGGGCAAATTTTGGGGCGTCCTTTAGAAGGAAGGGCTAGGGAGCGTACGCGGAAAAGCGTATAATATTCCCCATGTTCGCGACCATAGGTCGAAGCTGGCAGCTCTACAAAGTCTGTTGGAGAGTGCTCCTCCACGACAAGGAACTGCTCGTCTTCCCGCTGATATCAACCATCGCCCTGATCCTCACCATCGCCGTGGTATTCGGTTCGGGCATGGTGTTCCGTGCCGCCGACTCCGTGAACAGCAGCGCCGATGCAGCCGGGTCGGCGCTGGGCCTCGCCGACTTCGTCCTGATGGGCGTCTTCTACTTCGTCAACTACTTCATCATCATATATTTCAACGCCGCTCTCATCGGTGCGGCACGGATACGCCTCCGCGGCGGCGACCCAAACGTTTGGGACGGCTTCCGGGCAGCCAACTCCAACCTGAGAGGCATCATCGGCTGGGCATTCATCTCAGCCATCGTATCCCTAATCTTCTACGCGCTGGAGAAGTTCGCTCAGAATCGGGGCGGGTTCGGGGCCATTGCGGTGATGATAACTACCTGGCTCCTCCGAGGGGCGTGGTCAATCTTCACCTACCTCGTGATCCCGGTGCTGGTGGTGGAGGGCGTCGGGCCCATAGAGGCGATAAAGAGGTCTGCGGCCCTGCTCCGCAAGACATGGGGTGAGCAGCTTGTCAGCAGGTTCGGTTTTGACCTGATGGTCATCATAGTCGGCCTGCCCATCGTACTGGTGGCAGTGGCCATCGGAATTGTCATCCCTCAACCCGCAGGGCTGATCATCGCGGTCGGCTTTGGTGTCGTGGCGATAGGCGCCCTGATCCTGGTGACCTCCGCTCTCAAGGCAATCTATGTAGCAGCGCTCTATGAATACGCCACCGACGGCGTCCTCCCCGGCTCCTTCCCCCGGGAAGTAGTCTCCGACAGTTGGGCGCCCAAAGACGGCTCCCAGTTCAGCCAGTACCGGCCCTAGCCCACCGCCACCCCTGAGGCCACCGGCCCGCCTAAAGGCACCATCGGGCCTCCGCAGCGCACGAACTCTCCGTAGCCCGGCTTCTGCAGGATCTCTCCCTCTTTCATAACCACCTGGCCTCTCACCATCGTCATCCAGGGCCGACCCTTCTGGCCCCAGCCTTCGTACAGGGTCAGCCCTGCGTTGGTCTTCAGGTCGGATGCCGTGATTGTCCGCTCGTAATCGGGGTCGATCAGCAGGAGGTCGGCGTCCGAGCCTATGCTGATGGTCCCCTTGCGGGGATATAACCCGAACACCCGAGCCGGGTTCTCTGCCAACGCCCTGGCTATCCACGTTATCGACATTCCCCGCTTCACAACTCCCTCGCTGTACATCAGCGGCAGCATCGTCTCCACCGACGCACTCCCAAAGGGCACCGTGTTCCCCTGCGCGTCCTGGAACACGTTGTCCCACCCGGACTCTTTCTTCTCCTTGTGCGTCGCCGAGTGGTCGCTTGCCACTATCGAGATTTGGCCGGCCTGCAGTCCCCCCCAAAGGGCTTCCTGGTCAGGTCCGTCTTCCGGCCTGAGAGGAGGCCCTATCTTCGCGTGAGGCCCCCACTTTTCCATCTCCGCGTCGGAGAGAAGCAGGTATTGGGGACACGTCTCGGTCCAGACCCGCTGCCCGTTCAGCTGTGCATCCTTGATCTTTTCCAGTCCTCCCTGCGTGCTGAGGTGCACCACGTAGGTCGGGCAATTGGTCATGGCGCCCATCTGGATTGCCCGGTTGACGGCTTCTGCCTCGGCCCACGGGGGGCAGGCCTGGGGGAAGTAGCGGGGATGAGTGCATCCTTCGGACATGAACTTGTTCTGCAGGTAGTCCAGCACGTCGCCATTTTCGCAGTGGAGCTGTGTCACACCGCCATTGCTGCCAATGACGTCCATGGCCTGCAGGATGAAGTCGTCTGAGCACATTCGGTACTTGCGGGTCTTGTAGGTCATAAACATCTTGTAGGACGTGACGCCCATGTCAAAAGCCTCGGGGAGGCCTTCCAGGACGTATGGCTGCTTGTGGAGGATGAAGTGGAAGGCGTAGTCCAAAACCGACGCCGCCTTGGCTTCCTCCTGGTTGCGCCTGACGGCATCGGGGATCGTCTCTCCGTTCAAGTCGTCGTATATGCAGAAGACTATGAGGCTGGTAATGCCTGAGTGTGCCGCGGCCAGCGGGGCGTCGACCCAGTCGTCGCACTTCAGGGGGTCTATGTGCATATGCGCGTCTATAGCGCCTGGAAGCACATACTTTCCCGACGCGTCGATGTACCGCTCGGCCTCCGGCAGCAGTTCCCGAGGACCCAGCGCGACTATTTTCCCATCCTTCATCGCTATGCTCGTCCGCACCACCTCCGAGGACGTCACTACCTGGCCGTCGTGCACTATCGTGTCTACGTGTCTGCTGCTCATGGAGATTCCTCCTGAAGTTGGGGGATTGCGCCCGTACTACTGCCTGTAATTCTAGTCCACGTACCTACTTATTTCACCCCCCACCCAACCCCCTCCCCACCTGGGATATACTAAGCCCAACTATTTCCATTCCCTGGTTTCTGTCCCGAAAGGGGGATCTCATGGTACAGCTAGGAAAACTGGTCGAGTCAGTCACCATCCCCGCCGCACACGGTCGCGCCGTCGTGGTACGGGGAGGCCAGAAAGTGAAAGTGACCGACGTGGAGGGCAAGCAGGTCTGCGACTTCTTCGCCCTCCGGGCCTCAGACCCCTCCGTCTACCTCTCGGGAGTCTACACCCGTAGCACCATTGCACGGGTGCGTCCCCGTGTCGGCGACACCCTGTTCGACAACCATCGCATCGCCATCATGAGCTTCCTGGAAGACACCACCATAGGCATCCACGACATGCTCTACGCTCCCTGCGACCCCCAGAGATACCTCATCGACTACGAGGTAACCGAGCACCGCAGCTGCAAAATGAACGTTTTGGAGGCACTGGCGACGCTCGACGTCCACCCTCCCGTGACTCCAGAGGTCTTCAACATCTTCCAGAACAGCGGCCCCGACGACGAGGGCAACCTTTCGGTAAAAGAGCCCGTGTCCCGGGCCGGCGATTATGTCGTCCTTCTGGCCCTTGACGACCTGATCGTCGCTGGCTCGGCCTGCCCCCAGGACCTCAACCCCTGCAACGGGTACAACCCCACCGACCTCACCCTGGAGGTGTACGACTAGGCGGAGGGCAGAGACAATGAGAGCAATGTCCTTCAGCGCTCCGGCCCCGGTGGAGCGTAGGCCTCTCCGGCTGAGGGACATCCCAATCCCCGAGCCGGGCCCCGGCCAGCTCCTCGTCAGGGTGACCGCCTGCGGAGTCTGCCGCACCGACCTCCACGTCATCGAGGGCGAGCTGCCACCCAGAAAATCTACCCTGGTTCCCGGCCACCAGGTAGTTGGGACCATTGAGAAACTGGGGGCGGGGGTTGAAGGTTTCGCAACAGGGACGCGAGTCGGCGTTCCTTGGGTCCACCGCACCTGCGGCAACTGCACTTTCTGCCGGTGCGGGCGCGAGAACCTTTGCGAAGCCGCCTTGTTTAATGGTTACAGCGTGGACGGCGGCTACTCTGATTACATCCTCAGCGACCAAGCCTTCACTTTCCCCATCCCCGACACCTTCCCCGACCTCCAGGCCGCCCCTCTCCTCTGTGCGGGAGTCATCGGCTACCGAGCCTTGAACCTCACGGAGGTCCCATCCAGCGGCAGGCTTGGCCTCTACGGGTTCGGAGGCTCGGCCCATGTCGTCATACAGATTGCCGTATACATGGGCCTGGAAGTCTACGTTTTCTCCCGCAGTGATAACCACGGAGCCCTGGCTCGAGACCTGGGCGCGGTGTGGGTCGGCAGCGCGAAGGAAGGTCCGCCCCAAAGGCTCGACGCCTCTATCATTTTCGCGCCTGCAGGCGAGCTTATCCCGCTGGCCCTGGAGCACCTCACCAAGGGTGGCGTCCTGTCGCTCGCCGGAATCTACATGACCCCCATCCCGAGCCTCGACTACACACGACACCTCTACGACGAAAAGGTGATTCGCAGCGTCGCCAACAGCACCCGGCAGGACGTGAAGGAACTCCTGACCCTCGCCGCCGAGGTCCCCGTCCGCACCCGAGTCCAGCCCTACGCCCTGGAATCCGCCAACGAGGCGCTAATTGACCTGAAGCAGGGTCGGGTCAACGGGGCCGCGGCCCTAACTCTCTCCTAGAACCACCTTTTCCCTCATCATTCCGGGTAGTCGGGAATCTACCTCTCTCATCCGCTCAGTATTGAACTAGAGGGAGACGTTGGCACAGACGCGCCAACGTCTCCCTCTGTTCTTATCTCCCCCTCCCCCTCAGTACCAAAACTAGAGGCATGCACCTGCGCATTTGCGCAGGTGCATGCCTCTGTTTTTCTTTCCCCCTCTCCCTTGAAGGCCCTAAGGGAGAGGGGGATAAAGGGTACAAACCGGGGAGACAGGTAACACATAAACCAGGGACATGGGTAACACATCGTGGGATTGTATAGGTCAATCTCAGAGGAGGAATATGTGTTGCCTTGGAAAGACACGAGCATAGAATTGGAGCGGTTAAAGTTCATCGAGCGGCACACTGCGGGGGAGGAGACCGTTGCTGAGTTGTGTCGCCGGTTCGAGATCAGCCGCAAGACCGGCTACAAGATAATCGGGCGATACGAGGCGTATGGTGAAGGAGGTCTGGTAGACCTGAGCCGAGCTCCTCACAATCACTCCAACGCCACTCCCATAGAGGTGGCTGAGCGTATCATCAGGGCGAAGCGCACCCATCCCACATGGGGCCCGAAGAAGATCGTCGCCTGGTTGCATTCCTTTGAGCCTTATGTGCGGTGGCCGTCCTCCAGCACTGCGGGCGCCATACTGGACCGTGTGGGTCTGGTGAGGCGCCGAAAGCGACGACGCAGTGCTACACCCTGGGCCGAGCCCTTCGCCCATGCCCAACTCCCCAATGACGTGTGGGCCATAGACCTGAAGGGCTGGTTCCGCACCGGTGACCGAATGCGGATAGATCCCCTGACAGCCCAGGACGCCATGTCCCGGTACTTACTGGTATGCGACAGTCTGCTCCACCCTACCGGCCCGGAGGTCAAACGCTCTTTGGAGAAGGCCTTCCGAGAGTACGGCATTCCCCGGGCCATACGCACCGACAATGGCCCACCCTTCGCCAGTGTGGGTCTGGGAAGCCTCACTCCACTCTCAGCTTGGTGGGTCAAGCTGGGGATCCTACCCGAACGCATAGAGCCCGGACACCCCGAACAGAACGGTCGTATCGAACGCCTTCACCGAACCCTCAAGGCCGAGACCGCAGCGCCTCCAGAGGCCAACCGGATACGACAACGCCTAGCCCTCGAACGCTTCATGCACACCTACAACTTCGAGAGGCCCCACGAGGCCCTGGGCCAGCAACCACCAGGCCACCTGTACACGCCCTCTATCAGGCCCTATCCCCCACGTATCAGCTCCCCCGAATACCAGGCCGGTGTCACCGTACGTAGTGTCCGCAGCAACGGACAGATCAAATGGAAGGGGGATATGATCTACGTGAGCGAGTCCCTCAGGGGCGAACCCATCGGCCTGGTCCAGATGGACGAACGAACCTGGTCCATACGGTTCGGACCCCTCTTAATCGGGACCCTTGATGACCCCACCAGAAGGATCGACAAGACCCCAGTAAAAGTGTTACCTATGTCCCCGGTCTAACTGTTACCCATGTCCCCGGTCGTACAAAGGGGGTAAGGGTTCCCCGCCACCCTCAAACCTCTAGTAAAACCACCCCATCCCTTTGTGCAGCCCTCGCAAGTAGGCTATCTGCCCCCCGTGCACGAGAGCCTCATTCACGATGACCTGAATCTTAGCTGCCAGGGGCATCGTGCCCTCACCCACCATCGCTGGCACTGGCCTGTCCAGGTCCTCGGGGCTCAGGGATGCCAGGTAGTCCGCCACCTTTTTCTCCGTTTGCCCGAAGTACTCCTTCAGCGCGTCCACCGACCCTACGCTGAACGAGTCCAGGTCACCCACTTTGTGCCCGAAGCCCATCCCTTTGGTTTCTGCAGATAGACCGCACTTCTCTGCCCAATCGTCGTTCCACAGCTCATCGGACCCGTCCAGAGACGAGACCAGGCCATCCTCCGCCCGGGACAGGTGCCACAGCAACCAGGCCATCGAGTTGCACTCCGCGTTTGGCCGCTTCGCAATCTCCTCGTCCGAAAGGCCGTCCAGGGCCTTCCGAACCATGCTCCGATTCCCCTTCAGGATCATTGTCACCAGCTCATTTGCTTCCATGTGGCCCTCCGAAATTTGCTTTGTCTGCTGTAATGTTGGACCCGCAGTCGAGCATCGATTCTAGCATAGCCATCCCGACCGCCCCCTCCCGAGGGGAGCCTGTCCGCCAAAGGCGGTTCATTCCCAACCCCGATCGGGTCACAGATGCGCCAAGCTGAAAGTCCGCCTTAGGCGGAGCGTGAATTCATCCCCAAGCGCTGGGCAGCTTACCTTTGCCAACTTCCTTCAACCTGCTGCAATTACCCCGCCTTGATGCGGTGAAGCGGCAACGCCGTGGTTTCCAGAGTGGAAAGGTCCAGCCGTCGGGACGCATGGTCTATGTCGAACCCCACCACCCCTCCACCCCCATCCAGGTCCACGTTAAGCCCCTGCGTTACCTCCACCGTCTCCACCCCCGGCCCTGACTTGAACTCCACGTATAGGCTATCCGTCTCCGGGTAGTAATGAAGCTTCATGTCCGTCCCTCCTTGCGAAAGCGTCTGTCAAAGAAAGCGTTGTGGATTGTCTCCCCGTCTTCCAACGTTATCACGCCCAGATAATGGGGACTCCCTTCGCCAAATGCCGTGATCTCTCCCCAAAAGCGTATGCGACCGTCCTCCTGTTTTTCCCAGTGGAGTGGCGAGGCAACGACTTGGGCGCACCATATTAAATCGATATAGGGCCGCTTGCGGCGGACCTGCTCTTCAAAGTAGCGCGTTGTCTTCATTATCACCCACCCCCAACCCCCTGTCATTCCGAGGCTCCGCGAGGAGTCTACAGCGCAAGCCCACACCACACCTACCCCATTCCACCCACCCTATGCCGTCATTCCGGCCGCCGAGAGCCGGAATCCATCCGTTTCTTACCTCACAAAGACCGACAATTCAATGAGCTGCTCACTAAGCAAACTCCCGCCTGAGTCCCTCCAAACGATAACCGTGTAGACACCCGGCTTTTGAACAAGGTCGCTTACATCCACCGAGAAACTGAAACTATTATCGGTTTCAGTCCAGGAATCGGCCACAACTTCGTTGTCATCGAGATTTGAGTAATAGCGATTAGCCCCCGGTGGCCTGAGTATCCGGATAACTGGATCGCCACACCTCGTAGTTTGTCCTCCTCCAACACAATAGCTGTCCAATACATCTATCTGTGCCACAGACATCCGAGTGGGCGGAGGATCATAATACACACTCACACCCTGCCCGATGTGTATTCCCTGCTCCCGCTTCACGAGTTCCAGGCTAAAAATGCCGTTCCTACTAAGTGCTGGACCCGACAGAGCGGTAACTGCACCCCCCTCAAAATGCTGAACAAACGCTATCCTCTTCTTGTTCCAAAATATACCTATATTAACTGCCCTGTGGCTCTCCCTTAATATGTTGTCCCGATGGCCCCAGTCCGCGTGTGCATCGTCATACATCATCCCCCATTGGTGCTCAGTTATAGTCTGCTTAGTGTCACCCCTGTTGCACCTCACTCGCGATGAATCACAGTTTTGAGCTTCCCATCTATGGTCAGTCCAACCACTGAAAGCGGCGTTCTCGCTGGCGTAGCTTGTGCCTCCGGTCTGGGTGTAGACCATGTACGGTTTGCGCCCGTCCAACCACCAATGACCTATGTACCCATGTTCCACCATATCCTGCGCATGGAGCTGCGCAGCGATGTTAGAGCCTAGAGCCACCGGCTGCAGTCCATATCTGGCCCTGTCATCGTTAATAAGACGCAAGGCGTGTGCCCTCAGGCATTCAATGTCATCGCTGCATGGACGGGGCGTCGCCGTCGGCACGGGTGTAGATGTAGGTTTCGGGGTCGGTATTGGCGTCGGCGTAGGCACTGGGGTAGGGGTGGGTATCGGGGTAGCGGTGGGCACGGGCGTTGGAGTAGGTATGGGAGTTGGAGATGGCACAGGCGTGGGCACGACGCTGCACATCGGCAAACCCAGCGTGTGCAAATCATCGTCGTAGACAGCAGCCTGCAGTTCCTCCGATATGCAACCCGACAACGGGTTCCCTTCCAATAGCAGGCTGTCCAACCTGCCCATGTTGAGCAGGTTGGTTGGCACAACACCATTCAAGTTATTGTCGATCAGATACAGGAGGGTGACTCTGTCGTCCGAGTCCGTATCCACCCCGTACCACTCTACAAGGGGTGCGTCGCTGAGCCAATTGCGATTGTCCGTCCAGTTCGGACCATCGGTGGCTTCATACAGCCGGACGAGCGCCTCCCGGTCGGTGGCCGGGGATTGCACGCCGGGCGGGAGGGGAAAAGGTAATGGAGTTGGGGTGGGAATCGGGGTAGCAGTAGGGCGAGGCGTTGGGGTCGGGGTTGGGGCGGTTGGAGTAGCTGGCGTAGAAGTTGGGGACGAGACCGCTTCTTCTCCCTCATTAACAAAGTACGGCCAGGCCAGGTAGACCCCGACAACCCCTCCGGCAATCAACAAGACCAGAGAAGTGAGAATCAAACACCGCCACATTTGCCTACACTTCCGATGATGTCGATCGCGTCGTTCTGTTTCTCTTGCTCTTCGCTCCTCCTCGACTCTTGTATTTTCTCTTGATGCCTTTTCCCTTATCGCCTCTTCCGATCGACGAACTGCCTCAGCCCGCCGCTTGCGTGCCTCAGCCTCCCGTACTCTCTGCTCGCCTCTGGTTCTTTCAGCGGCCTCCCTGGCTCCGCGAGCTGCCTCGGCTTTACGTACGGACTCCGAAACAATGAAATCTGCTTCCGTAGTGAGCCTTTGCGCTCCTGGAGCAGCTACACCCTCATCGTAGGGTTCAGGGTCTTCCGTAGTGGACGCTTTAGGCTCGGCCAAAAAGCCCACGGCAAAGCACTTGGGACAACGCAGCCACCTTCCACCCGGGTCGGGGCCCGCGTATTGGGAATGTACCCTCCCGTGCCCACCACATAAGTTGCATCTCCTCAGAAGGACCTCATGCCCTTGCCCTCGATGCAGACCCGCGTGGAAGCGGCAGACCGCGTAGGAGTCAGTTTCGCAATAGCCGGACGCCGGCAGGCCACAGTGCGCAACTCCACAATTCTTTCGTCTTGGCGTGTTTGATCTCATACCAGGCTGCGTTTATAACAATCCTTGCCCAAATTACGGCCGGATGGACGCCTAAGCCCCGTTTATCGGCCGCCCCCTTCTCCATCCACGCGGTATCCTGGTCGGACAGTGTTCACGTGTCCTTGAACGCCGCCCCTACTGCCCGTGACCCGACGGGCACAGCATAGTTCCGGTTCGAGTTGAGCGGCGGATCGAGATATATCAGGTCCACCGAGTCGGAGTTCAACCCCCTCAGTATGTCGAGGTTATCCCCCGTCCAGATCGTCTTGTCCACAAAGTTAGCTTCAGTCATTCCGCTAGTGTAGATTAACTGTCAAACCCCTTGTCATTCCGAGGCCCCGCTAGGAATCTGGGGCGGGATCCTCCCCCAAACTGTGACACCACCCCCTTGACCCGATGCGCACATCTGTACTATGTTATGCCCCAGACCCCGACCTCGTACGTCGGCCCTATCTAGGACAGGTGGAACATCCGCCCCCTGGCGGGAACCATAGGAGTCCCATGAGTCGCACCAGCCTGATCAGCAATTGTCGCCACCGAGCGGTATGGGACCGCCCGGCCCCCGACACGCGGCTCCTCCCTTGGCCCAAACCTGTCCCCGTGTCCCTTGGCCGCCCCATAGACCCACTGAGGATGTCCCTAATAGCCAGCGCTCCCTCTCGGCCCACCTGCCCGCCGCGCCCTCGCGCCGCGGATGCCCGCGTTCACTCGCCGCGGATGATTACCCACGGCTCACACCCCCAGCGAGCTTGCCCTACGACCGTGGATGCCTGCGGCATTGCGCCGCGGATGACCTCCCGCTCCGCCTCCTTTGGCGTAGAAGCGGATGCCTGCGGCATTGCGCCGCGGATGACCTCCCGCTCCGCCTCCTTTGGCGTAGAAGCGGATGCCTGCGGCATTGCGCCGCGGATGACCTCCCGCTCCGCCCCTTCCGGCGTAGAAGCGGATGCCTGCGGCACTACGCCGCGGATGACCTCCCGCGTCCCGACTCTTCGCGCAGCGGCCCGGGCCGCAGAGGGGGCGCTGGCAACCCTCATCCTCACCCCGTCCCCGTCCATTTCCCAGTTCACCTCACCCTCCCGTAACGGCGACCGGCTGATCGCCCTGGATTGCAGCATTCCACTCGCTCGCCTCAGGCGGGAGCGGAGCTGCAAGCGGAACGTCCGCCTTTGGAGGGTGCGCCGTGCTGTAAGTCCGCCTTTGGCGGAGAGCATCGAAGGGTCTCAAGAGCGGAATGGGGTGGGGTGTCCCCACTCCCACCCACACCCCACATTATGCTAAAGGAGTCTGCCTAAACCCCCATACCCCCAACCCACCCCCCACATAACTGAATATCCCGTCGGCATCGAAAGAGCCACTCGCCTACGCCCCGTTTATCGGCGGCACCCCATCTCCCTCCGAGCCCGACACCTCACCCGGGTAGACCAGCTTCCTTACCGGGTAGTTGATCTCAATCCCCTCTTCACCAAACCGCCTGTGCACGCCCCGGATGATCTGGTCCTTGATGGCGTACTGGTCCACGAAACCCTTCACCTTGAAGATAATCATGAAGTCGATGTTCGAATCACCGAAGTTGCTGAACCGTACCGCCGGCGTATAGCTCATGTCCGCCCTGTCCGTACGGCTCAGGACGTCGTTCGCTACCTCCAGCGCCACGTCATTCACGTGCTGAAGGTCGCTCTCGTAGCTCACTCCCCCCGTCACTAACGCATAAACCGAGGGGTCGGGCCCCTGGTAGTTCGTCACCACCGACTCGGATAGCTTCCCGTTCGGGATAATCATCAGGTTGTTCCAGAACGTCCTTATCTTCGTCGTCCGCCACCCGACATGCTCCACCCACCCGGACGCCCCGCTGTCCATTTCGATGTAGTCCCCCACCCCTATCCCACTTTCCGTAACCGTGTACGTCCCCGCCACAAAATTAGACAGTGTCGGCTGAATCGCCAGGGCAACGGCCAACCCGCCGATGCCCAGTCCGGCGATCAGGGGGCTGACGTTCAGTCCTTGTGACTGCAGGACCAGCATCACCACAAGGCCGTATACGACCACGCTGGATACCCGCTTTACCAGGGGCAGCACCCTGTCGTCCCACGTCGCCTCCGTTTTCTGGGCAATCTCCATGCCGTACCAGGTAAGCACCGCATCCACCACCCTCTTCAACAGGTAGCCCACCACCACTATCAACGCCGAAAGCAGTCCCCTGTCTATCAGTTCCTGGTGCGCGTCCAGAAATGTAGTGCCCGTCAGCCCTATGTACGGGCCGAAGACCAGCACGAACAGGAAGACCGGCCGACCTATCGCGCTGACCAGGAGGTCGTCCAGGGATGTGCTGGTCCTGCCCGTCGCCCTTCTCACGACCCTGGTGACTATGAAGTACACCAGGAATGCCAGGATTACGGTCAGCCCGAAGTAGGCCGCTCCGAATGCAGCCTCCAACCCCGCCGAACCTACTGCGAATTGCGGAAGCAGATGTGTTGCCTCATCTTGGGTCATAGTTCTCTATCCTGTCCTTTGAGAGTCCTTGGCCGCTGCGTGCCATTATACTTAGCCGCCCGACTTAGGCGAAGGCAAGACTCTCGTATAGTCATGCAATACCCCTGTTTCGTTCTCCATACCGGAACGTTAGAATAGGGGCCGCGCATTTTGAGCGTCGCCACAAGGAACCGGAGGACTCCATGCCCGAACCCACCCAAGATATGGGGCTCGTTACCACCTTCACCGCCGAGGCCATCGGCGAGCCCGGCAAGCGCACCTTCCGGCTCATCCTGGGCTCGGATGCAGGGACCGCGGTGATCTGGCTCGAAAAAGAGCAGCTCCTCGAACTCAGCCTCCACCTCAAACGCTCTGTCGGCACGCTCGAAGAGATTGAACAGACCCCGCCCATCAACCAGCCCCTCCCCGGGCCCGAGACTCCCGTCATCGAGTTCAAGCTAGGAAAGCAGGCAATTGAGTTCGATGAGGAGCATTCCGTCTTCCGCTTCTGGAACTACGACGTCGAAGATGAGTCAGACGTAGCCTCCCTGGTCTTCGAGGCCACTGTAGAGCAGGTCGATCAATTCTCCGAGGAAAGCCTCAAGGTCTGCTCGTCGGGTCGACCCATCTGCCAGCTTTGCCACCAACCCATCGATCCAGACGGCCATTTCTGCGCCCGCTCCAACGGCCACCCCATCAACGCGGTCGAAAGGCTGCAGTAGCATGGGGAGGGGGGATGAGGAGGTCGGCAGCCCGGCCCCACCCAGCCTCGACCCAAGCCGTCATCCCGACATCTGCCGCGACCTGATCCGCTCCTCCGCAGTCAAGTGCGACCAGATTCTCCGCGGGTCCAACTACACCTTCCTGGTCGAACTCACCCTTGACGGCAAGCCCTTCGAATACGGGGTCTACAAGCCCCAACGCGGCGAAAATCCCCTCTGGGACTTCCCCATCGGCACCCTGTACAAGAGGGAATGTGCGGCGTATGTCCTCAGCGAGGCCCTCGGGTGGTACTTCATTCCGCCAACCGTCATTTGGGACGGCCCCTACGGCGAGGGTTCCCTCCAACTGTTCATCCGCGACTCCCACAAGACCCACTATTTCGACCTGCGGGACACCGACCCGGAGCAGGTGAAACCCATAGCCGTCTTCGACCTAATGGTCAACAACACCGATAGAAAGGGCGGGCATTGCATCAAGGACCCGGGGGGCAAGGTGTGGGGCATCGACCACGGCCTCACCTTCAGCGTCGAGTCCAAGCTCCGCACCGTGATCTGGGACTTTGGCGGGGAAAAGATCGCTCAAGAGACCCTAGCATCGATAGCCCGGGAACTGGCCTGCTTCTACAACCCCGAGGGCCTCGCCGCCAAGCTCCACCCTCTCCTCGACTCCGACGAGATCGACTGCCTGGCCAGCAGGATGCAAGCAGTCCTCCGTGACCCCGTCTTCCCAATCCTCAGAAGCCGCTGGGAAGTCCCCTGGCCCCTAGTATAAGAGACCCCGCCCAAGGCAGGCCTTCCAGCCCCCTCCTATCCTCCCCCAAACACGCCCTTAACCTTGTCCACAAGGGTCTCGTGCCTTGCGAAGCGTGCCAGGTACTGCACCATGTCCTCGCTGCCGACCATTATCGGCGAGTGCCAGTCCCTCAAGCGCGGGCCGCTCTTCCCGTCCCCCGAAGCATTGCCAAACCTGGAAAACTCATGCCATTGCTTCTTTGCCCTTTCATACGTCAGCACCGAGCCCCCAGCCTCCTTCACCAGCGCTATTCCCGCAGCCACGTCCCAGATCCGAGGCGCTGTGAACACCGAGTACTGGAACACGCCACTGGATGTCAGGGCCATCTCATAGGCCAGACTCCCGGGTCCCCGCCCCTCCCCGATGGGTGCACCGGCGCCCGCATTCTTGCTGTAGAGCAGCCTGAAGTCTCGATGAAAGATGGCCAGTTGACCGGGCTGAGGCACCGAGTTCGAACGCACGGTTATCGGCGTCTCGTCCATGAATGCTCCCTCGCCCTTGCAGGCGTGGAACAGGGCCCCTTCGGCCTTTGCCGGCCAGGGCGTCCATATGCACCCTACCTCCGGCACACCTTTGTTGAGCACGCCAATCGAGACCGCGTAAATCGGAAGTCCGTTTACGTAGTTGAGTGTGCCGTCCAGGGGGTCGAGCACCCATAAGAAGTCCGACTCCTCGGGTTTCTCGTCAGTCCCCTCTTCACCCACTATCCCGTGGCCCGGGTATCGACGCCTGATCTCCCCTTTCAGGTACGCCTCACTCTCCTTGTCCGCCTCCGAGACCAGGTCCGACTTGCTGCCGCCCTTCCCTTCCACTCCTCCAACGTGTCCAAAGTGCGACTCCAGTATCCGGGCCGCCCCTTTCGCCATCTCGATAGCCGAGTCTTTGATGTCTGCCAGCGAGATGGCTTCCTGTCCCATTCCTTTTGCTACGCTCCTACAGGCTGACTTCCGTGTCTAATAAAACGTCTCTAAGCAGCTCTATCGCGGCCGACGACGCCATTTCCCGGTTTTCGGCGCGGTCGCCGGAGAACCGTCGTTCAACGCATACGTTTAATTCATCACCAACTACCGCTACGAAAAAGAGCCCGACCGGCTTGGCTTTCGTGCCGCCCGTCGGGCCCATCACGCCAGTCGCGGAAACTGCAAGGTTGGTCCCTATCAGTCGTCGGGCCCCCTTGGCCATTTCCAGCGCCGTCACTTTCGCCACCGAGCCCTCACGAATCATCACCTCTTTGGGGATGCCCAGCACGTTTTCCTTAATGTCGTTGGCATAGGCCAAAACGCCCCCAACGAAGAACCGGGAGCTTCCCGGCACACTGGTAAGCCTGGCTGCAATCAACCCGGAGGTGCAGGCCTCAGCCACGCAGACCGTA
Organism: Dehalococcoidia bacterium; assembly: GCA_963663085.1. GTDB lineage: Bacteria > Chloroflexota > Dehalococcoidia > Plut-88900 > Plut-88900 > Plut-88900. The sequence goes on along the minus strand of OY760104.1, from coordinate 2,852,113 downwards.
AGCCCCCGCTCCTTCAGGATGTCTGCAACTTCCTCTTCGATCAACACTTTTCCCTCAATGCCTTCTTTCCACTACGCCCAATTATAGCCCTCTAACCTCGACTGCTAAGCCCCCACCTCCACGCTGATATCCGTAGGCGTTCCGCTATTGGTCGCGTTCTGGTCCTGCGGGCACGCCGACACACATACCCAACAGTCCATCTCCACCCTGAGCAGCACGTAGTCCCCGGCCTTGGTCTCCGGGGCCGCTATGTCCATCCTGCCGTCTATAAACACGCGGAAGTTGGTGAACAGGTTGACCGGCTGCGGTATCTCCACCCCCGGCACCTCGATGGCCTCCATACTCTTCTGAAGGTTCTCTTCACAGCTGGCGTGCCATCCCTCCACCCCCAGCTCCCGGTACCGGCTGGGATTGCAGGACGCAAATAGCAGGTCGTGGATTCCGGGGCTGTGGTCCTCGATAAGCGTGAGGATGGGTCGACGCTCCTGCGTGTAGAACGCCTCGCCTTCCTTCGGAAACAGCCTGGAGATGGAGGGCCTGGTATGCTCGGCGCTCAGGTACTCTTTCACGTTGTCCACGTTGAAGGCGAACAGGTCCACGGCCTGCCCACCCCGAAGGTCTATTATCTTAACTTTCTCACCCTTGCTTACTCTAAACGCCTTTCCCTCTCGAGCCGGTACATGGTAGTCCAACCGTTTCTGCGCTAGCTCCGTCATCTGAGCACCTCCGATTTTGCCATGACTATCACGTATGCAGTATATTTGCTTTACCACCCCAGCACTAGCACTGCTGGGCCGACGTCCCCAATTATGGGGACGTCTCTTTTTACCCTCAATCCCTCCCACCAGCCTTTGCCCCAGCACTTTGTCTTAGTCTGTCCGGATCCCCGTTTCTACCCCCCTGCATCCTCCGCCCCTTGCCCCCCACCTCTCATGCGCGTAAACTAGCGCCGGGTTATTTGTATAACAGCACTTAATACTCACAATAATCAAATGTACGGATATAAGCTTCTACCTATACCCTGCAGAAAATGGACTTAGAAGAGGACATCGCCGTAGCCGACCAGTGGGACGCGGGCCACATGGGCTGCGGTGAGGTTGTCATCATGCTCAGAATGCGATTTCAACCCCTCGCTCCGGGGCAAGTCCTTAAGCTCACCACCCAGGACCTGGGCGCCCACGAAGACATTCCCGCCTGGTGCAGGCTCACGAGTCGCCGCCTGCTCAAAGCCGACCACCCCCACTATTGGATCGAACAGAAATAGACCCTGTAAGGAGAGCAAATGTCCGGTAAATTTTGTATCAGCCTGACCCATGCCAAGGACAACACCGACAAGGCCACCGTGGCATTCGTCATAGCCAACGCAGCCCTGGGCTCCGAGAAGGAGACCATGGTATTCCTCAGCACAGAGGGAGTCCGCGTCGCAGAGAAGGGTTATGTCGACGATGTTCACGAGGACGGATTCTTGCCTCTCAAGGACCTGATGGACAGCTTCGCCGCGTTCGGCGGCGCCATCTACGTCTGTGCCCCGTGCTTCAAGAAGCGCGGGCTTGATGAAAACAACCTCGTCGATGGGGCCGCCATCGTGGGTGGCGCCAAACTTGTCGAGTTCCTGTCCGACAACAGCCCTTCAGTTTCTTACTAGACTCCTCGGCGCTGAGCTTCTATGGACCCCATCGAACAGCACGAGCACCAGCCCGACGTCAGTTTCGACGGAGGCGACCTCGATTGCGGAAGCGGACTGCTTCTGCTTATCCGCCGCCACATCGACCCTATGGAGCGCGGCGGTCTCCTCGAAATCCTTTCAACCGACTCCACAGTCGAGGTAGAGCTTCCCGCCTGGTGCCGTTTGACCAGCAACGAGATGGTCTCCTGGACCAGGAGCAACGGGCAGCGCAGCTTCCTGGTATCGAAGGGGCCCTTTTCCGAACGCAGACCCACAACCGCGTCTTCAACAACAGCCTCCATCGGCGATCAGCTGCGCGTGAAGGTCACCATCCCCGACACCTTGCCCCCGCCCTCCCCAGCCCCTGTAATCGCACCTTTGTCGGTCATGGGCATCGGGAGTTGGCCCAGGCCGCGCTGGATGCTGCAGGCTGTCCATGACAGGCTCGAAGGACGTCTTAAGGAAGAGGACTTCCAGGAGACCGCTGACGATGCCGCCCGGCTTTCAGTCGACGCTCAGGTACGCGCAGGTGTCGACGTTGTAAGCGACGGCGAGCAGCGCCGGGACAGCTACGCTAGCTTTGTGGGCGGCCTGTTGGACAACTGCCAGCTAATACCCCTAACCGACCTCACCGCCATGGTCGACGATCCTGAGAAATTTGAGAAGGAACTGCGCGCGCTCGACGTGCCTGCGGGCGAGGTGCGGCATCCCGTCATCTACGGAAAGCTCGGAAGAAGCAAGCCCCTTGCCCTCCACGAGCTTCAGTTCGCCACCCAATACACCGACAAGCCGGTCAAGGTCGCCCTCCCCGGCCCCTACCTTCTCACGCGCACCATGTGGCTCGACTGCCTTACCGACCTGCCTTACGAGACCCGGGAAGACCTCGCACAGGACGTTGTCCGCGTTCTCCGGGAAGAGCTTCATTATCTGCTCGCATCCGGGGCGACTCTCGTCCAGTTCGACGAGCCTGTCCTCACCGAAGTCGTGTTCGGCAACGCCAGCGGCAATCGCACCTTCATGTGCGGCGCCCTCAGCGAAAAACTGGCTCCTGCCGCCGAGCTTGATTTTGCCGCAGGCATTCTCAACGACGTCGTCAGCGGCCTCCCCCCCGACCGTCTTGGACTTCACATTTGCCGCGGAAACTGGACACGTGACGAGTCCGCCGCCCTCTCCGGCGACTACCGGCCCCTCCTGGATCTCCTCGAACGAGTCCAGGTCGGGACACTGTTTCTCGAACTCTCAACCCCCCGTGCCGGTGATGCCACTATTCTCCGTTATCTCCCTGAGGACAAACGCATCGCCATTGGTGTCGTCAACCAGAAGCTCGATGACGTGGAGAGACTCGAAGACATCCGCAGGAGTATCAACCTGGGTATCGAATTATTCGGCAAAGAGCGCCTTCTCCTCACCCCAGACTGCGGATTCGCCACTTTCGCCGACAACCCGGTCGCATCCGCCAACATCGCCGAGGCCAAGCTCCGGGCCATTGTTCAGGCTCGGGAACTGGTCCCGGCGTCATGACCGGCCCTGCCAATCCCGCCGGGCCCCCACCCACCGACGACGAGGCTATCCAGGTCCAGGGCTATCAACGGTTCCGGGCCCCGGAAGGCCATTCCGGCCAGGGCGTCCTCATCAACACCTCACGTGGCAGCATCTTCAGCCTTTTTCACCCCACCGAGACAATGGACGCTGCTGTCCTGTGGGTGTGGGGCGCACGCGGCGGCGTCACCGGCCCCGCCGACAGCATCTACGTGCGCCTTGCCGAACGGCTGGCGGGTGAAGGCATCGCTTCCCTGAGGCTCGATTACCGCTTGCCCAACGATCTCTACGAATGCGTCCTGGACACCCTGGCCGGGACGACTCTGTTGCTGGGGGTCGGGTTCAAACGGCTGGCCCTTGTCGGGCACTCTTTCGGGGGGGCCGTGGTCATTGCCGCCACGCCCTACAACGACAAGATAGTCGCCGTAGCGGGTCTCTCAAGCCAGAGTGCGGGAGCTCAGCGGGTCTCGGAGGTAGCGCCCAGGCCACTGCTCCTCGTGCACGGCACCGACGACGCCATAATCCCCGTCCGGGCCTCCCAGTTCATCTACGACCTCGCCGATCAACCCAAGGAGTTGCGTTTCCTCCAAGGCGCGGGCCACGGGTTGAACGAGTGCAGGGAAGAGTTGGACGAGTTGTTGTACGGTTGGCTGAAGGAGAAGTTGGCCTCCCCTGATCAGCCCTCCTGATTACACACGTCAAGCGCCGTGGCGGCCATCACCCTGGCGCTGGTCACCATATCGCTGATGCGGACGTAGTGGTCCGGCTCGTCTTCATGGGCATCCCAATTGCCTCCGGGTCCGTACAGTACGCAGGGGATGCCAGCCTTCCACAAATGCGTCGTGTCATTCCCTGAATAGGAGTTCGGGGTCTTGCTCCCGACATACGCCAACTCGTCCCCCGTCACCGCCCTGTACCCCCGAGCAACGGCCTTCACTATCTCCTCGTCGGTGGGCATGTTCATCGGTTCCATCACCGTGCGCAGCACCCTGTAATGCGCGGGTGGCGGCATCTCGATCTCATAGTCGAACTGAGGGTCTGAGGCCTTGATAGCATCCAGTGCCTGCCTCACCTCTTCCAGGACTCCCGCCGACGTCTGTCCCGGGACCATGCGCCCGTCCACCAGCGCCGTGCAGAAGTCCGGTACGAAATTCGGGCCGTTTATGACGTGATTTCTGCCCTGCCCCCCGATAATCGCTCCGACGTGAAGCCGAGGCAAAGAGGGCAGGACAGGGAAAGGCGTATGGCTCAGCTCCAATGCGTTTATCGCCTCAATGGCCTTGGACATCTTCTGAATGGCGTTGATCCCACTCTCCTTCTGGCTGATGTGCCGAGAGTCGCCCAGCACGTTCACTGCCATTTCCAGCCATCCGGCGTGGACCGTGAGAACGGTATCCGCATCATTGGGCTCTGCAACAATCGCCATGTCGGGGCGGTAGCCGTGCTCCAGTGCGTACTCCGTACCCACCCCACCCTGCAGCTCCCCCACAACACACGCCACCTGCAGGTCTCCCTTTAGCGGCGCTTTGGCCCGACGCACCGCTTCGGCCGCTGCCACTATCGACGCAACGCCGCCCTTCATGTTGTATATCCCCGCCCCGTACAGCCGGTCACCTTCCACGGAGGACGTCCACGGGTCACGCTTCCAACCCATTGAAAGCGGGTCCTGGTCTATGTGTCCATTCAGCATGAGGGTTTTGCCACCACCCGTGCCCCGAAGCGTTGCGATAACCTGATATCGCCCCGGATCAACCTCCTGCAGGTCGACCTCGTAGCCCCAGCGACGGAAGTTAGACGCCAGGAACAGCGCTATCTGCGATTCTTCGGTCTTGAAACTGGGTATGTCGATCAGCTTCTTCGCAAAGCTTACGAGCCAGTCTTCCTTCACCCGATTCGTTACTCTGTCCAGTGTTTTGGCAGCCATTCTTGATCTCCCCGGCTAGGCCAGCAGGTTGCATACTTCGAGCGCCGTCAGTGCGTGGGTCCTGGCGCATTCGACCATCTCGCTCACGTTGACGAAGGTGTCGGCCTCTCCATCAAGGGACCTGTCGCCTCCCGGCCCGTTCAGGACGCACGGGATGCCAGCCTTCCACAAGTGGCAGGTGTCATTGCCCGCGTAGGAACGAGGCAATATTGCGCCCACGTTCTCGGGTGGCGCACCCATGTGCCCTTCAATGGCCCGGGCCACGGCCCCGACTATGTACTCGTCCTTCGGGATGTCTACCGGGTCCATGGTCACTGCCACCCCCTTGTAATGCGGGGGAGGGGGTATCTCCAGTTCCCATTTCAGTTCCGGGTCCTCGGCGCTCAGGCCATCCAGGACCTTCCTGATATCTTCTTCTACGCTTTCGGCGGTCTGGCCCGGCACTATGCGAACGTCCCAGATGGAAGTGCAGAAGTCGCTCACGTAGTTGGGGCCTTTCAGGTCGTGGTCCCGGCCTCGACCCCCGATAATCGCCCCACAGTTAATGCGCGGCAATCCGGGAAGATCCGGGTGCGGCGTGTGTCTCAGTTCAACCTTGTCCACGGCATCGATCACGTTCATCATCTTCACTATTGCGTCCACCGCCTCTTCACGCACCGTGATGTGCTTGGAGTATCCCAGGACGTTTATTGCCATGCCGATGACACCGGCATGGATGGTCATGATGGTCTTCGACCCAAAGGGCTCGGCGACGATGGCCATGTCGGCCGTGACCCCGCTTTCGAGCGCGTGGACCGTACCCACACCACCCTGCAGCTCACCCACGACGCACGCCACCACGATGTCTCCCTTCAACTCCACACCCGACTTCCGGATAGCCTCCGCCGCCGATATCATCGAAGCAACCCCGCCCTTCATGTTGAAGGCGCCGCCTCCGTACAGCCGATCACCTTCCCAACTCGGCGTCCACGGGTCTCGTTTCCAGCCCATAGCAAGGGGGTCGATGTCTATGTGTCCGTTCAGCATCAGGCTTTTCCCCCCACCCGACCCCTTGAGCGTAGCTATAGTCTGATATCTACCTGGTTCCACTTCCTGCAGGTCGACTTCGTAACCCCGGCGGCGGAAAAAGGTGGCAAGGTACCTGGCTATCTTCTGCTCCTCCGTCTTGAAGCTGGGTATCCGAAGGATCCTGCTACACAGGTCAACAACCTCCGTATCCTTGATCTTGCCCAGGACTTTGTCCTTCACTGCTGTATCCATTGGTGTCTCCGTTTACAGCTATCCCGGCGGCCTTTCCAAACTCCCTACTTGTCCTGGTTACACCAGTCAAGCGCGGCCATGGCATAGGTCTTGGCCAGCTGTACCATGCTCGGCACAATGACGTAGGAGTCGGGTTCACCCTTCTGGTCCCGCCCGTTCTCGGCACCCATCAGGCACACTGGAATGCCCGCCTCCCAGATGTGGCAGCTGTCGTTGCCCGCATAGGACTGGGTCAGTATGGCTCCTATCTTGTCCGGCGCCCGACCCGACACCCTGCGGTAGGCCCTCTCCAGGTTCTGCACTATCACGTTGTCCCTGGGCACGTCCATAGGGTTCATGAACTCCGTCATCACCTTGTACTCGGGAGGAACCGGCGTGACGATCTCGTACTCGAAGGTCGGGTCTTCTTCCTTGATCTTGTTCAATGCCCGGTCCAGGTCTGCCTTGACCGTCACGTGTGATTGCCCAGGCACGATCCTCGCGTCGACTATGACCGTGCAGTAGTCACAGGTGAAGTTCGGGCCCTTCAGGTCGTGGTTGCGGCCGCGCCCGCCAATGATGGTGCCGGCGATGATACGAGGAAGATCCGGTAGGTCGGGTCTGTGCTCGTAGGTGAATTCTACGTTCTTGATTGCCGGTATGGCCTTTGTCATCATCTCCAGGGCGTCGACGGCGAGATGTGAGCGGCTAACGTGCTGCGACTGCCCGATGGTGCTGATGGCCAACTCCACGACTCCCGCGTGGGTGGTCATGATGTTGTCTCCGTCGCCGGTGGGCTCCGCCACGTATGCTCCGTCAGTTCGCAAGCCCTGCTTCAAGGCATATACCGTCCCCACCCCACCCTGCAGCTCCCCGACAACGCACGCCACGACGAGGTCGCCCTTCATCGGGGCTTTTGCCTTGCGGATGGCCTCGGCGGCGGTGATGATGGCCGTCACGCCGCCCTTCATGTTGTTGATCCCGGCCCCATAGAGCCTGTCACCTTCCCAGCTGGGCGTGAACGGCTCTCGCACCCAACCCATAGCCAACGGGTCGATGTCTATGTGTCCGTTCAGCATCAGGCTCTTGCCGCCCCCCGACCCCTTGAGCGTCGCAATTGTCTGATACCGGCCCGGCTCCACCTCTTGTAGCTCGACCTCATAGCCCCTGCGGCGGAAAAAGTTGGCAAGGAACCTCGCTACCTTCTGCTCCTCCGTCTTGAAGCTGGGTATGGAAATCAGGTCGCTGGCGAGCTTGACGGTCTGCTCGGTCTTTATCTGACGCAGGACGCGTTCCTCGACGGCTTGGTCAACCATTCTTACCTCCCGAAGCACGTGTATTCATTGGGGAAAAGAGCCTTGTATGCCTTCTCAAGGTCGCGGCGAGTATAGTCTCTACCCCCGACTATTAACAAGATAAATCGGGGAACACAACCTCCCCCAACCCTTCTCTAGCACGCCACCCCTTACCGGTTGCTGGTGCCCTCAGTCCCGTCTATTTCCACGGCCTGCCGAATTATTCGCCCGAGGGTCGGCGCCTTTAATTCCTCCAGGCTCCTGATTTTCACGTGCCTCATCCGTTTTCCCGTGCCCTGGATAAGGCCCTCGGGGTTGGGGAGGAGGGCGCCTTGCCAAAGGCCCAGGGTCACGTACCTGTCCCCCTGGGAAGCTATGTAGAAGACCCTCAGCTTCTTTTCAAAGCATGGACTTTCCCACTTTATCGACTCCCGTAAGTCGGGAGCGGCCTCCAGGAACATTCGACGCAACTCTACAGCCAGAGGCTTTAGGCGGTCGTCGACGTCATTCAGCCAGTCATCGAATGTCTTCTTAGAAGGCATCTCAGCAGCCTCTCGGCTTACCTGTCGTCAGGCACCAGGGTCAGCAGGAACTGCAGGACCAGGTTGGCGGCCAGAAGCGAGGTTATCTCGGACGTGTCATAGGCCGGAGCCACCTCAACTATATCGAAGCCAACGGCCCCGACTCCCTTCAGGCCTTTCACCAGCGCCATCGCCTCTCGGCTGGTCAGCCCCGCAACCTCCGGGGTGCCGGTGCCCGGGGCGAAGCCCGGGTCCACGCTGTCAATATCGTACGAAATGTGGACGGGTCGACCCCTGGTCGCTTCCTTTATCTTCTCGATGGTGGCGTCTACACCCGTGCGCCAGAACTCCTCGCCGGTGATCACGGTAATCCCCGCTGCCCTGACGTTGTCGACTATATCCATCGAGGGTCTGCCTCTTATCCCCACCTGGACCGAAGTGGCCGGGTCCATGATCCCTTCGTCGGAAGCAATGCGAAACATGGTGCCGTGATGCAGAGGCATGTCCTTGGGAGGGTCCCAGAAGTCGGGATGGGCGTCGAAATGGACGAGGGATATCTTCCCGTACTTCTTGTAGAGAGCCCTCAGGATCGGGAGGGAAACCGTGTGGTCGCCGCCCAGGCATACGGGAAACGCGTCCTGAGAGATTATGTCGGCGACAGCGACCTCTATTCTCCTGACCGCCTCCTCGATATAGCCGTAGGTCAATTCGACATCGCCGTAGTCCACTATGCGCAGGCTCTTGAACGGCTCCCTAAGCTCTTCTACCTCCAGCCCGTGCAGCCCGACGTGCATGGATGCGGTCCGTATCCCTCGAGGCCCGAACCTCGCCCCGGAGCGGATGATGGTCCCCAGATCCAGCGGTAACCCGACTATGGCAACGTCGGCCTTGGACAGGTCCCGGGTGCCGGGCACCTGCATAAACGTGCTCGGGCTGCCGTATCGGGGGCCGTCCTGCCAGGCCTCCGGCATCAATCGATTTTCTTCGCTGTTAGCCATTCTTAATGTGACTCCGTTCTTGCCTTATCACTTCCGGCGGCGTTGCCGGAGATGTTAGCATATCGCAGGAGTGCCTCGGTCTCGGACGGCTAGAGGTGAGTATACCCAGGAGGTGACCCATGCCTACCACGCTTACGGAAGGCTACATTTCGGCTGATGGACACGTAGTTGAACCCAAGGACCTGTTCACCTCACGGATGGACGCCAGGCTTGCGGAGAAGGCGCCTCACATCGAGTCCCGGGACTCCGGAGACTTCTACGTCATGGAGGGCTTCGGCGAGTTCGCCATCGGCCTCTCCGGCGAGGGCTCAGCCGCCACCGATAAGGCCGAGGGCAAGGAAATTCACATGGCCGGGCTCCGCTATGAAGATACCCGGCCCGGTGCCTGGGACCCCGTGGAGCGCCTCAAGGACCAGGACCTGGACGGCATCCGTGCCGAGATCATGTACCCCGGAGTCTTCGGCCTATGGTGCTACAACGCCTCCGACGACGATCTCCACGTCGAAATCGTCCGCGTTTACAACGACTGGATCGCCGAGTTCAGCGCCTCATCACCCGACCGGCTGATGGGCGTCGGCATCCTTCCCATGCGCGGCTCTACCGAGAGCAAGATAGCCGAGGTTGAGCGATGCGCAAGGCTCGGGCTCAGGTCGGTGATGCTGCCCCTGGAAGTGGAGGGCGGTTACGTCAACATGGAGGGTGGCGACAGGCTCTGGGCGGCGCTTCAGGATGTCGGTCTGCCGCTAGGGTTCCATGTCGGGTCAAGCACCAAGTCGGTAAGCGCCGACAAGTACCGCAGCATGGGCGTCGGCGTGGCGGTTATCGAGCAGAAGATATGCGCCGTGGCCCGTGGCTTGACGGACCTCATCCTCTCAGGGGTACCGCAGTCGTTTCCCGGGCTCCGGTTCGTGATGGCCGAGGGCGGAATTGGCTGGATCCCGAGCGTGCTCCGGCTCAACGATCACTGGTGGGAGGACCACCGGCACTGGATGGAGCCCAAGCTGGAAGAGCCGCCCAGCAGCTACTTCTTCCGCCAGTTCTGGGCCACCTTCGAGGATGACCGCGCCGGGCTGCTGACCCGCGAACTCCTAAACGTCGACCGGTTGATGTGGGGCTCCGACTACCCCCACCCCGAGGGCGTCTTCCCGTTCTCCCGTCAGCAGATAGCCAAAGACTTCCACGACATCCCGGAGGATGAGACGGTCAAGATTGTGGGGGACAACGCGGCGGCGTTGTACGGGCTGAACTAGGGCCGAAAGGCCTCCGGTATTGGGCCGGTGGGTGGATAGCCCCCCTGGTCGTCGTGGGTCTCATCTCCGTATATTGGCGGGTTGAAGATGCTCATCACCCATAGGTCGGTGAACCACGTTACCTGGTGCCGGTCCCTGGGCCCGACGACATACACGGTTCCCGGCGCCAGGTCCCACTTTTCGCCGGTTGTCACGTCCTCGACGTAGCCCTCACCCTCCAGAACGTAGTTCGCCTCGACGTGGTTCTGGTACCACATAACGATGCCCTTGCCCTCAGGGGCGCGGGGGGTGGAAATGGTGAACCCGCACCCATCGTCGTGGGTAAGATAGCGGTAGGCCTTCGCGCGGCCGTGGCCTATTACTACCACGGGAATATCCTCGAGTCTTTTCACATACATCGTCCGGCCCCCGTCACCTTGCCAGGCGGGGGGAATGTCGCCTGTCGGGGGGAAGGCGCCGTCCGCATCGTGCCTCTCATTACCCATCACTGCCGGGCTGAAAATGCTGACCAGGTGGACGTCAGTCTTGGCCGTGAGTCGGTGCCTATCCCTGGGCCCGACCGTGTACAGGGACCCGGACTCCAGGTCCCAGCTAATGCCCTTTGTGAGGTCTGTGACCTCGATTACGCCGCTGACGATCAGATTGCCTTCCACGTGGTTCTTGTAGTGCAGGTCGATGGAGAATCCTGTGGAGAACAGCACGTCGGAGAGGGAGAAGCCACAGCCGTCGGCCTTGGTGAGGAGTCGACGGGCGTGCAGCATTTTGTCGCCGTCGCGTCGCACCATATCCTTGTCTGTCCCGGCCAGGTCTTCCAGTCTTCTTGCGAACATGGTTTCACCTCCAAGTGTGGGGCACTGTCACTTTTTCACGCCTAAGGCGCATCTGCGATCCATCAAGAGGCCTTTGCGTAACTGCGGATAGGACCTGTAATGGCAGCGTGATCATCCAACCTCCACCCCCGCTCATACTTCGAGGGCCTCAGCACGAGCGGCCCCGGCACCTCCAGTAGAGGTTATGCAGGGGCGTAGTAGAAGGGGCGGGGACGATCTGACTAGGGTCTCCAGGCTTCGGGGATGGGGCCGGTGGGTGGATAGCCGCCCTGGTCATCGTGGGTCTCATCTCCAACCAGTGGAGGATTGAACACGCTCATCAGGTAGAAATCGGTGTTCGCATGTATCTGGTGCCGGTCCCTGGGGCCGACCACATACACTGTCCCCGGGGCCAGGTCCCACTCCTCCCCTGTTGTCTGGTCCTTCACTGAGCCCTCGCCCTCCAGGATGTAGTTGGCTTCGACGTGGTTCTGGTACCAGAGAACAGTACTCTTGCCCGCAGGGGCTCGGGGCGTAGATATTGTGAAGCCGCATCCGTCTTTCTGGGTGAGGTAGCGGTAGGCATTCGCGCGGCCGTGGCCTATTACAACTACCGGGATGTCCTCCAGTCTTTTCACATACATCGTCCGGCCCGCGTCCCCCTGCCAGGCAGGGGGAATATCGCCTGTCGGGGGGAAGGCGCCGTCCGCGTCGTGCCTCTCATTGCCCATCACTGCCGGGCTGAAAATACTGACCAGGTGTACGTCAGTCTTGGCCGTGAGACGGTGCCTGTCCTTAGGACCAACCACATACATACCTCCGTCCTCGACATCCCAGCTGGCGCCGTTGGACAGGTCGGTGACCTCGATTATGCCGCTGACGATTAGGTTTCCCTCCACGTGGTTCTTGTAGTGCAGGTCGATGGAGAATCCTGCCGAGAACAGCACGTCGGAGAGGGAGAAGCCGCAGCCGTCGGCCTTGGTGAGGAGTCGACGGGCGTGCAGCACTTTGTCGCCGTCACGTCGCACCATATCCTTGTCTGTCCCGGCCAGGTCTTCCAGCTTTCTTGCGAACATGGTTTCACCTCCAAATGTGGGGCACGTTTACTTTTTCAAGCCTCAGGCGCATCTGCGATCCATCAAGAAAACTATGCGCGGCTACCAGTTAGGACCAAGACGCTCCACCCATTCCGCTCTTGATACCCTTCGACTCTGCTCAGGGCGAGCGGAATGCCCCGCCCCAGATTCCTCGCGGAGCCTCGGAATGACAGTTATGTAGGGGGCTCGTCAAGGGAGAGGGGATAAGCGACTTAAGGTTTCCATGCTTCGGCGATGGGGCCGGTGGGTGGGTATCCGCCCTGGTCATCGTGGGTCTCACCTCCGTAGATGGGCGGGTTGAATACACTCATCAGGTAGAAACCCGTGCTGGACGTCAGCTGGTGCGGGTCCTTCGGCCCAACCACGTACAGCGTCCCCGGCCCAACGTCCCACTTCTTACCCGTGTTCTTCTCCTCCAGGGTGCCCTCACCTTCGAAGATGTAGTTGGCCTCCACGTGGTTCTGGTACCACAGCACGATGCCCTGGCCCGCAGGAGCCCGAGGGGTGGAGATGGTGAAACCGCACTCATCGTCGTGGGTGAGGTATCGGTAGGCCTTTGTTCGCCCGTGGCTAATGCCGACGACGCGGGTCTCCGAGAGCCTGCGGGCGAACATGGTGCGGCCATTCTCTCCCTGCCAGGCGGGAGGAATGTCTCCGGTGGACGGATAGGATCCGTCCGCGTCATGGCGCTCGGTTCCGAGAGTGGCGGGGCAAAACACGCTGACGATGTGGCAGTCGGTCTTTGCCGTGCCCCGGTGCCGGTCCCGGGGCCCGACCACGTACAAGTCCCCGGCCTCCAATGTCCAGCTGTTCCCGCTGGATAGATCGGTCACCTCCATCTCACCGGAGACGATCAGGTTGCCCTCCACGTGGTTCTTGTACCACAGGTCCGCGGAGAAGCCTGCGGAGATTCGGACGTCCGACAGGGAAAAACCACAGCTGTCCTCCTTGGTGAGCAGACGCCTGCCTTGCAGTCTGCTTCCACCCCTTTCCACCAACATCTCTTTGTCGGTGCCGTTCAGGTCATCGACTCTTCTAACGAACATGGCTTACCTCCGGATGCGGGATTTACGGCCTCCAGGCTTCCGGGATGGGGCCGCTGGGCGTGTAGGTGCCTTCTTCATCGTGGGTCTCGTCGCCGACGAGGGGCGGGTTGAAGACGCTGAGCAGGTAGGTGTCGGTGAACTTCACGGTCTGGTGGCGGTCCTTTGGCCCCACGAAGTACATGGTGCCGGGGGCCAGGTCCCATTTTTCGCCGGTGGTCAGGTCTTCCACCGTGCCTTCGCCTTCCAGGATGTAGTTGGCCTCCACGTGGTTCTTGTACCAGAGGACAATTCCCTTGCCCGCTGGGGAGCGGGGGGTGGACATGGTGAAACCGCAACCTTCGGGCTGGTTGAGATATCGGTAGGCGGTGGAGCGGCCATGGCTTATCCCGACCACCTTGGTGTCTGCCAGCCGCTTGACGAACATGGTCCGCCCGTTCTCCCCCTGCCATTCGGGGGGGAGGTCGCCTGTGGGCGGGTAGGCGCCGTCGGCGTCGTGGCGCTCGGTGCCCAGGGTGGCGGGGTTGAACACGCTTATAACGTGAACGTCGCTGTTGGCGGTCAGTCGGTGCCGGTCCTTCGGCCCGACCACGTAGAGGTCTCCGGCGCCCAGGTCCCAGCTATCGCCATTGACCAGGTTATCGACGTGCAGGTCGCCGCTTACCACCAAGTTGCCTTCCACGTGGTTCTTGTACCACAGGTCGACAACCCAGCCCTCGGAAACCCTGACGTCCGAAAGGGAAAAACCGGCACCGTCCGCCTTGGTGACCAGCCGCCTTGATTGCAGTTTCTTATTCCCGTCGGTCTTGACCATCTCCATGTCGGTCCCGGCCAAGTCCTCCAGCCTTCTTACGAACATCGCTTCACCTCCAGCCTTTTGATTCGTTTATATGGGGATCGGGCCTCAGTCTACTCGAAATAGTTCCAACGGACACGCACCGTCGGCGGATATCTATGGACGCCATGCCTCGGGGAGGGGGCCGGTGGGGGGATAGCCGCCGAGGTCGTCGTGGGTCTCGTTGCCGACTAGGGGCGGGTTGAAGACGCTGATGAGGGAGAAAGCGGTGTCGAAGCTCATCAGGTGCCTGTCCTTCGGGCCTACGAAGTACATCGAGCCGGGGGAAAGGGCCCACTTTTCGCCGGTGTTCAGGTCTTCGACGGAGCCCTGGCCGTCGATCACGTAGTTGGCCTCTACGTGGTTCTGGTACCACAGCTCCTTGGCATGGCCCTCGGAGGAACGGGGGGTGGAGATGGTGAAGCCGCAGCCGTCGGCCTGAGTGATGTAGCGGAAGGCCTGCGCGCCCGTGCCACGGACGCCGACGGCCTGGGCGTCCTCGGGTCTCTTGACGATCATTGTCCGTCCTGACCCGCCTGCCCATGCCGGTGGGACATCGCCGGACGGGGGGTAGGCGCCGTCCTCGTCAGGGGTCTCGGTGCCGACGAGGGCGGGGTTGAAGACGGTGACGCCGTGCAACTCGGTCTTGGTCGAGACGTGGTGCCTGTCATTCGGCCCGACCACGTACACGTCCTCCGGGCCGACCTCCCAGCTTTTGCCGGTGGCGTACTCCGTCAGGGTGGCGCTGCCGGAGATGACTATGCTGACTTCTATGTGATGCTTGTAGTGGCAGTCGATCTCCCAGCCCGCCGAGAGCCGGACGTCTGCGAGTGAGAAGCCTGCGCCGTCATCCTTGGTTACCAGGCGGACGGCCTTGAGCCACAGGTCTCCGTCCTGCCAGTTGACTTCCTTGTTTGTGCCTGCGAGCTGGTCAAGGGTTCTTACGAACATGTCGGGTCACCTCCTGGGATTTGGTTGGTTTTTCGGGTCTTGGGACACCCCACCCCGCGGGATCACCCTCGCGCTAGCCCTTCCCAGTCGAGGGAGAGGGGACAGAACCCCCCACCCCTTGGGGATGGATTCCGGCTCTCGGCGGCCGGAATAACGGGAGGAGGGTTGGGAGGCATTTAGGGAATCCAGGCTTCGGGGAGGGGGCCGGTGGGGGGGTAGCCGCCCTCGGCGTCGTGGGTCTCATCTCCGACGAGGGGCGGGTTGAATACGCTTAACAGGTAGAAGCCGGTCTGGGTGTTAACCTGGTGCCTGTCCTTTGGGCCCACGAAGTACATGGACCCCGGGGACAGGTCCCATTTCTCGCCGGTGGTCAGGTCTTCGGCGGTGCCCTCTCCCTCAATTACATAGTTGGCTTCCACGTGGTTCTTGTAGTGGAGGATGATGCCATCGCCCGCAGGGGAGCGGGGGGTGGAGATGGTGAAACCACACTGGTCCTCCTGGGTGAGGTAGCGATAGGCCTTGGCCGCGCCGTGGCTGACGCCGACTTCCCGGGCGTCGGTGCGTCTCTTCAGGAACATGGACCGCCCGGAGGGGCCGGCCCATGCGGATGGCACATCGCCGGTCGGAGGGTAGGAGCCGTCGGCGTCGGGCTTTTCGTTGCCTACCAAGGGGGGATTGAAGACGGTAACGGCATGGATCTCGGTCTTCGTAGAGACGTGGTGCTTGTCCTGGGGTCCGACGACATACACGTCCCCCGGCCCCACATTCCAGCTCTTGCCAGTGGAGACCTGTGTCAGCGTAAGCTCACCCGACTTGATGAACGTCGCTTCCACGTGGTTCTTGTAATGGCAGTCGATCTCCCAGCCTGCAGAGGCGCGGACATCGGCGAGGGAGAAGCCGACGAGGTCGCTCTTGGTCACGAGCCGCACGGCCCTGAGCCACAGGTCTCCGTCCTGCAATCTTCCTTCCTTGTCGGAACCTGCCAGTTGGTCTACGGCTCTAACGAACATGTCGGGTTACCTCCGGGGTGCTTCTATTGGTTAGGTATCTAAGGGGAGTCTATCCTATACCCTATCCCTTGCTCAGTATCTCCAGTGGAAGCTTGGAGAGCAGTTCCAGGCCTGAGTCCGTCATCACGAAGGTGTCGATGAGGCCGGCGGAACGGGCGTCCTTGCCCCGGGAGAATATCTCGTAGTTGGTGACGAAGCCCGGCTGCATCGGTTCGTCGACGAAGCCGCCACCCACGACGCGGGTGTGGCCGACCCAGTCGGGAGGTAGGGACAGACCGACATCGTAGCCGCCGCGGTCTACCTCGCCGGTAAGACCCAAGGAAGCGAGGTAATCGTCGATGTTCCTGCCGATGGCCGTCGGCGGATCGCCGACCTTCACACGATCCTGGACGTAGGGAATGCTCTCGGCCAGGGCCTTCATGCGCTCGCTTGCCTTTCCCGTGGGCTCACCGAGGCAGAAGAAGCGACAGAGGTCGGCGTGGTAACGGTTGTATACGCCGCAGACGTCGGCGAAGATGGTTTCTCCGGCCTCCAGTTGCATCCGGGTGGTGGGCTTGTGGGGCATTCGGAACCCCTCCTTGCTGACGACGCACCGGATGGCGGTTTCCTCGCCGCCTGCTTTAGCCATGGCGTACTGCATTGCGCCGTTGACCTCAAGCTCGGTGACACCGGGGGCGGCGGCTTCCAGGCCCGCCATGATGCCGATGTCGGCGATCTCGGCGGCTTGTCTCACGCAGGCGACCTCCAGCGGTGACTTGGTGAGCCCCACGGTATCCACGATCCATGACCCGTCAACGACACGGGCCCCGGCATCCGACATGCGCTGCTCCATGTCTTGCATCATCGCGGGCGACGGGGAGTAGGCCCACTTTTCGATGCCGACACAGCCGTTGAGCAGGCCACGGTCCTTCATGGAGTCGATGACCGTGCCAAGCTGCGGGCCCATCGGGTGGAAGGGGAAGGTAGCGTAGAAGACGGCCTCGTCGATGTAGCAGAAGTCGTTGACCATGCGCTCGTGGTAGGAGTCAAGGAAGAGGACTTTCTCGGAGTCGGCTCTGAGCACGAGGCCCGTTGGGGAGGCGTGATAGAACCAGATGATGTCGAAGCCCGTGAGGTAGGTGATGTTGCGGGGCGAGCTGACGTAAAGGACGTCGATCCCGCGGTCGGCCATGCGTTGGCGGACCTTGGCGCGGCGTGCGTCGTACTCTTCGTTGGGAAAGACGGCCCCGAAGGGCCTTTCGTTGGGCAGGTCAGTCATTGGTGTCTCCCTCTGTCAAAGACTTTGATTGTTGCGCGGGCTCAGGCACGAATTTTGATTGTTTTTATGGAAATATTTCTTTAGCAGCCGGGTTCTCCTAAGGGAAATTGCGGAGGAGGGGGAGAAGAATTTCATGGCAGGTACAATAGCGGGAGGAGGAGGGGTGGGGCAAGGGGTTCGTGTCACAGGGTGGGGGAGCCTAGTAGCAAGCTGAAACAATAAGCACTAACATAAGGCCATCAGAAGAACCGGTTGAAGATGCCCAGTATTAACCCTGAAATACTAGTGTGGGCCCGCGATACAGCTGGCCTAACTCAGGAGGCAGCTGCAAGGAAGTTGGGCTTCCATGACAGTGCCAAATCGACCGCGGTAGAGAAACTTGCCGTAATTGAGCGCGGTGAGAAAGAGCCGTCTAGACCGCAACTTCTGAAAATGTCAGATAAATACCGACGACCGCTTCTCACCTTTTATCTGTCGAATCCACCAAGGAAGTCAAAGCGAGGCCTTGATTTCCGCACCCTTCCTAATGACTACGACCCTGGGGATGAGAGACTGCTAGATGTGTTAACCCGCGAAATTACTGCTCGACAAAGTATGGTACGAGCTTTGCTAGAAGACGAAGATGAGGCCAATGCTATCCCCTTTGTCGGTTCCCATCAGATAGAGGACGGGTCTCAAATTGTGTTGCACTCCCTTGTGTCTTGGTTGGGAATAGAAGCCGATTTATATCGTGCGCAGCCAACTGTGTCCTCAGCTTTCGACCTATTGCGGTTGAAGGCTGAGGAAGCAGGGATATTTGTGTTGCTTAAGGGCGATTTGGGCAACCATTTGAGCACCATTGAGCCAACGGTATTCCGTGGGTTTTCCATAGCTGACAACGTAGCTCCGTTTGTTGTCATCAATGACCAAGACTCCAGAGCGGCATGGTCGTTTACTCTGTTGCATGAGACGGTACATTTGCTCCTAGGACATACAGGTATTAGCGGAGATTACGGAGAGAACCAGGTGGAGCATTTCTGTAACGACATTGCAGGAAATGTCCTCTTGGATGACAACGCTGTGCACAGCTCTTTCGTGCACAGTGGAGGCAGTATTGCGGAGATCGCGGCGCGGATCGGAGTAGTTGCAACTAAGTTCAAAGTTAGCCGAAGCATGGTTGCTTACAAAGCATACCGCACGCGACTTATTGACCAAGAAACCTACAGACAACTCTTCTTGCTTTTTCGCAGTGCATGGCACGGTGAAAGAGATGAAATCCGAGCCAAGAGACGGGCCGACAAGGCTGTGGTGAATTACTATCGAGTACGCAGGCATCGTCTCGGGGGAAGAGTAATTGGTCTCATTGAGAGGATGATGAGTGCGGGGGCCGTGTCCACATCAAGGGCCGCTCGTATTCTAGGAGTCTCTCCGAGGCAAGTTCGGCCCCTCCTCGATGCCGGACATCCTTCATAGGTCACTACTGTGCTCTATTTGTTGGATTCGAATGTGCTCATCGATGCGAATAGAGACTACTATCCTATTGAAAGAGTCCCAGAATTTTGGGACTGGTTGAAAGCCATGGGTGAGACTGGCCAAGTAAAGATGCCAGAGGAAATGTTCGAGGAAATCGTATTACCACGACAAAAGGAGCCTGACCCATTAGTCAAATGGCTACAAGTTAACAGGAGCGCAATTGTATTGGATGAAGAGGTGGCCAGAGACTTGGTAGTGGAGGTGATTAACCGAGGCTATTCAAACGATCTCACCGATGTAGAGATTGAAGAGGTGGGAAGGGATCCATTTCTAATAGCCTATGCACTTTCTTGCCCTTTAGGACGCTTCGTAATAACGAATGAACATTCTAGACCAAGCCGAAAGCGAGCCAATCGACATGTCCCAGACGTATGTAGTGATTTGGCTCTGATGTGCGATGACACATTTTTCTTGATTAGAAGCCTAAATTTTCGCACAGGATGGAAAACCCTACTCTGAAGCCCTTATGTCACGCTTTTACAAAGTAACTCAGTGTAATCGGAGACGTTGCTGTGGGAGCCTAAAGCGTCTTCCGCCAGTCCGCCGAGTCTCCTTCCTTGAAGCGGGATAGGCGGAAGGGCTGGAGATCGACGCTGGGGGTGTCGCCCATGACGAGCTGGGACATTACGAGCCCCACACCCGGACCCATGGCGATGCCGTGGCCGCTCATGCCTGTGGCGATGTAGAAGCCCTTCACGCCGGAGGCCTCGCCGAGGATGGGGGTGGCGTCCGGGCTGGCGTCTATGCGGCCTGCCCACGTGCGTTGGACCTCCAGTCGACCCACTGAGGGGAGAAGTTTGCGGAGGTGTCGGATGGACCGGTCTACGAAGTCGGTGTTGGGGTTGGGTTCGACGCCAACAGTGTGGGCGAAGGGGTGAATCCGTGCGGGGGAACCAGGCAGCGCCCGGACAATGTCATCGACGAGGTTCTTGCCCAAATGTACATTAGTCCTCTTGCGAATCCGCAGGAAGTTGCGCATGAAAAGGCCCACGTCCCGGAGGGCCTCCAGATCAATGTAGTAGTCGGAATGGGTGCCGTGGGAGATGTAGAAGGTGCCGTCCCGCTTCTGCCGGAAGGTCACCTCCGGGGTCATGACGGTGCAGTGGGAGACGAAGGGGGCGGGTTCGGTACAGGCCACCGTGCCCTTTACGACTCTCTGGGGCACGTGAACGCCGATCATACGGGCGACCTTGGCAGTCCAGGCCCCGGCGGCACATACGACCTTGTCCGTTTCGATGCGGCCGTTTTCGGTGACGACTGCCTTTATGGCGCCGGTTTCCACCTCAAGGCGCTCGACGGCGTGCCGGGTACGGAGGGAGACGCCGTTCTCCTTGGCGGCGTTGGCAATGGCCTCCGTGGCGCGACGGGGCTCGGTCTGGCCGTCGTCGGGGGTGTAGATGCCGCCGAGGAAGGGGCCGCTGAGGGCTGGGATTTCACGATTGACCGCGCCCCGGGAGAGGACGGTGGTATCGAGGCCAAGGTCGCGGGCCTCCCGTGACCATGCCTCGAATTCTGAGAGTTCGTCGTCGGTGTAGGCGAGCTTGAGGGAGCCGCCTTCAATCCATTCGAGGTCGGCGCCTATTTCGTCGGTGAGGCCGGTCCAGAGCTGCTTGGCGAACATGACGAGGGGGATCTCCCTCGGGTTCCGGCCTTGCTGTCGCACCCAGCCCCAGGCCCGAGAGGACTGCTCACCGGCGACCTCGCCCTTTTCGACAATAACAACGTTCACACCCCTCTTGGCAAGATAGTAGGCGGTGCAGGCCCCGACGATGCCTGCGCCAATAATTACGACGTCGGCCTTGGAATCGTTAGTTGTCATAGCCTCCTCGGGTCTGGGCAAGTAGTCCATTCATATGCTGGAGTGAATCGGGGAAAAATGGTACACCTACGCGCACAAAAATGCTAACTCTTGAATCTGTGATAAAACTCCAGAAAGCCCGGACTGCAGGTCTCGTGTCCCGGCAGACCGTCAGCGAACATAGGGCGCCAGGGCGTAGGAGAAGCCCGAGGAAATTGAAGTTTAAGCGCGGGTATCCTAGGCGTAGCTGTTCTGAGGCTGCGCCTGCTGCCGGTTGAAGCTCCAGGGCATGCGCTTGAAATGGCGGCCCAGGCCCCGCTCGATCTCCCGCCACTTACGCTCCTCATCCGAAGTTATGAGCGTAACGGCCTCGCCGGCGCGTCCCATCCGGCCCGTCCGCCCGACGCGGTGTGTGAAGAGAAGCTCGGTGTCCGGAAGGTCATAGTTGATGACCTGTTCAATGCCTTCCACGTCCAGCCCCCTAGCCGCGACATTCGTTGCGACAAGGATTGGAGAGACGCCGGAACGGAATTCCTTCATCACGCGCTCACGGGCATTTTGGCTGAGGTTGCCTTGCAACGCTCCGACCGGGTAACCCAAACCGTTGAGCTGCTTCGCCAGCTTCTTGACGCCGTGCTTGGTCCTGCCGAAGACAATGACAAGAGCGCCCCGCCGTTCGTTCAGCAGGTCCTGGAGGACTTCTAACTTGTCACTCTTGCGGATGGTGTAAACAAGGTGGTCCACGCTAGGCAGGGATTGCAAGTCCGAGTCTACTTCGACCCTTACGGGGTCTTTCAGGTGCTTGGCAGCGGTCTTGGCGACCCACTCGGGCATCGTGGCGGACATGAGCGCGGTCTGGCGTTCCGGGGGAGTCCTTCCAAGGATCGCCTCGACGTCGCGCGCGAAACCCCTGTCCAGCATTTCGTCGGCCTCATCCAGCACCATGAATCGCACCGACCGCAGGTTAAGCGTGCCCTGCCGTACATGGTCCAGGGTCCGGCCCGGGGTGCCAATGACGATGTGGACACCGCCCTTCAACGCCGCGTATTCCGGCTTTATGGAACGACCGCCGTAAAGTAACGTGACCCGCAGGCGCCGCGTCGACGCCAGGGCCGCGGTTACTTCGGCCACCTGAATGGCCAGTTCCCGCGTGGGGACCAGCACAAGCGCCTGAATCTGCCCGACTGTTGGGTCGCACTGCTCCACCATGGGAACGGCGAACGCGAGGGTCTTGCCGGAGCCCGTGCGTGCCTGGCCAATCAGGTCTCGTCCGTCCAGCAGGTGTGGGATCGACTTCTCCTGTATTGGCGTGGGCTCGGATATGTCCATCCGAGCGATGGCCTGCCTGGTAGCGGCCTTCAGGGCCATGCCTGGAAATATAGAATCCGCGCGGTCGCCGATATCATCCAGGGGCTCATAGTCGTTCACAGGCTCGTCCACAGTAGCCTTGGCCGCAGCCCGAGGGGCGTGACGACGGGACTGGAGGCACGGGCGGCAGTACACCGGCTTGTCGAGCCGTGGCACGAAGGGAACCGAGGTAGAAGTCTTACAGTCGGCGCATATTGCAGGGTGGCTCTTCGTACGGACGGGTTTGCGGGCGCGGGAGGTCATGGTTATGGATGGCATGCGGAAATGAAGTACCTTTTCTTGGTGGTTTGAAATAATGGTCCGACGCTGGTGGGGGGAAATGCAGTGGGGCAGATGATAGCCCACTTCCGAATAAATCGAGGTGCGCCGGTCACGTGCGTAGACCTATTGTAACAGAAATGCAGCTGCTATCCGGCGACGGCCTGGTCTCGAGGCCGCGCTCCGTCTCGGCGCTTGCGCTTGCGGTCCACGGAGGAGAGTTCCATCTTGCGCAGCCGCAGGCTTTGGGGAGTGACTTCCACCAGCTCGTCATCTGCAATAAACGCCAGAGCTTCTTCAAGGCTCATCTTCACGGTGGGTTTCAGGCGCTTCGTTATGTCGGCTGTGGACGAGCGCATGTTGGTCAGCTTCTTCTCCTTGCAAACGTTAATCTCTATGTCGTCACCGCGAGAGTTGGAGCCGACGACCATGCCGCCGTAGACCTTCGTGCCGGGGTCAATGAAGGTGTCGCCCCTGCCCTGGGCGTTGAGCAGGCCGTAGGTGACGGCAACGCCACCCTCGGACGCTACGAGAACCCCGCTGCGCTGGGCCTGTATTTCTCCCTCCATAGGTTCGTACGAAGTGAAGGCGCTGCTCATCACTCCGTCGCCCCGGGTCGCGCGGAGAAAGAATGCGTTGAATCCTATGAGTCCTCGCGTGGGAATCTTGTACTCCAGGTACACGTACCCGTCCTCGGCGTAGCGTATGTCCCTGAGCTGGCCCAGATTTGCGGAAATGTACTTGGTCAGCACACCCACGTACTCTTCGTGGGTGGTGATATTCAGAATCTCCCAGGGCTCGTGGACCTTGCCTGCGATAACCTTGGTGACGGGGGCGGGACGAGACACCTGGAATTCGAACTGCTCACGGCGCATGGTTTCGACCAGGATGGACAGATGCAACTCCCCCCGTCCTGAGACCACGAAAACGTCGGGGCTGGAGGTGGTTTCAACCCTCAGGCTTACGTTGGTCCGCAGCTCTCTCATAAGCCGGGCATAGAGATTGCGGGACGTACAGTGCTCCCCCTCCGTGCCCATGAAAGGAGAGGTGCTGACCCCAAAGGTCATTCGGACAGTCGGCTCGTTGATGTCTATGGAAGGCAGGGCCTGGGGGTTTTCACTACAGGCGATGGTGTCGCCGATGGACACGCCGTCGGGGCCGGTGACGGCAACTATGTCCCCGGCATGGGCTTCGGAGACTTCGACTCGGTCCATTCCGCGAAATACGAAAATGCGCTCCACAACGTGAAAAGCGGGCTCGGCGCTGCGTCCCAACAGGGCCACCTGGTCACGCAGCCTGAGCGTGCCGTTGGTTATCCGACCCACGGCCACCTGCCCGAGATAGCTGTCGTAGTCGAGCGCCGCGACAAGCATTTGCAGAGGGGCGCTGCTGTCCCCGGTCGGCGGGGGTACGGAATTTAGGATGGCTTCAAAGAGAGGCTGCATGTCGGACCCGGGCTCGTCCGGGTCCGTTGTGGCGTAACCGTCCCTAGCCGATGCGTAGAGCACGGGAAAATCCAGTTGCTCCGCGTTGGTCGCTACCTCCAGGAAGAGGTCCTGGACCATGTTCACCACCTCGGCGGCCCGGGCCTCGGGTCGGTCTATCTTGTTGATCACCACCATGGGCGTGACCTTTTGCTTGAGGGCCTGGCGAAGCACGTAAGTGGTCTGGGGCATGGGTCCGTCCACGGCGTCTACCAGCAGCAGACAGCCGTCGGCCATATTCATGACACGCTCCACCTCGCCTCCGAAGTCTGCGTGGCCCGGAGTATCGATGATGTTGATCCTGGTGTCCCCGTATGAGACCGAGGCGTTCTTGGCTAGAATGGTGATGCCGCGCTCTCGCTCCAACTCGTTGGTGTCCATAATCAGGGTGCCGACCTGCTGGTGGGCACGGAAGACCTGTCCCTGCTTTAGCAGCGCGTCGACCAGGGTGGTCTTGCCGTGGTCGACGTGGGCAATGATGGCCAGATTTCGGATATCGCCGTTCTGATGGTCGCTCAAATTGATTTCCTCGGGTACCGACAAGGGTCATTTATCAACTGGAAATTGTAGTACAGTTTTGTGCAGGCCGCCCAGAGCGGTCATTCCCTGCCTTCCGCCCGCGCCGGAGGACGGTCCAAAGGGAGAGTGGAAAACACCGAGCGGTACTGAACAGATGAGGCACATAGAGTGAGAGGTGGTACACCTAAATGTACTGTACTGCGAACTTTTCGGTGGGAAGTTTCAATCTAGTTTATGATTTCACAATCAGCAGTGTGGTCTGCTTGATTTGAGTCCGGCTTGAGGGCCCAAATTGTCTGCTCAAGCCGGGCATGGCGCTGGACGAATCTCTTCAGATCGGTGTTGACCTTCCTCAGATCACGGAATTAACCGGTGGCGGCCGGAATGAATGCGATGGGAGCCGGCCTTCTGTTCTCCTCCTCCCCGTCGTTGAATCGGTCCAGGTACCGGACACCGCCGAGGGCGGCGGTGCGCTCCTCCAGCATTCTTTCCGACATCTCCTTGGTAACACCCTGCGCTCCCCGCGGGGCATACCGTGAGTTTCCGCCAAACGCAACACTCGGCCTCTTGTCCTTATCAAGTGGCCGCAGGGCCTCCACGCATCCCCCGCCCGCCAGGTTCGTGAGCACCAGCGATATCACTATCTGGGTGCATGTCTAACCCTGGCCGCCTCGATTGACGCCCGGGCGGCAGTGGAACGATTCTCCCAACCCTGTAGCTCACCATAGTTCCAGTTCAGTCCCGATGTCGGGCAGAGCGGTCATCCCCGGTAACTCGGGGCTTCCGCATACTGGGAAGGCGATGCCCCCAGGCTCATAATGGTTCTACCTCGTGGGGGATGGTGTTGTTGGATCGCTTGCCATCATGCCCAACCTCAAAACTGGCTCCGATGGTGAGTTTTTTCGTTCTATATGGTGGATTTAGGGCGGTTATTTTCTGTTGCGCGGCGAAACCCCTAAACGGTATAATCGCCATCCCTAGACTTGCTGGGACTACCTTGCCGCCATGTCTTCAGGCTATGGCATGGGACTGGGGCCCATCGTGGATGTTACCAAGCTTCAATTGACGCAGAGGCATGGACAGTTCTGTAAACGGTTAGCATGAGCAATCCACGGATTACCTTGAACCTGGACACGGTTGGCGAGTTGTGTTCCCTGGTTGATCTCGCTGACCAGAAACCAACAGTTGATTTGTCAGACATTTCGTTTGTGGAACCTTTCGGGCTCGTTTACCTGGGGATGTTCCTTCGGCACTTCAATAGCCTCGGAAAGTTTTTCAACATCACTAGCCCGCGATCCAGACAGGTTACACGATACTTGGAATCACAGAGGTTTTGGGGCCGTTACAACATTGCAGCGATTCCAACAGCCTCCCAGCCTCTCCAGAGACATGCTAGATTCACCTCCCTGAGCGACATAGTAGATATTGAGAACAATCAATACATTGCCGAATACGTCGGCGACATGGTCGGAGAAATCCTCAGGAAGAACTCCGTTAGGGTTGACGCGGGCTTAGTGACGGAGGTAGCCGTCGAGTTGGTGGACAATTTCAGCCGGCACTCCGGCCAGCAGCTAGCCGCGTGTGCGGTACAGTTGTATCCGCAGCGGGGTGACCTGCACTTCGCTGTGGGCGATTGCGGCGTTGGCATACGGAGTAGCTTGAGCAGGAATTCTCACTATAAACACTTGGCGTCAGCCCCCCACTACGAAGCCGCGCTCAAGGCATTGGAGGACGGGGTCACGGGGAGCACTGAGGGCGGCACCGGATTCGGTACGGTGCGGGAGGACGTCCTGCATCTCGGCGGGCAAATGTGCCTCTGTACAGGGGACGGATGGGTTATCATTGGAGGCGGACGACAAGGTGTTGAAGCTGGCCGCATGACATACGACTTGCCCGGAGTGCAGATTG
Organism: Dehalococcoidia bacterium; assembly: GCA_963663085.1. Taxonomy (GTDB): domain Bacteria; phylum Chloroflexota; class Dehalococcoidia; order Plut-88900; family Plut-88900; genus Plut-88900. The sequence continues at coordinate 2,825,831 of OY760104.1, read as the reverse complement.
AGATAAAGATACCTGTGGAAGGATCGAAATGATCGAAGATCGGATGGTTTCCCTGTTGGATCTCTCGCCAGCATTTTCCACAAGGAGAAGGGGTGCGGAGACTTATATCAAGCTGTTGCCGTTGCTGCAAGACGGTCCGGTAGTGCTTGATTTGGACGGGATTGACCTGATGCCGGTCTCATTCCTTGATGGTCTGATGTTAAGGTTGATGGAAGGCGGCCACGCGGAGGACGTGTCCTTCAAGGCCACTGACTCCCTCGCCGTCGACAAGCTGCGGCGACTGAGCGGGTTGAGGGGTGTAGACATATTCCTGCACTGTCCGTCTGGTAGACTCGAAAAACTCGAACCCAGGAATCTGAATGCCCCGCAGGTATACTACCGTGAAGACTAGCTTGGTTGGGAGAGGGTCAGTCGGGGCGAGATATCATGCCTAGATAGGCAGCATCAGCCCTCCTTGGAACCTTTTGTCGGCTCCATTTCTCCCTGCTGTCAGAAGTTCCTCAGCTAGCTCCATGCCCTTAACCTTATCTATTTTCGCGTTGCTGATATCCCAGGATTTGGCCGGCTCAATACAGTTCTGACAACCTGACGGGCACTGGCAGTTTCGAGCAACTTCAAGCCCCTTCTCCAGAGCTACATCCCAAACGTTGAACAACTTCTTGGCGACCCCGATTCCGCCGGGGTAGTTCTCATAACAGAACATTCCCACTTCGTTGCCCGTCTTGGAGTAAGTGCTGGTGTCGAATCGGTCCGCCGGGATGACGAACAGAGCGCCCACTCGTATCATGTGCTCCACTGCTCCTATACCATCTGCGGCAGTGAAGTTGTTGGGCAGATCGATCCACAGCGAGTGTAGATTGTTCAGGAAAAGGGCGTCGTTGACGCCGCCGGTTCTAAGTGTGTCACCGGAGCGATCATCCACCAGCTTGTATCCGGTGAAGTTCACTACGATACTAATCGAACCGTAGTATACGCCGACGTCTCCGTAACCAAGGCCGTCATAGAAATCTGACTTGGTGATAATCGTGAAGAACCCCGGCTCGGTTCTCAAATGAGCGTCTGAATCTTCAAGAACGACCGCTTGCTCCTCATGAGACTTTATGACATATCGCTGACCGAAGAACGGAAAAACCGCCCCAATGTAGGCCTCCCGAAATCGTCTCATCGCCGAAATCTGGCCTATTTTCTCGTTATGCCTTTTCAGATCGTAGGACTGTCCGATTCCGCCGCGCAAGTTTAGGTACCGCTGTGGCTTGTAGCCTTTAGGCAATGTAGCGATATTGCCTTGGATTGCATTGGAAAATGCTGAGCCAAGAATTGCTTCTTCCGTTGGCAGCAGGCTTCCTCCCGTTTCTTCGACTAGGGAAGGTAGATGTCTGTTTATGAGCTCTTCGTTGGCCGGGTCAACGACGAGTTCGTCAAAGGGCTTATTCAAAAAGGCTTCCAAGTTACCCACAAAGAATCGGTCGATGGGGTCATTCATGGCGTAAAACAGCACAAAGGAGTCTTGGTCCCAAGCCCGACCAGCTCGGCCAATCTGCTGCCAAGCCGACATGATATTGGATGGAAAGCCTGCCAGGATAACTCCGTCTAGCCCACCCACGTCTAACCCGATCTCTAAAGCATTAGTCGTAAAGACTACTCGAATCTCGCCTGACTTGATTCTCTCTTGTATTTGTTGACGAGTGTCGGGTTTCAGGTCAGCGTGGAACGCCGAAATGCAGCCAGGATCTAACCCCAACTCGGTGGCCTTGCGCTTGGAGTTACTGAAGGCAATTTCGAGGAAGCGCTTGGTTGGGCAGAATACTAACACCTGCAGACCCTCAAAGAGGGCGGCGAGGGCGGCTTGCTCAACGCGAAGCCTTAAAATGTCACGGTATTGGTAGTCTGGAATCTCAGGCTTGACAAAGATAAAACGTCGTCGAGGGCATAGCACCGACCTTGCAGATATCACGTCCACTTGGCGTCCGGTAAGGGCTTCAGAATGTTCCTGCGGATTGGCGCAAGTAGCCGTCGACAGAAACACCTGGGGATGCGCGCCTATGCGATTCAGATGCAAGAAGAACCGCCTCAAGAGAAGGGCCATGTTACTGCCGAAAAAACCGCGGTACTCGTGCATCTCGTCTATGACGACGAACCGTAGATTTCGCAGAAAGCCTATTCCTTTTTCGTGCTTTTCCCAAGACTCCCGACTGCCTAGAAAGGACATGTTCAGGTATTCGGGATTAGTAAGTAGGATGTGTGGTGGTTGCTGTCGGATCAGCGCCTTTATGCTTCCGTTTTGTTCATCAAACCAAGCATTATTGCCGTCGTTAAGGTCAGAGCCATCCGTATCTCCGTCGTAAGGCCAGGACTCAAAACCGAGTGGTTCGCAGATTTGGCGGATTTGTGACCGCTGATCGAAGGCTAACGCCTTCATGGGGTAGATCATCATCGCGTGAGAGCCTGGGTTCTCCTTTAGGACATGAAGCATCGGGGCGGTGAAAGCCAGGGTCTTGCCGCTCGCGGTCGGCGATTCCATCACCACATCGGCTCCGCTAAGGGCCTTGACTATCGCATCTGCCTGGTGTTGATAAGGTCGAGCGACCCCCGAGTTGACCATAGCCTCACGCACCGACTCGTTTAGCAGCGCAGGCCATTCATCGGCATAGGCTGGCTGGATTCGGTCGACCTCGCCTTGGCTGATTGAGTCAGTGTCCCTCAGCGCATCGAATTCTTTGAGCTTGGATATCAGACGGTCGATGTCAAGTTCAGCCAATCTCAGCTCCTGACGGGTCGATAGGGTTACTAACGGGCCCATTTTACCGAAGCGGTAAGCCTATTGTCTCATATGCGCTGATCCAGACCCATATCCACCCCCTAAGCTATCGAGGTGTGTGCGCTAGTGAGATTGGACTGATTGTAGGAGGTCGCGGGCAACTCTGAGGTTAGGAACAGGGGGTCGGGTAATTCGAAGGACCCAGGGCAGTATGGGTCGGGCAACAACAAGCGGCCTCGTTAATCGCTAGGGCGCCGATGGTTGTCATCTCCATTGCCGGAAAGCGTCTAACAGAGCTCGGAGCGGGCCTTCGCCAATGGACCGGGACTAAGGGGTGACTACAAAACCAAGCTGAACCTCAACACGAAGGTTCTCAATTTTGTCCAGTGTGGTGAGCCTATTTTGACGATAGACAGAGCCATCATGGAATTGTTGCTGGGGACCTTGCAGGTATCTCTAGGATGGAATTGCCTACCGTCCTACAGACACATTTCGGCACCCTCAGAACCTACTGAGAGCTCATGGCATGTCGTCCTTGATCACGCGGTAGCCGACGTTGGGCTGGGTGAGGATCTACCGAGCTGTCTTCGCTCTGTCGAAATCCGGGTGGCCGCAATGTTTCCGTAGAAATCCGACAGTCCATGTAAGCTCATGGACATGTCAAATCTCACATTGATAACGTTGGCTTGGGAGTTGTATGAGCAAGGGGTGACAAAAGCGCAGATAGCGCGGCAGCTGGGTAAACACCGGGAGACGATCCATCTGTGGGTTCGGGGCATCCAAGAACAGGGGCTGCTGCCCTTCCTGGAACAAGCGATGACACGGCGCTTCGATGGCAGGGTGGAGTTGATCCAAACGGACGGGGGCAGTGAGTTCAAAGAGGCCTTTGCAGCGCGGGTGTTGGCCTACTGCCAACGACACCGGGTGGCTCGGCCCTACAAGAAGAACGAGCAGGCCTACATCGAGAGCTTCAACCGGACAGTGCGGAAAGAATGTCTGGGCTGGACCCGCTACAGCGCCCAGGACCTTCCTCAGTGCCGGAGATTAGTAGAGCAGTTCCTGGATCGGTATCACTACCACCGCCCACACCTCGCCCTCGGACTAAAACCCCCTCTCAAGAAAGGAGTCTTCCACCTGTCGGATATTTACACATAATATTGCGGTGGCTGCGCCCAATGTCCTTGTTTATACTACCCTAGGGGAGATGCAATATTCATCCACATCGACCAGAGGTGCTCGTTTGAATGCATCCAGTATCTTTGCGTGTGTTTAGAGAAGCCCAATGGCTGTGCTGTATCGCGGGAACACGTGGGCCAGCACTTCCCAGTCCGATCCACCGACCACTATCAACACGGGCTCCGGAGTGTTGTAATCAAACGATTCGGCAATTTGGACCATCTGCCGTTTGTCCCCAACGCTCGGTTGTCCCCCTCCTCGAGGATGATAGTGCCACTCACCAAGGTAGTATTCCCGGGCCTTCCACAAGTTGTCGAGTTGATGTTGCAGGCCTTGGGTTCCTCTCCAAAAGCTGGTCCGCCTCCTGACCGAGTCTCCTGGCGGGGCCCACACTCGCGTCACTATCGCAGTGTCGTAAGCCTCGTTGTACCGACCAACAAGGACCCCGCCGGTCTCCAAGTCGCCGGACTCACGGCACATATCCAATAGAGCCTTCAACTGGTGATACCCAACTTGGACGCGATAGGGCCCATCGGGGGAGCACATGGTGAGGTTAGGAGATGGCGTCGGGTGCGGACACTCTACGTAGCCCAACGAATTCACCATTCTCGTACTGCTGCTCAAATACGACCAGAGTCGGTTCACTCGGAGGCTCGGCGATTGCGGATTCTATGGTCTTTAGAGCCGCCCCGGTCATTATCCAGATGTCATCGATCCGCGCCGGCATCAGCGCGTGCCAACACCCCGTGCCATCCCGCGGCAACTCCTCATCGTAGCCATCCATTTCAGATCGGAGCCAGGGATCCAGCCTAATTGCGAAGTCGTCGGCCGGGAACGTGTTGCTGTGCGCCACGTAGGTGAACGCTCGCCTAGCCTTCAATCCAACTGACACCGACACGAAGGTAACGGGTCTGTCCCAAGCGAACCTACGCATATGCTCCGCAACGGAGTCGTCTGCCGTACAGTCGACGACGACATCGGCGTCCAGTACACGATTGATGTTCTTGCTGTCAGTTGGGGGAAATGTGGCATCTATGGGAGTTACGACGGAATGGATCGCTGCATCATCGAGGCGACCTGCCAGGTTCAGAGCTTTCGACTTATCCACATGGCTAACTCCGAGAGTGTGCCTGACGAGGTTACCAACTTTTAGGCGGTCGTGGTCTATGATCGTCACATCCTGGACGCCTGAGCGGACTAGCATTTCGGCCAGCACCGAGCCAACCGCACCACCACCGATGATCAGAATAGACTTTGACCGTACCGATGGATTCAACCTCCCCCGACCTGATATCTCATCCTGATGCCAGTTCTCGGTCTCAACCCATTCCAGAGGCACACTGTCTCCGAATGCAAGCGATCGGTCTCGGCTCCAGTAGCCTGCCTCTGTGGGGCGAAACCCAGGTTGGGGCCGTGAAGTCAGGGGCGGGAGCCAGATTGCGAGCCAGTGGGCCTGGACATCAGGTTCCTGAAATCGGGCCGGGGTTGGAAACCCAACAAGCAGAACGTGCCTCTTCCCGTCCCTGAGGTTGCCGCATAACGGCCTCAACAGAGAGTCAAGATCTACGCCCTGTGCTTTGCAGCACGTTCGGAGCTGCCCCCATGTTGTTGGTATCGCCCATGGATTGACCACTGGTAGCCGGTCGAGCCAGATCCACGCCACGCCAAGATCACTTTCCTTGCCGAGGGGTTTGGTCCAGGGAGCATTGAGATCTGCTCCCGACTTGCCCACGTTTAGGTCGTCCACCACGAGAATTGGTGAGTCTTCCTCTAGGATTCGGACACTCGCAGTGCCCTTTCGGGGATGACGCCCCAACCAGAAAGAGAGGTGCTCGGGTCCCTCGGCGAAGACAACCTTCGGACCCGAAGAAAACGGAATGTGTGGCAACTCAAAGGGGTCGCCAGGAAGGACTAGTTCGCCTCGTGACGCCAGGCCAAGCCACTCCTGTACTCGGCGGACATGCCAGGCGAGCCTGGATTCCGGGTCGAATGGCTCAACATCGTAGGACCGCCGCCCCAGAGTGCGAAGGCTTGTGTCGACACACAGACGCCCGCATCTCCACGGCAATTCGTTGGGCCCGGCTCCATTGTGATTCTGGTGATTGAAGGTGTGCGATACACCCCCGACCTTCGCCGGGTAGAAGATGACTTGACCGAACGGGTATGTGTCTCGGATGTGGATGTACCAGTCGGTTGTGCGAGGTATGAGACCTCCCGACTCAACGTCCGTGGTGATCCTGCAGCGAAGAGCCCAGAGCGCTCGGTCTTCGTGCCAGGCGAAGTCTCCCAGCATCCTTACTCCGGGCACCGACTCCAAGGCTCTGCGACCCACACGGAGGGCCTCAGTAAGCGATTGGTCGTGGCGAGAAGCTATGCGAATCTCCCCCCTCCAACGCGCGTCGGCTCTCGGCGAGGCGTGAACCCGGCAGTCCCCGCTGCAGCTCCACCCGCCGCTGCCGATGAACCACCTGGAGGTGACGGGAACCTCTTACCGAAGAGTGATTGCCACAGGTTCGCGCACTCCGATGAATCGCCCGACTCCAAGGCCTTCCGGGCCACACCAGAGGCTTTCTGGACACGGTCAACAAAATTTGAGAAGTCTCTTGAAGACAGGCGCTTGAGGACGTTGTGCTCGGGAACTCCTCGGTCTGGAACGAATGGAACCATTCCTGCACCCGCGTATGCCGAGTACGTGGAGACCATCTTCTCAAGTACAGGGGTGAATCCTTCCGCCAGGTTCTCCACTTTGTCTGGGCAGCAGTCGCCGACCAAATGCTCCAAAGGATAGCTCTTCGGATATTCGAGCTCAGGATGCGCCGTCCTCCACCACCACTTGACCAACCTCACAATGTTTACGAAGTTACCGTCCGTGCGCCTGTTCTTGTTGGTGGTCCACCTATATTGTTCCAGCGGATAGGTGCGCTGCCATTCGTGGGTGTCCCTATCAGGGATGTAGAGAGGTTCCTGCTTCCACTTCGGTTCTCCCGTGCGGTCGTCCTTGAAGAAATCAGCAAGATACTTGGGCAAGGCACCAGAGGCCATTGGCCAGTCGTCGGGCGTGAAGTGCCCCTGGATGAAATCGGAGGACCAAGTCTCTTCTTCCGAGGGTGCCGCTGCTATCACCAGATCGAGCTTCACTTTGGACATCTCAATGCCGATGGACCGCCCCTTCCTCTTCCACTTCCCCTTGTAGTGTTTTCTTAGGAAGGAAGTGAACTCTTTCATCACGTCGTCTGCCACCGGGTAGTCTTGGCGGCGGAATCGTGTAACGGCGACCAAGTCCACGTCCAGCTTGTCGTCTCCCTGAGGGCGAATGGCCGTTGATCTCCGATAGCTCCCCTGCAAGAACACGCTGACTATCTTGGGGCCAAGGTACTCGTCGGCCAGCAGTCTCTCTCGCAGACGCGTGTGAGCCTCCTGCAATTCCTTGGTCTGGGCCTCTGTCGGTCTGATCTTGCTGAGCAAGTCCGTGAAATAGCTGTTCAATTCCATCCTTCTGCTCCTTTGTTGGGCCTTGATTCCTATCCGATAGGTAGTGAGAGCGACTTTCGATACCTAGAGGGCCAGTTGGACTCAAAGTCGTGCTCGTACAGCTGTATGGGTCCGAGGCTACGAGCGAGCCTCCCCACAAGGAAAACCAGTCCATTGGGGGCGGCGCTGAATATGTGCAAAGGACCCGTGGGAGTGTGCCTCGGACGTCGCTCCCGAACGGTCTTCACCAACTCTTGTGCCAGTATCAACGCGTGGTCCCCGTCCCTTACTGCTATCGGGCCTATGTCGGGCGCAATGGTGAAGGCAAGCAGGTGGCCCAGTTGTGGGATGTGATCCTGAACATGCGCCAGAACCTCAGAGCTTGCGTCATGGGTTACCGACAGGACGATGCCGAATTCACGACCGTTCGGGTGCGCACTGATATCTGAGACGCTCCAAGGATCGGAGTTTCGATTCGGCGTCACGGAGGAGGAGGCCCAAATGGACCTGCCGGCGGCGGTGTTTTGGACGAGTGAGACACGTGTGCCGGACTTAGGGTCCAGTTCGTATCCGGCCGCAAAAGCGATGGAACTATGCGCGGAGAGGTACAGATTGCACTGACTAAGGGGTGCGACCGACCTTGTCATGAACTCACGTATCTTGGGGCCGACCTTGGCAGTCCAGTACTCAGGTGCACTAATCTCCCTACCATTGAACAGACCTGCAAGATCCAACAGGCGGTCGACTTCGTCTTCCATGTGTTCAGCAAACCGGAGGAAGCTCCTGATGCCGACAATGGGAGCGACGTAGTCCGATTCCGGGCCCGCCCATAGTCCTTCCTCGCTGCAGATGGTCTGGATCTCCGGTGCGGTGAATCTGTTCCGCCCCTCGGAGAGCAGACGTTCGATCAGGCTGTCGTATGGATTCGCTCGGCTGCCATGGTCAACTGCGCGGAAGCCGACCCTTGCCAAATGTTCACTCAGTGTCCTGGTCAGATGATCGAGGCTGTAAGAGTTGGCACAGATTCGCAGGCGGGCCAACACGCTTCGCAATTCCTCGTGGCCCACTCCCAGGTCGTGCGACCACCGCTCTATGACCCGAGTGAACCGAGCGGAGGTGCCCTGCCCAAAGAGGACATCCAGCCTCAACTCCCCATCGCGTCCGCTCACTAGCTTCGCCAGGACATCATCGGCTGGAATGCTCCAAGTGGTCATGAAGTTGAACCTTGCGGTCTCGTTTCTCCCCGATGTCGTTTTGGCGGCCTCATGCAGCCGCTGGAGGAGTGAGGTGCTCTTGGAGCCGATAAAGGACGGGTCCGTCAAGGCGTCGCAGGTGAGCGCCCCGCCTTGGTCGACGTGCCATTTGACCTGATAGTAGTCGGCAGAGACCATCTCTCCGTGGGCATCCCTGATTGGTTCAGAATAGACGACAGCGACATCGTCGAAATGGGGGACATCGTCGATCTCGTACCCAACGCCCGTAACTTTCGTGTGACGTTGGAACAGGCGGCAAGCCTCTAGCCAGAACACTCGTCCTTGGTACGTGTCCCCCTGTTGCCGAGCAGAAACCGCTCTCATTGTCTATCGCCTTCGCCCATATAGTGCATGTCGCTACAGCACCAGAATATGTCTTCTAGCAGACAAAGTCAATGCCGTGCCACCATCTTCGCATATGCCCGTTGGTATGCTAAGATGGTGGCAGCATGAATGGGAGTTAGCCGCAATGGCAATTGAAATCGCCGGTTTCGCCCAGGCCCTAGCGCGGTGTCAGGCCTTTCAGTCTGTCGACGCTGTCGAGCTTGAGGACGCTCTCTCTCGTGGCCAGGAGCCATTGGAGTTGCTATTCATTGAGCCATCCGCTGACATCCCGCTCATTCAGTCTGGGGAGCCCTTCAGGCACCTGTACTTCGTTCAACACGGCATGATCGTGCCCTGGCAGTTTCCCTACTCGGAGCTGCTCTCCCCCTTTCTCGTAGGGGACCACGAGTTCATGATGGGTGCGGAGCGCTGGGTGGCCTCTTACTCGGCCGCAACTCAGACGACCCTGGTAACCATCCCCATCGCCACCATGAGGCTCACCATTGAAAGGATCCCTCAAATCCGGGCCAAGATGAATCTTGTGTTGCTAAGGCGTATGGCGCGCTACTATTGGATCTCACTAGCTACTAACGGGAGTCCGGCGCCAAGAGTTGCAGCTGCTCTGATCTCCCGTCTTGCCCTTAGCGGCGATGACCATGGTTGCGAGCGCGAGATCATCGTACGGCAGCGAGACATCGTCCGGCTAACGGTCATGTCGCGCTCAGCCGTCGCCGGAGGAATATCAAGACTCTCCGACGCTGACCTCATTCGTATCGGGGATGAAAACAGTGAGAGATTCTCAGGAGTCGTCTACGTACCAGACGTTGACCTACTCAAAGACTACGCGCTCGGCGAGGTCCGGGAAAAGCAAGTCCGCCCACTACTTCCATCTCCCACGGAGTGATAGTTCGTTGTGCTAAGTATCACTGAACTTCGAGCTACATCTCGAAGACGGTTCTATCCATCGTATTCGTTGATGGCCTTTCATGGGTGGAGCTGAACCGCCGCCGGGAACCAATAACGAAACCATTAATCCCCGGGGGCATCTCATCACTGGCTGAAGAGCCGGAGTCAGTCGATAAGCAGGCGGGCTAGCCCCTGGTCGTCGGCCAGTTCCACCAGTGCCCTGCGGTGCTCGTAGTTGGGCCTGGCTCTGCCAGTCTCCCAACGCCATACGGTGATGGGATAGGTTCCCATCTGGTGCGCGATCTCCGACCACGACAGACCGGACTCCTGCTGAAACCGCTTGATGCGCTCCGGGAGGTTTTCTTGAAACTCATAGGTTGGTATGTTGTAGTCAATCTGCTGTCGCGACATGGCGCGGACCTTCAAGAGATACGGAAACGCCAACGCGGGAACGAAACGCAGGCGCCCTACCGCAGCCGGACGCCCGCGGGTGGTTGCAGTGGTCAGCCGGCAACCACCCGCTAAAGTAGATACACCCACCGTGTTGGTGGGGGGTCTCCGTCTCGTGTAGCGAGCTTCGCGCTCTGCTGGCGCGTCCGCCATACCAGCGCGGCCAAGGAAGAGGGCAGGATTACGGTGCCAGTGCGAGCCTAATCTGAAAGGTTCTTGATTTTCTCAAGTCTGATGGGCCAAAGCATACCGTATTGCGAACTTTTGAGTGGGTGGTGTGCATCCAGGGAGTGTTTTCGTAAGTCATAAGGGAGTTTCCAGCGGTTCGAATACGGTCGAAGCCACCAGGCTTGACGAAATCAGGAACCTTAACCTTGAGGCCCGCTCTGGTCCTGTCCCTCGGGACGACAGCCCGCTATGAGCGGTTCGGAATGGTCGGATTCTGTGCGTAGGGTGTATTCAGGGAGAAAGGAGTCCTCCTGCCGTGTGAAGACGTGCACCTCGTGACGTTCGGCCAGGGCGTGGGAGAGTCCCTGGGTGTACATCTCCGAACCGGCGTTATACCGCATCGGATATCCCTGTATGACCTGTAGGACTTTCAAGTAACCCTTCCAAACCTCTTTATTGTTCGCTGAGGTGCATGGGAATTATAGACCCCACTGTCAGCATCCCTATCGTTAGCTGGATACTGAGCCGAATTTCTCGGGCATTAAGACTATTTGATGGTGGGGTATGAGATGGACTTTGGAGCAATGGGGGCTGTTGCCCATTGTATTCAAGCCGCCAATTCAATCAGGTATAGCACTCGCTTAATTGGCCTGAGTGCGCGTGTCTTTAGATGGGACTGAGTTGACTTTAGACATAACATTTCAGAACATCGTCTCCTTGTAGTGTTGAATGTCCACGGGTAGGGTGGCGAACTGGGAGAGTGCGCCTGAACACTCATCTGGCAAAGCTAACCAAGAGTCGTCTTACCGGATTGTCTTGAGGTGTATCCCCAATACGCAACAGGGAGTCGAGTTTAAGCTGTCCTTTGGGATCGCAGGAATGGAAAACGAACAGGACACAGCGAATGCATCACTTCCTGTAGTTTGCCTCAGGACCGAACGTGCAGAACGCTTAATGCTGCACCACGAATGTGCGGTTGTTCGGAGACAGGAGATTTTCAGGAATCAGAGTCACATGAGTATGCGGCGTCAGAGGATGAGTCGACCCTCGCGTAGGACTTCTTAAGACTATCCCAAATGTCTGGCTTTCGCGTATGCCAGGAACGCCCTATCTGGACGCCAAGGCCTAGCTTCTAGAGAAACGCAAGAAGGAAGCCAATCGTGACTTGCGTTTGGCCGATTCAGCAGGTCGGGGTGAAGCACTTTGCGTGCCGTCAGTGCGTGATTTTTCGCTTCGGGCTTGAACCTTTGCTTGCGCTTCAAGTGCCAACTCCAACTGGGCGCGTTCCAACGCTTCCTTGGCAATTGAGGTTAGTTCTTCCCAATCGAGTTGTTCGAGTGCAAATGCCACGCTGTGGCGAGAAAGCAGGCGAGCAGCCAGTTGCATCTCCAGAGGCGGGATTGGGTTTCCTTCTCGCGTAGCTCCTTTGTAGAGCTTGACGACAGCCGCGCGTGCCCGAGGTTGATTCATTACCGTAATGCGATGGACTGAGTCACCGATCAACCTTGCCCATGCGTCGTTGTGAGAATGCAACACTCGGTGTACGTCAGCAGCACTGAGAGTTAGTTCGTCCGCTGCTGCATCAGCGATTTCGGAGGCCACGTTGTCCCGCCACCAGGCGCGCGAGATTGGAGAGTCGCTTAAGACGGAGACTTTGCCACGTACGTGGGGCAATCCCCCAATTCGTCTGAGCAAATTGCGCGTGCGCTGGTCATCCGTAGAATCGCGTCCGCCACCGCGTAGTAGAGCTTCTTCAATGTGGGTCCCCAGCTGGCCGCGTTCCAGCCAGCGGATATGAGCGAGAGTCCAGAAAACAGGTCGCGACGCGTCACGGCGGCGAATTAGGCCATTCCACGATTTGCTCAGAGTTCGCTCAAGGTCGAATGACGGGTCGCGATACTCAGAAGCGTCGATGGGCCCTGGCAGGGTCGGAGCATCTATGGCGTCGTCGGCCGTGAGCCCTAATCGGACTCGCAGGTATGCTGCGAACGCGACCGGTCCTTCGGATACCACCCCAAGAAGTTCCTTTTGCCTATCGGCGACCGAGGCGGGAATGGTCTTACCTCTGGTTGCCAACCCGCGCTGCCAATCGCTGAAATGCTGTTCAATGCCTGGATTGAGGTATTTCATGAGTGGCCACCGTCCACAGAGTCTACTGAGGGTAGCTCTATTAGGAACTGCTCTATCGCCGTTGCGGCGCGTGCAGGGTCGAAATTCTCATTGCGCCCTTCTCCCCAGACTGGCACGTTCGACTCGATTAGCCGCTCCTTGATGCTGGCCAAAATCCTATATACAGTGGCTTCTTCGCCTGTCTCTGGAACATCATCAGCGTCCAGGTGGGGTATTCTTCCAAATGCCGCGATAAGTGCGGCGATTTGCAGATCACGGCGAACTCGACACTGGGGAAACAACTGCTCAGAGACAAACACGTTGAAATGCAGATCTCCACCACTGGTGTCGGGCAGCACCTCCATATCACCCTCACGCAAATCCGACCTGGGGAAGAAAGTCAGGAGCGATGCAGCCAGCGACTTTGCACGGCTCACGTCTCCGCGCGCAAGCCAGCATCCACGCGGCACACTTATCGGGGTAGCCCACAAGTCACTTAAACCCTCGGCGGTGAGGCTGAGAGGCTTAACAGTGATTAGACCAGGGGTAAAGTAGAGTTCTCCTTGGATCTCGGCGGCATCCCATTTCGTAGTGCATTGGGCGGTGTCACTATGTTCCCAGCGCGACAGCAGGGTTGTTGGGCATCGCAGTTCCAGGGCCCACCTTGCTGTTCCCTGTTCAATCAAGGACTGAAGCTGAGGAGCCTCTTCTAAGCTATTCGTGACTGTCGCATATCCGTCGCCAACCCTCAGATCAGTGGAGTATCGGGCATTCCGCCAATCGAGCGACGAACCGTCCTCCAATAGTATTGGATAAGGTTCCGGCATGTGCTAAGCCTTCACCGGCTGCTTGGACCTACGTTTCACGACATCCAAGGTGACGCCGACAGTGTCGGGGAGAGAGTCCTTGAGGCCAATGATCAGCCTGCTGGCATTGTGCGGAATATTGACTTCTAATGATCCACCAGCGTCTATTGAATGGTCGCCGAGCTTTATATTAGACAACTGTAACCACGAATCAGGCAATGGCTGATCACAGGTGGCATCTGATCCCGACTGAACTCGGACCCTCAAGACTAACTCTTCATTAGAACTAAGGCATTCATCAACTTGTAGCTCGGCCGAAAGCTGCCGGACTCGTCCGTCAGAACCAATCTGGGGGACAACTGAAGAGCGCTTCCTTAAGGTGCGGCCCCTGGAGGGGCCTCTACGCGGGATTCGTCTAGGTGTTCTTGTGCCTGGTCGCTCGGGGGTAGGACCCTCTTCTACCTCAGCCCCGCCCGGCTGTGTGCCCTCTTCACTTCCCTCGTTCGGTTGGCGCACTGGGCGTCGTACCCGTTCCGGCACGCGCTCCATATCACCACCGAACAAGGCAAAGCCCTGGGGCGTGAATCCAGTGTTAGTGTCAAGGTTCCCTGCCTCTTCTTGTAGACGCGCCGCCAGCTTCTTGAACATGTTTAAGAGCTCCGTCCGATTCTCTTTGGGAAGCTCCCGATATTTCGTCAGATCTCGGTGTTCAGGACCTTCCGAATTCCGCACGAGGTCATAAAATTCCGTGTGATCGTCCGGGTCAGCATCGCTCAATAGGACAACTGCATCGAACGGTTTGGTTCCGCCAAATGCTCCCGGCCCCAATGCTGGAGCTCTGTTGGTAATCCACATCCCATCTCGAAATATCTGAATCCTTGATCTTTCGCTGGCGTTCGCGCCTAGGCTGCGAAAGTGGACCTTGATCGACCGGTCGATCTCTGTGTCTAGGACATATCCGTTGTTAAGAGTTTGCAAGCTTCGGTAGCCCTGCTCACCAGCCAGCCAACCGGCGTGGGGCGCCCTCTGTTGATTCTGAACGGAGGCAAGGATCCCGTTGAGTGCCACGCTGTCGACCGTTTCGGTGCGGCCCGAATTTTCATCGTGGACGTGAACGATCATTTTCCCTTCCCAGATTGCTCCTAGGAAATTCAGGGCAGCGACACGGCAAATTGCCTCTAAAGCATCACTTGGGTCGTCCTCGTAAAAGGAATTGAAACCGGCAATCGCGACGATGGAACCGGAAGTGTGGATTCGGTCCATCTGATCCCGCATTATCTCGGGAGCGACGGTGGGAAAGTTGCCGTCCTCGAGGCTGAAGATGTCGGCAGGTGTGCGCCAGAATCCATGCGCTGAGTGGCGGACTTTACCTTGCTTATGCGACGCGAGGATTGTATGTCCGCTGGCGATTTCGTGATTTTTCCGCTTTCCTGCATATAGGACATATCGGAGGTCCGAAGCAGCGTACGCTGTGAGATGCCCCAGGCCATACGAACCGGCCCCTTGCCTAGCCTTGTCGCTCTGTCCTTCCGAAAGCAGTGCACTCATTCGATTGGTATTCAGCCCAACGCCGTTATCTCGGCAGAAAAGAACCCTCAATTTTTGTCCGCAGAGAACTTGCTCAATTCTCCGGATGGCGGATTGCACGTCGTAAGTGGCGGGATGCTTCACCTCCGCCTTCGCGGTGTCAAACGCTTCGACATAAGCTGCATAACCGGGCAAATCCGTTAGTGGGCGCTCGGCGATAGTAAAGTGGATTTCCGCGTATTCCCGGTCTGCCTCACGCACCGCGGCGTCCAAGCAGTTCTGGAGCAGCTCGCGCACGACTGGATCGGGTTCACCAGCCTGTCTGCTGGTGACATTAGTGGTAAATCCATCGAGTTGCCAAGACTCGGGGAAGACTAGTTCAGCATTCACGATTGCGTATATTCGCACATCATTGAGTCAATCGCAATTGTGTAATGGAGCTTGAGATCACTGGTGGGGATGAGTGAAGCCGGTGGCTCGAGCTTCACTGGCTGGATGATCGTCTGACTCCAGAGGGAGCAGTGGAGTTCGCGGGACACTTCGAAACTACCTGGGACACCTTGTAGAGTGTGAACAGTATCTGGCAGCGCGTGTCTCGGATCGAGAGCTTACTTGCCTCTATAGGTTCGCCGAAGTGACACCTCAGTCTTGAAGCGTAGATAAGGGGCGAAATGACCATAAGTAGACAGTTCGGCAGGTACGGATACGGGGAATTACAGCCCTGCGCAGGCATCTCGGGTGGAATATGAGCCCTTGGCGGGCAGGAGGCCATGGCGACGGGAAGGAAGACTGAAGGAACCGGCAGAGCAGCCTAGAGTTAACGGCTGAGGCTGAATTGCGACTCCAGTGTGCAGCCGTGTCGGAGACGCCTGACTACGTGTTGGCCTACCACTTGGTGTCGGGAGGCTGCAGACGGTTAGGAACGATTACACCATTGAGCGCCCGAAGATCAAGGTAAACCGTCGGATCATGTCCGCTGATGCTATGGAGACACTCAACTATCTGATGATCATGGAGTTACCTGAACCCTTACCATCTGGCGACGGTCCAGCGTTTACAGTCGGGGTTGTGTCAGGGTGGCTATAGAGAGCGGGAGTTGGGACGCCATACATCGAGCCCAAGGCACCGCGGCAGAACCGCAACATAGAGAACTTCAAGAGTAAGTTGTGGGACAGGTTTCTGGAAGGGAGCTTTTCTACATTTAGTTAGAGGTGAGGAACCTGAAAGAGGCATAGGCAGACTCATCGCCGGATCAGTACGCACAGCCCTTTGGCCTAGAGACCGCCGACGCCTGTGGCTTCAATGCCTGCCTATCCTGTTCAGGTGGTGTCGGACTAATATGGCGATGATACAAGGGCTGAGGAAATCTGATACAAGCTAGGAGACTTGTCTAGCAGGGTTCAAAGAGCGATTGTATCGAGAAATAGAAGGTGTCCTGCAGACCGAGCTAATCGTCGAACAACCATGGCGAGATCTCATCCCACGCAAGTCCCAGAATGTTTTCCGTTCGCTGCTCGATTAGCGTTGCAGTCCAGTGTTCGACATCAACCAAATGATCCAACATACTTAAGCGCTCCTGACTTCGGAGTAAAGTTTCCGTTTTCTTACCAAATCTGTAACCTTCGCTCTTTGCAGCCTTGATTAGAGCATTGCGCTCCGATTTCGACTGTGCCGCCAGTGCAGCATAGAATTTTTTCTTTCTTTCCCATCTCGAGTTCCCAATGCTCTGATTTTCTTTTTCAGGCAGTAGAAGCAAGTTGCCAATCCGCTGACGGGTCGCAGCTCGTGTGTAAATGCTACGTTCCCATCCTTTGCCTGGATCCGCATCGGGGGCAATATGCTCGACCGTCGCGTATTTCTGACCCACCCAATTGCGGTGATTGAAGAAGTCGAGGTCTGAACCTTCTATTACATCCGTGTCGGTGAGAAGTCCTGGGTGAGATTCATCAGGACGAGCATTATGGGCCGCTGCAAGCAACAGAAACCTACACAAGGGTCTGGGCGCTTGGAGGCCGAACTCAACCTCCTTCACCTTTGCCATCCATGAAACCTTGTCTTCGACACCTATTCTCGGCTCCCTTAGAAACTTCCGCAGTTCCTTTTTGAGGGACTCGATGGACAATAGTTGGTTGGATAACCGTGGACCGATACACAAGGGATCACCACCTGAATTCGGCGTGTTTCCCATTAAACGGCGGAAGTCGGAATCAATTCTTGCTGTGCCTCCCGTGACGGATCGTCGTAAGGCGAGAAAGGATGTTACCGCTTTTGTCGCTGAAAGGAAGAACTGTGCTTCGCCATATTCGGACCAATACCGCGCTAGAATTGGGATTGCAAGGCTAGTATTCATATCTGCAATGAATCTGAGGCAAAGCTTCAGAGAATCAGACTCTTTTGTACCCACGGCACTAATTCCTAGAGCGTCGATAGCCGTCCTATCCCAATACTGCAATCGGAACTCCGCCATCTCGCTTAACGAACGCACAAATCCTCGTGCAGTGTCAGTACTCAACGCTGCGGCCTGTCGGAAGCGCTCCTGTAGATAACGACGCTGGTTCGTGAGATCTAGTGGCAGCTTATGACCATCGAAATAGAGGGCAAAGGACGTCAACATCTGTTTTGTCTCGATCTGTTGTTTGGCCGATTCACTGTAGGTCTCTGCCAGTGTTGACTCCATAGACTCCCATTCTTCCTGGCATTGAGAACCCGAAAAGCCAGCTCGCTCATTTTCGAATTGGATGACTAGGGGCTTGCATGTCTCTAGAGCGGTGAGTGGTTCCCCAGTTGTGTTCAGGGCGTCGAATATGTCGAATGCGTCCGCCTGGTTCTGTGCCTCCACACGAGTGAGTACCACTCGCTGCGTGACATACGAAGAAAAGAGTACAAGCCTTACAAGGCCAGCCGCTTCAGATGACTTGGTCAACTCTGAGGCGCACCTGTTCTTAGTCGACTGATCTCGATGGACATCCCAACGCCGGAATAGCTGTAGGAAACTAGCTCTCTCGAAATCGGTCTTGGATACCACTCCGATTTCTTCATCTGGGTCTTCCTCGTCCGGTTGAGTGTCAGGGTGATATAGGTGACTGTCTAATACGTCGCAAATGTGATTGTAGCTTGGCGCTACATGGCTGCCAGGCGCCTTATCATCAACTGACCCGGGTTGGAATGTCGGATTCTCATCGGTGGCATAATCGGCGAATTTCCTGAGGAAGCGGCCGATGGGTGACCGGTATTCGGACTGGGCAGCAGAATCACCTCGGTGATCATTAGAACGGATCATTCGGGGATAAGGATACCTCCGTCCTAGTCGTACGAACTGCCCAACAGCGCATTGGTGAAGCTGGCTTAGCTGCGTATTGATCTCGGCATTTAGCCAATGCTGCGCGTCAGCTGATAACTTCAGTATGTCGGCCCTATGCTCTCTTATTCGCTGAAAAAGAGCACACGTCATAAGAATGAGAGAGGTAAGTCGCTGTTGACCGTCGACAACGATTAAAGAAGCGCCATCGAACGTTGCTTCACTCTGATTGTCCGTCGCGAGGATAATGCTACCTAAGAAGGTGTATTCTGGGCTTTTGGAGGTTGAAAGCCGGTGGAATCCGTTCAGGCAGTCTGCGATCAGACGTCTTCGGTGTTCCCGCTTCCAATTGTATTGGCGCTGATACTCAGGGACCTTGAAGCCAATGACCCCGTTGTGGGCCATCATCGTGTCACCAAAACTCCCGGCTTCTGCTTCGAATAAATCCTTTACTCGGCTGACCATCATTTAACTCCGTTGCGATACATGGTTATCACCCATAGTATTGTCAGGGAGAAACTTAAGGCCCGCAAGTCCGTCGCTGTATATGCGCATTTCCTTTTTGGGTGTCTACCTTCAGTTAGGCTAGGTTTTTAGGAAGGATGCCGCCGTTCGAAGGCGCTGGCATTGTTTGTGACTAGCGTTTTGAGCCAACGAGCCCACAATACCAATTACCAGAGGCTCGACCTAGGATTACTATGTAAGGTCGAATGCAGTACTCCATCAATCTCAGAAGGGGGCTTACGTTGAAAAATCCGAGATGGACCCGGGACGAGCTTATAGTTACGCTCGATTCCTACTTAAGATATGTCCCCGCCGTTCCGAGAAAGACTTCTCATGCGGTGTCGGAGCTGAGCTCCTTCCTCAGCAAGTTGCAAGTCAAGGTGGGCGGCAGCCGACCGGAGAAGTTTCGCAATCGCAACGGGGTGTACATGAAACTGATGAACTTTCGGCGCCTCGATCCAGAATACAAGGGCAAGGGCCTTGAGCGAGGAAACAAAGACGAAGAGGTTGTCTGGAATCGCTACTATTCTAGGAGAGATGAGTTGCGTCGGGTAGCAAAGGCCATCCGTTCTTTCGCATTGTCGGAGGAGATTCTTCCTCCGGAATTCATGGCGGACTGCTATGAAGGTGAGGAAGGCCAGATACTGACTAGAGTCCACCAACACAGGGAACGCGATAACAGATTAGTCAAGCGCAAGAAGGATGTTGCTCTTAAGGAACTTAATAGGCTAGCCTGCGAAGTCTGCGAATTCGACTTCCGCTCTATGTATGGGGACAGGGGCTACGGATTCATCGAATGCCATCACAAGAAGCCGCTCTCGGAATTGTCGCCGGAAGGTGAAGTAACGACATTGGCTGACCTGTCGTTAGTGTGTTCGAACTGCCATCGGATGGTACACAAGAGCAGACCGTGGTTGTCAATTGAGGAACTCAAGTCATTGGTGAAGAGTTCTTGCTAGTTAAGGATGTGTCCATTCTCAGATGCTTGGAGCCCAAGTGTAAGGCCATGTAGACCCACTATTGACTGTTCGCCAGTTCACCCTGGCTCTTCTGAATCCACAACGCATGCTAGTTTGTAAAGAATCGTCAAACAAGCTGAAGGGATCTCCAAGAATTGGCACGCAAGCTTAGGCTCTCTCAGAAGGCGAGTGCAGCTCGCCTTCCTAAAGGCTTTGCACAGCACCACGCGTTTAAGCCGAAATCGGCAGGGCTTCAATCCACGTCAACGGAAGTCTTGCCGGAGTGGCCATCTGCGCAGCAAGGACGGGCATGTTATATGGAAAATCACGAAATTCCTGCTGAGTTAGTTGCCAACTAACGTCATCCTTGAGTGTTTCAAGGACAGCGGGGTCTTGTTGGTCGACCGTAAGGGGACCGACGAAGAACCTTTGAATGCCAGGGGGTAAATTGACTCCTTTGTAATATTACCGCATCTTTCGGAGGAGCAAAGGACAACCTTAGCTGCCCCGGGCGATCGCGTGGATGGGCGGGGCGTATTTCACGCCGTTGGCCGTTACCCCTCCATCAGAGACCCATGCTCGGTCCAGAGGAGGCGGAGGCACCGCATTTGCAAGGGCAATGGGTTCGCCTACGCGACGCGAAGAGTGATCTTGTTGGTCTACTTCGGCTCTCACAGGATATTCACAGGCCCCTAAGGACTAGGAGTAGCCATCAGGGTGATGATGTAGTAATTTCAAACCCTGCAAACTCCGTCGCACTCATCAGCCATAGCTTCGTCGTAGTCCTTGGCGTTTGCTAGATCAATTTCGCCCAAGGGTCTTCGGGTTCTGTGCAGATAGGCCGTCGCGCCATTTCTGGTAATCGCGTTACGCACTGCTGGTATATGTCGAAGCGCCTTGTCGACAAACACCGCTTCTTCGAAAGACCTCGGATCATTCGTCTTCAACCACTTCCATTCACCGTCGTTCTTATAGGGACAGCCTATGCAAGCACTACGGGGGAGATAGCGCCCGGGATAGTTCTCCTCAAACCAGTCTTGGAGTTGCGAGCGACTGAGGCCCAGTTCAATTAGCGGGTAGTAGTTTCGTGCCCACTCCTCCCGGCTGCCCTTCATGCGATAAATCTCGTCTACACTTATGCCCATCCATATCTCGACCTCCAC
Organism: Dehalococcoidia bacterium; assembly: GCA_963663085.1. Taxonomy (GTDB): domain Bacteria; phylum Chloroflexota; class Dehalococcoidia; order Plut-88900; family Plut-88900; genus Plut-88900. Next base: position 2,804,959 of record OY760104.1, on the reverse strand, counting down.
ATCCTTCGGAGCGCGGCGTCCTGGGGGGAATCCGAGCCGATTGCGCAAGTACTGGTTAATGGGCTTTATCTTGTATTTCGTTGTGCATTGCCGAGCCGCTACGGAGGGGCTCCCGTCCGGATTCACTAACCATGCAGGAATGCCGAGATAGTTGTTCCCGTCTGGGCTGGTGCCGGCTAGGATGTTCTCCTTGATGTCTCCAGAACCAACTCTGACTATTTCAAATGACACCTGCCCCTTTAGCCATTCTAGATGCTCGTACACTGAAGGCGGCTCCCACCCTGTGTCTGCGAATATGGCCACGTCCGGCTTAGGCAAACCATATTCCCCACGCTCAGCCATGAGAGCTAGAACCGTGGACTGTACTCCAGCTCCCAAGCTAAGAGACCTAAAGATTTTCCTGTTACGAATCTTTCTTCGGTCTCTGACTAGGTCCGGGTTCGACATGATTCGCTCAACCTCATCGGCAATTCGCTCCCGCAGCGTCATACGAGGCAACATGGAGAGGACCTGTATGCCCCCGGCCAGGTTCAGTTCCTTGAGCAAGGCGTACAGTCCCTCTTCCGCCTTGATTCCCTCCGCCTCGTTAAGCAACGCGCGAACCACTTCACCCAAAATCATAGGCTCTCTAGTGAAGTTGTAGTACATCGGCAGATGATAGAAGACCGCAGTGTCGGAGAACACCTTTATCGCGGCCTCTGCCCTGAAGGCGCCAGCAGCCCCCGCTGCTGCCTTTGTTGCCGTGTGACCCATCCACCAAGTACGCGATGCGGTATTGTGTCGCCAGAGGCCGTCGGCAGATCCATTGTGAAGCCAATGCGCCCTGACGTAGTTGAGCAAATTGGTCGTCTTCGATCTAGACCAACGTTTGATGCCATAGGCGTGAAGGGGAAAGTGCGTCATCCATGCCCACAGGCGTTCGTCAAGCGCTAGACGAGGTGTCATGCCCTCCAGAGAGCGATAGAACCTCAATGCCTGTGAGTCTGCCCGGTTCGAAAGCCCAGATTCCACGGGCTTCAGTTCAATGGGGCCATCTGAAAACAAGCCCGTCTCCTCGAGGTAGCTGGGGAATCCCCGATCTAGAAGGGCCTTACCGAAATCTCTTTCTGGATCCAGATACTTTTCCGGGCACTCTGTAGCCATGAGCCACAATTGGTCATATGCTTCTTGGGTCAACCTGTAGACGGGACTCTTGTCCTTCATTCCTCTTCCTCCCGGCTAGTTGCCGCAACGAGGAAGCCGCTCATCGGTTGTTCAAGGATATGCTGAGCGTAGACCAATGATCGTTCCGGAATAAGGTCCGAGGACACGCCTCCTAGCCCGCACCTTTCAAGAGCTAGTCTGAGGGCAAATGCCCAGCGGGTGTTCTGGTGGTCGTTCAACTGCCTCAAGGCTTCGGAAACTGCCGACAGGTACAAAGACGGATACAGCCCAGAGAACCCCGTTTCGTTTCTAACTCTATGCTTCCTGAGGGATTCGATACGCTCTTTGTCATTCGGTGCGACGTGGATCTTTATGCGCTCCCCGTCCAATTCTATTTGGAATATCCCATCATCGACCTGGGAATTGGCAACCAGGTCGATCACGGAATTTATGCCCGCATCCTCAATGGTGATCCGGACAACGTTTCCAACTGCGAGCATACTGGCCTCTGGAACGCTGAAGCCGGCCGGCCTGTGTTCGCGCCACTCCGGGGCATGTTCTTCTGAGATAAAGTTCTCCAGACGCTTCGAAGAGACGATCTGGGGCGTAAGAAACAGTTCCTCGGCGCAATCGTCTGCCCTTACCTCCACCCTATCAGCCTGGCTCACACGCAGGGTATGCCGCAAGAACGTCTTCGGGCAGGAGACTTCAACCACATAGTCGGCATGACCTCTGTCCATGAGGTCGACGAGATATTCGGAGGTGAGTTGGATGCTAAAACCAACATCAATGAAGGCGCCGTTGCGAAGGATAGCCTGTGTTCCATACAAGCCGAACTCACAGGCTGGATAGTCTCCCGTCCAGCTGGACAGTAGTGGGTAAGGCAGGGTTCTATGGTGCCATAACGTGGCCACGCTAGGTCATCCTCAGTGCGGTCTGTTGGATGTTCCCGTCGACGGTCACCCTCATGCCTATACGACCATTGGCAGCGGGAGTGAAAGTAATGTGACCGTCCTCAATTATCATTGGACCCTCTATGCCTTTGAGGGGATGCGCCTCAAGAATTCTCAATCTAACAGTGTGACGGGCGTCCTTATCAACACCCACAGGTGTAAGTGAGATGCTTAACTCCTCACGAAATTCTTCATGAGAGTCGAATGCTAACACGGCTTCCGTCTCCGATATCGGAATAACGCGCATGTTTGCCAGCATCCGACGCTTAGCCGAGCGTTGGCCTTCGCTGCCTCCACTTTCGGATGGACCTGGCTTAGCGTCACTTTCACCGTCGATATCTTCTTCTTTCTCGGGCCCAGATTCGTTATTTTGGTCTTCCAAGTCTGCAAGAGTCCAATCTCTAACGCTTTCTTCAGTTTCATCTCCCGTTACATCTGCATCGAGCCACTCAGCCGATGTCCCGGCGGTAGTAGGAGTTAACTCTGTAGCCAGAAGTGCGCGTTCTGCTCCGTGGCCCATATCAGGTAGGAGGCTTGTAAGTTCGTCAATATTCGACTCTTCCCCGTAGTCTTCAATGCCTGCAAGGTTCTCGATGATACCGGCGATTTCGGATCGTATTCGCTTGAAGAGCTTTTCGGCATCCCGGCGTTCTTTCTCCGTCGGCAGGTGCTCGGTAGACAGCGAATCGTGGCTTGGATTTTCTAAGGACCGAACCCAGAGATCGCCCTTATCAGTTTCTGGTATAACAACAGCAGCAAAGTCCGGCCATAAGCCCTTGGCCCTAGGGGAAAGTGGGTTGATACGAAGGTCCTTACTGTCTGAAATCAACATCCCGTTCCGATTAACCAAAGCCGTACGTCTGGGTGCGCCCTCTCCAAATACAGTGTGGACCATAAGGGAGCCTAGAGGGGTGATGCGTGGCGTCCGTTCAAAGTCAGCATCTCTGATGGCTCTGTAATAGTGCGCGGCGCTGCCGCTTCCCATCGCCTCGTTGTGAAACAATGAGTCGATGGTTTCGTGATCTACCACCACGGACTGCTTTCCTTTACTGGCCGTTATCTTGACTACTAGCTGTCTTCCACTCACCGCGTGAAAGAAGTTCTCGATTACGGCTCTAGTCATCTCTCCAACCCAGTTCGAGGAACGTGGATTGAAACCCAGAATAAAGACTCCGGTTCCGGTCTCCGCTAGTCGAAACGAAGGTGGGATTGCCCTGCCCATGATGGGCGTGCCATCGGGTTCCAAATAGAATCCGATGTGTTGCAGTTGCTCCTCGCCATCACCCGGAGAAATATGCCCCATGAGGGTGGCCTTACCCTGCATTTTCTCCACTCTCCCCCAGCGCCCCGAAATAAACCTTGTTGAGTAAAACACAGTTTGCAGGTCGGATACGTTCAGAGCCGCGTTTTTGCCGATGCCATAGGACCCACTAGGAGCAGGCCCCACTTTGCTGACTGCACCCTCTTGGACTACAAGGGCATTCCACCGCGTGTCATCCAGTCCAACGGTGCCCAAGTCTTGAGCCTTTAGGCAGCGGATGGCTCTCTGACGACAAATATCCAGGGCACGTTTATAGGTTGCCATGGCTCTTGCTCTGCCCTCTTTGGCCGAGCGGTCTAGGCACGCCGCTATGTGCTGCTCCAGTTTGTCGCCACCTATATCACCGCGGCCTATATTGGTTTCTGTGAATTCGACCGCCACCGGAGTCCTGAACCCCGTGTCTTTAGCGTCCAGGGAGTTCTGAAGAATTTCTCGTACCAGCTTCGTAATTGGAGCATCGCTGAAGTGAGCACTTGACGGATCCGTCACAAAGTCAATGCCACCATTTCGTGGCGGAAATCTCCATGTCGGGCAACTAAGGTCAGAGCCGGCCATTAGCAAATCCATTCAGCCATAGTTCTTCAATCTCACTCCTGCAATTATACGTCCCTTTGCTTAAGAGGTAACTAATATTTCGTAGATTCGAGTTTGATACGGTGCGCCAGAGTGTACTGTATTACGAACTTTCCGTTGGGAAGTCCCAATATAAGTGAGGTGTCATCCCACCCGCGCGATGACCTCTGGCCCGTCATTACGCGCATAGTTCACCATCGTCGACACCTCGTAGGCGTTCATGCCTTCATCCGGGTAGGGTGTGAGAATGCCGGTTAGGATGGCCGGATCTTCGACGCCCGGTTCCAGCCACATCTCTTCCGACTCCGGTGGCAGGATAACCGGCATCCGGTTGTGGATGGGGGCAAGGTAGTCGTTGGCGGCGGTTGTGATGATGGTGCAGGACGGGACAACATTGCCCTGGGGGTCCTTCCAGGTTTCCCAGAGCCCGGCCATTGCGAAGGGTTCCCCGGACTTCAGGATTATCCTGTAGGGCCTCTTACCTACGGGGGTCTTCTGCCATTCGTAGTAGCCATCAGCGAGGACGAGGCAGCGCCGTTTCTTGAGGGCGTTGCGGAAGGCGGGTTTTTCGGCGACGGTCTCGGAGCGGGCGTTGATCATCCGGGCCCCGATCTTCGGGTCCTTGGCCCAGAAGGGGATCAGACCCCAGCGAGCGAACGCTGCCTCTCGACCGTCGACATTTCTGACCGTGAGCACATTCTCGGTGGGTGCAATGTTATAGCCGGGGTCGTAGCTGAAGTTGGCGCCGTCGAATTCGAAGCGCTGGGCCAAGTCTCCGATGTCGGCTATCAGGGTGTATCTTCCGCACACGTGTCTTGCCCTCCCGCCCGATTATCCCATCGATAGTACAGTCGACTCAATGCCAGTCATGGGCGGCGGGCATCCGGGTCCCGACATCCAACGTCTGCACACTGGACAGGGTCACGTTGGTGGTGCCGTCATGGCGGGAGACGACGCCCCTGGCCAGTAGCACGTGATTCCCCAGTTCTCTTTTGTACCGTGCGAAGACCCTTGGCCAGACGATGAGCTGCACATCCCCCGTCTCATCTTCAATGGTCACAAATACGGTGCCCTCCATACCCCTGGGATGCTGCCGGGCCACGGGCCAGCCGGCGACCAGAACCTTTTCACCCTCGGGGAGGGTGTCGATGTCACGGGCGGGCAGGACATCAGGGCTCAGGGTCGGCCTCACGAACTCCATCACATGCCCCTTGGGATAGATGCCCATGACGGCGTACTCTCCGGCCATTTTCTCCCGGTCGGTGAAGTCGGCGAGCTTGGGAATACTATCTCCCGCGGACACTGGCATTGCCCTCTGGCCGTTTCTCGGGGGGCGGACTGGGAGGCCCGCATCCCACAGGGCTTCCCGGCGGTTGGGGGTGACTTCGTCGAAGGCCCCGGCCATGACCAGGGAGTGTATAGCCTGGGGCTTGAGTCCCGTCCTCCGCACGAGGTCCCCGGCGCCCGAGTAGTGTCCATGTCTCACCCTCTCCTCCACGATCACCCTCGCCGACTCCTCTCCCACATCTCGTACTTTTTCCAGACCCAGCAATAACGAGTCGTTGTGGTGGGTGCATTTCACCTCGCTGCGATTCACACAGGGGTTGTGAAAGGGGACGCCAAAGCGTCGGGCGTCCTCCTTGATGGTCTCCATCGGGTAGAACCCCATCGGCTGGCTGTTCATCAGGGCAACGAAGAACTCCAGGGGGTGATAGCACTTCAGCCATGCCGCCTGGTATGCCGTTACCCCGAAGGCGTGGGAGTGGGACTCTGGGAACATGTAGTGGCCGTTGACCTTGTCGAAGATCCTCTCGGCGGTTTCCGGGGGGACACCGTTGGCGACGGCCTTTTCGAGGAACCTCATCCGGTGCATGGCTACCAGGTGGTCGCTGTTGGGCCGGGTGAAGGCGCGGCGTATCTCGTCGGCCTCCGAGGTGGTCATGCCCGCCACATCGGATATCAGCTGCACCACCTGCTCCTGCCAGACGATGATTCCGCATCCCCTCTCCAGCGCCCGACGCTCCAGCGGGTGGTCGTAGTCCCATTGAGCTCCGTGCCGGTACCGGTCGACGAACTTGGACACGGCACTCCCCTGCACCCCGACCCCCGGCCTGATGAGGGCCACCTGGTAGGCCAGGTCCAGCAGGTTTCTGGGCTGCAGTCTCTGCCCCATCTTCAGCTGGGCCGGAGACTGCAGCAGAAAGACCCCCTTGGACCTCCCTTCGCTCAGCATCTGGTAGACGCCGTCGTCTTCGGGGTCTATGGTGGAGATGTCGGGCCGATGCCCTTCCCTCTCTTCAACCAGGTCCAGGGCTTCCTCTATCTGGTCGAGGACGGGTAGGGAGAGGAGGTCGATCTTCGCGAACCCGGCGTCGGCGGTGCTGTCCTTGTTCCAGTCCATGATGTAGCGACCCTCGATGGCGCTCTCCCGTATGGGCACCATCTCCGGCAAGGGGGAGTCGCTGAGGATCATGCCACCCACATGCTGGCCCAGGCTCCTGGGTGCGTGCATCAACTGGGGGGCTAGTTGGAGAAGGTCTCGCCAGCCGGGAGCGTCCACCTTCTCGCGGAAGGCTGGGAGTTCCAACATCTCGCCCCGCAGGTCACGGGCATCGTGGGAGTGGAGCTGCTTGGAGAGCATCCGCAGATCTTCCTTCGGCAGGCCCAGGGCCTTGCCCAAATCCTGAATGATCCCCTTCACCGAGTAGGTGGACACGGCCCCGGTCAGCACGGCGAACTCGGGGCCGAAGTGCCGGTGCACCCGTTCGATAAGCTCGTCCCTCAAGGCACGAGGGAAGTCCAGGTCGATATCGGGGAGGGTGGTCATGTCCTCGGGGATGAACCGTTCCAGGGTGAGGCCCCAGCGCAGGGGGTCGACGTGGCTGATGCCTATGAGGTACCCCACCAGCAATGCCACCGATGAGCCTCGCCCCCGACCAGGCGGCCTCTCCTCCAGCGGGGTCTCTGGGTGGGCCAGGCCCTTCTCCTCCATGATCTTCTGAGCGAGTAGGACTATCTCTCTATAGAGAAGCAGGAACCCGGCCAGCTTGTGCCGACCTATCAGACGGAACTCCTCCTCCAACCGGGCCTCGACCTCTGAAGTCACGGTCCCATATCGACGCTGCGCCGCCTCGGAACAGAGGCGCTTGAGGTAACTGTCGGCGGTGTAGCCAGTGGGGACTGCAGGGTCGGGTAGGGTGTACCCGAGCCCCGTGGCCAGGTTGAACTCGCACTTGTCGGCGATCTCCAGGGTGTTTGTGATGGCCTCGGGGATTTCCTTTAGGAGACACGTCATTTCCCTGGGTGATTTGAGAGACAGGTGATGATTGGGCCGGATGTGGGGCAGGGCGCGCTCCATGGTGGTATTGAGCCGGGCGGCGACCAAAGCGTGCTGAAGGCGATAGCGGTTGGGGTCATGGTAGTGGACGTCGTTGGAGGCGATTAGTGGAACTCCTATTTCCCGGGCCAGTGAGACCGAGTCCCGGACAAGGTCGGCGTCTCCTTCCAGGAAGTTGCGCTGGAGTTCGACGTATACCGAGCCGGACCCGAACCATTCTGCGTAGTCTTTGAGCAGGACTCCGGCCTGTCCCCGACACCCCTCCTTCAGCAGCTTTGAGACAGACCCCTCTCGACCCCCCGTGAGCAACACCAGTCCCTCTGAATGATGGGCCAGATGCACAGGGTCCAGTCGCGGCTCCCTCCTGTCCACGGCGTTGGCCAGGGTGAACAGCCGGGATAGGTTGGCATAGCCACGACGGGTCCTGGTCAAGAGTACAAGCCGAGTCCCGTCGGTGAGTGTCAGTTCCCCACCGGTGATGGGCTGGATATCCAGGCTATTGGCGAGCCGGGCGAACTCCAGAGCTCCACAGAGGTTAGTGTCGGTGAGGGCGAGGGAGTGGTAGCCGTATTCCCTGGCCCGCGCCAGAAGCTCGTGGGAATGGGACGCGCCCATCCCGAAGGAATAGAAACTCTTGAGGTGAAGCTCGGTGTAGGAGGAGGTCATGGCGATGCGTCGGGGCTAGGCGTTCTGCCGATACCAGCAGCCACCCCTCTCGTCGCGGAACAGGGTGACTTCCACTCCGTCCTCGCCTCTCACACGGTAGTAGCTGCGGGTCATTGGCCGGGACATCCACCACAGGTCGAAGCCCCACTGCTCATCTATGCGGGACACCTTGCACCATCTGTTGTTCAAGTGGACCGCCTCGGGCTCCCGGTCTCGACCCTCCCGGACGACTACCGGGACGGGACTCGACATGGGTCTGACCTGGTCTCTGCTCGATGAGTCGACAGGGACCCGCAGCGTCCTCATCTCGGGGGCGGGGTGCCAGGGGGCGACTCCGACAACGCGATACAGGGCGGGAGTTCCTCCCGTGCGGATTCGTAAATCTCTCTCCACATTTGCCAAACGCCGTTCGTTCACCTCTCGAACATCGGGCATCAGGCCCATTTGAGTGCCCGACTCTCCGGTCAGCTCATCAAGGGCCAGAGTCACTTCTTCCACTGCGCCTGTGGGATGTTCTTCTTCCAACCGAGGCCTGAGCACAGATAGGGCCCGCTCCCCACTCCCGACGCCTCCCTTGAAGGAGAACTCTCGGGACCAGGTTGGGCCGTCCTCCAGGGCGCACTGAATAACAGCTCTACCGGCGTAACGGCCTCGCATTGAGGATTGAGCGAAAGCCCTCGCGAGAAGGGTGTCCACCATGGTGATGAGCAGGTCCAGGGATGCGGATGAGAAGGGCAGGGATGTGCGCTCTACTATAGTCTCGGTGTGGTCCAGGGGTACGACAGGGCTGTCATCAATGCCATTCGATAGATGCCATGCCTTCCGACCCTCAGATCCGAACCGATCAGTCATGGATGTCTCGGGCATGTTGGCCACGTCTCCCAGGGTGTGTAGCCCGAACCTGTGCAGGGCGACCTTCAGATTGGCGGATATGGGAAGCAGGTTGATGGGGTGAAGTGCGAGGAACGATGCTGCATTGGGTGGTACCCGCGTAGCCCTTGACGGCTCACTAGCCGTAGCAGCGACGAAGGCGGGGAACTTGGCCTCGGCGACGCCGACCCTTGGGGTCAGGTCCCGGGGCACGGCGTTCAGGAGGGCGTTGACGAGTCGGGCCTCGCCACCATAAAGGTGTTCGAGGCCGTCCAGCCGGATATATGCAACACCCAAGTCCGGTCCTTCCACACGGTCGCTGATGCCCTGCAGGGAGGTCAGGATTTGAGAGAACACCTTGTTGTAGTGGGACTCGTCTGAGTCCAGGACAAGGGCCTCGGGGCGGATGGATAGGGCTTCTTCCAGGGTCATGCCGTGGGATATGCCGGGGGTGGAGGGTGTGAAGTCGGCCACCCGAGACGATCCTCCTGAACGCTCGACGATGATTGCGGGGGTGTTCACCAAGGTTGGATTGTTTTGCAACTCTGCCTTGGCTCGGAGGTGGGTGATGAGCAGACAGGCGATCTTCATGGGCGGTGTGGGGTGGGAAAAAGTTGGAGGGTTGGACAATAAGTACGATATAGAACGCATGTACTCTTGTCAAGAGCTATTGTTGGATTTGGGTTGTCATAGGACTGGGGCCCGAGGTCGGTAATTCACGGGCGAGGATCTCACCCTCAAAGAGTGGAGCCTGCCTGGGCACCCGGGTACCCTACAGGTCCAGACTGAAGGATTTTGTCACTAGGATGAACAAAACACCTGGATCTGAACGATTGCCAATCAAGTAGCCTTGTGGGGTGAAAGAAGGTCCGAGTGTGCCAAGCCCTAAAATCAGGAGGAATGGATTACGAAACAGGAGAGGTCATTTGAGCCAATGGCGAGCAAATTATACGTTGAACAGTCAGAAGCGCGGACGGCAAAGCCTTTCCGGTTCCACTGCTGGAGAACCTTCTGCTGCCACTCTTCACCAGTTCGTCTAGGTATGTCTTAGTCGTCGCAGACCTACCCGATAACGATTGCCTCCACGACTAAGGACATGGTTATGGGAAGGCTTGTAGTCTGCCTCGGTGCGAGAGGTACTACTTAGCGAGTGCCCGGCAATCACTCAAGTAGCTGGCGAGCATGCTCAACAAGAGGCCGGAGATTTTGGCGTATCGAGAGAACCAGACTAGTTTCTGGTCAATCAACACTGCCATGTAGTGTTCCTCCTCTGCTCTTCAGCTTAGCACCGGGCCTCTCGCGCGGCAGTTCTCCTGACTTCCTGCAGTCCCCTCTCCAGGTTCCCGTGTATTTTCCTCACGACGTCTAGAAAGACCCTCTTCTCCTCCTCGCCGACCCCGGTGTTGACCAGAGCATTGAGGTCCTGGTGTGACTCGATGACTCGGGGCATGAAGGCCCATCCCTCCTCCGTGAGTTCCAATCGCACGACGCGCCGGTCGTTGTATGGGCGCATCCGCTGTATCAGGCCCTTTTCAACCAGCCTGGCTACGTGGCGGCTTATGGAAGCCGGATCGACGTGTATTGCACCCACCAACCGCTCGGTGGTGGTCTCCCGGTTCCTGGAGCAGTACATCAGGATAGCGGTCTGCACGGGCGCAATATCAACGGGGGCGAGTGCCTCCCTGGACAACCTCGCCAGCATGGCCGTCATTCCCGCTGCAAGGTACCCAAGGACGGGAAGTAACTCCTCGCCGCTTTCCAAAGTCTCGCTCATCACGGTCTCCCTGGCTATATATTTCTATTGCAAATGTTCGTGCACAAATGTAGCACCGCACCGGTTGAATGTGAAACTCTATTGCACGGGCGAATGAGTGCGAGGAATGCGTCAGTACCTACAAGGACTATGGCCGTGGATAGGGAATCTGAAGGCTTGATTGGAAAGGAGGCTGGGCATCGTCTCGCTCGCACTCAGTGCCTGGGCCAAGGACACCTCCTCAAGCGAGGTATCCCTACTGGCGGGCGACGGAAAGGGTCATGTAGACAGTCGGAATGGACGCAATCTGAGCAGCAGTACCAGTTTTGATGGGAACCTCATACCGATTGCATGACTTTTTGCCGATATTCTCACGCATATCTTACACATATCCTATAGGATGGACGGGCTTGTTCATGAGGCAATACTAGCTATCCCGTCTACGAGCGATGACATGCACTGTGAACATCAGTAACGATTCCTGACATGCTCGTACACATATTGCAGGATAAGCCTCGCCATTACAATATTGGAGGGAATTCGTGGAAGCCTATTGTGTGAAATGCCGGACCATGAGAGAGATTCGCAACGCCGAGGCCATCACAATGAAGAATGGACGTCCGGCCACTCGGGGTGTTTGCCCGGTCTGTTCTACGAAGATGTTCCGAATCGGTAAGGGCTCTTAGCCCGGCGCTTGTAACGGGCCTTGGCCGCCGACTCTTGCAAGAGTCGTCACGGCATTGGGCAATAAACGCCGGGACGTTCGGCCGGGTGGACTAGCTTCTTAGACGCCTTGCCAAGATTCTGCACATCCCGTGCTTAAGCAGACGAGTACTGGCTATATCGCCGGATAGCATTTGAGCTTAAGGGTTGTAGGTTGTATCCAGTATGGTGGACTCTCGGAGGTTTTCTGAGAGACGTGGGCGCGGGACATGGGTTATGGAGGCAGCGCGGGCCTAGCGGGCTGCTCAGACGCCCTGAGACCCGGCCCATTCCGTCGGAATGAGAGACGGACAAGCGCGAGGGTGTGGGGTTAAGAGCCTGAAAGGGAGTGGCGGGTCGTAGCTACTAGCTCTATTCAACCCTGTACGAGGCTAGGACATCCAGCAACCACCGTGGTGGGTTGGGCCACGAATACAGCCCTTTTCCCCTCCAGTCGGCTGTCTGAAGAGTGTGCCTAGTGCCAGCGATGCCGACAAGGGTGTCGTGGGGCACAAGATACCAGTCGGCCCCGATAGGGAAGCAGAGGTACAAATCCTTGCACCTGTACTTCCTGTTGATAATCGGGCGTGACTTGAGCTGCACTCGGAGCGCCTTGGTACCGTCCTTGTGGTAAGCCAGGAAGTCGGCGCCGAGCCAGTCCTCGTCCAGCTTTATGCAGTTGAAGCCATAGTCCGCGAGCTTGGCCGCGAACTTCTGGAAGTTGTAGATCTCCTTTTGCCTGCCGTTCAGCTCACGGTAGTCGATGCGTTTGAGGGGTAAGTGGGTCATTGCTTATCTCCCGACGGTCGTCATGAAGCCGTCCCACAGGTCTTTCCACTCTTCTTGTTTCTCGGAGGAGTACCTGGCGTCTTCGAACACGGCGTAAGGGAGATTTTCCGCCGACGTCGGGATGGCGGACCGCACATCATCGAACTCTGGGCCGTTCAGGTACTCTTCGGCTCCCAGGTTTAGGGGCCCGGAGGTGATGTACTTGGCAATCCGGGAGTTCACCTCCGGCTGGCCAGTCCACGCTATGAACAGTTGCCCGATCTCGAACGCGGCAGGGTCCACTTCCCTCAGGCCTTTAGGCATTGCGAAGGTGCTCATTCCTACTAGGTGGCCACATTCCCAGCAAATGGCAACCGGCTCCTCTTCCTGTTGGACCTTGCGAATCCTGTTGTTCCAAGCGGTGCACATGCTCACCTCTCCGTTGATCAGCAACTGCTGGCAATCAGAGCCCGTGGCCCAAAAATGGTACGGAGGGTTCCTCTCCCAAAGCGCCAGTGCTTCCTGAACGTCCTCGTCCGTCGGAGCGCCAAGTCGTGCTTTCCAATCGGGGTCGTACAGCCTGCTCGGGTAGTTGGCCAGAAGTGCCGGGAGCCAGCTACTCCAGCTGCCACTGTAGGTATTGGTGTTCCCCACGCTCCGTCTTCCAGGATAGTTGGCCTGGTCAAAAAAGGCTCCCCAGTCAGTGATGGTGCCGCTTGGATAGCTGTCAGTGTTATAGGCCAGCACTGTCGACCACGTGACTCCACCGCCTCCGCTGTATGAGTTCTGAGCCACCTCTGGATAGGCGCGATTGTCGACCGCGGCCATGTCCAACTCTTCCAGATAGCCGGAGGGGATGAGGCCCCACAAATCCCTCCCTCCCATGTCTACAATATGCCAGAGGAAGTTGTTTGTCTCCACCATTGCCCGGACCTTGGCAACGGTTGGGGGGGAATCTTCCACAATCTCAATCCCGAACTGGTCCGCGAAGGGGAGCACGTAAGCCTGCCTCTGGGCCGCCTGGTAAGAGCCGCCCCATGACGTGAACACAAAGCTGCCGCCACGGTATTTTTCAATTTCCCATTCCAATTCCTCCAGGGTGGCCGGGGTCTGTTCTGTCCATAGCGACCGAGGCCGAAACCCCGTAGGAGCGACGTCCTGTTCAGGACCACCAACTTGGAATGAAGTGGACAACCCTAAGCTTGCAAGCTCGGTAGCTGAATAGTAGTTCTCGTTCCCAACTTCGTCCCATATCCCTGCGGATTCCAGACGCCAAGTCCCTCCTTCGCTGAACTGTGGCAATGTCATCGTGTATTTGTAGGTGCCATTTCTGGTCGTCCCTGAGGTCGGCCGATGGACCTCAAATCCATTAGATTGCTTGCCCGATGGGCTCTCGAACTTCATATACACGCTACTGACCCCTGCAAGGTCATCGTTAGCGCGTAGGGTGACTCTCACTAATGCACTTCTGGTGCTTACATTGATGCCGGAAGGCTCGACCACTATATCTATGATCTCCGGGGCCGTAATGTCACCTTGGTAAGGTGTTGCGTTGGAAGGCAGCGGGATTGGAGTGGCGTTAGGGGTGGGAGTTGGGGATGGTGTAGCAGTAGGTTCAGGAGTGGGGTTGGGCCCGACACTGAAGAAGTAGAGCACCAAGACTTCCAAGACATCGTCCCGGGTAACCTCTCCCCTGAAGTAGTCGATGATGACTGCCAGAGCCTCGTCATGTTCGATCCTGCCGTTGCCGTTGGCGTCATAGTCGCCAGCGTCCGCCGCGACTGCCGAGGTAGCGTAGGTGACCACAAAACCCAGGCCGACCAGGATGACAACAACGAGGGCACCCTTTAGCATCTCAAGGGCTGTCCTTTGCTACATAAGTAAAGCCAAAGAGTCCTGGGGGTCTGAAAGTACACTCCACCTATTTTCAGCCCGCCCATCGAACTGCCAGGTCTCCTAGCTTTCTTTCTCGCATCACATATAGCAAGAGCCATATTTTCGCGGCAACCAGCTGCGTCAGGACCAAGGGCGAGCGTACGATCAGCGTAGTGATGGTCGGGGTGATGACCCTGCCGATACGCCTTAAGTGCAGCATCATGTCCGTTTGGCGGTCCTCCTCATCCAGAACATGTTCAGGAAGAACATCACTCCAGCTGCGACCCACATGGCGATGGCCGCCATCGGGTGCACCTGTAGCCCCAGGCCAAGGCCGAGGAACATCATCACGAATACCACGACGAATACCGCCGCGTGGACCAGCTGAATCATCCTAGTCTCCTTTTGTGCAGCCATTCATTGCCCACGGGGTCGCAGAGGCCGCACAGGTGCAACTGCTTGGGTAGGGTCTCGATGAATGCCAAAGCGCCTCCGATACTAAGAAAGCTGCGCCAGTAGCCCTGCTTGGGTTTCTTGTGTCGTTCCTGACACCGTGGGTCCTCCGACTCGGCCCTGTGAAGGATGGCCCTCTTATTTGTGTGATCGACGTTGACTCGAAACTGCATCATCACTCCCTTATGGGTAGGAGTTCGAAATGCCGCTTTATCAGGACCAGCAGGGCACTCCGCCTCTCAACGTCGGGCGTGCCTTATTTGAGGAGACTCCTTCGGCCAGCTTGTCGCAATCGGTGCGAGCCACTGTGCGCCGAAGCGCGAATCGCATTGGCACAGCCAGCCTGCCGCTGGAGGGAGGGCCCGGGAAAGGAGAGGGAAATCTCCACGCCCCAAGTGCGTTTAGGCCCCGGGCCCTCCCATGATGGTCATTTAGTCGCTTGTTGAGCCATTGACAGTGATGCAGACCCCCGCGACGGTATTGTCGGCTGATAGTGGAACCCATCGCTCGTCCATCCCGAGTTCCATGTCGCGTTGGGCTGCCGTGGCGCAACTTAGTCTTCGCAGTGATTCTTAGTAGACTACTATTATCGTCGGCGCTCCTAGAGAAAAAACTCAAACGTCCTCCGAAAGGCTTTGCGAATTCAGTCGATTGACCGAGCATCCCACAATCTATAGGATGGCTGTAAGATGGTCGTGAGAATAACGTCGAATTTGCATAACATCGGTGTGAGATTCCAATCGAAACCGCTAAAATTGATCCCATTGCGTCCAAATCTGGCCTTCGGCGACCCAATATAGGGGTAAGAGATGGAACGACACGATGCCTAGGACCTGGAGATACAGGCCATCCGGAAGGCCAAGACCGACCTAGAGACCCAGATCGACACCATCCGGCGAGCGTGGTCAGATTCGACACCAGAACGGGATCGCCAGTTTCCTTCAATCGGGAGATGAGAAGGCTCGTCGATGGTCTGCTCAATCCGTACTAGCCGCTGGAGCGGCTTCTGGAAATCATCAAAGTCCGCCGCGCCGACGGGGGCAGTTCTCACTGGAGGAATAGGAGCGGCTGCGGGCCGAGTTCCTGGCCATGGCGAGCCACGAGTTGCGCACGCCCCCCACTAGGTCAAGGGATCCATCGCGAACCTGCTGGACCCCCCAGCCGTGCTGAATTCTGCCGAGATGAGACAGTTTCACCAGATCATCTACACCCAGATAGGCCGGATGCATGTGCTGATCAGCGACCTGCTGGACTTGGCCCCATTGAGACGGGCGCCCTGGCGGTCTCCCACGGAGCGACGGATGCGGCCGCCCTTATAGGTGAGGCTAGGAATGCCTTCTGCAGGGGCAGGAAGCACGGCATCGAGATAGACCTGGCAGAGGGGCCCTTCCTTGGGTGATGGCGGACCGGCCGCGCATGATCCAGGTGCTGAACAACCTGCTCTCCAATGCGGCCATGGCCCAGCGGGTCGGTAGATGTACCCGGTGCGACAAGACATACCTCTCTCAAACCGTGTGACGAGCTAAACACTCTCCTTCTCACCGGCTGACGATACCCTGCGAGTCACATTGTGACGCCATGCTGCTTTGGGCGGGCTTAGCGTTCCCAAAGGCCATCTGTATTCCCAACTCCTTCACCTTAAGGCGGTTTCTTCCCGCTGTTTCAGCTGGGTGTGGGTGATGAGGGCGGGCATATTGCCCATAAAGTAAAGCCGGAGCGTCATAATAAGTCGCAGTAGACATCACGATTGGCGCCACGGTAACCAAACTCACCATTGCCTCTCCCTTCTAATGGATCAACACCGCTTCATCAAGACTATGTTGCCCACGATCAGCAGGAACGCCGCTATCCAGGCGCCAAGTGCCGCCCAGCCGCTCACCTGAAGTCCCAGGCCCAGCCCGACGAACAGCAACACAAACGACACGAGTAAGATCGCTACATGGACTACCAACATCATAGCTGCTCCTACGGCCGCCGCCCTCTGCCGTCCAGTTGTCGAAAGAGTTGGCGGGGCCTGAGTTCTTCAGGAAGTGAGGGATTCGGAGTCGGTTCGGGCGTGGTGTCGCTTAGGAAGTAGAGGATAAGAACTTCCAAAACCTCGTCCTTTTCGAGTGCTCCGTTTCCGTTTGCGTCATAGTCTGATACCTCGGCTTCGACCGCCGATCTCGTGTAGACAAGCCCCAAACCCAGGCCTACCAGAACGAGAACAAGGAGGCTACACTTGATGGCGCAAGACACTACGTTGTTCATTCCCTAAAGGTGTCGCATCCGCTGGCACCCGCATCCCGACCGACCGAGCGGCCGGCAGGCCGAGCAGAACCGCACGCAATACTTGCCGTTATGCCAGGCCCCTCCCATCGCCTCTCCCATCGTCGTGTATTTGACCCAGCGCTTACCAGTTTGGGGGCAGTTCTCGATGTGGATGCGAGATATGCCCGTTGCGTCGTCTCTAGTCACCCGGAACATTCCTGGCTACTCCTTTTCCCCTGGAGTCGAGAGGAGAATGCCAAGACCCAGAAGGTACCCGTCCCGACATGAGCAGTCTGAGCTAGTGATTTTGCTGTACCCAGCCTTAGAGATCGGCTCCGGTACCCGTCCCGCCGCTTCTCCTCTCGCCACTGACTATGCACGTACGGCAGGTCCTCATGGTGGAGAGCGGCCAGTCTGGTCGGGTGGTCGAAGTTCAGCAGGTAGGCCACGTTAGTCCTCGATTTGATCTCTTTAGACCCAGTGGCGACCCCCAGGGTGCGATGCCTGGGGGTCGCCCGATGGGCCGGGCGCCCCGGATTGCGCCCGGCTCACTTCGAGTGAATTTCTTCATATCTGGCGAGAGGCCCTGACCAGCTGCACCGGAAGACAGGGAGTCCAATACAACGGAGGTCCAGGCCCTCTCACGTGGTCTGGCCACGGCGACCATTGCGACGACAATGGTCCCGAGGACCAAGACGATTACACTCACAAGGGCGCAGTTTTGATACAGCCATGCCCTCACGTTAGGAACCGCATCATGGCCCTGTCCTGCCACTGCTGGGATTTGCGGAATGCGATTTTGGTTATGGGCTGAATGCTTTTGGGATAAATCTGCGATGGAAGCGCGTCCGTTTCAGCCGCCGCCGGTTCAGATGACACGCTCCGATAGAAGCTACGAGGCCACCTCCCATCATCCAGAGTATGGTTGCAAACGCAGTACCGCTCCTTCCGGTTTTCTGGTGGGTGGTTACAAGAACTCTCCGGTTCAGTTCGGGGGTCATTTCACCCATTCGATCCATCGGCACTGTATCGATTTCCAGCCTGCAGTACCATTGACAGCAGTAGCGCTTGAGTGACAGAGTTCCGCACATTCCAGCCACAGGCTTAGGTGCAGCTGTGCGGGAGTTGCGCTCAGACCAGTCGCCGGTATGGTGCTGGCCGAACTGTCCCTCGCGGCGGTGTGCCCAATGGAGCGTCACCTGGCTCTTGGCGAGATCGGCGATCCCGTTATTTTGATGCATGGTTGGCCTCGGCTAACTCGTACTTATACCCTTCCTGCGTTAGTCGTTCGATCAACATCGACAGTGGCACGACATTGGGGATGAAAACTATGGGGAGTGAGGCTCCTACTACCCTTGCGATGAGAAACATCATCATGAAAGCCAGGAAAACACCAGACGGACCCAGCCAGACCCACCCGAAATAGTAGGAAGCCCCGATGGTTCCCACGACCACGGCGGCAAGTGCGATCCCTATGACCGAGATCACGAGGTAGGCCAGACTGATGATGAGCGTTCTCATTGGCAGTTACTGGCGAACTTCGGATAGGCAATACTCGCAACCGTCTGCCGGAGAGTAGCGCTGCTCCGCTAGGGTGACAGCTGCCTCATCGGCAATGAACCTCCCGAGGTAGAGCGGAGCCTTGATCAGATACAGCTCAGGGCAGCCTTGCCGATGCACCTTGCGGTATCCATCGGACTGTATGTTGGTGTTGAGAAAGTAGTGCAGCATCCTCGCATCAATCCAACAGGATCCCCATGCCGGCTATTCCCAGCAGGAAAACCACCGGGATCAGCACGATCCCCAGGGCCCATGCGATCTTCTGCCGGGTGGTCATGTCCTTGAAGTAGTACGGCAGCGGCATCAGAGCAGACCCATCGTGCATACTCCTGGTGGGAGGACCCGGGAAAAGAAGAGGGAATTTCCAGGCGCACATGCGACTGAGCCTCCCAGGTACTCCCTCGTAATCTGAAGCCGGATAGTGTTTCAGGTCGACTAGTTCGAGATGTTGAAGGCATATACTGTCCTAGCCGATAGGAAGCACCTCCGTTGCCTGCCGGTTTACAAGTCTCTGATTGATGCATTCAACCCGTTTAGCCTGCTTCTGACTCCTAAACCGGCAATGTCCGCGCATAGCAGAACCCACGGGTCTACTAACCAGAACTGCAAGTCGTGATGCGTCTCGAAAGTACGTTTCGATCCCAGCTGTGACCTTGTATAAGTCATGATTACCGCCGGCAGTCCGAAAAAAACGCATCAAGCCTCCGTCAAAAGGGCTTCACGGACCCTGCCGATGGACCGATCATCCCCGAACTCTACACAGTGCATATAAGGTGGGCGTGAGAATAATTGCAGAATTGCGTGACATTTATGTGAGTTTGCTATCGGTACCGCTACAATTATCCCCGTAGCGTTCATTCAGGATCTTCCACAACGCAATGAGAGGTAAGAGATGAACCGGGGCGATGCCCAAGGCCGGGAGATGCAGGCCCTCAGGAAGACCAAGGCCGACCTGGAAACTCCGGTCGACACCTTGCCGGTGGTCTTCGACGGGAGAACGGGAGCGCGGGTCTCCATTGATCGGGAGTTGAGAAATATCGTCGATGATTTGCGAAAACCCGACCAGCCGCCCAACAACTCATGAATACTATGACTGTCCGCCGCGCCGACGGCGGGCAAACCTTCATGGAGAAAATGCCCCTGGCCCGGGCGCTGAACGCGGCCAAGGCGGTGCGTGCCGGGGAGACCGCCCTGCGGGTGCCCGCCGAAGAGACCCTTTCGCTGCTTCGGCGATATGTGGTCAGTTCATCCCGATGCCTTCGGGATGCTCAGGCACGGAAAGGTCCCTTGTCCATCCTTCCTACAGTGGGAACGAGAGTGGGCGAGCCCCGTAACGCTAGCGACGCCGCTTACCCTACAACCTTCACTCTACCGCTAGCAATTCTCTACGACGACAACTCGGGACGGCTCGTGAACATGCCTCCAAGATCAGAATCAAGAACTGATCGCGTTAATATTGACGATTAGATGGATAGATTGGACGCCAAGATGCCGGTGATAAATGCATTCCGCCTACTAGCCGCTTCGCACATAATTCTCCTGTTGTGTGCATTGTTCCTGTTCGCTGTTGCTTGCTCTGTCGACGATGTCCCTTCTGAATCATGCACGGACGGAGGTCGGGTCCTCAGAGTTGGTTTCTACGCCTTCTTCGAACCCGTGAGTTACAGCGCAGACCCCGACCCGGCCTCCGAAGGATTCAACACTCATCTGGGATACGAGGCCGACCTGCTCACCGCCCTCGAAGCGATGGAGGGAGCTGGGTTGTCGTTCTCCCGGAGCGGTATCGCTCCCTGGGACGACATCTGGCTGCAATCCGCAGGTCCGGAGTATGACCTAATCGGAGGAGGTATCACCATTCTCGATTTGCGCACCCGCAACGCAGCGGGCGAGGAAGTCGTCTCATTCACGTCGGGCCACGTGGAGTTTCGACAGTCCCTACTGGTCCGGGCCGAGGAAGTGGGGCGGATAGCCACCCATTCCGACCTGACCAGTGATCTGCGGGTGGGAGTGCTCGCGGATACAACTGGGGAGCGCCGCCTGCTGGAGCTGACAGGCCTCGTAGATGCTGACGGGGTGCTGACGTGGGGCACGCGCATCGAGACCGACGCTGGTACGCTGACGGTGGACGGCAGCGCCAACCACACCATCGACTTCGCCGCCGGATCACCCGAACTCGAGGGTCGGCGTCACCTTTATCCTCCGTCGGAAGACATGCCCCAGGTGGTCTATCTCGGCGACAAGACCGGCGAAACCGAGCTTCTCGAAGCGTTGCGGAGGGGTGATATAGATGCGCTGGCAAGGGGCGAAGTGGGTAATCTGGAGGCGGCCAGCGTGTCGGGCGGGGCATTCGCCGTCACTGCCCTGGGCGAGGCAGTAGAGCTGGGCGGCTTCACATTGGCGGTGGATGACGCCCAATTGCGCTCCTGTCTCGACGAGAAGATCAACTACCTGACCGACGACAGGCGCATAGGCTACGCTGAATGGGCGACAGATCCACAGGTGTTCATGAGCCGCGCTGTCGAAATAAGTTCACCGGATGTTGACTGAGTCCCGGGGGTGAGGGGAGAGTCGTCGGAGAGTATCCGAGCGGCTACGTGATAATCCTCAGCGCTGCGGGCTTATCGCGGACATATCTGGACAAGGCCTACACTTCTAATGCAGACCTCACGTTCTCAATCCCGGCTCACTCCATATTGTGCGAATGGAGCAGGGTTTTGCCCCGCCCCTCAGTCCGCTTCAACCTGAAGCTGTCGGAAGCAACCCCAATTGCGGAGAGTTGGCAAACCGACAATTTCACCAATGGGAAAGTCTGGAGACAGACCCACACAGCCAACCTCAACGTTGCAAGTCTCCCCTACACGAATTCGTCAGACTCCAGCATGGAGGACGTCAAATTGTAGAGGCTCAAATCAGAGAGGCCATCCTCTCCGGTGCCCATATTGGTTCCGCCAACGTTCGCGAGGCTAACCTGTTCGCATCGGACGAAACACCTCTCGGTTGTTGCATGCCGCCTTGTTGGAAGCAGTCCTGACGAGCCCAAGCTTGGGAGGTACCAGAGGTCTCCGGGTCGGGATTACATCGGCAGTTTCTCGCGGGACCAGAATATCTTGGGCAGAACTATGGGCCGTTTCACTGAGAAGCGTCAAACTTCCAGACGATGGCTAACACCCACGAGTTAGTCTCACTCAAAAGCACCTGGATCAATCTACCACCACATCGGAAGGAATCCGTCCGCCCCCGCAATGGGTAGCGGGCGTCCTAAATACCGAGCAGTCGGCTTGGCGTGATGCAAATCCTCACGACGAAAAGATTGGCCGAGCAGGTTCCTCGTAATCGGACTGAGAAAGAGACAAGGAAGAGGAAGACGGAGACTAGGACTAGGGTAACTAGGAAGAAAACGAACTACCGTCCGCCTCATACACTTAGCTCGTGGAAGGCGTTTCCTTTCCACAACGGTTTAGTGGACTCGTCCCGCCCGTGCAGCCGAACACGCGAGTCGCGGCGGCCAACCTCTAATGTCCGATGCTCAGACCCACTTGAACACAAGCATAAGCGCGGGACGCTCCGCGCTCAGGGAGTTGCCGGTGGTTCCCTTTTCGGCATCCGGTAGCCGACGCGCAACTCGGTAAAGATGTAAGCCGGGTCTTCTGCATTGTCGCCTAGCTTGCGGCGCAGGCTGCTTATCACGGTACGCATGGGACGAAGGTCGGCGTCGCCTTCAAGCCTCCAGACCCGTCTTAGCAGGTGCTCGTAGGTCAGCACGCGTCCGGCATTGACCGATAGCTCGGCCAGGGTCCGGTACTCGATGGCGGTCAACTCCACCGGCCGGCCCGCCAAACTCACCCGGCGCTCGGCGTAGTCTATGGTGAGGTCCCCCAACGCGAAGGGCGCTGATGGCTCGGGAGTCTCTCGCCGGCGCAGGGCTGCCCTGATCCTGGCCGCTAGTTCCACCGGGGAGAAAGGCTTGACCAGATAGTCGGCGACCCCCTCGTCCAGGGCCCGGGCCACGAGCTTGTCCTGGCCGTAGGCTGACAGGAAGATCACCGGTACATCAGCTGTCGCCTCGATGTCCTTCATGAGGTCGATCCCATCGACATCCGGCAGAACTAGGTCCAGCAGGACCAGGTGAGGCCTCTTCTCGTCCACCAGGCGGAGTGCATCCTTCGGGTCGGTCGTCACTATGGGGGTGTAGCCCGACTTCACCAAGGCGTCCCGGACATGCCTGAGGGCCTGGGGATCGTCATCTACCGCGAGCACGCGTTTCTGGTCCGCCGCCCGACGCCGCGATGAACGGGCCTGGGGCGTAGTAGGCAGGTCTGGATAGACATACCCGGCCTGCTCCACTGTCGGTATAGTGAAGGTGAACCGCGCCCCCAGGCCCGGCCCGTCGCTCTCGGCCCAGATACGGCCCCCGTGGGCCTCCACGATTCCCTTGCAGACAGCGAGTCCCAGGCCGGTGCCGCCCCTCTCCTCTCCGGAGTCCACGCGGGAGAACTTGTAGAACAGGCGGGGTAGGCTCTCCGCCGGGATGCCACGGCCCTGATCGGAGACAGACACCGCAACGTGGACGTTCTCCACGGCGGCGCTCACCCGGATGGGAGAGGACTCAAGCGATTTCCTGGCCGCGTTGGAGAGCAGGTTGCCCAGGACTTGCACCATACGTGCCCGGTCCGCCATCACCCAGGGCAGGTCCTCCGCAAGGTCCATCTCGATGGCGTGGCGGCCCCCGCCGCTGCGGAATACGTTCCTGGCCTCGCTGATCAGGGCGTTCACGTCCGCCGGCTCGGTGGAGACCGATAGGGCGCCTGTCTCGATGCGGGCTACGTCTAGCAGGTCGCTGATAAGCACATGCATCCGGCCTATTTGGGCGTCGATGATGGCGAAGAACTGGCGCATCTCGGTGGGATTCAGAGGCGAAGGCGGCTCCAACAAGGTAGTTATGGAGCCCTTGACCGAGGTAAGAGGTGTGCGCAGTTCGTGGCTCACCATGGCCAGGAACTCGGCCCTCAGGCGCTCCTGCTCATCCAGGGGTGTCATGTCTTGGAGGATAATGATGAAGGACTCAACCTCGCCCTTAGCAGAGCGGATGGGCGTGGCGTTGAGCAACGCTCTCACGCTGCGGCCGTCGGGCACCTGCAGGACGATCTCTTCGGCCCGCACCGTTTCGCCAGCACCCAGCGCCTGGGCTACGGGCAGCTCCTCCAGTGAGATCTGCCGGCCGTCGGCGCGGTGGACAGTGATGACCTCCAGGAGCTGCTCGGGCGGCTGGTCCTGATTGCGCAGGCCGTCTACGATCCTTCTCATCTCCTGGTTGACGGAGACCAGCGCTCCCGTTCTCCCGTCAAGGACCACGACGCCCACCGGGGACGTATTGATCAGCGTCTCCAGGTTTACCCTGATCCGCCGCTCGTCGCGATGTCGCCGGGCGTTGGCGATGACCAGCGCAGCCTGGGAGGCAAACATGACGAGGGTCTCCTCGTCTTCTTGGCTGAATTCCCCGCCCGTTTTCTTTTCCGCGACATATATATTTCCGACGCGCTTTCCCATGTAGAGGACCGGCGCAGCCAAAAATGACAATGATGGGCCGACCTCGACGGGGGGACGAAGCTCGGGAAGGCCCTGCGACCTGATGTGGCCCAGCAGATCCGGCAATCTCAGAGGCTCCTCGGTCCTGCCGAGGTATTCGAAGAACTGCATTCCATCCGGCAGAGCCCACATCTGCTGGGCCTGCTCGGCGGTCAGCCCTGACGACAGGAAGTCCTCTATCGTCCCGGAGTCGTCCAGCAGGACGAGGGCCCCGTAGCTGGCGCCGGTCAGAGACCGGGCGCCGTCCAGCACCCTTTGAAGAACCGCGTCAAAGTCCAGGCTCTCGTTGATGCGCAGACTGGCCTCACTCAACCGGGACAACCGGTTTCTGAGGGCCTGAATCTCCCGACCCTGGGCATTATCTCGATCCATCTCTTACCTCTCTATTGGCTTGCAAAAGCCCTGTACGCGATATGCGGCAGACGGTCGAATGGAGAATCGGATTGGGTCGCAGCCGCGGCAATAATAGCAGTTTCAGCATAAGCTCACATGTTCTGACGTCCATTTGCTAATTCTCTCACGTCTATCTTACACCAATCCTATAGACTCGATCTTAATCTCTCACTACTTAAGGTACAGGTTGATAGCCTCCTTAGGGGTAAGCATATTGATGCCCATGTGAGGATGGATACTGTTGTAGGTGTGTAGGTAGCACTAGTACCTCCCGTCATGGCCGCGCTGGCTGCCTTACCTGAGAGTGTAGGCAGACTAATGAAACTTGAAATGATGGAAGTGCCATATGACTACGAAGAGGGCTACGAGATGGCCCGCTTGGTCGACAGAGAGACCGCGGACAACTACATCGCCCACACCACCATCGGCGATCCGGTCATGGACGCTGTGGTGGAAGAGTTGGCATTGCTGCCTCAGAGCCAAGTCGACCAAATACTTCTCGCCGGGATGGAAATGGACCGCGAGGGTATGCGGAACGCGCCGCAATTGGTGCGCGATTTCTTCATCGACACACCGCAGCCCGACCCGGATTGGCTCGATCGCAACGCTTTCGTACCGGGAGTCCACGCCTTCCAGAGAAACTCAGTCACCGTCCTATCGGCCTTCGTCACCGGTGTGCTTATAGACGGATTCGCTACGCTGATTAGCAAGTCGTTCGTGCAGACAGGGCGAATATTCGACAACGGCGTCTGGCGGCTCAAGCAGAACAACCGGCACCAGATGGAGATATTCTGGCCCGGCGGGTTGGAAAGGTACGGCGACGGGTGGAAACTGTCCGTCCGCATCCGGTTTGTGCATGCCCAGATTCGGAGGCTGCTGGCACAGACCGAGGAGTGGGAGCACGGCGCCTGGGGCGTACCGGTAAGTGCCGCGCACCTCGGCTATGCGGTAGCCTGTTTCGCCGCGCGCACCGTCAAACACTCGGAGGCGCTGGGAGCTCGTTACAGCCCGGAGGAGCGCGCCAGCTTTCACGATGTCTGGCGCTATGCCGGCTATCTCATGGGCATCCCCGAGACGATCCTCTTCACCGACGAGAGCCACGCCCTGCGCATATACCGGATAGGCTCCATGTGCGAGCCTCCTCCAACGCAGGAAGCGGTGCTCATGACGAATGCGCTGATCAACTCCGCTCCCTTGGTCGCGGGAATCACCGATCCTGAGGAACGAAAGAAGTTGGTGATGAGCGTCATCTACCTCGTCTCTCGGGGCCTCATAGGGAACGACCTCGCCAACAAGCTGAAGTTTCCTGCGAGCAAATTGCCTTTCCCACTGTTCTTTTACCGGCTGGACCAGCGCATTCAGAAACTACGAGCGCTATTGCGGAGGGAAGCCCCCAAGAACTTCTCGACGCTCCTGGAGGCGTCGGCCTACGACGACGCTGGTATATCGTACCGGTTGCCCGACCACGCGCACGCTGAACGGTCCGGCAAGTGGTGACTGCCGTTACAGGTCGACTCGACTGCCCCCCTGCAGGTGGTATCGGGCGGGGGGAGCGGTCAAGTGTGGCCCAGCACCCACTACATGTTGGCGCTGATAGGGCTGGCCGTTGGCCTGGGACTCGCCCACCTCTTCTTCGGCAAGGGGTCACTCCCAGAGGCAAAGACGGTTGAGTCCGGCGGAGGGACCCCGCGGCCGAGAGGGGATTGTATCAATGAGGAATTTCATACCCAATTACCCTAGGAACAATTTAGGAGGGGAAGAACGATGGCGACCGCCCAAGATGTAATCGACGAGTTGATCAAGCAGACCGAGAGCGGTGAGTTGGAGTGGGAGGCGAAGACGGATAGTGGAGGTTATTGGCATAGCATCTGCGACGAGGTTCACTTCCAGGTGAGGAAGTCTGGACTCGTTGAGGCATATGGCTGTGTTACCACCGCATCTTTGGGAAATTCGTCCTCTCTTGTAAAGATGCTGCAACATCAAAAACCTCTTGATGCCGCACTCGAATCCGCAAGGCACGAAGCATTGCAACTTGCCCTTCGGTGTCTCACCGAGAAGAGTAGGTAAGATGGCATGTAATTCCCCTTGCAAGGCACCGGGCCCGCGTGATGCACACAAATTAGGCTCTCCGCTTCTCCTTTAGCCCACCCCATGCCTCCAAAATCGAGTTGAGGCCACTATGCACATAATTTGCGGCACCCTCTTACTCGCTGTACTTGCAAGCCTCCCATGTTGGCTTACAAATCAGCTAATCCAGTGGGCAGGCAATGGTGGAGCCAATAGAGGATTTGCGGCTCTAGCTAGTCTGGTGTTGGGATTTGGAGAGGGCTTTGTCGGGTACTGGCTTTTTGAGGGGTTTGCCGTAGGCCCTCCACAATACACTGCTGATGGGTGGGCGCAGGAATTCTGGCGAATGCCTATCCCTGGGGTGGGAGCGATGGTGGTGGGTGGCCTAGTCGCATTATTCGGGCCAATCGGTTGCCTAGCTGCCTCCAAGAAAGAATCCGAAGTCCGCAGGTAAGTGGTACATAAGTCCCATTGTTAGGGATGATTCTATGCCAATGACAGATGAACAATTGCAAGCGGTAAAGCAACTTCAGGACCATATGAGCGAGGCGATATGGCGGGCTTCCCAAAAGGAATTGCTAGAGATGGCCAATACCGCAGAGGAGACCCCCAGTCGGTACATTCACCTAATAACACAACGAGGCGGTCTTGTCTGTCGAGGCGAAGTCATAGTATCGACGGCTCCTTCCAATTTGGCTCACAACATCCAGTTGGGGACATTGAGTCTTGGGGAAGACCCTGAAATGCTTCTCATAACGAAAAGGGCCAAGCGCGCATCTTGCGCCCGTTGTGTATACATCTTCAACGAGGATATGAAGCAGGCACGGGCGGACGTGGCGACATTGTGTAAGACGCTCGGCACTTTAGCCGGGCTCGGAGGGGTGGTGGCCATGGTTGTAATTGGGATAATGTGGTTGACCTAAGGGCACACACGGGAGTCTTGCCAATTCCACACAATCCCTATCCGTGCCTAGAATCGAGCGGCGTAGTCAAGCATATGAGTCCCAATGAAAAGGGAACTCGAGACGGGCCGGGGATCCGGCCCCAATGGAATGAGCGGGATGCCACGGGCAAACAAGCAGGGACAGACTGGACCTCGTTCGCTCTGAGAAGGTCAGAAGGAAGCGTCTTCCCTCGGACCACAGGAGCCATAAACGGAGAAGAAACACGTCTGAACTCAGCTGCAGTGCAGCGGGAATCAGGGGGGTAAGGAGCGCCGCTCTGCTCGCGGGACTCGCCATCGCCGCGGGGTTGTTCGTGGCCGTGCAGGCAGGGCCGCTGACCTAGGCCCAGGGAATCGGGGCCCCGCCCGCGCCTAGGTTCTTCAGCGCGAAGGTGTTCAGGCTTGGCCCCGCGGTCACGCCCAAAAGCGCCCAGAACGGCATCGTGGTGAGCCGGCAGTCACTGCGCGGCGCGTCCGAATACAGGCTGGAATACCGCAAAGAGTGCGTGGCCGGGGACTGAGTGAGGGTTACCAGAGGCTTCTTCGACATCCTTCCCAGCACCAACTCCAACCGCACTCACATCGGCGTTGCGACCGGCCTTGAGTGCAACACCGGGTACGACCTCCGCATAAGCGCTCGGGGCGACGGCGAGCGGTGACTGACGATACAGGTCGACTTGACCGCCCCCCGCAGGTGGTATCGGGAGAGGGGAGCGGGGGGGGGTTATGCAACAGCAAGCGGAGCAATCAGGCGGCTGGATGGAGGGTATGCCGACAGACTACCTGGCAGGCCAAGCGGTACTGTAGACAGTACTTTTCAGTGGGTAGTGCCACTTTAGGAAGTGCAGTCGTAAAGGGCGAGGAAATTTTCAGAGTTCGAATCCGGCTAGGTTGGCCCGAGGCGTACCGATTTGCGAACTTTCCGCTGGGATGTATTCCTGTAGGGAATGATGGCGTAGATCATCGGAAAGCAGCGGTTGTGGGACTTTCCTTCTGAATTGGAATGGGCCTGCAAGACGGGTGGACCTTCCCGGGCCTCATTATAGAGGGGTTCATAGGCGCGCTGCTTGGCAACTGAGTTGCTTCTGGCGCCCTGTTAGCGTTGATCATGAATCTGCTGTCGAAGGAACCCGAAAACATGGAATGGGTCGAGCACCGGCGAATGACGATCAGCGTCCGGATTACCTAAGACATCGCAGAGATGGAGCTCGTTACCGGGGTCAGTGTAGTGAATCCGGCAGACCCTCTGGGGAACATGTCGGCATCACCCACCTTACTGGACGATCGCGAGTTCTCATACAGATTGCTGCGTCCCTACTCATACTCACTGTGCCATAAGAAATATAATGGCCTAGATATAGTGACGGTCTACGTGCAAGTACCAAAATAGCCCGGGACCCACCTCAGAAGACCGGAAATCCGATGCTATGGATTACGTAAGGCCGAACGAACGGGGAGTCGCTATGAAGGATTGCGTCGCTATAGACGCCGAATCCATCGTCGCCTTCGTCGGCTACTACAACTACCCCCGTTGCCACAAAAACTGGGCAACGTGACGCCGTAGGAAGAGCTGCTTGCAAGACTCTACGCTTGGTCGCACCTCCTTATGAGCCGCGTTGGGGTGTCGGCGATGTAGCCCGAGAGGTTCAACGCCGTGTGGATAAGGCCGATGTGCGAGTATGCTTGGGGAAAATTGCCCAATTGGCGGCCAGTTGAGGGGTCTATCATCTCTGCGAACAGGCCGAGGTGGTTGGAACACCTCGTGATTGTCTCATGGAAAAGGTCGAGGGCTTTGTCAGTCTGGCCAGTGTAGATCAAGTTGCCCAGCAACCAGAAACTCAACAGCGTAAACGCACCTTCCGGCTGCGCATCAAGGCCATCGTCCGTCTCTTCCGGGATATAGCGCCACACAAGCGGCCCTTGGGCGAGTTCCCGTTGTATGGCGTCGAGGTTCAACCTTACCCGGGGGTCTTCGGCGGGGATGAAGCCGAAAAAGGGTATCGCAAGGTTGGAAGCGTCCAGAGCGTCGCTGCCATACCTCTGCCGGAAGGCTTGCTTGGACTCGCTCCATCCGAGCTCAAGCGCCTCCGTCTTAATGATGTAAGCCTGTTGCGACCAGCGCCGGTATAGGCGCCGCTGCTCTACCGCCGCTGCGACGTAGGCGGCCGTGTCGAGGGCCGCCCAGCAGAGCACCT
Organism: Dehalococcoidia bacterium; assembly: GCA_963663085.1. Lineage (GTDB taxonomy): Bacteria > Chloroflexota > Dehalococcoidia > Plut-88900 > Plut-88900 > Plut-88900. The sequence continues at coordinate 2,775,551 of OY760104.1, read as the reverse complement.
TGGAGTATACGAAGTGCTGCTCCTCTCCACGAACTTCCCAAACGCCTCGGTCGCGGCGGCGCCAATTGTCAATGGCCATTTCGGCTAAGGAGCAGACCAGGTCCCACGCCTCCTCCGGTATCTCGCCGTGCAACACCAGCAGCGAGTGGATCGTCGCAATGACTTCTCCAAACACGTCCAACTGCAGGTGCTCGGCCGCGGCGTTGCCAATGCGCACAGGCCGGGAATCCTCGTAGCCGCGGAGGTGGTCGAGGATATGCTCCTCAAGTGACGACGACTGGGTGATCCCGTATAGGATGTGCGGAGGTTCGACATGCAGCCGGCACTGTTCCAGCAGCCAGTGTATGTAGTAGTCCGCACCGTACATGTCACCGAGGCGATAGAGCACGTCGACGGTGAAGCTAGTGTCCCGCAACCACGAATAGCGGTAGTCCCAGTTGCGCGATCCACCGAGGGTCTCAGGAAGGCTGGTAGTGGGAGCGGCGACAATGGCACCGGTGCCCCGGTACATCATCAGGTGCAACACCAGGAATGACCTCACCACCTGTTCCCGCCAAAGGCCTCCGTAATGCATCCCTGCAACGAGACCCTGCCAGTACCTCCGGGTCAGCTGACACTTCTCATGTGTTCGGTACTGTTCGAGACTTGCCGACCTCCCACTGCCGTAGGCAAGCACGAAGATAGCCGAGTCGCCCTGGGCCAGCGTAAATTCCCCCTTCACGGCATCGACGCCAACCGACAGCGGGACGTTGCTGAGCATGGTCATTTCCTGTTGGCCGCCCGTGGACTCGACTGCGAGGCCGTTTCCGTTGCTTCGGAGCACGCGTAAAGTGGGCACGTTGCGTGCGTAATCGTGCCGGGGCTGATACTCGCAGTGCATTTTCACGTTCCCAGAGCTGCACGTGACGATACGGTGAAGCTCCGGGGGCTCGGCGGGATTCTTGTCCGGCTTGCCGTCCTTGTCACTATCGTGAATCGGCATGAAGTCGATTATCTTTACCACGCCCGAGGGGGTTGTGAAGGCGGTCTCCAGTATGTTGGTATCCTGCAGGTAGGCCTGTCGGGCCTTTGCGAACTCGCCGATGGGCTGGATACGGAACCTGCCGCCGATATCCTCGTCCAGGATTGATGCGAACACACTGGGTGAATCGAACCGGGGAAGGCAGCACCAATCAATGGATCCATCAGTGCCCACAAGCGCGGCCGAGGACATGTCGCCTATCAGTCCATAGTCATACATAGAGCCTCCTCGGCGTCACTTGTTTCGGGGTTGAGCCATTCTAGCATTCCATGGCCATGACTCTTAGTTCGGGACCAGGTAATAGTAAAGCAGGTCTTTTGCGCTAAACGGCTTAGGCGGCCCCCAGGGCGGTGAGGAAGCTGTAGCACCAATTGCGTGCGGTGTGGCTGCTTACATCCTTTATGAGTGCCTCCCAGCGACGTTGTCGCTCGGTCCTGGGCATGTTCAGGGCTCTATAGATGGCGGAAGCCGTCTGCTGAAAGTCGTAGGGATTGATCATGACTGCGTCCTGCATGGTCTCTGCGGCGCCGCAGAAGCGGGAGAGTACCAAGACCCCGAGGTCTGAGGTCTGGGAGGCGATGAATTCCTTGGCAACCAGATTCATCCCATCCCTGAGAGGGGTGACGAGACAAGCGTCAGCCTCACGGTAGAGGTGGGCCAGTTCCTGCTGGGAATAAGAGTTGTGCAGAGGGATGATAGGTCTCCAATGAAGCGTCCCGAACTTGCCATTGATTCTGTCAATTAGGGTTCCGACTCGGTCCCGTTCCTGAGCGTATTCCGGAATAGTGACCCGGCTGGGTGCGGAAATCTGAACCAAGGTGACACGACCCACCAGCTCCGGGTGGTCATCGAACAGCCGCTCGACAGCCAACAACCGCTGGAATATGCCCTTCGTATAATCAAGCCTGTCCACCCCGAGAAGAAGCTGTCCGTCTATCGGCAGGTCCTCCAGAATATGCTCGACTGGGGCCGGGACTTGGCTACGGGCCATTTCGCTGAAAGCCTGGAAGTCTGCACCAACGGGGAATGAGCCCACCTCCATGGTCTCGCCTTTGTGGTGCACGGTATCGCCGTTGAATTCAGCCCCGAGTTCACAAGCCAAGGACTGTTGAAGGTTGTGGGCATAGTTTTGGGTCTGAAGGCCAATTAAGTTGTAGTCGAAAAGGCAGGCAAGCAATTTTCGGGCCCAAGGCAGGATGCCGAATATCTCGGGGGGAGGGAAGGGGACGTGCAGGAAGAACCCGATCCTGCCCGTCCAGCCGAGTTTGCGAAGCTCGCGGCCCAGGGGGAAGAGGTGAAAGTCTTGAACCCAGACCAAGTCGTCGGGAGTCAGCAGGTCCATAAGGCAGGAGACGTACTTTCGGTTAACCTCCCGGTACACCCGGTAACTGTCATGGTTAATGATAGCCTTGTCGGGAAACCCGTGGAGGACAGGCCATAAGGTGCGGTTGCAGAAGGTGTTGTAGAAGCCGTCGACCTCTGCATGAGTAAGGGAGACGGAGGCCAGATGCACACTTTCGGCTTCTGTGATTACTGCAGAGGTAGTAGCCACTTGGCTGTCCGCGTTTCCGTCCCAGCCAAGCCAGATACCGCCCATGTCCTCGAGGAAGGGCCGCAGGCTACTCACTAGTCCACCGACGGGAAGGCTGCGTCTTTCCTCCCCGCTGGACGGCGCGGAAAGGGAAGGTGTCCTGTTGGAGACTAACACTACTCGGCCTTCGCTCCCCACGATTCCTCCGACTGCCCGTATCCGCAACTGTTGTAGAGCGGCCTTGTAGCACCGCCGCGGTGCGGTGTCAGAACTGATTCTATCTCAGGCAAGTAAAGTTCGCTAACTGGCTTTCGCTGTGCAAATTATCAGGGTGGAATATCTGCCGATTTGCTTATAGCAATCCTCCTTGTGCGTTGGGCAGGCCGGAGAGCTTAGGTCGGAACTGTAGCCGGTCAGCCAAAATGGGACGACCGAGTCTTCGCGGAGAATGGATGCCGTATCGAGCAAATCGAGTGCCTGCTTACTGAGAGGTACACGGTTCTAATCCGTTGGCGCAATTGTCTGGTCGCTTCAGGGCGGGTCGTCCATATGGGAGTGAGGACCCACAACACGTCCATGCGGTCTATCGTGTCGACGGGCATCTTTCCCAATACAGGCATCGGTTGACGTTCCAGGGTTTGAGTCCAGCCGGCTGCGTGTCGGGCGTTACACCAACACTGCCTGTTGGCCTCGTGGGCAGCATAGGCGGCTGTCCTGAATGTCAGCATCACGGGTGCGCACTTTTTCCGCCACCGGGACTCGGGCCTCCAAAATGGGTCCCGGTATTTCGTTGCCTTCTCTCGGGCTCCAGCCACGCTGACTGACGGATATCCTCCCAGTCCGATTTCGCGTGGACATCCATCAACGGTAATGCACAGGATCCATGACCTACGTCACATTTTGGTGATGCAATGATGCAGAGCGCAACGGTGGGAGTAGCGACCAGGACCACTCCGGGCCTTGACCTGGCTTGCGGAAAGGGCGACGGTGCTTCCTACAATCGGGGAATATTCCCAAACCATTACCACCATTAGAACGAGCATCAAAGGATAGATGCGGCGTCAGGGCAGTGAAGGCAGGGTTATTGGCAACGAGACAATCGTAATTCGAGAGAACACCGATCAATAGAGAAAGATTCGCTGGCGGAGGAGGGTGGGATCAGACTTTAGCTATAATTGGGGGGATTTACCTGTTGATTCCCACATCCCTTACCACAGTTGTAACAGTCTGCAAATCAAACCTGTTGGCATGCGTTTATTGTATCCATTGGTCCCTTAATTCGTCCAATTGACTCGTTGGGTTGGGCTAGCACGTTCTTTAGTTAAGGCAAACACACCGCCGATAGACCTTTAATGCCGGCTATTTCGGTGACGTATTCTGGTAGGTTGATAGGTCTGTCAGAATCCTAGTAAGTACGCGACAAGTTCGAGTCCGGGATAGTGGGCCTATTTTGACGATAGACAGAACCGTCTTCGAATTGTGGTTGGGAGGTCAATAAGCCTGCGCAAGTTCGTGGTCGGTGGACTCCAGGGCATCAGGTGGTCGGACGACACACTCCTGCGGTATTCTTTCCCTCTGCGGGAGTTCAATGATCCCCGCATTCAGCATTCAATCCGGACGAATGGCAGTCGCGCCGGGGGAGGGGAAGGACGTCGGAGGTTCATCAGTAATGTGGCTAGCTAGGATGGATATGCATGGAAAGGATGTTTACCTGGGGAGGCAGGAGCTTCGGCTACAAGGACGGTGAGAACCTCTGGACTTATAGTGGGAAACATGTTGGCAGGTTCCATCCCGATGAAGTCTATGGGCCAGACGGACGCTACCTAGGCGAACTCAAGAATGGCAAGCTAATATCCAAGACGAGCAGGAAGTCCCGGCGCAAGAGCCGATTCACCCCGCGCATGAACCGCATGAGACGGGTCAAGACAGTCAACCGTGTGGGCAGTGTGATGCTTGCAGGATATGAGGACTTCCCAGTGATCGACGGATTTTGATTGTCCCTGACTGATTGGGTACCTAGGAGATCAACATTTCAGATGCGTCCAGAGAGTGCCCAAATGGCCGGGGAAGGGTAGGTCAACTACCTGGCTCGTGACAGGAACCCCAGATCCCTCAGTTGCCACAGCTTCTCATAAACCTTGTACGAGACTTCAACCTCCCTCAGCCGCTCCACACGCTTAGATGGCGGTGTGACACCTGCACTGAAAGACTGCGGCCCTCGAATGGGTGAGCTGACGAACACGGTTTCCTCTTGGCCTGGCACCAAAGCCACTTGCTTGTTCTCACTCCTGCGGTCACTGCCGTTATCAAAGGAGACAGTCACGAGGAACTCTCCCTGGATAGAATCGACGTTCTTAAGCCCGTATTGGATTTGTGGTACGGTCACTCGCGGCGGCCACCCCCATTGCCACCTCTTCGTCGTTCCCTCTCTTACGAATGTTTCCTCGTACCTGAGGGGCTCGTGCGTATAGTAGGCTTGGACTACTGTCTCAGTGCCCACTTCCATATTAAGGATCACAACTGCAGCCACCAGGAAGACTAGCAATCCTAATCCGACCCGCAGGAAATCCATCAGCCCTAGCCTCCCCATGTCTCTCGGGACTGGCGAATGACGGCAGCCCAGTTCACCATGGCCTGGCTATCGGACTGTCTACAACGTCGCACCAGTCGTCCCTGGGTTGAATGGCGCACCATTACGGCACACCACCGCCTGGCGTAGCTCCAGCGACCGCAGGCTGCCGTCCACGACTTCGTATCGAGGCCCGCCCAAGCCCAGCCTTATGAGCTCGGCGATAACCACTGCCGCCGTGACTGCGCCGACAAATGACGCCCCAACGGTGCGTCCAGCCAACGTAGTGATCCCACAATCGTCGAGCCCGCTTTCGGCTAATGCGCGGTAGGCCGGATTATCGGCCACTGTATCCGCATCGGGCCGGTGTCCTTGTGTCCCCCAACGACGTTTCGCGGAACGTCCCGCCGGGAACGTGTGGGTCTGAAATGCGAGGTATTCCTGGGTGCCGGCACCGAGACCAGCTTCAATGACGCGGTCGAACCCGACATCTTCGAGGTCTGCCCGGGCAAGAGCATTGTCAACGCCACACAGGGCAACACGTGGTTCGTCTCCCGCGACCCTGAAGTCGCCTGCGAACGTCCGCTCCACTATGGAAGCTCGGAACCCACGAGATTCACACCAGGTCGCCATCGCTCGCGTCTTCTTCTCCCCCAAGAGCGCACGCGTTGTGAGTAACGAGGTGCTGTCATTGGCCTCGACGAGCTCATCAAAATCCTGGAGTACGAGGCTGACCTCCCCCGGAGAAGCATAAGGCAGGAGGCCGAGTGTCCAGAGGAATGCCTGGCCCAGGTGGCCAAGCCCAATAATCCAGGCACTTGCCGGCAGTCGTTCTAGTGGGGGTCCTAGTTCACCAGCTTCCAGCCAGTTGACGGTCTTGTCTGGCTGCCATAGCGAGAGCCCAACGTCTCGTCGTCCTGCCACGGCGTTATCACCGCGCACGAACTGAAACGCCTCGGAGACCCCAAGTGCCCCAGCGAGCACGCCCGCGGGGACGCACTCTTGCCGCTCGGGCAGACGAACGTCGTGGTGGAGTGGTGCAACGCCCCCTCGCCAGCCATCGAACGTCGCGCGCACAGCAAACTCGGCATCCGTAGACGGCGTGGACTCGCCTCCTATCACCATCCGCGGAACGCCAGGGGCGCAGTCAGTGACGGCCCCTTGTAGACTTAGAACGGCTTCTCCCAACGTGCTGCAACGGCCCCAAGGCAACAGGAGAGGCACACCAAGTGTACCTTCGACACTCACCCCGCCCAGAAAGCTGCGACGGCCTGTGTTTACCGCAGTCAGCACGGCCGCCTGCATCGTTGGTGAGTAGGCGACACTGTCCCCCACCACGATGCCGAGCCGATAGCCGTCAAAGAGGCTCCTTGCCTCTTCGAGGCTTGCCGCCTCTCCCGTATCGAGGGCCAGCTTGAGGTGTCTGTGTAACTGATCCGGTCCGACGACCGCGTTCTTTGTCATGCCCATACTCCTGGATAGAAGAAACGTCCCAAGCCGACTGCGCTGTGATTGCGCCACCTGTGACTGCCGAGATACTCGTAGACGCCCACGTCCCGCATCCTGAAGTCGGTAGCGAAGTTCGGCACGATGAGCGCCACGTGACCAGGCTGCGCGATCATCGGGTTGTCTCTGTCAAGCGGGCTCTGCCGTGCCGGTCCGGAGCCGCCGTGCGTGTGCAAGTCGGCGAGCACCCTCAGACCGGTCTCCCGACAGAGTTGCCACAACGGTCCGAAACCTGCTCCATCAAAGACCACAATGCCGGAGTCAAGGCAGGCCGGGTCGAAATCGTCGTAGTACGCGAATCTCACCACATGACCACGTAGGCCATCTCTGTAGCCGAGCAGGAACGCCCCACTTTCGTGGCGTCCTTCTCCGCGTCTGGCAACCTCAGAAAGCCCCTGCCGCCAAACCGCCCTGGGGCACCTCAGTCGATGCTTAGGCGCCGCTAGGGCCCGAATAATCGCTCGAATTGAGAAGGTCATGGACAATCCTCAAGTAGTGTGTGATGTCGCTTTCTGGAGACCAGATCATCGAGGGGTGTTGCGTCCGCCATCCGTCGTGGCCCTCGATCGAGAGGCGGTCACAAGGTAGATAGAGGCACCGACCGTTGTTCCATCCAGGATTGAAGGCCTTGGATACCCGTTTCGTTCCACTTGGCCAGCGCTCCGGTGGCAGCGGAGCATCTTCTTCAACATCCCATGGCTGAGCTGTTGGGGGCAACTGAGGATAGTTTGTGCACTCGAAGCGCAGCGCATACTCAGTTGGACCGCCCTCCCTCTCAGACGCCTGGACAGCGATTACGGCGTGGGGCCAGTTTATGGAGAGCAGGCGCCACCGGCCGCGGTCGGAGCCGCTCTGGAACGGTCCGGCTTCGAGGTGGGCCCGGAACACCTGCTCGTCCACTCCCATCGTCTGCGCGGACAAGCCCTATCCCTCCACGCGCTGCTTGGGTACTAGGTCGAAGCAGACGGTCCCGTCCGGGAACTTGGCGAGGGTGCCGATATGCACCTCCTCGTCAGGCTGGTCGCCTGAGCTGCACACCTTGAGCACGTGCTCCGCGGCGTCCACAGGTGACAGACCGTACTGGTCCCTCGCGACCGCCCACTCCTTCACCGAATCCACCGTCGCCGAAGGCGGGAAGAAACCCTTCTTGTGGCCCTGGTTGTAGTTGACCGTGACCTCGACGCTCTTGCAGCGGTGGATATGTAGGCGACTGCGGGAAGTGAGGCCGGCCTCATCGATATTCATGTCCAGCTTCAGGGTGACTTCCGTGTTCTCGACGAAGACGCACACCTCTGAGCCTTCGGGTGCGCTCAGGCCGTATTCGCGGGCGACCTTGACAATATCCGCCACCGTGTCCTTTGGACCCAGTTTCACCAAGGTGATCTTCGGGATCCCCTCTCCCTGGATGAAGAGCTCCATCTGGTCTGGCACATAAAGCTGAGTCATTCGATTGTCCTTTCTCCCACAGCGGTGGGACTCTCTAAAGTGGGCGACGACCCCGGATTTGATTGGGCGTCGTTTGATGCCCCTACTAAGACAATCGTCAGAGGTGCGGCAGACCGGAAATACCTACATCCGTCAGGGTGACGTTTGGGCGTCCTCGCCCAACGGGCAGATAAAGTAGTGAGGACAGCGGGGACAGGTGCGCTCGCTAGGCTGGGGCGAGAAATCCTGTTGCAGGATTCCTTTGATAGCTTCGTTGTAATGCTTCAGGCGAGTGTTGATGGGTCCAGGTTGTAGGTCTATCGGGTCTACCTGATCGGCCGACAGATAACGTACCTGTACGCGCCGTCGAACGCGCGGCTCGGCAGCCTGGGCCGCCGTCACGTACAGGGCGTAGATGTCCTTTCCCACCTCGCTCTTTGTCGGACGGCCCGTGCGGAGACGTTCAACGACCTCGGAGCCATCGCCGAGGACTTCGACGTGGTCGGGAGTGAATCGAATCAGGCCAAGCGGCACTGACACCTCCCACGTTGGCCTTGTTGCAGAACCTTGAGACGTGTATGGGCGTCTCGCGGCCCGCTCCACCAAGTTAACGGCCGAGGTACGATACAACTCCTTATACGGATGCTCCTCCGGCCCTTGCTCCTGCCAGTCTTCTGCAAAGTAAGCGAGCGCATCCGCTTCGCCCACAGGATTTCCGGAGATGCGTTCCTCCGCCATCCAGCGCAACACACGATAGACACAGCGGTGGAACTCCACGTACCCGGAATCCTCGCGCCTCCGATTTAGCCCGAGGACACTCTCGTAGAAGAACTGACGTGGGCAACGAATGTAGACTTCCAGATCTTCAACGGTGAAGGGCTCGTTTGCTGGCGTGGGCTCAGCTGCGACAACCGGGGCGGGCGTCGTGGATGGCCAAGTCACGGGGCCGGACGGATTCCGGGGCAACAGTCCTGCGATCCTGTCGAGTAAATCTGACGGGTTGCTGTTCTGCGCTCCGTACCTGCGAGCTCTTGATAGGCACAGGACATCTCTTGCGCGGGACAGTCCGACGAAGAAGAGGCACTCCTCTTCCTCGTCATGGTCATCATTGCCGGATGCAAGCATACCCTCGGGAGGAGGACAAGGCTGTGCCTGACGTCGGGCTGGGAACCACCCTCTGCCCAGAATCGGCAAGTAAACCGCCTGAAACTCTAGGCCCTTGCTCGCATGCACCGTCAGGAGCCGTACTGCCTCGATATCGTCCGCCCACGTCGGTAGCTGCCGGAGCTGCTTCTCGTCACCGTAGATCTCAAGCTGCCGGATGTACCGCAAGAGGCGGAGCTTGGCGTCAGTCGCCTCCCCAAGGGCCGCCGGTCGCTGTTCGTGGGCGAACTGGAGGAATTGATAAAGTGCCAGCAGGAGTTGCTGACCCGACACGGACTGGTCGCCTAACACAGTGTCCAGATAGCGGCTTCGCTCGAACAGGTAGTAGGTGAGCAGCGTCCAGGGTCCGACATGCCTCATCCCATCAAGATGGCGTTGTAGGAGAGCGAGGCCTTCTTTCCCATCAGTCGAGATGTTCGGTTCAGTTCTAGCCAGCCCCAAGGCGTCGGGGAAGGGGACTTTCCGTTCCTTTGCCAGTTCGAGCAGCGAGAGAACATCATCGAGTGGGACCTCATACTCGGGAAACCGCGCCACTCGCACTAGGCCGCGCCCATCAGGCTCACTAGTGAGAGACAAGAGAGATAGCATATCTCGGACTTCAGGACGCTCGAAGAGGTTACCCAGGTAAAGAACAGGAACTCCCAAGCCTTCGAGCTCGGCGACGACTCTTCCCAGGTTGGTATGTGAACGACACAGAATAGCTTGCTGGCTGTAAGGAATACCTGAGGCCCGCTGACGTTCAATCTCCTTAGCCATCCCGTCCGCCTCAGCAGCAAGGTCGTCAGCAACCTCAATCAAGACCCGTCCACCCGAATCCGGACGCATCGGCTCCCAGCAGACGAAATCTGGTCCACCTCGGCTCGCGCGCATATTGGGTGCCATCCCTGCGAAGAGATCCACAATAGCTGGTTGGGACCTGTAGTTGTATCTAAGCGACATTGTCTTTGCTCCGGGGAAATCCTCCCCGAATCGCCGCACATTGGCCGGAGCGGCGCCGCGGAACCGGTAGATCGCCTGACGCGTGTCCCCAACCACCCACAGACCCGCACCCCCACCTGCCAATTCCTTGAGCAAGAGCCCGCTGGCACGGTTCACATCTTGGTACTCATCAACCAGAACGTGGCTATAGGTGCTCCGCAGCGTGTCCCGCACATCGACGTGCGTCCTGAGTAGTGAAACTGACCTGTAGATGAGGTCTCCAAAGTCGAGCAGATGCTCTCGACCAAGGGCGTCCTGATACGCCTTGTAGACGCTCGCAACCTCGACAGCCTTCTCAGCCGCCTCCATCTCGTCAGACGTGGCGGCTTGAGCAATCATGCTTTCGCCAAGTGCGGCGTATTCCTCTGGCCCCACCAGTTCGTCCTTCGCCCGTGAAATTGCGGCCATGATGTCACGCAGGTAATGCGCGGGATCGTACAAGTTCTGATAGTGGTCCAGCCTCAAGTCGGAGAGCATCCCCTCCAACAGTGCTATCGAGTTAGACGGATCCAGCACGCTTATCCGGGCTGGGAGTCCCAGGTGGGCACCGTACCTGCGCAGCAACTCCAGACCGAAGGCATGGAAGGTTCCGATCCAGATGCGGGATGCGTCTTCCGGTCTGGCTTCGGCCACGCGTGATCGCATCTCTTCGGCTGCGCGGTTCGAGAACGTCAGCGCAAGGATCGCTGTTGGCGGCACGCCTTGTTCAAGGAGAAACACGATCCGGCCCACCAGAGTGCGGGTCTTGCCAGTTCCTGGGCCGGCCTCCAATAGCAATGGCCCTCGTGGGGAGTGGGCAGCTTCCCGCTGGCTGGGGTCCATCGGGCGTTCGTTCGTTTCGCTAGTTGATACGTCAGCAGGGGGGATTTCCGGCGTGAGCAGTGCCCGCGCCATCTGCTGTAGAACCAGCGTCTCGGGAAGTCCCAGTCTCTCTGCGATGTTGCTTGCGCCGGCCTTATCGGCCTCGTGCGAAGCACGCAGGACGTCGGTTGGGAGCAAGAATTCCCGTGCAAAGACATTCGCCTCGCGCTCCCTCAGTTCCTCCGGCCCATATCCCTCCACTCGGTGCACGCCGACCGGCAAGGGTTCCTCAATAGCCTCAGGATCCAGGTTGAACTCTGGCTGGTTCTGTTGTTCAGGATGCAACCACAGGTGGGCAAACTCGTGAGCTTGATAGAAGCGAGCCAGTCTAGGTTCGACTTCGCGGTTGAACCAAACTCTCTTTATGACGTGGTCAAGCGTCGCGTCGGCGCCGTCCAGTAGCGAGTCGCCTTCCGGCAGGCCGATTCGTTCGAAGCCGGTCAACCGTTCGGCCGCAGCAAGCAATGACTCAGCTGACTGATCCCCCTCAGCCTCTCGAAGCGCCGCGGCGCGCCGGGTTCTTGCCTGCCTCCTTATCTCATCCCAGTGGCTCACGTCTCCCCCGTGGATCGTTCGAGTGCATACCAATGGTCAGCGTGGTCGCGGCCAATGGTCGGATCTGAGCGGACGGCGTCGAAGAAGTTCTCCTGCGCCATGAGCTTCGGCGCTTGTTCAGAGCGATGCTCGGTCCTAGCCGCCAATGTCGGCTCCTGCTGTAGGTAGGCCGTGATGATCGAAGCCTCGCGCTCTATGACCCCGGCAAGGCGATAGATCAGCTCTTCTGGGATTGTGGCGAAGGCGATCAAGCGGCGGTCGAGCTTTCTGAGAATGCTGTCTCCCAATCCAACAGCATGCGCGAACTGCCGAGGCTCAAAGCCCCTTTCTTCGCCTTCCTCAATCAGGCTCTCGAAGGGCGCGGCCAAGTCTGGAGAAGACTCAGCTGACTGCCTGTGCAGCACGTTCTGAACAACACTCATTCCCCGCAGCACCAGCGTTTCCTCGGTTACCTCCTCAGCGTTCGGTACGGGAGGCAACCAAGTCATCAGGCTCCAGCTGACTGCGAACTCTATGATCTCCCGCTCAAACTCTGGGTACCGACGAGTCCATTCTTCAAGCGGGCTATTCGGGCCGACACCTGACGCCACGTAGGCGTCGAGTATGTCCTCCAGCATCTCCTTGTCCATTTGTCTGTTCATCTCTGTTCTCCTCGCCATGCCTCCAGAATCTCATCAGCCTTGGACAGCCAGTTTCTGATCGTTCGAGGCGTCTTGCCAAAGTGTTGGCTAATCGTCTGTACGGCTGGATCCTTGTCTTCGATCGGCCAGTCTTTGAGGTGGCGGAGCAAGTATGCGGACCGGATCGGCTCCTCTAGCTGATGCAGCGCCGCTTCAATCAAGACGTTGTCGATTGCCTTCGACTCGACGGACCCACCCGCGGCTGCTTTAGGCGCCGCCACTGCACCCTGTTGTGCCAAGCCGTTGATAACTGCTCGGTCGTCATCGCCGCTCGATTCGGTATCAAACTGGTTCGCTTGCTTCCAGAAAGCATCCACGGTGATTCTCTTTAGGACCACCCAGAAACGGACTTGGAGAAAGTCCCCACGGTCGTTAGTCAGGTCCAGTATCCTGTCGAATAGCTCCGCGACCACTCTCGCGTTTCCATCTTCCCTCAGGTCCTTTCTCAAGCCCCTCAACTGACCGTCAATCCAGGTCGCACAGCGGTTCAGTAGGCACACAGCCAGGTCGTTAACGAGTTCTCGGTTTCCGGCTCCGTGGTGGTGCCGTATCAGATAAGCGAGCGACTCCTCCTTGAGAAAGCCGGTCGACTTCTCGTCACGAACTTCCAAGCGGCTTCGAAGCTCCTCATCGTCTAGTCCGAGAGCCTCACTGATCTGTCTGTCCACCACTGCTAGGCGCTGGTAGACTTGACCTTTCGTGTTGCGGCGCGTCAGCGGCTGCGGCCCCCAGGCCTCATCCTGCCGTGTCGTTTCATGCTCCATCTATGGCCTCATGTATGAGTCTCATGTCCACTGACTCCAACTCACCTAGTGTTTTAATCGTGTACGAACCCACAGACCGGAAAGCCCGGTCGCTTTGGATTCGACAACAAGTCGGAGACATCCAAGCTCCTGGATCGCAATGTTCCAACATCAAGTTTTCCGACCTCCTTGTGGTTCACCTTTGTCCCCCATTCCGCACCCTCCGGCTACGGCCGCATTTGCCACTATTTGACCGCCTCCAGCAGATCCTGGCTGAGAGCAACGGTCGATGCAGCGATGAAATCGGGGTCCTCTGTAGCGGGAACAGCCCTGACTACTAGCTCCGTGCCCACCTCGGATGGGGCGCTGAACAGGCGCTGAAATATCGACAGCGCTTCGGAGGTCACCCTGCCGGAAATCTCGTGTGACTGGAGGAGTCCAAACTCCTTAGCCATCTCGGTTGTGTCAATGGCCCGAAGGAGCCGATAGATGTCGAAGGCGTCCTTGGGGAGCTGTGCCTGACGGCGCACATCGGGATCCTCTAGGCGTTCCCCAATCTTGTGCACTTTGGCCACCAGCAGTGCAGCAGGCCCGGCCACCTTCAGGATGCATGAGCGATCCACGTCCGAGACCAAAGTAGCAATCTTCCTGCGGGTGTGGCTCACGAGGGCGCCCTCGAGTCCGTGAACCTTCATAGCCGCCTGGTTGCCATGAACGCCAAGCCGAGCCGCCCTGCGTCCGGGCCCGTCCACAGCCTCTGGAACCAAAAGGTCGACCTGCCCTCCCCTTTCCCTCCTATACAACCCCGGTTGGTCAGACAGCCGAAACCCGGCGCGGTTCATCGCGTCGACTATCGCAGGGCTGCTTCCCATCAGTCCGGGATCGAGCGCGATGTCCGCATCGTAGGTGAATGGAGAGAGGGCGAAGCTGTCAGCGACACCTGCTGTGTGCACGTATATCGCTTGGACGCCTACCAAGATGACCGCATCGCTGTGCGGTCCCAGCGCCTCGGCCGCGTCGAGCAGCGTCTCCCGGGCATCTATGTAGTCTCGGTCATAGGGAGTTTCCATATGTCCTCGTTGTCCCGCATCCATTCCAGAAGGGCTTCTGCCTCCGCTGGTCCTCGTCCCGGCCCTTTCATGAGGTCCACCAGAACCTGGGTAACGCGGGTGTAGGTTATGCCGTCATCGTATTCGGCACGTTCGAATGCCACTGGATCGAATGGATTCACCAGGAGAACATTGCCTCCGGTCTCCGCCGGGCGCAGCCCGAGTGACTGGGCAGCGGTGTCAAAGTCATCGACATACAGCGCCGCCAGGCGAGGCTCTGCAACAGGCGCCAGTCGATACGCAGCAAACGAGCCGGTCACGGCGTACCGGATATCAGAGTCGCGAAGCCGCGCGAACAACGCCCTTGTGCCCCTCGGTTCAAGCCAGGACGTCAAGGTATTGGAAGAGGTGAAGTCGTAGTCCATTGCCCACCTGCGGGCGAGAGCCTCCCAGTCCACCGAGACGATGCGACCTCTCGGGCTCTCCTTGGTAACAATCTCGTCCGGCTCCAGCAGGCTGGATACCCTCGAAATCATGGCCGCAGAGGATGCTGTCTCGCTAGCCAGCTCCCGGGTCCCGAACGGGGGCCGGTAGTCCAGGAGACCCCTGGCCACCCGGGCCGCGCGGCCTCCCTTAAGCGACCGGAGCGGACGATCCTCTCTGAAGGGATTCTTGTCCGCCCCCTGGGTCTCGATGTACACCGCAGGGCGGTCAATGGTGAACCTGATGTTTCCGGTTGAATCGGCGTAGCCTATCCCGGCCTCCGCCAGTCGCTCCCTCGTCAGTGGGCTCAGGTAGGTCGAGACCACCATGTAGGCGGGGGTTGCTTCGGCCTGCTCGTACATGGAACGTGACAACGCCTTCAGTTGGGACGCCACGCTGCGAACCAGCCTGGGCTCGACAGGATTCGCCTTCACCTCTACGATGATGTCGGATGAGAGTCCGTCAGGGTCGCGCAGTTCCCAGATAGCGTCGATCATGCGGGTGGGTTCCTGCGGGGAACGCCCGGTTGCTTCTCTCTCTCGGTCGAGCAGGAGCCATCGCGGAGGCAGGCGTTCGCCTATCTCCTTCACAGCTGTGTCCATGAGCTTTGTTGCTGATATGTAGCTGTTCCACATCATGTGCAACATGATAAAATATGCAACATGCTGCTGTCAAGAATGAACCGGTACCCATCCACGCCATCTCTACGATCTCAACGATAGGGATTCCCGCTCCTCCACCGCCCGAACAAGAGCGATTGGATTCCGAAGATAGCTAGGATGATGAGCGCCCCAGCGAAGTTCTCGGTCAAGCTGTCCCTGATTTCCTTGTGTTGTCCAGCTTGATCCAGAGTCAAAAAAGGTCGACCATTTTTGGTGGGCCTATTTTGACGATAGACAGAACCATCTTCGAGATGTGGTTGGGAGCCCCGTGAATCTATCGCGGAGGCCGGTGTGGGTCAAGGGTGAGCGGGGGATAGTCGTAGGTGGAGTTGAACCGCCGCTGATGCCCTGGGGTATCTCTGCACCGGCTGAAGAGCCAAAGTCAGTCGATAAACAGGTGGGCCAGTTCCAGGCTGTCGGCC
The DNA here is from genome assembly GCA_963663085.1 of Dehalococcoidia bacterium. Classification (GTDB taxonomy): domain Bacteria; phylum Chloroflexota; class Dehalococcoidia; order Plut-88900; family Plut-88900; genus Plut-88900. Next base: position 2,759,902 of record OY760104.1, on the reverse strand, counting down.
AATTCCAGCAACGCCCTCCGGTGCTGGTAGTTGGGCCGGGCCTTGCCTGCCTTCCAACGCCATACGGTATAGCTGTAGGTTCCGATGGGTCGGGCGATCTCCGCCCAGGTCAGCGCTGACTCCTCCTTGAATCGCTCCAGGCGCTCAGGGAAATCGTCGGGGAAGTCGTAGGTTATTCTGCTGTGGTGAATCCGCTGTCGCGGCATGGCGCCAATCCTCCCGCAGGACAATCGGAAGCCCGCCGTACGTGGCGTTCATATTCGGCTGACTCGCCCTTGGCGTGGCCGACTTGGGGCCGACGCCCTGTCGCGACGTAGCTTTACCGCTTCGCCCTGGCCATAGACCGGACGATCCACAGAACGTTCAGCAGGACCAGGGCGAGGGCGACGACCCAAAGAACGTACCCCCCTACCGGACTGACCTGTAGCCCAACGCCCAATCCCAGGTAGAACACGACGATGGCGACCAGAAACAGGACTGTGTGTGCGCCGACCCTGAGCGCTGTGGCTGACATCTCTCTCCTATTCCTTCATGTGCTCCGTATTGGGACGGCCCCTGCCTGCCTTCCAACGCCATACGGTGTGGCGGTAGGCGCCGATGCGTCGGGCGATCTTCGACCACGACAGGCCGCTTTCCTCCTGGAGACGCTTCAACCGCTCCTCGAAGTCGGCGGGGAAGTCGTAGGTCTCTCTGTTGTAGTCGGTGCGCTGTCTCGGCATCGGCGGTTGCTGCTCCTGCGTGGTACACGGCGTCGGCTATTTTGCCCTTGGCCGGGCCGAGGCGGCCCGGCGACGGCTTCGCTCCCCAGGTTGACGGCGGGCCGTACAGGGAGGCGCGCGGCGTGCCAGGTCTGCCGGAGACACCGGACTAAGTAGCTCTACCGATTCGGAACATCTTTGCAGAGCAGACCGGGCAAACACCCTGAGTGGCAGGTCTACCGTTCTTCATCGTGATCGCCTGGGAGTTGCTCATCTCCCTCTTCGACCGGCACTTCATGCAGTAGGCTTCCAAGACACTCCTCCAGACTTGTAGTAATTGCGTCTATCCTGCGGTATGGCCACACGCTGCTGATGTTACCAGCAGGTGTCATCCCGGAGACGGACAAACGAGCGCCGCCCCGTGGATGGGCCAGGAATCGGAAGCCCGCCGTACGTGGCGTACATATTCGGGCTACTCTTCCCTGGGGGTTGCGAGGCCCGGGGCGGCGGAGTCTTCGCCAGCGTCGCCGACCGCCGTCACCCGCACCTGGCAGGACTGGTCGTTGTCCAGCCATTCGATGGTCGCGCTGGTGCCGGAACAGAGGCCGTCCTCCGTCAACCGACGGGTCACAGCCCGCTCCGCAGGGTCGGATAGTCGCTGGACGAGCCGAAGTCCCACGGAGCGTCGGCATTGCCGTCGCCATCAACGTCGTGGTCGCCCCACGTCTCGTAGATGCCCGTGTAGCCCGTGGGCGCCTGCAACTCCGAGGTGGTCTTGCCCTCGCCGCCGCCGGAGGAGGTTACGCCGGACGTTTCCGTGTCCCAGTAGCTGTTGGCCACGGTCGCGCCGCTGCCCTTCTCTCCCACCAGGCCGCCGCGCTTGCCGCCTCCTGCGGAGACCGTTCCCGTGGCGTAGCTGGCGGTGATGCCGCCGGAGCGCATATTCCCCACCAGGCCGCCCCGGGCACCCGTGCAGCCATCGACGCAGTTCACCGCGCCGGTGGCGTAGCTGGCTACGATGCTGGCCCGGGCGTTCCGACCCACCAGGCCGCCCAGCGTTTTGCCCGTGGCGTCCACATTGGCCGTGGAGTAGCTGCCGAAAATGCCGCCGCCCACGTACTGGGAACCCGCCAGCCCGCCGACGTGGTCCCGGCCGGTTACGCTTCCGGTCGTGTAGCTGCCGACGATGCGGCCGCCGTCGTTCCGTCCCACCAGGGCCCCGACGTGGTTCCGGCCCGTCACGTCAGCCGACACCAGGCCCACGCCGCTCACCAGGCCGCCGGCGCCCAACTGGCCAAAGAAGCCGACCCGATTGGACGCGCTGCGGGAGATGCTCAGGTTGGCGATGGTGTGGCCGTTGCCTTCCAGCGTCCCGGTGAAGGGCGCGGCGGCAGAGCCGATGGGCGTCCAGTTGCCGTAGTCGCCGGAGTCGTTGAAGTCCAGGTTCGCCGTCAACTCGTAGCCGGTGCAGCCGCTGCTGGGACAGCCCATCCCCTCGGCGGCGTTGGGATATGCGTCGGCGTAGGCCGCGTTGGAGGCCGAACCGTCGCCGTCCACGTCGTGGCGGATGGCGTTGAGCTGCACGAGGTTGCTCACCTCGATGAGGCCGTCGTTGTCCGCGTCATAGTCCGTGGGCGGTGGCGGTGGCGGGTTCTGGCCGCCCCCATCGTTCTCGTCTTCCTGTTCCTGCCCCTCGCCGCCAGCCCCGCCGCCGCCGGCTCCAGGGCAGGTGCTGTTGTGCTCAGCCACCCGCAGCGACGGGAGGTCGCCGGAGCCGCCGAAGCACCACGGCGTGTCGTTCGTGCCGTTGCCGTCCACGTCCACGTTCCAGTTGGCGTAGATGCCGGTGTAGCCCGTGGGCGATCGCAGCGCCGCGAGGGTGCTCTCCGGCAGCGAGTTCGTCTCGCCGCTGTCAACTCTATTGTTCCCGTTCGCGTCGTCGGGTTGGCTGACGCCGAAGTTCCAGCTCGTGGTGTCGTTCCAGTAGCTGTCGGCGACGATGCCGTACCGCCGGAGTTCGTTGGTCCATTCGTTCCGTCCCACCAGTCCGCCGACCGGCCCTGTGCCCGGCCGCTGCACCGCGCCGGTGGAGTAGCTGGTACTGACGCTGCCGAAGTTCTCGCCGACCAGTCCGCCCACGTCGCCCCGACTGCTCACGTTGCCGCTGGAGTAGCTGGTGATGATGCTGCCCTTGCCGCGCAGGTACGGGCCGCCGTTCATGCCCACCAGTCCGCCGACTCGGAAACCGCCGTTGGAGGTTACGTTGTTGGTGGCGTAGCTCCCGGCGATGTCTCCGGCGTTGCTGCCCACCAGCCCGCCGACCTGCGTGGCGTAGCCCCCGGTGCCCGTTACGCTGCCCTCGGCGGAGCTGTGGCGGATGGTTCCCAGGTTGGAACCCGCCAGGCCGCCAACGTGGCTGGAGGTGCTGTTCACCGTGCCGTCGAAGCTGCTGTTCAGGATCCTGCCGCCTCCCGACAGGAAGCCCACCACGCCGCCAACGTCAATGCTGTCGCCGGTCACGGTGCCGGTTACACTGACGTTGATGACCTGGCCGGAGGTGAAGCCGACCAGGGCGCCGGCCTCCTCGCTGCCGGCCACATCGACGTCCTCCAGGTTCAGGTTGCGGATGATGCTGGTGGAGTCGGCGCGCCCGATCAGGCCGATGCCGTAGCCGTCCCAGTCCCCATCTCCGTCGTAGTAGGAGCGGTCAATGAACAGGTTGCTGATGGTGTTGCCGTTGCCCTCGAAGGTGGTGCGGAACCCGTCGGCGGAGCCGATGTTCTCCTCACCGGCAAAGGGCGCCCAGCCCTTGCCTCCGTTCCAGTAGGTTGGGTCGCCGGTTTCGGTGATGGCGTCGTCGTTGTTCTCGTCAAAGTCCAGGTCCGCCGTCAGCTCGTAGCCGGTGCAGCCGCTGGGGCAGCCCATCCCTGAAACCGGGTTGGGGAAGCCGGCGGTGTAATTGCCGTTGTCGGCGGAGTCGTCCGCCGAGCCGTTGCCGTCCAGGTCGTAGCGGATGGCGTTCAGCTTGGCGAGGCTGTCCACATCGATGAGGCCGTCGTTGTCGCTGTCGTAGTCCGTCTCGGGGGTGTATGTTACGCTGCTCGTTTGTCCCTGGTGGGCCGCGCTGCTCACCGCGCGCACCTGCACGGTGTAGGTGGTGGCAGCCTGCGGCGCACTGATCGTGAAGGTCAGGGAGGGGGTGAACACCCATCCCGTCCAGGTCGTTCCGCTGTCGCTGCTGTGGCGGTGCTCGTAGCCGTTGATCGTGCCGGCGCCGGTTTCGGCGGGCGCGGTCCAGGTGACCCTGATGTTGCCGCCGTTGAGGGCGGTGGCGAGGCTGCGCACGGGGTCCGGCCCCTTCTGGTGGCCGCCCACGCTCTTCAGCTCCGGGAGGTTGTGGCCCGCGCCAAAGTCCCAGGGGTCGTCGTTGCCGGTCTCGCCGTCCACGTCCACGTTCCATGCCGAGTAGATGCTCGGGGCCGTGCCGTAGGCCGTCGGCGTCCGTAGCTCCGCGCCCGTCTTGCCCGTGCCGCCGGCGCTGGTCGCATGGCCGGTGGACTCCGTGTCCCAGTAGCTGTTGGTGATGTTGTCGCCTGTGACGGCCCCGGCCAGGCCGCCGATGGTGTCGGCCGAGCCCGAGGAGCGGGTCACGGCGCCGGTGGCGTAGGACGCGGTCACGCTGTGGCCGCTGGCGAGCCTGCCCGCCAGGCCGCCGACATTGGTGACGCCGGACACCGCGCCGCTGGCGTAGGACGCGATGATCGCGCCACCGACATCGCCCACCAGGCCGCCGACCCGGTCGTCGCCGGACACCGCGCCGCTGGCGTAGGACGCGGCGACAACGTCGTTACTGCCGAGACGGCCCACCAGGCCGCCGACGCTGTAGGGCGTATCCCCGGCGGTGGCGGAGACCGCGCCGCTGGCGTAGCTGCGTAGGATGCGGCCGCCGTCCTGATCGCCCACCAATCCGCCAATCGACTCCTCGCTCCCGGAGACGGTCGCGGTGGAGCCGCTGCCGGAGATGCTGCTGTCCCCGGTGCCGGGATTGGTGTTGTAGCCCACCAGGCCGCCCACGGCATAGTCGCCGCTCACGGTGCCGGACACGGTGACGTTGCTGACGGCGCCGCTGTTCGTCCCGGCCAGACCGCCCACCTGTTCGTCGCCGGTCACGTCCACGTTGGCCAGCACCAAGTTGCGGACGGTTGCGCCGTCCGTGATGACGGCGAACAGCCCCGCGTCGTCAAGGGTGGCGCTGGTTATGAACAGGCCGGTGATGGTTTGGTTGTTGCCCTCGAAGATCGCGTCGTAGTCGCCGCCGATGGGCGTCCAGCCCGCGCCGCTGTTCCAGTAGGGGTTGCTGCTGTCCCAGGCGGCAAAGGTCAGGTCCGCGGTCAGCTCGTAGCCCTCGCAGGTCTCGGTTTCCGTGGTGTCGCCGTCGTCGCACTGGTCGGCGGCCGGGTTGGGGAAGCCGGCGGCGTAATTGCTGTTGTTGGCGGCGTCGTCCGCCGTGCCGTCGCCATCCAGGTCGTAGCGGATGGCGTTGAGCTTGGCCAGGCTGTCCACGTCAATCAGGCCGTCGTTGTCGCTGTCGTAGTCGGTGATGGGCGAGTCGTCGTCCACCGTTACCGTCACATCGGCGACCGCGACGCCATCGTACTCGTTGGAGCTCTGGGCGTTGTTCACGGCGTTGGCGATGGTGACGGACTCGTTCGACGTGTCGTCGTCCTCCACGGCGGTGACGGTTACGGTCTGCGCGGTGCTCCAGTTGCCGGTGGTGAAGGTCAGGCTGGCCGGGCTGGCCGTCACCGCGCCGGTGTCGGGGCTGGTGGCCGTGATGACCACGTTGCCGCCCGGCTGGGTGTCCAGGACAACCGTGTAGCTGCCGGTCGCGCCGCCCTCCGTCAGGGTCAGCGCGGTCTCGCTGACGGTGACGCCGGGCGTGTCGTTGTCGTTCACCGTGACGGCCGCCGAGCCGGATGTGCCTACGGTGTAGGCGCTGCCCGCCGTCAGGGTTACCGTGACGCTGCCGTTGGCCTCGTCGAGGATGTCGTCTGTGGTGGTCAGGCTGATGCCTGCCGTGGTCGCGCTGCTCCTGACTACTACGAACTGCCCAGTGGCGGCGGTTACGCCGAAGTCCCCACTGACCGTGATGTCGTAGTACACCCGCGTATTCGACGACGGAGCGCTATCCAAGGTAACGGTGAAGTCGGCGTCCTCGCCCTCGGTGATGGTGGCGCTGTCCGCCGCGATGGTTGCCGTGACGGCCGCGTCGTTGTCGTTCACGGCCAACACGACCTGGTTGGGTTCGCCTTTGGCGTAACCCGACGGCGCGGGGTGCACCCGAGCCGTGATGCTACCTTGAGCCTCTACCGTAGAGTCGTCGGTGGTGGAGAGAGTAAGGGTTCCGGTGCCGCCGGTGCCGACCGTTACCGTGTGGTTGTCGGTGCTAACGCCGAAGTTCCCGGACACAGAGCGGATATTTACGGTCACGTTGGTACCCGCGGCGGGCGCCGGGCTGAGAGTGACCGTGAACACGGCGTCATCACCCTCGGTAATGGCGCCGCTGGTCGAAATGGAGGCGACTGATCTGGTGGCTAAGAAACTCGCTGTCGACGCATAGGGGCCGAATCCACTGCCAACGGCCCCTACCCGGGCGTAGTAGCGCGTATTGGGGGTAAGTTGGAGGCACGTGTACGCATACGAACTCCGACCGGGAGCCAGGTTACCCGTAGCCGCGGGAGAGTACCCTGCAGCGTCCGCGTTGCTCTGGAATGTGCTGTCCGTGTTGCACTCGATTTGCCACGCATCGATGCCGCCTCCGACATCGCTGGGAGGCTGCCACCGGACAACCAGCTGGTCGTGCTGGGTGTTCCTTTTCAGAGAGACACCCTCGGGTGCGCCGGGGGGCCCGGACTGCGCCTGCGCCGTGCCGGTGTTGCCGGCTAGGAACACGCCGACGGCCAGGGCGGCCACGATTGCCAGGGTCGCCAGGGCGGTTAACCGGCCCTTGCTTGCCGGAAGGCGCCGGAGGTTTTTCGTCCAGTTAGTTGTTGGGAGATGTATTCGCGTCATGTTTATGGACCTCACACCAGATGATGATTCGATTTATGGCTCACTAACCTGAATACCCGGCTTTGGGCGCCTTCACCGCGCCGCGGGGCACTGCGGCTGTATTTGGGATTCCGGTGGTGACCCACCCGTCGAACCCGGCGGCGAAATACCGCCACCCCTGTGCGCTGGAGCCGGTCCAGGCAGGCTTGCTCTCCGAGCGGAGAAGGAGGAGCGGTAGCGGCGCAACCCGCCGCAGGGCGGTCATCCCGCCGCCCCGTCTGGGATGGGGAATAGAACGGCTATTCGGGGGGGGTAACAGGGCGCCGAGGCGCGCGGGCATCAGTCTAAGCCTCGAACCGGACATCGCCTTCGGCATCCTGAATCCCATTGAGCGTCTCCCCCTTGAAATCAACTGATGGGCCGCGTCACGGGCACCCTTCGCCATCGACGAGTGGTCGGCTAGCGGATTGGACGTACATCCTCATCATCGAGAGCCGAAAGCCAAGTTAAACCTTCCCGTCGACGGGCAATGTCCCACGAAAGTGTCCCACACTGATATTTAATTAATATGTAATTAAGGACGAATCGGTGTGTCAATATTGTTTCAAACGGCCGCCGTGAGGTAGAATGCAGGTGCAGAGTCCCCATTCACAGGGAGGTGGCAACATCGACGGAACGGACGGCCCGGACCCGGAGAACCCGGCGCGAGGCGACCGGCTGTCGCAGCTCATCGAGGCCAGCCTGCGCATCAACGAGAGCCTGGACCTGGACACGGTGCTCCAGCAGGCGCTGGACTCGGCCCGCGTCCTGACGGAGGCCCGCTACGGGGCCATCATCCTCCTGGACGAGGCGGGACAGACCGAGGACTTCCTGTCGTCGGGCCTGAGCCCCGACGATGCGGGCCGGATGTGGGACATGCCCGACGCCATGCGGTTCTTCGACTATCTGGGCGGGATCGAGGAGCCGCTGCGTGTGCCCGACCTGCTGGGCCACATCCGCGAGCAGGGGCTGCCCGAGCTGCGCTCCCCCGTGCCGGTGGGGGCCTTCCTGGGCGCGCCCATACTGCGGGGCGGGGAGAGGATGGGCAACATCTTCCTGGCCAGGGACGAGGGAGGCGGCGAGTTCGGCCGGGAGGACGGGGAGACCCTGGTGATGTTCGCCTCCCAGGCGGCCCTGGTCATCGCCAACGCCCGCCGCCACCGGGAGGAGCAGCGGGTCCGGGCGGACCTGGAGACCCTCGTGGACACCACACCGGTGGGCGTGGTGGTCTTCGACGCCACCAGCGGTACGGTGAAGTCCCTGAACCGGGAGGCGAGGCGCATTGTGGGGGGCCTACTCTCCCCCGACGGGTCGGTGGAGCGGATACTGAGCACCCTCACCCTGAGGCGGTCCGACGGGCGCACGCTGTCGTTGCAGGAGCTCCCCCTGGCCGAGGCCCTGCGCCCCGGGGAGACGGTGCGCGCCGAGGAGATCACCGTGGAGCTGCCCGACGGGAGGTCGGTGACCACCCTGGTCAACGCCACGCCCATCCGCTCGGGAAGCGGGGAGGTCGAATCCTACGTGGTGACCATGCAGGACCTGACCCGGCTGGGGGAGCTGGAGCGGCTGCGGGCCGAGTTCCTGGGGATGGTCAGCCACGAGCTGCGCCTCCCCCTGACCTCCATCCGGGGCTCGGCCACCACCCTGCTGGACGAGGGCCCTGCCCTGGACCCGGCGGAGATGCGCCAGTTCTTCCGCATCATCGCCGACCAGGCCGACCTGATGCGGGGCATGATCAGCGACCTGCTGGACGTGGCCCGCATCGAGACGGGCACGCTGTCGGTCTCCCCGGAACCCTCGGACGTGGCCGCCCTGGTGGACGAGGCCCGGAGCGCCTTCCTGAGTGGCGGCGGCAGGAACAGGCTGGACGTGGCCTTCGAGCCGGAGCTGCCCCAGGTGATGGCGGACCGGCGGCGCATCGTGCAGGTGCTGGGCAACCTGCTCTCCAACGCGTCCAGGCACTCGGGCGAGTCCTCGCCCATCGGGGTGAACGCTCGGAGACAAGGCGCGCACGTGGCGGTCTCCGTGTCCGATAGGGGACAGGGAATCCCGGCCGAGTTGCTGCCACACCTCTTCAGCAGGCTCTCCCGCGGTGACGGCCCCGGCCCACGCCGCGACCCGGCGCGGTCGGGGCTTGGCCTGGCCATCTGCCGGGGCATCGTGGAGGCCCACGGGGGCCGCATCCGCGCCGAAAGCGAGGGGCCGGGCCGGGGCGCCTGCATCACCTTCACCATTCCGGCGGCGGAGCCGGTCTCGTCGGCGCCCGTCTCACGCTCCCGCCGCACGGCGCGGCAACTGACGCGGGTCCTGGCGGTGGACGACGACCCCGAGGCATTGCGGCGGCTCCGCGACGCCCTGACCCGGGCGGGCTTCCACCCGGTGGTCACCGGGGACCCGGCGGAGGTGGCGCGCCTGATGGAGGAGGAGCGGCCCCACCTGGTGCTCATGGACCTGATGCTGCCGGACGGCGACGGCATCGGCCTGATGCGGGAGATCATGGCCTCAAGCGACGTGCCGGTGATCTTCGTCTCCGCCTACGGGCAGGAGGAGCTGGTCACCAAGGCCCTGGACATGGGGGCAGTGGACTACGTGGTCAAGCCCTTCTCCCCCTCGGAGCTGGCGGCGAGGATAAGGGCGGCGATGCGCCAGCGGGCCGGGCTGGGCCGGGCGGCGCAGTCCAGGCCCTATGTGCTGGGGGACCTGCGCATCGACTACGCCGAGCGACGGGTGACGCTGGGCGGGAGTCCAATGGAGCTCACCGCCACCGAGTACGCGGTGCTCCACGAGCTGTCGGCACACGGGGGCATGGTGTTGACCCACGACCAGCTGCTGCTGCGGGTCTGGGGCGTGGGCCATTCGGGAGACTCGGGGCTGGTCCGCACCATCGTGACGCGGTTGCGGGGCATGCTGGGAGACAGGGCGGGCCGGCCCCGCTACATCTTCACCGAGCTGCGCGTCGGCTACCGGATGCCGAAGGGGAAGGAATATCCCACAGATTAAAAGGTCCAATAGCAACGTTCTTGAGAGACACACTTTGAGCGAAAGTCCATCGGTTGAACGGGGTCTATCCAGCCCGCTTTACTAACCTGGCCCTAGCCGTGGAGACGACTTGGTGTGCTAGTGCTCGCGTCGATAACGCGCCGGCGCACCATCCAATGCGTAGGCCAGTTGTGTGTAGTACCGCTCGGCTGCCTGCTTCAACTGGTCTCTGTACTCCTCGGACCGCTCAGATAAAATGGAGTCTATCTGCTCATCGAGGAATTCCCCGTATCCGTAGCGGTAGGTGATGACATTGGGAGGGGTTGCAATGAAATGCATGGCAACAACCTGCCTAGCCACGTAGTCTATATCATCGCTACACGTGCTTATTCCACCAGAGAACACCACATTCTCACGCACTCGGAGTTCGCAGTAGCATGGCAACGGTATATCTCTCCACAACCGAGAGATGGCTCTCCGCCTCCGTCGAACATCGGTTTCTGAAAACAGCGGCATCTCTCTCAGTACCATGGACATTAGGACATAGAGGACAAGAGCGGATGCTACCACCGCTCCAGACCAATTACGTTCCAAGTACGACACATACAGACCCCCCGTTTCTCCAAACAGGAGTATTGCCAGAAGTGCGATGCGTTTCCAATGCCAATGCCATTCGCTCAAGTGGTTGACGATGCCAATTCGCTGGTATCGCGAGTTGAGTAACCTGGGTTGGGACGTCACCAGGTGCAAGAAACCACTGATCATGACAGCACCTCCGGAGGCTGTTCCTTACGATCGAGCGGCTCGGCGGAGTGTGCCCAGTGAGAGATACTGGAGCGGGTGCTGGGATAGTAGGAGTTCTTGAAGGCCGACGGCGCGAGTTCTACCGTGAGCGACGTGTCGAAGGAAGTCCCCTCCGACATCTCGCGCAAGAAGTCTGTGAGTCCCTGCGTTTCGCTGTCTAGTTCAGCAATCATCTATCTAACGCCGAGAGTTTGCGAGGGCGACCATGAAGGTGGGGGAAATGACCCGATTGGGAAGGGCCAGCATCAGCGGCGGGGTTGCAATCAGCCCGACCCATGCCTACTTTACCTCTCAAGGCCATGGTTCAACGCTTTAGGGCAATGGAACCATCATTCCACTTCCGGGTATCGTAGTGTTGTATCCGAAGTATCGGCCAAACGCTCTATCAGTTACAGTCCTACCACTTCTGAAGACGGTGTGAAGCTTCGAAACAAGAACGAGAAAACTGTTGCAATCTGATTCTTGCACGTAATACATATGCTGCGCTTGCTGCGGCGACAACTTGATTGTTTTCTTGCCATCTTCCACCTGCAGAGGACAAAACACACCACCATCCAGAGTCACTATGAGACTAGGAAGCAGCCCTCTTTCGACATCTTGAGCCTTCTCTACAAACTTGTTAAGTAGTGTTGTCGGAGTCATTGCCAGAGAGCCCGCAAGTGCGAATCCAAATATCTGATCCATAGGCTTATTGTCTTGATTAAACTCTTCCTCTTTTGTGCCCTGCATTCCCATCTTTGAGCCATAGCTACGATATGGTACAGTCGGTTCTGGCCCTAGCAGGTCCTCCTCCGCCTGAGCCCATCTCCTTAAACGCTTGGCCGAGCTAATTTTCTCCACAATATCTCTTAAGTCTGCCGATGCGATGCTGCTCTTGATTTCCCCAACAGCAAACACGCCCTCGCATGGATAATAGGTAGTGGATGGATCTCCATTGATAGAATACACGGGACATAGCTCACGCTCATAGAGCACCACGTCCATCTGTCTACTCGTACTTCCATGACTGTCAATAACAAAACCAGACCCAACAGCAGCGCCTACAGGCAATATTTGTTCCAGCCTCTTCCTTACTGGCACTTCCCGCGCTGAGCCGATTTGCCCCGGTGTGGTAGCCATACCTGCCGTATGAAAATCGGCCACCAAGCCCTGTCCTATGTTGGTAATATAAGCAGCGGTGTCAAAGGTCAAACGATCCCTCCAAGGTCTTTAACCGATAGCCTGATCTAATACGTGGGCGCCCACAAGAGGCAGAAAACGACGGCTGGTGTGCCGGTGCGTTGGCTACGCCTTCGCCCGTATGAGAACCCGACCGCCGTCCTCGACGTCGATGTTCAGGTTGTGCCTGTGCAGCAACGACATCCCGATGAGGGGTGTCGTATCCGATGCGTAGGCAACGACCTCTCTTGGCTGGCCGTCCCACAGCACCGTTACGCCGTAGACCTCAAGTGTCGTTTCGCTGGCGTCTGCCAGGACCACGCGATTGACTCCTCGGAAGCCCAATCCCAACTCGGCGACCATCGCCGACGGCAAGGTGAGGAAGCGGGTGAATCCGGTGTCCACCACGACATCCACGTCCCGGGCTTGTCCTGCCGGACCTCGTAATGGAAGGGACACAACCGCCTCATACGCTGAGTTCACAGTCCCCTCTATCACTCGGCCCTCCGCAGAGACCCACCCCCGATGCTGGCCACCGCCCTGTACCCCACGCGAAGCAGCCAGACGTTGAGTGCGTCAGGACGCTGCGCCCGTAGACTGTCCGATGCGGCAAGCTCGCTTCCGGCGATGGCCCATTTCCCGCTGTCCACGTCGATGGCGACGTATTCCCCATCGTGGTCGGCTTCCACCTGCGCCTTTACGTCCCGTCTGTATATCTCATCGCCGAGACGGGCCGTCTCTTCCTTGGGTCTGCGCTGGCGCGCTGGGGTCGCTGCGTTCGCCATTCGCGCTCCTTCTCAGGTCGCACTTCTACACACATCATTCTACGACAACCGGCGATTTCAGGACAACAAAAAAGGCCCGCACACATGGCCGCGACGGGGCCTATTGACCAGCGTGGCGCACCCCGCGTGAGTAGTCCGCTAATGCACAGCCCGGCCATGGGCTAGATTTGCTGAAACGCAAAAAGGACCACATACATGGCTGTGCGGGGGAGGATGCCGCCAGGCGGCATCCTCCCCCGTGTTGCGCTTTGGAGCGCGGCCCTAGAAGAGCCTCAGCGTCTGCTGCGCCTGCTCGGTCTCCGCTTCAGCAGTCTCCTCCTGCGCCGCCCCCTGCTGTCGGCGATTCCGGCGTCTCGCCGGGGGAGCGGGCCGCTCGTAAGTGGGATGCTTGGGCGTCTCCTCCCACCTGGCCCTGGCCCTCTCGATCACCGCCGTGACCTTATGCGTCAGCCCGGCCTCATCCAGTTCGTCGAACGACTCGATGTGCGGGTCGGACGATGGCTGTTGCACCCCGATGGTGGCCCTGCTTCCCTTGATGGATAGAACCACCTTCAGGCCCTGCTGCGGGGCGTCCGCCTCGGCATCGTCAGATCCCTGTGGGCCATCTGCGGCCTTGTCCGAGGCGTCGTCCGCACCCTGTCCGTCCTGCGCGGTCTCCTCACCGGGTCCCTGCTCATCGGCAACTGCGGCGGCAGCGTCGTCCGCCGCGTCGCCGAAGAGACTCTCGTCGGCGCTCGGTGCGTCCGAGCGGGTCGTCTCCGTTCCGGTCTCGTCTGGCATGGTCTTCTCCTTTCCTTATATATGGGTAGCTCCGGCTTCGCTCTCATGCGCCGGTCAGGTCGCCTACGCTGCGAGTCTCGACTTCCTCTTTATCTCCCCCAGGGTCGTCGGCTCCCAGTAGAGGTCGCGCTCCACGGCAGGGACCTGGCCGAACACCGTCGCCTCCGCCAGCTCGGTCAGGTCGAAGTACCCCAACTCCGTCTCGAACCCCTCGACGAGGCCGAAGCAGATGCCGGTCTCAGCCTGCCACTCGGTGATGTACCAGCGCCAGCCGCTGTAGGGGCAGAAGAGCTTGGCGTGGGCCATCACGTCGTCGGTGTTCTCGACGTTCTCGTTGGCGTAGAGAGCGGGAATGGTCTCCCCGAGCTCCTTCGTCATCAGCTTGTGCCTGCGGAGCGCACTGTGGTTGTCCTGCCACATGGTCGTGGTGGTTCCGTTCTTGTCAGTCATGGTCTCTCCTCTCCTGTCGTTCTCTGATTGCGTCCGTGTGCGCCGATCACTCGGCGTAGGTCCCCACCATCCGCTCCACCGCTTCCGGCGTGACGTAGGTGGGCGTGACCGTTCCCAGGTCCATGTCCAGGTAGAGGGCCATGAAGGGGCAGGTTCCCGCCACCATGCGGCGCACCACCTGGAGCACCAGCGACGCCATCATCTGGTTGATGGTCGGGTCCTGGTCGGTGAGGTCAAGGGCCGCCGCGCAGTCCACGTCTAGCGGCCTGCTAGACACGGCCGTGAGCAGGTCGGGGCGCTGTAGCGTGGGCGCGGGGGCCAGGTAGCAGGTCTCGCCGGAGAAGGGTGGCTCGTCCCAGCTCACGTTGCCGGAGACGTTGCCGACGAGCACCTGTCCCCAGTTGGTGTCGTTGCCCGCGTCGATGAGCCACCGGCGTGGGTCTCCCGGCAGGGTCTCCGCCATCGCCCTGCGTGCGAGGGCGTTGTCGGCGCAGCCGATGATGAGGCTGTCGCCGTAGGCGGGCAGGCCGGGGTAGCCGTGCCCGTGGGGCTGGTCGTCGTATTCCTTGAATGGGTAGACCGAGTAGCCCACCGGTCTCCCGTAGGCGCGTGCCAGCCGGTCTGCGAGGACCTGGCTCTTGAAGCCGCCCACGTCGCCGGGGTAGAAGTTCTGGCGCAGCAGGTTGTGGGCCTCCACCCGGTCGTGGTCGACCAGGACGATGTTGGCCTGCCGCCCCTGGAAGAGTCGGCAGAGGCCCTCGGCAACGAAGCCGCCCGTCCCGCCGCAGCCGACCACCGTGATCCAGGGGTCGTCCAGCAGGAACGCGTTGTCCAGGTAGTAGGGCATCTCTCATTAACCTCCTTCTATTGGATTGGTTGTGTCCGTTTCCTCGGCCACCAGTCGGAGGCCGGGGTGCGGGCCGTCGAAGACCTGCGACCACTCCACCGGACCGAAGTGGCCGTAGACGCCGACACGCAGGCTCAGCTCGGGCCGGTCGGTGTCGAGGCGTCCTGCGACGCCGAAGATGCGGAACCCCTGCTCGTCGGCGTCGTCGGTGGCCGAGAAGAAGGCGCGGGAGCGTCCGTGGGAGTGGAACTCGGCGACCACCCCTGCGGGGCGCGCGTAGGCCAAGGACGTGGCCGTCCCTAGCTGCGGGGGTACAACCACCCGGTAGGAGCGCCCGCCCCACCGCACGGCGAAGAACCGCTCGGTGTCCGGGTCGTCCTCGAACCAGCGCAGTCCCAGCTCGAAGAGTGCTGACGGGATCGGGCCGTGGGCAAGCTCCACCTTCTCGGCAACGGGAGCCAGCCCCCGCACCTCGCAGGGGGCGACCGGCACCCGCGCCGTCAGGTGGGCGCTCTCGGACTGGACGTAGAGGCCGCCCGATCCGAGAACGTAGTCGTAGCCGATTCCGTGCGCTCCCGTCAGTCCCTCGTTGTGGTTGACGAGGTAGCCCACCGGCTCTGGGGCGTCTCTATCGGTAGCCATAGCCCCGTCTCCCCTGGGAGGCCGCGATGGCCTGGGCCACCGAGCACTGGGGAACAAGGTCCTCAACCGGGTACTCAGTTTTTCCATCCAACTCCTCCCAAAGCGCGTGCAGGTTGTCGGGATGCTTCTTAGACCGCTCCCGTGTGTCGCCGGTGCCCGAGAAGAAGGACCGGAAGAAGGACTCCGGTATCTGGTCCACCTCCTCGGGGAACCGGTGGCTGCCGGGGCAGACCCGCCCGTCCCTGAAGACGTTGAAGGCGGGCATCCGGTAGAGCCGGTCATCAGGGTCGGTCGGCCTGTCCAATGCGGCGTAGACCCAGGGAGCGCGTGCCGGCGAGCAGACGAAGACCAGCCCCGGCATGGGAAGCCGGAGTCGTGCGGGAGGCTTGAACGCCTCCCGTTGCAGGGCCACCGGCCAGACCTGCGGCGGCCTCCAGAGGGCCACCACCTGCCCGGTCTCGCCCTGGTTCCACCAGAGGGCGTCCCGGGGCAGCAGCCCCGAGGAAAAGCCCAGGTGCTGGGTGAACACGTTGGCGATCTCGTCCGCCGAGACGGTCCTCACCCAGGTTGAGTCGCCCTCGAAGCCCCGCAGCAGGAGCGTCTCGTCGTAGGCCTCCAGCTGGAGGTTCAGCTTGTCCCTGGGCATCTCATCCGGTCCGGGCAGGGACCACCCGGTCTTCTCTGCGTCGGTCGTCATGGTCGTCGTCCTCCTTTCCTTGTTCCTGTTCGGGGAGCCGGGGCAGTACCTCGTCCAGCATCTCGGCGAAGCGGGCCGGAAGGTCCTCCTCCAGCCAGTCGGCCAGAGTGCAGACCGAGTCCATGAGGGCGCTGGCCTTCCGCCACTCCTCCGTGCCCTCGGCGATAATCTCGTCCTCCCAGGGGTCGCAGAACCCGTCATAGTTGCCGTCCTCGTAGCAGTGGTCGAGGAATAAGTTGCCCGTCTCGGCGAAGACCCAGGAGGCGGCCTTCGCCGCTCCCTCGAACCGGGTGTCCTTCACCGCCTCGGTAAGGGTCTCCACGGGTATGCCGCCCTGGGGAACCCTCTCGAGGGTAGAATGCGGGATGCGCTCGGCGGCCGACTCAAGCCAGGCGACCCGTATCTCGTCGGACTCCCCGTAGAAGGAGTCCGGCGGCCTGGCCAGAAGGAGCAGGGCCGAGATGCCGTCCCGGTAGCCGTTCCACATCTCGTGGATGCCCTCGTAGCCGAAGCCCATCAGGTCGAAGGGGATGCCCCTCCGCAGCCAGGACCAGGTCGGTTCCTCCCCCTCCATCTCCGTCCAGAACTCGAAGTAGGGCTGGTAAAGGGGGAAGTGGCGGTTGCCAAAGAGATTGGCGAAGCGCTCCACCCTGGTGCGCATGTCCGGGGCCGAGAGGGCCGTCTCCGCCTCCTGTGGGAAGAGGCGGAGCACCAGTTCCGTGAACCATGCGTAGTCGTCGGCGTACCCGACGATGGTGGCCAGCTCCCGCAGCGACGGCGGACGCCGCAGGAGCAGTTGGCCGAGACCGCTCAGGAGCGCCGGGGCCGCAGTTGCCACCGCAGCGCCTCCTTGAGCCGCCCCGTGGCCGCGGCGTAGTCCTGCGCCTGGGTGCAGGCCATTTCGATGTCCTTCTGCCGTGCGGCCGCAGCGTCCAGGTCAAGGGAGCCGTCGGGCCGTGCGAGCTCCGCCGTGAGCTCGATGATGCTCAGGGCCACCGGCGGCGTTACCACCAGCAGGCCCGCGAAGGTCCGATTGTCCATCGGAGTCCCTCCTCTAGCTTCGGGCGTGGGGGAAGGCGCCCTTGGTGCCCACCCGCCGCTGGAACTCGTAGATGGTGTCGTCGCCGCGCTTGGTCTCCTTCACCGAGGCGTTGGATATCTCTCCGTAGAAGTCGGCCAATGTGCCCTTGACCTGGTCTACGCTCATCTGGGGATCGGGGTCCGGGAACTCTCTGTCGTCGTATACGAAAATGCGTGCCACTGTCTCATCTCCTTTTCCTGCTTGGTGTTGCCTCATTGCCGTATGCGAGGAGGCCGCCGCCCCATGTGCGACGCCCTCATCCGTTCGCTTGCGGTCTAGCTTCCTGCGCCGACCGGTTTTTCCTCGCGCTGCTGTTCCAGCGTCATCGCCCACTCGAACATCGAGAGGGTCGCGGGCTGGGGTTTGCTCTTGCGGCCCCTGGACCCGACAGGTTCCTCGACTAGGAACTCCGCCCAGGAGAACAGCGATTGCTGCGCCTCCGGTGCTTTGTTGTCGTGATGGCCGCTGCCGTTGGCGCCATTACCGTTTGCGGGTGCGTGCCGGTTGACCGGGAACAAATCCACCGTCGGCCCGATGCCGTCGATGGCGTGGTGAGCGTTGGCGTGCATACCGTTCCCGTTAGCCGGTACTGTCTCCGGCTCAACCCCGACCGTCTTCCAGCCGTCGTCCACCAGGTATTCCTCGGCGGTGGCCTCGGCGTCCCTCGCCCGTGAGAAGACCTCCTCCAACGACTCGGCCTCGTCCGCGTCCCCGCTGACGATCTTCCGGGCCAACGCCATCATCAGGTCGTCGCTGTCGTCCCCGTAGGCGGCCAGACCGTCCTCCGGCAGCTCGCCCTCCACGGCCAGGGAGCTCTGCAGCTTCTTCGCCA
This sequence comes from Dehalococcoidia bacterium, assembly GCA_963663085.1. GTDB lineage: Bacteria > Chloroflexota > Dehalococcoidia > Plut-88900 > Plut-88900 > Plut-88900. The sequence goes on along the minus strand of OY760104.1, from coordinate 2,742,059 downwards.
CCAGCTTGAGAGCGTCGGCCTGCAGCGTGTTCCGGTAGGACATGAACACCACCTTCACAGGTCGGGTCTGCCCGATGCGCCACGACCGGCGGGAAGCCTGCCTCATGACGTATACCGAGTAATCCGTCTCGAACCAACAGAGGGTCGGGAAGTCTATGAGGTCGAGGCCGGTCTGCACCAGCCTGGGGTGGCATATCATCACGTCTATGCCCTGCTTGACCCTGTCCGCGACCCAGGCTTCCCGCCGGTCCGGGGCCACGGCGTCGGACTTCATCACCGCCACCCGGAAGCCGTGCCGGGTGAGGATGTCGTCCATCCGCCCGGTGATGTCCCTTGTGCCAGTATGGGTGGCGTAGACCAGCACCCTGCGGCCCTCCAGCCGCTCGGCGGCCACCAGGTCCACCAGCGCCTTCTCCTTCGGGTAAAGCCTCTCCTCGGAGAGGGGCGGCACCTGGACTAGGGGGTTGCCGGTCTGGGGGTCGAATACCGTTTCCCCCCTGGTGCAGCCGTCGGGGTAGGCCAGCAGGGTCTGCAGGTATGTGGCCAGCAGCTTCTTGGTGCCATTCTTGAGTGCATCGGCCAGGGCCTTGCGCAGCTTCTCGAACACCGTTTTATAGGCGCTTCGCTGGGAGTAGCCCGTGGAGTCCTCCTCGGAGTCCATGGAGGAGAGGAGGATCTGCTCGTCGTAGTCGGGCAACCCCGACGCCACGTCGGAGAGACGGAGGAACACCGAGTTGCCTATGAGGTGGAAGAGGGCGGCGGGGGCAAGACCGGGCCTCTCCCTGGTCACCTTGCGGTAACCCTTTCTCCTGCTGAACCGGCCGTCCTCCATCGAGTCGTCGTCGGGCTTCCCCATGGAGTGTTCGAGGAACCCGTACCGCTGTATCCACCTTCCCTCCTCGGAGCGGCCGAACTCCGTCCTTATCTCCGGGGAGAACCTGTAGAGCAGGTGGAAGATGGTCGAGGAGTAGCCGCCGAGCAGCGTGCCCGTCAGGCTGAGGGACTTACCGCAGGCGTCGGCCAGGACCCCGGCGGCGATGCCCTGGGCCGATCCCCTTCCCTTATACTCGTGGACTTCGTCACCGATGAGAAGGTCGAAGAAGCCCCTCATCCGGTGCTTCACGTAATCGGAGAGGGGGTACCTCCTGGGCCCCGAGTTATCGGCCTGCCAGAGAGGTGAGCCGCACGCATCACAGGTGCGCTTGCGACGGTTCAGGTCGGCATCGCTTAAGGGAACGCCGTCCTTGTCGACGATCTGGGCGGCACAGTCGGGGCAGCAGGGCACCCGGAAGGGCTCCCAAGTCTCCTCGTCCCGCACCAGCCTTCCCGCCGCCGATGCCCACCGCCGGACGACGGCGGCCTTCCACCGGTAGGAGAGCTTGGCTCTTTCCCTGGACATGACGGCGAACAGCGGGCCGATGCCGGCGGACTGACGCAGCCGCTCAAGGTCGGTGATGGAGGACACTATCGCCGCCCTTGCGAAGGGCACCGTCTCCTCCACCTCCCGCTTCCACTTCCGGGTCAGGTGGGGAGGGCAGAGGACCAGCACCCGCCGGAACCCCGCCATGTATGCCGCGGAGGCCCCGATGAACGTCTTGCCCGTGCCCATCTCGCCGACCACGGTGGTGCCCCTGTGGGACTTCAGGGACAGGGCCGCACCCCTGATGGCGTCCTCCTGGGCGCCCAGGGGCGTGCGGAGCAGCGGGGGAAGCCGTTGCCCGTTCTCCGAGGGCCGGTAGAGGGGAGGGTATGACTCCACCACCCTTCGGGCGATGGCCTCCCTGTAGCTGTCTATGAACTCTCCTAGGTTCACTGTGCGTCTCCTTCCCTTTGATTGGCGGGGACGCCGGGACCCGGAACGCACCACGCCCCCCGGTGGGGACGTTGCCGAGCTTCGGGTTCCTGAAAGCGTCCCCAGGATGTGGGTGAACGTGCGAGGCACGCCGCGGCGTGCCTCGTGGTGTAGCTCCGTGGGAGCCGTTTATGCGGCTTTTGGGGCTTCTCTGAGGGCGTTTGCGGCAGCCCTGTATTCGTCGTAGCAGCGGCCTGTCAGGTGGTACGCCTTCACCGGGGAGGAGACCGCCCTGCCGCCGATGATGTCCACCGAGGCGGTCTGCATGGCCGGTTCGCCGGGGAGTATGTGCTGCCCGCACCGGGCACATACTTCGAGGGTCATGGTGCTCTGCATCTCTTCACCCTTCCTTTCCTTATGTGTGAGAGTTTCCGGGCATTTCCGATAAGGCGAAGGCCCCGCAGGGTTCACAGACCTGCGGGGTGTCGTGGGTGCGGCCCAGAGTGAGCCGTCTAAGCTGCGATGTCGGCTATTTCGCCGTCATCCAGGTCGAGGGCCGTAACGGTGGTGTTCAGCCGCTCGCGGTGGACCTCCTTTTGAGGCGTGTCCTCCACCAGGACCATCTCCTTGGAGGTGCGTCCCTTGACCAGGATGCGCCTGCCTTGGGCTTCAAGTACGAGGTTGTCCAGGAACCCCGCCGCCACCAGCATGGCCATGTGGCCCCGCCGGAGGGGCATGAGGGGCCGGGTGCGGTTGTCTTTCGCGGGCCATAGGGAGTCGGTGACCGCCTTGCTGGCCCACAGCCCCGACGCCCGGGCCTCCCTGGCCGCCGCCACCGGGTCCACCGTACGGGTGGCGAAGAGGATTTCGCCCGCGGGAGTTATGGAGGGCGAGTAGACCGGGTAGTCGTAGGGGTACAGCTCCTCGGGCTCCCCATAGGCCCACTCCCTCACCCTGGACTCGGCGTAGGAGTTGGGGCTCGGCTCCCCCTTCCGGTAGGCCATCAACACCACCTGGTCGAAGACCTCCCTCTCAGGACTGGGGAAGGCCCAGCAGCGGTGATTGGCGTAGTGCGTGGCAATGTAGCGGGCCGACACCGCCAGCCTCGTCCTGGGGACTATGAAGACCAGGAGGCCGTCCTCGGCCAGGTAGCGGGTGCAGTGGGTTAAGAAGCTGTGCTCCACCCTCTTGTCGTCCCCGGAGTCCCAATCGTAGGGCGGGTTCAAGTACAGCATGCCGAAGGCGCCGTTCGCCATGGAGGTCCGGAATAGGTCGGAGACCAGGGCATGGTCGAGCCAGATCTTTGCCTCTTCCGCCCTGTCCTTGTGCAGCTCCACCCCGAAGGTCTCGACGGGCACCGGGTTGGAGAGGCTGGTCGTAATGGCCCCGGCCAGCCGGGACATGGCCTCCCCGGCCCCGCAGCAGGGGTCGAGGATGCGCAGGGTATTGCCCCTGTTGTAGTTAGAGAGCCGCGGGGTGTCCACCAGGGTGGCGATCATCTCCACCACCCGGTCGGGCGTGGGGTAAAACCCCCCCTTGGCCTGGGCTGCCAGTCTCATGTCGTATCTCCTTTCGCTCTCGTGCCGATGCCCCGCACCTCGCCCGTGGCCAGGGTGGCGTGGAAGCAGAGCTCCTCATCCATCCTCTTGCCCTCGGCGCAGGCGGTGCAGAGAACCATGATGACCGCGGTTTCCCATCCGGCGACTACCCGCCGGACCAGCGTGAAGCCACCCTGGGGCAGGTCGTACCTGTAGAGGGGAACCGTACGGTCCCTGACGTCCTCCTCCGTCGCCTTCTCGTAGAAATGGGGCTGGCCGAACTCGCAGATGAGGCCGGAGGGGCCGTGCAGGAAGAGGAGGCAAGCCTCACCGTCGAGGCAGTAACGCTGCCAGGCCCTGCGCTCGTCCTCGCTCCACTGCTCGGCGGTCTTGAGGGTCCTATCCATCGTCACCCTCCTCCTTCAGGGTGAGAGTGCCCAGGGCCACGGCATCCGACAGGTCGTCCCTGAGCTTCTCCCCATCGGGGCTGCAGACCCAGGCCGATATCCCCGAGGACTGGAGGGGGGCGATCTCGCCGCTGCGCACTCCGCGGCGCCAGAGCCAGGTTGCCCAGGAGCGGTGTAGGGGCAGGGGGCTGCGCCGGTCCAGGAACCGGTGGTGGAGGGCCGGGGCCTCCTCCTCGGAGCGGGCGAGCAGCAGGAATTCCTCCCGCTCGAAGGCGAACTCCGCCAGGCGGGTGTAGACCATGGCGTGCCAGCCCCCCGTGGTGGACAGCCGTGATATTTTGGTGGTCCAGGTGCCGATGGTGTGATGGGGTATCGAGCAGCGGAGGAAGCTGCCTGTGAGCTCTCCCCCGTCGGCGCCCCGGATGAGGTGGGCGGATTCCGGCGGCTGCTTGAGCAGGGAGGCCCAGATGGCCTTGAGGGCGGTCTGGGAGCCGACCATGGAGAGGAACCAGAGGCCCTCTTTCTCCTCGTCGCGGGCGAATGCGTCGGCGGTGGCCGAGTAGCCCCCGGCGCTCACGCTGTAGAGGTCCTCGGGGCTCACGGGTTTTATTGTGGGCCGGGATGTGACCATGTAGTTCTCCTTTCTGATGGTGGACGGGTGTTGTGGAAGCTGTTAGGCCGGAAGGCAGCCCTGCTCCTTGAGGCTGGCGAACCCGCCGTGCCCGACGACCACGTGGTCCAGAAGGTCTATGTCCAGGAGCTTCGCCGCCCGGTACAGGTCGCCGGTGAGGGCCCTGTCCTGGTAGCTGGGCGTCGGGTCTCCGCTGGGATGGTTGTGGACGAGGACGAAGTGAGGGGCCGACTCGGCCACGGCGGGGCGGAGCACCTCGGCGGGCCTGACCATCACCGAATTAACGTTGCCCTGGTAGACGACCCTCTGGCCCATGACCCGGTTCTTGACGTCGAGGAGCAGTACCCTCAGCTGCTCCTGGGCAAGGGGCGTCATCTCGGGACCGAGGAGCCGGTGCACGTCCTCGGGACGGTTGATGGCCGGTGCGTCGTCCTGGTGCGCGGGCCGGGTGTCGACCTGGTAGCGGACGGCTAGCTCGGACAGGAGGCCCAGGTTGCTCCTCAGGGCCTCCAGGAGGGCCTGTCCCGAACCTGCTGGAGGGATGTCGTCGTGCATAGGCGTCTTCCTGTTGGTCATAACTCTTCTCCTTGGAGGGTGATAAGGCTTGGGACGGAGGCGGGGCCGCTCCCATATCGTGGGCTCGGCCCCGTGTCGTGCCCGGCCGGCGCCAGGATCGCGATACGGTCAAAAGGCGCCTTGGCGGCTGCGAGTGTTCGCCTACGCTAGGCCGCCGAGTCGAGGGCTCCGCGCATCAATGCGTGGGTCCTGGGCGCCGATCCCTCCGGCGGGAGGCTCTCGCCGATCTCTGAGCGCAGGGTCTCCGACAGCCGGTCCCAGATCTTCACGAGGGCTGCCCACTCTGGACAGTGGTTCCCCAGGACCCGGAGGCCGGACTCACGGGTCTCGGGCGCCTGTTCCAATAGAAGGAAGCAGCGGCGCAGGTCCCAGGGATCGTGGGGCCACGATGCCCATGAATGGGTGGGGTTTGCCCCGAGGGCCGTGCGGGCTATGGCATTGGATGAATTGCCGCGCTCCCCGAAGGCCAGCCACATGGTTATGCTCATTCTTGGCTCCTCTCTCTGTAATGGACTTGAATGCAGGCGGGGCCACTCCCTTGTGTGGGGGCGGCCCCGCAATGCACCCGGTCCAGGCGGGTGTCTTCATTCTGCGGAGGGTGAAGCGGCTAGAAGGGCAACTCCTCGTCGTCCTTGTCCTTTGACCCGTTGCGGGAGTCGAGGAATACGACCTCCCTTGTGTGGACCTCGGTGCGGCGGCGGCGCTGACCGTCGTCCGCCTCCCAGCTGTTTTGAACCAGCCGGCCCGCCACGTAGATGCGGTTGCCCTTCTCCACGTACTCGTTCACGGCCTCGGCTTGCTTTCCCCAGCAGACAACGTCGTGCCAGTCCGTTTCGCTGTTCCCGTCCTGCTTGCGCCGGTCGGTGGCGAGGCTGAGGTGGGCTACGGCGGTGCCGCCTGGGGTGTAGCGCATCTCGGGCTGGGCGCCTACGCGTCCCAGCAGCTCTACCTTGTTCACTGTCCTGGACATCTCTGTCCTCCTTCTTGAGTCTCGGGGTGCGGGGTCATCCCCACCCGGTCCTATGAAACGGCGGGCCCGCCTTCCCCGTAGAGAGAAGACTGTCCCGTGGCGCTCGCTCCCGAGGGAGCGACTAGGCGACACGCATGAACTCGGCGTCATGCTCGGCCACGGAGGGACGTACCACGCTTACGGGTTCCGTCTTCTCCATCGCCTGGGCATCCTCCTTCACGAAGCCCTGCAGGATGTGGGCGATGCCGTCTCCCAAGCCCTGGATGAACACCGGCCTGCCGCCGGGCAACTTGTTCAGGCGGGGCTCCATGCCGCCGACGCCCTGGCACTGACCAACTACGTCCTCAATGGGTGTACCCCGCCGAAGGTGAAGCGAGATGAGCCTGCAGGCCAGCTCCGTCACCCCCTGTTCGAAGCTGCCCGATTTGCCCATCCTGCCGAAGACCTCGAAGGGATCGCCGTTGCGGTCCAGGGCAACGGTCAGGAAGAGGTCTCCGTGGGAGGTGGCCAGCGCCGTGGTGCTGCTGGGCAGCACCTTCGGCCTATGTCTCGACGTTTCAGTCATTCTTGTTGTCCCCCTCTCTCAGGCAGTGGGGGCAGGGGACGAGCCTGATTCCCAGCCGGGCCTGCATCTCCGGAGTGCATTTGGCATGGACACGCTGGAACACCTCGTGAGCCTTCTCTATGTCCTTGTCGTTGATGGCTGTGTCGCCGGGGAACATGAACCGGTCGGCAACCTCCTCGATCTCTCCCCGCAGTTCGCGGTCGCCGGCCCGGTCTAACTGGTACCAGAGCATGGCCAGCCGCTCGTCCATGAGGTCGGTCAATTTACTGTTCGTTTCCGTCTTCACCGGTGTCTCCTTCCATCCGGTAGGTAAGGGACAGGCACTAGGCAGCCTTCTGCTCCTGTTGTCTCTCCTTGAGCTTGCGGGCTGCGCTCTTCACCAGGGGCTCCAGCTCGTCCACGGTGAGCTCCTCAAGGTCCTTGCCCGTCCTGCTCCTGGTCGCCTCCCTGACCTGCTCCTCCCCGAACCCTTGCTCGGCCCCCAGGTTGATGAGCCCCGTCCTCAGGACATCAAGCTGCGACTCGGCGGGGACTTCACCCTGTTCCCTGCCAGGGCTGTTGACCGCTGCCTCTTTCACGGCGGCCGCCTCTACAGGGTCGCCGTAGAGGGCGTTCCCGAACTGGTCTCCGAAGCTCCTCAGCGCCCTCTTCAGGGCGTTGGTCACCGCTCCCTTGTATGCGGTCTCGTGGCCCTCCACGGTGTCGTCATTCACGGCGTGGAACCCCACGTCGGTTCGGGAGGGGGCGCCGGATACGTCAACCCTGACCGTGGCGGCGTAGGCATTGGAGGTCCTCACCTCCCCGGTCTTGGCATCGCCGTTCCTTATCTCCCGCAGGTTCACTTCGTCCACCACCTGGTAGCCCCAGCCGCCGAATCCGAACACCCGGTTGGCCTGGGCGATGGCGACATGGCCCTCCAGGTATGGGTAGATGCGGTTCCCCCGGCCCCTGCGGCTGGATTCCAGGGCAGGGTCGAGAGGCTGTTCGAGCTCCTTGGTCACCCGGGGTGGCAGGCTGTCCCAGAGGAGGTCCAGCTCCCTGTCGCCCAATGGGGCGGCATCGGGCCGGACTCCGTTTGTGCTTTCGTTTCTTTGGGTTCCGTTGGTCATGTCGAATCTCCTTTGCATTGTTCATCAGGGTTGTTCCAATGGACTGGGGCGGACCCACAAGGGATCCGTTAACTGCGCCTCTGCCGGTATGGCCGGCAGAGGCGCAGGTGTGGAGCGGGCATGGGACTTCCCGTGCGGGGCGCGCCTGGGCGCGGACCGACAGGGAGATGTGGGTATGGAGTTTGGGAGGGGATGGGGGTTGAGAAAGAGGGGATTAGAGGAGAGGGGAGAGTGAGGGGGGATGGGACCTTGGCGCGGTGCGGGGTAGGGGTGGCCCCCTACCGGGCGGCTTGTGCCGCCTTCTCAAGCAGGCGCAAGAACAGGTCTCTTCCGGTAGCAAGGGACGCAAGCTCGGCCACGTCTCCCACGCCCCGAGGCAGGGTGACGGCGGCGGCCCTGGCGCCCAGCAAGTCCGCAAGGCGGGCCGTTGCCTCCCGGCCCGCATCGTCGGCGTCGAAGGCGAGGAAGACCCGCGGGCAGCCCATGAGGGCTCCGGCGACCCGTTCAAGGCCCCGTGTACCGAGGGCGGCGCAGGCGGGCAGGCGCCAATGGGCAAGGACGAGCCAGTCGACAAGTCCCTCGGTGAGGACGACCCACCGGGGTGCCCGTCCAAGCCTTCCCAGGCCAAGCACCGGTTTGGAGCCGGGAGGGGCCTGGAACCGGGGCACAGCGCCGGGGTCAAGGGCCCGCCCCCCAAGCCATCGTACAAGCCCGTCGCCCGTATCGGGCACGACGATCATGCCTGCGAACCGCTCGGTGTCCCGTCCCAGGAACAAGCCAGAGTCCCGTAAGCCGCCCTCTCCGAAACCCGCAAGCTCAAGGTGGCGGTGAAGCCCGCGTCCCGGGGCGTAGCCGATGCCAAGCCGCAAGGCCTCGTGCAGACCGATGCCCCTGGACGCAAGATAGCTCCGCCCGTCGGGATGACGAATGAGCTCCCGGGCGTAGAATCGGGCCGCCTCCGTCAGCAGGGTGGGGTCATGGGGAGGGAGTGCCAGCTGCCGGGCGCCCACGGAACCAGGGCTCCGCCTCTTCCGCCCGGTGGTGGGTGACGTGGTGGTGTGAACGGCGCCGCCCAGTCGCCGCATGGCCTCCGGGAGCCCAACTCCATCCAACCTCTGTACGAAGTCCAGGACGTCTCCCCCGGCACCGCAGCCGAAGCAGTAGAATTTCTGCGAATCTTCGTACACCGTGAAGGATCCCTCTCCTTCTTCGTGGAAGGGGCAGACCCCCTGGCGTACCCTACCCTTGCCCCGGAGCCGGACTCCCGACTCCTCCACCACGTCGCCCAGGGGGTGACGTGCCTTGAGGGCAGGGATGTCGACACGGGCCGGGGCTAGGACCATGACCCGCCTCCCTTCCCCAGGGTCCTCAGTCCCCGGAGGCTTCCCCTGGCGACCAACTTGCCGGGCAGCCACTTCATCCCCAGAACGGCCACCACGTCCAGCGTTATGGTCCCTTGAGGCACCAGGGCCGCGGCCCGGCCAGCGCCGGGGCTGTAGAGCAGGACCCCCTTCTTCCCGAACCGTCGACGCACGAGGTCCTGCCACTCTGAGTACGCCCAGCAGGCTTCCCTCACCGGAGCGTTTACCGTGTTCACGCCCGACAGCACCGCCAGGGCGCCGTCCAGGTCTCCGGCCCGCCTAAGTCTGCGGGCGTCGTGGATGCTCCGGGCCACCGTCGTGGCCGGGACCTCGATCTCCTCTTCCTCCACGCCGAGCAGGGCATCGATCACCCGGTCCACCAGCTCCTCCAGCCTGGATTGGTCCCTACCTGCCCCACCCTCAATTGCGATCGTCTGTGTTGTCATAACGAACTCCTTTCCTTGTTTACAAAGCTCTATCCCGAGTCTTCTACTTCCTGCCGAACAACCTCATTGCGTGCCGGGCCAGGAGGAACCAGGAGAAGATCCCCAGCCCGTTGAGGGCGAAGACCTCCAGGCTCCACGTGATGACCAGCGGCGCCAGAAGCAGGACTCCCAGGACCGGCCACTTGAACTTCACTAGGCACCGGGCAACCCTGATGGCGGCGCCCATGGCGCAGGCGAACATCCCGAGAACTTGCATGTGGACCTCCTTTGCTTCTGCCCCGCACCGGCATCCGCGATGCGAGACTCGACCTGAGTACCGAATGAAAATTGACGCGGCATCTCCCCGGACCGAATGCAGGCATGGGGCGAGAGGTAGGGGGAACTGGGTGTGTCACCGGGAAGTCAGCGGTGGTCGTAAACCGTGGGAACGGGGCGTGACTAACCGGTCGGAGTCCTGGGGGCAACCTGTCCTATGAACACCCGGGCGGATGACGCAGGACGTGAAGAACCGGCATTGATGCAGGGCACACCGGGGCCAGGGTCTCCGAGGGTCGGGGGAATGTTCCCACTCCAACCTCTGCGGACATGTCCCTCCGGGCTGACCTTGGGAGAGCGAGGCTCGATCCTTCAGGTCGGGGCCCTGGGCGGCTGTTCGGGGAGCAATGGCTCGACCCTATGCAGCCGGTCCCGGGTTCGTGGGACTTGAACCCTCCAGTTTTCTCGGCTTGAAACACTGGAAAAAGCCAGACAGCACCTTCAGTTTTCCTCAGCCAATCAGCCCTGGCAATAGCATTTGCAGCATTTTCGGTACGTATGGCCCGGATCACTCGCAGGGATACCGCCATGAGGTAGCATCCACGCAACCACCGCCTAAAACGGCGCCCGAGATCCTATTTCCACCACAGCCCGCAGGTGAAGGCCCGGCGTAGCCACCGCAGCATCCTCCGCTTGTGCAACGCCCTCCGGGTGTCGTCCAGGGCCTTCCACCTCCACCCGGTCTGGCCCCTGCGCCCGAAACCCCGCAGGGGTTCGGTCTCGGGAGGGAGAGTGAGCAGGTGTTCCTCCAGCATGGCCAGCTCCAGGATGAGCAGCCTCTCCTCGGTCACCAGCCACGACAGGCTCCTCCCTTGGTGAGGATGACCGTCCCTCAGACGGCGCCACTCCTCCACCAGGGGCCACGCCGGTCCATATACCTCATCATCGCCGAGGACAGGCTCTTCGGTCACGACCCCCGGGTCCGGCCGCCGCACCCTGAAGGGTTTCCTCGGGCGCAGCCCCGGAACCGGAGGGGCGGGCACCGGCTGCGGCCGGACACCCTCCACTTGGTGCATCCCATCCTTCGCCCGTGCCCGGTGCTCATCCGGGACCGGGGCACCCTCATCTCCGGCCTCCCCGCGACCCACGTCGTCAGGGTTGGCCTCCATGCCCTTGGCCAGTGTCTCGACCCTTTCCTCCAGCGCACCGACCCTGTCCCGCATCCGCACCGACTCTGCGCCGCCCGCCTTCCACAGCAGCCGCTCCAGCGCATCGCTCATGCGGCCAGTCATCTCGCTTGTCTCCTCGGCCCGCACCAGGGTGCGGTAGTTGACGCCCAGCAGGTCCGCCGCCTCCATGCGACCCTCCGCCCGCACCAGCTCCCGCAGGAACCCGGTCAGCTTCAGCCGCCGCAGGCCCTCCACGTCCGGGCCCCCATCCCCGCTGCCAACTTCCGGCATCCCGTCCCTGCCTTCTTCATCGAACAGTCTCCCGCTGGGCAGCGCCCCGGCAGCCTTCTTATCACCTGAAATAGATTCTTCCATGGGTCCACACATCCTCCTTCGGATTTCCGGTAGGGGGCGTCCTGTAGGGGCCTTTTACCACATCGACGGGCTCCCACCGGTCCCATCACTCGCATCCATGTGGCAGCCACCCCCTCTGACCCGCCCGAATTGAGACTTGTATTTCTGCAACTTTCGAACGACACCGTGGAACCGGATCTAACCGGGAAGTGCTCGCAACACCGGCACCACTCCCTCCCGCTCACGCCTGATGCACGCCTGGAACAGGTACCGAATTGCATTTCTACAAGTGATGCAAATCCCTGTACACGGGTAGTACATCACATCCCGCCTCCGGCAATGAAGGCCCCGTGAGGAGAGCCCTTGGGCAGGGCCCCCTCACGGACCATTACATCCCGTCTTCCGGCTCTTCACACTCGGTGACAGACGTTAAGCCCATAACGAGGAGGAGACGACGATTTGTCACCCCGATCAGTTGGCAGAGACCTCATGAGAGTCGCCGCTCTGGCGGTCGCCATTGCCATGTCCGTCCTGATGGTCATGGCCACCGTATCGCCGGCCATAGCCCAGGTCCCCGGACTCACCTTGGTGAACGGCGACCGGGAGTTCGTGGAGCGGAAGAAGGACGGGAGGTTCATCCCCCGCCCCGTGTTCAGCAGGGAACTGGACGAGCTCTACTACGCGGTCCGGGACGCCGACACCGGAGACTGGGTGACGCTGATGTACCGGGTGCGGGGCGGTGAGAAGAGGCTCAGGGACGGCTGGGAGTACTCCTGGGAGTACCCGGCCCTGTCGGAGCAGCCGGAGCTTGATCCCGGAAAGACCTACCTGCTGGTAATCGGAGTCCCCGCCGACGCCCAGGGCGGTCCCTACGTCTTCCATGCCATCGTTCCCGTGTACCAGCCCAGCGGGATCTTCGACCGCATCCTTAATGCCCTGAATCCCGGGAGATGGGCCCGTGCCTTCGCCGGCTGGGTCGTCGAGGGCGTCCACGGCGTCCTGTGCGGCGTGGTGGAGCGGGCCACGAGGACGGACATCGACATCTGTGGAGGTGGAGGCTGATGGGAGACATCCTCACAGGCACTCCCCCTGAGCTGACCTACGGGCATCCCATGGTCCGGGAGGCCTGGACCGTGGTGTGGGGAATCGCCTCGGGGGCCCTCATAGTCATCCTGGGCTGGATAGGCCTCAGCCTAATCATGCAGCACCATCTGGGACAGACTCAAACCGGGTGGAGGGAGGCCATTCCCCGCCTCGTACTGGGCCTGGTGGCTGCTGCCACCTCCTACTGGTGGTGCGCCCTGGTCATCGACGTGGCCCACACGGTGTCCAAGTACGTCGCCGCAGCCCTTGAGGTTACCCCCGGAGACATGCTCAGAGCGCCCCTGGAGACCCTTCTTATCACGTTAAACGCAGGGAGCGTGGGGATGGCGCTGCTCCTGGCTCTCCTCTTCGTAATCTTCGGGTTCTTCGTCCTCTACGTTCTGCTGCAGATGGTACTGCGCCTCGCCCTGATCGACATCCTGCTGGCCCTGGCGCCAATAGCGTTGGGCCTGTGGATCCTGCCGCACACGGCGGGCTGGGGTAGGCACTGGTTGAGGTTGTTCCTGACCACGGTGTTCCAGCAGGCGATACAGCTGATAGCCCTGGCCATGGGGTTCGGGTTCCTGAGGCAATACGCCGCCATAGAGGCCTTCGAGCCCGCCCAGGAACTGGCGTGGAAGCTGCTCCTGTCTATTGCCTTTGTCTACATGGCCACCCGCGTGCCTTCGATGCTGGGCAACGCCGGCACCTTCGACTCATGGGTGAGCACCCTCTACTTCGGTCTTTCGCTGCCGGGGACCATCCTGCGCTCTGCGAAGAGCGTCGGGCTCATTGCCGGGGCGGCGGGCGGAGGGGGACCTGCGGGAGTCGCCATGGGAGCAGTGGCCGCCACGGCAGCCGGAACGGGCCTGGGCGCTGCGGCGACCGGGTTCAGGTCGACCGCGGAGGGAGCCTCATCCGGCATCGGCGCGGCCCCAAGGAGCGGCAGCGAGTGAACACATCAACTTCTTCGATCAAGTCTCAAGAGTTACCCCGGATGACGAACAAGAAGCAGCCAGTGCGAGGTGAATCGATGTGCAACTAGTGGAAATCAATAAACGTGGCCCAAAGAACAAATCGAAAGACTCGGCAATCCAAACCGAGAGAGGAGAAAGCAGATGGAACAGCTGACCCAGACCATTTCGAACATAGTGGGGATCATGATGGGCGTGGTGGGGGCCGTAGCGGTGGCCTACCTGGTCTACGGGGCATTCCTCTATATGACCGCCGGAGGCGCCCCCAACCAGATGGAAAAGGGCAAGACGGCCATGATGACCGCCCTGGCGGGCGTGGTGCTGGCCCTTCTGGCCTACGTGATTGTCAGGTTGGTAGTGGGGGCCATCGTGGACCCGGCCATAGAGGTCGAACTTCCCAGCCCGGCAACGCCCACGCCCACTCCCACCGCATAACCCAGGAGTCAAGGGAGGAATAGAGATGAGAGAACACGAAGTTCCCACCCACGTTCAGGCTGAAGATCGAGTACTGCTGTGGTTCACCTTCCCCCAGCTGGTGGCCATGACAGTCATTGCCGCCCTGGCCTACGGGGCCTTTCGATACGCCCCGGTGGGCTCGACCGAGGTGAGGATAGGCCTGGCCATCATCCTGGGCCTTGCGGGAATGGCCCTGACGGTGGTGAAGGTCGGAGGACGCAGGCTGCCCCTAGTGCTGGCCGACCTGCTGAAGTACCGGCTGGGTCCCCGGCGCTATGCCGGGACACCGGCCCAACTGGTGCGCCCGGAGCCCCCGGCGCCGGTCCAGTCGACGCCGGGCCCCCTCAGCCTGATGTTGAAAAGAATCCGGCAGATCGGCCGACGCCGCAACAGCCGGATGCCCTTCCGGCCCCACGGCTGGTTTGGCAAGGGCCGCAGGCGGAGGAAGAAGAACCCGAGGAACGAATCGAGGAAGGCCAAGAGAAACAGGAACTGGAGGAGTTGGCTTGTGGTCCCTGTCGTCGCCCTCGCGGTGGCGGCCGGGGTCGTACCTCTGGCCGCCCTTGCCGACGACCATCACCCGGACGGGCTGGGGTTCGAGATCACCGAGCCCATTCCTGGCAGGAGGGTATTCATCGAGGGCCTGACGGTCACGGGAGACAGGGCCTTCGTTACGGTAAGGGCTGCCGTCTCCCTGGACCTGTGGGTCCGGGCATACGGGGGCCCCGGCGGCGAAGTCCTCAGTCACCGTGAGACATCCTGGCTGCCGGAGGGGCAGCGCCGGACCTACACGCTGCCCCTCTCCGGCGACTTCCCCTCGCTGACCTTCTCATGGAGGGACCGCCTGAAGCAAACGGGAGCCGTAACCCTCAAGGAGACCCAGATACCCTATACTCTGCCGGCCGTGGAGGGAGCGTTTTGCGACCTTGAGCTTGCGTCACTCAAGTGGACTCCCGGGTGGATAGAGGGGACCGTGGAGTCGGAGTGCGAGGACGAACTTGTCGAGAAGATATCACTGCCCGTGGTGAGCGGGTACGAGTCGGTCACGGTGCCGGCGTCCATGGACGCCGACGTGGTTGCGATAACGGGAACTCTCACCATAACGGCAGGCGGCTCCGTTGGAACCGTGCCCTTCGTCCCCGATGGCTTCACGACCTTCCGGGCCCCCGTCTTCCTGGGTGAGGCCATCCACGGGGTGAGAATTGAAGCCGAGCTGGATGCGGGACTACGGATGGAACTTCCGCCGATGGTGGGCCTGGCACATCACCCGGAGAGAGACGAGGAAGTTACGAAGACGGTAGACATCTACCGACCCGGCACCACAAGGACCGTGTCCGAGACGGTCAATCTCCTCCATCCCGACGGGACCACCACTCGGCACATGATCTCGGCCAACCTTTCCGTGCCGGGGGCCACCGTGTCCCGGGACGTGACGGTAACCGTCACCCACGAGGAGCACGTGAAGGCCGAAGTGACGCAGCGTCCCCCGATGACACGTACACGGAACGAGGTCCTACAAATGACTTCCACCATCGGCTCCGACGATCCCTACCGGGCGCTGGCGCTTCCCGAGCCGGAGCCCGAGCCCGACCCGGCCATCCAGACCCCCGGAGACTTGGAGGAGCTGAGGAGACTGTTCGAACTCCTCGGCTGGAGGTGGCCCTGGTGAGAAGGTTCGCCGGTCTGGTCCTCCTTGTAGCATGGGCGCTAGCCGCCACGGGAGCCGACGTCCCCATAGAGAAGGGGAACATGCTGCTGAGCTTCGTCAGGGTGCTGGACGCCATGGTCTACGCGGCGCTGGGTCTCTGCCTGTTTGCCGTGGTGTGGGCCGGGTTCCTGCTCATGGGAGAGGGGGCCGATGAGCGGGGTGGCGGCAGGGCGCGGGCATCCGTGGCCCTGGCCGTCGTGGGCCTGGTGCTCACCCTGTCGGCCCGGGGGATAGCCCTGCTGCTGGTGAAGGTGGTCGACCCTACGCCCTAGCAAGAAGAGGAGAACTCCATTGATCAATGTATTTGAGAAGCTGTTCCGGTCAGGGCCGGGAGTTGAGTCCGGGCCGCCCCTGCGAAGAGCTCCCAAACCGTTTCCGTCCCTGCGCCACTTCTACCTGCTCTCCCACCTGGAAGAGGACGGGCCGGTGAGGCTGGACGGGGTGAAGCTGGGGATATGCGAGGTGATGGGGTTGGAGCTGGACGAGCCCAAGCTGGGCTCCTTCGCCGGCGCCCTAAATGCCCTGGACTTCCCCGTCCAGCTCCTGGTCAGGCAGCACCCGCCGGTGCTGGGCAGGCTTAGGGAGGATCTCGGGAAGGCCCAGCCCCAAGGGCTGCCCCCGCAGACCGCGGATGCCGCCGAGTCCCTCAGGCATCTCCTGGCCGGGCTGGAGCGGAGGGAGGGCGTGCTGGACCGGAGGTTCTACGCCGTGTGCCGATATGAGCGGACCGATGAGCTTGCCTCCCTGCTGTTCCGGTCGGGACTGGCCGTCCAGCCCATCAGGGGCCGCACCCTAAGGATGTTCCTGCTGGCCTGCTGCCTGGGCGATTCCCCCACGGATGTGGACGAAGATGCAGAACTGAGGGTCGAGGTCGGCCGCCGGGAGATGACCATTGGAGGCATGCCCGTGCGCTCCCTGCACCTGGCCAAGTGGCCCCGCACCCTGGCGCCAGGGTTCCTCCAGGCGCTGATGATGACGGGCATGCCCATGGACATCTCCCTGCACATGGGGCCCATACCGGCAGACCAGGCATCCCGCACCCTGGAGTGGCAGAAGGTGAGGTTCGAGTCGGCCCGCTCCCTATCCTTCCGCAAGGGCCGCACCCTATCTCCCGAGGCGGAGATAGCCCTGGAGGACATCACCCGGCTGAGGGACGAGGTGCAGCGGGGAAGGGAGCGTCTCTTCCACTCCTCCCTTTCAATCACTCTTCGCGCCCGGGAACTGAAGACGCTGGACGAGATTACCAAGAGGGCCAGGGCCCACTTCGCCGCCACCCTGGGCAGGCTGGACGGCCTCTCCTTCCGGCAGAGGGAGGGCTTCCTCTCCTCCATGCCCCTGGAGCTCAATGCCGTGTCGCAGTGGAGGACACTGGACACCTCCAGCCTGGCCCGGCTGTTCCCTTTTTCTCCCCCCGACCTGGACACCCGGAGCGGCACCCTCTACGGCATTGACCTGAGGGCGCGGGCCCCCATCGTCTACGACCCCTGGGACGGCACCCACCTCAATGCCAACACCGCCGTGCTGGCCCGTTCCGGCAGCGGAAAGTCCTTTGCGACCAAGTTGAGTGTGCTGCGAGGCCTGTGCCGCGGCATCACCGCATACGTGATTGACCCCGAGGGTGAGTACGCCGACATGGCCAGGGCTGCCGGGGGCCGCGTTCTCTCTCCCGGCGTGCAGGGGCAGAGCATGAACCCCTTCGTCATCGACCGGGAGGACGAAGAGGAGATGCTGCAGCGTATCGGCAGCCTCAGGCGGCTGATAGAGGTGATGGTGGGGGAGAGGCTGGGGGCAGAGCGCAGGGCGTCCCTGGACCACGCCCTGTCGGGCTACTACGGCCGGGCCGGTCAGAGGACGGGGTTCGGGGATTTCTATGAATATCTCAAGGTCAACGACTCCGATGGGCTGGGGAGGCTGCTCAGGCCCTTCGCAACGGGGAGCCTGCGCCATCTTCTCTCCGATGAGGGAGACGACCTGCTCCACAACGAGGCCCTGGTGACCGTATTCGACCTGAGGCTCCTGGAGCCGGAGTTGCGGCCCGCTGCCGCCATGGTATGCACCGAGACGGTGTGGGCCGCGGCGGCCAGGGACCCGAGACCCCGGCTGCTGGTGGTGGACGAGGTGTGGAGCCTCATGCAGCACCCCGAGGGGGCGGCCTTCATGGTCTCCATGGCCAAGAGGGCTAGGAAGCACAGGTTGGGCCTGTCGTTCATCACGCAGGACGTGCAGGACCTCCTCAGCGAGGACACCTCCCGCACCATCACGGGGCACTCGGGAAGGGCGCTGCTGCAGAATGCCGCCTTCAAGCTCCTCCTCCAGCAGGACGCCGCCGCCATCAGCACCGTGGGAGAGGCCTTCGACCTGCCGGAGGACCTGCAGCGCTGGCTGCTGTCGTGTCCCAGGGGAGACGGGATGCTCTTGGCAAAGGGAAACCGGTTCCCGGTGCGCATCGAGGCCACGCCGGAGGAGGCTGAGATCATCGAGTGGAGGCCGGGCAGGCACTAGTGGACCAAGGTCGTTCAAGCATAGGTCTGCCCACCTGAAAAGAAAGGAAGATCCCATGAGGCTGAACCCGCTGAAGATACTGAATGCAAGGTCCCGTGCCAGGACACCGGTACTGCTGGCTGTGACTCCCCCGCGCACTGGGGAGCACACACTGCTGGGAGTGGAGAACATGCTCTCATCCATAGCCGTACCCGAGCCGTTCTCCCTGGAGCTGGCCGGTGACGCCCACGGCGTCACCCTGATGGCCCGTTGCCTGGACGGCGAGGTGGTGAGGGGGCAGGTCGCTGCCCACTACCCCCAGGCCCATATACGGGAACTGTCGCCGGAGGAGGACCCCATGCGGCTGGGAGAAGGCGAGCAGGCCTGGGGTATGACCCTGCGGTCCTCGGGGCCGGAGTACGTCCCGTTGCGGGTATTCCGGGACGGAGACCTGCTGGACCCTGGCTCCGACCCCCTCATCGCCCTTCTCGGGGCGCTGTCGAACCTCAACGAGGGAGAGAGGGTGGTATCCCGCCTGATGCTCCGCTCTCTGGGCCCCGACTGGTCGCGCCACCACGGGGAGACCGCCTATCCCGGCCACTCCCCACGGACCGCGCCCTCACCGCGGAGTCAGGATGCAGCCACTCCCCGGGGGCCGGGTTGGGGGGTGGTCGCCCTCGGCATCGGGGCCCTGGTCGCCTTCCAGGGTTACCGGTGGGTTCAGGCCGGAGAGACGTGGAAGACGGTCCTCCTGGGTCTGGGAGCCGCCACCCTGCTGGCTGCCGGGGGCTGGGCATGGACTCGCTGGAGGGGCTCCCGCGCCCGCGTGC
Source organism: Dehalococcoidia bacterium (assembly GCA_963663085.1). Lineage (GTDB taxonomy): Bacteria > Chloroflexota > Dehalococcoidia > Plut-88900 > Plut-88900 > Plut-88900. The sequence goes on along the minus strand of OY760104.1, from coordinate 2,723,354 downwards.
TCGATCCCCTGCTGATAGGGGAGAAGGTGTCCCGCATCGCCTTCGATGCCGAGATGCAGGTGACGGCAGTTCTTCCCGGGAGCACGCGTCCGCAGCGTGCCGGGGAGCTGCTGGAGCGGGTCGCCGCGGCATACCGGCAATACGACAACCCCGCGGGAGCCCGGTTCCGAGTGGGGAAGGCCAAACCCTCCCTGCCGGCGACGGACCTGCTCCCCCAGGGGCCCGGTCTCTTCGGCAGGCGGAGCGTCATGGGGGTGCGGGAGGCCGCCTGCCTGTGGCATCCGCCGGGGTCGGGGGACGAGACCCCCCTGGTGGCCCGGGCGGGATCCCGGGTACTGCTCCCGGCGGCCCGCGGCTTCACCGGGGGCGCCCACGTCGGGGAGACCACGGCAGCGACCCCGAGGAGCGTCCGGTTCCCCGGGGACCTGCTCCGGCGCCATCATCTCTACGTGGCCCGCACCCGCATGGGCAAGTCCACCCTCATGCAACACATCGTGGCGCACAAGATGATGGAAAAGGCGGCGGGCAGGGACGGGGACGCCGTCGTGGTCATCGACCCCCACGCCGACCTCGTGGCGGGCTTGTTGGAGCACGTGCCCGAGACCCTGGTTGAACGGGTGCGGCTCATAGACCTGGCGGATGATCGCGGCGTGCCCGGCATCAACCTCCTGGACACCCGGGTATTCTCCGACCGCGACCGAACCGCCGACTCGGTGGTGCGGGTGGCCCGGGGCCTGTGGGAGCAGTGGGGGCCCAGGATGCAGTCCATCCTCGAGCAGACGGTCAAGAGTCTTCACGAGGCCAACGTTAACCGGGAGGAGGGGGAGCAGTACACGATATTGGACGGCCTGAAGCTGCTGTCCAACGACGACTTCCGCAGCGAGGTGCTCGCCGGGGTGGCCGACCCGTATCTCCTGGAATGGTGGGCGAGAGACTTCGCCAAGTGGCACTTCCAGTACAAGGCCGACGCCCTGGCCCCCGTCCAGACCCGTCTCTCCTACTACTCCACCTCCAGGCGAGCCAGGGCCGTACTGGGCCAATCCCGCTCCACCATCGACATGCGCCGGACGATTCATGACGGCGGCATCCTGCTGGTATCCACCGCCCAGGGGAGTGTCGGCAGGGATGTCGCAGCCCTGGTCGGCGCATCCCTGCTCAACCTCGTAGACGCGGTCATACGGGAGCAGGGGAGCCTGCCACCGGAGAGGAGGCGGGGTGCCCTGGTGGTGGTGGACGAGATGCAGTCAATGCCCGGCGTGGACTACGAATCGATGCTCTCGGAACTGGGCAAGTTCGGGGCGTCGTTCATCCTCGCCACCCAGAGCCTGGCTAAGCTGGACGACCTGTCCCGCACCATGCGGGACACCCTGCTGGCGAATGTCGGCTGCCTGGCCGTATTCCAGGTGGCGGGAAACGATGCCCGGCAGCTGGTGTGGGAGATGGGCCGGGAACGGGTATCGGAGGAGGACATCACCTCCCTTCCCGTGCACCACTGCTACGTCAGGGCCACGGTGGGCGATGAGCGCACGCCTGTATTCTCCATGAAGGTGCGCAGGCCGGAGCCGGGGGACGCCGCCGTGGCGGAACGGATACGCGCCGACGCCGCAAGCTATGTCACCCCGGCCGGGGACGTGCCCGACAGGGATGTGGATATGCGGGAACAAGCGGACAGGTACCACCGCGAGCTGGAGGAACTGGCCAGGGGGAAGGGCAACGGGTCTCCCAGGGATAAGGTGCAGTCCACCCACCAAGCAGCGCCACGCAAGCCGCGTACCAAGCGCAACCCAGTCCCCGGCGACCCCGTATCGCACCAACGCAGAGAGAGGGGTAACAGGTGAAATCCGTCGACGGGGAGATGTTGAGGCTCCTGGCCGAAATGCCCTTCCTGGACAGGCTGGAGGCCGTAGCTGTATCCGGTTGGTCCCGGGGCAAGGTATACGGAGCATTCTCGAGGTTGGAGGACGCGGGGCTCATCGCCTGCGTTCCCCACGGGACCCCACTCGTGCCTCCCACCCACCGGTTCCACCCGGCCGCCGGGGGGCTGAGCCGCCTGGCGGCCGGGGATACGGCCCTGGAGGACCTGCTCCGCGACTTCCCGGTCTCCGTACGGTGGCGGCGCGTCCTCCTGGAGCGACTCGACGCCGTGGCGGTCATATACCGCCTGATCTCGGCCATATCCGACGCCGCCTGTCCTGTGCGCTTCCACTGGTACCGGGCCATGCCCCTGGACGCCGCCCTGACCCTCCCCGGAGGCGGGACCGTGGGGATAATGCGGCAGGGACCCGTGACCGACCGCACAGGGTTCTCCAAGAGGCTGTGGCGCTTGGTCCAGGGACCCCTGCCCGGCGTAGTCCTCATGGTCATGCCCGACGAGGTGCGCCTGCGCCACGCCCGGAGGCTGATGGCCCGGACTTTCGCCTCAGCCCTGTTCTCGCTGGAAACGCATGCTGCCGCGGCCGACCCCGACGCCCCGGTGTGGCGGCTGGGCTCCGTCAACGGCGCCGTAACCCTCCGGGCCGCCATGGAGCGGCTCCAGCGCAGGGGCGCCCTGCCCGTCGAGAGGCCCCTGGTGCGGGGGGCCTCCCTTCCCCCGGACATCGATCGGCAGGCCCTGAGCGGAGACGTTCCGGGTTATCTGCTACCCTCCCTGCTGCGGCCCGCCGAGAAGCGGGCCCTGGACCTGCTCTCCGACTGGCCTTGGCTGGCCCTGGCTGACCTGGCCAGGCTGCTAGGAGTATCCCGCTCCCGGGCCTCCCAGGTCGTCCTCGCACTGGAGGCCCTCGGTCTGGCCGTACGCACCCAGGCCTCGGGCCGACGGATGGCCCTCTCCGACAGGGGGCTCGTCATGCTGGCCCGGAGGGACCGCGCCTCCGTCGGGGAGGCAAGGAAGAGGTGGAGCGCCGTTCCCAGGGACGCCGATGACTGGCGCAGCGTGTCGGGGCGGCGCACCCGCCAGCTACTCCGCAACCTGGACCACACGGATGCCGTTCACTCCTTCATTGCGGCGCTGGCATGCCAGGCGCGCGGCCTCGGGTGGGAGATCACCCAACTGGATCCGCCCCACAGGGCGTCCCGGTACTTCCGGCACTTCGAGGCCCGCCGCTCCATACACCCCGACGCCTTCGGTATCCTTAAGCGGGACGGCGCTCAATGGGCCTTCTTCCTCGAGTGGGAGCGCAGGGCCGTGCGTCCCGTCACCATGGCGGCTCGCCTCGCACCCTACCTGCGCTACTACGCCACGCAACGCCCCGTCGACGACCACGGCCTCAGGCCCTTTGTCCTAGTCGTGTTCCACAATGACCTTCCGGCCAAGCACTTTCTGCGGATTGCAATGCGGGAGATGGCCCGAAGGAGGACTGTCCTTCCCCTGATGGTATCCCACCGGGCACTGCTGGAACGGGAGGGGCCCTTGGGACGGGCATGGCTCGCTCCGGGCGGGGGTGAATTGATGAGGATCATTTCGGCAGGCTGATATCCATAGCAGTTGATGAGGTACAAAATCATGAGATTGTATTACGTCGCAGAATCTGAAGGCTCCGTCCACCACGCAAGCTCGGCCCTGGGTGTGGATGCGGAGCAATGGAACGACTTATACCAGGCGGTCCTCTCCTGGCGACTGGACCTGCAGGAGCACTGTGCCGTTCCGGCGGAACGGGCGATGAATGCCGGCGACCTGCTGGAGGGCCGCGGAAGGCTGGCCCACTGCTGCGGAGCCGACCGAAACCTGACCCCTGAGCACGGGGCTGCGATCTTCCGGGACGGGCTGCGCGTCATTGAGCGTGCTGCTAGGGACATCGGCGGTGTCGAGGTGATCAACGTGTGTCTCCCCAAGAGTAACTTCATGGACTATGCGCGGGTGGGACTGGACCGGCTTCTCAATCGCATCAACAGGTCCGTCTCGGCGACGGGCCGCCACGCCTTTCTCATCTTCGACGAGAGCCGGGGGGAGAAGGTATCGAAGCTCTATGGCAGGCTCAGGAGCCATAACCCCGTTCCAAGCAAGTACGAGGCTTGGGAGGACGGCAACCGCATGAAGGACATTCCCATAGGGAGGGTCATTGGCGGCCCTGTACTCAAAAGCTCCGCCTCCGACTATCTGCTGCAGATGGCCGGCCTTATCCCATTCGCTCTCCTGAAACAGGAGGAGAGGCCTTCGCCCGGAGAGGAATACCTGTGTCTTAAGAGTACGTTTGGTATCCTCGACAAGGTACTCAACCGTAACGCATCGCGTCAGGACCTTCAGGGCGTCGTGAGGCGATGACAACGGAAACGGTTCTATTTGAAAGTGGGGGTCGGGCATTCCAGCCTAGAGACCGGGGCGCTGGCTTGCAGCCCTACCTCCCATCGGTCCGTGCCGGGGCATTTTGATTCCCGGAGAGCTTTCGCATCTGCAGTCTTGCGGTATTCTTTGCAATTGCAATATTGTACACTCAGACACTGCACAATCAAGGAAAGTTGAGGCGGTGTCCAACTCTAGGAACCGTGATCCGCAGGAGCACTCCAATTGGCATGGGGTCGGTTTCGTTTGGGACTTATATATTTGATTACACCCCTCGATTTAGGCACGGAGTGGGGGTGGGTGTTATTAAGGAGGAATTTCTTGAACAATGATAGTGGCATTGACCAGGCCGTAAAGTTGGCCCGTGAGATGTTGTCCCGGCCAGGGCTCGTCGTGTTTGATACGGAGACAACCGGCCTCTCCGACACCGATGAGGTCGTTGAGATTGCGGCAGTGAACCTGAAGGGTGAGGCGGTGTTAGACACACTGGTACAACCCACCTGTCCCGTTTCGGCCGAGGCGGTTGCGATCCATGGCATCTCGGCCGAGATGCTCGCCGACGCTCCCACCATGGGTAAAGTAGTCTACTCCCTAATGGATGCCTTCAAGGGTAACGCGTTCCCGGTGTCCTACAACTTCAACTTCGACCGGCAGATGGTGGTCCAGAGTGTACGGGCGAGCTTCCGCCATAATACCTACATCATCAAGTCGATAGAACGATTGCTGGGGGACCAGCGCCAGTGGCGGTGCATCATGGAGACCTATGCCCGTTACCACGGCGCGTGGAGCGAGCGGCACGGTAGCTACACTTGGCAGCGCCTCGAGGTCGCAGCCCGTGAGTGTCAGGTTGAGGTTGAGGGGGACCCCCACAGGGCGTTGACCGACGCCAAGACGGCCCTTGGCGTTCTCCGTTACATGGCCCGGGAAGCAAGGTACGGGGAGTCAAATATATAATTCCCTTTCGTTTGGGGTTCCCATGGGCGCCGTCCACGCGGGGAGGCAAATGATCAAGAGAGGCAAGCTAGCTGCATGGAGGAAAAGCGCATTGCTTTTGGAAGGGGGCAATCGGGCGATGACCTGCTACAAACCATGCTCACCGGTGCAATTCGCCCCGCCCCGTCGCTCTAAGCACAACGATACGGGAGGATAAGGCAGGCCAATGAAATTCCTGGGTGCGGCGGCTATGGTATTGACGGTTGCGTTGCTCGGTTGTTCCGGCACTGGGGAAATCCCACCTCCCACCCAAGACTTAGGGGTCCCAGACCAGACCGCTTTTGCGCAGGCCTCGCCGACCGCCACCCCTACCCGGACACCCGACATCGATGCCACCACAGAATCAGGCACGGCGGCAACGGTGACATCCATCCCACCTACTGTGATACTCGCTCCCACGCCTGTTCCTATTCGCACAGCTACGCCCGTATCTACTCTTACTCCCACGCCCATCCCAACTCCCACACCTACCCCTACGCCCACACCCGTCCCGGACCCGATGGTGCGAGTCATTTACGCAACTCCTTTAGACGTGGAGCCAAACCCTGCCTACATAGCGGCGCTTAATAGCGCTATCTACGACGTTCAACGATGGTATGCCGATCAACTGGACGGGCTAACGTTTGCGGTGCAGACCCGTACGCCTGAGCACTGCTCCCTAGCCAACCCGGCCGACCATTACGCCCGAGAAGAAGGCTATAACCGTGTTGTGTACGACCTTCAACACTGTGTCCCTATCTGGTGGGAACAGCCCTACTATGTTTGGGTTATCTACCCCGATGTGGTAGGCGATTGCGAATTAACTGAGCTGGGAAGGGGTGGCTATGGGGTTACCATTCTGCACAGGGATGACCTCGAAGGCTTGACCAAACCCGAAGGGCACACGCACTGTGGGTATTACCGTCCACACGGGGGATGGGTTGGCGGGTTGGCCCATGAGCTAGGCCATGCCTTTGGACTACCCCACCCGCCGGGATGCGATGAGGGTCTGGAAACGTGCGACTGGGATGCCATGATGCAACTCGGCTATACCAAGTATCCCGACACCTATCTCACGGACGCCGATGTGGCCGCGCTGAAGGCCTCACCCTGGTTCTACGTGACATTGACAGAACAGTAAGTCACTGCAACCCGTTGTTTCATCCAGTACTGCTGAGAATTTGGTTGCCGTTAACCTTTCCTCCTAGATATTGAGATTAACATAGGGCTAATATGCCGATGCCGTCAGATGCCATGTCGCCGGAGCTCTTCCGGGTCCATGCCCGCGGGCAGGTCTTGCTCGGGACACATCAGGATCCCGTCACGGAACCCTAGCGCCTCAGCCAGGGTCAGCAAGAGGAATAGGTGGGTGGCGTTGGGAGTCACCCTCCTCTCCCGCCACTGCCAGAGCCGGTAGGGCCGGACCCCCAGGAGACGGGACAGAGCTTTCCAGCTCAACCCGCTGGCCTCCTTGAAGAGCGCCAACCGATCGGGGAAGTCTGGTGGGAAGTCGAATTGTACGGGCCGGCGGACCCGCTGCTGTACACCCATGACTCTAAGCCTCCCATTGCTTCTTATAATGGTCGGGTCCCTGGTCGAGAGAAGCCCGGTATGTCCCGACGGGTGGGATGACGTCGACGCCCATGAGGATGTGGACGCCGCCGGGTATGCGGGCGGCGAGCAGGATGAGCGCACACAGGCCGTCCCCGCTGGGCTTGGTGCCCCTGCGCCAGCGCTGAAGTTGGCGGGGGTCGACGCCCAGGCAGGCGGCCATGACTTCCCAGGAGAGGCCGGTGGCCTCCTTGAGCGCATCGATTCGCCAGGCGAAGTCCTCCGGGATGAGGCCATCTTCAACGACCAGGTGGGGAGGCAGGAGGCCGCTTCTCACTCCACTACCTCCAGGATGAACAGGTCGTCGAACCGGGTGACCCCCAGGGCCTCCATGAGCCGTCTTCGAAGGGATGGAGAGGGCCGTCTGGTACCGGAAATTAGCTGGGAGAGATAGCCCGACGAGGTACCGGCCCTGGTCGCCAGCTCGTTCTGGGACATGTTCAGCCGGTTGAGCAGATCCCAGACCCTGCGTGTATTGAGTCTGACCCGTGATGAGGGCTGCCTGCGCTTCATGCCTGATCCTCCTTGTGGGGCGTATCCAGCCTTCTCGGGGCTGCCCCGTTGTGGTAAAGGTGCGGGTTAGAGAGGAAGTGTCGAGCAATTATGCGGGCCAGGATTCGCAGCCCTTCGATGCGCTGTCGCTCCTGCTTGTAGGTAAGTCTTCGCTTCCGCGTACTGCTCATTTGATCCGTCTCTCCTGATGGGGCTGGACCGCCGCGAGGATGGCCCAGATACCCGTCCTTGTCCTATACTGGGGCGGAAGGAATAGAATATTTGCGCTATTAGCGCAAGTGTAACAATAACAATTAGGCAAATGCAAGATACTAAGAGCGTAATTGAAGACATAACTCTGAAAGTGTTGCTCTATATGTGCAAGTATGTAACAATTAGGTTGCTTCAATGTACTGGGAAGACCGTACGCACAACTGTCCGCCTATGAGGCGGCACAGGGAGATAACCATGGACGAACCTGGCGGCAACCGGGGTCCTGACATCCGGCAGGAGATAGAGGGCAACGAGGAGATCGGGCCGCTGCTCCGGCGCCTGCGGGGAGAGTTGAGCTTGAGGGACGTTACTCATCGCACGGGGATTTCCGCCTCCTACCTGTCCCAGATCGAGAGGGGCGGCCGGAGGCCTGGCTCTAACCTCATCGGCAAGCTTGCCGACGTGTACAACGTAGACCGGGCGGAGCTGATGAAGCGGGCGGGACGCTCCGGCAGGCCCGACCCCTTTGGCAGCGAGGCGCTGGAGGTGGAGCGGGCCTACCGGTACGTTCTGGAAGACCCCGTATTCCGGGTGGGTACCCGGCCCGACGGACCCCTCTCCCTCAGCGCCAAGCGGTTCATAGTGGAGATGTACGAGCGATTCACCAACAAGAGGTTGCTGGAATGACCAGGACGAGAGAGGACTTCTGCCGAGAGTTGCTGGGCTCCGCCGCCCCCTACCGTGTCCTGGAGCCGGAGAGCCTGGCAGCCTGCTTCGTGCGCCACTTCGGGCTCGCGGGCCGCCCCACGCTGGACGGACTTTGTTTAATGCTCGGGCGTGCCGGGTTCGGGGATGTTTACGAGAGGGAAATGGATGGGCTGAAGGGAGCGCACATCGGGCGCCCCAGGGGCCACTACGACATCTATTACCGTCACGGCCTGTGGGAAGGGAGCAGCACCTACACGGTGCTCCACGAGACGTTCGAGATCATCTACGAGACCCTGTGGGACATGCAGTCCGACTCACTGCCGAATAGGAGGGTCTGCCGGGAGGCCGATCGCTTCGCCGCTGCGGTCCTGATGCAACCGGGGGTCTTCGGGCCCATGGCTGCTATTACGGGGCTGGACGTGCTTGCCCTGCAGAAGGTCTTCCGTTGCTCCTACGCCTCGGTGACCCTCCGGCTGGCCGAGGTGATGCGGGACCCGCCCCTCATGGCCGTCCTATACGAGCGGGAGGACAGGGGAGACCCCGAGAACTGGACCGAGCCGCCCGTGCTCCGGGCCACGGTGGTGCGGCGCACCCGGGGTTTTGGGATGCCGGAATCCTTCCCCTACTGGGTGGGACAGGGTTTGTTTACGCGCAGGGGAATGACGCCTCCACTTCGCTCCATAGCGGACAGGGCCGTCCGTTACGACAGGTCACAATACGCCGACAGCGATGGGCTTACCATCATAGCCCGGGCCCACTCCTGGAAGGGGAAAGTGGCAAAGGTGACAGTCGTTGCCGTGCACAGCCGGGACCGCGCCTTTCTCAGCCCCCAGCTGGTTGCGTCCGATGCGTGGTGCCGGATGGCGAGGTGATGTGTGGGCCGAGCCATCCGATTGATTAGATTGAATAGAAATTGAATAGAAGAGGACAACGACAGAACGTGAAGCAAAGAGGGGAGTGAACTGATGAAAATCGACAGCGAATTGATACCGGCGGCCTTGTATGCCAGGGTGTCCAGCGAACGGCAGGACGTGGACCTGTCAGTGTCCGCGCAGCTGAGGGCCCTTCGTGACTACGCCGAGAGGAACGACTACATAGTGGCAAGGGAGTATATCGATGAGGCGGAGAGCGGGCGCATCGCCGATAGGCCCGAGTTCCAGAAGATGCTGAACGAGGCCAGCAAGCCCGAGGCTCCTTTCAGAGAGATCCTCGTATGGAAATTCTCACGGTTCACCCGAAAGCGGGAACACGCCGTTGCTTTCAAGTCCATGCTTCGGCGGCGCGGTGTCAGGGTAGTCTCCATTACTGAGCAGGCCGATGACACCCCCACCGGGAAGCTTCTTGAGGCCATCATCGAGAGCGTGGACGAATTTTACAGCGAGAATCTGGCCCAGGAGGTCGTCCGGGGCATGAGGGAGGCGGCGTCCAGAGGGTTCTGGATGACGACCAACGCCCCCTACGGCTACAAGAGGGTCTATGTCCAAGACGGGGCGAAGAAGCGTCCGAGGCTGGAACTGAACCCGCCGGCGGACGCCGTGGTTCGCCGAATCTTTGACATGGTCTTCTATGGTAAGAGCATTCTTGACGTGACCAAGACACTGAACGCTGAGGGCATCCCCACCACAAACGGCAAGAAATGGCTCAAGACCACCATCCACACCATGCTTGACAACGAAGCTTACACGGGGACATTGGTATGGGGAACCAATGCCAGGGACGGCGCTCCCCCGGTCAGGGTGGAGGGAGCCTTCCCGGCCATCGTTAGCAAGCAGGAATTCCGAAGGGCCAAGAAGCTGCTGGGTTCCCGCGCACCCGAGAGGGTTCACCCCAGGCGGGCATCCAGCCCCTACCTGCTCAGCGGGCTGCTAACCTGCGAGGTCTGTGGCAAGGCGATGACAGCAGCCGAGGCGAAGAGCGGGAAGTACACATACTATGTATGTCAGTCCATGCTCAAGCGGGGCCCGGAGGCCTGTAGAGCGCCGAGGCTCAACGCCAGGACCTTCGAGACGCTCATCGTCGATCAGATCAGGGAAAACGTTCTCACCGAGTCCAACATCCGAGACCTCGTGAGGCTGCTCGACGAGGAGATGGATGGGGCGGCAAGGGAACAACGGGAGCGGCTGGAGGCCATCAAGGAGGAGCTTGAGGACGTGAAGCGCAGGCTAGGCCGCATCTGGCAGGCCATCGAGACCACCGACATAGAAATGGCCGACGCCTCCGAGCGTATCAAGGAGCACCGGGAGCGCAAGGACAGGTTGGAGATTGCCGCCGAGGAGGCGCGGGAACTGCTCTCGGAGCGACGGCATTTCCTGGACAGCTCCGACACCATCGCCGCCTTCGCCGAGGATATGAGTGAATTTCTGAAGACCAGTGAACTGACCGAGACCAAGGCCTTCGTTCGGTCCTTCGTCAAGAAAATCGCCGTCGGCTGTGGCAAGGCCGTCATTCTCTACTCACTGCCCACGCCGGAGGACAGTCCCATGGGGAGCGTAGACAATGCCGAGGTCGCCCTGGACGGGCGAGTTATGAATACAGTACGTTGTGGTACCCCCAACGGGATTCGAACCCGTGATCTCCGCCTTGAAAGGGCGGTGTCCTTGGCCGCTAGACGATGGGGGCGCACGAAAACCGGTCGGCTGAAAATCGCCCGCCGTATGAAAACACACGCAAGGACGAGTTGCAACCGGGGAGCGGGGCCTTGTCCTTGTGATTCAGGTGGGCATAGCCTATCATCCACGCATGCGGGGTCACGAGTTCGTCGACCGCCTGCGTAAGATTGGCAAAGCGCGAGGCGTCGATGTCTTTGTGAATCCGGAGCAGGGCAAAGGAAGTCATGAAACCCTTTACTATGGTGACCGCTTTACGATTTTGAAAGACCGCCGTAAGGAAATTGGGTCAGGTCTTCTATCAGCCATGATCCGCCAACTGGGACTGGCTCGACAAGACTTCCGCTAGTCAGCGAGGGGAAGATTGAGATGCGATTTGTATATCCAGCACGACTCCGGCACGCCTCTGCAGATGAAATCGTTGTATCCTTCCGAGACCTCCCCGAGTGCCTGACATCAGGCAAGGACGAGGCAGAAGCCCTCTTCGAGGCGCAGGATGCCCTGGAAGAAGCCATTGCCGGAAGGATGAACCGCATTGACTCCATCCCTATCCCCAGCCCCAGGAAGAACGGAGAGCGGTTGGTAGCCGTGCCCACTGCTACTGCCTCCAAGGCCGCCCTTGCACTTGCGCTGCGAGACAGCGGTCTCTCCCACGCCGAGTTCGCCAAGCTCTTTCGCACCGACGAGGAGTCCGTCCGACGCATGCTCGATCCCCGGCACCGTACATCATCCGACCGAATCGGGAGAGCGCTCCATGTTCTTGGCCGGCAGATCGCCCTGGAGCTTCGGGAACTGACTCCCGCCTAGGGGAAAAGGGCCAGGGACTCGAGGCCCGTCTCCTCGGGGTAGCCGGCCATCACGTTCATGTTCTGGATTGCCTGCCCTGCGGCGCCCTTGACAAGATTGTCGATGCAGCTTACCACCATCACACGGCCCGTCCGAAGGTCCAGCGTCGGATACACCAGGCAATAGTTGTTGCCCCAGGTCTGCTTGGTCTGGGGCGGCGTATCAACTACCCGTACGAAAGGCTCGCCCGCGTAAAATTCTCGATATAGGGCTGTTAACTGCTCCCTACCCTTTCCATCGACCGTAATGGACGAGCCTGAAAGGGTGGCATAGCAGGAACTGAGAATGCCCCGAGTCATGGGTATCAGGTGGGGTAGGAAAGTGATCTGAGCATTCAAGCTGGGGTCGAGCAGCGATACTTCCTGCGTTAATTCCGGCAGGTGCCGATGCCCGTCTATCCCATAGGCCTTGACGTTTTCGTTTACTTCTGAGAAATGGGTGTTGAGGCTGAGCCCCCTCCCCGCCCCCGAGACTCCGGACTTGCTGTCAACTATCAACACGGGCTCTACAAGCTTCTCTTTAACCAGCGGAGCCAGGGCGAGAATCGCAGAGGTCGGGAAGCAGCCGGGGTTTGCAACCAGTCGGGCAGTGCCGATCTCTGAGCGGTAAAGCTCGGTAAGACCGTAGACGGCCTCCTCCTGGAGTACGGCGCTGGCGTGGGGAGTTTTGTACCACTCTTCGTACTCGGCGGGGGAGCGGAGGCGGAAGTCGGCGCTCAGGTCCACGACCCGCGAGCGGTCCTCCACCAATGGCACGACTCTCTCACCGCTGGTTTTGTGGGGCAGGGCGGAGAAGACCATCTCCTCTCCATTGGGCTCGGCCTCGATTACCAGGTCGATGTCCGAGAGGTGGGGGAATACCTCGCCGAGTCTCTGACCCTGGGCGCTGCGCCCTGTAACCGAGGTAAGCTCGATTTCCGGATGGTTGTGAAGCAGCCGGGCCAGTTCGGCCCCGGCGTATCCGGTGACGTTAAGAATTGCGGTCTTCAAAGCTGCCCCTCCATAGACTCGGGAAAGAGGCTACAGTCTGCCAATATCCGGTGGGGAAATCAAGGTTGGGCCGGTATTGACCAGCCCCTCCCTCACTTACCCTTGCTTTTACGCCTCAATTCGCTGGACGGGCACCGGTCTTCGAGAACACATACGTCGCAGAGGGGCCGCTGGGCCTTACACACCTGCCTGCCGTGAGCGATGATGTAGATGTGTGCCCCGAGCACGTCCTCCGGCGGGACCTTGGCCTCCAGAATGTCATGAGCGTCGTCCGCCGACACCTTGGTCCCGATTAGGTTGAGTCGCTTTGCCACCCTATGAACGTGGGTGTCGACGATCATTGCGGGCATGCCCAGGGAGAAGAGCAGGACGCATCCCACCGTCTTGGGCCCGACCCCCGGCAGCTCCAGCAGCCACTTCTTTGCCTCTGCCAGGGGCATTTCGGCCAGGAAGGAGAGGTCCCAGGAGCCGTTTCGCTCCAGCACCGCAGTCAGAATCTCCTGAAGCCTGGGAGCCTTTACCTTGGCCAGACCACCTATCTTGATCGATTCGGCAAGAGCCTCTACGTTGGCATTCAGCACGTCTTCCCATGTCGGGAAGGTTTCCGTCAGCTTTGCGAAGGCGCGGTAGGAGTTGACGTCCGATGTGTGCTGGGACAGTACGGTGAAGATAAGCTCTGAAAGCGGGTCGTAGGGTCGGGGGGCGGTGGGGGGGCCGTAGAGAGGCCTGAGCCTCGTCATCAGATCTGCAATAGGGATGTGCTTTACAGTTCGGCCCCTCAAGGGGGACGGTCTGCGGCGTCGTGTTGGGTACTTAGTCTTAGGTGTAGGCATTATTCAAAGAGCCGGTATTGCCGTGGAGCGTATTCTAACGCCTAAGGCTATATCTTTAGAAGGAATGTCAACTGCCCTTGGCCTCGGCGCATGTGACACCGGCCTATTGCCCTAGCCCCACACCACCCCCCTATAATGGCCTATGCCTATTTTGTTCCCCATCCCCTACTCCCAGGTATCCCCTGCCAGGGGATGGCCCCTTCTAAAATCCCTGCCTGAACAATCATACAGGCACGAATTCAATCAGAAACAATCAAAATCCCTTTCAACACAGGGCGCTATTACATACCAAGGATTGGCCTACGCGCCTCACAATCGCATCGAGCAAGTGCGCCGAGACGTCGCTGCCCTGGCGGACGAGCAATTGCTCTGGTACAGATACCCCAGACCCTGTTAAACTGCCCCTTCCGTCATTTGAATTCCGACCACTGGAGGCAGCCCCATGCCCGACCTGCGTGACCGTATATCCGAGGCCCTGAAGGGTCACGGCGCGGACTACGTGGAGGTCCGCATTGAGGAGGGGGAGTCCACTCGGCTGCTGTACCGGGGAAGGGACTTGGAAGACGTGGGCATGACCACCAGCCTGGGAGGCAACGTCCGTGCGCTGGTGAATGGGGGCTGGGGGTTCGTCAGTTTCAATAACATCGAAGGTATGAGAGACCACGTTGGGAACGCCGTGCGGCAGGCACGGCTGGTGGGCCACGAGAAGAGCGAACTGGCAGGCGTAGAGCCCATAGTAGACGTTGTTGAACCTCAACTCGGGAAAGACCCCAGGTCACTTACCCTTGCCGAGAAGAAAGACCTGATGGACCAGTACAACGGCATCATGTGGGAGTCGGAGGGTATCCAGACTACGCTGATTGCCTATGGGGACGGTCACAAGCGGGTGGTCTTCGCAAGCTCGGAGGGCAGCTATATCGAGCAGCAGAGAATCGACGTAAGCCTGCGTTTGTCGGCTACTGCCAGGGATGGGTCGGAGGTGCAGCAGGCCGGCGTGAGCCTCGGGAGCAACGGCGACTTCTCGGTCGTCGAGGGTCTTCACCAGGAGTCCCGAGACATCGCCGAGAAGGCCGTGAGCCTGCTCTCGGCACCCAAGGTCCGGGGCGGCGAATACACCGTTATCTTGGACCCCGTACTGGCCGGAGTGTTCACCCATGAGGCCTTCGGTCACCTCTCCGAGTCCGATCACGTCTATGAAAACGACCGACTCAAGGAAGTGATGGTCATTGGTCGGCGGTTCGGGGGCGATCACCTGAACATAGTGGACGGGGCTGCAGTCCCGGGGCTGAGGGGCAGCTACAAGTACGATGACGAAGGCGTTCCCGCCACCCGGTCTTACCTGATTAAGGAAGGTGAACTGGTGGGCCGGCTTCATTCCCGCGAGACTGCGGGAAAGATGGGCGAGCCCCTTTCCGGCAACGCCCGTGCCATCGACTTCCGCTACGAGCCCATTGTACGAATGACAAACACCTTCATCGAACCCGGCTCCACACCGTTTGAGGAGATGATATCCGACGTGAAAGAAGGTGTGTACGCCTGCGACTGGTACGGCGGCATGACCAGTATGGAGATGTTCACCTTCTCGGCTCGGGAGGCGTACATGATACGGGACGGGAAAGTCGCCGAGCTTCTGCGCCCGGTTACCCTTTCCGGCAACGTCTTCGAGACCCTGAAGAACCTCGACGCCGTGGGGAACGACCTGGACATGAACCAGGGCGGCGGCTGCGGAAAGGGCGGGCAATCGCCATTGCCGGTGTCCAACGGCAGCCCGCACATACGAATCGCAAAATGCCTGGTTGGAGGCGGATAGTTGGAAGAGATTTTAGAGGCGGCCCGTAAGGTCGCGGATGCCGCAGACCTGTTCTGGGTGGAGAGCCGGTCCACCCCCGTGGCCTTTGAGTCGAACCGGCTGAAGCACCTTCAGACCAAGGAGGCCCGGGGAGTGGGGCTGAGGATCATTAAAGATGGTCGAATCGGATTCTCCGCCACCAACCGGATGGAAGACGTGGAGGGCTTAGTCAGCAGGGCCCTGGAGGTGTCTCCCTATGGCGCGAAGGCAGAATTCGGTCTGCCGACCGCCGCCGAATACCCCCAGGTCCCGACATACGACCCCGAAGTACCGCAGTTCACTATCGAGAAGATGGTCGAACTGTCTCAGGTCATGGTGGATGGCGTCCTCGCCGACCACCCGGACGTCCTATGCGATGCGGGGGTATCGCAGTCCGTCGTCAAAGTTAAAATAATGAACAGCCAGGGGCTGGACGCCTCATACGAAAAGACGGTCTTCTCCCTGGGCCTGGGTGGCACTCTGGTGAGGGGCACGGACATGCTCTTCGTCGGGGATGGAGAGAGTTCCTGCCGACCCATAACCGACGCCTCGGCCATCGTGGCACGGGTCACGGGCCAGCTGGACCAGGCCCGGGATATGGCAGAGGTCACCACGGGCAGCTTTCCCGTGGTTTTCACCCCGGACGCCGTAGCCGGTCTGCTGCTGTCTCCCCTGCTGGTCGGCTTCAACGGGAAGACCGTGCTGCAGGGCTCCTCTCCCCTGGTGGAAAAGCTGGGCGAGAAGATAGTGGATGAGCGGTTCTCCCTCCACGACGACGGCACGATAGCCTACCGACCCGGAAGCCGGCCCTGGGACGATGAGGGGATACCCACGAGAGTAACGCCGCTGATCGAAAATGGCGTAGCCCGGAACTTCATCTACGACCTCAAGACGGCGGCCCAGGCCGGGGCCCAGTCCACGGGCAACGCTTCCCGGGGCTCGGGGTCTCTGCCGTCCCCCTCCACCAGCGTCATCTCCATCGCCGAAGGGGACATGTCCTTCGAAGACATGGTGGCCGACATGAAAGAAGGACTCGTCGTCGAACGGTTCCTGGGTGCGGGACAGACCAACATCCTGGCCGGCGATTTCAGTGGCAACGTCCTGCTGGGCTATAAGGTCGAAAACGGGCGAATGGTTGGCCGCGTGAAGAACAGCATGCTCTCCGGCAACGTATACGAAACTCTCAATAACCTGATAGCCATAGGCAGTGAGGCGAAATGGCGGGGCGGCTCGCTGAGGACGCCTCACCTCTATTGCAGCAACGTCTCGGTTGCCAGGACGGAAGGGTAGAGTCAGTAAACATCAATACGGGTCCCGGAAACAATTGACCGCAATATTCATCCTACCTAAAATCTAGTCAGGAGTAGACCCACGAGCAAGGAATCAATGAAGATAGCCTATCCGGTTTCCGCCGGGGGCGTCGTATACAGGCAGAACGGAGACGGGGTTCAGATAGCCCTTTGCGGCCATGTCAGACCCACAAGCTGGCGCTTGCCCAAGGGCACACCCGACCCGGGAGAGACCCGAGAAGAGACTGCCCTGCGGGAAACCAGGGAAGAGACCGGCCTGGAAGTGGCGATAGAGGAGGAGCTGGGTAGCGTCAGCTACTGGTTCGTAGCCTCAGGTGTTCGAAATCACAAGACGGTCCATTTCTACCTGATGCGGGCCACGGGCGGGTCGATGGACCTGCACGATCCCGAGTTTGATGTAGTGAAGTGGTTCGATGCCGAAGAGGCCAAGAAGGCGCTGACCTATAAGAACGAAGAGAATGTAGTGGCCGAGGCATTAGACAAGCTCAGGGACAGGCAGTGATTCTACGAGGAGAAATGGTTGTCCTCCGGGAGAAGAGGCTGGACGACGCCTACCAGGACTACCTCTGGCGCACCGACGAAGAGCTTGCCAAGCTGGATGCCACCCTGCCCCTGCAGACCCGCTTCGCCAGCTACAGGGCTTTCTACGCCGACGAGCTGCAGTTCCCACAGCCCTTCAAGTACAAGTTCGCCATTGATAGCCTGCAGGGTGGCAGGCATATCGGCAACTGCATGTACTACGACCTTGATCCCGATAGGGCACAGGCCGAGGTTGGCATCATGATCGGAGACAAGGACTACTGGGGTCACGGCTACGGCGCCGATGCCGTGCGCATTCTGACCCGGTACCTGTTCAACGTAGAGGGACTCAGGACCGTGTATCTCCACACGCTTGAATGGAACGTGAGAGCTCAACGCTCATTTGAAAAGTGCGGGTTCATGGCCCGGGACAAGGTCAGGAGAGACGGCAAGACCTTCGTATTCATGGAGCTGTCCAGGGCGAGATGGGAACGGTTCCCGACCTCGCTCCACGCCCAGGCCGAGATCGAGCCATACTCAGTTGTCAGGGAACAATACCCTTAGACTGAGGCTACAAAGTGAAGTAAAGGAGAGGGGCCGCCAATCTCAGGATTGGCGGCCCCTCTTTTCTATTCCGGTCTATTTGGAGATGAAGGCTACTGCCTGGGCGCCTGGGCCGGAGCCGGGTTAACCAGGTCTTCGCCGATTGCCACCGGGAACTCCCGGGCGATCTCATCGAACGTCCAGCGTCCACTCTGCTTGTAGAGGTCGTTGACCTCGTCGGGGTGACTCATCAGCCCGACGAATCCACCTGCGACGTGGAGGATCTCGCCGTTGAAATTCTGTGCCTGGTCGGTGCAGAGGAAGGCAACCGCCGGCGCCACGCCTTCGGGCGGGTCCAGTCTCTCCTCTTCAGAGGCAGCCTGGCCAGCAGCGGCCCGGATCTCCCGGGCTTTCCTGACCTCTTCGGTCAAGGTCATGCGGGTGGCGGCGGAGGGGGAGATTCCGTTGCAGGTGACGCCGTACTTGCCCAGGTCCTGGGACACGCAGCGCACTATGCCGGCGATGCCGTCCTTTGCTGCGCCGTAGTTGGCCTGCCCGGAGTTGCCGAACAACCCGGAGGTGGAGCTGAATACTACGATTCGTCCGCCCCTCTGTTGTCTCATCAGAATGGAGGCGTGCTTCACGCAGGTGAAGGTGCCTTTCAGGTGAACGGCTATGACGTCGTCCCATTCCTGCTCGGTCATGTTGAAGACCATGCGGTCCCGGAGGATTCCGGCCACGCAGACCAGGATGTCGACTTTTCCAAAAGTGTCGACACAGGTCTGGATGATGTTTTCGCCGCCTTCCATGGTGGCGACGGAATCGTAGCAGGCTACGGCCTCACCGCCTGCTGCCTTTATTTCGGATACTACTTCGTCTGCCGGGCCCTGGGAGGCCCCACTGCCGTCAACTTCGCCGCCGAGGTCGTTCACTACTACCTTGGCGCCTTCTGCGGCCAGAAGCAGCGCAATGCCGCGGCCGATACCGCGGCCGGCGCCGGTTACGACGGCCGCTTTCCCTTTAAGTGTGTCTGTCATTCCGTTCTCCCTGATGTTCTAAAGTTTAGCGTCCGTCCTAAGAGGCTTTCCCGACGTACTGGTTCTTCACCTTCTTGCCGAAGGAATTGGGAATTGCCTCTAGAAGCTCGTCGACGGTCCAGAGACCTTCCTTGGCAACTGATCCGATGATGCGCGGCTGGTTTACCAGGGAGATCAGCCTGCCCCTGACAGAGAAGGTCTGACCGTTGACGTTGGCCGCCTTGTCGCTGGCGAGGTAGCAGATGAAGGGAGCTATGTCTTCCGGGTCCTGGGGCTCGTCGGAGAACTCCTCGGGAAGACCTGCGGCCTGCCGGATTTCCCGGGCCTTGCGAACCTCTTCCGTCAGGGTCATCCGGGTGTCGGCGGACGGGAGTATGGAGTTGGCGGTCACGCCGTACTTGCCCAGGTCCCGGGCCACGACCTTCGTCAGCCCTGCGATGCCGGACTTGGCCGCGCCGTAGTTGGTCTGGCCGGTGGTTCCCATGACGCCGCTGCTGGACGAGAAGGTTATGATCCTTCCGCCGCGCTGCTGCCTCATCAGGATAGATGCGTGCTTCACACAGGTGAAGGTGCCCTTCAAGTGGACGGCAATCACATCATCCCATTCCTGTTCGGTCATGTTGAAAACCATGCGGTCTCTCAGGATTCCGGCGACGGTCACAAGGATGTCAATCTTGCCGAAGTTGTCTACGCAACTCTGGATGATGTGCTCTCCGCCTTCCATTGTGGCAACGGTGTCATAGCAGGCGACGGCGTTGCCGCCGGCTGCCTTGATTTCGTTGACTACTTCATCGGCAGGGCCCTGATCTCCACCGGAACCATCGAGGGCTGCGCCCAGGTCCGCTACTACTACGCTGGCGCCGTGCGCCGCTAATGCCTTGGCAATCCCCCGGCCTATTCCCCGTCCTCCGCCGGTGACTACCGCTGCTTTTCCTTCTAAAGGTTGGGCCATATTCTCCTCCTGCTCCCCAGTTTAGGGGCGGCCTGACGGCCGGCTTGGATCTTTGCTACTGATTTGGGTCCGATTTAGGTTTAGCGGTTATTGAATAACCCGGCGCGCCTAGCCCCTGGAAGGAAGGGCCACCGTGGCCTTGCCGGGCGTGGTGACCTTGCCTTCGTTGTTCTTGCCCTCGATCTTGATTTCGACGAGGTTCTCGCCGCCTTCGCTGGACTTGCCGACGACCTCGGCAGCGATGTACATGGGCACGCCGGGGACGTCCATACCGCGGTACTGGCAACTGAGCTTCTTGAGGACTCCCTCTTCACCCATCCAGTCAGTGACGACCTGGCCTAGCCAGGCATTCTTGAGCGCGCCGTGGATGATGGGACCGGGCAGCTCGTTGCCTATGGCGTAGTCCTTGTCGTAGTGGATCTCGTAGAAGTCACCCGATGCGCCGGCGTACTGGACCAGCTGCCGGGTGGTGGGGTTCTTCTCAAGGGTGGGGATGTCCATTCCCTCGGTTACGTCTTCAAAATATACCTGTCCCATACTCTTTCCTCCTGGCGTTCAGCTTTACCCGAAAATGGTGTTCGCTACTCTAGTAATAGATGCCCGTGTCTCGGCGAGTGGCTACCAGTTCGCCGTTCTGGTTGGTGAAGGAGATCTCCTTTACCTGAAATGTCATCGTGCCCAATCGACCCTCTTTTTTGAATACATCAGCAATCTTGGATACTACCGTGATCTGGTCGCCGGGCTTGATAGCCTTGAAGTATTCGTATTCACTGCCAGCGTCCAGGACACGCTCATCCGGGTCGCGAGGCTGGCTCTCGTCCTCGTCGCTGGGTATGAAAGCCCGGGTGAAGGTGGGCGGTACGGTGACTCCGCGCCAAAGTTGATTTTCGTCTCCAATGGCCTCGGCAAAACGCTTGATGTGACCCTTCTCGACGGCATAGGTGATGGGGGCCGTGGACTTGCCGAGGTCCTTGCTCATTCTCTGATAGATAGCTTCGCTCATAGGACAACCTCTCGAAGATTTGCTAGTAGCTGATACCTACGGTCTTTTCAGTGGCAACGAGCTCGCCCCGCTGGTTGACGAAGGAGTTTTGTCGCGTCTCGATGAGCATGGTGCCGAGCCTGCCGTGCTTTTCGGTGAAATCGATAATCGCTTGAGTGACGGTTATTGTGTCGCCGGGGCGGACAGGCAGGAAGTACTCCCATTCACTGCCTCCATCGAGGCCCCGGGAGAAGGGCATCTCCAACTCTTCAAGGTCGTTGGCGATACACATGCGGAGGAAGGTGGGTGGTATTACTCCGTCATCGCCGCTCCAGCGGGAGTTGGAGTCCCCAATGGCCTCCACGAACCTCTTAACGTGGCCCTTTTCTACGTCATAGGATGCCGGGGCCGAAGACACGCCGACGGCGTTCTTCATCGCCTCCGAAATCACGGGTTTATCTGTCACACTCACCCCCTGGTCGGTACGAGGGATTAACCTCTCGGAAACCGTGGCATCCAACCCTCGCTTCATTGAATCCTCCAACGGCGCTGAGGGAAGGGTGCAAACCGGCGCGAAGTGTACATTACCGGTATTTTAGTGTCAAGATTTTGCAGTCGTGAGCCGATATGCCCGGCAATGTAAAATAGGCGCCAACGCGGCGCCACTTGCGGGCCGCGAGGGAGGACCTAACATGCAAGAGAGATTCAGTGATCACTTACGAGGCCTTGGGAATTCGATCTGGGAGGCCCAGCGCAACCATCCATTTGTCACGGGAGTCGGGGATGGGACACTGGAGGTGGAGAGGTTGAAATTCTGGGTGCGACAGGACTACCTGTACCTGATCGACTACGCCCGGGTCTACAACCTGGCCGCGGCCAAGGCCCCGACCCCGGAGCTGTCCAGTTGGCTCACCTTCCACGCCGATTTCACCTTGAACAAGGAGATGGCCCTGCACCGGTCCTACGCCCGGGACTTTGGCATAGGAGAAGATGAGCTGGTAGCCGAGAAGAAGTCGCCCACCTGCCAGGCTTATACGGACTTCCTGATGCGGACTGCCGCGGTAGAACCCTTCGAGGCGATTGTAGCCGCCCTTCTTCCCTGCTTCTGGGGCTACTACGAGATGGGTAAGTCCCTGGAAGAGCGAGGGCTTCCCGACAACGAGCTATATGTGAGGTGGATAGAGCAGTACACGGACCCGGGATACGGCGAAGAGGTGCAGAAGTGTCGGGAGCTGACAGACCGACTGGGAAGGGATGGGTCTGCCGCGACGAGGGCGCTGATGGAAGAGGCCTTCGTGACCAGCAGCCGGTACGAGTACCTGTTCTGGGAGATGTGCTACCGCCTGGAGAGATGGCCGGTGTAGGCTGGGCGTTCCCCGGGGCGGTGTGAGCCCCAGTATGAGCGGTCTGTCTCAGGGGATCCCCTTCACCCATAGAGATACCCTTGCATGACCTCTGCTGGAGGGGCCGGGGCCGCTCGTGCTGAGGCACTCGAAGTATGAGGGGGGGTGGTGCATTGCTGAAACATGCGACCAAAAGGCATAGGTCTACAGTTGCGCAAAGCTCTCGTCGAGGGATAAGGTGCCGGATCCCACCCCAGATTCCTCGCGGGACATCGGAATGACAGGTTAAGGGGTCTTGGTTGGTCGCAGACTCAGGGGAAGGTGTGTGGGCGGACAATGGGTGTATACCAGTAGGTCTGCCGCATCCGCACCATGTCTTTGACTCTTCCTGGCGTAGTGGGCCTTTCGACGCCGGGCGCCTGGGTGGTGGACATGGTGAGGGTGACTATCTCCGGTCGGTCCTCCGAGGCAACGATATCGCGGCGTAGGCCGCCGTCCCCCTGCTTGTCGAACACGCCGCTCCGACCTATGTAATCACCTCCGCACCGGTTGGCAAAAGCGACCAGGGCGTTGTTCTCCTCACTGCGGGAGCGGAGAAGGTGCCAGTGAACATCATCGGCATCTTTGATGATGGGATCCTCGAACGGCACTTCCGTGGGCCCCAGGCCCGTGACCCGGGGATACTTCAAGGCTGCCGGGACGCATATCAGGTCTGCACCCTTCACGCCGAATGCCCTTGCAGCCTCCGGGAACATGGCGTCGTGCCCCACCATAAGTCCAACCCGACCGGCGGGGATATCGAACACGGGGAACCCGCCGTCTCCGGGTGAGGCCCACGCCCGATCATCTTCAGACAGATGCACTTTGCGGTAGCTTCCAACCAGGCCATCGGGCCCCACCAGCAGGGCCGTGTTATACATTCGCCCCGAGTCCCGTTCGACCATGCTGGTAATGACAAAGGCCTCGCTGTCACGGGCCAGAACGGACAAAAATTTAACCGACTCGCTGTCACGTAGGTCCCCGGCGTGGGAGCGGGCTTCGGTCTCGGTGCTCACGGGACCGGACAGGGCGAGTTCAGGCAACACCAGGACATCGAAGGGCGAGTCCAGGCCGTCAATCATTTGCTTGAGGGACGTGATGGTCTGTTCCTGCGCCCTTTGAGTCTCGGCCATCTGGCATACGGCAATAGTGGATTCCTTTCCAGCCGGAAGTCCGTCCTGCCCGTAGAGGCCGAAATAGTCGTCGGGATTGAACAGGTAGCTGTTGAGGACCGAGTCTGAGTATTGAGATGGCCGACGTTCCAGCAGTTTGTCTCCGGCCTCATGCTCCGTGAACTTCTTGTCCCTAGCCTTGGCAATGTCGATGTATCCGTATACGATCCCGTTCCCCGTGTCCCGGTAGGACTGAATTCCGCCGTCAGGGTCTATGACGGCACTGCCGCCGGAGAACTCCACAGTGCGTTCGTTGCCCCAACGGTCGGCAGCAACCAGATAGACTCCGTTTTCGAAGGCGCGGGTTATCCAGGCCGGGGCGGGGGCCTTTTCGAGGAGCCAGTTGGTGGGGAAGCAGATCACGTCTGCGCCTCGAAGGGCCAGAATGCGGGCCGTTTCGGGGAACGAGGCATCCATGCAAATGAGTCCGCCAAGGTCCCCGAGCTCCGTCCGAAACACGGGCAGGTCCAGGTCCCCGTCCTTGGCCCAGGTGTTTTCAGAAATGAACGAGTGGGTCTTGCGGTACTTGCCAACCACTCCCTCCGGCCCGACCAGGGCCAGCGAGTTGTAATAGATATCGGTTTCGGGGTCGACCTCGGGCATTCCCACTACTATGTAGCAGCCATAGCGGGTTGCCAGTTCCCCGAACCTTTCGGTCGTGGGGCCGGGGATGGGTTCGACGTAGGGTGCGATCTCATCACGGTCGAAGAAGCAGTAGGCTGTAGTCGCCATTTCGACCATAACGATGAGCTTGGCGTCGTTCTTCGCGGCTTCTTCCACCATTTCCAGCTGCTCAAGGAGGTTTTTCTCCTTTTCGAAAAGCGTAGGTGCATACTGGATGGCCGCTGCTTTGTAGACCGGGGTTGCAGGGAGGGGTCGGTTGTCAGTCATGGGAGCGCTCCTGAGGCATTGGCCGTGGCGAGGATCGGACAAAAGGGAGGACAAACGGAAATTTACATTCGGGGGAGGGGGGTGTCAAACGGGAGGTGGGGCGTTTGAAGTTGAAGAGGATATATACTGTCAGCAGCCGAGAGACTGGACTAAAGGAAGACGGTATGCCTGAGACAGTGGCCCTGCCAGCTAAAGAAGAATTCCCGAGAGTGCTGCAGCACACCCTCGAGCTAACGGGGGACAAGGTGTCGGCGGAGAGTGTCGGGAAGCTCTACAAGATATTCAAGACACTGCGCTGGGATTTCCCGGACTACGAGATGTCGGCGTACACGGTGTTGGACTCGGACGGGCATTTCGGGTATGCGGAATCGATAGAAGGCGCGCCCGACGCACACATAACCATGGACGCGGCACGCCTGCACCAGGTGGTATATGGCCGGGGGAACATGGCAAAGATGTTCCTGTCGGGGCAGATAAAGCTGAAGGGCGTCCCGATGTACAAGCTGATGCGTTTCGTGCCTCTCCTGAACCCTTTCCTGGACAGCTATCGGAAGGCATGTGAAGAAGCATCCAACTGATGCGAATCAAGCCGTTTACTGTGGACAGTCTGTGAAGACAGGCCATATAATGAGCCATCCTCATCGGTGACGGCGGCGCCCCAACTACAATGACAGAAGCCTCTACTGAACACGTCTCGACTTCCAGCACCCCTACCAAAACATCAATGGCCGACGAGCACCATGAGATCCCCCGACTCACCGTCGGGGAGATGGGCAGTCTGACCCGAGCCATCCGCCGTCACATAGTCAACATGACTGCGGCGGCGGGAAGCGGACATCCCGGTGGCTCGCTCTCTGCGGTTGAGATTCTCACCGCACTCTATTTCAAAGTGCTGAGGCACGACCCCCGGGATCCGGACTGGCCGGGCCGCGACAGGTTTATCCTGAGCAAAGGACACTGCACCCCCGTCCTCTACTCCACGCTGGCAGAAGCCGGATACTTTCCCGTAGAGGAATTGTCGACCTTCCGGCAGGCCGACAGCAGGCTCCACGGCCACTGCCACAACACCACGCCGGGCGTCGAGCACTGCTCGGGGTCCCTGGGGCAGGGTCTTTCCGTGGGGCTGGGAATAGCCTTGGCGGGGCGGCTGGACGAAAGCCCACACAACGTCTACGTGCTGCTGGGTGACGGCGAATGCGACGAGGGGCAGATATGGGAAGCGGCCATGGCCGCTTCGCACTTCGGGCTGGACAACCTAACGGTCATAGTGGACCGAAATGGTATCCAGAACGACCGGTGGACCCACGAGGCCATGAACCTGGAACCCCTCCCCGACAAGTGGCGCGCCTTCGGGTGGGACGTTCATGAAGTTGACGGTCACGACCTGGGCCAAATGATGGAGGCTCTGATCAACGCATCCCAGAGAGATGGGAAGAGGCACGCAATTATCGCGGGGACGGTTAAGGGCAAGGGCGTGAGCTTCATGGAAAACAACCCCGGCTTCCACGGCAAGGCCCCCAATGCAGACGAGCTGCGACTTGCCCTCGAAGAGATTGGCTGAACCTTTGGTTACTAAAATCGCCACCCGGCAAGTCTTTGGCGAGACCCTCGTAGAGTTGGGCCACACCAACCCTAATATCGTGGTTATCGGCGGTGACCTGAATAAGTCCACGATGACCACCCTATTCGCCAAGGAATTCCCCGACCGGTTCTTCGACTGCGGAGCGGCAGAGCAGAACATGATGGGAATAGCCTCGGGGATGGCCGCTTCCGGCAAGATTCCATTCGCAAGCACCTTCGCAGTGTTTGGCTCGGGGCGGCCCTTCGATCAGATTAGAATATCGATAGCCCAGGCGCGGGCCAACGTGAAGATAGTCGTGACTCACGCCGGGATACTCACGGGCCCCGACGGGATGTCGGCCCACGGGATAGAGGACCTGGCGTTGATGTGTTCGCTGGTAGGCTTCACGGTGGTCGTGCCTGCTGACGGAGTGGAGACCGGACAGGCCGTCCGGGCGCTGGCCGAAATGGACGGGCCCTGCTACCTCCGGCTCAGCCGTCCGGCAACTCCCCTGGTCTGCCCCAGCGATTATGAGTTCAAAATCGGACAAGCCACGGTCTTCAGGCCGGGCAATGACGTGACGATCCTGGCCACGGGCATCATGGTCAGCATGGCGCTGGAAGCTGCGGAAGCCCTCGCCCGGGAGTCGATAGAGGCCCGCGTGGTGAATGTGTCGACCCTCAAGCCCCTGGACCGGGAGATGATCCTCCAATGTGCTCGGGACACGGGAGCGGTGGTCACGGCGGAGGAGCACCTGAGGCACGGCGGATTGGGAAGCATTGTGGCCGAGACACTGGGAGAGCACTGCCCCGTTCCCCTGTCTGTCGTGGCAATCGACGATGTCTACAGTCCCTCCGGGGAGGCGGAGCAGCTACTGGAGATGCGGGGCCTCACACCGGCGAGGATGGCAAGTGCGGCCAAAAGCGTAATTGAGAGAAGGAAGACACTCTAGCTAAACAATAGTTTTCTAAAAGAACAACCCAGGGACTGTGGGGATGCGGTGTGGATAGGTGACGCTTCATGTCGGGGAGAGGAGGGCAGTGTATGGAAGTCTATCGGCCGGTGGGTAGCAAGTAGGGGCCGTATGCACGGGAAACCGGCATGCGGTCAAGTGAGGAGGGAGTCGAATGAGAAATGAAGCAAAGAGGCCGGTCCGAAAGGTGAAAACGGGTAGAACTGCCCTGGGTGTTCTGACCATCCTTTTGGTCCTGGTACTGGCAGTTGCGGGCTGCGGCGAGGCGGCAACTGCTACACCCGAGCCCGCTCCTCCTACGGCAGTGCCGCAACCCACTCCTACGACTCCCCCATCCGAGCCGGCGACATCTGTCCCAGATCCGGCCGCTACCGCCACGACTGAGCCTTCGGAGCCGGATGCTCCCACGGCCGTGCCCCCCACACCCGTGCCGCCCACGCCTATACCGGCAACACCCGAACCAACTTTGAGAGCAAGGTCCGAATGGACTCCGGAAAACCCCGCGACGCTGGAGGAGATAGAAGCGGAGCTGGAGAAGTACCGCGGTTCTACAGTGCTATTGAGGCACGCGGGCGGCGCATACGGTGGGGCATTGAGGCAGGCCTATCTGGACCCGCTGGAGGAGAAGTTCGGACTGAGCATAATCGAAGACAGTCCTTCACCGACTATCGCCGAGATCTTGACTCTGGCAGAGACGGGCAACATCAAGTGGCATCTCATAGACATGGGAACCGCCCGGGCTGTCACTCTTATAGCAGCGAATGCCCTGGGTGAGTACGACCCTGCCGTTGTAGATGCCAGAGACTTCCTGACGGCAGTTACGGAATCGGGGCCCTATCTGGCGGGTGGGGGTACTACTTGGGCGGTGGTTATGGCCTACAACACGGACGTGTACCCGGGGGACACGGGCCCAAAGAGTTGGGCAGACTTTTTCGACCTGGAGAGTTTTCCCGGACGTCGCGCCCTGTACTCCTATGTGTCCTACGGCGCACACATCCAGATACAGAGACTGGCACGGGAGCCTGAGTTGCTGAAAACCCCAGAAGGGAGGCAGGAAGTCGCTGCGCCTTCTCGGGAGCAAATGGAAGAAGACTTCGCGTGGTATGACGGATGGGTCGAAACTGCAGAAAGCGACATCATATACTGGCAAACCGGCTCTCAGTGCCCCGAGTTGCTGATAGCCGGCGAGGTAACGATGTGCAGCACCTGGAACGGCAGGATATTTGATGCCCAACAGGCTGGGCAACCGGTGGCGATCTGCTGGGAGTGCGGCTTCATGACGGGGACGAGCGGATGGAACATATCCAAGCACCTCAAAGAGCAGGACCCTGAGGCATATGAGCTGGCCAACCTCGTCATGGCCTGGGTCTCGTTCCCGCAACACAACGCACGGGTATCCCAGTACATCACCTATGGACCCGCCAATGTAAAATCTCTGCCTTTCCTGGATGACCCGGTCTACGATGAAGTCCGGGACGAGCTACCGACATCGGCGTCCAACATAGCGTACTCCGTCTTCTTTAACGAGGGTTGGCTCGCAGAAAACGTAGCTTGGGCCGAGGAACAGTACATAGTAGCAACCCAATAGAGGGACGAAGGACATCCGGGGCTGCGTATCGCAGCCGGCTGTCGCTGATAACGGTTTAGCTTCCAATGCGGAGGCCCCGGCCTTGAACACCCAAGGCCGGGGCCTATCCTTGTCATTTCGCCTTGGCTAGCCTTTCCGTTCCGCGATATGGTTATCGCAACCAACATTTGACAACCCGCGCACTTGAATAGTAACTTGGAATGCACAAAATCATAGTTTGCAAAGACAGCGAACGGGAGTAGTAAGCTTCAAGCGGGGGTCAGAGAGTCGGGTTAGGTGTGAGCCGACCCCAGCGCAGAGGTAGAATGGGCCCGGGAGTCGTCAACCTAAACCTCGAATTGAGGGAGTAGGCTTGGCCGGAGTGGGCGCCGTTACCAGAGCCCAGGGTATCCCCGAGGTGAGCAGTCATTACGGCCTTGGACGTACCTGATGAGATTTACCGGCAGCAGCGCAGCATTACTGCATCCCCCTTTTGGGAGTGGTAGGGCCTGAGAATTGAGGTCGGTCAAATTAGGGTGGCACCGCGAGAACCCCCTCGCCCCTAAGGGCGAGGGGGTGTTTTCTTTATCAAGGAATGTGCCATGACCAGCATAGCAACAAGAATGTACACACCGGACCTAGAGTCGCTGGAAAAGCTCTCCGGCCAGGGAAACCTGGTCCCCCTGTACCGAGAAATAGAGGCCGACCTGGAGACTCCGGTCTCCGCCTACCTGAAGGTAGCGCGGGGGGACTATTCCTTCCTGTTGGAAAGCGTAGAGGGTGGGGAGAGGTTGGCGAGATACAGCTTCATCGGGACGGAGCCGTACAAGCGGGTTGTCACGGGGCCGGGCCAGCCCGACGGTGACGTGGACCCTTTGACGCTGGTCCAGGAAGAGATCGACCGGGCGTCGGTTGTAAATGTACCAGGGCTGCCTCGGTTCCACGGCGGGGGTGTCGGGTATCTGAGCTACGAGGCGATGCACCACTACGAGGATGTGCCCTCCCCGGAAGTCGATACCCTGGGCCTGCCCGAGGCCCTCTTCATGTTCGCCGACACCCTCCTGGTATTCGACCATATAAAGCACAGCATCAAGGTCGTTTCCCATGTTCGGCTGGACGGCAGCGATATACCACTGGCGTATCGGAAGGCAGTGGACAAGATAGATGAGCTGGTGGAGAGGCTTCGGCAGCCCATTGAACCGGCCCTGTCCGCTCTCCGGGGAGGACCGTCAACCTCTTATACAACCGAATCGAACCTGACCAGGGAGCAGCACGAAGCGAATGTAACCGCCGCCAAGGAGTACATCCGGGCCGGGGACATTATCCAGGCCGTGCTTTCGCAGAGGTTCTCCCGCAAGACCGACGTGCATCCGTTCAACATCTACCGTACCTTGAGGGCGGTGAATCCGTCTCCCTACATGTTCTACCTGAACATGGGCAGCTTCCAGCTGGTGGGAGCATCGCCGGAGATACTGGTTAGAGCGGAGGAAGGGCAACTGGACTACCGCCCCCTGGCAGGCACCAGGCCCCGCGGGAAGGACTATGAAGAGGACCTGGCCCTGGAACAGGAAATGACTGACGACGAGAAAGACCGGGCGGAGCACATAATGCTTCTGGACCTGGGCAGGAACGACATTGGGCGGGTGAGCATACCGGGCACCGTGCACGCGACCCAGATCATGGACGTGGAGCGGTATTCCCACGTGATGCACCTGGTATCCCATGTCCAGGGACGCCTTAGACCCGACATATCGCCCTACGATGCCCTCTGGTCGTGCTTCCCCGCAGGCACCGTTTCCGGGGCTCCCAAGCTCCGGGCCATGGAGATCATCGCAGAGCTGGAACCCGACAAGAGAGGGCCTTATGCCGGGTCTGTCGGGTATTTCAGCTTCTCGGGCAACATGGATACTTGCATAACGCTCAGGACAATCGTGGTCAGCAACGGGGTCGCCCATTTCCAGTCAGGGAGCGGCATAGTGGCGGACAGCGTGCCTCATTCGGAGTACATGGAGACGGTCCACAAGTCCATGGCCATTAGGAGGGCAATCGATGAGGCGGAGGCAAGGTCGTGGTAGTATTTGAGCCGCCGTTTGATGGGACCTGCGAATGAAACTGGAAGGTAGAACAGCTATAGTCACCGGTGGCAACCGGGGCATAGGGAGGGCCGTGGCCCTGGAGTTGGCGCGGCAGGGCGCCGACGTGGCATTCAACTACAGGCGGGACGAGGAGTCGGCAAAGGATACTGCGTCGGCAATCGAAGCCCTGGGCCGCAAAACACTGGCCAGTCAGACTGATGTCACGGACAACGCTGCCGTGGAGGCCATGGTCTCGGAGACGATTGAGCTGTTGGGGCCGGTTGACATACTGGTGTGCAACGCGGGGGTGGCCTCGAGGGGGAACCACCTGGGAGAGACGGCCGCAAGGGAAATGCGCCGGGTGCTGGACGTGCATCTGTTCGGGGCGATCCACTTCGCGAGGGCGTCGCTGCCCTCTATGAGAGCCCGGGGCCGGGGTGACATACACCTTATATCTTCCACTTCTCCCTTGAGAAGCGAGGCTGGGCACGGGCCGTACGCCACGGCAAAGGCGTGCCTTGAAGCCCTGGCCATGACCATGGCAAAGGATGAGCGACAGCATGGAGTGCGGGTGAACGTCATCGCACCGGGGCTGGTGGAGACGGAGATGGGCAAGCGGCTGGTCAAGGCCACCCAGGGAGTGGATGACATCAAGGAGATATATCCGGAATACCCCTTTGGGAGGGTGTGCCAGCCGGAGGACATAGCCAGGCTTTCGGCGTTTCTGGCCTCGGAGGACGGGGGATATATCTCGGGGCACGTGATCCACCTGGACGGGGGCATGTCCCGCTGAACGAAGACCTGAGAGGAGACAAATCATGGAACTAGAGGGAAGGGTAGCGCTGATAACGGGGGCATCCCGGGGCATAGGCCAGGGGATAGCAAAGTCCATGGCGGAGGAGGGGGCCAACATTGTAGTGAACTACCAGCGCAACAAGGCTGGCGCCGAGCAGACCGCGGCCGACGTGGAAGCCCGGGGCGCCAAGGCGCTCCTGTACCAGGCCAACGTGCAAAATCTCGACGAGGTGCAGGCGATGGTGGAAAAGAGCGTCGAGACCTTCGGCACGGTGGATATCCTGGTCAACAACGCCGGTCAGCACTATTCGAAGTCCGTCGTGGGCGACGATGCCCTGGATGTGTTTCACGATGTGGTGGGGACGCACATAAACGGGTCCTTCTACTGCACCCAGGCAGTGCTGCCCCACATGATGAAAAAGAAGAGGGGAGACATTCACTTCATCAGCTCCCTGGCTACCAAGCAGCTCTGGGCGGACGAATGGGCCTACGCCAGCGCAAAGTCCTGGATGAACACCTTCGTGATGACCAGCGCCAAGGAACTCAGCTGGCACGGGATCCGGGTCAACGCCATAGCCCCGACCATCGTGGAGTCGGACATGGGGCTGAAACTGGTCATGGACTGGGCAAAGTCGGACGACCCGCGGAACCTCGACGGCATAGTGCCCTTCGACCGGCTGATCCAGCCTCACGACGTGGGGAACATGTGCGTCTGGCTTTGCAGCGACAAAGCCAGTCACGTTTCGGGCCAGGTTATCTACCTGGACTGCGGTATCGGGCCGGCTTCGCTCAGGGACTTCGTCACGCCCGAGGCTCGGGCGCAGAGGTAGGCCATGACTGGAGGCAACTCTCTTTCACTGGAAGGCCGGGTAGCGCTTGTAACCGGCGGTTCGCGAGGAATCGGCAGGGCCATTTCCCTGGCAATGGCGGAAGCCGGCGCCGACGTAATGGTCAACTATGTCAGTGATGAAGAATCGGCCGGCAAAACGGCGGACGAAATAACGGTGCTGGGCAGAAAGGCCATGACATTCCAGGCCGACGTTGCGGATGCTGATGCCGTGAAAGCGATGGTCGAGGCGGTGGTGGACGGGTTGGGTAAGGTGGACATCCTGGTCTGCAATGCGGGAATCATACGTCGGGACAGCCACGTTTACGAAGCCGACCTGGAAGAGTTCCGGGATGTCATAGAGAACCACGTCATGGGCGCGTTCAACTGTGTTCAGGCTGTGCTTCCGAACATGCGACAACAACCTCGCGGGGATATCCAGCTCATCTCATCGACAAACGTGCGGATGCTGCCACAGGGACTCACCTCATACAACGTCGCCAAGGCGGGTGTGGAGGTGATGGGACGAGTGCTTTCCAAGGAGGAGCGGGATCACGGGATCAGGGTGAACGTCATCGGCCCGACAACCACCGAAACGGACATGGCGTCGGGCCTGCTGAAAAGGTACGGCTTCTCCAGTTTCAGGGAGGTGGACCCTTACATGCCCTTCGGGCGGATAGCGCAGCCCAGGGACACGGCTAACTTGTGTGCTTTCCTCGCCTCGGAGGCGGGAGGACACATATCGGGACAGATAATCTATGTAGACGCATCGCAGGACAGAAAACCGACGCAGGAGTTCTTTTCGTCGGCGGCGGGACAAAGGAGCGGAATATGAGAGTAGAAGGACGGGTTGCGCTCGTTACGGGAGCGTCTCGGGGAATCGGGGCGGGGATAGCTAGGTGCATGGCGCAGGAGGGTGCGGCGGTGGTAGTGAACTACGTGCAGTCGGAGGCCCTGGCCAATGAGGTGGTGAAGGAGATCCGGGACGGCGGCGGACAAGCAATCGCGATACAAGCCGACGTGGGGAACTATGCACAGGTGAAGTCGATGGTGGAGCGCTCGATAGCGCAGTTCGGCAAGGTGGACATCCTGGTTAACAACGCGGGAATTGCAGGGCCCGACAGACCGATGGCGGACATAACTCCCGAGGAGTTCGAGGAGGTAGTGAGGAACCACCTGATAGGGTCATTCAATTGCACCCAGTGCCTGCTGCACCACATGCGGGGGCAGGAAAGGGGAGATGTTATATTCATCTCCTCACGGCAGACTTCCTTCTATCCCCCAAACTCATCGCCTTATAACGCGGCAAAGGGCGGCATGGACGGCTTGGCTCAGGGCCTGGCGAAAGAGGAGCGCTACAACGGCATTCGTGTGAACGTGGTGGCTCCCGGTCTGGTGCCGACGGACATCCTGATGAAAGACCTGATGGAGACCACTGGAAAGGACAACGTGGAGGAGGTGGACCAGGTAATGCCCTTCGGGCGGATGATGAGGCCGGAGGACATCGGCAACCTGTGTACGTTCCTGGCCTCTGAGCAGGGGAGCCACATATCGGGTGAAGTGATATACGTGCGGGGCGCGGTCGGGGGAGAGCCGCCTTCCTTCTACGTGAACGGGCCAAAGCCCTACTACGCTTAAGGGGCCACCAAAGCCTTTGGATACACGAATACGGAATAAAGAGGAAACATGAGACTAGAAGGAAGAGTGGCAATAGTCAGTGGCGGCTCCAGGGGTATAGGGGCCGGTATAGCCAAATGCATGGCGCGGGAAGGTGCCTTTGTTGTAGTGAACTATTTCAAGTCTGAAGGGCCTGCGCACGACGTAGTACGCGACATTGAGGCATCGGGCGGGACCGCGGTGGCGATCAGGGCGGACGTGGGGGACTACGGACAAGTGGAGTCTATGGTCGACGAGACAGTCTCGAAGTTCGGGAAGCTTGACATCATGGTTGCGAATGCCGGGACCAAGGGGTACGGGAAGCCGCTCATAGAGCTCTCCCACGATGAATTTGCCTATACGATACGGAACCACCTGATGGGCGCATTCAACTGCTCTAGGGCGGCACTGCCGCATCTGAGAAACAGAGACAGGGGAGACTTGATTCTTATTTCGTCCCGAAGCACCGACATGCTGATGGCCAACGACTCGGACTACAACGCCGCCAAGGCTGCCATAGACGCGCTGGCGAAGGGTGTGGCAAAAGAGGAGCGGTATCACGGAGTGCGGGTCAACGCGGTGAACCCGGGGCTCGTGCCCACGGACATGGCATGGGGAGGCATATCCCGGACCACGGAGATGGACACGTTCGAAGAGGTTGACAAGGGTATGCCGCTGGGCAGGATGGTTAGGGCGGAGGACATAGGTAACCTGTGCGTGTTCCTGGCGTCGGAGGAAGGGAGCCACATATCGGGCGAGGTGATATACGTTCGGGCAGCGGTCGGGGCTGAGCTGCCGCGTTACTATCTGCCCAAGGGGGAGGGGTAGCCGGCTATGTTAGCCATGATCGACAACTATGATAGTTTCACCTACAACCTCTACCAGTACCTTTGTGAGCTGGGGCAGGAGGTGGAAGTAGTCCGCAATGACAAGACCTCCATCGAAGAGATAGCAGGATGGCAGCCGGAGCGGATCATAGTGTCGCCGGGGCCGTGTACGCCGAAGGAGGCTGGGATCTCCGTTGACGTGATACGGCACTTCGGGCCTCAGCTTCCGGTGCTGGGGGTGTGCCTGGGCCACCAGTGCATCGGCGCGGCCTATGGAGGGGTGGTTGGGTATGCGGGCGAGATAATGCACGGCAAGTCATCGAAAATTCATCACGACGGCAAGGGTGTTTACAAGGGACTTCCGAACCCCTTCGAAGCCATCCGGTACCACTCCCTGGCAATCCAGCAGGAGGGTTTCCCCGACTGTCTGGACATAACCGCCCAAACTGAAAACGGGGTAATCATGGGCGTGCGTCACAAGGACTACAACGTCGAGGGATTCCAGGCCCACCCGGAGTCGATAATGACCCCCGAGGGCAAGAACCTGCTCAGGAATTTCCTGGGTCAGGAGATTATGGTCCCCGCATAAGCAGATGATTAGAGAAGCAATCGAGAAGTTGATACGGAGCGCGGACCTGTCGCAGGACGAGGCCTCGCAGGTCATGGAAGAAATCATGACCGGGGAGGCCACTCCCGCGCAGTTCGGGGCCTTCGTTATCGGGCTCCGGCTGAAGGGCGAGACGGTGGACGAGATGACGGGGTTTGCGTCGGTGATGCGGGCCAAGTCGCTGAAGGTCGACTTCAGTGGCCCGAGCGTCGATACCTGTGGCACGGGTGGCGATGACCGGGGGACGTTCAACATCTCAACGGTGACGGCGTTCGTAGTGGCCGGGGCCGGGATAGCCGTAGCAAAGCACGGGAACCGGGCGATGACGTCCAAGAGCGGCAGCGCCGACGTACTGGAACAGCAGGGGGTCAAGATAGACCTGGGGCCGGAGGGCGTGAAGCGATGCATGGAGGAGGTGGGGATAGGCTTTATGTTTGCACCTCGATTTCACCCCGCCATGAAGTTCGCCGTCCAGCCCAGGAGGGAAATCGGGGTCAGGACGGTGTTCAACATCCTTGGGCCGTTGACCAACCCCGCCGGGGCTGAGGCCCAGGTCCTCGGGGTGCCGACGGATGCGGTTGGAGAGAAGATGGTACGGGTGCTGCAGCGCCTGGGATCTAAGCGAGCAATAGTTGTGCACGCCGAGGATGGGTTGGACGAGATATCCCTGAACAGCGACACAAACGTTTGGGAGCTTTCGGGCGGCGAGATCAAGAATTACAAGGTGTCAGCGGGTGACCTGGGACTCTCGTACGCATCGCTCGATTCCCTGGCCGGGGGGTCGGTTGAAGAGAATGCGGTTACGATGACAGAGGTGTTGAAGGGATCGACAGGGCCTCGGAGGGACGTGGTTGTAGCCAATGCTGCAGGGGGTATCGTTGCGGGGGGCAAGGCCGGCAACTTCCGAGAAGCCGTGCAAGTGGCCCAGGAGTCGATAGACAGTGGCCGGGCGATAGGGAAGCTTGAAAGGTTGAGAGAAGTAAGCCAAGGCTTGGAGTAAAGTCAGGCACGGAAATCGTGGACAAGACGGGGACAATACTAGACAAGATAGTTGCGGTAAAGCGGGTTGACCTGGAAAGGGCGAAGTCCGAGACGCCGCAACCGGTACTTGAGGAGCGGGCCTCAATGGAGCCCTCCGCCAAGTCTCTGACTCGCGCCCTGGCGTCGGAAGGGGTTTCTCTTATAGCCGAGGTCAAAAAAGCTTCTCCTTCCCGCGGCCTGCTGGCCCCCGACTTTGATCCCGTGGCCCTGGCCCAAACCTACGCCGAGAACGGGGCAGCGGCAATTTCCGTGCTGACGGAGACGCCGCACTTCCAGGGTCGGTTGGAGTTTCTGTCTGCGATCAAGGAGGCTCTCGGACCAGATTGCCCGCCCCTTCTGCGTAAGGACTTCATATTCGACGAGTACCAGGTGCAGGAGGCCCGTGCCTGGGGCGCCGATGCCATCCTTTTGATCGCATCCATACTGGGTGAAGATGAGATGGGGATGCTGATAACCAAGGCGCGGGAACTCGGTATGGATGCCCTAGTTGAGGCTCATACAGTGTCTGAGATCAAGTCTGCGTTGTCGGCGGGGGCCTCCTTGATTGGGATCAACAATCGTGACTTAAAGACTTTTGAAGTGGATCTGGAAACGACGCATCTTCTCAGGCCATTGGTTCCGGCGGAAAAAGTGGTCGTGGCGGAGAGCGGAATATTCACAAGGGATGATGTGGCGATGGTGGCGGGGTGGGGAGTGGATGCGGTGCTGGTAGGGGAGGGGCTGGTGAAATCCGGGGACGTGGGTGCGAAGGTGCGGGAGCTGTCAACGGCGACCCTGGAGAGGGTGCCTCGTGACTAGATTTAAGGTCTGCGGGCTGAGAAGAGCTGAGGATGCAGTCGCGGCCATCGACCATGAGGCGAGCTTCATCGGCCTCATCTTCGCCCCGAGCAAGAGACAGCTAACGGCGGAGGAGGCGCGGGAGATTCTGGACCGGGCCCGGGCCAAGCAGGTTTCGGCAGGCCGACAGCCGGAGGCCGTGGGGGTCTTTGTCAATGCCTCGGCGGACGAGGTTAACCGGATAGCAGACCATTGCGGACTGGACAGGATCCAACTGCACGGAGACGAGACCCTGGAGTACTGCTCGAACATCGAGAGGCCGATATTCAAGGTTGTCAGGATCGAGGCCGGGGCGAAGGGCAACGACCTTCTATCGGCACTGGAAGAAGAGTTGAGCGATATCGTGGAAGCCGGACACACGCCGATGCTCGATACCGTATCCAAGGGCCCCTACTACGGCGGCACGGGCCAGCCCTTTGACTGGAGCGTGGCGGCAGAGCTGGCCAGGAAGTTCGACTTCGTGCTGTCCGGGGGGCTTAACCCTGACAATGTTGCCCAAGCCATCAAGCAAGTCCGGCCCTGGGTGGCCGATGTGTCGAGCGGGGTTGAAACTGACGGAGCAAAGGACGCAGCCAAAATAGAAGCCTTTGCTCAGGCCGTGGCCCGGGCAGATGAATCGTTGGACCACGCCCTGCGGACTGCAGATTTGGCATGACAACCCTGCATCCCACTTCCAGCTACGCTTACCCCGATGAGTCGGGGCGGTACGGCGACTTCGGCGGCAAATTCATCCCCGAAACCCTGATGCCCGCTCTGGATGAACTGGAGGAGGAATACAGGGCTGCGCGCGCCGATCCCGAATTCGGGGCTCGACTCGAAAAACTCTCGGCTACTTTTGCGGGCCGACCCACTCCCCTGTACCTGGCAAACACCCTGACGGAGCAGGCAGGTGGTACTAAGATATACCTGAAGCGTGAGGACTTGGCCCATACAGGCGCACACAAGATTAACAACGTCCTGGGACAGGGGTTGTTGGCGGAGCGGATGGGCAAGGGCCGCATTATCGCGGAGACGGGTGCGGGACAGCATGGAGTGGCGACGGCCACTATCTGCGCAATGCTCGGGCTGGAGTGCATCGTCTATATGGGCGAAAAAGACGTGCAGAGGCAGTCGTTGAACGTGTACAGGATGAAGTTGCTGGGCGCTGAGGTGGTGAGCGTGAAGTCGGGTAGCAGGACTCTAAAGGATGCGATCAACGAAGCGATCCGTGACTGGGTAACCAACGTACGAACAACTCACTATCTGCTGGGCAGCGTGGTCGGGCCTCACCCGTACCCGATGCTGGTGCGGGACTTCCAGTCGGTGATAGGCCGGGAGGCGCGGCAGCAGATGCTGGACACCGAGGGTCGGCTGCCGGACTACGCTGTGGCCTGCGTGGGCGGCGGCAGCAACGCAATGGGGCTGTTCCACCCGTTCATCGGCGACCCGGAAGTGAGGCTGGTAGGAGTCGAGGCGGCCGGAGAGGGGATTGAGAGCGGGCGCCATGCCTCGTCGCTGGGACACGGGAGGCCGGGGGTGCTTCACGGATCAAATTCGTACCTGCTGCAAGACCCCCACGGGCAGGTGTTGGAAGCTCACAGCATCTCAGCGGGGCTGGACTATCCGGGAGTCGGGCCTGAGCACAGCTACTTCAAGGCTATGGGTCGGGCGACCTATGTGTCGGTGACAGACGATGAGGCTCTGGAGGGTTTCCACCTGCTTAGCCGCTCCGAGGGAATAATTCCGGCGTTGGAATCTTCACATGCCGTTTACCATGCCGCAGAACTGGCCAAGACTCTTGGCAAGGACAATATAGTGCTGGTTAACCTGTCGGGCCGGGGAGACAAGGACATCGATACGGTGGCTCAGGCCACGGGGGTGGGGATTTAGGTGGGAGTGGGGTTTTAGACGAAGATGCCGAGGGAGTTGAGGGGTCGGGGCACGTTGGTGACATCCATAGCTCAGCCTGTCGTTTGACAACTGCCCAACTTTGAACGCGAGTCTTTAGCCGAGCTATTTGTTGAGCTCGTGGACGTTGCGGAGGTTCCGGTAGGCGCCGTCGTAGTCCAGGCCGTAGCCCACTACGAACACGTTGGGAATTTCGAAGCCACGGTATGCTGCCTTGACGTTATGGGTGCGTTGAGAGGTTTTGTCCAGCAGGGCGCAAATCTTGACCGATGAGGCCCCCAAGTCCATCAGCTTTCGCGAGAACAGCTCACAGGTTGCGCCGCTATCGAGGATGTCCTCAACTATCAGCACGTCCCGGCCATCAATCCGGTCCCGCAGTGGCAACGAGTCGATGATCAACTGCCCTCCCGTGGTCCCGTAGTAGCTGCGTATCCGCGCGGTTGTCACGGTCACGGATTGCTCGAATGAGCGCATGAGGTCGGCCAGGAATGGGACAGCGCCATCCATCACGCCGACGAGCACGAGGTTGGAGAGATCGTAGTCGCGGGTGATTTCAGAGGAGAGGCGTGTAATTGCTTCGGTGATTTGGGTCTCGGATACGAGGATGCGGCCGAGACCCAGTGTTTTTTCAGGAGACATGCGGGAATCGTAGGGAAGGGCGGGGATGGTGTCAAATGCGTGGTGGAGTGGGAGGAGTCGAACCCTACCCTGGACCCACGCTTGAGGCGCATCTTTTGCCTCGCGGGGCATTGGTATTGTAAGTGGTATGTAGTTCCCGACCCCCTTTCCGTCATTCTGGCCCCCGAGAGCCGGAATCCATCCCCCTCCCCCCAGTAAAGAACAGAGGGAGACGTTGGCGCAGACGCGCCAACGTCTCCCTCTGTTCTTATCTCCCCCTCTCCCTTGAAGGCCCTAAGGGTCGAAGATGTCGAAGATGCGCCTGGGCGTGTGCCAAGCTGAAAGTCCGCCTTTGGCGGAGCGTGAGAGGAGGATTAAGGGGGTGAGGGTTCCC
The DNA here is from genome assembly GCA_963663085.1 of Dehalococcoidia bacterium. Classification (GTDB taxonomy): domain Bacteria; phylum Chloroflexota; class Dehalococcoidia; order Plut-88900; family Plut-88900; genus Plut-88900. Next base: position 2,683,525 of record OY760104.1, on the reverse strand, counting down.
CGGTGGGGTGTGGGGCATGCTTCCCCGCAAAAGTGACACCAACCTCTTGACCCGACTCGCACACCCGTGCTAATCTTCCAACCGTTCGAACACCAACCCAACTATCTCAAGGAGGAACCAAAAACCCAGGGAAGCCCACTAGACCCACCCGAGGACTCAACGCCCCAGCCCATCCCAACGGCCCTGCTCACGGGGCCCGCGGCTCAAGCGACAGTCGCCATCTCCTCATCCCACGGGTCCCGTGCTCCCTTCCCTGACCCCCAGGCGATGGAAAGACGCCCTGATTCGCTATCGTTCCATGTGAGGCTCCTTACGGAGAAGCCGCTCTTTCGAGCGGAATAGCGGTCGGATAGGCCCGGCGCCGAGGTCCTCTCGGTACCCCGACCGCTCAATAAAGTCGGGAGTCGGTCGTCCCCGGGCTCCGGGTCGCACCGGCAAAATTGGATATATTACGCTTGCAAGAGGCTCCATACCGGACGCTGGACGAGCCTTCTTCCCGCCCTTATGCGGTGCAGCCAACCCCCGGAGTCGGGCTCGGACCTGGTGGCCCTTACGGTTCCTGCTCATGTCCAGCGTATACAGGGCCACAGGCCGCAGCAGCGGCAGGCGGCTGATTAAGCCGCAGGCGGATCGACGCCCTTGCCTCGGGGCGTCGGAGCACCCGCAGCACAGGAACGGGGCAGCATCCAGCCAGCGTCTTCCATCGCCGACCTCAAACCAGAACTCCACAACCGAATAACAACCCCACCCCCCTCATTGTTCCCAACGTGGACGTGGGGTAACATTCCCCTCTAATCGTCAGGCGCATTCTAGTCAAAGGAGACAAGATATGAGCGCTACCTTCGTGGACATAGACGGCCACATCACGGAACCCGCGACCCTGTGGCAGGACTATATCGACCCCGAGTACCGTGACCACGCCATCAAAATATCCAAAGACGAAAACGGGCTTGAGTACGTGAACGTCGACGGCAACAAGGCGTTCTTGGCTAGGGATGGGGCTTTCGGAGCCCTGGGCGCGATCGGCAAAGACGTGAAGCCCTACCTGGAGCCTGGGCGCATCTCCTGGGACGAGGCCATGGTGCCCGGAGGCTACATTGCCTCCGAGAGGGCCAAGGTGATGGATGAGGAGCGGATAGACGTTACCCTGGTCTATCCCTCCCTCGGCCTGGTCTGGGAGTACGACTGCGACGACCCGAAAGTTGCCGCGGCCAACTGTCGCGCATACAACGACTGGGTCTTCGACTTCTGCAGCGGAGCCCCGACACGCCTCGTCCCCGTGGCACACATCCCCATGGCCGACGTGGACGAGGCCATCAAGGAGATGAAGAGAACGGCGGCCCTCGGGGCCAAGGCAATGATGATGGGGTCGGACTGCGAACCGGGAAGGCCCTACGGCCACCCTTATTTCGACCCTCTGTGGGAAGAGGCCGTGGCCCTGGACATGCCCATGACCATTCACCCTGCCACGGGGCGCAATTCGGTTTCGGCCGTGGCCTACCCTAACGTCGAAGACCTAACCACCTGGTGGGTCTTCCTCTACGGCGGCGAGACCGTAAAGCTGAACTTCAGCAGCTTCTTCAACCATGGCACTTTCGATAGGTTCCCGGACCTGAATCTGGTGATCCTCGAGTCGGGGATAGGATGGCTCGTGTGGTGGCTCGACCGGATGGACGAAAAGTTCGAGATCAACGGCTTCACCACCCCCATGAAGGAAGTGCCCAGCACCTACTTCAAGCGCCAGTGCTTCATATCCATGGACCCGGACGAGCGTCTGGCCAAGTTCAGCATCGAGGTCCTGGGCGCCGACAGGTTTATGTGGGCCTACGACTTCCCCCACTCCGACTCCATCCTCGACCCCGTGAACGAGCTGGAGAAGAACCTGGCAGACCTGCCGGAAGAAGACCAGCAGAAGGTATTCGGGGGTAACGCGATACAGCTGTACAACCTGGCAATGTAGGGTGATTCGGTTGCCGAAATACCGGTTACGCAAACGTCTCGACAAGGCAGAAGGGACAGGACGTCCTTTCAGAGCGACACGAAGTCTGAAATTCGCGTTGTGCATGGCGTGGATGTGCAGTAACATTCCCGACAACCGTGGGGCCCTTTTAGCTAAGGAGACGGAAGATGAACGCTACCTTTGTCGACATTGACGGTCACATCATGGAGCCTTCGAACCTGTGGCAGGACTACATTGATCCCGAGTACCGGGACCGCGCCCTCAAAATCTCGAAAGACGAGGATGGGCTTGAATACCTGAACGTGGACGGCAAAAAGTCCTTCTTCGGCCGGGGTGGCGCCCTGGGCGCCCTGGGCGCCATAGGCAAGGATGCCAGGCCATACCTGGAGCCCGGCCGCATTTCCTGGGAAGAAGCTATGGTGCCGGGCGGCTACATAGCCTCCGAGCGGACCAAGGTGATGGACGACGAGCGCATAGACATGACCCTCGTCTACCCTTCCCTCGGGCTCCTCTGGGAATACGACTGCCCCGATGTCAAGGTCGCCGCGGCAAACTGCCGGGCCTACAACGACTGGGTCTTCGACCTCTGCAGCGAAGCCCCCACCCGGCTCATCCCCGTCGCCCACATCCCCATGGGTGACGTTGACGAGGCCATCAAGGAAATGAAAAGGACCGCCGGGCGTGGGGCCAAGGCCATGATGATGGGCTCCGACTGCAGTCCCGGTAGGCCCTACGGCCACCCCTACTTCGACCCCCTTTGGGAGGAGGCCGTGGCCCTGGACATGCCCATGACCATTCACCCCTCCACCGGGCCCAACTCCGTATCGTCGGTGGCGTACCCCGAGCCCGAAAACCAGACCCCCTGGTGGCTCTTCCTATACGGCGGCGAGACCGTAAAGCTCAACTTCAGCAGCTACTTCAACCACGGCACCTTCGACAGGTTCCCGGACCTTAAAGTGGTGATACTGGAGTCGGGCATCGGGTGGATTGTTTGGTGGTTGGACCGGATGGACGAGAAATTCGAGATCAACGGCTTCACCACGCCCATGAAAGAGGTCCCCAGCACCTACTTCAAGCGACAGGGATTCATATCCATGGACCCCGACGAGAGACTTGCGCCGCTCAGCATAGAAGTCCTGGGCGCCGACAGATTCATGTGGGCCTACGACTTCCCCCACTCCGACTCCATACTTGACCCGGTGAACGAGCTGGAAGAGAACCTCGGGGACCTGTCGGAAGAAGACCAGCGTAAGGTATTCGGGGGGAATGCGATGGAGCTTTACAAGCTGGCTTCTTAGGCTCAGCTTCCGTCCCGACCGTCCGGTCTCACAAAGACCCAGGAGGTGAGAAAAGATGCCCGCGCCCCGACTAATCGACATAGACAGCCACGTCCTCGAACCCCCGGACCTTTGGGTCAAAAACATCGAGCCCCAATATAAGGACCGAGCTCTCCGCATTGAAAAGGACGAGAAGGGCTGGGAGTACATGTGCGTGGATAACCAGCACCACCACGGCTACTTCCTGGACGGCGGCATTTTCGGAAGGGCGGGCGCAGGCCAGCCCGACCCCCCTCACCCCATCGAAGACTACCTGACCCCCGGCAAGGTTGGCTACGCCGAAGGTCGGCCCCCGGGTGCCTATGACCCCCTTGAGCACGTTAAGGTCCTCGACCAACGCGGAATCGACACGGTAATTCTCTATCCGACCCTCGGGCTGACCTGGGAGACCGTTTGCCCGGACGCAGGCCTCGCACTGGCCTACGCCCGCGTCTACAACGACTGGATCGCCGGGTTCTGCGCCACCAGCCCCGACCGGCTGGCCCACGTAGCCCATGTCCCACTTCGAGATATGGAGGGGGCCGTCGAGGAAGTGCGTCGGGTCAAGGGGCAGGGGGCCAAGGGCCTGATGATCTACGGCCGACCCACTAACGGTGGCTCCTACGGCGACTCCTACTTCGATCCACTGTGGAACGTCTGCCAGGAACTCGACCTCCCCGTCTCCCTTCACGCCACCGGCAACCCGAAGTACTTCGGCAATGAGCTCTACCCGGAGGCCGACCACACGGTGACCTGGTGGGTTTACATGTGGGCCGCGGAGGACGTGAAGCTTGGTTTTACTTCGTTCTTCCAGGGCGGCATCTTCGAGCGGTTCCCGGGCTTCAAACTGGTGGTAACTGAGTCGGGGAGCGGGTGGCTGCCCCACTGGCTGGAGCGCATGGACGAGTACTTCGAGATCTTCGGCTTTACCACCGGCATGAATATGAAGCCGACCGACTACTTCAAACGACAGTGCTGGATAGACATGGAGCCCGAAGAAAAGGAAGCCCACCGCCCCATCGAACTCCTAGGGGCGGAGAGGTTCCTCTGGGCCGGAGACTTCCCCCACAGCGACAGCAGCGCCGACCCCGTCGGCGAACTCAAAGAAAACCTTTCCTCCCTGCCGGAGGCTGACCAACACAAGATCATGGGCGAAAACGCCATAGCTCTCTACGGCTTGTAAATCTCATCCATTCCGCCAACCGCACTGAGATTTTTCCTTACTCCGGTTGGTGGGGCTCGTGGCCGCTGGTGCTGAGGCACTTGAAGTATGAGTGGCGGGGGTGACCAGGGGACATGGCAATTACAATGTAAACTGCCATCAGCTATACCAAATCCTGAGTCGTAGGAATCCCCCACACCATGAAAGTCCTCTTCGTATGCGTCCACAACTCGGGCCGGAGCCAGATGGCCGAGGCCTTTACCCGCACACTATCCGCAGGTCGGGTGGAAGCCATATCCGCAGGCACCGTCCCCGGCGCAACCCTGAACCCCGTTGTCACAGAGGCAATGGAGGAGCGAGGCATCACCCTTGAGGGCCAGTATCCCAAGGTCATCGACCAGCACATGGTCGACGACTCAGACTACGCCTTCACCATGGGCTGCAAGATTGACGGCTCCTGCCCTGCTACCTTCATCCCGAGCGAAGACTGGGGCCTCGATGATCCGGCGGACCAGCCCATACAGAAAGTACGCCGGATTAGGGACGAGGTCGAGGCCCTTGTGCGGGACATGCTTTCGGGGATGGGCATAAAGCCCGTAGGGTGACGGCCCTCACGAGAAGAGAGGCAGCACCTCTTCTCCGAAATACTGCACCTGCTCACGCATCTCTTCAAAGTCATCCACCGCGAAGTCCTGGATGATCACGTGCTCTATCCCCTCCAAGTTGAGTTCCAAAATCTGCTCTGCCACCTCAGAGGGTGTCCCGACACACCTCGTGAACTTGTAAGACCTCTCCCCCAGGCCCCTGGGTGAGTTCATCAACACGCTGTTGCGGAACCTCTCCACAGCTTGCTCCTGAGTTGAGTCAATCCTCATGGCGATTGTGTGCGCCATATCGAGCGTTGACGGGTCCCGACCCGCCTCCTCCGCCAACCGCTTCACCGCTTCAACTCGTTCGCAGAGGGTCTGCTCTCCGACAGCCGTCAGCATCCAACCGGCGCCCCACTTCACCACCCGTTCCGGGGTACGTGGCCCTATGCCCGTGATGTATATCGGGAATGGGTCCTGCAGGGGCTTGGGGTGCAGAGAAATGTCCTCAAACTCGTAGTGTTTGCCCGAATGGCTTGCGGTTTCCTGTGTGAAGATCAGGTGAAGGGCTTCCAGCGCCTCTTCAAACATCTCTCCGCGGTGGGACTTTCGCAAGCGGGGATGGATATTGGTGAACTCGTCCCGGTAGTGCCCGATTCCCGCGGCCAGGTTCACCCGGCCTTTGCTCAGCACGTCCAGCGTTGCCAACTGTTTTGCCAGGGCCACGGGCTCACGCAGCGGCAGAGACAACGCAGCCACCCCGAGCCTTATCCGCTCTGTAAGCGCCGCCGCCGAAGCCAGCGTGATGAGTATCTCGTACACGTTGGGTGGTTTGGGATAACGCAGTCGTGCTTCTCTGGGAGTGTTCAGGTGATCGTTGCCCCAGGCGGAGTGAAATCCCAGTCCCTCGGCCAGGGTGAATAAGGAGAGGAGTTGGTCGGGAGTGGAGAAACCGGAAGGCATGTAGATGCCCTCCCGACCCGCGGGGACCTGGATGCCGAATTTGATCATGGGTCTGGCGGTTCCTATCGGATGGGGTAGATAGTAGTATAGCTGCCGGGGGTAATGGGCTACGCAGCCCTGAGCAAATTGCAGGAGGAAATATGAAAACCATAGAGATGGACTTCTCGAAGAGATGCTGGGAGGAGGAAGGCAAGGTTCACAACCGGTGGCACCCGGATATCCCGCCTGCGTTGGAAGTGGAACCCGAGGAAGAGGTCTACCTGCAGACCAGGGATGCGCTGGACGGGCAGATCACTTGGGATTCGACGCTGGATGATGTGCCAAACATCGACGGGGGCGTCGTCCACCCGATGACCGGGCCCGTCTACGTCAAGGGGGCAAAGCCCGGCGACCTCCTGGAAATCGATATCATCGACATAATCCCCGGGGCATTCGGGTTCACGGGAATACTGCCCCACTTCGGATTTCTCTCAGACCTTTTTACGGACCCGTTCCTGGTGAAATGGTTAATCGACGGAAAGCACGCCGTGTCTGAGCAACTGCCTGGGGTGCGAATTCCAGAGGCTTCGTTCATGGGGACTATCGGGGTTGCCCCGTCCCGGGCCCTGCTCGAAGAATGCCGGAAGCGCGAGGCCCGTGCCGCAGAGGCCGGGGGCGTCGCCGAACCCCCCGACAAAGCAGGCGCTGCACCGACATGGGAACCCGTCGCCTCCGAAGGACTGCGCACAATACCGCCTAGGGAAAACGGCGGGAACATGGACATCAAGCAGCTCACCAGGGGCGTACGGCTCCTCTGTCCCGTGTTCGTCGAAGGCGGCATGTTCTCCTGCGGCGATGGTCACTTTGCCCAGGGTGATGGCGAGACCTGCGGCACGGCTGTGGAGATGGCAGCGGCGATTCACGCCCGATTTCGCATAAGGGAGGGCGCCGCCGAGAGACGCAACATCCGGTTCCCCATATTCGAGGCGGACGAATACTGGACATCGCCGGAAATGGCTGCGCCCAAGCGGTTCATTGCCACCACCGGGATGCCGATTGAGGATGGGAGAAATGAATCGGGGAACATAACGTTGGCCACCAGGCAGGCCCTGCTCAACATGATCGACCTTCTGGAGGCCCGTGGCTTCACCCGCCAGCAGGCCTACTGCATCACGAGCGTCGCCGTCGACTTCAAGGTCAGCGAAATAGTCGACCTGCCCAACGTCTGCGTGTCCGCGTTTCTTCCCTTGGACATCTTTGAGGGATAGGAGTCAAAACAAATGAAAAGCATAGAACTTGACTATTCGAAGAGATGTGGAGACGAGCCGGAGAAGGGACATAATCGGTGGCACCCGGATATCCCCCCTGCCCTGGAGGTCGAGCCCGAGGAAGAAGTCTATCTCCAGACCCGTGACGCCTCGGACGGCCAGTGCACCGCCGACTCTACGTCACAGTCGCTGCTTGGCTTCAGCCGCGACGTGGTGCACCCACTAACGGGCCCCGTCTACGTCAAAGGTGCTAAACCCGGCGACCTGCTGGAAATCGACATCATCGACATCGTGCCCGGGACATTCGGCTTCACCTCCATCAAACCGGGTTTTGGATTCCTTGCCGACCTGTACGGAGAGCCGTTCCTGGCAAAATGGTCTATGGACGGAAAACATGCGGTGTCGGAGCAAATTCCCAACGTGCGGGTCCCAGAGGCTTCGTTCATGGGAACCATAGGCGTGGCGCCGTCTCGGGAGCTGATGGAAGCATGTCGGGAGAGGGAGGCCCGGGCCGCCGAAGCTGGCGGAACAGCCCTTCCGCCGAACAAGATCGGAGCAGTTCCCTCCTGGGACCCCGTGGCCTCCGAGGGACTGCGAACCATGCCACCGAGGGAGAATGGCGGCAACATGGATATAAAGCAGCTCACAAGAGGCGTCCGACTCCTCTGTCCCGTGTTCGTGGAAGGCGGCATGTTCTCGTGCGGCGATGGTCACTTTGCTCAGGGTGACAGCGAATGCTGCGGTACGGCTGTTGAGATGTCTGCGGCGATTCATGCCAAGTTTCGGGTAAGGAAGGGTGCCGCTGAGAAAGGGAAAATCCGGTTCCCGATATTTGAGTCGGACAGCTACTGGACGTCGCCGGAGATGGCCGCTCCGAAACGGTTCATCGCTACTACGGGCATGCCGATAGAGGATGGCAGGAACGATGCGGGCAATGTCACCCTCGCTACGAGGCAGGCCTTGCTGAACATGGTCAACCTACTGATGGAGCGGGGATACAGCCGGGAGCAGGCCTATGTCATCTGCAGCGTGGCCGTAGACTTCAAGGTGAGCGAGGTCGTGGACCTCCCAAACGTCTGCGTATCCGCCTTCCTCCCTCTAGACATCTTCGATTCATAGAGCTCGAGCCCACCGACGCGCAAGAGCCGTCATTCCGATTCCCCGCGAGGAATCTGGGGCGGCGCTCCCTGATTGAAGAGCCGGTTGGTTTTGGGTAAAATCGGGCGGCAGGTGGCGGTGCGAGAGGGACTGCTTTCACATCTGATCGGAGGAATTTCTTGAAGTTTGACAGAGTTATTTCGGCGGATTCCCATGTCGTCGAGCCGACGGACCTTTGGTGGGATGCCATCGGGTCGAGGTTCGGTGAGCGGACGCCGCGCATAGTGAACGAATATCTCGGTAAGAAGGGCCGGTTCTTCTACACGGGAGCGCAATACCTGAAAATAGACGAGACAGAGGCCGAGATGGCCGACATGGGAGACTTGGTGGACGCGGGCAAGGACCCGGCCAAGCGGGTCAGGTTTCAGCAGGAGGCCAAGGTTGAGGCGGAGGTGCTTAACCCGACGCTGATGATGCTGGCAATGCAGGGTCGGGACCGGGAGGTCGTGAGGGCGGCTTCGCAGGCGTATAACGACTGGCTGGCGGAGTTCGTGTCGTACAGTCCAAGTACGTTGATCGGGATTGGCGCCATCCCCATGGAGGATGTTGACTGGGGCTTGGCCGAGCTGGAACGCATATCCAAGAAGGGCCTGAAAGGTGCGATGATCAACGTCGTCCCGCCGGTGGGTTCGAAGCCGTACAGGGACAAATACTACGACCCATTCTGGACGGCCGCCGAGGACGCTGGCATTGCAATCACACTACACTCGATTACGGGTCGGGTGCCGGATCCCCTGCACTTCCACACCAGGGAAGACATGGAGCGGGCCCCGAGTACGTGGGTCGATCTTTTCCTGGAGCTGACAACCACCCTGGCCGACGACTTTATCTTCGGCAAGATTCTCGACCGGTTCCCCAAGTTAAAGTTGATCTGCGCCGAGTGGGAGATATCCTGGGTGCCGATGTTCATGTTCCGTATGGACCAGGTGCAGGGAGCAGCCGCACACCGGATGCCGATGGAAAAGCTGGACATGCTGGCTAGTGACTACATAAAGAAACGGATGTGGCACGGGATGATAGATGACCCGTTCGGACGGGATGCGGTAAATCACATCGGGGCGGATGGGGTGATGTGGGGGTCGGACTTCCCGCATATCCGGTCGATAGGGCTGGATGCGCACGAATCGTTGGAGCGGATACTGGACGGCCTTTCGAGCGAGGACCAGGAGAAGCTGGTCGGAGGGAATGTGGCTAAGGTGCACGGGTTGTAGGGGGAGATTCACCCTCACCCTGGCCTTCTCCCGTCAAGGGAGAGGGAATTCCGAAGGATAGGAGAAGGTAAGATGGGCAACCAAAATGTAATGTTCAGCCCCCGACGACTGGGGCATGCGAACCTTTTTGTGGGAGAACTGGAACGCTCGTCGGAGTTCTACACCAAGGTGTGCGGACTTAGCGAGGTATTCAGGGAGCCACCCATCAAGGCTATTTTCCTGAGCAACGGAAGCTCGCATCATGACGTCGCCCTGATCGAGGTATCGAGGAGGGCTAGGAAGGCGGGGGATGGGTCGAGTCTGATATCGGAGAAACGCGGCATGAGGCCCGGGCTGAACCACTTCGGATGGGAGATGGAAAACGAGGCTGTCCTGCTAGAGGCCTACGAGCGCGCGCTAGAGTCGGGGCTGCCGATTCACAGGACGGCGGACCACCAAGTGTCGCACAGCGTTTACCTTTTCGACCCCGAGGGCAACTATCACGAGTTCTACGCAGACGCGGCGAAGGACTGGCGTGAAGTTTGGAGAGAAGGCAATACGGAGGTGCTGACGGTCAAATGGACTCCGGACAACGCAGAGCGAAGCACGGACCCGAGATACGCAGTGGACCCCGAGCTCATTCCTCAACCTGGAGCGATTATCCCGAGCAGGCAGGTGGGATATGGAGTGATCGTGGCCGAGAACTATGAGGGTCTGGTGGAATTCTACAAGGACGTGGCGGGGCTGGAGGTTGCGCATTCGGCGGACGATAGGGCCTATACCGTCTTCACGGGCCCCTTGGGAAGACGAGATCTTGCGATAATTCCCTTAACCGAGGGCCGCGCCCCGGGAATGCACCACGTAGGATTCGAACTGCAAAACGAGGAGGAGTTGGAGGCCGCGGAAGCTGCGGTCCGAGCCAAGGGCATCGAGCCCGAGGTGAGCATCGACTCCTCGACAAAGCGGAGCTTCTTCCTGTTGGACCCCGACGGGATCCGCCTGGAGTTCTACGTACGGCGGGACGGGTCTTGGGAGGAGGTGTCGGGGGTGGATGTGGCCTACCAGTTGTAGGGTGTAGACACAGCCCATCAAAAGGGTATGTGGCAAATCCTGAATTCACGCCTGAGGCGCATCTTCGACGTTGCGGGGCCTCGGAATGCCAGACCTTGAGACATGAATATATCCAACGTCATAAGCAGTGTTGAGGCACATGCCGCCGGGTGTCCCCTTAGGGTGATAACCGGCGGTTTTCCTATGATTCCCGGACACTCCGTAGTCGAGAAAACCCAGTATCTGCGGGACGAGATGGACCATCTTCGGACGGCAGTGCTGTTCGAGCCCCGGGGACATTCCGGGATGTGTGCAACGGTGATAACGGAAACCTCAATGCCCGGCGCGGATGTCGGAATGCTGATCCTGGAGCCGCAGGGGTACGTGCCCATGTGCGGCCACTGCACAATTGCGACCTGTACGGTCCTGGTGGAAACGGGGATGGTGGAGGTAGAGGAGCCTGTAACCAGGATAAACCTGGAGACCCTGGCAGGACTTATAGAGGCGCGGGTGATGGTTGAGGGAGGAAAGGCGAAGTCGGTGACGATCCAGAACGTCCCTGCTTTTTTGTACGAGAAAGGTGTGAGCCTCAATACGAGGGAGTTTGGGGAAGTCGTGGCGGACGTAGCCTATGGCGGGATGTACTACCTGCTGGTGCCTGCGGAGTCGGTGGGGCTGACATTAGGAGAGGGAGAACTGGAGAAGATCATAGCCTCCGGTATCAGCATAAGGACCGACGCCCTGGAGCAGTTGGAAATTGCGCACCCTGAACCCAATGGCCGGGAGCAGTCCTATTTCGGCGGCACGATGCAGGTGCAGTTCTACGGGCCTCCGACCCACCCGGAAGCCGATTCCAAGAATGTGGTCGTGATTCCGCCGGGAAGCATCGACCGTTCTCCGTGCGGGACGGGGACGTGTTCTCGGCTGGCCGTGATGTACGCAAACGGGAAAATTGGCAAGGACGAGGAGTTCGTTTACGAAAGCTATATTGGAACGCTGTTTCGGGCCCGTGCGGTGGGAGAAACCAAGGTGGGGGATTACCCGGCGATAGTGCCTGAACTGACGGGATCCGCATACGTGACGGCGATGCACCAGTTCGTTTTAGACCCCGAGGACCCTCTGAAACACGGCTTCCTGATGAGCTAGTCTGCGCGGCATAGAGAAACGAGTAGGGATAGCTACATGAAATTCGGCATATCTTACGCGTACTACCAGGATGCGAAGCAGACTCGGGAGTGGGCGCAGCTGGTGGAATCATCGGGCTACGACTCGCTATGGGTGACGGAGAACGTACACAGCGGCCCAGAGGCCCTGGAACCGATGGTGGTACTGAGCCAATATGCCGCCTACACGGAACGGATCACCATCGGGCCTGCAGTGGTGCTTTTGCCCTTGAGGAATCCTGTTGGATTTGCCCATGCCGTGGCTACAGTCGACCATCTTTCGGGGGGGACGGTTTATCCTTGGGGTCGGGGCGGGGGGCAACGCGGAGGAGGGATATAAGGCCTACGGCGTACCCCTGAGCGAGCGGGGCAAGCGCTGCGACGAGACACTGGAGATTATGACAGGCCTCTGGTCTGGAGAACCGACGTCCTTCGATGGTAAGTTCTCCCAATTTTCGGACTACGCTCTTGGGGCGAGGCCGTTTCAGCGACCTTATCCACCGATCTGGGTTGGGGGCGAGGCCCCTCCGGTGCTCAGGAGGGCGGGGAGGTGGGGGGATGGATTCATACCGGCCCACACTCCGCCTGCAGAGACAGCAGAGATGTATAGGAAGATAGAGGGGTACCGTCGGGAGTGGGGCCGGGAGTCGAGGGAATTTACCAACGGGCTCTACGTGTATGTGAATTTCGGGGACTCGGCGGAGAGAGCGCTGGAAGTAGTGAAGGCGACACTCTTAGCTCGGTACACATACCCGGTTTACCATGTCCACGCCGGTGTGAACGCCATTCTGGGATCCACTGAGGAGTGTCTAAAAGTATTGAAGGAATATGAGGCGATCGGGACTACGCATGTGATTCTGGACCCTGTGTGTGCGGCAGAAGATGTCCCAGCGACGGTTGAGAGGGTAGCGCGGGAGCTAATTCCGCATTTCAAATAAGGAAGGCAATTTCCAATGTCACACATCAAGTTCGGGGTGACGTATTCGGAGCGGGCCGACTTTACGGACCTGCCAGCGTACACCAAAAGGGTAGAAGAGTTGGGCTTCGACTCGATCTGGGTGACGGAGAACATAGGCTCGGGAGCGCCGGCGTTGGAGTGTTTTACGGCCTTGTCGTTCATGGCGGCGCATACGAGCAAACTCATGCTGGGACCATCCGTGATGCTGCTGCCGCTCAGGAATCCGGTGATGGTAGCGCAGACCCTCGCCAGCCTGGACATCCTGTCCGGCGGCCGGGTGGTGCTGGGGGTCGGGGTGGGCAACGAGTCACCGGACTTCGCGGCTTACGGTGGCAACGCTCGGGAGAGGGCGAGCAGGTCGGATGAGGCCCTGGAAGTGATAAAGAGGCTGTGGACGGAGGACTCGGTGACGTTCCACGGGAAGCACTTCAACCTGGACGGATACCAGCTACTCCCCAAGCCGGTGCAGAAGCCTCATCCCAGGATACATGTCGGGGGAGGAGCGGCGTCGGTGGTGAGGAGGGCCGGACGGTTTGCCGACTCGCTGATCCCGGTAAGCAAGACCCCTGCCGAGGCCAAGGCCATGTTCGAAAGCGCAGAGGAGACAGCGCGGGAGTCGGGGCGCGAGGCTTCTGCCATGACCAGAGTCATGCACCTCTTCCTGTGCTTCTCGGGGAGTGCGGTGGAGTCGGCGGAGATAGCCTCGGGGGTGTTTACGCGTAGATACGGCAGTTCGACTGTTGTGCCTGCGGACGCACCGCACCTGCTGGGGACGCCGGAGCGGATGAGGGAGATGCTTCAGGCGTTCATCGACGTAGGGGTGACGGAGTTCGTGATGAACGTCGTGTGCCCGCCGGAGGAGGGGATATCGCAGGCAGAACGGTTTGCGAAAGAGGTGATGGTGGGGTTTCGGTAGGGGTAGAGTAGGGGTTAGACTACCCTTACGGTTCGCTATCTGCTACGTCTACCTCGTAGCCGTATGATGTGGTAGACAAGATCAGTTTACGCGGGCTTACGGCTCGATATCGATTGTTCTTATCCGCTAGGCGCCCTCGGATTAGCGCTACTGATTCGGGCGGTGTTCGCTCAGTATAGTACACACTCCCGACCGCTTCGTTTGGTACCTGGACGAGATTAATGGGTTGTCCCCGACGGACATCTACTCCTATACCGATTGTTTCTCTCAGCTCCACCATCAAGCGCCATTCATCTTCATAGCTCCAATGTTTACCTTTTACGGACAAGAGCTTTGGCAAATTGGACTCTGGAAATACTAGGACTATTGGATCAAGGATCGGGGGAGGTTTCTCACCGTAATTCACCATTCTAAGATATCCATTCGGGCTGATGAGCTTACGAAGTTCCGCAACGTCATAACCGATGACAAAGCCTGACGCATCGATCGTGTAGTGAGACCACATTAACGGGTGATAGGGATTCTCAGTAAGAGATATAATGCCGAACCTTGTCGAAACCTGTTCCGCAAACAACTGACGCGTAAACAGGCTTCCGTGTTCTTGCCTAGCTCGATGTACATCATCGGCTGTCACTGGATTGCGTTTGTTGATTCTAGTTAAAACCTCTGCCAATTTGTTGTCCTCTTCAGATTTGCTTTTGAAAGCGTAAGGAGTAATCACTGCACACTCGAAAGGATCATTTAGGTATACCGGTTGAGTGGCACGAAGAGTACCATCACCTACTTCAGGAATGCAGGTGAGTGCTCTCTCCGCGGTGACGTATTTGTAGAGGATATCCATAGAAAATAAGGATCTTGGTTCAATTGACGGCTACTGTTTAATTCTACATTAGTCCCTCCTGTTCATTTGCCCCCGCCCGTTGCACACCCTTAGCCCCTCTGATATTCTCTGCTAGCCCGTGGAGAAGGGTTTCACCATCAGGAGGTATCCCATGACCGGCAAAGGCCCCGAGACTATCGCGTACAGGTCCGAAGCGTCGCGGTCCAAGCAGCTTTACGAACAGGGCCTGAGGGTATTGCCGGGCGGGAACAGCCGACACTCGGTGACCATGAACCCCTACCCAATCTACGTGAGCAGCGCGAGCGGGTCCAGGTTGAAGGACGTGGAGGGAGAGGAGCGGCTGGACTTCATCAATAACATGACTTCGCTGATCCACGGACACGCCCACCCTGCAATAGTTGAGGCCGTGAGCAAGCAATTGGAGAAGGGTACCGCGTTCGCGATGCCCACGGAGCCGGAGCTGGAACTGGCGAACCTGCTGGTGGACCGGATCGACTACATCGACAAGATCCGGTTCTGCAACTCGGGGAGTGAAGCGGTAATGCTGTCGATCAAGGCGGCTCGTGCGCGGACGGGCAAGTTCAAGATCGCCAAAATCGAGGGCGCCTACCACGGCAGCTATGACTACGCCCAGGTCAGTGAGGCCGCCAACCCCGGCGAGTGGGGCGACTCCGTATTCCCCACCAGCGTGTCGGAGCCTAGTGTATCGCCTGTGGTCACGGATGAAGTAATTGCGATGCCGTGGAATAACATCGACGCCTGTGCCTCGATCATAGAGCAGCACAAGGACCACCTGGCGGCAGTGGTCATCGACCCGCTTCCTGCGGCGCTCGGGTGGATTCCGCCCAAGCCGGGTTTTCTGGAGTCGATAAGACGAATTACCCAAGACTACGGCATTCTCCTGATCTCTGACGAGGTCATCAGCTTCCGTGTCTCCTATAAAGGGGCATTCGATCAGTACGGAATCAAGCCGGACATCACCGCCTTGGCTAAGATAATCGGGGGTGGGTTCCCGGTGGGGGCTGTGGCAGGCTTGGACGACGTAATGGAAGTTTTCGACCACAGGTCGGGGCACAAAGTGCACCACGGCGGGACATTCAACGCAAATCCGGTAACGATGACGGCGGGGCTGACGGCGATGAAAATGATGACGCCGGAGGCTTTCGACCGGATAGGTGGTCTTGGTGACTACGTGAGGGGCAAACTCGGCGACCTGATCGTGCGGAAAGAGGTCCCCGCACAGATCACGGGTACGGGATCACTGTTCTGGTTCCACCTGACAGACCAGGACATGAACGATTTCCGGGACTTCTCGGCCTCGGGGCCCGGGCAAGAGACGTTCAACAAGTTTACCCACGAAATGCTGGGGCACGGTATTGTATATGCCGGTCGGGGGTTGAGTTGCATCTCGACCGTGATGGGACACGAGGAGATGGATGCGTACGTGGATGCGGTGGACGCATCGCTGGACGCGATAGGGTACTAGGAGCGAGGGGTGAGAATTTCTCATCCTTCAATATAAGTCGAGATACTGGGCGTCACGTGTTTAACCGGCATGTGACGCTCGCATTTTAGGCAAAAGAGAAGACGCCGGCTTCAGCCGTAATCTCATTACCAAATTGATATGAACAGTTGGCTCCCTAACTTACGGGTCCTGGATGTCAGCAACGGCATAGGCGGTGCCTTTTGTGCGAGGCTGCTGGGGAGGTGTGGGGCGGAGGTTGTGAAGGTCGAACCTCCGGTATCGGGGGACCCGGTGCGGGGATATGCGCCGTTCTTCAATGATCGGCCGGGCATCGAGGCCAGCGGCCTATTCCTCCACCTGAACGGTGGCAAGCGCAGCGTGACCCTGGACCTGACCAAATCCGCAGGGAGAAGGATTTTCCGACGTCTGGCTGAAGAGGTGGATGTGCTCGTGGAAGGCTTCGATCAAGGGTATCTGGAAGAGATCGGGCTAGGATATGACGAACTGAGGACCGGGAATCCCGGGCTGGTGCAGATTTCGGTGTCGGATTTCGGGCAGTGGGGGCCGTACGCCGACTACAGGGCCAACGAGCTGATTGCGCAGGCCATAAGCGGGTTGATGTACCCCACGGGTTTCCCCGACCAGGAGCCGGTGCCGTCGGGCGGGTACCTTCCGCAGTTCAAAGCCGGGATGGCGGGGGTGATTGCCGCGCTGACGGCGCTGCACTGGCGTGAGATGTCGGGTGAGGGGCAGCACGTGGACGTGTCGATGCTGGAGGTGGCGGCGAACTTCCTGGAGACAACCCTGGTCCTTTACACGTACCAGGGGGTCGTAAGGGGCCGCACCGGGAGCTCGCTGTCTCCCCCAACTCCCCTGTGCGACATGTACCAGACTAAAGACGGCTACATGATAGTGACCTCTCTGACGCAGCAGCAAAGGCAGTCGTTGTTCGAGATGATCGGACACCCGGAACTGGTGGGCACCTTCGAATCCGCACTTTCGAGAGCCATTCCGGAAGAGGCGAAGCAGACGCTTTGGGACGCAATCGGGGCATGGTTGAGCGACCAGGAGACGGAAGAGGCCTTCGAGCTTTCGCAGCTATTGAGGATACCCTGCGCCAAGGTCGACACACCGAAGGACATGCTCAGAGACCAGCACCTGAGAGAGCGAGGATTCTTCCAGACGTTGGAACATCCGGAGTTTGGGAATATTGAAATCCCGGGCACGGGACTGACGATAGAGGGAGAAGATGCTTCCAGGCCGAAAATGGCGCCGACCTTGGGAGAGGCAAACCGGGAAGTTTATCAGCAAAGGTTGGGAATATCGGCGAGGGAGATGGCAATGTTGGGGTCGGGACAGGTGATATAGGCCATGCAAACTGACGTCAAGAGATTGCCGTTGAGGGACGTGAGGATCGTCGATCTGACCCGTTATTGGGCGGGGCCGTATGCAACTCAGCTCATGGGAGCGCTGGGGGCGGAGGTCATACGGGTCGAGGCGACGGTATACGTGGATGCGGTGAGGTACATGCTTCCGCCGGA
This sequence comes from Dehalococcoidia bacterium, assembly GCA_963663085.1. Taxonomy (GTDB): domain Bacteria; phylum Chloroflexota; class Dehalococcoidia; order Plut-88900; family Plut-88900; genus Plut-88900. The sequence goes on along the minus strand of OY760104.1, from coordinate 2,666,008 downwards.
CGGTATCGAAGACACTGAAGACCCGCATAACCGGGGCTCCTATTTCCACATGGGTAACCGGAACAAAAACAGCATAGCCCTGGACCTGCAGACTGAGCGAGGCCGGGAACTTATGCTGGAACTGGTGTCGATTGCGGATGTTGTGATCGAAAACTACAGCGCGAGGGTGATGGGCAATCTCCAGCTTGACTACGATGACCTTAGAAGGGTGAGGCCCGACCTGATCATGATTAGCATGCCGTCATTTGGACGGTCGGGGCCTTACCGTGACTACGTATGCTTCGGGGAGGCGTTGGAGGGCATGACCGGGCTTTCTCATTTGACCGGTCACCCGGACGGGCCGCCGGTGCGCTCTTCGGGAGCATTCACCGACCCGGGGTCGGGGATGTGGGGGGTGTACTCTATCCTGGCGGCGTTGGAGAAGAGGAGGCGGACGGGGCAAGGGGCCCGGATGGACCTGTCGCAGCAGGAGGGCTACATCGGTCTGCTGGGGGACGCAGTCCTGGACTACACGATGAACGGCCGCGTGCGGAAGCGTCTCGGGAACCGACACCTGTCTCGTGCGCCGCAGGGAGCATACCGGTGTAAGGGTGAGGACGAGTGGGTGGCAATTTCGGTAGGGAGCGATGCGGAGTGGGAGTCACTTTGCCGGGGGATGGGACGGGAAGACCTACTGAAGGATCCCCGATATCGGCATATCCTGGGTAGATTCAGACTGCAGGAAGAGATTGACGAAGTGATAAACGCGTGGACATCGGGCCTCGGGGCCAGAGAGGTGATGACTCGGCTGCAGAAGTCGGGTGTGCCGTGTGGAATCGTGAGTAAGGCCAATGACCTGTTCGAAGACCCGCACTTCAGGGAGAGGGACTTCTTCGAGGTGACGAACCATCCGTCGGTGGGGGAATTCCCGCACTTTGGGATGCCGTTCAAGATGTCTGGGACACCGGGCGGGAGCCATGCGCCTGCACCACAGTATGCTCAGCACAACCGTCGGGTATTCTGCGAGGTGATGGGTTTGGAGGAAGAAGATTACAAACGTTTGCTTGAGGCGCGGGTCTCTGCAGAAGCGCCGTTGATCGGGGACTAGCAGGTCAGAGGGAGAAGTAGATGGGCGACACCAGCGACATTTCCGGTGAAGTGGCAATAGTGACAGGGGCGGCGCAGGGAATCGGCAGGGGTATAGCGCATGTCTTCGCAGAGGCGGGGGTGAAGATAGTGATAGGAGACATTCAGCCCGCGGACAGGACGGTGTCGGAGATTCGAGGGATGGATGGGGAGGCGGTGAGCATGGTCATGGACACCAGCAATCCTCGGGAGACGGAGGCACTGGTCAATCTGGCTATGAGTGAGTTCGGACGACTGGACATTCTGGTCAACAACGCAGGAATAGACGCGCCCAGAGGTAACGCATGGGACCTCCCGAACGAGGAGTGGCGACGGACTATAGACGTTAACGTGAACGGGGTTTTCTATTGCTCCAGGGCGGCATTGAAACCGATGATGGAGGCGGGCAAGGGGTTCATTGCCAACATGAGCTCACAGGCGGCTCGGGTGGGAGAGCCGGGGATGTCTCCCGCGTACAATGCAAGCAAGGCGGCCCTGCTGGGCATGACCATGGAGTTTGCCTTGCAGGGTGCGGACAAGGGGATCAGGGTGGTTGCTCTCATGCCGGGCGCAATCGACTCACGGGAGCCGGGGTGGAGCGAAGCACGCAAAGCCGAGGTGTTGGTTGAATACCCATTGGGCATTGGGACACCGCGTGATATCGGGGAGATGATCAGACACCTCTCCAGCCCGGCGTCGAGATGGGTGTCGGGGACGGCGGTGCAGCTTACGGGCGGATACCAAAGGGGCAAATCATGGTTTTAGAGTACAAGGTCCAGGACAGGATTGCCTACATCACGCTTAACCGGCCGCGGGCTATGAACGCAATTAACGAGGAGCTTAAACAGAAACTAGCCGCCACCATTGAGGAAGTGGACCGCGACCCGGAGGTCTGGGTGGCTATAGTCACAGGAGCGGGGGACAAGGCTTTCAGTGCGGGGGGAGACCTGAAGGAGTACGTGACTCGGGAGTTGGAGGGGCCGGGCCAGCCATATACGATGTTCAAGCACTACGACCAGCTGATGTCCGTTAAGCCGTTTATCGCTGCGATAAACGGGTATTGTCTCGCCGGTGGGTTGGAACTGGCGCTTGCCTGCGACATCAGGATTGCGTCGGAGACCGCATCCTTCGGGTGCCCGGAGCCCAAGTGGGGGCTGCTGCACGGCTACGGTGCGATGCGCCTGCCCAAGATGATCGGGATGGCGGAGGCGATGGAGATGCTGCTGACAGGAGACTTCATCGATGCGGAGAAGGCGCTGCGGATAGGGCTCGTGAGCCGCGTGGTAGCGCAGGACGAAGTAATGTCGACGGCGGAATCGATAGCGCGGAGGATATGCGAAAACGCTCCGCTGTCGGTGCGGGTGACACGGGACCTCGCGTACCGGGGTTCCAACATGCCGCATAATGAGGGCCTGCACCTGGTGCACACATTGACGGCCGCACTGTATGAGAGTGTGGACAGCAAAGAGGGCCCGAGGGCTTTTTCGGAGAAAAGGAAGCCGAATTATCGGGCGCGGTAGGGCCATTCTGGCTTTTGACTAACCTGCGTATTGGGCGTGGATTCCCGAGTCGGGGCAAGGGAATGACGAATCTATTGCGGGGTATCGAGTTCGGGGCGGTGTGGGATGGAAGAGCTGGCCCCCGACCGCTGGACTGACAAAGCAGCAGCCCTATTGGCGAAAGGGACGGCGTCCGATAACGAGGCACCTTCGCTGAGACGGGCGGCCAATGCGCCGAGGAAACAGTCTCCTGCACCCGTCGGGTCCACAGCCTCCACTTCAATACCCGGAAACAGGCTGCCCGAGTCCCGAGTGATAACCAATGCGCCCGCCTTCCCGATAGTGACTATGACACAGCCCGCGCCCCGTGTGACCAGCTTTCGGGCTGCTGAAATGAGGGACTCGGGCCCTTTGGGGATTTCGGCAACGCAGGTCATCTCTGCGAGTTCAGTTTCGTTGAGGCATAGGATGTCTACCAGGGAGAGGAGGTCATTAGGTAGGGGACGGGCGGGGGCGGTGTTGAGGATTGTGGTGAGTCCGGAATTAGAGGCGATAGTGAGGAATCGGTGGACGGTCTCGACGGGTATTTCAAGCTGGACCAAGGCTACCCCTGCATTGGCTATGTGGGAGGTGAGGGGCTCCAGAGTATCGGGGGAGAAGCGGGAGTTGGCGCCCGTGGCAACGACTATGGTGTTTTCGGCATGGGCGTCGACAGTGATGAGGGCGACACCGGTTGGGTCGGAAGTCCGAGATACGCCCACGGCTTCGATATTCTCGGCGTGCATGAAGTCCAGGAGTTCATCTCCAAAGGGGTCTTTCCCGACGCTGCCGAGCATGTAGACGGGAGCGCTGCCGAGGCGTCGGGCGGCGATGGCCTGATTTAGGCCCTTGCCTCCCGCGACTCGGGTGAGACCTGTCGCGAACACGGTCTCGCCGGGCCTTGGCATCCTCTCGGTTGAGGCGATCAGGTCCATGTTAATGCCGCCCGCTACTATGATGGGCTTGATGATAAGATGCTCCTTTCCCAAGGAATGCGATAAGAGAAATATACTCCAACAGTTGTCCCTGTTGTTACATTTATGGAGGAGACTTCAATGCCTAGACCCATCATTTTGGACGTGGACGCCGGTGTTGATGATGCGCTGGCAATACTGCTGGCCCTGGCTTCGCCGGAGGTGGAGGTGATCGGGATTACGACCGTAAGTGGAAACGTACACGTGGACAAATGCACACCGAACGTGCTGCGCATACTCTCATTTGTTGAGGAGGAAAAGAGGCCGCCAGTGTTCAAGGGGGAGTCGGCGCCGATGGTGAAGGAACTTTACACGGCGGCGGCGGTGCACGGCGAAGATGGGCTGGGTGACCTGGGGGATGACTACTACCCGGAGCTTGACTGGGGACTGCTGGCCGAAAAGAGTGGGGTCGAGGCCATGGCGGACATGGTGGCCGAAAGGCCGGGTGAGGTAACGGTAGTGGCCACGGGGCCCCTAACCAATGTGGCACGTGCAATACAGAAATTTCCTGAGAAGATGACGCAGGCCGTAGAGGTGGTGAACATGGGAGGGGCCGTGGATGCGGCAGGGAACATAGAGCCGCTTTACGCGGCGGAGTTCAACACCTACGTGGACCCGGAGGCGCTGGATGTAGTCCTGGAGTCAGGTATAGCGTTCACCATGGTGCCGACGGACGCGACACACGGCATAGGGCTGATGCGCAGCGCAGCTAGAGAGTGGTTTGTGGAGAAGGGAGGCAGGGCGGGTCGATTTGCCTACGACTGCTGCCAGTTCTACATGGACTTCACCCAGGCGCAGAGCGGCTTCGACGGCACCTATATGCACGACCCGATGGCCACCGCGGTGGTGATTGATCCGTCGCTGATGACCGACGCCCCGCGTCGCCTTTACGTGGAGGTAAGGGAAGGCCCGACACGTGGGATGACTGTACCCTATCGGCTCCCGGGAGGAGCACAACCGCAGCCAAACTGCCGGGTCGCCTCACGGGTAGAAGGGGAACGGTTCATCGAAATGCTGTTATCGAGGGTTGGGGGACTGGATTAAGAGAATTGCGAGCTGCTGTGCGGAATAAAGTTCGGGAATACAGGTTGGAGTTGTGGCTGTTTTTTGGGGTGCCGATCGTAGGAATGGTTGTGAGTTCTCTAGTTCTGATCCTCATCACCACTCTTGTTAGTGGTAACTATGGATGGTCTGCTTTACCGTTTTCCATAGCCAATCTTGCTTTACTGGCTATTTCTTATAGGTGGGTGAGCAGACTGCCGCGAGTATTGCTTAAACTCATGTGGCAGTATTCCTTGGTAGTCGGAGTTGTTGCAATCATCTTTAATGTGATTCAGGCAGGAGTGCATGGAGCCTTTTACGCAAAATCATCAGTCACTACTTTTACTATCTACATTGCGTTGCTTGGCCTGGTGCAAGCCGTTGTCGGCCTTGCGATTCTAGTGGGGTTTGCACGACAGGCTTCGGGTGAGGGATTCCACAAAGTGCTTGTCTTAATCGGCGTTATAGCCTTTCCGGGAGTGAACCTGTTAGCATCGATAGATGGGGCACGCTTTGGTTACGAAATTGGTGTGTTAGCGGTCAAGGTGTTGTTGAGCGTAGTTGCGATATGGGCGCTACATAGCACGGATGCAGGGAAGAGTGTGGGGAGGAAGGGACTCGTGGCGTTGTTTGGGTCAGCTATGGTGGCGTACGCTTCACCGTATGTGGCACTGGATATCGAGAATTCCTTCTTGTACGAGACTCCGATATTGAGCACTTTCTACATCTGGATATTCTACGTTCTGCCAATGGTTGTGGCTTACGGAATTACAATACTCGCTGCGTACATGATTAGGGTGCGACTCCCGAAACAGGAGCCCCCACCAGAAGAGCCGGTAGACTCTTCGACGCTGCTCTATGGCGGGGGTTGGAGGGACTCCTCGTAGCGGGCGAGGACGAAGAGGAGGGAGCTTAGGCGGTTGAGGTAGCGGGGGATTTCGGTGTTGGTGAGTAGGCCGCTTTCCATAAGTTCGACGGTGCGGCGCTCGGCGCGGCGGACTGTAGAGCGGGCGAGGTCGATGGCTGCGCCGGCGGGTGAGCCGCCGGGCATAATGAACTCTCGGGGCAGCTCTATTTTCTCCGAGAGGGTGTCGGTTGTCTGTTCCAGCTTGTCTACCATGTCGGCGGTGACTTTCTGGAAGTGCTGGAGGAACTTGGGGTAGAAGTCGGTGTCTATGGCGATTTCGCCGCCGACGGTGAAGGACTCCCTTTGGAGGGCGAGGAGGATTTCCTGGACGTCCTGTTTAGGAGAGAGGGCCCGCCCGAGGCCCATGGCGGACACAGCCTCATCGAGTGCGCCATAGGCCTCGCAGCGGGGGTCGGCCTTGGAGACTCTACCGCCATAGAGCAGCCCGGTCTGGCCGCCGTCTCCGAAGCCCGTGTACATTGGAGGTGTCTTGGGCATGGCTGAATTATAGCAGGGAGGGGAAAGGAACCCTTACCCCCGTTATCCCCCTCTCCCTTAGGGCCTTCAAGGGAGGGGGGATATAAGAACAGGGGAGTGCATGGGCACTCTGCGCCCATGCACTCCCCTAGTTCGGTACCAATAGAGAGTGGAGGGCAACTAGGGTTAGAGGGCCAGGCACTCTTTAAGGTGGGTTAGGGAGAGATTGCCGCCGCTCAGGATTAGCACGGTCTTGCGGCCCTTGATGCGGTCTTTCAGGGACTGGGCGGCGGCGAGGGGTGCGGCGCCTGCACCCTCGGCGAGGTTGTGGGTCTTTTCGAGCATCAGGACTACCGCGCGGCGGATATCGTCTTCGGAGACGAGCACATAGTCGTCTAGGAGGTCCCGGATAACGGCCTGTGATCCGTCGAAAGAGACGCGGACAGAGATGCCCTCGGCGAAGGTGGTAGTGGGGGAGTCGACGAGGCGGCCCTCTTTCCAGGAAAGATAGGGAGACAACGCGGCCTCCGATGAGACGCCGATGATTTCGAGGTCGGGCTTGATGGCCTTGCCCGCGATGCAGAGGCTGGAAGCAAAGCCGGCGCCGCCAATGGGCACGATTACGACTTCGGCGTCCGGAAGGTCCTGGAGTATTTCGACCATGCAGGTCCCGAGGCCGGAAACGAAATCGTGGTCTTCGGCGTCGTTGAAGAGTCGGTAACCCTTCTCGTCGGCTATTGCCTGGAGGTTGTCGCGTGCTTCGTCGTAGTCCGCGCCGTGGGTCATGAGCTCCGCGCCAAAGTTGCGGATGGCCTCGGCCTTGCCGGGGTTGGGGTTGGAGGGCAGGGCGATGACGGCGTGGCAGCCGAAAAGTTTACTGGCGTAGGCCACAGACTGGCCAAAGTTTCCGGTTGAAGCGACGGCTACGCCCTTTTTCAATTGCTCGGGGGTGAGGTTAGCGATGGCGTTGAGGCCACCCCTGATCTTGAAGGAGCCGATGGCCGTGTGGTTTTCGTGCTTGACGTAGGTCTCGGAACCGAGGAGGGCGTCGAGACCCGGGTAATGGTGGAGGGGTGTGCGGGACATGTACCGCATGAGCAGTGCGTGGGCCTTGGTGATGGCCTGAAGGTCGGTGGTGTAGGTCATTGGGGGGCTCCAAGGCAGGTTTTGAGTTCTTCGATGGACGCGTTTCCGCCCGACTGAATGAGGGCAACTTTCTTGCCCTGCAACTGATCCTTGAGCTTCAGGGCTGCGGCGAGGGGTGCGGCGCCTGCCCCCTCAGCTATATTGTGAGTTTTTTCAAGCATAAGTACGATGGCTCTTCGAATTTCATCATCGTCGACGGCGACGAAATCGTCGAGCAAATCGCGCATGATGCGGAAGGGGACTTCCTCGGTCACCTTGACACCGATGCCCTCGGCGAAGGTGGTCATTGGGGCGTCAACAAGCTCACCCTTTTTCCAGGACAGGTAAGGGGAAGCAGCTTGGGCACTGCACACTGCGATGACCTGGGTATCGGGCTTAACGGCTTTGGCTGCTACGGAGACGCCCGAGGCCAGCCCTCCGCCACCGACGGGGAAAATGACCACGTCGACATCGGGGAGCTGGTCCAGGATTTCGAGCATGATTGTGCCGCTGCCGGCCATGAAACGGGAATCGGTGGAGTCGCTGATGTATTGGGAGCCACGTTCCTCGACTATGGAGCGTATGACTGCGGGGTCGGCGTCATAGACTGTGTCGCTGAGGACAACCTCTGCTCCAAAGGCCTTAATGGCCTCAACCTTGGAGGGATTGGGGTTCTCAGGCAGTACAACGATGGCTCTTGCACCGAATATGCGCCCCGCATAGGCCATCCCTTGGCCGAAGTTGCCGGAGGATGCGAGAACGAGGCCGCGCTCTTTCTGCTCGGGCGTGAGTTGGGACATCGTGTTCAGGGAACCGCGTATCTTGAACGCTCCGAGCTTTGTGTGGTTTTCATGCTTTACGTAAGTCTCGGAGCCGATTAGGGCATCAAGGCCGGGGTAGTGGTGGAGAGGGGTGGGGGACATGTAGTCGGACAGCAGGGCACGGGCGCGATAGATGTCCTCGAGGGTGGGGCGAGTCATAAGGGGTATTTGCCTCGGTGGGGGTTAGACTTCGGTGGGGACGAGACGCCAATCGTAGGGCGCCTGGGCCATTATTTCCGGGCCGTCCTTGGTGATCAGGAGTTGTTCCTCCAGCTTTACCTGTTCCATCCCGTGCTCTCGGCCGAAGCTGGCCTCCATGCAGATGACCATGTTTTCCTGTACTTCGCCCACGTCATTGCCGAAACCGGTGTCGTCCATGTCCGGGAAGTAGAGTGCAGGCCATTCGTCTGACATGCCCGCACCGTGGGCAAGAACGACATAGCGGTTGCGTTTGTATTCGTCGGGCACTTCAGGCATGGAGTTGGCAATGTCGATGAAGGCTGCGCCGGGTACGAACTTTGGGATGCCGGTCTGGACGAACTCATAGGCGCGCTTGTAGGCGTCCATCTGCTCCTCGTTGGGCTGGACGTCACCGCATAGGTAAGTACGGGAAATATCGGCGAAATATCCGAGGGGCCCGGCCATGTCGGTGTCCATCGCAACGAGGTTGCCGGGTAGGACGACGCGGTCGGTGGCCTCACGGTGGAGCCAGGGGTTGGTGTTGCCGCCAGAGGCGAGGAGCTTGCCGTCGATGCGTTCGCCGCCGTATTCAAGGTTGGTGCCGGACATTATGGAGTAGAGCTTGTTCTCGGTGACTCCGGGCTCAATGGCATCGCGGACCCGGGAGACCGCCACATCGGCGATGGCACAGGCCTGTCGGATGGCGGCGATCTCATCGGGGGTCTTGATGGCCCTTGCCCAGCCGACGGGCGCAAGGGCGCCCTCTACGCGTATGCCGAGATCGGTCAAGGCGAGAACGCTGTCGGGGTCCATGCGGTCTATGCCGAGTTTTTCTCCTGCGATTCCGAGCTCTTCAAGGACGGTCTTGAATTCCGCTGCCCATCTCTTGGTGGCTTCCGGCGTGTAGGTGCCCAGCTGCCAGAACTCGAAGGTATTGATCCAGCGAAGTTCGATATCATCGTCGACAACGGCGGAGTCGAGACGGCTGGGCTGGAAAATGATGGGTTTGCCCTCCCGTGGTACGAGTACAGACTTGTTCTTGTGGCGGAGCATGAAGCTCTCCATTAGCCGGGTGCCGGTGGCATAACGCATGTTTACGGGGTCCCAGAGGAGGATTGCTCCTAAGTCCGCGTTCGCAATCTCGTTCTGAAGACGGGCTATGCGTTCACGGCGCATCCGCTTAACGTCGATGCGCTCCTCGAAATCGACTACCTGGCGGCCGAGAACGTCTCTCTCGTGAAATTGCTTAGGCGACATGATTAGCCTCCGGGGTTCGGGATGTCGGGAGCCACGCGCTTAGTCCATGAAGCGCCAGTCGAATGGGGCCTGGGAGATGATCTCGGGACCGTCCGCCTTGATGAGAAGCTGCTCTTCCAGCTTGACCTGCTGCAAGCCGTCCTCCCTGCCGAAGCTGGCCTCCATGCAGATGACCATGTTCTCCTTGATCTCGCCGGCGTAGTTGGAGGGTTCGTTGGGGCGGGGGTCCTTGAAGTAGATTGCAGGCCATTCGTCGGACATGCCTGCGCCGTGGGCCATGAGGGGGTAGCGGTTGCGGTTGTATTCGGGGGGTATGGTGGGGGCCTTCTCGGAGACCTCTGCAAAGGAGGCGCCGGGTACGAAATAAGGGATGGTGGAGTATATATAGTCGTAGGCCCGCTTGTAAGCGTCCATCTGCTCCTCGTTAGGCTCCACGTCACCGCACAGGTAGGTACGGGAGATATCGGCGAAGTAGCCCAGGGGTCCGGCCATGTCGGTGTCTATGGCGACGAGATCGCCGGGCATGACGAGGCGGTCTGAGGCGTCCCGCTTGATCCAGGGATTGGTATTGCCGCCAGCCGTGAGGAGCTTACCGTCGATACGCTCACCGCCCCTGGAGACGTTGTAATGCAAGAGGAGGGCGAAGAGGTCGTTCTCGGTGACACCGGGTTTGATGGCCTCCTGGACTTTGGCGAGGCCGACGTCGGCGATGGCACAGGACTGGCGGATTAGGGAGATTTCGTCGGGGGTCTTGATGGAGCGCGCAAGGGAAAGGGGCTCCAGACCATCGGCCAAAGTGAATTCGTGGTCCAAAAGGGCGTTGATGGTGAAGGCGTCGAGCCTGTCGATGCCCAGACGGCTGGAAGTGATGCCGAGAGAGTTAAGGGTATCTCTGAGGACCTGGGCCCACCTGAGGGTGTTGTCCCGGGTGTAGTCGCCCGTCATCCAGAATTCGACGCCGACGGCCGGCTTTACCTCCGTATCCTGGGAGAAGAGTTCGGCATGAAGCTCATTGGAGTCGAAATAGACCGGACGCCCTTCCTGGGGAACGAGGACGTGAGAACCTTTGAAGCGGAGGCCAAAGGTCTCGTTGAGCCGGGAGCCGATTGCATAGCGGATATTTACCGGGTCGAACAGGAGGAGCGCTTCAAGGTGGGCGGCTGCCATCTCGGATTGGAGTCTGTTGAGCCGGTCCTGGCGGAGGCGCTTGATATCCACCCTCTGCTCGAAGTCGACTACCTGGGTGCCAACAAGGTCTTTTTCGTGGGTCTGTGCCGGTGGAGTCAAGTCGGGCCTCCTCTGGAATCGCTCCGCAGTTGGGGATGCGGCGATTATAGCAGAGAGGGAAGGTAGGCCACTTCCGTGCGGACGTGAAAGACATTGTAATGGAAGACGGAAAGGGAGAGATGTGCTAGATTTTAATTAGGGGCTTCGGCCCCTGCGAACCTCAAAGACCGGAGGCAGAACGTTGGACATTGACATAGCAGTGGCAGATAAATTGTTGACTACCACTAGGACCGTGCGAAAGAGGCTGGACTTTAATAGGGAGGTGGAACCGGAAGTACTGGAGCGGTGCATAGAGATTGCGATGCAGGCGCCAACGGGGTCCAACCAACAGCACTGGCACTTCATGATAGTTACGGACCCTGAGAAAAAGAGGGTGGTGGGAGACTGCTACAAGAGAGGGTATTATCCCTACAGGGCCATGAGGGATGAGGACCCACCCAAATACGCCCCGGATGACCTCAGGACGCAACGTGCGGGCTTGATCCGGGACTCGGCGACGCATCTGGCAGAGAACATGCATCTGGCCCCAGCACTGGTGCTGGCGTGTTGCGATGGTCGCGTGGAGAACGACGGCGTGACGGCGCAGGCCAGCCTGTACGGCTCGATTTTGCCGGCGGCATGGTCCTTTATGCTGGCTCTCAGGGCCCGAGGCCTGGGAGCCGCGTGGACAACGCTGCATCTTCCCAACGAAAAGGAAGTTGCGGAACTTCTGGGTATCCCTGACGACGTAACGCAGGCAGCGCTTCTTCCAGTGGCGTACTACAAGGGAGAGGACTTTAGGCCTGCCAAGCGGCTACCGGCCCGACAGATGATCTACTGGAACGACTGGGGAGCAACTCGGTAAAACACAAGGGAATATCAGGCGTTAACGTCTGATATTCACACTGTTCGGACTAACCATTCAGGTACGGGGCCACAGCAGATCTCGTGCCGAGGCCCATCATCAGTATGGAGGAGTGGTGACATGGCGGAATTCTTTGGGACCCTTGAACGTATCGCGGCAGACCTGTATCCGTGGCGCTGGCCGATCCTGGCAGCAATTCTTGTGATAGGCGCAGCGGTGTCCTACTACGCCTACAGACGCGAGTTGCATTTGGCAGTGTGGAGGCGGAGACGGTTGGCGGCGATCATTGCAGCACCCCTGGTAATCGTATTCGGGTTCCTGGCTTGGGGGCTAGGTTCGCCTCTGTTCATAGACGAGACGGTTGAGGAGGAGTTCCCATTCGCCTACACGGCGGAAGTGCCTGAGGGGATGGAGATGGAAGACATCGAGATGACCATGGCGGTTGTCGCGGCAATGGACGATGAGCCGATGATGGAGGCGATGCCGGAGATGATGATGGCAGAGGAGGAGGGCAGCGAGGCTGTAAAGCTGAAGGAGGGCAGTTTCCGGGATGCCGACAGCTTCCACCGGGGAAGCGGCCAGGCGGTCATATATCGTGCGCCGGATGGCAGCCACCTGCTCAGGCTGGAAAACCTGAACGTCACGAACGGGCCCAGGCTCCACGTCCTGCTGGCGGTCCACGAAGACCCGATGCGGGTTAGCGACATCAAGGACAGTGAATACCACGACTTGGGAAGACTTAAGGGCAACATCGGCAACCAGAACTATCCGATACCAGGGAATGTGAACGCTGAGGCGCAGATGAGCGTGATCATCTACTGCAAGCCCTTCTCGGTGATATTCAGCGTGGCCCCGCTCATGAACTGAAATGACGACCTGTGAACCTGCGGTTGCTCTCATTTGTTTGAACACGATCTCAGATGCATAGCGCTTGGCACTATTGGCGTAGTGTGCTATTATTCCTGCAAGTGATCAGGAGTTTTCGCGACAGAGCAGCTCAGGCTATAGCGGAGCGCCAGCGCGTCAGAAATTTCCCGACCGATATCCAGCGCCGAGCTCAGCGGAAACTAATGATGCTGAACAATGCAGCGGACTTGAACGACCTAAGAGTGCCGCCGGGGAACCGGCTGGAAGCACTGGTAGGCAACAGGTCAGGGCAGCACAGCATTCGGATAAACGATAAATGGCGCATCTGCTTTGTCTGGAGCGGGGACAATGCCTATGAAGTGGAAGTAGTCGATTATCACTGAATGGCGCCACCGTTTAGGAGAGTATGTTGACAACGTACGCCGGGGAGACATCCGATAGAAAGCTAGCCCCCATTCATCCAGGGGAAATCCTATACGAGGAATTCCTGTTGCCGATGAAGATCAGCCAGTACCATCTGGCTAAAAGTATTGGCGTGGACCCGAGACGGATTCATGCGATCGTTCACGGAGAGCGTTCCATTACCGCCGAGACCGCCCTACTGCTTTCACGCTTCTTTGGGAACTCCAGGGAGTTTTGGATGGGCCTGCAGAGCCAATACGATATGGACCTGGCCGAAGACCGGCTTGGTGAAAGACTGGCATCCATTGCAGAGCACTCATCCTCTTATTCAACCAGGGGAGAACCCGTCTACTAGGGAGGGGTGCACGTCTGTAAGACAGGGCAAGCCGGGGGTTTTGGCTTTATAATGCCTGCCGTGCCCCTGTAGCTCAGAGGATAGAGCAGCGGTTTCCTAAACCGCGTGTCGGGTGTTCGAGTCACCCCAGGGGCACCAGTTCCTCTGCAATTCCTGGGCTTTCAAATGGGTCCACTATCGCATCAATCAAGGGCACGTCTTCGGGCGTGCCCTTTCATATGTGGGTGGTATCATATCCGCTGAATTCAGTTAGCGTTGCCCCTGCAAGGAGGTCCGTAATGAAGTTCGTGGATATAGACGGCCACATCCTGGAACCACCTGATCTGTGGACGGAAAACCTGGAGCCCGAGTACCGGGGCCGGGCGATGCAGTTTAAGAAGGATGACGAGGGACTGGACTACTGGGTTATCGACGGGCAGGTGCACGGGAAACTGGTCAAGTCAACGTCGGCGAATCTGGCTACCATCGGGAAGAGCGCTGAATGGCGCAAAGAGCATATTTTCGAAAAGCACGACGTGAGCTACGACGATGGCAGGGCCATGGCGCCCGGGGCCTGCGACCCGGGCGAGCGGGTGAAGCTGATGGACAGGGAAGGCATCGATGTGTCGATTCTGTTCCCATCGCTGGGACTTTCGTGGATGGCGACTACGAGGGACCCCGGGCTGGCGGCGGCCTACTGCCGTGTGTACAACGATTGGATCATGGACTTCTGCAACGCCCAGGCTGGAAGGTTGTACCCAAGCGTGTTGCTGCCGTGGACGGATGTGGGGGAATCGGTCAAGGAGCTTAAGAGGACCTCGGGGTGGGGGCCCCGGGCAGTAATGGTGCCGTCCTCGCCGCCGAGAGACGTAGCTTACGGCAGGAGCCATTGGGATCCCCTGTGGGCCGAGTTCCAGGAACAGGGAGTACCTCTAAGCCTACATCCGGCATCCGGCGGCACAGGCGTATCTGGCATTTTGTATCCTGAGTTCGCGATGCCTAGCTGGTGGACTTTTTCGACCAACGGACTGGACGTAATGCTGGGATACACAAGCTTCTTCCAGGAGTCAGCGTTTGACCGATTCCCGGAGATGAGGGTACTGGTACTTGAGTCGGGGTGCGGATGGATGCCCTGGATGCTAAATAGGATGGATGAGAGGTATGAGGTGCTCGGGTTCACAACGCCGATGAAGGAAAAGCCGAGCTTTTACTTCTACCGTCAAGGATGGATAGACATGGACCCGGACGACGAGATCGGGGCTGTGACCATAGGGCTGCTAGGCGCTGACAAGGTTATGTGGGCCTACGACTACCCACACTCTGATTCTCCGATCGACCCGGTGATCAACCTGAAGAAAACACTGGCGGCGCTGCCCGAGGAAGACCAAAAGAAGGTTGCGGGAGAAAATGCGATAGGGTTGTATAACTTGCCAGTGTAGGCAGGGTGACTAGTAGAGGTGGCACGCCACCGAGTGACCCTGGGAGGTGCGTTTTAGGAGGGGAGTAATTTCCCGACAGATGTCCATGGCGAAAGGGCAGCGGGGATGGAAGGAGCAGCCCTTTGGGGGATCAATGGGGCTGGGTACGTCTCCGGTGAGGATAATCCGCTCGCGAGAGGCCTCGACCACGGGGTCGGGGATGGGGACTGCGGACAGAAGGGCACGGGTGTAGGGGTGCTTCGGGTCCTGGTACAACTCGTCCCTGCCCGTTATCTCGACGATCTTGCCCAGATACATCACGGCGACCCGGTCTGAGATGTGCCTCACGACGGACAGATCGTGAGCGATGAAGAGGTAGGTGAGGTCGAAGCGCTCCTGTAGGGAGCGGAGCAGGTTTATGACCTGGGCCTGAATGGATACGTCGAGGGCGGAGACCGGCTCGTCGCAGACGATGAAGGTCGGGTTTACGGCAAGGGCACGTGCGATGCCGATCCTCTGGCGCTGACCGCCGCTGAACTCGTAGGGATATCGGTCCATCATATTGGGGTTTAGACCCACCACTTCGAAGAGTTCCTGCACCCTGCTCTTTCGCTCGTCTCGATCGCCGATCTTGTGAATTATGAGAGGCTCTTCGACTATGGCGCCGACGGTCATGCGGGGGTTCAAGGAGCCGTAGGGGTCCTGAAATATGACCTGAAGCTCTTTTCTGAGGGCACGCATTTCCTTGCCGGAGAACTGGGTAAGGTTCTCGCCCCGGAAGCGCACTTCGCCGCCGGTGGGCTTGAGGAGCTGGAGGATGCATCTGCCGATGGTGGTCTTGCCACAACCGCTTTCGCCGACGAGGCCGAGAGTCTCGCCGCGCATGATTTGGAAGGAGACGCCGTCGACGGCCTTGATCTCACCCACCCTTGACTGGAAAATGACGCCTTTGCTTACGGGGAAGTGCATCTGCAGACCACGGACGTCTAGCAGGACGTAGGGATCGGGGACCATCATGAGACGGGCTCCGGGGTGCGACGGGTGACGTCTAGGAGGCATGCCGCGGAGTGTCCGGGGCGTTTGAATTCAAGGCGCGGATCGGTGTCAGCACAAGCATCGATGGCAAAGGCACATCGGGGGCGGAATGAGCAGCCTTCGGAACGGTGGGCGAGGTCAGGAGGTGCGCCCTCGATGGGAACAAGTTGCTCCCTGATGGACTCGTCAAGTCTGGGCACGGAGGCAAGAAGTCCCAGGGTGTAGGGGTGGCGCGGGCTACCGTAGACATTACGAGCGGAGGAACTTTCGACGATTCTGCCGGCGTACATGACGTTGACGGAATCGGCGTAACGGGCCACGACGCCGAGGTTGTGAGTGATGATAACTACGGCGGTGCCGCGCTCCTTTGAGAGGCGGCTGATAAGCTCGAGAAGTTGGGCCTGAATGGTGACGTCAACGGCGGTGGTTGGTTCGTCGGCGAGGAGGACTTTAGGCTCGCAGCTAAGGGCCATGGCCACCATGACGCGCTGCCGCATGCCGCCGCTCATGTGATGAGGATAGTCGTCCAGCCTGCGACCGGGGTCCGGGATGCCAACCTCTTCGAGAAGCTCACCGGCGCGGGTGTATGCGGCTCTTCCCGTCAGGTTGAGGTGCATTTCGAGGGCTTCTGTTAGCTGACGACCGATACTGAGGACGGGGTTGAGGGAGGTCATGGGTTCCTGGAAGACCATGGCGATGTCGTTACCGCGCCGGCGTCTCATCTGGTCGTTGCTGAGCTTGAGCAGGTCTTCTCCTTCGAGTAGGACCTCACCTTGCACGATCTTGCCTGGAGGTGAAGGGATGAGGCGCATCAAAGAAAGCGCGCTGACGGTCTTGCCGCACCCGCTTTCGCCGACAAGGCCCATTGTTTCCCCAGCCCTGAGGGAGTAGGAGATGCCGTCGACGGCTTTGACCACACCGTCTTCGGTATAGAAGTAGGTCTTTAGGTTGTTTACCTGTAATAGCGGTGGCATGGTTTGCTATTCGCGGCGGGAGACTCGGGGTGGGACCAGTTGCATATCAGTTTACCAGCGCACGGGGCAGTATACGCAAGCCGGTGAACTTGTTCGGTCGATAAATGACACATCGGGTTATTCTTCAGTCCTCCTGAGGCGGGTGTTCCATCCTCCATAGGCGGACGTTCCGCTTGCAGGATATTCGATTGTGGGGTTTAGGTTTCGGTCCTGTCTGTTGGGAGAGGGATGGCGATGGAAGGTCCGGGACTCGGGCGCAGGGGGCGGGAGGCCGGCCTGCACAGCCCCGGAGTTTGGTGGGTCAGGGCCGAGAAAGTCTCGGTGTGGGGCTTACCTGTCCACCGGTGGCGCTCGGTCATAATGAGGGCGGGGAGCGCTAACCCGCCACCGTCGCTCATGGAGTGGGATGCATCAATGGCAACGACGGTGGAATCCCTGGAGGGCCCTACGGCCCGGTTCCCGCCATTGGCGGGGGGTTGTGCTTCGCCGGCAATTTGAATGCCGGTTACATAGTGCACCTTGTCAGGGGGCACCGAGACGGCAGGGTCCCGGGAGGGGACATGCCGTATAGAGTGTTTACGGACCTTCCATCGCCTGGATGGTGGGGGAAGGGACACGGGACCCGATGGGATGAGGAGATGGCGTCTTTCGCTTGAGCCGCGGGCAGCGCGGATGCTGCCGTTGGGATGGGCCAGGACGTTGAGTCCTCTGGGGTCTCGGGGGCTTCCCTGGGTTTTTGGTTCCTCCTTGAGATAGTTGGGTTGGTGTTCGAACGGTGGGAAGATTAGCACTAACGTACGTGTATGGTCAAGGAGTTGATTCAATACCTGGGGGGACACCGACCCCGCCCCACCGGGGAACTCTCACCCCCTTGATCCCCCTCTCCCTTAGGGCCTTCAAGGAAGAGGGGGAAAGAAAAACAGAGGCATGCACCTCCGCATTGGCGCAGGTGCATGCCTCTAGTTTTGGTACTTGGGGGAATAGGGAAAGGATGGACTCTGGCTCGGGGGCGGGAATGATGGATGGAGATGAATGGCAGGCTGCATTAGGTGTTTGATGGGCTTATGCTTCAGATTCACGCATAAGGCGCACGCTCAGGCACATATTCAACCCTTAGGGCCATTAAGTGAGAAGGGGAGATAAGATTAGAGGACCACGTGCGCACTAAGCACGTGAGCCTCTAATTCAGTACTGGGGAAAGGGGATGGATTCCGGCTCGGAGATCGGAATGGCAAGGGGAGGGAGCGGAGAGTGTCATCCCTCTATGTGAACGAGATCAATGAGGAGGAATTAAGGTTCTGGTAGTGATGCATCGCATGACCGGAGCCGAATGCTGATTGCCAGGCCGCCTCACTATCTGACCCTGAGGAGGAACTCCTTGAGCTCTTGCTCATAACGGATGGAATCTGCGTTCCATGCGTTGACATGAGTGGCCTCCCGATAGACGCTGTAAGTTACTAGATCAGGACGCAGCTCGGCCAACTGGTTGCTTGTTTCTATAGGCACGTAGGTGTCGTTTTCTCCGTGAATCAGCAGGATTGGTACGTCGAGCAGGTCTGCATTCTTCAGGTAGTCCATGGCGTCCCAGTCCAAGCCGAACCGGAGCGTGGTCATCCATTTCCCGGCAGCCGTCACGAGACCAGGCAGATGGCGTCTACGCGCTCCGCTGTCCACCGGCGCTCTTAAGTCCAGCATGGGTGAATCCAAAACTACACCTGTAACCGAGCCGGCCAATGGTGACTCGTAGAGGAACTTCACTATTATGCCGCCGCCCATGCTATGGCCAATCAGTACGACATCACTGGCGCCCGGCTGAGACAGGACGTATTCCACTGCTGAATGGAGGTCTTGCCATTCGGTCAGCCCGAACTGGTAGATGCCGCTCGGGTCCCGGGGCTGTCCTTTGTCGTTACGGTAGGTGATGAATAATGCCGGGAGGCCGAGGTCACGCAATACGGGCAATGAGGGCAAGCCGTCTCCGGGAGACCCGCGATGCCCGTGGACAAAAATTGCCCATGTGTCGGATTCTCCTTCGAACCGCCATGCGTCCTGAGTTCCCAACGGGGCCTCGTACTGGACCTTCGAATACTCTATGCCAAATGCTAGCAAAGGGTCGTTAGGATAGATGCTGCCCGACACGTAGGCCGGGCTGGAGCTTGGCGGGTCTCCATCTGCAAGCCTGAATTGGCGGACCAGGAAATCGACTCCCTCTTCCACGATGTCCCCGATCATTCCTGTCCCGCCATCCCAGCTTAGTCCCCACCTGCCGGAACGCCTCCATGCTCCATTGTCAGGGCCGTTCTCCAGCCTTACCAAGTCCTGCCCAAGGATGGAGGCCGTAAGGTTGTATTCCAGCCTGTTTTCTTTCACCTCCAACGCACGATCTTTCAGGACGCCGGAGAAGTACCAGGCTACACCGAAGTAGAGGACTGCCAGGAAGCATAGAACGGAGAGGAGCGATATCAATGCCAATTTACGGCGGTTTCTCCGACGTGTCGGCGGGTACAAGATGGGCCTATCTCCTGTGCCGGTACACCAGGGAAAGATTGAAGCCCTCTACTGGCCGCAACACAGTCATGTCTTAGACAGCAGAGAGTTTAAGATGGCAGGTCTGGAGTTGCTCAGTGGAAGCGTGACCTTCGACCTTCCATGTTGGTATGTATGTCCAATAGCACCGTGGCCCCGTCCGCGTTTAGTTGGCGGGCTTTCATGAGAGACGGGGCTACATCAGAGGGGTCGGTGACGGTAATGCCGACAGCTCCCAGGCCCTCTGCTATTTTGGCGTAATCACCGGTCATCATGGTTGTGCCGAATCGCTCCCTCGCCGTTGGATAACCACCCGGATAGGTAGCCATGCCGCCGTTGTTCAAGACGACAGTCGTGATTGGAGCTCTTGCCCGCACCGAAGTCTCGATGTCGAGGCCGGACATGCCAAAGGCGCCGTCTCCCATGAAGTTGAGACAGAATTTGTCAGGCTTGGCGAGCTTGGCGCCAATCATCAGCGGGATGCCGTATCCAAGGTGTGTGCTCTTGCCCCAGCCTATGTAGCTGTGGGGGACGGTTGCCGTGTAAAAGGGCATGATCGAGTCCCGGGGAGCGCCCGCGTCATGGGTAACTATGCTGTTTTCCCTGTCCAGGGTCCTGTCCAGCTCGCAGATTACCCTATAGGTGTTAATGGGCGCTTCGTCGGATTCAAGCAGCGGTTTCCACTCGGCAAGCCACTGCTCTCTGAGTTCGGCTATTGTCGCAGTTACTTGATTCCGGCCCTTGCGTCCACCTTCGCCGATGAGCGCCCTTGCTTCCTCGACCATCATCTGCAAGGTGAGCTTGGCGTCCCCTGGAAGGCCAACGGCAGCCGAATAGTCTTTGTTGATGTCATCAATGCCTTCTACATTATGGATGATGGTCTTTCCTTCGGGAATGGGCTGTCCATAGGGCGTTCTTGTCAGGCTTGAGCCGACGGCAAACAGGACATCAGACTCCTGTATCCAACGGCGGGCGGGCAACGTAGTTGCACCACTGCCCGAACCTAGAGAAAGAGGATGGCGCTCATCGAATGAAGATTTGCCGGGCATGGTGCAGTACACCGGGGTTTGGGTTAGCTCGGCTAGCTCTTTGAGTTCCCCGGTTGCGCCTGACAAGAGTACGCCCATGCCGGACCAAATTACCGGCTTCTTTGCCTCCAAGAGCAGCCTGACAGCATCCTTGACATCGCTGGCTGAGGGACTTTGAGGCGACCTGCCAGGCGGTTGATAGCCGGGCGTCCCTTCAGGCACCTCTTGACCACCGATATCCTCGGGTATCTCGACAATCACCGGACCCGTAGGTCCATTACGGAGGGCATGAAATGCGCGTCGCATTACGCTGGCAACCTGATCGGGTTGGGTGATGACTTCGCCGCGCTTGGATACGCTCTGGTAGGAGCGCACAGGCGAGAATTCGGGTCGGACGCCATATCGGCCCATGGCCGGGCCTGCGGGAAGGTACAGGATGGGAACATTGTCGGCGTATGCCTGGGCAATGCCCCCCATGGAATTCTCCGAGCCTGGGCCTCCCTGGGTAATGATCACGCCGAATTTCTTCCGGTCACTGACGCGGCTGTATCCGTCGGCGGCCATTATTGCGCCGCGTTCCTGCCTGAACATTATGGGGCGGATGCCCTCTCTGGCGACTACTTCGATGAGCTCATTAGAGGGGAAGCAAGAGATCCAGTCCACGCCTTCCAGCTTCAGGATTCGGGCGACAGCCTCCATCACGTTCATGCAATTCCTCCTCCAGGGGCAAAAGACCCTTCCTGAAAGGGACAGACCCAGACAGGCCCCGCTGAAAGGTTGGGTATTCGGTCGGCTGCGACTAGGACTGCCACTTTCGAAGTCCCGAGTCATCGAGCACCGACGGGTTCACACATGACATGGGCCAACGGCCGCCCAGCACCAGGGCGATTTCCCCGCCAACCCGACGCCTGGACCCTGGCTCAAACCTGTCGGATGCCGAGGCTACGTGAGCAGTCAGCGTTACGTTCTCCATTCGGAGAAGGGGGTTGCTCGCATCAGCAGGTTCCTTTTCCAGCACATCCAGCGCCGCATGGGCAATCCAACCTTCATCCAGGGCTCTTATCATTGCCGCCTCATCCATGGTCGTGCCCCTGCCGGTATTCACGAAAATTGCCTCGGGCTTCATCAACCTGAACTGCTCCTCGCCGATCATCCTGGTCGTGCCACCGGTGCCGGGCAGGTGGTTTGAGATGATGTCCGATTGCTGTAGAAGCTCGGGCAGGCTTACCGGCTCTGCCCCATGCTGGAGTATTGTGGTCTCCTTGACGAAGGGGTCGTAGGCGAGGATGCGGAGGCCAAACGGCTTCATCAATGGCACGACGGCCCTGGGGATGTTCCCGAAGGAAATCAGCCCCAGGGTCTGACCATATAACCTGGGCAACTGGTATAGGGTCGGACGTCCTTCAGTCCAACGCTCCTCCCGGACCATCCTGTCCATAAGCAACAGGCGGCGATAAGCGGCCATGATCAGGACGGCCGTGTGCTCTGCGACTTCCTGGATAAAGGTGTCGGGGCAGTTGGTCACCGGGATTCCTCTGGCCGTAGCTGCCCGGACATCGACCAAGTCGGTCCCCACGCTGCCCAAGGCTATGATTTTGCACTTCTCCAGTCCGTTTATTACATCTTCCGGGACCGGCATGCCCCTGACTATGAGGGCGTCGGCGTCCTTTGCAGTCTTCAGAAACTCATCATTTGACTCGGCATTGGCTTCCACTAGCTGGATGTCCACGCCTTGCAGTCCTTCCAGCTCAAATGAGAAATCGCCGGTTATATTGGGACGGCCCTGCGCCACGATTTTGTGATTCGCCACTTTGACCCCCTGCATTCATTTCATGTTGACTGTTCTCGGCCCCTGGTTCGGGGCCAGCATTAGCTTATGGCAAGGTTCCATAGGTGTCCAGATTACCGAAACCCACTGCCGTCCATAGTAGTTCTATGATGTACGGCGCTTACTTTGAAACCTGCAAACGAAAGGTGCCATGCATTGTCCGTGGGCGCAGTGATGAGTAATCCCAATATGCTTGAAGCCCTAATCTATTTGAGGGCGCTAATCTGTGATAGTATCGCTTCATTCCTGAGCGCATCCTTACTTCCCTGACAGCCGGATTAGAAAGGGAGCAATGCCATGTCTGAGTACGACCTGGTTGTCCGTGGCGGCACAATAGTGGATGGGACGGGCATCCCCCGGTACAGGGCTGATTTGGCAGTCAAGAACGGAAGAGTAGCCAAAATCAGCGGCAGGATCAGCGCCGGAGGCGCGAAAGAAATCGACGCTCGGGACTGCATTGTGGCCCCCGGCGCCATCGACATGCACACGCATTACGATGCCCAGCTTAACTGGGACCCCTATGCCTCGTTGTCCGGCTGGTTCGGTGTGACATCCCTGACCATCGGCGAATGCGGCTTCGGCTTCGCTCCAACCAGGCCCGAGGACCGAGACTTGAACATGCGGATGATGAACCGTATCGAGGCCATCCCCCTGAAGTCGATGCGCCTTGGTCTTCGCTGGGACTGGGAGACCTTCCCGGAATACATGGATAGCCTGGACAGGCAGGGATTGGGCGTTAATGTCGGCCCGGTCTTCCCGTTCTCTCCAATGCGCGGGTACGTACTTGGCATGTTGGAAGCCAGGGAGAGGACTTCGGTAACGGATGCCGAGCTTAACCTGATGAAGCAGATCTTCCACGAAGCGATGGAGGCCGGAGCATTCGGGTTCTCCTTCAACAAGAATTACGAAGACCGTCCGGAGGATGGCGGGTCCCTCCCCAGCCACGTGGCATCCGAAGAGGAATTCCTAGCTTTGTCGGAAGTCCTGGGGGGATTCGGGGTGGGTCACATGGGGCTGACGCTAGGCTTGGGCCTCAGCCAGGAGGGGCGCAGGTCGGTGCTGGATATGACTGCCCAGATGATGAGGGTGAGCGGCCGACCCTTCAGTTTGCTGAACGCTAATGACGACGGGGCGGATTGGGTGGAGTCGTGCCGCCGGGAAGGGCTTCCCCTGGTGATGCAGCAGACGAGCACGGCCCCTGCGATGGAGTTCAAGCTGGCTGAATTCAATCTGTACGACTTCATGCCCAACTGGATACAACCCCTGGTTGGCAGTGTCGAGGAGCGGTCCGCCAAGCTGAGCGACCCTGCAACGCGGTTGGCCATGAGGCAAGACATAGAAGATGCGAAACGCTTGGAGTCCGCATCATCGCCGGCCTATCGCATGACCGATTGGAGCAGGATGAGGGTGTTGCAGGTGTTCGAGGAACGGAATGAGCAGTACGAAGGAATCACAGTTGAAGAGGTAGCAAAGCTTCAGGGAAAACACCCGTTGGACGCCTTCCTGGACCTGGCTTTAGACGAAGAGCTACAGACCGAGTTTATCCTTCCCCCGGAGGACACCCCTGAGGAGGTCAAGGCCCGGAAACCTGCGCTGCTCGATCCTCACTCCCACATCTCCGTCTCCGACGGCGGCGCGCACACGAAGTTCAACACACACAGCACGTGGCCTATCTATTGGCTGAGCCTCTGGATCCGGGACAGAGAGATAATGTCGCTGGAGCAGGGCCACTACAAGATGAGCGCGTTGCCGGCCTGGATTACCGACTTCAAGGACAGGGGTACGCTCCGCGTGGGGAACTGGGCGGATATCATCGTCTACAACCTTGACGAACTCGGCTTTGTTTACGACAAGCCAATCTTCTCCAACGACTTCCCGGGCGGGGAACGCCGCCTGGTCCAAAAGCCGACGGGCCTTCGCTATACCATTGTCAACGGCACCATCACATTCGAAGACAGCGAATGCACCGGAGCGTTGCCCGGCAAACTGCTTCGCAGCTACGACATGGTCGGTTAGACTACAGCGGGTTTTCGGGCACAGCTGTCCGCTTCCACGAAAACCTACGAAGAGCCGGTAATGCACGCTACTGACTCATTGGGCGATGCCGGGCTGGTGCAACGTCTACGCCGACACCTTAACCAGTTTCTGCATGGAGCGGAGTTCACGCGGCGGGTCCATGACACTGCCGTAGTCACTCCACGAGACTTCAGCCACATAGATATCGCCCTTTGAATCTACCGCAATGCCGTGGGGAGAATAGAATCGGCCGGTCTGGGAGCCGTAGCTCTCCCGCCCTATTCTAGCCAAGACCTCGCCCCTGGTGTTCATCACAGTGACGCGGGGGCCCAGATCGGTCCCTGTGTCGTTGGTCCCGATACCGCAGAAATATTCGCCGATATAGACCAGATCCTCACCCGAACGGTCATCTATGCAGATCGCAGCGGTGCGGGAGAGGTTGACCCATTGAGTTTCGAATTTGCCCTCGGGGCTGAACACCTGAATCCGGTGGTTTTCGCGATCAGCGACGTATACCCACCCATCGCTGTCGACCGCCAGGTTGTGAACGATGTTGAACTGGCCCTCGGCGGTACCTGATTCGCCCCAGGAAAAGAGGAGCTGTCCATTGGGTGTGTATTTGTGGACCCGTGCGTTGGAGTATCCATCGGCTACGTAGAAATCGCCGGTCCGCTTGTCGAATGCCACGTGAGCGGGCTTGGAGAAGGGAATGCCACTCATCTTGGGGCTAGGGCAGTTTGGGGCGCCGATGGTCATAAGCACCTTGCCTTCGGGAGTGAGTTGGCGGACCGTGCTGTCCCCGTTATCGACGCAAAAGACCGTGTCATCGGGGGCGATGGTAACGCCGTGGGGGTTGCTGAATACGCCCTCGCCCCACGTTCTCAAGACGGTTCCTTCCGAATCGAATACGATCATGGGACACGTGCCCCGGTTGAATACGTAGACGTGGTCCCTGGAATCAACGTCGACTGAGGTACCCTCCTTATAGGTCCATCCGTCGGGGAGGTTGCCCCAGTTTTTGCCGGATACGCTGTACGTGAAGCCGTTTTCTCCCAGGATTACGGGGTCGGAGTCCTTAGCCTCGTCGGAATGGCCTTCGGTCTGAATCCCGTATTCCCAATCATGCCGTTGATCTGCCATTTCCCCTCTTTTCCGGTAGTTTCCTGCCTGTTAACCGTGCTGATCGATTTATGCAAGCGTAGAAGACGGCTTCGCATATGTGTCGCCCGCAACCCTAAAATACATGGGGTTGACAATCATTTGAAGCTCTCTCTGGAAGACTATTGCCAGCATTGTGCCCATTGTTTAGAATTCGTCTCACACATAGACAGGTTGATCTGGCCCCTGCTGTTTCTTGGCGTCGTACTGACACTACAATTCATGTATAGTAGCAACTTGAACAGGTAAGATTGCTGGATCAAAGGAGGCGCGTAATCAGCCCATACCCCACGGAAACTCGAGTATCTAAGCAGGCCGCGAAGAGTAACGGTACCAATAGATGGACCGGACGGAGGATATGAATGTTTGAAGCCGATAGACTGAAGCGGATCAGGACAACAAAGGGGTTAGCCTTTGGAATCCTGTCCCTTCTATTGATAGCCATGCTTGTCGTGGTCGCCTGTGAAGGCCCCGCCGGACCCCCCGGCCCCGCCGGCCCCGCCGGAAACACCGGCCCCGCCGGCCCTGCCGGAGACACCGGCCCCGCCGGCCCCCAAGGCCCGCAAGGCCCCGCAGCAGGCGAGGACCCCCTGCCGACGGCGACCCCCATTCCTCCTACCCCCGTCCCCCCGACCCCCGTACCGGCTCCGCCCACAGCCATGCCCGAGCCGGAATCGACGTTGAGGCCGAGGGATCAGTGGACGGTGGAAAATCCGGCAACGCTGGCCGAAATAGAAGCGGAACTGGAGAAGCACCGGGGCAAGAGCATCGTTGTCCTCGGGCCGGGAGGCGCCTTCACGGCCGCAGTGAGACAGGCCTACTTCATGCCTTTCACGGAACAATTTGGCATCGAAGTGATCGAGGACACCCCCACCCCGAATACGGCTAAATGGGTAGCGGCTGCGGAAACGGGCAATATAGATTGGGACGTGACTACCCTCAGCATTTCGCAGGCCACGGCTCTCCTCGAGACCGACTCCCTGGAAGAGTTGGACTTGAGCGTGATCGACAACCGGGACCTGCTGGACCCCATTAAGAATCTCTCTCCCTACATGGGCGGCGGAGACGTTACCTGGTCCATCGTCATGGCCTACAACACCGACGTGTATCCTGGCGACAGCGGTCCCAAGTCGTGGGCAGACTTCTACGATCTGGAGAATTTCCCCGGCCGCCGGGCCCTCCGCCACGCCGTGGCGTGGGGAGGACACGTCCAGTTTACGAGGCTGGCCCGTGAACCTGAGCTGCTGAATTCAGCGGAGGGCAAACAGGCTGCTAACACGCCAAGCCGAGAGCAGATGGAAGAAGACTTTGCCTGGTTTGACGAATGGACCGACAATGCGGGCAGCGACATTATCTACTGGTCATCCGGTTCACAATGCCCCGAGATGCTCATAAGCAGGGAAGTGGAAATGTGCAGCGCCTATAACGGTCGTATCTTCGATGCGGCCAAGGAAGGCGCACCCATCCGGGTTTGCTGGGAATGCGGCCACCTCATTAACTTGAGTGGATACGCACTGCCCAACGGCATGAAAGAGCTGTATCCCGAAAGGTACGAGCTGGCCAACCTGTACATGGCCTGGATAAGCTTCCCCGAAATCAACTCACAAGTGTCCAAGTACATCTCATACGGGCCGGTCAACCGGAAGGCCATTCCGTTGTTGGACGCCCCTGAATTTGACGAGGTACGGGACCATCTGCCCACTTCCGGGGCAAATGCTCCCTATGGCATCGTGCTGGACGAGGTCTACCTGGGAGAGAACCTGGCCTGGGCTGAGGAGCAGTACATCCTGGCAACCCAGTAAAGCATCAAGGAAATTGGTGAAGCGCTTTCCAACAGGCGTCAGTTTCCGGAAATGTGACCTGTAATTGAGGGGCGGCGGTGCGGACGAACCGTGCCGCCGCCCCATTGCATTGAGTTCGGGACAAGCCTTCGTGCAGGTGTTTTTGTCACACCATCTCCATCTCTACTGGTCTTTCAGTGGAATCGTAGCCGTGACGCACGCCTCTCCGCCGTACACCCCCGTCGTGTGTCCTTGACCAGTGGTGTCTTCTACGAGTCGGGCGTCGCCGGGCCCGAATACGTGCTTGCTCCCGTCGCCCAACCCAATCTCCAGCCGCCCCGAGAGTATGATCACGAATTGGCGCCTTGGCGCGGGATGCCAGTCCAGGTAGTTGCCGGCAGGCTGTTCCTGGAAGCTGATCTTCGTTGTCTCAAGTCCTTCGGTCCAGGCAGGGACGTCCGCCAATTCTATGGACTCAATGTGGGACTGGCCATCTTCTCCGGTATATAGTCGAAAGGTACCCATTGTTAACTCCTAGTTTCTTTCGTAGCTCGGTTGCTAGGGCTCGGGCAGGTCAAATCTCGTTATCCCCGGGCCAATAAGGTATTGCCCAACTGATTGTATTGCAACATCCTGTGTTCAGACTTGTCATGCGCATTCCGCTCGTGTTCGGCAGCGGATGATGGAGGCTTGGAGGTCGGGTGTATTTGTCTCACCTCTTTGAAGCCAGGGTCCAAAATGGGAGAATGCACGGGGACCTATGCATATAACATTCAGGGCGCTCTTTCAGGGTCCTTATAGGGCCTCCTCTAATCGAAGAAGAACTGGTAATGCAGTATTGCTGACATGAAATTCGGGATGATGCATTCCGACATCTTTGGCCCGGCCAGGGCTGTCGACCTGGCTGTGAGCGCCGAGGAACTGGGATACGACTCCTTTTGGACCACCGACTTTGCCCTCGGCCCCACGTCCGACCCGATGGCGCTCCTGGCGGCGGCGTCTCAGAGAACGCAGCGCATTCTGCTGGCGACGGCGGTAATAGTGCTCCCGTTCCGACACCCAGTTGCCCTAGCAAAGACCGTTTCAACCATTGATGCCTTATCGAACGGGAGATTGGTGCTGGGGTTCGGGGTTGGGAGCAACAAGAAAGAGTTCGATGCCATGGGGATTGATATCCACCAACGCGGGAAGATGGCAGATGAAAAACTCGCGTTGTTGCGCCGACTGCTTTCAGAGGAAAGGGTGACATACCAGGGCAAGTTTCATGCTGTGGAGAACGTGAACGTGGGCCCAGACCCCGTGCAGCTGCCTCACCCTCCGCTATGGCTGGGACCGCTGTGGAAAAACGGACTCGTGGAAGCGACTGTCAGGAGGGCGGGAAGACTCGGGGACGGGTTCATACCATCCTCGGTACCGGCATCCCGATACGCAGAGGAGAGGGAGAAAGTACGCACCTACGCGGAGGAAGCAGGTCGGGACCCGGACCTGATAGAGTTTGGAACGGTGCTATGGTTTTGCCTGGACGACAACCGGGAGCGAGCCTGGAGGATTCTGGAAACAGAGTCCAATCGGTGGAGTAACGACAGGCCGACTATTCGGGGACAGGCGAATGTCTCGGGGCACGCGGAGGACTGCGTGGCAGCCATACAGGAATACGTGGATGCGGGGGTTTCTCACTTCGTCATGTTTGCGGCTGTCCCACCATCCCAGGCAATACAGCAGTATGAGCAGTTTGCACGTGAAGTATTGCCTCTGGTAAGAGGTCTAACTCCTCCAAAATCCTCCTACCAGGAATGGGGTCATGTCAGACCGGCTTGAAATGCTTGCATAGCCCTCAGCCCCACCTTGTCCAGTCCACTGGGCAAGCTCAAAGGAATACGGGAATACCTAAAAGGTGAAATGGCGACCCCGACCGGATTCGAACCGGCGATCTCCACCGTGACAGGGTGGCATGTTAGTCCGCTACACCACGGGGCCGAAACCGCTCAAAAGGAGCGAACGGGGTCTTATTATAGCGCAGGCTCTGAGGTGGTGGCTAGCAGTTTGACAACGCCCATTCCACCTGCCTAGAATCGGGCGAGTTTCACGGCAGGGCTGCGCGATCGGGTGTCGGAGGTGGAAGACAGCCGACTCGGGATGGTGCAGGTGTATTTCAGAGGAAATTTGGAGGAGAAATTATGGGCAAAAACGGTTACAAGGTAATGGATTCCGACCTGCACGTATTGGAGCCGGCAGACCTATACACCACCTACATGGACCCGAAGTGGGGGGACCGGATCCCCAGAGGTGAGCGACCCTACCCCTACGGAGGAGTCCGTTACACTACTGCCCAAGGCGAGCGAATCCGGCGGACTCAGGCGACCAGCACCCCGGATATCGACTCACAGGTTGCTCACAGGTTTACCGTGGGAAGCGACAATGATTTCAACTCCGCTTCCCAGCTCCAGGCTATGGAGATGGAGGGAATCGATGTGGCGGTCATGTTCCGCACTCTACCCCTACACACAGACGACGCCCATGAACCTGAATACGCGAACGACCTGAACAAGGCCTGGAACGACTGGATCACCGACTTCTGCAAAGAGGACCCAGCGAGAATGAAGGCGGCCGGCCTCATTACTCTCCACGACGCAACCCTGGCCACGCAGGAAATGCGAAGAATCAAGAAAGACCTCGGGCACGTAGCGTCCTGCTTGACTCCTGAACCGGTGCTCGGTCGACAACTGCCGGAACCCTATTTCGACCCGGTTTGGGCGGAGGCGCAGGACCTCGACTTGCCCGTCACATTCCATCCCAGCTTTTCCCCCAACCAGGTACACTGGTCGAACCGGTTCACGACGCTGGATAAACTGACATGGCTGGTGGAAACCTTTGACCAGCCCATGGAAGACATGCTGGCGACCATATACATGACCGCCGGAGGCATCCTGGACCGCTTCCCCAAGATGACCGTCGCCATCCTTGAAGGCAACTGCAGCTGGCTGCCCTGGCTGTTGTACCGGCTCGACGAGCGGTATGAGCTTTACGAGGGATTGGACGGAGTCATCAAGCTCTCGGAGAAGCCCAGCGACCTGTTCAGGAGGCAGTGCTTCATCTCTGTGGACGTGGACGAATTCATGGTGACCGATGTGATCAAGTACTATGGGGATGAGCATTTGGTGTTCACCACCGACTACCCCCACTCCGACTGCAAGTTCCCCCACGCCACCGACACGTTCATGGAAATGGAAGGCCTCAGCGATGAGTCCCGGAAGAAAATTCTCTGGGACAACTGCGCCCGGCTTTACAGCTTGAACTAGGAGACATACGCAAGACCTAAAAAGGCCGGTGCGCTCAGCGCACCGGCCTTTTCATTTGCTGTATGAAGACTGGGTTCAGGTTCCGTAAACCGGGGTGCACCACGCGCCGTACTTCTCATTCTTGCCGCGGATTACATCCACGTATGTGTTCGCAAGCTGTCGAGTCACGGGGCCGACCTTTCCGTCCCCTATGGAACGATGGTCGATCTCTATGACGGGTGTGATGTGGGCTGCTGTGCCCGTCAGGAACACCTCGGATGCGGAGTAGAGCTCGCTGCGATCTACTTGGCGTTCCCAGGATGGCATACCCAGTTCCTTATCAGCTATCTCCATGACGGTGCTTCGGGTAATGCCCAGGAGGACGCTGTCGGCGGGGGATGGAGTGACCAATGTCCCGTTGTCCACGACGAACAGGTTCTCACCGCTGCCTTCGCAGACGTGCCCATCCTGTGTAAGCATGATGCCTTCGTCGAAGCCGTTAAGCATGGCCTCGGTCTTGGCCATGGCGCTGTTCACATAGATGCCGGTGACCTTGGCTCGGGGGGGGATCATAGTGTCAAGGGGCCTGCGCCAGCTGGAAATGCAGCAACGTATCCCCTCGTCACCGCTGAAATAGGGTCCGAAGGGAGCGACGAAGATGAAAAAGTCGTTCTCCACATCGTGAGACCGCACCCCCAGTACCTCGCCACTCTGGTAGACCATGGGCCGGACGTAGATGTCCTCTTCGAACTTACACATGTCGACAAGTTTCAGGGTGATGTCGAAAAGCTCCTCGACGGTATAGGCCAGGGTCATATTGAGTATCCGGGCGCTCTTGTGCAACCGCTCGTAATGCTCTTTGACACGGAAGAGGTAGATCTGCCGGTCTTCGGCGTTCCAGTTGCCGCGAATGCCTTCAAAGACGGCGGTGCCGTAGTTGAGGGCGTGGGTCATGATTCCGACCTTGGCCTCGGACAGCGGCACGAAATCTCCTTTGAAGAAGGCGAAGGACGGCATTTAGGACTCCTCCTTTACGGTCACGGTGGGCCTGAAAAAGCGATTGTAATAATAATCACTTTCGAGGTGAAAGACAAAGGTGAGCTACCATCATCCGTTGGTCACAGCCGAAAGTGTCTCTTTATCACGATTCCGAGCTAGTGCCAAACGGTAATTGGATTCGAGATTCGACCAGAAATGAGCATCGATGCCCAATGCTTTCTCCAATCCAATTGCGGTTGCAGGAGTAATAGATTTTTTGGCTTTGATTATCTCGTTTATCACTTGTGGGGGTCTTCGCATTCTTGCTGCGAGTTCCTTTTGACTCATCCCGCGTGCTTCCAACTCTTCCTCCAGAATTTCACCCGGAGGAATCGGCATGTCTGAAACCAGTTGGCTGAGCTGGGTCATCTCTAAGATGTCCCATTCCCCGGATGGTTGGGAAGCTCTCTCAAGTACCGCTCCGCCATCTCGATACCCAATTGCTTGAGCAATTTCTTGTCTTCGGCCTTGTCTTCCGCCTCGGGGACTCGCAGGAGGGTATCGCCGCCGAAGGTGTTCACCATCTTGCCTGCCATGACCGCTATCTCAGGTGGTGACTCTTCTTTCTTGAGCATCCGCACCCGCCGTCTGAGGCCCTTGCGGTACATGGTTATACCACGGTCCTCGACCCCCAGATGTTCCAGTGCGTGAACCGCAATGGGGCGCTGGCTGATCATGGCTTCGAAGTCACCCGGGCCTCGCTGCATTGCATCGTACTCCCGACCTCCGCGGTTGGCGCGCTGGGCGAGGGAGAAGCGTCTTTCCGGGGGCACCTTTGACCCGTCGGGGACCAGGTAGAAGTCTATCTCCACACAATTGTAGTCGTCGACAGGAACGGCCCACATAAGGGTAGTGGGCAGATCGTGGAACTCTTGCTCGTCGGGCCCCCACTCGTAGGGGAGTGTGGGTGGAGCGCCAAGGCAGCCCATGTTGGGCCACAAGTATTCGATGTTGCGTACCCAGACAGTGTCCGGGCTAACGCGGCGCACATCCATAGTGATGACACCCGTCGGGGTTTCCACGAAACCTAGCTCTCCGTTGATGGCCAGTTCTTTTATAGGGGCGCCGCTCTTGTCCACGAACTGGATGCCGGAAATGGTAGCGTGAAGAAATTCCTCGTGGATAGGGTCGAGGAGATTGTCGACTACCTGGAGCCAGTTGCAGGGTTTGGGGTTGGGAATAATCCCGTCATCGGTGGGCTTCAGGTGGACGCCGGGCTCAAGATGATAACCAGGCGCACTGAATATGTCGAAATTGGGGAAAGCAGGGGTCTCGTCCGGAGGACCCATGTAGGCGAAAACGAGACCGCCGTACTCGATGGCCGGGTAGGCCCCATGACAAAGTCGGTCCTTCAGGGTGCTGGTCTCGGGCTCACCCGGAGTCTCGAGGATCCGGCCGTCGATATCGAAGAGCCAACCGTGATAGCAGCAGCGGATGCCTCGCTGCTCGACCTTCCCGTATTCCAGCGAGGTGCCGCGGTGAGGACAATGCGCTTCAACAATGCCGACTCGCCCATCGCCGTCCCGAAATGCGACCAACTCCTCATCGAACCTCGTCATGGGCACGGGCAGGTCGGTTATCTGCTCACTCAGGAGCAGAGGTTGCCAGAACCTTCGTAGATACTCGCCCATCGGGGTGCCGGGGCCTACGCGGGTCAGTTCGGCATCGTCATCCGGGACCTCTCGGTGCAGATAACCGCTGTAGGGTTTGGTTAGAAAGGGCGCTCTTTTCGGTGGCATAACGACTTCCTCCCAATCTTTCACTCGTGGAAACCGGACCGACCCAATCTCGGCACTATCTTACATTCCTCTAATCTATCGTCAACCTTGCCCGCCGGTGAGTATCCAAGGATGGTTTGATAAGTGCGTGGGTGGTGAAGAAGAGGGAAGGGAGGGGATGGATTCACGCCATAGGCGCATCTTCGACCCGGCTACTCGGGAATGACGGCTGGGGTGCGGATCACGGAAGAAGGTGGTGACGACAACTTGTTCAGAGGTTTCCTAATTCTCGAATAGGGGGATACTGCCGGGCGTTGACAGGAACGCTCTGTGGAGCGGGGTGTGGATGGGCCCGTGAGGCGTTAGGACGCTGGACATGAGGACTATTTCTTCGACAGAGAAAGAATGTCTGTCATCTTCGGGGTAGGCAAGACTACCCTCGAGGAGGGGGATAGAGCCCTTGCCTCGGGCACGGCCAAGGGTGACGTGTGGCTTGAAGGGTCGACGCTCGCGTGAGAAGCCCTCAGTTTCCAGGGCGTTTTGCAGCCGTTCATGCATTACAGAGAGGTGTTTAAGGTCGCCTTCCAAGCCGAGCCAAAGTACTCGGGGTCGCCTGGAGTTGGGGAATACCCCAAGCGGTCCTGCTTCGAGTCGAAGTGGGGGTGAAGCAGCGGCTACTGAGTCCAGAATACGAACGACAGTGGGGATTTGAGAGGTCGGGACACTGGCGAAAAAGGCAAGGGTGAGATGGGAAGTTTTGGGGTCGACCCATTTGACGCTCCTGGGCACGAGACCTTGCAACCGCTCGACGTGGCGGGAGATCAAGTCCCTGACCTCTTCCGGCATAACCACGGCTATGAAGGCACGTGTTGCAAGTCCCTCAAGGGACGAGGCCCCAGTACTGCTAGTCACGGGCCTGCTCCCTCACCTGCTCAAGAAAGTCTTTGAGACCTTGGAACCAGTAGAGGATATCGTCTTTCTGGTAGTGGGCGTTGCGTCGGCTAGTGGAAGGAAGGACGTAGACTCGCGTATTGCCTATACGTTCGGAGCGAGGCCCGGGCCCCGCACCCGGCCCGAAACAGTGAGCGTAAGCTGATATTCCATTGAAGCACGCAACTAGCGGTTGGAAGCGCTCTAATTTCTCAATCAAGAAGGATGCGCCAACCGCGAACTCTGAGCGTGGCAGGTCGGAAGCTGCTTTGGAGGGGCGCTTGGCGACGTCTGTGAATCCTATGCCCCGCTCAAGGAGGGAAGCGTCCATGTCGGGCGTGACATCGTTGTTCACCAGACCAGATTCATTCAGCGCCCACCAGAAGAGGTTACCGGGACGGGCGTAGTAGTGGCCCTTGGCCGCGGAGTAGCTGCCCGGGTTGATGCCTACGAAAACGAGGTCGAGGCCCGGGCGAAGGAGGTCGGGGAGGGTGGGGAGGGTTCTATCTTCATCGGAACAAATGATATCGGTTCTCCGTCCCATTAGTCAGTGATAGGATTCTATTAGGAGAATGCATGGAATGCGAGTAATGCTATCTGTTGCCCTGACACTGATGCTGGGCTTGGCGATATCGTGCTCCGCCACTATGCCTAGGCCTCTTCCGGAGGCGGAAGAAGCTCGGCTAAAAGAAGAGCTGAACGATAGGTCGTTTCGCCAGTTCGAACCTTCCAGAGACGCGGACCCCCGAAAGGGCGTAATACTGGAATTTTTCGACGGTATCACCCTTTGGGCCCAATACGCCGAAGGAGAGTACGCGGTATGGGAATGGGAGATCTCGGCGCAGGACTTTCGTATCCTGAGCAGCGGTGATGCAGAGTACGAGCTCATCTTCGTGAAACCGAGGTCGCGGCAAGAGATCCCCATGGAATGCGAAAACTGCATCGATGTGCCGGAGGTATCCGTTTCAGTGAGGAATGTGGAGGAGGGAATGATCTCATTCAAGCTGAATGACCCGGAAGGCAATCTTCCTCTGCCGTTTCCGGTATTTGACGGTTGGACAAGGTTCGAGGAAGACGAATACTTCGAATAAGCGGGCCTAGATCCCGAGCAACCTCTGTGCGTTTCCGCCCAGGAAGGCGGCTTTAGTCTCAGAGTCCAGGTCTTGGGTTTCCACCTGGGCCAAAAGCCTTTTGTGAGAGATGAGGGGATAGTCGGTGCCGAAGAGGACCTTGTCAGGGCCGACGAGGTTGACGGCATTGGAGAAGACGTTAGGGGAGTATAGAAAGGGGGAGGCAGCGGAATCGAAGTAGACGTTGTGAAGAGCCTCGGAAACCTCCGGCATGAGCGCGTAGAAGGGGAGTCCTCCACCCCAGTGGGCGCAGACGATCTTGGCCTCAGGGTACGTTTCGATGAAGCGGTAGAGTTCGTCCGGGGTGACTGTTCCCTTGCCTGCGTAGACATGTCCCACGGGCTCCGAGGAGTGTGTCAGGACGATGAGGTCTCGTGCGATGGCAACTTCCATCAATGGCCCCATTACTTGTTCGTCATCGAGCCGGTAACCCTGGGCGTAGGAGTGCAGCTCCCCGATACCCTTGGCCCCGAGGCCTGCGCACCTTTCAATCTCCCTGGCTGCGGCCTCTCCCAGGACGGGGTTGACGGTGCAGAACGGGATGATGCGGTCGGGGAAGGCCATAGCGGACTGGAGGATGTAGTCGTTGGCCTCTACGGCAAATTCGTGGACCTGCCATCCCATGCCGAGGGTCACGGCCATGTCTATTCCGTCTCGGTCCATTTTCTCGACTAGCTCCTCGGCAGAGCTTAGCCGGGCCTTAGGGTCCGAGTAGAGGTGTGAAAAGGTGGCGTCACGTTCGAGGTAAGGGGCGCGGTCGTTGCGGACGCTGTCGGGGAAAATGTGGGTGTGGAAGTCGATGATCATGGGTGTGATTGTAATGCCAATCCAGGTAGTCGGCATCCCCAACACCTGAGAAGAATTGCCGGGAATGTGGCAGTCCGTATTGAATCCCCTTGCCCGTGGGCCGATAATGTAGCCAATGAGCAACAATGCGTATAACGTCACCCTGATAGAGGGCGATGGGATCGGGCCCGAAGTGACGGAGTCGGCGGTGCGGGTGTTGGAGGCCGCCGGGGCCCGGATAGAGTGGGACAGGCAGGATATTGGGTTGGCGGCCAAGGAGCGCCACGGGGTCCTTCTTCCCGGGTCAGTGCTTGCATCCATCCAGAAGAATGGGGTCGCCCTGAAAGGCCCCGTCACTACGCCCAGCGTCGAGGGATATCCGAGCCTCAACGTGACTCTCAGGAAGAGCTTGGACCTGTACGCCTGCATCAGACCTGTCAAGACCCTGCCGGGTGTAAAGGGCCTGTACGAAGACATTAACCTGGTTGTTGTGCGGGAGAACACCGAGGACCTGTACGCAGGGGTGGAGCACGAGGTTGTACCAGGCGTAGTCCAGAGCGTGAAGGTCATTACGAGGGCGGCGTCCACCCGTATAGCGCGGTTTGCGTTTGAATTTGCAGAGGCCCGCGGCCGCAATCTAGTTACGGCGGTGCACAAGGCGAACATCATGAAGCTTTCCGACGGCTTGTTCCTGGAATGCTGCCGCGAGGTGGCTGCAGAGTACCCGAATATCGAATACACGGAGATGATTGTAGATGCGGCCTGTCAGCACCTTGTGCTTCACCCTGAACGGTTTAACGTGCTGGTAATGGAGAACCTTTACGGGGATATCATCTCGGACTTGGCGGCGGGACTGGTGGGGGGCCTGGGGATGGTGCCCGGGGCCAACTTTGGGGAGAATTGTGCCGTATTCGAGCCGACCCACGGGAGCTGGCCCGAGGCGGCGGGCAAGGGCCTTGCCAACCCGACAGCACTCATCCTCAGTTCGGTGATGATGATGCGGCACCTGGGGGAAATGGAGTTGGCGGAACGAATTGAAGTCGCTCTTCGGACCGTCTACATGGATGGTCGAAATCTGACGGCCGACCAGGGAGGCTCAGCCTCCACCGCCGAATTCACCGACCAGGTCATCAGATGCCTTTCAGTGGGCGTCGCATAGTCCACTTGCCATGCTTACAAAGCGCATAATTCCCTGCCTGGACGTGGACCAGGGCCGGGTCGTCAAGGGTGTCAGCTTCGTTAATCTCAGAGATGCCGGAGATCCTGCGGAGCTGGCTTCGCTCTACGATGCCGAAGGCGCCGATGAGCTGGTCTTTTTGGACATCACAGCCAGCTCCGACGACAGAAACATCATGATCGACGTGGTGAACCGGGTATCGGAGCAGGTGTTCATACCCCTGACGGTTGGCGGAGGCATCAGGTCGACGGAAGACATGCGCAGAATCCTGGACGCGGGGGCCGACAAGACGGCGGTTAACACTGCGGGGATCCTGGACCCAGGGATAATTGAGGAAGGTGCACGGGCATTCGGGAGCCAGTGCATAGTGGCAGCGATTGACGCGAAGCGGGTAGACGGAGCCCGCTCTGTCCGGGAAGACGGCCTTGGTATGGATTGCGGGTCTCGGTGGGAGGTGTACACTCACGGAGGACGTCGGGCCACGGGAATCGATGCCTTAAAGTGGGCTGCAAGGGTGGCGGAGCTCGGTGCAGGTGAACTGCTGGTCACAAGCATGGACGCCGACGGCCAGCAGACTGGCTACGACCTGGAGCTCAACCGGCTGATTTCGGAGTCGGTCCCGGTGCCGTTGATAGCCAGCGGCGGAGCTGGAACCCTGGACCACCTCTATGATGCCCTGGTAGACGGCAAGGCGGATGCAGCGTTGGCGGCCAGCATATTCCACTATGGGACCTATACCATAGCCCAGGCAAAAGAGCACTTGACGGCGCGAGGAGTGCACAGCAGACCTGCCGTGCAGGAGGAATCAGTGGATGATCAAGCTTGACGACAAGGGGCTGGTGCCAGCCATAGTGCAGGACGCCGACACAGGAAGGGTGCTGACCCTTGCCTACATGAACGAAGAGTCGCTGGAGAAGACCCGTGCATCGGGACAGGTGTGGTTTTACAGCCGCAGTCGACAGGAACTCTGGCACAAGGGAGAGACATCCGGGAACTACCTGAATGTGCGCAGCATCAGCATTGACTGCGATGGCGACGCCCTTCTCATCGAAGCCGACCCCACGGGCCCGGCCTGTCACACAGGAGAGACAAGCTGCTTCTTTGAAGGGCTGCCGGACGAGACTCCCGAATTCGTGCGGCCAACGGGAGATGTGCTGTCCGAACTTTTTCAGCTGATCGAGCAAAGAAAGAGAGACAGGCCCAAGGGAAGCTACGTATCGAAACTTCTCAAGAAGGGCCCCCCTAAGATTGGCAAGAAGGTGGTCGAGGAGGCGGGAGAAGTGGTGATTGCAGCCCTGGGGGAGGGGCGAGAGCGGACGGTGAGCGAGGTTGCTGACCTTTGGTTCCACACCCTGGTGCTCCTGTCGTCTGTCGATGCAACGCCGAAACAGGTGTTTGAGGAGCTTAGATCTCGGCAGAAGTAGGCCGATATGCCCAGCAGTCAATGAGCCTGATCCGGCAAATCTCCGTGCCGATCGCGGCTATTGGGTTTGATTAGCGAGTGATGGTACGGGAGGGCTCAATGGCTGAAATCCGCGAGAACAGCTGGGGGAGATGGGGCCCCGAGGACCAGTTGGGCGCGCTAAACCTCCTGACGCCTGAAACGATGCTGAAGGCCTTCCAGCTGGTCAAGAAAGCCAAAATATACAGCCTTGCCGTGCCGCTGGAGAGGGATGGGCCGCAGCTTCCGGACTTCCACAAGACCTGGAAGACTCACCACTTCTGGCACATGGAAAACCCGGAAATCAGTTTCGTTGACGACATGGTGGGTATGGAGGTCCATTCAGGAACTCACATAGATGCCCTGGGGCACGTGTGGGCCGAGACCAAGATGTACAACGGCCATCCGGAGAGCGAAATCACGAGCCGAGGAGTCGGCAAGAACGGAATAGAGAACGTGCGGTACATGGTTGGCCGAGGAATCATGCTCGACTTGCCGGCCTACATGGGCATCGAGCACATCGGGCCGGAGTATACGGTCTCGGGTGAAGACCTGGACGGGGCTGCAGACGCCCAAGGAGTGGGCATAGAGACGGGGGATATAGTGCTGGTGCGCACGGGATGGTATACGCTGTTCGGTAGGGACAGGGCCTTATGGGGCTCTCAGTTTCCGGGCCCCGACGGGAGCCTGAAACCGTGGCTGATAGAGAGAGACATCTGCGCTCTCGGGGCTGACCACCCGACGGTCGAGGCAAAGCCTCCGACGTACAACTCGGCGCCGCTGCACAGGTACGCCCTACGGGACCTGGGGATCTACCTGATGGAGAGCCTCGACCTCGAGGAGTTGGCGCGCGACAGAGTGTACGAGTTCCTGTTCATTGGCGCGCCGCTGCGGATGACGGGTGCGTCGGGTTCTCCGTGGAACCCGTTGGCGATTGTTTAAGGGCTCTAAGAGGCAGCTACAAGATTGCCGTTGGCGGGTATCTCTTGCCCGGTGGCGGGGTCGACCTCCGTGGGTCCCGGTAGGTCAAGCTCTTTAGCCATCTCCCTGACTGCAGGGATTACTTCTTCCTTCATAAGACGGAGGCTGCGCATCTGCTCTTCATGGGTCATTGCGCCGTCGCCGTCCCAGAAGATGACGATGCCGGGGCGCAGCGTTTCGAGGACGTGGCGTATCTTGGGCAGGACCGTCTTGGGGGTGCCTGCGGAGATGCTGTAATTCTCGATCTGCTCCTCGTAGGGGATGCTCTCCACGCCGCCGCGATATTTTGTGGCTGCGGTCCGGGTGGGGAGTACGCGCCTTCTGGAGGTCATGCCGGGGAGCGAGGCCAGGGCGAGGTTGGTAGTGCCCTCATTACCGGCCAGGAATGGGTTGCTCGGGCCTTGGACGTACTTGCGGGCGGCCTCCTCGGCGAGCTCTTCAGTCTCATCGACGTGGACCTTCCATAGATAGCCGATGTTCTGGGGGCCCGATTGATAGCCGAGCTCGGCGGCCCGTTCGTGGTACAGCTGAAAGGCCTGTCGGGTGGGATCGAGCTTAGTGGCCAGCATGACGTAGGGGATGCGCTTTTCCGCTGCCCACATGAGGGAGTCCCGACTCACGACGCCCGGGAGCCAGATGGGTGGATGCGGCTTCTGGTAGGGCTTGACCCATGGATTGACATAACGGTAGTGGTAATGCTTGCCCTCCCAGCGGAAGGGGCCGGAGGTAGTCCAGGCCTTGATAACGAACTCGTGGGCTTCCTGGAAGCGCTCCCAGTTGTAGGCCGGGGGAATGTTGTGGGACACCATCTCCCGGCCGGTGCCTCGGACCCATCCGGGAATGAGGCGGCCGTGTGATATGAGATCGATCATGGCAAGCTGCTCGACCAGCCACAGGGGGTCGTCCCATAGGGGAAGGATGTTTCCGAGAAGCACTATCTTGGCGTTCTTGGTAATCCGGGCCAGGATGGCGGCCTCTACGTTTGTGGCGCCGCCCATGCAGAAGGGTGTGGAGTGGTGCTCGTTGAGCATGAGGCCGTCGAAGCCGGCTTCATCAGCGTAGATCTTTTCATCGAGGTATCGGTTATACAGGTTGGCGCCTACCTCCGGGTCGTAAATCTCGTTGCTGAGCGTCAGGTCCTTGATGGGGAGGCCCGTCGCCCCGAAATAGCCCGACTTGGGGTCCTGATAGGGTCTTTCCGTGAAGTGACCGATGAACATCGCATCCTCCTGCCCGCCGGTGCGGCCCCGCGCGGTGGATTATACATGGGAGACCGGTGCTAGCTGTCTTTGAAAAAGCGCAGAACCAGTTTCAGGAATTCGTTCGGAGCCTCAATCTCGGGGCGGTGACCTGAGCCCTGGATGACGGCCAGCTCGGAGCCCGGTATGGCATCTTTGTATGCTCGGCCTGCGCTCACGGGTACGATTGCGTCCTGCTCGCCCCAGACCAGGAATGTGGGAATGCTGGCGGCGCGGCCCAGGAGGTGGGGGAGGGCGGGATCGTGCATGTATGGCCGCCAACTCAGCCGTACGGACTGCTCGCGGGCTACCTCCCAGGCTTCGGCAAGCTCTGGGGAAGGGGTGGGGGGGCAGACGATGGCGAATTCTTCAACAGAGAGGGGGTCGGCGACCGTCAGCTTGATGTACTCGGTGGCCGTCTCCATGAACATGTCGAATATTTCGCCTTCGGGGGGCTTGATGCCCGCGGCCCCGACAAGCACCATTTTCCTGAAGTGATGAGGGCAGAAGGCGGCTATTGTCGCGGCAAGCCAGCCCCCCAGGGAGAAGCCGATGACGTCGGCCTCTTGAATCCCGAGATCGTCAAAGGCCTGCAGGTACCAGTTGGCCATGTCGCGCATGGTCATTATCCAGTCCAGGCGGGTTGTTTTTCCGTAGCCGGGGTGGGAGGGGACCGAGACCCGGAAATGCTCAGAGAGGGCCTGTTGGTAGCGGAGCCAGGCATGCTGGCCCATCTCGTCGTGAAGGATGATGAGCGGAGGGCCCGAACCGGCCCTCAGGACCTGGAGGTCGGCGCCCGCGGCGCGTATGATTTCTTCCGTGTAGGTGGCTGTGGCCGGAGTCATAGGGCCACTATTGGGGAACCGGGCAGGGTTGTCAAGGAAAATCCGAAGACTAGTCCCACATGCCCGTGGAGAAGTATCTTTCGCCGATGTCGTTGAAGATGGTGACTATTCGGCCCTGCTTCTCACGCTGGGCCACCTGGCAGGCGCCCTGGAGGTAAGCTCCCGAGGACTGGCCCACGAAGATGCCTTTTGAAGCCAGGAGCCGGGACATGTCGTGGGCGGCGTCCACGTCTATTGCCAACCGTTCGTCGATGATGGTCTCGTCGAGGATCTCGGGCACTATGGCGCCTTCGCCCAGGGGCTTGAGGCCTTCTACGCCTCGCCAGTCTCCCGGGACTATGCATATGACCTTAATTCCCGGATTATCTTTCTTCAGCCGCCTGCCGACGCCGGTAATGGTGCCACCCGTGCCCACTCCGGCAACGAAGTGGGTGATGCCGGGGGCCTGGGCCATGATCTCTTCTGCAGTGCTTTCATAATGGGCGCGCCAGTTGTTGTTGTTCTTGTACTGATCACAGAAGAAATAGGCATCGGGATTACTGTCGAAGCGACGGCGGACTTCACGGAGGCTCTCGTCGTAGCCGAGAAGGGAGTCGGTGAGTACTACGTCGGCGCCGTGGGCACGGACGCGTTTCTTGCGCTCCTCACTGGCGTTGGCAGGCATGACCAACTGGACCTTGCAGCCGAGAATCGCGCCGATCATGGCGTATGCAATACCGGCGTTGCCGGAGGTCGAGTCCAGGATCACCTTATCCCGGGTCAGTTGGCCGGACATCATGGCCTCAACGAGCATCCTGAGGACGGGTCGGTCCTTGATGGAGCCACCGGGATTTAACTGCTCGTACTTTGCCAAGATTTCCGCGCTTCCGATGTCGAGAGGAAGGTCCAGTTTGACCATCGGCGTGTTGCCGATGGCCTGCAGAGACGGATACGCGGCGAGGAAATCCTGGAAGGCTTTGGGCTGGGGCAAAGGGGCCACCTCGTTCGGGTAAAGAGTTTACCATCTATTTTACATTGGTGGTGGGACGCTCCAAACCCGCACGAACGAGACCAATATAGTGAAGCCCCGGCGCATAGGCCCGGGCTCAGTCAGGTCGAACTGCCGAAAGTAGAGAATGGGATGAGGGGATAGGCCTGGTGCTACTGGTCTTCCTCTTCATCCAGGGAGTCTTTTTGATCGTCCAAGATGCGGATGCCGTGGGGGACGGCAGTGTCCAATGGGTCCTCATCGGCATCCTCGAAGTCCTTTGTCCAGGATGGGGAGTCCTCCGATTCCTCGAAGTCTTTTGCCCAGGCCTGGGGCTCGTCCGAATCCAGAAGGCCCACCCTGTTCTTCATATATGGCCGGAAACCGTCAGCCGACTTCGTTGGAAAAGACCTCTTACCCACCTGTTCCGGGGCCACGAGGCTTTCCCGCAGCATCACCTTCACGTAACCTTCTCTTGCGCTGGTTATTGCCCCCTGATACCTGTTGCCGCCCCGGATTAGCTCGGAGAGCCGGAGGGCAAGTTTCGGTTCCACCTGGCCTACGTAGTCGCCGGCAGGGGTGTCGATGAGGAGTTTTCCGTTTTGCACTCGCAGCTCAATGGGTTGGCCGCTGATCAGGCGCTTTACCGTCTCTGGGTCTCCGAGGTTAACAAGATCGGTTACGCCGGACTTGCCGGTGTCCTCTATGAACTGCTGAGGAGGCACTTCACCGTTTGCGGCACAGGACTCCGGCTCTCCCTCCGAGAGGCCTTCCAGTTTCTCCAGGTTCTTCCCGGCGATGTTGTTTGTCGGGTCGAGCCTGAGGGTCTCCGAGAAGGCTTCCCGAGCGCCTGAATAACGCCCAAGCTGGACCAGGGCCTTGGCCATACGATTCCAGGCTGCGCAGTCAGTGGGGTCGAGTTGAAGGATCTGGCGGTTCAGTTCCAGGGCGTCCGTCCAGCGGCCCTTGGTAGCCATTTCTATGGCGCTGCGGGCCAGAGCGGCGGCCCCATTCCTGGAGATTAGGGCATTACCTGATGTTTTTCGCATGGTTGTCCCGTGTGAGAATCAAGATTTGGTGGCTGGGGACTCGGGAACCGGGCATCCGGCACTCGGCGCCGGGCAGGAATTCTAGGGAACCAAATTCCGGTGCTCTACGAGCATGCAGCGATCCATTACGACTCCAAGGCCCGCCTCCCGGGCCTTTGCCGCGGCCTCTTCATTAACGATTCCAAGCTGCATCCACACGGCCTTGGCGCCAATGTCGATGGCTTGCTCGACGACGGGGGGCACATCTTCGGACCTTCGGAAGATGTCGACAACATCAACCTTCTCCGGTATGGAAGCGAGATCGGGGTAAACCTTCTCGCCCAGTATGATGTCTGCCCTGGGGTAAACGGGCACGATCCGGTATCCCTGGCCTTGCAGGTATTTAGCCACCTCGTGACTATCCCTGTGCGGCTTGGGAGAGAGGCCCACGACGGCTATGACCTTGCTATTTTCGAGTATGTCTCGAACGGTGTTCATGGCTGTTTGCTTGAAGTCCGGCCAATTTTGCAAACAAATTCTGGACAAAGCAAGGGGTTTTTGGCGCAACTTTCATCCTTTTCTGCCCGTATGATCCTTCCCCCAATGTGAAACAACGTCCGGCGGTTGATGCCTTATGGGCATGGGGTCGTTTACAAGTACGGGTGCAGACCGGATGGTCTCGACTCGGAAGTCTGGATCGTGAAATGGAAAAGGAGTCAGGATGGCTCGGTGTTACGATAGCGACCGCGCATGGCGTTCAGTCTTATTGCCGCCAGGTCAGCGAGTATGCGGAGAGTGTCCCGTACTGGACGCACCTTGCTGCCGGTACGGTAATGCCAGTCAATTGGTACCTCCGCCACCGGGATGCCGACGCGTCGAGCCAGGTAGAGCATTTCCACGTCGGAGCCGAACCCGTCCAGCCGTTGGACATCGAACAATGCGTGGGCCAGGGCTCCTGCGAAGCACTTGAATCCGCATTGGGTGTCACTGTAACCGGCGCCGCCCAGGCGGACAAGCATGTTAAAAGCTTTGCCCATGAGTTTGCGCAGGGGCGGCTCGCCGAGCCTACGGGCTCCGGGGGCCGACCGGGAGCCGATGGCTATGCCGGGCCCAACGAACTCCGGCGGGAGGAAACGGGACAACTGATTGATGGGCATGGAAAGGTCGGCGTCACACTGGAAGCGATATTCACCCGCGGCGGCTTGCATTCCCACTCTGACCGCGTGCCCCTTGCC
The DNA here is from genome assembly GCA_963663085.1 of Dehalococcoidia bacterium. Taxonomy (GTDB): domain Bacteria; phylum Chloroflexota; class Dehalococcoidia; order Plut-88900; family Plut-88900; genus Plut-88900. The sequence goes on along the minus strand of OY760104.1, from coordinate 2,621,294 downwards.
TCGGTGAGGTTGGGACAAGAGGTGGACACCCCGGATTTCGGAGGCCACATCCGTCACAAGGCGTGCGGTGGAGTCTGTGCTGCCATCGTCTACGACAATCACTTCCCAAGTGTAGGTCTGCCGGGTCAGGTAGGAAGTGATTTTTGAAAGGGATTCACCGATCCGGGTCTCTTCGTTGAAGGCCGGAACTATGATGGAGAGAAAGGGCACTTCGTCGGGGGGTGCTATAGCTCCGCCCCTTCCACGTAGAAGGCGTCGTAGAGGACCTGGACGGCCTTTGTGGTGTCGGACCTGTCCACAATGCATGTGATTCGTATCTCGGAAGTAGTGATCATCTGGATGTTGATGCCGGCCCGGTAGAGGGCGGTAAACATCCGGGCAGCGTAGCCGGGGGCGTCCTGCATTCCGTTGCCGACGATGCTGACTTTACCCAGCTCACCGTTGGCGACGATGCCCCGGCCCCCGAGATTTTCAGCGACAGGGCGGACGATCTCCTGGGAGGCGGCCAGGTCTCTTCGCGCAACGGTGAAGGTGAGGTCGGTGATGTTCTCCTCGCTGGCGTTCTGGACGATGGTGTCGACGCTGATGCCGGCACGGGCAAGGGGTTCGAAGAGGGAGGCGGCGATGCCGGGGCGGTCCGGTATGCCCACCACCGTGATCTTCGCAGTGTCTAGATCATGGGCTATTCCGCTCAACCTGTTTCTGGACTCCATGGGTTCGCCTCCGTGGATCAGTGTGCCCTGCTCGCGGCTAAAGCTTGATGCGACCAGGATAGGTATGCCATAAAAGGCCCCGAGTTCCACGGACCGGGGGTGGAGTACACCGGCGCCGTAGCTGGCCAATTCAAGCATCTCCTCGAAGCTGAGGTCCACCAGTTTGCCGGCGTTTGGAACGACTCGCGGGTCGGCGGTAAAGACACCGGGAACGTCCGTGTAGATTTCGCAGCGCTCGGCCTCAAGGGCAGCGGCGAGGGCCACTGCGGTGGTGTCGGAGCCGCCTCGGCCCAGGGTAGTGGTCTCCATTTCGGTGGTCATGCCCTGGAAGCCGGCCACGATGACGATGTTGCCCTTGCCCAACTCTCCCAGCACACGGCCGGTCTCCACCTGCTCGATTCGGGCTCGGCTGTGAGAAGCATCGGTCTGTATTCCCGCCTGGGCGCCGCTGAGGCTGATGGCCTGGGCCCCAAGTTCCCGGAGGGCCATGGCAAGCAGGGTGCAAGATACGATCTCGCCGGTTGAGAGGAGGAAGTCGAGTTCCCGGGGGCTGGGCTCGGAGGTAATCTCGTGGGCCAACTCTATAAGGCGGTCGGTGGTGTTGCCCATAGCCGAGACTACGGCCACAACCTGATTTCCGCTATCGGTGGCAGAGACGATGCGCTTGGCGACATTGACGATACGCGTGGAGTCGGCGACGGAGGTCCCACCATATTTCTGCACCAGAAGGGCCATGGCCTACGCCTCCCCTTCGGTCACTACAGAAACTCCGGCGGCGGAAGGTCTGGTGATGCGAGTGGAGGCGTGAACACCCTGCCTGGTCACTTCCTTAAGCATGGCCTCTGCTATGTCTTCAGGACGGGACTCGGTTAAGGCCAGGATGGTGGAACCGGAACCGGAAAGGAAGACACCGCAGGCCCCGGCATTCATTGCGGCGTCGAATATGCCCGTCATGGGTGGGAACAGGGGTGAGCGGTAGGGCTGGTGGAGGACATCCTGTGTGGCGAGCGCCAAGTGCTTCGAATCCCCGCGGCTGAGAGCAAGAGCCAGCAGGGCCGCCCGTCCGATATTGTGGACGGCGTCCTGCATGGGAATTTGTCTTGGCATGACAGCGCGCGCCTCGTCCGTGGGAATTTCGATGTCGGGTACGAGGAGGACGACGTTGAATCTTTCATCGACAGGGCAAGGAACGGAAACAAGGCTGTCGCCCTCCCGGATGACTACCTGGCAACCGCCGAACAGGGCGGGAGCGACGTTGTCGGGGTGGCCCTCTATGGCGTCGGCGAGGCGGAGCAGCTTTTCCAGGGGAAGAGGTTGGCCCAGGAGCAAATTGGCGGCAACCATGCCCCCGGAGATGGCGGCGGCGCTGCTGCCGAGACCTCGGCGGAGGGGAATCTCGTTGTGGCAGGAGATCGTCAGGGGAGGGGGCGCCTTGTCCTGGGCCTCGTAGACCGCGGCAATGCCCCGGTAGACCATATTATCAGGGCCCGTGCTCAACTCTCCGGCGCCGTTTCCGGTGATCCGGATGGCGAACTGGTCAGTCCGTTCGATGGAGATGGTGTTGAAGACTTCCAGGGCCATGCCCAGTGAGTCGAAGCCCGGACCCATGTTGGCTGTCGTAGCAGGGGCCCGGACCGTTATCTTGTTTAGTGACTCGCTCATTTCAGTGGGGTATTTTAACCCATCCTCTTTTCCTTGGAGGGTAAGGACTTGGGATGATAAGGCGGACACTGTGGCAGATGTAGCAATCAGTCGCAGAGCGGAGGCATTTGGACGGAAGCGGCTTGGCCGTTATAATGACCCGGTATCCTCCCTTAGCTCGGGGCGTGGCGCAGTCCGGTAGCGCGCATCGTTCGGGACGATGAGGTCCCGGGTTCAAATCCCGGCGCCCCGACCATTCAACTCCTCTCTAGTCCCCATAGGAAGCCCCTTTCGATGTGAAAGGACGAGATATCCGATGGATGAGTTGTTTTACCAACCCGCCCGGGCCATGGTTGAAGCCCTGCAAAACCGTGAAATCTCGTCCAGAGAATTGACCGAGGCCCATCTCGCCCGCATCAACGAGGTTAATCCCGCAATCAACGCTGTAGTGCTGATAGATGCGGAGGGAGCGCTGGCAACGGCAGATGAACGTGACCGGGAATCAGCGCTGGGCAAGAACAGGGGTCCCCTGCACGGCCTGCCCATAACCATCAAGGACTCGCTGGAGACGGCGGGGATGGTCACCACGGCCGGGACTGAGGGCAGGGCGTGTCTCGTGCCTGATGAGGACGCAACGGTCGTGTCCCGACTGAAGGGCGCCGGGATAGTGCTCATGGGCAAGAGCAACACGCCGGAATTAACCATGACTTGGGAGAGCAACAACCTCGTCTACGGGCGCACGAACAATCCCTACTACCTGTTGAGAAGTCCCAGCGGGAGCAGCGGGGGAGCGGCGGCCATAATCGCTGCGGGGGGATCGCCTCTGGACATTGGCACCGATAGCGCAGGCAGCATCCGGATGCCCGCACACTACTGTGGCATCGCAGGGCTGAAGCCGACCCAGGGCCGGGTGTCCCGGGCCGGCCATGTGCCACCGCACGGCATGGGCGCCACCGGGCCGTTGAACCAGGTGGGCCCCATGGCACGGTATGTCGATGACCTCTGGCTTGCTCTGCCGGTGATATCGGGAGTGGACGGGCGTGACCCGGCAATAGTGCCGATGCCCCTGAGTGGGCCCGCCTCGGTATCATTGTGCGGATTGCGCTGTGTGTACTTTACCGGGATCGGAGACGTTGAACCGGACAAAGCGACGTCTGAAGCCGTGGAAAGCGCGGCGAATGTCTTAAGGGAGTCGGGGGTGGATGTCCGGGAAGGAACGGTCCCGGGCATGGCGAGGGTGACAGACCTGTGCGACCGGCTAGGCTCCGCCGACGGTTACTCGTGGCTCCGCCGTCAGCTTGAAGCAGCGGGGACGGCGAATGTTGATCCGGTGCTGGTTAAGCGCATCGGTAAGGCCAAACCGATTTCGTCGGCGGAGTTGATGGCCTTGTTGGAGGAGATGGACAGTGTCCGGGGCGAAATGCTGGCTTTCATGGACGGCTGCGACCTAATACTGTCGCCGACGGGCGCCGCACCGGCCCTGCCTCACGGCGAGGCCAACAAGGACGACTACCCGGATGCCATATACACCCGGCCCTACAACCTGACGGGCTGGCCGGGCTGCGTAGTGAGGGCAGGGACATCGCCTGATGGGCTGCCGATTGGAGTGCAGCTGGCCGCTGCGCCTTGGCGGGAGGATATCGTATTGGCCGCGGCAAAGGCCGTAGAGTTGGGGCTGGGGGGTTGGCAGGCCCCGACGCTGGCTCTCTGAATCGCACTGGGTAATCGGAGACTGTTCGTTGACATGGTTTAAGGGCGGGCTTGCGCTCCATCTATATTTTCACAAGGGGGTTTGACATGGCCAGGAACGGTTTTAAGGTAATGGATTCTGACATGCACGTAATCGAGCCTACGGACCTATGGCAGAACTATATCGATCCCAAATTTCGGGACCGGGCGCCGCAGGGGTTCGACCGCTACCTGGGAGACATGCAAGTCCTGGTGGAGGGACACCTCCATCCGGCAGACACGGGCGACATGGGCATGGACATCATCGAGGAGAAGGACTTCCACCGGGTATATGCCGACCCATATACCAACGGCTGGGACTCCGCATCCCAGGTGAGGGCCATGGATGCAGAGGGGATAGACGTGGCCTTCCTCTATCCCAGCCGCGGCCTCTTTGCCCTGGCCCTCGACACCATGGACCCGGGTCTTGGCGATGCCATAGCCAGGGCCTATACACACTGGATGAGCGACTTCTGCGCGCCGGCCCCGGAGCGTATGTGGGGCGCCGCCATGATATCTCCCTTCGACGTTGAGTCGGCGGTGGATGAGGTGCGCCAGGCAGTAAATTCCTTCGGATTCAGGGCGGCGTTCATGCGCCCCAATGTGGTAAACGGACGCAACTGGCACGATAGCTACTACGACCCCCTCTGGAGAGAGCTCGAGGCTCGGGACGTGACCATGGGATTCCACGAAGGCGCAACCACTGCGATGAACCAGATTGGCAACCGCTTCCCGAACTATGCCATGTACCACGTCTGCAGCCACCCCATGGAGATGATGATCAGTGTGGTAGACACCATAGGCGGCGGCGTGATGGAACGGTTCCCCAACCTGAGGATCGGCTTTCTTGAAGGCAACTGTTCCTGGCTGCCGTGGCTGCTGTGGCGCATGGACGAGCACGATGAGCTCATGGGCATGAACCAGGGTGCGGGGCTGACAATGACCCCGACGGAGTACTTCAAGCGGCAGGGGTTCGTATCATTCGAGGCGGACGAGATCACGGGACGATATCTGTCAGAGTTCGGGCTCGGGGAAGTTGCTGTGTTCTCTACCGACTACCCGCACAGCGACTCGAAATACCCTCACGCAACGGAGGAGTTCCTGGAGATGCCCCTCAGCGATGATATGAAGAAGGCCGTGCTCTGGGACAACTGCGCCCGGCTCTACAACCTGAACTAAATACTCCCAAAACTCCTGAAGAGAAACGCTTCAGCCGGGCCTGCGGGCCCAGGACCGTTCTATGCTGGAAGTGGGTGGGCCATGGGAAGGTTGGGATGTACTTCCAGGTCCCAGCCCGAGCGCTCGCCGGAGAGCAGGCGGCGATAGGCGCAGGCGGCTATCATCGCCGCATTGTCAGTGCAGAAGACGGGCGGCGGGCAGCTCGTATCCACGGGGCTCCCCTCGATCATGGCCGAACGAAGGGCGCCGTTGGCCGCAACCCCACCCGAGAGGAGGACTCGGCGTACGCCTTCTCGCTTGGCGGCCTGCGCGGTCTTCTCAACCAGGACATCCACCACGGCTTCCTGGAACCCGGCGGCGACGTCGGCCAGCAGGGGATCAGGGTCGGTTGTATCCACCCGGTCGTCGATACTGTCTACGGCGAGGCCCATCTCCCTGGAGGCCCGTATTACTGCCGTTTTGAGTCCGCTGAACGAAAAGTCGTCACTTCCCTTGAGCCATGCCCTTGGGAAAGTCTTGGGTTGACTGCCGTTGCGGGCGACCTTTTCGACAACGGGACCGCCGGGATAACCGAGGCCCAGCACTCGGGCCACCTTGTCGAAGGACTCGCCCGCTGCGTCATCCCGGGTGCGGCCCAGCAGGGTGTAGTCACCGTGGCCCCGCATGAGAACCAGGTCGGTGTGGCCCCCCGAGGCGATGAGGCAAAGGCAGGGAAGCTCTGGGCCCGCGTCCGTCGGGCCCTCCTTGACCAGCCAGTTGGCGTAGACGTGGCCCTCTAGGTGGTTGACTCCAAGCAAGGGCAGCCCGTGGGCCAGGGCCAGGGCCTTGGCCATGCTCACGCCGATGAGCAGTGAACCCGCGAGCCCCGGGCCCTTGGTCACCGCTATCGCGTCGATTTCGCTCCAGCCGACTTCCGCCTTTTCAAGGGCCATGTCGACCACCGGCACTATTTGGAGCATGTGTTGCCGGGAGGCGACCTCCGGGACTACGCCGCCGTACCGGGCATGGATGTCAACCTGGGTGGAAATGACGTTGGACAGAACGAGGGCGCCGTCCTCAACGACGGCGGCGGCGGTCTCATCGCAGGAGGTCTCTATGCCTAGCACGAGCATGACGAGGTTATTATACCGCCTGTCGGTCAGGATGCGGCTGTCAGTGGCACGTGTCCCGGTACAGTCCGGCCAATGGGGCATTCGGCACACCATCCGTGGCGGCATGGGCCCTCTATGAGATGGACGAGGCCTTGCTCTCTGCGTGCAGTCATTGGCATGCCAAAGGCCCTCCGTATGCCCAGCTGTGCAGACATGTCCTTAACTTTCCGGTTGCCCGGGCCTGGGGGCGACAATTCGAAAAGGAATGTTGCTGCCCCTTCCAGCTCCTTGTTATTCCGTTCGAGACCTAAGGCCCGGAAGAAGGGCAGAATGACGTTAACGACCATCTCTCGGGCGCGCTCGTTGCCTATGGCGGGTGGGACGGCTGTCAGGTCTACAAGCAGGCCTGGATCCTCATGATGCGCGGCGAGCATAAGCGCCCTTTTGAAGCCTTCAACCAAACCTTCGTCCGTGAAACGGGCCAGAAGCTCTCCCGCGCCCAAGATCCTGCGGTGGGGATGGTTCGCAGGCCTCACGCCGGCGATACGCCAGTCCGAAGCCCGCATCTCCCTGGTAAGCAGGGAGTGTCGCCATATTTCTTCAATGTCGGACCCTGCGCCCTGAAGCAGGCCCGCCGTGCCCAGGAGCCAGGCAGATATGGTTTTGGCCCGTCTTTCTTGAGGCGTCGAGGCGGCCAGACATTCCACCGAAGACCAGGGGAATAGGCGGGCAAGAGCGAGGAAGGGCGGCCGGTTCCTGCTGTAGCCCAGGGCTCGCAGCAGGCCCTGGTAAAGCACCTCCGGCGGCGGCCAGACGGCCAACTCCCCCTGGAACCGGATGGCCTTGGCTGAGAAGCGCTCATCTCCGGCCTCGTCCAGGAGCCTGCCCACTTGCTCGGCGCCCAGCGCTGAGGCCATCTCATCACACCTTGCCATAGGAGCAATTCCTGGCACCTTATCTCCTGAGCACGCTTCCGCGGGCGTCTGCAGACAACCCTTGAGGGGGACTGTCGGGACGTGTTCGGTGTCCTCTCGTTCGGTCCAGAGGGAGTCGGCGTCCCAGACCACGTGAAGCACGACGCCGTTGTAGGCCGGGTCCCGGTGATGGCCGTGGGACATCCAGTCCCGGGCACGAACGTGGATTTCCACGTCTCCCCGGAGCAGACCGCTTCCCTCCACGTCGACGGACGCCTCCAGGAAGTCGGGGCCTGGGCCGCCGTTGCGCCGGCCAGGGAAGACGACTTGTACCCGGGCGCCGTCGACGGTGCGGAGCCTTCTCGGATCGAATCCGCGCCGGGACCACACACCGTATAGCAGTTCTTCTTCGGGTTGTATGATGATGGAGGGTTTCGACTTCACTTAAGTCTCTTCATCCTTCCAATCCTCGGGTGCGCCCGTCCTGTATGCGGCGCCGGCTTCCTCCGAGACCATATGGAGAAGGGTGACGGAAGCGCCCCTTGGAGTGTAGAGACCCGTCTCCCATTCGCTTACGGTCTGCTGTCTCACACCGAGGCGCCGCGCCAGCTGCCGCTGGGTCAAGCCCATGCGGCCCCTGAGTTCCCTTACGGTGTCGGCGTTCCAGTCTCGTGACCTGGAAATTTCTTCAGGCATGGCTTGATTATACACGGATACGTGTAATGGCACGTGCTGCCTGCCTCACATGTTGATGGAGTGGAAACGGGCTCTAGCCATCTCTTGGGACGCCTTTGGGTCACAGTCGTTTGACTTGAATTCCGTAGCGTGTATAGTATCTTCATCGCATCCAATGGGCGCCGATGGTGGCGGGGGCCCAATTGAAGCAGGAAGAGACACGGTCCGAAATGCAGCATACGAGAAGGCAGATACTGGACTGCATCAAGCTCAACGGCGGCATGAGTGTTGATCAGTTGGGCCGCAAGCTTCAAATCATGTCCGTCACCGTCAGGGCTCACATCAACGTGTTGGAGCGCGGCAACCTCGTTAAGGGACGGGAGTTGCGCACCGGCCGGGCGGGTCGTCCGAAGTTAGTCTATTCCCTAACTGACCAGGCCCAGGAGCTCTTCCCCAAGGACTACGACCACCTGGCTGTCAGCCTTATCAGCAATATGCGAAAGCTGTACGGCAACGACTCGGTGAAAGAAGTATTCAAGCTGGTCGGGGAGGAGATGGCCAAGTCCAATGCCGAGGAAGTCAAGTCCGAAGACCTGGGCGACCGGATCAAGGGTGCGACCCAGATAATGAACAAGATCGGATCCCTGGCCACGTGGGAGAAAGACAAGGACGGGTTCTCCGTCACCGCCCACAATTGCCCCTACCTCCACGTCGCCAACGAGTGCGCGGACATTTGCGACATGGAGGTCGCATTCCTCAAGGAGATGCTGGACCGAGACGTGATGCTGGAGTGCTCGGTCGTGGGTGGGGCCCACAACTGCCGGTTCTTCATCTCAGACCAATAGCCTGAAAAACCCTATAGGATAGACTGAGGCGGACGCGCAAAGCCCCTATCATAAGGGGCTTTTCCTATGACCCCCTTCCATGAAAGTGATGATCTCGACTACAGTGAAAAGGACATCCAGATGGCTGAATTTGTGACCGTTGCAAAGATCTCGGACATTGAGCCGGGGCAGATTATCCTGGTGGAGGTTGACGACGAGGACGTTGCCCTAGCCAGCGTGAACGGGGAGTACTACGCCTTCAGTGCAGAGTGTCCCCACGCCGGAGGCCCGCTGGATGAGGGGGAAGTCGAGGGAAACGTTGTGGTCTGCCCGTGGCACGGGGCGGAGTTCGACATGGCCACGGGAGAGGCGCTTACCATGCCCGCTTCCGATAGCATTGCCACCTACCAGGTAAGAGTAGATGGCGAGGAGATACAGGTTTCCTCCGGATAGGACTGATGCGTCTGCCCTGCCGGCCCCGTCCCTAGCCGAGCGTGTTTAGCAGTATGCCGGCCAGCCCCAGGAACAGCAGGAAGCCGCAGATGTCGGTTATCGTGGTCACGAACACCATCGAGGCCACGGCGGGATCTATCCTGAAGAGCTTAAGGCCGAGGGGCACCGCGACCCCGCTGATCCCCGCCATCACCATAGTTCCCAGCATGGCAATGCCCAGGGCGAGGCCAAGGACGAGGCTGCCCTTCCACAGGTAGGACGCCACTCCGACCATGACACCCAGAACAAGGCCGTTAGTCATGCCGAGCAATAACTCCTTGACCAGCGCTTTTCTGGAATCCCGGAAACTGATGTCGCCCAACGCGAATCCCCGAACCATGAGGGTGATGGTCTGGGCACCCCCCACACCTCCCTGACTGGCTACGACTGGGATGAAGGCAGCCAGGATCACCATCTTGGCTATCGTGGACTCAAAAAGACTGATGACCACGGCGCCGATGCCGATTGTGACCAGATTCAGCACCAGCCAAGGGAGCCGGTTCCTGACGGAGGCCGAGACCGGGGTCCCGAGCCGTTCCGGTTGGGACAGCGCCGCCAGCCTGTACATGTCATTAGTAGCCTTCTCCTCCAAGGCATCCACGGCCTGGTTCATGGAGATGGCGCCAAGTAGGATGCCGTGTTCGTCGGTCACGGGAATGCTGGACAGTTTGTGGCGGAGCATCAGGCTGGCGCACTCCTCCTGCCGGGTGCCGGGCGCAACGTAGATGAGACGTGAGTCCATCACGTCCCGCATAGGAGATTCAGGTTCGGCCATGATGAGGTCTCTCATTGCGGCAGCGCCGGTAAGACGGTCCCACATGTCGACGATGTAGACGCGGTCTGCGCTGTCTATGGAGGGTCCGGTCTTGCGGAGCCACGCCATAGCATCCGAGACGGACATCCACTCCTTGAAGGCGATGAACTCGGGGGTCATGAGCGCCCCTGCCGTGCTTTCCGACTGCTCTATGAGGGGTACGAGGGCCTCCGGGTTGGACACGGCGTCCAGCACCCGGTCGGCAAAAGGTGCAGGAAATTCCCGAACTATCTGGGCGGCGGTGCTAGTGCCCGCGTGATCAAGCCAGAGTGCCACCAGAACAGGGTCCGCCCCCCGGATGATCTCCATGGCATCCCCGACGTCAAGGACGGACAGGACTCGGCCTGCGGCTTCGTGCGTAAGGCCCGAGAAGAGGAGTTGCCTGGACCGCGAGTCTACCTGAAAGAGGACTGACGCTCTTTCAGGCGGCTGAAGCGCCTCCAGGGCAATTACCGCCTGGTGAAGGTCGCCCCTGTGAAGATGGGACCTTATCGCTTCTACCGGCGGTGAGGGAGGGATTATATGTTGTCTTATCTGGTCTAACATGGGCCAGGGAAACCGCCCCAAAAATGCAAAGGGACAGTCTTGTAGACCGCCACCTACTTTGCAAAATTGGGCTTGAATTTTAGTCCCGTTGGCCCCTGGCCCTTAAGGCGCCCTCCCCAGCGGGACTGATGTTCTGGATTCTTTGGGTTGTTCCATACCCTCCGATATCTGTTTCTCCTCTGATTGTGACATAAAGGATATCGCTTATCAAGCGGGTTATCTGCGAGAATGCAGCCGAGTTTTCCTTGTATGATCCGGCGGCAGTCTGGTGCGATTAACGCATGAACATCAAGGGGCCCCCGGCAACGCCGGGGGCCCCTTCTTTGGCTATCCAGGTAAAACGGGCTCTAATTCGTAAGGGACTGCTGCCAGGATACCCATTGCTCGCCCATGACGTCGCCTATCTGACCGTCGTGGTTTTCGTCTTCGATGATGGCGTAGGCCACGTTGCCCGCCGAAGTGGGAAGGTGGTCTCTCACCGCATCGAATTCCGGGCCGTTAAGGACGGGAACGGCGGCCAAGTTCATTGGGCCGTAGCTGATGTACTTGGAAAGCTCTGCATTCCTCTCGGGGAAGGAGGTCCAAGCCATGAAGAGCTGGGCCAATTCGAAGAGGTTAGCATCCTGGGCCTTCAGGCCTCTGGGCGCTGCCCAGGAGTCGGTGTTTATCATGTGCCCGCAGGTCCAGCAGATGGTAACCGGCTCACCCTGGACTGAAGCGTCGTAGATACGTCCGTTCCAAGCCGTGCAGAAGTCGATCTCACGGGAGATGAGGTTGGACGGGCAGTCAACGCCCGAACTCCACCAGACCTTAATCTCGGATCCGATCACATCGAGGATCTCGTATGCCTCTACAATCTGCTCGTCGGACAGTCGTGTGAGAGAGTCTCGGCCCTCCTGTGTTTCCAAAAGTTCAGGGTTCCTGGAGAGAAGAGCAAACCTGAGGCTGGTCTTCCAGCTCCATTCCGGGGCGGCAAGGGAGCGCTCGCCGGGGAAGCCTTCGAAGTCGAATACGTCGGCCATGGTCTGTGGGTGGCGTCCACCCCACTTGTCGTCCACGGACTCCAGGCTGTAGGCGACCACGTTGGACCAAGTTATGCCGCCGCCGCCGAAGAAGTCGGACCTGCCTGCTTCCAGGAAGTCTCGTGTGTCGATGATGCTGAAGTCCAGCGGTTCCAGGTAGCCGTCGGTGGCGGCCTGCCATGCGGCTTGTCCACCGTAGTCCAACACGTGCCATTGCAGGTTGTTGGTCTCAACCTGGGCCCTGAGCTTGGCGTAAGCCATTGTGTCGGTCACGATTTCCACGCCGAACTGGTCCTGGAAGGGGGTCATGTAGGCCTGCTGCTGGGCCGCTTCGTAGGCGCCGCCCCAGGTGGCGAACACCAGGGACTCGCCGCGGTGCGGCTCCAGGGCCGCTTCAATCTCTTCCAAAGTTGCCGGATTTTCCACCGTCCACTCGGACATGGCTCGGGGACCGGAAGGCTCCGGAGTAGCCGTTGCCTCCGGAACAGGTGTGGCAGTGGCCGGAACGGCTGTAGCGACAGGCTCCGGGGTGGCTGTCGCGGTGGCGCCACAGGCCGCTGCAACTAGCAATGCCACCAGGGCGAACCCCAGCAGAATTGCCGTGAGTTTTCCGCGTCCGGGTCTGTTATATATGTGTTTTCCTAGCTTCATACAAGGCCCTCCTGAATACTGGTTGGACTCTGTTGAACTCCGATTGGGGGACAGGGAAGTTGCAAACCCTACGACGAGGCCTCAGCCTCCTCGGCGGATATGCCGCCGCAAGGCCCGCTGGGTGACAGTAGGATAGTGTGGGAGGATTTAGGGTGTCAAGTTGGCCGAGGACAGCACCCCCGGATCCCGTTTACTGGGAAAAGCGGGGGATGATTTGCTCGCCGACTTTGCGGAACATCCCCATCTTGTCGATGAGGGTGTAGGCGGTCATTGAAATAGTCTTTATACCCAGTTCTCCCAATCTCTCGATCTTCTCACACATCTCGGAGGGGGGACCTGAGATGTGGTAGAAGTCGATGAGGCGCTGGCTCACAACGTGAGAGTGGGGAGCATCTACCCTTTCGGCGACATCCGGGTCCAGTGCGTTTGCGAAGGTGCGGGAGTCGTTGATCAGGGCCTGGACTGAGCCGGACTCGTTGTCTTCGAGGGATTCCCGCAATTCGGCCACGTCATCATCGTCTCTTTCGAGCATATAGCAGAGGTCTGCGTAGCTTGAAGGGTAAGCAGAGGTCTCGCGTCGCGCGGCCTCCCTGGAGTCGGCGACGTATAGCATCGTGCGGGCCCAAGTGTCTATCTTGGAAAAGTCCCGGCCAGCCCGCTCGGCGCCCTTGCGCAGCTGCTTGAGTTCCCATTCGACGTACACGGGGTCGGTGCAGAGGGAGATCAGTCCGTCGGCGATTTCGCCAGCGAGTTGCATGGTCTTTGGCCCGTGGGCCGAGAGGTAGATGGGCAGCGGCTCGCCGATCCAGGTGGATCGCATCCTGACACCCTGGAATTCGGCTTCCTCACCAGCCATGAACTTACGCATGAAGTGGACAGCCTCCCGCATGACGGCGTGAGTGACCTTCTTCCGGTGCTTCACTATGGGGTTGCCCGTTCCGAGACCTATAAAGGCGCGGCCGTCCGAAAGCTCATTGATGGTGGCGGTCATGTTTGCGATGACGGAGGGATGGATGGTCACCGGGTCGACCACACCCTGGCCGACCTTGATGCGGTTGGTGGCCATGGCGGCCAAGGTCATCATGATGTGCACGTCCCGGGAGCGGCCGGGGGAGTCGACCAGGGTCAAGTAGGAGAAGCCACTGTCCTCTACCACCCTGGCGTGCTCCTCCACGTTCTTCGTGGTGAGGGTGCCGCCCATGCCGACGCCGAAATGCATTTTCATGGCAGGTTTCTAGCCCCGCGCCTCGACTCCTGCGAGTTTTTCCAGGACCTTGACGTATGCCTGCGTACCCTCGTTGCCATAACCGTCGTTCTGGAGCACGTTGTAAAACTGCTGAATAAGGCCGGTGAGGGGTAAGGGAAGCTGCATTTCCCGGCCAGCCTCACTGATCAAGCGTAGGTCCTTGTGCATGAGCTTGACCATGAATCCGGGGTCGAAGTCCCTCTTGAGAACTCGGGACCCGAGATTCTGGAGCTGCCATGAACCTGCAGCGCCGCCAGCAACAGCCTCAAACACGGGATTGAGGTCTATGCCGGCCCTGGCCCCGAATACCAGGCCTTCGCAGACCGCCGCCAGGGTTCCCCCTACGATGATCTGATTCACGAGCTTGGTCACCTGGCCCATGCCGTTGCCGCCGGTGTAGATAATGGTCTTGCCCATAGCTTCGAAGACGGGCATGCAGCGGTCGAAGACGGGGTTTTCACCGCCTACCATGATGGAAAGGGTGCCCTGGATAGCGCCCCAGGAGCCCCCGCTTACCGGGGCGTCGAGCATGTCTACGCCCTTTTCGCCGAGAGCTTTGGCGATATCCTGGGTGATCTGAGGCGATATGGAGCTCATGTCGATGACGACGGAGCCCTCGGCGGCGGTTTCTATGACTCCACCCGGCCCGAGTATAACCTCCTGTACGTCTGGGGAATCGCTTACCATCGTGATAATGACGTCGCTATTGCGCGCGACCTCGGCGGGGGAGTCGGCGACACGGGCGCCCATCTCACCCAGTTCCTCGGCTTTGCTCCGGGTCCTGTTGTAAACGGTTAGAGGGAAACCCGCCTTGAGGATGTTGGAGGCCTGGGCCTTCCCCATGATCCCCAAGCCGACGAATCCGACCCGGTCTTGCTTAGCCATCGATTCCTCCTCGTACAGGTCTATTACGGAATTTCGGGGTCGAGGTCCATTCCAATGTGGCCCTCGGCCTCCAGTTGGGCATATTCCTCGTCGGAGACCTTCAATATCTCTTTGTAAACGTATTCGTTGTGCTCTCCGAGGAGGCAGGGCGGGTTTCGGACAACGGGTGGAGTGCGGGACATGTTGAATATGAAGCCGGGGTAGTCATGGGTACCCGCCTCCGGATGGGTGATCCTGTTGAAAAAGTCTCGGTCCCTAATGTGGGGGTCTGAATGAGCGTCGCCGCCGTGCATGACGGGGCCAGCGGGCACGCCGTGGCTCTGGAGGAGGTTGAAGGCTTCGTATTTGTCGTGTTGCACCGTCCATTGGGCCAATTCCTCTTCAAGCCGGTCGGCGTTCTTCCAGCGGGAGTACTGGTCTGAGTAGCGTTCGTCCTTGCACCAATCCGGGTTGCCCATGGCCTCGCACAAGCCGTTCCATTCAGAGTCGTTGGAGACTGTGATGCTTATCCAGCAGTTTTCGCCCTTGGCCGGGAATGCGCCGCACGGGGCAGAGCTGAAGTTATTCCGGTTGCCCTGAGTACTCTGCAGCCGACCATTCAGGGTGTAGTCCATGACCGCTTCGGAAAGGAAGGAGACAGCGTTTTCGGCCTGGGACAGCTCGATGAACTGGCCTTTGCCCGTGCGCTTTCTGTAGTGAAGGGCAGCCATAACGGCGAAGGCGCCCTGTACGCCCGCAGCGTAGTCGCCCATGTAGATGGCGCTGTTGGTGGACGGGTCGGAGTCCCTGTAGCCGCGTATGAGGGAATGACCTATAACCGATTCCAGGTGTACGCCGAGGGCACGGTAGTTTCTGTAGGGGCCGACGCTGCCGTAGGCGGGAACGCGGACCATGATGATGTCCGGGCGGATGGATTTAAGAATGTCGTAGCTGATATTCAGCTTCTCCATGGTCTCGGTGACGTTGTTCTCATAGAAGATATCGCACTCTTTTACGAGGCGTTCCAGCATCTCACGACCCTTGGGCTGCCTGAGGTCGATAGTCACGCTCTTCTTGTTGCGGAAGAGGTTGTTGAAGCCCGGGCAGCGGTTCCAGGGCCGGGGCCCGGGATCGCTGTCGGGGTAGCCGCCGAGCATGGGGAAGAGATTGGGGAGGGATTCCTTGGAGGGCCTCGCCTGGAAACCACGGGTCATGGGCTGCCAGTGGTGAATGTTCTCGACCTTGATCACCTCTGCGCCGAGGTCGGCGAGGATCTGGGTGGCAAAGGGACCTGCCCATACGACGCAAAAGTCCAGAATGCGGATGCCTTCCAGAGGCAGCTTTGCCGTACCCTTCGCCTTTCCATTAGTCGTGGACACCATTGACTAGATGACTCCCCTCTCCCTGAGCCTTGTCAGGTCATCCCTGCTGTAACCAAGGTTGCCGTAGACTTCTTCAATGTGCTGGCCGAGCTCGGGGGCGGGACGCCTCATCTGGCGCGGGGTCTCGGCCATTCTTGTGGGAGCGCCGGGATATGAGACTGTGCCGGTGTGGGGGTGGTCGAGTTTAGTCCAGAAGGCCCTGCCGACGAACTGGGGATCATCCAGAAGATCGCTCATGGAATATAGGGGGCCGCACAGGACTCGGGCCTTTTGTCCCGCTGCCCACACCTCCTGCTTGGTGCGCTCCATGAGCCAGGGGATGAAGAACTCGTTGAACTCTTCGTGGAGTTCGGGGTTGGCGCCCGCGTCGGGTTTCAGCCATTTGGGGTCCTGTAGAAACTCGGGGTTGCCGAGCATCTTGATGACCCGGGGGAAGAGATGGCCTCCTCCCGCCATTTCGATGTAGCCGTCTTTGCAGGGCAGCGTGCCTGAGGCAAATGCAGCTCCGAGCCATCCCGCCTGCTGGGTGCTTATCCGCCCGGAATAGGCGTAGG
Organism: Dehalococcoidia bacterium; assembly: GCA_963663085.1. Classification (GTDB taxonomy): domain Bacteria; phylum Chloroflexota; class Dehalococcoidia; order Plut-88900; family Plut-88900; genus Plut-88900. Next base: position 2,604,958 of record OY760104.1, on the reverse strand, counting down.
CCATCAATGAAGCGTGGCGCCGGTCGACGCCGCCAAGCTGGGTCTCGAATATGGATATGTCCAAGTATTGGCCCTCATCGTCACGGTCAGCGGCCCAGAGGGCGCCCATTGTAGCGGCAGCGGCAGCGGCTCCGGCCTCGTATTGGGCGACGTTGCCGCCCTGCTTGAGGGGTTCGCGGCCTTCCATTCCGATGGAATGCATCTCGCCGCCCATTCCGAAGAGTACCAACTCTGAGGCCTTGTAGTCTCGGTAGGGGCCGGTCTGCCCGAAGTTGCTGATGGATGTCACGACGAGGCGGGGGTTGATCTCGGAGAGGGTCTCGTAGCCCAGGCCCCAGGCATCCATCACACCGGGGGCGTAATTCTCGACCAGGATGTCGGCTTCCTTGACCAGCTCGTGGAGGATGAACTGTCCGGAGGTCACCTTGAGATTGAGAGTGACACTTCGTTTGTTGGTGTTGAGCTGGAGAAAGAGGCCGCTCTTTTCGTGGTGGGGATCGTCTTCGTAGAAGGGACCCAGGCGCCGGGATGGGTCTCCGCCATCGGGTCTTTCGACCTTGATGACGTCTGCGCCGTAGTCGGCCATCATCTTGGTGCAGAAGGGCCCGGCAATGTATTGGGTAAGGTCCAGGACCTTTACACCTTCAAGCGCCTGGTCAAACATGGTTCGCTTCTCGAAAAGAGCCGGTTATCCTGCCGGTCAGAGGGTGTTTCATTAGCCGGTTGACAGCGGGTTTAAGTGGCTGACGGCCCCGAGTTTATGGGCCCCTCGTCAGCGTGGACAATCTTAGCCACGAGGCAAGGGGCTGTCAACGAAATGCACTCGTTCGGTGGATTAGTGGCACGCCGGGTTTTTCTTTAGTTGTGAGGTTGGAGTTTTGGTTCTTGTTTTGGAGGGGTTGGCGATGGAAGACACTTACTGGATTCGGCTCCCAATCTTTAGATAATGCGGGCTTGAAGGCGTCCCGGGAACGTGGGGACGGGGCTCCGCCGCCGCCTAGACCTGGAAGTATGGTCGGACATACGGGTCCGTCATCCGTCATAGGCTCCAATAAGGGTTGGCTGCGCTGTCCGCCGGGGGCGGATGCAGGAAGGGGAAAGTCCAGGGTCAATTCCCCTCGCAGGAGTAAGGTGTATCCAGTTTGCCGCCTGTATCCAGGAGCCGGGAGTGGCGGTCAGCCCAGTTTTATTTGATGAAGCGGACGGAGAGCCGAGGGGGCCTCGGCTACGGGCGGCCCCGTTACGCTCCATAGGTCAGGTTGCTCCGTTAGGAGACTTTTTCAGTACGGTCCAGGGCGTCTTCCATCGCCTGGGGAGTCAGGGAAGGGCCACGGGGACTTAAGTAGAGGAGATGGCGACTGTTGCTTGAGCCGCGAGCCTGCGCGGGGGCCGTTGGGATGGGCTTGGGCGTTGAGTCCTCGGGTGGGTCTAGTGGGCTTTCCTGGGTTATTGGTTCCTCCTTAAGGTGGTTGGGTTAAGTGGTCTAGACTGAATGCACTATAGAACACACGTACGTATCGTGTCAAGTGGTTGATGTCACTCGCCGAGGCGAGTTTTCGACAACTCTATCTGAACGAGATCACGAAAGCATAACCTGCGCCGTGCTATAATCAGCCCCCTAATCCCGACAGCGGCACCAATGTGTCGAGGGTAACCCCATGCACCTGGAAATGGCCTCCTACCATGTCAAGGACGTAGTCTTTTCCGACGTGGACGGCATGGTTGACGGTGTTCTCCATGTAGACAAGGCAGCCCTTCTGGAGCATCTGTCCGAGGTCTCTCCGTTTGAGGACATCGAACTCGACATAGCCAGACCTGGGGAATCTGCACGGATCATCCATACGTTGGACGTGGTGGAGCCAAGGGCCAAGGCCCCGGGTCCCGGTCGTGTCTTCCCCGGCCTCCTAGGCCCGCCATTGGGTGCGGGTGAAGGCAAGACGCTCCGCCTGAACGGAATGGCGGTGGTCGGGGTGGCGGAGCCCTTTGCGGGAGAAGACCACTGGGCATTTCGAGAAGGGATCATCGAGATGTCGGGCCCTGGGGCGGAGCTTTGCCCGTTTTCGAAGACGGTTAACCTCGTGGTGAAGTTCGTGCAAAAGCAGTCGGGGAACGGGGCGCGGGAGAAGGCCAACTTCCAGGTTGATGCCTGGGATGACGAGGCGAAGCGGGCGATAGAGGCTTCTCGACTCTTGACCGTTCGAGCTGCTGAATTCCTTGCCAGGATTGCGCAGGAGGAAGAGCCGGACGAGGTAGCCTCCTACGAGCTTGCGCCGGTTGAAAATGGCCTGCCGAAGGTCGTGTACTTCCACCATAACGTAGGATCGTCCCTCTACGGATGGTCTGACTACTCATCCGACCATGCAATGCTTCTTCACCCCAACGAGATCATGGACGGGGCCCTGGTCCTGTCCAACCGTTTCGTCGAACCGGCTATTCGTGACTGCACCTTCTTCCATCAGAACAACTCCATTGTCGAGGAGCTCTATCGGCGGCACGGGAAGGACCTGGACTTCAAGGGCGTGGTCTTCTTTACGGGGCACTCGCCATCGTTGGAGCTCAAGGAGATGGAGAGCGACAGCGCGGTGAAGCTGGCCCACGCGCTAGGGGCGGACGCGGCGATCGTATCTCCGTTCAGGAGCGGTCACAGCGGGGTAGCCTTCATGATGGTCTGTCAGAAGTGTGAACGTTCAGGTATAAGGGTGTCGGTGGGTGTATCGCAACTGGTGGCAGGTGCAGGCGAACCAGGGCTGAACCACTGGGTGCCGGAGGCGGATGCGATGGTGGTATCGGGCAACGACAGAGATTTCATCAACCTGCCCGCTGTTGACAGGTTGATAGGGGGTTCGGACCTGCTGAACGTAGGGAGTGCGGCGGGTGGAGAACTGGAAATCGAGGTGCGGAACCTGTACGGGATTGCAGCCCCCATGGGTCCGACTCGGCTGTCGGCCGGGCTCTACTAGAACAAGGGGAGCAAATGCGACTTGAACTGGCCTCCTTCCGAGTCGAGAACGTGGACTTCGGTCCGGAGACTCGGCTGTCCGGGGGCACTCTCTATGTCAACGAAAACGAGCTAAGAGAGCACCTTCTGCCCGACCCGTACATAGAAGACATCCAGTTCGACGTGACCAGACCGGGTGACAGTACCCGGATAGTGCATGCGATTGACGTGGTGGAGCCGCGTGATAAGGCCTCAGGGCCGGGGACGGTGTTTCCGGGCCGGCTCGGACCCCCGACGCAGGCGGGCAGTGGCACGACAAACAGCTTATCGGGGATGACGGTAATCGGGACGGCTGAGCCATTTGTCGGAGAGGAATACTGGTACGCTCGAGAGGCCATAATCGACATGTCGGGGCCCGGGGCGGAATTCTCACCCTTCTCCCAGACGGTAAACCTGGTGCTGCACTTCATCCCGAGGGCGGGGGGTGAGGAGCTCGATCCGGCCAGGCGGAAGCAGTTCGTGGTGGACACTCGTACGCGGGATGCCGAGAACAGGATGAAGGCCACCCGGCACCTGTGCCTGAAGGCCGCCAAGTTCCTGGCTGGCAAGACGAAGGGCCTGACGCCAAACCAGATACGGACATACGATCTCGGGCCAGTGGACCCAAAACTGCCTGGCGTCGTTTATTTGTGCAAGAGCCTGGCCGCCAGTTTCTACGGCTCCTTCACGACGACCAGGAACTGGGTTATGCCGATGCACCCCAACGAGTTGATGGATGGTGCGGTGGTGAATCTAGGGTTCCTCATTGCGGCCAACTTCCGCGATTGCACTTATTCATACCAGCGAAACGCAATAGTGGAAGAGCTGTACTCACGGCACGGCGTAGACCTTAACTTCAGGGGCGTCCTATTCTATTCAGCCTTCCCCTATACACTTGAAGACAAGGAACTGGAGGCGGGGAGCGTGGTGCGCACTGCGAAAATGCTGGGGGCCGACGCAGCGATCATTGCACCTCTAAGCGACGGACACCCTAGCGTCGAGACAATGATGATCTGCCGGATGTGCGAAGAGGCAGGAATCAGCACGGCCATCGGGGCCGGGGAGATGACGGCAAATGAGGGAGACCCGGGCTTTACGCACTGGGTGCCCCAGGCCGACGCCATGGTAGTGGCCGGAGATAGCCATCATAAATTGGCCCTTCCTGCAGTTGACAAAGTCATCGGTGGGAGCCGTGTGCTGCAGGGCGATCAGGAGTCGGCGGGGGAGATAGAAATCGAGGCACGGCAGATGTACGGAGCGAGCAATCCGGGTGGTGCGACCAAGCTGATGGGTCGGCTGTATTAGCCAACCTGCCATTTGGCGGAAGCAAACTTGTCAAGACTCTCCAATCCTCTCTCCGACCTGCGAGTTATTGACCTCTCCGCGAATCTGCCGGGTGCATATTGTGCCCGGTCCCTCGGTGCGTATGGTGCCGACGTCATACACGTTGAGCCGCCCGGCAAGGGGAACTCCCTTCGCAGCATCGGCCCGTTCTATAGAGATATCCCACATCCCAACCGCGGCGCATTGCATAACCATGTGAATTGCGGTAAGCGGGGCGTGACGCTGGACTTAAGCTCGGGGGTGGGGAAGCGGATGCTGAGAGAGCTTATAGAGAATGCCGACGTTGTTGTTGAGGACGATCCCTCGGGAACAATGGAGGCCAGGGGGCTTGGCTTTGAGGACCTGTCCGACATCAACCCCGGGCTTGTCGTGGTCTCGCTCAGTAACTTTGGCCGGAAAGGACCCTACAGGGACTACAAGGCCTCCGAGTTGATCCTGTCAGGTCTTTCGGGGCCCATGCACATCAGCGGCACCCTGGACAGGGAGCCGGTAAAGGGAGGCGGCAGGATAGTCCAGTTCCAGGCTGGTCTAGTCGCGGGGTTGCTGACGATGACGGCGGTACGGTCCCGGGACCGGTCGGGGGCGGGTAGCCACATTGATCTTTCAACAATGGAGACCCAGTCGGGGACCGCCGACCGGTGGGTGCCGGTCCTGCTGCTCTACTCCTACACGGGTTCGATAGCGGAGAGGACAAGGGGGATAGTACTTGCGGGCGCCGGGGTGGTGCCGACGATGGATGGATATATCAATACACTCAATCCGACCACTGCCAGCCGGCTGAAAAGGGTACTGACTATGGTAGGCAAGCCGGACCTCCTGGACAGCCCGGAATTTGCTGATCCGATCCAGCGCCTTGCTATGGCGAACGAAGAATTTCTGCTTTGGGCGCTCCAGCACTCTACTGATGAGGCGGTCTATGCCGGATTGAGGCACGGGGTTATGGTGGCGCCTGTCCATACCCACGAATCGCTCCACAAGGATTCGCACATGCTGGTCCGACGACCCTGGATCGAGGTTGAACATCCTGAGATGGGAATACAGCCTTTTCCTGCAAGGCCGGCGCAACTGTCCCGTACTCCAATGCAAGTATCGAGGCCCGCGCCCCGGCTGGGGGAGCACAACCGGGACGTTTACTGCGGGGAGTTGGGCTATTCAAGCTCGGAATTGACTCGTTTAGGGCGGATGGGGGTGGTGTAGGTGGTTGGGCAATTGCAGAACCCACATCGGTCCTTGCCCCTGGAAGGTGTACGGGTAGTTGCCATTACTCAAGCCTGGGCAGGGCCGTATGCCGGGACCCTATTGGCGGACTGGGGCGCCGAGGTGATACAGGTGGAGAACCGGAAGAGGTTTCCTGTCGGGACGCGGGGTCTGACCGTCGACCACAGAGGCGTGGTGCCTGAAGAGGAGCGTATGTGGTCTAGGGCCTACCCGGACTGGGATGGAGGCGAAAGACCCTGGAACCGCTACTTGGGGTTCAACGCTCTGAACCGGAACAAACTGGGCACAACGCTGGATGAGACAGAGGAGGAGGGTCGAGAGCTCCTGCTTGAGCTGGTTTCCATTTCAGACGTAGTCCTGGAAAACCACCCACCTTTCGTGTTGGACTATTACTCACTCGACTATTCCCACCTTCGGAAGGTCAAACCCGACCTGATCATGGCCAGGATGCCGGCCTATGGGGAGACCGGCCCCTACAAGGAACTCAAAGCGTGGGGGACCCATATCGAGGGATTCATCGGGCATATGTGGGTCCGCAGCTACTCGGATATCGACCCTTCCCTGAAGGACGACGTATATCCCTCCGATGCCGTTGCGGGTATATCAACGGCGTTTTCGATACTCGTGGCCCTGCGGCATCTGCAGGCCACCGGCGAGGGTCAGCTGATCGACGCACCCCTGTCCGAGGGCCTGATATCCTTTCTGGCTGAGGCCTTCGCGGACTATACGATGAACGGGCGGGTCCAGTCGGCCATCGGGAACGCGGATACGTCCATGGCTCCTCACAACGTGTACCCGTGCGCAGGAAACGACCAGTGGGTTTCCATAACTGTCGGGACGGATGAGGAATGGGAAGGGCTAGTTAAGGTGATGGGGCGACCTGAGTGGGCTACCGACAGGAAGTACTCTCACGTGCTGGGTAGGTGGAGACAACAGGAAGAGATCGACGCTCATATTGAGGAGTGGACTCGGAACCTTACATCCAGGGACGTGATGGAGAGGCTCCAGGGGGTGGGGGTGCCTGCGGGGATGGTGCAGGATACAGCTCAGGCGCACGCCGACCCACAGCTGGAAGTCCTCAAGTTCTTCGAAGAGGTCACACACCCGGAGGCCGGGACGCACCGGCATCCGGGGATAATGGGACAAGTCTCGGGCTTTCCCAACAGCATCCGGCACCCGGCCCCGTGCCTGGGAGAGCACAACGGATACGTATACCGGGAACTGATGGGGCTGACCGCCCAGCGATACGGAGAACTAGAAAAGCTGGGCCAGATTGGCGACGACTACCTGATCGGGTCCGGATAGCGGGGCGCAGCTATTGCAGCCTGCGGATGGTCCCCACACCCTGCTCGGCGAAGCGGGTGAGGCGGAAGTCGTAGAGGGAGAGCGAGGGGGTACCGTCCAGTATCAGCTCTGAGATCAGCTTTCCGGTAATCGGGCCGAGGGCGAAGCCGTGCCCGCTGAAGCCCGTGGCCAGTATCAGGCCCTTGACGCCCGGCACTTCCCCAAGGACGGGAAGGATGTCGGGGGTGATGTCTATGAGGCCAGCCCAGGTTTTTACGAAGCGGAGCCCACTCAGGTGGGGCATGTGCTCGAAGAAGGCCCTGCGCATGCGCTTGATAGTGGCCCAATTCACCTCTGGCTCAACGCCCACAGTAGTCGAGAAGAACTTCCGGTTCTGGACAGTGCCCGGCACGTGGCTCAAAACGTCGTTCAGCAATTGACTGCCGACGTGGAAAGCAATCTGTCTCCTGAATTGACTCAGCCCGGGCAAAAAGTACTTCAAGTCCATGACCGAATTGAGGTCGACATCGTGGTCGGCCTTCAGGGCTGAACCGGCGCCGAGGAGGATGTTGCCGTCCGCGGTGGGTCGGAAGGAGACTCTTGGGGACCAGACAAGGGGGGCCCGGTAGTCGGGCTTGGGCTCGGTGATGGTGACGTGGGTCCGGACTATTCGAACGGGGACCTTTACATCGCACGTCCTAGCCAGCCGGGGGGCCCAGACGCCGGCGGCGTTGACTACGACGTCGGCCTCAATCTTTTCGCCGCGTTCAGTAACGACGCCTTTGACCTGGCCGCCTGAAGTCTCGATGCGCTCCACCGAACAGCCGGTGCGGACGGTTGCCCCGTTCTCCTGAGCTGCCATGGCGAAGGCATTGGTAGTCTTAACGGGATGGGCGTAGCCGTCGCTTGGCGAGTACATTCCGCCGATGAACTTGCCCGAGAGCCCGGGGAGGATCTCCTGGGCCCGCTCCCGGGTGACCATGTCCGATTCTAGGCCGTATTCTTTAGTGGTCCTGACTGTTTCCTGGAAGTCGGCCAACTCCTTGGCGGTGTTTGCGAGCAAAAGGTTGCCGCCGCGCATGAAATGGGTCTCAGTACCGAGGTCTTCGCTGAGCTGATCCCAGAGCTTCAGGCTTTCGATGGCCAGGGGAACCTCGGGGGCCTGACGGCCCTGCCTACGCACCGCACCCCACGTTCTGCCCGAGGCTTCATCGGCGATCTGGCCTTTCTCCAGCAGGATGACGTGGGCACCTCTCGTGGCGAGGTTGTAGGCAGTAGCGCACCCGGAAATCCCCCCGCCTACGACTATAACGTCGGTCTTAGTTGCCATTCCGATTACTCTTTCTCACCTGGCCTGGGCGTACCACTTGAGGAGGGGGTGAATTTGGCGGACCAGCTCTTCTCCCTCCGGGCTGATGGCGTTCTTGGCCAGATCTGCAATGGTATCCGCAGCATCGGACTCATCAAATATGGAGCGAGCCTTTGCAAGGGTCGGCTCTCCGTCAATGTAGACTTCCTGAATGTCGGACGCGGCGTCGGTCCATACTAGCTTGATTGGGTCCACGGGCCCCGAATACTCGATGTGGTCGTTGCCGATTTCATCGGGGAACCAGAGCCGGTGGCCGTTGTCGCTGCCCAATTGGACGACCCGGGGCTCGATGTCTTCGCTGACCTGCTGCAGTCCGTTGAGCCGGGCCAGGGAGGCGGCCAATCTCATAACCGGCCCGAGGCCCTGCTCATCGCCAGAATTCGAGCCGTCGCTGCCCAGGGTCACGTTGACGCCTTCCCGCAGCATTGTTCCTATGGGGGTGATGCCGTTCTGCAACTTCATGTTGCTAAGGGGATTGTGGGAGACGGAGACTCCACGGTCGGCGAGGAGTTCGATGTCATCCCGGGACACCTGTACGCAATGGGCGGCGAGGGTGCGCTCCGTGAGCAGCCCGAATTTGTCCAATCTCTGGACCCCGCTCATGCCCCACTGGTGCATGGCGGCTTCGCGCTGAACGGGGGACTCTTCGACGTGGATTTCCAGGGGAACATCCAGCTTTGAAAGCGCGTCCCTGGCGGCTTCGAGAAGGGCATCAGTGCACCAGACGGCGTTGCCGAGGGCGAGACCAATCTGCACACGCTTTCCGTTCCAGCCCTTGATGAGTTCAACCAGGGCCTCAAGACGGGGCTCAAAGGGGAGAGGCTCGATCCGAGCAAGGACTTCTTCCGGCAGGGAATCGTCGGGGATGGCCTTGGGGTATTTGGGGTAGAAGCGCCGGGTGTAGATGCCGACGGGGAGGTTGTCGATGTTGGGGAAGACCCAGGCCCTAATGCCGAGGGACTCGTAGGCCTCCGCCACGCCGTATACGTTCTCTGCCGTGATAGGGGAGTAGAGGTGATCGATAATTGCGGCGTTGCCGGCGCTGAGGTTCTCCAGGCCACAGGCCAAGGCGCAGGCGACCTGCTCAGGTGCAGAGAGCCTGCCGACATTCGAGGCCAGGCGATAGGCAATCCAGATATCAAAGGGTGCAGAGCCCACCGAACCCTTAAACGGCATGGAGTGGCTGTGAGTGTGAGCGTTGACGAATACTGGGAATGTGTAGTCGGGCACGGGTCTCTCCCAAAGGCCTTACAAAAAAATTATAGCATGGCGCAAATGGACTAAAGGGAGGCTCGGGTCAACTAATCTCGATAATGAGGTTGCCGTGGTCGTCGATGGAGGCGGAGGTGTCGGGGTAAACGACGGTTGTGGTATCGAGCTGCTGGACGATGGCGGGGCCTTGAAGCACGGACCCCGCCCCGAGGGCGTTGCGGTCGTAGATGGGGGTATCGATGAGGCCTTCGGCCTCGGGGAAGTAGGCTTTGCGGGTAGCACGGGGAGATGGAGCACCCTCGGCCGTAACCAGGGCCGCTCCACCCGGCACCCGCCCAGGGGCCTGGGACAGGACGACCCGCAAGGTTACTAGCTCCACCAGGTCATCCGAGTCCCGGTGGCCGTAGACCCTTTCGTGGAGGGTGTGGAAATCCTCGATGACCCGGGCAATGGCTGCGTCGTCAACGTTATCGCCGGACAGGGGCACCTCCAGCTCGTAGGACTGGCCTACGTAACGAACCTCCACGGACTTGGCCGTCATCACCGGGCGTCCGGGGACTGCGTCCCGGTCCATCTGGGAGCGGCAGACAGCCTCCAGATCGTCGAAAGCGTTTTGCAACTCAGCGGAGGCGGCGTCGACCGCTTTGACCCGGAAGGTGCGGGCCCTTTCGTGCTCCAGGTTGGCAACGAGGAGTCCGAAGGCTGATAGGACGCCCGGGTTGAGGGGAACCAACACCTTGCGGATGTTGGTCTGCTGTGCCAGTCGGCCAGCGTGCACGGGCCCCGCGCCGCCCAGGGCAACAAGGGAGAAGTTCCTGGGATCATAGCCGCGGAAGACGGAGACCAGGCGGACTTCGTCGGCCATGTGGCTATTGACTATGGTGTGGATGCCGTGGGCGGCTTCCAGGATATCTATCCCGAGGGGTCCGGCAACGTTGGTCCGGACCGCTTCTTCTGCCTTTTCCACCGACAAATTCATGGAACCGCCAGCGAAGTAGCCGGGATCCAGGTAGCCGAGGAGCAGACTGGCGTCGGTGACGGTGGGCTCGGTCCCGCCCATGCCGTATGCGGCGGGGCCGGGGGAGGCGCCCGCGCTGCGGGGGCCGACCCTCAAGGCTCCGCTGCCGTCCACCCAGGCTATGCTGCCGCCGCCCGCCCCGATGGTGTTGATATCGAGCATTGGTTGGCGGAGAGGGTATTTGGCTATCTTGCCCTCGCTGGAGAGGACAGGCTTGCCCTTGTCCACCAGGGAGATGTCGCAGCTGGTGCCGCCCATGTCCAGCGTTATGAGGTCGGTAAGGTCGCTGAGCTTGCCGGCGTGGACGCCACCTATGACTCCGGCCGCGGGCCCCGAAAGGACCGTGGACACGGTGTTGGAGAGAATAGTCTCGTCGCTGGTGATGCCGCCGCGGGAATGGATGATGTGGAGGCGAGCTTTGACGCCGCTTTCGGAGAGGGAGTCCCTGACCTGCTGGATGTAGCGTTCGAGAACGGGCCTGAGATAGGCGTCGAAGGCGGTGAGGCAGAGGCGCTCGTATTCACGGAACCGGGGATCGAGTTCGGAGGATAGGGAGACCCTGAGACCGGGATGTGCATTGAGAATGATGTCCCTGGTGCGTTCTTCATGGGCGGCATTAGCAAAGGAGAACAGGTAACAGACGGCGATGGCCTCGACATTGTGTTCGGTTACGAGGGTATCGACGGCTGCGGCAACGTCGGCTTCGTTAAGGGGAACATCTACTGCCCCGTCGGCGTAGATACGTTCCTCGATCCCCATGATTCGTCGTCTGGGTGCGAGGAAGACGGGTGTCTCGGGCTCAATGAAGACGTCGTACATGTCGGAGCGTTTCTGCCGCCCGATGGTGAGGACGTCCTCGAAACCCCTGGTGGTGAGTATGCCGATGGTCGAGCCCCGGGCCTCAAGGATGGCGTTGGTGCCGATAGTCGTGCCATGGGCGATGCGGGACACGTCAGCGAAGGAGGCGGATGCGAGGCTTCGGACGCTGTCTGCGCCCTTCATGAAGCCATCGACGAGGCGGGGGGGAGTCGAGTTGACCTTGGTGTACTGAAGCTCGCCGGACTCGTTGTCCAGGGAGACTACATCCGTGAACGTCCCGCCGATATCGATGCCGATGGTTATGGACATAAGGGGTTAATTGAGGAAACCGTAGAGGCGGCCGGCGTTTTCGCAGACCACCTTCCGGCGGGCTTTATCGTCAGTCAGGCCCTTCAGGTTGAACTCAATGGTCTCAAGGGAGTCGGGCCACACGCAGTCGTTGTGGGGATAGTCGTTGCCCCACAGGGCGTTATCCTCTCCGACAAGCGAAAGGATGTCTCCGGCGATGCCTTCCTTCTGGAAAGTGGAGAAGCCCTGTCTGTACCAGAAGGCACTGGGCTTCATGCTAAGGCCCTTGATGCCTTCACTTTCGTGGTCCATGCGGTCAATTACGTAGGGGATCCAGCCGATACCGGCTTCGCCCAGGACGAACTTGAAACCAGGGAACCTGTCGCACGCCCCGGACATGATAATGCTGCTGAGGTGCTCGATACCGTCCAGCTGGGCCATGGTAAGCAGGACGGTCCAGTAAGCGTCGAAGTATTCCTTTTCTTTGGGTTCCTTGGCCTTGGGCAGGTTCTCAAGGAGGTGAAAAGAGATGGGCATATTGCATTCTACGGAGGCTTCCCACAGTACATCCCATTCCTTGTAGAAGATGGGCATGGTGGCGAGGCCGGCTCGGAACTCGGCGCCCTTGAGGCCCAGACCCGCGGCCCTTCTGAGCTCATCGGCGGCGGCCTGGGGATCGTGGTGAGGCAGGCAGGCCAGGCAGGCCAGCCGATCAGGGTTGGCACCGGCGAAGGAGGCAGCCCAGTCGTTGTAGATGCGGTAGACGAGGGAACGGGCCTCCATGTCGCGTATCTGGTCGGGGCCGAAGGCCATGCCGTAGATGACCTCGGCGTCGATGCCGTCAAGGTCCTGATCCTTGATGCGGAGTTCGGGGTCGGAGGGGTGGTAGATGCCTCGGCGGGAGTCTTCGGCAAAGCCAACTTCTTCCAGCCGCTGCTCCCTGAGGAAACCGGCGGGGTTGGTCCAGGACTCGGCCCTGAAGACGCCAACGGCGGTCATGATCCTGCCATTGGCCTTCCACACGGGACCCGAGGATGAGTCCTCGACGTGGGGCATTTTGTCCTTCCACTGGGCCGGAGCGTTGTCCACGAAGAGGTCGTGGGGGAGCCAGTTGAGGTCGACGTGTCCGTCGCCCGATATTATGTTGTAGGTCATGCTGGCTTACCCCCTGCGATGTGCGCCAACCGAGAAGTTACTCTAGCATGGCCGGATTGAGAGTCGCAAGGGACTGGTGATTTGGTCCTCCTAAGGCAGATGTTCCATCTTCGATTGTGGGAGGTGGGGTTTGTGGGCTTCGGTTTGTCTGTTGGGTTTGGGTCGGCGATGGAAGGTCCGGGACTCGGGCACAGGGGGCGGGAGGCCAGCCTGCACAGCCCCGGAGTTTGGTGGGTCAGGGCCGAGAAAGTCTCGGTGTGGGGCTTACCTGTCCACCGGTGGCGCTCGGTCATAATGAGGGCGGGGGGCGCCAACCCGCCACCGTCGCTGATGGGGTGGAATGCACCAATGGCAACGACGGTGGAATCCCTGGAGGGCCCTACGGCCCGGTTCCCGCCAAAGGCGGGGCATTGTGCTTCGCCGGCAAGGTGAATGCCGGTTACATAGTGCATCTTGAAAGGATGCACCGAGGCGGCAAGGTCTCCATGAGAGGGGGCCTGCCCGTGTTGAGTCGATGGACCTTCCATTGCCTGGGTAGGGAAGGGGCACGGGACCCAATGGGATGAGGAGATGGCGACGTTTGCTTGTGCCGTGGGGCGGCGTCTAGGCCGCCCGTTGGGATGGGCTTGGGCGTTGAGTCCTCGGGTCGGGTCTAGTGAGCTTCCCTAGGTTTTTGGTTCCTCCTTGAGATAGTTGGGTTGGTGTTCGAACGATAGGCATATTAGCACTAGTGTTCCAGTTGGGTCAAGGGGTGGATTCAACACCTGGGGGGACACCGACCCAGCCCCACCAAGGAACCCTCACCCCCTTAATCCCCCTCTCACGCCAAAGGCGCATCATAGACCCTTAGGGCCTTCAAGGGAGAGGGGGAGATAAGAATAGAGGCCCACGTGCGTGCAGGGCACGCACGTGGGCCTCTAATTCAGTACTGGGGGGAGATGGGGACGCCCCTCGGCTCCACAGGGGAACCCTTACCCCCTTAATCCCCCTCTCACGCCAAAGGCGTATCTTTGACCCTTAGGGCCTTCAAGGGAGTGGGGGAGAGATGAACAGAGGGAGACGTTGGCGCAGACGCGCCAACGTCTCCCTCTAGTTCAGTACTGGGGTTATGAGGAAGGATTCCAGATCGGGGCCGGGGTTGGGAGGGAGAGCTAGGCAAGTGGCGATAGGACAAGTCCTAGATTCCTCGCGGGCCCTCGGAATGCTGAGAGGAGGGGGGTGGGGGAGTGATGACGCGGGGTTGGCATTCCGAGGGCGCCCCCCGCTCATACTTCGAGAGCCTCAGCACTAGCGGCCCCGCCGAGGGATGGATTCACGCCATAGGCGCACTTACAGCCCGATCGGGGTCGGGAATGACGGTGGGGGGTTAGCGGTAGGCTACGTTGTCGAGCCAGAAGCGGACGCCGAGGGGGTCCTGGACGAACCGGGGGTTGATGCCGGGGACTCGCTGGGTTATCCAGATGTAGGTTATGAAGGCCCGGCAGGCTACTTTGAAGCAGACGCTGCTCTTGGGATATTCGAGTCGGTCGGCCAGGTCTTTGCCCAGAAGGTGTCGGGAGAGGGCATAGAAGAATGAGGGAAGGCGGGACTGCATCCAGCGGGGCCTGACCTGGATGTAGTTAGCGAGACCTTCAACTGTACTCTGGCATAGGGCGACGGTCACTCCATCGGGGTCGCCTTCGACGCTGAAGGCGATTTCGAGCATTCGGCGGGCCTCTTCCTGGCTGGTGTTGACCAATTCAGGGTCGATGCCGAGGAGCCAGCCGACGTAGCGCCAGATGAGTAGTACGCTTTCGCGGTCGGCGCGGCTGAAGTGGGTGCCCATTTTTTCGAGACCTTCGATGACGAAGAATGAGAAAACTATGGCGGCGACGGCCATGTGGGACTGGTTGACGGGGGTACCGTATCTTTCGGCGTCCCAGTCGCCGGACCGGAGGATTCTCCGGCGGACCATGGCGTGGCCGATGCGAACGCGGATACAGGTCTTGAATCCGTCTGAGAAGCGCTGGAGGCCGTTGGGAAGGAAGGAGTCGACGACGAAGGCGGCAGTGTACGCGTATCGGGCGGGGGCGTTATCCAGGAGCTCCTTGGTGAATGCGAGGGGGATGTTCTGGGTTCGCATGAAGGAGAATGGGAGGGCGTAGAGGGCAAATGAGAGGGCGGTGAGGAAGGCGTTGCGGAGGACTTTGGCGTTGCCGTATTTCATTCGGTTCCAATCGACCCAGAAAGGGACGTGGTCGATCTGCCGGAATAAGGCGGCGAGTTCGGGAGGCGGTCCGTCGATTGAGGCTATGCCATGGTCCAGGGCGTCCTGGAGGAGTTTGTATCCGCGGCCACGGGGGAGGCGTTCGAAGGCGAGAACAAGGTTGTCGGCAAGGGTGTCCCCGGTGCGAAGGTGTCGGAGGTAATCGTAGACGGAGTTGCCGTAGAGCCGGTGGGCGGCCTTAATCCTTTCGGGGGAGAGAGGCGGAAAGGGTGACATGCCTGGCCTTATCATCAGGAGACCTCCAAAGATCATCGTTCGGGATGATGGATTTGGATGGGGGCACTCAGGTGGTCAGTATATTCCGGGGGGGAGGGGGGTGCAAATTGGGGAGGGGGTTGGGTGGGGGAGTAATGCTGCGGGGTTGGGATTACGCTCCCCCCGCTCAACCCTTCGACGGGGCTGAGGGCGAGCGGAACCCCCAACCCCACGGGGAACCCTCTCTCCCTTAATCCCCCTCTCACGCCAAAGGCGCATCTTCGACCCTTAGGGCCATTAAGGGAGAGGGGGAGATAAGAACAGAGGGCCGCACTGTTGCATAGCAACAGTGCGGCCCTCTAGTTCCATACTGGGGAGGAGGAGAGCTCCACCCCAGATTCCTCGCGGGGCCTCGGAATGACACGGGGAAAGGGATCCTCCCCGGCCCCACATAGGAACTTTCACATCCTTGGGTCCCCTCTCACGCCAATGGCGCACACCCAGGCGCATCTTCGACATCTTCGACCCTTAGGGCCTTCAAGGGAGAGGGGGAGATAGGAATAGAGGCCCACGTGCGTGCAGAGCACGCACGTGGGCCTCTTCAGTACTGGGAGGATAGGGATGGATTCACGCCGTAGACGCACCCTCCAGAGGCGGACGTTCCGCTTACAGCCCGAGTGGAGTCGGGGATGATGGTGGGGTGGGGGGTGATATATTATTGGCGGGTGCTGGCGAACGCAGAGCTTGGAGGGAAGATTATGGCGGACTACAGGGTTATCTCATCGGACAATCATATTGTGGAGCCGCCGGACTTGTGGCTTGAGAGGATGGAACCCGGGTTCCGGGACCAGGCCCCGGCCATGCGGGACACTGAGAACGGACCGTTCTGGTTCGTGGAGGGCAAGCCCACCTTCAACATCACAAGCATGGCGAGCCAGGCCGGGAGACGGTTTGAGGACGCTGAATCGCTGCAGACCGTGGACGCCTGGGAGAATGCGAGGCCGGGGGCCTACATCCCCGAAGAAGCCATCAAGGACATGGACTTCGACGGTATTGACGTCGGGATCGTATATCCGAGCCTGACCATATTTCTGTATGCGTTCGTGGAAGGGAGCGATCTTCTTTCGGCGATACTGCGGGCCTATAACGGCTTTGCGGCCGAGTATTGCCAGGCGCAGCCGCGTCGGTTGAAGGGGGTAGCCACTATAAACATTGACGACGTATCGGACGGGGTAGAGGAGTTGAAGCGGTGTGCGAAGCTTGGGTTTGTCGGGGCGGCGATCCCGGAATATATGTCGGCGCGGCCTTACTTCGATGAAGCCAACGAGCCGCTGTGGGCTACCGCCCAGGACCTGGGGATGCCGCTGGGGCTGCATATATCGACGGCGAGGGTGAAGGCGGGGCGGGGTTGGGACCGGGAGCTGGACGCCTTCGGCTTCTCCAACCTGATGCTGGACAATGCGGACTTCTGGGTACGGGTGTCGCTGACGGAAATGATTTTAAGCGGCGTGTTCGAGCGGTACCCGAATCTGCGGGTAGGAGTTGCGGAGCACGAGCTCAACTGGGTGCCCTACTGGATAGAGCGCATGGACTACAGCTACAGCGAGCGTGCGGCGGGCCGAGAGGGTTTCAGGCTCAAGAACGACATGGCGCCGAGCGACGTATTCCACTCCAACTGCTTTGTCGACTTCCAGGAGGATGCACTGGGCATCACACACCGGGACATTATAGGTGTGGACAACATCATGTGGGGGTCCGACTATCCCCACACTGAAGGTACGTTCCCGAAGTCCCGGGAATTTATAGAGACCATATTGGCGGATTGCACCCAGGAAGAGAAAGAGAAGATCGTGGCGGGGAATGCGGCGCGGATATACGGTCTTTAGAAGGTTGGCTGAATGAGGGTGGGCCGGGTCATGGGCAGGGAACTCCCCGCGCATTCCGCTCGTGAGACCCTTCGACTTCGCTCAGGGCGAGCGGAACTCCTAACCCCACGGGGAACCCTCACCCCCTTTGTACCCTTAGTCCCCCTCTCACGCCAAAGGCGCATCATAGACCCTTAGGGCCTTCAAGGGAGAGGGGGAGATAAGAACAGAGGGCCGCACGGGTGCACAGCACCCGTGCGGCCCTCTAGTTCAATACTGGGGGGAGGGGGACTCCGCCCCAGATTCCTCGCGGGGCCTCGGAATGACGGGGAGGGGGTTGGGGGACTAGCAATATGTGGCCGACCCCCGCTCATACTTCGAGGGCCTCAGCACGAGCGGCCAAAGCCCCACGAATACAGGATATGCAACTGTCGCATCAAGTGAGGGAGGAGAAGGCTACTCCCGCTCGACCCTTCGACGGTGCTTAGGGTGAGCGGCCCCTCCCGGGGATGGATTCCCGACTACTCGGGAATGACGAGGGGGGGTGGATTCCCGGAGGGGGTTAGCGGGTTGCTTCTTCGATATCGTTCAGCGAGAGGTCTATGCCGAATCCCGGGGCGTCTGAGGGGACGAGCATGCCGTCCTTGGGGAATGCCATGCCGGGATTGGTGCGGTAGCCGTCATGCATCGGCTCTCCGGCCGCGGTGATTACGAGGAACTCGGCCCAGGTGGAGGCGGATGTCCCGTAGGCGAGGTGCTGGCCGTAAGAATCGCCACCGGCGAGATGGGGCATGACCTGAATCCCTGCGGCCTCGGCGAGGTGACATATCTTCACGCATGCGGTCATGCCCCCGGCGTACCGAATGTCCGGCTGCATGATGTCTATAAGGTGTCCCGCGGCTGCTGCGGAGAATGGCGCCAGCATGTACCAGCGCTCTCCCGAGGCGAGGGTCTGCCACGGGAGTCGACGCCGCACTGAATCGTAGCCCTGGAGGTCTTCCGGGAGCAGGTAGTCTTCGATCCACTTGAGGTTGTAGGGCCGCAGGCGCTCGGCGAGGCGGACGGTGAAGTCCTGGTCGGAGGTTACGGCATAGCAGTCGAGCATGAGTTCGCGGTCGGGGCCAAGGGATTCGCGGGCGGCGGCGACGGTCTCTTCAGTCTCGCCGATTATGCCGGGGTCATGGGTGTCGGTTGCGGGAAGTCCCAGCTTTGCGGCCCGGAACCCGAGATCCTTGTACCACTCGATGTCGTGGCCGGTGGCATAGCAGAAGAGGGCATCCTGGGTCGGGCCTCCGAGGAGTTCGTAGACGGGCCTGCCCAGCAGCTTGCCCTTGAGGTCCCATAGGGCCAGGTCAACGGCGCTGATGGCGTAGCCCGCGAGGCCCGCGGCGCTGTAGTGGACGGAGGAGTCGACCATCAAGGTCCACAGCTTCTCGGTGGCCATGCAGTTCTCGCCGGTCAGGAAGGTAGCGTAATGATCGTTGATGATGGAGGCAACAGGCCCAGCGTTACTGGTCATGCCCAGGCCCCAGGTGCCGTCCTCCGCCGTGACCACGCAGGCGACGTGTCCCCAGGGCGGGAACCGAGTGGAGTTCCATTCCGGCCGGCTGGCGACTTGCAGATACCAGTCGGCCCTGGGGGTCTCGGGGCCGCAGAGGACTCTGTCGTTGGTTATTGGGGCTGCGTGGATGGATTTGATTTTCATGGGGGTTGGCCCTCACTCCTTCAAGGGACTCAGTACAGGCTCTACACCTCTAGCGTCAAGAGACTCTTGTGCAACTGCACAACAGGCCCATTTTACCATTTTGGTCACCATACCCATCCCCCACTCATACTTCGAGTGCCTCAGCACGAGCGGCCCCAGCGCCTCCAGCAGAGGTTTTCCAAGAGTCTGATCATGGGAGAGGGGATAAGAGTACGCCACTAGTCGCTGTGGCATTGGGTGAAATAAGGTTTTAGAGGAGGAGGCTGGAGGGTTTTTCCAGGTGGTCTTTGATCTCGTTGACGAACTGGGCGGCGTCGGCGCCGTTGACGACGCGATGGTCGGCGGAGATGGTGCACTGCATGATGTCGGCGATGGCGATCTGTCCGTCCCGGACCACGGGCTGCTTAGTGACGCTGCCCACGGCGATGCTGGCGCTCTGTTTGGGGTTGATAATGGCGATGAAATTATCGACCTGGAACATGCCTAGGTTGCTGATGGCTATGGTGGCCTCGGTGTATTCCTGGGGCCTGAGTACGCCGTTTCGGGCCCGGGTGCTCAGGTCCCGGCTGGCCACCGAGATCTCCTTCAGGCTCTTGCCTCCGCAATCCATGATGGCGGGGGCTATCAGCCCGTCATCCAAGGCTATGGCGACGCCTATGTTCAGAGAGGGGTTGTTCTTAATCTTGCCGTCAGCGTAGTGGGAGTTGAAGGCCGGGAATTTGACCAGGGCAAGGGCCGAAGCCTTGATGATAAGGTCGTTAACGGTGAGACGGGCCTCGCCGGTCCAGAGGTCATTGAGCTCTTCGCGAAGGGCCATGGCCCGGGTCATGTCGATGCTGGCGGTGATGTAGAAGTGGGGCATCTCCTGTTTGCTCTGGGTCATGCGCCGGGCGATGGTCTGCCCCATCTTCGAGAGTTCGGTCACATCACCGGAGGCTGAGGGCGCGGGTGCCGGAGCCTGGGCTGTTTCTGCAGCCGCAAGGACGTCCTCTTTGGTTATCCTGCCTTTGGGGCCTGTACCGGTTACGGTAGAGAGGTCTACGCCTTTTTCCTCGGCGATGCGTTTGGCGAGGGGGGAGACGAGAATCCTATCGCCTTTGGTTCCTTCCGCAGCGGGGGGAGGTGCGGGGGCGGGGGGCTCTGAAGCTACAGGTGGGGGTGGGGGGGCATCACCCTCACCCATCGAGGCAGAGGGGATTTGAGAGGAGGGGATTTCCTCGTCTGCGGAGGCGATTATTCCTATGACCTCGCCAACGGGGACGGTGACGCCTTCCGTGACTACAATGCGACGCAACAGGCCCGAGGCGAAGGATTCGACTTCAACGGTGGCCTTGTCGGTTTCCACCTCGACGATGGGTTCTCCCCTGTCGACGTTGTCACCCTCGGCCTTCAGCCAACGTACGACGGTGCCTTCCTCCATGTCGAAGCCCATCTGGGGCATTATCACGTCGGTGGCCAATGGTCTGCCTCCTATGAAATCTCTTCGGTTGCCTGGGCGTAGAAGGACATCGCCGGTCAGAAGAGGCGGTGGACGGCCTCGATGACTTTGGAGTCGCTGGGTATAACGGCCTGCTCAAGGGGTCGGGCGTAGGGCATGGGGATGTCCATGGAGGCGACCCTCTGGACCGGTGCGTCGAGGTATTCAAGGGCGTTTTCCATGATACGGGCGGAAACCTCTGCGCCGATTCCCATGGGCTTCCACCCCTCTTCGACTACGACGGCCCGGCTTGTCTTTTTCACCGATTCGACAATGGTCTCGGTATCCATGGGGCGCAGGCTGCGAAGGTCGACGACCTCCGCCTCTATGCCTTCCTCGGCCAGTTTTTCGGCGGCGTCGAGGGAGACCCTGGTCATCCGGGAGTAGGTAATGATGGTGACGTCCGAGCCCTCGCGTTTGACGTCAGCCTTGCCGAAGGGGATTGTGAAGTCGGGGTCTTCGGGGACTTCGCCCCGCGCGCCATATAGAAGAGAATGTTCAATGAACATAACAGTGTTGGGGTCGCGGTAGGCGGTCCTGAAGAGACCTACGGCGTCGGCGGGGGTAGAGGGCGCGACTACGAGAAGGCCGGGTACGTGGGCGTACCAGCCCTCGAGGCTCTGGGAGTGGGAAGCGGCCAGCTGGTTGCCGCCTCCGCTGACGGTGCGAATTACCAAGGGCACGGTGACCTGGCCGCCGGACATGTAGTGAAGCTTGGCGGCGCTGTTAACTATCTGGTCGATGGCGAGCAGGCTGAAGTTGATGGTCATGAGCTCGACGATGGGTCGGGAGCCTCCCATGGCCGCTCCGATACCTGCGCCAACTATCACCGATTCGGATATGGGGGTGTCCTTGATCCTCTCCCGGCCGTACTTGTCCAGGAAGCCCCGGGTGACGGCATAAGCGCCTTCGTAGGTGCCGATATCCTCGCCCATCATGAAGGCGCGGGGATCGTTGTCCAGGGTCTCCTTGAGGACCCGGCTGATGGCCTTTCTGTAGGTTATAGCTGCCATTCTGGTGGTTTAGGCGTACACGTCGTCGGAGATAGATTCGAAGGGAAGGACGGGGCTCTGGTCGGCGAACTGCACTGAATCTTCGACTACTTCGTCGATCTCGGCTTCCAGGGCTATCATCTCGCCCTCGTCCAGCAGGCCGAGCTCTTCCATGTGGCGCTTCATGCGAATGATGGGGCCCTTGTTGCGCCACTCCTCCTCCTCTGTCTTCTTCCGGTAGACCATAGGATCGGCCATGGAGTGGCCGCGGAACCGGTAGGTCATGACCTCGATAAAGGTCGGGCCCTGGCCTTTGCGGGCGCGGTCGACGGCCTCCCTTGTTGCCTCCATGACTTCGAAGACGTCCATACCGTCTATCTTACCCGGGGTGTTCATGCCGTATACGGGAGCGAATCGGAAGATATCGGTGCCCGCGAAGGTGTCCTGGATGGGGGACCCCATGCCATAGCCGTTATTTTCGCAGAGGAATACTACGGGGAGGTTCCAGAGGGCGGCGAGGTTCAGGGACTCGTGGAACTCACCTTCGTTGACTGCACCGTCCCCGAAGAAGCAGAGGGTCACGCTGTCGTTGCCCTGCTGCTGAGCGGCTAGTCCGAGACCTACGGCTATGGGCATCATGCCGCCGACTATGGCGTAGCCGCCGAGGAAGCCTCGTTCGGCGTCGAAGAGGTGCATGGAACCGCCCTTGCCCTTGCTGGTACCGGTGGATCGGCCGAAGAGTTCGGCCATGACGCGTCGGGGCTCGATGCCCCGGGCCAAAGCGTGTCCGTGCTCCCGGTAGTGGCTGACTATGTAGTCCTGGGGCTTCAGGGTTGAGATTGAGCCCACGGCCACAGCTTCTTCGCCTATGTAGAGATGCAAGAAGCCGCCGATTTTGCCTCTCATGTACATTTCGGCGGCCTTTTCTTCAAATCTGCGGATGAGCAGCATCTGGCGAAGAAGGTCCGTATACTGCCATTTTTCCATGATGGGCTTGCTGAGTACTTTCATGGCCTGCTCCGCGTCCCGCTACATATGAATAGCCTGGCCCATTGCTGCCAGGGATGCTTCTTTAAGGGCCTCGGAAAGGGTGGGGTGGGGGTGGATGGCGAGGCCGATGTCCTCGACAGTCGCGTCAAGGGCCTGGGCCACGGACACCTCTCCCAAGAGTTCGGTAACCTCGGGGCCGATCATGTGGGCTCCCAGTATCTCGCCGTATTCTGCTCCGGCAACGACTTTAACGAACCCCTCCCTGTCACCCAGCCCCAGGGCTTTACCGCTGGCCATGAAGGGGAACTTGCCGACCTTGACTTCGATGCCGCGTTCCCGGGCCTGGGCCTCGGTGATGCCGACGCTGGCGACCTGGGGCTGGCAGTAGGTTGCCCTGGGTATGTTTTCGGAGACGAGTTTAGTTGTTGGGAGGCCGGCTATGGTCTCGACGGCGATGTGGCCCTGGGCGAAGGCGGTGTGGGCCAAGAGAGGCGCCCCGGTAACATCGCCGACGGCGAAGACGTTTGGCAGGTTGGTGCGCATCACGTCGTCGACGGCGATAAAGCCGTTACGCATCCCTACGCCGAGATCGGGCAGGCCCGTCCCTGCGATGTTAGCCTCCAGCCCGACGGCAACCAGGACCTTGTCGCAGTGGACCTGGGCAGTATCGGGGCCGGTGGATACGGTGAGCGTGCCGACGCCGTTGGTAAAGTCCGAGGCTTCGACACGGGCGCCGGTCATGATATTGATGCCCTGTTTCTGGAAAGACTTTTCGAGGGTTTCGCTGATTTCGGGATCTTCGTTGGGGAGGAGGTGGGGAAGGAGTTCGATGATGGTTACTTCGCAGCCGTAGGTAGACCAGAGGTAGGCAAACTCAGCGCCAGCGGCACCGCCTCCGACGATGGCGGTGCGTGCGGGGAGCTCCTTCATAGCAAGGGCTTCCCGTGTGGTGATGATATTTTCGCCGTCCACGGGGAGGGGACGCAGGCCCTTGTTGAGCGCGCCGGTGGCAACGATGACGTTCCCGGCCTCGATCTCATCTCGGCCATCTACCAGCACGCGTCCGGGCGCCGGGACGGAGGCCAGACCGGGTATAACGTCGATGCCGTAGCGCTTCATGAGTGACTTCAGGCCACCCACAAGCCTCTTCACGACCTGTCGGCTGCGATCGACAGCCTTGCCATAGTCCACGGTCAGGTTGTCGAAGGAGATGCCGAATTCGTTGGCCCTGTGTATGAGGGACAGGACCTCGGCGTTGCGGAGGAGGGCCTTGCTTGGTATGCAGCCCCAGTTCAGGCAGAGTCCACCGAGTTCTTCTTTCTCAACTATGGCCGCGCGGAGGCCGAGCTGGGCGCCGCGTATGGCGGCAACGTAGCCTCCGGGGCCTCCACCAATGACGACTATGTCATAACTTGTCATATTATTCGCGGAAAGGTGCGCCTACAGGATACTACCTATACCTGCTCGTGGGCATGGTAGGAGCTGCGGACCAATGGGCCGGACTCGACGTGGCGGAAACCCATTCTCAGGCCTTGTTCCTTGAGTTCGGCGAATTCCTCGGGGGTGTAGTAGCGGGTTATGGGGAGGTGGGACTCGGAGGGGCGGAGATATTGGCCGATGGTGAGGATGTCGCAGCCAACGTCATGCAGATCCTGCATTGTCCGGATGACTTCCTCAACCTGCTCACCGACGCCCAACATCATACCGGACTTCGTCAGCTTGTCCGGTGACTTGGTCTTTGCTCTCTCCAGCAGTTCCAATGATCTTTCGTAGCTTGCCCGTGAGCGGACCGTCTTCTGAAGGCGTGCGACGGTTTCGATGTTGTGATTGAGGATATCGGGGCTGGCTGCGAGGACGGTGTCGAGGCTGGATTCTGAGCCTGCGAAGTCGGGAATGAGGACTTCGATGCGGGTTTCGGGGTTGCGTTGCCGAGTTTTGGAAATCACCTGGGCGAATGCGGAAGCGCCACCGTCGGGCATATCGTCACGGGCCACGGAAGTGATCACTACGTGGGACAGGTTCATCTTCTGGACGGCCCGGGCGACGCGTTCGGGCTCCATGGGGTCGTTCCAGGTGGGTTTGCCGGAGGTGACGGCACAGAAGCGGCAGGCACGGGTGCAGACGTCTCCGAGGATCATGAAGGTGGCCGTGCGATTCTGCCAGCATTCGAAGATGTTGGGGCAATTGGCCTCCTCACAAACCGTGTTGAGGGACATTTTCCGCATCATCGACTTGAGCTCCAAGTAGTTGGGGCCGGTCTTGAGGCGGACCTTCAGCCACGGGGGGCGGCGGGTGGGGAGAGAGGGTTTTGTAGAGGTTGCTGTGGGGCCCATGTCCATATCCCTGTAGCGGAAATGCGAGGTTATCCTCCGCGCACATTATACACGCTTGAGGGAGACGCTACTTTCGATCAATGCCTGCCCAGTACCAGTGCATTAGCACTGGCCTAACCGGGCAATTCGCGGGGACTGCGTTGAGGGTGTCAGGCCATGTTACGAGGCAGAAAGGAGATTTGGTCCTTGACGTCGGAGACGCCGATGCGGGTGACCCGTCCCTTGCCAAGCTTGTACCGGTAGCGGTTGTTTATAGGGTCGGCTTGACCGGGGGAGACGCTGTTTACGGCTGTGTCCAGGCGGCCCTGCCGGAAATTGAAGTATCCACAGGTCACTCCGGGACGGACCTGGTCGGTCACGTAAGCGACGGCCTCGAAGCTGCCACGGGCACGGCCGCCGGTCTGGGTGAGGACTCGGTCGTTCTCTACGGAGATCAGGTCGCCGCTTTCGATGCCTCGGGCGTGGGCATCGTCTGGATGGATTTCGAGGAAGTTAGCGGGAAACATCTGCCAGCGGTAGGGGATGCGGACGTCGTCGTACTGGGACTGCCAGTGCTCGTTAACACGCATGTTGGTGACCCAGAGCTCGTCACCCTGAGGTGCGAAGTCGTCCTGGAATGGTTTGACGTTGTTCCAGTCTCCGGTGGGGAAGACGGCCTTGCCGCTTTGAGTGGAGAATCCGGTCTCGTGGAGCCGGACCGTGCCCTGCAAGGCGTCGCCATTGCGAGTTATGGGGCATTGAATGCCGGTAGAGCCCAATTCTCCCAGGAACTCGTGGCCACTTTTGCCTTGCTCGCGAGCCATTTCTACGAGGGCGGCGTAGTCGTGGACCGAGCCCCGGGAGCGCTCGGCAGCTTCTTCGAATACTTCGTTGGAATTTGCCCAGTCGAAACCGTCGAAGCCCATTCGCCGGGCGATCTGAGCAGCGATCCACCAGTCGGGCCTGGCCTCTCCCGGTGCATCCATGATCCTGGAATAGAGGCGCAGCCGGCGCTCGCCCTGCATACGTGCGAAGTCCTCCTCGCCCCAGGATGCGGCGGGCAGCAGGAGGTCTGCGAACTCGGTGAGAGCGTTTTCGTAGACTTCCTGCTGTACTAGGACCATGCCGCCAGCGTCGACGCGGGCTTTGAGGATATCGAGGACGGCGTCGTATTGGAGGTCGAGGGAAGAGTCGCCCAGGGGAAAGGCGTCGGTCATGGCTAGCTCGGGGCCCGTGCCACGGGTAAGGCGGCGGACCTGGTCGGCGAGGTGCTGTGAGGCGCCCATAGCAGCGAGCCAGGTTGTGCCGATGACCCAGATGAATCGGACATTGCCCTGAGTAACCCAACGGTCAAGGTTAAGCTCTATCTTGTTGCCCATGTAGCTGTCCGGGGACTTGTCCTTGGGATAGCTGCCTCCTTTGATCATGCCACGCTGGTGGCCGCCGGCCCGGGCCATGACCCTGCCGGCTCGGCCCCCGGCTCCTACAAGGAGGCCAAGGCCTGAGAAGGATGCGGTGTTTTCGTAGTTGTGGGCCCAGTAGTTGCCCTTCTCCAGCATCATGGATGTGGCGGGTCGGGAGCCGTCAGGTCTGGGTCGGGCGAGCATTTCTGCAGCGGCTCGGATTTGGTCTGCGGGGACCCCGGTTATGGCCGCAGCGTTTTCAGGGATGTGAGTGTCGTCAGAAAGGATGAAGTCCCTGTACTGATCGTAGGTTTTGCCGAACATTCGCCGACGCCAGGAAGTCTCCTGGGCAAGCTCGGTGTCGGAAACCGTCCTTTGATCGATAAACTCGGAGTCCTGCCAGCCATTTTCGATGATAATGCGGGCGATGGCGTTGTTGAGTACGGTGTCAGTTCCGGGAATCAGTTGGAGGTGGATTCCGCCGTTGGCCTCGGCGTAGGCGGCGGTGAAGTCCTTACGGGGGTTAACGACAACCAGCTTGGCCCCTCCGGGCTGGACCCATTCCTGGAAGAGGATGGACTTGGTCTCGTAGAGAGTGACGCCGGAAACGTAGATCACTTCGGCGTCCTTCCAGTCCTGGTAGGCGGCGCTGAATGCGTTGATTCCGGCGTCACTGAGGCCGGGGGTGTCTGCGCCGTCGGCAGGCTTGTCGTGGGGGGCCCAGCAGGGTGTGTTGACTGCGCCCAAGGCTACCTTTGTGAGGGCGTAGGTGTTTTCGTAGTAGTGATAGGAGTACATCTTCTGGGCCCAGGCCATCTCACCGTAGTTGTCGAGGACATAGCGAGAGATGTCGGCGGCGAGGTTGAGGGCGTCGTCCCAGGAAATGTCTACCATTTGATCGCCGATGCGCAGGCGGGGGCGCTGGAGCCGGTCTCGGGTGGGGGTGTTGGGGTTATAGAGCTTCTGTGCGAGGGTGCCACCGCGCACGCTGTGGTCTCCCGAGACGTTGACAACGGTGGCATCGCTATCGGCGATGACGAGGACGTGGTGGGGCTTGCCATCGATAGTGACGACGTTCTGCATGTTGGGAGAAATCCAGTTGCCTGTGAAAGCACCGACGGGAAAGTCCACGCCGAGGGCGTTTTCAGAGGCGTTGGGTCCGCCTGCATCTCCCACGGGCCATGTGTAGGCTTTATATGCGCAGCCGACTACACAATAGTCGCAAGCGGTCGGAACTACCCTGGCATTTACCGGTGGCAGTACGATGCCCGGACCCAGCTCCGGGATTGGGGCGCTTTCGGTAGAGGTCGGAGGAAGCGGTGTTGGGTCGATGGTGGGGGTTGGGGGAGGTGGGGTGGGGGTAAAGGTAACTCCGCAGGCCGCCAGTACGGCGGCACTGCCTCCCGCTGCCAGCAGGGCCAGGAAAGTTCTACGGGACAAGCCTGCATTTCGGGCCTTGTGCCAGAGGGCTTCTTTTTCTTCGCCATCAATTAAGGCTTTGCCATCAGGTTCCGTAGGGTTTGTCATTTGCGGGCACCTCCGTTGCTTCGAGGTGAATGGCTAACCATTGGACACGGGAGCGGGATTTTCGTAGACACCGTAGACGAGACCGGTGACTCCTTCCGCGTAAATGTCATCTCCCTGCAGGGACAGGACGATCTGGGGGAGGCTCTGGGTGGCCTGACCCAGGACCATAGTGCCGTTCTTGGAAAGGTCGAAGCGGCTGAAGTGGAAGGGGCACGGGCCCAACATGCCGTATTCAGGGCGATATGTGCCCTGCATGGGGCCTCCCATGTGGGTACATATGTAATTGAAGGCGACGATATCGTGGTCGGGGCCTATGCCGTTCCAGGCGTCCTTTCCCAGCTTGACTACGAAGTTCTTGTGGTTATCCAGCGGATAAGTGAAGTCTATGGTTTCACCTTCCCGGAGGTCGGAGAGGGCGGCAATGCGTTGGCTGGCGTAGGAGCGCGTAATGCGCATGGTGTCGGGCCCCGCGGCCTGGACGACCTCTCTACCTTTGGGGAAGGAGTAGATCCCGAATGCGCCTGCGGCGAGGGCGGCGGCAGACATTTTGACGAAGCTGCGTCTTGTGATGGGCTGGGGTGTCATGGCGCCTCCTTTCTGACTCATCGTGAATAACATATCAGACATATTGTGAATAACATCACACTATTATTGTATACCAATTTTGCCTCACCGGAAACAGGTTGGTGAAGGAAATTCGATGGGAAGAGGAATGCCAGGTTTGACGGCCAGTCAGGGACGGGCATGAGCGTTTCAAGAGATGATCTGTTGAGCCATTAGGTCGTTAGGTTAACTATATTATTGATATTTAATCTCTTTAATGATACAACTATGGATTCTGACGCTCTTCTGGTAGACTCCTGGAAACACTTGACACATTGACTAACCGGCCTTAATATATCCCGCAAGTTAAGTCGATTGCCTTGAGTTGAAATAGTATAGATATTCAATATCAAGAAGGGATTCCGCTAAGATGATATTAAATACCAATAAGATTCGCTGGTCGGCGGTTGCGTTGACGCTGATCCTGTCAGGCCTCCTGGCGCTAGCAGTGATTGTAGGCTGCTCGGGTGGAGATGAGCCCGACGTGGTAGAACAGCCTGTAGAACAGCCTACGGAAGAACCGACCGCTACTCAGCAGGCCACCGTGATCCAGGTGGTCACCACCACGAATTTCGTGGCGGACTGGGTTGAGAATATCGGCGGTGACCGGGTGGAAGTGTTCAGCCTTGTACCGACGGGCGCGGACCCACACGGGTTCCAGCCCGGGGCACGGGACGTTGCGAGGATTGCGGATGCGGACCTGGTGTTAAGCGTTGGGCTTGGCCTTGAGGGGGAATGGCTGCACGATCTGTTGGAGAACGCGGCTCGGGATGAGTCTTCCATTATTGAGGTTACTAACGCCATTGAACCTATAGAATTTGCCCAGTCACACATAGGAGAAGTTGAGCTTCTGGAGCACATTGGGGAGATTATCCACGAGGCGGAGGAAGGGGAACTCACCATCGAGGAAGCGTTCCTTGAGATCGAAGACCTCATCGCCGCAGCAGAAGAAGCAGAGGAGGGGGACCACGCCGAGGAAGGCGGCGAGGAAGAAGACCATGAGGAAGAAGACGTGGATGAAGACCACGGCGACGAGGAAGAACATGACGAGGGAGAAGATGTCGGCGGCATGGTACGAGCCATCATTGCACAGGCAGAAAGCGGTGCAATGGACATGGAAGAGGCTATCGAGGAAATCGAACATCTCGTCTCCGGGGAGGAAGAAGGACACGCAGGGCATGGGCACGGGCTTGAGGACCCGCACTTCTGGTTCGACCCGCTACGTGTGAAGCTGGCCGTTGACTACATAGCAGTGCAGTTGGGGTCAGTGGATTCGGGTGGATCGGAGACGTATGCGGCTAACGCTTCGGCCTACAAGGCCCAGCTGGATGAGCTGGACACATGGACGCAGGAGCAGGTAAGTGCGGTGCCCGAAACCAACAGGTTCCTCTTAACATCTCACGACAGCTTCGGATACTTCGCCGACAGATACGGATTCGAGGTGATAGGAGTCATACTCGGAACCACCACCGAGGTGGAGCCGTCTGCGGAACACATGGCGGAGCTGACGCAGACCGTAGAGCAATACAACGTGCCGGCGGTATTCGGTGAGACGACGGTCAGCGAACGCCTGGCCACGTCGCTGGCCGCGGAGACGGGTGCGGACTTGGTGAGGTTGTACTCGGGTTCCCTGGGACCGGAAGGAAGTGGAGCGGAGACCTATCTAAGTATGGTCAGGTCCAACGTAGAGAGCATAGTAAACGCGCTCAAATAGGCGCTGAAGAACAGGGTCGATAGAAAATCCGGGAAGTGTTATGGACAGGAGAATTGCCAAACCTGGGATAACCGTGGATGACGTGACAGTCGTTCGCGGCGGTCACACGGCTTTGTCGGACGTGACATTTTCGGTGGGGCCAGCCACGCTGATGGGGATTGTAGGCCCCAACGGGGCGGGGAAGAGTACGCTGCTGGAGGCGATTGTCGGTCTGCTGCCCCTGAGCAAGGGCTCGGTGACGCTGCATGGGTCGGCCACTGATAAGGGAGGCGTGGCGTACGTGCCGCAAAGGGACAGGATAAACTGGTCCTTTCCCGCTACGGTGCATGACGTGGTGATGATGGGCAGGTGCTGTAATCTGGGTTGGTTTCGTCAGCCCGGGAAACGGGACCGAGAGATGGTCTGTGAATGCCTCAAGCGGGTCGACATGTGGGACAGGCGCAATTCCCAGATTACACAGCTGTCGGGTGGGCAGCGACAGAGGGTGTTTATAGGACGGGCCTTGGCCCAGGAGGCCAGCGTGATCCTGCTGGACGAGGCCTTCAGCGGTGTGGATGTCGGGGCTCAGGAAGGCATCATAGAGGTGCTTCAAACTCTCCGGGATGAGGGGAGAGTGGTGGTGCTGGTGACCCACGACCTGACAAACCTAGCACAGAGATTTGATGAGATCCTCTGCGTCAACCACCATATATGCGCCCAGGGCCCACCCGAAGTGGCCTTTACACCCGAGGTGGTGATGGAGCTATACGGGTCGCACGGCATTGAGTTCGCCGCCAATCACTACGGACCCAACCTTAGCGGGCAGTGATGGACTACATATTCGAACCGTTCCAGTACAGTTTCATGGTTCGGGCGCTGATCGTGTCGGTGCTGGTGGGGGTGATGTGCCCGATACTGGGGGCTTACGTGATCACCAGGGGTCGGTCCTTCATGGGCGACGCCCTTGCCCACTCCGTACTGCCAGCTATGGTGGTGGCTTTCATGCTGGGCATCAGCCCCTTCTTTGCTGCGGTTCCGGCGGGAATCCTGATAGCCGTGCTCATGGGAGGAGTCAGCCGTCGCACGGGAATCAGCGAAGACACATCAATTGGAATCATCTTTGCTGGGATGTTTGCGCTGGGGTTGGTGATGCTGTCCACTGGGACCAACATAAACGTGGACATAGAAGACCTGCTTCTAGGGCAGGTGCTGGGCGTTTCCCGGACTGACGTCTACGTCTCACTGGGGCTGACGGCGCTGGTATTGGCAGGCTTGTATGCCTTTCACAGGCAACTGGTCTACACGACTTTCGACGTGGTGGGCGCAGCAGTGGTGGGCATCAAGACCAGGTTTATCGAATATGTGCTCCTTGCGCTGCTCGCGCTGGTCATAGTCATCGGGATCCAGGCGGCGGGTATCGTGCTCGTGATGGCGATGCTCATCACACCGGCTGCCGCGGCCTACCTACTGGCGAAACGGTTCGTGGGGGTGATGGGGCTGGGAGCGGTGATTGGAGCTGCGTCGGCGGTCACAGGCCTATACCTTTCATACTACGTCGACCTGCCATCGGGGCCGGCGATGGCGTTGGTAGCCACTGGCGTCTTCGCCGTAGCGGCGGTAGGGAAGCGGAGATTCGCGACGAGGTAGTCAGGCAGTCCCCTTGTGGGAAGCCCAAATCGGGTCCCCGTAACCGATCCTCGACCTATCAGCGTAGTTATGCTGATCCTTGCCACGCTTCAGCTGGCCATCTCCGGACTGGCTGCTCTGGTGGGATTGTTCGCGGATGGCGGAGACATTTGGCAGAGGGTTTTGTTGGTGGGTGTGCACCCCCTTAGCGCCATCGGATTGTTGATCGCCGTGGCCCTTCCCGGGCTCGGGGGCCGAATCCTTGCTCTAGTCTTGCTCCTATTGCTGATCAGCATTGGAGGAGATGCAGTGGAGTCCGCGCTGATTGCGGGAGGGGCCATTAAGGGAGACTGGTGGCTGCCGCTGATTTTCTCAGCCGTGCCGATTGCCGGGACCGCTTATTTGTCGTGGCGGCTGTTTAATGTTCGCTCCTCGACACGCAACTCCTGACCTAATTCAAGTCCGTATTTTGCCATCCAGCAAGATCCTTGAATTTCCCCTTTGCTACCCTATTGCATTTAATGAGACAACTGTGACATACTTACTGAGACACGTATGAGATTTTGTCTCTCGTAGCTTCAGCCAAGCTCCCGGACAGGCCGGGAGTAAGCAAGCTGGAGCAAATACTCTCTCAGGAGGTAGATTGCTATGGCAAACGCCCACGACGCTCACGAGTGCGATGCTCACGAACATCATGGTGATGAGCCGGGGCACGCGCATGATGCCCATGAGTGCGACGGCCATGAGCACCACGCCGAGGACCACGGTCACGACGCCCACGAGTGCGACACACACGAGCACCACGGCGACGAGCCGGGGCACGTCCACGATGCGCACGAGTGCGACGGTCACGAGCACCACGGCCACGCTGCTTAGCGGCGGTTAGGATTGGCCATCCCTATTAACGGGGTTTGGCCATTCGAGACAAACGATGCCTTGAACTTAGGCGTCATTTGTGTTTTATGTTTGGATAAATGAGACTCACAAAAGACCGATAGGAATTATTGTAGGAGGAAAAACCTATGGCACCAGAGGCACATGCCGCCCACGAATGCGACGCTCACGAGCATCATGGTGATGAGCCGGGGCACGTTCACGACGCCCACGAGTGCGACGGCCACGAGCACCACGCCGGTGACCACGGGCACGCTTCTCACGAGTGTGACACCCATGAGCACCACGGCGACGAGCCGGGCCACGTGCACGACCCGCACGAGTGCGACGGACACGAGCACCACGGCCACGCTGCGTAGCTAAGAATAGAAGATTGTTCAGGGCCTTGTGCCCTGAGAACATATAGAGGCCCCCGTCTCAGACGGGGGCCTCTATTGTTTATCTTCGGCAGTTGACGCCTCAGATGGGGAGCCACTTTCGCTTCTTGCGCCCGGTGTTGACACGTGCCCTGGATACAAGATGATCAACGTGGTGGTCTTCCTTGCATCCTACGACCGATTCCTCCAGCTGCACTGTGGCGTGGGTGATGCCAAAGTTCTCGTGCGCCAGGTCCTTGATCTCCCTTAACAGCGCGTCCCGGTCACCAGGGAAGGATGGGTCTATAAGCACGTGAGCCGTGAAGGCGACCATGCCGGAGGTTATTGTCCACACGTGAACATCATGGATCAGGGTTACGCCCTCGACCTCTTCGATGTCACTGCAGAGCTTGTAGACGTCCAGGTTCTCGGGGGCGCCTTCAAGGAGCACGTTGACTATCCTGCCGATGAGGCCACGGGTGCCGTTGAGAATCAAGGCTACGATGACGAGGCTAATGATCGGGTCGGCGATGGTCCAGTCGAATGCCATTATCAGTGCGGCTGAAATGACCACACCTACGGATCCCAGCAGGTCTGCGAGAACGTGTTGGAATGCCCCTTCCACGTTGAGGCTGTGGCCCGAGGCCCGGTGCAGTAGAAAAGCTGCCACTATGTTGACGGCAAGACCGCCAAAACCCACGTAGAGTACGAGAGGACCTTCAATCTCCAAGTGCCCTGCATTCAATTCGTGGAACCGGTGGTAGGCTTCCAGGCAAATCCATGCAGCGATAAGCCATAGACCTACGACATTGGCCAAGGCGGCAAGAATCTCCGTCCGGTAGTAGCCAAAAGTCCTAGTGGCGGAGGCAGCCCTTTCGCCCAGCCACATGGCGGTTAGGGCCATTACGATGGCTAGGGCGTCGGTGGCCATGTGGCCGGCGTCGGCGAGGAGGGCAAGGCTGCCGGAGAGGATGCCTCCGACAATCTCGGCGACCATGTAGCTGGAAATCAGGGCTAGGGAAAAGGCGAGGCTGCGCTTGCTTGCGCCTCGAAGCTCGGCGGCATGGTCGTGGCCGGAGTGGTCATGGCCGTGGTGGTCGTGACCGGCGTGATCATCGTGGCCGCGGTCATCGTGACCTTGGTCATCATGATCATCATGCCCGTGGTCATCGTGGTCGTGGCCAGCGTGGTCATCGTGGTCGTGACCGGCATGGGCATCATGGTCGTGGCCAGCGTGGTCGTGGTCTTTGTCTGACATACGGCCTCCCTAGATTTCCGCCATGTTATCTTGATAAAGGTATCCTGTCTATATTGGAATTCCTCTTTCGCTAATACGGCTGTGCTGTTATAATCACGCACTAAGGGTTTCCCCTTAGGTTTCCAATCCAAGAAGGAAAGGGAGAAGATAGCGATTATGAAATACAAAGGACTTGTAGCAGTTCTGGGACTTGCACTGGTATTGGCAGTCGCAGTCGCTTGTGGTGGAGGACTTTCTGAGGAAGACGTGGAAGCGCGGGCGCAGGAGATAGCCGCAGAGAGAATGGCGGAGATGGTAACAGGCGAGAGATTGGCCGCAGTGCAGGACCGGGGCAGGTTGATCTGTGCGAGCAGGAACGACGTGCCCGGATACGGTTCTCTGGACGACGCCGGCAACAACGTCGGGTTTGACATAGACCTGTGCCGAGCCGTTGCGGCGGCGGTGTTGGGTGACCCCGACGCGATTGAGATTCGCCTGATTACAGCGGCGGAACGAGGCCCGACGATCCAGTCCGGGGAAGTCGACATGCTTGTCAGGACGGTTACGTGGACGACCTCCCGAGATGCGGGTTGGGGCAACTACGTCCAGACGATGTTCTATGACGGTCAGGGCTTCATGGTGCCCAATGCCCTGGGAATCTCCAGCGCTCTGGAACTGAAGGACGCAAGTGTTTGCGTTACCCAGGGCACAACTACGGAGCTAAATCTTCAGGACTTCTCTAACCAAAATAACCTGAACATTACCCCGCTTACGTTTGAAGACACGGACGCCGTGGTAGCCGCGTACGAAAGTGGTCAGTGTGATTCCTTCACAAATGACAACTCTCAGTTGGCGGCGCTGGGAACTGCGCTACAGGACCGATCCGCTCACACAATTCTTCCGGAGACCATCTCTGAAGAGCCCCTTGGACCTGTTGTGCCTCACGGCGACGACCAGTGGTTCGACATAGTGAAGACGGTCATGGGCATCCTGATTTACTCTGAGGCCTACGGAGTCGACTCCGGGAACGTCCCCGCATCGAGCACTGGCGACACCAAGGTTGACCGGTTGTTCGGGCTGGAGGGTTCTTTCGGACAAGAGACGCTGGGTCTCGATCAGACGATCGCCCAGGACGTGATTAGCGCTGTTGGAAACTACGGCGAGATCTACGAACGCAACCTGGGTCCTGGCGGGATAGACCTCCCGAGGGAGGGCGGGCGAAACGCCCTGTGGTCCGATGCCCCGTGCACGGATTGCCCGAAGGGCGGTCAGATCTACGCAGCACCGCTGCGTTAGCGCCCCACTGAACCTAAGCTGAAACAGTCAGAGGGGCGGCCAAGCGAATGCTGGCCGCCCCTCAGTCGTTTCGACAGGGACATAATCCGTGGGCATGTATTAGAATCAGTCTGGCAACGGGCCTGCTAGTTGGAAGAACTTGATTACATCACGACTGCCTAACATCACCTATAAGGGCATACCAGTCTGGAGGCACGCCCAGGTAATCCAGTGGGCGGCGCAGATTGTCTCGGGAATCCTGGTGGTCGTCCTTGTCGTCTGGTTCTTTACAAATATCGCGAATGCGATACGGGAACGGGACATACCTTTCGGCTTTGGATTCCTGGGACGAGCGTACCAGACTCCCATAGGTCAGCATTTCCTGCCTTTCGAGTCGTCTGATTCTTTCCTCTATGCGCTGGTTGTTGGGGCGACCAATACGATTTTCGTATCGATCATCGGGGTTATTGCTGCGACGGCGCTTGGGATATTTATTGGAGTATCTCGCCTATCGGGCAACTGGCTGGTATCGAAAATTGCCCTGGTCTACATTGAGTTCTTCCGGAACGTGCCGCTCCTGGTGCAACTCTTCTTCTGGTTCTACATAGTGCTGGCGTTGCCACCCGTAAGAGAGGGTTACGTTTTAGCCGACCGGTTGTATTTGAATAATGCCGGGTTGGCCGTGCCTATTCCAACCGGGGACGGAGTAGCGCAGGGACTGATCTGGGTGGCATCCGTGGCTGTGGCAATGGCCGCGGGCGCGGCGGCCCACAAAATAATGGCGAGGCGGGAAGAACAGACAGGCTCGACATCCTATCCTGTTATGACGGGTCTGGGGACGACCATTCTCGTAGGCCTTGTTGGGTGGCTCATCATTACCGCCGTTAACGGAGGATTCCCACTTACTATCACGACCCCGGCCCCGCATGGGACATTTGGAAGGCTAGAGGGAGGCTTCGAACTATCAGGCGGGTTGATGGCGTTGCTGCTGGGCTTAGTAATGTACACGGCGGCATTCATAGCGGAGATAGTGAGGGCGGGGATACAATCGGTAGGCAAGGGGCAGACGGAGGCTTCTCGGTCCCTGGGCCTTTCAGCGATGGGTACGATTAGAAGCGTAACATTCCCCCAGGCGCTTCGAGTCATCGTACCTCCGACCATCAGCCAGTATCTGAATCTGACCAAGAACAGCAGCCTGGCAGCGGCGATAGGCTACAGCGAACTGACGAACGTGGCCAAGACCATGACACAGTTGGCGCCTGCGGTGTCGATATTCATATTGGTAATGGCGGCCTATCTTGCCATGAGCTTGACCTACTCTCTGATAGGGAACTTCTATAACCGTCGGATAGCCTTTTGAATAGGACGAGAGAAATAAGGCAGGGAAATGGCAGCCAACCCTAATGTAGGGGGTCATCCCTCACTGCCTCCGCCTCTACTCAATAGGGGGGTGGTGGGATGGGCGCGCGATAACCTTTTCAGCGGATGGTACCAGGGCCTGCTGACCGTAGTTACCGCTGCCCTTGTGGCAGCAGGGCTGTGGTATGGGCTTGGATGGATCTTTTTCGACGCGAAGTGGGGGGTAATCCCGACGCTCGGGGGACGGCTTGTAGTCGGTCCGTACAACATCGAAGCCGCATGTGAAGGTCAAAACTGCTTCTGGAGACCGCAGGCCGGTCTAATGCTGGTCATGTTGCTGGCAGGGCTGGCGTGGGGAACTGCAAGAGGTGGTCTGACGAAGCGAATCGTAATCATCGTAACCGCCGCCCTGATCCTGTCCGCGTTCATACCTTACGACCTGGACCAGATGGGCATTGACGTCCGGCTGCTATTGTTGGCGAACGTACCTGCGGTAGGCATAGGGTGGGCGCTGGGTCGGTACACGGGTCTGGGGACACCGAAGGGGATCATTCTAATTGGGATTGCCTTCTTCGTGCTGATACTGCTCCTTCTCCGCGGACTACCCGGCATACCCGGCCTGCAGCCCGTGTCGGTAATCTACTGGGGCGGAATGATGCTAAACCTGCTGCTTGCCGTAGTGGGTATAGTGCTCAGTTTTCCTATAGGGATCGCTCTTGCCCTGGGTCGGCGGTCGAAGTTGCCTGTGGTGAAGGTGCTGTGCGTGGCATTCATTGAGGTGTTTCGGGGGGTGCCGCTGATAACGCTATTGTTCATGTCGCAGGTGCTGGTGCCCCTGGCCTTCCCCGAGAACTTCCCTGTAAACAGCCTGGTGCGCGCAGCCATCATCATTACGTTGTTCAGTGCGGCATACACGGCTGAAAACATACGGGGCGGACTGCAGGCGTTGCACCCTGGCCAAGCGGAAGCGGCGAGGGCACTGGGCCTTGCAAGCTGGCAGACCATGTTGTTGATATCGCTGCCTCAGGCCATTCGGAACGTAATTCCCGCGATAGTCGGGCAGTTCATCGCCCTGTTCAAGGACACGACGCTGGTCACGATCATAGGGATGTTGGACATCCTGGAATTCAGCCGGGCCTTCATACAGGGGAACCCGGAGTACCTGTCAAGCCAAAAAGAGCTGTTTGTTTTCATAGCCTTCTCATTCTGGATATTCACATTCGGGATGTCCTACGTGAGCCGCCGGGTAGAAAAGCACATGGGTGTGGGAGAGCGTTAGGCGAGAGATAGTCGAGGGTTGGAGATGACTACTAAAGGAAGAAACAACGGGGCCGAGGACATAATCGTCTGCAGGGACGTGCACAAATGGTACGGGCAGTTCCACGCACTCCGGGGTGTTAGCACGACGATCAAGAAGGGTGAGGTGGTGGTGGTGTTCGGACCCTCGGGGTCAGGGAAGTCGACGTTTATCCGGACTATAAACAGGCTGGAGGAGCACCAACGCGGGGACATAATCGTCGACGGGATAGAGATGACGAACGACGTGCGGAACATCGATGCGATAAGGCGGGACGTGGGGATGGTTTTCCAGTCCTTCAACCTGTTCCCTCACCTATCGGTAATGAAGAACATAACCCTGGCACCGACGAAGGTGCGAAAGCTACCGGCGGCGGAAGCTGAGAAGATCGCGATGGAGTTGCTGGAGAGGGTCGGTATTCCGGACCAGGCTGAAAAATACCCCAAGGAGCTTTCAGGGGGGCAGCAGCAGCGGGTGGCGATAGCCCGTGCGCTGGCGATGCAGCCGAACATCATGTTGTTCGATGAGCCGACGTCGGCACTGGACCCGGAGATGATCAAGGAAGTGCTGGACGTGATGAAGGAGTTGGCTGAGTCGGGTATGACGATGATAGTCGTGTCTCACGAGATGGGATTTGCTCGTGAGGTGGCCAACCGGATGATGATGTTTGATGAGGGGGTGATTGTGGAGGAAGGGACGCCTCACCAGATCTTCAACGACCCGCAGAGTGATCGGACCAAGCTGTTCCTGTCGCAGATTCTTTAGGACGGGGACGACGGAGGGTCCTAAAGCTTTTGTCTGGCGAGGCTGGCGCCTTGGACCATTGCTCGGAGCTTTCGCTTCGCCGAGGAACCCGAGACAGGAACGAGGCCGCAGTCCGGGGCGACCTTGAGCTTCTCCGCCGGGTGAACTTTCGCAGCCTCCAATAGCCGATTGGCTATTTGACGTGCATCTTCCACTTCTTCCGATGTGTTGGTTATGCACCCGAACAACACAGTCTTGAACGGGCACAGGGCCAGGAGATCTACGGGAAGCAGAGGTGACTGGAATTCCAAGGCAAGCTGATCAATGGCCGAGCGTTCGAGGGCCGGGAGGATGGTCGGGTAGGTGGGTGGGGTGGGGCGTGGGACTCCGGGGAGGGGGTAGCTGTAGCAGACGTGGACTGCTGTCTGTGCCCCCACGTTGTGGGCCGATATGTCCAGGGCCTCAATGCCCCAGTCCAGGACCTTTTCCGGGTATCGGCTGAAGACCGGTTCGTCGAATTGGACTACCGATGCTCCCGCCGATGACAAGGCTTTCGCTTCCTGGTTCAGTGTATCGGCGACGGCCATGGCCAGGGATTCTTCGCTGCCATAGAACTCGTCGAGGATGGAATCGCAGACGGTCATCGGGCCGGGGAGGGTGACCTTGACCGGTGTACGAGAGTGTTTAATCGTGAATTGCAGGTCTTCGACGAGCATGGGGCCAGGCCAAGTGACGGGGCCAGTACATCGGCCCACCTGGGCCAAACGCCTTCCTCCCCTTACCCACTTCTCGCCAAATGTGTCGTAATCGAAGCCATTTAACCTTCGAACGACGTAGCTGAGGTAAGACTCGCGCCTCTGTTCGCCGTCGGATAATTCATCAAGGCCGACGGACTCCTGCATTCCGATGGCAAGCCTCACGGCGTCGTCCTGGGCTTGGAGAAGTGCATCCCCGGAATACGCCCACGTTCCGCCTTTACCGTGCAGCTGTTTGGCTTGCGTAGTAAAGCCGGAGGAGTCGTAGAGCCAGGGCGGTTTGGGCAGGCTGCCGATGACAGTGGTCTCGAATGGGATAGTCATGCGGGTGAATATATCATGGGGAGCCGGAGGAGCAGACTGATTTGCTGGATGGGACGGTACTATAATTTGCGTGGAGACACGAGATGAGAGACAAAAACGAGATACGGAAAGACGTGTGGCAGTCGATGCGGGACGCGGGGGTGGCGGCGTTTCCGGGGGCCGTGGGTCGGATACCCAATTTCACGGGATCGGGGAGGGCGCACCTCCAGATTGTCGAACTGGAGGTTTGGAAGAACGCCCGGGTGATCAAGTCGAACCCCGACCTGCCCCAGAGACCTCTGAGAAGGTTGGCCCTGGAGCAGGGGAAGACTGTATATATGGCCGTGCCGCGGTTGACGGAGGAGAAATGCTTTGTGGAGCTAGACCCTGCGCGGTTTACCGACTACCGGCTGGCGAGCAGCATCAAGGGAGCGGAACAGCTGGGAAGGCTGGTACACCCCGATGAGATGCGGCCGATAGACCTCATTGTATGCGGGTCGGTGGCGGTGAACAGGAAAGGGGCTCGGGTGGGGAAGGGTGGGGGGTATTCGGACCTGGAGTTTGCGGTTGCGTTGACGCTAGGGCTTATTTCCGATCGGACGCCAATAGTGACGACTGTACACCATGTCCAATTGCTGCCGGAAGAACTGCCGATGACTTCCCACGATATCTCTCTGGACTACATAGGCATGCCGGAGGAAATGGTTACGTGTGAAGGTGGATTTCACAGGCCACCGGGGATTATTTGGGAAGACCTAGGAGATAAGCTGGAAGAGGTGCCTATTCTTCAGGCGCTGCGGGCAAGGACGTTGAAGTAATCTGAGGACGGCAACACAATCAGCCGCTCGCCTATACAGGGAAGGGACGTTGGTTATGCTGTACCGGGATCACCCTCAACCACCCCTCGGGATGGATTCCGGCTCTCGGCGGCCGGAATGACGGTGTAAAAAGGTGTGGTTGGCGTAGTGGGATGTGACGGAATGGCAAGGGGTGGGCCGCCTCTCCCCCGCTCGACCCTTCGACGGTGCTCAGGATGAGCGGCCCCGCGGGATGGATTTACGCCAGTGGCGCATCTGCGACCCGATCGGAGTCGGGAATGACGGTGGGGTCGGGGAGGGGGGGTGGTGAGGGGAGGATGGAGGTTCTGGAAGGGTATTACTGCTTGGACGCTCCAAGGTCGGTATGGTATCCTCGGCGCACGTTTGAACTTCCTTAATCCCGCACGCGAGAGTGACCTGAGCAGCCATGGAACGACCGATTTTCAAAGCACCGGGGACGCCAGTTGAAGAGTTGGACACACCCGCGCTTGTCATTGATCTCGATGTCCTGGCCCATAACATTGAGACGGTACACACCTTCTTCAAGGGGCAGAATGCGGGGTTGAGGCCCCATGTCGAGGCGCACCGCAGCCCGGCGATTGCCAGCCTGCAATTGGCCTCGGAGGGGACGGTGGGAGGTGTTTCGGTCAACACGGTCGGATTGGCAGAGCACTTTGCCAACGCCGGGGTCAATGACATTTTCATCGCCAATCCGATTGTTACCAAGCTAAAGATTGAACGATTGTGCAGACTGGCGCGTCGGGCATCTATCACGGTGTACGTGGACAGTGTGCGGAACGCTGAGGCGCTATCGAGCGCTGCCTTGGCGCTGGGGGTCAGGCTCCGGGCGGTTGTCGGGATAGACACGGGGTTGAACGTGTGCGGCGTGGCGCCTGGTGTGGGTGCGGTGGAAATTGCGAAAGCCATCAATGGACTCGAGGGCCTGGATTTCGCAGGTTTCGCAACGTATGAGGGTCGACTCTCGTACGATGATTCTGGAAAGCTTGCGGACAAGTCTCAGGAGATTGCCCTGATGCTGGTCGAGACGAAGAGGATAGCGGAGGAGGCGGGTTTGAGCGTTGAGGTGCTGTCGGCGGGAGGAACGCATAACTACGAGATCATGGGAGCTGTCCCCGAGATCACTGAGGTCTGCGCCGGTGCATATGCCCTTCTAGACAGTCGGTACGCTCCCCAACGACCCAAGCTCAAACCCGCGGCCCGAATTATGGCCACGGTGACCAGCCGGCCGGAGCAGGGCCTGGCCATTACCGACACGGGTCAGAAGGCGGTGGGAGCCGACACGGGCCTGGCTGCTTTGGATACCGAAGTGAATGCGACCCTGAAGTCGCTGAGCGCCGAGCATGGCAGCCTGACTCTCCACGATGATGAGGCGGAGAAACTAAAGATGGGCGATCAGGTCTGGCTTGTACCATCTGACATTGGGACGTGTGCGAACCTGTACGACTACATGCATGCGGTCAGGAATGGTCGACTTGAGACGGTCTGGCAGATCACGGGCCGAGGGCTTTACAGGTAAGTCCCGGCATCACGGAGGTATACCTTGGAGAACTACAGGCCGGCCGTCGGGACCTCAATAGAAGAGCTAGATACGCCATGCCTGCTGATAGACATGCAGGCGCTGGAGCACAACTACCGTTTCGTTGCGGAGACCTACAAGGATTCTCAATGCAAGATGCGGGCCCACGTGAAGAACACCAA
The DNA here is from genome assembly GCA_963663085.1 of Dehalococcoidia bacterium. Classification (GTDB taxonomy): domain Bacteria; phylum Chloroflexota; class Dehalococcoidia; order Plut-88900; family Plut-88900; genus Plut-88900. The sequence goes on along the minus strand of OY760104.1, from coordinate 2,562,863 downwards.
GAGCCCCATAGTGGCGCATCTGCAGATACGGGAGGGGGGTACGGTGGGGGGAGTCTGCACCGCCAAGGTGGCCGAGGCGGAGGTCATGACCGAAGGCGGCATTGACGATATTCTCATTCCGAACCAGGTTGTAACCGATGACAAGATTACCCGCCTATGCTCCGTGGCCGAACGGGCGAACATCACCGTTGGGATAGATAATGCCGAAAACGTGCGCAATCTCTCCCGGATAGCCTCTGGGCGCGGCGTTAATGTCGGGGTGGTCATTGAGGTGGACACGTCGATGGGTAGGGCCGGGATACGTGACAAGGAGCGGGGAGTCGAGCTAGCGAAGCTTGCCCACTCGCTGCCGGGTGTAGATTTCAAGGGCGTGATGAGTCACCAGACGCTGGACGGCTCGCCGGACAGGGAGACCCGGTACATCTGGGGGCGTAAGTACATTCAGCAGTGCCTTGACGTGAAGGATGCCATAGAAGCTGAGGGGATTCCCGTGGAAGTGGTGTCATCAGGGGAGACGTTCACTATCGACGTTGCCGCGACCATTCCCGGCGTCACGGAGGTCGAGGGGGGCACGTACGCCCTGATGTCCCACAACTTCGACTACATGGACGACCTGAGGTATGCAGCCAAGATCCTTTGCACTGTCGTAAGTGCGACCGGTGCGGACAGAATCGTGGCGGATGTCGGGTCACGGGCGCTGGCGTCGCCGGGGGGAGTCAAGCCATTTGTCGAAGACATGCCGCATCTAAAGGCCATAGCGCTGCACGAAGAGCATATAGTTTTCAAGTGCGACGAAGGGCCGATGCCGGAAGTCGGGGACAAGTTGAGGCTAATCAGCGGGCAGCAGGACATGCTGACCAATCGCTGGGACCAATATGTTGCCGTGCGGGATGGCGCAGTGGAAGCGGTGTGGGACATAACGGCCCGCGGCTGCCACAACTAGCGACGTGTGGTTCAAGGGCAATATCCACACCCACACCACCTGCTCCGACGGTGACTCCGAGCCCGAAGTCGCCGTGGACTGGTACCGGCGAAACGGCTACGACTTCCTGGTATTGACAGACCATAATCACGTCACGCTGTTGGAGCACGGGGCCGGAGCGACGCAGGGACCTCTGATGATTCCCGGGGAAGAGGTCTCGGTGGAGTTGAACCGCGGGAAGACATCCATACACTTGGGCGCCATTGGGATTAGCAGTTACGTGGAGCCCGTGGATGCCGGTGAAATCGTACCGACCCTACAGGCCAACATCGATGCCGTCCATGCCGCCGGTGGAATCGTCTCATTGAACCATCCAAACTACACTTGGGCATTTGACGACCGGCACATAGTTCAGGTCTCGGGGGCGAACCTGCTGGAGGTGTTCAACGGGAACACGGTGGTGAATAACTACGGTGGGGGAGGTAAGCCGAGCTGCGAGGATATATGGGATATGGTGTTGAGCGCGGGTCGGCCGATATACGGCGTTGCGGTGGATGACTCGCACCATTTCCAAGGCGATTTCAAGCCGAGCCTCGCAAATCCGGGCAGAGGGTGGGTGGTGGTGGATGCTCCGGCACTGGAGAGGGATCCCGTGGTGGAGGCCCTGGAGACGGGGGCCTTCTATTCATCCACGGGAGTGACGCTGGATGTACTGACTGTTACTTCAGACAGAATAGAGCTTGCGATCCGGCAAGAGTGGCACTTTGCCTACGACACCGAGTTCGTCACGCGGGGAGGGCGGGTGCTGGACCGCGAGTTCGGGCTTCGGGCTTCCTACGAGATACGGGGTGATGAGGGGTATGTGCGGGCCAGGGTGGTCTGCTCAGACGGGTCTCGGGCCTGGACACAGCCCATATTCGTAGGATAGCCTCGACTCTCGGCATTAGGCTGGAAGCCGGATTCCCTCTGAATTTGACAGGTTTGTTACCGCAGTATAATAATTGATATGAATATGCCCTATCGCGGGACAATGTAGTCTTGTGCATAGCAGGCTTGTAAACCCGGCGTTCCACGATAACCACGAATAACGAGACCCGACTGCCGATAAGTGTGGAACTATGCCGGACACCCTATCCAACCGCCATCGAATCCGTTACTTTTTGTGACCCGTAAGTACTCATGCAAACGCTGACCATAGAAAGAAAAGTCTCCACCCGAATTCCCACTCCCGTCGCCGAGTTCAGGCTCTTCTATTACTCGAACAACCTGGACGACAAGGAGCACGTTGCTCTAGTCACGGGTGACGTCACCGATGGTGAAGATGTACTGGCGCGCGTCCATTCCGAGTGCTTTACCGGAGACGTCTTTGGTTCCATGCGCTGCGATTGCGGCACCCAACTCAATCTTTCCATTCAGCGCATGGCGGCGGAAGGTCGGGGTGTTGTTCTTTATCTGCGGCAGGAAGGGCGTGGCATCGGGTTGCTGGAAAAGATGAAGGCTTACAACCTGCAGGACGTGGGCTACGATACTGTCGACGCCAACCTCCTCCTGGGCCATGGCGCCGACCAGCGGGATTACGAGGTGGCGGCTCTCATCCTGAAGGACATCGGCGTCAAGTCCGTACGCGTGCTGACGAACAACCCTTCGAAGATTGACGGGTTGAAGAAGTTCGGTATCGAGGTTTCTTCGAGGGAGGCTCTACAGCCGCGTATCACCGTTGAAAACAAGGACTATATAGAGACCAAGGCTTCCCGGCTCGGCCACCTCTTGGACTTACCATCTCTGCCGAATCAAATGGAGTCTGGTTCCAACGGGACGTCGCACGTAGTTCACGAGACAAAGAGACGAAACGCAGAGACGGGTCTTCCTTCGGTAACCCTGTCATATGCCCAGAGCCTCGATGGCTGCATAGCCATGAGGCCGGGCAGCCCAATCCGACTGAGCAGTCCGGAGTCCGAAGCGATGACACACAGCGTTCGGGGCGTCCACGATGCCATATTGGTCGGCATCGGGACCGTGCTTGCGGATGACCCGGGGTTAACGGTCAGGCTTGCCAAAGGGGTGCAGCCCCAACCTGTAATCCTGGACAGCAAGCTGAGGTTTCCAATTGATGCCCAACTGCTTGGCGGCAGCAACCTGCGGCCCTGGATCGCAACTACGGAGCAGGCATCTACAGACAGGATAAAGGCCCTGGAGGAAGCGGGGGGCCGTGTGCTGCGCCTCCCGTCCAACAGCAGGGGTTGGGTCGATTTGCGTGCCCTTCTGGCCCTCCTTGGCAAAGAGGCTGTCGGGAGCGTAATGGTGGAAGGAGGGGCTCGGGTTATTACCAGCTTCCTCACTGAGCGGCTTGTCGACCACGTGGTGCTGACGGTAGCGCCTGTCGTCCTGGGTGGTATGAGAGCGGTCAAGCCAATGGAAGGCGCCTTCCCGGAGTTCCCCAGGCTGGCGAACACAGGCTACAAGAAGGTGGGAGATGATATGGTCATCTGGGGGGACCCTGTCTGGGACCGCCCCCTGGAGGGATGACCCCATGTCCCACGCCGCCCTGGTTTTCGCTGCTCCATACCGCGTCGAGGTCCAGCGCTCCAATGGAAGCAAGCCGGGGCCCGGGGAGGCTTTAGTCAAGACGCTAGTCTCGGCTATCAGTTCGGGCACGGAGATGCTGTTATACCGGGGCCAGATGCCCGGCGAGATAGCGGTTGATGAGTCCATAGCGGCTTTGAACGGTACTTTTCAGTATCCAATCAAGTATGGGTACGCGGCGGTTGGGAGGGTGGAAGAGGTAGGGGAGGGCGGGGCGGGTGTCGAGGTGGGGGACCTGGTGTTCTCCTTCAGGCCTCATGAAAGCAGCTTTGTATCTCCGGCATCGGAACTGATAAAAGCTCCTGAAGGCGTTTCGGCGGAGGACGCTGCTTTCCTGCCCAGCATGGAGACGGCCGTGAACCTGGTGATGGACGGCCAACCGTCAATTGGAGAGCAGGTGGCGATATTTGGGCAGGGGGTGGTTGGGCTACTGGTGACGGCGCTGCTTTCAGAGATGCCGTTGGCCAGTTTGGTCACCGTAGACCAGTATGAGGGTCGGAGACGGGAGTCGGTGGCTTTGGGAGCGAATGCGAGCCTTGCTCCAGGCGATCAGGCCCTCATGGGCGCGCTTCAGGGGAGTCGGGGCTACAGGGGTACAGACTTGTCCTTTGAGCTTTCGGGAAATCCTGCGGCGCTGGACCAAGCGGTAAAGACTGCCGGGTATAACGGGCGGATTGTGGTCGGGTCCTGGTATGGCACGAAGGAGTCTCGGTTGGACCTTGGCGGGCGGTTCCACAGGGACCGGGTGAGGCTGATCAGCAGCCAGGTGAGTACGATTGCACCTGAATGGTCGGGGCGGTGGTCCAAGGAGCGGAGATTCGATCTAGCGTGGTCTATGATAAAGAAGGTGCGCCCGTCTCGGTTGGTGTCGCACAGGTTTTCACTTGATGACGCCGGGTCTGCTTACGAGCTGCTGGACCGCGACCCGGCCAAGGCCCTTCAAGTCCTCTTTACCTACGATAACTGATCCCCTACGGGAGGAGCCCAAATGTATACCGTATCAGTGAAACGGGACTTCATAGCCCAGCACTACCTGGTGGGCGGGGACTGGGGACCCGAGAATGACGTTAACTCTCACCACTTTGAGATAGAGGTGTTGCTGGAGGGGCCCGAGCTGGACGAGCACGGCTTCCTAGTCGACATCGTGGACATTGAGAGCCAACTAGACGCCATCGTCGACCGGTACGAGGACCATACGCTCAACAGCTTTGAGGAATTCGAGGGGTTGAATCCGAGCATAGAGCATTTTTCGCGAATTGCCTGCCAGTCTCTTGCCGGGGCTATCAAGACTGCGGGTCTGTCCGCAGTTACGGTGAAGATGTACGAAGACGCGGACGCCTGGGCCTCCTTCCGGCTTGTGCTCTGATGCATATAGGCCTCATTGTCTACGGCGACCTGTCCACGATGTCGGGTGGTTTCCTGTACGACCGTAAACTGGTGGAACACCTGCGGGAGTCGGGGGACGAGGTGGAGATCATATCGCTGCCGTGGCACCGGTACCCGCGACTGCTGGCCCATAATTTCTCCCGTAGCTTGCGCAGGAGGATTATAGGGCTGGACCTGGACCTGCTGTTACAGGATGAGCTCAACCATCCCTCGCTGTTCCGGCTAAATGGGTCTCTCAGGAACCTACCCATTGTCTCCATAGTTCACCATCTGCGATCGAAGGAAGAGCACTCCGGGTGGGCCCTTCCATTCTACCGATGGGCCGAGACGCGCTACCTTTCGTCCGTAGACGCCTTCGTGTTTAACAGCAGAACGACCAAATCCGATGTCTCCGATGCGATTGGGAGGCTAAAGGCGAATATCATTGCCTATCCGGGGGGCGACCGGCTGAACCCGTCCATCACGCCCCTCAACGTCATCGAACGGGCCAGCGCTGCCGGACCCCTTCGTCTCCTGTTCGTTGGAAACCTGATACCGAGAAAGGGACTGCATACACTGGTTTCAGCCCTGGCTATATCGGGGCCTGGGTGGCGTCTGGACGTGGTGGGGCCGGATGGCGATGCAGCCTATGCCTCAAAGGTAAGGGCACTGGTGTCGGAGAAAGGTTTGTCGGACAGGGTCACGTTCAGGGGAGCGTTGGATGACGAGGCCCTGGCAGACGTGTTCCGGGAATGTCACGTCCTGGCCGTCCCGTCTTCCTACGAGGGGTTTGGGATTGTCTATATGGAGGGGATGGGGTTCGGGCTTCCGGCCCTGGCGACGACTTCCGGCGCTGCATCCGAGACTGTCCGGCACGGTGTCAACGGCTTCCTCATCGCACCCGATGACATTGCGGGGTTGTCCCAGCACGTAACCCGTCTGATACAAGACAGGCCCCTGCTGGCCGAAATGGGACAATCGGCCCTGAACACCTACGCAGCCCACCCTACGTGGCAACAAAGCGCCGAGACCATCCGCCGATTCCTACTAAGAATCGCTCTCTGAGGACTGTGTAGTGCCCAACCCAGGAACTCCCGACTACCACCGATACTTGGCAGCCAAGAAGTCCATCGACGACAGGTCTCTGAATCCGCGGGTTTGGGACTCGCTGGCCGGTGCTCTCCCAAGGAACCGTCAGGTTGACGTGCTGGAGTTGGGCGCGGGCATCGGTTCGATGGTACAGAGGGTGATCGAAAAAGGGTTGTTAGCGGACTGCCGGTATAGAGCGATTGATCTGGAGGAAGGGAACGTGGAGGAGGCCATGAGGCGTTTGCCAGCATGGGCTCGAGGACTGGGTTTATCCGTTGAGGAGTTGGGGGAGGGGGGAATGCGGTTATCGGGGGAGGGGGCTTCCACAGCGCTGTCATTTAGCGCCGCGAATGTCATAGACGTCCTCAATGAGCCTGACATTCGCGGGGTCTACGATCTGGTGATAGCGCAGGCGTTTCTCGATCTGGTGGACCTGGATAGCATGTTGCCGTTGATTGGGGAGTCGGTCAGGCCTGGGGGGCTGATCTATCTCTGCATCAATTTTGATGGGGGCACCATCTTTGACCCGGTTGTCGATGCGGAGTTGGACGCCCGGATAGAGGCGCTGTACCACCGGACAATGGATGAGCGGGTGGCGGGAGGCGAGGCCTCGGGGGACAGCAAGACGGGTCGGAAGCTATTTTCGGGGCTGAGGAGAATTGGGGCGCAGGTCCTGGACGCGGGTCCCTCCGACTGGGTGGTGTATCCGGACGCCGACGGTTACTCGGGTGACGACTATGTTTTCCTGCACGCCATCATAGATACGGTGCACGGGGCGCTGGCATCCAGCCAAGGAATTAGTCGTGAGACGCTGGACGAGTGGAGCAGGGTGCGGCACTTACAGGTCGAGGCTGGGGATCTGGTGTACATTGCCCATCAGCTGGATGTGTTGGCGCGAGTGCCCTGAATTCATTTGCGGAACTGCCCACTTAGACTCTTTGATCGGTTGCGGCAGTCTTAATCCACCCCCACCATACTTCGAGGGCCTCCCGCTCCGCTGAAGGCGGACCTTCATCTCCGATGAGGGCGAACGGAATGCCCCACCCCAGATTCCTCGCGGAGCCTCGGAATGACGGCTGGAAGAAGGTCTCGGCTAGTGAGATACGGAAAGGTTTTCTATGGAACGGGTAGAATGGTTGCTGCGGGGGAAGGCAAAATTCGGTCCCATTAGAGATGAGGTTGTCTAATAGATATTGCGGTTGAAATAGTTCTCGGGGTGGGGCTGGGGTTTGCGGTTGGGGTGACGGGGGTGGGCGGGGCAGCGTTGGCAGTCCCTAGCCTTGTGTTCTTTCTCGGTTTCTCCACGGTTGAAGCCATAGCGACGACATTTCCGTTTACGGCCGCCGTCAAGCTGGCGGGTTTCGCACAGCACAGTAGACAGGGTACGTTTGACTATCGGGTGGGAGCTGCATTGCTAATAGGCGCGATGCCGGGTGCGGTAGTGGGGGTGGCGATTCTCTCGGGGTTGTTTGCCGAGTATGGCGACTCAGTGGAGGTGTGGGTAAATCTCATCATCGGTCTGCTGGTCCTGGCTGGGGCTGCGCTTCTGGTCGTACAGATAAGACTGAAACGGAGGAGTGCTGAGGAGCAAGGAGTTAGGTTAGGCCGGAAGAAATGGCTTGCAGGGTCGGGGGTGGGGGGTGTGCTGGGCCTGATCATGGGCGCGACCTCGGTGGGGGCGGGGACGCTGATGACCGCACCGGTGCTGTTGATATTCCGCATCTCTGCGGACAAGGTCGTGGGCACGACGATCGGAGTGTCGCTGGCGCTGATGGTAGTCGGGACCCTGGGGTACCTGAGCCAGGATTTGGTGGAATGGGGTACGGTGCTGTTCATGAGTATCGGGGCGGTGCCTGCAGTGATTGTCGGGAGCAGGCTGACGACCCGAATCCCCGAAAGGGCGCTCATCGCGGCGCTTACGGCGATGATGCTGGCGGCCTCCGGGAGTCTTTTGGCGAAGTCGGCACTGGGATTCTGAGGCACGGGCCACGGTTGACACCGGGCCGCTGCCTCAATATGTTTTGCGTTACGACCAATTCGCCAGGGAGCTTGCCATGACAAAAGAGCAGATAACCGCCGAAGGCATCTATTCAACGGAGGCGCTGAAATTCGCACATGGGATAAAGTCGGGCAACGTTTTGTATACCTCGGGGATTGTGGCTCGGGGCCCGGATGGCGAGATAGTGGGGAAGGGGGACGTTACGGCACAGGCCCACCAGGTCTACCAGAACATCGAGGCGATACTGGCGGCGGGCGGGGCCACGTGGAACGACGTGGTGAAGTACAACTGCTACCTGGCCAACCCCGAAGACAGGCAGAAGGCCAGGGAGGTGCATTTCCAGTATCTGCCGTACTACCAGAGAGCAGGAGCCACGGTATCCATGCCGCTTCTCCTTTCCGACCTGCTGATTGAAGTCGACGTGATCGCGTATATCGGACAACCGAAGTTCAGTCTCAGCAATGTACCGGACACCTTTGTGCCCCTGGGATCTCCTCATTCCGTCCGGGTAGGCGACACGATCTACGTAACCGGACAGCAGCCCATTGCGGGGAAGCAACCCGTTTTGTCGGGGGGTCAGCTGGGGAATGTCGCGTCCCATGAAGCGGAAACGATAGGCAAGGGTGATTTTGTAGCCCAGGCCGAGGCTGTATACACCAACTTCGACAACATTCTGAAGGCTAACGGGGCCGGCTGGGACAATGTGGTGTGGAGCCACGGATACGTCACCGGGCACGATGTGATCAATGACTATAGGGACGTCCGGTACCGCTATCACAAACCCGGACAAGTGGCTGCGACATCGGTGGTGTGCGGCCTTGTCGGGCCTGAATGGATGATCGAGTCGGAGATCATAGCGTCGATGGCGGCGCGGGAGTCGTTCACGGTGCCGGGGGTGTCGGTTTCTCCGGGGGTGGCCCATGCCGTGAGGGCAGGAAACACCCTATATGTTCAGGGGCAGGTCGCAAGAAACTCGGATGACGAGCCGGTGGGGGTGGGGGACTTCGAGGTGCAGGCTGCGCAGGCCTATAAGAATATCGACGACATCCTGAGGGGAGCAGGCGCGACCTGGGACAACGTGGTACGCATCAAGACCTACCTAGTGGACCGGAAGCACGGCCCGGCGGTACGAAGGGAGAGGGACCGCTACCTGAAACCCGGCGCCTACACCAGCACGACGGTGGTGGCCGGCTTCTTCAAGCCCGAGTACATGCTTGAAGTGGAGGCCGTAGCTATCCTGGACTAACGGTTGGTCAGCGGACTGTGGAGGGTGCCGACGGAGTCGGGGGAGATGACTACAACGAGCCTCTCCTCTGTTGGCTGGTGGAACGGGTACTCGTCCAGGCCCAGGTACTTCTTGGCCAGTGTGTCTATGTGTTTGCCCTGGAGATCGGGGCGAATTTCAGTGACGCGGCCGCGGATGAACGTTGCCTCGTAAGGTTTGTCCTTGTCGACTATGGATACGGCAACCCTCGGGTCTCGGCGGAAGTTCTTCGCTTTTATTGTCGACGCATCAACGTTGATTACTACGTCGTTGTCGACGGCCTCGCACCAGACAGGAGACGTCTGAGGTGAGCCGTCGGGCATGAGGGAGGTGACGTGGGCGAAGTTCTTGCCCTGGAATAGGGCTCGTGCGTCGTCGGGGAGATTTGCCATCAAATTTGCTCCTTGAGTCCGTCTAGTGGAGGCCGATTTCTTTGAACAGCCAGGCTGACGCCAGGGAGCGGCCTTCCCGGAAGCGGCTTAGCGAGAATATAGACATGTCCACGAGAGTCGTGCGTCCGGTGGTGATCAGTTCGGCCATGAGGTCTCCGGCGACTGGCGCCTGCTGCATTCCCAGCCCGCTCCAGCCGACCATGTTGTAGAAGCCTCCGACCTCCTGGCTCTGTTCGAAGATGGGGGAGTCGTCGGGGGTGATGTCATATGCGCATGAGTAACCGCCCCGGTGGGTAGCCTTCTCCAGGGTTGGCAGGGCCTGGGAGCCCTCTATGCGGTGGCGATCTACGAGCTCCGGCGCAGCGTCTTCGGGCATAGTATCGGGGTCTACGATCTCGGACTCATCCCGGATTTCCAGTGTATTGAGTACGTTGATGAGGTTGCCAGGTTCGCACCTGAAGATGTAGTCGCTGCGCCCGTCGTGGAAGATGGGCCTGAACTCGGGCATGGACCAGTGCCTCTGGTAGATGACGCCCTGGCCGCGGGTCGGGGAGATCGGGAGCTCGATGCCCACCATGCGCCCGATGGTCGGGCCCCAGATGCCCGCAGCGTTTACGACAACGGGGGCAGCGATGGTCCCCCTGTCGGTCTCCACCGACTGAACACGGCCACCGGAAAACCCGATTCCGGTTACCCTGGTCTCCTCGTTAATCTCCACTCCCCGTTCCCGTGCGCGTGCTGCGAATGCCTCCGTCACGCCTCCCGGGTTTGAGTAACCGGCGTCAGGGAAATAGACGGTGGGGCCGATACCCTCGGTGTTCAGGCCGGGGATCATTTCCGCGAGTTGGGAGGCGTCCAGGGACTCGCTCCTCATGCCCACTTTGCGAGTCAGGGCTACGATGTTCTGCATAAGGTCTCGGTTGGTCTCGGGTTCGGCCCAGATGCGTCCGATGTTGCGGAACTGGCCGCCTCCACCAACAATTTCGTCGAAATTCAGGTATATCTTCGAGGACTCGTGGATGATCCTTACGGTCTCCTCCACGCCGTGATAGGGGCGGAGGTTTGCGAGGGAGCGGCCTGTCGGGCCGGAGGCGAGGTAGCGCTGTTCTAGGAGGACTACGTCCGTGACGCCGCGTTTTGCCAAGTGATAGGCTGTACTGGCACCCATTACACCGCCGCCTATAATCACCACCTCGGCTGTACTCTTGACCATGCCTGCAATCCTCTTCGTCTATTCCCGGAAAGCCGGACAAGAATATATGCCGTCGCCTTCGAGCGTCAACATGGGTCGCAGCTTGACGGGTGAGGCGGGCAAAACCCACAATTGCCGGCAAAGCAGCCAAGAACCACAGGAGGAGCCTGTCATGGAAGAAGCACGGGAGTCGCTGGTATATGTAAACGGAGCGCTTGTTCCGGCAAGCGAGGCTACGGTCTCGGTGTTTGACAGGGGCTTTCGATGGGGAGACGGCGTTTACGAGATGGCCCGCACGTTCAACGGGAAGATCTGGAAACTGCGCGAGCACCTGGAGCGGCTCTACTGGTCACTCCAGTACACGAGAATAGTCCCGCGCATCGACATTGACGTACTGGAGACTGCGACCTTTGATCTGGTGGAAACCAACTTCCAGCGGTCGGGGCCGGAAGACGTGGGGGTGACCCACATAGTGAGCCGAGGCGTGGTGGAGCCGACCCGGCAGGCGGAACTGGAGCCGACGGTGGTCATATACACCGAGCCGTTGGCCTTTTCGATGTACGCCAAGTGGTACCGGGACGGCATCAGGATGATCACGCCGGCGACCCGGCGAACGCCGCCCCAGAGTCTCTCTCCTAAGGCGAAGATATCCAACAAGATGAACCACATGGTGGCGGATTTCGAGGCGAAGGCTGTGGACCCCGAGGCGCTGCCCCTGATGCTCGACTACGACGGCAACGTGGCGGAAAGCAGCGGCGCGAATTTTCTATTCCTGCGTAAGGACACGATTTACATACCCAACCGCAGACACGTGCTGGGTGGGATAACGATGGACTCGGTGCTGGAGATAGCATCTACTCTCGGGTTCAGGACGGAGGAGGGAGACTACACACCCTTCGATGTCTACAAGGCTGACGAAGCGTTTATTACCACGACGCCCAGCCACATTTCGCCTGTGGTGTCGTTGAACGGGATCAAGATAGGGGCGGGAGTCCCGGGGCCCGCGTTTCAGCAGATCACGCAGGCCTGGAGCGATATTGTGGGGATCGATATTGTGGACCAGGCGATGGCTTACGCGGGGTAGGATGAATCACCCTAGCTCGCTCCCATCAAGGGACCTTTGCGTAACTGCAGTTTTCAACTTTCATACCAGCCAGATCATCTAACTTCCACTCCTCCGCTCATACTTCGAGTGCCTCAGCACGAGCGCCTCGGCCCCTCCAGCAGAGGTTATGCAAAGATCTCGTCAAGGAGAGGGGACAAGGCCCTGCCCCAATCCGTTCTTGAGACCGTTCGAGAGCCTCGGGACGAACGGAATGCCCCACCCCAGATTCACGCTCTGACAGAAGGCGAACCCTCCCGAGGTGGAAGGGCCACTTTAAGCACGGTGCACCCTCTACCTAGCGGGTCACGGGATTGGTGGAAGAGATGGATCAGGAGAGGAGCTTGGTCAGGGCGTATTGGCCGAGGTGACGGTTCTCTTCTACATCGTCGGGGGCAAGGTCTGAGTTGTAGGCGATCAGGGGTATTGCCTGCTCGTGAATGGAGGCGTGGGAGCGGAGGCCGGGGCGCATCTCGATCTGGTTTGGGTCGCCGAAGACGTAGTTTTTCTCGGCGTTGACGAAGATGTTGCCAAGTCGGTCGGGATGGAGGCGGTATTCGAGAACGGCCTGGTTTCGGCTGAAGGCGCTGTGGACGCCGGGGGTGTCGCTTAGGATGGCCAGGGCCTCAGCCTCGTGCTTATCGTCAAGATATACGAAGGTGCAGCCGCCGAGGTTGGAGTGCTGGAGGACGTAGCGGTCCTTGATTATGGGCACGGGGTTGGAATGGATGCCACGGGCAGCCAGGATGCCCTTGAGATCGACCATGTGGTCCTTACTGGACATGCCGTGGTCGGCGGTGAGTAAGAGGGTGATGTCGGGGTGGTTGGATAGCAGTTGGCCTATTGTGGCGTCGAGGATGGTCATGTGACGCTGGGACTCGGGGTGGTCCGGGGGGTAGGTGTGCATGGCGTAGTCGGTGGTGGCGATGTAGACTACGTCGAAGGCGTTTTCGGACATGAGGTGATCCGCGGCCTGGACTATCCAACCGTTGACTTCGAGGGAGTAGATAGGGGGCGGGGAGCCGAGAACGGAGACTATATCTTCGAGAGGCTGTTCCGAGGAGAAGCCGACGGTGGCGTGAGCGCCGATAAGTGTGCGGAGCTTGTCTTTGGAGGAGACCATGAGGGTGCGCTTACCGAGGGATGCTGCTTTCTGGAAGATGGTCTCGGAGAGGATGAAGTCGGCGGACTCCATGTAGGTTTCCTGGCCGGTGTCTGAGTTGAGCCAGTAGTTGCAGTTGATGCCGTGGGACTCCGGGTAAAGACCGGTAACAAGGGAGACGTTATTGACATTAGTCACGGAGGGCATCATGGAGCGGCCGATTTTTAAGAAACCCCTGGAGCAGACCTCGTCGATGTTGGGAGTCTTGCAGGCCTGAAGGTATTCGGGATCGAAGCCGTCGATGATGATTATTACTATGGGGTTTTGCATGGGGGAATCGTAGCACAACAAGGAGCGAGCTACGAAGTTGGCCGTATGCAATCAGCTTTCGGAAGTTAACCGACCGGAGATTTGGACGGTGGGGAAGGAGACTGGAGTTTTGGCCGGAGAGGCCTCATCATCGGAGTCGGGGTGGAGAGAGGCTCCAGAGTCGGCGGGGAGGGGACGGATGACGACCTGCATGCCGAGGGCTCGGGTGAGGCGCATGATGGTGGCGAAGCTGGGGTTGCCGTTGGGGGAGAGGGCCTTGTAGAGGCCCTCGCGACTGATACCAATTTTCCGGGCGAGGGCGCTCGTGTTTTGGGCTCGGGCGACGTCTTTCAAAGCCATTCTGATGATGGAGCCATCGCCAGGGTCTTCTTCTGAAGCGGCTTCAAGATATAGGATGATGTCTTCCTGCGTTTCCAGGTGGTTAGCGACACCCCAGACGGTGTATCCCTCGGGTAGGTTCATATTTGCCTCAATTCTCCGGCCAATTCCTGGGCTTTCATTATGTCCCGCTATTGAGTGGACTTGTCCCTGCCACAAAGCAACAGTACAACTTCGTCTCTTCCACGAATGAAATAGAGTCGATAGCCGGGGCCGTAGTGAATACGCAATTCAAGTACACCACCCCCCACGGACCTAATGTCCCCGAAGTTGCCTTCGGACACGGCTGAAAGTCGCAGCTTTATTCTGGCTGCCGCTCTTCTATCTCTTAGCCTGTCAAGCCATCTCTCGAAAACGTTGCTTTGAACTATCCGCAATGTCATTATGAACAGGAGTAATTGTCAACTACAGTCTACAGTTAGTCAAAGTAACGAGGGTTGGATTGGGTGGGGTGTGATAACATTCAGGCATGGTAATGGACGCATTTCATCCGGTTGTGAGGGCGTGGTTTGAGGAGCGGTTTGAGGGGCCGACGGAGGCCCAGGCGGAGGGTTGGGAGTCGATAGCTAAAGGGAAGCACACTCTGATATCGGCGCCTACGGGGTCCGGTAAGACGCTGGCTGCTTTCCTGAAGTGCATCGACGACCTGATCCGGGAGGGATTGGACCCGGGGCTGGAGGATGTTACGCAGATAGTGTACGTCTCCCCGTTGAAGGCGCTTTCCAACGACATCGAGAGGAACCTGGCGGGACCGCTGTCGGAGATAACGGCTAAGGCGGAGGAGATGGGGATAGTGACGCCGGAGATCAGGGTGGGGTTGAGGACGGGAGACACGAAGGCCTCGCAGCGGCAGAGCATGGCGAAGAGGCCGCCGCATATCCTGATCACCACCCCCGAGTCGCTGTACATCCTGTTGACGTCCGAGAGCGGGAGGCAGGGGTTGCGGGGGGTGAGGAGGCTGATTGTCGATGAGATTCATGCGGTTGCAGACGACAAGCGTGGATCCCACCTGAGCCTTTCGATGGAGCGGTTATGTGCGCTGGCGGAAGGGCCGGTGACGAGGATTGGGCTTTCGGCGACGCAGAGGCCGATAGAAGAGGTGGCCCGGTTCCTGGTGGGCAATGCCCATATCGATCAGCAGAGCAATCCCGACTGCCTGATAGTGAACGCGGGGCACGCGCGGAAGATTGACCTCGCTATCGAGATGCCAGGTTCGGAGCTTGGGCCTATCGCGAGCCACGAATTGTGGGCAGAGACGCTGGACAGGGTGGTGGAACTGGCCGAGGGTCACGGGACTACATTGGTCTTCGTCAACACGCGTCGGTTGGTGGAGAGGGTTGCGCATCAGCTAACGGAGAGGCTAGGGGAAGAAGCGATAGCGGCGCATCACGGGAGCATGTCCAAGGAGAGGCGGTTCCAGGCGGAGCAGGCCTTGAAAGCGGGCAAGACGAAGATATGCGTGGCTACTGCGTCGTTGGAGCTAGGAATAGACGTGGGGATGGTGGACCTGGTGTGCCAGATAGGGTCGCCGAGGTCTATCGGGTTGCTGATGCAGAGGGTGGGGCGGTCCGGGCACACGATCAAGGGAACGCCCAAGGGCCGGATGTTTCCGTTGACCCGGGATGAGTTGGTGGAGTGCATTGCCCTGGCTCGGGCGGTGCGCCGGCAGAACCTGGATACCTTGTCTATTCCACGTTGGCCGCTGGACGTGCTGGCACAGCAGATAGTGGCCGGATGCGTGGCGGAGGAGTGGGACGAAAACGAGCTTTTTGACGTATTTCGGAGAGCCTACCCCTACCGGGACTTGCCGAGGGAGAAGTATGACGAGGTGGTGAAGATGCTGGCCGAGGGTGTAGCCCCGAGGGAGGGGAGGAGGACGGCGCACCTGCATCGGGATGGGGTGGGGGGTAAGTTGAAGGGCAGGCGAGGGGCGCGAATACCGGCATTGACGAGTGGAGGAGCAATCCCAGACAACGCGGACTATGACGTTGTGGCCGACCCCGAAGGGGTGTTCGTGGGAACGGTGAATGAGGACTTTGCAATAGAGAGCATGGCCGGGGACATATTCCTGCTGGGCAATACCCCGTGGCGCATCCGCAGGGTAGAGAGTGGTCGGGTGCGGGTGGAGGATGCTCAAGGCTTACCGCCATCGATTCCTTTCTGGCTGGGAGAAGCGCCGGGTCGGACGTGGGAGCTCTCGGAGGAGATAACGGAACTGCGGGGCGGGATTGCGGAACGGCTGGAAGACAAGGATGAAGCGACGGGTTGGGTTGTTGACGAGTCGGGGGTGGGAGGAGAGGCGGCCCGACAAGCGGTCGAGTACGTAGACGAGGGGCGGAGGGTTCTGGGGGGCGTGCCGTCCGGGGACAAGATATACGCAGAGCGGTTCTTCGATGAGTCGGGTGGGACGCAGGTAGTTATACACTCGCCGCTCGGGGCACGAGTGAACCGTGCGTGGGGAATGGCGCTACGGAAGCAGATATGCCGCAGCTTCGACTTCGAGCTCCAGGCGGCGGCGACGGATGACGGAATCAATTTCTCTTTGGGGCCTAACTTGTCGTTCCCGCTGGAAGAGCTGTTCAGCTACCTGAGCCCCAAGAACGTTGAGAAAGTATTGACGCAGGCTGCATTGCAGGCGCCGCTGTTTCAGACTCGCTGGCGGTGGAACGCTACTCGAGCCCTGGCTATCATCAAGTTCTCGGGTGGGAAAAAGGTGCCGGCGCCGCTGGTGCGAATGAGGTCGGACGATTTGTTGGCATCCGTGTTTCCGGCGCAGGTGCAATGCCAGGACAACGCCCCGATGGCCGACATCGAGGTGCCGGACCACCCACTGGTCTTTGAAACGGTGCGGGACTGTCTGACCGAAGCGATGGACCTGGAGGGCCTGACCCGGGTGCTGGGAGACATTGAGCAGGGCAGAGTGGAGGTGTTCGCACGGGACACGCCTCAACCCTCGGTGTTTTCCCACCAGATATTGAATGCGATGCCCTACGCCTTCCTGGACGATGCACCGCTTGAAGAGCGGAGGTCCAGGGCCGTATCTCTGCGGCGGGCATTGCCGGAGGACTCACGGGACCTGGCCTCGCTGGACCCGGAGGCGATAGCTGCGGCCGCGGAGGACGCGTGGCCCCCTGCCCGGGACGCAGATGAGATGCACGATCTGCTCTTAAGTGTCGGGCCGATCTCGGATGCGGAGATAGCGGTCAGGTATGGGGAGGGTGGGGGTGGGATTGTTCAAGGATGGTTGGAGGAGCTACTGGAATCGGGGAGGGTGACGACGTTCAGGAGGGCGGACGGGTCTCGGGCGTGGGTAGCGGTGGAGTTGGTGCGAGAAGTGATGGCCGCATACAAAAAGGCAGAATTGCATCCCAAGCCACCTGAGCGATTCCTGAGCAACGCGGATGCCGACGTTGGAGAGGCGGCGGTTAGGCTGGTGAGGGGGAGGACGGAAGTCTCGGGGCCACAAACTGTGCTGGAAATCTCAGAAGTGCTGGCGTTGCCGGAGGGCATGGTTAAGTCGGCGCTGGCTCGGTTGGAGGGCGAAGGGCAGGTGTTGAGAGGGTCTTACAAGCCGGGGGCTATCGACGAGGAGTACTGTGACAGGCGGATCCTAGCGCGTATACACAGGGCGACAATATCCAGGCTGAGGAGAGAGATTGAACCGGTTTCGGAGTCGGTGTTCATGCGGTTCCTGATGCGGTGGCAGCACGTGGAGCCGGACAGGATGTTGAGTGGGGAGTCGGGGCTGATCGAGATCATTGAGCAGTTGCAGGGTTACGAGGCGGCGGCGGGAGCGTGGGAGCCGCACTTGCTGAAGGCCCGTGTGGCGGGTTTCGAGCCTGCGATGCTGGATGACCTGTGCTTCGGGGGGGAGGTGGTGTGGGGCCGGATGACACAGCGTCATCATGGCATAGACCAGCCGGTTTCGAAGGTGGGGCTGACGAGGAATGGGCCGATAACGCTGGGCCTGCGGGAAAATCTTGATTGGCTGCTTGATCCACCTCCTGATAATGGCGAGGGGCTGGGTGGAACGGCCCGGGATATACTGCATGTTCTGGAAACTAGGGGAGCGTCTTTCCAGTCGGACATTGCAAAGTTGAGCAGACGGCTTCCTTCGGAGGTGAAGGATGGGTTATGGCAGCTGGTGGCTGCGGGTCGGGCCACGGCGGATGGATTCACGCCTCTGCGTCATGTAAACAATGGACCGCCACCGAGCATGCGTCGGAGCACCCGGTTGCGAAGGAGGGCGAGGAACCGACCTTCGACCACCAGATGGTCGTTGCTGCAGCCGCTAGGGGATGGGGAGTCGCCGGCGACGGAGAGGGCGTTCCAGCTCTTGCGGCGGTACGGAGTTGTGTTTTACGAGATGCTGGCCCGGGAGCCGATGGCGCCGCCGTGGCGTGAACTGGTGAGAATATATCGGCAGGCGGAGGCGCAGGGGAAGATCAGAGGCGGGCGTTTCATAGCGGGGCACGTGGGCGAGCAGTTCGCGCTGCCGGAGGCTATCGAGATGTTAAGGTCGACGCGGAAACAGGAAGGGTCGGGGCGGTACATACAGGTGTCGGCGTGCGATCCGCTGAACCTGGTGGGAATAATCAGCCCCGGGGCACGGGTGCCGGCGGCGATGGGGAACGTGGTGGTGTATCAGAACGGGGTTGCGGTGGCGTCGGTGGAGGGTGGACGGCTGAATGAGAGGTCGGCGCTGCCGAGGAGTGCGAAGTTGGAGGTGTTGGGGATGTCGGCGGGGCGCCGTCCAGATGCGACGAATGGACGGTATGTGGGCCGTCCTCGCTCGACCCTTCGACGGGGCTCAGGATGAGGGATCCACCGTGTCAAGGATCACCCTCACCCCCTGGAGGGGCCTGGGACACCCCCCATTCCGCTCTTGAGACCCTTCGATGCTCTCCGCCAAAGGCGGACTTACAACACGGCGCACTTGCAGCTCCGCTCAGGGCGAGCGGAATGACAGTTATGCAATGATTTCCTCAGGCGCGAGGGAACCGGACCCCGCCCCAGATTCCTCGCGGAGCCTCGGAATGACGTGTGACACGTGGGCTGGAATAATGGGAGGGCGAAAAGGGTGTGCTGAAGCGGTTAAGCGTCCAGTCTGAGGGTTTTGGCTTCTTTGCCCTCGCCCATTTTGTAGACGGCGGAGTACATGTTCCACCACATGTTGCGGCCCTCCAGGGCTGCGCGCCTTATTGAGGCCCTTGCCTCGGGGGTGGTGGCGTGAGCGGCGGCGGTAGTCCACCCGGTCTCGGCGTGGACTTCGTCGGCGCCGACGTGGACGGCGAAGTAGGCAGCCTGGGCTTCGGTGAAGCCGTACTTGTCAATTAGGGCCTTGGTCACGCCGTCGCAAAACTCGGTGAACATATCCTCGATGCCCATGGAGACAAAGCTGAGGGCCTCCAGCCATTTGCCGCGCATGGCGTAGGCGGAGACGGTGTCGGGATAAACCTTGGTCTCGGGGATCATGGGGCGGGAGTCGACGTCCTCCTCGGAAAAACCTGCAGCGGCGCCGGCCCTGATGGCAAGCTCCCAGTGAGAGGCGACCTCGGGAGTGCCGGTCAACTCACCGAAGAGATTCTCGGCGAGTTCCATGCGGGTGTGTCTCGGGGCCTGGGGGATGATGAGAGAAAGGGACGAAATGCCCTCTTCTACGGTGAACTTCAGCTGGGCGCAAAGCTCGGCGAGGGTGTTACGTTGGAGGGTGCCATTGACGAGGTCGATATAGATCGGGTGCTTGCTGACGGCCTCGGACTGGATTTCTTCCCTGAGGTCTGTCCAAAAGGTGTCGGTGGTCATGGCGTTGCTCCGTGGGGGTGGTGTGGGGGGATTTTAGCATAAACGCCTACGCGTGATTGGCTGTGTTTGGAGCATGTGCACCCTCTCCAATCAAGATACCTTTGCACTACAAATTGAGTCGGGAAATTTTAGAAAACCAGGCAGTGCAGCCAGGCCTAAATCCCCACCCCAGATTCACGCCTGAGGCGCATCTTCGACCTTGCGGGGCATCGGAATGGCAATTAGGCCAAGGTCTCATCATGGGAGGGGATAGGAGGACATCAGGAGGGGCGGGGGCGGGTGGGGAGGGCTATGAGGAGGAGGGCCGCGGCCACGTTGGTGATGCCTGCGAAGATGAAGGTCGACTCTATCGACAAGCCGTCAGCCACGAGGCCACCTAACACCGCTCCGAATGCGCCAACTGCCATTGTTCCCGTATAAACCAGGCCGACGGAGGTGCCGTGGAGTCCTGCAGGCGACAAATCTATGGTTATGGCCACAAAGATTGGGAGGTAGGTGTACGTAACCGCGCCGATGGCAATGATGGTCAGAAGCAGTTGAGTCCCCGGCTCGGCGTAGGCCACTGCCACGCATAGCATGCCGAAGGCGCTCAATTCAGGGACGAGCGCCGCTTTCCGACCATATCGATCCGACACAAATCCCAAAATTGGCTGGGTTGCAATGCCGATGGTATGGAGAAGAGAAATGTAAACGCCCACTTTTAAGGTAGAAAATTCCAGGTGTTCCCTGAGGTAAATTGGCAGGAAGGTTGCCATGGCGTAGTCGCCCATACTGACCAGGGCACACAGTGCCACCACGGACATAATACGCCGGTTCTTTAGAAGCGGTGCAGCGGTTGAGAAATATTCTCTGATCGAAGCAGCTCCCTGCTGGCTCTTCAGGCCTCGGAGGGCAAGCCACACGACAATCGCGGCCAGAGCGGCGGGGAGAAAGCTGTACTGGAGAAGCTGAGGCCACAGGATGCGTTGCAGAAGCGCTCCAGCCAGCAGCGGCCCCAACACTTCTCCCATCCCCGCCCCCGCACCGTGCATGGTTAAGGCCAAGCCTCTTCTTTCGGGGAAACGGGCGGAAAGGGCGGCTATGGCCGTGGGATGCCACATGGAAGTGCCCACGCCGACCAGGACAACGGCTAACGCTATGGCGTAGTAGGCCTGCAGGGACCCCGAGGCCAGGTAGCCGAAGGCTACTAGCATCATGGCCGCCATCAGGATCAGGGGCCGCATGCTGCTATAGCGATCTGCGATGAAGCCGCCGGGCATTGCGGCAACTCCGCTGCTGACGTCCCGGGACATGACGAGGGCGCCTGCGGCAAGGTTGCTAAGCCCCAACCCGAGCTTGATTTCGGGAAAGATTACCGTGAAGGCGGCGCCGTACAGGTGCTTGAGGCCGTGGCCCGCGACCATAGTGACTGCCAGGAGTCTGGGGCCGGGGGAACGCGTGTAACCCTCTGTGGAGGAGTCTATGTTCGATACCTCCTCAAGGCAGGGCATAGAGCTTCAGGCCCCTAGGCGGGGGAAACGGCGGCGGAGCCAGGGTCTCTGCGGGTGGGGACGAAGACCAGGAGGAGGCCGGTGACAATTACCACGATACCGGCGAAGATGAATGTGGACGGGAGGGAGACCTCATCGGCGAGGACGCCACCCAGGATCGCGCCGACACCCCCAAAGAGCATGGACCCGGTATAGATGAGGGCCACTGCGGTGCCGTGCACTCCCGGTGGAGAGAGGTCTATGGCGTAGGCAACGAAGATGTGGTGGAAGGTAAACATGACCGCGCCGATGGCGATGATGGTCAGGATGAGCTGGGGGCCCTCTGCGGCGTAGGCGAGGGCTATACAGAGCAGTCCGAAGAAGATCATTCCCGGAACCAGAGCGACTTTCCGTCCATATTTGTCCGAGACGTAACCCATGATGGGATGCGTGATGATGCCGACGGCCTGGAGCATTGAGGCGTAGACTCCGACCTCGAATGAGGAAAAGTCCAGGTCTTCACGGAGATAGATTGGGACGAACACGGAAATGACGTGGTTACTCAAGGACCGAAAGCCCGACAGGACCACCACGGCGATAAAGACCCAGTTCTTCAGAAGAACGCCGGAAGTAGAGAAATACTCCTTGAGGGAGGTGACGCCCTGCTGGCCCTTGAGATTCCGGAGGGCGAACCACACCAAGACCGCTGCCACAGCGGTGGGTATGAAACTGTATTGCAGTAGTGCGGGCCAGGCGATGATCAGGAGCAGGCTTCCGGCGATCAGGGGCCCGAGAATCTCCCCTGCTGAACCGCCGGAACCGTGGAGGGAGATGGCGAAACCCCGGCGGGTCGGGAACCGGGCGGAGAGGGAGGCGAGGGCGGAGGGGTGCCATAGGGAGACACCGATCCCGAACAGGACGATGGAGATGGCCACCGCCCAGTATCTTTCAAGGGTCCCGGCCGCGAGATAACCGATGGCGAGCAGGGCCATGGAGATGGTCAGGATGATTGCCCACCGACTGCTGAACCGGTCTGCAAGGAAGCCTGCGGGCATGGTGGAAACACCTGCGGAGACGTCTCGGGCGGTGACGAGGGCGCCAGCGGCGACATTGGAGAGCATGAGACCGAGCTTGATCTCCGGGAGGACGATCATAAAGGCAGCGGCGTAGAGGTGCTTTAGCCCGTGTCCTGCGACGGTCGTCGCTGCGAGGAGATACCGGCCCTGGTCTGTTGGTTGGGCGGCGGCAGTTGAGTCCATAGAATTAGAGCCGGGCCCCGTACCTGGGGTTAGGGCCGAGGTTTTGCTTTATGACGCCCTGTGCGGCTTTGAGGAAGCGGATAATGATGCCGCGTGTCTCGGTGGGGTCAATCATCTCCTCGACGCCGAAGGCCTCGGCGGTCTTCCAGGGGGATGCGGCCGCGCGCATGCGGTCCTCGACCTCGGCGATGAGGGCTGAAGGATCGTCGGAGGCCTGGATCTGGCGTCGGTGGGCTGAGTAGACACCGCCCTCGATGGGCATGTCTCCCCACTCGGCGGTGGGCCAAGCGAGGCGCAGGTTGAGTCGGCTGGCGTTGCCCGTAGCGAGCCCGGCCATGCCGTAGCACTTGTGCAAATAGACGGATACCAAGGGGACGTTGGCGTCATGAAGGGCCTGGAGGGCGCGCATGCCCTTTCGAAGGGTGCCCTCTCTCTCGGCGGCGGGGCCTATCATGAAGCCGGGGACGTCAACGAAGTAAATCATGGGGATGTGGAAGGTGTCGCAGAAGTCAATGAAGCGGGTCTTTTTCTCGGAGCCCGGGCCATCGAGGGCGCCGCCGAGGTGCATGGGGTTGTTGGCAAGGATGCCGACGGGGTAGCCGCCCATGCGGGCGAAGCCGCAGACGAAGGCCGGAGCACGGTGAGCGCCTATTTCGAAGAAGGAGCCACGGTCGGTGATGACCTCTATGACGTCACGGACATCGTAGGCGGCTTTCTGATCCTCGGGCATGATGTCCAGGAGAATTTCATCCTGGCGGTCGGGGGGGTCGTCGGTGGGGATGTAGGGAGGCATCTCCCATACATTCTGGGGAAGGTAACTCAGGACGGTCTTAAGCTGGCGTATGGCGTCGGCGTCATCTTCGGCGATATTGTCGACTACGCCGGAAGTGGCGGCGTGGACCTCGGCTCCACCGAGCTCGAACTTGTCGATGCGGTGGCCGAGGGCACGTTCGACGAGAGGAGGGCCACCGGCGAAGATGCATGCGGCCTTGGTCATGACGCTGAAGTGTGAGACGACGAGTCGGGCGCCGGTGACCCCGGCGCAGGCGCCCATAGCGCCTACCAGTACGGGCACTTCTCCCATGAGCTTGTAGCTAACTTCGATATCGTGCCCGCTGACGAGGGGTGGGTAGCCCTGATGGGCCTCCCAGCCTATTCCCCCTCCAACACCTTCCATCAGCATTACAAGGGGAATGCGGTATTCGTGGGCTAGTTCCTCAATGAAGCCGGCCATTCCGCCCTTTAGGCGATCGGCGTGGATTTCGAGGACGCCGCCCTCGACTGTGAAATCCTCTCCTCCGACGGATACGTCCCGGCCATCAATCTGGCCGAGGCCCATGACGTAACCGGATGCGGTATCGGGGAGTCGGTTGCCCTCGGTATCGAATCGCTTATGGATGGCGACCGTACCGACTTCGAGGAAAGAGCCGGGGTCGGTGATGTGATCGATGCGTTCTCGGATGGTCCAGCGGCCGCCAGCGCGTTGCCGGGCGATGGTCTCGGGGCCACCGAGTTGGAGGGCACGCTCCCGGGCCTCGACGAGCTTTGCCCGGGCGTCCTCCCATGTGAATCCGGCCATAGGTCGCTCCTTGGGTAGGGGGTGGAGGTTATGGTAATGGGAAGGGGGAGGGGATTCAATAGGGGGTGGGCATCAGCTCGACCCTTCGACCCTGCCCAGGGTGAGCGGAACTCAGGTGATTAGCGGATGGAGGTTGATTGACATTGGGAATGGTGTAGAAATATCATCGCGTCTGCTTTTGGCAAGGAACCGGCGTTTATATATGAAGAACTATTCTTTTCTAAACCTGATACGCAATTCGTTCAGTCATCACGAGAACTGGCCTCGGGTGTGGCGTAGCCCTCAGCCGAAGGAGCGGTACGACGTGGTGATAGTCGGGGCGGGGGGGCATGGGCTGGCGACGGCTTACTACCTGGCTAAAAACCATGGGATTACGGACGTTGCGGTGGTGGAGAAGGGGTACGTGGGGGGTGGGAGTGTGGGGAGGAACACGACGATAGTCCGGTCCAACTATCTATGGGACGAGACATCCTTCCTATACGAACACGCGATGAAGCTGTGGGAAGGGCTGAGCCAAGAGTTGAACTTCAACCTGATGTTCAGCCAGCGGGGAGTGTTGAACCTGTGCCACAATCTGCAGGAACTCCGGGACACGGCGAGGCGGGTAAACTCCAACAAGCTAAACGGAATCGATGCGGAACTTCTGGATACGAAGCAAGTTGCGGAGCTGGTTCCGATTCTCAACACCTCGCCGGACATACGTTATCCCGTGCTGGGGGCCTCTTACCAGAAGAGGGGTGGGACAGCCCGGCACGACGCGGTGGCCTGGGGTTTTGCTCGGGCGGCGGATGATCGCGGCGTGGACATCATCCAGAACTGCGAGGTGACGGGGATACGGGTTGAAAATGGGGAAGTAACGGGGGTCGATACAACTCGGGGTGTGATAAAGGCAGGGAAGGTGGCGTTGGCCGTGGCGGGGAACACCACCGTTCTTACCGACATGGCCGGGATTCGACTGCCCATTGCCACGCATCCTCTTCAGGCTTTGGTGTCGGAGCCGATCAAACCGATCATCGATAGCGTTGTAATGTCCAACGCTGTACACGCCTATGTCAGCCAGACCGACAAGGGGGAACTGATCATCGGGGCTGGGATTGATTCTTACAGCGGATACGGGATGAGGGGTAGCTACTCGGTGGTGGAAGAGACGGTCGAGGCGGTGGTGGAGATGTTCCCGATATTCAGCCGATTGCGGATGCTCAGGCATTGGGGAGGGGCCGTGGACATCTGTCCGGATGCCAGCCCGATCATCGGGAAGACGCCTGTCGGCGGGTTGTACGTGAACTGTGGCTGGGGCACGGGCGGATTCAAATCCACGCCGGGGTCGGGATGGGTGTATGCACACACCATCGCTAACGACCAGCCCCACGAGTTGAATGCCCCGTTTACGCTAGACAGATTCGTCACGGGAGAGCTTATCGACGAGCATGGAGCGGCGGCGGTGGCGCACTAGGAAACAAGAAGATGCTGTACATTGAATGTCCATATTGCGGCCCGAGGGAAGAGACTGAGTTCTCCTACGGGGGCGAGGCACACATAGCCCGGCCGCTGACGCCGGATGAGCTTTCCGACGAAGAGTGGAGTCACTACCTGTTTGGACAGACCAACACGAGCGGCCTATATCGCGAGAGGTGGATGCACAGCGCGGGGTGCCGGCGTTGGTTCAACGCCGAGAGGGACACGGTCAGCTACGTGATCAAGTCTGTGTATAAGTCGGGTGAGCGACCGCCGGGGGTGGGGGACTAGGGCCACGATGGCACGCAAGACGCAACCATTCCGCCTGGAGGCCGGGGGCCGAATCGACAGGGAGAAGCCTCTAAGCTTCACCTTCAATGGCAGGCGCTACAAGGGTTACAAAGGGGACACTGCGGCGTCGGCACTGCTGGCAAATGGGGTGCAGCTTGTCGGGCGGAGCTTCAAGTACCACCGGCCTCGGGGGATCGTGGGGTCGGGGCTGGAGGAGCCGAACGCGCTGTTGCAGGTGGGGACCGGGGCCCGGACTACACCCAACCTTCGGGCCACGGAGGTACAACTCACCGATGGCATGGTGTTGAAGAGTGTGAACTGCTGGCCCAGCGCGAATCGGGACATAGCGGCCATAAACAGCAGACTTTCCCGTTTTCTGCCTCCTGGCTTCTACTACAAGACCTTCATGTGGCCGCGGAGGATGTGGAAGACGTACGAGGGCGTGATCAGGAAGATGGCGGGGCTAGGGGAGTCTCCTCGGGCGCCGGACCCCGACAAGTATGACCGGATGAACGCCCATTGCGACGTATTGATAGCCGGGGGAGGGCCGGCGGGGCTGGCTGCAGCGCTGGAGGCGGGTGCAACGGGGGCTCGGGTCATATTGGCGGACGACGGAACCGAGTTTGGCGGTAGCCTGTTGTCTTATAGGCGGACTATTGAAGGATTACCCGCGCTGGAGTGGGTCAAGGATGCGGTGAGCAGGCTTTCGGAGATGCCGGAAGTGAAGTTGATGCCTTGGAGCTCGGTGTTCGGGTACTACGACCATAATTTTCTGACCATTGCGCAGTCCTTCACACCGGAAGAGACTGCTTCCCATCCCCACCACCCAAACCAGAGGATATGGCGTGTCCGGGCGAAACAGGTGGTTATAGCCTCGGGGGCTTTCGAGAGGCCGCTGATATTCCCCAACAACGACGTGCCCGGAGTGATGCTGGCATCTGCGGTGTCGAGCTACATCAATCGGTATGGAGTTATTCCGGGGCGCAAGGCTGTGCTGTTCACGAACAACGACAGTGGATACAGGACAGCCCTGGACCTTGCTGATGCTGGAGCGGAAGTCCGAGCCGTAGTAGACCTGCGGCCCAACCCGCAAGGTTGTCTGCCTGCGCTGGTACGGGACAAGGGAATCCACGTCATTGGAAGCCACGCCATTGTGGATGTGAAGGGCGTCAAGAAGATCAAGGGCGTTGTTGTAATGGACCTTGACCAGAGGGGCACCGGTGTTCGGGGGGATGCCGAGACCATAGGCTGCGATCTGCTTGCGGTGTCGGGGGGGTGGAACCCATCGTTGCATCTTCACTCACAGTCGGGGGGGAAGACCACATTCGATGAAAGGCTTGGAGCATTCGTGCCGGGAGAATCGGTGCAGGAGGAGAGGAGTGTCGGGAGGTGTGCGGGCGCTTTCGACCTAGCATCGTGCATTGGGGACGGATCGGCTGCGGGCGCTGAGGCGGCTCGGGAGGCGGGTTTCGGGGACGGTGTTGTGCAGACTCAGGTCCCAGCAACCGATGATGTGACGGAAGAGCCTATCAAGACCGTTTGGCTGGTCCCATCCCGAAAGGACCCAGTCCACGAACACAAACAGTTCATCGACCTGCAGGAGGACGTGAGCGCGGGCGACATGGCGCTGGCTGCCAAAGAAGGATACGACTCGGTGCCGTTGTTGAACCGGTACACGACGCTGGGGTTTGGTACCGACCAGGGAAAGATGGGCAACGTAATCGGGATGGGGGTTCTGGCCGACTACCTGGGGAAGGACATTACGGAAGTGGGGAGCGTCACGTTCCGACAGCCCTATGCGCCGGTTACCTTCGGGGCAATTGCGGGCGGGGAGGTGGGGGAGATGCTGGACCCGGTTAGGAAGACTGCGATTCATCCCTGGCATGTGGCACACGGGGCGTTGTTCGAAAACGTGGGGCAGTGGAAGAGGCCGTGGTATTACCCGAAGCCCGGGGAGTCGATGCAGGATGCGTTGAACCGCGAATGCCTTGCAGCCCGAAATGCGGTGGCTATATTGGACCAGTCGACGCTTGGGAAGATCGACGTTCGGGGCCCGGATGCGGCGGAGTTTCTCAACCGGGTCTACTCCAACAACTGGCTGAAGCTAAGGGAGGGTCGGGCGCGATATGGGCTGATGCTGGGTGAGGACGGGATGGTGATGGACGACGGGGTATCCGGACGAATATCGCCGGGACGTTTTCACATGTTTACCACGACGGGCGGTGCGGCCAATGTAATGTCCTGGCTGGAACAGTGGCTGCAGACCGAATGGCCCGAATTGCAGGTGTATCTCACGTCAGTAACCGACCAGTGGTCGACGATGTCAGTGGTGGGGCCCAAGGCGCGGGACACCGTGGCCAAGATATGCAACGACATAGAATTTTCGCATGAAGCTTTTCCGTTCCTGTCGTTCAGGGAAGGGACCGTGGCAGGGATCCCGGCCCGTGTCTTCCGGATCAGTTTCAGTGGTGAGTTGACGTTCGAGATCAATGTGCCTGCGGACTATGGGCTTCACGTTTGGGAGTCGGTGATGGAGGCGGGTGCGGAGTTCGGGATTACGCCGTATGGCACGGAGACGATGCACATCCTGCGCGCCGAAAAGGCGTTCATAATTGTCGGGCAGGACACGGATGGGACGGTGACACCGTCTGACCTTGGGCTGGACTGGCTGGTCTCGAACCGGAAGGACTTTCTGGGGAAGAGATCGCTGTCCCGGCCGGACATTGTCAGGGAGGACAGGAAGCAACTGGTAGGGCTGAAGTCGGAGTACCCGGTCAGGGTGATACCGGACGGAGCGCAGATAGTGGAAGACCCCCGGGGGCCGATCCCGATCAAGATGATAGGGCACGTGACTTCGAGCTACTACAGCGCATCTCTTGGACATCCCGTGGCCCTGGCCCTGGTCAAGGGAGGCAGAGCGCGAATTGGAGGGAGGGTGTACATACCGCTTCATGATGGCAATTCGATAACGGCAAGGGTGACCGATCCCGTGTTTTACGATCCTAAGAACGAGCGACAGAATGTCTAGCGAGTCGAGCGAAATGCGCCGTGGGTCGCCCCTAGTGGAGTTCCTTGCCGAGCATCCGCCGATTGAGGCCGACGAATCGCGGAGCGTCGAAATGGCGGAATGGGCTTTCTGGGGGCACATCAACCTTCGGGGAGACGGTACGGATGAGGCATTTCAGGCGGGAGTCGAGCGAGTTGTCGGGGCACGGTCGCCGGTTGAACCGAACACGGTGGTGCGAGCTGGGGATACGGCGATAGTGTGGCTCGGGCCTGATGAATGGCTAGTAGTTTCTCCACCCGATGTAAGAGATGGGCTTGCCGCGAAGTTGGAAGAAGCACTGACGGGGCTTCATGTTTCGGTGAACGATATATCGAGCGGGCAGACTATAATCAGGCTGCGCGGGGCTCGGGCGCGAGAATTGTTGAATAGAGGGTGCCCGTTGGACCTGCATCCTCGGGTGTTTGGGGTGGGGCAGTGCGCTCAGAGCCATATTGCCAAGTCCAACGCGCTTATCATTCAAGTTGACGATACGCCTAGCTACGATGTCATAGTCCGGAGAAGCTTTGCCGATTATTTGGCCCGCTGGCTGCTGGATGCGGGGATGGAATACGATATCGCCGTGGTGACCAGCTAGGATAGGGAGTTGGGCCCTGGGCCCGCATGAAGATAATAGACATATTGTCGAAACGGCCCACCCTATCGTTTGAGTTCTTCCCTCCCAAGACGCCTGCCGGTGTTACCTCCCTCTTCAGGACAATTGGCAACCTGAAACGATTCACGCCCGACTTCGTGTCGATGACCTACGGGGCGGGCGGCTCTACGAAGTCAATGACCGAGGAGTTGGCGCTGCGGATCAAGGAGGAGGGGCTTCTGGTCATGGCTCATGTCACCTGTTCCGCGCAGTCCAGAGATGAAATACACGAGGTCCTGACGCGGTACGAAGCCGGGGGAATCGAGAACGTCATTGCACTGAGGGGAGACCCGCCTCGGGGAGAGGATGCGTTTTCGCCTGTCGAGGATGGGTTCTCCCACGCTACCGATCTGCTCAGGCACATCAGGGGCAATTTCGGGTTCGGGCTGGCGGCGGCGTGCTATCCGGAGGGTCACGCCGAGGCCGCTGACCTGCACACGGACCTGGAATACGTGAAGCGGAAGGTCGACGAGGGGGCGGAGTTTCTAATCACCCAACTTTTCTACGACAACTCGGACTTCTACCGGTTTTTGGAGTTAGCACGGGCTTCGGGAATAAAGGCACCGGTGGTTGCTGGGGTGCTGCCGATCTTGAGCGGGCCACAGATACGTCGGTTCACGGCCTTGTGCGGGGCGTCGATCCCCCGGGAGATTGATGAGCGTTTGGAAGCGCTAGGCAAGGATGATGAGGCAGTGCGGGAGCTGGGGATCGAGTTGGCTACCGCTCAAATTGAGGACTTGAAGGCAAATGGGGTGGAGGGGATTCACTTCTACGCGCTGAATCGGGGGTATTCGATAGGGAAGATATTGGGGAATTTGGGGGAGGGAACTTAGGGGCGCGAGGGTGGGGAGTCCTAGATTCCTCGCGGGGCGTCGGAATGGTGGGGTTACGGGGCTGAGTGGTGGGTGAATGCCGTGCCGGACTAGCAACTCGGGCCCCCGCTCGACCTTTCGACTCCGCGCAGGGTAAGCGGCCCCACGCCACCCAAGGGTGGGCTCAGCCGGTAGGGTAGAGGCGTTTGGAGGCGTGGCGCAGGGATTCGGAGAATTCAGAAACTTGCCATCGGCGCACGTCTGGTGAGTCGAGTTCGTTTTCCAGGGTGGAGGGGGAGCGGGCGAGCCTGTCTAGGCTGTCGGCGGGCCAAATGAGCGACTGATCCAGGGACAACTCTTTTGCCCGTGCGGAGCGCCAGACTTTAAGCTGTTTAAGGTTGTTCATCTGTTCATGGGAAGGTCTCGGAGGGGAGGGTTTACGGTAGGCGCGCCGGTCGACGGGTTTCGATGCCATGCCTCTGGATATCGCCTTTGCGATGGCCTTACCGTATCGACGCACTCCGTAAGCGCCGATGCCAGAAACACTTTTGAGATCTACCTTGGGATCCTGGGCTATGGCGATAAGGGCCTGGTCGGGCATTACGCGGAAAGTCGGACGGCCCAACTTTAGGGCTGCTGATTCTCGGAAGATGGCGAGCTCACGTAAGATTGCCAAGCTCTGCCCGTCCAATCCCGAGTTGCCCTTTATTGAGATGAATGACTTCTCGGGTCCGTCGGGAGGGGAGTAGCGCACATCCTCGAATCGACGGCACTCTTCTTCGACCCAGAGGCTTCGGCCGAGGGCGTCGGTGCGGCGGACGAGCTCGTCCATGAGCCGTTTGAGGTGCAGGACGTCGGAGGCTGCGTATTCGAGGGCTTCGTCTGAGAGGGGACGGAGGCCCCAGTCGGCGCGCTGGAGGCGTTTGTGCTTTGCCATCTTAAGACCGATGACCTCCTCGGCGACATTGCCGAGCCCCAGCTTCTCCAGGCCGAGAAACCTTGCCCCGATGGAAGTGTCGTAGAGATTGGCGATGGTGAGACCCCATTCCCTGTCGAGCGTCCGGATGTCGTTATCCCCGCTGTGGAGGATCTTCTTGATGGAAGGTTCCTTGAGAATGCGGCCGAGGGGCCCGGCGGTATCGACGGCTAGGGGGTCGACGAGGTAGCAGCCGGTCTCGGTGGCCATCTGGACGAGACATACGCGTTCGGGGTAGCGGAAGAAGCCGTTGGACTCGGTGTCGACGCTGACGAAGGGGCTGCGAAGTATGGCGTTGGTGATGCGTTGCAGGGCGTCAGGGTCTGCGACGTACTCAATCTCGGGCCAGGGTGGCATGCTTAAATTCTAGGGCATGGGGCAAGCCCCTGCTCAAACCTTGTCCTCGAGGGATGGTTTGGCTCGGGCGGAGGAAGCCATTGATATACTTTGAAGTCGAATCCCCCGGAGGTGTAACCCTGGCCCGCGATATTCATACTTCTTTCTTCTACCGCCTGGGCCTATGGACATACAGATACCGATGGCCGGTGATTGCCTTCTGGGTGGTTGTGCTTGCCGGGGTCGGGATGCTTGCGCCACGCGTTGAATCGGTGCTGACGTCGGGGTTCGGGGAGCAGGATACCGAGGCACAGCGGGCCTTCGAAATCCTGGAGGAGGAAGGGGTCCTCAACCAGGCCATAGTCATCCCGGTCTTCTCCCACGACACCCTCACGGTTCGAGACTCCAAATACGAGGCCGGTGTTAAGAACGTACTCTCTGCCCTTGAGCGATACCCGGGCGTGGCGGAGGTAGACAGCTACTTCTCAACGGGAAACGAGAACCTGGTATCGGAGGATGGGCAGACCACCTATGCCCTGGTCGGGCTGGATATTCCCCTGGACGACGTGCTGGACGAGGTGCCGAAGATACGGGCCTCGATACCGGAGGTTGGACTGGATGTGTGGGTGACGGGGGGCTCGGCGATATTTTCCGATATCAATGAGTACACAGGCCGGGACCTGAGGCGTGCCGAGATCATCACCTTCCCTGTGGTTGTGCTGGTACTGCTGCTTATTTTCAGGACCGTGGTCTCGGTGGCTGCGCCGATAGCCATTGGGGCGATGGGACTCGGGATCACGTTGGCAGTGATATATCTGTTGGGTCTCGTGACCCCGATGTCGGTATTTGCGATGAACACGGCGACGCTGCTGGGTGTGGGCGCTGCCATCGACTACTCATTGCTGATGGTGAGCAGGTTCCGGGAGGAGCTGTCGGATAGAGATGTGGAGGGAAGCGTTGCGGTAACAGTGGCGACGGCGGGGAAGGCGATACTGTTTTCGGGGATCACGACGGGCCTGGGATTGATGGGACTGCTGATTTTCGAGCTTTCTATGCTGAGGTCAATAGGGATTGGGGGGATGGTGGTGATAGGGGCGTCGGTGGTGGTGGCGCTCACGCTGGTGCCAGCGCTACTGTCGGTGGTCGGGAGACGGATAGATGCGCTTCCCATTCTACCGGCGCGCCTGTATCGGAATGGCCGGTTCTGGAGGACCCTGGCGTCGTGGGTTATACGGCGGCCACTGCTAGTGATGATTCCCGTAGTAGTAGTGCTTATTGCTTTGGGCACACCCTTCCTGCAGGTGAAGCTCGGCATTCCGTGGGCGAGCGTATTGCCGGAGGAGGCGGAGTCGAGGCAAGGGTGGGAGAAGGTATCTGAGGAGTTAGGCGAAGGGGCACTTGTGCCGATACTAGTGGCAGTTCGATTTGAAGACGAGGTCCTGGAGCCCGATAACATTGCAGAACTCTATCAGTATTCGCAGATGACGCGGGATCTCCCCGGGGTTACGAGGGTGGAAAGCCTGGTCGATGTGGGGTCAGGATGGACGTTGGAACAGTACCAGGCACTCTACTCAAGTACAGAGGTTAGGGCTTTGTCGGAAGCCAAGGAGGTGCTGGAAGACTACGGGGCTGGACGAGTAACCATGCTGCTCATCTACACCGTATACGAGATGAATTCCGAGGAAGCCCGGGAGACGGTGCGCAGCCTCCGGGCTTACGAAGGGGAAGGGGAGTTCCTGGTGTCGGGAGCGACGGCCAGCTTGATGGACGCCGTTGATGCGATGTACGACGCGTTCCCGTGGGCACTGGCTCTGGTCACGGTCTCGGTATACATCGTATTGACTGTGCTGTCAGGTCGGTGGTTATTCCGTTGAAGGCGCTGGTGATGAACGGGATGAGCGTGTTCGCCAGCTACGGGGCGTTGGTGTTCATCTTCCAGCAGGGCCACCTGGAAGGATTGTTGAACTTCACCTCGACGGGATTCCTGGAGGCGACGATTCCGATATTGCTGTTCACGATACTGTTCGGGCTCTCCATGGACTACGAGGTGTTCCTGCTGACCCGGATCAAGGAAATCTATGATGAGACGGGAGACAATTCTCAGAGTGTTGCGTTGGGGCTGGAGAAGACGGGTCGGATAATCACAAGTGCGGCGTTGGTGCTGGTGCTGGTCGCGGGGTCTTTCACGTTTGGGGACATCATAATCATCAAGGCGCTGGGGCTGGGGATCGCGCTGGCGATATTCCTGGACAGCACGGTGGTGAGGGCTCTGCTGGTACCTTCGTTGATGAAGGTTCTCGGGGACCGGAACTGGTGGGCGCCGGGGTGGATGAGGGGGGTGTTGCGGTGGTAATCGGCGAATCTGTTTTGGGAATGTTCAGGCTGGCGTAGAGGAGCGGACCAACTGTATATGAGTGAGGGCACTGCCGGGGGACACCCTAAGGTGCTCGGGGGCACTTGGGGGAGTCAACGGTAGGCCATCCCTTTCGGATTCCAGGGCGTATTCCCTTAGCGCCTCCTCCGCATTTGCCTTAGCCTGCTGAAAGGTAGGGCCCATAGCTACGATTCCGGGGAGGTCGGGGAAAACTATGCCGTAGTCGATGCCTCCGTTTTCTATGATGGCGGGATATTTCATCAACTGTTGTTTTTACCCAAGTCCCGAGACGAACTCCTCAATGGCGGGATTGACGAGATCGGGGCGTTCTAGCATGACGCTGTGGGTTGCGCCTTCGATGATGACGGTGCGGCAGTTATCGAGTCTTTTTTCGAGGAACGCGGAGTAGAGGGGAGGGGTCATTTCGTCCTCGGTGCCGCAGATGGCGAGGGTGGGGAGTTTGATTTCACCGACGCGGTCCATGATATCGAACTGGTCGCAGGCGGTCATGTCGTTGTAGGCGACGGCGGGGCCAACCTCGACTCTTCTTTCGGCGATGAGCTTGCGGAGTTCGGGGGCGTAGTCGGACTGCTCTTCGAATGCGACGCGATTCCAGGGGTCGGGGTCCCGGATGCCCTCCTGGTCTTCGGCGAGGTAGTCGGGGTGGACTCTGAGCCGAGCGCCGCTGCCGATGGTGATGATGGCCTTAAGTTCCTGGGGGTAGTTGACGGCGTACTGGAGGGTGATGCCCCCTCCCATGGAGTGGCCGCAGAGGACCACGTCCTCATAGCCCTTGCCCCAAATGTAACCTCGCAACCACTCGGCGTAGGCAGGGATGGTCTTGCAGGGAGTACCCTCCGGGTGGCCGGGGAGGGCAACGGCCTCGGAGCCTTCGAAGTGCTGGGTCTGGTAGTAGTAGGACTCGGGGGAGCCGCCGGCGCCGTGGATGAAGAGCAGCTTCATGGGTTTCCTCTCTACTTAGAAGGGGTGCCTTTAGAGCCTCTGTATTATGGTCATTGCAGGTTTGGAAACACCCTCACCCTAGCCCTCTCCCTTGATGGGAGAGGGTATAGGAGGGGCACCTCGAAATTATTTGGAAGGGGTGCGGCCGTTGGAGGCGGCGCCATTTACATTGTCGGTCTGGCCCTCGGAGCAGGCGAGGGCGGCCACGCTGTCTCCGGAGTCGGGCTTCATTATGCTCACTCCCTGGGTGATGCGGCTCAGCACGCGGATTTCCTTCAGCATGGTACGGAAGACCGTGCCCTGCTTGGATATAACCATCAGCTCGTGATCCCGGTTCACGACCCTAGCTGCCACCAGCGGCCCCGACTTGTCAGTCACCTTAAACCACAGGACTCCCGTTCCACCTCGTTTCTGGACATGATGAGAATCAAGGCGTGTCAGCTTGCCGACCCCCTTTACGGACATCACTATGAGATGGTGGTCGGGAAGGACAATGTCCATCGCAATGGCCTTGTCCCGTCCTTGCAGCTTAATGCCCCGGACGCCACCACTGCCTCGGGAGGCGCTGCGCAGCAGTCCGACGTTGGCCATCAGAGCCTGGCCCTGCCTGGTGATAATTATGTAATCGTCTTCATCGTTAGCTAACGTAGCAGATACGAGCTCGTCTCCGGGCTCCAGTGAGAAGGCCTTGAGGCCATTGCTGCGGATATTGGCGAAGGCTTCGAGCGGTGTCTTCTTTACCTCGCCGCCTCGGCTGGCCATGAGAATGTAGCCACCGGACGAGAAGTCCTTTACCTGGATGGGAGCTGTGATCAACTCGCCCGGCTCCATGTTGATAAGGTTGTTGACGTGTAGCCCCTTGGCGGTACGGGACTGGGCGGGGGGAACCTTGTGGCATTTTATGGATGTGACACGGCCCTTGTTGGTGAAGAAGAGAAGGATATCGTGGGTGTCGACGAGCATCATGTGCTGCACGACATCGTCGGCGCGGGTTTCCATGCCTGCTACGCCCCGACCGCCTCGCCGCTGGACTCTGTAGGTCTCCTTGGGCATGCGTTTGACGTAACCGCCATGGCTCAGTGTAACGATGACTTCCTGGTGGGGGATCAGGTCCTCGTTGGTGAAGGCGCCAGCTTCCTCGTCGATGATCTTGGTACGGCGGGGGTCGGCGTACTTGGCTTTAACCTCCAGCACATCGTCCCTGATGAGGAACATGACCTTGCGGGGGTTTTCCAGCAGGTCTTCGAGATAATTGATCCTCATTATGGTGTCAGCGTATTCCTCGTCGATCTTTTCGCGCTCCAGCTGTGCGATGCGGCGGAGCTGCATATCGAGGATGGCCTGGGCCTGGACCTGGGTGAGGTTGAAGAACTGGATCAGGTTGTTGCGGGCGTCCTCGACGGTAGGGGACTGGCGGATGGTGGCGATGATGGCGTCCAGGTTGTCGAGGGCAATCTTGAAACCCTCCAGGATGTGGGCCCGCTCCCGAGCTTTGCGCAGCTCGAAGCGAGAGCGGCGAACTATGACCTCCCGCCGGAATTCGATAAAGCTCTCGAGGGCGGACTTCAGCCCTATGACTCGGGGGGCGCCGTCCACCAGTGCCAGCATGTTGATGAAGTAGGAAGACTGCATCGGGGTGTTCTGGTAGAGGTTGTTCAGAACGACATCCGGGTACTGGTCTTTTCTAAGCTCGATGACCACTCGGATGCCCTCGCGGTCCGACTCATCTCGAATCTCGGTGATGCCATCAATGCGGCGGTCCCGGACGAGGTCTGCGATCTTTTCGACGAGGGATGCCTTGTTGAGCTGAAAGGGAAGCTCCGTAACGATTATCTGGCTACGTTTGCTCTTTTTGGTCTCTACAATTTCGGCCTTGGCGCGAACTACTATCTTGCCGTGGCCCGTGGTGTAGGCGTTGCGGATACCCTCCCGGCCCCAGATTTCGGCGCGGGTGGGGAAGTCGGGGCCCTGGACTGAATCAAGCAGTTCTTCGACGGAAGTGTCGGGATCGTCGATGAGCTTTACGAGGCCGTCGCAAAGCTCGCCGAGGTTGTGAGGCGGGATGTTGGTGGCCATACCGACGGCGATGCCGGAGCTCCCGTTCATAAGTAGGTTCGGTGTCCGGGCAGGGAGGACGGTGGGTTCGCTGAGGCTGTCGTCGAAATTGGGGGTAAAGTCGACGGTCTCCATGTCGATATCAGCGAGCATCTCGGTGGCGACCTGGGCGAGGCGAGCCTCGGTGTAGCGCATGGCTGCGGGTGGGTCGTTGTCTACGCTGCCGAAGTTGCCCTGTCCATCAACGAGCATGTAGCGCATGGAGAATTCCTGGGCCATGCGGACCATAGCGTCGTAGACGGGGGTGTCACTGTGGGGGTGATACTTACCGAGGACCTCACCGACGATACGAGCGCTCTTCTTGTAGGCGCTGTTCGGGTTCAGGTGAAGGTCATTCATGGCGTAGAGGATGCGGCGGTGGACGGGTTTCAGTCCGTCACGCACGTCTGGCAGGGCCCGGGACACGATGACGCTCATCGCGTAGTCCAGGTAAGAGCCCCGCATCTCCTCTTCGATTTTGATAGGCCTGATTTTTCCGATGTCGGTTACCATCGTAGACCTCTAGACGGCGATACTGGCGAACCTTTCCGCGGCCTCTGCGAGGGCGTGGAACAGGTTCAGGTTCTTGGGGTGGTTTTCTGACTCTCTTTCGGGGTGCCACTGGACCCCGAATACCCAGGTATGGGAAAGAGACTCCACGGCCTCTATCAAGTCGCCATCAAGGACATAGGCGGATGCGAGGAGGCCGGGGGCCTTCTGGGACTGGGTGAATCCCTGGTGATGCCTGCTGTTGACTCGCAGAATCGGGGCTCCGCCGAAGATTGCCCCCAGGCGGCTGCCGGGGGCGACGTATACGTCATGGAAGACGGACTTGACCAGGTCAGGCGAGCGGTGCCCCTTGATTTTGCGGGTCAGCTTGCCGCCCATCACTACGTTCAAGGCCTCCATGCCTCGGCAGACGCCGAATATGGGCATATCCCGTTTCAACGCCTCTTTCAGCAGGGGCAACTCGAAGGCGTCTCTTTCCTTGTCGGGAGTGGCGTCCAGGAAGGGTTCTTCGTAGTAGTGGGGGTCGATATCTTCGCCGCCGGATAGGAGAAGGCCGTCTACGCTGTCAAGTACGGAGGGGAGGTGGGCTTCGGGGTCGGGGCGGAGGATGACGGGTTCTGCGCCGACTTTCTCCAAGACCCTTATGTAACGGGCCCCTTTAGCCTTTCTGGATGCGGTGATACCTACAGTGGGCATGCGGAAAACGAGGTCTTAACGGACGGGTCGGGGCAACTGTGGAGTACGGTAGAAATCCTTCAATTCAGGCACGAACATAGTATCATTTTCAAAACAAATTGGCAACTTTATGAGGGATACAAGAATTCCCGTCCGAGAAAGGATTTATAGAGGAGAGTGGGACGAATGAGCGGCTGTTCCCACGCTCAGGCTTCAGGGGTCTTCTTGTCTCAATAACGGGGATGTGCGGGGAGGGGTTGTATAATTGTAAGTATGGCGGCGTTAAGGTGGGTCAGGCTGTTTCTCGGGGTGGCGATGTTGGTTGCCGGGCTGGCGTTGCTGCTCAGTCCCGTCCAGGCGCAGAGCCCGCAAGAGCAGGTCTACGTACTCACCTACGACGGGGATATAAACCCAAATGCTGAGCGATATTTTTCCCGCGGGATCGAGATAGCAGAGACTGACGGGGCGCCGTTGGTGGTGATCAAGCTGGACACTCCGGGAGGACTGCTTTCTTCCACCGAGAAGATTGTGGAGAGGCTGCTGGGGGCGGAGGTCCCGGTTGCGGTCTACGTCCATCCCCCGGGCGCCTTTGCGGCGTCGGCGGGGACGTTTGTCACGGCTGCGGCTAACTTTGCGGTAATGGCCGAGGGCACGTCCATCGGTGCGGCGTCGCCGGTGGCGGCGGACGGAGAGGACCTGCCCGATACGCTTTCAGAAAAGGCCACCAACATAACAGTAGCCATGGCCGAGGGCATCGCCGAAAAGCGGGGCCGCGACAAGGATGCGATTACAAAGACCATTACGGAAGCCGAAGCGTACACTGCATCGGCGGCGGTTGAAGTTGGTTTAGTCGATTTCGTGGCGGAGAATGTGCAGGACCTGCTTGAACAGCTAGATGGTCGGGAGACGGAGACGGCGTCGGGGACAGTCACGATGAGGACTGAAGGACTGGTCGAGCGGGATGTAGATATGAACCTCGCCGAAAAGTTCTTCTCGTTTGTCGCCAATCCGAATGTGATCGGCCTACTCCTGACGTTTGGGGCGATAGGCCTCTTCGTGGAGCTTCTCAGCCCGGGGTTGATAGTGCCGGGGGTTGTCGGGGCGCTGGCTCTGATAGTAGGACTGGTAGCCCTTGGGGCGATGCCGTTCAACTGGGCGGGGGTGGTGCTGCTGGCTTTGGCAGCCATCCTGATTTTCCTGGAGATCCAAGTTCCGGGGATAGGGTTCCTGGGGGTGGGGGGTGTGATCGCGTTTGTGCTTGGGGCACTGCTGTTGTTCTCGGTCGGGGAGCCGGACTGGCCGGGGGCCCCGGTGCTGAGAATCAGCTTGTGGCTTGTGGCGATACTTTCGGGGATGATGGCGTTATTCGCACTGGTCGTTGTCGGGGCGGTGGCGAGGACTCGAAAGCTGAAATATGCCTCGGGGGTGGAGCAGCTAATCGGGCAGACGGGGAAAGTAATCACGGAGTTGAACCCCGTCGGGAACGTGCAGCTGAGGAGCGAGACGTGGAGCGCGGAGTCGTCGGGGGATGAATCAATAGGGGTGGGGGAGAAGGTGGAGGTGGTGGAAGTCGATGGTCTAATCATTAAAGTCCGCAAGGCGTAAATCAGAAAGGAGCCTTCGATGGCGACGCCGGTATTGTTCCCAGTAATCATCGTGAAACAGTATGAGAGGATGGTGCCCTTCAGGCTTGGGAAGTTCTTCGGGTTGAAGGGAGCAGGCCTGCGCCTTCTCATCCCGTTCATCGACAGTTTCCAGAAGGTTGATTTGCGGGAAGACGTGATTGACGTGGCGAGGCAGACCAACATAACGAAGGACAACGCCCCGATCGGCATCGACTTCCTGATCTACTACAAGGTGCTGGACCACGAGGCAGAGAAGAGCGTGCTGGAGGTACAGGACTTCCGCGCGGCGATTGTCGGTATGGCGACAACGACCCTCAGGGCTGTCGTTGGTGACATACCCCTAGACGACGTGCTTGCCAAGAGGGAGGAGATCAATCAGATCCTCCGAGTCAAACTGGACGAGGTCACTGAACGCTGGGGTGTGAAAGTAACGGCTGTCGAGATCCGGGAGATTGACCCGCCGGCGGAGATCCAGCACGCGATGAACCGGCAGATGGCGGCGGAACGAGAGCGTCGGGCCGTGGTTACGGAGGCCGACGGACAGAAGGAGGCCAACATCACAGTCGCGGAGGGACAGAAGCAGGCTGCAATCCTGAGTGCGGAAGGACTGAGACAAGCAGAAATCCTGAAGGCTGAAGGCAACAGGCAAGCGGCGATTCTCAACGCCGAGGGATTCAGCAATGCGCTGGACCAGATATACAAGGTGGCGCAGGGTGTGGATGCAAAGACAATGAGCCTGCAGTACTTCGAGACGCTGAAGGATATCGGGGCCAGTCCGTCAACCAAGTTCATTTTCCCGATGGAATTCACGAACGTGCTCAAGCCCTTCATGAACCTGGCGGCGAGCGGCGAGGAGGATGGGTCGAACGGTAGGTAGGAGTATGGCCGGCGAGTAGACCCGATTGGTGGTGGGAAGGGGCAACGCCCTTTCCCACCACCGCTTTTATGGGCGGGTGATATACTCGCTTTCTTGCTTTTGAATAGAGATGGGT
This sequence comes from Dehalococcoidia bacterium, assembly GCA_963663085.1. Taxonomy (GTDB): domain Bacteria; phylum Chloroflexota; class Dehalococcoidia; order Plut-88900; family Plut-88900; genus Plut-88900. The sequence goes on along the minus strand of OY760104.1, from coordinate 2,522,232 downwards.
AATCCCAACGACAATTTAGATTCGGAACGCGAGTCCAATGCCTCGGAGTCTTACCGACGCGTTGTGGTGAAGCTGGGGAGTAACTTGCTGGCGGGGCCCGATCGGGGGCTGGACCTGGGGTGCATGGCATCGTTGGTGGGGCAGATTGCGGCGATCAGGCGTGAAGGGATGGAGGTGGTGTTGGTGTCTTCGGGGGCGATGGCGTCCGGGAGGGAGATTCTAGGTCGGGTGCCGGAGCATAGAGGGGTCCCGCTAAAGCAGGTGCTGGCGTCGGTGGGGCAGGGGCGGTTAATGCAGGCGTACGACAGGTTGTTCGGGGAGCACGGGATAACGGTGGCGCAGGCATTGATGTCGAGGGGGGACTTGTCGGACAGGCTTGGGTATCTGAACGTGCGCAACACTCTGAACACTCTGCTAGAGCTAGGGGTGCAGCCGATTGTCAACGAGAACGATGTTGTTGCAGTCGAGGAGATCAAGGGGACTCGGTTCGGGGACAACGACAATCTATCGGCGATGGTGGCGAACCTGGTGGATGCGGACATGCTGATGATTCTATCGGACGTGGCGGGGTTGTATTCGTCGGACCCGAGGCTCGACCCCGATGCGAAGCTGATACCCAGGGTGGAAGCGATCGATGAGTCGATTACGTCTCTGGCCCAGGGTACGAAGAGTACGGAGGCAGTAGGAGGGATGGTGACGAAGTTGCAGGCGGCGGGGCTGGCGACGGCCTCGGGGGTGGACGTTGTGATTGCCAAGGGCCGGATGGAGGACGTGATACCCCGGCTGGCCCGAGGCGAGGGACTGGGAACGTTCTTCCCGAGCCAGACGACAAAGATGGAGAGCAGGAAGCGATGGATGCTTAGCGGGCTGAACTCCCGGGGATCAGTGAGGGTGGATGGGGGAGCGGTGTCGGCTTTGAGGAGGGGTGGGAAGAGCCTGCTGCCTGCGGGTGTGGTGGAGGTGTCGGGGAGCTTTGAGAGGGGGGACGTGCTCAGTATCCTGGACGGGGCCGGGAACCGGATTGCCTGCGGGCTGACGAACTATGGGGCGGGGGATGCTAAGGCGATAGCGGGTCGGCAGTCGGGGGAGATCATTGGAGTTCTCGGGTATGAGTATGGGGCGGAGCTGGTGCATCGGGATAATTTGGTGTTGTTGTAGGTTGGGCTTGTACTGGATAGCTCTCTAGGTTGATTTTGAGACAGCGATATTCACAACTTCCGTCACATATTTGTCTCAATGCGTAGACCAGATAATGACTAAGAAGCATTTGTCTACCAAGATCAGACAAATGGCCGAACTACAATACGCCGAGATTGTCGGACGCCTCTATGCATGTGAACGTCTTGAGTCGGAAATACAGAACATTTCCGATCCTCGCGTATTGTACGGATGGAATCTGTTGACTCAAGAAGTGCTGATCCGGCTCGCGGAGGCGTCCCTAAAATTGCTCTACATGGTTCACTTCGACCATGAACCGCCGCGTGGCCGCAACGGTCACGATCTTGCGTTCCTTTGGGGGGAATTCCCTAAAGAAGTACGGGACGAAGTAGAAGCCAAACGTCAGAATTATTCGGGCGTTGATCGGCGAATCAGTTTCCCTGACTATAGCTTTGATGACTTCCAGGACGTCAGGTACTCATACGAGCGCTTATTGGGGGGGCAAGCCAAGACGTTTGAGACGCAACGACTATATCTAGATTCGTTCGCCACTAGAGATGTAGCGGAAGACTGGTTAGGCAACATAACGACATGGCCTTGGGCGGGTTTGGTAGACCTTGCGCTAGCTGGCTACGAGATCATCCCAACCGGGGATGGAAGATTCGATGTTAGGATCAAGAACCCGATTCGACCCATGGATTGGGCGGGAGCGATCATAGAGCCAAGAGACGGTCGGTATATCTGGACCCTCTACTGTGGCTTCACTGACGATAATGGTGAGAAGATGTCTTATAGAATCGAATCTTTCCACTACTCATGGCCAATCGAGCATTTGTTTTCCGATACTGTTGAGGAATGTGCTAAGAAAATTCATCGGGCCTATCAGGAGCCCTGTCCTGCATTGCTCAGGGCCATAGAGGAAGCGACCGAAATGAAGAATATCAACTAGAGCGCGAGTGTGCGCCATAAGAGTTGCGTAGTCAAATGCACACAATTATTAGGTAACTAGTGGCAGGCAAAGGCTACCCGGACGGGCTCGTGGTATATTATTCAGGCTAGGATGCGCCTACCTCAAGTGTGCTGGAATTGAAGCAGAAAAAATGACTACGAGTGTTAGACAAGACCTAAAGACCCAGGCCTTTGCCGCGAGGCGGGCGGGGCGCGAGTTGGGTCGGGTGAGCAGTGCGGTGAAGGATGCGGCCCTGCGGAAGATTGCTCGGGGGTTGGTGGACAGGCAGGACGAGATTGTCGACGCCAACCGCCGGGACTGCGAGTCGGGTGTCGAGACGGGGTTGTCGGAGTCCCTGCTGGACCGGCTCTTGCTGACACCTGAACGGCTGCAAGGTCTCGCCGCGGACGTGGAGAGCATTGCAGGACTGCCGGACCCTATCGGGGAGACGTTCGACATGAGAACTCTGCCCAATGGGTTGCAGGTCGGGAAACGTCGGGTGCCGTTGGGCTTGATTGGGGCGATATACGAGAGTCGACCCAATGTCACCATCGATATATCTTGCCTGTGCTTGAAGTCGGGGAATGCGGTACTGCTGAGGGGCGGCAAGGAGGCCATCAGGTCTAACCTTATCCTCTCCTCAATTGTGAGGGAGAGTCTGGTGGAGGCCGGGGGGTCGGGGGAGGCCGTTCAGTTTGTCGAGTCGACGGACCGGGCGCTGGTCGGGGAGATGCTGGGGATGAAGGGGCTTATAGACCTGCTGGTGCCCCGGGGGAGCGAGGAGTTCATACGCTACGTGGGTGAGAACGCTTCGATGCCGGTGGTGGAGGGAGGGGTGGGGGTGTGCCACACGTACGTGGACAAGGGCGCCGATCTGGACAGTGCAGTGGCCATAGCCTACAATGCCAAGGTACAACGCCCCTCGACCTGCAACGCCCTGGACACCCTCATCGTGCACTCCGCCGTCGCCCACGAATACCTGCCTCGAATTGCCCGCGCCTGGGGCGAGAAGGGCGTCGAGATGCGGTGTGACGACAGGGCCCTGGCCCTGATGCGGGACGTAGCCGGGGCTACCTTAGCAGCGGACACGGACTGGGGGACGGAGTTTTTGTCCCTGGTGGCGTCGGTTAAGGTGGTCGATGGGATGGACGAGGCACTAGAGCACGTCGAGACCTATGGCTCCGGGCATTCGGAGGCGATAATCACCGAAGACTACTCGGCGGCGCAGAGATTTCTGGACGAGGTGGATGCGGCGGCCGTATTTGTAAATGCCAGCACCCGCTTCACGGACGGGGGCCAGTTTGGCCTCGGGGCGGAGGTGGGGATCAGTACACAGAAGATGCACGCTCGGGGCCCGATGGGGCTCCGTGAAATGACATCCTACAAATGGATAATCCTGGGCCGCGGCCACGTCCGGCCCTAGACCAGAGAGGAAACAGCGCAAATGGCCCCCTACCGCTTCGAAAGAGAATGCCGAACCCCGCACTCCGAGACGTATACGATCATCGATGATGAGAGCTCGGCGGGACGGGTCGATCTGCACTTTGGTCCCAGCGTAGTACACGCTACACTCTGCGTACTTGAGAACGTTACCCAGGAAGGCGTCCAGGAACTCATCGATACAATCGACGAGGAACTGGTTATGACGGCGGACGCGTCTCGAGGAGACTTCATAGTCGCGGTGTACCAGGGCCGGGAGGTCGGGGTGTTCAGCGACGAGGACTTCGACGAGGAAGAGGGCGGCGCCAGCACTCAGTAGCTCAGAAAGAGCCTGCCCCAGCCCGTCTTCATGGCCTTTCTGATCCTGCCCTTGCCGATGAGGTTCATCCAGAAGACGTTGTGGTAGAGGTTCGAGGCGAGGTAGGCCCACGGGACCAGGAATGAGCGCAGCAGCAGTTTCTCCAAGGGCTTGAGCGGGCCCCAGTAAATCAGCTTCTGGCCTCTGCTGGCGAAGGTGTTCTCCGACCCGCTGAATCCCCAATTCACGCTTGAGACGTCTTCTCCGGCAATCTCGATTTCTCTCGGGTCTCCGCATCCCAAGCCCGCGTCGTGGGCGAGGCGTATGAACTTGATTGACATGGGATCGAAGCCCATTAGCCGGGCGGCGACGGCGTCGATGGCGACCTGATCGGCGCTGGCTAGCAGCAAGTTTTTAACGTGCCACCTCATGGCTCGGGGGCCGGGGCCGTCTCCGGCGAAGGTGCCGTCCATCATGGCGAAGATGCCGGGGTGAATCTCCTTCTGGATGGCAAGGAGGTCGACGAGGGTCTCGTGGATGACGGAGTGAGTGTAATGCCGCTTCCGGTTCAGCAATCCACCGAAGGCGTTTTTCATGGCTCCGGTCATCCTTGTGAAGACGTGGGTCTTCATGGTTGGAAGTTGGATCACGTTTTTCCCGATGAAGGGCTCGGGGATCTGGATGCCGTCGGGGAAGATTTCGTCCAGAGCGAGCATTTTGGCCTTGGGCCGGTACTCGATCCAGCGGACGGGGTCTTCCTCCAGGTGCATGTTGGGGAGGTTGTATTTGTCGGTGACGACCTTCTGCTTGTTGCGGACCTCGCCTTCCCGGGCGTCGACGACTACGGTGCCGTTGTGTGCGGCGATGATGTCGTTGTAGCCGTTGGACTGGAGGGCCTTGACGGCCCCTTCGATCTGCCAGGGCGGGGTGGAGCAGGCGGGGTAGTAGTACTGCCAGGAGATGTTGATCTTGAGGAGGGTGGGGAGGTCCCTGGGGAGGTGGTCTTCCATGCCCGCGATCCCGGCTAGGCGGACATAGTCGTCCAGTACGGTCTCGGGGGTAGTGAAGACTGCGGCGACTTTGGACTTTCGGGTAACCGAGGCTGCGGTCGGGGAGTTCTGTTGTGCGGGTGAGGTTTGGGTTGTCATGGGGAAATTATAGCGTTGGGGTGGTGGGGGGGTACAGTTTGGAAGGAAGGGGGCAGGATATTAACCCTTCCTTGCCCATACTTGGACAGGCTCCTACCAGAGGGGGCCTTCGATTACCGGAGGAACCCCACCCCAGATTCCTCGCGGAGCCTCTGAATGACAGTTATACAAAGCGCTCTTAGATAGGACTGAGGAATCGACAGGGGGGAGGGTTCCTTCCCCATCCCCTACCGCCACTTCTGCTGCAACAGAGGCTGATAGGTTATCCCCGTCGTCACACTCAACCCCGCATCCACCGGCAGCGTCACCCCCGTTACCCACCGAGCCTCGTCGCTCGCCAAATACACCGCCGCCCACCCGACATCCCACCCTGTACCCTCCGTCCCCAACGGCGCCGCCGACATCCGGCGCTCCCTCATCCCCTCCTCCATCCGGGGCGCGACCATCGGTGTATACACCAGTCCCGGCGCTATTGCGTTGACCCGAATGTTGTCCGGCCCGTGGTCCGCGGCCATGGAAAACGTCAGCCCGATAACCGCCGCCTTGGAAGTCGTATATGGTGTGCTGTGATGCGCCCGTAACCCCGCCGTCGACGCAATGTTGATTATCGAACCCCCACCCGACTCCTTCATCCGGGGCACGACGTACCGACTGCACAGCATCATGCTCTTTACGTTCACCGCCATCACCCGGTCCCACTCCTCCGGCGTCACGTCCAGCACCGACCCCCGCTTGGATATCCCCACGTTGTTCACCAGCACGTCAATCCGCCCGTACCGCTCAATTGCCGTGTCCGCCAACCGCTGGGCATCCTCCTCGTTGGTTACATCAACCCCCACCGTCGACGCTACCCCACCTTCCCCCTCTATCGCAGCCAGCGTCTCCTTCGCCCGTTCCTCGTGAAGGTCGGCCAGCATTACCTTCGCACCCTCCCGTGCAAACAGGATGGCCGTAGCCTTCCCATTTCCTACGCCCGGCCCACTTGACCCTGCCCCCGTCACGATGGCGACTTTACCAGCCAGTCTCCCCCCCGAATTCACCATGATTGGCTTCCCTGCCTCGTCTGCCTAATCTATCTCCACCGTATCGAAAATCTTCGGCCCCAGGATCCCCAGCAACCCACTCGCAGCTAGGTGCACCGTCCGGCCCGTCGGGTCCAGGGGTGGTGCAACTTCACATATGTCTATCGCCTTGATTATGTCGTAGGTGGAAAGGGCTTCCATCATTTCCAGGAACTCCACCCCGGTGATTCCCGTGAAGATCGGCGCCCCCGTGCCAGGAGACTCGGATCCATCTACAACGTCGATATCTATCGTCACATATACAGCGTCCACGCTGTGCCCCACCACCTCCATAGCGCTCCTCACAATTTCCGCTGGACCCTGCTCCTTGATCATCTTGGCCGTCGTAACCTGCATTCCACCCGACCGGAAAATGCGGTGCTGAGCCGGGTCGATAACCGACCCGTTAAGCCCCACCCACGCCATGTTGTTATAGGAAATATGGGTGTCTTCGCTGAGCCGCCGCGCCTGGGTCCCGTGAGTGTACTTCCCTCCCACTCCGTGTACGTCCCGGAAGTCGGGGTGGCTGTCGATATGAAGGTACCCCAGCCTCGGCGATCCTCCCCTCTCCGACATCCCTTTCGAAAAGCCTGCGAATCCCGGGTAGGCTACGTAATGGTCCCCCCCAAGGAGCACTGGAATGCCACCTCTCTTCACTACATCAGCTACACCGTCTATGACAATGCCGGTCGTGTCCCGGGTATCCGTTGGGTTGATGTCGAAATCACCTATGTCGATGAGAGGCGGAGCGGCCGCAGGCTTTCGCCAGATACCGGTTTCCACGTCCATAAGGGTCTTCTCGGCTGAAACCTCGTAAGCCCCTCGATGCTGCATGGAGGCCTCACGGATACCGCGGGGCCCGTACCGAGACCCGGGCCGTCCCGTTACCACCCCCTGGTCTATCGGCACTCCCGCCACGACCAGCGTACCTTCCTCAACGTCCTCCACGTTCGTGATCTTACCGCTGAAGAAAGAAGGAAAACCTGTGTAAGACGTGTACAGCTTGCCTGCCATGTGTTGACCTCCGTGAGATCTAGTTGTGTTGCCCTCTCTTAAGGGGATCCCTTGCACCACCGTCGTCCCCGATGAGCCGGAAGGCCGAAGTGTGGATGCTGGGTCACCCGCCCCTATCTTGCTCGACAGTTATGGTGGACACCGGTGTGACGTAAACGTTTCGTGAGAATATCCAATAAGGCTAAGGTTCAATTATCGGCTCAATCACGGACCCACTCGAATGCCCGTGAGAAAACAACGGGACCATCGCCGACACCGCTCCCCCGGTCCCCCCCGCCACGTACAGGTGCAATTGGTCCGGCTCCGTGGGGACCGTCCGTTCCTGGCTCACCGGGTCCTCGAATGGCGTTACCCCGCCCAATTCATAGGTCCGCTCCGCGTCGAATATCAGGTCCGGCGCAAATTGGTTGACCTTCTCGGCAATGTACTCCTTGACCTCAGTCTTGGTCATCCCCGCCGGCTCGATGTTTGCCAGGTGCTCACCACTGATGATAAGCACAAGTTCGCCGTGGCAGTTGATGTTCGCCGCTATGGCGTGGCTAATCGTGTCCAGGATCGCCTCGGGCGAGTTGTCGATGTAGTTGAAAACAGGTACCGGTGGCAACGCACCGAACAGCGTCACCGTGCTCACGGACGCGTCGAAACCCTTCTCGACGTGATACGGCTCCCAGATGCTCAGATCCTCGTCCTCCGCAATACAGCACGTGTACCGCGCCGGGCTCCCGAATGCCGACTTGTCTGTTACACCGGGGATCTCACCCAGCACATTCATCAGGATCAGCCTCAGTGACCTCCCGATAGTCGAGTTCGCCCGCCACCCGGGCCCGAACAGGTTCCACCCCGAGTTGATGTCCAGCTTCTTCCTGATCGGACCGTTTACTATAACCATCGGCGTCGACATCCCCGACGTCGTCTCGCTTATCCCCGAAAGATTGAACTTCGGTTTCATCATCGCCCGCACCGCCGCCGCTACAACCGGCGCATACTCCGACTTGCACCCCGCCATCACCGCATTCACCGCCACCTTTTGAGCCGTCACAACCCAGTTCCGGCTCTCCCTCCTCCCAAGCACGTCTCCCAGCGCCAGCCCGCCTGCTTCCAGGAAAGCATCCACCGCCTCCTGTGTCGGCGGCACCACAGGCAGCCCGTCCGTTAACCCCTGCTCGAAGAAATACTCTATCGCCTGGATAGTATCGGGAAGCTCAGTGCCTTTGGTTGTCATCGTGTCGCTCTAGCTTGCGTATACGGGTTCAAGCACACTCTTGCTAAACGCTCCCTGGCCCCACAATGGAATAATCGTGGAGTGCCCCCCACCCTCACCCCCCGCCACTATCAAAGTGATGCCTTCCGGAGTCGTCGGAATCGACGAATGGTCAGGGTCATCGGTGGTCGAATACCAGGTCCCGCCCAGCGCTCCGATCCGCTCTCGTTCGTACGCGAAATGTGGCTGGAACTCGTTGGCCCGCTTGGCCAGGTACTCCTTCACGTCCTGCTTGCTCCAACCCGCCGGCCCGATATTCTGCGCGTGCTCCGGACTCATGATCAGCATTACCGGCCCGTGGCACACTAGGTTCGCGGCTATCGCGTGGCTCAGCGTGTCCAGAATCTGCTCCGGGACCGGGTCCGACTGGTTGAACAACTCCATCGGGTGTAATGCAGGGATCAGTGCCACCGCACTCGACTCCAGCGCCATCCCATGCTCGACGTGATACGGCTCCCAGGGGTTCGCCTCTTCGTTTTCCGCTATGCAGAACGTATACCGCCCCGGGTGCCCGAATGTCGACTTGTCCGTCACACCTGGTATCTCCCGGCACACGTTCATCAGCACAAGCCTCAACGTCCTCCCGATGGTCGCATTCGCCCTCCACCCGGGCCCGAAAAGGTTCCACCCTGCATTGACGTCAAGTTCCTTGCGCACAGGCCCGTTAACCACGATCAACGGCGCCGACGTCCCCGCCGTCTCCGCAATCGCCGACGCATTGAACTCGGGCTTAAGCAATGCCCGCACCACTGCGTTCACCACAGGCGCATACTCGGCCTTGCACCCTGCCATCACCGCATTCACGGCAACCTTCTGCGCCGTTACCACCCAGTTTCTGCTCGCCCGGGTCCCTAGCACCTCTCCAGCCTCCACCCCACCCGACTCCAAAAATGCCCCCACGCTCTCCTCTGTAGGCGGCACAACAGGCAGGCCGTCCGTCAGCCCCTGCTCATAGAAATACTCGATCGCCTCAACCGTATCTGGCAGCTGTACACCTGTAGATTCCGCCATTTCTAACTCCTACTAAAAGAACCTGGTGTCCTATTACCCTTTCGTCGCCGAGATCATTTTCCATCCGTCATCCCGACTCTCAATGTCATCCCGATGCCCCGCGAGGGATCTGGGGCGGTGTCCAGTCCCCTCTCCCCTCAAGGGAGAGGGTGAGGGTGAATGCACACTTGTGAAAACAGCTTTGCATGAGTATTCACGTCTTTGAGTGCGCCATCCTAATTCCGAAAATAAGGCATGATCTCCTTGCTGAACTTACGCATCATCCCTATCTTGTCAAAAATCGTAAACAGCACCGTCGAAAACGTCGTCACCCCCATGTTCCCCAACTCCTCAATGCGCTGCCGGATCTCCTCCGGCGGCCCCGTCAGGTGGAACGCATCAACCATCCGCTGCGTGACAAGCTTGGAGTGTGGTGCATCAACGTGCTCGTGGAAATACTCGTCGTAGGCCTTGGCCGCGTTCGCCGAATCACTCATCAACTCCTCGACTATCCCCGGCTCCCGACGCTCCATCCTCTTCCTTAAATCGTGGATCTCCGGCACGTCCCGGCTAAAGAACTGGTGCATCTTGATGTACATCGTCGGATACGACGAGACCTCTTTGCGCGCCTCCTCCTTCGTATCGGAGATGTAGGTCATGTTGCGACACCAGATGTCGACTTCCGCCGGGTCCCGACCGGCCTCCTCCGCCCCCTGGTGAATCAGCTCTACCCTCCACTTGGCCATCTCAGGATGCACACCAATGAAGATCGCACCGTCCGCTATCTTGCCCGCCAGCTTGCACAACTTCGGCCCATCCACTGCCAGGTAAATGGGTATCTTGGACTTTGACCACTCCGAGTGCATCTTCGCCCCCTGCCACTCCACCTCCTCACCTGCCATGTATCCCCTCAGGAAGTGAATTGCCCTCTCGACCTCCTTGGTGGTTCGGGGCCGCATCGACTTGCCGAACCGCCCCCCCGCCCCCAGCCCCAGTACCGCCCTTCCACCCGACACCTCATTCAGCGTCGCATGCGCCGTCGCAGTCACCGAAGGGTGATACGTGATCGGGTCCGTTACCGCGGACATCAACCTGATCCGGCTGGTGTTAAGCGCTGCGACGGTCAGGCTGGAATACATGTCCCGCGAAAGGTTAGGCTGGTCCACCCACCCCATCATGTCGAACCCACACTCCTCCGCTGCCTTGGCATGGGCCGGAACGTCGTATACCGGTATGTTCCTCCCCATCCCGACCGTAAAATTCATCTTCATACTTGAATCATCTCCTCAATCGATCTTTGTTTGACAGTCGTGTTCATTGCGCCTCCACCCCATTTCCTCAAAACCACGCATAACTGTCATTCCTGCCCTAGGGGTGGGGCATTCCGCTCGCCCTGAGCGGAGTCGAAGGGTCTCAAGAGCGGAATGGGCGGGGCGTCTTGGCCTTAACTGGTAGTTACGCAAAAGCCTCCCTTGAGGGGCTGTAAGTGCGCCTCGGGCGTGAGAGGGCTAGGGTGAGGGTGAAACGATTTTCTGCATAACCGTAACGCATTGCCAAAGTCGATATCATAGTTTTCTAGCAATTGGCGCCTGTTCTAATGCGCCATCTTCCTCGCCGCCGCCCGGTACCGGCAAAACTCGCAGTTCCTCCCCTTCGCCGGAGGCTCCGGCATGTCCAGCAGCCCGACAACCTCCCCCAGAAACGCGTCGAACGCCCCATCGTCTCTAGGCATCTCCTTCCACTCGACATTTCCTGCATAGGATATCCGCCCGTGGGCATCCCTAACAAGCTCATCAGGCTCCACGCACACCAACCCCAGCCGAGTAATCGGCGAAAGCGCCAGGTTGCCCGGCGCCGCGCGCTCCAGTGCATAAGTGTAAGCGTGAAGCTGCCTTGTGTAGAGAGGCAGGTGATCGCTCCGCGTGGACGTGGTCTTGAAGTCGATTATTCCGTAGCTGCCGTCCTCGAACTCCAACACCGAATCAAACCGACCCCGTATAAAGCACGTCGACTCCCTGCCCGGCACAACCAGCGCCCTCGACTCGACCCAGCTCTCTCCGTACTTCACGACCCCCGGCGGCAGCGTCTCTGAAATCTCCGAGTTCGGCTTCCCGTTGAAGTACTCGTTCATCAGCCGGTCTATAACGCTGAAGATGCCGGGGAACGGCGTCCTGGGTCGATAGAAACCTCTCGCCACCTTCAAGTAGAAGCACCGCTTGCACTCCTCCCAAAGAAACGCGAAGTCCGAGGGGCTCAGCTTCCAACCCTTTGTATTGGTGGTCATGGTTGAGGATCGGAAAAGAGAGGCTTGGTACCCCAGTGCTCCGATATCTTCCCCTCCACCACCCGAATCTTGTGCTCCTCTGGGCAAATCGCCTCCGAGCCTTGGTCGCGCTCCGCTAGGGCCAGGACCACCAGGCCATCTTGTTTGGTTAGCGTTGATATTAGGTAGTCGGAGCCCTTGCCGAAAAGCCGCCGGGACGCGAGAGCCTGTTTCAACACCTCTCTATCAGATGGCAGCCCGGGCGGCCCCGCGTGCTCCCGGAAATCCGCGGACACCAGATCGTCTATGAGGACCATACGACCCCCGTTGGCAACGTCCTCCACCAACCGCCTCACCACCCCGCACTCCTCCGACTCCTTCACCTTCTGCCTCGACAAAGTCCTCTCAAGCATGTCATCCCGATGCCCCTCGAGCTGGGACATGCGCCTCGGGCGTAAATCTGGGGTGGGGTCCTGTCCCCTCTCCCTTGATGGGACCCTTGCATAACCATCGTTTTTCCCCTAGGAGTGGGGCATTCCGCTCGCCCTGAGCGGAGTCGAAGGGTCTCAAGAGTGGAATGGGCGGGGTGTCTTAGCCCTAACTGGTAGTCACACAAAGGCCTCTTAATGGGTCGTAGATGCGCCTTAGGCGTGAGAGGGCTAAGGTGATATCCCGAAATTCACCCCCGATACCTCCACCGCAGCGGGCTTACTCCTCCACTTCCAGTATCTTCAATATCTGCGGTATCGCCGCCTCCGCCCGACCCTTCAGGTCCGCGTCCGTCAACCGTCCGATAGGATGCGGCAATATCGCAAATGGATAGTCCGGTATCCCCTGAATTTCAGCGATAGCCTTTGCCTGGTTGACAAATTCGTTCGTAATCAACACCGCAGAGGGTACGCCCAGCTTTTCGAGCTCGATTCCGTCGTGCAAACTGCACTGAGAGCAGGAGCCTCAGTCCCCGATCGCTACTACGGCGAAATCGCTCTCCCTTGCCAGTTCCGCCACCGTGTCTTCCGGAGCGGGCCGGGAGGCATCCGGCTTGCTGGCTGCCTTGACATACTTCAACTCGAACTGCTCACCCAGCATATCCCCCACCATCTGCAGAAGCTCGGTGGCGTTCAACTTGCTGTTGGAAAGCAGCCCCAACACCTTCCCGTCTAGCTTGCCGGGCCTGGGTGCCATCGACGCACTTGCGTCCAGTGCCCCCGCCCGAGGGTCCATCACCGTGATGCCCCCGTTACTCGTCTCCGTTGTCATTCCTCGCTCCTTTCCCGTTTTCTGGGACTCTACATACCGGGTATCTGTTTTGTTACTGATTTCGTTCCCGTACCTCCACCCCACGGCATGATGGTGCAGAAGAAACCTCCCGCCGTGCCCCCTGCCACCAGTACCATTAGGTCGTCTGGACTGTCCACAACCGATACAACTTCCGTTTCTTCGTGAGGGTCGCTTCTTACGCTCCAACCACGGTCCAGTGTATCCCAGAACGAATATTCACGTTTGGTAGCTTCAAAGAGATAATTCTTGACGTCTTGCTTGGACCATGCCTCTTCCCGTATATGGAGCAGCACCTCGGGGCTTATTACCACCATCATCTCCCCGCCCTCGGGCATTCCGTTCGCGACCATTAACCCCGCTATTGAGTTGAGGATCCCTTCTCCCGTGTGACTCCCGTGGTCGCTACCCTGTATCGGCGCGTTACCGGCGTACACCGTCACCGCACTCGACTCCAGGGGTAGTCCCCGCTCGACGTGTAGCGGCTGCCACGGGCTCAACTCCTCATTTTCTGCGAAGCAATAGCTGTACTTCCCCGGGTGCCCGAACGTCGACTTGTCCAGTATCCCGGGCACCGACCCGCAGACGTTCATGATTATCAGCCTGATCGCCCGGCCAATCGTCGCATTGGACCTCTTCGTCGGCCCAAAAAGATTGTTCGCGTAGTTGATGTCCAACTCTTTCACTATCGGCCCGTGCACCAGTACCATGTGTCCCGTCCCCGCCGTGCTCGCCGACGTCCCGTGAAGGTTGAACTGTTCCTCGCACATCGCCGAGATTGCCGTGGTCACCACTGGCATGTACTCCGGCTTGCACCCGGCCATGATGGCATTGATCGCCACCTTCTCAGCTGTGATTTCCCGCTTCCGAGTCGGAATTGCCCCAACTACGTCCTTCGCCCCTAGCCCCGACGCATCCAGGAACCGAGCCACGCTATCTGGTGTCGGCGGCACCACCGGCAGCCCGTCCGTCAGCCCCTGCTCGAAATAGAATTCGATGGCCTCGACCGTATCCGGTACCTGGAAAGTCTGAGATGTTAGCTGTTTTTCTGCCATATCGAACAACCCCCGAAATAATCAAAAGAAAAGCCCCCGAATCTTATCACACCCTCAACACCCCCCGATTCCCTCATCTTCCACCTCGACAGGACCCTTTTAAACATGTCATTCCTATGCCCCGCGAGGAGGATCATGCGCCTCGGGCGTGAATCCGGGGTGGGACATCCCGCCCACCCTGTCGAAGATCCGCATCAGGCGGGAGCGGAGCTGCAAGTGCGCTGTGCTGTAAGTCCGCCTTTGGCGGAGGGCATCGAAGGCTTTCAAGAGCGGAATGGGAGCGATGCCTCGGAGCAAGCCTTAGTTTATGAACATATCCCCAAATGGCCCTCTACATCCCGGGTATCTGTTTCGTCACGGACTTCGTCTCCGTCTCCCCTGCCCATGGCAGGATCGTGCAGAAAAATCCTCCAGCAGCACCCCCAGCCACCAACACCATCAGATCGTCTGGACTACTAACAACCGATGCGACATCCGTATCAGCGTGGCTACCGAGTGTCGGGCCCCATGCCCCGTCTAAGTTGTCCCAGAAAGAATACTCACGCTTGGTAGCTTCAAAGAGATAGTTCTTGACGTCCTGCTTGGACCATCCCTCTTCTCGTATGTGGAGCAGCACCTCTGGACTTATCACAACCATCATCTCTCCACCCGCGGGTACCCCGTTTGCCAGCATCACCCCCGCTATCGAGTTTAGGATCCCTTCTCCCGTGTGACTCCCGTGGTCGCTACCCTGTATCGGCGCGTTACCGGCGTACACCGTCACCGCACTCGACTCCAGGGGTAGTCCCCGCTCGACGTGTAGCGGCTGCCACGGGCTCAACTCCTCATTTTCTGCGAAGCAATAGCTGTACTTCCCCGGGTGCCCGAACGTCGACTTGTCCAGTATCCCGGGCACCGACCCGCAGACGTTCATGATTATCAGCCTGATCGCCCGGCCAATCGTCGCATTGGACCTCTTCGTCGGCCCAAAAAGATTGTTCGCGTAGTTGATGTCCAACTCTTTCACTATCGGCCCGTGCACCAGTACCATGTGTCCCGTCCCCGCCGTGCTCGCCGACGTCCCGTGAAGGTTGAACTGTTCCTCGCACATCGCCGAGATTGCCGTGGTCACCACTGGCATGTACTCCGGCTTGCACCCGGCCATGATGGCATTGATCGCCACCTTCTCAGCTGTGATTTCCCGCTTCCGAGTCGGAATTGCCCCAACTACGTCCTTCGCCCCTAGCCCCGACGCATCCAGGAACCGAGCCACGCTATCTGGTGTCGGCGGCACCACCGGCAGCCCGTCCGTCAGCCCCTGCTCGAAATAGAATTCGATGGCCTCGACCGTATCCGGTACCTGGAAAGTCTGGGAAGCTGACCCGCTTTGCGCCATATGGGAGAACCCCCGAGAAATTAAATGAGGATCCGCGGAATCTTATCACAACCCCATTCCCTGATGGGGGCCTGCCACCCTTGCCGGATCATTCCCCCCGCCTAGAGCCGGCTAGAAGTACGCCTATGGCGTGAATCCATCCCGGTGTGGGGCCGCTCACCCTGAGCGCCGTCGAAGGGTTGAGCGGGGGACGGCCCACACCCCGCCAATCCGTCACACCTATCCTCCCTCCCGCGTAAAAAGAGGCTGGGGCCGTAGGCTCGCCTCGGCTTCAAAAGTGACACGAACCCCTTGACTTAATTCGTACACACGTACTATATTCACCTCTGACAGGCCCGTCACTATTCTCAAGACCAAGGAGGAACCAAAAACCCAGGAGGAACCCCAGCCTCGGCCCAATCGAGGACTCAACGTCTAAGCCCATCCCAAAGGGTGGCCCTTGCTGCCCCGCGGCACAAACGAAACCGCCATCTCCTCTGCCTTAGGCCCCGGCTTTCCCTTCCCCCACCACCCAGGCGATGGAAGGTCCACAGACTATACGCGGCAGGCCCCGTCCAAGGACGCCCCTGCCGATTCAACGCCCCTTATCATTGGGCGCGTTTACCCCGGCCCATTGCGCGCCGGTTTTCCCGGCAGGTCAACCGACCCCCGGTTTAGCAAGGCCCTCGTGTCCTTGTTTGTCCCGCCGTCCCTGCCATCCGTCTACCCGGCGGATGCACCGGGACGCCGGTTATCTCCCCCGTCAGCGGTCCGGTCATGTGCCGCTGCCGGTGGGATCTGCCCCACACAACCCTGGCCGCAGCCGACAACGTGTGGGGATAATCCAGCCCGGCGCCGACGGCAAGGCATCAACCCCCGGCCTGGTTTCTAGTCAACGACCTTCCATCGCCGACCCCTCCATAACAGACATAAACCTACAAACCACACCCACAATCGTAGATGCTGCAAGTCCGTCATAGGCGGAGAACATCCGCCTCGGCCGGGTACGCCTCAGGCGGGCTCAATGTCCCTGGACGTTGGCAGACATGCCCCCCCGCTTGCGTGATACACTTTCCGTGACCCAGTTTTCCCACCCCAGAGGCCCCGATGGAAGACACGCAACCCGGCGCATCCAGAAGCGCCTTCGCCCAACTGATGGCCCCTCCTCACCGGGACATCAATCTGTCTCGTGCGGCCCTCCTTATCGCCCAGGGGGAATACCCTGACCTGGAGATCCCTTACTATGTGCATATTCTGGAGCGTCTTGGTCGGAGAGTGCGGTCCCGCTCCACGGATGCGTCGCCCAAGGCAGCTATAGAGGCCCTCAACCGCGTCCTCTTCGAAGAGGAAGACTTCCGGGGCAACGAGGAGGAGTACTACGACCCCCGTAACAGCTATCTCAATGAGGTTATCGATAGGAGAATTGGCATCCCAATCACCCTCTCGGTCGTCTACATAGAGGTCGCCCGACACGCCGGTATCGAAATCAAGGGGGTCGGCTTCCCCGGCCACTTCATCGTCAAGTACCAGACTCCGGAAGGCCCAATCTTCATCGATCCCTTCTACAAGGGCCTGATTTTGGACACGGAGCACCTTGCCCAGAGGCTCCGACTAACGGGCGGAGGAATTATGCCCTTCCGGGAGCACCACCTTGCCGCCTGCACCGAAGCCCAGGTCGTCACCCGGATGCTTAACAACCTCAAGGGCATTCACGCCTCCCGACGCGACTATGAAAAAGCCCTCTCAGTCATCGAAATGATGATCGACGTATCCCCCTGGGACCTCGACGAGGTTCGGGACCGGGGCAAAGTCCGTCTACAGCTCAAGGATTATCCTGCTGCCCTCGCGGACTTGGAGACCTATCTCAATTACCGTCCCGACGCCGAAGACGCCGAGGTCATAGGCAGAAGCGTCCAATATCTCAAAGGCCTGGCCCCCAAAGGCCCCATCAAGGAGTCCTGAAGGTGACCCTGATCATACGAGAAGCTGAGGTGGTCCAACTCCTCACAATGAAAGACACCCTGGACGCGGTTGAGGGAGCCTTTCTCAGCCAGGGTGAAGGCACTTCCATAAACCGCGCCCGACGCCGCTTCCACATTCCCGGCAGAGGGAGCATGCAGCTCATGTCCGGGGCCTGCTACTACCGGGAAGCGATGGGCTTGAAGGTGTATACCTCTTTCCGGTCCGGCACCCGATTCATGGTCCTCCTGTTCAGCGCCGAGACCGGAGACCTCCTATCTATCGTCCAGGCCGACAACCTCGGCAGAATGCGCACGGGCGCTGCCTCGGGCGTCGCAACGAAATATCTCGCAAAAGAAGGGGCCAAGACCGTGGGTATGATTGGGTCAGGCGGTCAGGCCGCCACCCAGCTCGAAGCCGTATGCTCAGTGCGCAACATACAGGCAGCCAGAGTCTACAGCCGCCGCCCCGAGCCCCTTGCCGCCTTCTGCACCGCCATGTCCGAAAAACTCGGCGTCGACGTATCTCCCGCCTCCAGCCCCGAGGATGCCATCACCTCCGCCGATGTCGTTGTCACTATCACCAACGCCCGGGACCCGGTCGTAAATGGCGAATGGATCACCGAGGGCGCACACATCAATGCCGCAGGCAGTAACTCCCTCATCCGCAGGGAGATCGACAACGACGCAGTCCGCAAGAGCGACATCATCACCGTAGACTCCCGGGAGCAGGCCCAACTCGAATGTGGCGACCTCATTGTGGCTGCCGAACGCGGCGCTGTTCATTGGGAGACCGTCACAGAGCTTGGCGACGTGGTTTCCGGCAAGAACCCCGGACGCACTTCCGATACCCAAATCACCCTCTTCGAGTCCCAGGGACTCGCCATACAGGACGTTGCAACCGCCATGAAAATCTATGAACTCGCCCGCGAACAAGGTCTCGGCCAGGAAATAGACATCTTCTAGTACACTCACCATTTTCTCACTCGGCATCCCCGAGAAGTCGCAAAATCCACCTTCCCATCTGTCATTCCCGAGAAGTCGGGAATCCAGGGGTGGTGTCGGGCCGGGTCCCCTCAGAGTAGGTGTAATCCCTCGTGGTTGCCCTGGGGGTGGGGTGAGGCAGAGAGAACATCGAAGACCAGCCAAGTTAGCGACATAGCACTCACACAAAAGAAGGGAGCACCCCCATGGAATACCAGGTCTGGCTTAACGGCGAATTCATGCCCCGCAGTGAGGCCAAGCTCGGCCTCACCGACAGGGGGCTCAGGCTAGGCGACGTAGTCTTCGATACCTCCCGCACCTTCAACGGCAAGGTCTTCCGACTCGAAGACCACATCGACCGCCTATACCGGTCCCTCACCTACGTCCGTATCGACCCCGGCATGACCAAAGAGGAAATGACCGACATCACCCTTGACGTCGTCCAGCGCAACGAGTCCATTCGGGAGCCGGGAGACGACTATATGGTCACCCAGTTCGTCACCCGCGGCGAGGGTGGCCGCTCCGCCCTGGCCCTGAAACCCAACATCGTTGTCTGGATAGATCCCCTGGACCACGCCCGAATGGCGCCCCACTACAGCAACGGGGCTCACGTCGTCATACCCAAGATCAGGAGCTATCCCTCAGACGCCCTTGACCCCAAGATCAAACACTACAGCCGCCTCAACTTCGTGCTTGCCGAGCTGGAAGCCACCGACATTGACCCCGAGGCCTTCCCCGTCCTCACTGACGCCAACGGCAACCTCACCGAAAGCATCGGATCCAACTTCTTCATCGTCACCGACGGCAAGATAAGGACCGCTGGCGATTCCTCAATTCTCCAGGGCGTCACCCGCAAGGTCATCGGCGAGCTTGCCGAGCAGTTGGGAATCCCCTTCATCGAAGAGGACATTCAACCCTACGACGCCTACACCGCCGACGAAGCCTTCCTGGCCACCACACCCTACTGCGTTGTACCCGTGGGCAGAGTCGACACCCGTCCCGTCGGAGTAGAGACGCCCGGCCCCGTCACCCAACAGCTCATGGCCGCCTTCTCCGAGCTCGCCGGCTTCGACATCGTCGAACAGTCCGTCAACCGCGCCAAAGCCCTGGCCGCCGTCACCCCCTAACCCCCCACCCCCAAGGGGAGCCTGTCCGCCTCAGGCGGATCATTCCCGAGAAGTCGGGAATCCAGGGAGGCAGGGTGCTGGGTGTCCTATCCCCTCTCCCCCCTCCCGTAATTCCGGCCACCGAGCGCCGGTCAAAGATGCGCCAAGGCGTGAATCCATCCCTGGGGTTTGATGGCGAGGGAAGTGTCCGGTCCCCTCTCCCTTGATGAGCCCTTTGTATAACTGTCATCCCTTCGTCAGGGGTGGGGCATTCCGCTCGCCCTGAGCGGAGTCGAAGGGTCTCAAGAGCGGAATGGGCGGGGTGCCTTGGCCCTAAATGGTAGTTACGCAATGGTCTCTTTATGGGAGAGGGCTAGGGTGAGGGTGAAGCCTTTGCCCGGGGCGTGGCCGCTCACCCTGAGCCCCGTCGAAGGGTCGAGCGGGGGGAGGCACGCGATAAATGAAAGGATGGCGTATAGCCTAGCCGGACACCCCAACCCCGAACAACCCCGGGTCCAAATCAGAATCCCACCCCTCCCCCAACACCGTCAACGCACCCAGCCTGCCAATCTCGTCCCCCGACTTCGCCGCCAGTCCATTCCCTCCCGTAGCCACTCCAACCCGGTCGTCCACCATGTCGATGTATGGCAGCCCCGTCGGCGTCTTACTCACGACACATGTGCCCAGGGTCACGCACTCGTCCGGTACGGACTGTAGCCGGGGAATTGTGGCCTGTAGCTTGGCCCAAAGACGGTCCCGTTCTGCCGGTGTGCCGGGGCCCCTGAACCAGGCCTTGATCTCCTCCATGCTCCCGACACTCCTGTGCCCCTCCGACCCCCCAATCTTCATCCGGTACTTCCCGTCCCTGTACTGCACAGGCGGCACAATGTAGCAGCTGTCGTTCGGGCGACCCGTCATGTAAATCATGCTGGGCAGGTCCGAAAGGTCACTAACCTCCGACTCCGTCAGCTCTATATACACAACGTTCTCTGCCAGCACGTCTATGTCCAGGGCCCGCGGCACTAGCCCCGAGTCCCGCGTGAATCCTCCGGCCGCCACCATCACGCGATCAGCTTTGTGCACCCCTCCCCCCGACGTCCTCACCTCAACCCCGCCCGCCCCGCTCTCCACCGAGACCGCTTCCTCGCAGATGACTTCGGCGCCGTGCTGTTTGGCGATTGCCGTCTCTGCCGCCACGATTCCTCGGGCGCTTATATGCCCGGCATCGACGCTCTGGTACAACCCTGAACATTGAGGCTCGAAACTAAGCTTCGTGAACCGGGACGCCAGTTCCCCCGCTTCCAGCTTCTCACACGGCTCGTTCAAGTTCAGCATCACCTGTTCAGAGTCGGTAACGTACTCCGACACTGCTCTGTCCATTGGCCCCACCGACAACTGCCCGACCTCGTGATAGAACGCAATCCCCGAACGGGACTCCATGTCCCGGTAACGCCGAATTGACTCCCGAGCCAGCTTTGCCCAAACAAGATGGGGATCGAGAATCCGGGTTATCCTACCTTCATCATAGTGGTCCGCGAACACGCCGTCGTGGTTTGCCGGGTACCGGGGCTCGTCCGGCCCTATCAGAGCCACCCCGTCAGTTCGCTCCGCCAGGTGCCGCCCCACCGCCGCCCCTATCATTCCCTTCCCTATCGCTATGTACTTGTAGCTAGCGTCGGCCATCAAGAAACCTTTCCATCACTGTCATTCCCATGCCCCGCGAGGTCGTAGATGCTGAAAGTGCGCCTCGGGCGTGCGCCCCAGACGTGAATCTGGGGTGAGGTTTTAGACGTGTGACTCTGCCATTTCCTCCAATTCGTCCCAGAAAAGCGAGCTGTGCAATCCCTCGCCCTAGATAACCTGCATATCCTTCAACCCGATAACCTCGTCCCACGAATAATCAAGCAGGTCCGTCAGCAATTCCTCGGTGTGCTGGCCAAGCTCGGGAGCGCCGCTCCTCACCTTGCCGGGCGTCTCGCTGAACTGGATGGGCAGTCCCAGCATCTTCACCTTCCCGACGTTCGGATGGTCTATCTCCACCACGTATTCATTGGCAATCGCCTGCTCATCCGAAAGGGCCTCCGCGTAGTTTTGCACAGGCGCCCAGAGTACGTCGGTCTCGTCCAGTATCGCTTGCCATTCGTCTCGATCCTTCTTGGCGAAGGTCTCCTCCAGGATGCCTATCAACGTATCGCTGTGCTTGAACACCCTGTCCTGCCCCGACACAAACCGAGGGTCTTCCATCATCCATTCCAGGTCAAGCGCCCGACACGTGGCCTCCCAGTCCCGCTCCATGTCCAGTACGGATAGGCACAGCCATTTCTCGTCCTTCGTCTTGTACACATTCCAGAATGGACTCAGCGCCCGACGCGTATATTCCCCCGGCACGTTCCCCGAAAACAGAGTCCCCTGGGCCATCAATGCACCCACTGCTAGCTGCGTCCCGAACAACGACTCCTCAACCTTCTGCCCGATGCCCGTCCTCTCCCTTGTCAGCAGCCCCATTGTGGTCCCTAGGCAAAGCATGAATGCCCCGGTCTGGTCGGCCATTCCTCCCCAAATCTGCATCGGCGCCGATTTCTGGATCTGGCTCATGATCCCACCCCTGGCCTGCGCTGCCAGGTCCGCCGACGGCCTCGCCGAGTCCGGCCCCTTGGGCCCGAACCCGTACCCCGCCGAATACACAAGCTTCGGGTTCATCTCGTGTACTGCCTCGTAGTCGAAACCCAACCTCTTCAGGGACGCCTCCCGGAAATTCGAAACGAACGCATCAGACTTTTTGATCAACCGCGTCAGGATCTCTTTCCCTTCATCGGTCTTCAGGTCCAGCGCCAGGCTCTTCTTGTTCCTGTTGTTGTTCTCGAAGTAGTAGTTGAGGTCGTTGCCGCCGTTCTTCCCGAAGTTCCACGTCGAAAGATACCTCCCCGGGTCCCCCGACCGCCGCTCCTCCACCTTGATCACCTCCGCCCCCATGTCCGCCAGCATCGCCGTAGAAACCGGACCGTGCTGCCATATCGTCATGTCGATTATTCGTAGGCCTTCTAATGCCATCATGGGCAGAATCCCTCCTGAAAAAGCCGCCATGTGAGAACGCGGCTAACATAGGCCCGAGCCCATACCTTGTCAAGCAGACCCCCCTCTCAATAAGTTAATCGGAGCAATAGGTCGCCTCGCTGCGCAGTGTCAATAGACCCCGAGAAATGCTCCCATTTTGCCGACCTGGATTTGTATGCCCCAGTGGAAACACCATAAAGCAGCGTATTGGTTTGACTTACGAACCTGCTAATGATATGTTGGCTCATGCGAGCTATTTGACACTCACTACTGAAGCATCTTCAGGTACAACCTGTGGGGGGTTAGGCATGGATGACGTTGCGATGCTGATTATGGCCTTTTCCGGCTTAGCGGTTGCGGTGAGTGCCCTGCTGGTGGCCATCGGTGTTCTCTTCTTGGTGGTGAAGATCAACAAGGTCTTGAAATCGATGGCCGATAAAGACGACTCCGGCTAACCCACTTGATAAAACCGTCTCACCGTTTATATATGGTTGAGAGTTTGATACGAGATTCGTGTCCCATCTGCGTTCATAGGGGATTAGTTGTCAGGGCATGACCCTGGGAGGTGTACGATGTCTGAAACCGCAGAGTTGATTTCATCTTTCTCTGGCTTGGCCGTAGGTATAGGTGCTCTACTCATCTCAGTGGGAGTCCTGGTTCTGCTGATGAAGCTCGGCAACATCTTCAAGTCGGGGGACTAGTCCCTACTTCCCTTCTCTACAACCTTCCCTGATCTATCAGGAAGCCCGCTACCCTGCACGTAGTTTCGGAGCAAAGGTTCCGAAACTCTAGCGTCTCCTTCGGCTATTTCTTAGCGGTGCTTCTCCATAAAGAAGCGCGGCTTACACAGGCCCGAGCCCGTACCTTGTCAAGCAGACCCGCGCCCCCCGAACTCCCCCGCCCTACCCAACCCCTCCAGATACTCCTCCGGCGTGTTCATATCTAGGTAGATGAGCGATGACGACACCTCCACATTCCCCACCCGACCCCCATCTTTCCTCACAACCTGCTTCAACCCTAGCCCCTCTTCCGTAATACCCAGCATCTCGTCCCTCAGGCTCCCGTCGAACACCGAGGGATGACCCCTCCGACCCTCATGCACCGGTATCGTGATCTTCGCTTCACTCCCCAAATGTGCGTCGACAACCTCGTCTATCAACCACGCCGGCCGAGGCTGGTCCACGTTCAGTATCAAAATATCCTCGGCATCAGCAGGTGCTCGCCCCACCCCCGCCACCACCGACGAAGCCCGACCCCGCTCATACCCCCTGTTCTCCACAACCGTCACCCCCGACCTCCCACCCACCCGTCCCATCATCGCCTCAGCTTCATGTCCAACAACCAGCACCACCCCTTCCACCCGAGACTCCGCCATCTGCTCCAGCTGGTACTCCACTAAAGACGACCCCATCCAGGGCAGCAAAGCCTTAGGATGTCCCATTCTGGTAGAAAGCCCCGCCGCCAACAACACAGCCCAAACCCCACCTGGTCGCATTGTCATTCCGATGCCCTGCGAGGAATCTGGGGTGGGGTATCCTGTCCCCTCTCCCTTGAAGGGAGAGGGCTAGGGTGAGGGTGAAGAAATCTCCCCAAACTCAGCTACGGAATTCCGACCCACATCTGATGCACACGGCCCAACACCCTACGCCAACACCCCCGCCTTCTCCCGAGCCTTCAGCACCAGCTTCTCGTCCATCTTCATCGAGGAACCGTCCCCGCCATGCCTCACCATCTCGATCTCCGCCATCACGCTCAGAGCTATCGACTCCGGTGTCCGCCCCCCGAGATTCAGCCCGACCGGCGTCCGTATCTCGCTTACCCTCTCCAGGCTGACACCGGAAGACAACAGCGTCGGGAATATAAGCAGCGCCTTCCGCTTGCTCCCCAGCAGCCCGATAAACTTCGCCGGCGACCGTGCCGCTTCCAGCAGAGCCATGTCGTCATACTTATGCCCCCGAGTCGCGACAACAACAAAGGAATTTGCCGTTATTCCAATACGCCGGATCCCCGAGTCGTATTCATCAACGACCAACGCGTCGGCGTCCGGGAACCGTTCGGCATTGGCGAACTCCTGCCTGTCGTCCACTACCCGAGTCCGATACCCCAAGAACGTGGCCAGCTTGTAAATGGCGTTCGAGACGTGCCCACCACCCACCAGCACCACCGTCGCCGGACTGGTGAACGCCTCGACATACAGTTCAGTCCCGTCTTTCGTGGAAATGAAGTCCTGCCGACCGAAGTCCATCGCCTTTTGCCCGGCCTCCGCCGCGGCATCATCCAACGATGTCTCCCCCAGAGACCCGACCCTCGACCCATCCTCCCGGATCAGCAGCTTCGTACCCACCGGCCCCGATAGTGCACCCTTCTGAGTGACCATCGCCAACGCCACCCCACCCTCGCCCCGATAGGCAGCGTTTATCTCTTGCGTGTATGCGTCGAACATAGGGTCCTTTTGTGGCTGGTCGATCATGATGTACATCGTCCCGCCGCAAACCAGCCCGTCCTGCGCCGCAAGGTCGTCGTTCAAAGTGAAACCTTGGACGTCTGGAGGGGTTCCTTCGGCAATCGCCAGCTTGGAGGCAGTGTAGGCGTCCGCCTCTATACACCCGCCCCCAAGAGTCCCCGCAAACGAGCCGTCCTCCCTCACCAGCATCTTGGATCCCGGCTTCTGCGGCGTCGACCCCTTGGTCCTGACCACCGTGGCCAGTGCAAAGGGTTTGCTTTTCTGAATCAGACCCCCGACTTCCTCAAATATCTCTCGCATAATTCTGCTCCCCGCCAACTATTGCTGGCTGCGTCCCACTTACCCCCGATTATACCCCCAAACCCCACCCCCCAACCATTCCTATGCCCCGGCGCGGGAGGTGTCCAGCCCCCCTCTACCTTGACGAGACCTCTGCATAACCATCATTTCCTCCCCAGAGGTGGGGCATTCCGCTTACCCTGAGCGGAGTCGAAGGGTCTCAAGAGCGGAATGGGTGGGGTGTCTTGGCCCCAACTGGTAGTTACGCAAAGGTCCCTTGACTGGAGAGGACTGGAGTGAGGGTTATTCCCCGGTCCTACGAAGTCGGTGACGTTGACACCGAAGGCGCCACCACCCGAGAACCCGCAACCAACCCCGCCCGGGGCTTCGATTTGTGGAAGTACGCAATAACCGCCCCGAACAACAGCACCCCCATCACCATCATCGTCGACACCCGGAACCCCTCGAAATAGTGCGCCTGAGCCTGGGATTGCGTCAGGTCGTTCACAAACGCTGGAATGAACATCGAAAGCGCGGTCGCTGACGCCGTAGCCCCAATCGCGTGCCCCAACTCCCGCGTCGTCTCCAGCAGCCCCGACGCCACCCCTCGATGCTCCAGCGGTAGCGCGCTCATTACAGTAGCATTGTTTATCGGGTTGAATATCGCCGTCCCCATCGTGATCGGCAGCATTAGGAACGGCACTATCCACCAGCTGATGTTGGGCGCCAACAACCCCAGTGCCAGGAACCCCGACGCTATAGTAATCATCGCCACGGGCCGGAACAGCCGGGACCCGTGCTTGTCATACAACCAGCCTGCTATCATCGGCATGATAAGCCCGACACTCTGGTTCGGTATCAGCACGAAAGTCACGAATATCGGCGATAACCCGAAGCCCTCCTCCATCAATATGGGCACCAGCGTCATCGCCGCCAGCATCGAGAAATGAAAGGCCACGTTAGATACCAGCGACATCGTGAAGTACTTGTGCTGGAAGTGGCGGAAGTCGACTATGGGGTTGTTCACCTTGTGCTCCACCAAGGCGAACACCCCCAACAGTACGAAGAACAGGGCGTGCATCGGCAGGTGGTAGGTCAATGCATCGGGAGACGTGAACGACTCCTCCCCCGGATGCAGGTGGTTCGTCGACAGGATCAGCGCCGACGCAGCCGCCACGATCAACCCAGCCCCGATGAAGTCTATCGGCCCCGAGTCCCGCTTCGCCTCCACTTCGGACTCAGGTCGCGGACCCCTTACTAGCCCGAAGGACGTTACGACAGCTAAAATCCCGATTGGCAGGAAAGTGGCAAATGCTATCCGCCAGGTCGCAAACTCCAGCGACAACCCAAAGCTGGCTAGCCCGAACAGCGTCCCCAGCCGAGACCCCATGATAGGCACCGCAAACGCCCTGCCCCGCTCATTCACGGGGAACGTGGACGCAAGGATAGCGTTCGCATTCCCGATCATCAGCGCAGCCCCCACTCCCGACACCGCCCTGAAGGCCATCACTTCCCACAATGACTGCGCCACCACTATCAACCCCGCCCCTAGCGTAGACGCCACCACCCCTAGAACGTAGACCCGGCTGTGCCCGTACCTGTCACCCAGCCGCGCTCCCAAAAGAGCGCCGCTTCCGAGGGCCAGCAGGTAGACGATGACTATCCATGCCGCCTCGTCAATTCCAACCGAGAATTCTTTGGCCAGGGTGGCAACGGATAGCGCTACCGGCAGGCTGGACATCTGGGTGAGGATGTGCCCCGCCGCAAGCGCGATTAGCACCTTGCGGCGTCGAGGCGTTGACAGCAGGACCGACAGGGACGCCGGGAGTCTCACCGGTCACCTCTCATTGGCAAACGGTGCGGAGCCATATGTGCGCGGATACAGATACTCTCCACCGCCGACAATATATCACACCACACCGCCAATTATTCCTCGTCTATCCTGCACCCACTGCAAGTGCTCCGGCCTGTAAATCCACTGCCAGTGGAGAGCATCGAAGGGTCGAGCCGAGTCGCCCATCCACCGTTCTTCCATCGCATGAGCGGTGAATATGCGCCAATCCTTCGCTCATTGACACCATTAAGCCTCTTTTGCACAATTCACCTAGTAAAAGCGCGCTATGCATCTAATGGTGTATGGACTCCTATACAACAATAGCCCGGCCTTGAGAACGAGGGGGCATAATTTGAACATCATTACTATAGACTCAGCCTTTCACCGGCTCCCTTGGCCCTTCACAACCAACAGAGTGAACTGCTAGAGAGGCTTCTGCAAATTGGAAATCCAGAATGCCGTCTTGTCAGTGGGCCTCCTCATCGTAGTGGCCAAGCTGCTTGAGGGCGTTTTCAAACGCTTCAACCTGAATTCCATCATCGCCTACGCAGTAGCCGGAGTTGTCCTTGGTCCCGTCTCCGGAGTCGTAGAGACCGGCCCTGGCCTCGATACTATTTTGGGCCTCGGCATTTTTATCTTCTTCTTCCTCATAGGCTTGGAAGAGCTGGACATTAGAGGATTCATTTCGGCTATTCGCGGTCGCCTCTTCCTTGCTTCCGTACTGTCGGTAACCATATCGCTGCTCGTATCCCTGGCAGTCACCACCGATTTCCTTATTGACCTCAATTTGCAGCTCGACTTTACCGAGGCCTTGGGATTGGCGGGCGTCTTGTCTCTGTCCAGTCTCGGCCTCGTCGCCCGGGTGTTGATTGACGAAGGACGGTTGAGAGAACCCGTGGGAGTGCAAATCTTCACGGCAGTGATAGTTGCTGAGTTAATTGCATTGTTTGTCGTGGGATTCACTATTAGCAAACATTTCGGTACGGGAGGGCACGACAGCGGTCACGACTGGACCAGTGTGGCGATTCCGTTGGCGCAGATCCTCGGATTTGCCATCGCTACCTGGTTCGTCTCGACCATGGTGTTGCCCAGGGTGATCGTCCTGCTTCATCGATTCCTTAGAGTCCCCCAACTTTCCTTTGGAATATTGATGGGCGGACTCTTCCTGGTTGTGGTATTGGCCGAGCAGGTTGGGCTTCACGGGTCCCTTGGCGCCCTCCTGTTTGGTGCTGCGCTATCCATGCTTCCCTACCAGGTCCGGCGCGACATAATGCCTGGTATGAGAGGGACTGCCGAAGGGCTCTTCGTTCCGCTCTTCTTCACCTCCGCAGGCCTGCATCTGGACCTGGACTTCCTGGACTTGCCATTGGAGACCGTTCTTGCCTTGGTGTTCGTACCCTTGGCCGGCAAATTTGCCGCTTCCTTCTTTAGTGCTTACGTTACCCGGCTCGATGCCCCCTTCGCCACCGCCATGGGACTGATGGCCAAGGGAGTGGCTGAAATCGCCCTTCTTCTCCTGCTCTTGGAGGCCGGCGCCATTAACAAGGACATCTTCTCCCTTCTCGTACTGGTCATGTTCGGTTACCTTCTGCTGACCCCTATGGGAATCAGTTTTGCGTTTGGAAGGCTAAAGCGCTCCGAAACTATTGTCACCCAATCGCAGGCGCCACCCTCCTTGGACCGATTCGCCCTGGAGGGCATAAGAGTGAAAGATATTTTGGACAGGTCGCGTAGCTACCCGAACCGTTCACTCACCGTAAAGGAGTTCGCTGAACGTTGGATTCTGCCGCAGCAGAACGACTATCTGGTTGTAGACAAGGGTGAATTCGTTGGCATCGTGTCCCTGAGTATGTTGCGCTATCTTCCACGCACTGAATGGCATCACTCTAGCCTTGAAAGAGTGCTCCGCCGAAATACTCCTAACGCGGATTCGGACGAATTTGTAGAGGATGTCCTTCAGAGGATGACCGACAACTCGCTGACCGTCCTCCCCGTTTTCGACAAAGGCACCGGAAAATTCATCGGGTCTGTCGGAAGTCACGAAATCCTGGAGTTGCTGGTTTTCACGGTCAGCGGTAACCACAACTGAGGAGCCTTGGCCCCCTTTGCATGCCTCCCCCATCCCCTCCCACATCATTCCCGACTCCCATCGCGTCGCAGATGCTGAAAGTCCGCCTATGGAGGTGCGTGAGTTCATCCCATGGGAGTGGGCATTCCGCTCACCCTGTCGAAGGTCCGACTCTGGAGGGAGCGAAGCCGCAAGTGCGCCAATGGGGCATCGAAGGGTCGAGCTGGGTGGCCCAGATATTGCCACGCTGCTACGTTTGCCATTCCCGGCCAACATTCCTCCAATGTCATCCCGAGGCCGGACGAGGGATCTGGGGTGGGGCTCCCCCCTTGTGACACGGGCCCCTTGCGCAATCCCACCCCGCCCCCCTACCCTTACCTTATGCGCTTTCTAGATATCCCGCCCAGCCTCGCTGCCTGCAAAACCCACCACCGAAAACAAAGAATTCCCAAAAAACAATCAAAATTCGTGACTGGACCTCTGCAACAATCAATAGTTTCCCTTACCCGTGCTACAATCGCACCATCTTTCTAACTAGACATAACACTAACATGGAAGGCCCCATGACCCCCGACCTCTCCGTAACCATCTACTCCGACTACATATGACCC
Organism: Dehalococcoidia bacterium; assembly: GCA_963663085.1. GTDB lineage: Bacteria > Chloroflexota > Dehalococcoidia > Plut-88900 > Plut-88900 > Plut-88900. The sequence goes on along the minus strand of OY760104.1, from coordinate 2,492,605 downwards.
TGGTGCTACATCACGTCGGTGCGGCTGGACAAGGTAAAGGAAGTGCTCGGAGATCGCGTCGATTTCCGATGGAAGAGCTACGCCCTCCTGATGGGCCGCGCCGACTCCCGTCTCGTAACCCCCCACAGCCGCACCTCCCGCGCCGCCGCCGCCGAAGCGGAGCCCGATGCCCATTTCGAGCCTTGGGCCGCCGATAAACCCTACATCTCCTCCAGCCTTCCCGCACTGGAAGCCGCCAAATGTGCCGCCGCCCAAGGGCCCCAAGCCTTCGAGTCCTACCACCGTGCCCTCTTCCGAGCCATGTTCGCCGAAAGCATCGACATCAGTGACTATCCTGCACTCACCGATCTCGCCGCCCGTCAGGGCCTGGACACCGACCGTTTCCGCCGAGACCTTGAAAGTGGACAGCAAAAGGTCGCAGTAATAGGCGAGCACCTGGAGATGGTCATGGAGCACGGCGAAGCACCTTCCGGTCTGCCCCTGATTCTCATTGAAGGCCGAGAGCCGATAGTAGGAGCCGCTCCCTCGGACCTGTATGTCCGGGTCCTAGAGCGAGAACTCGCAAGACGGGGGGTGAGCTAGAAAAGATGGCGGTGATGAAGCTATATGCATTCACTCCCAAGACGGGCAACGAAGAGCGCGTAGCCAACCTTCTGGAAGCCCTCGACACCGCCTTCTCCCTCCAGCAGGGTTACGTCCTCGGCCTCCGCTTCACCGGCCAGGCAGGCTCCCCCGAAATTGGCCGCATCTTCGTATGGGAGTCCCCGGAAGCCGCCGACGCCGCAGAATCCTCCCACGAGGCCTCCCCTCTTTCAAGGCGAATCGAGACTCTCTCGGAAGAGGCACGCTTGGACCGCACTTTTGACCTGCAGGGCTACGCCCTGCGACCCAGCTAGTCCGGCAGCACTACGATAACGTCCACTTCCAGCAGCAGGTCCGGCCTCGCCAGCCCCGCCACTACCACCGAGGTTATGGCCCGAAGCTTCGCATCCCCTAGCGCAGCCTTCCGAGCTCGGCTCATCCCGGCGAAATTTTCCTGCCCCACCACAAACTGGAAGACCTTTACTATGTCGTCCATGCTGGCGCCTAAATGGGTCAGAATTGTCTCGATATGCCTCCATATCGCCGTGCCCTGCGCCTCGACGTCGCTGCCGCCCTCCGCTTCTCCGTTCAACCCCCGAGCCGTCTGCCCCGAGATGTGGATCGTGTTCCCAACCCTTATGGCATGACTGATCTTTTGGTGCTCGGGAAATGACCAGATGCCTGGGACTGTATAGCTGGTCCAGTGTTCCTTGCCCGTTTTTGTTGCGGTCATTCGGCAATCTCCGCTACTACATCCACCTCCAGCAGCAACTCCGGCTTGACCAGCCCCGACACCACTATAGCCGTCATGCACCTCAGGGGCGCATCGCCGAGCACCTTCCGACGCGCCCGCGACATCCCCGCGAAGTTGTCCTGCCCCACCACAAACTGGAACCCCTTCACTACGTCGTCCATAGATGCCCCTGCCGCTTCCAGCACCTTCTTGATGTTTCCCCAGATGTAGTCTCCCTGCGCCTCCACGTCACCATCTCCCACCACGTTTCCGTCCGGGTCCAGGGCCACTTGCCCCGATATGTATACGGTGTTGCCCGCCCTTATCGCATGGGCTATCTTCAGGTTCTCGCTGTACGAAAATATGCCGTCTACGTTGATCTCTTCCCAGTGATGCATCTTCTTTCCTCTTTTCTGCTAATTTCCGTGGCCCGCGCCCCGGTTGCCGCATGGGATGATATTCCCGCCATCCAAGAGTGTCAAAGGCCCGATTGGAGAAAATTCTGTAATATGTTGGTTGGGTTCAGAAATTGGTCGAAAACATCAATTAGGGACTATAATCGAATTACGGGTAGGTTCTGAATCGCCCCCACGGTTAGCGGGATTTGGTAGAAGAAGTCGAGGTTTTTCAGGGACACGGTGCTCTGGCCCTGAGAGCGAGCCGGTTGCAGAGGCGTGGGCGCCGACTTGAATGGCAGAATAGACACGCCGAGGATAGGCCCGCCCTAAATCTTGAATATCAAGGCAGCGCCTATCCACGACCCATAATGCGTCACTTACAAGCTCCTGGTGAACTCGGCAGTTTCGAGGGAGTTGCATGAAATACGCCTTGGGCGGATTTCTCATCGCCATCGTTCTGCTCACCATTGGAATTGGCTACACGATGCGTGCCAACGCTCAAGAGGGCTCGCAGTGTAGGTACTATTACACTGACGAAAATGGGAACGTGAGTGTTGACAACACCAGATGCGACAGCAACGGTCTTCCAATACCTCCTCCCAACCAGAACATCGTTGTGACGGGATGTGCTGTCAGCCGTGGCGGCGAGGAATGCCAGTTCCCTTGTGATGAAGACCCCAGTGAATGGTGCGACCTCATTGATCGTGGTCCCGTGCAACCCCCTCCCCCGCCTCCTCCGCCTCCACCACCCCCTCCGCCGCCCACATCTACCCCAACTCCAATCCCACCAACACAGACTCCTACGCCCATCGTAGAGGCTACTCCAACGCCGCGCCCAACGCCCCGCCCTATACCAACCTCAACTCCACGCCCCAGGCCAACCGCCACGCCTCTTCCTACCGCTACTCTCACCCCGATTCCCACCTCAACTCCGACTCCCACGCCGACCCTAACTCCCGTACCCACACCGACGCCTACCGCCATCCCGACACCTACCCCGGTACCTACACCTGTGCCCGCGCCCACACCTACACCTGTGCCTACACCCACACCCACCGCCGTTCCTACTGCCGCTCCACTGTCTACTCCCGTGGGTGGATCGACTACTCAGACTGACTTGCAAGAATTGGAGCAGCCTGCCGTTCCGCTCATCGGCGACGCCCTTCCCCGCCTCCGCAACACGCTGGGCGGCATAGCATCTTCTCCGCGCAGGCGGACCACGCTTATAGTGATCCAGGCTCTCACCAGTGCCTTTGCAGCTGGCGTCTTCTCCTACCTGATATTCCGTAGACGATAGGGAAGGGACGGCCTTGACAGGAATTGGTGTAGCGAGAGCCGCCGCCGATTAGGCAAGTTCTTCCACCAAGCTCTCCTGGCTCTCGGGTTCTGTGGCTTCTTCTGTGATTAGTTGCAGGCCCATCACGAACTCCGCATATTCCCCGTACACGGTGTCCACCGATAGGTCTCCCCCGTATCTGCGGGCTACGTCAGCCGCTAGCGGGAGTCCCAGTCCTGCTCCTACTGCACCATCTCGCGTGGAGAAGAATGGGTTAAATATACGTCCGACTACGTCATCCGCTATCCCCGGCCCGTTATCGCGTATTCGTATCTCAACCGTGTCGTCCACACGTCGTGTGGCAACTGATAGCGTGGGCTCGAAGCCTTCTGTCACCCCGCCCTTCTCATGCATGGCGAAATACGCATTCGATATTATGTTCAGAATCGCCTCATCGAAATCTCTTTCTACAAGTGACATCTCACCCACAGAAGAATCCAGGTCGAAGGTCGGCTGTATCGAAAAGTCTTCCCATTGGGCGTTGAGAGTGTTGCAACCCTCAACTACCGCCTCTCGCAACGTCTCATTCAGCTCAACTAGCGCCGCATCTCCGCCTATTACACCGAAGCCTCTCATGCGCTCAACAATCGCCAGCGCACGCCCTCCATTGGAAAGAACGCGGCTGAGGCTGGAGGTCATTTCCTGCGTGATGTCATCCAGAAGAGCAGTATCGTCATCAGACATTCTGTCCCTGTAATTGTCTAACATCTCGGTCAGTTCGCTGTAGAGTTCCAGCGAGCCCTCGGAAAAGTTGTTGACAAAGTTCAACGGATTGCTGATCTCATGGGCCACGCCGGACACCAACTCGCCTAGCGCAGCCAGCTTCTCCTGTGCTACTAGCCGCGCTTGGAGTCGCTTTAGCTCCTCATTCGCAACTCGCAGCTCCTCGTACAGCTTCTCGACCAAATTCAAGCGCTGGACCTCCAGTGCTTGCTGCCTGAATACTTCCAGCGCACTCGCCAGTTCTCCAATCTCGTCACGCCCCACCTCAGGCACCGGAGTTTCCAGGTCTCCGTCGGCCATCTTCCTCATCCGTTCAGACATGCGGGAAAGACGCCTAACCATGCCGTTGCCTACCCAGACCCAGGCTGCCAGGGTAGCCGCAATCACGCTGATTACGCTGATCCCCGCCAGCAAGGTTCGACCTTCGTCGAAACTGCTGACCGCTAGACCCAACGCTTCCGCAGATTGGGCGCTGGAAGCCGTCAATAGACCCGACACAGAGCTCTCCAACGCCGTACTCGACTCGTCAAAGGAGACTGCCAGGTCCTGGAGACTCGTCTCCAAAGCCAGCTGTTGACCGCGGATGTAGAAAACTCCTTCACCCTCGGCTAAAGAAGAAACCGCCGGGTCCATGCCGGTGGCATGGATGCTTGAAAATTCGTCCCACATCCCCTGAAGGACGTTCTCATCCTCGGCCTGGAACGCTTGCCTCAGCACGGATAGCGCCGCTTCCGACTCCCCAATGTCCGAGGACGTTGTCGCTAGTCTCACCCGATAGTCCGAGCCTAAACTGTTTGCACTCAGCAAGGCGTCTCGGGTCACTACCAGATTGTCTATGACTTCCGCTAAGTCGTACGCCGCGTCACTGACTGCTTGGGCGTTTGCTGCCAAGACTGGCAAACCACTCACTTCGGTCAGGGCTGCGTCCAATCGTTCCAGGGAACTGAGGAGCGCTTGGGCGTCCCTGCTTTGGAAACCGGACTCGGCGTCGGCCACCACCTCGAGTCCCAGGATCCGTAATCGCTCCGCCTCCCGAGCAGCAATCCAAGATGACTCTAAAGCCGGTACAGACTCCGACTGAACCTGGTAGTTATGGTCTCCGCTCTGCTCGAAATAATAGACCGCCACGCCACCGGATATCAGTGTCAGGGCTACCGCAAAACCCAGGGCTAGATACAGCCGGGTGCCGATTCTTCGCCATCTGTCTATGATGAATCGCACGTCGAATTCGGCTCCTTGAAATGTCTGGCCAATTCTAAGGACGCGCTGGCTAAATTGTCCTTTTCGCTAGGATATCACAGTGCAATCACTCAAATGGTTGTACCATTCCCGTCGACGGAGTAGCGGCCAACAAGGAAAACAAATTATGCTAGCCCATCAACACCTAGGTAATAGACTATCGCTTCCCCGTACCGTTCCCGTTCGACGTTCAGCCGGTTCCTGGCTGCTAATTGACAACGCTTGGGGTCTGTATGCCCCCCCCGTTTTGTGATACAACTTACCCAGTGTGGTCTCGACGTCCTCTATATGACCCCATACCCAGCCAACAACTTGCCTCAGTCATTGCTAACTATCCTATCTTGAAAGACGAATCAAGTGGACATTAACGACATATTCACAAAAGGCCTGAACATCGACGATGCCCTGGATTTGCTGTGGCCCGTCTCCGTCTACGTCCTGGGCATGGGTGCCTATGCAATATTCGTCTTCAAATTTTATCGTTTTGTGGCCACTCGGGACATATTCGATCTGGACCTGAACAGATATGAGGGAGTGAGCCACCGTCTGGTAAGGTCTTCACTGCAGGTTATTTTGTATGTATTCAAATACCTAATTGTTTTCCCGGTGTTTGCATTCTTCTGGTTCGCAGTTCTCACCCTTATATTGGCCTTCCTCTCCAAAGGGCAGACTTTCTCGGAGACTCTGCTGATAGCTCTTGCCACGGTTAGCGCGATCCGAGTCACCGCCTATTACAAGGAAGATCTCTCCCGAGACCTTGCCAAGATTTTACCCTTCGCAGTCCTTGGCATTTTTCTCATCGATGCGTCTTTCTTCTCGGTTTCCGAGTCCCTAGATACTCTCAAAGAGGCAAGAAGCTATAGCGAAAGTATCCTATACTACCTCGCGTTCCTGATTGGCTTGGAATTCGTGCTACGGCTCCTGATGGGCCTGGGCAAGCTCACCATTGGCCTTAAGAACAGACTGCGAAAGCCCTCCTCCTCGCCTGCAACCACCGACTCTGCCTTAGCCGATGACTCCTAAGCTATTGAAGAGGGGCCCTACTCGGTCTCTTAAGAAGACGGGCAACCGACCGAGTAGGGCCCAGCCTTCCCACCCGATGAATCATCTCCTACGTCCGGTAAGGACTCCTGGCTAACCGTACACCCGCTCAACTGTCGATTGCATCCCAATGCATAGCCGAATGCAATCCCTTTGAAGAAACAGAAGGTGTTAGGCTGAACGCCTGTTGCCAAACGTAGTGACGGTGTCTCGGCCCACTGCTGAATCGCAAGAACGGCGTCGGAGATATAGACGATGTAGGCCAGACTATTTCCTGCAAAGCATCAATGCCCCCCACCCTCTAATGCCGCACACGCGTCAATGCAACAGGGCACAAGGGCATTATTGTAACGGCGATGTCTAGTGATAGTGGTGGGCCGAAGGGGACGGTAGATGGCACTATCTTCGAGCTGTGGTTGGGGAGACTCTGAAGCTCGGAAACAGAGTCTCTAGGCCGACAGGACAGAAATGTCCACTCCACCACCGCTTACGGTAGATACCGCCATCTTCGAGATGTCGCTGGGTAGCCTGTCGGCGCACCGAGGACTCGCGATTCCTGTCGTGTGACACGGGACGGAGTGAGCCTCACGCTGGGCCAAGGCGTACCGATTCGGGACCTTCCCGATGGGAGGTGAGTCTAGGGGACCGGCTCCACGCTCAGCCAGTCACAGGACTACCAACTAAGCAGTCGGAGGTCTCGCAGCCTCGGGCTCCCGTGTGTGGCCCTAACATGGGCGTCCACTTCCCCATGGTCAGTCCATATGGTACCATTTCTGACATATTATCAAGGATAACATGCCCATGTCGAGCCTCCCCTCTAAGATTATTAGCCACGCCGAGGAGTCACCGGAGGGTACGCTGCTGTGCCCCAGTGCTCTGCTTCATCTTGGCAGCCGAGCAGCTGTCGACCAGGCGCTGTCCCGGCTTGCCCGAAAAGGCGAGCTCATGCGGGTCTGCCAAGGCATATACATCCGGCCCATCAAGACCGAATTCGGAATTCGTCCTCCCGCCGTAGAGAGCGTGCTGGAATCCCTATCTGCGCTCTGGGGTGAGACGATTGTGCCGTGCGGCGGCATGGCGGCAAACGCCCTTGGCCTTATCACACAAGTGCCTGTGCGGTCTGTGTACTTGACCTCCGGACCCGATCGAAAGCTGAAAGTCGGTGGATTGACGGTGGAACTGCGTCATGCTCCTAGTTGGCAATTGACGGCTCCGCACCGGTTGGCAGGCGATGCCGTGCGCGCCCTGGCCTGGCTCGGGCCAAAAGAGGTGGAGGAAGGTTTGGAAGCTATTGGCCGCAAGCTCTCACCCGAAGACATTCAGGAGCTAGCAGAGTCACGCGCCCTCATGCCTGGGTGGATGGCAGAACCCGTGAGCGCGATGGTTGCCAATGGCTGACACCCCCTTTGAGGCGTTCTCCCCAACACAGCGGAGGGACGCTCTAGTTGTAGCCGCCAACGCCAGCGGAGGACGTGTGCATCTCTTCGAGAAGGACGTTTGGGTCCTGTACACAATACGTGCCTTGATGGGGAGTCCGTTCGGAGAGGAGTTGACCTTGAAGGGAGGCACCTCTCTGGCTAAAGCCTACCAAGTCATTCGCCGATTCTCGGAAGACCTGGATATCACCTACAACGTCCGGGCCATTGCCCCAGACTTGGTGCAGAGGAGCGGGGAAGATCCATTGCCTTCCAGTCGTAGTCAGGAACGCAATTGGACACGGGAGATCAGACGGCGGCTGACCGAGTGGGTTGCCACCCATGCTTTGCCAGCTATTCGGGCAGGCTTGCCTGGAATGGACACTTCCGTTCCGGTACGAGCCGAGGGCGACAGGTTATTCGTCGGCTATGAGCCGCTTTTCCCTTACAACGACTTCGTGAGACCAGAGGTGATGGTTGAGTTTGGGGCACGGGCCACAGGAGAGCCGCGCGAGAGGCGTCTTGTCGAGTGTGACGCAGCATCCTACTTGCCGGAAGTCTCTCTCCCAACTGCTCTGCCCTTCGTCATGCTGGCGGAGCGCACCTTCTGGGAGAAAGCGACGGCGGTCCACGTCTTCTGTCGCCAGCAGCGAAGCAGAGGCGAGAGGTTGTCCCGACACTGGCACGACCTCGTTCGCCTAGACGACGCTGGCTTCGGTGAGAGGGCACTCGCCGACCGGACCATTGCACTGTCTGTAGCTCGACACAAGGCGATGTTCTTTCGGGAGAAGGACGCCGCAGGGAACTGGGTAGACTATGAGGACGCCATCTCCGGCGACTTGCAGTTGGTGCCGGAAGGCTCGTTCTATGAAGCTCTGGCCGACGACTACGGGAGGATGCTCAGCGACGGGATGCTCCTTGATGACGATGAGCGGTTCGAGGACGTGATGGAGAGATGCGCCGATCTCCAATTGAGAGCCAACAGATGATTGCCAGTCGCCACATCATAGACAACGAGCAGGAGACTGTGGCGGACCACCTGCGGCGGAGCCTCGGCGTCTCCGAAGCCTTCGATTTCGTGTCAGCCTACTTTAGCATCTATGGGTACGAGCTGCTGATGGACGAGTTGGACGCCATTGACAGGGTGCGGTTCCTCTTTGGGGACCCCGCCTCAGTCGAGGACCTGGACCCCGGAGCCAAGGACCCCAAGTCCTTCACCGTTACGGAGAAGGGCCTGACTCCGAATCACACCATGCTACAGAAGTACCTGGCGAAGCGTTGCGCCGAATGGGTGAAAAGGGACTCCGTTGCCATACGCTCCGTGAGTCAGTCCAACTTCCTTCACGGAAAGATGTACCTGGCAGGCACAGACGGCACGGTCAGCAACGCCGTTGTTGGCAGCTCCAACTTCACCAAGAGCGGGCTTGGCGGCAGCGATCGCTCCAACCTTGAGATCAACCTAGCCGTGAGCAACACCGACACGCTCGCCGAGTTGCGGGAATGGTTCGACCACCTTTGGAAGAACACCCAGCGCACCGAGGACGTTAAGCAGAAAGTGCTGGACGCCCTCGCCCGTGTCGGGAAAGACCACGCGCCGGAGGTCGTCTACTACAAGACCCTCTACGAGTTGTTTCGAAGGGAGATCGAGGCTCGACTTACGGGCGACCAGGCCCTGGTCGCCACTGGCTTCTACGACAGCCAGGTATGGAACGCCCTCTACGAGTTTCAGCGGGATGGCGCCAAGGGTGTCATCGCCAAGCTGACGCAGCACAACGGGTGCATCCTCGCCGACAGCGTGGGATTGGGCAAGACCTACACGGCTTTGACTGTCATCAAGTACTTCGAGCAGCGCAACGAGCGCGTGCTGGTACTATGCCCGCGCAAGCTGTATGAGAACTGGTCTCTCTACCAGGCCAGTAACGGACACGTTCAGAACCCATTCCCGCAGGATAGGTTCAGCTACACCCTCCTGGCCCATTCCGACCTCTCACGCGACTCTGGCAGGTCAGGAAGCGTCGACCTCGCCAACTTCAACTGGGGCAACTACGCCCTCGTAGTCATTGACGAGTCTCACAACTTCCGCAATAGCGACGGACAGCGCTACCAGAAGCTCCTGAGGGAAATCATCGCCGCCGGCACCCACACCAAGGTGCTGATGCTCTCAGCCACACCCGTAAACACCTCTCTAATCGACCTGCGCAACCAGGTCTACCTCATGACCGAGGGGCGAGAGGACGACTACAGGGAGAGCCTTGGCGTTGGAAACATCGGCAACATGATGGCGGCGGCGCAGAAGCAGTTCAAGGAGTGGGAGTCCGACAAGAAGAGTCATGGGCAGCGGGATAAGAGCGTACTGCTTGAGAAGCTGGGCGCGGACTTCCTACGGCTCCTCGGAGGCGTCTCAATCGCCCGCTCCCGGAGACACATTGAGGAGTCCTATTCCGCCGAGATGGAGCGCATCGGCCGCTTCCCTGCTCACGTCGCGCCGGTCAACGCCTACCCTCCTACCGATCTGAACGGCAAGCTATCCTACAAGCAGTTGACCGACAGCATCGAGAGGTTCAAGCTGGCCGTCTACCAGCCTTCCAACTACGTCACGGACCCGCTCCGCTTGGCCGAACTTGAGGAGATTCGGAAGGCACAGAACTTCAACCAGCAGGACAGCGAGCGATTCCTGGTCGGGATGATGCGGACGAACTTCCTGAAGCGCCTGGAGAGCTCAGCGCATTCCCTGACACTGACGCTTCAGCGAACCATCGGCAAGATCGACAGCCTAGTCGGGAAGATCGAACGGTACCAGGACCGCGGGAGGGACGGGGTTGAACTGTCCGGCGTGGATGTAATGCCCGACGATGATGAGGACGACGAGGAGTTCTTCGTCAATAAGGGACTCAGGCCGTATCGCCTCAGCGAGTTGGACCTGCCCGGCTGGCTGGACGACCTCCGGAAAGACCGGGCCACCCTCAATGGCGTTCTGGACCAGGTGGCAGCAATCACCCCGGAGCGAGACGGCAAGCTCAAGGAGATCAAGGAGGCGATCAGACAGAAGGCAACAAACCCAACTGCCGACAATGCCGGGGCGGAGAACCGCAAACTGCTGGTCTTTACCACCTTCAAGGACACGGCCCTCTATCTGTACGAGAACCTGTACGAGCTTGCCGATGAGTTGGGCATCAGCATGGCGATGGTGGCCGGTGACGAGACGCGCACATCGGTGGGCCGGAATGCCTTCAACGACATCCTCACAAACTTCGCACCCATTGCCCGCAACAGGGGAGAGTCCGACGAGCTTGGCATCGACCTGCTCATCGCTACGGACTGCATCTCCGAAGGGCAGAACCTTCAGGATTGCGATACGGTGCTGAACTACGACATCCACTGGAACCCCGTGCGCATTATCCAGCGGTTTGGCCGAATTGACCGCATAGGCAGCCGGAACCCGTCCGTCCACATGCTCAACTACTGGCCCACGGAGGACATGGAGAAGTACCTGAAGCTAGAGAATCGCGTACAGGCACGGATGGCCCTCGCAGACATCGCCGCCACCGGCAGTGAGGACCCCTTCACCGACGAGGACGCTCAAGAGGGGGCTCAGTTGGAACTGCGCTTCCGTGACGAACAGCTGCTGAAACTTCGTGAGGAAATCCTGGACATGGACGAGTTGGCTGACGGTCCGGTGATGAGCGACTTCACCCTCGACCACTTCCTCGCCCAGCTATTGCGTTATCTGGAAAAGAACCGGGACATGCTGGAAGAGCTTCCGTACGGCATCTACGCCGTTACTGAGGACGGGTCGTCCGCCATCCAGCCTGGTGTAGTTTTCTTTCTGCGGCAGCAGAATGCAGCCTCCGGCGTGTCTCGTCAGCGGGTTGCCAGCCCTGTCCATCCTTACTACGCAGTCTACATTCAGGACAATGGGACTATTCGCTTCGGCTGCGCCAATGCTCGACAGGCCCTTGGCGTCTTCGAAGCAGCCGCATCCGGCAAGACAGAGCCTCTCACACGGCTTTGCGACCGATTCGACCGCCTCACTGATTTTGGAAAGAATATGGTCCACTACGATGGGCTGCTGAACAGTGTCATAGCTCACATCAGACAGGCCCACTTCGACACTCAGAACCGCAACCTACGGCCTGGTGGCGCAAGAGACTTCCGGTTCACGCCCGCCTCCGAAACACCCCGCAGCGCGACTGACTTCGAGCTAGTGACGTGGCTGGTCTTGATGGGCGAAAAGGAAGAGTTGCCTAAACCTACTGCCGGGAATGCGACCGCCACACGGGAATAAAGATGAACCAGACTGCCGTTGCATCCGACATCCGAGGCGCTCTGGCCATGCTGCCCGGCCGGGAGTTTTCCACTGTCGCTACAAACCTGCTCGGTGTCTTGGGATACAGGAGCGATCTCGTGCCGGACAGTCAGCCCGCCACGGTGGACGACTTCATCCGGCAGCACCCCGCGACAACACCGGGTACGCAAACGGAGCAGTCCTTTAAAGAAGCGGTCGAGTCGATACACCTACTCTTTCAGTTCACCGACCAGGAGATCACTGCGCAAGGCTCCCTCTTCAACGTGGCGAACTTCGACACCGGCATTGCCCGCAGCTTCCTCTTCCTCGCCGTGGAGTTGAAGGACGCCAGTTATCCGCGAGGGGACTACGCGACCTTTGCCCGCGAGATCAACAAGCGTTGGCAGATACCCACCGCCGTCCTATTCAGGACCGCATCTGACCTCCTGACCCTAGCCTTCGTCCATCGCCGCCCCAACCGGCGAAACCCAGACCGTGACGTGCTTGGCAGCGTGTCTCTGATTCGTGAGATCAAGCCGTCTGCGCCACATCGCGCCCACTTAGACATTCTCTCGGAACTTTCGCTAGCCGAGCGGATGAGTTGGATAAACTTGCACGGCCAGTCTCGGAACTTCGACGGTCTTCTAGCCGCCTGGCTGGAGGCCCTAGACACCGAGGAACTCAACCGCCGGTTCTACTGGGAGTTGCTCAGGTGGTTCGACCGTGCCGTGCAACCGGAGTTCACTCGTTTCCCCACTGCGGAGAATAAGGTCATCTCTCCTCAAGAGCACGTCATCCGCCTCATTACCCGGATGCTCTTCATTTGGTTCATCAAGGAAAAGGGTCTGGTTTCCCCTGAGCTCTTCGTGGAACATCAGGTCGCTCCGCTGCTCAAGGACTATGACCGCACCACTGGCGACTCCTACTACCGCACCGTACTGCAAAACCTCTTCTTCGCCACGCTGAATACCGAAACTGACCGCCGGGAGTTCAGCAGCGTCTCCAACCCGACACACCGGGATTTCACCCGCTACCGTTTCCGATCGGAAATGGCCGACGCGGACGCCCTGGTCGCCTTCTTCGCCAATACACCGTTCATCAATGGTGGCCTGTTTGACTGCCTCGACAGCGAGGAGGCCAAGGGACAGGGCGACTATCGCATTGACTGCTTCTCCGACGTGGATAAGGGTCTACTCTCGATCCCCAACCGTCTCTTCTTTGGCCCTGACGGCCTCATCGACCTCTTCGAGCGTTACAAGTTCACCGTAGAGGAGAATACGCCTGTAGAGGTGGAGGTGGCCCTAGACCCGGAGTTGCTGGGGAAGGTCTTCGAGAACTTGCTGGCCGCCTACAATCCTGAAACCAAGGAGAGCGCTCGCAAGCAGACCGGCTCCTACTACACTCCTCGTTCTATTGTTGACTATATGGTGGACGAAGCTCTGGTCTCTGCTCTAGCCCAGAAGGTTGCCCCCGACGAAGGAGACCGAATCTGGTGGGAGGATCGCCTTCACTACCTCCTCGACTACAGCGATGCTGGCGAGTTGTTCCTCCCTGACGAAGCCGATCGGGTCGTTCGCGCCATTGCCGAGCTACGGGTCCTAGACCCCGCGGTCGGCTCCGGCGCCTTCCCCATGGGCGTCCTCCACAAGCTCACCCTTGCCCTTCGCCGGCTGGACCCGGACAATCGGCTGTGGCGCAAGCTGCAAGAGGATACACACGTTGGGCAAGCGGACCGGGCCATTCGCACACCACAAAGCGAAAGTGATCGCGCGCAACAGTTGGAAGCCATAAGCGAGTCCTTTGAGCGCTACCAGGGCTCTGACTTCGGCCGTAAGCTCTATCTCATCCAAAACAGCATCTACGGTGTGGACATCCAGCCTGTTGCCACCCAGATCGCGAAGCTGCGCTTCTTCATCTCTCTGGCCATCGAGCAGGAGCCGGATCTGCACGCCGACAACTTCGGCATCCAGCCCCTTCCAAATCTGGAGACGCGATTCGTGGCGGCGAATACGCTCTTGGGACTAGACAACAAGGCTGTCCAAGTTCCACTGGGGGGTCAGAACCGCGTATCTGAGCTAAACGATCAGTTGCGGGAGAATCGAGAAAAGCACTTCCACGCGGGAGTGCGCCAAGAAAAGCTGCGTCTACGGCGGGAGGACGCTCTGTTGAGGGACGGACTCGCCGCAGAGTTGGCAAGGGCAGGCATGTCCAAGTCCGACGCCGGCAAGGTTGCCTCTTGGGACCCGTATGACCAGAATGACCACGCAGAGTGGTTCGACTCGGGGTATATGTTTGACGTCACCGGTGGCTTTGACGTTGTGATTGGCAATCCTCCCTACGTCCAGCTTCAGAAGGATGGTGGCCGCTTAGGAAAGCTGTACAGGAATGCCGGATATGCAACCTTCGCGAGCACGGGAGACGTCTACCAACTGTTCTACGAAAAGGGCTTGAGGCTGCTGTCACCAAATGGAATTCTCGCTTTCATCAGTTCCAACAGCTGGCTAAGGGCCGAGTACGGCAAGGCTACTCGACGCCTTTTGGCGGACAACCACACTGTGCTGCGTTTGATCGAGACAGGCAAGGACGTATTTGAGAATGTGATCGTAGACACCAGTATTCTGATAGGGCGCGGAGGCAAGACCGGCGACACTGGCATGGCGATAGACACAGACCGCCTCGTCGACAAGACCTTCCCGCCAAGCGAGAATCTATGGAGCGAGTTCCAACCTCCTCAAGGCGACACGCCGTGGAGCCTTCTCTCGCCGATAGAGCAAAGCGTCATGAAGAAGATGATTGCTGTGGGAACACCGCTGAAAGATTGGGATATTGCTATTTACCGAAGAATAACTACTGGCCTCAACGAAGCCTTCATCATCGATAACCAGACTAAGGAAGTGTTGGTCGCCCAGGACGAACGCTCCAAGGAGATTATCAAGCCTGTACTGAGGGGAAAGGACATCCAGCGCTTTCGGGCGAAGTGGGCCGACAAGTGGATCATCGACACGCACAACGGCTACGATGATGTTCCGGCGATAGACATCAACGACTATCCTGCTGTCAAGGCTTACCTCGACGGCCATTATGAGCAGCTGGAGAAACGGTTCGATAAGGGACGGACTCCGTATAACCTCCGTAACTGCGCTTACCACGAAGATTTCACCAAGGAGAAACTACTCTGGATTGAACTTGTCAACAACGGCCGCTTTGCCTACGACAACAGCGGATTCTACGGTGAAGCAACGACTTTCCTACTCACGGGAGAATCCATTAAGTACCTTTGCGCCGTGCTGAATGCAAAGCTAATTCGATGGTTCTTGGAAAACGTGGCTCCCACCTCCGGTATGGGGACACTGCGCTGGAAGAAGGTCTATGTCGAACGCCTGCCCATACCGAGAATCACTGGTCCGAGACAGCAGCACTTTAGCGGGCTGGTCGACAGGGCATTGATGGCAAAGCCTGGCGACCTAAAGGAAATCGAAGCAGACCTTGATGCTAGAGTGTACGAGCTATACGGATTGACGCCCTCAGAGATCACGGCAGTGGAGCAACGTCTCTAGTCCGGCTGGGCTTGCGACTCACAAATGGCAACGTTGTTGGGTTGGTCGAAACCTCAGATTCATTGCAGATTCGCAACCCTGATTTCATCTGCGGTTAGACCGTACAGGTCATACACAAGGCTGTCTAAGTCGGATTCCAAGGTCATGGTATCTGCCCCAGTGCGCAAGGCATCTTGAATAGCACCCACAACTCGGACGAACGGTTGCTGAGATGCGATGTCGATAATGGGAATAGGAATACGTTCAACAGTGAATCTCACCCACCTGGTGGTGCCCATTCCTGAGTTGAGCGCACTATTCTGCATGAACCACGTTACTGGAGTGGAGTTGAGGATAGCACATAGGTACTTGAGGGAACTGCCCGTCAGCATATACGCAGAATTCACGCAGAACATCTCGCCATCGTCATACGCGAACCTGCCCTCCTCCGTCAAGTCAATCCAGAAGAGCTTCTCCTTGACGAATTCTGCGTGGTAAGCGCAGGTATCCTGCACTTCAAACCAAGCGTTGGTAGTCCTCTTCCTGGACCGTGCCCCGTCGGGAAGCCGTTTGCCTGATTGCTCCAGCCTCTGTTTGCCGAAGGAAAGCAGATGTCTCTTCACAGCCGGATAGTCATCGATGTTGAGACCCAAAGCAGGGAACGTAGCAATAAGCCAGCATCCCTTCCACTGAGCTTGGTAACGCTGGATGTCTCTTCCACGCAGCACAGGCTTAATGATCTCGGCGGACTGAGGGTCTTCGGCGATTAGCGCGTCCTTAGTCTGGTTATCGATGATGAAGGCTTCGTTGAAGCCGGTCTTTATTCCGTAGTTAATAGCATTTCCACATTCTACTGTTGTAGCAAGGCAACCTGACCGGCGGCGGCGCCCGGTCCGGTTCACCCCACGCGGAGTCGGCGCTGCGGCTGCCTAACTGCCCCGCACTCCCCAGTACTGCCGAAGGGCACCCCATTGGACTATCCGCATATGCTCCTCGTGCTCTTGCTGGAAGCCGGAGGATCTTGTGATTCTCCCCACTCGCCAGTCTCAGTTGCCCCTCTGAATCCTACGTCACATGGTGCAACCTAGTGGTAACTACATTTACTGAGGCACGGAGGATGACATGGAGACCTTAGCGCTGACAGATAGGGACCTACAGATAGAAGCAATTTCTTCAGAGTTGTCAGAGAACACTCGAACCGCGTATCAGAAGGGCTGGTGCAGATTCACCGACTACTGCGCTGCGCAGCGAATTGACGATCCTTTATCGGTGTCGCCTGACGAGGTCGCCCGGTTCTTTGTCAATCTCGCAACTCGTCCCAGTCCACAAAGTGGAGTGAGGCTCTCGATGGGCACAGTTATGCTCTACAAGAGTGCGATGAATAAGAAGTACCTTGAGGCAGGGAAGCCATCACCCACAAGTCATCCGGTTGTACGCTCGACACTCAAGGGATTGGCTCGGCTCAGGGGGTCTTCGGGCCGCAAAGTGGAGGCCTTGCGCGAGTACCACATCGAAGCCATGTTGCAGGCGTGTCCCAACACGTTGATAGGCAAAAGGGACGCAGCAATCATTGCCATCGGCTTCGCCGGAGCCTTACGCCGATCAGAGATATGCAATCTGGTCGTCGACGACCTTGAATTCCTGGAGTCCAAGGAAAACGATGGGCACAGCATGTGGATTACGATCCGCCAGTCCAAGACTGACCAGCAGGGCAGAGGGCAAAGGGTGGCAATCCTGGATGGAAGGACCGTCCGTCCCATAAAGCGCATTCGGTTGTGGCTGGAGAGCTCAGGCATAACGAGGGGGCCGCTGTTCCAAACCATGAAGCGGGGAGGCCACTTGCGGGGCAAGCCGATGCATCATAGCGATATTCCTCGCATCCTGAAGTCTTATGCGGCACACGTTGGACTGGACCCGAAGCACATCGCAGGGCATTCGCTAAGGGCTGGCTTCGTTACCAGCGCAGCCGTCCATCAAGCACGATTGGACAAGATCATGGAGGTGACACGACACAGAAATCCCGCAACAGTAATGGGGTACATACGCGACGCTGATGCCTTCGCGGACCATGCGGGAAGGCGTTTCCTTTAGCTCTAAACTTGCCGCGTCGTCCACTACCGTCCATGGTAGATACCACTGTCTTCACGATGTGGCTCGGCACCCTGTCGGCACACCTAGGACTCGCGATTCCTGTAGTGTGACGCTTAGGGACGAAGGGATGTGAGGAGCCCCCTGGCCTACGATTCTTCCGCCTTCCCCTTATCCTCCCCCTGCGCCATCTGGTAGCCGACGCGGGGTTCGGTGAGGATGTACCTGGGGTTGTCCGCATCGTCGCCCAGCTTGCGGCGGAGCCTCCTCACCATGTCCCGCACCAGCCAGGGCTCGCCGACCTTTTCCGGACCCCAGATTCGCTGTAGCAGCACGGCGTGGGTCAGCGTGCGGGGGGCGTGGACCGTAAGCTCGTAGAGCACCGCGTACTCCGTGGCCGTCAGCTCCACCGGCTCCCCGTCCAGCGTCACCCGGCGCAGGGCGTAGTCGATGCCCAGCCCCCCGGCGGCGTAGGGTCCCGACGGCTCGCCCTGGAAGGGTTCCAGCCGTTTCCTGAGCGCCGCCCTGATCCTCGCCGCAAGTTCCGTCGGCGAGAAGGGCTTGACCACACAGTCCGCCGCCCCCATGTCGAGAGCCCTGGCGACGGTCTCGTCCTGCCCGTACACCGACAGGAAGACGACCGGCACGTCCGCTGTCTTTCGGATGTCGTTCATCAGCGCGATGCCGTCGCTTCCCGGCAGCACCAGGTCCAGCAGCGCCAGGTGGGGCTTCTCCTCCGATAGGAGGCGGGGCACGTCGGCGGGGTCGCCGGTGGCGACGGGCGAGTAGCCCGCCCTCGTCAGCACGTCGCGAACGTACCGCAGGTTCCTGGGGGTTGTCGTCCACGGCCAGGACCCGTACCCGGGGCGTGCGTCGCGAGCCGGTGGAGGCGGGACCGGGAGCCGGAGTCGCGGGCTGCTCCACCGCCGGCAGCGTGAAGGTGAACCGCGCCCCCAGGCCCGGCCCGTCGCTCTCGGCCCAGATGCGCCCCCCTGGGCCTCCACGATGCCCTTGCAGATGGCGAGCCCCAGGCCCGACCCGTCGACGCCGGATGCGGAACTCTCCCCCGACGCCCGCGAGAACTTGCGGAACAGCTCCGGCAGAAGCTCCGCCGGTATGCCCCTGCCCCGGTCGGCGACGGCCACGTGGCCCCCGTCCCGCACGGCGGTCACCAGGATGGGCGACCCCTGGGGCGAGTACCCGGCGGCGTTGGAGAGAGGTTGCTTAAGACCTGGACGACTAGCCCGGTCGCATGTTGTCATCCAAACAACAACAACACTTGGCCGTCGTTCATCTTGACATCTCCGTCCAGATTGTCGGATACTTCATGATGGTTTAGACTAGGTCATTCTTATGTGAGTGAGCAATTTTGATGCTTGGTAAAATCAGGAACCTTCAGCATGTCCTTCAGGTTAGCGGTATATCGACATGAGATTTGTTCCATTGATGGAAAGGAACAGAGTTAAGCCGCGATCGCCTTCTAAGGGACCGCCTCGCTTCCCTATTGCTCACACTTGGATTGTTGTGATGATGCTGCTCGCCGCTGTTGCTGTGGCGTGCGGCGGAGAGGAATCGACATCCACCTCAGCGCCAATTCAGGCTCCCACATCGGCGCCGTCCGCTACCCCGACTCCCACGGCCAGCTCCTCCCCCATTCCTGATTCCTCCGGCTCTACGGAGATTGAGTTCTGGGAACTCTACGCGTCATCCACGGGCGAAACCCTAGTTGCCCTCCTAACAGACGAAGAGGCCGCGTGCCTAGAGAACGAGCTCGGCGCCAACTACCAAGCCATGTTGGAGGCACCGCTGGCCGGAGAAGCGGGGGCGCTGTTGGAAGAGGGCGGAAGCGATGCTTTCCCGCTGCCCCGCTGCTTCACGGTAGAGCGCGCGGCATCTATGAGCCTCTCGCTATTCTCGGCTGCCGCCGACGGTTTCAGCGTGGGGACACAAGACTGCATGTTGCAGCTGCTCAGCGCCGATCCGGCCATCGCTGAGGCGCTGGGGCAGGGACAGGCTTTCATCGACGGCCCAGCGATACTGGAGGTCATCGCCTGCCTCACGCCGGAAGAGGCTGAGGCCCTGACACTGTCTGGTGAAGGTCCTGCTCCAAATCCAGCCGATATCGCGTGCCTGCTGAAGGAGCTTGAGGGAGCATCCTCTGGCGAGCGTATCATTGCCGTCCTTTCGGGCGCGGATGCGTCTGGGAAAGGACTGACTATGGAGGAGAGTGCGGTACTTGGTCAGGCTGTGGAAGCCTGCGGCATCGAAACCGAGTTCGGCTTTCCCGACCCGGGTGAGACTGGAGCCCCTGACGATGTGACGCAGCCCTCGGACCCGGTGGAAGTGAGTGGAGGCTCCGGCGAGTGCACGGTGGGCCTGATACTGAATCCGGGAGACGAATGCTCTTACGGCGATTTCACCATGATGATCCGAGAAGACGGAGCGGCGGTGCTGGATGGCAATATTGGCGGCATCAGCATGGGCAACACCGTCATGAATGCACAGAACATAAACCTCAACCGGTTCAGCGCGAGCAGAAGCGGTTCCACCTGGACTATCGAGAGCCTGCCGTAGCCGCAAAGGCCAGTTGCATAAAGATTTCGGGGAGGGAGTGACATGCAGAGGTGGTTACAAATTGGGATCTCGCTAACCGCCCTGCTGGGGCTGACCTTCACCGCTGGGCGCTTGCGTTGGCAAGCCTCCTTCAGCAAGGGGCGGTCTACGACGCCCACTATCTTGCATTGGCGGAGAATCTGGGGTGCGAGTTGTGGACCTGAGGCCAGAGATTCCATTGGGCGGTGCGCGCCCTGAT
Organism: Dehalococcoidia bacterium; assembly: GCA_963663085.1. Lineage (GTDB taxonomy): Bacteria > Chloroflexota > Dehalococcoidia > Plut-88900 > Plut-88900 > Plut-88900. The sequence continues at coordinate 2,472,417 of OY760104.1, read as the reverse complement.
TCCCAATGTGCGCTGGCTAGGGAAGTTCGTTGTACCAGAATAGCGAAATGAGAGCTACCAACCGTCAAATGGGGACTAAACCGCTGAGGGGCCATCGTTGGCCTTGCACATAGACTCCAATGATCCCCGTTGCGCTCTTCCCACAGTTACGGCGCTGTGATTCATCTTGACATCTCCGTTCAGATAGGCGGATACTCTACGCTGGGTTAACCCGACCTGAATTGATTCGAGTTAGGAAAATATAGCGATCCAGCGCCCGCACGGCGTGGTGGCATAAGCCGGGCGACAGGAGGTTCGACGACATGACCAACCAGCTGAGGATATTCACCCCCCCCCCCCCCCCCCCCCCCGATTTTCGAGCGCGGGGTCTCTGATGCGACGCCCGGCGGCGACCTTCCTCGCATTGATGCTGGTGCTGGCGGCGGCGCTGTTGGCGTTGCTGGCCGGGGGGACTGAGAACGCCTCCGCCCAGGTTACCCCCACCCTGAGCATCTCCGTCGAGGGCGGTCACACGGACATCGACGAGGGCGGCACCCGCGTCATCGTGTACACCTTGAACAACCCGGCCCCGGCGGGCGGCATTAATATCAGCGACCCGGGGATTCCCACAGGCGGCATCCTACCCGTTAGCAGCACAACTATACTTGAGGGGCAGACCACCCTAAAGATCCCCTTAACGGCCGACGACGACAACGTATACACGCCCGGCCGAGTTGTGACCCTTACCTACCCAAACTATAACAACCTGCCCACCAGCGGCTCCCTGACCATCACGTTGACGGTCAACGATAATGATGGTCCGACCCAGACAACTTCTCCGACCGTGCCCGCGGACTGGCCGCTGATCCCGTCCGGCATCGAGCCCGGCGACACGTTCCGGCTGCTGTTCATGAGCTCGACCCGGCGCGATGCCACGTCGTCGAACATCGCAGATTACAACACGCACGTGCAGAACGCCGCCAATCGCAGTGACGCGAGCGTGGCGATTAAGCCCTTCGCCGGCGGCTTCAAGGTGGTGGGCTGCACCTCGGCGGTGACTGCCCGCGCCAACACCGACAGCGAGGCGACCGACCCGGACGCGCCGATCTACTGGCTGAACGGCGTCAAGGTCGCCGACGACTACGCCGACTTCTACGACGGTACCTGGGACAACCAGATCGAGGCCAGCATCCGCGACGAGACCGGCGAGCAGCCATCGAGCTGGCTGACCCCGTTCACGGGCTGCCACGACAACGGCACGACGTCGGGCGGCACGGTCTTTCCCTTGGGCAACGACGGCGATATCGACACGGGCAACCCGACGATGAATGTCAGCCCGCTCTATGACGACCTCGAAGATCACGCTAGTATGCGCCCGTTCTACGCCATGTCCCCGGTGTTCATGGTAGAGGCTCAGGCCGACCCGAATGAGCGGTTGGACCTGTCGATATTGGACGACAACAGCCCGGCGGGGTTCCTGTTCCGGGTGTGTCCGGAAGGCAGGACGTGCGACCCGAACGCCGGGGACGACGACACGAACTGGGTGCCGACCTTGAACCCCATCGTGAAGCTGGAAGAGGGCGGCGACCCGGTGTCGTACCAGTACAAGTTCCACTGGCCGGGGGATCCGCCTGAGTCGGGGACGCATGTGTGCGAGAACGGCACGTGCTGGCTGGTGAATGATTTGCGGGTGACGTTCAATGTCGATGCGTTCCATGATTACCGCAACTCATACCGCCACGACCACGACCGGATGAATTGTTTCGACAGCCGCAACACAGGCAGCGGGGGGCACGGCGCGGACACGTGGGGCGCGTACGTCAAGCACCAGGCGAACCGGGACAAGATCGCCGCCGGCGACACGTCCAAACTGCCCACCAACGAGCTGTTTCTGCACGGCACTGCGGACGGCAGCAACGTGGGGACCTACCCGGAGCGCACCGCTGGCGCGAAGGTGGTCTCGGACATGTGGGGCGGTTGTGCGCCATATCCGAATAGTTATTCGACGGTGGACCATGATGTGTGGCAGACGGTGACCATCGGCGCGGGCCACGACCCCGACGCCTTCAGTCACGACTTTGTCATGTATCACCAGATCAACTGGGGGCACCTGGACCGCATGGGCGGCTTCGTCCGTCACCGGGACCCCAACGTGAAGGTGCACATCGTCGACGACGACGAGTGGGAGCAGAACATCGAGGTCGCGTCCTTCGACGGCACCACCACGGGCCCCTGGATTCTGCTGGAGGAGCAGGGGCTGCAGAAGGCGCTGCCGGAGGCGATAGCGAAGGAGACGACGTACCAGTTCAAGGTGCGGCTAGTCACCAACCGTTCCAATCACAGGAACCTCACCCCTGGCAACTTCACCCCGCAGAGATATCTGCTCGGCCCGCACAAGTCCTGGATCAGCATCTGGGCGGAGCCACAATACCAGACGTCGGCGAACGACCCTCCCTACGGGATCAATATCGGGTGGGGCTATGGCATACCCATGAATGCGGAGGTGATCGTCAACATCCGCGCCGAGGCGAGGGCCTCCGAGGGTCCGCTGGTCATACGCCAGCGCGCCCCTTCCCTGCGCTTCCGCACCGACACGGACCTGCCGGAGCGGCTGGGCGCCGACATCAACGACCCCGTCACGACGATCGGGACCGACGCCTCGCGGACGAGCAACCGGTACTGGTTTGAGAACTACGAGCACGCGACGTGCGTGGACTGCAACCTGATGAACCAGGTGACTCCGGTGGTGAACATCACCGGCAACAGCCAATCCATCGAGGGCGATTCGGTCTTCTTCAAGCTGACGGCCAACCCGTCAGGCGCGGAGGTGCCGGTGAAGGTCAAGATCGCCGCGGAGGGCGACTACGGGGTGACGACGGGCTACCGGACGGTGACGATTCCGGCCGGCGGCATCCTCAATCTGTTCCTGCCCACGGAGGACGACCGGAACGACGAGCTGGACGGCTCGGCGACCCTGACCATCCTGCCGGGCGACGGCTACAGCGTCGGGACCACGGCGACGATGACCTCGACCATCCAGGACAACGACGACCATTCCCAGTCTCCGCTGGTGAAGTACGCCGCCTTGATCGAGCGGATCAAGACGGATATGCAGAGTCCGAACTATCACAATGAGGCATACGACCTGAAGCGCGTGCTGAAGACGCTGGGCGTGCCGCAGTACGCCGACGCACCCGGCTCAGAAGTGAGCGTGGGCGAGGCGACCAACCGTCGCACCAAGCCCAGCGACAACCCGCACTGGGAGGGCATCGCCGAGGCGCTCCGGTACAAGCTGAACCACGACGCCTGGGCGGCGTTGAATCCTCCGACGCCGGACCCCAACCAGGTCATCACGATCTCGGGAGGCAGCGGCATCACCGAGGGCGACTCGGCCAGCTTCACCATCACCGCCAACCGGGCGCCTGCGAGCCCGATAACCGTCAACGTCGGCGTCAGCCAGACCGGCGACTGGGGGGCGACGGGCGCGGCCACGGTCAGCGTCAGCGGCGCCCCCACCACCTACACCATCGCCACCACCAACGACAAGGTCGACGAGGCCGACGGGTCGGTGACTGCGACGGTCCAGGCCGGCAACGGCTACACCGTCGGGACGCCGGCATCGGCAACGGTGACGGTGGCCGACGACGACGATTATTCCGAGGCTCCGCTGGTCAAGTACGCCGCCCTGATCGAGCGGATCAAGACGGACCGGCAGAGTCCGAACTATGGCAATGAGGCATACGACCTCGAGCGGGTGCTGAAGACCCTGGGGGTGTGGGCGTTTGCCGACGCACCCGGCCCGCCGGTGAGTGTGGGCGAGGCGACCAACCGCCGCACCATGCCCGCCGACAACCCGCACTGGGAGGGCATCGCGGAGGCGATCCAGTACAAGCTGGACTACGACGCCTGGGCGTCGGTGAATCCTCCGCCGCCGGACCCCGACCCGGTCATCACGATCTCGGGTGGCAGCGGCATCACGGAGGGCGGCACGGCCAGCTTCACCATCAGCGCCAACCCCGCGCCGACGAGTCCGATAACCGTCAACATCGGCGTGACGGAAACCGGCGACTGGGGACCGAGCGGCGCGGCCACGGTCAGCGTCAGCGGCGCAACGGCCACCTACACCATCGACACCAGTGACGACCAGGAGGACGAGGCCGACGGGTCGGTGACTGCGACGGTGCAGTCGGGCAGCGGCTACACCGTGGGGACTCCGGATGCGGCGTCGGTGAACGTCGCGGACGACGACCTTACCACGAGTCCTCTGGTCTCGGCGGAAGACCCGCTGGTCAAGTACGCGACGCTGGTCCAGTCGTTCTACGACCGGATCACGGACCGGGCCACGCACGGCGACGACGCCTCGGGCGGATGGAACAAGCGGTTCCTGAAAGCCATGGGCCACCCGGAGTACGTCAACTATCCGCAAGACGCGGTGACGGTGGCGCAGGCGACGGACCTGTATAACCACGGCGGTCCTGGGGCCAACACGGCCTGGGAAGGCACCGCCGAGGCCATCCAGTACAAGCTCGACTACGACGCCGGGACGGTAAATCCGCCGCCCACGCCCGATCCCGAGATCACCATAAGCGGAGGCGCTGGGATCACGGAGGGCGGCACGGCCACCTTCACCATCAGCGCGAACCCGGCCCCTGCCAGCCCCATCACGGTCAACATCGGCGTCTCGCAGAGCGGCAGCTGGGGCGCGACGGGCGCGTCGACGGTCAGCGTCAGCGGAGCCACGGCGGCGTACACCATCGCCACCAGCGACGACAACGTGGACGAGGCCGACGGGTCGGTGACGGCCACGGTTCAGTCGGGCACCGGCTACACGGTGGGCAACGTGTCCTCGGCGTCGGTCAACGTGGCCGACGACGACGCACCGCCGCCGCCAACACCGGAGATCACCATAAGCGGAGGCAGCGGCATCACGGAGGGCGGCACGGCCAGCTTCACCATTACGGCCAGCCCGGCCCCGGCCAGCCCGATAACGGTCAACATCGGCGTGAGCGAGAGCGGCAGCTTCGGGGCCATCGGCGCGTCGACCATCAGCGTCAGCGGAGCCACGGCGACGTACACCATCGCCACCAGCGACGACAACGTGGACGAGGCCGACGGTTCGGTCACGGCCACGGTGCAGGCCGGCAGCGGCTACACGGTGGGCACGGCGTCCTCAGCGTCGGTCAACGTGGCCGACGACGACGCACCGCCGCCGGCAACCCCGGAGATAACCATAAGCGGAGGCGCTGGGATCAGGGAGGGCGGCACGGCCACCTTCACCATCAGCGCGAGTCCGGCCCCTGCCAGCCCGATCACGGTCAACATCGGCGTCTCGCAGAGCGGCAGCTGGGGCGCGTCCGGCGCGGCCACGGTCAGCGTCAGCGGGGCCACGGCCACCTACACCATCGCCACCAGCGACGACAACGTGGACGAGGCCGACGGTTCGGTCACGGCCACGGTGCAGGCCGGCAACGGCTACACCGTCGGGACGGCGTCAGCGGCCACGGTAACGGTGGCGGACGACGACGTGCCGGAGATCACCATAAGCGGAGGCGCTGGCATCACGGAGGGCGGCACGGCCAGCTTCACCATCAGCGCGAGTCCGGCCCCTGCCAGCCCCATCACCGTCAACATCGGCGTCAGTGAGAGCGGCAGCTGGGGCGCGTCCGGCGCGACCACGGTCAGCGTCAGCGGAGCCACGGCGACGTACACCATCGCCACCAGCAACGACAACGTGGACGAGGCCGACGGCTCGGTCACGGCCACGGTGCAGTCGGGCACCGGGTACACCGTCGGCACGGCGTCAACGGCCACGGTAGCGGTGGCTGACAACGACGTTCCTCCGCCGACAACCGAGATAACCATCTCCATCGAGGACGCTTCAGCGTCGGAAAGCGATTCAGACCTGGTGTTCCGGGTGACCCTCTCCGAGGCGTCGGATGAGGACATCACGGTGCAGTGGCGCACCCTGGCGTCAAATGACCCTGACCGCAGGGCGCGCGGCGGGCAGGACTACTGGGACATGGGCGGAGAGATACGGATTCGCGCGGGCGAGACCAGTGGAACGGGAGCCGTGTGGCTGAATCGGGACTCGAAGGACGAGCCGGACGAACTCTTCACGGTCTACCTCCACTCCCCGGTAGGCGCAACGCTAGACCGCGAGGAAGCGACCATGACCATCATCGACGACGATTAGCTGCTGGGATTCGGAACGATGGCGATCAACGCCGCGAACGAGTTTGGCGACACCCACGCGGCGGAGGTGTTGGCGCAGGCCCGGGACTTCCTGGGGATCAAAGCCCTGGAGTGATAACTGCCGCGCGTGAGATTGGCGCCTCTCGCCTGGAGCCGTGCATCGTTGAAATGGGGGCAGGTCACTCGAATCTCCCCCAACGCAAAGAAGGCCGCATACATGGGCAGGGCGTAGCGAGGGCTGCGGCCCTGACGGTACGGCGGGCAGGAGCAGATGAAACCCTGTAACGGACCGGCGCGATGCCGAGACAGCAGATTGACTACAACATACAAACCTACGACTTCTCCGACGACTTCGCGGAGCGCCTTAAGCGGTTCCAGAGGGAGTCCGGCCTGTCGTGGTCGGAGATCGCCCGGCGCATCGGCACCTACCGCCACACAGTAGGTCGTTGGCAGAAGGGCGAAGGCCGTCCCAACATGGAGCACATGATGGCCCTGCTCAAACTGGCCGAAGACCTGGGCCTCGGCCATATCTTCACCGAGTGAGGCGGCGCCGGGCCTGAAACGCAAAAAGACCCCATACACTGGCGGCGCAATCGGCCTGAAACGCCAAAAGGCCGCACATATGGATGGGCGGTGGGAGGCCGTCGCAATGGCTGCGACGACCTCCCCCGTACCTCGCGCTCCGGCGCTAGAAGAGCCTCAGCGTCTGCTGCTGCGCCTGTTCCGTCCCCGCCTCGGCGTTAGCGGCTTGGGCCGTCTCCTGGCCCCGCCGGTTGCGGCGGCGGGCCGGGGGATCGGGCCGCTCGTAGGCGGGGTTCTTGGGTGACTCCTCCCACCGGGCCCGCGCCCTCTCGATCACCGCCGTGACTTCCTGGGTCAGGCCCGACTCATCCAGGTTGTCGAAGGACTCGATGTGCGGGTCCGACGAGGGTCGCTGCACCCCGATGGTGGCCCTGCTTCCCTTGATGGACACGATCACCTTCAGGTCGTTTGCGGGTGCATCCGCTCCCTCGGCGGGGCCAAGCCCCTGTTCGGGCTCCCCGTCGGCGTCCGGCTCACCGTCGTCGGGAGTGTCTTCCCACGGTTCGGTCTCCTCTGTGGAGACCTGCTCCTCGGCTACCCCGGCCTGCGAATCGTCCGGGGCATCACCGAAGAGGCTGTCGTCGGCGCTCGGAGCGTCCGAGCGGGCCGTTTCCGTTCCGGTCTCGTCTGGCATGGTCTTCTCCCTTCCTTATATATGAATGCGCTCGCGTGGACCGGTCGCCCTGCTACGCCGCGAGACTCGACTCCCTCTTTATCTCCCCCAGGGTCTGCGGCTGCCAGTAGAGGTCGCGTTCCACGGCGGGGACGGTGCCCAACACGGTCGCTTCCGCCAATTCGTCCAGCGAGAAGTAGCCCAGCTCGGTCTCGAATCCCTCGACGAGGCCGAAGCACAGCCCGGTCTCGGCCTCCCACTCGGTGATGTACCAGCGCCAGCCGGTGTAGGGACTGAAGAGTTTGGCGGGAGCGAGAACGGAGTCGTAGTCGGCGACTTTCTCGTTGGCGTAGAGGGCCGGGATGGTGTCCCCGAGCTCCTTCGTCATCAGCTTGTGCTTGCGGAGCCCGCTGTTGGGGTCCTGCCACATGGTCGTGGTTCCGTGCTTCTCAGTCATCGGTTTCTCCTCTCTTGTTCGTTCTCTGATTGGGTTCGTGTGCGCCGATCACTCGACGTGGGTCCCCACAGTCCGCTCCACCGCTTCGAGGGTGACGTAGGTGGGTGTGACCGTCCCCAGGTCCATGTCCAGGTAGAGAGCCATGAAGGGGCAGGTGCCCGCCACCATGCGGCGGACCACCTGTAGCACCAGCGACGCCATCATCTGGTTGATGGTCGGGTCCTGGTCGGTGAGGTCGAGGGCGGCCGCGCAGTCCACGTCCGGCGGTCTGGTCGAGACCGCCGTGAGCAGGTCGGGGCGCTGGAGCGTGGGCGCGGGGGTCAGGTAGCAGGTCTCACCCGAGAAGGCGGGCTCGTCCCAGTCCACGCGGGCGGACACGTTCCCAACGAGCACCTGTCCCCAGTTGGTGTCGTTGCCCGCGTCGATGAGCCAGCGGGCAGGGTGTCCCGGCAGGCACTCCGCCATGGCCTTCCGTGCCAGGGCGTTGTCGGCGCAGCCGATGATGAGGCTCTCGCCGATGTCGATGAGGCCGGGGTAGCCGTGGGCGTTGGTGCGAGAGTCGTGGTCGTACTCCCGGAAGGGATAGACCGAGTAGCCCACGGGACGCCCGTAGGCTTTTGCCAGCCGGTCTGCGAGGACCTGGCTCTTGAAGCCGCCCACGTCGCCGGGGTAGAAATTCTGCCGGAGCAGGTTGTGGGGCTCCACCCGGTCATGGTCGACCAGGACAATGTTGGCCTCCCGCCCCTGGAAGAGACGGCAGAGTCCCTCGGCGACGAAGCCGCCCGTGCCCCCACAACCGACCACCGTGATCCAGGGATTGTCCAGCAGGAACGCGTTGTCCAGGTAGTAGGGCATCGCTCACTCACCTCCTTCTATTGGATTGGTTGCGTCCGGCTCTTCGCCCATCAGCCGGAGGCCGGGGTTTGGGCCTTCGAACACCTGCGACCACTGCGCCGGGGCGAAGTGGCCGTAGACGCCGACCCGGAGGCTCAGCTCGGGCCGGTCAGTGTCGAGGCGTCCTGCGACGCCGTAGATGCGGAACCCCTGCTCATCGCCGTCGTCGGTCTTCGAGAAGAAGGCGCGGGAGGTCCCGTGGGAGTGGAACTCGGCCACCACCCCTGCGGGCGGCGTGTAACTGAGGGACCAGGCCGTCCCCTCCTGTTCGGGGACCACCAGCCGATAGGCTCCCCCGTCCCACCGCACGGCGAAGAACCGCTCGGTGCCCGGATCGTCCTCAAACCAGCGCAGCCCGACCTCGAAGAGCCGGGCAGGGATGGGGCCGTTCGCAAGCTCCACCTTCCCGGTCACGGGAGCCAGACCCCGGACCTCGCAGTGGGCGACGAGCAGCCGCGCCGTCAGGTGGGCGCTCTCGGACTGGACGTAGAGGCCGCCCGATCCGAGCACGTAGTCGTAGCCGATGCCGTGGGCTCCGGCCAGCCCCTCTTTGCGATTCACGAGGTAGCCGACGGGCGTCAGGCGGTCGGTCGCGGCAGGCCCGCCGCTAGCGGTGGCCATAGCCCCGTCTCCCCTGGGAGGCCGCGATGGCCTGTGCCACCGTGCACTGTGGAACAAGGTCCTCAACCGGGTACTCAGTCTTTCCATCAAGCTCCTCCCATAGCGCGTGCAAGTCTTCGGGGTGCTTGTTCGAGCGGTTCCGTGTGTCCCCGGTGCCGGAGAAGTAGGACTGGAAGAAGGACTCCGGTATGAGCCCGACCTCCTCTGGGAACTTGTGGCTTCCGGGGCAGACCCGCCCGTCGCTGAAGACGTTGAAGGCGGGCATCCGGTAGAGCCGGTCATCGGAGTCGGTCGGCCTGTCCAGGGCCGCGTAGACCCAGGGGGCGCGGCCCGGCGAGCAGACGAAGACCAGCCCCGGCATAGGGAGCCGGAGCCGTGCGGGGGGCTTGAACGCCTCCCGTTGCAGGGCCACCGGCCAGACCTGCGGCGGTCGCCAGAGGGCCACCATCTGCCCGGTCTCGCCCTGGTTCCACCAGAGAGCGTCCTGGGGCAGCAGCCCCGAGGAGAACCCCAAGTGCTGGGTGAACACGTTGGCGATCTCGTCCGCCGAGACGGTCCTCACCCAGGTTGAGTCGCCCTCGAAGCCGCGCAGCAGGAGGGTCTCGTCGTAGACCTCCAGCTGGAGGTTCAGCTTGTCCCTGGGCATCTCATCCGGTCCGGGCAGGGACCACTCGGTCTTCTCAACGTCAGTCGTCATGGTCGTCGTCCTCCTTTCCTTGTTGTGGTTCGGGGAGCCGCGGCAGGACGAAGTCCAGCATCTCGGCGAAGCGGGCCAGAAGGTCCTCCTCCAGCCAGTCGGCCAGCGTGAAGACCGAGTCCATCAGGGCGCTGGCCTTCCGCCACTCCTCCGTGCCATCGGCGATGATCTCGTCGTCCCAGGGGTCGCAGAACCCGTCATAGTTGCCGTCCTCGTAGCTGTGGTCGAGGAAGAAGTTGCCGGTCTCGGCGAAGACCCAGGCGGCGGCCTTGGCCGCCCCCTCGAACCGGGTATCCTTCACCGCCTCCGTCAGTTCCTCGACGGGTATGCCCCCTTCGGGGAGCCTCTGAAGGGTCTGTTGCGGAATGCGCTCTGCGGCCGACTCCAGCCAGGCCGTCCGTATCTCGTCGGACTCCCCGTAGAAGGAGTCCGGGGGGTTGGCCAACAGGAGCAGGGCCGATATGCCGTCCCGGTAGCCGTTCCACAGCTCGTGGAGGCCGTCGTAGCCGAAGCCCATCAGGTCGAAGGGGATGCCCCTCCTGAGCCAGGACCACGGGGGTTCGTCGTCGGCTTCGGTCCAGAACTCGATCACCGGCATGTACAGGGGGAAGTGGCGCTCGCCGAAGAGACTGGCGAAGCGCTCCACCCTGGTGTGCACGTCGGGGGCCGAGAGCGCCGCCTCCGCCTCGTTGGGGAAGAGGCGGCGCACCAGTCCCATGAACCATGCGTAGTCGTCGGCGTAGCCGATCACGGTCACCAGCTCCCGCAGCGACGGCGGACGCCGCAGGAGCAGTTGGGAAAGGCCGCTGATTAGCGCCGGGGCCGCAGTCGCCACCGCAGCGCCTCCTTGAGCCGGCCCGTGGCCGAGGCGTAGTCCTGGGCCTGGGCGCAGGCCATCTCAACGTCCTTCTGCCGTGCGGCCGCGGCGTCCACGTCGAGGGCGCCGTCGGGCCGTGTGAGCTCCGCCGTGAGCTCGGTTATCTTGAGGTCCGTAGGCGGTGTGACCGCCAGCAGACCAGCGAAGGTGCGGGTGTCCATCGGATGCCTCCTTACCGGGTGAAGGCCCCCTTGGTGCCCACCCGCCGCTGGAACTCGTAGACGGTGTCGTCTCCGCGCTTGGTCTCCTTGACCGAGGCGTTGGAGATCTCCCCGTAGAAGTCGGCGAGCGTTCCCTTCACCTGGTCGACGCTCATCTCGGGGTCGGGGTCCGGGAACTCACGGTCGTCGTACACGAAAATCCTTGCCATGGTTGGTCTCCTTTCTGATCGCTGCTTCTGCCCGTTGCCATGCGGGAGAGGACGCCGCTCCGTTGGCGGCGTACCCTCCCCCGTAAACTGCGGCCTAGCGCCCTGCGCCGACCGGCTCCTTCTCCCGCTCCTGCTCCATCGCCCACTCGAACATCGAGAGACTTGCGGGCTGGGGCTTGCCGTTCTTGCGCTTGGCCTTGACCGGCTCCTCGGCCATGAACTCGGCCCAGGAGAACAGCGACTGCTGCGGCTCCGGTTCCTCGTCGTGGTGGCCGTTGGCGCCGTTGCCATTTGCGGGCGCGTGCCCGTTGCTGGGGACAAGCTCGACCGTCTTCCCGATGTCGAAGGGGTCGTGGCCGTTGGCGTGGTGTCCGTTGCCGTTACCGTTGACCACGATGGTCTCCGGCTCGACCTCGACGGCCTTCCAGTCGTCGTCCACCAGCAGTTCCTCGGCGCTGGCCTCGGCGTCCCTTGCCTGGGCGAAGGCGTCCTCCACCGTCTCGTCGCCGGCGTCCTCCTCGTCGCCGCTGACGATCTTGCGGGCCAGGGCCATCATCAGGTCGTCCCCGTCGTCGCCGTAGGCGGCCAGTCCGTCCTCCGGCAGCTCACCCTCGACGGCAAGTGAGCTTTGCAGCTTCTTCGCCACCAGCTTCAGGGCGTCGGCCTGGAGGGTGTTCCGGTAGGACATGAACACGACCTTCACCGGGCGGGTCTGCCCGATGCGCCACGAGCGGCGGGAAGCCTGCCGCATGACGTAGGTGCTGTAGTCGATCTCATCCCAGACGATGGTCGGGAAGTCGATGAGGTCCAGGCCCGTCTGCACCAGCCGGGGGTGGCAGACCAGCACGTCGATGCCCTGCTTGACCTTCTCGGCCACCCACGCCTCCCGCTTGTCGGGGGCCACGGCGTCGGCCTTCATCACCGCCACCCGGAACCCGTGTCGGGTCAGGAAGTCGTCCATGCGCCCGGTGATGTCCCGCGTCCCCGTGTGGGTGACGTAGACCAGCACCCGGCGACCGGCCAAGCGCTCCGCCGCCACCAGGTCCACCAGGGCCTTCTCCTTCGGGTAGAGCTTTTCCTCGGAGAGGGGCGGCACCGCGACGATGATGTCGCCGCTCCTGGGGTCGAAGACCGTCTCCCCCCTGGTGCAGCCGTCCGGGTAGGCCAGCAGGGTTTGCAGGTAGGTCGCCAGCAGGCGCTTGGACCCGGCCTTCAGCGCCTTGGACAGCTCCTTCTTCAGCTCCTCGAACACGTGGTTGTAGGCGCTGCGCTGAGAGTACCCCGTCGAGTCCTCCTCCGAGTCCATCGAGGACAGGAGGATCTGCTCGTCGTATTTGGGCAGGCCCGATGCGACGTCCGCCAGCTTGAGGAAGATGGTGTTCCCGATGATGTGGAACAACGCCGAGGGCACCAGCCCCGGCTTCTCCCTGACCACCTTGCGGTAGCTGCGGCGGCGACTGTTGCGCCCGTCCTCCAGGGCGTCGTCGTCGGGCTTGCCGATGGAGACCTCCTCGAAGCCGTACCGCTGTATCCAGCGGTGCTCATCGGAGCGCCCGAACTCCGTCCGGATTTCCGGCGAGAACCGGTAGAGGAGGTGGAACAGCGTCGAGCTGTAGCCTCCCATCATGGTCCCCGTGAGGCTGAGGGACTTGCCGCAAGCCTCCGCGAGGGTGCCGGCGGCGATGCCCTGGGCCGAGCCGCGGGCCTTGTACTCGTGGACCTCGTCTCCGACCAGCAGGTCGAAGAATCCCTTCATGTGGTGCTTGACGTAGTCGGCCAGCGGGTAGCGGGCCGGGCCCGACTTGTCCGCCTGCCAGAGGGGGTTGCCGCAGCTGTCGCAGGTGTGCTTGCGGCGGTTCAGGTCCTTGTCCGTCAGGGGCACGCCGTCCTTGTCGACGATCTGCGCCGTGCAGGTCGGGCAGCAGGGGATCCGGAAGGGCTCCCCCGTCTCTTCCTCCCTGATGAGCCTGCCCCTGGACGTTGCCCACCGGTAGTTGACGGCGGGCATCCAGCGGTAGGACAGCTTGGCCCGTTCCCGGCTCATCACCGCGAAGAGCGGGCCGGGGCCGATGGAGAAGCGGAGCCTCTCCAGGTCGGTGATGGACGTGACGATGACGCCCCGTGCGCCGGGCACCGTCATCTCCACCTCCCGCTTCCACTTGGGCACCAGGTGGGGCGGGCAGAGCACCAGCACCCTCTTGAAGCCCGCCATGTGCGCGGCGGCCGCCCCGATGAAGGTCTTTCCGGTGCCCATCTCCCCGACGACGGTGGTGCCCCGGTGGGCTTCGAGGGAGAGGGCTGCGCCCTTGATGGCGTCGGCCTGCGCCCCCAGGGGCCTGCGGAGCAGGCGGGGGAGAATGCCGCCGTTCTCCGAGGGCCGGTAGAGCGGCGGGTAGGACTCGACCACCCTCTTGGCGATGGCCTCCTTGAATTTGTCGATGAACTCTCCGAGGTTCATTTTCGACGTCTCCTTTCCTTGCGTCTCTGGTGGACGCCGGGAACCGAGACGCACCACGCCCCCCGGAGGGGACGCTTCTGTGCTTCGGCTCCGTGGAAGCGTCCCCAGGCGATGGTTGAACGTGCGAGGCCGCAGTGGGCGGGCCTCGGAATGCGGCCCCGCGTGGGAGCCGTCTATGCGGCCTTGGGAAGGCCCTCTCTGCGTCTGTAGTCGGCGTAGCAGTCGCCGCTGAGGTGGTACGCCTTGACCGGCGAGGACACCGCCCTTCCGTAGTCGCCCAGGTCCACCGAGGCGGTCTGCATGGCGGGCTCGCCGGGGGCGATGGGCTGCCCGCACCGTGAGCAGGCTTCGAGCACCATGACTGTCTGGGTCTGCATCTTCCTTCTCCTTTTCCTTATAGGGAGGTGTATTGGGTGGCGTCCGTGCTAGGCGGCGATATCCTCAATCCCCCCGTCGGCCAGGTCGAGGGCCACCACCGTCGTCTTGAGCTTCTCGCGGTGGACCTCCTTCTCCGGGGAGTCCTCCACCAGCTCCATCTCCTTCGACGTGCGCCCCTTGACCAGGATGCGTCTGCCGTCGCCTTCGAGGACGAGGTTGTTGAGGAATCCCGCCGCCACCAGCATGGCTATGTGGCCCCTGCGAAGGGGCATCAGCGGGCGGGTGCGGGCGTCCCCGGCGGGCCAGAGGGTGTCGGTGATGTCCGTGTTCGTCCACAGTCCCGACCGCCGGGCCTCCGTCGCCGCGGCGACGGGATCGACGGTGCGGGTGGTGAACAGCACGTCGCCGCTGGGCGACGTGGCCGGGGTGTACTCCGGGTAGGAGTAGGAATCGCGCCGGGTGCGCAGCGGCTCCGGCTCGCCCACCGACCACTCCAGCACCATGCTCTCGGCAGCGGCGTCGGGAACGGGGTCCGTCTTCCGGTAGCCCATGAGTACGACCTGGTCGAAGACCTCACGCTCCGGGTCGGGGAAGGCCCAGCAACGCAGCCGCCCGTAGTGAGTGGACAGGTAGCGGGCCGAGACCGCGAGGCGCTGCCTGGGAACGATGAAGACCAGCAGGCCGCTCTCGGCCAGGTAGCGCGTGGTATGCGTCAGGAAGGCGTGCTCCGTCCGCTTGTCCTCCGAGTCGTAGTCGTAGGGTGGATTCAAGAGCAGCAGGCCGAAGGCCCCGTTCGCTATCGACGTGGCGAACAGGTCGGCGGCCAGGGAGCGGTGGAGCCGCTCCTCTGCCTTCTCGGCACGGTCCCGGTGCAGCTCCACGCCGTAGGTCTCGATGGTCATCGAGTTGGGCCGGTCGAGGTTCTCGGCCAGCCTCTGGAGCGCGTCCCCGCCCCCGCAGCAGGGGTCGAGGATGCGGATGGTCTCCCGCTCCCGGTGGTAGTAGCCGGAGGGGGTGTGAATCAGTTCGGCGATCAGGTCCACCACCCGCTCGGGAGTCGGGTAGTAGCCCCCTTTCGCCTGTGCAGCCAGTCTCATGTCGTCTCTCCTTTCCCGCCGCCTTCAGGCGGCGACTGCGATGTCATTGCGTTTGGTCTCGATGCCGACCACCTCGCCGATTGCCAGGTTCCGCTGGTAGCAGAGGACCTGGCGGGTGCCGATGCTCTCGGCGCAGGCGATGCAGTAGGCGGTGATGAGCTCGGCGCGGTTGGCGACGGTCATCCGCCGCACCAGCACCGAGCCGCCCTCCGGCAGGTTGTGCCGGTAGAGCGTGAGGTGGGGGTCGCGCCGCTCCGCCTCCGTCGCCGACCTGAAGAAGTGGGGCTGCCCCGAACTCATCAGGTGCTCGGTGTTGTCGTGCGGGCAGTAGCGGCAGGTCTTCCCATCCGGGGAGAACCGCCGCCAAGCGTCGTAGTTGCGCTGCCCCCGCCGCTTGCTGTGGCGCTTGGCCCGCTTCAGAGTCCTATCCATCGGACGCCTCCCTCGGCAGCGTGAGCCTGCCCGACGCAACGGCGTAGGACAGGTCGTCCCGCAACCTCTTGGCGTTCGGGGAGCACCGGTAGGCCGAAACGCCCACCGATTGCAGGGGGACTATCTCCTCCTCCTCGATGCCCCGCTCCCAGAGCCATCCGGCCCAGGAGTCGTGGAGCGGCAGAGGGCTGCGCTTGTCGAGGAACCGGTGATGGAGCGCCGGGGCCTCCTCCGCCGACTGGGCCAGCAGGAGGAAGGAGTCCTTCTCGTAGGCATACTCGGCGGTCTTGGTGTAGACGAGGGCGTGCCAGCCGCCGGTAGCGGGCAGGCGGGCGATCTTGGTCGTCCAGGTGCCGATGGTCTCGTAGGGAATCTCGCACCGCTGGTAGCCGCCCTGCAGCGCCATGCCGTCCGCGCCGCGTATCAGGTGGGCGACGTCCGGGGGCTGCTTCAGCAGCGACGCCCAGATCGCCTTCAGTGCCGTCTGGGAACCGACCATCGAGACGAACCAGAGGCCCTCGGTGTCCTCGTCCCTCGCGAAGGCGTCGGCGGTGGCGTTGAACCCCCCGGCGCTTATGGTGAACAGGTCCTCGGGGTCTATGACGTTGGTCTGGAGCATGATGGGTCTCCTTTCGCTGTGTGGGTTGGAATCGGTGCACGGGGGTGATGTCCCCGCGTGAGACGCCCGACGGCGCAGGTCGTCGGGACGTGGCGGGTCAGCCCATCAGGCCCCGCTCCTTGAGGCTGACGAAGCGGTCTCCGCCGATGACGATGTGATCGAGCAGGTCGATGCCCAGCAGCTTGGCGGCCTGGGACAGCTCCCTGGTGCAGGCCGCGTCCTCTGGGCTGGGCGTGGGATCGCCGGAGGGGTGGTTGTGGGTGACGATGATGTGGGGGACGGCCTCGACAACGGCGGGCCGCAGCACCTCGGCGGGCCGCACCATCGACGAGTTCACGTTGCCCTGGTAGACGACCCGCTGGCCGACCACGACGTTCTTGGTGTTGAGCAGCAGCACCCGCAGCTGCTCCTGGGCCAGCCCGGACATCTCCGGCGCGAGCAGCCTGTGAACGTCATCGGGGGTCGTGACCGAGGGCGGGGCGTCCGACCGTTCCGGCTGGACCTCCACGCCGTAGCGCAACGCGATCTCTCCCAGGAGGTCCAGGTTGCTGCGCAGGGCGTCCAGCAGCGCCTGCCCCTCTGACTGGAAGAGGGAGAGCTGTGAGCCTGTCGATCGGGTGTCGGCGCGTATCGCTGTGGCGGACATGAGGGCCTCCTTGCCTACCGGTTAGAACAGAAGCGGGGCCGCCTCCTGTAGATTGGAAGCGGCCCCGTGAGTCGGTTGCGCCCGGTTGATGCGGGCGTCTCTGTGCTGTTTTGAAAAGTCGGCTAGAAGGGGGAGGCGTCGTCCGCCTGCCCGGCGTGCCCGTTGCCGTTGCCGTCGAGGAACACGACCTCGGAGGCGTGGACCTCGGTGCGGTGGCGGCGCTGGCCGTCGTCGGTCTCCCAGGTGTTCTGGACGAGGCGGCCCGCCACGTAGATGCGCTGCCCCTTGCCGACGTAGTTGTTGACGGCCTCGGCGAGCCCGGCCCAGCACGTCAGGTCGTGCCAGTCCGTCTCGGTCTCCCCGTTGGAGCGGGGCCGGTCGGTGGCCAGCCGCAGCTTGGTGACGGCGGTGCCGTTCGGGGTGTAGGTCATCTCGGGGTCGGTCCCGACCCTGCCCAGCAGCTCTACCTTGTTGATCGTCCGTGACATTGTTCTGTCCTCCTTATGGATGGTGTGGCGCGGTCTTCCCGCGCCCGTCTGAAATGTGAGCGGGGCCGCTCCCGTAGATGGGTGGACGGCCCCGTCCTGCGCCCCTGTGAGGGAGCGGCTAGCTGACCCGCACGTACTCCGATTCGCTCTCGGTGACGATCTCCGCCCGGACGTCCGGGTCGAGCGCCTCGTTGAGCCTTCGGTGGTTCACGGAGTACCGTTTCGACTGCACGAGGCTGACCGTCTTTCCGTTGACGGTCGCCTTCGTGTCCCCCTGGCGGCGCATCCACGCCTTCAGGGTGTCCAGCGCGGCGCGCTTGGCCTTCTCAGGCTCCCTGATGGACTCTTGGGCCTCTGCGTAGGCCGCCACCGCGTCCCTTGCCTCCTCGTCGCTCACCTCCTGTTCCTCGATTTCAGGATCTTCGCCGACCTCCGCCGCACCCGGCAGGCAGACCGCCAGGAAGGGACAGGAGCGGCACTGCCAGGAGTCGGCTGTGAAGTCTCTGTCGGGCAGTGCGTCGGGGTCCGGCCCGTTCTGGACGTGATGCGCCCCCAGCCCGCCGAGCCAGGCGCAGGCGTCCTGCAGTGCACGCTCCAGCCGGTCGGCGGGTATCCGCTCCCAGTCCCAGGTGCGGTTGCCCGTGTCCATCGTGGCGATGACGGCGGCCCGCATCTCCCCGAACTCGCCCAGGGTGTAGAGGGCGGCCTGCGCCACCGCCGCCGGGTGGCTGCGCTCGGCCCCCAGGGTCTGCCAACGCTTGAAGGCGTCCGGCCCCCGCGTCTTGATCTCGACGACCATCGGGGCGCCGTGGGCGGGAGTCTCCGGTTCGTCCTCGAAGAGGAACACCTGCGGCGCGGCCGCCTCGTCTTCCGATAGCGGGAGCCGCACCGTGCCGTCCGGGTGGCCGGTGACCAGCAGGTTCGGTCCGACCCTCACGGCCACCTGCTTCGGGTCCTGGGGATCGGGGGCGTCCACCTTCCAGCCCGCCCGCTCCATCGCCCGCACCACCACCGACTCCAGGGCGTTGCCCGCCTCCATCGCCGTCAGCGAGTCGTCGCTTGGTGGATTGGTGGGTTCGTAGCCGGTCGCGGCGTACCAGAGGGCGCGGCGGCAGCCCAGGGCCGCCGATGCCCTCACCACCAGTTCGCCGTCCTCGTTTATCTGCGCAGCGGGGCGGGAGAAGACCTCCGCCCTGTCCGTGGTCTCTGTCGTCATGGCTCTCTTTCCTTTCCCCTGTAGATGAATGGTCATGCGGCGGCCTGCACCCGCTCCGCCGCCCGCTGCTCCCTTGGCTTCAGGTGGGCCTTGAGGATGTGGGCGATGCCGTCGCCGAGGCCATGGACGGGCACGCTCCTGCCGTCGCCCATCTGGTTCCAGAAGGGCTGCATCTCCTGGATGCCCTGCATCTGGTCGATGACCTCCTCCAGGGGGGTTCCCCTGCGCAGGTGCAGGGAGATGAGGCGGCAGGCCAGTTCCGTCACACCGTGCTGAAACGAGCCGCCCTTGCCGAGCGCTCCGAAGACCTCGAAGGGCCGCCCGGCTTCGTCCACGGAGACCGTGACGAACAGGTTGCCGAACTCCGTCTGGAGCTTGGTCGTGGTGCTGGGCAGGCTGCGCGGCCTGGGCCGCGTTGTCGCGGTCATGGCCTTCCTCCAATCCCCCGGCAGAGCGGGAGCGCACCCTCGCAGGAGACGGCCTTCCACCGCCCGGTGTCGGCAAACGCCTCCGCCTCCTCCGTGGTGTCGAAGCGTCCGATGGGGTCCGTCGCGCAGCCGCCCAGGTGGGCCAATACGTGGTAGTGCGGAGCACGGTCGCGGAGGTATGGGAGCGCCGGTGCATAGTGGTCGAAGTAACCCGCCACCTTCAGGGCCATCTCCCGGTCACGGGCGTCGCCGACGCCCAGGAGCGTCCTGACGATGGGCTCCTCGCAGTCCTCCTCGGCGAAGGTCGGCGTGAGCATCGTGTCGCGGACGGCGGCGGGAAGCGCGTCCCACCGCTCCCGGCTGAGCTTCAGGCCGCCGTGGGAGGGCGTCGTGACTCTCACGATGCCCTCGGCGAGTTCCTCGATGTCCTTGGTCCAGCCCCAGGGTGTGTAGGTAACGGTCGTCGTCATTTCAGACCTCCTTGTCGTCCTGGAATGGAGGAGCGGGGCAGCCCCCCGAAGGAGACGGCCCCGCTCCGTTGTGCCGGTCTGTCCGGTCGAACTAGGCGGCCTGTTGCGCCTGCTCCTGCTGCATCTGCCGGAGCTTGTTGGCGGCGGCCTCAACCAGCGGCCCGAGCTCGGCGGCCGTCAGGTCGTCGATGTCCTTGCCCGTCCGGTCCGTGACCGCGCTCCGCACCTGCCCCTCGTCGAGGCCCTGCTCCGAGGCGATCTCGAAGAGCCGCTTGCGCAGGGTCTTCACCTGGGCGTCGTTGCGGCCTCCGGCCTGCGTCTGCGGCTGGGCGGGCCTGGCGCCGGGTTGCGCCTGGGACTGCCTGCCGTTGTCTCTGGCCTGCGTGGGTACCCGTTCCGGCTGAGGAGCGCTCGCCGACTGGTCGCCGTAGAAGGCGTTTCCGAACTGGCCGCCGAAGCTCCTGAAGGCACGCTTCAGACCGTCGGTCACCGCGCCCTTCATGGCCGTGTCGTGGCCGTCGAAATTGTCCTCGGTGACCGGGTGGACGCCGAGGTCGGTGCGGGGCAGCGCCCCCGCGACGGTGACCCGGACGGGTGCGCTGTAGCCGAGGGAGACCTTCACCTCGCCCGTCTGGGCGTCAACGGTCTCGATGGTGCGCAGCGTCACGTCGCCCACCAGCTCGTACCCCCAGGCTCCGTAGCCGAATATCCGGTTCGCCTGGGCGATGACGGCGTGGCCTTCGAGGTAGTCGAAGGACCTGCCGCCGCGTCCCTTGCGCTGGGAGACCAGGTCGGGGTCGATGGGCTGTCCGAGGACCTGGGTGACGGCGGGCGAGAGCCCGTCCCAGTACAGGGTCTGTCCCGCGCTGGATGCGAGGTCGTGCTCGGTGACGATTGCGGCGTCGGGCTTGTGCCCGTTGCCGTTGACGTGGACGAGGCCGTTGCCCGTCCCGTTGGGGTGGTGTCCGTTGTTGTTGCCGTTAGACATTGCTTGTCTCCTTCTCTGACGTGTTGTTCCTGTAGCGAAACCGATGGGCGGAATCCCGACGGGAGTCCGTGTGCGGGCAGAGCCCGGCGCGAAATGGGCATAGGTCCTCCTTGGTGGTGAGAGTGGGGATGGGTGATGCGGGGAGCGGAGCGAAGGAAGCTCCGTTAGAGGGAAAGTGGGGGAGTGAAGAGCGGGCGGCGATGACCGCAGGGGAGCGGCGCGAAGACGCTAGCGGGCGGAGCGGGCGGCCTGCGAGAGCAGGCGGAGGAAGACGCTCCGTCCGTTGGGAAGGCCCGCGAGCTCGCCCACGTCGCCGACGCCTTGGGGAAAGGCGACGGCGGCGGCCCTGCGTCCGAGCAGGGCCAGAAGCCCGTCCGTCGCCTCCCGGCCCGCGTCGTCGTTGTCGAAGGCGAGGAAGACGCGGGGGCAGCCCCGCAGGGCCGAGGCGACCCGCTCCATGCCCTGGGTGCCGAGGGCGGCGCAGGAGGGGAAGCCCCACCCGGTAAGGAGGAGCCAGTCGAAGACGCCCTCCGTGACGACCGCCCAGGGCGGGGAGGGGCCGAGCCTGCCGAGTCCGAGCACCGGCTTGGGGCCGGGGAGGGCCTGGAACCGGGGCCTTGCGCCGGAGCCCAGGGCCCGGCCCTTCAGCCAGCGGACGAGGCCGTCGGAGGCGTCGGGAACGACGACCATGCCGGCGAACCGCTCCGATCCCCGCTCCATGAACAGCCCGGAGTCCCCGATGCGCTTCTCGGAGAAGCCGAGGGACTCCAGGGCCTGCCGCAGCCCGCCGCCCGGCGCGTAGCCGAGAGAGAGGCGGTCTGCGGCGACCGGGCCGACGCCCCGGGAGGCCAGGTACTCCCGCGCTTCTGTCGAACGCCGGAGCATTCCGGCGTAGAAGCGCGCCGCCGCCGTCAGCAGGGCGGGGTCCCTGGGAGCCAGCGCGGCGGACGCAGGACGCCGCGTTCGGGCTGGACGATGGGCGGCCCCGGAAACGGGCCGGTGGCCCCCGTCCAGCCGGGCGATGGCCTCGGTCAGGCTCAGGTTCTCAGCCCGCTGGATGAAGTCCAGCACGTCGCCGCCCAGACCGCACCCGAAGCAGTAGAACCGCTGCGAGTCGGCGTAGACCGTGAAGGAGCCCTCCGCCTCGTCGTGGAAGGGGCAGACGCCCTGGCGGACCCTGCCCCTTCCCTTGAGACGCACGCCCGCGGCCCCCACCGTGTCGCCCAGGGGGTGACGGGCCTTCAGCTCAGTGATGTCCACGTTGGCGGTGACCATCACGCACCTCCGGCCAGGGGCCTGAGCCCCCGGAGGCTGCGCTCCGAGACGACCTTGCCGGGCCGCCAGCGCATCCCCAGCACCGCCGTGACCTCCAGCGTCCCGCCGTCGCCGGTGGGCACCAGGGCGGCCGCCCGTCCCGTGCTCTGGCTGTAGACCAGGGCGCCGCGGCCGCCGAACTGCCGCTTCACCAGCGCCTTCCACTCGGAGAATGCCCACCGGGTCTCCCTCGGCGTGGCCTGCGCCACGTTCACGCTTCCCAGCACCGCCAGCGCGGTGTCCACGTCCCCTGCCTGCCTGAGCCGCCTCGCCTCGTGGATCGTGCGGGCCGCGCTCTGCTCCGCCGTCTCCGGCTCGTCCCCGAACCCCATCGCTGCGAAGACCTGGTCGACCAGCTCCTCCAGGCTGCGCCGGGGCCTGTCCACCGCGTCCATCGTCCCATTGCCTGCTACTAATGTCGCCGTCGTCATTACGCACCTCCTTAGTGCTTCAGCGTGTGTGTTGCCGTCGATCCGCGCCCGACCTGCGGGCAAAGAAAGAGGGGCCGCCTCCGAAGAGACGACCCCTTGTGTGTTTAGGTGGGTTGTGCGAGGGCCGGAGCCCTCTGGTCAGCGTCTCGGTCTTCCCACCGGACGCCGGGGCATGAACCGCCTGAGCAGCAGCCAGCCCATGCCCAGCCCGAACAGGTTCAGGAAGAAGAGCTCGACGTCCAGCGTCAGCAGCGGCGCCGCAACCACCAGGGCGATGACCCCGGCCACGACGACCGTCCTGCGCTTCCACCAGGGACGCTTCTCGGGTGTCCTGACCGGCTCGTAGGCCGTCCAGATGGGCAGCCCGATGAGCGCCTCAAGCTCGGTGATCACCACGCCCTTGCCGCACCCAACGGTGTGGCACCGCACCTCGATGCCGTTGCCGTCAGGCTGTTGCCGGAACGCCAGGTCGTCGGAGCAGCCGCCGTGGCAGACCGTCTTCATCCAGAACCAACCCCGCTCGAAGCTGACCCGGTGCGGCAGAAGCTCGGCGATCCGCCCCGCGCTGGGTCCCGTGTACCTCTCCGTCTGTGTCCGTGATTCGTCCATGTGCGCTACCTCCTTGTGTGTTGTGTGCCGCGGACTCCGTGCCGAAGACGCAGCTCGCCCAGGGTGGATAGCGTCCAAGCTGGGGAATGCTGCGATGCGTGAAGCGGCCAGCCTGCTTCTCGGTGGCAGACCGGCGCGTGTCGAAGCTGCGGCCCGGCTGCGTGCCAGCCATACCGCAGACATGTCGAACCGGCCGAAGCGCAAGACGCACTTCGACCAGCTTGACGAGGACGATGCGTAGGACGCATTCATCCCCGTGGTCCGGCGGATGAGGTAAACCTCAACCACCGGCAGGGTGTCCAGCCAGCCGGAGCGATCCACTCCACTCGCCGGACGGGTGCCTAGGGGAGGAGGACGAACGTCGACTCCAACCCGCCGGACTAGACCAAGGACGAAGGCTCTGTGGCAACTCCGTCGAATCGGTCCGTGCTGCTTGCGAAGGACCAACGTCAAACTTCGCAGTGACAGCGTTCCCTCGTGGGCAAAGCCCGTGCAACAGGGATCATGCACCCAGGTTTCTAGGGTCGGAAACCGTGGTAAAAGCCAAACAGTGCACCAATTATTACCAGACCTTTTCGGCGTTGAAAAGGCTTTCGGAGTGTGACCGCCCAAACCCGTTTATCCAGGTCACATAAACATCACAAAAAAATCCGAAATAGTTCACATGGTTCGGAGCGGCTGTCCCGCGCACTGTCCCGGCCCATCACTTGCGCCAGCGCCCGAGGGTTACCCTGTTCCAGAACTCGGCCCTCTTCAGCGCTCTCCGCGTGTCGGAGAGCGCGGTCCTGCGCCAGGTGATCTGCCCGCTCCGGTCGAAGTCCCGCAGCGGCTGCGTCTCAGGCGGCAGGGTCATCCCGTGCTCTTCGAGCAGGGCCAGCTCGACCTCCAGGACCCGCACCTGGGTGGTCAGCCACGCAACGCCCTCGCCCCGTTCGGGATGGGCGTCCAGCAGCTCCCGCCACTCGACGATCAGGGACCACGCCGCGCCGAATATCTCCTCGTCGTCCTCGGCGGGCTCCAGCGTCGCCAGGTCGGGGTACTCTCGGCGCATCGAGGGCCTCGTCGGAGGCTTCCCGCCACCGGCGGCCGTACCACCTTCCGAATCGCCTGGACCCTCCGCAGAGGGACCGGCACCGGCTTGACCGGCACCGCTCCCCTGGCCGTCGTCCCGCCGCAGGGAGGCGACCTGCCCCTCGACGGAGGCAATGCGCCTGCGCAGCTCCTTGCCCAGCTCGTCCTGACCCTTCTCCAGCGCCTCGACCCGGGCCTCCAGCTTCTCGTTGCGCTCCCGCTGGCGCTCCGCAGCCGAGCCGACGCCCTCCTGCAACGCACGCTCCAGGGCGTCCCGCGTCCGGCGTGAGAGCTGTCCCGTCCTGATGCTCTCGGCCACGGTCTTGGGGTCGATCTCCAGCACCCGGGCCGCGCCCTTGGGACCCCGCTTTCGCACCAGCTCTTGCAGCAGCGCCATGAGCCGCATGTGGTACATGTTCTCCACCGCTTTGCTCTCCTCGATGCCGTGTTCGGTCGATTTCATGGCAATTTCCTCCTTCTCAGAATCTCGTTTCGACCTCGCCCCAGCTACGGCCCAGGTTCGGCCCGGCACCGGGTCCGGTGGTCACCCGGCGTAACGCACCCCCACGTCGCCGGAGTTTTGCGCCCGGTTTTCCGCTGAGCCCGCCGATTCCCGTGATTCGTGCCCCCCACCGTCGAGGGGGTTTTGGGCCGGATGACCTGAACGCACTCTTTCAACACATTGCTCGCCGTTTACCTCCTGTAGGGGGTGATTTCCCCCGAATTCAGCTTTGGCACGACCCACTATTCGTTTTCCACCGAAACTCGATTTCCTGTACAGCCCCATTACTGCATGGACGGAGGCGTTTTCCTATTGCCTCGTAAGGTGCATCAAAAGTGATGCACCTTACGGGTAGTTTCTAACCGTTTTTCGGTTGTTCACACTCTCTCGCGGCGGCCCCGATCCGATGGGCCGCACGAAACCGCAGAGAGGTGGACATCGTGGCGCTGAAATCGAAACTCTGGTCGTTTAGACGGTTCATTCCCCTGGCCTCCGCGCTGCTCCTGGCGGCGCTGGTGGCAATCCCGTCCAGCGGGACCGCCCTGGCCCAGGAGCCGTGGGGCGACCACATCGTCCTGGTCAACGCCGACCGGGAGTTCATCGAACGCAAGGGCGGCGGCGAGTTCGTCGCCCGCCCCGTCTTCGACCGGAAGATCACGGTCCTCCACTACGCCGTCCGCGACGCCGACACCGGCGACTGGATCAGCGCCGTCTACCAGGTCAAAGGCGGCGAGAAGAAGAGAAGCGACGGCTGGGAGTACTCCTGGGAGTACCCGGCCCTGGACGAGCAGCCCGAGCTCGATCGCGACAAGGCGTACCTGCTGGTGCTGCTGGTCCAGTCCGAGGACGGCAAGCGGGGCGACTTCTACGCCGTCGTCCCCATCCACCAGCCCGGACGCATCTGGGACAAGATCCTCTCCGCCCTCAACCCCGGTCGATGGGCGAGGGCCTTCGCCGGCTGGATCATCGAGGGCACCCACGGGACCCTCTGCGGCGTCGTGGAACGGGCGTCGGGCGAGGACGCCGACAACTGTGGGGACGGATAGCCGATGAGCGACATCCTCACAGGCACCCCTCCCGATCTCACCTACGCCCACGACATCGTGCGCCAGGCGTGGATGGTCGTCTGGGCCGTCACCTCCGGCGCGCTCATCGTGATCCTCGGCTGGATGGGGCTCACGCTCATCATGTCCGAGCACCTGGGCAGCCGTCAGGCGGGGTGGCGGGAGATGGTGCCGCGCCTCGTGCTGGGCCTCGTCGCCGCCGCATCGTCCCTGTGGTGGTGCGCCCTGGTCCTGGACGTGGCCGACGCCGTGTCCGGCTTCGTCGCCGTCTCCCTGGACGTCACCGCGGGCGACATGCTCCGCTCCACCCTCCGCACCCTGCTGACGGCGGTGCAGGCCGGGAGCGTGGGCATGGCCCTGCTGCTGGCCGTCCTCTACCTCGTCTACGGATTCTTCGTCCTCTACGTCATCGTGCAGATGGTGCTCCGTCTGGCATTGATCGACATGCTGCTTGCCCTGGCCCCCATCGCGCTTGGGCTGTGGATCCTGCCGCACACGGCGGGCTGGGGCCGCCACTGGCTCAGGCTCTTCATGACCACCACCTTCCAGCAGGCCATCCAACTCATCGCGCTTGCCCTGGGCTTCGGGTTCCTCAACGAGGTGGCGCAGATAGCCGCCTTCGAGCCGGTGCAGGACCTGATCTGGAAGCTCCTCATGTCCCTGGCCTTCGTCTACATGGCGACCCGGGTGCCGTCGCTGCTGGGGAACGCCGGGACCTTCGATAGCTGGCTGTCGATGCTCTATTTCGGCATGAACCTCCCCGCGTCCTTCATGCGCTCGGCCCGGACCATCGGGCTGGTGGCGGGCGGCGCGGCGGGAGGGCCGGGGGGCGCAGCGGTGGGGGCGATGGCCGCGGGCGCGGGCCTGTCGGCGGCGGCTGGCGGCATCAGCTCGGCGGCTTCGATGGCGACCCCGTCGGCGGGAGGAGACCCCGGCGGGGGAGCGCCCAGGAGCAGCGGCGAGTAGCCGCAACACCACGACGGAGGCGAGGCGATGTGCAGCTAGATGAGCCAACGAAACACCACCGATAGAGACGAGCGAAACGCTCGATTGAAGAGAGGAGAAAAGAAGGAATGGAACAACTGACACAGACCATATCGAACCTGGTGGGCATCGGGCTGGGGATCGTGGGCGCGGTGGGCGTCGGCTTCTTCATCTACGGCGCGTACCTGTACCTGACGGCCTCGGGAGCGCCCCACCAGATGGAGCGCGGCAAGAGCGCCATGATGACCGCTTTGGCCGGCGTCGTCCTGGCCCTGGTCGCCTACGGCGTCGTGGAGCTCGTGATGAACGCCGTCGTGGACCCGGTGGTGGACGTCGATCTGCCGGAGCCGGCCACGCCAACACCAGTTCCCAACAACTAGGCGGACGTGAGCAAGGAGGAACGATCCATGAGAGAACACGAGGTACCGACTCACGTCCAGGCCGAGGACCGGGTGCTGCTGGGATTCACTTTCCCGCAGATCGTGGCCATCACCGCGGTGTGCGCCCTGTCCTATGGGGCCTACCGCTACGCCCCGGTAGGCCCCACCGAGGTGCGCATGGCGATTGCCGTCGTCTTCGGACTGGTGGGCATCGCCATGGTCGTGGGGAAGGTGGGCGGTCGGCGGCTGCCGTTGGTGGCCGCCGACCTGCTGAAGTACCGGCTGGGGGCGCGGGTCTACGCAGGCCCCGTGTCCCAGCTGGTGCGGGCCGAGGCACCGGCTCCGCCGCAGCCCGCGAAAAAGAGCGGCCCCGGCCCATTTCGGCTGATGGCGAAGAGCACGAAGCGCGTCCTCCGCAGGCTGAGGAGCAGGAGGAAGCGCAGGGGGAAGTCCAAGGAGCGACGCGGCGAACGGCGTCCCTTCAGGCCCCACGGGTGGTTCGGCAAGCGCCGCCCCAAGGCCGACCCGAACCGGGGCGTTCCCGGCCATAAGGCCGAGACGCTGGAGAGCCGGCGAAAGCCCCGCACGGGGTGGGCGCCGGTCGTGGCCCTTGCCCTGGTGGCGATGGCCGCGACCGTCCCCCAGGCGGTGTTGGCCCAGAGCCCGGACGATGAGCGCTGGCGAGACGAGATCGACTTCGAGGTCACCGAGCCGGTGGAGGGACGGCGGGTATTCGTCGAGGGGCTGACCGTCTCCGGCGAGCGGGCCGCCGTCACCCTGCGGGCCGCAACCGACGTCGACATCCGCGTCCGCGCCTTCGGAGGGAGCGACGGCCGCTCCCTCCGCTTCTGGGGCTCGGCGACCCTGACCCAGGGGGAGCGCATCGACTACTCCCTCCCCCTGCACGGCCCCACGCCGTCCTTCACCGTGTCGTGGGAGGACACGCTGGGGCAGGCCGGGGCGCTGACGGTTGAGAACGAGCGGATCCCATACCCGCTCCCCGAGACCGAGGGCGAGCTGTGCAATCTCCGCATGACCTCCCTGGGCTGGACGCCCGGAGCGGTGAGCGGAGTGATCGAGTCCGAGTGCGTGACGCACATCGAGCACCCGGTGGAGCTTCAGACGGTGGCAGGACACGAGAGCGTCACCGAGACGACGGTGATGGACGCCAGGGTAACGGCCATCACGGGAACAGTGGCCGCAGCGACCGGCGCATCGGCCG
This sequence comes from Dehalococcoidia bacterium, assembly GCA_963663085.1. GTDB lineage: Bacteria > Chloroflexota > Dehalococcoidia > Plut-88900 > Plut-88900 > Plut-88900. Next base: position 2,444,338 of record OY760104.1, on the reverse strand, counting down.
GCAGCGTCCCCTTCGTCCCCAACGGCGAGACCAGTTTCAGGCTGCCCGTGCCCATTGGCGAGGCGATGCACGCCGTAACGCTGGACGCGAGCCTTGAGGCGAGCCTGAGCATCCCCGTCCCCCCGCTGACCGTGCTCACCCACCACCCGGAGCGGGTGGAGCAGGTCACCAGGACCGTGCAACTGCACCGCCCGGGGGACAGCGACTCCGACAGCCAGACGGCGACTGCCGCCTGCGAGGACGGCACAACGGAGACCGTCACCGCGACAGCCTACGCCCACGTCCCCAGCGCCACCGTCACCAGGGAGGTGACGGTGGACGTCCTGCACGAGGAGCACGTCAAGGCCGAGACGGTGGAGCGGGGGCCGCTCACCCGCACGCGGGAGGAGTCCCTGTCACTGACATCCGCCATTGGCTCCGACGACCCCTACGCCGTCCTGGCGCTGCCCGAGCCTGAGCCGGAAGACCCGCCCGCAGAGCAGGAGCCCGCGGACGGGCTGCGCGGCTGGTTCGACTCGCTCGGATGGGAGTGGCCCTGGTGAGGCGCTTCCTCGCGGCAACCCTCCTGGCCGGGGCTGCGCTGGCCACCACCGGCGCGGCCCCGCCGCCGGAGGAGCAGGCCATGCTCGACGCCTTCGACCGGATTCTCACGGCGATGGCCTACGCAGGGGCCGGACTTGCAGTCTTCGCCATCGTCTGGGCCGGGTTTGTCCTGATGGCGGAGGGGGGCGAGGAGCGCGGCGGGGGCAGGGCCAAGGCCGCCGTCGTCCTAGCGGTGGTGGGCCTGGTGCTGGTCCTATCGGCCAAGGGCGTGGCCGCCCTCCTGCGGAGTGGCCTTGTTCCCATCCCTACACCCTAGAGATAAGGAATCTACCGAGTTGAAGAAGCTGCTTGAACGAATCACAAAACGAGGAACGGAGCCCCCGCCGGAGGCGAGCGCTGTCCCACGGGAGACCCCGGCAGGAACGGTCGGGCCGACCCCTCCCAAGCCCCCGCCCGAGCTGCCCCTGTTCTTCATGCTGTCCCACCTGGAAGAGGACGGGCCTGTGCGCCTGGACGGGGTGAAGCTGGGCGTCTGCGAGGTGATGGGCCTTGAGCTGGACGAGCCGAAGCTGGGGGCCTTCGCCGGGGCGCTCAACGCCCTGGACTTCCCGGCCCAGCTGCTCATCCGGCAGCACGCGCCGCGCCTCGGTGGGTTGCGGGAGAAGCTGAAGGAGTCGCAACCGGAAGACCTTCCCCCGCAGACGAGGGCAGCGGCCGAGTCCCTCCGGCGACTCCTGACCGACCTTGAGAACCGCGACGGCATCCTCGACCGGCGGTTCTACGCAGTGTGCGAGCGCACACGCATCGACGACCTGCGGGGCCTGCTGGCCAGGGCCGGGCTGTCCGTCCACCCCCTGAGAGGCAGGCAGCTTCGGATGTTTCTCGTGTCGGCAGCCCTCGGCGGCTCGCCCTCCGACTTCGACGAGGAGACGCCGGTCGAGGTGGAGATCAACCGCCGCGACGTGCGCGTCGGAGACCGGCTGGTGCGCTCCCTCCACCTGGGCAAGTGGCCCCGCTCCCTGGCCCCCGGCTTCCTCCAGGGGCTGATGGCGGCGGGAGCGCCTATGGACCTGTCCGTCCACGTCGGCCCCATACCGGCGGAGCAGGCGGCGAGGACGCTGGAGTGGCAGAAGGTCAGGTTCGAGTCGGCCCAGAGCCTGTCATTCAAGCGGGGCAGAACCATGTCCCCGGAGGCGGAGATAGCCCTGGAGGACATCACCCGGCTGCGGGACGAGGTGCAACGGGGCAGGGAGCGGCTGTTCCATTCGTCCCTGTCCGTGACCCTCCACGCGAAGGACGAGGCGTCCCTCAAGGAGATGACCCAGCGGGCCAAGGCCCACTTCGCCGCCACCCTGGGCAAGCTCGACAACCTGGCCTTCAGACAGCGCGAGGGTCTGCTATCGACCCTGCCCCTGGCCCTGAACGCCGTGGCCGAGTGGCGCAGCCTGGACACGTCCAGCATCGCCCGGCTCTTTCCCTTCTCGCCTCCCGACCTGGATACAAGGAGCGGCACCATCTACGGCATTGACATGCGCGCCTGCTCCCCGGTGGTCTACGACCCCTGGGACGGGACGCACCTGAACGCCAACACCGCCGTCCTCGCACGCTCCGGCTCAGGCAAGAGCTTCTCAACCAAACTGGGAGTCCTTCGAGGCCTGTGCCGGGGCGTGACCGCCTACGTCATCGACCCGGAGGGAGAGTACGCAGACATGGCCCGCGCCGCCGGAGGGAGGGTGCTCTCCCCCGGCGTCCCCGGCGAGGGTATGAACCCGTTTGTCATCGAGCGGGGCGACTCCGAGGAGATGCTCCAGCGCATCGGCAGCCTGCGCCGTCTCATCGAGGTCATGGTGGGGGAGAGCCTCGGCGCGGAGCGCCGCGCGTCCCTCGACCACGCCTTGGCGGGCTACTACGCCCAGCCCCGCGAGCGCACCGGCTTCCAGGATTTCTACACCTATCTGCAAGAGAGCGAGGCGGGAGACCCCGACCTCGCACGGCTGCTGCGGCCCTTCGCCACCGGCAGCCTCAGACACCTGCTCTCCGACGAGGGCGACGACCTGCTGGGGAGCGAAGCCCTCGTAACAGTCTTCGACCTGCGATTGCTCGAACCGGAGCTGCGTCCCGCCGCCGCGATGGTCTGCACCGAGACGGTGTGGGCCGCCGCCGCCCAGGACCCAAAGCCCCGCCTGCTGGTCGTTGACGAGGTGTGGAGCATCATGCAGCACCCCGAAGGCGCGGCCTTCATGGTCAGCATGGCGAAGCGCGCCCGCAAGCACCGCCTGGGACTCCAGTTCATCACCCAGGACGTCCAGGACCTCCTCTCCGAGGACTCTTCACGCACCATCACCGGCCACTCCGGTCGCGCCCTGCTTCAGAACGCCGCCTTCAAGCTGCTGCTCCAGCAGGACGCGGCGGCCATCAGCACCGTGGGCGACGCCTTCGACCTGCCCGAAGACCTCCAGCGCTGGCTGCTGTCATGCCCACGGGGAGACGGCCTGCTCCTCGCCAGGGGCAACCGGTTCCCCGTCCGCATCGAGGCCACCCCGGAGGAGACCGAGGTCATCGAGTGGCGGCCCGGACGCCATTAGAGAAAGGAATTTTCAACCATGAAGCTGAACACGAAGAACCTGCTCTTCGGACGCGACGAAGAGAAAACCGGCTCCATCCTGCTGGCGGTGACGCCGCCGAGAGCGGGGGAGCGCACCCTGCTGGGCGTGGAGAACCTCCTCCAGTCCATCGCCGTCCCCGAACCCTTCTCCCTGGAGCTGGCCGGAGACATGGACGGCGTGACGCTGATGGCCCGCTGCCTGGACGACCGGGTGGTGCGGGGCCAGCTCTCCGCCCACTATCCCCAGGCCCGCATCCGGACCGTTGACCCGGAGGACGACCCCCTGCGCCTGGGCGAGAAGGAGCAGGCGTGGAGCATGACCCTGCGGGTGGACGCTCCCGAATACGTCCCCCTGAGGACCTTCCGGGACGACGACCTGCTCGACCCCGGCTCAGACCCCCTCATCGCCCTCATGGGCGCCCTCTCCAGCATCAACAAGGGTGAGCGGATCGTGGCCCGGCTGCTGCTGCGCTCCCTCGGCCCCGACTGGTCGCAGCACCACATGGACAAGGCCCACCGGCGGCCTGGCAACGAGCTACGGGAGCCCTCCTACACCTACCAGACCAAGCCCCTGCAGATGGACGGCGTCACCATGGCCGTGCTGGGCATCGGCGCGTTGGCCGCCCTCCAGGGATACCTGTGGGTGCAGGACGGGGATGTATGGAAGGCCGTCCTGCTGGGGATGGGAACGGCCCTGGGGCTGACCGCAGGCGGCTGGGCGTGGTGGCGCTGGAAGAAGGCCCGAAACCGCGTCGAGGACCCCATCCTGATACGGGAGAAGGTCAGCCGCATCGCCTTCGACGCCGAGCTCCAGGTCACGGCGATAACGCCCTCCCGCACGGGGCCGCAGCGGGCCGGAGAGCTTCTCGGCCCCGTCGCCGCCGCCTACCGCCACTACGACAACCCCGCGGGGGCGCGGTTCAAGATCGGCGGGGTCCGGCCCGTCCTCCCCGACCCCGACCTGCTGCACCCCCCGGGCCCCGGCCTCTTCGGTAGGCGCAGCGTCCTGGGCGTCCGGGAGATCGCCTCGCTGTGGCACCCGCCCGGCGCGGGCGACGAGACGCCCCTGGTGGAGCGGTCCGGCGCGAGGGCGCTCAGCCCGTCGGCGAAGGGGACCAGGGGCGGCGCCCTGGTGGGCGACACGACGGCGGGGGCGAGGAGGGAGATCCGCTTCCCCGACGACCTGCTCCGGCGTCACCACCTCTACGTCGCCCGCACCCGCATGGGCAAGTCCACCCTCATGCACCACCTCGTCGTCCACAAGATGAAGGAGAAGGCGGCGGGCAGAGACGAAGACGCCATCGTCGTGATCGACCCCCACACCGACCTGGTGGCCGGCATCCTCGAACACGTCCCCGGCTCCCTCGCGGGCCGGGTGCGCCTCATCGACCTGTCCGACGAGACCCGCGCCCCCGGCATCAACCTGCTGGACACCCGCATCTTCGCCGACCGCGACCGCACCGCCGACTCGGTGGTGCGCGTGGCCAAGGGCCTGTGGGACCAGTGGGGGCCGAGGATGCAGTCCATCCTCGAACAGACCGTCAAGACCCTGCACGAGGCCAACGAGCAGGTGGAGGCCGACAGGCAGCACACCATCCTCGACGGCCTCAAGCTCCTGTCGGACGAGACGTTCGCCAAGGAGGTGCGCAAGAAGGTCTCCGACCCCTACCTGCTGGAGTGGTGGGCCAGGGACTTCGGCAAGTGGGGTCATCAGTACAAGGCCGAGGCCCTGGCCCCCGTCCAGACCCGCCTCTCCTACTACGCGTCGTCCAAGCGAGCGCGGGCCATCCTGGGCCAGCGCCGCTCCACCATCGACCTGCGCCGCACGATCCACGACGGCGGCATCCTGCTGGTCTCCACCTCCCAGGGCACTGTGGGCAGGGACGTGGCCGCCCTGGTGGGCGCATCCCTGCTGAACCTCGTTGATGCCGTGATACGGGAGCAGGGCAGCCTGCCCTTGCACCGGCGCAGGGGCGCGCTGGTCGTGGTCGACGAGATGCAGTCCATGCCCGGCGTGGACTACGAGAGCATGTTGTCCGAGCTTGGGAAGTTCGGCGCGAGCTTCATCCTCGCCACCCAGAGCCTCGCCAAGCTGGACGACCTCTCCCGCACCATGCGCGACACCCTGCTCGCCAACGTGGGATGCCTCGCCGTCTTCCAGGTGGCGGGCGCCGACGCCCGGACGCTGGTGTGGGAGCTGGGCAAGGAGCGCGTGACCGAGGACGACATCACCTCGCTCCCCGTCCACCACTGCTACGTCCGCGCCACCGTGGGCAAGGAGCGGATGCCCGCCTTCTCGATGATGGTCCGCAAGCCCGAGGAGGGAGACCCGGACGCCGCCGACCGCATCCGCCAGGCCGCGTCCGCCTACACCGTCTCCGACCCCGACGGCCTCCACGCCGACGCCGACGGCCACAGGAAGGTGGACGACTACCACAGGGGCGTCGAGGACCTCGAAGGAGGAGGGACGGGAGAGACGGAGGCCGAGGAGGACGCGGACCGCAGAACGCAGAAGAGCAAGCGAGACCGGGATGCGTCGGACGCCGCCAGCGAGGCGGAGCACGCCGGTGAGGACGGCGCCGCAGAAGACCAAGGAGAGGAGACCGAGCCATGAGACCCGAAGGATGCGAGGCGGAACTGCTCCGCGCCCTGGCCGCGATGCCCTTCCTCGACCGCCTGGAGATGGTCGCCGTCACCGGCTGGTCGAGGGGGCCGGTCTACGAGGCCGTACAGAAGCTGGAGTCGGAGGGCTTCTGTGCATCGGCCCTCCACGCCACCGACGTCATCCCCCCGTCGCGGAGGTTCCACCTGACCGCCGCGGGGCTGCGCAGGCTCGCCGAGGAGGAGGACATCTCCCCCGATGAGTTGGTGCGCTCCCGCCCCGTCTCCGCCCAGTGGCGGCGCAGCCTCATGGAGCGCATGGATGCCCTGGCCTCCGTCTATCACGTCGCGTCCACCATCTCCAATCTCAGCTACCCCATCGACTTCCACTGGTACCGGTCCGTGCCCCTGGACGCCGCCATGACCCTCCCGGACGGCAGGACCATCGGCGTCATCAGGCAGGGGGTCACCGCCGACCGGTCGGGCTTCGCCAAGCGCATCTGGCGGATGCGCGACGAGCCGATGCCCGGCGTCGTGCTCATGCTCATGGCCGACGACGTGCGGCTCAGGCACGCCCGCAGGCTGCTGTCCACCACCCCGGTACCGGTCCTGTTCGCCGTCGAGCGCGAGGCGGTCCTGGCCAAGCCCAAAGACCGGATATGGAGCCCCTCCGCCGTCAGCGCGTCCCTGGACCTGCGCTACGTCCTCGACCGGCTGGCTCCGGGCGGCGAGCTTCCGGTGGAGCCGGAGCCGCAGCGGGCCGACTTCCCCGCCGACATCGCCATCGAGGGCCTGGGGTGGGACCTCTCCGACCCCATGCTGCCCTTCATGCTCAAGTCCGCCGAGAAGCGCGCCCTCGACATGATCGCCGACTGGCCCTGGGTCGCCCTGGGAGACTTGGCCGGACTGCTGGGGGTCTCGCCCCAGAGGGCCTCGCAGCTGGTCAACCCCCTGGAGGGACTCGACCTCGCGGTGCGGCCCCCCGACGCGGGAGGTCGCATCGCCGTCACCGACCGGGGACTGGCCCTGCTCTCACGCAGGGACCGCACCTCCGTCGCCCTGGCGCGGAAGCGATGGAGCGCCTCCCTAGAAGACGCAGACGCCCCGCTGGAGTGGCGCAACGTCTCCGGCGGCAGGAGCCGCCAGCTTCTCAGGAACATGGAGCACACCGCCGCCGTCCACGCCTTCATGGGCGCGCTCACCGCCCAAGCCCACCTGCTGGGGTGGGAGGTCGTCCAGGTCGACCCGCCCCGGAGGGCGTCGAGGTACTTCCGGCACGAGGGCGGGATGCGCTCCATCAACCCCGACGCCTTCGGGGTCCTGAAGAAAGGCGATGCGACCTGGGCCTTCTTCCTGGAGTGGGAGCGACGGGCCGTGCGCCCCTCCACCATGTCGGAGCGGCTCGCCCCCTATCTGCGCTACTACTCATCCCACCGGCCCACCGACGACCACGGCACGAGACCCTCGGTCCTGATCGTCTTCGACGACGAGATCGCACAGACCCACTTCCTGCGCGTGGCGCGGGAGGAGATGCGGGCGGAGGGCGCCGCGGTGCCCCTGTGGGTCTCCCACGCCGGGGCCGTCGAGGCCCTGGGGCCGCTGGGACGCGCCTGGCGCGTCCCGGGCGACTGGGAGTCGCCCCAGGCCCTTCCGCCCCACTGAACACGAGGTAACGGGGGCGGACCGGAGCGTGAAGCCCCCGTCCGCTTCCCGTCAACATTTATCTGATGACAGGAGACCGAATAGTCATGACTTCCCAGGACGCCAACGAAGCCAAGGGACACCGGAGGCGTGGAGGACGGGCCGTTGTCCGGCTCAACGCGGCGGCGCTCTGGAAGCGGTTGGCGCTGCTGAATCGCTCCCAGAGTTGGCTCGCCGGAGAGGTCGGCATCAGCCACGGATACCTCTCGATGCTGGTCAACACGGGGCGAGCGCCCTCCGGTCGCATCCGCGAACGGATGCAGAAGGCCCTCGGAGTGGAGAGCTTTGAAGACCTTTTCGAACTGGAGGATAGCTATGACACAACCCAACGTTGAATCCCGTCTCGACGGGAGCCCGGAACACATCTCGGACATGGAGCCCATGCCCTACGGCATCCGGCTGCCGGACGACTTCCCCGACCGCCTGGAGCGCCTGCGACAGGTCGCCGACCTCACCTGGGCCGGTTTCGCCGCCGCCATCGGCGTCGACTACCGCCAGATGTACAGGTGGCGCAAGCACGGCGTCGAACCCAGCGGCGCGGCGATGGACCGCCTCTACAAGTTCGCCGGCCGGCTGCCCGGAGGGCTCCAAATCCTCCTGGGGGAGAGCTACCAGATGAGCTTCCTCAGGGACTGACCCCATAGCGCGCCGCCGGTGCTCGCCCCGTCCCGTCCGCACCGGCGGCCAAACCCCATCACCCGATACGAGAGGCCAGCGGCCCCAGGAAAGAAGCCGCTGCGACTGTGACCGATGAGAGACAACGAAGACAAGAGAAGACGCAAGAAGCCCGGCGAGGACGGCTCCGATGACTCGCTGGATGCGCTGCTGTCGTCCTACACCCCCAGGCAGCGGGAGAAGGTCCTGAAGGGCCTGCGCATCCTGGCCCGCGTCGCCATCCGCTCCTACATGGAAGAGGAGGCGGCCCGGTCCCAGGACGAGAACGGCGACGAGGAGGAGGGCAGGTGCCCACCGCCGCCCTGATCTGCCGTCCCTGGTGGCCCTCCATGCTGGAGATGGGCAGCGGCCACTCGAATGTCCCCATAGGGAAGCCTCTCCACCGTAGGTTCCACCACCTTGTTTCACCCCATTCGCAGCGCCTGTTATGGGCGCAGCGCCCCTTGACACCGGCATCCCGGTTCGTTCATGATGATGGTAAGACCAAGTGTTACCAAAAGGACTAAAGAGATGCCGCGGAACAGAAAGACCATCACTCTATCCCTGCCGCCCGAGATGGATCAACAGCTCCGGCAGGTGGTGGAAGAGGAGGGCAGAACCGTGAGCGAGCTTCTGCGCGAGGCGTTCCGCCTCTACCTGGAGGAGAGGGACTGGCGCAGGCAGGAGAGGATGCAGATGCGGCGCTCACGCCAATCCGAACAGGAAGATACCGGGAGGAGCAACAGATGAGTGAACGACACGACTACACGCCGGTGGCCCTCTACGCCAGGGTCTCCAGCGACCGCCAGGACGTGGACCTGTCCGTGTCCGCCCAACTGCGGGCGCTCAGGGACTACGCTGAGAAGAACGGCTACGCCGTCGCCCGCGAGTACGTGGACGAGGCCGAGAGCGGGCGCGTCGCCAACCGCCCCGAGTTCCGCAAGATGATCGACGAGGCCGGCAGGACCAACGCTCCCTTCCGGGAGATTTTGGTCTGGAAGTTCTCCAGGTTCACCCGCAAGCGCGAGCACGCCGTCGCCTTCAAGTCCATGCTCAGGCGCAAGGGCATCCGCGTGGTCTCCATCACCGAGCAGGCCGAGGACACCGCCACCGGCAGGCTGCTTGAGGGCATCATCGAGAGCGTGGACGAGTTCTACAGCGAGAATTTGGCCCAAGAGGTCTTGCGGGGAATGCGAGAGGCCGCCTCCCGCGGCTTCTGGGTCGGCAGCAAGGCGCCCTACGGGTACACCCGCATCATGGTGCAGGACGGGCCGAAGAAGCGCCCCACACTGGAGCTGGACCCGGATACGGCCCCCGTCGTCAAGCGCATCTTCGACATGTCCGAGGCGGGTAGCGGGATGGTGGACATCACCCGGGCCCTCAACGACGACGGCATCTCCAGCCCCGGAGGAAAGCTCTGGGGCAAGACCGGCGTCCACAAGGTCCTCGTCAACGAGGCGTATACGGGGACGCTCCTGTGGGGCGTAAACGCCCAGGACGGGGCCGACCCGGTGCGGGTGGAGAAGGCGTTCCCGGCCATTGTGTCCAAGACCCAGTTCCAGCGCGTCGGCAGGCAGCTGCGCCGCCGCGCCCCCAAGGTCGTGCATCCCCGGAGGGCCGGAAGCTCCTACCTGCTCAGCGGACTGATCAAGTGCAAGACGTGCAGGAGGGCGCTCAGCGGCCAGTATTCCAAGAGCGGCCAGTTCCCCTACTACGTCTGCCAGTCCCTGATGAAGCGGGGCAAGGAAGCCTGCAAGACTCCCAGGCTCGCAGCCCGCCGCTTCGAGGAGATGGTCGTCAGCAAGATTCGCTCCAACATCCTCACCGACTCCAACATCCGCGCCCTGGTCAAGGTCGTGGACGAGCAGATGGACGGCGTGGCGGGCGAGCACCGCAAGAGGCTGGAGACCATCCAGTCGGAGCTCGCCGACGTCCGCCGCAGGCTCGACCGGCTCTACGACCTCGTGGAGACCACCGACATGGAGATCAACGACTTCAGGCCCCGCATACGCGACCACCGGGAGCGGCAGGAGCGTCTTGAGGCGGCGGAGGCGGAGGCGAGGGCGGCCCTGGGGCAGCGCAGGAAGGTCTTGGACCAGGTGGAGACCATCACCGCCTACGCTCAGGACATGCGCAGGTTCCTGAAGAAGAGCGAGCTGACCGAGCGCAGGACCTTCATCGAGTCCTTCGTCAAGGAGATCGTCGTTACACCCGACAATGCCCTGATGCGCTACACGGTGCCCATGCCGGAGGATAGCCTGGTCCCCGGCATGAGCGCCGAGGATATGGCGCTGAACGGCTCGGTGCTATCTACCGTACCGGTTGGTGGAGCTGAGGGGATTCGAACCCCTGACCCCCTCAATGCCATTGAGGTGCTCTCCCAGCTGAGCTACAGCCCCACACAAGGTAACGAGTGGGTTGAAAAGATAGCAGATTGCCTGGTCGGTATCAACAGCAGGTCCGGGCTCTGCCACTCGACTGGATAAGTGAGCGCGTTAACCCCCGTTGAGCGCCTTCTGCATCGTGACTCCGATCTCCGCAGGGCTGTATGCAATCGTGGCGCCCGCGTCACTGAGTGCCTGGGCCTTAGCCTTGGCAGTCCCGCTTTCACCCGTGATTATGGCTCCGGCATGGCCCATCCGACGCCCGGGCGGTGCAGTAGCCCCACCGATGAACGATACCACCGGCTTCGTTACATTGCTCTTGATGAACGCCGCCGCCTCCTGCTCCCGAGACCCGCCTATCTCCCCTATCATCACTATCGCATCCGTCTCGTCATCCTCTTGAAAAAGACCGAGAATCTGCACGAAGTCAGACCCGATTATCGGGTCTCCCCCTATCCCCACACACGTCGATTGACCAATCCCTAGCTCGGTCAATTGCGCAACCGCCTCATAGGTAAGTGTCCCGCTCCGTGACACGATCCCTACCCGCCCCGCCATGTGTATGTTGCCCGGCATGATTCCCACTTTGGCCTTGGAACCGGGGGAAATTGCGCCCGGACAATTTGGCCCGATCAACCTGACGGGCTTGTCTTTCAGATACTTGCCCACGTTGACCATGTCCAGTACCGGGATTCCCTCGGTTATGGCGATGATAAGAGGCACGCCCGCGTCAGCCGATTCAAGAATGGCATCGGCAGCGAAGGGTGCCGGAACGAATATGAGAGCCACGTTCGCACCCGTCTCGGTGACGGCTTGGGACACGGAGTTGTACACGGGCACTCCCTCCACGTCCGTGCCTCCCTTGCCCGGTGTCACCCCGGCTACAAGGTTTGTGCCGTAGTCTCGACACCGCATGGCGTGAAAGCTGCCGTCTCTTCCGGTGATGCCCTGCACCATCAGCCGTGTATTGTCGTCTACTAGAATGCTCATTTGCATATTTCCTTAGCGGGAGCTTTGAGCCGCAACTATTCTCTGGGCGGCCCCCTGGAGGTCCGGCACGAAGGCGATGTTCAGCCCCGACTCCTCCAGAATCTGCCGACCCTCATCCACGTTCGTCCCCCTCATCCTCACAACCACCGGCATGTCCACGTCGACTTCACGAGCTGCGGCCACAATGCCTCGCGCCGCGACGTCGCAGCGGAGAATTCCCCCGAATATGTTGACCAGTACCTTTTTCACCTTCGGGTCCGAGACAAGGAGCTTGAAGGCTTGGGCTATCTTCTCTTCGTTTGCCCCACCCCCCACATCCAGGAAGTTTGCCGGCGCAGCCCCCAGAAGTTGAATGATGTCCATGGTCGCCATGGCTAGGCCCGCGCCGTTGACCATGCACCCCACGTCGCCGTCCAGCTTGATGTAGTTGATATCGTATTCGTTGGCCTGAACGTCCAGCGGATCTTCCTGGGAATCGTCCCGTAGCTCCTGCACGTCCCGGTGACGGAACAGGCCGTCGTCGTCGAAGTCGACTTTAGCATCGAGAGCCATCAACGACCCGTCTCCGGTCACGATCAACGGGTTAATCTCGACCAGCGAGCACCCTTTATCTCGCATCAGCCTGTACAAACCCGAAAATATAGCCCCGGCTGGCCGTACCTGCTTGTCCCCAAGACCCAGGCCGTAAGCCAGCCTCCGACCCTGGAAAGGCTGTAGCCCTATGGTCGGGTCGACCCTCTCCTTCAAGATCTTCTCCGGCGTGGCAGCCGCGACCTCCTCTATCTCCATGCCCCCTGCCTCGCTAGCCATGATCACCGGCACGCCCGCCGACCCGTCTATGACGATTCCGGCATACAGCTCCTTGCCCTCTGGCGCAGCCTGTTCTATGAGCACTTTGCCAATTGGCACGCCATCCGAAGTGGTCTGATGGGTGACTAGCCGGGTCCCGAGCAATGACTTGGCATGGGCGGCGGCTTCTTCTGGTGAATCGGCTACCTTAATGCCCCCCGCCTTGCCCCGACCTCCGGCATGTACTTGCGCTTTTACAACCACCCGACCACCCAGTTCACTCGCAATCTCTGCGGCCTCTTCGGGAGTCTCTGCAGCTCGGCCCTCCGGCACGGGGATCTTGTATTGGGCCAATAGGCTCTTTGCCTGGTATTCGTGAATCTTCATTTCCGCTCCTTTGACAAGCGGCGATTATGATATCCGACAGGCTATCCCCTGTCCATTGAGCCCGTAACTACATGTGGCTCTTTCAAAAACGTGCTGCAACAGGGACATAACACGGCCAGCCTATCTCTGTCTCGAATGGCAATGACGGCGAAGTACCCGATCACCGACAATGCCAATGCCAGGACCCATGTACCGTGGTAGCTGCCATAGGCGTCAAACATGACCCCGGCAACTACGGCCCCCAACCCCCCCGACATCTGGTGGACCATGTTTGCTGTTCCTGTCAGTGCCCCCAGGTTTCTCATCCCGAATCCCCTGGTCAGGTATATCGGGGCAAGGGGAGCCGTCATCAGGAACGTAAAGCCGTACATGAGACCGAAGATGATTACTGCTGCTGGCGAGTTCGATATCACTACTAGAGAGAAAACTACTATCCTGATCAAGAAACAGAGACCGGAAGGCTTCCCGGGCCCGAATTTGTCCGAAAGATACCCCGAGAACAGCACACCCAGCATTCCCATCACGCCCATGATCGCCAGCAGGTTCCCCGCCACCACGTCGCTTATTCCCTCGTCCGAAGCGAAAGCAACGATGTGAGTGCTTACCAGAAAGTCCTGGAACCCACAGATCGAGAACATGAAGATCATCGTCAGGAATTTCCTTGATGTCACGACCTCCTTGTAAGACGGCCCGACCTGCGAGTCTCCCCCTTCCGCCCCTCCCCCAGTTATCCTCTCCCAAGCTCCGGGTCCCCCAATCCCCGATGGCCGAGACCGGATAAACGCTAGCACCATTGGTATGCTCAGCACCGGGATTATCAATCCCACGATCTTGTAGGAAGGGCGCCATCCCCAGTCCAGAAGAAAAGTGGAAACTATCGAGATGATGATGAGTTGACCTATCGCACCCCCTGCTATTGCCGTGCTGTTGGCCTTGCCCGGGCTGCCAGTGAACCACCGACTAACCAGTACTATGACCACCCCCAGGTTTGACCCCCCGCTCCCCACGGCAAAGACAACCCCGTAGAGCAGAAACAGCTGCCACGGGACCTGTATGAAACCGGTGAATCCTGCCCCTGCGGCCATGATCAGGATGAAGGCCGCAATAATCAGCCGAAAGCCATACTTGTCAGCCAGACGTCCCGCCAGCGGCATCGTCACCGCAGACACAATCATGTAGGTGGTCTGGACCGATGAAAGAGCCCCCCGCCCCCAGCCTAGGTCTGCTTGCATCGGCTTCAGCGTTACGCCGAAGATCATCCGAGACCCGCTGTTGACGAATATAACTGCGAAGGCGGTGGCCAGTATTAGCCAGCTTTGGTCTAACTTGCGGGTCCAATTCAGCATAATCTTAGGGCGTCGTCTCGGCCGCGAGATCTAGGGAATCTCTGAACAAGTTGTTGTGCCATGTTCTTCCGCTGTCCCACTCCTTTCCATCATTCCCGAGTATGCGGGTCGAAGATGCGCCAATGGTGTGAATCCATCCCCTCCTTTCTCTCCTCTTCCCACTTATACACTTGTTCAGACCATCCCTAGGCCACGCGCTCAAGAAAGCTCCGATAAGCTTGCATCAGCTCTCGCGCCCTTTCCCAGGCGTCAGACGGGTGGATGCCTGGGCAATCGTAGTCCAACAGGTCTTTTATCCGGCCACGGGTCTCCTCCGTATATAGCGCGGTCCCGTCTCCTTGTATTTCAGCAATGCCGAAGATAGGCAGAGCCGCCCTCCCGATTCGTTCCGCCTCCCCCCGAGACAGCTCGTCAGGCAAAGCCAGCTCTGCCCCGTCAGTCCCCAGCCTCGCCGGGTAGTCTCCAGGAAGCCCCAGGGGAGAATTTACGGTCATAAGCGCCCGGGTGTCGTCAGCAATGGAGAGGGCGTTCTTGACCGCCGAGGCCGCGGGAGTCGAGAAAATGGGAATGACACCTTCTCCACGAAAGAATCTAGACTCTATGGCCGCTTCAATAAGGGCTTTCGGGTCATACTTTGGCGTTACGTCCTCGCCGTCTACGGTGACCTTTAGAAAATAGGGCATTTTCGTTGGGCCCATGTGAAGCATCGCGCTGCCCCCGCTCACCAGATAGACATTCACGGTGTCTGGGGGGCGCTCGTAGTCGGTGGATATGACCCGGCGTATCTCGTAAGCCAGGTGCTCACAGTTCCCTGCCCCGCACACCACCCCCAGCCCCGCACCCCATAGCATCGGGTTGACCCCATCGGCGAAGGAAACATTGACTACAGGCGTATCGAGACCTGACTGCTCCCGTGCCCTCATCACACTGTACGCCGGGGCTAAATGCCAGGGAAGCTGAGCCCCAATCCCCATCGCCGCCCGAGCCCGCTCTCCGGCCTCACCGGGAATTTGAGCCAGATGCTCGCTGACGGATCGAGGAGAGAGAAGAGACGAGATGTTGATGACAACGTCGGGCTTTACCTTAGATATGACCTCAGCTGTCCGGTACACGTCGGACAGGTCCAGGTGGTGAAATTCGAAGGACTTGTCGCGCCCGCCAAATGATGCGCCAATTGCAGCGAGATTCGTGCGATATCGGCCCCAGTCGGCGCGGATGTCGGCGACGGCAATGGTGCCGACTCCCGGCTCCCGCGCCAGAAATTCCAGGGCCCAAGCCCCCACGTCGCCCAGCCCGATTATCAACACTGTCGTGCCCAAGGCCTACCTCCCAATCGATGCTACAAGACGGATTCTCGGGCCTGGCATGGCGGAGGGAATGGGATCAATACTTAGCTGTGATTTGTGGCAGTGTACCTCTTGATGCCCACAGCCCTTACCACAATTGCGACAGCCCAAAAGTTAAAGCTGATTTTATGCGTCTATTCTATCCACCGGCCCGTACCCCGTCTAATTATGAATTCCAGTCGGGCTGGTGGGTTCTTTGGTCAAGGCAACTGCGGCACGATAAACCCTTGTGTCGAGTCACCTCAAAGGCGTGTTCTGGTGGAGCCAAAGATGCCTGTCCGAATTGTTGCACATGCGGGACAAAGTGGAGTCTAGTACGGCGGACAGTTTCCTGGCGTGGGTCGCGCACATTCGCCATTAATGCCTCTCCACAAATAAGACAACCCCGAACAAATCGGTGTGAGCAGGATTCAGGCGCCTTTACATCCTGTCTTCCCAAATATTCGAAATGAGGGAAAACGAGACCCTTGCTCAGATACCTGCGGGCGATTCCTCATCCGGCGTCCTCCCCTTAGGCATGCTGTAGCCGACGCCATGGTCGGTGAAGATGTAGGTAGGGTTTTCGGCATTGTCGCCCAGCTTACGTCGGAGCTTGTTCACGATGGTGCGCATAGGCCGTATATCCCCGCTGTTCTTCTCACCCCAGACTCGTTGAAGTAAGCGGTCGTAGGTAGATACACGTCCAGCGTTGGCCGCGAGTTCAGTTAGCATCCTGTACTCCATGGCCACCAGCGGCAATGGACGCCCTGCAAAGGAAACCCTACGTTCTGTGAAGTCAATGATCAGGTCCCCCAGCGCATACGGTTCCGACGGCATTGGGGTGGATTGCCGACGAAGGGCCGCACGAATTCTCGCCGCCAGCTCCGTCGGCGAGAAGGGCTTGACGACGTAGTCGGCGGCTCCCATGTCGAAGGCCCTGGCTATGAGTTCCTCCCGCCCGTAGACGGACAGAAAGATAATCGGTATGTCGGCCACATCGAGGATGTCCTTCATCAGCTCGATGCCATCCGTGTCTGGAAGCATCAGGTCCAGCAGCACAAGGTCAGGCCTCTCCTGCTCCACGAGGCGGAGGGCCTCCTCCGGCTCCCCTGTCACAACGGGGTTGTAGCCCGATTTGGCAAGGGTGTCGCGGACGTAGCGTAGGTCTTGCGGGTCGTCATCCACCGCCAGAATTCGCAGCCGTTCCTCTTCCCGTTGATCTCGCCGAGTTGATATCGAAGGAAAGCGGCTGACGGCATCGCCCCTGGAGTCTTCTACCGAAGGAAGGGTGAAGGTGAGGCATGCTCCTGTTCCCGGTCCGTCGCTCTCGGCCCAGATGCGGCCTCCGTGTGCCTCCACGATGCCCTTGCAAATGGCGAGGCCCAGCCCGGTGTCCCCTCCCTGCTCCTTGGACTGAGAGCTGGAGAACTTGCGAAACAGATCGGGCAAGCTGTCGGCCGGGATGCCGCGCCCTTCGTCGGCAACCGAGACTGCCACGTGAACTCCCTCTCGCACGGCACTAACCCTGATGACGGACGATTCCGGGGACTGCCGGGCGGCGTTGGACAGCAGGTTGACGAGGACCTGGGTGATGCGCCGCCTGTCCGCCATTACCAGAGGCAGGTCCGTCGGTACGTCGATGGCGAGCTTGTTCTTGCCTCCAGCGTTGGCGAAACCATTCCTTGCCCGGTCCACCAGCACGGCCAACTCAGCGGGTTCGGGATCAACCGGCAGCGTGCCCGTCTCGATGCGGGCTACGTCCATAAGGTCAGAGACCAGGGCGTTCATGTGGTCGGCCTGGTCCCCGATGATGCGGATGAACTGGCGAATCACTGCGGGGTCGAGGTCTGTCCCCGAATCTATGATAGTGGAAGCCGCCCCCTTAATGGAGGTCAGCGGAGTTCTGAGCTCGTGACTCACCATCGCCAGGAACTCGGCCCGCAGCCGCTCCTGCTCCTCGACGTCGGCCATGTCCTGTAGGGTGACTACCATAGACTCGACCACGCCCTCGTTGGAGAGGATGGGTGTGGCATTGAGGAGAACCACAACGCTGCGCCCGTCGGGGACACCGATGACGATCTCTTCGGCTCGGACCGTCTCACCGATGCTCAAAAGCTCTGCCATCGGGAACTCCTCCAGGGAGATCTCCCGCCCGTCAGCGCGCCTTAAGGTAATCTCTTCCAACAGCCGTTCCGGCGACTGTCCAGGATTACGCAGGATGTCCACTATCCTCCGCGCCTCCCGGTTGAAGGATACGGTTGCTCCCGTCCTGGCGTCCAAGACCACTACGCCCACGGGTGAAGTGTCTATGAGGGTCTCCAGGTCGGCCCTGGCCCGTCGTTCCTCGCGGTGCCTGCGGGCGTTGGCAATGGCCATAGCTGCTTGGGAAGCGAACAGGACGAGGGTCTCCTCGTCCTCCTGGGAGAATTCGTGGCCGCCCGTGTCCTGGGCCAGATAGATCGTTCCTACCCCAACCGCCTGATGGCGGATGGGAGCGACCAATAAGGATCTCACCGATACTGGGGGCAGGAACCCGGGCATGTTCAACGCATGCAAGTGCTGGTCGATATTCGAAACCCGCAGGGGTTCCTCAAGCCCGCTGAGATATTTGAAGAATGCCAGTCCCCCCGGCATGTCCCACAATCCCTGGTGCTCCTCCTTGGTCAGACCGGAGACGAAGAAGTCCGACAACAGTCCGGCTTCGTCAATAGCGGTTATCGCTGCGTAACGTGAGGCCGTCAGCGCCCTGGCGCTGTCCACTACCTCCTGCAACACCGTATCGAAGTCCAGGCTCTCGTTGATGCGCAGACTGGCCCCGCTCAGGCGGCTGAGACGGCTCCGCAGGGTCCTCACTTCGTCTAAAAGCTTGTCCACTTGATCCAATTGACCACCTCCATTTGGACTGCACCAGACTTGTTACATTCGCTATTGCGGATTGGCTGGACTCAAGTCCGGAATCGCGACAACTGGCGTAATTATGCCATTTCAAGAGTTTAATTACAAAAGGTCATAATGATTGTTCGTTAATATTACAAATACATTATATGTACTCTGTAGAATGATTACATAGTTAAAGGTTAATCTGGCAGCATATGTGGCGTTTGCCAACTACTCCAGTCGCGTTGTGAAAGATTTCAATAGAGTACGCTGGTCAGCGCCGAGAAAACAGGCATGGGAAACCGTATGGGGTACAAATGCCACCGGTTCAGCGGCTATCAGTCAATTTGGATTCATGAGGTACGGGTCAGGGCAGGCACAGGCGAAGCCTTTCCGGGCTTCTAAGTGGCGAATCATCCAGTCGAGTGGCTTCTGATTGTACAAAGCACTTAACAAACGGGCGATTAGGGCCACGCACATGAGGGCCTTCGGGACACCCTAGGGCTGACTGGGACTACGGAACTCCATCGCACTGGCACCGTAGTCTTAGAGGCCATCTCCAATCCCGAAGGCCCTCTCCAAGCCTTGAGACCCGGTCCGTCCGATTCAGGAGGCTCCTCAATTTGCGTTCTGCCGGTTGCACTGGAACGGCGGACACTCACCATAAGGCGGCTTCCACATTCCAGCCCAATGCCTGCTCTCTGCCAAGCTCCCATCAGATGGGATCCCAGCGATATTTTCGAGAGTTTTGACACATTCTTCCATAAATCATACAATATAACGTTTATTTGATCCATATATTACAAGTAAGTTACAATTAATAGTGTAAAATGCTAAGGTTTGGTCTTTGATAGGAGATAGGTTGCTTGCGTTAGTTAGTTGCCGGCCCGGCGACCGGAGGCACCCGCTTCAATTCTATACGCGCTGTTGACTCCACCTCCAGAGCAAGGCTATATCTGTGTTTTGCATCCTGAAACTTCGTTGTTGCGGTTTGAACCGGCTCTCGTTCACACAGGATAGCTTCCTGGATGTGCGATAAGGAGGAGAGAGATTGGCTGAGATGCACGAGACATCCGCGACGCCCGATTACACGATGGGTTTCAGCGAAGAAATTCTTGAATCCATGCGCCGGTACACGGCGGAGTCGACTACAGGTTATTTGCTTCCGTACCTCAGGCCCGGCCTCAGGGTACTGGACCTTGGCTGTGGGCCGGGCACCATATCCGTGGGCCTGGCCAATGCCGTAGACCCCGGCGAAATGCATGGCGTGGACATGGAGGAGTCGCAGATCGAGTTGGCGAGGTCCATTGCGCATGTGAGGGGTCTGAACAACGCGATATTCCACGTGGGCGACGTGACCGACCTGGACTTCGAGGACGAATTCTTCGATGTGGTCCACTGCCACAACGTCCTCATGCACGTACCGGACACCCTGGCCGTGCTTACGGAGATGAAGCGGGTCCTGAAGCCCGGTGGGATCATCGGCTGCAAGGAGATGATATGCAGATCGAGCTTCACACATCCCGACTTCGGTGTCATCAGAAAAGCATGGGATATGTTTGAAGACCTTCTTGCCGCTGACGACGGACATCCCCAGATGGGCAAGGACCTCAAGATGCGCCTAGTCGAGGCCGGGTTCTCCAACGTCCAGGCTGCTGCCTCTTTCGATACCTTCAACGCACCGCGAGACATTGAGTTCATCTTTCGTGTCGCGAGCGGGTGGTTCCTTTCCCCGGAGATCACCGAAGCCGCTCTTAAATATGGGGCGGCTAGCAAAAGGCTGTTGGACAACATACGCGACGCTTACGAAAAGTGGAGGGAGCATCCCGGGGCGTTTCTGGGTGTTGCCTTTGGCGAGGCGGTGGCCAACAAGCCGTACTCTTAAGCAGTGCAGCGGGTGTGTGCCGCCGTGAAGGAAGAGGGGCCTGCCGTTATCCGGACGATTCCATAGCCGCGTATTTGCCGAGTATCCTGGCGGCGACGGCATTGACGGTCTTTATATCGTCTGCACTGATATCTTCCGTGAGCCAGGCGTAGTGCGCTTGCAAACGCCCGAAGAGCATAGAGATCAACTCATGGCCCTGGTCGGACAGCCGTAGCATCACCACGCGCCTGTCATCTCTCAGACGGCGTCTTACAAGCATCCCATCGTCAACCAACCCGGTTACTATGCGGCTTACGCGGGATGTGTCTACCGGCAGCTCATTCGCGATTTCGGTAGTGGTGCATTCGCCTCGTTCCAGGCACAGCCGTAGGAGGCTGTACTCCAGGGGGCTGATACCGCGAGACTCGACCTCATCGGCGAATAGCTTTGTGATCACGTTCAGCAAGCTGGTCACATGCCTCCCCAAGTCCAAAGGCGCCGTCCCCGGCAGGCGGTTGTGGTCGGGCTGTGATTGCTGTTGATCGTCCATCACTATCCGACGGCCTTGTATCTAGCGGCACGACAACAGTATAGGCTATTGACCATACCGATTCCACAGGCCATACCTCGTCTGTGCCCTGCCTTTTCCGCACTGCTCCACAGGGGCATTTTCATTTGTTCAACCCTCCGGAGACCGCAATGCCGTCTTCAACCGTGGAAATTGTCCTTGAATTGCCCAATAGATGCGCTTGACAACCATTGTTTTCACAGATATTATAGCCCACAAGCATTGTTATAGACAAGCGTTGTAGCTAGCAAGCGTTGTGAAAGGCAAACATGTCGGGCGTCGAGACCAAAACGGAACTGAATACACAGCCAAGGATCGGGAAGATGATGGGCCGTAGTCAAGACTTCGGGCACCTGATAACCGACCTAGCCGCCGTGGCGGACAAGACGACGGAAATGAGTTTGGCGCCCTTCATGCTCTCGCCCCTTGAATACGGGATATTGGACATTTGCAGCAGAGGAGAGGCGAATACGGTGACGGAGTTGTCCCGGGTGACCTCCCTTGACTGCTCGTCCGTGAGCCGGGTGGTGAGCAGGCTGGTGGACAGAAGACTCATCGGCAGGCAGCGTCTATCCAAGGACCGGCGCACCCTGCGACTCAGATTGACGGAAGAGGGCCGCGCCCTCGCACAGAGGCTCACCGAGCGTCTGAAAGCGCGCCAGACTCTTCTCATGAATGGACTGAGCGATGAGGAGCGATCTGCCTTCACATCGATGGCACATAAGATCATCTCGAACCTTAAAGACCCGATGGTGTCTTTTCCGGTAAGCGACGAAGAGGCCGAGGGGCCTCTTACCTACGGCTTTGCGGGTTGGAACCAGAGGTCGAAAGGACTGAAGGATTACAGGCACAATGACATGTATTTGTAGAGAGACTCGGCCCGTTGCAGGGGCCGAGTCTCCTACGGAATCCGCTCCGGTGCGCCCGACTCTCACATCGAAAACGCGTCTGGAGCTGCCGCGCATACATGTTACTCCCCGCGCACGCGGCCTACAAGCCATCCCTGGAGGGTGTTTATCCCTTGGCAGGGAGCTCCAAAAAGAGGAGTCCAGATGGTAGCAGGCGCAGGGAACCGGCGCTCCGGGCACAGGCTGAGAAGCCTGGCAGCGATCGCACTGGCTCTGATGTTGGTCCTTCTGGCGGCTGCCGTCGTTTTCTCATCGTCCATAGCTTCCGCGGAGGAGGCGAAACCGTCTCCGACCGAATCCGAAGAGTCGCCCGAGTTGCAGGTCTCCATCGCTGCCCATCCTGCCAATCCCCTTGTCGGACAGCCCGTGACTCTCAGCGCATCTACGTCGGGGTCCGGCTTTTCCTACCGATGGGAGATGGACCTGGGAGGCAGCTGGATTTCCTTCGGTTCCGATCCGACATTCTCATACATGGCCGCCGCGCCGGAAACCTGGACGTTCAGGGTCACGGTCACCGACGGTTCAGGAGCTTCGGCCTCGGCATCACGTACCGTTGCGTGGACCGAGCCTGCTCCCACCCCGACCCCAACGCCGACCCCAACGCCAGAGCCGACTCCGACTCCAGAGCCTACCCCCGAACCGGCTCCCGATGTACCAGGGAGTCTTCCGTGGCTGCAAGTCAACCCTACGACGGGCTCGCTGACCGTCTCAGTGGATTGGGATGACGTAAACGGGGCGGACAATTACCTGGTCCGTTGGCGCGAGGCGGGTTCGGGCAACCGGCTGAACACGGGTTTCTCCGTCCAGTCCTCTGTCACCAACATTACCGTGGCGGACTATGGGGAGTGGGTGGTGCGGGTAGAGGCGTGCAACATTGCGGGCTGCGGGTCTCATGCTGCAATGAAGTTTGCAGTCGAGGCGATTCCTACCGACACGCCAACGCCAACACCGACCCTCACGCCAACACTGACCCCCACGCCAACACCGACCCCAACACCAACGCCAACACCGACCCCAACTCCAACCCCGACACCCACGCCTGATCCGGAAGATAATGTGCCGGCAAACAACATCGGGCTTCGTGCTGACACCGAACCCGGGTCGCTGAGTGTGTCGGTGGACTGGGAAGACGTGACTGGGGCGAGCAATTACCTTGTGCGCTGGCGGGCGGTGGGCCCTGGCAACGAGTTGAACACGGGTGTGGAGGTGCAGTTCTCCAACGCCAACTTTACCGTTGCGGACTATGGCGAATGGGTTGTGCGGGTGGAAGCGTGCAACATTGCGGGCTGCGCGGCGCCCATTACGAAGAAGTTTGCAACCGAGCCGGCTGCAGAGTCGAAGCCGGAGAACAACCAGGCGCCGTCTTTCTCCCTCGCTGTCAGCGGGCTGTCGTTCAACCAGGACGAAGAAGCTGACGAAGTGACGCTGCCGGAAGCCGATGGCGGGGACGGCAACTTAACCTACAGCCTGACGCCAAGCCTGCCGGAGGGAATGACCTTCAACGCCGGGACCCGCGCCCTGGGCGGTACGCCGTCTGAGGCGGGCGAGTTCTCGATGACCTACAAGGCGACCGACGAGGACGGCGACGAGGCCTCGTTCGGCTTCACAATCACCGTGGAGGAGGTCTCGGAGACGGCAGAACAAAATACTGATGCGCCCGGTAAGCCCACGGTCACCCGCATCCAATTCAGCGAGCCGACAAAGCCGGCGTTGCGAGTGAGTTGGACAGCTTCAACGCAGGCTGCAGACCTAGAACGCTACGCCGTGGAGTTCCGTAAGAAGGGCTCGACAAAGTGGCTGCCATACGGCCAGGTGAACGGATCCACACTTAGCGTGGATCTGGGCAAGGGGGATAGCCTGAACCTGGAGGCGGGCTCCACCTATGAAGTGAGGGTGCGGGGCATCAAAGACGGTAGCGTCTTCACGTCGTGGTCGGGCACCGGCTCCGGCAAGACCAACTCCCCGCCAACAAAGACTACCACCTTCATCGCCGTGCAAGACATTGAATGGCTTGACACGATAGTGGACCCAAATCCGATGTCGGATTTCTTCAGCGACGGAGACAGCGACACCCTGACCTACTCGATATCTTCGCAATATCCTGGCATAGTCGAGGCTTGGTTGGAGGGTGACCCTGGCCTCTACTTTGCAGTGAGGGCCGTCAACCCCGCCAGTTCATCGATTACCTATGGCGCCAGCGATGGGTATGGCGGCTATGTCTCTCGCACCGTTAAGCTCACCGGCGTGGCTAACCCGACCCTGAGCGTCATGGAGAACTCCCCTGCCGGAACGCTGGTGGGCGATCCCGTGGCTGGAACGCCCTACGACGACGGCGACGATCAGACCAATGACGCTTTGACCCACACGCTGACGGGAGGGGCGGCCAACGCCTTCGAGATCGACTCGGCCACCGGTCAGATCAGTGTGAAGCAGGGCGCGAACCTGGACTACGAGACCAAGAGTTCCTACACGGGCCAGGTGAAATGGACCGTGCAGGGCCGGCAGGCCGTCGCCAATCTGACCATCAACGTCGGCGATATCGCGCCCGACAAGCCCGCCGCGCCCACGGTAACCCGCACGGAGTTCAGCGAGCGATCGAAGCCGGCGCTGGACGTGACCTGGGCGGCGCCCGCTGCCAACGGCACGACCATCACCGGTTACGGGGCCCAATACCGGGTGAAAGCCCTCAATGGCGAAACGCCCAACGCGTGGACGGACTACACCGTTGACGACGGCAACGGTGTACAGACAAAGACGCTGCCGGCAGCGACGCGCTCCATCAACCTGCCGGACCTGAAGGTCGGCGAGTACTACGAAGCTCAGGTGCGTGCCCACAGCAACGAGGGCAGCGGACCCTGGTCGTACGCCGGGGAGGGACGGGCCAACCGCGCACCCACCACCGCCGTCCTCCTCTCTAACTCTACGATCCCGTGGCTTGAGTCCAGGGAGTACGATCTCGCCGACTCCGGAGGGGCCTACTTCCAGGACGCAGACGGCGACACACTGACGTACTCGGCCTCGGCCACCTACGACTGCATCATTGGCGTCAGCGTCGAGGGATCCGTGCTGTCCATAACCGCCCTCAATCCCGCTGCGTCCTCCATCGTATATGAGGCGACGGACCCCTACGGCGGGTCCGCCTCTCGCCCTGTGATAATCACCGGCTCGGGGGACGTGACCCGGGAGGTGCCGGAGAATTCCGCCGCCGGAACGAACGTGGGAGCGTCGATAACCGCCAGCCCCTGCGGCGAGGAACACATTTCCTACGGGTTCGATGGCGAGGCGGCGACCTCCGGGAAGTTTGTGATCAACGCCACAACCGGCCAGATCAGCGTGGCGGATGGTGCAACGCTGGACCATGAGACAAAGAGCTCCTACACCGGCCGGGTGCATTGGGTGGTGCACAGTGACCAGCACCCCGGTGTCACCCTCACTATCAACGTGACGGACGTGGGGGCGGGTAAACCCGGCACTCCTACACTGACGCGAACGACGTTCAGTGAGCCGACGGCTCCGGCCCTAGACGTAACGTGGACGGCCGCGGCCTCCAATGGCGGTGCGACAATCACGGGTTACAAAGCCCAGTACCGGAAGAAGGTTGCCGATGGCGAAACTGCCAACGCGTGGACGAACTACACCATTGATGACGGCAACGGCGGACAGACAAAGACGCTGCCGGCAGCGACGCGCTCCATCAATCTGCCGGACTTGACACCCGGTGACACCTACGAGGCACGGGTGCGGGGGGTATCCAGTGAAGAGGGCGAGGGACCGTGGTCGGATATAGGGTCTGGACAGGCCAACCGGGCGCCGATCAGCACAGGGTACTACATTTCATCTGCCAATTTAGACGTATACACGCGTGTAGGCCCAACACGCGGCATGCCTGACTTTTTCACCGACCCAGACGGGGATGGCTTGCAATACGCGGTGTCATCGAACTATCCCGGTATATTGGGAGTCTGGCTTGAGATCAAGGATGGACAAAAGTGGCTGATAGGAAGGTTCACCAATCCGGGTACGGCCACCGTTACCTACGGGGCGCATGACGGGTACGGCGGATACTACTCCCTCACGGCCAATTGGTCGGGTCGCCTGAACGTGGAGAGGTCGGTCCTGGAGGACTCCCCCGAGGGAACCGCCGTAGGAAGGCCGGTAACGGGCACTCCGTACGGGAATGAAACACGAACCTTTACACTGACGGGAGATGCGACGGACGCATTCGTCATAGACTCCTCCACCGGCCAGATCAGCGTGGCGGAGGGTGCGACACTCGATTACGAGACCGAGAAGTCCTACACCGGCAAGGTCGAGTACACCGTGCAGGAGCAGGAGGTGGCGATAGGTGTCACGATAAACTTGACGGATGTGGAGGCTGGCAAGCCGGGGACGCCGACGCTGACTCGTAAGGAGTTCAGCGAGCAGTCTGCACCGGCCCTGGACGTGACCTGGACGGCGGCGGACACCAACGGCCTGACAATCAGGGACCACCGGGCCCAATACCGGAAGAAAGCCGCTGAAGGCGAGGAGCCTGAGGCGTGGACCGAGTACTCCAAGATTTCGGGTACGGCGACGAGCCTTACCCTGACTAACCTGGAGGCGGGGGCCACTTACGAGTTCCGGGTCCGAATCCGGAGCATCGAAGAGAGTGGGGGCCCCTGGTCGGAGATTGGGGAGGGGACGGCCAACACTCCGCCGACTGGTAACGGTGCGGATTTGGCGAACGCCACTATCCCCCTCGCCACCGCCACGGACTACGCAGTCAGCGACAAGTTCACGGACGTCGACAGCGACACCCTGACTTACTCAGCATCCTCCGATTACCCCGGCCTGGTCACTCCCTCGATAACTGGTAACGGCTCTGACACGCTGACGGTGACCGCCCTCAATCCGGCATCCGCCACGGTTACCTACACGGCCTCCGACGGATACGGTGGGCAAGTGTCTCGCACTGTGACAATCATGGGACAGGGTAACGTGACTCGCTCCGTCCTGGAGAACTCTCCGGCAGGCACGTTGGTGGGCGATCCGGTGGCCGGGACACCGCACGGAACCGAGACGCTGAGCTACACGTTGACGGACGGGCCGAGTGGCGATGCGACCAGCGCATTCGTGATCGACTCGGGTACGGGTCAGATCAAAGTCAAACAAGGTGCGACGCTGAACCACGAGACCAAGAGCTCCTACACCGGCAAGGTGGAATGGACGGTGAACGGTCAGGATGTCGAGGCCAACCTGACCATCAACGTGACGGACTTAGAGGCTGGCAAGCCCGGCACGCCGACGCTGACCCGCACCCAGTTCAGCGAGCAATCAAAGCCTGCCTTAGACGTGGCGTGGACGGCTGCTGACGCCAACGGTCTGACCATCACTGGGTACGAGGCCCAGTACCGCGTGAAGGTCGCCGAGGGCGAGACCGCCAACGCCTGGACGGACTACACCGTCGAAGACTCCAACGGCGACCCGACCACGACCCTGCCCGCGACCACAACCAGCATCAACCTGCCGGACCTGACGCCAGGGGCGACCTACGAGGCACAGGTGCGGGCTCTCACGAGCGGGGAGGGCGAAGGCCCCTGGTCGGACACCGGAGAGGGCACGGCCAACCGGCCGCCAGCGTGGAACGGGGTCTTTTTCCTGGACATCGGTACTCTGACATGGAACTCGATCGCGCACATTCAGAATTCGCTCGCCGACCACTTCACGGACGCGGATGGAGACACGCTGACCTACTCGGCTTCCTCGGAGTATGTCGGCATCATCAATGCGTGGGTGGAGAGTGACCGACCGAAGCTGCACGTGATCAATCCCGCAGCATCCGAGGTCACCTTCAGGTCGCGTGACCCGTACGGCGGAGTAAGCAATGCGTTCACACACACGTACGTCGGCTCCGCGAATGTGACCCGCACCGTTCGCGAGAACTCGCCGGCCAACACGATGGTTGGCGATCGGGTGCAGGGGCGTCCCTACAATGGCCAGGCCCTGACCTACACCCTGACGGGAGAGCCTGCGGACTCCGGGCACTTCTACATCAAGCCGTTCGGCCGCATCAGGGTGAAATCGGGCGCCAATCTGGATTACGAGACCAAGAGCACCTACACCGGCAAGGTGGAATACACCATCCAGGGTCAGCCCGTCGCCATCAACGTCACGATAAATGTGATCGATGTCGAAGCCGGGAAGCCCGGCGCGCCGAGGCTGACTCGCACGGCTTTCAGCGAGCAGTCGGACCCGGCACTGGACGTGACCTGGAGCGCCGCGGCCGCCAACGGTCTGACCATCACGGGCTACGAGGTCCAGTACAGGGTAAAGGTCGCCGAGGGCGAGACCGCCAACGCCTGGACGGACTACACCGTCGACGACTCCAACGGCGACCCGACCACGACACTGCCCGCGACCACAACCAGCATCAATCTGCCGGACCTGACGGCGGGAGTGACCTACGAGGCGCAGGTGCGGGCCGTGACCAGCGAGGAGGGCGAGGGCCCCTGGTCGGACATCGGAGAAGGGACGGCCAACACTCCGCCAGCGATTAACGGTGCTGATTTGGCTAATGCCACAGTCTCCTGGAAGAACTCCGCTACCTATGACATAAGCGACAAGTTCTCAGACGCGGACGGGGACGCGCTGAACTACTCGGCCTCATCGGCATACCCCGGTGTGCTCACGACTGCGATAACGGGCAGTGATTCCGACACGCTGACTGTTACCATCGTGAATCCGGCCTCTGCGACAGTGACTTACGGGGCCTCCGACGGCTACGGTGGATACGTCTCTGGTACCGTGACAATCGCGGGGCAAGGAGCCGTGGTTCGATACATCCTAGAGGAGTCCTCGGCGGGTACGGCAGTCGGGGGCCCGGTGACAGGCACACCCCACGGGACCGAGACGCTCAGCTACACGCTGGCGGACGGAACGAATGGCGATGCGACCAGCGCATTCGTCATCGATTCGGGCACGGGCCAGATCAAAGTCAAGCAAGGCGCAACCCTGGACAGGGAAACAAAGGACTCCTACACCGGCCAGGTGAGTTGGACGGTCCAGGGGCAGACCGCCACTGCCATTCTGACCATCAACCTGACGGACGCCAGGACGCCCGGCCAACCCGATGCACCGGCGGTGACTCAGTCAACGGTGGATCCCAAGACCATCCTGGACGTGAGTTGGACAGCTCCTGTCGATAATGGCGGCGTGCCCATCACGGATTACGACTTGCAATACCGGGGCGAGGGAGAGACGAACTGGACCGCATACGAGTTCAGCGGTACGACGACTTCGACGACGATAAGCGGTCTGAACCCGGGCGCCGCCTACGAGGTGCAAGTGCTGGCGAGGAACGCTGAGGGCGCGAGCGGCTGGTCGGACAGCGGGACGGGGGTCACGGGTCCCGAGGATCTGGAGGCCCAACGGGAGTTACCTGAGAATGCGCCTTCGGGCACCCTCGTAGGCAAGCCGGTCACGGCGACCGATCCCGAAGGCCACACATTGACCTACGCAATAGTGGAAGACGTAGTAAGGCGGACGGCTCACAGCCTGGTCCACGGAGAACTCGAGTTCGTCATAGACCCGGCCACAGGGCAGATCAGTTTGGCTGAAAATGCAGTCCCGGACTATGAGACGGCACACCGACACTACCTGAAGGTGCAGGCAAGCCACACAGCGCCCGGTCTATCGGACAGTCACATCATAGACGCTATCATCACTGTTACGATAGATGTAACCGATGTCAATGAGCCACCTCCCGCCCCCGATGCCCCTTCGGTAACTCGGTCCTCCGGCTCCCCGACCTCCGTATTGAACGTGACCTGGACTGCGCCGGACATGACGGGCAAGCCGTCCATTACGTCCTACGCCATCAGGTACAGAAAGAAGGGTGGGAGCGCATGGAGTGAACGGTCACTGAGTGGTCTACAAACCCAAACCACTCTTACGGGGTTGCAGTCCAGCACTACTTACGAGGTGTCGATAAGGGCGATAAACGAAGAGGGGTCCAGCCCGTGGTCGGATTCCGGAGAAGGGTCGACGGGTAGGAAGACCATTGGCGTTACACCTCCCCCTCCCCCTGCGCCTTCCGCACCAACCCTTGCGATAACACCGACGCCCACGCCGAGCCCGACGCCTGAGCCTACACCAAGTCCGACGCCTGAGCCTACACCGAGCCCGACGCCTGAGCCTACGCCGAGCCCGACGCCTGAGCCTACACCGAGCCCGACGCCTGAGCCCACACCGAGCCCGACGCCTGAGCCTACGCCTAGCCCGACGCCGGAGCCTACACCGAGTCCGATGCCGGAGCCTACACCGAGTCCGACGCCTGAGCCTACACCGGAGCCGACGCCGAGCCCGACGCCCGAACCGACGTCTACACCGATATCTTTACTGGATCTGACGCCCGAATACGCCTGGGAACCGACTCCTGAGTCGACGCCAGAGTACGCTTTGGAGCCGACGCCTAGATCAACGTCGACACCTGGGCCTGAACATACACCCGGGCACACACCCTGGCCTGTGTCCGAGCCATTGCCCAAGGCGGCAGCACCAACATCGACATACAAACCGGAAGCCTTAACGCCAGATCCTGTGACCACTCCAAGGCCTGCAGCGAGGAGGCACAGAAAGGTGGCCTATAAGGAACTGGCAAACAGGTATATTCCTCATCCTTCCGAGGACGCGCGTGCGCCGCCCTGATCAAACCATCCGAAGAGTTGACGAAACTCGCACCGGGATTATTCAAGGCTACCGCTTACAATTCGCCATTCCAAGACAAACTAGCAGGGCAAAGTCTAATGGGTGGCGATTCTCTATATTCTCAATGCGTGAGCATCATTCATCAAATTGGATCCAAGCGACAAAGTGGGGCACATATTGTTATCGGGGCCGAACTGCTCACTTTGCCCCAGACCCGGCTCACGGACGGATATAAGCCGAGTCTGATATCACGTCGGATTTTCAAACCACGGGAATGTGCAGGAGGGGACCTCCATCATCGGAGTGCCTTGCTGATTCCTTGATGGTTTTGACCCGCGTCACCGCCAGTGTCTCGGCTGTCTGGCTTGATCATGAAATGTTCCCACATTGGAAGCGCGAGACTACAAGAAATATGAGGCGCTGAGGGTATCCAAAAGGATGCATACCAGCTATGAAGCAAGCGCAACTAAGGACAATATCGCCAAAGGAAGTGGAGTGGTGGCGGAGGGAGTGGGATTCGAACCCACGATCCAGGTCTCCCCAGATAAGCGCTTAGCAGGCGCCCGCACTAGGCCACTATGCGATCCCTCCGCTAATGGGACACAGGTTCTCTGACGGACGGGACACAACCCTCGACCCACTCGCCCTGTCCGTGCTCGTCCACCTCTTTTTTCCAGATGGGGACTTCTTCTTTTATGCGGTCGATGACGTAGCGGCAGGCCTCGAAGGCCTCGGCCCGGTGAGGCGTGCCGACGGCGATGATGACGCTGGCCTCAGTGAGTTCCAGACGCCCGAACCGGTGGGCCACGGCGATGTCCGGAGTGTCCCAGCGGGCCCGGGCCTCATCGACGATCTGGGCCATCTTTCTTTCTGCCATTTCCTTGTAGGCGTCGTACTCCATGTAGGCGAGGCGGGTCGGGCCGGTGAAGTCGCGCACCGTGCCCAGGAATACGGCGAGTCCACCGTTCTGTTTCCGGTTGACCGCGGCGATGAATTCTGCTGGGTCGATGGGTTGTTCAGTTACCTTGATCAAGTCAGGCCTCCGCTCACGGGCGGTATGAGTGCCACTTCATCGCCGTCTGCGAGGACGTGATCCATGGGTACATACTCCCCGTTGACTGCAACCACGAGTCTTCCGCTACCCTCGAACAGGCCTGAGTGTAACTGCGAGAGCCGTTCCACGAGTCGGGCGGATGTAGCGCCTTCATCGAGGTCGATATTCTCCTCCTTGAGCCCGGCCCGCTCCCGGTAAATGGCAAAGAATCGGGTGTTGACTCTCAGGGCCGCCTCCCCGGATAACAGGATTTTACCAAGCAAATTATAGCGGAGGGGGGTGGGGGTGTCTAACGGTTGCACTCGTTCGGCAGGTTCGGGACACACCGACCTTTTATTCAGTCCTCCTGAGGCGGATCTTCGATTGTGGGGTTTTGTTATCTGTCTGTTTTGTTGGGGTGGTTGGCGATGGAAGGTCCGGGACTCGGGCACAGGGGGCGGGAGGCCAGCCTGCGCAACCCCACAAGTTTCAAGTTGGTTCCGGGGCGGACCGAGAGAGTCTCGGCGTGGGGCGCATACCCGTCTACCAGCGGCGCTCGACCCCTCGATGAGGAGGGAGCGCGAACCCGCTTCCGTCGTATATGACTACGACGGTGGAGTCCCATGGCACTCAACCTCTCGATGAAGAGGGAGCGCGAACCCGCTTCCATCGTATATGACTACGACGGTGGAGTCCCGTGAGGGCCCTGAGGCCCCAGGCCCGACAAAGTGGGGCCGTACCTGTGTTACCGGCGAAGTGAATGCCGGTTATACAGTGCGCCCATCAGTAAGGGCGCGAAAAGGCAGGGTCTCTATGAGAGAGGGGCTGCCTGTATTGAGTCGATGGACCTTCCATTGCCTGGGTAGGGAAGGGGCACGGGACCCAATGGGATGAGGAGATGGCGCCGGTTTCCGCCAGAGGCAGATGTTCCAGCTTGTGCCGCGGGCCTGCGCGAGGGCCGTTGGGATGGGCTTGGGCGTTGAGTCCTCGGGGTGGGTCTAGTGGGCTTCCCTGGGCTTTTGGTTCCTCCTTAAGTTGGTTGGGGTAGATGGTCTAGACTGAATTCACTATAGAACACACGTACTTATATGTCAAGGAGTTGATGCCACTCTCTATGTGAAAAGGACCAGCGGGGAATGGTTCGCGAACCGCACCTACGGCGAAGGAAAGGGTGGGGGAGGGGGAGAAGGTCAGGCCAGGAGGAGAGAGAGGTTGCCTCCGAGGACCAGCTCTCGGTCTCCATCGGTCATGTAGGGGGTGTGGAGACGGACCAGGTCAACACTCTGCTGGTAGGTGCAAGTGCGGTAGCACCAAGGCAGGTCCGACCCCCAGACCATCATGGGTCCGAAGCGCTTGTAGACTTCCTGGATGATGTTGGAGTGTCCAGGATAGGGGTATAGGGAGTCGGGGCCCCAGATCCGGTAGTCTTCGTAGGCGAGGACGTAGCCAACTTCGAGGTAGAACTGGCCTGTTTCAAGAATTGGAAATAGCTCGGTTGGAGATTCTACGTACTGGGGGTGGGAGGGGTGGAGGATGTGGCCGCCGACGTGGGAGTCGATGACGTTGAGGTCCGGATAGCGGTCCAGTACGGCTTTCAGGCCTCTGAGCTGCTCCAGATACATATCCCGGGAGCAGAAGCCCGTGTTTACATAGGCGGGTACGCCGAGGCGCACCGCTTCCCGCCATAAAGGGTCGGCGCGTGGGTGGTCAAGAGGGTCGGGAATGGCTTCTCCGCCGAGGAACAGGGCACGAAAGCCGTAGTCATTTACGGCGTGGGTGAGGTTGGCGATCTGACCTTCAAGGAAATCGTCAGAGTTTGAGAGCCGATAGTCGACGGCGGCGGTCGCGATCAACCGGTCGGGGCGCGTTTTGACGGCGTTGAGGAAGTATGCCTCTCGGCCCGTATCGAAGTCCACGTAATCGTAGTCGGCCTGAATTACTCCCATGTCCACGCCGGCGGCGTCCATGTGGGCAATGATCTGCTCGGGCGTCGATTCCATTTTTGTCATGAAGGCGGGGCCGCGCTGGAGCCAGCAGGACTCTTCGCGCTTTCGCCAATAGTATCGTCCGTGCCTGCCGACGGTGAAGTCGACATCTTCCCCTGCAGCGGGGATGAATTTGGAATCGGTGTGGCTGGATACCATCCTGCCCCAGAAGTTGGCCACGCTCTTCTGTAGTTGGGCGACGTGTCGAGCGGGGTCGGGGCCTACGTCCGGGCCGGCCTGGTCGGGGAATATGTGGATGTGGTTGTCGATGATCATATTTGACCTCTCTTTCCGAGAGCAGTTACTACAACTATATGCTCTACAACCAAGGGCGCGCTTAGGGCACACTCACCCCGTAGTCCCCTTCACATTAAAGAGAGAGGGAGCAAGACAGATTCCATGGGCACATCTCCCTAGACCCACGCAGAAGAGCATGTCCCATCGGGACTAGCCCTGCTTGAGGATAATACTAATCGCCCCAAAGGGCGTAGAAGTGGTTGAGAGGCCCGTGACCTCGGCCCACGGGGTACGCAGCCTCAATAGCTGCCGATACGTACTCCTTTGCGTGCAGCACCGCCTGCTCGACAGTGCGGCCATGGGCCAAGTGGGCAGCGATAGCCGAGGCGAATGTACATCCGGTGCCGTGAGTGTTTTTCGACTCTATTCTCACTGAAGTGAAATCGTGGAAGCGGCCTTCGGAGTACAGAACGTCCGTGACCGGGCCTTCCCGGTGGCCGCCTTTGATCACACTGCTTTTTGCCCCCATGTCTGCGATAGCCCTAGCGGCGCGGTGAACGTCTTCATCAGTTTCGATGGTGAAGCCGACAAGGGCCTCTGCTTCGGGGATGTTAGGGGTGACAACATGGGCCTTGGGTATGAGCCGAGTCCGGTAGGCGTCCACGGCCTCCTCTCTCAGGAGCCGATCGCCGCTTTTTGCGATCATTACCGGGTCGACGACTATGTTTGGAATGTCCAGGGCCTCGATGCATTCGGCGACGGCCTCGATGATCCCGCTGTGGGCGAGCATACCTGTTTTTACCGCGTCGGCGCCGATATCGGACATTACCGTATTTATCTGTGCGGAGACCATGTCCGGGGACAGTTCAGCGATGCGATCTACGGATACGGTGTTCTGAGCGGTGACCGCGGTTATGACGGATGATCCGTATACGCCAAGGGCGGCGAAGGTCTTGAGATCGGCCTGGATGCCTGCGCCGCCGCCTGAGTCGGACCCGGCGATGGTCATGGCGCGGGGCACCCTCTTTTGGGACGAGACGTTCATGCTATTGCCAGGGGGTTCCAGGGCGAGCCGGTGCCGTGGGTGATGCGCAGCGGAGTCCCGACGAACAGGAATTCGTATACGTTGTCGCGGGCGAGTTCCTCTAGGTCCATATTTTCGAGCAGGTATACACCGAGGTCCCGGAGGCCGTGCCGGTGGAGGGGCATTTCTCCGGGGTCTTCCAAGTTTTCGAAAAGTTCACAGGCGGGATGATCGGTGCCTATGGCTACTACATCGTGCTCCTTGAGCCAAGGGAGGACGGAGGCATCGGGGCCTGGGAATGATGTAGCCCACCGGGCTCGATCCTTGCCAAAGAGGGTGTACCAGCCGGTGCGGACCAATACTACATCGCCGGGCTTTAGTTCGACGCGTTGGGCGGCGGCGACGTTGTCCAGGTCATCGGCGGAGACGGGCTCGGTGGGGCCTAGGTGGTCGACGCCCTTGTAAGCAGCTATGTCTAGCATAACGCCCCGGCCAAAGATGTGCCGGACGTTTTCGATGCCGACGCGCTCCACGCCCCGGCTGCTGGCGTACTTGTCCGAGGAAAACCCGTTGTAGAACTGCCCGTCGTGCCAGGAGTGGCCAAGGCCGTCGATGTGGGACCCGGAGTGGGTTTCCATGGCGATCACGTCGTCGATGATGTCCAGCTCGGGGTCGTAGAGATGCTGCCAGTGGGAGACTCGCCAAGTCTTGTGAAAGAGGGGGAACTGTGGGCCGTCCTTCTCGAGTGGCACGGCGAGGCTGTATACAGCCCCCTTCTTTACCAGCTTGATGGCTTCGAGCACGGAGGAGGAGTTCTGGAGCAGATTCAGGACGCCTATCTGGTCGTCGGGGCCCCAGCGGCCCCAGTTTGAAAGCTCTGCGCTAGTCATGACTGAACCTCTCTATATGATGGCAAGGGGGTTCCAGGGGGACCCGGTGGCGTGGGTCAGGCGTAGGGGTGCGCCGATGAACAGAAACTCGTAGACTTTGTCACGGGCGAGGTCTTCCAGGTCCAGGTTTTCGAGGATGTAGACGCCGAGGTCCCGGAGGGCGTAGCGATGGACGGGAAGGCCGCCCTCAGGGCTGCCGACCTTGATCCTACGCTCACAGGTAGGGTGGTCGGTGCCTATGGCGCAGACATCGTGCTCCTTGAGCCAGGGCAGGACGGAGGCGCCGGGGCCCGGGAAGGAGGTGCCCCATCGGGCGCGGTCTTTTTCGAAGAGGGTGTACCAGCCGGTGCGGACCATTACGATATCACCTGGTTCCAAAGCGATACCCTGGGCTTGTGCTGCGCCGTCGAGGTCTTCCGGGGTGACGGACTCGGCTTCCTGGAGGTGGTCGACTCCCCTGTAGGCGGCTACGTCCAGCATCACGCCCCGTCCGATGATGTGGCGCACGTTCTCGATGCCCGTCCTCTCCACACCGCGGCTGCTGGCGAACTCATCGGAGGAGAAACCGTTGTAGAATTGGCCGTCGGCCCAGACGTGGCC
Organism: Dehalococcoidia bacterium; assembly: GCA_963663085.1. Taxonomy (GTDB): domain Bacteria; phylum Chloroflexota; class Dehalococcoidia; order Plut-88900; family Plut-88900; genus Plut-88900. Next base: position 2,408,342 of record OY760104.1, on the reverse strand, counting down.
TAGGGCATCGATATGGGTGCCCGAGTGGGTCTCCATGACAATGACATCGTCGATGATGGAGAGGTCGGGGTCCTTGCGTTCGGCGACGTGGGATACCCGCCAGGTCTTGTGGAAGGTGGGCATCTGCGGCCCGTCCTTTTCCAGGGGAACTGCGAGGCTGTAAATCTTGCCTTCCTTGACCATACTGAAGGCCTTGAGGACGTTGCCTCGGCCCTGGAGAAGGTTAAGAACGCCTATCTGGTCGTCGGGGCCCCAGCGGCCCCAGTTGGAGAGGTTGGAATCCGGCATGGCTGCCTCCCTTGCGCGGTCAGGGGTTGAGTGACAGGCAGATTATACGGGTTTTGGGGATGGGGGTGGGGTATAATTGTCATATAGGCCCTAGCACAAAGGAGGACAGAGGTTGAAGAAGAAGACCTTCGAGCAGGCCCTGAAGGGCGCCGTCAAGATGTCCGAAAAGTACGTGGAGAAGGGCGCATACGAGTTCTACTCCGACCCTGAGATTGTCGATGAGGTGCAGAAGGGGCTGGCCAAGAACGAGGTGAAGTGGGGGTACCGCTACTGTCCCTGAATGATTGTAGAAGGCGACCCGGAGCGGGATCGCATGAAGATCTGCCCCTGCGAGAGGCACCACGAGGACATAGCCCGAGACGGGTTCTGTATATGAATGTTCTTCGTGAGCGAAGAGTTTCTTCGCAAGATGGAGGCGGGTGAGGAGCCGATTAGCACTGTGGCCGGCGAGGGCGGGGCTCCCGGTGAGGACCTGTTCCCGGATGAGAAGTACACCGGAGCGCCGAAGAAGTCGGCTCGGGGGCCGGCGGCTCGGGGGGAATAGTTCCCTAACTTACGCAAGGAAATAATGGGAAACTGCGCCGCAGTTTCCCATTATTGTATGCTGAGGCGGGACAACCAAATGGCCGCATGTACGTTATTGTTTGATGAACGCCACTAATCCTAAACTCTACCGTGTCCACCCAGAACGCAGGACGTAGGTTCACATGATCAAGCTGAAAATCTTGGCGGTTGCAGTACTGGTATTTGCAGTTGGGGCTGCGTGTGGGGGAGACAGCGGCGATGCCACTGCGACTACCGAGGCGCAATCCCTCACCCCGCAGGCAATAAATACTGACGAGATGGCGACTGCCACCGCTGCAATACCCACATCCACGCCTATACCCGCCCCGGGAGTCGACGTTCCCACGGCCGTTTCATTCGAGTCCGACCTGGGTGATATCGCCTATGGGTACGTGGAAACCATAGTATCCGAATACGGGGAGCGAAATGCCACGACAGAACAAGAACTTGCTGCGGCGGAATTCATAGCCGCCGAGCTCCGCAGTTTCGGGTATGAGGCGGAGGTAAGAGGCTTCGAGCTGAGACTAATAAGCGATGATGAACCATGGCTGAGGGTCACGGGTGAGGAGGAGCAGGTTATCGAATCGCTGTTCATGTACCGGACGGGATTCGGGGACGTGGAGGGCAGGCTGGAACACGCAGGACTGGGATTGGAGGGAGACTTCCCCGAGGAAGGGCTGGACGGGGCTGTGGCGCTGATCGGGCGCGGAGAGACTGACTTTGAAGTCAAAGCCCAAAATGCCCGGGCTGCCGGGGCGTCGGCGGTCATAATCTACAACAACGAGCCTGAGAATTTCTCGGGTACCCTACAAAGTGCCGGAGGGATACCGGCGCTTTCAATAAGCCAGGAAGACGGCCAGGCGCTTCTGGCAATGATGGAGTCTGGGGAAGTTACGGTAAGGGTCAAGGTTGAGACGGAGGATAGGGAAAGCCGCAACGTGGTGGCGACCAAGAAGGGGTCTATTCCAGGGGCTCCGACAATTGTAGTTGGGGCGCATTATGATGCGGATACGATGTCAGTCGGGGCGAACGACAATGCCTCGGGGACAGGGACGCTGCTGGCCGTGGCCCAAGCGCTCAAAGACGACGATCTTGGGGTGGACGTTACGTTCGTGGCGTTTGGCGGCGAGGAGGTCGGCTTCATAGGCAGCCAGAAATACGTTACCAACGTCTTAAATGACGATACCGCCAGCATCCTTGGGATGATCAACCTGGACGTTGTTGGAAGTGGGGAGAGGGCTATCGTGGCAGGCGAGCCGGTAATCCAATTGGAAGTATTGCGGCTTGCGACGGAACTTGGGGTCAATGTGAGTCCGGGCAATGAGCCCGAGGGACTGCTCAGCGATCACGTTGTATTCCTGACGGCGGGCTTGCCTGCCGTGTTCTTCTTCGGTGACGATCTTTCTCGGATCAACACCGTCGAGGACACCCTGGAGTTCGTGGACCCGGCCCTGCTGGGTGATGTCGCAAATCTTGCGGCAGCCCTTGTGCGGAGCCTTGCAGGTTCCTAGGGGAGAAATGCTGACGGGCCCATGGCACAACTAAGATCCAACCGTATTTGGATAGCTGCGGCGGTTGTAATAGCCGCGGGAGTGTTGTGGGTTGGACTAAGTGCGGGGGCCTCGGCGGACAACGACTGGGTAGAGTTTGGAGAGCAATCGGTCGAGACCAATTTTCCGGATGACATGGTGTTTTCTCTGGAATTCACGACCGACAGGTCCGTGGCCCGGGTCAACCTGACTTTCTACATAGTAGGGCAGGACTCCAGACGGGTGGAACCCGTAGAGTTCGAGGAAGGCGATCCTTCTACCGCAGAGTTCACGCTCAGGACTCGGGGCGGGAGCAGCACGTATATACCGCCGGGGGCAGTCATAGAATACCGGTGGATCCTGGAGGACGAAGACGGCAACGCTGCGGAGACTGAGGTTACCGAGTTTGTCTACACCGATACGCGGTTCGAGTGGGACACCGTTACCCGGGAGAACGTGACTGTCTATTACAACGGGCCTGTGCAGACCCGCGCGGAGACTGTAATGGGCTCGTCGGTGGAGACCCTGAGAAACATGGGTCGGCTGCTAGAGACCTCACTGACCCGAAACGTCAATATAGTGATGTACAACAACCCGGTGCAGATGAAGGATGCCCTCCCATTCATCAGCCGGACCAGCTCCAGCGGTCTGGTTACCCAGGGGCAAGCCCACGGCAAAGAGGGGGTGCTTCTGATAAACGGTTTCGATAGCCAGATCAAGGGAATCGTGTCGCACGAGGTGACCCACCTCCTAATTGCACAAGCGGCGGAGGGGCCGGGCAAACGGGTCCCGGACTGGCTGAACGAAGGTCTCGCCGAGTACGGCAACATCGAGCCGGGATTCTCTTACGACCTAGCGGTGCTCCGAGCCGTCAGGACGGATACGCTCTATCCCCTGGTACAACTGGCCAACCGGCCTGGGGAGCCCGAAGCCGTTATTGTCTTCTACGGCCACTCTCGCCAGGTGGTGGACTTTATGATCAGGACATTCGGTCCGGCAAAGATGAGCGAACTCCTGAGAGAGTTCCGAGACGGCCAGCTCAATTTCGAGGACACATTGGAAAAGGTCTATGGAATTGATCTGATTACCCTGGACAATATGTGGAGGGAGAGCATAGGCGTGCCCCCGGTATCGATGGAGAGGATAGGCAATCGCCCCGATTCAACGGCACCCACACCCATCCCCACCCGTGCTCCCCTCGGCGCTCCTACGGCGACGCCTTCTCCGGACTCGACGGGCGGGACCGAGATTGAAGATGAGGTAGCGGCGCTGCAGCAGTTGCGACAGGCTTACGGCACAGTTGCAGGGGAAGCGGGTTTCGATGCGACGGCGGACCTGAACAGCGATAACGTGGTGAACTACCTGGACCTGGCGATCCTAGGTGCACAGCTGCCCTCTCCGTGAGCAACACAAGATGAAGAGAATTGTCAAAATATTGTTGTCGGGGGCAATCCTCGGAGCGTTGGTGGCGCTGGTTTTGGTGTTGGGGTGTGGGGGTGGGGATGACGACGCAGTGATCGTGACACTTTCACCATCCAGTATCGATGCGGAAGCAGGGGGGAGTTTCACGGTAGACGTGGAAGTCGATCCCAGGGGACAGGGAATCAGCGCAGCGGAAGTGACTATTAACTTCGACCCGCAGGTGTTCGCCTATGAAGGGATGTCGGCGGGAGGGCTGCTCGGGGTGTCGCCGCTGGTGGGAGCGGAGTTGGCGGACGAGGAGATTGGACAGCTAATCTTTGCTCTGGCTCGGAGGGGGGAGACTTCTGCCTCGACTGAAGCAGGTACGCTGGCAACACTGACTTTCAGGGTGCTGGACAGCGCTCCAGCAGGAGAGCACGGTCTGACGGTGCACAGGGTCGGGCTTGCGGATGATGCCCAGCAGGACGTGCCGCTTATCGCGTCCAGTTCTGCCTTAGTGAACTTGTAGGGGCGAGGGAGTCGGGGGGGGGGGTGCTACTACCAGATGGTTTCTATCTGAGCGGAAGCTGATAAGAGGCCGTCTTTTGTTACGAGGGGCATGTCAAATGCAGCCGATTCCGCGGCGATTAGCCGGTCGTGAATGTCGGGAATCTCCGGAAAGTCGGCGAGTCGTTCCATTTGCTTTCTGCCCAGATCCGACATCCGAATTCCGGCCACGGACTCCAAAGTGCTTAACAGTTCGGTAACAGCCTTCATTTGTCCAAGCTTTACAGAAAGAAAATGGAGTTCGGCGATTACAATCGCAGGAACAACAATGGTGGCATTCCCGGTCTCAGCCAATCGGAAGACTGCGGAAGCCGCCGGAGACAGACGGTCAGGGGAGTGGAGATACCACCAGAGAGCGTGGGTGTCCACTAAGAACCGACTATGGCTATCGATCACGCCGGGCTTCTATCTCGTCTACCAGGCTGCTGCGGGGATTCCATATTGACTTGATGTCAAGGAAGTCCTGATAAGTTGCATCAGGGAGATCCGTAAGGGCGCCGCGAAGAGTGGCCAGTGAGGGCTTCTTGCCGTCCGAAGGAGGTAGGGCTGTGAGCTTACCGCACGCCTGACCACGCCGCGTGATTATCACTTCCTCCCCTTCTTTCAAGTCGCGAAGTATCTCGCTGACTTTGGCTTTGAACTCGCGCACGCTATAAGTGGTCACAGACTGCCTCTAACATAGTTACATCAGGTTCTTGAATGTGGCTACATTATACGGGGAATCGTGTAGGCCTGTAAATTCGACTATCGAGTCCTGGGGTTTAGCACATCGTTCAGGCCGTCTCCGAGGAGGTTCCAGGCGTAGATGAGGACGGCAATGGTGACGGCAGGGACCAGGAGGAGGTGGGGGTCGTCTCGGAGGATGGAGAGGTTGGAAATCCCGAAATTTTCGAGGATCATGCGCCCGAGGCTCGGGTTCGGGGGTTGGATGCCGATTCCGAACCAGCTCAATACCACCTCCGACCCCGCAACGGCCCCCATACCCATGGAGACCGATACGATGACCGGGCTGATGGCGTTTGGCAGAAGGTGCCGGAAGACGATGCGCAAGTTAGAGGCGCCCATTGCCCTGGCGGCCTCCACGTACTGGCTCTCCTTCAGTCCCAGGACCTGACCCCTGACCAGCCGGGCCATGCCCACCCAACTGAACAGCGTCAGCGAGGCAAAGACCACGAAGTAGTCCACGGCCCCCGACCTCACTATTCCATCGATGCCGGACCAGTCTTCGAAGCCCCTGGTCCACTCCACGACCCTCGGCTTGACTGTAGCAGCAATGAGGATGATGAGCAGGATGCCGGGGAAGGCGAGGAAAATATCACCGGTGCGCATAATCAGGGTATCGACGCGGCGTCCGAAATAGCCCGCCGCTGCGCCCATAAATACACCTATGAGCAGGGATCCGGTGAGCACTGAGGCCAGGGTGATGATTACCGTGGTACGGATGCCATAGATAACTCGGCTCAGCATGTCTCGGCCAATCCTGTCGGTGCCGAGGGGATGCTCGAAGCTGGGGGGCCAGTTGAAGATGGACGGGCCCTCGATGAGGTCCGTGGAGGCCAGCTCGGTCCAAAGGTCACCTCCACTTGTTGAGATGAACAGCCCACCGTCCACGGTGCCGGTGAAGAGTGTGGCGTCGTTGGCGAAGTCGGGGGAGATGGCAAGGCCCTCGGCCTTGGTGATAGTCAGTCCGGTGGTAACTATGTCCCATGACCTGCCTCGATCTAGCGAGCGGTAGATGCCGAGGCTGCTGGTGTTGGCGTAGATGGTGTTGTCTGATCCGAAGTCAGGGGAGATGAGGAGGGCGAGGACTTGATGGCTGCCCAGGGTTTCGTCGATCACCTCCCAGGTCCGGCCCCGGTCTCCAGATAGGAGCAACCCCTGGGATGAGGACACGTACAGAATGCCGTCTCGGGCGAACGCAGGCGATATGGCCATCTGAGTATCTCGGGTAGTCCCGGCTCGGCCTTCAAAGACCTGAGTCCAGTTGACGCCCCCGTCGCTGGAGCGGTAGACCTCCTCGACGGTGGTGAAAGAGCCGGTCTTGCGCTCGGTAACGGTGGCAAAGACCGTGGAGTCGGAGGCGAAGTCGGGGGAGAATACGACGTGAGATGCGTAAGGCGAGTCGCCCTGGAAGCCATTGTTGACGTCGGTCCAGGTCGCTCCCCCGTCCGCGCTCCTAAACAGGCCACCGGAGAGGGCGGCAATTAAGGTGTTGTCCAAATCGAAGGCAGGGGACACGGCTATGTGATTGATGCCGAGATTGTCCGGGAGTCCGACATTCGCGGAGGACCAAGAAGAGGCGCCGTCCCGGGACACGAATATTCCCTGGGGAGTGCCGGCGTAGACCGTCTCTTCAGACCCTGCAGACGGGACGGGCACCAGCACGTCCACGTTTACGGCCCCCAGGCCGGAAACCATTTGCATCCAACTCCCTCCTGCGTTTTCGGAGCGAAAAACGCCAATGGGGGTGTAGTTGTACAAGGTAGAGTCATCCGACCAGTTGGGAGACATGACGAGGCCCTGAAAGCCGGGGAGGTCTTCCAGGTTGGTAGACGGAGTCTCGCGGTAGTCTCGGGGGGCGGTCAACGGGGCGAAGGCGCCCACGCCATAGAGGATGACGACAACGATGAGCGCTCCCAGCGCAACCTTCTTGCGAATGAGACGGCTCCAGGCCTGGGCCCAGGGACCACCGCGCCTTTCGGGAATGGAGTCGGGGCTCGACAAGGTTAGATTAGCCGGGGCTCTTCCGAGGAGCCGACGGCCCAATCCTGCCAGGAGATGTAGAGGACTAGTCATACTTGATCCGGGGATCCAGGAAGGCGTACAGAACGTCGACCAACAGGTTGGCCAGGACAAAGGACGCGGCGATGAGCAGCACTAGTGCCATGATGACCGGAAAGTCCCGGTTAAATATGGAGTCGACGGCCAGCCTACCAATACCCGGAATGCCGTAGAGCTGCTCCGTGATGAAGGCCCCGGTGACGAGGTCACCTAAAGAGAGGCCGACGACGGTGATTATGGGAATGATGGAGTTACGGGCGATGTGACGGCGGCGGACAGTCCATTCGCGCAGGCCCTTGGCTCGGGCGGTGCGAATGTAGTCCTGTCCGAGGACGTCAAGGGTGCTGGCCCTCATGAGCCGGGTCATTATGGCGATGCCCGGCACTCCCATGACTATGGCGGGCATGAGAATGCGTGTATCAAAAAAGCCGCCCCAGCCTCCGCTGGGCAATACGTCCAGCCAAACTACGAATACCAGGGCAAGCAGAGGCGCGGTCACCAGGACTGGGACCGAGACGAAGAGCAGCGTGGTGGCGACTATGACTGGATCCATCCATCGGCCCTGGTTGAGGGCGGCGATCAGGCCCAGGGGAACACCTCCAAACACGGAAATTATCGTTGCTGCGATGCCCAGCTGGGCGGAAACCCATATTTTGCCCGCAATGAGGCTGGAAACGGGTTCGCCGCGGAAGGTGAAACTCTCGCCGAGGTCACCCTGGACGGTGTTCCATATGTAGCGGCCGTACTGTATGAAGAAGGGGTCGTCGAGGCCGCGCTGCTCCTTGATTCGGGCGATGACGTCGGGGTCCCGGTGCTGACCGGCTAGGACGGAAACGGGGTCGCCGGGGCCGTAGTTGCCCAGGGCAAAGGTGACGAAGGAGACGACGAGAAGGACTACGGGGACCCAGAGCATCCTGCGAAGGATGTAGGCCTTCATCTACGCCTCCGGGGGTTGGGTTAGTATTGTCTTACCATAGCGCAAGGAACTTGGCATCTATCTTAGACGGGATTCGGGTCTTCGCGCCAACTGGAATATCTTGCTATGGCCAGAGCGTGATGCTTCTGCACTTTTGCGGTCACTGACAACAACCGCAGGCAAGACAATGTCCGCGTGATAGGGGTTTTCCCCTTCTATAGGGGAGGCGACCACTGAACGGCCGTCCTTGCATACAACGTCAACCGAAACAGTTGCCCATCCCCGAAACTCGCCTTCGCGGTTTGCAGACCGTTGCCTAGCAATGCCGATAGCGACTCCAAGCGAAGGAACGCTCAATCTATCGACCGAAATGCTTATTTCTCCTGTTGGTGGCAGAAACACGCTATATGGCGTGCGGTTTCTGCTTGCACGTTTGGCGGCGCTTCTTGAATAGATTCCCCGACCTAGCTCTTCCCGATCGGCGATGGCTTCGGGGATTGGCATAGGAGCTAGCCGCTAGCAAGCTCCAGAGAATCCAGGGCACCAGACAGGAAATCATCCGGAAGGGTTTCCGTAGATGGATATCTGTTGCTTTGCTGCTCCCCGCGAGCGTGAACCAAGCAAAGCACCTCCCCTCCGGGTTCGCACATTACCAAAACCGAAGAGCCACGCCTATTTGGCGCATCTATGACGATCTCGCCGTCCGGCATAGGATAGACTTCAAAGCGATGGGGCCAGACTGTATAGAGTTTCATCAAGAGAATTCCGGCGCTGGCCAGCAGATCCTGGGTTGGGATGGGGAAGCCGTCCTCCTGTGCCTCTTCGGGCACGAGTCGCAAGTCGGAGAGGGCATCTGCGAGGTCCTGGGGGGTGTCCCCCGATCCTTCACCTACGTTTTGCAGTGTGCGCTCTCGCATATTATCTCAAACGCTATTTGCCCCAATCCGTGGAAGCCGCGAGCACAGGATACCACAGGGCCCCGATTCCCCTTGCGCTCGCCTATTCAGGCTCTATGTAGATGTACCTGAGCTTGGGTATGGGGAGGGGGGAGAGGACGTAGCCCTTTACGTGGGGCTTGATGAGGATGTAGCGGTCGCCTTCGTACCAGCGGGGTATCCAGGGCACGTCGTTGACTATGAGTTGCTCGGCCTGCTGATAGAGTGAGATGCGTGTCTCGACGTCTTTTTCGGTGCGGGCCTGTTCCAGCAGTCTATCGACCTCCATGTTGGTGTAGCCGGTGTGGTTGTTTGCGCTTTCGGAGTGGAACAGGATGTCAAGGAAGTTCTGGGGGTCGGGGTAGTCGGCGACCCAGCCGAGGGTGAACATCTGGTAACGGCGCCGGTCGACATCGTTAAGGAAGGTGGCGAATTCCGACTGCTGAATCTCGACCTGGACGCCCAGGAGTTCCTGCCAAACGGCGAGGATAACCTCTGTGTCGAGGCCCACGGCGCCACCGCCCCCGGGGACGGACAGGACGATGGTCGGCAGTTTAGCAGCAGCTATCCTTGACGCCTCTGCGAGAGCGATCAGTCGAGAATCGTCGTCCGTGGCGGTATCGGCCTGCATGAGCAGCTCAGTGATGGCGGGGTCGCCGATGCCGTAGCTGGATTCGGCGAGGGCCCGCATAGCCTCTTCGATGTCGTAGCGGATACCCTGGAGGTTCTGGTTGTGGCCGGGGAAGCCTGGCGGCAGGATGCCGTAGGCGGGTACGACCAGGTTAGAAAGCACAGCCTCGGCGATCAGTTCTTTGTTGATGGAGAGGGCGAGGGCCGTGCGCACTTTAGGGTCGTCGAAGGGGGCCATCTGGGTGTTGAGGCCGAAGTAGCTGACGCTGTAGTCGGGGGGAGTGATCTGGAGGTCCCGGTTGATGTCTTCCGTGGGGTCGAGGACACGGTCAATGTCAGCGAGGCCGACGCCGGTGAAGTCGATCTCGTTGTTCTCGTACATGGTCATGCCAACGCCACCACTGAGAAGGAGGTTAACGGCGTCCAGGCTCGCTGGCTCTTTGTAGTAGAGATCATTCCTTTCGAGGCGGATGCGCTCACCGATTTCCCACTCGGCGAGGCGGAAGGCGCCGGTGCCGTTGGGGCGGGAAGTCCAGTCGGGGCCCGACTCCACGTTTTCCTGGTCTACTACGAAGGCGGTGGAGTAAGTGAGCTTGGCGAGGAAATAGGGCTTGGGGGCATCGATGGTTATTTCGAGGGTGTAGTCGTCAAGGACGCGTATGCCGCTGACGCTGTTGGCAGTGCCTTTGAGCTTGGCGGAGGCGCCTACGATGTCGTTGAGGTAGAGGTCGGCGACGGTGGACTCGGTACGGGGGTCAAGGGCCCGTTCCATCGAGAATTTGAAGTCGTGGGCGGTTACGGGCTTGCCATCGTGGAACTTGACGTCGTTTCTCAGGTGGAAGGTGTAGGTCCGTTCGTCGTTGCTGAGGTCCCATCGGGTGGCGATGTCGGGGACGATGTTGAGATCTTGATCGATGGTGACGAGGCCGCTGAAGACTTCGATGACTACGAAGGCGGAGCTGGTGTCGGAGGTGAGGGCGGGGTCCAGGGTGGGGGGGTCTGAGAAGAGGCGGGTAAACTCACCGCCTGTGCCGGCCGCCGAGTCCGAAATAGAGGTAGCAACAGGAAGTTCGGCAGGGGAGGTGGGGACGGGGGTGGAAGTTGGCTGGAGGGTGGGGCCCTCTTCGGTGGAGCCGCAGGCGGCTGCAACGAGGAGGGCAATCATTGCGATGGCGAGGACTGAGAAAAGGGAGAATGAGGCAGACTTTTTGTTCATAGCATTACGTATGGGCATAGGGTTTCCGTTCGAGCACTATGGTAGCCATTTGAGGGTTAGGTATCAAGATTAATGCATCCAAGAGGGTAAACGCATTAGGGGTCGGAAAGTTAGGTTGGAGGCGGGAAGACCATGATCTTTCCCTACTTGCAGGGGTAGGATACAAGGGGCAGAAAGCCGTTCAGATTGACACCGGGAATAAGGGGGCGATAGGATAGCCGCGTTCGAATCCCCTACGGATACCCAGGGAGGTGGCCCCATTGGCGGATACTAATCGACCCCTGCCCACCCCAACCCCCGAGACCAAGCCTTATTGGGATGCGCTAAGGGGGCACAAGCTGCTCATCCAGCGCTGCATTGACTGTGATAAGGCGTATTTCTATCCCCGGCCCTTCTGCCCGACCTACCTTTGCAAGAACGTGGAGTGGTTCGAGGCCAGCGGCAAGGGCACCCTGTACTCGTTCGTGATCAATCACAGGCCGGCCCCGGGCTTCGGGCCCGACCCCTATGTCATAGCGGTGGTCGAACTGGAAGAGGGGCCTCGGATGATGACCAACCTCGTAGGGATAGACCCCGACCCGGACAAGATCCGCTGCGACATGCCCGTCGTGATCGAATACCTGGACGTGAACGACCAGGTTACCCTGCCCCAGTTCCGGCCCGCATAACCCCCTTCACCCGACAAGGAGACTGAACATGGCTCTTGAAGACCTGCGCGGTAAGATCGCCATCGTCGGAGCTTCTGAGTCCGACGAAATGGGCAAGCTCCCCGATAAATCTGTCCTCACTCTCCACTCCGAGGCCATCCGCAACGCCTTAGACGACGCCGGCCTCTCCCTATCCGATGTCGACGGGCTGTTCGTGGCGGGAGGCTCCACGGAGACCTCCGTCAATGATCTTGTCGAATACCTGGGCATCGTGCCCCGGTACGTGGACAGCACGATTGTCGGGGGCTGCTCCTTCATCATGCAGGTGGAGCACGCCATGTTGGCCCTCTCCGCAGGTGTGATCAACACGGCGGTCATAAGCCACGGCGAAAGCGGCCGCTCGCGGGTCGGGCTGCCCGGTTTCGCCGACGAGAGCGCCACCCACAACGGCCAGTTTGAAGACCCCTTCGGGACCTTCGGCCCGACCACCACCTTCTCCATCCCCGTGACCCGGCACATGCACAAGTACGGCACGACCCGGGAGCAACTGGCGGAGGTGGCGGTGGCGACGCGGAAGTGGGCGATGATGCACCCCATGGCCCGGATGAAGGACCCGATCACGATCCAGGACGTGATGGAGGCCCGAATGATCTGCTGGCCCTTCACCCTTCTGATGTGCTGCCTCGTCACCGACGCTGGCGGCTCCATAGTCCTCACCACCGCCGACCGGGCAAAGGACCTGAAGCACAAGCCTGTCTACGTGCTCGGCACCGGCGAGGCCGTCTCCCACGAGAGAGTTAGCAGCATGAGGGATATGACAACCTCCGACTGCGCTCGTAAGTCGGGGGCGGCGGCTTTCGAAATGGCAGGCGTGAAACACTCGGACATCGACGTTGCGGAACTGTACGACGCCTTCGCATTCACCCCGATGCTGGCTCTGGAAGACCTGGGGTTTGTCGGGCCTGGGGAGAGCGGGCCGTTTGTCGAGGGACAGAGGACTGCGCCGGGGGGCGAGTTCCCGATGAATACCAACGGGGGCGGACTGTCGTACACGCACTCGGGGATGTACGGAATGTTCACGCTGATCGAGCTGACGCGTCAGCTCAGGGGTGAATGTGGCGAGCGGCAGGTGAAGGACGCGAAAGTCGGGATTGCTCACGGGCCGGGGGGAATGTTCGCAGCGGCCAGCACTCTAATCGCCGGCAACGTGATTCCGTAGCACAACCCGTTCCGTTCTTGAGACCCTTCGATGCTCCAGAGGCGCACTTTCAGCTTCGCTCCCGCCAGAAGAGGATCTTCGACAGGGCGAACGGAACTCCCCTGATTTACGGCAGGGAGCCACCGACGGTTATGGCGCGGTTTCCGATGGGTTGGGTGGGGCGGTTGTTGGGGCCTCCGCTGAGGGAAAGCAAGCCATCCACCTGCTCCTTGGATATAGTCATTGGCTGGCGGAGGATGCGCCAGTCGACGGGCTCGTCGCAGGGGGGAGTGGTCTTGGAGCCGTCGTAGTGGTAGTAGGAGAGGTCGGTGGGGAGGGAGTCGGCGAGGGGGATAGCGGCGTTGGCAGTTACTCCCGCAGACGGGGCGGCGTCGAGGATGGACTGGGCCACGGGGCTGGGCGCTCCGAGGGTGAACAGGACCCCGACGACGGCCAAGCGGCCATCGGCGTCGGCGTGGACGAGGTGAAGCTCGGCGGCAAAGCTCTCGCCGTTTACCAGGTGCTCCGAAGGCGAGTGAAAGTGCGTAGACATCAGCTGGAATTCCCGACCTCCGAGCATTGCGGTGTTGCCGGGAGCGCAGTCGGCGTGGACCTGTCTGCCGTCGTTGCTGAGGGTAGCATGGGCGCTACCGTAGGAGAAGGAGATAGGGCCGGGGCCGCCTGCTTGATATCCGGTGATGTCGATGGGGGACTGCTGCCTGCCGTTGGCGCAGGTGGTGAAGTCGGGGGAGAGGGAGGCCCAGTTCTCGGGGGCACCGGGACCGGCGTAGCTCCATTCGATGAGGGAGTCACGGCTTTGGCCTGAGCTAGCAGTCATGGTTTTAGGATTTTTGTACGGGGATATGGCAAGAGGGGCTGGTGCTTGCACCAGCCCCTCAATTTGATGTGCCCGTTTGGGAGAGCTTTAGCAGGGGTATATGGTCCTGGGGTCATCTACGAAGGCGTGGTCTTCGTGGCCCTCGGGGGTGGCGGTCAGGACGGTGACGCCCTTTTCGGACTGGAGACGGTGCCAGGTGCCCCGGGGCACGACCAGCAGGTCGCCTTGGCTTACGTGCACGGTCTGCCGATTCCCGTCCAGCATCAGCATCTGGATGTCGGTCTCTCCAGCGACGATGTGAACGATCTCGTCGCCCTGGGAGTGGCGCTCCCAACCGGCGTCGCCGTTGAAGGTGCCGAGGTTGATGGCTGCGTCGTGGAAATCACCTCTGCCGAGGATTTCGAAGCCTGCGACTACCACATCCTCGGGGGTACTCTCGCCTCGGTTGACTATGGGGGTCAGGTTTTCTATTGCTTTGTGGAGGTTGTAGATCTTGACCATTGGGTGTTCCTTTCTCGGTACTGGTTTGGTGCGGGTGTTAACCGTTGGGGGGATTATACATGCGAAGTGTTGCTATTGCAAGTGATTGCAATAAGGAATTGGGGAGCAATTTCACCTCTTGAGGGAATTGGGGTGGGGGCTAGTCTTTTTACGTTGATTGGTCTTTGCGTAACTGCTTGTTAAGGAAACGGGGCACCCCTCCCATTCCGCTCTTGAGACCCTTCGACTCCGCTCAGGGCGAGCGGCCCCACCCGGGGATGGATTCCCGATCGGGGTCGGGAATGACAGGATAGATTGGGATGGATTCACGCCTGAGGCGCACCTTCGGCCCGTGTCGGGGCACGAGAATGACGGATAGGAAAGGGAGATGAGCATTAGAGGCCGTAGAGGGAGACGGCGGTGTCTCCGAGGACTTTCCATCGGTCTTCCTGGGATAGGGGAGCTAGCATTTTTGTCAGGAGGCGGACTGGGTCTGCGACGGAGTCGGTGTGGGGGTAGTCGGCGGCCCACATGAATTTGTCGACGCCGATGAAGTCCATTGTCTCGGGCATCATTTCTTCGCTGGGTTCGAAGGAGATCCAGCATTGGCGCTTGAAATACTCGGTCGGCTTCATCGATAGGGATGTTGCGTAGGTAAAGAGCTCGGTGTATTCGTCCATCCTGTCGAGCCAATATGGCAGCCAGCCCGACCCGGCCTCCAGCACGACGAGGCGCAGGTCCGGGAACCTTTCGAAGACGGCTCCCTGGAAGAGGGTGGTGAGGCCGATTATGACCTCCAGGCCGAGGGTGACGAAGCCCCACCAGGCGATTTTCGGGCTGGTGTCGGGGTACATGTCGTAGCCGAGGTGTTTGGGGTAGCCCATGACGTGAAGGGCGAGAGGGATGCGGGATGCCGAGGCCTGTGCCTAGAGGGGGTCATAGTAGGGGTCTCCGTAGGGGATGCCGTTGATGGGCCTGCCGCTGACCATGCCGCCCCGTGCCCCAAGCCCCGCGGCCCGCTCCAGTTCTGCGGCGCCTTCAGCGACGTCCGAGGCGACGACGTGGGCGACGGGGACGAGGCGGTCTGAATGGGGTTTGCAGAGGTCTGTGATCCAGGAGTTGTAGGCGCGGGCGTGGGCGGCGGCGAGCTTGTAGTCTTCGAACTCGGGCTCCCACTGTATGCCGAGGGTTGGGTAAAGGAGGGTGATGTCGATGCCCTCGTTGTCGAGGAGCTGGACGCGGTCCGGGCCGTTGGCCGCGCCCAGGGATGTGGTGACACGGTCTTCGAAGGCGCGACCGCCGGGGACCTCGGGGCTGCCCATCCAGCCGTTGCGGAGCATGAACTGGCGTGCGGGCTTGCCGTCGATGAGCATGAGCTCCCGGCCGTTGTCGTCGGTGGACCAGCGGATGGCTCGGGGCTTGAGGTCGGGTTCGAGGTAGTCCTGCCAGACGGACATGGGCTCCAGGACGTGGCTGTCGACGTCGACTAGCGGGTGTTCTCGCATGTTGGTGGTCCTCCCTCGGGAGGGATTATACATGGGGGGTGTCCGGCACGGTGGGCATCGATTGGTCTTGATTGGAGCTTGATTGTCAGTTGATTGGACTTGATTGAAGGGTGATTGTTTTTGATTGAAGGTTGGTTGAATTCGTAGCTAGTTTGATTGAATGACGCCTGAAGGGGTTGGGGAAAGTTTTTTGCGGTGTCCGGGGGTGCGGGTTGGGAGTGATGTGACGGATTGATAAAGGTGGGCCACCGTCCACTGGCAGCCCTCGACTATGCTCAGCACATGCTTCGACAGGCTCAGCATGAGCGGCCCCGCGCTGAGGAGGGACACCTGCCCGTTCCGCTCTTGAGACCCTTCGACTCCGCTCAGGGCGAGCGGAATCCCCGCCCATGGATTCCCGATGGGAGGCGGGAATGAGGGATGGGGGAGGGGTGAGTGGGTGGGGTTGTAGGTGGTTGTTCTGGAGGGATGGATTCCTGCCTCCGCAGGAATGACGGATGAAGGGGGGCCGGAATGACGGTTAAGAGGGACGTGTCGGTGAGGAGGGAGGGGTAGGCGATGGAAGGGCCGTGACCAGGGCGCACGGGCCGGGGGGGCCAGCCGGCGCCAGACCCGCGAGGGCACAGGTCGAGAAGGAACCTCATGCCTGTCCGTGTGCGGGAAGCGCTCTACCAGTCGGAGGGATGGGAGCGCAGACCCTCTGCCGTCTCTGGGTGAAGGGGATTCTCCGAGGGGGAAGACGGGGGAGTCCAGAAGGGGGTTTGAACCCCAGACGCTCTCGACCGATCGGAGTGGGTCGGGCGTAACCTCCTTCCCATCGCCGTGGGATAAGGGAGTTCCGAGGGAAGCGACGGGGGAGTAGACCCGGGGCGCGATGGCCTCCGGGGACCCGACAAAGTCGGGCCATAGCCCTTGGCGTGTAGCGGGGGCTGTGTACCCCTGGAAAGGGGTGTAACCGCGTGAGTCACCTCGTGAAGAGGCGTGCCGCGTAGAGTCGATGGGCCTTCCATCGCCTGATGGGGGGTGGCTTGGGGACACGGTGTCAGGAAAGGGTGTGGGGAGGAGGCGCGTGTCGGGGGCCGGGCGGTGGCATACCACTCGGCGTCGACGGGTGCTGATCAGGCTGGTGCGACTCATGGGACTCCTTTGGTACTTTCCTGTGGGGGCCGGAGATACGATGTCCGGGCCATGGAGGGAATATAGTACAAGTGTTTCAATAGTGTCAAGGGGGTGGGGTCACACCTGGGGAGGGATACCCCTCCCAACAACCCGTCCCGCTTTATTGAGATATGAAAAATGCAACGCGATTTTGATGTCTCTTTGGTCGCGGGGGGAGGGGAAGCGTGTAAGATGGGGCAGACCTCATCAAGTGGAGGGAAGGACATGGTGGTCAAGCAAGAGCCTGGGACTTGGGACTATTTCGTGGGCCGGGCCCGCGACTATCTGGTAACTGGCAAGCTTAAAGAAGAGGAACTCGATTACAAGGAAGACATTGGTCGAGCATTGACTGAGATACGCGAATTTGTACTAAGGGGCGATGACGTTTGGCTCGGAAAACTGCTCACCGTCAACCGACGATATAAGGGCAACCCCGTATATTGGCAAATCATAGACAATTTCAATGACTGGTGCAGAGAAACTCACGAAAAGGCCTTAGAGGCTCTTCAACTGCTTTGGGCGGATGACGACTCGACTACTGCAGAACGAATAACAGCGTTCAGGGAACGGATGCCTGAGTCAGTTTCTACGAGCGGGGCGTCTCGTATGGCCTTGATATCCTATTTGCTGATGGGTCTGGATGTTTACAGATATCCACTGTTCAAATACACCGAAGTCAATATGGCATGTGAGTTGGCGAACTTCGAAAGACCTGTTATGGCTTCAGACGAGAATACCTATTACGCCCATACGCTACGCTTCCTCAATCGCTTTATAAGAGAAGCAAGGAAGCGGGGCGTCAAACTAAACAATTGCTTGGAAGCGCAATCTGTGGCCTGGTCAATAGCTAACAATATGGACAATGTTAGTGATGTTGATGTCGACGACGATCCGCCATTGGCACCATTTGATTTGAACGATGATGCACTCCAAGACCTCGCTGACACTCTATATCTTCCCACCTCATTCCTGGAGGAAATACAAACGCTTCTGGAGGAAAAGAAACAGGTGATCTTCCAGGGGCCACCGGGGACGGGGAAGACGCTTATCGCCCGGGACCTGGCGTGGTGCTTGGCCGGAAAGAACGTTACGCTTGTGCAGTTCCACCCGTCCTACGCCTACGAGGACTTTGTACAGGGCTACAGGCCTACGATCTTGAAGAACCGGCAGCCGGGGTTCGAGCTGCGGGACGGGCCTCTGCTGAAAGCGGCTAAGCGAGCAGAAGAAGTCCCGGCTGCTAGCCACTACCTGATCATCGACGAAATCAACCGAGGCAACTTGGCCAAGGTGCTTGGGGAGTTGTACTTCCTGCTGGAATACCGAGACCAGGAAATCAATCTCCAGTACTCCGACGAGCCATTCTCACTGCCCGACAACCTGTACATCATCGGCACCATGAACACGGCCGACCGATCCATTGCCCGGGTGGACATGGCCTTGCGCCGCCGGTTTTATTTCGTAGAGTTCCATCCCGATGACGAGCCGGTGAAAAGCGTGCTTCGCCTGTGGATAAAAGAATGGGCGCCAAAAATGGAATGGGTGGCAGACGTTGTGGACAAGGTGAACGAAAAATTAAAGGATGACCGACACGCGGCCATCGGCCCGAGCTATTTCATGAAAGAAGAAGGACTTAATGAGGCAGCGGTCGAGCGTATTTGGAAGCATAGCGTGCTGCCGTATATCGAGGAGCGCAGATTTGGTGGGGACGAAGGTGATATCAAACCCTTCGACTTGAAGAAATTGAAAACGGAAGCTAGCAAAGGCAATGGCGAAGAAGACGGCGATAACGCAGACAGCAATGAATAGCGATGGGTGAGATCAACCTCACGGAATACCAGAAAAGCGAGCCGTATCTGCTTACGACTGCGCAGCGGGACTCTCTAAAGGAAGCAGTCTCCGATATAACTATCGAGCCAGTGCCGGGGAAGGAAGGTGAATATCACCTGACCCCAGTGTCAACAGTTGGAGCCGTAGAGATTGGCGATGTCTCCTTATTTATCGAGCCGAAGATTGGAATATCGCAACTATTGTCGTTGGCGTGCTATGCCGTCGGTAAGGTGAAGTTCCAGGACATCGATGTTGATCTTAAGAAGGAACGGCTGTTGACGGAGGCCCTAGCGCTTGCACTTTCAAATGCGGCAAGGCGGGCGTTTGGTCGGGGGTTGCTGCATGGGTACCTGGTGGAGGAAGAGGCATTGCAGACGGTGCGGGGTCGGATCCGGTTCAACGATCAGATACGACGCAGGTTCGGGATCCCGCTGCCGGTGGAGGTGCGCTACGACGAGTTTACGGACGATATCAAGGAGAACCGGTTGGTGAAGGCGGCGGTGGCTCGACTTGGTGGCTTGCGGCTACGTTCGCAGAAGGCGCGGACGGGTCTCGGGTGGGCTTGGGCGATGCTGGACAACGTGTCGTTGGTGGACTACCGGCCCAAGGATGTGCCGGAGGTGAAATTTGACAGGTTGAACGAGCACTACAAGTGGGTGGTGGCGCTTGCGCGGTTGATTCTGCGGCATGGGGCCTTTGAGTCGGGGAGGGGGGAGGTGCGGGCGCAGGGATTCCTGATGGACATGAACGTAGTCTTCCAGGAGTTCTTGACGGTTGCGTTGAGGGAGGAGTTGGGGGTATCGGAGTCGGTGTTCAAGGAACGATATATCGACGAACTAGATGAGGAAAAGCGTATTAGGCTTAAGCCTGACTTGGTTTGGCGGGAAGGGTCTTCTTATAGGTTTATTGGGGATGCGAAGTACAAGCTCATCAATGATAAGCGGTTTCCCAATGCTGATATGTACCAGATGCTGGCGTACCTCACGGCGTCGGGTCTATCCAGTGGGATGCTGATATACGTCAAGGATGAAGCGGAGGAAATCAGCTACAGAGTGCGAAACTCGGGGAAGGAACTGCATGTAGCCACGCTGGACCTCTCAGGCAGTCTCGATGACATACTTGAACGGGTGAAGGGGTTGGGGAGCAGAATTAAGAGGCTTGCAGGGGTGGTTTAGGGCGTGGGTGGGGATAGTGGCGCTGTAGATTCCTCGCGGGGCCTCGGAATGACAGGGAATTTCGAAGGTTGGGGATGGCAGAGGAGACGGATTGGCGGGGGGTGGGCCTCCCCACGCTCGACCCTTCGATGCTCCAGAGGCGCACTTTTAGCTTGCTCAAGGTGAGCGGCCGCGGGGGCGGGGGATGGATTCCCGTGTCGGGGCACGGGAATGACGGAGGGGGTGGGTTATTGGGGGAGGACGGTGACTTTTATGGCGCCGGTGGATTTGTCGAGGGCGGTTTGGAAGGCGTCTGTTACGGATGTTAATGGGTATTGGTGGGTCTGCATGAAGCCGACTTCAGAGGAGTAGCGATCGAGGGCGTCTATTGTGGAGGCGAACTCCCGGCCGTGGGCGCCGACGCCGTACATGCTGGACCCGACGATGTCTACTTCTTTTGCCACGAGGGCCAGCCCATCGACCTGGGAGGGGGCGGTGAAGATGCCGACTATGACGATGCGGGCCTCGGGTTGGGCGGCTTTGATGGCGTCGTTGATGGTGTCGGCCTCGCCGCCTACGGTCTCGATGATCACATCGGGGCCGCGGTCCTTCGCCCAGTCCTCCCAGTCGTTCTCGCCGAGGGGGGTGAGGCCAAGCTTTTGTGCGGCTTCGATCTGCTGAGGGTGTCGGGCGGTGATGGCTACCTCGGCGGCGCGGTCCCGGGCGAGAAGGCCTGCGAAGAGGCCGATGGTGCCGGCACCAAGGACCAGGACTCGACTTTCGATCTTGAGACGGCCCAGGGCAATGCCCCGGTAGGAGCAGGCCATGGGCTCGACGAGAGAGGCCATCAGCGGGGATAGGGAGTCGGGGATGGGGTGAAGGGTGTGGGCGGGGACGTCAATGGACTCGGCTAGGCCGCCGGGTTCATCGATGCCGATGAACCTCATGTTAGGGCAGATGTTGGTGGCGCCTGCGGCACAATAGTTGCAGTCCAGACACGCGTCAAGGGGCTCGATGGCGTATAGGGAGTCGGGGAGGCCGCCGCCGCCGTCGATTATCGTGCCGACGATCTCGTGGCCCATCACCACGTTGCTATGCCTGGTACTCCGGCCTGAGTAGACGTGGAGGTCGGAACCGCAGATGCCGCAGGCGCTCACGTGGACCCGGACTCGGCCCGGGGCGAGGGGGCCGGGGTCGACGTCTTCCATGATCATGCCCTGGGAAGTCCATTTTGAGCGGAGCATAAAGTCGCCTCCTTGGGGACATGCCCCTCACCCATTCCGTTCTTGAGACCTATCGATGCTCCAGAGGCGCACTTGCAGCTCCGCTCAGGGCGAACGGAATACCCCGCCCCACTGAAATATCCAGGAACGGGTGTGAAAGAAGTCTACATTGCGGTGTAGCCGCCGTCTACGACGAGGGAGTGGCCGGTGACGAAGGATGCGGCGTCTGAGAGGAGCCAGACGGCGGCCTCGGCGGCCTCCTCAGGGGCGCCCATTCTGCCGATAGGCTCCTTGCGAACCATCTCCGCTTCTTCCTCGGGGTGGGCGGCGAAATAGGGCTCGAGTATCGGGGTCTTGATGAAGCTGGGGCATACGGCATTGACGCGAATTCCTCGGTTGGCGTATTCGAGTGCTGCATTCTTCGTTAGTCCGACTACGCCGTGTTTGCTGGCTACCAATGCGGTCGCACCGGGGAGTCCGACGAGACTGGCCACAGATGCGTTGTTGACTATTGCACCGCCGCCTTGTTTAAGCATTTGGGGGATTTCGTATTTCATGCAGAGCCATACGCCGGTCAGGTTGATGCCGATTACACGGTTCCAGAGTTCCAGCGAGTATCCGGTGACATCGGGGCTGCCATCTTCGAGGATGCCAGCGTTGTTGAAGGCGCAATCCAGCCTACCGAAAGTTTCTACGGTATGGGCTACCATGGCCTGCACGTCTGATTCTTGAGAGACGTCCGCTCGGAAGAAGCTCGATTCTCCGCCCTGGGACCGGATTATCTCGGCGGTCTCCTGCCCGGCCTGTTCATCGATGTCGGCGATCATGACTCGGGCGCCTTCTCGGGCGAGGAGCATTACGGTGGACTTTCCTATTCCGGAACCGCCTCCGGTGACTATGGCGACTTTTCCGGCGAGAGAGCTAGGCATAATTGGGCACTCCTTGGAACAGAGTTTAGGTCTGGAGGGGAACTATAGCGAGGGTGGAGGAATATCGGACAGTAAACTTCAGAAGGAGGGGATGTAAGGCTTACTTACTACTCGGGGTCTTCATTCCGTCGGTAGAACCAATAATCGGAGCCCTGGTTGAGAAGTTCATTGTTCTTAAGCTGCTCCCATACCTCCTCGACTTCCCGTATGCCCACGGCCAGCTGCCTGCCCTGTATCCTTCTCGACCCAGACCCCAGGACGGTCGCCTGGGCTATGCCTATAACGTTGCCGTAGAGATCAAGAATCGGGCCTCCCGAATCACCCGGGTCGAAGGCAGCGTCAGTCTCGATGGCCTTCAGGTTATCCAGCCAAGAGAGCTCGGATACAGTAGTGAGGACACCGACTCTTATACTTGGCCAGCCTATCGGAGGGTCTGATGAATAGCCTACTGTTAAGACAGCCTCACCTCCGTCTTTGGCCTCGACGTCCCGGCGGCCTGAAATAACGGGAAGGTCGATCCCCTTTATATTGACGGCGGCGATGTCACGGAGCCGATCCCTGCCCACCACCTCCACCATCTTGGACTGCTCTTTACCCTCCGAGTCCTCATAGTGGACGGTTACCATCCTATAGCCTTTGACGAGGTGCGCTGCGGTGAGCACCCATCCTTCCTCATACACCCAACCGGTGCCAGTGGCATCAGTTGTTTCCACTTTGACTACGGAGAGCCTGATTTGCGGGTATAAATCGGTCCACGTGGGAACGGGCGTGGCGGTTGAGGGGAGGCTGATGGGGGTGACGGTGGGAGGCAAAGCTATCGGGGTGGCAGTGGGCGGCGGAGTAATTGGGGTGGGGGTGGGTTGGGGAGTAGGAGCGGGTTGGGGAGTTATGGTGGGTTGGGGAGTAGGGACGGGCTGGGGCGTAGGCACCGGTTGCAGTGTAGGAGTGGGTTGAGGGGTGGGGGTGGGGGCGTTTTCCAGGATGGCCAAGCGTTCCCGGTCGTCGGTGATGGAATCATTGAGTTTTTGCAGCTCTACGAAGCCCAGGTAGCTGAACGTGCCCGCGGCCCCAATGAAGGCCACGGCTACAAGAGCCAGGACCAGCTTGAGGACGGATGATTTAGAGGGACTGGTTAGGTTGGGCAATGGACTATTTTCGGGGTGTGGAGAGTGTTGTAACTAAGGATAGTCTGAACAATTGGATGGCTGGCAACGAGGGCAGAGGCGGGAGGGATGGATTCACGCTCCTGCGCACTTTCAGCCTGCCTCCGCAGGAATGACGGCCGAGGTGGGTATGAAGTAAGAAAGTGCTGTCGAGGACTTATTCAGATGTTTCCTAACGGGAGAGAGTATAGCAAAGCGCCCGCTTTGACAGGTGAATAGTCATTGGAGTAAAATTCGAGGGTTGTGAGCGAAATTATGGACTATGCAATTTTCCGATCAGGGGGGCGACAGTACAGGGCGTCGGTGGGCGACACCGTCGTGCTGGACAAGCTGCCCCTAGAACCCGGCAGCCCGGTTGAGTTCGACCAGGTGCTGCTCGTTTCCAAGGGCGGGAATGTTAAAGTCGGGGCACCGACGGTATCCGGTGCGAAGGTCAAGGCCAAAGTACTGGAGCAGGGCCGCGACAAGAAGGTCATTGTATTCAAGTACAAGTCCAAGATACGTTATCGCAGGAAGACGGGACATCGGCAGGACCACACGAAAGTCTCGATAGAAGGAATAAATGCCGGCAGGGCTCGGAGGGCGAAGGCCGCCAAGCAGCCGGCGAAGGACGAGAGTGCAGCGTAATGGCTCATAAGAAGGGTGGAGGAAGCAGCAGAAACGGCCGGGACAGCCAGGGCCAGAGGCTCGGGGTGAAGCGGTACGGCGGCGAACTCGTGACTGCGGGTTCGATCATAGTGAGGCAGAGGGGAACGAAGATACATCCCGGGACCAACGTGGGTGTCGGGAGGGACCACACGCTATTCGCCCTCAAGGACGGGAAGGTCGAGTTTCAGCGGCACTCCAAGTATCGCAAGAAAGTCAGCATCAACCCGGTAGAGCTAGAGGCACAATGAAGACCGAGATTCATCCGACGTACCAAGTCTGCACCGTGACCTGCGGAAGCTGCGGCACCAAGTTCGAGACGGGGTCGACCAAGTCAGATATCAGGCTGGAACTTTGCAGCAAGTGCCACCCCTTCTTCACGGGCCAGCAGCGGATTATAGACAGCGGCGGAAGGGTCGAGCAGTTCAAGAGAAGGTACGGAATCAAGTAAATTCAGTCCGGGCCGACCACTTGAGGGAGCTTACGTGCTCCCTCTTTTGATTTAAGGAGAAACATTGGCAAAGCGGGTCCCATACGGCGGGCAGGCGGTTATCGAAGGAGTGATGATCCGGGGCAAGAGCAACATCGCCATCGCTGTGCGCCGCCCTGACAACGAGATTCAACTCAAGACCGACCCGATACAGAGCCTGTTCACGGGGACGCTGAAAAAAGTCCCGTTCGTCCGGGGGTTCATCACACTGCTGGAGGTGATGGTTATCGGGACCCGGGCCCTGATGTACTCGGCGCAGGTGGCTATTGATGACCTCGAGGATGAAGACGGGAAGAAAGTGGAGGCCGGATCGGGGACCGACTTCATGTTGTGGGCCACTCTCGCCGTGGGGCTGTTATTTGGGATAGCGGTGTTCTTTGTCGGGCCGGTCTTTCTCAACGAGTGGCTTGACGACCGCATAAGCTCGGCGGCTTTGCTGAACGTGATAGAAGGGGGGGTGAGGCTGGGGTTGTTCCTCGGGTACATCCTCCTGATCGGCAGGATGAAGGACATTCAGCGTGTGTTCGCCTACCATGGCGCGGAGCATATGTCGATCCACGCGATGGAGCACGGGGAAGAGCTGAGCGTCGACAACGTGCGGAAGTACACCACCCTGCACCCGAGATGTGGCACGGCGTTCCTACTGCTGGTGGTGCTGATAGCGATTCTGGTGTTCCTGACGCTAGGGCATCCGCCGTTGTGGATAAGGATCGTGTCCCGGATAGCGCTATTGCCGGTGATCGCAGGGATATCCTACGAAGTCTTAAGGATCCACGGTCGCTATTCGGCGAACAGGATATTGAAGGTGCTTCTCGGGCCGGGACTGCTGCTGCAGATGCTGACTACTCGGCGGCCGGATGACGACCAGATAGAGGTGGCGATTGCGGCGCTGGAGGGGGCGATAGCGGCGGATGAGGGGGTGGGGGGATCAACTTCGCTTTCACCTTCACCCTCAACCTAACCCTCTCACGCTCCGCCAATGGCGGACTTTCAGCACGGCGCATCTTCGGTCCATCGAGGAGGCTTTGCGTAACTGTGGTTTTCAACTGTCATACTGGGCAGATTGTCTAACTCCCACCCCGCTCATACTTCGAGTGCCTCCCGCCTGAGGCGGATCTCCGACGGCACGAGCGGCCCCAGCCCCTCCAGCAGAGCTTATGCAAAGGTCTCGCCAAGGGAGAGGGGACAAGATCACCCTCACCCTAGCCCTCTCCCATCAAGGGAGAGGGGATGGGACACCGCCCCAGATCCCTCGCGGAGCCTCGGGATGACAGTTATTCAGGGGTGTATTGAGGGATAGGGGGTGGGGGACTAGGTCCAGCCGTCGTAGGCGACGACTTCTGATAGGGGTTTGCGTTGGGTGGAGCCGAAGCGGCCTTTGGGGTAGCCGAGGGGGATGCAGTAGACAACCTGGGAGTCGTCGGGCATGTTGAGCAGCTTGTGGACCCGTTCGTCGACGTCCGGGTGGAGAGTTGTGAGGACGCCCCCTATGCCCTGGCCGCGGGCGGCGAGCAAAAGGTTCTGGGCGGCGGGGATGACTGAGGCCATTGATCCCACATCGCGGGAGGTGGCACAGACAAGGACGATTACCGGGGCGTCGCCTATCTCGTCGGCCAGCCTTTTAGCAGACTGAATGGTACCCTTGCCCGACGGGATGTCTTTCGGGAAGATGCCCTGGTCCCGGCGCTTGGCCCACCAAGCCTCGTGATAGAGCTTTCCGAACCGCCCTTTGAGGTCGGGGTCCCGCAGGACGATGAAGCGCCAGGGCTGCAAGTTGGAGCCGTTGGGGGCCTTGGTGGCGGCTTCGAGGGCGGCGTGGAGATCTTCGTCCGGGATAGCGTCCGGCTTGAAGCGTCTAATGGCTCTCTGGGAGAACATGGCTTCTCCCAAGGACATGGTGAGTTTTTCCTCGGTGGTCATTGGTCGCCTCCTGACGGCATTGCTGATTTACTGTTGTTGGCTAAATGTTGTGGGAGTCTTGCGTCTGCGGCATTCTACCAACTTTCATCGAGAGGGGGTGGATGCCGTGTACAATGTCGACCACCAAAGCCCGAAGAAACTGGAGCGCTAATAATGCCAATACTTACAAGCCAGCAATTAAGAGACGTAGTCTACGAGATATTGGTTGCGGCGGGGGCGTCGGAGGAGAACGCCGATATCGTGGCGGTACACCTTGCCGACGCCAATCTCACGGGGCACGACTCTCATGGACTGCTCCGTATTCCCGACTACGTGCAGCGAATAGAGGAAGGGCGGGTGGACCCAAAGGCCGAGCCGACTATTGCGTATGAGGAGAAGGCCGTGGCGAAAGTCGACGGGCACGGGGTTTTCGGGCAGGTGGGAGCGAAGTTTGCCACGGAAACGGCCATAAGGCTGGCGCGGGAGTATGGAATCGGGATGGTAACGATGTGCAATATCGCTCACTCGGGGAGGTTCGGGACATATCCGGAAATGGCGGCGAAGGAGGGGATGGCGGCGATCATGTTTGGGGGGAACCAGTTGGACAACGACTTCGGGGTGGCGCCGTTCGGAGGGACAAAGGGACGGTTAGGCACGAACCCGTTTTCGATGGCGTTCCCTCACAGTGAGGGTCGGACGATCCTGTTGGACTTTGCTACATCGGAGACGGCGGTGGGGAAAGTTAGGGTGTACCAGGCACGCTCAAAATCGCTGCCGGGCGAATGGCTGCTGGACTCCGAGGGCAGGCCAACGGACAACCCGGAGGACTATTTCGACGGAGGCACAATTCTCCCGTTGGGTGGGCTGAGCACGGGCCACAAGGGATTTGCCCTGAGCATGTTCGTGTTCCTGCTGGGTAGGACGCTGGGGCAGGACGCGCCGATATCCTTCGAGGGGTCTGGGCAGTCGGTGGGGGACTCGACGATTATAGTGATTGACATAAGCAAACTGAGGTCGCCGTCCGGGTTGGCTGAAAACGTGGACTGGGCTATCGATTACGTGAAGGACACGCCATTGATGTCGGGGTTCGACGAGATTCTCTACCCAGGGGAGAAAGAGGCGCGGATGCGTCGAGATCGGGAAGCAAACGGCATCGAGGTAGAGGAGGCCACGTGGGCTCGGGTGCGGGCGACTATTGAGCGGCTGGGGATTGGGGATAAGCTAGCGGGAGTGCCGGGGTGAATGCCCCACCCAGTCCGCTCTTGAGACCCCCTTCGATGGGACTCAGGACATGCTTCGACCCTGCTCAGGGCGAGCGGAATGCTCCACCCCTCAAACACAAGGCACATAGGCTCCTAGCAAGGGAGAGGGGAACGCCCCCGGCTCATACTTCGAGAGCCTCCCGCCTGAGGCGGATCTTAGACAGCACGAGCGGCCCAACCTCCCCTGGATTCCCAATCGGAGTCGGGAATGACGGAGAGGAGGAAGGCTTGCCGGGAAGAGGGTGATATAGTGCCTGGGAGCAGCAATTGTTTGGTCAGGCAAGAGTCTCAGGCCGCTTGTAATGAGTAGGCTTACGCCATTGAAATAGGGCTGGAACACGGGAGAGGACCAATGATCATAGACGGGCATAACTACTGTTTTCCCCAGATGGACAGTCCACAGGGGTATGACACCCTGGCCGAGAAGATGCGGATGCTGCAGTCTGAGTACGGGGGTCACTACCAGCCACCGTGGCGGGTAAGGGACCGGAAGCAGTTTGACAACTCGGTGCTCGTTGACCCGGAGACGGGCGAGTTGAGGGACATACGCTGGACCCGGCACAACGGCAACATTGCCTGGGAATACGAGGGCGAGATATACGCCAAGCAGCACACCCCGCCCATGCTGCACAACCTGGAATGCACCCCGGAGGTTATGCTGGCGGAGATGGACTATGCGGGCGTGGACATGGGTGTACTGCACACGTATCCGACGATGGGCCATCCGACCCACCTGAACGCATACCTTCGGGACGCCACGACTCGGTTCCCGGACCGGTTTCGTCGGACTGTCTACCTGAGAGAGGCGTCGATACCCAACGACCCGGATGCTGCCATCAAGGCGCTGGACCGGGAGCTAGAGGCGGGTGGGGTGGTGGGGTACCAGTTCATACCCGGATACTACTATGCCCCGAGCGGGGGAGTTGAGGTGGGGCATGACGAGCCCTGGGACGATGGCCCAATGCGGCCTTTCTGGGATGCCCTGGCAGAGCGTAACGTGCCGGTCTACTTCACGTTAATCGGGGGGACGGCGGGCGGCACCTACCAGACTTCCTGGACGGACGCCTATATAGAACAGCAGCGAATCATGATCCGATGGATGGAGCGTTATCCCCACCTGACGACGATGATCACTCACGGGTTCCCGTGGATGCCCTTCATGGAAGGTGAAAAGATAGTCTTCCCGGAGGAGATATGGGAGCCATTCCAGTCGCGGAATTGCTATATGCAGATTGTGATCGTGATACAGGTGGGAAGGCGGTGGGAGTACCCGTGGAAGGAGACGGAGTCGGCGTTGCAGGAGTGTGTGGAGCGCATTGGGTCGGACCGGCTGATCTGGGGGACGGACATGCCAATGGTGGGTCGGTTCTGCACATATACGCAGTGCCTGGACCAGATACGACGGCACTGCGATTTCCTGACGGATGAGCAACGTGAGGATATTCTCGGGGGCACGGCGGCGAGGTTGATGGGGGTGGGGTAGGGGGTTCCCGCCCATTTCGCTCTTGCGACCCTTCGATGCTCTCCGCCAAAGGCGGACTTACAGCACGGCGCACTTGCAGCTCCGCTCAAGGTGACCTTTGGTGTTCAGGGTGAGCGGCCCCGTCTAGGGTACGGTACGTCTCGCTCCATCACCCCACGGGATGGATGCCGGCCCTCGGCGGCCGGAATGACGGAGGGGGAGAGGGGATCGAACCCCGCCCCAGATTCACGCCATGGGCGCATCCAGGACCTCGCGGAGCCTCGGAATGACGGAGAGGTAGAGGGATCTTCGAGGGGGAGGGGACAGGAACCTATTGATGGGTGAGGGGAAGGGTGCGTGTGGTATCATCGCGGGCAATGCAATGACGAAAGGTTCGCCTGAATCTTAGTCAAACAAATGGAGGTGGCCGTATATGTCCGCGAACTGCAATTTTGAGGTTAGCAACGATTATCAGCCGGCGGGAGTGAGGTTCAACGTCAGCCTCAAGTCGGGGGGCAGCGACAGGGCTGCTTTTTCGGTGACGGTGGACGATCTTTCGAGCGGGAACAGGATCGACTTCAGCCACAAGACGTGTCCGGCAGTCCACGACTTCATGCGGGGCTTCACCCGATGGATGAATGGCCGGGGCGGAGTAAATGCAGAGATGGGCACGGATGCCATCACGGGCCCCGCGCAGGGCGACTACTCCGCCGGAGAACTCTTGCAGGTAGCCTCCGGGGCAGTCGATATGATCGACCAGAAATTCCCCAACTACCGGGACCCGATAATCAATTCCGACGCCTACAACGACATTGTTTACCACAAGGACGACGGTGTTGCGTGGCTGCTAATCAACCGGCCTGAGACGTACAACGCCAAGCGTGGCATCACCATGGACGAGATTGCCACGGCGTTGTTAGACGCTGCGGGCGACGACTCGATACGGGTAGTTGTTATCTCAGGGGCAGGACCCAACGGTTTCTGCACGGGCAACGACCAGTCCTACGACCCCGACGTAGAGAACGCAATGTATTCCGGGACGGCCAAGGTGGACCTGCACAGCATTGTTCCGCAGATGCCCATGCCGGTCATATCGGCGGTGGACGGGTATGCGATAGGGTCGGGGAACATATTGGCTTACCAGTCCGACTTCACGATCGCGACGACGCGGTCGAGGTTTGGTCAGACGGGGCCAAGGGTAGGGAGTCCGGCTGCGGGTCACTCCGTTGCCGAGCTGGCGGCGCGGGTCGGGCAGAAGAGGGGCCGGGAGATCTGGATGGTCTGCCAGCAGTACACGGCGCAGGAAGCGTTCGACATGGGGCTGGTCAACAAGGTGGTCGAGCCTGACGGCCTTTGGGCAGAGGTGGACCGCTGGATCAAGCTGATCAAGAATGTCAGCCCGGTAATCCTGCAGATGCAGAAGATCTCCTTCCTGGAATACAACGACCACATCTTGCCGGAAGTCGGTCCCGTGCAGAGGCACATACCCGACTACCTGGCAGGCGAAGAGTGCATGGAGCGCAGGACCGCGTTCCTGGAGCGGCGCCCAATCGACGACTCCAAGAACCAGCCCTACGTCAAGCTCCCGATCGTCTCTCGACGCGGGGAGTAGGCAGAGGTAAACAGGGATGCGGCCCATTCAAGAGATCGCTGGCACCATTGGCCTCGATGAGAAATCGATAGTTCCCTACGGCCACTACAAGGCGAAGATTCCCCTGGAGTCCGTCGATACGTCGGGGCCCAGGGGGAAGATGATAGTTGTTACCGGGATAACGCCCACCCGAGCAGGGGAGGGGAAGACCACCGTCACAGTGGGTCTGACCCAAGGCTTGGGCAAGCTGGGTGAAAAGGTGATCGCCAATCTCCGGGAGCCGTCCCTGGGCCCGATATTCGGGATCAAGGGCGGCGGTACGGGCGGCGGCAAGACCACCGTAATGCCTGATGACGAAATCAACATCCACTTTACCGGAGACGCCCATGCAGTAGGCTCGGCGCACAACCTGCTGGCGGCCCTCACGGACAACGCCGCACAGCGGGGCCAGATCGAAGGTTTCGGGCCCGAGGACATCACGTGGCGTAGGGTCACGGATGTCGAGGACCGGGCGCTGCGCTCGATAATGACGGGCATTGGCGGGGCCAACAACGCTCCCGTTCGGGAGACGGGCTTCGACATTGTGACGGCCTCGGAGGTGATGGCCATACTGGCACTAGCCTCCGGTCTGGAAGACCTGAGGGCCAGGATTTCCCGCATAGTTGTCGGGCTCACGCGGGCCGGGAAGCCGGTTACCGCGGATGACGTGGGTGCGGTGGGGTCCATGATGTCGCTGCTGCGGTATGCGATTCAGCCAAATCTCGTGCAGACGGCCGAGGGCCAGCCCGTGATGGTCCATGCCGGGCCATTTGGCAACATTGCGCACGGTTGCAGTTCCGTAGTGGCGGACAAGATGGGGCTCGCGTTGGCGGACTACGTAGTGACCGAGGCGGGCTTCGGGGCCGACCTGGGCTTCGAGAAGTTCATGCACATCAAGGCCAGGTTCAATGACGTCGAGCCTCATGCTGCGGTTATCGTGGCATCGGTAAAGGCGTTGAAGTCGCATGCCGGGATCCCGCTGGTACAGCTAAACGAGGGCAATCCGAGGGCGGTTACGGACGGAATGCCGAACCTGCTTCATCTCATCGGCGTGATCCGCAGCTTCAACCTGCCGGTTGTGGTGGCGATCAACCGATTTCCTCACGACACTGATGAGGAAATAGCCACAGTCCGGGGAGCGGTGGAGGGCCTGGACGGGGTTCGAGCTGCCGAGAGCCGGGGTTTCGTGGAGGGCGGGGACGGGTGCATCGAGCTAGCCCATGCGGTCATGGACGCGAGTTCGGGGGACAGGCCTCAAATCTCGTACCTCTACCCCGAAGAAGCGACTACAGAGGACAAGGTGCTGGCACTGGCCCAGAAGGTTTACAACGCCGATGACGTAGCATGGGCCCCGGCCGCCCGCAGGAGACTGAAGACCTACCAGGACATGGGCTGGGGCAAATGGCCCGTGTGCATGGCGAAGACCAACCTGTCAATTTCCCACAAGGCGAGCCTCAAGGGTCGGCCCTCCGGGTATACGTTTGAGATATCCGACGTGAGGGCGTCGGCGGGGGCGGGTTTCATTTATCCGTTGGCGGGGACCATGGTGACAATGCCCGGTCTGCCTGCATCTCCCCGGGCGTTGGATGTGGACGAAAATGGGAATATCCTGGGGCTGTAGGGACGCCGGGGATCGGGCTGCTGTGATAGCATTATTGGCGGCGGACCTGAAATGAGAGAACAACAGGAGGAACGGTAATGTATTTAGTAAGGCGAGTTTGCAGGACGGCGCCGGGCAAGGCCCGGGACGTGGCGGGCGTTCTGGACAAGATCTGTGCAGCCTATGAGAAGAATGGCCGGTCCAAGGCCACCATCTATATCGGCATGTTAGGCGGAGAAACTGACATCGTGTATTGCGAATGGATGCAGGACTCGATCAAGCCCGCAGGCGCCGACGAGATTCCCGCGTCGGTCTACACTGACGATGCCGAGATGCGGCCTCACCTGCTGAGCTACGACCTGGAAGTATACGAAGCACTGGACCGCTAAGAGTCGAGCGTCAAGGCCTGTTTTGAGACCACGGCACCGAATTTATTCGAGTGCGGGAAGGCTCGGGCTAAAGCACTCAGGCCTATCGAATTCCAGCATTTAGGACCCCGAAGGAGCGCGCGGAAAAGCGAAGATGATATCCCGGAAACTTACGGCTGACCCGTTTCGCCAGGGCAACACTGGGCAAACGGGCCGTCTTGAAGACATATACCAGAAGGTAGCGATTAGCATACTAGTGTTCGTGCCCCTGGCAGCAACGGTATATGCGATATATGCGGCGTGGGGCAGGCTGGTGGACTGGCTGGACCTGACCCTGCTGTTCGTAATATACGTCCTGGTGGGCCTTGGGGTTACAGTCGGGTTTCACCGGTATCTGGCTCATGGAAGCTTCAAAACACATACGCCACTAAAGCTGCTCCTGGTCGTCCTGGGGACGATGTCCTGGCAGGGGGGGCCAATCTCCTGGGTGGCGATTCACCGGAAGCACCACGCCTATTCCGACCAGGAAGGGGATGTCCACAGCCCCCAGCTGAGCAGCAACCTGCTGAAGGGGTTCGTCCACGCGCAGGTCGGCTGGATGTTCGGGACGAAAAGGCCCGACAATAACAAGTGGGCCCGAGACCTGGTCAGCGACCGAGCTATGGTATTCATTCATCGCACCAGCTTGATCTGGTGCGCCCTGAGCCTCGTGATACCGTTCCTAATCGGGGGATGGAGCGCGCTGCTGTGGGCGGGGCTGGTCCGGGTGTTCCTGACGCATCACGTGACGTGGTCGGTGAACTCGGTCTGCCACGTGTTCGGGAGCCGGCCTTTTAAAACCAAGGACCGGAGCACTAACCATTGGCTAATAGGGCTGCTGGGATTCGGGGAGGGGGGACACAACACCCACCACGCCTCTCCGAGGTCGGCGCAGCATGGTCTGCGGTGGTGGCACTTCGATGCGAGCTGGATGCTCATCAGACTTATGCGCAAGCTACGGCTAGTCTATGACGTTTACGTGTTGCACCCGCAAGACCTCAAAGATGCGTTAAAGACCCGGGCCGGGAAGGTCAAGGTTGTATTGTCGGCGGCCCGGGCTGACGCGATGAACGCTTCGACGTCGGCAACAGGCACCTGAGTTCAGGCAGGCACACCGAATGTCTCTTACTCCCCTTCCCAAGTGTTAAGATTCTTTCATGGCTAGTTCCTCTCGGCGAGGTACATTACCCGTGAATAAGAGGTTTCTTGTCCTTCCAATAGCGCACGTGTTGATTGTGCTGGCGATCCTGTTCGGGGGATCTTATGCGGTTGCGGAGAATGCACTGAGCGGGGAGCCGGTCACAGGGTACGACTATTCAGAGTCGAGCGGGGACGGGACGGACTGGTACCAGGATGCGGCCATCTGGGTGTGCCCGTTCCACTAGGCCCTAGCCCTGGGCGAGGGTAGTCCGGATAGCCTCAACTAACTCCTCGACTGTGACGATGCCCTCAAATTTTGCGGTCAGCCCGCCGTAAGCATCGACCAAGAATACCCAAGGCTCGCTGGGCAGGCCCCAGGCCTTGGCTTCCACGGAAGGTTCGAATGTGCCTCCTCCACGTGCCAAATCCAGGTCAAAGGGCTCGATGTGGATGAATGCGATATCTTTTCCGTAGTCCGGGACCAGGGAGGCAACCGTCTCGACGACCGGTCCGCAGATACGGCTCACACAAAAGGCTGGGGACGCAAAGATCACAAGGAATGGCTTGCCCTCAGTCAATGCCTGAGATACTGAGGTCTGATAAAAGTCGGGGAGAGGATCGGGGCTTGTGGAGATCTCGGTGAGGTTTGCCACGTCGGAAGCAGTCCTGTGGTCGATGGGTGAAACGTTTTTGCCCAACTGGGGAGTCGAGCTCTCCTCCAGTACTTGAACCACTGCGTCAATCTCCACGGGCGATTTACTATCGCCGTGGGTGACGAAGACCATCAACTCCCATTCACCCGGTCTGTCGAATGGGGGCCGCTCGACGGCATAGATGCCGCGGACCTCGACTTCAGTGCCATACCATCTAGAGGTGGACATGCGGACGTCGTCCAGCACGACCTGCCTGTAGTCGGCATTTGCCGTTCGGGGTTGAGTATCGTCACCCGGGGGCAGGAACTCGACGGTGACATGGGCATCTTCGACAGCGTGCTCAGAATTGTCCAGGAGGACGAAGGTGAACCGGGCCTGTTCAACCGCGACTTCCTGGGATACGAGGACAAACCTGAGTCCAGGGTCGAGGGGCTGGCGGCAGGCAAAGAGCAGAAGCAGGCCAAGCGCCAAGACCAAGAGGAGGAGCGGCAGGCGTATCAGGCTAGAAGCCGTAAATTCTTTCGGCGTTTCCACCGACAATCATCCGCTTTTCATTTTCAGGAATGTCCTTGAACGTCCGCTCGATGACTTCCCTCGAATGTGGGAAAGTGCCCTCGTCATGGGGATAGTCACTGCCCCAGAGGAGGCTTTGCACGCCTGTAACGTCCCGCATCCTGAGCCCGACGAGGTCGTCGCCGAAGGTGGCTCCACCCTGCCTGCGGAAGTAGTCGCTGGGCCTGTCGGGGAGGCGGGGCTCGATCCACATGTGGCGCTTTTCGTGCATCTCGTCGAGAGTCTGCAGCACCCAGGCCAGCCAGCCGATGCCGCACTCTACCAGCACGAACTTGAGACCCGGGTGTCGTGCCAGGACGCCGGAAGCGACCAGCAGGCAGAGGGGCTTCATGGCTGCTGCCATCTCCACGACCTCCCCGGCGAGGTCTTCTCCCGGGCGGGAGCGTTTTACCTCGGCGGGCGCGTCTTCGCCAGTCGGGCCGTCAGTGAAGACGTGCAAGGCCAGAGGTATACCCACGTCCGCAACTGCCGACCAGAAGGGGTCATAGACGGAGTCATTGTACGGCTGCATGGGCATGCTTATGGGTATGGAAGCCGAGCGAAAGCCCATGCCGGCAACACGGGAAGCTTCGTCAATGGCGTTGTCTATATCCAGGGTCGGGACTACGGCGGAGACCGCAAAGCGGTCAGGGTGGGCACCGAAGACCTCGTTGTAGTAGTCGTTGTAGACGCGGGACAGTGCCAACTGGAATCCCGGGTCCGTGGAAGAGAAGGTGTGGAAGGTGCCATGGGGGTAGATGACTTCGGCGCTGACACCGTCGGTCTCCTGGTCGGTGAGGCGGAGGGGGATGTCGGTGCCGCCAGCCCGATGCATGACGCGGCCGACCTCTTCCTCGTCCCGCCAATAGCGGTTCATGTCATCTTCTTTGAGCGGGTTGGGGGCCTCGATACGGGCAGGGCCCTGGCCCTCGACGATGATGTAACGCTGGTCGTCCCGCACCTCGATCCGAGGGGCGCGGGAGCGGTACTCGGCGGGGAGGCGGTCGTAGACCTCCTGGGGCTCATTCAGGTGGGAGTCAGCGGAAATCACTCTATATTCGGGCATCGGATACCTCTTTTGCCAAACCTACCGGCCTCACCCGTCGTCTAGTTTTCTCTTCCGGCACTTTGACTCGGGGGTTTCCGGAAGATGGCACCATGCACTCGAATCAACACTTGGCTTGATAGAGTCACCAGAACATTTGGGCCAACGCCTGAGATTCCTCGCGGGGCCTCGGAATGATATTAGGAGTTGCGTCTGTCTATCCCACCGCTGCCGGGGCCCGGCCGGACAGGAGGTTGCCACAGCCGCTTATTGGAGCATCCCAGCCCATCTTGTTCAGCAGGCACCAGATTGAGGCCTGGTTGGCTGTGACCACCATCTTGCCGGTGCGGGCTTCCAACTCTTCGACGACTTCAAGGGAGCGCCAGCCCGTGCAGGAGACGAGGAGGGTGTCGGCTTCCGGGAGGCAGTGCTGGACACCGTATTCGAGGACGGTGTCCGGGTCGTGGTTGCACATGTTGAACCCGAACACCGATGCGTCGGCGGGGGTGTCGACGTTCAGGACATCGAACCCTTTGGCCGTAAAGTATTCCCGCAGCCTGTCGTTGTTCCACTGTGGATATGGCGTGACTACGGATATTTTCCTGGCGCCGATGTGAGAGAGGGCGGCGGCGACGGAAGGGGTGGTGGCAACGGCGGGAACACCCGATGCAGCCTCCAGCTTTTTGATGATCTCCACGTCCCAGCCCGGGCCCCGGTAGAAGCTGCCGGTGGTGCAGCAGTAGGCTACGGCGTCAACCTCGGCCTGGGTCAGGTACCTGGCTGCGGTCTCGATCTCCGTGTTCATGCGGTCCATGCGGTCGGCGCCGGAGATATCGAAGCCGTCCCAGAGGCGCTGAGCGTGGATAGAGTAGTCCTTCAAGCCCAGGGCGAGGGCGAAGTCGGGCTCGCTGGTCGAGTCCTGGGCGGGCATTATGAGGCCGATTCTCTTTCTAGGGCTCATGGCAGGGCCTCCTTAGCTCTCCAAGGGTATCGTTCAGTGTCTCGATGGCGCCAATTAGGATAATAGCAGACAAAAGCAATCCGGGGGATGGGGGAGTGAGTTGACAAGGATTCGACTAAAGCCCATTATTGAAGAAATAACTAAATATTATCTAATAATTAAGTACAAACATATTTGGCCAGCACACACAGAGGGCGGAGCAGTGCAAGTCAGGGATATACAGAAGAAGATAGAGAACAGTCTTGCGAAGCTGTCTGTTGTGCCGCTTCCGGATGAACTAGAGGGGCTACGTCACCTCCCGCTGGATACTCACCGAGCTAGAGTCGGGATACACAGTGCAGCCCCTAACGGCAAGGTTGGCAGGAAGGTCCGTGAGGATGCATCGGCCAGCTATTTCGACCCGGACACCTGTGGGGTGGTGATCAGCTTTGTGCCCCTGGACGAATCTCAGGATGGACCTTACGAAGAGGAAGACGGCATATCCAAGTCCGGGGAAAAGATGAATGAGTCCGATAGGGGAAAGGCACTGGACCAGCTTATCGGCGAGCTCAGCATTGCAGAACGGATGGAGCCCTTCGTGGGACTCGAATGGTTCCGGGAGCAGATCCTTCCCAAGTGTGACTACGACTGGGCGCAGAATTCGAGTATTAGAGCCTCAGTGCTGCGCCGAGCTACGGACGAGAACTTGATCCTGACCATACAGGCGCCAAACCCTAAAGATCCGATACACCCGGTCACGGCGATACGGATCAATCGTAGTCATCCTAGGTTTCAAACGGATAAGCCTTCGCTCAGGACTTCATTCAAGCCAATACGCATTCACGGCGTCGCAATCTCCGACACCGCAATTAGCGACAGGCGCTAGCATCAGGTCGATGGCGAGCTTCTACCTGGACACGAGCGCGCTCCTCAAGCTATACGTGGAGGAAGAGGGGACTGCCAAAGTGTTGTCCCTGGCTCGGGGCGACGAAGAAAATCGTTTGATCATTTTGGACATCACTTCTGTCGAGGCGCGCTCTGCAATTCGGAGGCGCGAGAGAGAGGGTGATATTCGTGGAACGGACGCAAGCCTGATAGTAAAGCAGATGGAAGAAGACAAGTTGTCGCTCTTCTTAATTCAGCCATCGGGGTCCGAGGTGATAGAAGAGGCTGCCCGGTTGCTGGACCGACACCCGCTAAAGGCTTACGATGCCATTCAACTTGCCGGTTGTATGGCTGCCCGTTACGGAGTACCTCCACCGGTCACCTTTGTTTGTGCGGATGCTCGTCTTTGCGATGCCGCCACACTAGAAGGCCTGCCGGTCCTCAATCCACTGGAAACCGGGTAACTACAAAGTGTCGGACTCGCCCGTTGGTTAAGCGGTTAGGTCAGGGAAGGGAAGACCCAAGGTGAGCCGCAGCCAGGAGTTAGGCGGGGGCGGGGGATTCCAAAAGGCTGCCGAAGCCCTTGACCGGTTCGTTTATGCCGAGGTGCTGGAGAATTAGCCAAATTGTGGCCTGGTTTGATGTGACGACAGGCTTGCCGGTCTCTTTCTCCAGGCGTTCGGCGGCTTCCATGGAACGCCAGTCGGTGCAGGAGCAGAAGAGGACGTCGGCGTCCGGGTCACATTTCTCGATGCCGTATTCGAGTATTTCGTCGGGTTCCTGTTCGTAGGCCTTGATCTCGCCGAGTGACGGCTTGGGGTGGGCGTCTACGTTGAGGACTTCGAAGCCTCGGGCCTCCATATATGCCCGGAGCTTGATGTTGTTCCATTCCGGGTAGGGGGTGATGGCTGAGATCTTGCGAGCGCCCTTGAACTCCAGGGCTTTCACAACCGAAGGTGTGGTTGCGAAGGCCTGCACCCCAGATGCGCCCTTAATCTTTTGCAGCATTTCCTGGTCCCACCCGGGCCCCTTGAAGAAACTGCCGGTGGTACAGGTGTAGGCTATGGCGTCGAGCCGGACGGAGGAGAGATACCGAGCGGCAGATTCGATTTCCGAGTTCATTTGCCCGAAGTGCTTCTCGGGGTCGTGCCGGTTATCGTCCTGCCAGAGGCGGTGACCGTGGACAGCCACGCCTTTGGGAGCGAGCACCATCTGGAAGTCAGGCTCGGCGGTGCCGTCCGCGGAGGGCATCATCATTCCGACTCTCTTCCTGTTTTCCATTGTCATGCCTCCTTGGGTGAAATAGCGGGAGTGACTTCGCTGCAGCTGCGTCCCCTCCCATTGCATGAGAGGGAAGGGAACCATAAGTAATTTGGGGGATACCCACAAACCCACACCAGATGGGTATTACCCCTCTGGACTCCCCATGCGCAGAGGGCTAATCCACGGATCGGGGCTAGGCTTTGTTGCGCACCTTGTCCAGGGCGGCGGAAATGAGGTCTTTCTCCAAGGCCACGTCCATGACCCCGACCTGCTCATCGTAGGTTCCGGCGTCCACAGCATCTTTTATCATAGGTTCTACGACGTGGTAGACCGGGAGGCCGAGGGGCACGCCAGCAAGGGGGCCGGCCCAGCTCGGGTCACCGTGGGTCACCGTTTCGGCGTAGAGTTCGGCGCTGTTGGCGTCGGGTGAGCCGAGGACAACTATAACGTCGTCCTTACCATTGGATTCTATCGCTTTCTTGATCTCTGCCTGACCATCCAGGTCCATGGCGCCTGCGGCAGTTCAGACGAAGCACTGGGTCTGCTCTATTAGCACCTCCGCGCCGGCGCTGCGCACGACCTCGGCGATTGCCGGGCCCTGGACGCCGTCCCGCTCTCCAATGGCGATCACTTTCTTACCCTTGAAATCCAAGGCACACCTCCTGATTTCTAATGAAGGTCCAGTCTGGTCTCGAATACCTGTGAAACGGATTTAGTCTACACCCAAAGCGGGGTCACCGTGCGCCGTTGCGTTCCAGCATGAATGAGATGCCGTCCGAGAGCTGGGTCATGCGGCCCAGGAACAGGCTTCCCTTGGCATAGAACATGGCCCGGTTAATGTCCCCCGACATGATCATTTCCCTGGCATGGCCGAGGAAGGGCACGGCCGAGGCTATGTGGCCCTGGGTCGGGGAGAAGCCGAGCATGCCGTGATCCTCGACGAACCGGTCCAGTTCCGAGGCCTGAATCTCAGACTCCTTGACGGCCATGCCACCAAGCATTCTGTAGTTGGTCCTGGGCGTGTTGCCGCTGCCCTGAGGCTCGGTGATTTCCGGGTTGTGCAGTTCGGTGGCAAAGCGGTCGATATCGGTGATCTTGAAGCCATGTTCTTTCAGCGGGTCTACGACCACGGCCTGCGTAATGGCCTGGTTTGAAGTACCGGACGAAATATTGTGCTTACCTATAAGGTCGAGACGTATGTGGGGGTTCTCACCGTCGTCGGGGCCGAGGAGTATTGCAATGGACGCCAGGACATCCTCAAGCACGGGCATTTCATGGGTGACATGGCCCCGGTACTTCATGCCCAGCTTGGCAAAGGAGCCGCCGGCCACCACGGCTACGTTTTCAAACACGCCTGATTTTATGAGTGCACCGCCGACGATAATGGCGTGATTCGGTGCGCAGCAGAAGGCCTTGACGTCCGAGCCGGTTGCATTCTGGCAGCCACACATCTCTCCCACGGCCTTGGCAAGGTTGCCACCACCCCGATTATATCTATCGCCGATGGCCTCTTCGCCGCATCCGAGAAGGTAGTCTATGTTTTCGGGGGGGGTGTTGGTAGAAGTGCTGCAGAGGTGTCTGAGGGCGAGAACAGCGGAAGCTTTTGCGGCGAGGTTTTCGATTAGGAAGTCGGGGACCAGGGACTTGTCCTCCTCGTGGCCTCTTCGCAGGCATCCGACCAACCGGGTCCTGTCCATGTAGAGGGGAAGGGCATCCTCTTCGTCGATAGCCTGCTGGATGTCTGAGATGGGGGAGGATTTCCCCAGGCTGTCCAGGTCTTCCGTGGTGATGAGGGGATGGGCTGACAACGCGTTGCGGGCTTCTTCAAGAAAGCCATCTTCCAGGAACATGAGGTCGAACTGGTCGCACATCTTCATCAGGCCGTAGAATTCGGTCTGGGGCATTAACTCACCGAATGGGCCCGTCCTTTTGGCATCGCCGGTAAGGTTCTCGAACCACGGCTTGGGGACATCCTTCAGATCGTCGGGGCGGAGGTTGCCGATGAATACCTGGTGAGGAGGATAGGCCACTGCATCGTCGAAATCCCGCAAGTGGCGATGAATCATGTCCAGAACGTTGGGTTCAATAGGTATATCCCGGGAGGGCTTGGAGCCGAGTCGAACGAGGTCGGGAACATGGGCGAGGCAGTAGGCCACTCCCTTGATAACCGGCGCCGAGTCCTGGCCGTTGCTTGTGAAAGTGGGGGATTGTGTAGTCATAGAGATGTGGCTGCTAAGTAGGGAAAACAGTGGGCGATGCGACCTCCGTCTCCAATGCCTGGAGGGCTTTCTTCAGCATTTCCTTACGCAGCTCTTTTTCGCCTTCGTAGGTCTGGCTCGGGTCTCCGACAGGGTGCGGTATGGCCTTGCCCTTGACGATCCGGCTCGCTCCGACTCCCTCGGCGAGATTGAACAGAGTTGTTACGAGGGCGGTCGGGAGGCCGGCCCTCTCAAGCTCTTTCTGAAGCGTAGCGCCGCTACGCGTTCCGGTGCCTCAGGTTGCGGTCAGAATCACTCCCTGGACCCCGGCAGAGGTAAGCTCGGCGGCTATCTCCTCACCGAACTGCTTGAAGCTGGCTATGGGACCCATGTTTCCCGTGGTGCTGTAGACGTAATCGTGGAGCTTGCCGATTGTTCCATCGGACTCCAGCTCCCGGGCGGCGTCGAGGGGGACCATGCGGTTGGGCTCGGCACTGGCGGTGGTAGTGTCGAAGCCGCCGTGAATACTCTGGAACTTGTCGGGTGTCATCTCGGGCTCTTCGGCCGTATCGAACTTGACCCACTTGGTTGCCCAGCCCGACTCCAGCTTCTCGGGGTTGCCCCGGTGAACGATCCCGCCCTCGGTGACGATGGCGATGGTGGCGTCCCCGGCACTGGCGAGGGCCTGTGCGGGAGGAACCTGTTCGTACTTGGGGAGGGGCCATTCGGTCCTGGGGTCTTCGCCGCGTAGCTTGCGCATGAGCATGTCCACGGCCCGCTCGGCTGCGGTCTTGTCGGAGAAGCGGTTAACGCGTCGGCCGGTGGGCAAATAGCCTTCTTCCATGGCCGGACCAAGCTCTTCCTTGTTGACGAGCTTGGAGGCGAGCCGTGCGATAACGGCCATTGCCTCGGTCATGCCGGCGGCAGAGTCCTTGGTGGAAGCCATCAGGACTTTACCCTTATAGGTCTCGGCGGCGGGGCTGTCCTTGTGGACTCCGGTAAGGGCGGGGATTTCGAGATTCTCCTTGACGGCCTGGCATACCTGGCCGCAGGCCAACCCATAGCGACCGGAGCCGAATCCTGGCCCGGCAATCACTATATCGGGCTTGAACTGAGATATGAGCTCGACTACCTCCTGGGTAGCCTTGTCGGCGTTTTCCGAGATGTAGTTGTCGCCGCAATAGACGGTGCCTATAACCTGACCGCCGTCTCCCAAGGCCTGATTCAGAGCGAGGCCGGGTCCCACGGCTCCTTCTCGGGCCCCGGGGGCCACGTCTGCCTTCTCTTCACCTCCCACACCCGCGAAGAACTGGTTCAGATAGTGGACTACCTTCAGATTTGCCATTGCCTGCTCCCTCGTCACGCTTACACGGTCCGGAAATCGGGGCTTGGGTTTCGGGTGGCATTATACACGACCCGTATTCCAGTCAGCTTGCGTTGATGGGCAACATTTCGTCTCGTTCCCCAATATCAGATCCGGAGTGGCCTCCTGTAACCAAGTCTGCACGTTACGGCGAACTCGTCCTCTTGCTTCGGGTGAGTCGGTGCTAAAATCGGCGGTCTAGGAGGTTGAACACTATGAAAACGCTGTCAATCGAAGAGGAGATACAGAAACCCGCGCCCCAAGTGTGGGATGCCCTGACCGATTGGGGGAATGCCCACAGGTGGATGCCTGGAATAGACGGGATGACTGCCGAGGGAGAAACCGCAGAAGGGACGACGCTGACCTTCCGCGCCCGCGGTGCAGACCGCTCCAGCACTATCATTCAATGTGATGTCGGGAAGTCGATAGTGCTCCGGTCAGTCCAGGGCGGTGTGACGGCGGACTACAGGTACGAAGTGAAGGAGATTGACGAGCGTTCGAGTCGGGTAACACTGGTCGCCAATTGCCAGATCAAGGGACTAGGGTGGAAACTGGTGTCGCCCCTTCTGCGCATCGCAATCCGATTCTCCGACGGCAAGCAGCTAAGGTTATTGAAAGCGATGGTCGAGGGAGGCTGATTCGGTTGGTCGGTGGGAAGACTCCGGCTCATTGGTTAGCGCATAACTCTCATGGGGACCTTTGCGTAACTACCAGTTAGGGCCAAGACACCCCACGCATTCCGCTCTTGAGACCCTTCGACTCCACTC
Organism: Dehalococcoidia bacterium; assembly: GCA_963663085.1. Classification (GTDB taxonomy): domain Bacteria; phylum Chloroflexota; class Dehalococcoidia; order Plut-88900; family Plut-88900; genus Plut-88900. The sequence goes on along the minus strand of OY760104.1, from coordinate 2,365,192 downwards.
AGGGTGAGCGGAATGCCCCTTCCCTGGGGAAGGAATGACAGTTGTGCAAAGGTGTTTCTTGGCGTGAGTTGCAGTGCCCAGCGGCCTAGACGAAGGTACGGCCTCCGTCAACAAGGATTACGAGGTCCGTGAGTTGTCGTACCGGTACTTTCGAAAGCTGCCAACCGTTGCATCGGGCTCACAAGGCCATCCTGCTTTGGGATAAGCAATGCGTCGGAGAGCAAGGAGGCTAAGATAGCGTAAAAATCTCGAATACCCAGCTTGTAATGCGTTACACTTGGTCTGCTGTATGTGGAGTGAACGTAACGATGCTCCACAAGGAGACTATCCATGACCGAAAAGCTGATACAGGGCAACCGGTTTCCGACAATCAAGCTGGACCTTACGGATGGTTCGACCATTATGCTCCCGGAACAGATACCCGGGCGTTACCTGGCCCTGCTGTTCTACAGGGGCGAGTGGTGACCCTACTGCAGGGTGCAGTTAGCCTCCTACGAAAAAAGCAGCGATGAGTTGAACGAGCTAGGGGTGTCAGTTATCGGGGCTACGATAGAGGACCGAGAGACGGCGGCTCGGACGGCTGAAGAGGAGGGTCTCACGTTCCCAATAGCCTATGGAGTCACCGAGGAGAGCATCGGGCCTCTTGCGCCTATGTGGGCGGAACTCAAAGACTACGGGCGTTTTGTAGAGCCGATGGAGTTCCTGGTGCGGCGGAATACCGTATTGGGGTCAATGTACGCGTCGGGGCCCATTGGTCGGATGGACGTAGAGCAACTCATACACTTCATCAAGCTAAGGGAGAAGAGCCGGGGAAAGAGCTGACCTGTCGCTGCGTCAATCGCTCAGCTCTACCCGAGAGGTGTTCGGGGAGGAAGGGTCGGGGTGTGGGCGTTAGCAGGGCCTAGTCCGGGAATTCGGGCATGACGTGTTCGGCGAAGAGGCGCATGGACTCAAGCACTTCTTGGTGAGTGCCACCGAAGCCCATGTTAGCGCAGACGTACTTGATGCCCAGGTCTCGGTACTGCTCGACTTTCTTTATGGCCTCGTCGGGGGTGCCGCTTATGACATTGTCGAACACCTCCCACGGTTCGTAGGGGACGTTCTGGGGCTCTATCATGCCTTCCTTGACGACGCTGGGGCCAGTGTAAACGGTGACGAATTGCTGGTGGTTGTAGTGAAGGTGATTCGCCTGCCGTTCGAGGACGTTCCGGTCCTCGGAGACGAAAGTATTGCGAAGGATCAGCAGAGGGCACTCTTCTTCCGTTTTCCCATATTCGTCAAGGGCATCGGAATAGACTTCGTAGGTGTCTTCCAGGGCCTCGAACCCGCTCCGCAGAGGGGTGTTCATCAGCTTGTAACCGTGGGAGATAGCGTACTGCACTGAGAGGTCGGACTGGCCTGACATCCAGATCGGGGGGTGGGGTTCCTGGAGGGGCCGGGGCAGGACCGTGGTCTCCGGAAACTGCCAGAAGTCTCCCTCATATGAGAAGTCATCTTGCGTCGTCCAGGCCTTGATCATGATGTCCAGGCATTCGTTGAACATGGCGCGGTTCCGGTCTCGGGGTATCTGCAGGCGTTCGAATTCGTGGACGAAGGCCCCGCGTCCCAGGCCTATCTCGAGCCTGCCTCCCGATAGCACGTCGGCGAAGGCGATGTCCTGGGCAAGGCGCAGAGGGTGGTACAGGGGGATAGGAATGACAGCCGACATGATCCGAAGTTTCACAAGTTGCGACACCCTGACCGCGAACATCAGGAGGTTCGGACAGGCCAGGTAGTTCATGAAGTAGTGTTCGGGGATGACGATGGCATCGTAGCCGAGTTCTTCGGCGTACTGGGCCTGGTATTCGGCTTCGGCATAAAGCTCGGCGGCGGGCTTGGACTTGTCGGTGTAGTAGCAGGGCAGGTAGTAGCTGAATTTCATAGGATGATTTACTTTTCCAGTCCGGTTAGATTAGCTTTCCGTCCTCATCGTAGACGCTTCGGTCGCCTCCCGGGGCCCAGCTGAATATAAGGGCCAGCAGGGGTTCTTCGCCGGTAATTTGCATGGCGTGGGAAGTGAAGGGCTCGCCGTAGATCATGGTCCCGGGTCCACAGACGAATGAGTCGTCGCCCCACTGACAGTCGGCAGTGCCCTTGATGATGTAATAGGCCTCTGGCCAGGCGTGAGTGTGGGCTGCGTAGTCGGTGCCTGGGGCGATCTCCAGCAGGCCGGCGTGGGCATCTTCGGTTTTGAGGTGGGCACGGGGGCCCAGAAGCGCCTTATTCTTGAAGGTGTCCAGGAGAGACTGGGGATAGTTCCCGTACGGCTGCATTTCTCCCAACTCATAGTTCTTGATGTGATTGGGGCCCAACTCCTCTTTGTCTGCCATTGTCCGTCTCCTATGCGGTGTCTCGGCTGTAGACCAGCTTGCCATCGACCCAGGTCTGGTCGACGCGTATATCCTTCAATTCTTCCTTCGGCGCAGTTAGCGGGTCCCGTTCCAGGACCACTAAATCGGCGAGTTTGCCTGCTTCTATTGAGCCTTTGACCTGTTCCTGGAATTCTGCGTAGGCGGAGTTGTAAGTATAGATGCGTAGGGCCTCGGCGACGGAGACTTTCTCCTCGGGCTCCAGGAGGTCGCCGGAGTAGGTGCGGCGGTTGACCATGCACCAGATGCCGAACATGGGATTGACGAGCCAGGGGTCGGTACCCGTGCAATCGGAGCTGCCCGGCACTCGGAACCCGGCATCCAAAAGGGTCCTGAATCGGAAGGACGGATGGCTGCGTTCGGGGCCGAGGTAGGGGGCCACAAACTCGGCGACGCTATATATGAAGGCAGGGTTGGGGCATGGAAGGATCTTTGCGCCGGCCAAGCGGGAGATTGTGAGGTCGTCACGAAGGAGAACGTTGCCCACGTGCTCGGCGCGGTGTCGGAAGGAGGAATCATCCCCGACTCCTGCGGGGATTCCGAAGACCGTTTCGAAAGTGTCGATGAGCTGCTTGATGGCACGGTCGCCGTTGGTGTGCATCCGCAGCTGGAGCCCGGAGCGGTGTACCTTTCTTATGATCCTGCGGAGTTCACGGTCATCGTATCCGAGCTTGCCTGTGATGTCGGGGTGGCCTTCATAGGGTTCCATGAGGGCTGCGGCCCTTGCGGAGAATCCACCGTCGTTAAACAGTTTGACGCCGCCGAGCCTAAACCATTCATCGTCAAATTCCAGGTTCCCAATTTCTCGATTCAACACTTTGTCCAAGGGCAGGGTGCCGGGAACGTGGATGTAGATGCTTAACCTCAGGGGCATCTCACCGCTGTCTATCAACTCCCGCATGGCCCCGAGGCCCGCGACCGTCTCCGACTTCTCCTGGACGGTTGTAACGCCGTTGGCTAGGAAACGCTCGTTGCCGGTGCGCCGGATGGCGTCCTTGACGGTTGGGTAGTCGGGCATGGGGACTGGGAGACGGTGGTACATGTCCTTCATGCGGCCCGTCGGCTGGCCGGAGAAATCTCTTTCGATGATGCCGCCCTGGGGGTCGGGGGTGTCTGCGGTGATGCCGGCAATCTCGAGGACTTTGCTGTTTACTACGACCATGTGGTAGCTGGTCTTGAAGAGGATGGGATGGTCGATGCTGACGCGGTCGAGGTCGTGCCGGTCGGGGTAGCGTTTGTCCCGGAGGCGCATGTCCTGAAAGAGGCTGCCCTGGGCGATGATCCACTCTCCTTTGGGCACGCCGGAAGCGTGTTGACGGAGGGTGGTTAGGATGTCTTCTATGGTCTCGTGGGGTGGGGTGTGGCAACTTACCGCGAGACCAAGGCCCAGGCTGGTCAGTTCAAGGTGGGTGTGGGCGTCGTTGAAACCGGGTACGAGAGCCCTTCCGGCCAAGTCTACGATGCGAGTGCTATCACCCTTGGACGCCAGTATTTCTTCTGCCGGACCTACGGCGGAGATCCTGTTGCCAGCTACTGCAACGGCCTCCGAAACGGAGTCACGCGCGTCGACGGTTAGGACCGGGCCGTTGTGGAATATGACGTCTGCTTGAGGCATGGTCGGGGGCCGACCCTGAAGTTCGGGCCGGAAACGGCCCAAAACATACCTTTAGCGGGGGTCGGGTGTCAATTGGGGGGGATAGGCCGAGATCTCCGAGAGGCCACAAGATAGCAGGGTTAGTATTGAAAGAGTTTGATAGACTGGGACTACAAATTCTTAAGCCAAAGAGAATCTGATGAGTTTAAGCATCAAGAACGAAGAGACATGCCGGTTGGCTCGTGAATTGGCTGGACTTACCGGCGAGACGATCACCGAGGCAGTCACCGTAGCGTTGAGAGAGCGCTTGGAGCGTGAGCAGAGCGTTGAGGAGCGGGTCAGAGAGTTACATGCCATTGGTCAACGTTGTGCTGCCCTGCTGCGCGATGGGCCGTCGGCGGTTGACCACGGAGACTTCTTATACGATGAGCGCGGGTTACCGAAGTAATTGTCTTTACTTCGGTGGTCATTTCAATTCTATTCAGCGAACTGGGATGCCGATCTGGGTGTAATCAAGTTTATATGAAATTTGCGAAATCTGTTGCTTTGGCAACGCAAGCCGTGCCAAGCTACAACAAAGGTTGGAGAGATGAAGTATCCAATTGCCACCAACTGAAATGCCTAAGTGCTGCGTCTGTTGTGGGACTCACTCCATACGTGCATTTATTTCCCATGCTGGAAAGGATAGATACGTTGCTAGACAGACTGCGGAAGCGTTTTGTGAGGCCGGTGTCTTTCCATTTCTATTCGAATATAGCGTGGATTACTTTAACCCCACTATTGATAATTCAGATACCATTACCTCAGAGGTCAAGAAAAGCGATCTATTTGTGGTCGTTTTGAGCCCAGCCATGTCCAATGCCTATTGGACTCAAGCATGGATAGGATTTGAAATCGGAGCCTTGATGGGTGCGGATATTGATTTGAAGAAGACTTCACAAAGCAACTTCTTTTCGAAGACGATAATTGTACTCCAAGATATACAGCAGGGTATCAAAGCGACACTCCCGAGAGTAAATGTACTCTTCTTAGTTGACTTCGTAAAAAGTTGGCATGAAGTTAGTGCAATGGTTGCGTTCCTGTCAGTTATTCAATTAATGAAGCCAACCGTGTACCAATTAGGGAATAGCCTGAGACAGCGTGTTATGACTGGCAGGGCGATATGTAGGAATGAGAGTTGCAAGGCCGACTTTCATGTTCTGATGCCAGTCAAAGACGCTGAGCGGTTGGAATTTAATATCCATTGGGTACAGAAAGGACATAAGGCACTCTATTCATTAGAGTGTCCGTCTTGTGATCGTAGAATTCCCACCACGCTAGAGTTATCGCTGTATGTTTAGAGAGCTAGACGGCTAAACTGATGCTGCAAGAAATGGGCAGTAGCGCCCCAAGTATCTTTTACAGTAGTGGAATCTGGACCCAGGTTGATGCCTTTGGAGGTCATTCACCCACTGTAACACTAGGTAAAGGCGGGGATAATGTAGGCATGATCTATGAAATATCTGGGTTTACCAGTCTCAGGGCGGGCACATTAGTCGACTTGAACTCCGCGTCGGAAATATCGGTCAACCTAACCCTCCGCCCGGGCCCGGACTTCGCATTCGATGCATTCGTTCATTACTACCGTTAGGCCGGCGGCGCGGGCTGCTGAGGCGCCTTCTTCGCTTATGACGTCCTTTTGCATCCAGATGGCTCGGGCGCCGATTCTCATGGCATCGGCGACGATGGATGGAACTTCTTCGGAGCGGCGGAAGATGTCGACCACGTCTACGGGACCGGGGATTGAGGCAAGGTCCGGGTAACACTTCTCGCCGAGTATCTCCGAGGCTGACGGGTTCACCGGGATGATCCGGTAACCCTTTTCTTGGATGTATGCCGCCACGCCGTTGCTGTCACGCTCGGGGCGAAGGGACAGGCCGACAACGGCAACTGTCTTGCAAGATTCCAGGATTTTGTCGATATCACTCATGGCGTGCCTCCGAAAGCTCAAGTCGGTTGGTCTGGGGGGTGACTATACCATTCAGCAGAGCCTGTTGCGCCGACGGCCCCACTCTTGTCCGGGAACTACTCGCTTAAATGGCGTCCGATTCTCGGTTTGAGCAGGAAAGCCGACACTACGAGGCTCAGGGGGAGCAGCGTTGTCACGAAAAGGGCCATCTGCAGGTCGCCGGTCACCTGGACGATGCCGCCGACGATGAGTGGCCCTATGGCGGAGCCTGCGTTCATCACGGTGTATATGAAGGCCAAACCAATGGCGACCTCTCGGGGGCGGATGCCGGGCAACTGATAGACCATGGTTACGATTACCGGGAAATAGCAGATAGAGAACCCCCGGAATATGTTGATAAGAATTATCAGCGCTTCCGAATCGGTGAAAAGGAGGGCCATGTGCGCGCTCATGGTTGCCACGCCGGTCACGGCCATCACCGCCAGCTGCCTGCTCTGAAGAAAGCGCAGGGATACGACGAGCAGCTCGGCAGGGGCGGCGGCGAACATGTATAGGGCCATGCCAAGCCCGACAATCTTTGGACCGATTGACAAATCCTGCTGAGCGAAGGTCGGCCAGAATATGGTGAAAGCGTTCTCCATGGCCAGCCCACCCGCCATGCCCACGGCCAACATCCAAAGTTCCTTGTACTTGATTATGCTGGCAAGAGGGTTGCCTTGCTGAGATCGGAACCGCTCGACGTAGTCGGGGGTCTGACGTTCTCCTCCCAGCACTGCCCAGCTCACCGCACTCAGGAATGCCAGGCCCGACCATAGGTACATGGTGTTGCGCCACCCATCCAGCCAGTCGATGAAGAACGGGGTCATCAGCAGGGCTAACCCGTTCACCACGTCGCTGCCTGAGATTATCAGACCGTTTGTCTGTGCCACTTGTCTGCGTGTCGACCACTGCTGGACCAGCAGTGCGGTGGCGGCCTCGGTCTGTGCGAAGGCGATGGACATGGCCAGCCTTCCCACTAGGAGAAGCAGAAAGCTCGGGGCCCAACCCTGCATGAACGTGAACCCCGAGACGATTATCAGCCCCAGCCCGGCCACCCTCCACGGCCGGAACCGCGAGGCAATCCACGCCGTGGGAATGTTCAGGAACAGCACCGCCAGCGTAGCCGACGCTCCCAGCGTCCCCTGCTGCAGAGGGTTCAGGCCTAGGTCGGCCGTCATCGCCGGCAGCATCAGCCCGATGGTCATGATGATCGAGATGCTGATGGCGTGGCCGGAGGTCAGGGAGCCGATCACCAGCAAGCGCCGCGCTTTAGGTGGAGGGTTTTGTATCAAAGACTGACCGCCTGAGAGGTATGGCGCCGGGTATTGGCCGGTCCGGACTGGATTTCTGCCATCGCCTGCGCCCGGCCTGGCAGGTGTACATCAATCGGGCCTAATCCGCTCCGCGGTCCGTGTCCGCGGACACCGGGGCCCGCAACGGTTCGAGCCCGCCGATTATAGCTTAACCAGCCCAGACTTCCCGCAGCAGCCGAACCCAGTTTCCGCCCAAAATCTTCCTGATGTCCTCTTCGCCGTAGCCTCGGTTCAGCAGCTCTAACGCTATGTTGGAGAAGCGGTCCGGGGTTTCCATACCCTTGGGGTGGAGCAGGGGGGAGGGGTAGGGAATGGGGCGAGGGCGGATCTTGGTGCCCTGCTGGGAGAACAGCCAATCGAAGAAGGAGTTGGACTGGTCCTGCGTGTAGTCGGTGCCGATGGCAACGTGGTCGATTCCTATCCGGTCCACGAGGTCGTCAATCGCGTCCACGTAGTCGGAAAGGGTCGATTCGAAGCTCTTGGGCAGGAAGGGAGGGAAAGCGTTGGCCCCGACAACTCCGCCCTTATCGGCGATTAGCTTGAGGGCGTCGTCGGTCTTGTTGCGGACGTGTTCGAAGAAAGAACGGGCGTTGGCGTGGGTAGCGGAGACGGGCTTGTCCGACAGCTCGGCGGTTTCCAGTGTGGTGCGGTCGCCTACATGGGAAAGGTCGATGAGTATACCGAGACGGTTCATCTCCCGGACGGCGTCTTCCCCGAAGTTGCTGAGACCCTCGTCGGTGCGTTCCCAGCAGCCGTTGCCGAGCAGGTTCCTTTCGTTGTAGGTGACCTGGATTACCCTTACTCCTAGGTCGTGAAAAAGCTCCAGCCTGTCGAGCTTGTTTTCGATGGGTGAGGCGTTCTGAAAGCCGAGGATTATCCCCACCTTCCCGTCTTCTTTTGCCTTGAGTATATCGTCCACGGAACGGACCTGGGACAGGGTGTCGGGCATCTCGCGGAAGCGGCGCTTCCAGCCTGCCACGTGGTCCATCGTTTCCTCGAAGCCTTCCCAGACGGCGATGGTGGCGTTGATGGCAGTGAGGTTGCCGTTGCTCAGGCTCTGATATACAGCCGGGCTCTCCCAATTGCTGATGTTCAGTCCATCGATGGCGATGGCGTCCTGGTAGATAGTCTGGGCCCGCTCCTCGATGCTCAATTGGATGCTCCTTAGCGCTTCTTGTAACGGACCGGTGTCGTCGGGGGCTAGTGTATCACCGCGCGCCTAGCCCCTCGGCGGCCAAAGGGCCTAGAATAGCGACATCAAGACTTGGCGGGAGGTGAGCATGTATTCGTACCCGGATATCGATTGGGACGGCCTTCGGAAGTACCGCACAGAGAGGGTTGCCCGGGTGATGAGGGAAGCCAACGTTGACGCCCTAGTCCTCATGGGGCATGACAACATTCGCTATGCCACGGACTTCGGCGTCTTTCTTATATGCGAGTCCTATGACTGGTTTGCAGCGATTGTGACGCAGGAAGGCGAGGCATCGCTGTACATACCCTATGTCGACCGGGTGGTAGAAAAGCCGATGCCAGATCTGCCCTGGATAAAGGAGTACGTCCCGACTCCCTCCTGGGTGTCCAGCATCACGCAGGCGGAGATCTGGGTAGACATTCTTTCGCGGAAATTGAGGAGCCTCGGGGCCCGGAGGGTGGGGGTAGATGCCATGCCGTTCCAGCTATGGGACGGTATGAAACGCATGATGTCTGAGGCCCTGTTTCTGGACGCGTACATGCCGTTGGCCATGGCTCGACAGGTGAAACATCCGGAAGAGGTCAAGCTGATAAGGTCCAGCGCGGAGATCGCGTCGGCAGGTGGCGATGCGGGACTGAAGGCCATGCAGGAAGGGGCGCTGGATTTTGAGGTGCTTTCGGCGATTGACGGAACGATGCGGGCCCAGGGCGCGGAGTTCATTACCCACAACGTCTGCATCAAGGGCGAAAGCCAGTTGACCGCAGGCTGGTTCCCGAGGGGGAGCAAGCTGGAGGAAGGCGGGACGATGGCGTTCGACTGGGGGTGCTATGTGAAGGGCGGGTACGGCTCCGACATGTGTAGGACCGGCTTCGTGGGAGAGCCACCCGAGCCTGTGCGGAAGGCCTGGAAAGTTCTGATGGAGTCTCATCGGGCCACCGAGGCTGAGGCTAAGCCCGGCGTCCGGGTGTCGCATCTCGACCGCACGGTCAATGATTTGCTGGCCAAGTCCGGGTACCCGACGACGCCTTACTCACTGGGTCACGGGACCGGGTTACGGGCCTGCGAATTACCGATTATCTACAGACCGGACATGATGATGGTTGACGCTCAACTGGAGGAGGGGATGGTGATCTGCCTGGAGCCTGAGACCTCGGTGGAGGTGGGTGGGGAGACCGTAGTCGTCAAGGTCGAGGATATGTACGAGGTCACTGCCACGGGTCTGGAGCGGCTCACGACCGCCGGTTACACACCTTTTTGGGAGGACTAGAGGCTCGCCAGGAGACTGGCGGTGCGTTCCCAGGAGGCTTGCTTGTCGGGGCCGGCGGGAATGATGGAGACGAGGATTTCGCCTGCGCCCGCGTCGAAGAACTGTTGGAGCCTCGGTGCGATGTCTTCCTCGGGGCCGGACATAACGATCTCCTGGAGCATGCTGTCGCTCCAGCCGTTAAGTTCTTCGGCTTCGGGATACCCGGCGAGGGCGAACATCTGCTGGTAGAAGGGGGCGGTGGGGTAGTAGGCCATTTCCTCCAAGGCAGCCTCTTTGACCTCGTCGTATTTCTCGTGGACGGAGACTACGGCGTGGGCGATTAGCGGGGGTGTCGGGCGGGCGGCGGATTTGGCGCCTTCTTTCATTGCCGGGAGGGCCGAGTCCCGCAGGTAGGCCAGGGGGCAGACCCAACTGATTGCACCGTCGGCTTCCTCTCCACAGAGGCGGAATGACCTGGGTCTGAGAGCTGAGGCCATGATTGGCAGCTCCGGGAACGCATCCGAGGCTGAAGCGTGGGCGTGGTACATCTCGCCATCAAAGTCGACGGAGCCCCCCTGAACGAGGGACTTCACGATTCGCAGGTACTCACGGAGGTTGGTGAGGGGTTTACGGAAATCGAAGCGGAATGGCTCGTACATTTCGGAGTGGTGGCTGGGGCCTATGCCGAGCCGAAGTCGTCCCGGGGCAAGGTGGGCGATGACGTTGGTCTGCTGGGCGGCGGTGATGGGATGTCGGGGCCAGGTGGGAACTATGGACGTGCCGAGGAGGATGGAGTCGGTCTTCATCGCTGCCACGGCCAGTAGTGTGATGGGGTCAGAGTCTCCACCGGAAGTGGTCCATGCGGCTTTGACGCCCAGCTTTTCCAGGCGTTGTATCTGCTGTACGCTTTCGGCGGCGTTGCTCCCGGTTACCTCTATCCCGATTGTGCCTATGGTCATGACCTCCTCCTTAGTGAGGGTTTTGCGCATTTGCGTATTTCAACCTTCGTATTAGCCAGATCGTCTAATCTCCACCCCCGCTCATACTTCGAGTGCCTCAGCACGAGCAGCCCCAGCCCCACCAGCAGAGGGGTAAGCAAAGGCCTCATCGAGGGAAAGGGGACTGGACATCCCCTCCCGGAGTCTTGGGGGTGCGTAGTGGGAAGGGCTCTTAATGTGATGGGTGCGGTGTTGCTGAAACTGCTGCCTGACTCTCGACCATAGGGATGACCCGGTCGGCGAAGAGTTCCAGGCTGTGCATGACCTTCTTGTAGGACAGGCCCACCGGATTGGGCCAGATGGTCACATGGGCGCAGTTAAGCTCTGTGCGGAGGTGATCTATCCTCTCAGCTACGTATTCAGGGGAGCCGACCCATATGATTTCTTTTTCCATGAGGAAGTCGAACCACTCGGCGTTTAGGTCGCGGTCTTTTAGAGTCTCCCATGATGCGACGCACGACTGTTTTCCACGGCTGGCATTGAGCCCGACGGTCACATCGTACCAGCGATTGATGCCTTCCCGGGCCTCACGCTCGGCCTGTTCCTGGGTGTCGGCGACGTAGCATGTGCGCATGACGTTGAGGGTCTTGCCGTCGGCGCTGCGGCCCATAGGGATGTCCCGGGCCCAGACGCGAGAGGCGGTCTCCTTGTAGGTAGTCCAGGCTTCCCTGACACCTTCGAAGGAGCGGCTTAAACAGGTGGTGGCGTGGCCCCGTTCGGCGGCGAAGGCGTAGGAGGCAGTGGAGTCGGCGGCTTGCCAGATGGGAGGGTGGGGCTTCTGGTAGGGTTTCGGGCGCACGGGCATGGCGATGATCTCACCGTCCGGGGCGTAGTGGGCCGGGTTGTCGGAGTAAATGCGAGGGCCCTGCTCAACCCATCCGCCGGGGGGAAAGTTGTAAAACCGGCCCTGATGGACGAAGGCGTCTTCGGTCCAGGCCTTTATGAGGACGTCCAGGGTCTCGCTGAAGAGGGCGTAGTTACGGGCCTGGTCCCGGCGATCGGCGTCGGCGTTGAAGGTTATGCCGGCTAGGGTGTTGACGCCCCGGGCGACGCCAACATCAAGCCTGCCGCGAGTCATGTTGTCGAGGAGGGCGAGGTCCTCGGCGAGGCGGATTGGGTGCCAGTCGGGGAGGACGCAGGCACTCTGGCCGACCCTGAGCCGCCTGGTGTGGGTGGCAAGGTGAGTGTTGATGAGCACCGGGTTTGGGGCGGCAATCCAGAAGTGCTGCTCGCCGATCCAGATTGTAGTGAAGCCGGCCTGGTCGAAGAGGGTGGCCTGTTCCCGCCACTCCTCCATTAGGAGGTCGGGTGGGTAGCGTTCAAGGAGGTGGTAGAAGACGTTGCCGTCGAATCTCAAGGGGTGGGGGTCCGATAAGAAAGAGATGTCATCCTAACTCAGTTTCCCGGGCAGCTCGGGTAGGCGATTGTTCACTTGGCAGAAGGGAACGGACAAGCTCGTCTATCTTTTTCAACTGTGATACCACGTCGTCCAGAACCTCGTCGTATTCCACGCCCGTTTTGAGATGGATTGGCAACCAATCGTCTTGGAACTGTACATTCAGTTGCCTACCAACCTCATCCGAGTTGAAGCCTGGACGATTCACCCACTGACAATTGAGCCACAATGGAGTATCGCCGCTTTCAGACCATCGTTCATGGTTAATCCCAAACCAGAAATCTACGTTTGACTCGGAAAGTCGGAAAAACGTCCCGTACCCATATCGTTGTGACGTTGCTCGTGTTTTGCTGGAGTCAATCCATCCATCGTGAATCCCCTTACTCCAGACCGCGTCGTCGATGAGCTGGCTGTACCAGAACATACGGCGCGCTAGGCTGGGACTCAACTCTTCCGAACGAATCGGCAAGAAGCCTTTGTCGCCTTGCGATTGGGCAAACCCCCTAAGCTGCCGGATGTTCGATTTGACACCATCGTCCTCGGAAGCATCCTCTATCCTATCGAGCAATCGGACCCAGCTAACCAGCAGCAAGTGGAGCTCCGTATCCCTCGGTTCTGCCCAGAGCACCTTAGCCCTTCGCATTCCCGAGGGAGATTCGATGGGTTCCAATCTACTGTGTTGTTCCATCTGCCGATGTATCTCCGCCCACAGGGTTGGGAGTCTCGGCTCAGGAGCTATGAGCAGAAGAGTTGCTGGTCCAGGTTGGTCGAGCAGTTGACCGTATCCTACAGTTTGATCTTCCGAGAGCGAGTGCCAGAACTTTGCTTCGACAACTAGCCGCAATCTGTTGCTCTTGTCGTAGCCTGCCATGTCGGGAATGGAGCCGTCGGTGAAGGTCACCTGGGTCCTTACCCTGACTACCGGTTCGATGGCGAATCCGCTTTCCCGGAGCAGGTCGTTCAATGCCTGCATAGTCCCGTCCGACCATTTCAGGATGAAGGCGAGGGCCTCGGTCGCGGCATTCTCGACTTGTGGTGTGAGCCTTGGAACCAGGTGAGCCATCAACGTGGCGTTGTCAGGCATGGAATGTTCTCTTTCGTTCTGCCATTGACGCGCGGAATTCGCCTGTAGACCGCCACCACCCGGCTTTGATGGGCTTAGTTTGCGGCGGCGCTTACCTGGTCTATTAGGCGGAGGTAGTTGCCGCCCATGATCTTTGTGACCTCTTCATTGTTGAAGCCGTGCTCCCGGAGGCCGTTGGGGATTACCCTGAGCCCCGAGGGCTTTTCGCACCACTCGGGCCAGTCGATTGCCGGCCACTTGGGGCTGTGGAATCCCTTGGCGCTCATGAACTTGGGCACTTCCCGAGACCAGCGGCCCCGGGCCCAGTAGCGCTTTTCGTCGGGGAGGAAGCCGGTGTTGTGGTCGCTGCCAAGGCCGACGTGGTCGATGCCCATGAAGTCGACGGTGCGGGCCACCATGTCGCAAAACTGTTCGACGGTGCCGTCGGGAGCGAAGAGGTTGGGGTAGGTGCCGAGGCCCATGACCCCGCCGTTTTCGGCAAGGGCGCGCATCATGTCTTCGGACTTGTTGCGCTGGACATCCTTCCACCAGAGGGGGTTGGCGTGAGTTATGGCTACGGGCTGCGTCGATGCCTCGATGGCGTCCATGGAGGTCCGTTCACCGGTGTGTGATAGGTCAATGACGACGCCGTGCCGGTTCATCTCGGCGATCACGTCCGCTCCGAAGTAGGTGAGTCCGCTGTCGTTGGGTTCGTAGCAGCCACAGCCGATGAGGTTCTGGGTGTTGTATGTAAGCTGCATAACCCGGACCCCGAGCTTGGCGAAGACCGCCACAAACTCGATATTGTCTTCGAGTGGGGAGGTGTTCTGAAAGCCGAAAAGAATGCCTGTCTTCTTTGCATCATAGGCCGCTCGGATGTCATCCGAGGTGTAGACGGGCATTATGAGGTCCGAAAACTGGTCGAAGCGGCGGTACCACTGCCCTATTTCTGCGAGGGTCTCGCTGGCGTTCTCCCAGATGGCAAGGGTCACGTTAATGGCGCTGATGTCGCCATCGCGAATATCCTCGAATGTCTCCCTGGTCCACTTGTGGTGCTGTGCTCCGTCTACAATCAGGACTCGATCGTCAGCCATGAATTTTGGTCTCCCTTTTTCAGATTTCCTAGTTTTTCTCTGACAATTGCCAGTTGGTGATGATTGGCAGGTCTACCCCACCGGTGCAGGCGCCCGTTTCTTTTCGAAATGCGGGATGACCCGTTCGGCGAACAGTTCCAGGCTCCGGTACACCTTGTCGAAGGGCAGGAACGAGGGATTGGGCCATAGTGTGACGTGCCGACAGTTGAGTTCGTTTTGCAGCCTCTCAATCTTCTCGGCGACGGTCTCGGGCGTACCGACGAGGATGACGTCCTTGGACATGGCAAAGTCGAACCAGTCCATGTTCATCTGCTCGTGGCTTATCTCCTCGCCCCTGGCGATTGCGCCGCTGCGCCCCCAGTTGCGGCTCAGCCCGAAGGTAATTTCGTAGTGGGCGTTGATGCCTTCACGGGCCTCTTTTTCAGCCTGCTCCTGGGTCTCTGCCATGTAGAACATGCGCATGATGTTGAGCGTGTCGCCGTTGGCCGTTTCGCCCATGGGTATGTCTCGGCCCGACACCCGGGAAGCCGTGTCACGGTAGGCCGTCCATGCTTCCCTCAACCCCTCGAAGGTGCGCCCGAAGCCCGTGACGGCAATACCCTTTTCAGCAGCGAACCTATAGGACTCGGTGGAGTCTGCTGCCTGGTATATCGGGGGGTAGGGCTTCTGGTAGGGCTTAGGGACGACTCCAAGACCGATGAGCTCACCATTGGGGCCGTAGTGAGAGGTGTCACCGGTGTAGATGCGAGGGTCTTTCTCAGTCCAGCCGGGTACGGGGAACGTGTAGAACTCACCTTCGTGGACCAGGGCGTCTTCCGTCCACGCCTTGATTATGATGTCCAGGGTCTCTTTGAATAGGGCGTAGTTGCGCTCCTTGTTCCGACGGTCTGCGTCTATGTTGAACTGGATGCAGGCGGGGCTGTTTGTGCCCCGGGCGACACCCACGTCCAGGCGCCCTTTGGTCATCTGGTCCAGCATGGCCAGCTCCTCGGCCAGGCGGATGGGGTGGTAGTCGGGGAGGATGCAGGCGCTCTGTGCGACGCGCAGGCGCTCGGTTATCGAGGCCAGATGGGTACACACCTGCACGGGGCTCGGGGCAGCTACGTGGAACCCCGAGTGCCAGAAGTGGTGCTCTCCAATCCAGACGCCGGTAAACCCGGTCTGGTCGTAGAGCTTCACGGTCTGCCGCCACTCGTCCAGCATCCGGTCCACGGGGTAGACCTGCAGGGGGTGATAGAAGACGTTGCTGTCGAACCGCATGGCTATTGCCGTCCCTAGGCCTGCGCTTTTATCGCTTCCCGAACCGCCGAGGGGTTCATTGGCAGGTTCTCCATCCTGACGCCGACGGCGTTGGCTATGGCGTTGGCCAGGGCCCCGGCGGGCGGGATGATGTTCGCCTCTCCGACTCCCCGCACACCGAAGGGGTGACCCGGGTTCGGGACCTCTACGATTACCGTGTCTATCATGGGGAGGTCCAGGCTGGTGGGGAGTCGGTAGTCCAGCAGGCTGGAGTTGACGACCTGGCCCTTGTCATTGAGGAAGTACTCCTCGTTCATTGCCCACCCGATGCCCTGGGCTCCACCGCCTTGAAGCTGTCCCTCGACGTAGCTGGGGTGTACGGCCTTTCCGACATCCTGGACCATGGTGAAGCGCAGAATCTTCACTTTGCCGGTCTCAGGGTCGACCTCTACGTCGGCGATGGAACCGGCGAAAGAGGCCCCGGCTTTGGTCGCCTGCACATTGCCGACACCGACAATGGGCTCTCCGGTCTCTTCGATCCTGGAGGCGAGCTCGGCGAAAGTCATTTTCAACTCGGGGTCAGATTCGGAGAAGAATACGCCCTTTTCGAACTTAATCGTGGCGGGATCCAGTTCCCAGATGGAAGCTGCCCGGGCCAACATCTGCTGCTTCACGTGTTGGGCGGCCTCGTGAGCGGCCAAACCCTGCTTGAACGTGACGCTGCTGCCCCCGGTGCCGTTAGTGTAGCCGACCGAGTCGGTGTCCACTACGCCCGGCACGACGCTCTCTGCTGGAATGCCGAGGGTCTCGGCGGCCTGCATGGCAATGGTGGTTCTTGTGCCTCCGATGTCGGGGGAGCCTTCCCGGAGGGCGACTGTGCCGTCTGCGTTGACCTTGATGGTGCAGCTGGCCGGCCCACCGAAATTCATCCAGAACCCGATCCCAACGCCCCGGCCCCGGTTCTCGCCTTCAAGGGGGGTGTTCCAGTGAGGGTGGTCCTTCATTGCCTGGAGCACCTCGACGCCGCCGACTCGGGGGTGGGGGACGCTGTCGGCTCTGCGGGTGCCCTCTTTGGAAGCGTTGTTGAGACGGAAGTCGATGGGGTCCATGCCCACCATAGCCGCCAGTTCATCGACTATGGTCTCGGAGGCGAAGGAGGCGTTGGTAGCGCCCGGGGCCCGGTAGGCGGCGGTCTTCGGTTTGTTCACTACGACATCCAGCCCGTCTATAAGTACGTTTGGGATGTCGTAGGGGCCGAAGATACACAGGGCGCCGGCGCCTATGGGTGAGCCGGGATATGCACCGGCTTCGTAAGCCATGTAAGCCTGAGCCGCGACCAGTTTGCCCTCCTTGGAGGCGGCCATCTTCACCTTGATGTAGGAGCCGGGGGTCGGGCCTGTGCTCTCGATCTCTTCGAGGCGGGTCATCACTATCTTTACCGGATGACCCGTTTTCTTGGACAGAAGAGCGGCTACGGGGTCGCCATAGGGTTCGAACTTGCCCCCGAAGCCACCACCGATCTCCATGGGGACGAGGTTGACCTGTGATACGTCCAGACCGAGGATGCCGGCGGTCGCGTCCCGTACCTCGAAGGGGCCCTGGGTGCTGCACCAGATCGTGACTCGGCCGTCCCGGTTCCAGAACGCAGTAGCGTTGTGGAGCTCGATGTAGCCCTGGTGTACGGTCTTGGTGTCGAACTCACGCTCTACGACGTAGTCGGCTTCGGCGAATGCCTTTTCCACGTCTCCCATGGTGTGCTGGAAGTGGCTGGCTATGTTGCTGATTTTGTCCGTCTGCTGGCCGAACTCCTCTGTCTTCAGATCATCGTGCAGGAGGGGGGCGCCTTCCTTGATAGCGTCCAGGACTGTGGGCACGGGTTCGAGGACTTCGTATTCGACTTCAATGAGATTTATGGCTTCCTCGGCGACGTGGGCGTTCAGCGCCGCCACCCCTGCTACGGGGTGTCCAGGATATAAGACCTTCTTGCTGGCAAGGACGTTATCCCGCATGAAACGGAGGCTCATGCTGATCTCGCCCATCTGCATCTGGCCCTGCTGCTCACCGGCGGGGAAGTCGGCGGCGGTGACCACTGCCTTGACTCCGGGATAGGCCTCGGCCCTGGAAGTGTCAATGGAGACAATGCGGGCATGGGCGTGGGGGCTGCGGAGAATCTTGCCGTGGAGCAGATCGCTGGCCTGGAAGTCGGCGCCGTAGCGGGCGCGGCCCGTGACCTTGTCGACGCCGTCATGCCTGATGGGTCGGGTCCCGATGGTGTCGAATTCTCCCGTGGCGAGGACGACGTTAGGTTCGTAGTCGGTGGTGGTCATGCTCTCCCCCTGCAATGCTGCTCAGGTAATGCCCGGTGGTCAGGTTGGCCCTATTCTACCCGATTCCAGCTTCGATACTACCCCATGCTTGTCAATATGCAATCCCGGACAGCTTGCCCATCCCCAGAGTTTGGGTGGCGCCGAGAATTTGACCGATGCGAACGGTCAGCTCTCCCTGCGGGTCGTCACCGGTCATGAGAATCGATCTTCCGCCAATGACGCGGTCGACTTTCGGTAAGACAATTTCCTGTTCGAAGTTGCCCGTACTCACTATGGCCCCGGCCTCTGGGGAGAAGTAAACGAAACCGGTGTCGTCGGGGGTGCGAGCCATCTCGGGGCTAATGAGCGATGCGCTGATGCCGACTTGCTCGCAGTTTCTAACCAGAAGCATAGGGTCTATGGCGAGGTGACCTCCACCCATCCAGGAAATGACGACTCCATCGGCATCCAGTATTTTGAGGAGCTTGGCTGCGTATCCGGCGGAAAGTTCCTTCTCGGTAAGTTTTTCGTTGCCTGCGGGTACCAGGAGCACACCCAGAAAGTTCAGGTCTTTGCCATGACGTTGATACAGCTGCCGAACCAGGGGGTTGTTTTGCTGATCGTAGATGGTATTCCGAGACGAGGCCACATAATTGAAAAGACGGAAGAGGGCGCCGTCCATCAGCTCATTGGGGTGGAGGAGAGTCGGCTGCCATCCTGGGGGAATGCCGTAGAGGAGATCTCTCACGACCTGACAGGCGTATATAACCCTAGGTAATGAGGGATCGACGTCCGTGAGTTCAAAGGAATCTACGGATGCAGGACTAAATCCCGATACCTTCTCAGCGAGAAAGGAGGCCAGAGCAATTTGAGCTTTCCTCAGCGCCACGTTCATTCTCTGGCTGTGCAGCGAGCCTCGCAGTGTGTCCAGAGGTGTAATGTCATCCTGTGGAACGTCGGAGCTGGGGGCTTTGGGCGACAGCTCTACGACCAGGTTGGCGGTTTGCGAGAAGTGGGAGTAGCGGGCCCCGGGGCCAGACAAGTCGAGGATGGCCTCGCGCCAGTATTGGCTCTCTCCAGCGGCAGGGCCGGAAGTAGATATCGCGGCCATTCCGTCAAGGCGGGCAGTTCTTCCGGCCCCGGCCTGCGTGGGAGGGCCAATGATGCCCGGGAAAACGCACCCGGGTCCCCATTGTTTGTATCGGGGCTCCACTACGTCGACGATGTGGATAAGGCGAGTCGAGTCTCCGGGATGGGCGACGTGGACTGAAATATCGTCAAAGAATTCTTCGTCGAACATCAGGGAGCGTACGGTATCCGGGTCGATCTTCAGTTCGCCGTCGGAGTAACGGGTCTCGTCCACCAGGACGATCTGCTCGACGGGGAAGTTGGCGATTTCGAGTTTCATGGAGGGTACTACCGGTGCGTATAACGGCATGTGGTCTGGTCTTGATACTTCACTTCGCCCGAAATCCAGCTTGAGAGCGATGGCCCCGATTTCTGCGGCTGGGGCTCAGGGAAGACCTAGGACGACGATAAGTCTGGAATCGAAGCCATCCCGTCAGCCTCAGTATGCCGTACCGGACAACACGCCCATGCCGAACGTCTGCGTAGACCCGAGAATTTGTGTGATGCGAACGGTCAACTCCTTTTTGGGGTCATCTTCCGAGACGAAAATCGAGTCTCCGCCGATAACGCGCTCTACAGGCGGCAGGGTGACTTCTTCTTCGTAGTTGCCGGTGCTTACTATGGCCTCGGCCTCCGGAGCGAAGTAAACGAATCCGGTGTCGTCGGGGGTGCGGGCCATCTCGGGGCTAAGAAGAGTTGCGTTGATCCCGGCTCGTT
Source organism: Dehalococcoidia bacterium (assembly GCA_963663085.1). Taxonomy (GTDB): domain Bacteria; phylum Chloroflexota; class Dehalococcoidia; order Plut-88900; family Plut-88900; genus Plut-88900. The sequence goes on along the minus strand of OY760104.1, from coordinate 2,345,511 downwards.
CGCAGTTCCTTATGAGGAGCATGGGGTCGACTGCCAGGTGCCCGCCGCCCATCCAGGAGATGACAACACCATCGGCGTGCAACATTTTAAGCATTTTCGTGGCGTAGCCCGTGCCCAGCTCCTTCTCGCTCAGCTTCTCGGGACCCGCAGGAACCAGTAAAACCCCCAGGAATTTCAGGTCCTTGCCGTGACGCCGGTACAAGTCCTCAATAAGTGAATTGTTTTGATGATGGTAAATGGTAGTCCGTACTGCGCCGGGAGTATTGAATGGTCGGTAGATGGCGCCATCCATTAACTCATTGGGGTGGAGCAGGGTCGGCTGCCAACCTATGGGTGCGCCGTAGAGAGTTTCCCCCATAACCTGGCAAGCGTAGGCTACCCTGGGCAGAGCGGGACCAACGTCACTTAGCTCGTAAGTGTCTACGGAAGCCGGGTCGGAGCCCGAGACCGTCTCCGCGAGATAAGAAGACAGCTTTATCTGTGCTGTCCTGAGCGCCAGGTTCAGTCTTTGACTGTATGCCGATCCGCGGATGGTGTTAATCATCTCGACGTCTTCAGCAGGAACTTCGGGGCCCGGCGCCTTGGGGGTGATTTCCACCACGAGGTTTGCATTTTGAGAGAAGGGCGAATGCCGGTCCCCGGGACCTGACATATCCACTATGGCTTCCCTCCAGTAATAGCCCTCTCCCGCGGCGGGCGTGGAGGTCGATATGACCGCCATTCCGCTCAGCCTAGCCGTGCGGCCGTTCCCGACCTGCGCCGGCGGGCCAAGGACACCGGGAAATACGCACCCGGACCCCGACAGTTTAATCCGGGGTTCTATCACATCCACGGCGTGAATGATCCTGGTGGAGTCTCCCGGATGGGCAACGTGGACCGAAACGTCTTCGAAGAACGCATCGTCGGACATCATGGCACGGACGACATCGGGGCTAACGTGGAGTTGGCCGTCCAGGTAGCCGGTCTCGTCTCCGAGCGTTATTCGTTCGACGGGGTAGTTGGCTAGTTCAAGTTTCATATTGGGTATTAGGTGGAGGGCTCCTCGGCTAGTCGAATGAATGAGGCTTCGATGATACTATGGGGAACGCTACGGGTTAAAGGGCAGACAGTCTGAGGAGGGAACCATGAAATACGAATTCACCGGGGAAGAACAGGGCTTTCGGCAGGAGGTCAAGGACTTCCTTGCCAAGGAGTTGACGGACGATTCCTTTGCGGTAGAGGGCAGCGAAGAGGCCCATGCAACGGAAATGAACATGCGTAAAAAGCTGGCCAACCAGGGCTGGCTGGCACTTTCCTGGCCCAAGGAGTACGGCGGCGCAGGTGCGACCCACATGCAGCAGGCCATATTCACCGATGAATGGTCCTACGCCTATGCACCGGGCCGGGACGGCGAGGGCATAGGCTACATTGGTCCTGCCATTATGGTCCACGGCACGGAGGAGCAGAAGAAACGACACTTGGGCGGGATCGCCCGCGGAGAGGTTGTCTGGTGCCAGGGTTACTCGGAGCCTGAGTCGGGGTCGGACCTGGCGTCTCTGGGGACACGAGCCGTGCTGGACGGCGACGAGTGGGTGATAAACGGGCAGAAAATCTGGACGTCCCAGGCCCACTATTCGGACTGGATCCTGTTGCTGGCTCGGACGGACCCGGAGGCCCCGAAGCACCGGGGCATCACAATGTTCTTGGCAGATATGAAGACGCCGGGCGTCTCCGTTCGACCGATCATCGACATGTCGGGTGGGCATCCCTTCAACGAGACTTTCTTCGACAACGTGCGCATTCCGAAGGAGAACGTGGTCGGGGAGATCAACCGGGGGTGGTATGCGGGGATGACGTTGCTGGACTTCGAGCGGTCATCGCTGTCTCACTCTGCCGCAGCAAGGCGATGTTTGGACGAAACGGTCAAGTTCGCATCGGAGACCATGGTAGACGGGAAACCCCTGATCCAACACCCGACGGTGCGCAACAAGCTGGCGGAGATGGCCATAGAGGTGGAAATCGCCTACATGCTCTCGTACCAGGTGGTGCACATCCAGAGCAAGGGCGAGGTGCCCAACAAGGAGGCGTCCATCGACAAACTGTGCGGGTCTTCCACCGAGCAGAGGGCGTTTAATACGGCCATGGAGATTCTCGGGCTGTATGGTCAACTGGTGGAGGGGTCCAAGCGCGTGCCGCTTAAGGGGTTCATAGAGAAGAACTACCTGTTCACGCGCTCCAGCACCATAGCGGGGGGCACGAACGAGATCCAGATGAACATCATTGCCACTCGGGGGCTGGGGCTGCCGAGGCAGTAGCTACATCTACCACACCGTCCAGCCGCCGTCCACAAGGATGGTCTGGCCGGTGATGTAACTGGAAGAGTCGGCGGCGAGGAAGAGGAGGGCGGTCTTTAGCTCCTCGGGCTTGCCCATGCGGCCCATGGGCGTGCGTTGGGCGAGGCCAGCAAACTCGTCGGAGAGGAATTCCGTTAGCTCGGTTTCAAAATAGGCGGGGCCAATGGCGTTGGCAGTTATCCCCTTCTTGGCCCACTGCAGGGCGAGGGACTTGGTCAGCCCGACCATGCCGTGCTTAGAGATGGAGTAGGCGTAGGAATAGTCCTCCGGCACACCCCCGACAACTGCCAGCACCGACGCGATGTTGACTATCCGCCCGTAGCCCTGATCAAGCATCTTTAGCCCAGCCCGATGTGAGCACAGGGCTGCGCTGGTCAGGTTGGCGTCCATGACATTCTGCACGGCTTCAAAGTCCAGGTCGTCGGCCATCTTGGAGCCCTTGAAGAAGGCGCCGGCGTTGTTGACCAAGATGTCTATCTTGCCGAAGGTCTGCATGGTGCGTTCGACGAGGTTGTCGACCTGGTCCGGCTGGGTGACGTCGGTCTGGACAACGAGGCACCGTGCCCCGAGGTCTCGGATTTTCGCGGCTGTCTCTTCGAGCTTCTGGAGGCGACGGGCGCAGATGACAACGTCGGCGCCGGCCTCGGCGAGGGTCTCGGCAAAGGTGACTCCCAGGCCGGATGACGCGCCGGTGACTATGGCCACTCGGCCGGACAGGTTGAACAGGTCCCTAGACATTAGGGCCTCCTACTCCGAAGTATTCCGTCGATTCTACCATCCACGCTGCCTACGCTCTTTCTGATAAACTGCGCCCGTTACCGCGTAGCCATCCTGGAGGAAATCATGATCTACGAATTCCGAACATACAAATTGAAAGTCGGAAGTATGGGCAAGTTCGAGGAGAACTTCGCCAATGCGCTGCCTCACCGGGAGAAATACTCCAAGCTCACTGCCTGCTGGCACACGGAGATCGGGCCTCTGAACCAGATCATCCACGTCTGGGGATATGATGACTTGAAGCACCGGGCGGAGGTCCGTGCCGCGGCCGCCGCAGACCCGAACTGGCCCCCGCCTGGAGATGACGTGCACATTGTGGCCATGGAGACGGAGATAGTCATACCCGCTCCCTTCCAGAAGCCGATAGAGCCCGGCCACTACGGCAACGTCTACGAAATGCGGTACTACGATGCCCAGCCCGGATCAATGCCGGAGATACTAGACATCTGGGGCGCCAAACTTCCGGGCAGGTTGAAGTACTCGCCGATGTTCTTCTGCGGGTACACGGATATGGGGTCGTTGAACAAGCTAATCCACATCTGGCCCTACGATGACCTGAACCACCGCGCGGAGACCCGGGCGGCGGCGGTCGCGGCAGGGGACTGGCCCCCGGCGACGGGCAAGTTCCTGGTAACCATGAACAACAAGATTATGGTGCCGTCGTCATTCTCGCCTGCACACTAGGACTGGGATAAGGCGCTACGCACATTGAGCAATCGGGCCGAGGGTGATGCCTCGGCCCGATTGCTTTCCAGTCTGATAAACTAGCCGCGTTCCAGGTTGTTACCTAACTTCTCCGGAGGAAATCATGATCTACGAATTCCGCACCTATACCTTGAAGCCCGGCGGCGTGCCCAAGTTCGAGGAGATATTCGGGGAGGCGCTGCCGCATAGGGAACAGTATTCAAAGCTTGCGGCTTTCTGGCACACGGAGGTTGGGCCTCTGAACCAGGTAATTCACGTCTGGGGTTACGAAGACGTGCAGCAAAGGTCTGAGATTAGAGCCGCTGCTGCCCAGAACCCCAACTGGCCTCCGAAAGCCAGCCACCTGATTGTCAAGATGGAGAGCGAGATTGTGGTGCCTGGGCCGTTCCAGAAGCCGATAGAGCCGGGGAGCTATGGGCCCCTCTACGAGATGCGTTACTACGACGCTACACCCAACTCCATGCCTGAGATCATGGAGGCGTTCGGGAACAAGCTTCCAGATAGAAAGAAGCACTCGGAACTGTTCTTTGCAGGTTCTACGGATATGGGCCTGCTTAACAAGCTGATCCACATCTGGCCCTACAACGACATGAACCACCGCACCGAGACTCGAGCGGCGGCGGTTGCTGCCGGAGACTGGCCTCCCGCTATTGGTGGACACATCGTAGCGATGAACACGAAGTTCATGCTCCCGTCTGCATTTTCGCCCGTCCAGTAGCTACCCGATCCCCGACAAAGAAAAATCGGCCCGCCGATCATTTCGGCGGGCCGATTGCATTTGGCTGCAGACCGACTATAGCACCTGGTTGTAGAGCTCCGACCGACCGGAGGTGAGGCGTTCGACGTTTTCGAGGAGGATGTCTATGACGTTGTCCTCATAGGCCTGGGTCTCGCCGCCGGTGTGGGGTGTGAGGACAACGTTGTCCATGTTCCACAGGGGGTTGTCGTCCGGGAGAGGCTCCTGGCTGACCACGTCCAGGCCCGCACCGGCGATTACTCCGTTGTTAAGGGCGTCGATCAAGGCCGGCTCGTCGACGCACCCGCCCCGGGCCATGTTAATAAGGTAGGCGGTGGGTTTCATGCGGGAGAGGGAGTCGGGGTTGATGAGATTGCGGGTCTGATCGTTGAGGGAGCAGGTGAGGACTAGGATGTCGGACTCGGAGAGCAGTTCATCGAGCCGGTCGGGAGTGACCACTTTGTCGGCGGGGCCCTCGGCGGTGGCAGGGTTGCGCTTGGTTGCGAGGACGGTCATATCGAAGGCCTTGGCGATTTTGGCGACCCGGGACCCGATGGCCCCCATTCCGACTATGCCCATTGTCTTTCCCGCCAGCTCGTCTTCCCGCTTGGGAATCTCGGAGATCATGCCGCGCCAGAAGCGGTCACGCTGGTGCCTGGCTCCGGACTTGAGATGTCGGGTGAGGGAGAGGATAAGGGAGAAGGTGTGTTCGCTGACGGCGTTCTTGTTAACACCGCTGGCGTTGGCTAGTCGTATGCCTCTACTGCGGAGTTCGTCCAGGGGGAACTGGTCGTAGCCTGCGCCTATGGACTGGACGAATTTCAGGTCGGGTGCGGTGGCCAGGATGTCGTTGTTCCAGAGGCCGGAGATTACGAGGACGTCGAAGTCGGAGCGGGCCTGGAGGGAGTCCAAGTCCCAGACCTGGAAGCCCGAGATGCCGGTGTTGCGCTTCTGGAGGGTCTCGGCGAGGGCGTAGGCAACGTGGGCGAAGCAGATTCGGAGGGAGTCCCTGGTCGGGAAGGAGGTTGTCATGGTCAGTTTTCCTTTGGGAGACGGTTTGGCTAGAACCAGCTTGACCCTTTTTGGTATCCGCCGGCGATGTGGAGCGCGGTACCCGAGACCCATCGGGAGGCGGGACTGGCGAGATACCTGACGGCTTCACCGATGTCCCGGGGCGCTCCGAGGCCCAGGGGGTACTCGGAGGTCTTGCCGTCGTCTTCTTCTTTGGACCAGCCGAACTCCTTGGAACGGACCAGTCCGGGGGTTACGGCGTTGACCCGCACTCCCTTGTCGGCCACTTGTGCGGAGAATGCCATTGTCAGGCCCAGGACGCCAGCCTTGGAGGTGTTGTAAGCCGGGGACATTCCCTTGGACCCGATGCGCGCCGACTGGGAAGATATGTTGACTATCGCGCCGCTTCCAGCTTTGATCATGGGTTTGAGGGCGGCCTTGGAGCAGTAGAAGACGCCGCTCAGGTTCACGTCTATGACTCGGGTCCACTCTTCGTCGGGTAGGTCCCAGGCGTTTCCGTCGGGGGCGTCTATGCCGGCGTCGTTGACGAGGATGTCCAGCCTTCCATAGGTCTTGAGGGCGAGGTCTACGAGGGCCTGAGCGTCATCGGGGTTGCTGGTGTCCATCTGCATGGATACCGCCTTGCCGCCGAGATTCTCAACCATACGAACGGTCTCTGAGGAGTCTAGGAGGTCTCCGATGACTATCGAAGCTCCAGCCTCGGCGAGGACGAGGGCGATGCCTCGGCCTATGCCTCGGGCGGCGCCGGTTACTATGGCTACCTGGTCATCGAGTCTTGTGGCGTCCGGCATGATAATTCCTAGGTTATACCTTCCTGCTCCAGCGCCGAAATTTCATCGGCGGAAAGACCCAGGACCCGGGAGTAGATCATCTGGTTATCGTGGCCGAGACCTACGGAACCCCGCCAGATCTTGCCCGGTGTTTCCGAGAACTTGGGCACGACGCCCGTACCCTTGACCTTGCGATCAAGCTGAACGTCTTCCCACTCAACGTGCATGTCACGCAACTCGTAGTGGGGGTCGTTGGCGGTGTCTTCCGGGGTCATGATGGGACAGCAGGCGACCTGGGCTTCGTTCATTGTCTCGACAATTTGATCAATGGTACGTTCCTCGGCCCAGGCCCGGAGTATGGCGTCGAACTCCAGGCCCTCGGGGGTGTAGACACCCTGGTGAGCCTTGCGCCACTTCTCTTCCTTGGGATCGAGGCCCAGAACGTCACAGACTCGGTCGTACGGAGTGCCGACGGCGGCGATTATCACCCAGCCATCCTTGGCCCGGAACACGTCATAGGGTTGGAATAGGCCAGCCTTGTTGCCGGAGCGGCCTCGGTTCAGGCCCATCTCGTAGTATGCGACCATGGTGCCGGCGAGAATCTTGTGAATGGCCTCGTACTGGGCGAGGTCGATGACCTGTCCCTGGCCCGTGTGCTGGGCGTGAATATAACCGGCCAAGGAAGACCATAGGCAGAACCCGGCGGTGATGTAGTCGGCGGTCCAGGGCACTGCGCGTACAGGGGGCTCGGGGTCCGCGAATCCGGTGAGATGCATCATCCCGCCGAATCCCTGGCCTATGAAGTCGTAGGAGGCGCGGCCGAGGTAGTCGGGGTGGCCGCTCTGGCCGTAGCCGGAGACGTGGCAGATCACGATCTTGGGATTAGCCTCAAGGACTGCTTCGTCTGTGATTCCCCATCTCTTGTAGGCGCCCGGCTTGGAGGACTCCATCCAGATGTCGGAGCGGGCGATTAGTTCAAGGAAGAGTTCCTTGCCTCGGGGCTTGGAGAGGTCCAATGAGACGTGGAACATGTTTCGCCGCTCCTGGACCCAGGCGCTGGCGGTCTTTACCCCATTGGGGCCTTCCAGGGGAAACTCCAGGTTACGCCACACCAGGTCGCCCTGGCCGGGGCGCTCGATCTGGATAACCTCGGCGCCCATTTCGGCGGCCAGGAGGGCGGCGAAGGGCTGGGCGATGATGGTGCCGCTGGACAGAATCTTGACGCCCTGGAGCGGGCCGAAGGCCTCGGGGACCAGGGGGTTTGTCTCGGGGGTCATGGTGTCCTCCAGGTGATCATATTCCGATCAGTCCTTGGAATAGCGTTGCAGCTCTCGTTCCCGGAGTTCTACGCGGCGTATCTTGCCACTTATAGTCTTGGGAAGCTCGGTGACGAACTCTATCTCGCGAGGGTATTTGTAGGGGGCGGTGGACTGTTTAACGTGGTCCTGAAGGCTGACGACCAGTTCGTCGGATGGGACGTGCCCCGGGCTCAGGATCACGAAGGCCTTGACGATGTCGCCGCGCACGGGGTGAGGGCTGGCTACGACCGCGGACTCTGCGACGGCGGGGTGCTCGATGAGCGCGCTCTCGACCTCGAATGGGCCGATGCGGTAGCCGGCGGAGATAATCACGTCGTCGGCCCGGCCGACGAAATAGTAGTATCCATCTTCGTCTTTGTAGGCCTTGTCGCCAGTGTAGTACCAGTCGCCCTGGAAGACGCCCCGGGTGGTCTCCTCATTGCGCCAGTACTCTTGGAAGAGGCCGACGGGGCGCTCTGGCTTGACCCGCACGGCGATCTGCCCTTCCTCGCCGGGTGGAAGCTCGGCGCCTTCTTCGTTGACGATGGAGACGTGGAACCCGGGGGTAGGTTTGCCCATTGAGCCGGGAATTACGGGCAGGCAGCGGTAATTTCCAACGAGGAGGACGGACTCGGTCTGGCCGTAGCCGTCGTATATGGTGAGACCGGTACCATCCTCCCACTGCTTTATGACTTCGGGGTTGAGGGGTTCTCCGGCGCTGGTGCAATGGCGAAGGCCGGAGAGGTCGTACTGGGCGAGGTCTTCAAGGACAAGGAGCCGGTAGACAGTCGGGGGGGCGCAGAAGGAGGTGACTCCGAACTTGCCAAGGATGTTCAGCGTGACCCTGGGGTCAAAGCGGCCCTTGGCGTCGTGCTGGACGACCGTCGCTCCCTGCGTCCACTGGCCGAAGAGCTTGCCGTAGGCGGTCTTGGCCCATCCGGTGTCGGAGATGGTCCACTGCATGTCGGTGGAGCGGAGGTCGTGCCAGAACTTGGCGGTGATGACGTGGGCGATGCCGTAGGATGCCTGGGTGTGGAGCACCATTTTGGGGTAACCCACGGTGCCGGAAGTGAAATAGAGCATGAGAGGGTCATCGCTGCGGGTAGGCTCCACGTTGTCGAGATGCGGCGAGGCCTGGGCCATTTCATCATCGTAGGAAAGCCAGCCTGTGCGGTTGCCGCGGGTGGTCATCAGAACTTTTAGGGAGGGGCATTGACCGGCGACCTGGTCGACCTTGGGAGCGTTCTCCACATCGGTGATGGCGATGGCGGCGTCGGAGGCGTTGATGCGGTACTCGATGTCCTTGGGGGTGCACATGGTGGTAGCGGGCATGGGAAGCACACCGAGCTTGATCATGCCGAGGAGTGCGACGTACCACTCGGGGTTGCGGGGCAGCATGAGGAAGGCGCGATCGCCCTTCTTAAGCCCCTGGGCCCGGAGAATGTTGGCGAAGCGGTTGGACTGCACTTTCAGGTCCCAGAAGGAGTGGCGCTCGGCGCTATTACCGTCTGAGTCCACGGTGAGGAGGGCGAGCTTGGTGCGGTCCTCGGCCCATTTGTCTACAATGTCGAAGGCGAAGTTGTAGAACTCCGGCACGTCCAGGCGGAAGGAGTTGTAGGTCTCTTCGTAGTCCTGCATGTTCATAGGCGTGTTGTTCATGATATTCCTCCTTCCCCTGTGGGTAAGGCGCCCAAATCCCGATTGCTGCCCAGCCGGGCTCCTCTACAGGCTCTTGTTGATCTCGCTAAGGGCAGCCACGGTGCGCTGGCGGGAGGCGTCGGGGTCGGGGCCCGGGGTGACGATGGATGCGTAGACCTCATCGGCGCCATCATCGAAAAGCGCCTGTATCTGGGATGCGATGGCGTTCTGGTTGCCGTAGAAGGTAAAGGAGTCTATAAGCTCGTCGGAGAGGCCCGTGTCTCTGCTCACGCCGGGGAAGCCTGCGGCGGCAAACATGTTGATGTAGTACTCGGCGGAGGCGAAGTAGGTGAAGTCCTGTCGGACGGCGGCTCGAACCTCGTCGACGTCTTCGTGAAGGCAGGTGACGAAGTGGGCTATAAGGGGTGGGGTGGAACGGTTCGCGTTACGTGCGCCTTCTTCGAGGGCGGGTCGGGCGTAATCCCTAAGGTAGGGAGGCGGGCAGAGCCAGCTTATTGCGCCGTCGGCGACCTCACCGCAGGCCCGGAAAGCGCCGGTGCCGAGAGCTGAGCCGATAATGGGGACGTCGGGTATCGAAGGTGCGATCCTGGCCTTGGCCCGATATTGGCTACCATTGAAGTCCACCTCCCCGCTCTGAAGCAGCGATTTGGCGACTTGGATGAACTCCCGCATGTTGGTCACGGGCTGGCGGAAGTCGGCGCCGTAGGTCTTGATCATCCCGCCCTTGCCGCTGGGCCCGACGCCGAAACGGAGCCTGCCGGGGGCAAGGTCTGCAATGACCTGGATTTGCTGTGCGGAATAGACGGGGTGCTGGCCCCAGGTGGGTGTTATGGCGGTGCCCATCTTTATGGAGTTGGTGACGGCTGCGGCTGCGGCGAAGATGGTCAGGGCGTCGGGGCCGGGGGCGCCGGTGGTGAGCCAGACGGCGGGAATTCCGGCCTCTTCGAGGTCCTTGATGCCATCAACTATGGCTCGGGGGCCGCCGGGGACGTTGACTATACCGACGAGTTTCTCGGTCATTGCAGTCTCCTGAGAATGATGGGTAGCGGGGACATAATATCAGGGGTGGGGAGGGGGGTGGTAGTCCTGCCCGTTTCCCACACCGTAGATAACTGCTAACATGTCACCGACTTTTTGAGGCCCGGCTCAGGGTCTTGGAACACTGGCTTTATGGGAGAAAGATCGTGGTAGAGCAAAGACAGATCGACCACTTGTTGCAGGAGACGAGCGAGATAGAGCCGCCCGCCTGGCTGGTTGAAAACGCCAATATTCAGGACTACGAAAGCGAATACAAACGCTCCACGGAGGACCCGGAAGGGTTCTGGTCCGAGATCGCGTCGGAACTGGACTGGTACAAGCCCTGGACCAAGGTGTTCGAATGGGACTATCCCAACTTCAAGTGGTTCCCGGACGGCGAGTGCAACATCACCTACAACTGCCTTGACCGGCACCTGTCCGACGGCCGGAAGAACAAGGCGGCATTTATCTGGCTCGGCGAAGATGGGTCTGAGAAAGTTCTGACCTATGGGCGGCTGACACAGCAGGTCAACCGGATGGCCAACGGGCTGAGGAGTTTGGGAGTCGGGAAGGGTGACCGGGTGGTGATTTACATGCCTCTAACGCCGGAAGGCGTGATCTCGATGCTGGCCTGCGCCCGAGTCGGGGCGGTGCACAGCGTTGTATATGCGGGATTCAGTGTCGGGGCGCTGCGGCAGAGGATTCTCGACGCTGAGGCCAAGGCCGTAATTACAGCGGACTACGGATATCGGCGGGGCAAGCCCGTGGACCTGAAAGGTATCAGCGATGAGGCGTCGAAGGACATCGACCATCTGAAGCACATCATTGTCTGGCGTCGAGAGACGAAGGACGTGGCGCTTATGGAGAAAGAGGTCGACTTTGATGAGCTGCTGGCGAGTGGAGACGTCGATTGCGAAGCGGAGGTGATGAACGCCGAAGACCCGCTGTTCATCCTCTACACCAGCGGCACGACCGGCAAGCCGAAGGGAGTACAGCACGTCCATGGCGGCTTCATGGTGGGGACTTACTACCATTTCCGGTCGTTCTGGGATATAAAGGAGGACGATGTCTACTGGTGTACGTCGGATATTGGGTGGGTGGTCGGGCATAGCTACATCGTTTACGCACCACTTCTGTATGGGGCGACGACTGTTTTCAAGGAGGGCGCCCCCGACTATCCGGAGCCGGGCGCCTTTTACAACGTAATAGAAAAGTACGGCGTGAACGTGATGTTTACGGCCCCCACGGTGCTGCGGATGCTGATGCGCTACGGTGAGCAACACGCCGAGGGCTACAACCTCCGCTCCCTGCGGCTGCTGACCTGCGCGGGCGAACCCCTGAATCCCGAGGCCTTGAAGTGGGCCTACGAGCACCTGTGCGGCAACGGAGAGTGGGGCTACATCGTCGATAACTGGTGGCAGACGGAGACGGGCGGCCCGTGCCTGGGAACCATGCCGATCATGAAGGTGAAACCAGGGAGGGTCGGGAGGCCGTTGCCGGGGGTCGAGATGGATATAGTCGACCGGGAAGGAGTGCCGATCACGGAGCCCGACAAGGGTGGAATGCTAGTAATCAAGCGGCCCTTCCCCAGCTTCTTCCGCACCGTCTACGGCGACCCTTCTCGTTTCGACAAGGACTGGAACACAATTCCAGGCGTGTACTTCTCAGGAGACGTTGCCCTGCGGGACGCGGAGAATTACTACATGGTGGTGGGTCGAGCGGACGACGTGCTGAACGTGGCAGGGCACCGGATAGGCTCCGCGGAAGTGGAGAGCGCGCTGGTGTCGCATCCGGCGGTGGCGGAGGCGGCGGTAATCGGGAAACCGGATGAGATAAAGGGCGAGCAGATCAAGGGATTCGTGACGCTGAGGGCGGGGGAGTCGGGATCAGATGAGATGGTGAAGGCGCTGAAGCTCCACGTGCGCAAGGAGCTCGGCCCGATAGCCGTGCCGACAGATATAGACTTCACGCCGGTGCTTCCTAAGACCAGATCCGGGAAGATCATGCGCCGGTTGCTGAAGGCTCAGGAGCTGGGCCTCGACCCCGGAGACATCACGACCCTGGAGGACTAGGGTGCCCGCAAGACCGAACTGGAGGAAGTAATAGTCACTTCGGAGAGTCCCGAACAGCGTGACACGTCAACCGGGTGGGATGGTGCCAGGGGGCCAAGGCCTCCGATTCGGCAAGGCCTGACTGTTACCGAATACACCCAGGGACAGTTGATGTCCCTAATTGAATGGGTCGAGTCCGACGGCATCCCACGCACGGATGATGAGCTGCTGACAGAGTTGTTCAATGAACTCGGGCACAGGCGTCGGGGTATTCGGATGGAGGCGTATCTTAGGGTCGCCATAGCCAACCTTCGTAAACAGACCTGCTAGGGATTGCCAACCCGGACGATGGTGACAATGAGACCAGTATTAACAGTAGGGATGTGAACGGATAAGGAGCCAGAAATGAGAGAAGTTCAACCGGGCCGCGTACACCTTATAACCGGCGGATACCCTCCGGGGGCCTTGGCGCAGCACGACATGGACTATGCTCGTATCCGGCTCCTGGAGCTGCTGGAAGAGAGAGGTGTGCAGGCCACGGTCGGCAACGACTTTACCGACATTGATCGCTGGCTCCCGGGTACAGCCCTAATGCTGACTTACACTGCCGGCCCCCACCTGGACGGCGATCAAAACAAGCTGGTGCGGCGTTGGATGGAGGACGGTGGCCGGTGGGTCGGGCTGCATGGGACGAGCGGAGGCAGAGCGAAGCGCGTGGAGGGTGAGACTCGAAGGAAGATGGTCAAGAGCGAGCACCACGATACCCTCGGCAGCTTCTTCATCAGCCACCCACAGACCCGCAGGTTCCGCGTGGATGTGTCGGGGCCGGACAACCCTCTGACGAAGGGCCTTCCGTCATCATTTATGACGATTGATGAGCCGTACATGATAGAGCTCCAGCATCCGAATGAGACGGATGTGGTGCTTTCGGCGGAGCTCGGGCCGGACCACTCGGGATACGGGTTCATCTACGATGAGGACACGTCTTTGCAGGACGACGGGAAGACTCGGGTGTTGGGATACACCAGGGTCATAGGCAAGGGCGGCGTAGCCTACATAGCGCTGGGACATTGTCACTCGCCGGCCAGCCAGAGGAACCATGCCTACGACGAGACGGTCGAGGACCCGGAGTCGATGCCCGCTGCCTTCAGGGCAAGCTGGGATGTAGAGGAATACGTGCAGATGCTGCGGAACGGGATCGACTGGGGGGTGGGGTAGGAGTCTTGTATTCGGGGGCTGTGACTAGGCTACCCTGAGGGCTTCGCTGATGAGGCGGATATGGTCTCGGCCGATGCCGCAGCAGCCACCTACGACTCGGGCGCCGAGTTCTATCCATTTCTGGACGTGGCAGAGGTAGGTGTCGGGTGGCATTACGCTATCGAAGTTGGGTTCTGCTATAGAGAAGAAAGTGCCGGAGTTGGCATACGCTGCAAGGGGCCCCTTCCACTTCGTTCGTGCGGCCTTTAGCGCCGGGCCAATGCAGGGAACGGCACTGTGCATTACCGCAAGCAGGGAACCACCGATTGCCATCACCTGTTCGAGGGTTTCTTGAAAGTCCTGGTCGGAGGGGTCTGTTGGTTTAAACTCCGAGAGCATGCGGACTTCTCCCTCGGGGGTGAGGGCGCAGCTTAGCCCTACCCACACGGGAAGACCTGTCTCCAACGCCGCTCTAAGCAGCGATCCTCCGTGGTGCGACTCTCTGACCATTTCCAGAAGTAGGAAATCGGCGCCTGCCTCGGCGAGGGTGTGGGCCTGGCGTCGGTAGCTCTCCTCAAGGACTGAGAAAGAGAGAAGGGGTCGGCCCCGACGGCTGAAGGCGTATACGCCAAAGCTGGACATGGAACCGGCAACCCACAACGGCCTATCAGCTTCGCTGTTCTCGATAGCCTCCCTAACGAGTTGGACGGATAGTGAGTTCAGTTCATCGGACCGTTCTCCGAGCCCTTCTGCCTCGAGATTGTGGGGAGACGAAGCGTAGGAATTGGACGTTATGATGTCTGCGCCCGCTTGGATGTAGTCTTCGTGGACCTGGCGTACGGTGTCCGGGTGAGAGTGGAGTGCGGCCGCGCACCAAGCCGGGCCGTCAACGGGCACACCCATTCTAGTTAGCTCCGTGCCGTTGGCACCGTCCAGTATGAGGGTAGGACCAGATTCCAAACGGGTCCGGAGTTCTTCTACACCCACGGAGAATGGCTATTGTTGCTGCCGAAGGTCTTGCCCTCCGAGTAGCGGCTGAAGGCGAAGGGTTTCAAGTCCGGGACATCCTCTCCCATGAGGAGCTTGGACACGAGTTTGCCTATGCCGATCATCTTGAAGCCGTGGTTGCTGTCCTCGATCATGTAGACGTTGGGAGCCACCCAGTCCAGGACGGGGAGGTTGTCTGGGGTGAATGCGCCGATGCCGCCGTTGGGACGCTGTTTGAAGGATGACCTGATGCCTTCGAAGCGGGACATGGTGGCTCCCATAGCGGCGCAGAAGTAGTCTGCGAACTCGGGCTCGGCCTGGTAAAGCTCGTTGGCGTGGCCATAAGGGTCTACGACGGCGTCGGGGCCGATCTTAACCGGGGTAATGCCGCCCTGGAGACCTGGCTTCTCCATACGCTCGTTGGCGTTCTTGAAGTAGACGTACAGGTAATCTCTTAGCATCTCGCCGGTGCGCTCGTCGTATACGGGGGTGCTCATCTTTTCGATGTGGAGGATGGGAGGGTTCTTGCCCTCGGGGGTTACGTAGGGCTCGTCGAAATAGACCTCGCCCTCCCGGAGTCGCCAGAAAGTCCACATGTCCTTGTTAACTATGGAGCCGTCTGGATAGGAGCAGTCGATATGGGAAGGCTTGTCCAGCATGGCCCAGTGCTTCGGGGTCCAGGCTCCGAGGGCCCATATGACGGCGTCGCAGTTGATGTCTCCCTGGTTGGTGGCCACGGCTTTGACGGAGCCGGCGCGTGTGTCGTAGCCCGTGACCTCGACGCCCGTGCGGATCTCGACGCCGTGTTGCTCACACTTCTCCACGAGGCCACGGAGAACGTTCTTGGTCCCGACGTAACCGCTGAGCCGTTCATCCAGGGCTACGTCTATGCCCTCGGTCTTGAAGTCGGGCCATATGGACTTGAGGAAGTCTCGGGCTTCACTGCCCACGTATAGGTTAGAAGTGTAGTCCGACGCCAGGTGGGACTTGTGCATCCTTTCGAAGTCGGCGGTCTGGTTGGCTTCTCCGCAGGAGACGTATCCGACCTGCTGGAAACCGAAGTTGATCGGGTCCATCATCCATACGTCGACGCTGTGTCGGAGTATCGGGTGAAGGGCCTCGGTCATGTAGAAGTTTCTGACGTTGCCGCAGGCGACGCCCGTCGCACCCGCCCCTACATGGCTCTTTTCCAAGACCAGGATGTCGCGGCCGGAGCCCTGGCCTCTGCTTTTGAGGTCCATGGCGAGATGCCACGCGGTGCTCAAGCCGTGAATTCCCGCGCCGACGATTACGTATTTTCTCGATTCATTTGCGGCCATGGACGTTCCTCCGGATAGATAGGAGCCTTCGATTTTGGGGAGTTTATGGTGGGGTGGGGGGTGGGGTCAAGGGAAATAGTTACGAAGTGGCGAACGGGTTAATGACCCGGAGGCCATCGTAGTCCTGTTGGGGACTCATATCCTCGGAGTAGACGACGTCGCAGCCTAAGGCTCGGGCGGCGGCGAGGATTGCGCCATCCCAGTATGAGAGTTGGAAGCGTTGGGAGATTGAGAGGGCGGAGTGGAAGATTTCAAGGGTTACTGGATATATTTCGAACTTCAGAATATCAAACAGGAATTCCAAGGCTTCATTGTGAGTAAGAGGGGCCAATTGATTGGGTCGAGTAGCTTGGTAGTAGAACTCTTGCAGCACCTGCACGGATATGGCTAGATCGTCTTCGTTCAAGAGTTCACGGGCAAGCAGCCGCTTCTGAGCCTCTTGGGGAACGACGCTCGTGGCGTAGAGCAGAACGTTAGTATCAACGAAGCGCATCGCGATTGTAGATTGCCTCTCGAGGAAGGATCTCGGTTATTCCTCTGCCCCTAGCATCGAACTCCTTGAAGAATTTCTGGAGACGCAGTCGACGTTCCGTGGGCGGCTCCGACTTTTCTCCACGGCCGAGTTCCTCTACGGGTTGAGCCACAAGGCGGTTTAGGCAGATTCTTACGAGGGCGGATACTGACGTGCCTAGTTCCGCGGCCCGTATGCGCGCCTGGCGGTGGGTGTATTCGTCGATGGATACGGTGATGTTTTTCATGGTCACAGCCTCACAGTTTCTGTGATTCACAGTATAAATGGATAGGTGTCTGTAAGCCAACTACCGACGTTGCGAGTCGAGGTTAAACCAGCCCTGATTAGGTGGCCCGGAACTGGGTTTCGACGCGGGAGGAGGCGTCGAAGAAGTACTGGAAGGTCTGGTTGTAACGGAAGAAGAAGTCGAGGCGGTAGCCATCTTCGTTCAGGGAGTGAGCCAGGCTGTCGGGCGACTTGTTGAGGTCCAGGCTGTTGAGTGAATGTTCCAGGTCTGCCGAGCCGTTTTCGGCGATGTTCACGATCATCTCCATCCACTCATCGCCGGTCATCTCGAGGTAGAAGTCGGCCTCGTATAGATCGTCCTCCCCGGCCAGACGCACGGAACTGCATTCGAATCCTTCAAAGACGACAACATATATCTCGTCATCTATCTTGAGTCCAACGATGGCATCGCAGGAGCCACCGCCGGCGGTCTGGTAATCGTCCTCGCTGTTGAATACCTGGCGGACTTCCTCAAACCACTCAACGGACGGGAAGCGGGGCATCAGGCGCCTCCTTCCGAATCAGTAATGCCGTACATGGCGAGGGGGTTGTCCCTGAGGATGGCGCGTTTCTGACTCTCCGTGATGTCCTCTCTCTCCCAGATGTGATCGATGCTGTTGGGGAAGTCATTGTCCCAGTGAGGCCAGTCAGAGGCGTAGACGAGGGCATCGTCGCCGAGTATTTCGATGGTCTGGGGCAGGAGTTTCTCGTCGGGTTCAAGGTGGACGAAGACGTTGCTGCCGCGCAAATATTCGCTGGGAGGACGCTTGCAATTGGGGGCCTCGACTTTGCCCCTGAGCTCCCACTCCTCGTCGAGCCGGTCGAGCATGTAGGGCACCCAGGTACACCCAGCTTCGAGGAAGGCGACCCGCAGGTTGGGGAACAGCTCGAATATGCCCTCAAGCGCGAGGCTGGTCATCTGGATGATCTGCGATACGGGGAACCCGACGGCATGGCGCTGGATGAAACGGGTGTAGGGGATGTATTCGGCGGTAGCGTGTCCGCCGTGGATGGCGACGGTGGTATTGAGGTCCTGGGCCTCGGCGAAGAATGGGTGGTTTTGTTTCCTGCCGATCAGCCCGTAGCCCACGGCGGGGGTGAACGCTCCAGCGAAACCCAACTCAGTCACCGACCTGCGAAGCTCTTTGGCGGACTCCCCGGCGTCGATCAGGGGCATGACTGCGACCGCGCCGAACCTGTTGTCGACCTGAAGCCAGTGATCGTGGATGAAGGAGTTGTAGGCCTGGGTAACGGCGACGGTGTATTCAGGGTCGGCCATCATGGAGTAGGGAAGGAAGGCGGTGGGATAGAGGTATGTCTTTTCGACACCTGCCTCGTCCATGATTGCAAGCCAGTCTGAGGGGAATGGAAAGCCGGGCGGGCCGTTGGTGCCGAGGGTCCCTCCCATGGTGGGGTCCATACCGGGCTGCTTGGGAACCAGGGTGTTGTTGGAGTAGACGACGCCGTCCGAGTTGGCCTTCCAGGCGTGGAGATAGGCGTCATAGGGAGGCGGCATGTAGGTGGCGATTATCTCTTCGGGCTCGTTGATGTGGCCGTCGGAGTCGATGACCTGGAATGGCGGTCTCATGTGGGGCCTCCGGGAGTGGGGATGGGGGGATTATAGCAGGCCTGGTCTGCTGAATCGGCGATGCCCTGTCCCTTTCTGCTTATGAGGTCCCCTTCGATTGGGCTCATGGCTACCGGCCGGTCACTCCTACGGGATTTGGGTTATTCGGTTGGGGTTCGGGTGTTGATTGGCTTGTTGGTAGGTGGTCGGCGATGGAAGACGCTGGCTGGTTGCTGCCCCGTTCCTGTGCTGCGGGTGCTCCGACGCTCCGGGACAAGGGCGTCGATCCGCCTGCGGCTTAATCAGCCGCCTGCCGCTGCTGCGGCCTGTGGCCCTGTATACGCTGGACATGAGCAGGAACCGTAAGGGCCACCAGGTCCGAGCCCGACTCCGGGGGTTGGCTGCACCGCATAAGGGCGGGAAGAAGGCTCGTCCAGCGTCCGGTATGGAGCCTCTTGCAGGCGTAATATATCCAATTTTGCCGGTGCGACCCGGAGCCCGGGGACGACCGACTCCCGACTTTATTGAGCGGTCGGGGTACCGAGAGGACCTCGGCGCCGGGCCTATCCGACCGCTATTCCGCTCGAAAGAGCGGCTTCTCCGTAAGGAGCCTCACATGGAACGATAGCGAATCAGGGAGTCTTTCCATCGCCTGGGGGATTAGGGAAAGGGGCACGGGACCCGTGGGCTGAGGAGATGGCGCCGGTCACTTGTGCCGCGGGCCTGCGCGGGGACCGTTGGGATGGGCTTGGGCGTTGAGTCCTCGGGTGGGTCTGGTGGGCTTCCCTGGGTTTTTGGTTCCTCCTTGAGATAGTTGGGTAAGTGTTCGAACGGTGGAGATACTAGCACTAATGAACGAGTTGGGTCAAGGAGCTCGTGTCACTTTTGCGGGAGGGACCCCCCCACACCCCGCCGGGGAACCCTCACCCCCTTTATCCCCCTCTCACGCCAAAGGCGCATCTTCGACCCTTAGGGCCTTCAAGGGAGAGAGCGAGATAAAAACAGAGGGACGTATGGGTGCACAGCAGCCGTACGTCCCTCTAGTTCAATACTGGGGGGAGGGGGGAAGGACACCACCCCAGATTCCTCGCGGGGCCTCGGAATGGCAGGAGGAAAGGGATGGATTCACCTCAGGGGCGCATCTGCGACCCGATCGGAGTTGGAAATGGAGGGAGAGAGTGGATTGAGAATGATGGATGGGGAGATGGGAGCGGAATGGAACAAAAGAATGGAGGGAAACGTCTAAGAGGCTATACACGGCAGAAGGAGGCATGAGAAATGCTGCTTAGACGTTTAGCAATGGCCCTGATTTTAGCAATGGCGGTGGCGTTGGTGGGGTTAGCCTGTGCGGAAAGCGCTACGGCGACACCCGAGGCGATGTCCGAGCCGACTGCAATGCCCGATAGTCCCGACTCCGTACAAGATAGCTCTTCTTCCTATACAGTCGGGGCGACTGCTACGCCCGTGCCGGCGTCGGGTTCATATCGAGCCACGGCCGTGCCTCAGCCGACGGCCGAGTATGATGAACCGGAATCCATGTCTGAGAGTGCTACAGGCTCTTATACGGTGACGGCGGATTCGGGAGCAACAATTAGATCTCTTTCGGTCAGTGATTCGGCACCAGTTCCGACGGCCGTGCCTGCGGCGACGACTTTCCAGGACTACCGGCGCAGCCCATTGGTAGCGAGCTCTCGGGACAGGACTTCAACGTTCAGCCTGGACACCGACCGGACCTCTTTCCAGTTGGCTTTGAACTGGGCCAGGGAAGGCTACCAGGTGGACCCCGACTCTGTGAGATCAGAAGAATGGGTCAACGCCTTTAACTACGAATACGCAAGGCCGAGGGACAATAAAAGCTTTGCAATCTCCTCGGCGCTGGTGGAGCATCCGCTGCAGAGCGAATTGCACCTGGCGCGGATAACATTCCAGGCGCCGGACATCAGGGATGACAACAGGCCCCTCAACGTGACACTGGTTTTGGATGCGTCGGGGTCAATGTCGGACGGGAATCGGGTGGAGATTGCCCGGGCGGCGGCGGACTCCATACGAAATAGCCTGGGGAGCAACGATCGCATCTCCATCGTCCAGTTTTCGACCGACGTCCTAGGCCAGTACACGGTTGAGAGTCGGAGGCCGGACGACCGTGCGGTATCCAATTCCATAGGGAATCTTCGGCCCAACAACAGCACGAACGTGCAGGCCGGACTCAACCTCGGCATACGGATCGCCGATCGGATGCGGTATGACCGACCCAATGCCTACAACTACGTGATCCTGATGTCGGACGGCGTGGCTAACGTGGATGCAACGGACCCGTTCGCAATCCTACGGACGGCGGACGACCGGCAGAACAACAACCCGCTGCGGCTTATAACCATAGGCGTGGGTATCGAGAACTACAACGACTATTTGCTGGAGCAGCTGGCACAGCATGGGAACGGCTGGTACAGGTACCTGGACGACGCCGCCCAGGCGCGGGCCACGTTCAGGCGGGACAACTGGACCACCATATCCACACCATTCGCCGATCAGACTCGTGCCCAGGTGCAGTGGGACCCCTCGACGGTGAATTCATGGCGGCTGATAGGGTACGAGAACCGGATAACTCCGGACGAGTCCTTTGTGGAGAATCGCAAGGAGTTTGCAGAGATTCCCTCAGGCACTGCCACAACCGTCTTTTACGAACTGGCGCTGACTCGCCGAGTCGACGACTGGAGTGGACAGGCCATCAGGCTGGGAGACGTACATGTCAGGTGGGTCACCCCCATCAGTGGCGAAACGAGACAGCAGGACGCGGAGGTCCGGGGCTACCAGAACGTTCGCTTCGAGGAGCCGAGTGACGACATGCTGCGGTTCGGTTCCATAGTCGCCCTGGCTTCCGACAGGTACGGCGCCCTGCCATTCGTGGAGGCGGAGGGAGGATCCGTGATCGGGGATGATCTGAGAGCCCTGGAGAGTTGGCTTGGATCCCTTAGGAGGTCCATGTCGCACCTGGACTCGTACAACGATTTCGCTTACGTGCTAGGTCACCTGGTCAATACACTGCCCCGCTATGAAGGTGGGTCTGGGGGTTCGGGATACAGCCCGTAGATACGTTTAGTGAGGATAAGTTTTGGGACAGGGGTCCGCGCAGATCGCGGGCCCCTGTTTCGCGTGTCGGGAGGGAAGCCCCATCCCCTTCCGTTCTTGCAACCCTTCGATGCTCCAGAGGAGCACTTGCAGCTCTGCTCAGGGCGAACGGAATACCCTCCCCATTCTGTGCTTGAGACCTTTCGATGCCCTCCGCCAAAGGCGGACTTACAGCACGGTGCACTTGCAGCTCTGTTCAGGGCGGACGGAGTGACGGGGGAGTCGCGGCTTGGGTGGGGGAGAGGGTGTGTTAAAATTCGTTGTTGCGTGGGGCTGAGTAAAGAGGCGAATATTAAGCGAATGCCGACGTGTTGATCTGCAATACCTGCGACGTGATATGGAGCAAGGTCCCCCGGGACAAGGACTACATGGACATCGACGCCACCATCCGGATGTACAAGACTCGCCGCTGCCCCGACTGCCGCAAAGACCTTGAAGAGATCACCTTCGTATCGGGATTGAGCGACGGATAGCCGGTCCCTGAATTGTTCTCCCTTTCCCATCCTCAGGTGACTCCCAGAACTGCGCTCCTTTTCATCGGCACCCTGGTAATCTTCGGCGCGTTGATGGTGGTTGGCGCTCCCCGGGTCCTGGCGAATGGTGGAGTCGACACCAGTACCATCTTCGAAGAGCAGGTGGAAGGGTACCAGGTAGTTGTGACTGCCACTCCCGGCAATCCCACCGAGGGTGTGGTCCACTTCACATTCAGAATCTCTGATGCAACCACTGAAGAAGTAGTAACGGGTGCGGTACTTGCGCTCACGGTCACCCCGCCTGCGGACTCGGAGTTGGAGGCAAACTCATTCGGCATCAACAGGTCCACTGTTAATCCAGACCTGTACGATGTAAATGTCGACCTGGAGGCGGAGGGTGTTTGGACCTTGGCGCTGTCAATCGATGGCCCGCTTGGTCCCGCCGAGGCCGGTTTTCCTCTCGAGGTCAGGGGTCCGGCCAGCAAGATTTTTGCAATCCTGATAGTAGTTTTGGCGTTTCCGCTGCTGCTGGCCATGCTGGAGATATGGAGACGCTGGGACCGACGCAAGAAGAGAGCGCAACAAAACGACGGTCAAGACGTTATGGACAGTGAAGCTAACGAACAGGAGAGTACGTGTTGATGAAACGGGTAGGGCTGCCGGTTGTAGGGATAACCTTTGTGGCGCTGCTGCTATTGGCGGCCTGTGGAGGATCAGCGCCCGAGACCGTGGAGTTTAGCCTTGATATCCGGGACAGGGCGCTTGAAGGTGAGTCGTCGGTGTTCAGGGTCAAGAATGGGGACACGGTTGTTTTCTCAATCACTGCTGATGAAGCCGGGACACTACATCTTCACGGGTACAACATGGAGGATGAGCTAGGAACAGAAGGTCCGACAAGGATGGAGTTTGTGGCGGACCTGGAGGGTCGGTTTGCCATGGCCCTGCATCCTGCCCTGGCCGGAGGACATTCGCATGACGACTCCACCTCCTCCGGTTGCCCTGAAACTGTCCCCCTCCCCGAGGGCGCCGAATCCCCTACGATAGAGGTGAGTGCGGAACAGGGTCAGGATGAAGGTGAGATCAACGTCGGGGTTGTGCTAGAAAACTTCGAACTGACCTTGACCGAAACCGGAGGGGAAGTGGCCGAAGGGCACTGGCACCTGTACGTCGATGGTGAGCTTCGAGGGATGTACCTGAAACCTGAGGCGAGTGTCTTGGTGGATTATGTGGGTCAGCATGACATAATGGTCAGGCTATCCGACACTGAGCACTGCTATTACAGCGTGACCGCCATGACCACGGTGACCTTGACTGAGGGCACATCCGCCGATGGCATGGACATGGACGCAGAGGGAATGGGTGGGGAAATGGACCACAGCAGCATGGACGACAGCGGAGAGTTGGGAACTGACGCCGCTCCCGAGGAAACCGTGATTGGATTCCTGGAAGTGCTGCCGAGGTAGGGGGCATTTGCGGAGCTCTTGGTGGAGGAGGTTCACCCTCAGCCCAGCCCTCTCCCGCTCCGCAAAAGGCGGACTTTCAGGTCGGCGCAATCTCAGCCCCTCAATGGGCCTTTGCGTAACTACCAGTTATGGCCAAAATGCCCCGCCCATTCCGCTCTTGAGACCCTTCGATGCTCCAGAGGCGCACTTGCAGCTCTGCTCAGGGCGAGCGGAATGCCCCACCACTGAGGAAGGAATGATGGTTATGCAAAGATCTCGTCAAGGGGGAGAGGGGGGTAAGACGCCTCGCCTCCCACCTCTCTGCAAGAGTTATGCGGAGGCCTTGTTAATGGTAGAGGCGGCGTTGTCGACACATGACCCGGACTGGGTAGACTGATGGTTCGAACACTGTCCCTAGCAGTCGTGCTTCTAGGTGCGGCTGTGCTTTTCCAACCGGCTCTTGCTTACGCCCACGGGTTTGGGGAGCGGTATGATCTGCCGGTGCCGCTTTGGCTATATTTGTACGGGGCGGGGGCAACCGTACTGGTCTCATTTGTTATTGTCGGGATGTTCCTGCGGGGCCGCTCCGACTCCCGCGGCACGGCTCGATTCAACTTCTATCAGCTGCCGGGTCTCCGAGCGGCGCTGGAAAACGCCCTGACCCTGACGGCCTTGCGGCTGATATCCGTAGGTATCCTTGGGCTGGTGATAGCCACGGCTTTTTGGGGGAATCCTGCCTCGATACTGAACTTCTCGGTGGCATTCATCTGGGTGGGGTGGTGGGTGGGGTTGGGCTATGTATTCTCGCTGGTGGGGAACCTCTGGGCGCTGTTGAACCCCTGGCAGGTCGTATTTGAATGGGCTGCAGCACTGTATACGAGGCTTACGGGTGGTCGGAGGTTGGGGTTCGGGCTCCGGTATCCGGATGAACTCGGGGTCACGCCGGCCATAGTCCTGTTCTTTGGCTTTGCCTGGATCGAGAACGTATACGTACACGCCGGAAATCCGACCCACCTGGGCATCATGATAACCTTCTACACGGTAGTCACCCTTGGGGGGATGTTCCTTTTCGGCAAGCACACCTGGCTCCAGTACGGCGAAGCCTTTTCAGTCCTCTACCGGTTCCTTTCCAAGTTCGCCGTTACCGAGGTCCGTGCTAGGGATGCCCAGGCATGCGGCCAGTGTGAACTCACCTGTGATGAGTCGAGCAAGGAGTGCGTCAACTGCTACGATTGTTTCGAGAGGGCAAAGGATGCTCGACAGTTGAACCTCCGGCCCCCGGGCGCCGGGCTGGCCTATCCCCAGGCCGTTCGAACGTCGGAGGTATGGTTTATAGTCCTGGCGCTGTCCACCGTTACGCTGGACGGGTTCAAGGAGACCGAGGCATGGCAGAACATCAAGGAATACTTTCTGACGGGCGTCCAGTTCTACCGCAATGACCTGAACACGACTCTTGTCCTGACCGCAGCACCACTAGTTTTCATGGGCGCCTACTTGCTGACCTGCCGGATTTCGAACCTGGTGTCGGGGGAGGGGGGATCTACGAGTGAGACGGCTCGGGCGTACATACCGTCGCTGATCCCTATAGCCCTTGCCTACAATGTTGCCCATTTCTTCTCATTTCTGGCAATACAGGGGCAGCTGATCGTGAAGCTGGCTTCCGACCCGTTTGGCTATGGCTGGGACCTCTTCGGAACGGCGGAGTGGCAGGTGCAAATCTCCATTGTGAGTGCGCGGCTGGTGTGGTTCGTGGGGGTGGGTGCGATAGTGATAGGGCACGTGATAGCGGTGTACGTGGCCCACGTCATTTCGATGAGGAAGATGGAGAGTCGGGCTGCGGCGATGAGAAGCCAGTACCCGATGGTGGCTCTTATGGTCGGCTACACGGTGGTGAGTTTGTGGATAGTTGCGCAGCCGATTGTGGCTGGGTGATGATTGCTCGAAGGTGAGCTGAGACTGAATCACCTTGACCTTCTCGCATCAATGGGCCTTTGCGTCACTCTGGTCTGAGGCTGGGGACCCCTACCCATTCCGCTCTTGAGACCCTTCGACTCCGCTCAGGGCGAGCGGAATACCCCACCCATTACGGTCTTGAAACCCTTCGATCCACCTCGACGGACTTTTGGCTTGCTCAAGGTGAGCGGAATGCGGCCGCAGGCCTTAGATCAGGACCCGGCCCCCGTCTACCAGGATTACGTGGCCGGTGACCATTGCGGATAGGTCGCTGGCGAGGAATAGGACTGCACCGACGAGGTCCTGGGGTTCGACCATCCTGCCCATGGGTAACTCGGCTACCGTAGCGGCGAGGCGTTCGGGGTCGGAGACCGTTGGGGCCATCATGTCGGTGTTGGTTGGCCCGGGGGAGATGGCGTTGACTCGAATCCCGTGCTTTGCCCATTCCACTGCCAGGGAACGGGTAAGGCCGACCACGCCGTGCTTGCTCGAAATGTACGTGGCGGAGATATGGCTCCTGGGGACTATGAAGGCCAGTTCCGAGGCGGTGTTGACTATCCTGCCGCCACCCGTCTTCATCATCTCCCGGGCGGCGGCTTGACACCCGAAGAACACGCCCCTGAGGTTGACGCTGTGGACCCGGTCCCACTGCTCGGGGGTGATGTCCAAGGCAGAGCCCCGCACTATTACTCCGGCGTTGTTGACCATGATGTCAAGACGGCCTTTATCGGCGACCGTTTGGGAGACGGCGTTGCGGATTTGGTCGGGATCGGTGACGTCTACGTCAATGGCCCGCCCCACGCCACCCGCCTCCTCGATTTGAGCGAGGGTTTTGGAGGAGTCTTCGCGTCGTTGAGGGAGGTCTGCGATGGTTACGTCGGCCCCCGACCGTGCGAGGCCCGCGGCTATGGCTCCGCCGATACCCCTCGAACCTCCGGTTACAATGGCAATCTGCCCGCTAAGGTCTATGGATGTCGATGCCAAGGGAGACCCTCCTTGTGAGTAGCTGGTCGTCATACTGGATTGCCGACACCTTAGCACATTCGGAGTTTCAGGGTTGACATGGGGTTACCATGAACCAGGGCTACTGAGTAGTACTTCGCAATAGTTTGCTTGAGGTTGTGAGGAATCAATGTCTGTAACTTGGGGACAGTTCGTCGATCGAGAGCCGGAACTGGCGGCCTTGGGGGAGGAGCAGTTTGCAAAGACGGGACTGGCCCTGGTCGGAACCCTGAGGCGAGACGGCTGGCCCCGAATCTCACCTGTGGAACCATTCATCGTAGATGGGAATCTATACTTGGGCATGATGTGGCAGTCGCGTAAGGCACTGGACCTGCTACGCGACCCGCGTTGCGTGGTGCACAGTACGGTGGCAGACCGCGAGG
The DNA here is from genome assembly GCA_963663085.1 of Dehalococcoidia bacterium. GTDB lineage: Bacteria > Chloroflexota > Dehalococcoidia > Plut-88900 > Plut-88900 > Plut-88900. The sequence goes on along the minus strand of OY760104.1, from coordinate 2,318,885 downwards.
GCGGGGAAGGTGAGTTCAAGGTCTACGGGAATGCGGTGGAAATTACGGACCTTGCAGAGCGGGGTCGGTTTGGGGATGCGGTGTTTGAGGCGATAGGGTTCCGGCCAGAGGAGCCCGAGTTTCACTGTTTCGCCATAGCCATCGACAGTGTGGTATTCAGCGAGCTTGTCGACGAGCAGTTTCGGCGACGGGTCTGGAAGGCTGATTAGTAGGGTAGGCCTGGGTCCTTGGCGTAACTACCGGTCCGGGCCAAGACACCCCGCCCATTCCGCTCTTGAGACCCTTCGACTCCGCTCCCGCCTGTGGCGGATCTTCGACAGGGCGAGCGGAATGCCCCACGCTTAGGGAACGAATGACGGTTATGCAAAGGTCTGGGGTAAGGGTGAGAGTCGGCTTGTCGAGGGGAAGCGTGCGCTGTATTGTGGGGAATGGACTTCACCCAAATGGGAACCTCAAGATAGCCTGAGCCGATCCGACTATAAGGGCACTCACTTGTGGAATAACGGAAAAAGGAGTGCCTTGTGGGAGCCAATAAGGATCCGAGAGTCAGGGCAAACGCTGGAGATTCCTCGCGGAGCCTCGGAATGACATGGTTAGGGGCGTGGCGATGGCAGAGGTTTACCAGCCCTTCGAGAGGAGATGTAAGACATGGCTGACGTTCTGAAGATAGATGCTCATCTTCACCTGTACCCGACCAAGGAAGTCGGCGCTTTCGAGAAGGGGGACTATGGCATTTGGGAGTATGGCGAGAAGCCGGGCGTCAAGTTCAGCGAATACGACGGAGACCTGGAAGACACGCTGGAGGCGATGGAGGCAGCGGGTGTCCATAAGGCACTTGTCGTTAACTTATTCTCGACGCGAGGGGTGATGGAACGGGCGGTGGCCGAGATGACGGGGAGGCTGTCGGCGTCGGAGCGGGAAGCGGCGATCAGGGAGGTTGAGGCCGGGTATGCGAACGACCTGAGAGAGTTCAACGTAGGTGCGTGCGAACGGGTGAAGGGCCACGATAACCTGTTCCCATACATCGCGCTGGACGCCATAGCGATGCCGGGAGAAGAAGGTGCAGCCCACCTTCGGGAGATGGTCGAGGAGTACGGGGCACGAGGTGTGAAGCTGCATGGGCCTGCGCAGGGATTCAACATGAGCGATGAGCGGATGTGGCCTGCCTACCGGGCATGCCAGGAGATGGGGATACCGATAGTCGCGCATTCCGGGCCTGACAAGCTGGGGATGGGATATGCCGAGCCCCGGGCGTTTGCGGGAATGTTAGCGGCGTTCCCCGACCTCAAGGTAGTCATAGCCCACATGGGGGGAGGGACGTGGGGACAGGCTCGGGAGCTTGCTGACGCGTACCCCAACGCCTATTTCGATTGCTGTGAGATCATCGAATGGGTCGGCGGGGCAACCAACGCCCCTGGTAAAGAGGAGTTTGCACAGCTCATTAGGGACATCGGCCCCTCCCGTGTGTTCATGGGGTCCGATTTTCCGTGGTATGACCTGGACCGCACGATCGAGCATGTGATGGGACTGCCATTGCTGTTCAATGAGGAGAAGGAGGGGATGCTGGGGGCCTACGCGGAGCGAGCGCTGGGGCTCTGAACCCTATTGGGATCCGCCACGTTCCGTTCTTGAGACCCTTCGATGCTCCAGAGGCGCACTTGCAGCTTCGCTCAGGGCGAACGGAACCCCCGCCCCATTCCACGATTGAGTACCTTGGACTTTACTCCCGCCAGAAGCAGACCCTCCTTAGGTGGCCGTTCCACTTTCAGCACCGAGAACGGGATCCCCAGCCTCGGACTTCGGCTACTGGTTTACTTCTGGCAGGTGCGGCAGAAGTTGGTCATGCGCTGGTTGGCCTTGACCTCGCCGATCCTGCCGCCGCAGTTGGGGCAGTCCTGTCCACCCTTGCGGTGAACTTTCAGGAAGTCGCGAATCTTAAGGTCGATCCGGCCGTCCATTCTCTCGCCGACAACTCTCGTGGCCTCCGCGAGGACCGAGTGCATGCTGTTGTAGAGATTTTGGGTTTCCTCGTCGCTGAGAGTAGTCCTGCGGCGGAAGGGGTAGATACCGGCGTCGAAGAGGATTTCGTCGGAGTAGGCATTGCCGATTCCTGCGAGGAAGGTGTCGGTGACCAGGACTCTTTTGATCTGGCCAGAGAAGCGTCGGAGGCGGGTGGTGAAGACATCGAGAGTGACCTCGGGGTCAAGGGCGTCGGGGCCCATGCGCTCGAAGTTGGGGATGATGGATTCTTCGCCCGGCCCTACGCAGTACACCTTGCCCATGACGCGCATATCGTGGTATCGGAGGTCCATTCCATCACCTAGCTTCAATGTGAAGCAGGTCTTGGCGTGGGTCTTGGTTTCGGGCTCGACGTACTGGAAGCGGCCCGTGAGCATGGGGTTCACGGCGAGGGTGTCACCCGACTCCGTTTTGAAAAGCAGGAACTTTCCCCTGCGGGAGAGGGGGGAAAAGGTCTGGCCTTCGAGTCTCGCGGCGAGTTCTGCGGCAGTCGGAAAGCGGATGACGATGGGGATGCGTGGCACCACGGAGTCGATCCTCACGCCGGGGATCTTGCCGTTGAGGAATTTGACGATGTTTTCGAGGTCTGGAATCTCGGGCACGGGGGGTTCTCCTGGGGGTACTACGATTTTCGGCGTCGGGCCCGAGAGAACCGACGGCTCTTCGGCATTGCTGTGCTTAGCAACTTCGGGTCGAGCGGAGGGGTGGCGGGTTGTCGTTCTTGCTGAGGCAAGTACCTGGAGTGTTTCTCTCGAAACTCTATATCTGTCATAGTGCCTTTGGCCTTGTTACAACTGGCACAGGCCAATTGACAGTTTCGTATGTGATCAGGACCACCGCGTGATTTTGGAATCATGTGCTCGATTTCGAGTTCATCATATCGATACTCATTGCCACAATAGACACACCTGCTTTTCTGATTGTGAAACAGCAAGCGTTTGTCTTCCGCCTTCGGATCTTCCTCCAGCAAGGACGCACGCTGTGAGAATGTTGCCGCGGTAACTATGGCGTATTTACGGGATTTCGGATGGTCCTTGGATGTGCCGGGACTCTTCTTATTCACTGAGGCACTTTTGGCCTTCTGCTTTTTGTTGCACTTGATGCAATAGTCGTAGTGAGAATCTTTGTAAACGCCGCACTCTGGACATTCATTGATGTCGCCAGACTCACTCAAATCCCAGTGTGCGCGGCAAAGATAATGGTTTTTACGACCTAGTATCTTTTCGCAAGTTTGCTCCTTACATATATTGGGCATCGCGTAACTGGCTCCGTTGCTGCGTATTTGGGACAGTCTAGCATGCCCGAATACATCCAAACACTGTCGGCTTATATCATATTCAATAGCCCTACGTTGACACCCGAAAAGAGCAGGTGGGACAATTGGCCGCGCCTGAAGCTCTCTTCCGAGGATTTTCAATATGGAGTCCGTCCTTTCTGGCTACATTATCATCGACCTGTCTTGCGATATGGCTGGGGCCTATGCTTGCATGCTCCTGGGAGACATGGGGGCTACGGTGATCAAGGTGGAAACCCCCGACGCCCCTGCCTGGAGGGGAGAAGCCCCCTTTCATCACTGGAACCGGGGTAAGAGGAGCGTGGCATTCGATTTCTCGGTGGAAGGGGCCAGGGGCGCTTTCGAGGACATTGTGAAGTCGGCGGACGTGGTGGTGGAAGACTACCTGCCCGGTGAGGCCCATGAGCGAGGACTGGACTATGGGTCTCTTGAGAGGCTGAATCCGCGCCTTGTCTATTGTGCCATGCCACCCTTCGGGGAAGAGGGCCCCCTGGCCGAGAAGCCGGCCAATGATGGTGTTGTGGCTGCCTATTCCGCCCTTATGGGCAACCAGAACGGTCCGGAAGGCATGCCGGAGTTCAGCACGGTGCCGGGTCCCAGTTGCGGGTCGGCGTTCCTTGCGGCCTATTCGATAACCTCTGCACTTTATGTGAGAGAGACCGAGGGAATCGGGCAGAAGGTTGAAGTGCCGCTTCTCAACGGTTCGATTACGATGCAAGGGAGCGCCTTTATCCGGGGCCCGGGCCTCGGGGACCCGGAGGGGCCGGAGCGAGACCCCCGCGGTGTAAAGCCCGCATATCGGCTGTACCAGTGCAGCGACGGGAAGTGGATATTCATCGCCTGTGGAAACGACACTTTCTGGGGCAAGCTATGCATCGCCCTGGACATGGGTGAGTTTACGGTCAATCCCCGGTTCCGGGACGCACCGTGGTCGTTTTCGCCAGAGGACCATGAGTTGGTAAAGAAGACCATTGCCCAGAAGATCGGGAAGAAACCACAAGCTTACTGGCTGCAGTACTTCGATGAGAATGATGTGCCTGCATCCCCTGCCGACACTCGGGATGACTCTTTGGTCGATCCCCAGGTGCTCTCCGACAACATCCTTGTACAAGTTGACGATCCATTGCTCGGCATCATGACCCAACTGGGACCATTGGTGAAGGTTGCGGAATTGAATGGCTCGATCCCTGCGCCTGCCCCCGGACTGGGAGAGCATGGTATGGACGTGCTGGCAGGGTTGGGATATGGAGAGGTGGAATGCGCCAAGCTGGTGAAATCGGGGGCGCTGATTTGCTGACGTCCCCGTTTGCCAATGTGAAAGTTGTGGACCTGTCCAGCTATATTGCCGGGGCGTTGTGCCCAGGTCTCCTGGCCGACTTCGGGGCCAGTGTGATTAAGGTCGAGTCCCTGGGTGGAGACCCCTTCAGGAGTCTCGGCCCGACGTTTCAGGACTGGAACCGGGGCAAGCGGAGCATCTGCGTAGACCTGAAGTCGAAGGAGGGGAGGGGGGTGCTCTATCGACTTGTAAAAGAGGCAGACGTTGTGGTGGAAAACTACCGGCCGGGAGTGGCCAAGAGACTGGGGGCGGACTATGAGACTTTGAGCAAGATAAATCCTAACCTCGTGTATTGTTCTGTGTCGGCCTATGGGCAGGAGGGGCCGTACAGGAGCAAGCCGGGTTTCGATCCCCTTATACAGGCCCGGAGCGGTGCGATGGCCTTCCAAGGAGGGGCGTCGAGGCCGCCGGTGTTCCTTGTGCTGGCGATTTCCGATTATGGAGCGGCGTGCCTGGGGGCTTACGGGGTTTCGTTGGGACTGCTGGCAAGGGCGCGGACGAGGAAAGGACGAAAGGTGGAGACTTCGCTGCTGAGGGCGTGCATGGCTATGCAATCCGGGAGGTACGTTGTTGTGAGGAGAGGAGAGAACGGATGTCGGGAGGCGGACTATGTCGGCGAAGGCCCCGGCTACCGGATTTACGAGACCTCCGATGGCTGGATCTTTTTGGGTGTGAGGTCCGGGGATGAATGGGAGCGGCTTAGTCGTGTGATCGGAGAGAGCAGGCTATCCGCCTCCAACGGCGCCTCTTCAGACGAGGCGGCAGCGCAGGTGCTGACCAAAACTTTTGCCTCGGCGTCCACCGAAGAATGGCTTGCCAAGCTTGAGAGAGAACATGTCCCGTGTTCTCCCGTGCAGCACGTCTCAGACCTATACGACGACCCACAGATGAAGCGTAATGGGCTGAGCGTGGACTACGAATCTCCTGACCTTGGGCCCATCACGCTGCGGGGGGCGCCGGCGATTTTTTCCAAGACTCCGGGAGTGTCGGAGAAGGCAGCTCCGGCCCTCGGGCAGCATACGGATGAAGTGCTTGGGGAAGCAGGGTATTCAACAGAGGAAATCTCAACATTACGAAGTTGCAAAGCGGTCAGGTAGAGGACATGGCGAACCAAAGATTGCTGGAGAAAAAGGTGTTGGTGACGGGTGGGGGTGTGGGAATTGGGGAGTCGATAGCCCTGGTCTTTGCTCGGGAGGGCGCCGACGTCGCGATAGCCTCACGGAACACGGCTAACCTGGAGCGGGTTGCGGCAAAAATCCGTGAAATGGGACGGAAATGCCTACCAATCACGGCTGACATTGCAGAAGAGGAACAGGTCATAGGGATGGTGAACGAGACCATCGCCGAGTTTGGCAGGATAGACGTGCTGGTAAACAACTCGGGGATACCTGGGCAATTCCTGGATGTATCCGACATGGACCTGGCTGATTGGAACCGAGTTTTAGCAGTTAACATAACCGGGACTATGCTCTGCAGCCGGGAGGCGTTGAAAGATATGCGACCCCGGAAGTCTGGGAACATCATTAACATATCGTCCATGGCCGGGAAAAGAGTCACGCCGAAGAGGAGTTCTTACGTGTCCTCCAAGTTCGCGATGCACGGGTTCACTCTGACGCTAGCCCAGGAGGTCGGGCCCGACAATATCCGGGTGAACTGCATATGCCCCGGGGCGACGGAGGGTGACCGGATAGAGCGCGTGATCAGCGCTTTCGTGGAGAGTTCAAGCCGAACTTATGAGGAAGTGCGGACTCGGCTGGAGAGCCGGGCATCGCTGCGTCGGATGGTGACACCGGAGGAGGTTGCGGAGTGCGCCGTGTTTTTCGCGTCTGATGAGTCGAGCGGGATGACGGGGCAGATAGTTGATGTGTCGGCGGGGACGTGAGTCCTTAGCGGCTGAGCCAGTACTCTGCGATGTCTATGCCTCTCCAGAACTCCACGTTGGGGTGGGACTTGGCGTAGCGTATAAGCCGCTCCACCGAGGTTAGTCTCGCGGGTCGCCCGCTGGCCTGGGGGTGGAGGGTCATGGTCATTACGTTACCCTCCTTGTAGGCCCCGTCGAACTCGGCGGCGTAGGTCTCGTAAACGCTCTGGGGGTCCTGCATGGCCGACCTCCTGCCAGCCTGGGGAACGAAGGCGAAGTACCCGTAGTCGTCCAGCACCCACTTAACGGGCACCTCGACCAGCTTTTCCCCTTCAACATCGTGGATGTAGGGCACGTCGCTGTCGTGCATGCTGGTGTCGTAGGCGAAGCCGTGCTCGGCCAGCAGGCGGATGGTATCCATGCTGGTGTCGAAGAAGGGGGCTCGATACCCGAGAGTCTTGGCGCCGGTGATCCGTTCGAGGATTTCCATGCCCCTTTCGAGGATCTCGGTTTCCTGGTCCAGCGGCATGGCGCCGAGGGCTTCGTGCATGTAGCCGTGGTGGCCGACCTCGTGACCCCTCCTCACGATATCTCTGACCATGTCCTCGTAGTTCTCGGCGACGTAGCCGGGGATGTAGAAGGTGGCCTTGATGTCGTAGTCATCCAGAAGCTTCAGGATGCGGGGCACACCGCGCTTGGGGCCGTATTCGGCCATGGAGAGCAGGCCGGGCCGGTTGGCGAAGTCGGGATTCATGCCGAGCCACGAGCTTACCCCGTCTATGTCGAATCCCAGGGTTATTACGCACTGGGTGTCTCCGGGCCAAATGCCTGCCATGGTGTTCCTCCTGATGCTGATGCCGGGGGTGGGGTCTAGGGATGTCCTTGCTGTACCCAATGCTGGGCGATTTCGTCGCAGCGCATGAATTCGATATTGGGATGGGAAATAATGTGCTGAATGGTACGTTCCAGGCACGATAATCTGCTGGGATGCCCGGAGACCTGGGGGTGAAGGGTCAGTATGTAGCACCTGCCCTCGCGGTAGAGGGTGTCGAACTCGGAGATCCAGGTGCGGGTGACGGCCTCGGGGCTGGAGAGGGGGCCTCGGACTCCGGCGGCGGGGGCGTATCCCCAGTATGGAAAGTCGTCCAGGTGCCATTGCACGGGAAGCTCGACCAGCGGAGACCCGTCCACGTCGTGGACATAAGGGGCGTCATCGTCCATGAGGCTGGAATCGTAGGAGAAACCGTATTCCACCAGGAGTTGTAGAGTTTTTACGCTTATGTCCCAGGATGGTGAGCGGTAGCCGGTGACCTTTGATCCGGACTGCCGCTCCAGAATCTCCAGGCCTTTCTCCAATGTCCGGCGCTCTTCCGATTCGTCCAGCCCGGCGGGACGTTCGTGGATGTAGCCGTGGTGGGCGACTTCGTGGCCGCGTGTCAGGAGTTCGGGGACGATGTTAGGGTGATTCTCGGCGGTGTGGCCGGGGACGAAGAAGCTGCCCTTGATATTGTATTCGTCGAGCAGGTCAAGAATCCTGGGCATACCGACTTTGGGGCCGTATTCACCCATTGTCATGGCGACGGGCCTGTTGGCGAAGTCGCCGTCGCGGCCCAGCCAGGAGCTAACGCCGTCAACGTCGAAACCGATGTTGACGGCGCATTGGACGCCGTCTTTCCAGAGTGTGGTCATCTAGGAGTTCTTCGCCAGCCACTGCTCGGCGATTTCCCCGGCGGTGGTGATAGCGACATTGGGCTTGGTGAGCATATGCTTGATGGTTGTTTCCAGGCCAGCGAGGTGGCCCGAGTGACCCGTGACCTGCGGGTGCATGACCAGAATCATGCAACGGCCTTCTGTGTAGAGACCGTCGAACTCGGCGATCCAGGTGCGGGCCACGGAGGCCGGGCTGGAGCCCGGGCCTCGCATGTCGGCGGCGGGGACGTAGGCAAAGTAGGGGAAGTCATCCAGGAGCCAGTGGAATGGCAGCTGAACGACGTTTCCGTTGGGGGTCTCGATCATATATGGAGCGTCGTCGTCCATGAGGCTGGAGTCGTAGATGATGCCCCGCTCTGCGAGGAGAGACATTGTGCGGTTGCTGGCGTCACCGCCCGGGACCCGGTAACCGGTGATTTTTTGACCGGCGGCCTTTTCAAGGGCCTCGAGACCCCGGTCCAGGTCTTCTATCTCGTCTTCAAGGGTCAACTCTGCGGGTCTGAGGTGCATGTAGCCGTGGCCCGCGACCTCGTGGCCCCTTGCGATAATCTCCTTGACGAGGTCGGGGTACTGCTCGGCGGTGAAACCCGGGATGAAGAAGGAGGCCTTGAGGCTGTATTCATCCATGAGGTTGAGGATTCTTGGGACGCCGACCTTGGGGCCGTAGTCGGCGGCGGTCATGACGACGGGCCTGTCCCGAAAAGCGGGATTCCTGCCGATCCAGTTGCTCTGGGCGTCAATGTCGAAGCCCAAGTTGACGGTGCATTGAGTAAGGCCTGGCCAAATACCGGTCATGTCGCATTACCTCTTACCGATGGCTTGGAGGGGTCCGTTGACGGCTAGTTTACACCATGGGGGTGGGGGTTAGTCCTTATCTAAAGGCTATCGTGAAAAAACTTGAAAGTCCTATGTTAGAGAGCTCTTGATGGTACGGCAGTTTTTGCATACCACTTCGTCTTAGCACAGGCTAGAGGATGGGTAAATGTCATTGTCCTCGCATTTCCAACCCAGGAAGTCGGGTGTCACGTTTAGGCACCTTGATCGTTGCATTCAATACGAAAGTTCGTCACACTTCGGTGACCGCCCATTTGGCCTCTAACTTGCATGCAAAAAGTAATTCTGACACTGATCATCATTTAGATGACAATTTCTGATTCACAAATAGCATTAAATGAGCGCTATAGCGGGTCCTCTTATGGGTGGCAACTACATATTAGTTAATTTGAGAGCAAAGCGCGGGTACTCCTGCCATAACTCCGAGGATGAACACAATACCGAAAACCCGCGATAACAATATTTGTCGACATATGTTCTGTTTAAGTAAGATTTCATACCCGAATACCTGTGTCATATAAATCCGTCCTTTGCGATTGACCCCCACGCCCATACCCGAGTAATTCCATTGTGGCGATAGCAGATTCTGCCGGTGCCCAGGACTGTTAAGCCACGAAATGACCGCCGCCTTACCCAATTGCCAGTCGCCACGCCACCGGAACCGGCTTTTCCAAGCGATTCCACTACTTCCCTGCGTATTCCAAATATTTTCACTCGTTGTCATTCCCCCAAACCCTGCATTTATGGCTCTCTGGTGGTGATTGCTTTTACCAGCTCCCGTGTGGGAATAGCGACCCGTTCTGGCCATCCATCGACTATGGCCCTGCGCAGCGCGTATTAAAGATTTATGCCCTTTCAAGGACTTCAACCCTAGCTTACGTCGCTCTTTGTTGGTGTGATGTTGGATGCTTCGCTCTATTACCCAATATCGCATTAACGAAGTGTCCTATGTCTTTACGTTATTGACTTAATTGACGCTGAGAATAGGATGCTGAGGGTGAATTGATGCCCTCAATTGCTAAGTGACTCCGAGAGAGAATTTCCCGATTTGCTCTCTTGTTTCTCAGCTTTCGAGCCTTACGTTACTCTCTGTCAGCTTTCACTTCTCACGAGACAGGACGGATGTTGTAGAGCTCAATGGCGTTTTCTCCCAGCACCTTGGCTTGGTCGGTTTCCGAGAGGGGGCTGATGTTGCTCTTCAGCACGTCTACTGCACCGTAGAGGCCGTCGGAGTGAGGGTAGTCTGCGCCCCAGATGAATCTGTCCGCGCCGAGGATGTTAATGGTGGACACGGCCATCTCGTCGTCGGGTTCCAGGGATAGATAGCACTGCTTGTGGAAGTATTCGCTGGGTTCCTTCTGCATGCCGGTGGCAAATCCGAACTTTTCATAGAATTCGTCCATGCGGTCCAGCCAGTAGGGCATGAAGCCAGCACCGGTCTCCAATACGATCACCTTGATGTCCGGGAACCGGTCGAAGACTGCGCCTTTGAAGAGGCTGGCGAATCCGATAAAGGTGTCGTTGGCGAGGGTGAGAAAGTTCCACCAGGTGTTTTCGGGGAGACCGCCGGTGTAAAGGTTGTTAAAGACCTGCCGAGGCGTTGCGGCGATGTGAAGGGAAACCGGGAGACCGGCGTCCTGTGCCACTGCCCAGAACCGATCATGGCGGGAGTCTCCGTAGGAGACGCCGTTAATGGGGTAGCCGCTCAAGAATACGCCTCGAGCCCCGAGCTTGGCGGTCCGCTCCAGTTCACTGGCGCCTTCCTGGGCGTCAGATACCGAGACATGGGCGATGGGGATGAGTCGGTCGGGGTTGGGGCGGCAGAAATCCAGAATCCAGTCGTTGTAGACGCGGCAGTAGGCGGCGGCGAGTTTGTAGTCGGGGCATTCCGCTTCCCAGGCCAGGCCCATTGTCGGGTAGAGGACGGAGGCCTCAATGCCCTCCGAGTCCAGCACCTTGAGCCGCTCAATTGAGTCTACGGCGCCGGGCTCGAGCCCTTCCTTGTAGGTAATCTTGCCAGGTGTGAGCAAGTCCTTGACGTCCTTGCCTATCCCGCTGGGCCTGCCGAACATGCCGCCAGAGATGAGGTATCCGGTGGGTTTCTTGCCATCGATTTCCAGGTATTCCAGGCCGTTCTCATCTACGGCGATGCGCATGGCACGATGCTTGAATTCGGGTTCCAGGTTTTCTACCCAGAGGTCGGGAGGCTCTACGGTGTGGCTGTCGGCGTCTATGATTCTCGGCATTTTGGCTGGCCTTTCTTTACGGAGATCTCATATAAGTTGTCAGGCAAGGTGGCCCCCGCCCGTAATTCACTCAACCCTGTTCAGGATGAGTGGATTACCCTCCCATCCCGTTCCGCTCTTGATACCCTTCGATGCTCCATAGGCGCACTTGCAGCTCCGCTCAGGGCGACCGGAACGCCCACGCCCAAGAGAAGGGTCATTGCGTAGATTTCCGCGCGACTTCGGTGATGGCGTCGTAGATGCGGAGCATTTCCTGGTCTCTGTCGTCGGACCAGTAGTAGGGTTTAACGGCCTCGCCGCCAAGGGCCTTGACGAGCTCAGGATGGTCGTCGACGCAGAAGTCGGGGGTGACCGGAATGCCGAGAATTTCCAGGCCCTTCCGGTAGTTAGCGGTGGGCTTGACGAAGCAGTCCTGGATGTAAGGGCGCAGCTTGTGTCGTTCGATGACTTCCCACCGTAGCCCCACGCCCGACCATATGTAGATGTCGTGCCCATCGTCGAGAAGTTTTTGGAAGACCTCGTAGACGTGGGGCCGCAAGCTGCCGTCGAAGGCGATCAGGGTGTCGTCGACGTCAAAGAAGATGTTCATGTTTACCTTAAGCGGGTTGTGCTGCACCGACGGGTGAGCGAAGGGTCAGGACCCTATCGAGGCCAGCGAGGTCTGGTGTGAGGGAGACTTCGGAGTCCGGCCACAGCTCCAGGGAACGAGCCAAGACACGGTGCCCAATGTCCCAGCCGATTTCCATGAACATGGCTCCTCCCGGTCTGAGCTTGTCCTTGGACTGTCCAATAAGCCTCTCGATTACCTCGATACCGTCCTCGCCTCCGTCCAGGGCAACTCGGGGTTCGTGGTCGCGAATCTCTCTTTGTAAAGCGTGAATTTCTTCCGACTTGATGTAGGGTGGGTTAGAGACCAGGATGTCGATTGGCCCGGTGACGGGCTGCAAAAGGTCTCCCTCAAGGAGCGTCACGCGATCATCGACTCGATGGCCGGAGACGTTTTCATTAGCGAGTTCGAGCGCTGACGGTGAGATGTCGGTGGCAACGACTCTCGCCCCCGGCAAGTTGGCTGCGAGCGCGATTGCGATAGCCCCACACCCCACCCCTATGTCGGCGATGGTGAGACCCGCGCCTTGGGTTGTGTGCATGGCGGCGAATTCCAGGGCAAGCTCCACCAGGAGTTCGGTCTCGGGGCGGGGGATGAGGGCGCGGGAGTCGACTTTGAAGTCCAGCCCGTAGAACTCCTTATGGCCTGTTATGTAGGTCGAGGGTTCGCCGGAGGCTCGCCGATATATGGCAGAGTCCAGAAGGCATTGATCCGAAGGCGATAAGTCGGAGTCCAATGCCAAGAGAAGATGTTCTCTCGTGCACCCGAGCGCTGAACGCAGGAGGTATTCCGCCTCAAAACCTGCATCCTCCACCCTCGACGCCCGCAGTCTTTCCTGCGCCTGCCTGAGGGCGTCCCTAACCTGCATTCTATGCGCCCCCGGAACCTACTCCGGCCCTTACCAGGTTCTCTTCCCGCTCCCTGTCGGACAGCGCCTGGACCAGTTCTCCCATCTCGCCTTCCAGGACGCGGGGCAAGTTATGAAGGGACAGCCCGATCCGGTGATCGGTGATCCGATCCTGGGGGAAATTGTAGGTGCGCACTTTCTCGGAGCGGTCACCGGTGCCGACCTGGGAGCGGCGGGACTCGGCGACCTCTTCCTGTTGCTTGCGATATTCGATGTCGTAGAGCCGAGCCCGGAGCACGGACATAGCCTTGGTCTTGTTCTTGAGCTGGGAACGTTCATCCTGGCACACCGCGACCAGGCCGCTTGGGAGATGGGTGATCCTGACGGCGGTGGCGACCTTGTTGACGTTCTGGCCGCCGTGGCCCCCGGCATGGAATATGTCTATCTTGAGGTCGTCGGGGTCGATTGTGATATCCACTTCCTCCATTTCGGACATGACTGCGACGGTCACGGTGGAAGTGTGGATGCGGCCTGAGGACTCGGTGACTGGGACACGCTGGACCCGGTGGACGCCGCTTTCGTACTTGAATTTTCCGAATGCGCCGTTGCCCTTTATCTCGAAGACGACCTCCTTGAGACCGCCGATGCCGATGTCATTGGTGTTAAGGACCTCGGTGTGAAAGCCGAGCGCCTGGGCGTACCGGACGTACATGCGGTAGAGGTCTGAGGCAAAGAGAGCGGCCTCGTCGCCGCCGGCCCCGGCCCTGATCTCCATGATAACGTCCTTGCTGTCCCGCAGGTCTCCCGTGACCAGGGCCTCTATGATCTCGGTAGAAAGGCGGCCGTGACGCTGTTCCAGCTCGGCCATCTCTTCCCGTACGAAGGACTTCATTTCCTCGTCCATGTTGTCGTCGAGCATGGACCGGCTATCTTCAATCTCCCGCCCGACGTCTTTGAACTCCTGGTAGGTGGCCACGAGGTCTTCGATGGACGCGCGTTCCCGGGCGAGGGACTGGATTCGCTGGGGATTTGTGACGACCTCGGGGTCGGACAGGAGCTGATCGAGCTCCTGTAGCCGCTCCTCCATCTCTTCCAAACGTGCGAACGTTTCCACTAATTCTCCCCGGACATTCATGGAAAATCCCCCGAGGCCAGGGGGACCTTGGCGCCGATTATAACAAATGCCCGTTGGCCGGCCCCCAAGCGCAATGGAACGGCAGCCCGGCTTACCCTATAATCTACCCGCCCAACTCGCAGGTCCAAATGAAGGCTTGGACGGATTGTCCATGCATTACTAAACATGAAAAGAGTATGAAACCAATCGAATGGACTTCCGGCAAGCTGAGGCTCCTGGACCAGACCTTGCTGCCGAGACAGAAAGTCTGGCTGGACATTGACAATCACCACGGCGTGGCTCGGGCCATCAAGGAGATGCGCGTGCGCGGCGCTCCGGCGATCGGGGTGGCGGCGGCCTACGGAGTGGCGCTGGCGTCGGAAGGGATACAGTCGGAGGTGATAGGGGATTTTCTGACGAGGCTATCGATAGCCTGTGACGTAATCGCCGCCTCCCGGCCCACCGCGGTCAACCTTGGATGGGCGGTCGACCGGATGCGAAAGGTTGCAGGAAGACATACCGATGTTGACTCCGCCAGGGAAGCCCTCCTTGCCGAGGCGATGGCCATCCATGAAGAGGATGAGGCGATCAACCGGCGCATAGGGGCGCACGGGGCGGAGTTGATCCAAGGCAGGGGTATGGTGATGACACACTGCAACGCCGGGGCCCTGGCCACGGCGGGGTACGGCACTGCGTTGGGGGTCATCCGCTCGGCGGTGGAGTCCGGGACTCCAGTGCGGGTAATGGCTACCGAGACTCGACCCTTCCTGCAAGGAGCGAGGCTCACGGCGTGGGAGCTTTCCCAGGATGACATTGATGTCACTCTGATAACGGACTCCATGGCAGGGCACTTCCTGAAGTCGGGGGACGTGGATTGCGTGGTAGTCGGGGCGGACAGGATTGCCGCCAACGGGGATGTGGCCAACAAGATAGGGACCTACTCAATAGCCGTGCTGGCCAAGGAGAACTCGGTGCCCTTCTACGTGGCGGCACCCATCAGCACGCTGGACCTGAGCCTTACAAACGGAGATGACATACCTATTGAAGAGCGAGACCCGAAGGAAGTGTTGGAATATGCGGGCGTGGGGGTCGCGCCTGAGGGTGTGAAGGCGGCACATCCCGCATTCGATGTTACGCCCTCGCGGTATGTTTCGGCGATCATCACCGAGAATGGGATTGCACGGGCGCCCTATGGCGAGGCACTGAAACTGCTCTCCGGAGATGAGGGCTTTGTGTAACTTTTCTTACGATCTGGCGTCTGGGTCATATTCCACACCCCATTCCGTTCTTGAGACCCTTCGACTCCGCTCAGGGCGAACGGAATACCATCCCGGGAAGGGCCCCGCCCCAGATTCCTCGCGGGGCCTCGGAATGACTTTAAGGAATGGCCCCGGTAGCGGTACGTAACGTTCCTTGAAGGGGAGACATGGCTGAAGCATCTATAGGAATAATCGGGGGGAGCGGCCTGTATGACATGGAAGGCCTGGTGGACAGGGAAGAGGTCAAGGTCGACACTCCGTTCGGGAATCCCAGCGACGCGATAACGGTTGGAACGCTGGAGGGGCGTCGAGTAGCGTTCCTCCCCCGACACGGCAAGGGCCACCGGCTCAACCCCACGGAGATACCGGCGCGGGCCAATATATTCGCACTGAAGACTTTGGGGGTTACCCATATAGTCTCTGTCAGCGCCGTGGGGAGTCTGAAAGAGGACCTGCACCCGCTGGACATGGTGGTCCCTGACCAGATCATAGACAGGACCAGGAGCCGGGTGAACAGCTTCTTCGGCGGTGGAATCGTGGCGCACGCGGCCTTTTCCAATCCCTTCTGTCCGAGCCTGAGCAGCGCTCTTTATCGCGTAGCTTCAAAGACCGCGGCTCGGGCCCACATGGGCGGGACACTCATCGTGATGGAGGGACCTTTGTTCTCGACGCGTGCGGAGAGCGAACTGTACCGTTCATGGGGGGCGTCGATCATTGGCATGACGGCTCTGCCTGAGGCCAAGCTGGCCCGGGAGGCCGAGATCTGCTATGCCACCCTGGCCTGCGTTACGGACTTCGACACCTGGCACCCCGACCATGACTCTGTGTCGGTTGAACTCGTCGTATCCAACCTGTTGAAGAATGTGGCGGTCGGGCAGGAGATAGTCAGGCGGCTCATGGCGGAGGCGCCGGGTCGGGAAGAGTGCGTATGTCCTAGTGCGTTGCAAAACGCGATCATCACGGCTAGAGAAGCGATACCGGAGCAGGTGAAGACGGACCTGGCTCCGCTAATAGGGAAGTACCTGTGAGCCTGATGGCTGCCTGAACCTAGCCATTGGAACCCTCAGGCGTTAAACTGTTATATCGAACCACGGGCCCCGGTTTTTACCGGGTCGGATAGTTGAAGCCGGGAGGACGAAATGGCCTCGGGACAAGACGTTTGGCAGGAAGAGGGCGAGCCTTTCACCAGGATCACGCCCAAGGCCGCCAACGAAATGATAGCTGAAGGAAACGTCCAGCTTATAGACGTGCGCAACCAGGACGAATGGGACGCGGGCCACGTGCCCGGGGCAACGCTCATACCTGTCGACGACCTGTTTTCGAGAATGGACGAACTGGACCGGGACAAGAAACATCTTTTCATTTGTGCCATGGGAGTACGCAGCGCCCTGGCTTGCGAAATGGCCGCCGCTTTCGAGTATGAGAACCTGTACAACATCGAAGGCGGGACCGGGGCCTGGGCGGATGATGGTTACCCGATCGAATAAGAGGCACGCTTGCACCTCGCCGCTCGGCGCTAGGGCGCTTCTCCCGCAGCCGACTCCTGCACTTCATTTCCATCTACTTCAGAAAGAGAGCCTTAGCGCCACATGGCAACCATAGCTTCCGACATCAAGGACGCGGGCCGCGCCGTCGAAGGCCAGGACCGCATGGACTGGGCAGCCCGGGAGATGCCGGTCTTGCGCAGGATACAGGAGCGCTTTTCCAAGGAGAAACCCCTGGAAGGGATGCGGATTGCGGCCTGTCTCCACGTGACAACGGAGACCTCCAACCTGATCCTGACCCTCAAGGAGGGAGGCGCTCAGGTAGCCCTTTGCGCCAGCAACCCTCTCAGCACCCAGGACGATGTGGCCGCATCCCTGGTAGTTAACCATGGCGTTCCCGTCTTCGCCGTCCGGGGTGAGGATGAAGACCTGTATTACCAGCACCTCAACTCCGCCCTTGATCTTAAACCCCACATGACTCTCGATGACGGCGCCGATCTGGTAGCCACCGTGCATCGAGACAGGACTGAATTGCTGGATGGGATGGTCGGAGGGATGGAAGAGACCACCACGGGCGTCATCCGCTTACGGAGCATGGCCTCCGACGGCAAGCTGCTGTACCCCGTCATCAGCGTGAACGAGGCCGACACCAAGCACATGTTCGACAACCGGTACGGCACCGGACAGAGCACCCTGGATGGAATCATCCGGGCTACCAATGTTCTGTTCGCAGGCAAGATCATGGTGGTCTGCGGATACGGATGGTGTGGCAGAGGGGTGGCGAACCGAGCCCGGGGGCTCGGGGCTCGGGTTGTGGTAGTGGAGGTTGACCCTATCAAAGCCCTTGAGGCAGTGATGGACGGTTACCAGGTGATGCCCATGATGGAAGCGGCACAGATTGGCGACATCTTCGTAACAGTGACGGGCGGATACCGGGCTATCGATACGCAACACCTGGCTGTGATCAAAGACGGCGCCCTCGTTGCCAACAGCGGCCACTTCAATGTTGAGATAAACGTGGAAGCTATGGAAGAGTTGTCCGTAGGTCAGCGTGACATCAGAGGGGCCGTAAGGGAATACACCTTCGCGGACGGGCGGCGGGTACACCTTCT
The DNA here is from genome assembly GCA_963663085.1 of Dehalococcoidia bacterium. Classification (GTDB taxonomy): domain Bacteria; phylum Chloroflexota; class Dehalococcoidia; order Plut-88900; family Plut-88900; genus Plut-88900. Next base: position 2,301,162 of record OY760104.1, on the reverse strand, counting down.
CGCTGAGGGCAGGTTGATAAACCTTGCTGCTGCGGAGGGTCACCCGGCCAGCGTTATGGACATGAGCTTCGCCAACCAGGCATTGTGCGCGGAATACATGGTCAAGGCAGGCGGGAGCCTTGGGGCGGGAGTCCATCCCGTGCCAAGGGAGATTGACAAGGAGGTCGGGCGGCTCAAGCTTCTGTCGATGGGCGTCCATATTGACGGGCTGACCGACGACCAGGTGAAGTACGCCAACAGCTGGGAGTCCGGCACGTAATCTTCCCCTAATCAAGAGTCAAACTGCAGAGCTAAGGAGAATACATTGAGCACAACCCTGATGACTTCCGAGTCCCATATGCTCACCTCGGAGTCAGTCACAGAAGGCCACCCCGACAAGCTGTGCGACCAGATTTCAGACGGTGTCCTGGACGCCATCATGGCCAACGACCCCCAGGGACGCGTGGCGTGTGAGACCTCGACGACCACCGGTCTCGTGCTGATTGCCGGAGAAATTTCTACCAATGCCTATGTCGACATTCCTTCTATCGCACGGGACGTGATCCGGGACGCGGGCTACACCCGGGCCAAGTACGGTTTCGACTACGAGACCTGTGGAGTGATCGTATCCATAAAAGAGCAGTCCGGGGACATCGCCCTGGGCGTCAATCGCTCGCTGGAGGCGAAAGAGCAGGAACTCCCCGTCCAGGAGAGTCACAACTTCGATCTAATAGGCGCAGGCGACCAGGGAATGATGATAGGCTTCGCCTGTAACGACACGCCCGAGCTTATGCCAATGACCATTGCCCTGGCGCACAAGCTATGCCGTCGGATGGCGGCCATCCGCAAGGATGGCACCCTTCCATACCTCCGTCCCGACGGAAAGTCCCAGGTCACTGTCGAATACCGTTATGGGGTTCCCGTAAGAGTCGACACGGTTGTGCTCAGCTCCCAACACGATCCTGATGCAAGCCACTCACAAATCGAGAGCGACCTTATCGAGAACGTAGTCATGAAGGTCATACCGGCCGATCTTCTGGACGACCAGACGAAGTACCACGTGAATCCCACGGGGCGCTTTGTGGTCGGCGGGCCGATGGGGGACGCGGGGCTGACGGGGCGAAAGATAATCGTCGACACCTATGGCGGCGTGGCCCGACACGGCGGCGGCGCATTCTCCGGCAAGGACCCGACCAAGGTTGACCGCTCTGCCAGCTACGCAGCCAGATACGTTGCCAAGAACCTGGTTGCGGCGGGACTGGCGGACAGGCTGGAGGTGCAGCTTTCCTACGCCATTGGAGTTGCCCACCCCATATCCGTTGCCATCGAGACCTTTGGCACGGGCAAAATCCCCGATGACCTGATCCTGGAGCTTACCAAAAAGCACTTCGACCTCAGGCCGGCGGCCATCATCGAAACACTGGACCTTCGGCGTCCAATCTACCGGCCCACCGCTGCCTACGGACACTTCGGGCGTTCCGACCTGGACTTGCCCTGGGAGCGTACGGACAAGGCCGAAGCGCTGATGGCAGACGCCGGGACTCGGGGCCAGGTGCAAGCCGGTTAGCATACACACTGCCCTCAAATCGTCCGGCGGCGCTCCGCTGCGGTACAATCTGGTTGATGCCGGGCGAGATTAAATTCGGGACCGACGGTTGGCGTGGCCTCATCGCCGACGATTTCACCTTTTCCAACGTCCGCATCTGCGCACAAGCAGTTGCCGAATACGTGAAAGGCAGGGGTCTCGGGGGGCGGGGGGTGGTGGTGGGATACGACACCCGGTTCCTCTCCGAGCACTTCGCTGCGGATGTGGCCGGTGTTCTAGCTGCCAACGGCATCCGTGCCTACCTCAGTTTTTCTCCAGTACCAACACCCGTAGCCAGCTACGCAGTGATGAGCAAGGGGGCAGCGGGGGCGGTCGTCATTACGGCCAGCCACAATCCGGCCGGATGGAACGGCTTCAAGTTCAAGCCTGAATATGCAGGAAGCGCCACCCCGGAGATAACAGCGGAGTTGGAGTCCATAATCGCGGACATTCAAGAGCGAGGGGGAGTAGCCAGCCCTGACTCAAGTGATGCAACTATCGATAAGCTGGTGCAAAAAGACCACTTGTGGGCGGGATATGTGCTCCATATCGAAAAATTGGTGGACATGATCCGGTTGCAACATGCGGGTCTGAGGGTGGTGGTTGACTCAATGTATGGGGCCGGGAGAGGGTATATCAAGAGTCTGATCGCAGGAAGGTCGACTGGAGTCAGCGAGATTCACGGTGTCCGCAACCCCCTGTTCCCGGGTATTGGGCAGCCTGAGCCCATAGCCCGCAACCTTGCGAAGATGAGCGCACATGTCAGAAAGACCGGCGCTGATGTGGGTCTCGCAACTGATGGCGATGCGGACAGGGTCGGGGTGGCAGATGAGCACGGCAACATCCTGACGCCCCTCCAGATTTTCGGGCTGCTCGCGTACTATCTTCTGGAGGTACGGGGAGAGAGGGGCCCGTTGATCAAGTCGATAACAACAACCCGGATGATAGACCGGTTGGGGGAGAGGTATGGCGTACCGGTGCACGAGACCCCTGTCGGCTTCAAGCACATTGGGCCTAAGATGATGGCGGAAAATGCCCTGGTCGGTGGGGAGGAGAGTGGCGGTTTCGGGTTCCGTGGCCACGTCCCGGAGCGGGACGGGATACTGGCCGGTCTTTACATCCTTGATCTGTTGGCCCAGACCGGCAGGTCTGTGTCCCAGCTGATTGAAGACCTGTATGGACTGGTCGGGCCACACCACTACGACCGCGTTGACATCCCTATCGCGGGTGTTGCCAAGGAGAAGGCCCGAACACGGATAGAGAATGCCGAACCCGACTCCGTAGCCGGGCTAGTCGTGGACCGACTGGACAGGACGGACGGGTCCCGGTTCGAATTCAAGGACGGGAGTTGGCTTCTTTTTCGATTCTCGGGCACCGAGCCACTAATGAGAATCTACGCTGAAAGCGACAGCCTTGAAACCGTAAGCAAACTACTGGAAGCAGGCCGGGAGATGGCGGAAGCATAAATATGATTGATCTTGACGATCCTGGAATCTACGACTTTCTCGACCCTTCCAGACTTCGGCTAAGGCTGGGGAGTATGGCCGAGCAGTGCCGCAAGGGATGGAACACCATGCCTGTCCCGGACTTGCCCGAGAGCTATAGAAACGTGGACCGCATTGTCCACTTTGGAATGGGTGGTTCGGCTATAGCGGCGGACTATCTGCAAACGGTGGTCTCAGAGGGCGGAGGGCCGCCGATGGAAGTGTTTCGGGGTTATGAGTTTCCCGGACCCATTGATGATCAAACGCTGGTAATCGGGTCCAGCTACTCCGGCAACACAGAGGAGACCCTATCGGCGTTCGACCCGGGATCGTCGGGGTGTATGGTGGCTGTGACGGGGGGAGGTCGATTAGAAGAGACTGCAGCCGAGAATGGGTTACCGGTCTACGCCGTTGACATAGTCTCGGAGCCCCGCGCAGCACTGGGCTACTGCCTGTTCGCTCTTCTTTCGTGTATGAACAGGCTGGAGTTGGTCGAAAGTCTTGAGTTGGACGTGGATGAGGCCATTGAGCTGGTTGAACAGCTTACGGAGCAGTATTCGGAGTCCACCCCTACGGAAGACAACCTGGCAAAGACGCTGGCCTGGCAGCTGCTGGAGAATTTGATTGTGGTCTATGCCGGTGATATATTCAGCTGCGTAGCCCGGCGCTGGAAGACCCAACTCAACGAAAACGGCAAGTCTTGGGCGTTCTACGAAATGCTTCCGGAAGCGGGCCACAATGCGGTAGAGGGGCTGGAAAGGCCCGGCAATGTCTCTGATCAGACCCATGTAGTCCTGCTCGGTGCTAATGCCGTGGATGAACGGCTCCAGCCCGCTTATGACGGCATAGTCGAGTTGCTCAAGAGGGGTGGTGTCGGGCAGAGCGTCGTCGATGCGGAAGGGGAGTCAGTATTGGCACGGATAATGAGCCTGACGGTGTTGGGAGACTACACAAGCTATTACCTGGGCCTGCTCTATGGTGCGGACCCATCTCCCGTCCCCAGGATAAATGCCCTGAAGGCCATGATCGAGGAGAGCTAGAGCTTAATGTTTTGTCGACCCGGATGGAGGAGCCATGCAGTTAGCCTTCACTGAAAAGGAAGAGGCATTTCGCCAGGAGATAAGGGGCTTCCTCAAGCAGGAGCTGCCCGATGACTGGGAGGGACTGGAGGAAGGCGACGAGTACGAGGGAGAAGGCCTGGAGTTCACCCGACGCATGGCCAAGACTCTCGCCGACAAGGGTTGGCTGACCTTGGCCTGGCCCAAGGAATACGGTGGCCAGGACCGCCCTATGATGGAGCAGGTGGTCTACCAGGAAGAGATGGCCTACCACATGGTCCCACCCGCGACCCTTGACATGGGGGTGGGGGGGATTGGCTGGGTCGGGCCTACGCTGATGATGTACGGCACCGAGGAACAGAAGAAGGAGCACATCCCCTACATCGGCGCCGGGGAGAGGTTCTGGTGCACGGGGTACAGTGAGCCTGACTCGGGCTCCGACCTTGCGTCCCTGCAGACCGAGGCCGTATCAGATGGCGACCACTATGTGGTCAATGGCCAGAAGACGTGGAATAGCGGCGGACATGCGATGGACTGGTGCTGGCTCGCGGTACGGACCGATCCATCTGCGCCCAAACACAAAGGGATAAGCCTGGTGCTGGTCGACCTGAGGACGCCGGGGGTCACTATCGAACCGATCGTAAACATGGCAAACGCCCACCACTTTAATGAAATCTTCTTCGAAAACGTGCGGGTGCCGAAGGCCAACCTGGTGGGTGAGGAGAACATGGGCTGGTACTACGTGGCTGTAGCCCTGGACTTTGAGAGGTCCCACATAAGGGACGCTGCGATTCAGAAGCGACACCTGGACGAAATATCCGCTCACATAGGCCGGGCCGGTTCTCGAAGGCCGGCCCTGAACGAGGATGAATCCATCAGGAACAGGCTGGCAGAGGCAGCGGTAAACATAGAGGTGGGCCGATTGATGGCCTACCGTGTAGCATCGATGCAGGGCCGGGGGCTCGTGCCCAATGCCGAGGCCTCCATGTGCAAGCTGATCCTCACGGAAAGCGCTCAGAATCTTGCCAACACAATCCTGTGGGTACTCGGCCTCCACGGTCAGCTTGGCCCGGGATCTGCGTGGGAAGTGTTCAAAGGTCGGTTCCAGAGAGACTATCTGCTTTCGATATCTCAGACCATCGCGGGCGGGACCTCGGAGATACAGCGGGGAATCATTGCCCGTCGAGGCCTAGGACTGCCCCGAGGTTGAGCACACCAAATCCTTTCAGCAAGCACTCCCGAATACTGATATCCTTGCAGGAAATGTAGAGGAGGGATGAAAGATGCCTCTGTCCCTTGAAGTCGCCGAAAAGATGGCGGATGCCGCAAAGGCCAAAGCCGTCGAAATGGGATGCTCCGTGAGCGTCGCAATAGTGGATAACGGTGGTTACACCATAACCGTCTCCAGGATGGATGATGCCCTGCCCCTCTCCGCCGATGAAGCGATCAACATGGCCTACACGGCGGTGATGTTCGCGGCGGAAGGAACCAAGATCATGACAATGGTAGGAAGGCCATGGTTTCAGAGCATGGTCATATCTACCCAGGGCAAGATTGTTCCGGCAGACGGCGAAATGCCCATCAGGATTGGCGGAGAGATAGTGGGGGGGATAGCGGCTGCAGGGGCATCCAATGAGCAGGACGTAGCCTGCTGTGTCGCGGCCATCGAGGCTTTGAGAAATAACTTCCGCTAGTCCGCAATGAGGGGACCAATAGCCCCTGTCGAAATACATGGAACAAAAAGAGGCGGGCCCGACGCATGTCGTCGGGCCCGCCTTTTGCCTTGCTCTTTTACTTGACTACCGCTTGGTGTACTGAGGCGCCTTTCGAGCCCTCTTAAGACCGTACTTCTTCCGTTCCTTGATCCGAGAGTCGCGGGTCAGGAGGCCTGCTTTACGGAGCACGGGCTTCAGTTCGTCATTGGCAACGAGCAGCGCTCTCGCAATTCCGTGCCTGATGGCTTGGGCCTGTCCCGATATGCCGCCTCCGGACACTTTCACTGAGGCGCTGTAGTTGTTGGTGAGACTTGTTGCAGCGAAGGGCTCCAGTATCGCCTGCTGCAGCGTCCGCAGCGGAAATGCCTCGTTCATAGGCTTGCCGTTGACTACTATGGCGCCGTTGCCGGGGAAGAGTCTGACCCGGGCCACGGCCTCCTTGCGCTTGCCGATGGCGTAGAAGTATCTCTGCTCAGTCAATGAATTCTCCCGGGGACTAGGCGCCCCTCTCCTTCTCTTCTTCGCTTGCCTCGGCTTCCGGGGCGTCTGCGGGCTTCTGCGCGGTTTCTGCTTCAGCGGTAGGTGCGTCATCGGTTGTCTCTGCCACCGCTTCCTCGACGACCGTCTCGGACTCTGTCACTGCGGACTCTGCCTCAATGACCGGCTCGGCGTCGCTCGTTACGGGCTCCGCCTCGGCGACCGGCTCCTCAGGTGTCTCGGAGTCCGCGGGGGCTTCTTCGACGGCCGGGGCTGGAGCTTGGGAGGTCTCCTTTACCTTACGGGGCCGTTTCTTGTGCAGCGGTTTGGGGAGGCCAATCCAGGCAACGCCCTCTTTCCGGTCCTTCTCAAGGGCATTTAGGCTGTCCGCGACCTGGGACTCGTGGGGATGCTCGGCGCCCTCGTAGACCTTCAGGCGGCGGAACATCTGTCGGCCCAGCCGGTTGTGGGGCAGCATCCCTTTCACCGCATGTTCGATCACCCGGGTCGGGTGTCTGGCCATCATGCTTTCGTAGGGGACTTCCTTGAGCCCGCCGGGGTATTGCGAGTGGCTGTAATAGATTTTCTGCTCGGCCTTGCGTCCCGTGACCCGCACCTTGCCGGCATTTATTACAATCACGAAATCGCCGGTGAGCATGTGGGGCGAGTAATTTGGCTTGTGCTTGCCCTTCAACATGTGGGCCACCTGCACCGCCAGCCGGCCCAGGACTTGCCCTTCGGCGTCCAGGACTTGCCATCGGGGCCTTAGGTCTGAGGCTTTGGCAGTTGCCGTAATATTCTTCGTTAGTGTTGCCATTTTCTCAGTATCGCTTCGATATTAGTTTGCCAGGGCCGAGGCTTCAGCCCCCGCCTTAGTTTCAGATAAGAAAGGGTCAGTATTAGTCGGGTACCGAACGGCTTCCAGGCACAGACCGGCGGGAGACAGGGTGGGGCCTGCGGCGCCGGGCCTCGGGGTGTCTACCAGGTCCCGGAATTCCTCGACGATCATTCGGCCCAGCCCCACTTCTACGAGAGCGCCCGCGGTGCGGCGCACCTGGTGGGTCAAAAAGGCGTTGCCTTCCATCTCAAGAATCAACAACCTGCCCTGCATCGATAAGGATGTCTCCGTTATCCGGCGGGTAGTCGATGAGCCAGGCACCTCTGGAGCCCTGGAAAAGGACGAGAAATCGTGTTCACCTACCAGGTGGCTTGCGGCTCCATCCATCATGGCAATGTCCAGGTCGCCTCTGATGTGGCAGGTGTGATTTCGGAGCAGTGGCGAAGAGGTGGGGCTGTTCAGTATGGAGTAATGATAGCGTCGGGACACTGCGTCACGCCGGGGGTCGAATCCCAGGTCTGCCTCGGTGACCCGGTGTACCGAAATGTCGTCATGCAGGTAATGATTGAAAGCATGGAGCAGCGTTTCGGTGGAGAGTTCGGACCGGGTGAGGAATGCGGCCACTTGCCCCCTGGCATGCACCCCCGAGTCGGTCCGTCCCGCACCCACAACCCTGACCTTTTCGCCCGTTGTCTTCTCTATTGCTAGTTCGAGGGCCGACTGGATAGTAGGCGCGTCGGGCTGCCACTGGAAGCCGCGGTATCGGGCGCCGTCGTATTCCAGGAGAAGGGCGACCCTTCTGAGGTCGCCGATCCGGGCTGTGCTTTCTTCCGAGAGTGTCATTAACAGTCTGCCGTCACTCGACCAGTTCGAGGCGTGCCATTGGTGCGGCGTCGCCGAGCCTGGGGCCAAGCTTGACCAGCCGGGTATACCCACCGGGCCTCTCCGAGAACCTCGGGCCCAGTTCATCGAAGACCTTGGATACCACTTTCTTGTCGGCCACGTAGGACAGGGCCTGACGTCGGGCGTGAAGGTCTTCCCTCTTGCCGAGGGTAATTATTTTCTCGGCGATGCCCTTGATCTCTTTGGCCTTCGCCTCAGTTGTTGATAGGTGCTCGTTGCGGAGCAGGTCGGTGACCAGGTTCCGGTAGAGGGCCCTCCGGTGGTCCGACTTGCGTCCTAACTTGCGTCCTGCTTTCCGGTGTCTCATCTTGGTGTCTCTATTCGGTTTCTTCGATCGCTGCCGGCTCACCCTCTTCTTCGATAGAGGGCTCCTCCTCAGCCTCTTCCGCGACCTCCGCAATCGGCGGTTCATAGGGCTGTGCGGTCTGGGCCAATATGGATGCCACGTCTACGCCGTGGTCCATGAGCACTTCGTACAGCTCGCTAAGCGACTTTTCGCCGAAGTTCCTGATCTTGAGCAGCTCTTCTTCGCCCTTCTCAAGCACTTCCCCGACATTTTTCAGCTCTTCCCTGTCCAGGCAGTTGAAGATCCTGGCCGGAAGCTGAAGGCTTTCCAGTGTCATGGCGTAATGCTCAGGCGGGATGTTGAGGAATCGCGCATCCGAAGCCCCGGTGGATTTGCCGAGATTTGCGAACAGGGAGAAGTAGTTTATCAGGGCGTCTCCGGCTTCTTGAAGGGCCTGAACGGGTCGGATGGTGCCGTCAGTCCAGGCGTCAAGGACCACACGCTCCTTGCCGATGTATGGGCCGGTCCTGATGGGCTCCACCTTGAAGTTCACCTTGCGAACGGGGGTGAAGACTGCATCCACAGGCAGAGCGCCAATGGGCAGGCCGTCAATGTTTGCTGCCGGCATGTAGCCTCGGCCCCGCTCCACGTTGAACTCAACCGACAAGGCTGCCTCTTCTGAGTCCATGGTTGCGAGGTGAAGGTCCGGGTTGGCTACTTCATATTCAGCCGCGAGGCTGATGTCACCGGCCAACACTTCCCGCTCTCCTTCCACGTCCAGAAACAGGCGTCCGGGCTGGTCAGAGTTGGACTTCAGCCTTACTCCCTTGACGTTGAGCAGGAACTCGGTGACGTCCTCCGTAACGTGGGTGATCGTGGAGTATTCGTGCTGAATGCCCTGGATCTTCACCCACGTTATTGCAGCGCTTTCTATGGAGCTGAGGAGCACTCTTCGGACTGAGTTGCCAATTGTAGTGCCCAGGCCTCTTTCGAGTGGTTCAACGCTGAACCGGCCGTAGGTTGCCTGGTCTTCCAGTATCTCAATTTCCGGGTTTGCGATGCCGACCAGGGCATCGCTGACCTGGAACGGTTCGCTGTATATATCCATCATTTGGACAGGTTCTCCGAAATAGGACGGCTTCTACCGTGAGTAGTATTCGATGATGAGCCGGTCATCGACCCGGGAGCCCACTAGGTCTCTTGTTGGAATGGTCAGGACCCTGCCCGTCATGGCCTGGGGGTCGACGCTCAGCCATTCAGGGATTGGCTTGCCACGAATCTCCGCCTCCATGAACTTGAAGTGCTCGGACTTGCGGCCTCGGCCCGTCCACCCTACCTCGTCGCTCACTTTGAGCAGGAAGGAAGGAATGTTGGTAGGCGTGCCGTTCACCGTGATGTGGCCGTGCCTGACTGTTTGGCGGGCCTGGTTTCGGGAGGTGGCGAACCCGAGCCTGAACACGACGTTGTCCAGCCTGCTTTCCAGGATCTTGAGGAAGTTGTCACCCGTGACGCCCGGCTGTTCCCGGGCAGCGCTGAAGTGGCGGAATAGCTGTTTTTCGACGAGGCCGTAGGTGTGCTTTACCTTCTGCTTCTCCCTGAGCTGCAAGCCTCTTTCCGAGACTCTACGCCTGCGGGTCCCCCGCTGGCCGGGAGGGCCAATCCGGCGCTCGATGGCGCACTTGGGCGTCAGGCAGCGATCACCTTTCAGGAAGAGCTTTTCGCCCTGCCTTCTGCACAGTCTGCAAACGGGTCCTGTGTAACGAGCCAAAGGGTCTCCTCCCTGCTAAATGCGCCTTCGTTTGGGGGGGCGGCAGCCGTTGTGAGGAATGGGCGTGACGTCCCTAATGCTGACTATGTTTATGCCTGCCGCAGCCAGAGATCGGATTGCGGCTTCGCGCCCGCTTCCCGGTCCCTTGACGAAGACTTCCACCTCCCGCAGTCCCTGGTCGGTGCCCTTTCGGGCCGCCTGGTCTGCCGCTCTTTGGGCGGCGAAGGCTGTGCCTTTGCGGGACCCCTTGAACCCCATAGTCCCGGAGCTTCCCCAGGCTATGACGTTCCCGTTCGGGTCGGTGAGAGTTATCTTGGTGTTATTGAAGGTAGACTGGATGTAAGCCCGGCCCACGGGCACGAACTTCTTCTCTCTCCGTCTGGACCTTCCCTTCTGCTTGGCCATTTTTACCTCTGCTACTTCTTGGCCCGTACCTGCCTGCGACCTGCGACCGTTCTTCTTGCGCCTCTCTTGGTCCTGGCGTTGGTCTTGGTCCTTTGCCCGTGTACGGGCAGCCCGCGGCGGTGCCTGATGCCGCGATAGGTGTTCACCTCAACCAGCCTGCGGATGTTCTGCTGTACCTGCCGACGCAGGTCTCCCTCTACGAGGTATTCTTTGTCGATGACTTCCCTTACGCGGTTGAGATCATCCTCGGATAGGTCACGGACCTTGGAGTCCGGCTCTATCTGTGCGGCCGTCGCCACCTTTACGGCGGTGGTAAGACCGACGCCGTATATGGCGGTCAACGCAATGTCGACTCTCTTTTCGTTAGGGATATCCACACCTGCTACTCTTGGCATAACACCCTCCGCATTAACTCATATAGGCCGTTGAAAGACGGCTATCCCTGCCTCTGTTTGTGCTTCGGGACCTCGCAGATCACCCGCAGCGTCCCGTGACGCCGGACAATCTTGCACTTGTCGCAAAGTCTCTTTACCGAAGCCCTGACTTTCATCCCGCTTACGTCTCCTACTTAAACCGATAGGTGATCCGGCCTCGGGACAGATCGTAGGGCGAAAGCTCCACGAGCACCCGGTCCCCGAGAAGGATCCTGATAAAATGAATGCGCATCTTGCCCGAAACGTGGGCTAGCACCTGGTGGCCGTTGGCAAGCTCCACGGTGAACATGCCGTTGGGCAGGGTCTCGACGATCCGGCCCTCGACTTCTATCTTCTCCTTCTGCCCGGTCCTCTCTTCAGCCATATTCTATCCTTGCAGTCCCTTCGCTATCCCTATGCGTCCAACGTTGTCATAACTATCGGGCCTTCACTTGTTATCGCTATGCTGTGTTCGAAATGGGCGGACAGGCTACCATCTCGGGTGATGACAGTCCAGCCGTCATTCATCAGAGATGTCATCCAGTCCCCTATATTGAGCATTGGCTCTATGGCAAGGGCCATCCCTTCTCTAAGCTGGAGCCCGCGCCCCGGCTTGCCATAGTTCGGCACCGATGGCTCTTCGTGCATTCTGCGCCCAATCCCGTGTCCCACGTACTCCCTGACCACCGAGTATCCGAGGGACTCGGCGTGGGTCTGCACGGCATGTGATATATCACCGATCCGCGCCCCAATAACCGCTGCCTCGATTCCCTTGTCCAACGATTCTCTGGTTGCATCTATCAGCCGTTGAGCTTCTTCTGTGATCTCCCCTGCTCCCACCGTTACGGCGGCGTCGCCGTGGAACCCATCAACTATCGCGCCGACGTCAACGCTTACAAGGTCCCCTTCGTTGATGACACGGTCGCCGGGGATGCCGTGGACAATTTCATTGTTAATGGAAACGCAGACGGCGGCCGGGAAACCCCTGTAACCGACGAAGGAAGGTATGGCCCCGTGCCGGGCAATCTCCGACCGGGCTACGAAGTCCAGGTCTGCGGTGGTTATCCCCGGTTCTATTGCCGCTTTCAGGGCTTTTAACGTGTGGGCAACCACCTTGCCGGCCTGCTTCATACGGTCAAGCTCCCGCGAGGTCTTGATCTCCATCCCTTCCTGGATGACGACCCTGGGGCCACCTAGAAACGTCTTGTTCATCGGGATGCCCCCTGGCCGGACAGGGTTTTCAGGGAGTCGGCCATTTGCCGCCCTACGTGCTCAATCGGCTGCTCTCCATCGATCTCAATGAGCGAGCCCTGCTCCTGATAGTAGGAGATAAGCGGAGCGGTTTGATCGTTGTAGACCTGCACCCGTCTGCGGGATGTGGCCTCGGTGTCGTCGTCCCTCTGGTACAGATCGCCGCCGCATCGGTCGCAGACGCTTTCGTTCTTGGGTGGAGAGTTGACCATATGATAGGGGGACTGGCAGGCTCGGCAGATCCACCGACCGCTCAGGCGACGTATGAGTTCTTCTTCCGAAACCTTGATATAGAGGACTGCCCCAATTCCCTTATCCAACCCCTTAAGGGCTGTGTCCAGCGCCTGGGCCTGGGCCAGGGTGCGAGGGAATCCATCCAGAACGGCGCCTCCCTGGCAGTCGGGCTCTTGTAGTCGTTCGAGGACCATGCGTACGGTCAGTTCGTCGGGGACTAGCTCGCCCTTGTCCATGTAGGACTTGGCTTCGAGGCCAAGGGGCGTACCCTCTCCCAGCGCCCGGCGGAAGAGGTCTCCCGACGCGACATGGGCCGCACCCAGCTCGGAAGAGAGGCCGACCGCCTGGGTGCCCTTGCCAGCTCCGGGTCCTCCGAGAAGTATCACGTACATCATCGGATGAATCCCTCGTAGCGCCGCATCAGGAGCTGAGCCTCGAGCTGTCTCATGGTGTCCAACACCACACCGACTGCGATGAGCATAGCGACACCGGTAAGCTGCAGGCCCTTGACGCCAGTGAACTCGCCGGAGAAGTAGGGGATGATAGCGATTATCCCCAGGAAGATTGCGCCGCCCAGAGTGATTCTGAGCAGGACCCGGGTTATGTGGTCGTTGGTGGGCTTGCCGGGCCGGATGCCCGGTATGAATCCGCCTTGCCTCTGCAGGTTCTCGGCGATGTTCTGCTGCTGAAACACGATTATGGAATAGAAGAATGCGAAGGCCACAACAAGGAAGAAGGTCATAATCCAGTAGAAGAGGCCGGCGGCGTCAAACAGGTTAGCGACGAACCGGGCGGCGGAGGCCAGCCAACCTGTGTCGGAACCAACGAAGTAACTGGCCACCAGCCCCGGGAAAATCATGATAGAGAATGCAAAGATGATGGGAATCATTCCCGCCGAGTTGACGCGCAATGGAATGTGCGTCGCACCAGCCTGCCGGTACATGCGACCGCTTCGGAACACGCTGCGCCCGTACTGGACGGGTATCCGGCGCTGTGCCTCGGTGAAGAGGACGATGCAGTAGACCGTAATCAGGGCAATGGCGAAGAAGACCACCAGCCCACCGATGTTGCCTCTCTGCAGGAATGCCTGGCCGAGCAGAGTCGGGAGTCCAGACACTATGCCCGAGAAGATGATCAACGATATTCCGTTGCCGATGCCTCGCTCGGTTATAAGCTCACCGAGCCATACGCAGAACATTGTGCCGGCGGTCATTGAGAACATCATGGCGATGGTCGGGCCCAGTTGACCGCCCGTAAACCCGATGCCCTGCTCCAGTACGCCGCCCCGTTCCAGCAGGACCAACTGCCCGAAGCTCTGGGCCAGGGCCATGGGCACCGTCAGCCAGTGGGTGATCTGATTCAGCCTCTGCCGACCGGCCTCTCCGCCTTCCCTGGAGAGCTGTTGCAGCCGGGGGACCACGGGAATCAGAAGCTGCATAACGATGGAGGCGGTAATGTATGGGTAGACGCCCATGGAGGCGACACTCAGGTTCCGGAGGGCGCCGCCACTGAACAGGTCCAGCATTCCGGCGAGGTTGTTCCCGGTAGTCGGGTCAAAGAACCTGGCGAGGTTATCAACGTCTATGCCGGGCACCGGCACGTGAGCCACGAACCTGTATATGACCAATATGGCCAGGACAAACAGGACCTTGCCGCGCAGATCCGGCTGCCCGGCCACGTCTATCATGGCCTGCAGGAGCTTTGGTCTTGAAGATACGGTCTGGGTCTGTTGCATCTAGGCTAGGGTCTCCACACTCCCGCCCGCGGCCTCGATCTTGGAGACGGCAGACTTGGAGAACTTGTCTGCCTTGACGCTCAGGGCCCGGTCCAGCGCCCCATCGCCCAGAACTTTTATGGGTTTTCGCAGGTCTCTGACTATCCTGCGGGACAGAAGCAGGTCCGGGGTGACCTCCGTGCCCCTTTCGAATACGTTTAGTTGGGAAAGGTTAATTGGCAGATACTCTTTCCGAAATATATTGGTGAAGCCTCTCTTGGAAGGCATGCGTTTGATCAGGGGGAGCTGACCGCCTTCGAAGCCGCGGCGTATGCTTCCACCCGACCGGGACTTCTGGCCCTTGTTGCCGCGCCCCGATGTGTGTCCGTAGTTGCTGCCGTATCCCCGGCCGACGCGTCGGCGAGGCCTTTTTGACCGGGGCAACGGAGACAGTTCGTTCAGTCTCATTTTATATCTTCCACTACAACAAGGTGGGTGACCTTTTGCACCATGCCACGCACCGACGGATTATCTTCGTGCTCTACGGACTGGTGCAGTCTCTTGAGCCCCAAGGCCCGAAGGGTGCCCCGCTGGTCCTGGGGGTGCCCAATGCTGCTTTTCTTGAGTGTTACTTTGATTCGTGACAAAGGATTTGCCTTACTCCGACTCCGCCGGGCGGCCTTTGCGTGCCGCTATGGCTTGTGCCGGGTCCCGCAACTGCTGTAAACCGAGCAACGTGGCCTTGGAGGTGTTGATGGGATTCCCGCTGCCCAGCGACTTGGTGAGTACGTCTTTCACGCCTGCCGCCTCGAGGACGGCCCTGACCCCGCCACCGGCGATAACTCCGGTGCCAGGCCCCGCGGGTCGGAGGACTACTTTTGCCCCACCGTATTTTGTAACAATCTCGTGGGGGATGGTGGTGTCTTTGAGCAGGACCTTGACCATGCTCTTCTGGGCAATGGTGTTGCCCTTGCGTACGGCGTCTGGGACGCTTCCCGCCTTGCCGAGCCCCACACCGGCGAGACCGTTGCCGTCTCCAACCACGACCATAGCGGTGAACCTGAACCTCCTGCCGCCTTTTACCACCTTGGCAACGCGGTTAATGTGGACGACCCTTTCGGTCAGGTCCAGGTTTCGGGAATCGACATTGTCTCTTCTATTGTTTCTTGCGTTATTTCTTGCCATCAAAACTTCAACCCACCTTTTCGCGCGCCTTCAGCTAGGGACTGCACCCTGCCGAAGTAGCGATAGCCGCCTCGGTCGAAGATCACTGTCTTCACACCCTTTTCCGTAGCCCTTGAAGCTACGAGTCCACCCACCAGTCCTGCAACGTCCTTCTTGGCCTTCCCTTCCGACTCCTTGGCAACCGACTCTTCAAGACTGGAAGCCGCCGCAATGGTGACTCCTTTGTCATCGTCGATAACCTGGGCATATATATGGTTAAGGCTGCGAAAGATCGAAAGTCGAGGTTTGTCCGGTGTACCGGATAACGTCTTCCTGATTCTGCGCCGCCTGCGCGACCTTGCCTGTCTTCGGTCTAACTTTGCCATGATTTATGCTGTGCCTGTGGCTGCCCGCTTGCCGGGTTTCAGCCGGATGTATTCATTCGTGTATCGGATGCCCTTGCCCTTATAGGGGTCTGGGCGGCGGATGCGGCGGATCTTCGCTGCCACCTGTCCTACCTGTTGCTTGTCTATTCCAGCGACTATGATCCGGTCGTTCCCCTCCACACTCAGGGTTATGCCCTCCGGTGGAGAGACCTCGACGCGGTGAGAGAAGCCAACCTGGAGCACCAGTGTTTCGTTGTCCATCTGGGCCCTGTACCCGACGCCTACCAGCGTAAGGCTCTTGGTGAACCCTTCGCTTACGCCGTGGACCATGTTGGCTATCAGCGTGCGTGTTAGCCCGTGCAGCGCCCTGTGTTCACGCTGATCGGTGGGCCTGGTCACGGTGAGATGGCCGTTTTCCCGGGACACGGTGAGGTCGGAGTGGTGGGTGTAGGAAAGCTCGCCGCGGGGGCCCGTGACGGTTATGTGACTGTCCTTCATCACCACTTCCACTCCGGAAGGGATGGCGATGGGCTGTTTTCCAATTCTAGACATGATCTTTGCTAATCTTCAAATATATTGACCGGCCTTTACCAGACCTGGCACATGAGCTCTCCGCCGACCTTCTCTCTCCAGGCCCGTGACCCGGTCATCATTCCCTTGGAGGTGGACAAGACCGTGATGCCGACTCCGCCGTATACCCTGGGTATCTCGTCCTTGCTTATATAGACTCGGAGGCCGGGCTTGCTGAGCCGCTTCAGGCCCCGGATCATGGGCTTTCCCTCTTCCTCATACCTTAGGAGGAGGCGCAGCGTGTCCTGGGGTTGTGCCTTTACGACTTCGAAATCGCTTATGAATCCCTCGGCCTTTAGGATGCCGGCAATGGCGCTCTTGGTCTTCGATGCAGGCATCGAAACCGTGGAATGGTCCACGGCCAAGGCGTTTCTGATCCGGGTCAACATGTCGGCGATGGGGTCCGTTACTACTCCCATAATTTCAGCTCTACCAACTCGACTTTCTGACCCCGGGCAACTTGCCCTGCAGGGCCAACTCTCTGAAGCAGATGCGGCACAGGCCGAAATGCCTTATGTATCCCCTGGGTCGTCCACAGAGGTTGCACCGGTTGCGAAACTGCGCCCGGTATTTGGGAGGCTTTTGCCACTTGGCTATCTTGGCTGATCGGGCCACGCTACTATCTTCCTTCCTGTTACTATCCTATGCCGGTCGGGTGAAGGGCATCCCGAACTGGGTCAATAGCTGCCTGGCTTCTTCATCGGTCTTGGCGGAGGTCACGATTGTGACCTGCAGGCCCCGCTGCCGGTCCATCCTGTCATAGTCGATTTCGGGGAACAGTGTTTGGTCAGCGAACCCGAGGCTGTAGTTGCCTCTCCCGTCAAAGGCGGTGTTGGACACTCCTCGGAAGTCCCTGATGCGGGGTAGAGCGGCGTTAAGCAGCCGATCCAGGAATTCGTACATCCTGACCCCGCGGAGGGTCACCATGATTCCGATAATCATGCCGTCCCTGACCCGGAAGTTAGCCACCGACTTCTTGGCGCGGGTCGTCACAGGGTGCTGACCTGTGATCGCCTCTAGGTCTCGGGTTGCGCCTTCCACGGCCCGGGCGTTCGTAAGCGCCTCCCCCAACCCGATGTTTAGGACTACCTTTTCCACCTTAGGCGCCTGCATCACGTTGGCGTAGCCGAAGTGCTGAACAAGGGCCGGCACCATCTCTTCCCTGTACCGGACCTTGAGCCGAGGCTGGACTCCGTTCGATGCGGGAGCCGCCTTCTTGGCCTTCGCCTTGGACTTTCTTTTCGGTTTTACTCTATCGTCGCTTGGCATAGCTTACAAACTCTGGGATAGCCCTGACCGGCAGTCGCGCTCTGGGGCTGGGACTTGTCGGCGAGGGCCTTGGTGGGCTTATTACAGGAAGGACAGACCAGCTTAAGGTTGGACATTTGTATAGGCAGTTCCAGGTCTATCAGTCCGGCCTGCCTGACGTTGGGCTTGGGCCTCATGGCTTTCTTTGTGGAGTTGATTTTCTCCACCCATGCCACTCCGTCGGCGGGACTAATGCGGAATATCCTGCCCTTCTTGCCCTTGTCCTTTCCGGCAAGCACCAGGACTGTATCGTTCTTCCTGATTCTCAAATTAATACCTTCAAGTTCACGTTAGTGAGACGGAGACTAAAGGACCTCCGGGGCGAGGGACACGATCTTTGTGAAATTGCGCTCCCGCAGTTCCCGGGCCACGGGCCCGAAGATACGCGTGCCCCGAGGATTGGATGCGTCGCTCAATATGACTCCGGCGTTTTCGTCGAAACGGATGTAGGAGCCGTCCGGGCGTCGATAGGGTTTGGCGACCCTCACTATGACTGCCTTGACCACGTCGCCCTTCTTGACCTGGGCGGCGGGCACGGCTTGCTTGACAGAGGCAACGATGATTTCGCCGATAGTGGCGTAGCGCTTGCCCGTGCCGCCGGGCACGTTAATGCACTCTATCTCCTTGGCCCCCGAGTTGTCGGCGACCTGGAGGCGTGTTGCTACGCGTATCATTAGCTCTTTGCCTCTTCGGACGTGGCGGCCAAGTCCTTCGGCTGGGTCTCGGCGATGTCGACTCGGGCCAGGACTTCCGTCACGCGCCAGCGCTTGTCTCGGGACAGGGGCTTGGTCTCCTCTATCCGCACTGTGTCGCCCAACTTGCAGGAGTTGTTGTAGTCGTGAGCCTTAAACTTCGACAGTCTCTTGATGCGTCGTTTGTAAAGCCGGTGCGTACGGTAGCGCTCCACCGCAACGACGACGGTCTTGTCCATCTTGTCGCTGACGACCTGGCCTGTAATTGTCTTTCGGGCCTTATTCATCTCTGTCCCTGAGCCAATTCCCGCTCCCGCATGATCGTCTTCAGTCGTGCGATCTTTCTGCGAATGCGTCTGATTTCTCTGTGGTTGGTGAGCTGGTTTGTGGCGCGGCGAAACCTGAGATTAAACGTCTCCCGGTAGGAGTTTTCCAACTCCCGTTCCAGGTCCACCGCCGACAGGCTCCTTATTTCTTCCGCTTTCAACTAAGATACCTCGCTTGCGTAGCAGCCTTATTAAAGCTCGTCCCGAGACACGAACCGCGTGGCTACGGGCAGCTTGTGGGAGGCCCTTCTCATGGCCTCCTTGGCAGTTTCTTTTTCCACGCCGCCGATTTCAAAAAGCATGCGGCCCCGCTTCACCACTGCAACCCAGTGGTCAACGTTGCCCTTACCGCTTCCCATCCGGGTCTCCAGGGGCTTGGAGGTCACCGGCTTATCGGGGAAGATGCGTATCCATATCTGTCCGCCACGCCGTACGTGGTGGGTGATGGCGCGTCGGGCAGCCTCGATCTGCCGGTTGGTTATCCACGCAGTAGTCTGGGCCTTGAGCCCGAACTCACCAAATGAAAGCCCCGACCCCGCGTGGGCCATGCCCCTGCGGTGCCCCCGATGGGCCTTCCGAAACTTAACTCGTTTCGGTTGAAGCATTGCTCTCCTCTACCGTGACTGCTACCGCCTGTCCTTCAGCGCCTTCGCCTTCGGCTTCAGCTTCTGCATCCGCCAACTTGGAGCTTGGAATGGTTACGCTGATGGGCTCCATTCTTTCGGCCTCGCTCTGCTTGGGCTCCGGCAGGATGTCTCCTTTATATATCCACACCTTGACGCCTACGACGCCCATGGTGGTGAGGGCTTCGGCGATGCCGTAGTCGATGTCGGCCCGAAGGGTGTGAAGCGGGACCCGACCGTCCATGTGCTTTTCGTCCCTGGCAATCTCGGCGCCGCCCAGCCTGCCCGAGCAGATGATCTTGATGCCCTCGATACCCGTCTGCATGGAACGTGTTGCAGCTTGCCTGATGGCCCGCCGGTAGGAGACCCGCCGTTCCAACTGATCGGCGATGTTCCGGGCGACCAGGAAGGCGTCCTGCTCAGGCTGGGATATCTCCTGTATGTTCAGGCGCACGCGACGCCCGGTCTTCTTCTCCAGCATCCCTCGCAACTCGTCTACCCTCTGGCCTCCCCGTCCGATGACAATTCCGGGCCGGGCGGTGTGGATGGTCGCGATGACCTCGTTGGCATTCCTCTCGATCTCGACTTTGGAGATTGCCGCGTCGGTGTGGTTCCCGAGGATAGTCTTTCGGATAGTCATGTCCTCGGCAAGCAGCTTCCGGTACTGGTCGCCCTTACGGGCGAACCACTTGGCGTCCCAGTCCCGGATAATTCCTAGCCGAAACCCTACAGGATGGGTCTTCTGTCCCAATTAATCCTCCCCGTCGTCCTGGTCCACCACTACGGTCAGGTGGCTTGTGCGCTTGATAATAGGTGCGGCCCTGCCCCGGGGCTTGGCCTTGAACCTCTTCATACGGGCCCCTTCATCAGCAGTTATCTTCACTATGCGGAGTTCGTCCCGGACCATGTCGTAATTGTTTTCGGCATTTGCCGCCGCCGACTCGACTGCCTTCCTCACGATCCGCGCCATGGGAATGGGCGTGAACCGGAGTTGGGAAATGGCGTCTTCCACCCTCATGCCTCGCACCGTATCGATCAGGTTGCGCAGGTTCTTGGGTGATGCATTTATGGTTTTGACTCGGGCCTGGACTTCCACTTGTTATGCTCGTTTCCTGTCTCTATATCCTTCGGGTGGTCTGTTCCGTGCGGCCCATGTGGCCCCTGAATCGCCGGGTCGGGGCGAATTCCCCGAGCTTGTGCCCGACCATGTTCTCCGTCACGAAGATGGGCATGTGCCGCTGACCGTCATGGACGGCGATGGTCTGGCTCACCATTTCCGGCACGATGACCGAGGCCCGAGACCAGGTCTTGATGATCACCTTGTTGTTGGAACCCATCGCCGCCTCAACCTTCTTCATCAGCTTGGCGTCTACGAAAGGCCCCTTTTTGATCGATCTCGACATTCTACTTCCGCCTTCTCACGATCATCTTGTCAGACTTCTTGTTCCTTCTGGTGCGGTACCCCATTGCAGGTTTGCCCCAGGGGGTCTTGGGCCCGGGCATTCCCACCGGGGACCGGCCCTCGCCGCCTCCATGCGGATGGTCTCGGGGGCTCATGGCCGAGCCTCGGACGGAGGGCCTCTTGCCCTTCCACCGGTTGCGGCCTGCCTTGCCGAGTTTCATGTTCTTCTGGTCCGGGTTGCCCACCTGTCCGATGGTAGCCTTGCACTCGCTCTCCACCCGGCGCAGTTCCCCGGAGGGGAGCCTGAGCAGGCTGTAGATGCCGTCTTTGGCGAGGAGTTGAGCGGCCGTACCACTTCCGCGCACGAGTTGTCCGCCCTTGCCGGGCTTCATCTCTATGTTGTGGATGGTGGTACCGGTGGGGATAACCCTCAGAGGCAATGTGTTCCCGACCTTGATGGGGGCGTCGGGCCCGGAGACTATCGTCTGGCCTAACGGAAGGTTCCAGGGGGCCAGAATGTACCGCTTGTCTCCATCGGCGTAGTGAATCAAGGCTATTCGTGCCGTCCGGTTGGGATCGTACTCTATGGAAGCGACCTTCCCCGGCACCCCGATCTTGTCCCTCTTGAAATCGATTATCCGGAGTCTGCGCTTTGCACCCCCGCCCCGGCGTCGCACGGTTATCTTGCCGCGAACGTTCCTGCCGGCGCTCTTTTTCAGGGGCAGCAGCAGGGCCTTATGGGGCTTGCTCCTGGTAATCTCCTCGAAGGAGGAGCCGGTGGCGTTTCTCCGTCCCGGAGAGGTCGGTTTATATATCTTCAGAGCCATGAATATTCCTTAAGATAAAGCGTCCCGACGCCTATACCCCTTCAAATAACTCGATCTTGTCTCCAGGCCTCAGCGTAACTATCGCCTTCTTCCAAGGGGAGGTCTGAATTTTTCTCCTACCCCGGAACTTTGTCTTACCGGGCACCGTAATGGTGTTGACCGCGGTTACCTTTACGTCGAAGGCCTTTTCCACCGCCGCCTTGATCTGCACCTTGTTGGAGTTGGACATCACCTCGAAGGCGTACTTGTCGCTTTCGTGAAGGATGGTGCTCTTTTCCGTCACTATCGGTCTTTTCAGGACCTGCAGAAGTTCCACGGCTTACGATTCCTCAGCTTCGGGTTCGGGTATAGGGTCCGGTTCATCGGTTTCGGTGGTGGCTTCGGGTGTCGGCTTCTTGGCGCGAGGCTTCCGCTTGGCGGGCGCCTTCTTCTTTGGTTCTTCCTCGATTGTCCTGCCGCCGGGCGCCCAGAGGTCTTCGGCAGTCCTGACTGCTTCCAGTTCGATGATCAGATGCTCGTGGGCCAGAACGTCGTATACGTTCAAATATCGGGCGGGAAGAGTCTTTACCCGCTCCAGGTTGCCGGCCGACTTGATGAGGGCATCCCGAGGCTCGGGAGTGACCACCAGTACGGACTTCTTCGCCTTAAGGGCATCCAGCAACTCGACCATTTCCTTGGTTCTGGGCTGTTCGATACCGAGGTCGTCGACTATAGCCATTCGACCGTCGGCGGCCTTGGCTGACAAGGCGCCACGGATTGCGAGCCTGCGCATCTTCTTGGGCATGCGTTGTGAGAAGCTCCGTGGCTGAGGCCCGAATGCGACTCCACCACCCCGACGCAGCGGGGAGCGGATACTTCCGGCACGCGCTCGTCCTGTTCCCTTCTGGGGGAACAACTTGCGGGTGCTTCCGACCACTTCTGACC
Source organism: Dehalococcoidia bacterium (assembly GCA_963663085.1). GTDB lineage: Bacteria > Chloroflexota > Dehalococcoidia > Plut-88900 > Plut-88900 > Plut-88900. The sequence goes on along the minus strand of OY760104.1, from coordinate 2,278,830 downwards.
GGGACTTGACCGAGGGTCGGCCTTTTCTGCCGTTGGCCCGCTGCCGGACCACGGCCTGATGAAGCAGACCTTTAAGCCTCATGGTCAGCGGTATGGCGAAGAGGCCGTCACTGACTTCGACGTCCCTCAGCACTTCTCCCGATCTATTTTTGAGTTGCGTTTTCATATATTTGGGGATATTGGTTAGCGTTGTCTCTTCTGTACCAGGACTAGCCCATTCTGTGGCCCGGGCACCGAACCCCTCAGCAGGAGAATATTGCGCTGCGGGTCCGCCTCCATGACAGTGAGGTTTTGCGAAGTCACTCTTTCGTTGCCCATGTGGCCGGCCATTTTGAAGCCTTTGGTCACGCGCCCCGGAGTGGTGCCTGCGCCAACCGAGCCCGGGGCCCGGTGTCGGTCCGACTGACCATGCGTCTTGGGTCCGCCGCCAAAGTGGTAACGCTTCACAACTCCGGCGAACCCTTTGCCCTTGGACGTGCCGATCACATCCACCTTCTCACCGGACTCGAAGATGCTCACGTCAATCGTGGCCCCTTCCTCGATGCCGGAGAAGTCCTTGCTTCCCACTTCGCGGAGGTGTCGGAACTCGCCGAGGTCCTTGAGGTGGCCCTGCTTCGGCTTGTTGAGCCGCTTTGGCTTGTCGAAGCCGATCTGGACAGCCTGGTATCCATCCTTTTCGGGCGTCTTAACTTGCACTACCGTGCAGGGCCCGGCCTGTATGACCGTCACCGCATGCAAAGTGCCGTCTTCACTAAAACGCTGGGTCATGCCCAGCTTTTTTCCTAATAGTCCGTCAATCATCAGATTAGTAATTCTGACCTACAGTTTTATTTCGATTTCGACGCCGCCCGGCAGGTTAAGCAGGGTGAGGGCGTCGATGGTCTTGTTGGTCGGGTCGAGAACTTCGATGATGCGCTTGTGGGTCCGGATCTCGAACTGCTCCCGAGAGTCTTTGAACGTGTTGGAGGAGCGGGTAACGCAGAACTTCTTGATCTTTGTAGGCAGTGGGATCGGGCCCACTACGCCCGCGCCAGTCCTCTCTGCGGCGTCAACGATCTGCTCCGCTGACTGGTCGAGGATCTTGTGGTCGTAGGCGTTAAGCCTTATACGCATCTTCTGCTTTGCCATGTTTGTCTCCGCCGGCCTAGAGGCCGGTGTACCTCCCCCTTGTAGCAACCTGCTCCGCTATCTTCTCCGGGGCCTTGTCGTAGTGGGCAAATTCCATTGAGTGGATGGCCCGACCCTGGCTCAGGGATCGGATGTGAGTGGCATAACCGAAGCACTCCGACAGGGGGACAAGGGCCTGTACGGTCTGGGTGCCGCCCAGGCCGGTGATGCCGCTGATGTTGCCGCGGCGTCCGTTGATGTCCCCCAGGATGTCTCCGAGGAAGTCGCCGGGGGTGTTGATCTCCAGCTTCATGACAGGTTCAAGGATTGCGGGCTTGCACTTGCGCACCCCTTCCCTGAGAGCCATGGAACCGGCTATCTGGAAGGCGATGTCCGAGGAGTCGACGGGGTGGAAACTGCCGTCCACCAGTGTCACCTTGACGTCCACAACGGGGTAGCCCGCCAGGACGCCGGTGGTCATGGCTTCCTTGACGCCTCGCTCCACGGAGGGAATGTATTCAGTCGGGATGTCTCCGCCCCGGATCTGGTTTACAAACTGGAACCCCTGGCCTGCTTCCAGGGGCTCTAAATTGATAACAACGTGAGCGAATTGTCCGTGACCTCCGGTCTGCTTAACAAGCCGCCCGACGGCCCTGCCGGAAGACGTAATAGTCTCCCTGTAGGCTACCTGCGGTTTACCCATCCTGACATCGACGCTCTGCTCTCGCCTGATCCGCTCGACGGTCACCTCGAGGTGCATCTCGCCCATACCCTGGATTACCGTCTGGCCGGTCTCATCGTCGTGCTTGAGCCGAAGGGTCGGGTCCTCGTCGGCCATTTTCACCAATGCGTCGTTGAGGCGGTCCTGGTCCATCTTGGACCTTGGCTCGACGGCTACGGAGATTACTGGATCGGGGAAGGTGATGGACTCGAGGAGGATAGGAGCATGGACTTCGCATACGGTGTTGCCGGTGTAGGTGTTCTTGAGACCGATGGCAGCGACGATGTCGCCCGCGGTGGCCTCGGTGACCTCCTCCCGGTGGTTGGCGTGCATTTTCAGGATACGGCCAATCCGCTCCCTGCCAGTGCGGCTGGAGTTGTAAACGGTGGAACCGCTCTTTACCGTTCCGGAGTAGATGCGGCAGTAGACCAAACGCCCGACGTAGGGGTCCGTCACTACCTTGAAAGCAAGGGCCGCGAATGGGGCCTTTGGCGAGGTCTCCCGCAGGGACTTCTCCCCCGTCTTAGCCGAGGTGACCTCCACCGGGGGCACGTCCAGGGGCGAGGGCAGGTAGTCCAGTACGGCGTCCAGCATCAGCTGAATGCCCTTGTTTTTCAGGGCGGCGCCGCACATAACCGGGACCAGCTTGTTGTCGATAGTGGCCTGGCGCAGGGCTGCCTTCAGCTCCTCGACCGAAATCTCCTGGCCCTCGACGTACTTGGCAATTAAGGAATCGTCGGTTTCTGCTACCCGCTCTAACAGCGAATCCCTGTATCGGGCGGCCAACTCCTGATAGGAGTCGGGGATATTGACCCTTACCGGGCCCTGTTCCCCGTCTTGGGGATATACGAAAGCGGTGTTTTCGACCAGGTCGATGACGCCTTCGAAGGCGTCTTCACTGCCCATAGGCAGCTGTATCGGGACGGGGTTGCCTTCAAGTCTTTCGACGATCATGTCGATTGTGCGGTAGAAATCGGCCCCGACCCTGTCCATCTTGTTTACGAAGCAGATCCGGGGCACGGAGTACTTGTTGGCCTGACGCCATACCGTCTCGGACTGGGGCTCGACGCCCGCAACTCCGTCAAATACGACGACGCCTCCGTCAAGGACCCGGAGGCTTCGCTCCACCTCGGCTGTGAAATCCACGTGGCCGGGGGTGTCAATAATGTTAACCAGATAGTCTTTCCAGTAAGCGGTAGTCGCTGCAGCAGTGATCGTTATGCCGCGCTCCCGCTCCTGGTCCATCCAGTCCATAACCGCCGTGCCTTCGTGGACCTCGCCCATCTTGTAGATGCGGCCCGTGAAGAAGAGCACCCTTTCGGTTACGGTGGTCTTTCCAGCGTCAATATGCGCGATAAATCCTATGTTCCTGACCATTTCCAGTGATGGGGTGGGCCGGGACTCGGGGTCGCCTCGTTTTATGGTCTGTGTCTGCGCCATGTGTCTTTCTTTACCAGCGGTAGTGAACGAAGGCCCGGTTGGCTTCGGCCATTCGGTGCAGGTCCTCACGGCGTTTTGCCGCTGCTCCCTGACCCTTGGCTGCGTCCATCAGTTCTTCGGCGAGTCTGTGGGCCATGGGTCGGCCGGTCTTTGCTCGAGAGGCCGAAAGGAGCCAGCGCATTGCCATGGTGAGACTTCGGTCGGACCTGACTTCCCGGGGGACCTGGTAAGTGGCGCCGCCGACTCGGCGGGGCTTGACTTCAAGCAGGGGCGAGGTGTTCCTGATCGCTTGCTCGAACACGTCCATGCCGCTCTTTTTCTCGGTGTTTTCGATGATGTCCAGCGCGGAGTAAACGATGCGCTGCGCCGTGCTCTTCTTGCCCGAGTGCATAGTCTTGTTGATGAACCGGGCCAGCATCAGGCTCTGATACTTGGGGTCCGGGTCCACCCGTCTCTTTTCTGCTCGTCTCCGTCTTGCCATGTTCTCGCTCTATCGCTGTCTCTATCAGGGCATAGGTATAGTGTCGGTCAAAAATATTGCTCGGAACTCAGTCCCTAACTAGGTAGGGTGTTTGTCCGGTCGAAGTGGGTCAACCGAGGCTGTGCGCCTCGGCGACACAACACTGGGTGGGGGCCCGACTGCTAGTCGCCCGGCTAACGGCTTCTTTTAGTCCCGTATTTGCTCCGGCCCTGCTGCCGATTTGCTACTCCGGATGCGTCCAGCGACCCCCTTATAACGTGGTATCTTACGCCCGGCAGGTCCTTCACTCTCCCGCCCTCTATTAGCACTACCGAGTGCTCCTGGAGGTTGTGTCCTTCTCCGGGAATGTAGGCCGTGACTTCCATTCCGTTGGTCAGCCTGACCCTCGCAACCTTTCGGAGCGCCGAGTTTGGCTTCTTGGGAGTCACGGTCCTTACACGTACACAAACACCCCTCTTCTGAGGGGAGTTGGAGTTCCGAACCTGCTTATTCTTCAGTGTGTTGTAGGACATGCGGAGGGCCGGGGCCTTGGTCTTCTTGGTGACCCTGGTCCTGCCCTTCCTGATCAATTGGTTGACTGTCGGCATGTTCTTTAGCTCAGCGGTTACGCTTCAGTAACAGTTCTCAAATATATGTTTGCACACGACAAACCACGACCTGTGGCCGCGAATGGCGAGTCTACCAGCACACAGGCTGACTGTCAAGGGAAATTCAGGGTTGAAGGGGGTGTGGAAGTCCGGAACATAATAGGTTGTAACGCCTGCGGTCCCCGCCTATGGTATTCTCCAAGCGGATTTTCGTATGTGTAATATCTAGGGAAAGGCGATGAAGGAGAACAATAAAGATACCCTGGAACTCGCCTACGATATGATCGTGCCCGCGTATGATTGGTCTCTGCGCAGGCTTTCCTCAGTCGAGAAGAGGATAGACAGGTTGATCGCCCTTATTGTGACCGTAACTGTGGCGTTTCCCGTTGCGGTGTTGGCCCTGAGTCAGGATGAACCGGTATCAACCTCGCCCTTGCCGCTAACCCTCGCATCACTAGCACTGGCCTTGGCCGCATTCGCGGTTGCGTTCCTGATATACACTCGTCAGATGGGTTTAGTGCAGTACACATTGCCGAGTGCTCTTGCCCACGAGAAACGGCTGTCGGCACCGGCGGCGGAGTTCAGGAGGGAAGTCCTGGAGGAAGCGGGAAAGGCTATCGACGATAATAGAGCGCTGACCAACAAGCGGTCCTACGGTGCAGACTGGATGGTGGGAGTCTTCGGGCTAGAAGTGATACTGGGGGTAGTCTGGGCGGCGATTCAACTCAGCGGGTGACGTTCCGGATCTTCTTCCTAGAGAGTCCCTTCCTAGTCGCCAGTTTAGGTGGGTCTAGATCGAGTCGCTTGCTCACATGAAGTCGCTCGAACCGGCGCCACGGCGGGCCATCCGACGCCAGTACAAGGTCAGCTCCCGGCCCTTCTCAAAAGTCCGTCGTGGCAAGCCCCTCGTCGGGGGCACTTTCCACCCGCTCGGGGCATTCTTCCTTTGATATCTGGCAGAAGCCGCATTCCATCGCGCTCGGAGTCTTTGTTAAAGGCTGGTCCCGACCTATCCTCCGTATCAGCGTCGCCAGCCTATCGATAAACTGCTCATTGACTGCCGACGCAGGTATCGGAACCTCGTAGTCCTGGTATGCGACCACGCCGTCGAAGATCATATTCTTGTACTGGCCCAGCGCCCGAGGCACGGCGTACATATAGGTCATAACCTGTACGTGGTCGGAGGCGGAGGGTTGACCGGTTTTAACGTCGTAGATCACGCCCTTGTCACCGGAAAGCGAGATTAGATCTGGCTTGCCTCCCAGGGTGGCGCTGGTCCCCCTGAGAACGAAACGGTTCTGCTTTTCGATGAATAACGTACTTCCCTCGGCCTGGAGCCGATCACGGACCTTGTTCAGCAGAGCAGTGTGGTTCATCTGCCATCCGGCGCTGTCAAAGTCATCGGGCGCGCGACGGAAGTTTGTGTAGTGCGCCCTGAACCAGGCAGCCCACTCGCAGGAGTTCTCCCCGACAAGCAACTTGGTGAGCCACGTCACCCATATATAAGGTTGGTCTCGCCTAATGGCCATGCCTACCTCCTCATATGCCATGGTAGTACATCGTGCGCCAATACTCACGTGGCCTCTATACTTTCTTGAAACCCAATTTAGTTAAGCAAATTACAAACGACTTTCCTATTTTTCCGCAAATCCAAGGCATATAAACAAGGAAGTGGGCCGCGCATAGGGACGCAGTGCTATAATCGTGCTGGACATCCCGGCCGCACCGGCGCTCCAAAACTGCGGGTTCGGGGCTAGATGGACAAACTGATACAAGGGGCCCGAGCGTTGGGCCTCGACCTGACGAAAGCCCAGATCGACCAGTTCGGCCTTTACCTGGAGTGCCTGCGAGACGGGAGACTCACGGCTAATCTGACGAGTATTACCGGCGTAGAGGATATACAGCTAAAGCACTTCGTAGACTCCCTCACAGTTGCCAAGATGCTGCCGCCGGACGGTTCATTGCGGTTACTGGATGTGGGGAGCGGGGCGGGGTTTCCGGGTGTGCCGCTAAAGATCGCCCGAGATTCGATATCCCTGTTCCTCCTCGATTCGATCGGCAAAAAGACGAGTTTCCTGGAGCATCTAACCAGGGACATGGGCTTGGAGGACGTAACCGTGCTCACCGGCCGCGCCGAGACGCTAGCCCACCGCGAGGACCTGCGAGAGTCCTTTGATTTCGTTGTTTCAAGGGCCGTAGCGCCGCTTGCCACTCTCCTGGAGTTCACGCTCCCCTTCTGCCGGGTAGGCGGTAGAGTGGTGGCGCAGAAGATTGCTTCCTACAAGAATGAGCCCGGCGATTTTCGGCATGCGCTCTCGATTCTCGGAGGCAGCTTCCGGCAGGAAGTCCCGGTGAGTGTGGAGGGTCTGGACTCGGAGCGCCGCCTGCTATTGTTCGAAAAGACCGCTCCCACCCCCGAAAGGTATCCCCGAAGACCGGGTATACCCGCGAAGCGTCCGCTGTGACATGAGCGACCCGAAAAACATAGACGATTCCCCCAAACGGGACAACGAGACCTCCCGTGAAAGTGGCGGTCAGACCGCACTCACCTTCTCGTCTCTGCGACGGCGTTTCCTCAGCGCGCGCAATGTAGTCGCGATTGCCATCGCGGGCTCCCTCTTGTACTTCCTGACTGTCCAGTTCGATCTGGACTTGGAAAGCACCTGGTTGGAGATAAAGCGGACCGACCCCGTGTGGTACGTGGCTGCATTCGCCATCTATTACATCAGCTTCCCCATTAGATCGATCAGATGGCGGGTGCTTCTGGAAGACTCGGGGTGCGAGGACATAAATTCCCGGGACAAGATTTCGATCCTGACTCTCTCGGAGATAGGGTTTCTGGGGTGGTTCCTGAACTCCATTTCGGTGTTCAGGATGGGGTTCGTTTACAGGTGCTACCAGCTGACCAGCAGACTCAAAGCAGGGTTGGCCCTGGTCGCGGGTTGCCTCTTCGCCGAACGGATCCTGGACACGGTGGTTACTCTAGGACTGATTGGATTGGCCGCTCTATTCCTCCTCAGCTCCTACTGGAACCCCGTTCTCACCTACATCCTGGTGGGTGGTGTGGTCTTAACCCTGGTCCTTGCCGGCATACCCCTCGCCATGGTCGTGACCGGCAAGACCCTCACCCGTTTCCTGCCCGCCAGATACAGGGGGGGCTATGACAACTTCCGGGAGGGCACCCTCAAGAGCTTCCGGCGCTGGCCCCGCTTGACGGTCCTTAGCGTAGCCGTATGGGGCTTCGAAACGGCCCGACTCCTCTTCGTTATCTATTCACTCGGCCTGGATGTCGACATTTCCATAGTCGTATTCGTTGCCCTCGGCGCTTCGATAATAACCACTTTCCCGATAACGCCCGGAGGCCTCGGGTTGGTCGAGGCTGGCATGACCGGCGTCCTGGCCACGGTCTTATCCGCCGAGGAAGCCCTCTCCGTCACCCTGCTGGACCGCTCCATAAACTACCTGAGCGTGATAGGGCTGGGAGGCATTTTGCTCCTGGCTCGAAGCGGCTACTCCCTGCGTCGGCGCACGGTTAAGGTCACCAGGTAGTCCACGATACCCGCCTTGTTCGCGACCTCCGCTGTATTACAATAGCGGAGCGTGTTACCCATCAGCCCAGCCATTCACCGGGAGGATTGCATTATGAAGAAGGTGGTTTTTGCAGACCTTGGAGGAATGATTCCCTTCGAAACCGACCCGTTCGCCGGAGAGGCCGAGGCAACCTACTTCTACGATCTCCCCTCCGCCGAGGACTTCGTGGCGCGTTGCCAGGGTGCGGAGGCCATCTGCTGGAGCTGGATCAACTTGACTCACGACATGCTTGATGCCATGCCCGAGCTGAAGATGATCTGCTACCTGGGAATCGGGCCTCAGACGCAGATCGACATGAAGTATGCCTGGAGCAAGGGGATTACTCTGTGCAACACCCCCCACTACGGCGACGAGGCCGTCGCCGAGCATGGCATTGCCCTGATGCTCGCCCTTGCCCGGAAGGTGGTCAATGCCGACAAGTCGATGCGTGAAAGCAAGTGGGAACGATTCGGCGGCTCGGCCATACGGGGTGCGACAATGGGTATTCTTGGCCTCGGGGGATTGGGCTCCGAGCTGGCGGCTATCGGCAACGGGCTGGGTATGAATGTCATTTGCACGACAAGGAATCCGTCGGAAGAGCGGGCCAAGGCCAACAACGTGGAATTCGTCGGGCTGGATGAACTGATGTCTCGCTCCGACTACATACAACTTGCCCCGGTGCTGAATGACGAGACAACGGGCATCATCGGGGAGCGAGAGCTGGGGTTGATGAAGGATGGAGCCTACCTCGTGAACGTGGCCCGGGGTCAGGTGGCGCAGCAGGAGGCGGTGATAAAGGCACTGGAGTCGGGGCAGCTGGCCGGTTATGCCACGGATGTCTACGCCGAGGAACCGGCCACAGACGAACCCCTCCGTCACTTCGACAACGTAGTGCTAACCCCCCACATCGCCTACGACACTCCTGCTGCCATAATGAACATGACCAATATCGCCGTGGACACCATACGGGCCTATCTGAACGGCAGCCCGATAAACGTGCTCAGGCCGGATTAGGCGTGGATACCTGAGGGAATGCCGCCTTCTCCCTGCATCAAGCATTTGTCTGCCCTGTATCGGAGAGGTCAAAATTGCCACCCTCTTTGGCTGTGTTACTATCGCCCTCGCTTAGAGAAAGGGACTAAGTTATGGCCGGATTTGTGCTTCTAACCGGGATAGTGGAGCAGGAAGACGATCAGTACACGGCTACCTGTTTGGAGCTGGGCACGGCGACTTGCGCCGATACCCCGGAAGAGGCGCGACACAATCTCGACGAAGCCGTCCAGTTAGAAATCGAAACCCTGGAAGAGCTTGGGGAGCGCGCACGAGTCTTCAAAGAAAAAGGGATAAAGGTGTGGGGTGTGGATGACGACCGAGTCCCCTATCTCGAACTCCCTGTCCGTCTGGACCACCTGGTCGGTGCAGAGCCGGTTAAGGCTTGGGTCCTGTGTCCTGCCGTGGCTGTAGCTTAGGTATTACGCCTTTTGCAGTTTAGCAGGCTTCCCACTTGCACCAGCCGAGAGGCGACTGTTGCACTTGAGCGGCTGGGGTGTCGCCTCGAAAGAACAAGGGGCAGTCATGCAGTCTATTCTCGGGAGCGAGAAGATGGGCACAGGCTGACGGCGCCCTTGGTGCTTAATAGGAAGGTTCTGTCAAAGGGCACTCTCAAGAGCATCTTAACGAAGCTGGAAATTCCCCTTGAAGACTTTCTGAATGTCTTATGACACTCCCGCCTCCATAATGAACATGACCAATATTGCCGTGGACACCATACGGGCTTATCTGAATGGGAGTCCGATAAACGTGCTCAGGCCGGATTAGGGGGTGGGGGATTAGGAGAATTCACCCACGCAAGCTATTTTGTGAATATCTAGGATAATTAAAGATAGCTCAGTGGCGAAAAGGGTAACTAAGCCAAAAGATCCATCAGTGATTTCTGTCGAACCTCTTGTTCAATTCACGTAAGATGGATGCATCGACATTTGGAAATAGCCCTTCCAGAATTTGAACACTTATGCTCTCTAAGGCTCCGATGCAATTCCGGATACGCCTAGCCGACCTCAAGGATCCTCCGGGGAGCATTCGAACAAATTTGGCTGCATTTATGTAGGACTGTAGGTCATCGAAGACACATATTTGATGTCCTGTTGAATTTACGAAATACTGTTGGACGTAACGAGAAAACTCACTGGCGACACCCTCCTCTAGAACTTTGGCGTCGCCTTCAATGGGATTAAGCAAGTGCACAGTCTCGTGTGCCATTTGGTATAACACGAAGTCCCAACGTGTTTTTGCATTCCTCGCCAGCTCCACGTATACGCCATGCTTGCTGAACGTATGTCTTATCCGAGGGAAATCACCACCGAATTGCGGCTGGCAAATGACTTTTGATAAATCGCGGCGTCCAAAAACTGATTCCGCCATGACTAATAGTTGTCCCTGTAGGTGCCAAAGTCCACGTGGGTCGTGTAACGGCACGGTGCCGGGCAACATAGACTTAGTGTTCATTATGTGATCCGCTGCCTCAAGGTGAAACTTGCTGCGTTAGCATCCAGTGATCCCTTAATTGATGGGATGTAGACCCTCCGAGTAAGTTCGTAATCTAAGCAAAGCCTTGGTGCCGAGGAAGGGACTCGAACCCTTACGGGAGTACTCCCAACGGATTTTAAGTCCGTCGCGTCTGCCAATTCCGCCACCTCGGCCCGTGTATTGCCCGATTAAAAGAGGCGCAGGCCGGGGGTCCCGGGCCTGCGCTTGCTTGTCATATTGGAGGCGACGGGCGGATTCGAACCGCCGATAGAGGTTTTGCAGACCCCCGCCTTAACCACTTGGCTACGTCGCCGTGGAGCGGAAGACGGGATTCGAACCCGCGACCCTCTCCTTGGCAAGGAGATGCTCTACCACTGAGCCACTTCCGCTTATCGTATATTTTAAGATGGTGCCGAGGAGGAGATTTGAACTCCTACGAGCTTTCGCTCACTGCCCCCTCAAGACAGCGTGTCTACCGATTCCACCACCTCGGCAAGCATAATATCTTCCCCCGCTAACCCCTTCAACTTACTGCCGAGACTATGACAATAATATCACCTTCAATACAGCCTCTTGAATGGCAGGAGTGGGAGGACTCGAACCCCCGACCTGCGGTTTTGGAGACCGCTGCTCTTCCAGCTGAGCTACACTCCTACAGGGGCCTTGCAGCAGTCGATTTTACCACCCCCGTCAAAATCCCGTCAAACGAGAAAGAAGCGGGGAAGGCGCTCTTATATGGGCGTTAGTCCGCTTTTGCAAGCGCCAGAGTCACCTCGTACAGCACGTCCAGGCCGGGTTGGATGTCTTCCCAATAGGTCAGCTCGTCCGGTGAGTGGCTCTTGCCACCGACGCTAGGCACGAAGATCATTCCAGCATTCGTAACCTGCGCAATATGCGACGTATCGTGGACGGCCCGGCTGTAGGCGTCCATCCTGTCGAGCCCCAGCTTGTCACAGGCCGACGCTATCACCGACTTCACCTCACCGGACATCTCGACTGCCGGGATGTACTCCAGATTCTCGATGTCGAACTCGACACCCCGCTCCAGGGCCACGGCGGTGATCATATCGTCGATGTCTTTTATGGCAGCGTCCAGCGTGGTCGGTGACGTGTCCCGGACATCGGTGGTGAAGGTGACCTCGTTGGGGACGATATTCATGGCGCCCGGCTTCACGTAAACGATGCCGACCGTGCAAACCAGCGAGCCTTCAGGGTCGCCTCGCCCAATCCGCTCTATCTCCTGAATCATCCGTGATGTAGGCACCAGGGCGTCGGTCCTGCGGTCCATAGGGGTTGCACCTGCGTGATCGGCTACACCGAAAACTCTGACCCGCTTGTGGCTCGACCCCGTGATCGCCTGGACTATGCCGATGGGCTTCGAGTTCTCCTCCAGCCTGCCGCTCTGTTCTACGTGTAACTCGACAAATGACTTAACCTCGCCATCGGCCAGTGCAATTTCCTGCGGCGTCCCCGAGGTTTCGATGCCTTGAAGGGCCTCGGTGAGGGTGATGCCGTCATCGTCCTTGATGTCCTTGATTTCGTCCCACTCAATCCGCCCCGCCATCACGGCGCTGCCCAGGGTCCCTTTTCGGAAGCGGGCGCCCTCCTCGTCGGTGAACACGACGACTTCGATGGGGTGCAGGGTCTCAATGCCCTGGTCGTTGAGAGTACGGACTATCTCCAGGGGTCCCATGACCCCGGTCGGCCCATCGTAGTCTCCACCGTTGGGCACGCTGTCTATGTGAGAGCCCATCATGACTATGGGCGCGGAGGGGTCTCGACCCTCGCGCCGGGCCCGGATGTTGCCTATGGCATCCACACGCACCGATAGCCCGATGCTTTCCATAATCCCCATGGTCAGCTTCCGCCCCTCAATGTCAGCCGGCGAAAGCGCAAACCGCGATACCCCGCCCTCCGGGACCCGTCCAATCTTGGCCAGGACCTGCATGTCGTTCTTGAATCGTTCCAGATTGGGCATTTGGTCTGCCTCCAGGTTATTAGTATTTTAGAAAGATCCGTCGATTACCGCGTCCACCAACGCCGGCTTACCGAGGGCCAAGGCCCTTTCGATGGCGGGCCTGACCTCGTCGCCGCGGGTGACCTGCACGCCGTCAATCCCTAGACTCTGGGCAATCTTGGCGAAGTTCAGCGGGGGGCCACCCAGATCGACGGAGTGAAGCTTCTCCCGGGCCTCGGGGCCCAGGACCCGCATGGTGTTCAGTTTCAGGATGCGGTAGGTTGCATTGTTGCAGATAACCCAGACTACGGGTATCTGGTGATGGGCCGCAGTCCACAAACCCTGTATCGAGTACATTGCGTTCCCGTCCCCCACCACCCCGACCACTGGCCTGTCTGGCAAAGCGAGCTTGACGCCCATCGTCATCGGCAGCGCATCCCCGAGACTGCCATCGTTATCTCTTACGGCCAGATACGACGCCGCATCCCCGAAGTCCAGCAGGTCCCTCAGAGCCATAGACGCCGTGATGCCACCATCCACTATCACCGTTTCGGGAGGGATAGCTTCCTTCAGTCCCAGCATCAGTCGAGAGTCGGCCATTGGCTCTGCGTTGCCGCTGCTCTGGGCCCGCTCCCAGATCACCTCTCTCCTTCGGTGGTTGGAGTCGGAGATGCGGGATACGCGGTCCCGGGCCCCGGCCCTGTCGTCGTTCGTCATCTTTTCGGATACCGCGGCCAGTAGCTCTTTCAACGCCGCCTTGATGTCGGCAAGTATTCCGATGTCCGTGGGCTGGTTCTTACCGATCTCCCAGGGATCGGTGTCCAGGTGGATGATCTTCGAGGCCGGGTTCACGACTTCATCCGAAGTGTAGAAGAGCTGAGATATGAAGTTTGCCCCGATGGCCATAACCACGTCGGCATCCCTCATCACTTCCGGGGCATTGGGCACGTCGGTCCACATACCTCCTTCGAAGAGGGGATGATCGGAGGGGAACGCGGTCTCGGCCCGGATCCGATTCTCCGTTACCCGTGCCCCGATCAGCTCGGCGAGCTCCACCGCCTCTCCCAGGGCCCCACACCTCGACACCCGAAACCCCAGGAATAGCACCGGGCTTTTGGCTCCGGCCAGCAGTGTTGCCGCGCGGTCTATGGCTTCCGGATCAGGCCTCAGGCCCGACGGTATCCAGGATGGCCTCCCGACCTCTATGTCGGCTTCCCGGCCCAGCATGTCCTGCGGCAGGGACAGGAAGGTAGGGCCCTGGGGTTGCTGTCCCGACATCTTGAAGGCCCGATGCATCATCAGCGGTATGTCCTGGGGATGCTGCACCTCGGCGCTCCATTTGGTGAATGGCTTTGTCATACCGACCAAATCGCCCGTTAGGCCCGGCTCCCGCTGGATTAGTCGGGTGTCCTGCTGGCCTGCGGTGACGACCATGTTGAAGTCGGCGACGTTGGCGTTGTACAGTGCGCTTATCGCGTTGGCCACACCCGGCGCAGTGTGGACGTTCACGAATCCCGTCTTCCCGGAAGCCCAGGAATAGCCGCCCGCCATTCCCATCGCCACGGTCTCGTGAAGGGCGAGCATGTACTTGATGCGCGGGTGCTCGTATAGGGCGTCCATGAAGACGACCTCCGTGGAGCCGGGGTTGCCGAACACGTACTCGACGTCATAAGACTCGAGAACCTGCATCAGGGCGTCTATGCCTGTCATCCTGGTCATGTGATGTTCCTTTGAGGGAGCGGGGTGTCGGGGGAATGGTATCACAGCGTCGCGGCTGTAGCAGAACGTCATCGGAGTCATTTCGACAGGAGAAGGCTTGGCAATTTGATGCAGTGATGAAGCAATGTTATGCTACTGCATCATGAGGACAACAATATCGCTTGATGATCAACTTGCGAAACAGGTACGTCGTGCAGCGGAAGCTCGGGGAATCAGCATCAGCGCATTTATAGCGAAGACCCTGGACGATGCACTTAAGCATGGCGAGCCTACAGATTCGCCGCCATTCCGTCTGGTGACCGTGCGGGGAGGACAACCTCGGACCGGTATCGACCTCGACCGACCGCGTACCCTAGACGTGGACGACGATGCCGCCAGCTTTGGCAGCGTGAATCGGTGATCCAAAGTGCTGTTACCCGACGTAAACGTGTTGATTTATGCCCACATGGAGGGCTCCACGGCTGAACATTCGAATTATGCTGCCTGGATCACCCGTTTGGCGACCGGGCCGGAGCCATTCGCTCTTTCAGTTCTCGTCCTATCTGGTTTTGTTCGCATAACAACCAATGCCCGTATCTTCGAATCACCGTCGACTCTGGACGAATCTTTGGAATTTGTGTCTTCGCTCATGGAACGTCCCGGGGCACGTGTAGTTGGCCCCGGCCCCGATCACATGGAGATATTCGAGAAGTTGTGCCGAGGGTCAGGAGCCACCGGGAAACTGGTCGCCGACGCACAGCATGCGGCGGTCGCAATTGAGCATGGCTGCACTCTAGTGTCGACCGATTCTGACTTCAGCCGATTCCCGGGACTTCGATGGCGCCATCCGCTGAGTCCTGAAGGGACGTAGGGCATCCCTTTGTTTCGAAGGTTGTCAGGCTCCCGTTGACGCCCCTCCCCCTGCCCCCTACACTTTTCACTACTTAACTCTGTGTATGAGAGAGGTGGACTAATGCAACTGAGCGAACGATTGGAAGAGTTCCTGAAAAAGCCCCACTTGGGCATCCTTGCCACCCTGCGAAAGGACGGCTCCCCGCACCTGACCGTCGTATGGTACGAGTGGTCAGACGGGGAGGTCCTTCTCACCGTCACCGACACCCGAGTCAAATACAAGAATGTGCTGCGGGACCCCCGGGTCTCCTTGGCCGTTACTGCCAACGAGCACCCGTACAAGGAAGTCGTCCTTGAGGGCATTGCGGAAGTCACCGCAGAGGGCGGCCCAGAGCTCTTCCGTCGTCTTGCTCTAAGGTACGACGGTGAAGTTGAGGGAGACAAGTACGCCAACTATTCGAACTCCCGCGACAACAGGCTCGTCATGAAATTCAAGCCCACCCGGATTATGCGTTGGGACTTTGCGCATGAGGACGACGACCACCAGCCCTGGGGGTACAAACGTAATCTCGGAAAGTAACACTCCAATAGGGAGGCCAAGATGAAGAAAGGAATCCTTGAACGGCTCAGCGAGGGTGTGGTCCTCGGTGATGGCGGATACATCCTGGAGATGGAGAAGCGGGGTTACGCCATCGCCGGCCCCTTCACGCCGGAGGTCGTACTCGACCATCCCGACGCCGTGAAGGAGTTGCATAAGGAGTTCATCCGCGCCGGAAGCGAGGTTATCCAGGCTTTCGCCTTCTACGCCAGCCGGGAAAAGCTGGCTACCGTAGGCTATGGAGAGAAGGTGCTGGACCTCAACCGGCAGGCCGTGAAAATCGCAAATGAGGTCGCCGGCGACGATGTCCTGGTCGCTGGAAACCTCAGCACTACCTGGTCATTCAAGCAGGGCGACGCCGATTCTCGAGAGATCGCCCGCCGACAGTTCGAAGAGCAGCTACGCGTGCAGGTAGACGAGGGTGTCGACTTTATCATCGGCGAGCTCTTCTTCGACCTCGAAGAAACCCTCATCGCCCTTGATGTGGCCAAGGCCACGGGCCTCCCGGTGATGATGACGATGTCTTATTTCAAGGACAAATACAGCCGGGAAGGCAAAGACCCGGCCGAGTGCGCGATAGCCCTCAGCCAGAACGGGTGCGACATCATCGGAATAAACTGCGGGCGCGGGCCCAACCAGATGTTGCCGCTGGTCAAGGAAATGCGGGACGCCATCGACGGCTACGTTGCTATCCAGGCAACCGCCTATGCCACTACCGATGAGGTGCCCTTCTGCGGCGGCCTGCCTGGATTCCCCGACGGCATGGAACCCTACCAGGTCGACCGCTTCGTCATGGCCGATTACGCCCAGCGAGCCAAGGACATGGGAATCAACTATATTGGCGGGTGCTGCGGCTCGGTGGCCGTGCACATCAGGGAGATGGCTCGGGTGCTGGGCAAGCCCATACAGGAGCGCAAGGTCTGGTCTGCCGACTACGCCAGCCCAATGTCCGCCACCGAAGAGTGGAGAGACTACCGGCTGGAGTCCGGGGAGCGGCTCTAAGGCGCTACCAGTACCAGCTTTCCGAACACATTCCGGTCTTCCATCGCCCGGTGCGCCTCGGCAGCTTCTTCAAGGGGGAAAGTCCGGCTCACTATGCCCCGGATTTTGCCGCTGCGGACCAGGTTAGCCACTTTCAGGAAGTCGGATCGGTTACCGGTTGACGCGCCCATCAGGGTTACCTGTGAGGTGAACATCCTGCCTATCCTCAGTGACGCTCGATGGCCGCCCGTCACCCCGCAATTGACGAGCCGACCCCCGGGCCTCAGCGACTTGAAATTCTCGTCCCAGACAGAGCCGCCGATGCTGTCGAAGACCAGGTCTACACCCTTGCCTCCCGTCATTTCCATTACGGTACTGCTGTAGGTGGGGTTATCCACGTAATTGATCGTCTCGTCGGCGCCCAGGGCTCGGGCCTTGGCCAGCTTCTCTTCCGTGCTGGCAGTGGTTATTACTCGCGCGCCTACCATCTTTGCCAAGCGTATCGCCGCACTCCCAACTCCGCTGCCAGCAGCCATAACCAGCACGTCTTCTCCGGCCTGCATTCCACATCGAGTAATGAGGCAGTGCCACGCCGTCTTGTAGACCAGCGGGATAGCTGCCGCCTCCTCGAATTCCAAGTCGTCGGGAATCGTGTGGGCGTTTCGGGCGGGGACGGCCACGTACTGAGCGTATCCCCCATTGGCTGTAATGCCGATGCTCCCACCCGTCTGGCAGAGTTGGTCCTGGCCTGCAACACAGAAAGAGCAATCCCCACAGGGCAGCGAGTAATCAACCATCACCCGGTCCCCTACACTCAGATCCTTCACCCCGGCCCCAAGCTCTGCCACCTCCCCTGCGAGGTCGCAGCCCAGCACATGAGGGAACTTGTCGATTATGACACCGTTCTTACCGGCTCTCGCGAAGGTGTCCAGGTGGTTCAGGGCCGTGGCACGCACCCGGATAACGACCTCGCCGGGTCCGGGCGATGGTTCGGGCAGGTCGCCGAACGTGAGGACTTCGGGAGGACCTTGCTGTTCGATGTAAGAGGCTTTCATGGCATGTGTACTTTCATAGCGTGAATACGGAGCGGAGACGGGTGGCAATCCGGGACTGTGAGGCCGGATTATAGCACGGGCCCCGACGCACATTTGTCGCGGAAATTCCTCCAAATCACACTTGACGGCCAACCGACCCGATAGGCAAAATTAGCGCCGAAATTCCTCTCCGGACCAACAAAGGGTACGGAGCAAAGTTGAGACAGGAGGTCTCGATGCCCCAAATAATCGTCCCCCCCAATTCCAGCGCGCAGATATCGCTCAGGCCCATGCCCTTCATGCCCGGCATACCCTTCAACATCACCAACGTAAGCAACGTGAATTTGAGGGTTACCGCCCAGGGCAACAACATCCAGCTCAAAGAAGCCGACTAGCGGTTACGGCTCTGTCCGAATAAGTGATTCGGAGTGCGCGTCGCGGACGCCTTCGATTTGCTATTTCCATGATCTCGTTCACCTAGAGAGACATTTGCACAACTGTCATTCCGAAGCCCCGCAAGGTCGAAGATGCGCCTTTGGCGTGAATCAGGGGCGGGGTCCCAATCCCCTCTCCCTCGATGGGATAAGGCTAGAGCCTGTCCCGAGTCCCTCGAGGGAGTGAGGGTGCCCCCCCTACCCACACTCACTCCCTCCTCCCATCCCGATGCCCCGCGATGGGTCTAGGACTTGCCCGCCCACCTATTTCCGCCCTTTCCCCTTCCCCCAGTACTGAATTAGAGGCCCACGTGCGTGCAGGGCACGCACGTGGGCCTCTATTCTTATCTCCCCCTCTACCTTGAAGGCCCTAAGGGATAGGGGGATAAAGGGGGTGAGGGTTCCCCGGCGGGGCTGGGGCATCCCCCCCAAGTGTTGCATCAACCCCTTGACCCGTGTGAACATTAGTGCTATTCTCTCCACCGTTCGAACACCAACCCAACTATCTCAAGGAGGAACCAAAAACCCAGGGAAGCCCACTAGACCCCCCGAGGACTCAACGCCCCAGCCCATCCCAACGGCCCCCATACGGAGCCCGCGGCACAAGGCGGAACGTCCGCCGTGCTGAAAGTCCGCCTTTGGCGGAGCGGAGCGCCATCTCCTCAAGACCGGGTCCCGTACCCCACTTCTCTGACCCCCATCAGGCGATGGAAGGTCCGCAACTTTAAGCGGCACACTCCTCACAAAGGAGCCCTGCCGAAATAAGCCCCGCTCACGCCGGGCGAAAAACTCGGGCTATACAGCCCTTGGAAAATCTCCCCCGTCGTTCCCTTCGGAGACCCCCTAAACCCAGCGACGGCAGCGAGAAAACGTGCTCCCCACCCCTCCGAGTGGGTCAGCCAAAACTAAAAACTGGTGGTAGAGACGCCCTCAAGCGAGAATCCTCTTGCTTGCCTGCCACGTCATCACAGAAACACGAGGCTGAACCAGGCTGGCCTCCCGCCCCCTGAATCCGAGTCCCGGACCTTTCATCGCCAACCCCCTCCCAACTGGCAAACCGAACCCCCAAAATCGAAGAAGAACCCGGTGTGTCACTACCTTACCGAACGAGCGCATTCTATTGACACTAAAATCGAGCCGGTGCTACAATTGTGAGCGTTATCACACACTTTCCCAACCGCTTTAGACGGACCTTTTTGAACCTCGTTCTGCCCCCATCAGGGCGCGGAGGAAAATCTCAATGAATATCATCGTTTGCGTCAAGCAGGTGCCAGATCCCCAGATGCCTCTTGCGAGCTTCAGGATTGACCCTGCGACTAACAAGCTCGTCCCCGCCCCCGGGATACCGCCCGTTATAAACGGGTATGACGAGCAGGCCGTCGAGGCTGCGCTCCGCCTGAAGGAAGCCGGAGACGCGAAGATCACCGTCCTTTCCATGGGCACCAACCTTGTGTCCGATGTGATAAAGAAACCATTGTCCATGGGCGCCGATGAACTCGTCCTCCTGCAGGATGAGGCATTCGAAGACTCCGACGACTATGCCACTGCCAAGGCCCTTACGGCAGCAATCAATAAGATAGGCGACTTCGACATAATCATCTGCGGCCGACAGTCCTCCGACTTCGACACTGGGTTGGTAGGAGCGGGAATCGCCGAGATGCTCGGCATACCCATCATCCCCATTGCCCGGGACGTCAAAATGAACGACGGTACTGTAAGGGTCGAGAAAGTGGTCGCCGACGGATACGATGTCGTAGAAGCGGCGCCCCCTGTGGTCGTCACTGTCAGCAACGAGCTCGGCGAACCCCGATACCCCACCCTCAGAGGGATTATGGCAGCAGGCCGAAAGCAGCCCACCGTCTGGTCGGCGGCAGATCTGGGGATTGACGGCTCCGATGCAGGCCTATCGGGTTCCAAGGTGAAGATTGTGAAACTCTTCCAGCCCGAAAAGGTCTCCCAGTGCGAATTCATCCCGGGCGACAATCCCGCCGAGATTGGCGCAAACCTCGCGCTCAAACTTCGAGAAGACAAGGTCATCTAACGAACTCAGTCCGTATCTTTCAGGAGGGTCTTACCAATGGCGGAGAATAGTGGAATCCTGGTATTTGGCGAAGTCGCCGATGACGGATTGAGCGGAACTTCCAAGGAGCTTCTGGGCAAGGCCTCGGAGATGGCCGGGACCCTCGGCACGACTGTCACGGGCGTCGTGGCGGGTGCTGGCGCCAAGGCCGCAGCCGAAGAAATGGTCGCTCACGGAGCGGGCAAGGTGTACTGCTCCGACGGTGGCGCTCTCGACACCTATGACTCTGATCTTTACACGGCGGCCCTGGCAGCGCTGGTCGGCGAGACTTCGCCGTCCATCGTACTGATGGGCCACTCTGAGATTGGCAGGGACCTGGGTCCCAGGCTCGCGTTCCGGCTTGACACAGGCATCGGAACGGACTGCACGGACCTCAACATTGACCCCGAATCCAACCTGATGGTGCAGACTCGGCCGGTGTACGGTGGAAATGCCCAGGCCCAGGTCGTAGTCGAGGACTCCAGCCCCCAGATGGCCACGGTTCGGCCCAAGACCTTGCAGCCTTCCGAGTACGATGGCTCTGCATCCGGCGAGATTGTCGACTGGCAGCCTTCGGTGGACCCCTCGGTTGCCAAGACCAAGGTTGTGGACCGGGTCAAGGCGGAAGCGGCAGGCATGAAATTAGAAGAGGCGCCTGCCATAATTGCGGGTGGACGGGGAGTCGGAAGTACCGAGGCGTTCAACGAGCTTGCTGAGGTTGCCCAAACCCTGGGCGGGCTGGTCGGCGCGACCCGCGCCGCCTGCGACTCCGGCTATATCTCCCCATCGGTGCAGATCGGCATTACGGGCCGTGTCGTCAGCCCCGATCTGTACATCGCCGTCGCCCTGTCGGGCGCCAGCCAGCACATGTCGGGTTGCCTCGGCTCCAAGGTGATAGTCGCCGTCAACAAGGACCCGGACGCCAACGTCTTCAAGGATTCCAGGTACGGGGCTGTCGGCGATTTCAAACAGGTCATGCCGGCCTTCCACGAAAAGTGCAAAGAGCTTCTGGCATCTTCGTAAATCGGCTTCCCTGGTCTTTTAGCAGGCAGGAGGGAACAGATGGACGGTGAGTTTCGTATAGACCTGGACGAGATATCCACGACCATAGAGTCCGCCGAGGTGATCTCTATACTTTTCCCAATGCTTCGCAAGTCCCTGGTACTCGACACTCGGTCGGACCTGGAAGATGGGCCGATGGCCCGTGTAGTTCCCATGGCTGAGTCCGTCGATGACCGGCTTCGCTCCATAAAGCGCATGCGCCCCCGCTTCCCCCGCCCCGAAAGCGTCACCATCATCCCGTGGCCCAAGCAGGTCAAGAGCCTCAAGCGCCTGGGCCTATGGGGCAAGATAATCGAGCGGATGATGATTACCGGCAACCGCGAGATAATCGGCAAGTGCAACACCTGTTACGAGAAGTTGCTGCAACTGGACGCCGAGGAGATTGCCGCGGTCATTACGGGCAAGAACTACTACACTCTTTGGGAAGCGCCCAAGTAGGCCATTCCCGCCTCCTCCGAACACAAAGAAAGGCCGACACGCTCAGCGTGTCGGCCTTTCTTTCTATTTCCTATTCAGGAAAGTTGATTCTTTGGATACCGTTGCCGGTTATCCGCTCTGCTTCTGCACCTTCTCAACAATCTTCTGGGTCAGATGAGCAGGCACTTCGTCGTACCGGGCGAACTCCGTGGCGTAGGCGCCCCGCCCCTGGGTGATCGATCTCAAGTCGACAGCGTAGCGGACTATCTCGGCCTGCGGGACCTCCGCCTCGATAACCGTCTTCCCGTTCGCGGGTTCCATACCCAGGACTCGGCCACGCTTCGTGTTAAGGTCGCCAATCACGTCTCCCGTGTACGTGTCTGGGACGGTGATCTTGACGTTCATCACGGGTTCCAGAAGGGCGGGGTTGCCCTGGGTAGCGCCTTTTTTGAAAGCCTGGACCGCCGCAATCTTGAAGGACATATCGGATGAGTCCACGGGATGTGAGCTGCCGTCGTACAGGGTCACCTTCACGTCTACCATTGGGAAGTCCGTGAGCACGCCGCCCTGCGCCGCTTCCATAACGCCCTTCTCGACTGCCGGTATGTAGTTCTTCGGCACGTTGCCACCGACCACCTTTTGCGCAAACTCTATTCCGGATCCTGGCGGCATGGGTTCCAACTGGATCATTACGTGCCCGTACTGCCCGTGCCCACCGGTCTGCTTCTTGTGTTTGTACTCGGACTTGGTGGGCATGGTGATGGTTTCCTTGTACGGAATCCGCGGTATCTCCGTAACCACCTCCACCGAGAACTTTCGATCCAGCTTTTGCAGCGTGGTGTCGATATGGGCCTCGCCCATGCCCCACAGCAGCATCTGCCCAGTGTCGGGATCGATTTCGAGCTTCAGAGTCGGGTCTTCTTCCACAAGGCGGGCCAGGGAAGATCCCAGCTTGTCGATGTCCGACTTGGATTTGGCCATGACTGCGACTGACAACGGCGCCGGCGGGAATTCTATTCCACCGAGGTCCAGGGGCCTGTCTCGGTTGCACAACGTTTCGCCACTGTTGGTACCGGACAGCTTGGCCACCGAGCCTATATCCCCCGTCACCACTTCCGAGATGTTCTCCTGGGACTTGCCCCTTGCCATGAACAGCTGGCTGATCTTCTCGCCGGAGTTCTTGCCTGAGTTCCAGACCTGGGAGTCGCTGTGAAGGGTGTCGGAATACACGCGGAAGTAGGAGAGCTTGCCGACGAAGGGGTCGGCGGAGGTCTTGAAAACGAAGGCGGCCAAGGGGTTGTTGGCGTCGCCGTTAAGGGTGATGGTTTCTTCGGATACCAGGTCTTTGGCGGTTACGCCCCCGCTCTCGATGGGAGAAGGCATGTAGGCGCTGATGTTGTCCATTATCGCCTTCAAGCAGGTGTTGGACTGGGCTGCTGCCGCCATCACGGGGACTATGGCTCCTGATTTCACGCCTTCAGCCAGGCCCTTCACCAGTTCCTCTTCCGTAAGTTCCTCTCCCTCCAGGTATTTCATTGTAAGGTCGTCATCGCCCTCGGCGATGGTCTCGGCCATCGCTTCCCGGAGTTCCTGGGCCTGGTCGGCGTAATCGGCCGGGATGTCTATATCCTGGTCGTCGGGCCCCTTGGCCTTCATCGTTATCAGGTCGATTACTCCCTTGAAATCGGACTCCGCACCGATAGGAAGCTGGATAGCCACGCACTGCCGACCAAACTGCTCCCGTATGCTTGCGAGCACCGCGTTGAAGTCGGCGTTTTCACGGTCCATCTTGTTGAGCAGAATCATCGAAGGCAGCTCGCGGGCGGAGATTTCCCCCCACATAAGCTCCGTCCCTACCTCAATGCCCGAAGCCGCGCAGACCACTAGCAGAGCGGAATCGGCCACCTTCAGCGCGGCTACCACTTCCCCGAAGAAGTCGGCATAGCCGGGCGTGTCAATCAGGTTGACCTTCGTGTCGTTCCATTCGTAGGGAAGAAGGGTCAGCTGGATGCTCCCTCCCCGGTTGACCTCCTCAGGCTCGTAGTCGGAGGTGGTGTTTCCATCTTCCACCTTGCCCAAGCGGGTAACGTGCCCCGCGTTGTAAAGAAAGGCCTCTGACAGCGTTGTCTTGCCTGCCCTGCTGTGGGAAAGGAGCACCACGTTTCTGATTGACTCGGACTTATAGCTAGGCATAACTGTTCAGACCTCCCCCTGATCTGTGGAACAAGGCCATTGTAGGAAAAAGTATGGTGTCACTGCAACAATCGGGCCCGGAGCGACGGGAGTCGTTATCAGGATGCTATCCTGAAAGGAAGGTCGGCGTTACCAGTTACACAGCACCAATGCTCACTTTTCTAAGAGAAATAATTGATCTGTCGTGGCTTAACAGGCGGGTCCGGCTGCCAGCCCTATGTTTGGTCTTATTCGCGTTGGTATTGCTGCTATCCTCCTCTCCCCAGACCCGAGACCGCATCGGGGCCGCTATTCACGGCCATGACCACGATATTGTTGCCTGGGAGCTGCGTAATTTCTTCGACAAATGGCTCTCCAGGATTGACTCAATCTTTGATGACGAACTGTCGGAACAGGACGCCATAGCCGAGGTCAGGGAATATGCCAGACTCACCGGCGAGATAAATCGCATGGAAGGACAAATAAACCGGGCCATTTCCCTGGGCGAGCCCGTGGAGGACCTGGAGGTCGAACGTTCTGACATGCATCAGCAAAGGCTTGCTATCGAGTCTCGCGTCGAAGAGCTTATCGAGGGACAAGTAAGCGGCATTCTGGCCGAGGCAGGCATGTCCTGGAGCGTCGGCTTCCTGGACGCAGACGGTTACCTGTTCCCACCCGTAGACTTCAAGTACGAAAACTCACCACCCGTGCTCGTGATCTCACCCAGGGAGCGGATAGAGCTTGAGTCGACCCGGCTGTTGACCCCCGGGCTGGGCGTGGGGGCCAGAGAGGATATAGAAGAGGACGTGGAAAAGCTGGACAAAGACTACTCCGCGCTGGTAATCAACACTGGTGGAGTGGCGACCTTCCCTGCAGTAGTCAGCGCCTCTTCAAACCTTCAATACACCCTTCGCACCGTTGCCCACGAATGGTTTCACCACTACCTTGTCTTCTATCCCCTGGGTCGCAACTACTGGGCCTCCGGCGAGATGGTAACAATCAACGAGACCGTGGCGAACATCGCAGGTAACGAGGTCGGTGATGCCGCATATGAAAGGCACTATCAGGAGGGACTCCCTGAACCGCCAGCTCCCACCCCTGGGCAAGGGATCTCTCCCACGCCTACTCCCGAGCCACCTTCCTTCAGTTTCAACAGCGCCATGCGGGAGACCCGCCTGGAAGCCGACCGGCTTCTGGCCGAAGGGAGAATTGAGGAGGCGGAGGCTTACATGGAAGAGCGTCGACTGGTTCTTGCCGACAATGGTTACTTTCTGCGTAAGCTGAACCAGGCATATTTTGCTTTTCACGGCTCCTACGCCGACCGACCCACTGCCGTAAGCCCAATCGGGGGACAGGTGCGACAAATACGGGACCGGAGCGGCACACTCAAAGAGTTCATCGAAACTATGTCCAGGGTTTCCAGCCATGAAGACCTCCTGCGGCTGGTGGACGGCGAATAGAGTGTTAAGTGGCTGGGGCAAACTCCGGCTGGGCATAGTAAACTTTTTACTAACGTATTTGGTGGAGGAGCGCGTAGCTCTTCAAAGGAGGACAATTTGGCCGGTCCACTTGATGGTGTGAAAGTTCTCGACCTGACCAGGGTGCTCGCCGGGCCGTATGCAACGATGGTCCTGTCCGACCTCGGGGCTGAGGTAATCAAGGTGGAGCGCCCCGAAGGCGGGGACATGGCCCGGGGCACGGGCCCCTTCATAGACGGGCAAAGCTCCTATTTCATGAGCATCAACCGGGGCAAGAAGAGTGTCATCCTGGACCTCAAGAACGACGGCGACAAGCAGAAGTTTCTCGACATGCTGGACCACTTCGACGTGCTTGTCGAGAACTTTGTTCCGGGCGTCATGAAACGCCTTGGCCTGGACTACGAGATTCTGAGCAAACGCCACCCGAGGCTCATATACGCGGCAGTTTCGGGATTTGGGCAGTGGGGGCCATACACGAAGCGCCCTGCACTAGACATAATCGTCCAGGCAATGGGCGGCATCATGAGCATCACCGGCGAGCCGGGACGACCGCCGGTCAGGCCAGGGTCTTCTCTCGGCGACATCACTGCAGGCCTGTTTACGACTATTGGAATCCTGTCCGCCCTTCACGAACGGGACCGGAGCGGCCTCGGCCAGATGATCGACGTGGCGATGCTCGACTGCCAGCTTGCCGTGCTGGAAAACGCCTTTGCACGCTACTTCGCCACAGGTGAAGTGCCCACACCAATCGGGACCCGACACCCGGTTACAACACCCTTCCAGGTCTACGCGACCAGCGACGGATATGTGGCTCTCGCATTCGTAGGCGGGGCCAAGGACCAGTGGCCGATGTTTTGCGCCCTCCTCGACCGGGTGGACCTCATCGACGACGAGAGGTTTACCACTAGCTGGAACCGCACCCTGAACTATGACGTGTTGAATCCGATGATTGAAGAAGGCATGCAGAAGAAACCGACTGCCCAATGGCTCGAAGAGCTAACCGAAGCCCAGATCCCTTGCGGCCCGGTGAACAACATCGCCGACGTCGCCTCCGACGAGCACATCCGCGCACGGGGCATGATCATCGACGTTCCACACCCTGAGTCGGGTTCTACCAAGATGGTGAACAACCCCATCAGATTCTCCCGCACCCAAGCCGAAGTCACGGGAGCCGCGCCCCTTCACGGCGGGGATACCGACGAGGTCCTGGACAAGTTTCTGGGTTCAGGTATGCAGAATGCCGATTGACACCCAAAAATTGCGTAGGCTAGAATGGCTATATAGCCCCCGTTGCGAAGAGCCTTACCATGCTTGAAGTCACTATAGAGAGCATACGCGTCAGCCTGATGAACTATCAGCGTGTGGTCATCCTTAAGGAGAAGGACGCAGACCGTTACCTTCCCATATGGATTGGCCCTGCCGAAGCGGACGCCATTGCCGTAAAACTTCAGGACGTGTCCGTCCCCAGACCGTTGACTCACGACCTGCTGCAGTCGGTAATCGGGGACTTGGGTGCCGCTGTGAATTCAATAGTCGTTTCAGACCTGAACAACGAGACGTTCTTCGCCAAGATAATGATCGAGAGCAACGGCAAGACTGTGGAAGTCGACTCCCGCCCCAGCGACGCCCTGGCCCTCGCAGTCCGGGTCAAGGCGCCCATCTTCGTGGAGGATATCGTCCTGGAGAAGGCGGGTGTCATCCTAGACAAAGAGACAGGCAAGCCTATCATTGCCGCCGACGCTGCGGATGCAAAACCCGTCGATGAGGAAGAGTTGAAACGGCTCTCGGCGTTCCGGGACTTCGTTGACAGCCTGGACCTGGAAGACTTCGGCAAAAAGAAGTCGGCAGAGACGGAATAGACTTTCAAGGGCCGCTTACCCGACCATTTAACATCACTTACTGCGTCCACTCGCGCTATGATAGCCTGGCTGAGCTAACCACTATCCTGGCTAAGCAGGTTCACCCGTGTAAAAGGCTGTTGTACGCCTCGCCGACTCCAGGGCTACGGTTGGGGCTGTTCCCGCATTTGTCGCAGCTTCCCCCCACCCTTCGCTGCTCGCGGTGATGAAGGCCTTGCCGTCCGGTGAGGTTGCGAATTCCATTTCGTCGGGCTTGGGGGCGTTCGGGTCTGCTATATGCATTGCCAGTCCCAGAAACCCCATCTCCCACCCCACCCCCACCGCCCCCGGCCCATATTCATC
This sequence comes from Dehalococcoidia bacterium, assembly GCA_963663085.1. Lineage (GTDB taxonomy): Bacteria > Chloroflexota > Dehalococcoidia > Plut-88900 > Plut-88900 > Plut-88900. The sequence goes on along the minus strand of OY760104.1, from coordinate 2,251,455 downwards.
CCAGTGCGGCGATAGTAACGCCGTATGCGCGAGCGTTAGACGCGTCCTGTCTTCTTCTTCCTCTCTCACCCGCACCACCACCCAGCTTACGTCTCCCGCGAATTCCCACGTGAGCGTGAAATGAGATAGCGGTTCGCACTCCGTTATAGTCCCGCTGGCGTTGCCATCTATAGCGTAGTGCCCACCGGGTTCGAAATTGCCACTTACCGGGGCAAACCAGAGCGGGATGCGTTTCAGCTTAGTGACGGCATCCCACAGGTCCTCAACCGACGTTGAGTAACTCCGGGACAGCGTTACTGCACTCGCAGCTCGTCCGTCCCGCTGCAGAAACGACACCCTGCGCTCCATCGCATTGAGGTTGCCCGCAACGTCGAATTCCATTGAGCTTACTACCCTTCCTATTGAGGCATACCAGGATGCACCCTCGCGTTCGACATTAAACCCTTTTATTGGATTACGATAGCTGGGGACCCGTCAAGCCGTTCGACCCCAGGGCAGTATTCAGAAATATCCCTTCAATTTCTCGTTGCAAACGCTTCCACAAAAAATCTCTTTGTGATATAATGCACGACCGGAGCGGGAGGGGGTTTTGGACAGAAGGCAGTGGCTGGATATTCTGCGGCTTTTGGGCCTGGGTTGGTATGTAGTCACGGCCATCGGGATAGGTGTGGCGGGCGGTCTTCTAATAGACCGTTGGGCTGACACCGCCCCGGTCTTAACCCTCGTAGGACTGGCTCTGGGCATACTGGCGGCTTTCTGGGGTATGTTCCGGATGGTGTCCCCCCTGCTGAAGAGGAATACCGACCGCAAGGATGACCGTTAGTGGGATTGCTTCGCAAACCTAAAGTCCTTCTGGCCCTCGGCCTGGTCATCATTTCTCTTATTGTCAGCCACACTATCCTACGCTTTCCCTTTCCCTTTATTTCAATCAAGCCCGAGAACCTCGGCAAAGAACTCATTCCCCTCGGCCCCATCGGCGATTTCAATCTCACGAACACCATCCTCTCCTCGTGGATTGCGATTGCCCTAATCTTTATCCTGGCCTATTTCGCCACCCGTAAACTGGGCCTTGTTCCCAGGGGCCTCCAGAACTTTGTAGAGGCCGTGCTCTCCTGGCTGCTTGGTCTGGTCGATTCCATTGCCGGGCCCAAGGGCCGTCGCTTCTTCCCCCTAGTAGCCACCATCTTTATATTCGTCATTATCAATAACTGGATCAGCCTGGTCCCGGGCTTTGGAACTGTCGGCAAGATGGAGTCGGCGGAGGAAGTGGTCCACCACGTCATTGAGGAAAAGGCCGAGGAGGCTGACCCTCATCTCACCCTAGTCGAGGCTGAGCATGAGCTAGAAGTCTTCCTGGAATGGGATGAGGACGAGAGATCGGCAGCGCCTAATGATCACGTGGGCAAGCAGATTTACACGACTCTAGAGGGCAGAGATCTGCACATCTGGGACGAGGTCGGCTTCTTCCGCGTAATGCCGTTTGCCATGCACAAGCAAAGCATGACCGGCGCTGAATACGCTGAAGATTATATTGACTTCCCAGACGGGCACATAAAATTCAGCGAGCCGGAAGGCCAGAACGTTGGCTTGCTGATACCATTTTTCAGGAATGCCAACACGGGCCTTAACACCACTCTAGGGATAGCATTGATTGCTATGTTCTTCGTGGAGCTGTGGGGCATCAAGGCACTTGGCTTCTTTGGATACGCCGGCAAATTCTTCAATTTCGGCGGCTTCAAACAGGGTATTACCACCGGGTTTATAGACTTCTTCGTCGGCATACTTGAAGGCATAAGTGAATTGGCCAGGGTGATCAGTTTCACCTTCCGCCTATTTGGCAACATGTTCGCCGGTGAAATCCTGTTATTTGTAATGATGTTCCTCATCCCGCTGGCTTTGGCGGTGCCCTTCTACGGGCTGGAACTCTTCGTCGGGTTTATCCAGGCCACCATATTCGCAGTGCTCACCCTGATGTTCGCCGCAATTGCAGTTACGGCCCACGGTAACCATGATGAGCATGCAGAACACTCCGAAGAAGCAACCCCGGCGCTCAACGAGGCCGAGAGCGCTGCTTCCGAAGAAGCCCGAGAGGGCAGCAGCTAGCTCCTTACAATAACGAGATTAATCGGCAAACTATTCGGTAGTCAAGAAACGGTAAAAAGCAGGAGGCAACCAGATGATTGAACTGCTCGGTACGATTCTAGCCCAGATCGGCGATGAGGGCCTCGGCTCCATCGGCACTGGACTGGCCATGGGCCTCGGAGCCCTGGGCCCGGGCCTCGGAATCGGTCTGCTGGTCGGTAAGGCCATGGAGGCCCTGGGCCGCAACCCTGAGTCTGAGACGGCAGTCCGCGCCAACATGATCTTGGGCATAGCCTTTGCGGAGGCAGTCGCCATTTACGCGTTGGTCGTGGCCGTCATTATCAAGTTCGTTTAGACGGCTTACACGTACTAACTTCCGAAAGGAGAGGCCATTGGGAGAGCTGGGAATCAACCTGCCGGGGCTTCTGGTGCAGGTCATCAACGTAGCCCTGGTGCTGATAATCCTGCGCCTGGTCCTCTACAAACCCATACTTAGGCTGCTGGAAAACCGATCGTCCAGGATCAAGGACAGCCTGGAGGCTGCCGAAGCCGCAAAGGCCCAGTCAGCCCGCAGCGAGGAAGAGGTCCGCAAGACCTTGGTCGAGGCTCGGCAGGAAGGTCAGCGCCTCATCGGCCAGGCGTCCGAGATGGGCGAGCGCCTCAAAGAGGAGGCTCGCGAGGATGCCAAGAAGGAAGGCGAGGCCATGATCGAGCGGGCCAAGAGCGAGATCGCCCGCGAGCGCGACGATGCTGTGGAACAGGTCCGGAGAGAATTCGGCGGATTGGCCATCAGCGCGGCGGAGAAAGTTATAAACTCCGAGCTTGACGAGGACCGGCACCGCAAGCTGATCGACGACGTGCTTGAGGAAAGTGTTTCCTCCCGAAAGGACGGCAACTAGGCTTATGGCCGCTGGCTCCTCCGCTCGAAGGCACGCGCAGGCCGTATTCCAGATTGCCCAGGAACAGGACAGCTTGGAAAAATGGCAGGCGGACCTTAAGGAACTAGCCTCCGCCTTTGGTGACCCGGACCTGAGCAGAGTGCTGGAGAGCCCCAAGGTCAGGCCCGACCAGAAGCAAGATCTCGCGGCACAACGGCTTGCGGGGCTGGATCCCCTGGCCCGAAACTTGGCCAGCCTTCTGGTATCCAAAGGACGGGTTTCACTGGCTGCAGGCATTGCCGCGGAATATCGAGACCTTCTGGACGACTATCGGGGAGTTGGGAACGCGGAGGTAACCACCGCCGTCGCCCTGGATTCCGAGGCAGAGAAGCGGATAGCGGACCAGATGTCGGAAGCAACGGGTAAGCAGATACAGCTGACGTCGCAAGTGGCCCCGGATATCGTTGGCGGCATCGTCATCAAAATCGGAGACCGACTGATAGACGGCAGCACAAGGACCAAGCTCTCGGCAATGCGAAGCGCCCTTGCCGAGCGGCGAGTGTAGAGGTCGGAAGCGGACGCACAAGGACCAAACAAAATATTCGGTTAGAGGTGAGGCGCGATGGTCGGGTCGCAGGACATAACGTCCATAATCAAACGACAGATAGAAGAGTTCGGAGCCCAGGTCACTATGACGGGCGTCGGGACCGTGGTCGAGGTTGGCGATGGTATTGCCAGGATTCACGGTTTGTCCAGCGTCCAGGCCAATGAGCTCGTCACTTTCCCCAATGGTGTCACTGGCATGGCCCTCAACCTGGAAGAGGAAAGTGTCGGGGCCATCATTCTGGGTGACTATACCGACATCAAGGAAGGCGACGAGGTCCGGTCCACGGGCCGGATCGCCGAAGTCCCCGTCGGTGATGCCCTGATAGGTCGTGTGGTGAACCCTCTTGGTGAGCCAGTCGACGGCCGGGGCCCGATTAGCACTACCAGCTCGAGGCCCGTTGAAAGGGTTGCACCCAACGTTGTGCTCAGGAAGTCGGTGGACACCCCCGTCCAGACGGGCATCAAAGCTATCGACTCCATGATTCCCATAGGGCGAGGCCAGCGGGAGTTGATCATTGGCGACCGATCAACTGGTAAGTCTGCAATCGCCGTCGACACCATAATCAACCAGAAGGGCGGCGACTTGGTCTGCATCTATGTCGCCATCGGGCAGAAAGCGGCCAAGGTATCGCAGACCGTTGCCATACTTGATCAGCACGGGGCCATGGAGCACACCGTTGTAGTAGCCGCGAACGCTGCCGACCCCGCTGCCCTCCAGTACCTTGCACCCTACGCCGGTTGCGCTATAGGCGAAGAGTTTATGGAGAGCGGCAGAGACGCCCTGATCATTTACGACGACTTGTCCAAGCATGCGTGGGCCTATCGGCAGATATCCCTCCTCCTGCGTCGGCCCCCGGGGCGTGAAGCCTACCCCGGCGATGTTTTCTACCTGCACAGCCGGCTCCTCGAGAGAGCAGCCAAGCTGGAAGACACTGCCGGAGGCGGTTCTCTGACGGCACTGCCTATCATCGAAACCCAGGCCGGTGACGTATCCGCCTACATTCCCACAAACGTTATATCCATCACCGACGGCCAGATCTACCTTGAAACCGACCTCTTCAACTCGGGGCAAAGACCGGCGATGAACGTGGGACTCTCCGTGTCGCGTGTCGGTGGTTCGGCTCAGAGCAGGGCCATGAAAAAAGTCGCGGGTAGGCTACGGCTAGACCTGGCCCAGTTCAGAGAGCTGGCCGCCTTTGCCCAGTTCGGCACTGCCGACCTGGACGCCGCCACCCGACGCCAGCTTGAGCGGGGCCAGCGCATTACTGAGATTCTCAAGCAGGCCCAGTACGTTCCGGTGTCCCTGGAGCAGCAGGTGAGCATTATCTATGCCGCCATCAACGGCTTCATGGACGAGGTGCCCGTGACCAGTGTCGCCGAGTTTGAGACCGGCTTCCACAAATTCATGCAGACCAACCACCCCGAGGTTGTGGAGAAAATCTCCGAGACCAAGGACCTCGGTGACGAGGTTGTAGAGGGCCTCAGGAAGGCAATAGACGAATACAAGCAGACCGTAGCGGTCTAGCCCGGGACAAGATCAACCTTGCCAAGCACCAGGGAAATACGAAGAAGAATCCGCAGTGTCGAAAACACTGCGAAGATAACCAAGGCTATGGAGATGGTCGCGGCTTCCAAGATGAAGCGCGCGCAGGATCGAGTTCTCGCTGCCCGTCCCTACGCCGAAAAGATGGCCGAAATCCTCAGCCACCTGGCTTCTCAACCCGCCGAGGATGACGCCGTTCAGCCTCTCCTCCAGAAGCGGGACGGCGATCGGATTTCTGTAGTCCACATCACCCCGGACCGAGGACTTTGCGGGGGTCTTAACGCCAACGTTAACAGGTCAACCAGCAGCTTCATCCTTGGCTCCGCAGGCGCTTCCGTATCGCTCGTCACCGTAGGTAAGAAAGGCCGTGACTTCATGGGCCGCTTCGGTCGGGAGATAAAGGCAGTTTTTTCTGACCTGGGGGACAGGCCGGGTGTCGAGGACATACTACCCATAGCTCGGATAATCATCGATGAGTATTCCGATGCGAGTGTGGATAAGGTCTACCTCGCGTACAGCCGATTCGTGACCACTACCAACCAGACCCCGGTCATGAGGCAGATTCTCCCCGTAGAACCCGCCGAAGTAGAGGACATGAAGCAGGCCGGCTACATCTACGAGCCCGACAGCGCCACCGCCCTCAGCGAGCTCCTGCCTCGCTTCGTCGAGATGCAGGTATATCACGCCGTGCTGGAGTCTATAGCTAGCGAGCAGTCTGCCCGCATGGTGGCAATGCGCAGCGCCACCGACAACGCCAACGATATGATTCAAGACCTGACCCTGGTGTATAACAAGGCCCGACAGGAAATGATCACCACCGAACTCCTGGACATTACCGGCGGCGTGGTGGCCCTGGAAGGATAAGATCAGCGATTCGCTATGAGCGTTCAGCATTGGCTAAAGGAAATAACTGGCTACCTGGCCGACAATCAGAGCCAGGCTTTCGATCCCGGCTCTCTGGCTGCAAGGGTCAGGGGCCGGAAGACCGGTGGACTGATGGATCTGCAGGATGGCGACTTTCAAAAAGCGCTGCAATCATTGGAATCCTCGGGTTCAGTGATAACCAGGATATTTGACGGTAAGAAGCACTACTCTCACAGGTCCCCATCGAATAGATAATGCGTGGAGACGGTAATGGCTAAAGGCAAAGTAATACAGGTTATCGGCACAGTAGTAGACGTGGAGTTTCCTCCCGACTCACTGCCTGCCCTCTATAACGCCCTCGAAGTGCCGATTGATGGAACGAGCTTGACCCTGGAGGTGCAGCAGCACATCGGCAACAACTGGGTCCGCTGTCTCGCCTTCGCCCCGACCGACGGCCTCGCCCGCGGCGTGGAGGCTGAGGACACCGGGCAGCCTATCTCAGTACCCGTCGGTAGGGGAACCCTGGGCCGGCTGTTTGACGTAACGGGTGCCCCCCTGGACAACCTGGGAGACGTTGCCGCCGAAGAGAAGTGGCCTATTCACCGCACCCCACCCTCATTCGAGGAACAGGTCAGCGAGACGCAGATGCTCGAGACCGGCCTCAAGGTCATCGACCTGACGACCCCCTTTACCAGGGGAGGAAAGATCGGGGCTTATGGCGGCGCAGGTGTCGGCAAGACGGTTATCATTCAGGAACTCATACGCAACATCGCCACAGAGCACGGAGGCTTCTCTGTCTTCGCAGGTGTCGGGGAACGTTCCCGTGAGGGTAACGACCTCTGGCACGAGATGCAGGAGTCCGGAGTTATCGACAAGACCGTTATGGTCTTCGGTCAGATGAACGAGCCCCCCGGGGTCCGACTGCGGATCGCCCTCACCGGCCTAACCATGTCCGAGTATTTCCGGGACCGTGAGCGGCAGGACGTCCTTCTCTTCATCGACAACATCTACCGCTACATACTGGCAGGAATGGAAGTCTCGGCCCTGCTGGGCCGTATGCCATCGGCTGTTGGATACCAGCCGACCCTTTCCACCGAGATGGGTGACCTTGAGGAGAGGATCACGACTACCAAGTCGGGCTCCATTACCTCTTTCCAGGCCATCTACGTTCCCGCTGACGACTACACCGACCCAGGCGTTGCCACGACCTTCGGACACCTTGACGCGGTTATCGCCCTAGAACGCTCCATCGCAGAACAGGGCCTGTACCCGGCCGTCGACCCCCTCACCTCCTACTCCAGGATTCTGGATCCCCAGGTTGTCGGAGAAGAACACTACAGTGTGGCACGGGGAGTTCAGGGCGTGCTGCAAAGGTACAAGGAATTGCAGGACATCATAGCCATTTTGGGTGTGGAAGAGTTGAGTGAGGACGACAGGCAGGCCGTGGCTCGGGCCCGGAAGATACAACGCTTCCTCTCTCAGCCCATGTTCGTAGCCGAAGCCTTTACCGGCACCCCGGGCCGCTTCGTGCCCATTAAGGAAACTGTGCGGGGATTCAAGGAAATCCTTGAAGGCAAACACGACGCCCTGCCCGAGCAGGCCTTCTACATGGTCGGCAACATTGACGAAGCCGTAGAGAAGGCGGCCAGCCTGGCAGCCGAGGGCTAGAAGGCGAGAGCTTATATGGCGCCTCTACAATTCGAAATACTCACCGCCGAGCGTCGGGTCTATTCCGATGAAGTTGACATGGTGGTTGCCCCCGGCCAGCTTGGTGAGTTGGGCATATTGCCCAACCACGCACCCCTGTTGACTCCGCTCCAGGCCGGCGAGTTGCGCATCAAAAAAGGAAGCGATGAGGTGGCCATCGCAGTCTCCGGCGGCTTCCTGGAGATGTTTCAGAACAGGTTGACTGTGTTGGCCGATGCTGCTGAAAGAGCCGATGAGATCGACGTTGAGCGGGCGGAACGAGCAATGGCTCGGGCTCAGGAACAGCTAAAGACCGGAGCGTCTGACGCCGACCTGGCTGTAGCCCTTGCCGCGATCAGGCGTTCGCAACTGCGAATGAAGGTGGCGGAACGGCGTCGGAGGCGCGGTGGCGGCGGAGCGCCGTCTTCCCAGGCATAGCCGGAAAGCCGGTAGGCTCAAGACTAACAGCTTAGGCTACGCAGTCTGTCCTTCTTCCGACTTAAGGTGGAAGGTCAGAGTCTGGAGAGACAGCACGGGGTCGATATTTCGGACCCAAACACCTTCAGGCACCTGCGGAGAAATTGGCGCGTAGTTCAGGATACCCTTAACCCCGCTCCCGACAAGTAAGTCCACCACGCTCTGAGCGTGGTCTTCAGGAACGGCAACAATCCCGATGTGAACACCAAGGTCTCGGACCACGGGCGCCAGGTCGTTCATGTGCCTGATCTTGACCCCGTCCAACTCTGTACCTACTAACGCAGGTGAAGCATCGAATATGGCGACGACTTGGAAGCCTTCGCGGGAGAAGCCGGGATAACTGATTATCGCCCGTCCCAGCCTACCAATCCCAACCAGCGCCGCCTTCCATTCCTGGTCCAGTCCCATGATAGTGCGCAGCTCCCGAAGGAGATATCCGACGTTGTATCCACGGCCCTGCTTACCGAAACGTCCGAAATAGCTCAAGTCCTTGCGGATCTGGGCAGGGGTTATCTGAAGCTTGTCCCCTAGCGCGTGGGAGCTTACAACCTCAATGGCGGCGTCGTTTAGCTGGGTGAGTGCTCTAACGTAGAGTGGTAATCGCAGTACCACTACGTCCGGTATAGCGCCATCCATGGTGGAGTAGCCCGGTCCTCTCTTCTACCGCAGAGTTGGTGATTCGTAGGCACGAAGCCGCGTTAGTCGGTATCTGCGGCGATTGTGAAAAAAATCATATCCGCGGCGACCCAATTTTAGAACGGCCCTATACGTGCGTCAATAGAAGCAGGTAGTTACACGTAGCTGCGATTACTGGGAGGGCCGCTGCCAGGGCTGGGCGGGTTGAAGAATGACGGAGAAGCGTGAGGTCAGGCGGTGCGAATCTCGGCGGCTAGCTTGGAAAAACCTGCCGGGTCTCGAAGAGCTATGTCGGCCAACGCTTTGCGGTCCAGTTGAATATCCCGCTGTTTGAGCAAGTGCATGAATGAACTGTAGGACATTCCCTCGCTCCGGGCGGCGGCGTTGATCCGCGCGATCCAGAGCCGCCTGAAGTCCCGCTTCTTCTCCCTGCGATGTCTGTAGGCATAACTCAGCGAATGCAACATCGCCTCGTTGGCCCTGCGGAATAGGGTGCTTCTGCTGGCCCTCTGCCCCCGGGTGAGCTTAAGGACTTTCTTATGTCTTCGTCGGGTTGTGGGACCGCCTTTTACCCGTGGCAATGTAGCTCTCCGAAATCTAATTCATTGGGACTGGAAGAGGCCAAAGGCTGATTCTACGGTAGGCCGTAGGGCAGCGTCTTCGCTATCTTACGCTTGTCGCTGGGGGAAATAGGGTGCATCTCTGAATATAGGCGTTTGACCCGCTTGGGCTTCTTGCGCCGGAGATGACTCTTTCCGCCTTTGGCGCGCAGGACTTTTCCTGTGCCGGTTATGTGGAAGCGCCGTTTGGCGCCCTTGTGAGTTTTAAGTTTTGGCATCCGTAGTTTGTTCCGCCGGGGCCCGGACTCCGTCTTTCCGACCGGGTACCAGCACCATGCTCATCATTCGGCGTTCCATTATGGGAGGGGACTCGACTCGGGCGCTTTCCATGAGAGACCTGGCAACTTTTCCAAGAAGCTGGTTGCCGATCTCCGGGTGCGTCATCTCTCTTCCTCTGAACTGCACCGAGACCTTAACCTTGTCTCCTCCTGTCAGAAACTCGCGGATCTTGTTCGTCTTGCGCTGCATGTCGTGGTCGCCGATCCTTGTGCGCATGCGGACTTCCCGCATGCCTGAAGACTTTTGCGTCTTCTTAGCCTCCCGCTCTTTCTTCGCCTGATCATAACGGAACTTTCCGTAATCCATCAGACGGCAGACCGGGGGATCGCCGTTCGGGGACACCTCCACGACATCTACGCCGCTCTCACGCGCAATCCTGATCGCCTCGGGCACTGGCATAACGCCGATCTGCTCGTTGTCCAAGCCGATCACCAAGATCTCACGTGCACGTATCCTGCCGTTGGTTTTATAGTCTCGGACTATTCGTATAACCTCTCGCTGGCTTTTCCGTCGGACCCGAAAGTGGCGGGAATATAACACAGGGCCATAGGGGCGTCAATTTCCTCCGGCGCCCCACAGCTTTATATTAACGCCGTGTGCATATTCTAACACTAGATGCTCAAAAAGACTTTAGATTTCAATTCCTGTGCTACGATCAATGCTGTGAAAGCCAGAGATATCCATCCATGGGACCTTTCCCCATCCGACGCGGCAGCCCTGCAAAGCCGCCTTGCCTCTAGAGTCGAAACCCGCAGTGTTAATATCGCCCCGCGATTCGTAGCAGGGGTGGACATTTCGGGGGTGGGTTCAGATGGTCGGGCCACGGGGGCTGCAGTGGTTTTGAGCTATCCGGCACTGGAATTGGTTGAGTGCCGAATCATCAGGGCCGAGGCTCCATTCCCATACGTGCCGGGCCTGCTCTCCTTCCGCGAGAGCCCCGTTCTTGTTCCCGTCCTGGAGAGCCTCAAGACTCGCCCTGACATTCTGTTGGTAGACGGCCAGGGTATCGCCCACCCGAGACGTTTCGGTATCGCCTGTCACCTCGGCATCCTCTTCGACATGCCTGCCATAGGATGCGCGAAATCTCGGCTGACCGGCAAGTTTGAAGAACCTGGCTGGGCAAAGGGTTTCCACACTGAGCTTAAGGATGGTGAAGAAGTTATAGGAGCGGTCCTGAGGACGAGAGACGGAACCAGACCCATTTTTGTGTCTGTAGGACACAATGTCGATCTGCCACGCGCTTTGGACATCGTCCTAGGCTGTGTCGGCAAGTATCGTATTCCTGAACCGACTCGGCAGGCCCACCTTGCCGCTGCGGGTAAGATAAGACCGTTCGGGTCTTCCAATCAATGTTAAAATCAGAGCGCAATAAATTCCCCTCACCCCTTGGGTAGAGGGCCCGCGGAAGAGAACGAGATGGAAGAACAGAAGCGTGAGATAGACCAGCTTAGAACCAGGACCGCATACCTTCTGGACCGTCTTTGACATCGCGGGCAAAAAACGGCAGGTAGAAGCGCTGGAGAAAGAGGCCTCCAGACCCGACCTGTGGAACGACTCCAAATCTGCCCAGTCCACCATGCGCCGTCTCTCCGGGCTTAACGAAGAGATTGCTCTCTGGAGCGATCTTGAAACCAGTGTTGACACCCTTGACGGTCTCATAGACCTAACTGTCGAGACTGGAGACCTGTCCCTGGAGTCCCAGATCATTGAGGAGATATCCGGTCTCCATTCCCGCCTTGAGCGGCTTGAGTTCAGCCTGGCCCTAAACGGCAAATACGATCGGGACGCTGCGCTCGTAGCCATACACTCTGGGGCGGGAGGCACCGAGTCCCAGGACTGGGCCGAGACCCTTATGCGAATGTATCTCCGTTGGGGAGACAGCAAGGGTCGCCCGACTCGCATCCTTGACCTCTCTCCCGGCGAAGAGGCCGGTATCAAGAGTGTAACGCTGGAGATCGATGGCGCGTGGGCCTATGGCTACCTGAAGTCTGAAAGGGGCGTCCACCGTCTCGTCAGGCTCTCTCCCTTCGATGCCGACCACCTGCGCCACACTTCCTTCGCCCTGGTTGAAGTCTTGCCCCAAGCCGAGGACGACATTGACATAACCGTAGACCCGGATGACATCAAGACCGACTACTTCAAGTCCAGCGGCGCCGGTGGTCAGCATGTCCAGAAAAACCTGACGGCGGTCAGAATTACGCACCTGCCCACGGGTATAGTGGTGACCTGCCAGAACGAACGCTCCCAGTTACAAAACCGGGAAGCCGCCATGAAGGTGCTCCGTGCCAGGTTGCTGGAAATAGAGTTGAACAAAAAGGCAGAGGAACAGGCGAAGCTCAAGGGTGAGCACGTCGACCCGGGGTGGGGAAACCAGATCCGTTCCTATGTCCTGCACCCCTACAAGATGGTGAAGGACCATCGTTCGGGTTTCGAATCTACTAACCCGGATGCCGTGCTTGAGGGCAACCTTGACCCGCTTCTGGACGCATACCTCAAGGCTATGATCGGGACGGGTGTCGCTTGATAGGGACCTAGGAGGCCTGGTCCGTGGCCTTCTTCACCCGCCAGAGCCTCTGAGCAGCGGTTACGTACGAAAAGAAGGTCAATATGAGTAGCACAGGGGACACCTGGTTTATTAGCAGCCCAAGGCCCATTAACACCACCCGCTCCCCTCGAGACAGAAGCCCCACGTTGCAATCAATACCCTCGCCTTCGGCCCGCGCCTTGATGTAGCTCACCAGCACGGAGCCGAACATCGCTGCGAATACGAGCAACACGTGCGGAGTCTGACCGAGTCCACTGTATAAGGCCAGCAGGCCGAACAGTACGGCCGCCTCGCCCAACCTGTCGAAGGTGGAGTCCAGAACGGCCCCGAACTTGGACTGCTTGCCCGTCAACCGCGCCATCGCACCGTCAACCAGGTCCAGGGCTCCGGCCGCCAGGACCAGGGTCCCGGCTTCCGGGAGCCGACCCTTGGCCGCCAACGCCCCCGCAGCCACCGCGATTAAACCCCCGGCTATAGTAACTCTGTTCGGAGTAAAGCCGACTTTGGATAGGACCCGCGCAGTGGGATTAGAGAATCGTTGGGTTAGAACGTCTTTTGCCCGGTCCCGCAGGCGTGCCGTGTCCAGGAATCCGGAAAGGCCTTTATCATTCTTCATAACGGAGTCTCATGGGCGCGTGGCGTTGCATTATAGCAGGCAGGGTTACGGATGAGCCTGGCTTGGCGTCGACAGGGCTCCATCCCTTCGAGCGGCCGCGGCCTCGTGATAGACACGCATAACGCTCGTGGACACCTTGTCCCAGCTGAACTCCTGCACGTGGGTCAGTCCCCGGTTAGCCATTGCTTTTCTCAGATCATTGTCCTCGATCAGCTTGGCTAGCGCCGATGCCAACGCCGCGTCGTCTTTCGGAGGCACCAGGAAGCCCTGTACGCCGTCGCTCATGACACCGGCATAGCCAATGATGTTAGACGCCACAACCGCCGCCCTGGAGGCCATACCCTCCAACAGTACGATGCCGAAGCTCTCCTTGCCGGTTGCAGGTGAACAGTAGATATCGGCGGTCCGGTAATAGCGGGGCAGCTCATCATGGGATACGTTTCCGATCACCTCGACATCCGGTGGATTTCGCTCGCCTAGAATACGCTCGGAATCAGAGTCCATATTCCCCGGCCCGACTATCAGCAGCCGGATTTTGGGATAGTCCCACTTCAACTTGGAGTAGGCGCTGAGCAGGTACTTGAGCCCCTTACGCTTCTCCATCCTCCCGACGAACAGGATGTTCACGTATCCATCGTCGAATTGCGCTATGGGCTTTACGTGGGGGTGGAACCTCTCCAGGTCTATGCCGTTGGGGATGATTGTGTAGTCCCCCGGGAAGTGTCTCGATACGAATTCCAGCGCCGCTTGAGAGACCGCTATCTTCGCGTGGAGACGACTCAGCCAGTTCTTCCGCACGTAGCTGTTGAAGAGTGTGTATGCCCTGTCCGCGCAGGATACCCCTACCACCCTGCGGGCGCCGTGAAAGGCATGAAAGGTGGCAACGTTGACGGCTTTGGAGTTTCTCAGGATGGTGGTGGGGAGGGTGGGGCAGAGGGGTTCATGGTAATGGATCAGGTCGAAGTTCTCTCGGTCAAGAAGGGGTTTGACCTTGTTGGCAAGCCGCATGGACAGGACTATGCGTGCAGTGGTGCCAGCGGTATGCAGAGGGATCGACCAACCGAGGGGAATCAGCTTGTCCGTGCCGAATTGGTCGGTATTCCTTGAGCAGGGTGCAATTATCCGGACCCGGTGCCCCTCCTTCGAAAATTGCTCTGCAAGGTTAGCAACATGGAGATTGACGCCCCCGGGATATCCAAAGTCATATATCGATACAAGTCCTATATTCAATGTTTTTGTGGTGGGGAGGAGGAAGTTGGCACACCGGACCTGGGCCGATGCCCGTTAACGCTCGCCATCCTCGGGCCCGTGCCATTCACTGCCCTTCTGCCACTGGTGAGAGACGCGGTCTTCCTTGGCTCGGAGGACTCCCCCTGCCAGATAGGTTCGAAGACCATCCATTGGTCGGGGTGGCGGGATATGTATTCTTCCATCAAGGACACTATCTTTGTCAGACCCAACTCAATGCTCTTGGCTTTCCCGTCTTGCCTGTCGAGTAAGATGGGCGGTTCGAAGTACATTGAGAAACTGTTGCTACCGGTCCTTACCGTGAATGCCGGCACTATGGCGGCTCCTGTGCGGTACGCCATCTCAATGCCCCCTGTGGGCAGCAATGCCTCCTTGCCGAAGAATTCCCGACGCTGACCACTGCCCTGCAGAGCCCGGTCGCAGGCTATGGCTACTACTTCTCCCTGCCGCAGCCGCTTCATGGCATCCTTAATCCCCGAGTAAGTTACCGGAAGGATGGATATGCCGTTGTACGCTCGCAGTCTGCGGGTCAGCGCGAACAGTTCTTCCGGCTCTTCTACTTCCGCAAGGATGGTTAACTCTACACCCCGGGCCCTGATCACCTGGATCGACATGTCCATGTTTCCCATGTGAATGGAAGCCAGCACGACGCCCTTGCCTCGGGCCAGCCCTTCTTCCATATGCTCCCAACCGTTGACAGCTATGGGCTTTTCAAGGGTTTGCGGGTCCAATCTCGGCATGTTGATCAGGTCAAAGATGTTTCGAGACGTATTGCGGGATACCTCCAGGGCGCAATGGTTTAGAAGGTCTTCAGTGGCGTTGGGCCCCAGAACGTGACGTAAGTTCTCGGAAAGGTTCTTCCTGGAACGTTTCGCCCTCAGGAAGGACAGGTCCGCAACTATTCGAGCAATGAAATATCCGAGACTTCTAGGCAGGGGAGCTACTAGGGCCAATGCGGCGAGAAGAGCGTAGTATTTCCAAAGCATCTGTATTTCGCGTGGGTCGGAAACCTTTAGGGTTGAGTATATTGGGACCGGAACCGGGGGTCGTGCTTGTCCTCGAATTTTAGAGGATTTTGCCCCTCGACGGTAATGACCGGCATGAAGTGGGTCTTAGAATCGGTCGCAGACGGGTCGGTGGGAAGATTGCTTGGGTCTCTAATCACAATGGCCGGGCAGCTTAATGCTCTCCGCCTTTCCTCTTTTAGAGACCCGGACTTTCGATAATCTAGTGAAGTTAATTCTTTGAGACCACTCCGATTGCCGGCGCCATCACCCGCCATTTTGCCCTCGCCCAAGTTCGTTGCGACTTTAGCAATGGCGCCTATTACTGTCAAGTTTGAAACCGCCTGGCGCCCTTTCCCTGTTACCGGTCTCGGAGCCGCGTCCTGAGTCGATCTCAATTGTCTTCCTGGGGTGCGAATACTCGCTTGGGACTCCATGGCCCCTTGGGAGTCGGCGCCGAGATAACGGCAAGAAAGCGCCCGTCCAAAGAGTACGCACGGCAGAGAATCAGTTCACCGGGCTCTCGGAAAGCGTTCGATAGTTGTGCCGCCGCGGTTGTTATCTTGTCGTAGTCTGGATAAGAGACTGGGATAGGTTGTCCGTTGGTTGCGGCCCTCTCACCCTTCCGGTCCAGAATTGCGGCGGGCATGTTTGTCATCGCAAAGTCCGTTGGGAAAATGTGGTCCTCCCACGTCCCATTGCTTACGGCCTCTTCAAACTCCTCAGGAGTTACCGAGTCCCGTATGTCGAAAGGCCCCGTACGCAGCCTCACGAGCTCCGTGAGATGCGCCCCGACCTCGAGGTCCTGGCCTATGTCATGGGCCAAGGACCTGACGTAAGTGCCTCGTCCGCAGTCAACGTAAATGGTGGCATAGGGCGGGTCCCAGTTTGTGATCTCCAGCTTGTGTACGGCCGTTTCTCGCTTGGGACGATCAACTGTTATGCCCTCACGGGCCAGCTCATACAGCCGCTTGCCCTCGTGCTTCAAGGCACTGTACATGGGAGGCTCCTGCATGATGATCCCGCGGAACGGGACAAGCGCCTCTTCCAATACATCCAGAGTGAGGTGTGAGGCATCCCTCTCTTCAGTAATGGACCCTTCGGCGTCATAGGTGTCCGTAGCGACGCCGAATTTGACGACGGCGTGATAGGTCTTGCTGGAGTTGGCCAGGAACTCACTGACTCGGGTCGCCCTGCCGAGACATATGGGCAGCACACCCGAAGCCAGGGGATCTAGGGTTCCGCCGTGACCCACCTTCTTCTCACGGGATAGCCTTCTGACGCGCTTCACCATGTCGAATGATGTGCAGTCGATGGGCTTATTGAGGTTAAGTATTCCTGAAACGCTCAAATCTCGCCCGCGGCCTCCGGCTCTTCTTCGGGTAGATCAAGGTTGTTTAGGATGCTGTTTAGACGAGCCCCCCGCTCAATCGAGTCGTCCATCTGAAAGGCGAGACGCGGTATGTAGCGAAGCGAAAGCCGGTTGCCGAGACTCTTGCGCAGGAAGCTGCCTGCAGCCTGGAGCCCCTGGAAGACTTCCGACTTCTCCTCATCGGTGCCCATTGTACTCACGTGGACCGTAGCTTCTTTCAGATCGCTGGACACCGACACTGAAGTTACGGAAAGCATGCGGTTGAGCCTCGGGTCTCGTACGTTCCTCTGGAGAAGTACGCTCAACTCTTCGCGCAGAAGCTCGTTGATTCTCAGAGTTCGTCTACTCATGGTTGGGGCTCCCGTGACGCGACGGATGGTCGGGAATGAATGGGGACATGAGGCCAGGGTCAGTTAGGCGTACCGGTAACCAACTCTTTTCGGAAGGCGATCAGCTCATCTCCGGCCTCGAAGTTGTCGAACCCGTCCAGGCCGAGTCCTCCCTCGGAGCCCGAGGCAACCTCCCTGACGTTGTCCTTGAAGTGGCGTAGGCTCTTGATCCTGCCTTCGTGGACAGGGTTGCCGTTCCGCAAGACTCGGATGAGAGCGTTGCGGTTCAGCCTGCCTTCGCTGACACCTATACCCGCTGCCTTGCCACCCTTAACTTCAAACACTTCCTTGACCACCGCCTTGGCCTCGACCGTTTCCTTGTAGACCGGCTCCAGCATCCCGGATACGGCGGCGGAAACGAAGTCCAGCATGTCATAGATAATGTCGTAGTGGCGGATGCTCACGTCCTCGATGTCTGCCAAACGCCGGGCCCCGGCCTCGTCCTTGGTGTTAAATGCCAGTATCACGGCGTCGGAGGCTGCTGCCAACAAGACATCGGTCTCGGTAACTATGCCGCTGCTAGTGCGGATGATCTTGACAGCGACTTCTTCAGTGGAGAGATCTTCCAGGGCGCTCCTCAGCGCCTCGCCGCTGCCTTCAACGTCCGTCTTGAGGATTACATTAAGCTCCTTGGAGTAGCCGACACGGACTTGGGCCATCAGCGCCTCGGCCTCTCCGTACACCTCGTCCCGACCTGTCATTTGACGCTGACGCCGCTCTGCGGCAGAGGTGCTCTTGCGACCGGTTTCCGCACCGACGAGTATATCCCCAGTTCGTGGAACGCTGTCGAATCCCAGCACCTCCACAGGCACTGCGGGACCCGCATCTGGTAGCCGTTGGCCCTGGTGATCGAACAATGCGCGGACCTTGCCCTTTGTCTCGCCCACGAAGAACCGGTCTCCCGCTTTGAGCGTTCCCGACTGTATCAGAACGGTGGCAACTGCCCCTCGGGCCGAGTCCAGCCTGGCCTCCACCACGACACCACGAGCCTTCCCCTCCGGGTTACTCTTCAGCTCAGCTACCTCTGCCACCAGGACTATATTCTCGAGCAGGTCGGGTATTCCCTCCTGTGTCTTCGCCGAGAGAGGCACGACTATAGTGTCCCCACCCCACTCCTCCGGGATAAGACCCAGTTCGGAAAGCTGTTGCTTGATACGGTCCGGATTTGCACCGGCCATGTCCATCTTATTGATGGCTATGATGATCGGGACCTCCGCCGCCTTGGCGTGGTCTATAGCCTCCCGGGTCTGGGGCATCACGCCGTCATCCGCGGCGACTACCAATATGGCTATGTCCGTTACCTGCGCCCCTCGGGCCCGCATGGCCGTAAATGCCTCGTGGCCGGGGGTGTCCAGGAAGGTGATGGGCTGATCGTCCACACTAACCTGGTAGGCGCCGATGTGCTGAGTAATACCTCCCTTTTCGGACGCTGTAACTGAGGTGTTCCTGATAACGTCCAGAAGGGATGTTTTTCCGTGGTCTACGTGGCCCAGGATGGTGACTATAGGGGCCCGCGGCGCGAGGTTTTCATCTTCTTCCGCCTCCCCCGCCTCCTTGGCATCCTTGATGCTCGTGTCCCTGCTCTCCTCTTGCTGAGGAGAAAACCCAAAGTCCGAGGCGATGATGGAGGCGGTCTCGTAGTCGATGACCTGGTTGATATTTGCCATCACGCCGCGGCGCATCAACTGCTTGATAACCTCGATGCCGCTGGCGCGCATGAGTTCGGATAGCGTCTGCACCGCTATGGCGCTCGGGATCTCCAGGGGAGGCCCGGACACCGGCCTGGTTTCGACGTTTACGCCCTGTCGGACCGACCGGCTTCTTGGGGGATTCGACTGTCTTGAAACCAATATATTGCTCGGATACTCCGGGTTTTAGGCCCGGACCTGCTAATTCAATTCTGAGAAGCTGCAGACACCTCTGGATTCAGCATCTCGGCGTATTGCTTGAATGCAATCAAGGAGTCCGGTGAGATGTTGCACTTCAGGGCCCGTGCCAGCCGCTGGGAACCGCCTGCGCTGTTCCAGCATTGGTAGTCGGCACACAAATATGCTCCCCTGCCCGACATCTTCCCACTCGCGTCTATTTCGATTTTCTCCTCAGGCGTGCGCACCACCCGGACCAGCCGACGCTTGTCCATAACCTTCCGGCACGAAATGCACGTGCGCTGCGGAGGCGAGCGTCTCTGCTTAACTGCGATACTCTTAGCCACCTTACTTACCGTTTCTGCCGGGGGGGCCAGGATATAACCCCTTCAAACCGGCTACCGACGAGACCTTGTCGAGTTGGGGAATGGAGCGAAGCTACCCGCTCCCGGGGGCCTGGGCGGTCCACCTCCCCCGCCCGGACCTCTTCCCTTCTTCGCGCCCTTGCGTTTCTTGCCCTTCGATTTATTGCCTCCGCGGCCCGGAATGAATATGTCCAGGTCTTCTGCGAACCTGAGTTCGGTGGCCGGACGATATATCTCCTGCTCGGCGCTCGGCCAGATGTCCTCAATGGCCTGGGGAGCAGGTTCGGGGAAGGCGGGCACGGCCACCTCTTCTAATACCGGCTCGGGTTCCGTAATGGGCGCAAGCTCGGCTACCGGGACAAGCTCTTCCGGCGCCGGAGTCTCTTCAAGCTCTGGAAGCTCTGGGGCCTCCACTTCTACTGCCGGTTCGGCCAGGGCGGCAGCGACCTCTTCAACTACGGCGGCTGCCTCTTCAACAACCTCTGCAGCAACCTCGACGACTTCCTCAGGCTCGACTGCCACAGGTTCGGGCGTAGGCTCCTCGACTTTAAGTGTCGGCTGGGTCAGTGCCGCGATTGCGGCCGCCCGTATCTTGCTTTCACCGGCATCGCTTACGCCCTTGATGTCTATGCGCCATCCCGTCAACTTTGCGGCGAGCCGAGCGTTCTGCCCCTCTTTCCCAATTGCAAGGGAAAGGTGCCTGTCCGCCACCACAACGACAGCCGACTCTTCCTCTTCTTCAATTTCCACCCGTGCCACTTGGGCCGGGCTCAGTGAGTTGGCGATGAATACGGACGGGTCTCTGTCCCACTGAACTACGTCTATCTTTTCGCCGTGAAGTTCGTTGACTATGTTCTGTATGCGGATGCCTCGCAGTCCTACACAGGAGCCTACGGGGTCTATTCCCTCTTGCCTCGCCGAGACTGCAACCTTGGTCCGGTATCCCGACTCTCGGGCGATGGACCGGATTTCCACGGTGCCGTTGTAGACTTCCGGAACTTCCAGTTCGAAAAGCCGTTTAACCAGGTCTTTGTGGGTCCGGGAGACGATTACCTGCGGGCCCTTCACGCTGCGGCTTACTTCAAGGACAAGGACCTTCATTCTCTGTCCCGGGCGGCACCGCTCGTTGGGGGGAATCTCGGGCGCAGGCATTACGGCTTCCGTCTTGTCTATGTCGACGATCACCTGTCTGGGCTCGAGGCGTTGGACGATGGCGCTGGCAATCTCGCCTTCCTTGTCGGAGAACTCCTGGTAGACCAGCTCCCGCTCGGCCTCCCGGAGTCGCTGCATGACGACCTGCTTGGCCGTCTGAGCCGCGATTCTGCCTGCAAACTGGCCCGTCGACTCAATCTCGATGATCTCGCCGATGGCCGCGCCCCTCTTGTATTTGTTCGCCTCTTTAGGAGTGATTTCCAGGTCTGAATCGGTCACCTCTTCAACGACCGTCTTCAGTGCGGCGACTTTCACCTCGCCACTGGTGGGAAGGATCTTGACTGACAGGTTCTGGCCTGCAGTTTCGCCCTCTCTCTTGTACACCGAGACGAGGGCGGCTTCGATGGCGGAAATAACCACTTCGCGCGGCAGGTTTCTCTCAGAGGCAAGCTGAGTCACCGCGATTAGGAAATCGCTTTTCATACCGACCTATACCCTCCAATCCCGACTTTTGGGCCGTATTAAAAAAAGTGGGGGGTTCCCACTTCTTCCTCGAACAGGCCTTAAGTTGGGCCGATTATACCAGACAGTTGCGACTCATTGCAAGGTGAATTGAGCCCCTTGGACCCCTTCGCCCGGGGCTTTGTTGACGCGCCAAATACCCTTTGCTAGACTCCGAACCCCGGGGCGGTTAGCTCAGTTGGTGAGAGCGCTGCGTTGACATCGCAGAGGTCACTGGTTCGAGTCCAGTATCGCCCACCATCGCTCCAAACAATCACAAGCTCTATTCATTCATGGTCTAACAGCAGCACTGCCTCTCGTTCTGGTATTACCTTTATTCATTGCTGGCACGCCTTCCTGCCTCCGGAGCCGTTACCGTAAACTCTCATTGTTAGGACCTGGACAGGTAGACCTGTTGGAGCGCTGGACCAGTCACATCCTCAATCCCAATCCTGATGAATGCGACTCCCTCCGGATTATTCAATTCCGTATGAATGACAAAGGACGTAAGCCATGAGCATTGATGCGCTGACCCATCGAGATGACGGGTCAGGAGTCTCAGTTCCGGTTACTATCGATGATTGGCGAGATTGGGTGAGCGCGGGCAGGACCCGCAACTGGATACTCAACGATCCCCTTACAGACTGGCTTCAACTGTACGGCAGGAACCGCGGCTACGTTCCCCGGGAAGAAATGAAGAGCTACTCCAGGGATTTGGACTTTGTCCAGTTTATCTTCGAAAAGGGCAGAGAATTCGAAGCCGGCATTCTTCGATTATTGCAACAGCAGTACGAAGTGACCACAGTAGCATCTGACTATAAGGAGATCCGAAGCCTGGACAAGGCCCAGGAGACCTTTACGGCGATGCAGGGAGGTGTGCCTGTCGTCTACCAGGCCGTGTTGTGGGACGCTCATAATCTCAACTACGGCTCACCTGATTTCCTGGTGAGGAGTGACATCCTGCGGGACCTGTTTCCCCTGTCTATTTCGGAGCAGGAAGCGGCAACATCCGCTCCTGATTTGGGAGACAGGGGTTGGCACTACTGCATTGTGGATACCAAGTTCACTACGCTGCACCTGAACGCCAGCGGCGCCGAGCTGGCCAATAGCGGCAGCGGGCCGGCATACAAGGCCCAGATGTTCATCTACAACCGGATGCTGGGTCGTCTGCAGGGCCTCGAGCCCCCGGAATCGTACCTGTTGGGCCGAGGATGGCAGATGACGAGTAAAGGCGTTACAACCCGCGGTACCAATGCGATGGAACGACTGGGCCCGGTCCCACAATACGGGTCTACCACAAACAAAGTCCTGATCGCCGATGCCGTAGAGTCGGCCTTGGACTGGGTGCGCCGAGTGCGCACCGAAGGCCACAATTGGCAACTCTTGCCCGAGCCGTCCGTACCAGAGCTTTACCCCAATATGGCCGGTGCAGGCGACGATTTGATGTTGGAGACCGATTCCGACCAGCCGGAACCCGATGACGAGAACGATGAACCGCGCGGGCAGTGGATGAGCGTCAAAAAATGGCTGGCCGAAGAGCTGAAGGAGCTGACTCAGCTTTGGCAGGTGGGGGTTAACAAACGCAAGGACGCCCACCTGAACGGAATCTACCGGTGGGACGACCCAGTGCTTACCCCCGCAGATGTTGGGGTAGCGGGCGCAAAGCAAGGACCGGTGCTGCAGAAAATGTTGGAGGTCAATAGAAGTGATGGCCCGACTATCCTGCCGGTGCGCCTGGAGACGGGGCGCGATGAATGGCACCCGACGCCCGGTGTCGAGTTCTACGTCGACTTTGAGTTTTGCAGTGATCTGAACGACGATTTCCTGTCACTGCCGGAGAAGGGTGGGCAGCCGCTTGTCTTCATGATTGGCTGCGGCCACGTGGAGGACGGTGCATGGCAGTTCAAGTCGCTGGTCGTGAACTGCCTGTCGGAGACGGAAGAGTTGCGCATCATCCAGGAATGGTTTGAGCATATGGCCGCAGTGCGTGATCGCCTTGATCCCCGCAATGCGAGACCTAGTATTTTCCATTGGTCTCAAGCCGAGCCTATTGCTTTGCACAGTGCCTACAACTCGGCGTGGAACAGGCATAGTCAACCCGCTGATTGGCCCGAACTTGGCTGGTATGACTTCTTACAGAAAGTCATGCGGATAGAGCCTGTGGTCGTAAAAGGAGCCCTGGGCTTCGGGTTAAAAGCAGTGGCCAACGCTATGCACTCTCAAGGGTTCATAGACACCAACTGGGCCGACAGCCCGGTCGACGGCCTCGGTGCGATGGTGGGCGCCTGGCGCTGTGACGAAGAGGCACGGAGACAAGGAGTGCCGATGAACGGGCTGCCTCTCATGGAGGAAATTGCTAGCTACAACGAGGTCGACTGCAAGGTGATGATGGAGATCATCAGACATCTTCGGGCAAATCATTAGTGGTGCGATGCCGTTTGAACAGTTGTACCTTCTGGCGAAAGAGGAGCCGTACGCTCACGCCTCTCCCGTTCCACCCACTCCCGATTCCGTGTCTAATCACCTACAGCGGCTACAACGAGCCCTATGAATTGGAACCCCCAGACGAGCTCCTGCCCGACTCCAATTAGCTGATATACACCCAATCACGCCTGATCTCTGCCAACCACTTCGCTACCTCATTTATGGCAAAGGCATTTGGCAGATTAACTTCGCGCCCGACTTCACCGCCAGTCCGATTGAACGGCCTTTAGCCTGTCGGCTCAATTGACACGACGCGCGGGCGGCAACTAAACTCCAATTGCGTACTAGGCAACTCCCCAAGCTGACTTCTGGAGCAACATGGCCGAAAACGGACGCTACGATATGTTCGTCATCGGCACCGGGCCCGCAGGTCAGCGCGCCGCAATCCAGGCCGCCAAGCTGGGCAAGAAGGTCGGGATCTGCGAACGTAGGGAAGTCGTGGGCGGTGTATGCATAAACACCGGCACCATCCCCTCCAAGACCTTTCGTGAGGCCGTCCTGTACCTGACCGGCTTCCGACAGCGGGGAATCTACGGCTCTTCCTTCACCGTCAAGGAAGACATCTCCATGTCCGAAGACCTCCTATTCCGCTGCAACCACGTCATAGTCCAGGAAACCGAGGTCATCCGGCACCAGATGAGGCGCAACCGCGTCCAGGTCCTCCAGGGCGAGGCCGTCTTCGAGGGGCCCAACACCCTTGCGGTTGTCGGCAGGAGGGGCACGGCTCTGGTCGAAGCCGACAAGATAGTCATAGCCACCGGCACGACGCCCGCGCCCCTGCCTGGGTTCGACGTCGACAGCGAGGACATCGTAGATTCCGACGGCATCCTTGCATTGGACACCATTCCCCGCAGCATGACCGTAGTCGGTGCGGGTGTCATAGGCATCGAATACGCCTCCATATTCGCCGCCCTCGGGACGGACGTCACGGTGGTTGAGAAGCGTACCGGCCTCCTTGAGTTCGTCGACAAGGAACTGACTGAATCCCTCGTATACCACATGAGGGACATGGGTTGCATCTTCCGCTTCGGCGAGGAGGTAGAGCGTGTGGAGTCGGTGAACGGCAGGGCGATTGCCTACCTCAAGTCGGGGAAGACGATAGCATCCGATCTCCTGATGTATTCCGTCGGGCGGGTGGGTGCGACGGCTGCACTGAATCTCGACACCGCAGGCCTGACCTCCGACGAAAAGGGCCGCATACCCGTCGACGAAAACTATCGGACAGCGCAGCCCCACATTTATGCAGTTGGCGATGTGGTGGGATTCCCGTCCCTGGCCTCGACCTCCATGGAGCAGGGAAGGAGCGCCGCCTGCCACGCCTTCGGCATCGAGTACCACTCCACCCCCGACCACTTCCCCTTTGGCATCTACTCCGTGCCGGAGCTATCGATGGTCGGCGGCACCGAGCAGGCTTTGACCGAGGCCGGCGTCCCCTACGAGGTGGGCCTGGCCAGGTACCGGGAGATTGCCCGGGGCAACATTCTCGGGGACGACTCGGGAATGCTGAAGCTTCTATTCCACAGGGACAACAGGAAGCTGCTGGGCATTCACATCATCGGCGCAGAGGCCGCAGAGCTCATCCACATAGGCCAGGCCGTACTGGCCTTCGGCGGCACCCTGGACTACTTCGTCAACACCGTCTTCAACTACCCCACCCTCGCCGAGTGCTACAAAGTCGCCGCCCTGGACTGCTACAACAAGATCGGCCCCGCGCCGGTCTCGGTGGCGCACACCAACTAGGGCAATTTCCCTCCACAGAATCCTACCTCTTCAACTTCTAAGCCCATCATGAGCAGCCACAAGCCGCTCTGTCCTTCTACAATGCAGCCAAGCTTCCAGATTAACGCATCATAACAACCATACTCAATCCCAGGGATTGCAAAATAAGACCTCGGAGGGACACAATTCCCCAAGGCAATTGACCTTGAACTTTCTGCTATACCTGAGGTGAGGTGGAGGATCAATAACGTGCCTGACATTCTGACTTTTGAGAATGCTTATGGGAAAGCACTAGGACTCTCCAAAGATGCCAAGAAACGCATTCACATATTATTGGGAAACGGATTCAGCATTGCGGCTCATCCAAAATTCCAATATGACTCATTGTATGAGGAGGCCAAGTCACTCTTCTCTGGGCGAATAAATGCCCTGTTTAAACAATTTGGCACTACCAATTTTGAGGACATTCTCCGTTTGCTGGATCAAGGCCAATGGCTCTTAAACCACTATGATTCACACTCTAGCGCTGCTCAGAAAGCCATGAAAACTGACTATGAAATCATTAAGGACGCCTTAATCGATACCATTGGTCGAATCCATCCCCGCAGCAGAGGATCACACTTGTCCGATGAGATGCTCTACTCTGCAGTACGGTTTCTTGAGAACTTCGACACGATATTTACAATCTCCTACGATTTGATTCTCTACTGGGCGATGATGCAATCTTCAAACGAAAACACGAACAAGTTTCAGGATGGGTTTAGGCGATCGTCAGCTGATACGAACGGTGATGTCGTATTCACCGGCGACAAGGTATGTACAAGGAAATTTGCATATTGCCTCCATGGGGGGCTTCATCTAAGAACTGAGGATGGCTTGGTGAAGAAAACAACATGGGACCCAGACCAAGCGATTATTGAGAAGGTTCGCATAGGTATTGAAAATGGGCAATATCCGCTCATAGTCTCCGAAGGCAAGTATACTGACAAGCTACAGGCAATCCGATCCAGCTATTACCTGTCATCAGCATTTCGAGAATTCGAGCGAATAGAAGGATGCCTGTTTACTTTCGGGACAGATTTATCGCTTCAAGACCAACATTTACAGGATGCAATCGTAAGAAACAAGAAGATCAATTTAGTGTGCTTAGGGATCTACGGAGATGAGCACTCTTGTGCAAATCAGGAATTGTTTCGCAGAATATGCAATTTACGCGATAGAAGAGATGCTGAGTTGAACAATGGAACCAAGAGTTACGGCAGTTGGAGTCGTCTCAATGTCCTTTTCTATCGCAGCGAAAGTGCCAATGTTTGGCCGCCTAATCCCGAGACAGAACGGCATCATATTCGAAAAATATGACACCCCCAGCCCTTTCCCAACACTATAATCTACAACCCCCCCAACCCCCGCCCTAGCTCCCGAGCCAATCCCTCGTCCCCCGACACGTTCAGCCGTCCTGAAGACATCGCATCCTCCAGACCTAGCCGACCGCTGGATATCAGCACCAGTGCCTCGCCGTCACAGTGTAGGGTTGCACTGGGAGCTTCCGGGGCTGCATCTCCACCTACGACTAGGTCAGGCGCCTCGTTGCCGTCCGTCAAGTCAAATCGGAACCGAGCAGGTCCCGTCGGGGCCATGCGGGCCAGCGTCATGTTCCCGATGGCCAGCGCCGCAGGAAGCGACTCCTGAGACATGTGGTAGTTGGGGTCAAGGGGGGATAGGGCGTCCCAGGCGTGGATGGCAAGCTCGTTGACCACCAGGTCCACGAAGTCGGCGACGTTCATCGGGCCCCAGGGGTGCCAGCACGGCTTCTCGTAGTCGTCGGGAGTCAGGGAGTCCAAAAGCTCGTAGCCTTCCTTGTACTTCTCGTCAAAGGCTTCCATCAGCCCATCCCCGAGCTTCTCCCGCAGCCTGATGGCGCCCTGCGCTATCCTCTCCTCTGCCGGCACATCCGCGGCTCCCGGGCGTCGAGCCCCTTCCGGCGCGCCGGCGTCTCCCTGCAGCCCCCGCGCCGTCATGTTCCTCTGGAATTGCACGACGAACACCACGTGGGCGATTGCATCTGCCACCGTCCACCGGTCGCATGCGCTGGGCCGGTTGAGCTCCTCGGCAGACAGACCTCGTATCCGTTGTGCCAGCCGCCCCGACTCTCTCTTCGCGATCTCTATCGTCTCTTTAACTCTATCGCTAGCCATGCTCTCTCCTTGGATGCAACCCGAATTCTTGCTTCATACCTGGTTTATGATTCTACCCTTTTGGTCGCTTCGCGGGAATCCGGCCCCCGGGGGCCGGATTCCACTGGTTCTATTTAGGTTCTCAACCAATAGCGGGCGGACGCTACTGAGAAAACGCACTGACTCCAAATTCCTGCATCCGACGCAGCTCATCGTCGCTTACACAGTTGTACATCCTGAGACCGTCGGCGGCAATCTCCACTAATTCGCTAGTAGCCATTGTCGCTGGATCGTGCGTGGCCGGATTGACCAGCCCAACATACAGTGGATGGGCTCTCCCGAACTCAGTGAGGCAGTCGGTCGACTCATCACTCAACTCGCCGACAGTTGCCCTCGTAATGGAAAGGAAGATCTGTACGTAACCTTCCTCCGGGCTGATGCAGGTAGCGAGGGCATCGGAAAGTTCGAATGCCTGGTGTACCGTAGTGGAGAGTATCATTTCGTACTCTTCGTCGGTCGTGGACTCGCGTATACAGGCAGCCTCCGACTCAGGAATGACGTTTATGATGTCCCGCTCCGCTGAGGAGGCTGCGTCCACCGTGCTTTGGAAACCGATCAGGTACGCCACCTTTTCCTCGGGGGTCATGCAGGTGTATAGCTCCACCAGGTAGGGGTGGTCGTCGGAGGCCGTGCTCTCTGCCACCATGCCGAGGGCCCCAAGGACCACATCTGGGTGCTCCCTGGCTACCCCTATCATGCAGGCCCGGGTGTCCGGTTCCCAACCCCCGGACTGCACCTCGAACATAGCAATCCCGAATAGCAGAATGTTGTCGACAGTCAGGCATCCAAACACGGGCGCGGCCGCCGCAGGATCGGCGCCGGCCTGCAATAGAGGCGCCTGCATCATCAGCCCGAAGAACGCCTCCCCTATCGCACCCTTAATGCAGTCAGCTTCCTCCTGTGAGATACGGTTAATCAGGTCCTGTCCGGTCGTGGCCGGCGTGAGCACAAAGTCCTCCAGGGTGGCCATGGCCTGCGGCTCGGCTGTTGGTTCCGCGGCCTCGGTTGTTGGCTCCGGGGCATCGGTTGGAGGCGGAGGCGGAGTTGTAGGCGCGGGTGTCGGTGGCACTGAAGCAGCCGTGGATGGGGTCGACGTGGCCGTTGGTTCCGGTGCCGCAGTCGGCTCCGGCGCTACCGTGGGATCGGGGTCTGAACCACAAGCCACAGCCACTACAAATATTGCGAGCAACAGGACTAAGGCCCCGAACCATCGGAGCCTTACCGTAGGTACAAACATCTTTTTATCTCCATCGACAAGAAGGACACTTACACGAACATATCGCGACGACTGCGTAGTGTATTGAACGTGTTGTCTACGCGCAAGGCTATTTGGTGCTAGCACGAATAAAGCATAAGGAGTGGACGGGGGTCAGCCTCCTCAAAACAGTGCATTGCCCCCTCTAACCCCCCCGAATGTATAATCGACCCATCCCCCACAAGGAGGCTGATTCGATGTTGGATAACTTCAAGCGCCTGGCAGCCCTTTATCTTGCCCTGACCGGGCTCGCTGTCTTCTTCAACTTAGTCCTCACCCCCGTCTACCATGACGGCTCCCCCGACTACCCCGTCTGGGACATCATCAACTACTTCATGGCCGCCGGCGTACTTCTGGCCCTTGCCGCGAGCTATCTCCGAAGACGGGCCGCAAACAATCCGGACACCAGCACCGCCGAGTCCGTATGGTCGAACGTTTTCTGCTACGCATCCATATCTCTTGTCATGCTGTTCTTCTGGCAGTACCTCTGGCTGCAATTCCCCGAAAGCGAGACCGGCGACGCCGTCACATCCCACATCATCTACTTCCCCATAGTCGACGTCCTCTACACCCTCGTCACCCTGGACGCGGCTCGGTGGCTTTGGAAGAAGGGGTAGAGAATCAGGAATTCATAGTACCAAGCCCATCATGTATCATATGCCCCTTGCTAAACCGCGAATAGAATCCAGCCCCGAGGAGTAACCCCCAGTGCCCGCCGACATCACAGACCCCAGTGGAATAGAGTACGCCCTGGAATCCAAAAAGGCCCCGACCGAGGACAACGCCCTCGCCCTTCGCCGAGAGTCCATCCGGCACTCCGCCTCCCACATTATGGCTGAGGCCGTACGCTCCATCTTCCCCGAGGCCAAGTTTGCCATCGGGCCGCCCACCGAGGACGGCTTCTACTACGACTTCCAGCTTCCCCGCGCCCTCACCGACGACGACCTTCCCATCATAGAGAAAAAGATGGCCGAGACCGTCGCCGCTGACCTCTCGTTCCAGCGCACCCAGGTTTCCCGCCCCGAGGCTGGGGACATGTTCAAAGACCAGCCATTCAAGCTGGAGATAATCAACGCCATCAAGGACGATACCCTCGGTATCTACACCCACGGCCCCTTCTCCGATCTCTGCAACGGCCCCCACGTAGAGACCACGGGCCAGGTGCCCGCGTTCAAGCTCCTCAGCGTCGCCGGCGCCTACTGGCGCGGCGATGAAAACCGCCCCATGCTCCAGCGCATTTACGGCACGGCCTTCGAGACCCAGGATGCCCTGGACCTGTACCTGGACCGTCTCGAAGAGGCCGCCAAGCGGGACCACCGGAAGCTGGGCCGAGACCTGGGCCTTTTCACCGTCCACAACGAGCTTGGCGCGGGCCTGATCTGCTGGCATCCCAAGGGCGCTCGGGTGCGCAGCCTCGTGGAGGACTTCTGGCGGGAGCTTCACCTGGAATCGGGCTACTCACTCGTCTACTCTCCACATATAGGCAAGAGCAAGCTGTGGGAAACCAGCGGCCACCTGCAGTTCTATAGCGAGAACATGTACGCCCCGGTGGAGATCGATGAGCAGGACTACTACCTGAAGCCGATGAACTGCCCCTTCCACATCCTCATGTACCGCTCGTCGCTCCGCAGCTACCGCGAGCTTCCCATGCGCCTGGCGGAACTCGGCACGGTATACCGATACGAAAGGACAGGCGTACTCCACGGCCTTCTCCGCGTCCGAGGCTTCACCCAGGACGACGCCCATATCTTCTGCCGCCCCGACCAGCTCGAGGACGAGGTCCGTGGCGTTCTGGAACTGACATTCCGGCTTCTTGGTGCATTCGGATTCAGCGACTACAAGATCTTCCTGTCCGACCGCCCCGAAAAGTACGTCGGTGAGCTCTCCGAATGGGACACCGCTACTTCTGCTCTCCGCAACACCCTGGAGGAGATGGGCCTCGACTACCAGGTCGATAGCGGTGGTGGCGCATTCTACGGCCCCAAGATTGACGTCAAGATTGAAGATGCCATCGGTCGGGAATGGCAGTGCACCACCGTCCAGTTCGACTTCAACCTGCCCCGCCGATTTGAGCTCTCCTACATCGGCGAGGATGGCCGGGAGCACAGGCCCTACATGGTCCACCGGGCAATCCTTGGCTCCATGGAACGCTTCATGGGTGTACTAATCGAGCATTACGGCGGCGCGTTCCCCGTGTGGCTGGCCCCAACCCAGGCCACTGTAGTTCCCATCACCGACCGCCACGTCGAGTACGCCCGGTCCGCCGCCTCCCAAATGACTGCCTCTGGCCTCCGAGTCGAAGTCGATGACCGCAGCGAACGCATGAACCGCAAAATCCGAGACGCCCAACTGAACAAGGTCCCCTACATGCTCGTCGTCGGCGACAAAGAAGTCTCCGCCGAGACCCTGTCCGTCCGCAAGCGCAACGGAGATAACCTCGGACCCCAGCCCCTCCCCTCCGTCATTGAAATGCTCCAGGAGGACATTTCCTCCAAGACTTAACCATCCCCTTATCCTTGAACCGCCCCAACCTTCGTGCTAAGCTACCGACTCGTCGGGGCGTGGCGCAGCCCGGTAGCGCACCTGCATGGGGTGCAGGGGGTCGCTGGTTCAAATCCAGTCGCCCCGACCATTTTCCCTCCCCTTTTCGCTGACAGCACGCCATTTCACTGTCATCCCGAGGCCCCGCGAGGAAGCTAAGGCGGCTGACCGTGCAGCACGTCCTTCACTGTTATCCAACTGTATCTTTCCTTCCCCCCAGTACTGAATTAGAGGGCCGCACCGACGCCACGCTCTGATGCGGCCCCCTATTCTTTCTTCCCTCTCTCCCTTTAAGGCCCTAAGGGTCGAAGATGCGCCATTGGCGTGAGAGGGGGATAAAGGGGGAGAGAGTAGATTCCCTATCTTCTGCTATAATCGGGTCAAATCTGTACTCGACGGGAGCGAGAATATGGGCACGGCATTGGAAGGCGTTCGGGTTATAGATCTCACTCAGTTCGAGGCCGGTACAACATGCACCCAGGCCCTAGCCTGGTTCGGCGCTGATGTCATCAAAGTTGAGGCCCCTGGCCGCGGCGACCCGGGACGCAAGGTGCGCGATGACGGCAGTGGCTTTGA
Organism: Dehalococcoidia bacterium; assembly: GCA_963663085.1. Lineage (GTDB taxonomy): Bacteria > Chloroflexota > Dehalococcoidia > Plut-88900 > Plut-88900 > Plut-88900. The sequence continues at coordinate 2,219,918 of OY760104.1, read as the reverse complement.
CAGCTACTACTTCATGACCCTCAACGCCAACAAGAGGAGCATCACCCTGGACCTGAAATCGGAAGAGGGCAAGCTCATATTCTTCGACCTCGTCAAGAAAAGCGATATCGTCGCTGAGAACATGGGCCCCGGGACTCTTGAGCGCTTGGGCCTCGGCTACGACGTGCTCTCCAAGATCAACCCCCGCATCATCCTGGCCCGGGTCAAGGGATTCGGGACCTACGGGCCATATAGCGACTACAAGAGCTTCGACATGATCGCCCTCACCACCGGCGGGGCCGTAGCCATGACCGGCGAGCCGGGCGGGCCTCCACTGTTGCCCGGCATCACGGCAGGCGATATCGGCACCGGGTACCATACTGCATTGGGCATCATGGCCGCGCTCTGGCAGAGGGAGAAAACGGGCAAGGGGCAGGAGGTGGAAGTCTCCATGCAGGACGCCGTGGTCAATTTCACCCGGGTCACGATGCACGGCTACTACTACGACAAAGAGGTCCCCGACCGTCGGGGTCGGTCGTCACCGGGCTCCGCTCCCTGCGACCTCTTCAGATGCAAGCCGGGCGGGAAAGACGACTACGTATACCTGTACATCAACGGAATAATCGGCCAGAGACTGTGGGATGACTTCCTACGCCTTATGGAACGGGAAGACCTAATCGGCGACCCCCGCTTCTCTACCAACGACGCCCGAGTTGCCAACAACGAGGAGCTTACGGGAATTATCGAGGAGTGGTCTAAAGAACATGACAAGTACGAGGTGATGAAGCTCATGGGTGAGATCGGCGTTACCGCCGGCGCCCTCCTCAACGCCGAGGACATCCACACCGACCCCCATCTCCTTGAACGCGATATGATAGTCACCGTCGACCACCCTCAGCGCGGCGATTTCACCTTCCCCGGCAACCCCATCAAGCTGTCCGACTCCCCCACGCGCGTCGAGCCATCCCCACTCCTGGGTGAGCACACCGAGCAGGTCCTCTCCAAGGTCCTTGGCTACGATGGTGAGCACATAGGTCGCCTCAAGGAAGCGGGCGTAGTATAGGGTCCGTGGCTTACTCCCCGTCCCGCGCCTCGTACTAAGGTCAAGTCGGCTTGCCATTCTTCCGACGTAAGAAAGAGCAGAAGCCCCTTGCCCAGCTCATAGAAGAGCGGGAGACCCGTGAGGGCAAAACACGTCCTGTTCCCTTCGTGCCCCTCTACATAATAGGCGGGTTGACGGTCTTCCTGATTTTCATATCCTCGTGCGGGTTGGCGATCTTCTTCTTCCTCGGCCCTGAACTCGGAGAAGAGCCCCCGCCCCCCACCGCCAAGGCCGTCATTCCCGAGGAATTCATAATCCGCGGCATAGTATTTGCCGAAGAAGGTCAATTCGACCTGGCTATCCGGGATTTCACCGAGGCCTTACGCCAAAGGCCCGGCTACGTCACTGCCTATTTCAATCGAGGGTTGACCTACATCAAGCTGGAGCGCTACGAGGACGGTATCGAGGACTACACCAGCGCCATAGCCCTCGCCCCTGACCACCCGGGTGCCCACGTACAGCGGGCCCTCGCCTACACCCTCCTGGGCCGTGACGAAGAAGCTGAAGCCGATCTTGCCCGTGCCATAGAGCTGGGCGTGGATGGAGATGAACTTCGGGCCCGTATCGAAGGGGCCAAACTCTCCCGCGATACCGTCACTCCCACCAGCTCTCCATGAGGGTGAGTCTCGTGCCTGCCCGGACCTCTAGGTCTCCCGCTCCAACCAAACGCCATACACTCTGTTCCTCCCCACCCCCCACTCCCGGCTTACTTTGTTCACAGCCTCCCTCCCCGACACACCTGCCCCCTCTAACCGACTCAACTCAGACGCCAATTCCTTATCGGTGACGTCCTGGCTGGGCTGCGGACGAGCTCCTATTACCAGCGTGAATTCTCCCCGAGGGTTGGTGAAGTGCTCCCGTGCCTCGGAGGCCGCCCCCCGGAACAGTTCCTCGTGCAGCTTGGTAAGTTCCCGACACACGGCGATCTCCACGTCCGGGGCAACCGACGAAATATCCCCCAGCGCCCCGCGCAGCCTGTGAGGAGTCTCAAAGGCCACCACCGTCCGACCTTCGCCCATCACCGATGAAAGCAGCTTCTTCCGCTCTGCAGACTTGCGAGGCAAAAACCCGACAAACGTGAACTGTGAAGTCGGAAACCCGGACGCCACCAGGGCTGCGATGACCGCCGTGGCCCCGGGTATGGGCACTACGGGCACCGAATCTTGAATCGCTGCTGAGATAAGCTCGTGGCCCGGGTCGTTGATGTTGGGCATCCCCGCCTCTGAGACCAGGGCCAGGTCCTCGTTCCTCATATGCTCCACCAGCCGAGCTAGCTTGGCCTCGCCGGAGTGGTCGTGAAAGCTGGTGACTCGTGTCTTGATGCCGTGCCGTTCAAGCAGGCGCCTCGTCTTCCGCGTGTCCTCCGCTGCGATCAGTGGCGCTTCCCTCAAGACCCGCAGGGCCCTGAGGGTGATGTCCTCCATATTCCCAATCGGCGTCCCGACTATGAACAGCACTCTCTCTCCCTCCTGGTCGACTATCATTCAATTTCGCCGCGGATAGCAGCACCTACACATCATTGCGAGGCAGCCCAACCCCCTTCACCCTACCATTCCGATGGCACGCGAGGAATCTGAGGCATAAGTGGAGAAGACCATACACGGTCTTGAGATATTGAGCGATAGATTGCCCCATTTCTTATTCCTTCCCTCTTGGAAGAGAACGCCTTGGAAATGTAGCATAAGGTACTAGAGCTACTTTGGTCTAAAGAAGTGATTAACATCGATAACTGCTCGCCACTCATTATGGCACTATAAGTAAAGGTGAAGGAAAAATGACCAAAAATACCCCACCGTGCACTACGTTTGACTTATTATTGGACACTTCGCAGAAGCTAGATAGAATCACGCTAGAAGATTGCAGAGCACGCTGCTTACATGAGGAAACTCGAATAAAGTGTCGCGCCAAGGTATATACAGGAAAAGAACACGACAAATGCGAGTTTTATTGTATGACATGCGGCGCAGACTGCTATTCACCCGAAGCCCAATGTGTTCAGGAAATCCGTGTTGGTATTGTGATCAATGGGGAACGCATTCCCAAAGAGACCATCGTTACAAGCTCCCCAGTTCTAGACGCTCCTCTCTTGGCGCAAACATGGGCACATCGCCTTGTGTTGGCCTATCAGAATCTTGAAGTGATAGCCAAAAGGGAGAAGACGCCAATACTGATAGAATTGAAAAAGGAACTAAAGCCACTCCGCAACACAGCTGCGCATCCACGGAAGTACGATTGGCGAACCTCTTCATTCATAAACAACAATGGTGACATACTGAGAGTGGCAGACTTGCCACGGTTGATAACCCGGGCTGAATACTGGCAAGGGACATAAGCGGCATATTCCTGTAGGGGTGACTGACCAGTTTCCTCCACCCCCAGCTCCCCTCCCATCCCGATGCCCCTCGAGGGATCTAATACGCCCCCCCTGAACCACGATTGTAATCCCTCACCACCTCCCTAGCTGTCATTCCGAGGCCCCGCGAGGAATCTACAGCGTAAGTCCACCACTCACCCTCTGCCGAACCCTCGTTATCCCGGCCTCCGAGCCGGAATCCATCCCCCCAGTACTGAACTAGAGGCAGAGGCATGTGCGTCGCACATGCCTCTGCCTCTGTTCTTATCTCCCCCTCTACCTTGAAGGCCCTAAGGGAGAGGGGGATAAAGGGGGTGAGGGTTCCCCGGTGGGGCTGGGGCGGTGTCCCCCCAAAAGTGACACGAACCCCTTGACCCAACTCGCACACTCGTGCTAATATTCCCACCGTTCGAACACCAACCCAACTATCTCAAGGAGGAACCAAAAACCCAGGGAAGCCCCCCCGACCCGCCCGAGGACTCAACGTCCCAGCCCATCCCAACGGCCCTCGCGCAGGCCCGCGGCTCAAGCGAAAGTCGCCATCTCCTCACTCCACCGGGTCCCGTGCCCCCTTCCCTGACTCCCCATTATGCGATGGAAGACATCCTGGACTCACCCCGGCACAGCCCCTCCTGAAGGAAGGGCCATCGCAGCCGATGTAGCCCCTCTTAATCCGGCACAGGCCCTCCTAATGAAAGGGCCGTAGAGATGGGCCATAACAGCCGAAAGATGCAGCGCCCCTCTTGCAGGGCGCACTACGTGGCCGACATTCACCTTGACGGCGAATCGAAAGAGCCCCCAGCGCGGGGCTAGAGGGCCATCGAGCCCTTTCTGGTGGACGGGGAACCCCCACACTGGGAGACTATCTCCCCCCTGACCGCCTTCACAAATACAAGTGGGCTGAGCAGACGGGCCTCCCGACCCCTGCGCCCGAGTCTAGGACCTTCCATCGCCAACCCAAAACCCAACAGACAAACCGAAAACCCCAACCCCCACAATCGAAGATGCTGCATGCGGAACACCCGCCTATGGAGGGTCCGTCGTAGGCGGAGAACATCGGCCTCAGGCGTGCATCTAAAGCGCAATCCCTCCATCCGTTGACAACCCGACACCTCGCGTTTAGGGTTCTCCCATGAACCTGCTCCCTCCCCTCAGAGTATTGGATATCACCCGTGAGAACGGATTCCTCTGCGGGAAAGTCCTGGCCGATCTCGGCTGTGACGTACTCAAGATCGAGGAGCCGGGTGGAGACCCCGGCCGGCGCCAGGGTCCCTTCTACCAAAACACCCCCGACCCCGAGAAAAGCCTCTACTGGTGGGCCTTTAACACCAACAAAAGGGGCATCACCCTCAACATAGAATCTCCCGAGGGCCAAGACCTCTTTCTCCGCCTCGCCGAAAAGGCCGACTTCCTGATCGAGTCCTTTACCCCGGGATACCTGGACGATTTGGGGCTCGGCTATCGGGACTTGCGCAAGCTTAACCCAGGCCTCGTCATGACCTCCATCACCCCCTTTGGACAGACCGGCCCCTACGCCCGATACAAGGGCACCGATCTTATCGGCATGGCGATGGGCGGCATCATGTACATCAGCGGCGACGACGACCGGCCCCCGGTTAGAGTCACCTACCCCCAGGCATGGAGCCACGCTGCTATTCAGGCCGCTGTCGGGACGATGAACGCCTACTATCATCGGGAGACCACGGGCGAAGGCCAGCACGTGGACGCCTCGATGCAACTGTCCGTGATGTGGACCCAGATGAATGTGACCATCACGTGGGACCTGTCCCGCATGAACACCCTCAGGGGAGGTGCGGTAAAGACATTTTCAATGGTCAGGGATGGCAAGGCGATGGACGTGCCCGTCCGATACACGTGGCCCTGCAAGGATGGCTACGTCAACTTCCTCATCGTGGGCTCGGGTCCCGCGGTCCGGGTCAACCAGAATCTGATCGAGTGGATGAATAGTGAAGGAATGGGGCTGGACCTCAAGGAATTCGATTGGGCGAGCTTCGGCTATGTCCCCTCCGACCCCGAGACCCGCCAAATGCTCGAAGAAACCATCGGCGGCTTCTTCAAGGCTCACACAATGGAAGAGCTCTACGAAGGCGCGGTGGCTCGACGCATTTGGATAGCTCCAATCGGCACACCGGCTACCCAGATGGTCAACCGGCAACTTGAGGCGCGAAGCTTCTGGCAAGAGGTCCACGACCCGGAGATAGGGGAAAACGTCATGTATCCGGGATGGCCTATTCGACAGTCGGAGAGCCCCGTTCCCCCACCCCGCCGCGCCCCACGCGTCGGAGAGCACAACGAGGACATCTATGCCGGTGAATTGGGTCTGAAACCCGAAGAACTGGCTGGCCTTAAAGAGTCGGGAGTCATCTGAGGAAATTGGGCAGTGACTAAGGGCATCTTCGAAGGAATAAAGGTCGCCGACTTTACGTGGGTGGGCGTCGGGCCCATAACCATCAAGAACCTCGCCGACCACGGCGCCACCGTCGTACACATCGAGTCCCACACTCACCTGGACACCCTGCGCGTCGCTCCCCCATTCAAGGATGGAGTGCCGGGGGTTAACAACAGCGCCTTCAAGGCCGACTACAACACCAGCAAGTACGGTGTAAGCCTCAACATCAACACCCCGAAAGGCCTTGAGATAGCAAAGAAGTTCATCATGTGGGCCGACGTGGTCGCCGAGTCGTTCAGTCCCCGCGCCATGACCAAGTGGGGCCTGGACTATGAGTCCATCCGAAAGCTCAAGCCTGACATCATTTATTACAGCGCCAGCCAGCAGGGCAGCGGTGGCCCCCACAGCGGATTCATCGGCTTCGGCATGATGATGGCCAGCCTGTCCGGCTATGCCCATCTGACCGGCTGGCCCGACCGAGACCCTGCGCCACCATACGGCGCCTACACCGACTTCATTTCCCCTTACTTCGGGTCCGCTGCCCTCGTAGCTGCCCTGGACCACCGGCGTAAAACAGGTGTGGGCCAGCACCTGGACCTGTCCCAGCTGGAATGTGGGCTGCAGCTTATCGCGCCTGTCCAGATGGACTACGTCCTCAACGGCAACGAGATGATAAGGGACGGGAACCGGGACCCGAGAGCCGCCCCACATAACGCCTTTCCCTGCCTCGGCAAGGACTCATGGTGTGTCATCGCCGTGTTCACCGATGTCGAATGGGCAAGTTTCTGCATGGTCCTCGGTAAGCCTGACTGGGTCCGGGACCCGCGCTTCGAGACCCTGAAAGCCCGCAAGGCCAACGAAGACCAGCTCGATAGTCTCATCGGCGAATGGACCCGGAATATGGAAGCGCAGGATGTCATGGAGGCCCTGCAGTCGGCGGGCGTACCGGCGGGAGTCGTCCTATCCGCCGAGGGCCAGTTCAACGATCGCCAGGTGAAGCACCGGAACTTCTTCCACTATCTTGACCACGAGGTTATCGGGAATCACGCGTACGACGGCTTCTCCTTCGAGCTCTCCCGCACCCCCGGAACCCTCACCCCAGCGCCGACTCTCGGCCAGCACAACGAATACGTCTACAAGGAAATCCTCGGCATGACAGACGAAGAAATCGGAGACCTCATCGCTGAAGGCGTAATCACTACTGAAGGCTGACCGCAGGGCATGGGTCTCCCTCTCTTAAGGAGACCTTTGCGTAACTGCTGTTTGCACCATGTAATGAGTATCCGGGTTGCCTAATTCCCACCCCCCTCTCATACTTCGAATACCTCCCACCTGGGCGGATCTGCGACAGCACAAGCGGCCCCTGCCCCTCCAGCACAGGTTATGCAACGATTTCTTGATGGGAGAGGGTGGTGGCCGGTATTCGAAGATTGATCTCGCGACTGAATCAGGAGGACTTCAACGATGACTCTTCCACTCGACGGCGTAAAGGTAATAGACCTTTCCCGCATGGCCCCGGGCCCTTTCTGCACTATGGTCCTCGGCGACCTTGGCGCCGACATATTGAAAATTGAAGAGTTCGCGCTGAGCGGCCGAAGGGCCGCCGTTAAGGGGGCCATCTCAGGCGCTCACTGGCTCAACCGCTCCGAGGAAGAGAACGCCTTCGATCCCATGGGCCGCAACAAGCGCAGCATCGGCCTCAATCTCAAGAATGATGACGCCCGCCGGGTACTGTATAAGCTAGTCAAAGACGCCGACGTTTTTGTAGAGGAATACAGGCCCGGCGTGGTCAAGCGGCTCGGCGTTGACTACGACACTATCAATGGAATCAATCCCGGCATAGTCTATCTATCCGTCACGGGTTATGGTCAGACCGGGCCCTACAAGAGCATGGTCGGCCACGATATCAACTACACCTCGACCGCCGGGGCCCAGGGAGCGATCGGGAATTCCGAGGGCGGGCACGCCATCCCCTGGAACCTCCTCGCCGACTTCGCAGGCGGTGGTCTCACCGCCGCCGTCGCCGTTCTCGCTGCACTGGTGGACCGGAAGACCACCGGGCGAGGCAGATACGTCGACGTCGCCATGACAGACGGCGTCATGTACCTGATGGCCACCATGTTTGAGAACTATTTCAAGACGGGGAAAGTGCCGGTGCTCGGAAAGTCGCCGTTGGCGGGCGGCAATCCCCGCTACGCCATATACCGCACCAAGGACGACAAGTTCATCTCCATAGCAAGCCTGGAGCCGTGGTTCTATGTGGCGCTTTGCGAGGCCATGGGCCTCAAGGACATCGCGGACCAGTATGAAGTCGGTATGGACGACGAACGCGTGAAGGCGGAAATCTCAAGGACATTCCTTACCCGCACCCGGGACGAGTGGTTCGACATCCTCAGCGAGATTGACAGTGCCGTGGGCCGAGTCTACGCCATCGACGAAGTCGCTGACGATCCCCAGATTCAGGCCCGAGACATGGTTGTCGAAATGCAGCACCCGACATTGGGCGCAGTCAAACAGGTGGGTGTGCCATTCAAATACGCCGGAGAATCCCTGCAGCCCCGCAGCTTCTCCCCGGAGATCGGCGAGAACACCGACGACGTCCTGAAGACAATCGGCTGTTCCATCTCAGAGATAACGGCCCTCCGGGAATCGGGGGCCGTGGGCTAGGTCCTAATGCTTGCGTGAGAAAAAAGCGGCGGCGATCACGTAACATTTACAGGAATGCCAGAAGAGCGGATGTGGGTTGGGGTGACAGATGGGATGGTCAGGCCGTTCTGGGCCACCCCCGCTCATACTTCGAGAGTTTTCCATCTGAGGCGGGTCTGCGACAGCACGAGCGGCCCCTCATCCACGCACCTGCAGCCTAATAGGCGGCCATTATCATCTGCATTCCGTCCCGCAGCCGCGCCCTCCACTTGCCCTCCAGTTCCTCACTCCACTCCGGGTCCAATTCCTTTGCCGCCTCGCAGATGTTGTCGAGCCACAGTTCATACAACTTCGGATGAATGTCACGCCACGCCCGACTGTGTATCCGACCCAGGTTGCCCATCATGTCCTGCATACCCGGGTCTGCTACGTCGCTGGTCACCATCATGTATACCGACTGGCGGAGTACCTTTCGCTGCCTTTCGAAGTCCGTTGCGGCGAAATACGGCGCTATCTCCGGGGAAGAATTCAGGAACTTGCCATAAAACGTCTCCGCAAAGTTTCCGCTTGCCTCGCACCGATCAAAGCTGGCCCGCACTGCCTCTGCAGCATAGGCTCCCGGTGTCGACGTTGAGGAGCCCGCATCCTGCTCCCGAAAGAAGTCCACCCGGCAGCTAACCGGGCCATCTGCCTCAACCCGATGCGGAGTCTCGGGGTGAATGGTCACCAGGTCCGGCGCCGACACTGTTCTCTGATTCCCGCTTCCAATGTCTACAAAATTAAGACTGCCTTCAAATACATGCAGCACTCCCCAATGCCCCGCGGCCAGCTTGTGCTCCTTCTGAAGTGCGTCGGGTATCGTGTCATTGGTAAAAGCAATCGAGCCACTGCTCGGGATCAATCCAGAGGGTATGCGATCAACGGCCATTCATTATCTCCTTAACGATCAGGCGTGGCTCGATTATAGGTGGGCTAAATCACTTCTTCAACCACACACCAACCCTGTCGACTCCTCATCTTCGGGGGCGTCCGGCGGGTGGACTTCCCGTCGTTTGACGCCTGCACATCATCATCAGCCAAACCTTGCAATGTTGTACGGATCCATCGGAATCGCTGGTGTCTGCCCCATGATCAGCTGTGCTACCAGCATCCCGGAAACCGGGCCCATGCAGATTCCACCGCCCTCGTGGCCTGTGTTAATGTAGAAACCGGGCACGGCCTCACAGGGCCCAAGGATCGGCAGGTGATCTGCAGTGTAGGGTCTGAACCCCGTATAGCACCGCATGATCTGCACCTCGGCCAGGGCAGGGAAGAAGCGTACAGCCCCTGCAGCTATGCCCGTCACTGCCGACAACTGCTCGTTGCCGTCGAACCCTATGAACTCCCGGCTGCTCCCGAGAAGCATGGGGCCGCTCTTCGTGTGTTCTATGACTGTAGCCACCTGCAGGCTTGCCGCCTCCGCATCTATGGTGCGGGTGTAGGAGGCTCCCATCGCCGCGTGCTTGATGATCGGCGGCGCGGGCTCCGACACTAGGATGTGCCCTCGTCTAGGTACAACCGGCACCTCGACTCCTACCATCTCCCCAATCGACGCACTCCAGGCCCCCGATGCGGCCACAACCACCGGTGTCGCTATCCGGTTATCACCGGCCAAAACCGCCGCGATTTTTCCTTCATTGTCCTTCTCAATAGCGGTAACCGGCGTATACGTCCTGACGTCCGCGCCCCCGAGCCTTGCCGCCTCCGCCATTGCCCACGACGCCAGTTGGGGCTGCACCTGCCCGTGCCCCGGGAAAAAGGCCAGGCCAGGAATGTCTTCGGCGAGGTTGGGTTCAAGCTCTCGCGCTGCCGGGCCATCTAGCAGTTCGGCGGCCACCGACTCGTTCTGAAGCGACTTGACGAGCTTTTCCAATACTCCCAGGTCCTCCTCCACCTCCGCTATGAGCGTGCTCCCGTTCGCCTCGTACTCGACATCAAAGGGAAGCTCTGCGGCCAGCTCATTCCACCGACGCGCGGCCAGCTTGCCCAGTTCAAGCTCTGGGCCCGGGTGCCGGTCTGCAATAAGAATCTGTCCATCACATGCCCCTGACGTCCCCGACGCAATCGCGCCCCGTTCCAACAAAGTCACCTTGGCTCCCAATTTGGTCAGGTGGTAGGCGGTGGACGTCCCGACTATTCCCCCGCCAATCACCACGGCGTCTGCTGTAGCGACGTGTGGACTCATGACTCGCCTGTCTCCATGTTGGCAAGCGCCCCCATAGACACGGGCTTCACTATCGGCCTGCCTGTATAGACACCCACCTCTTCTTGTGATCGTCCCGTCCGCCGAGCTACTAGCCCTGCCACTGCGGCCTCGCACACCCGGCCCTGGCAATAGCCCATCCCCACCCGCGTCCTGGACTTAACGCCGGTCAGATCATGGGCGCCGTTATCTACGGCTTCCTGGATTTGTCCTGCGGTGACCTCCTCGCATCGACATACAACGGTATCCGGCGTGGTGATATCGAGGAGTCCAGCCCTGGGTGCGAACAGCTCGGCCATCATCCGGGCGAATGGTCTCAGCTTGCGGAGCTTACTCAGGTATGGCGCTTGCCTCGTCCGCATCTCTGACTCACTAATCCTTCCCAAAGCCTGCGCCGCCGAGTAACCGGCTATTGCTCCTTCCGCCGCCGCAATGTCCGATCCCCCAATACCCGTCGCCTCCCCCGCAGCAAATACGTTGGCGACGGATGTAGCCTGACGGGAGTCGGTCTTAACGGTCCAGCCTCCGTAGCCCGGCTTGAACTCGTGCTCACAGCGGCACAGCCGCGAAAGTTGGGTGTTAATGGTGAAGCCATAGCCAACTGCTACTGCATCCGCCAGTATCGTACGCTCTGTGCCGGGTATCGCGCGCCAATTGTTGTCCAGCGATGCTGTGACCACCCCACCCACCTTGCCCCTGCCCCATGCCTCGATTACCGCTTCCCCGAACCTGACCCGCACCCGCGCACTGATCAATGGAGTCACGTACTCCCAGGCCTCCTGGAAGCGCTCCCACTGCCCCCAGAGCGCCCCTGCCCTGGAGAGCCAACCCCCGGGCCTGGAGGCTTCCAACACGGCTACAATCTTTGCTCCGCCCCTGATCAGCTGCGAGGCGACCGGCATCAGAAACGGCCCTGACCCCGATAGCACTATCCTCTTTCCCGGCAGCATCCTCTGGCTTTTCACCAGCGTCTGGGCACCTCCGAGAGTCATTACGCCGGGGAGTGTCCAGCCGGGAAAAGGGATCGCTCGGTCGTAGCCACCTGTTGAGAGCACCAGTGCATGGCACTGAAGGGACTCGGCGCTGCCCGCACATTCCAGGCCCAGAGTCAGGGAATCGAATAGTCCCCAGACGGTCGTGCCCAACCTCATGTCTATGTCGGCTCGATAGGCCTTTCCGAGCAGCCTCTGACCTTTCTGGTACGTATGCCCGAGGTCTTTGGCCCTTTCAACCTGGAAGTCACCGGGCAGTTGTCTGTAGATCTGTCCACCCGGCGCTGGGTTCTCGTCGATGACTACCGGCCTAAGCCCGCACGACGATGCAGCCAGCGCCGCCGACAGCCCCGCGGGCCCCGCTCCGATTATCGCCAGGTCCGCGCTGCTCATTCCTCCTCCCCTTCCCCCATCCCCTGCTGTGTCCGCACCTTCATGCCTGGCGTGGCCCTGGTCATGCAGGCCCTCACGTTTGCCTTTCCATCCACCACCACCAGGCAGTCATAGCAGACGCCTATCCCACAGAATAATCCCCGAGGACTGCCAGAATTCCTTGTGCTCCGCAGAACGCGTTTCCCGCCGGCCAGCATGACCGATGCTACCGTCTCGCCGTGATGGGCCACTGTCGGCGTACCGTCCACTTCCATCTGGAAGGAGCCTCCTCGCCGGACTACGGGCCGTTGACCCTCTTCTATGCGCATATCCTTAGCTTACCTGCAAAAGCAAAGGGGGACGAGTCTCGTCCCCCTTTGGAATTAATTTCGCAAAGAATCCATTAGCCAATCATATCGTAGCTTCTCAAGACGTTGCCCGGCAGTGCGCCCGTGCACTTGTTCTCCTCGAAGGTCACCGCGCCGTTGACCATGATGTAGCGCATCCCTTTGGGCTTCTGGATCAGCCTTTTCTCGCCGCCAGGGAAGTCGGTGGCGTACTCGGGCTTGTCCGTCTCGAAGCCTATCTCGTCCAGGTTGTAGACGATTGTGTCAGCAGCCATGCCTTCCCGCAGAATGCCCCTGTCCCGGAATCCGGCCAGCCATGCGGGGAGTGCGCTCATCTTGTAGTGGGCCTGCTCCACTGTAAGAGCGCCCACGTCCCGGACCCAGTGACTCAGGAGGTAGGTAGGCCAGGTGCTGGTTGTGAAGAAGCGGACGTGAGCCCCGCCGTCTGAGAAAGAAGGGTGCGTTAGCGGATGGGTGAGGGTCTCGACATCCGCCTCAGCATTCCCACCCACCAGCCCAGATAGGCTGAACTCCGTCTCCAGCCCTTCATCAAGGCTCAGGTCGAGCCAGGCATCCACCGGGTCCTTGCCCTCCGACGCTGCTATCTCGGCGATGCTCATGCCGTCGTACTTGTAGTTCCGCTCGTGGACAGTCTCCAGAACGGTAAGCTTGGACCAGTCCTTGTGGAAGTCGGTCTCTTCCCACTCGGCTATGTCCCTCTTCATCCCGTCCCGTATCTCCTTTCGATTCAGCCTCTCAATTCTTTCTTCTCGGGTGCCGAGGAGGGCGATGAACCAGTTTGGCATATCGTCGAGTAGGTTGAACTCCGATAGCTTGAATCTCGGGTCTATGGGCATGGCAATGGACTGTCCGTAGATGGAGAGCCCACGGGCCTTGGCGCCCTCCACCCACGCCAACTGCTTCCTGTACAGGCCCGGGTCCTGGTCGCTGTAGTTCAATGCGGCGAACTGCACGGGGCGGCCGCTGGCCTGGGCGAGCTTCTCGACCAGCATATCCCTGCCTTCGTCATCCGTGCTCCCGAGGGTCATTGTGATGCCGCCCAGCCCGTACTCCCCCAGGACTCGGGCCAGGGCTTCAAACTCATCGTCGGCTGCCAGGTGGGTCGGCAATAGCCCACCGGTCGCGGGCCGGTCGGCCATGTTCTTGTTCAGGGAGAACCCGAAGGCGCCTGCGTCCAGGGCTTCCCGGAAAAGCGTCAAGATCTGGTCCAGCTCTTCACGGGTCACGTAGGCCCTGTTGGCGGCTTCCTCTGCGCCCATGACCCATACCCGGACGGGGGAGTAGGCGAACATAGCGCCCACGTTTACACCCACGCCCTGCCGCTGCAAGCTATCCAGGTATTCCGGAAAGGTGACCCAGTCCCAGCGGATGCCGGCCTGCATTGAGTGCAGTGGGATAGCCTCAATGCGGGAGTGGAGCTGCATGTTAGCTTCCCGGTCCTCGGGTCTCACGGGGGCGACTCCATATCCGCAGTGCCCGATGGTCATGGAAGTCATACCGTGCCAGCCGGACAGGCTGCAATACGGGTCCCAGTTGATTTGCCCGTCGTAGTGGGCGTGCTGTTCTACCGCGCCTGGCGCGACTATGCATCCGGTGGCGTCCAACTCTTTAGCGCCGGACCCCTTGATGGCGCCGCTCATTTGCGCAATCTTGCCATCCTTGATGCCGACATCCGCCCGGTAGGCGGGTATGCCCGTGGCCTCTACCACCGTGCCGTTTCTGATTACGGTATCGAACTCAGCCATCATCTCCCTCCCCGCTGACTACTGATTGACTCGCCAGAAAATACTAGCTCGGGAACCCGTAGAGCTTGGCCGTGTTGTCGCAGACCAGCTTCCTGATCTTTGCTTCATCGAGATGGCCAAGATGTTCGTTGATCACTGACCGGGAGTCGGGCCAGACGCAGTCCGGGTGCGGGAAGTCCGAGCCCCACATGATGTTGTCCTCGCCAACCAGGTCTATCATCTCGTTCGTCAGGTGTTCAATCTGGAAGGTTGAATAGCCCTGACGCGCCCAGAATTCACTGGGTTTCATACTGAGACCTAGGTGAAAGAGCTGCCTGTCATACTCGTCGTCCATCCGAAACAGCACGTAGGGGATCCACGCGATACCACACTCTCCCAGCACAAATTTCATGTTGGGATAACGGTCCAGGGCTCCTCCGTATACTATGCCGGTGAGGTACTCGGCTCCGGCAAGCTGGAACAGCGTAATCATCACGCCGTTGACCACCCAGTAGTAATCGTTGAACTCCTCTGCCTTCGGCCCCCGAGGTGTCAAGCCCACCGTGTGAAACGATACGGGCAACCCCGTCTCATCGGCGGCTTCCCACAGCACATCCCAGCTCTTGTGGTAAAGAGGGTTGACCGCCGACGCCACGTTCATCTCCGCCCCCCTCAACCCCAACTCCGAGGCCCGCCGAAGCTGTGCAGCCGCAATGTTTGGGTCGGTGGGACTGAGGCAGGTGAGTCCGGCAAGCCGGTCCGGATAGGACTTGCAGAACTCGGACATCCAATCGCTGTACGCGTTGTAGACTGCGGTTATCAGCTCAGGGTCCTGAAGGCCATAGCCGGGCCCACCCGGTTCGTCACCCATGGCGGGCGAAGCCACTTCCGTCTCGTCTTTACCGGCGAACCCCGCCAGTCCCAGGACTCCGTAAATGACCTCACCGCTAACGCCGTCTCTATCCTGGTCCTGGACCCGTAAGTCGGGAGTTCCTGGCCTGAGCAACCCCTTTCCCGCATCCGAGTACAGCCCTGTCTCCTCCATTCGGTCCATCCGCTTGGAAACGCCGGGGATGTAAGGGTCCCATCCCCCGGGCCTTAGGCCAATCCCCGACCCTCCAACCCACCCGAGCAGGTTGCCTTCAGAAAACCACTGCCTTCCCTCTTCGGTCTCCTCCACCCTCGGCATCTTGTCTTTCAGATGAGCCGGAGCCCGAGAGGTGAAAAGGTCTTCTGGCAGCCAAGGTATATCGAGGTGGCAGTCACCGGAGATGACTTTACCCGTGTAGCTCATGGAGAGCCTCCTGAAAGAGCTATTCTTCTTCGTGCCGGCGGAGCAGTTACCTGTCCTGTCTAGTTGGGGAAGCCGTACAGCCTGGCCGTGTTGTCACACACGATCTTCTTCAGCTTGGCTTCGTCCAGGTGGCCCAGGTTCTCATCGATGACGGATCGGGAGTCGGGCCAGACACAGTCCGGGTGGGGGTAGTCGGAACCCCAGATGATGTTGTCTTCCCCGACCATCTCTACCATCTCGTTGGTTAGGTATTCGATCTGGAAGGTGGAGTACCCCTGCCGATGCCAGTACTCGGACGGCTTCATCTTCAGCCCGTGCTCCCCGATCTTCCAGCGCTCAGCCTCGTCATCCATGCGGAACAGCACGTAGGGCAGCCATCCGACGCCGCATTCGCCCAGCACGAACTTCATGTTCGGATACCGTTCGCAAGCGCCGGAAAGGATGATGCTGGACACAAATTCTGCCCCAGACAGCTGGAATACAGTCAGTGCCACGCCCGTCATTATCGCCCTTTCGGATGCTGTGGTGTCCCTCATCGGCGCCTTGGGCGAAAGCCCGACCGTGTGGAACGAAATCGGCAGGCCGGACTCATCTACTGCTTCCCACAAAGGGTCCCATTCCTTGAGGTAAATGGGCTCCTGGGTGGAGGCGACATTGAGCTCGGTCCCCTTCAACCCAACTTCTGCAGCACGACGCGCCTGTCGGCCAGCTTCCTCGGGGTCCCGTGCAAAGAGGCATCCCAAGGCTGCGAGCCTGTCCGGGTTGGTCTTGCAGAAGTCGGAGATGTACTGGTTGTAGATGTCAAAAGCTGCCAGGATGGCATCCGGGTCCGTTAGCCCGTATCCCGCTCCTCCGGGCTCGTCTCCCCCTATCACTGCACCCTCCTCACCCCCTGGAGACGAACCGAAGCCACTGGCGAGGGCAAGAACGCCGTAGAGTACTTCACCCTTTATGCCGTCCGTCTCCTGGTCCTTGATTCTGAGTTCAGGGGTGGTGGGGTGGAACTTTCCTTGCTGCGCATCGGTGAAGAAGTTCATCTCCTCCATGCGGTCAAGCCTCGTGGATACTCCAGGCACGTACGGGTCCCAGAACAGTTTGGGCTGCAGCCCAATGCCCGCGCCGCCAACACATCCCAGCTGCCTGTCTCCAGCGAACCATTGCTCTCCGTCCTCCGTGTCCATAACGTGCGGCATCTTGTCTTGAAGATGTGCAGGTGCATTGGACGTGAAGAGGTCCGCGGGAAGCCACGGTATGTCTACGTGGCAGTCCCCAGATATAACCTTTCCTGTGAATCCCATGTTAGTCCTCCCTGGGAATCGCTAATGCGCCTACTGTGATTTGCCTATTATCCTGTCTGTTCAAGGCAAAGTCCATCTGTATTACGCCTTTCTTCTCAATCCTGGCCCTGACCCATTCGTTGAACTCACGAAGCAGAAATTCATTGGCCGTGTAAACGCCTGTCTTGTGGGCGCGAGCCTTGACTCCCTTCTGCACCGAGTGGCATATCCCGAAGTCCTGCTTGAGCACGTTGTCGCCGAAGTCCACCGTATCGCTCGGGTCGAAGTCCTTCATTGCTATTGTAGAAGGCTCAAATAGCCACTCCACCGTGACTTTGCTCTTCTCCGGGGCTATGGGCCAGACATTGAATGCAAATACGCTGTCCGGCAGAAATCCCAGGAAGAAGCACGGCCAGATTGGTGTGCTGCGGAAACGGCCTTCGTCCTCGGGCCTGATCGTGCTTATGAGCGGTCTTTTAGTAGTGGCATCCGGCGTGAATGAGTTGCCATCCTCGATCAGCAGATTGCCATCACTGCTCGAAGAGCCGATCATCCCGTTCCGGATGTTTGGCTGGATGGCACACAGTTCGGGGTGGATTGACGGGCAATGGTAGCACTCTATGTTGTTTTCGTTGACTATCTTCCAGTTGGCCTGTAGGAAGTACTCCCTGCGCGCTCCGACTGCCAAGTTCTCCAGGTTGTACCTGTCTATCCTGTCGGCCACAGGCCCGATATCCGGGTCGAAAGGTCCGGGGTTCGCCGAAAGATTCACGAATATGCAGCCTTTCCACACATGAAGGGCCACGGGATACAGGGGGAAGTCTTCCTTGCGGAATTCCTCAGTCCCTATCATGTTCGGCGTCGCAATCAGCTTGCCTTCCAGGTCGTATGTCCACCCGTGATAGCCGCACGGAATCGCGTTTCCCCTGAACTTCCCGGATGCAGCGCCGCACAGTTTGTTGCCCCGGTGCCTGCACACGTTGAAGAAAGCGCTGATGGACCCCTGTCTGTTTCTGACTACGATGATGCTCTCGTCAACGATGTCCTGCGTCATGAAGTCCCCGGGACTCGGGATATCCTGCCCCCGCCCGACGTACAGCCACGTGTCGTAGAAGATCCGCTCCTTTTCCAGCTGGAAGATGTCATCCGACCAGTAGTATCGGCTGGGCAGGGTTTTCCAGACAGGGGCCGCGGTTTGCGTCGCCCTGGATATCATGGCTTTAACGCCTCCTGTAGCTGCAATACGTGCGAAACGTGTGCTTTAGGTGAGTAAGCAGATTGGAAGGCATTATCGGTCAACCCTGGCCCTGACCCATTCGTTGAACTCGTGGGGCAGGAATTCGTTCGGTGCGTAGACTCCTGACTTGTGTGCCCGAGACTTGATTCCCTTCTGCACCTCGTGGCAAATTCCGAAGTCCTGTCTAACGACTGTGTCCAGGAATTCCACCGTGTCGCTCGGGTCGAAGTCCGGCATCGCGATGGTGGAAGGCTCAAACAACCACTCCATAATCACGGTGCTTTTCTGTACGCCCGTCGGCCAGACGTTGAAAGAGAAGACGTGGTCGGGCAAGAAGCCGAGGAAGAAGGCTGGCCATACGGGGGTGCTTCGGAAGCGGCCCTCATCCTCCGGGGCTAAGGTGCTGATGAGGGGCCTGTTAGTCGTAGCATCCAGCGTGAAGGAGTTTCCGCCTTCTATGAGCGGGTTGCCGTCGCTGCTGGAGGCGCCTATGTTGCCCGCTCTAACGTTGGGCTGTATAGCACAAAGCTCTGGGTGAATTGACGGGCAGTGATAACACTCTATGTTGTTTTCCTGGACCAGCTTCCAGTTGGCGTCAATGTGGTATTCCCTGCGTTCCGCGACCTCCAGGTTTGCCAGGTTATACCGTGCCAGTTTGTCTTCCAACGGCCCTACCCCCGCTTCAAAGGGCTCAGGATTTGGAGACAGGTTGACGAAGATGCCGCCCTCCCAAAAGTGAAGGGCCACCGGATATAGAGGGAAGTCCTCTTTGCGAAATCCCTCCGTACCTATCATGTTGGGTGTGGCTATGAGCTCTCCGCCCAGGTTGTAGGTCCATCCATGGTAGCCGCAGGGTATGGCGCTGCCCTTGAATTTCCCGGACGCCGCACCGCACAGCTTGTTTCCCCGGTGTCGGCACACGTTGAAGAAGGCGTTTATGATACCGTGCTTGTCCCTGACTACGATGACGCTCTCGTCGACGATGTCCTGCGTGATGAAGTCCCCGGGATTGGGGATCTGGGAAACCCGCCCGACATACAGCCAGGTGTTGTAGAAGATGCGCTCTTTCTCAATTTCGTATATGTCCTCGGCCCAATAGTAACGGCTGGGCAGAGTCGTCCAGATAGGAGATGCCTTTTCGGTTATCGAAGAGGTCATGGCGGGGATACCTCCTGTGCCGGGTGGGGGCGGCGCTCCAGCGCCGCCCCCGTATGTATTTAACCTTGGAACTCCGGCATGATCTTGCTGCCGAAGGTGTGGACCTGCTCCAGCACCTCCTCCAGCGGGTACATGCCCTGGTCTACCAGGAACCCGAACCATTCAAGGTCGCCGTCATCTTCGTGACAGCGTTGCAGGTCTTCAAGTTTGCGCTTTACATCGTCCACGGTACCGACAATGCCGTAACCCTGGTCGACAAGCCGTTCGGTGGCGGCGGCTTTGCTTGGGAAGGTTAAAGGCCTCGGAGCGTCCTCACCGGGATAGCGGAACCCTTCGGCAAAGCCGAACTGGTTGTAGTATACGGCGTAGCTCCAGCCCAGGGTCTGTTCCGCCAGGTTGTAGGCTTCCTCGTAGGTCTTGCCTGTGTAGACTACGCGGGATGCGCCTACGCTTTCGCCCAATTTGAGGTCTCGGCCGTTCTCTCGTGCCACGTCCTGGTAGACGTGACACAGCCGGTTGAAAGCCTCCGGCAGGGATATCTGGATGTGGGGAATCGTGCCCTGCTCTGCGGCCCAGCGCACAGTGCTTTCGCTTACGGAAAAAGCATTGAAGATGGGTGGGTGGGGCTGTTGGTAGGGCTTGGGCACCACACATACCTTGCGGATCGTTCCTTCCTCGTCTAACTCGCCCGGAGCGCCGTTATTCCCGGTCCACTTCTGTGCGGGCCAGTTTCTTATCCCTTCGTCGTAGGGATAAGGGACCTGGTAGTACTTGCCTTTGAACGAGAAGGCGTCCTGAGTCCATGCTCCCTTGATGATCTGGAAGATCTCCTGAAAGATCTCCCGGTTGTGGGAGTCGCCCGCGCTCTGGTCAGACTGGGCGGCGATGGCCTTGTACTGCTGGCCCATGACGTTGACCCACCTGTCCTGGTATCCCCGCGCGAAACCCGCAATCACCCGACCCTTGGTCAGATGGTCCAGCATGGCAATCTCTTCTGCGCACCGGATCGGGTCCCAGGACGGAAGCACGAGGCCCAGCGGGCCAAACTTGATTCTCTTGGTCTGTGCCGCGAGGTTAGAATAGAGCACGAGCGGCGCTACCGAGCACTCGTACCCCTCCGAGTGGAAGTGATGCTCGGTGGTGGAGAAGCAGTCAAACCCAAGCTCGTCGCCCAGGACGCAGATCTGCCTCACCTGTTCCAGCATCTCCTGGAAGCGGTCGTTGTTCCGGGCAATGGGACGGAGCCGTTCCCCGTCTTCCAAAATGCCCGGAATGGTTGGCAATACGAAAAGTTGAAACTTCATGGAGTCTCCCTTGTTAGGCTAACTATGCTGAGGTGGAGGCCCTGGCCCCAATGCCTAATATTGCCTACAACGTATGCTCCAGGTAAGAAAAAAGACTCTTCAGCTTACGCTATGGGAAGGCCTAATCGGGGCGCGGGGCTCCATAAGTAGGGAGAAGGGGTCGGGGGCGGAGGGACGCCCCATGTACTCCACCACGGCTCGGGTACATGGTTGCTTTGGATACGACACTTGAAGGGGCCTATGTCCATTACCCTATTCGCCTGTGCTTCCGGGAAGGAAGCGACTAAATAAGCGGCCCCGTTAAGTGGGTGGAACGTTATTCCTTGTGAATCACAGCGTCAAGAAACAATTGTTCGATTTATGCAGCGATTTCGACATTCACCAGAGGCACGACATCCGACACGAACCTGTCCATCTGCCGCATCGAATAGTCTACGCTTGTGAGGCCATGATACTGGAAGTCCAGGAGGAAGTGTGAAATGCCGGCTTGCAGATATTCCTCGATCCTTTCGGCACAGTGTTGGGGGGAGCCGGCGATGGCCACCTCGTGAACGTTATTCACTGGTGAACGCCGAGAAGTGACTAATCTAGAGATGCGGGGCAGCATCTCGGAGTCTGCGCCCTGGCTGTCACCCACATTTACTCGGACGCTCAGGCATATCCCGGCATCGGTGCCCCATTTTGCGTTCTGTTCCTGTAGACGCGGGAGGTATGTTTCCTTGACCTCCGCAATGGTGAGGTTTGCCGGTAGCAGGTACTGGGCGTGCCGGGATGCCCTAGGAATCGATGCTGTGTGCCCGCCAATCCAGATAGGAGGATGAGGATACTGGATAGGCTTGGGCTCCAGTTCCATATCTGATATCTGGCAAGTCTCGCCGGAGTGGGTGACTGAGGATTCAGTCCATAGGCGGCGGATGAGTCCAAGGGCCTCATCGAAATTTCGTGCTCTTCTCTTGAGGTCGGCCTTTGCCGCTGAGAAGTCTTTCTCGAACCAGCCCATTGCCATTCCAGCCAGAGCCCTCCCACCCGACATAACGTCGAGCGTCGCAAAATACCTTGCCCACACGTATGGGGCCAGCACGGGAACTATCGCTGAGTTGGTGCCAACCTTGATCTTCTCGGTCACCGCGGCCATGGCCGGAAGGAGGACCAGCGGATCAAGGATGTCCCGACGCGGGAAACCCGTGTAGACCTGGGCGGCAGGCAGAGTGAGGTGATGAGGCAGTGATATAGAGTGAAAGCCGAGGGCATCGGCGTGCCTGGCGGCGGCAATCAGCTCAGAGGCCGCCGGTGGGGGATCGCCTAGGGCGAAGGCGAAAACGCTGAATCGGTCCATGGCGGCCATGCTACCCCTCCCCCTTAGCGCGGGCGCATGCGCCCGCGCCGATGCTAGTTGAAGTTGTAGAGCCGGGCGGCGTTTCCGCAGACAATCTGCTGTGTAACGTCCTTGTTCAGGTGGCCCATGCCTTCGCCTATGACCTTTTGGGAATCGGGAAAGACGCCGTCTCGGTGGGGGTAGTCGGAGCCCCACATGATGCTCTCGGCGCCTATGCGGTCAACCTGGTCCTGGGATACGTATTCGTTCTGGAAGGTGGAGAAGCCCTGGCGTCGCCAGTAGGCGGTCGGTGCCATTTCCAGGCCAATTGGGTGATAGCGGTCCTCGTATTCCGCGTCCATACGTTCGATGACGTAGGGTATCCAGCCGATGCCGCACTCCCCGAGAACAAACTGGAAGTTGGGGTATCGCATGCAGGCCCCGGAGTAGACGGCACTCACGAGGAACTCGGCCCCGGAGAGCTGGAAGAGACATTCCCTAATCCCGTCGTAGGCGACTGCGTACTCTGATTGCGACTCTCCCTCGGGGGTACGGGTGGGAATGCCGAGGGTGTGGAATGAGATGGGCATGTCGCATTCGTCTGCAGTAGCCCACAGAACATCCCATTCCTTCTGATACATGGGCGAACTCATCTTGGCGACGTTGATTTCGGCGCCTTTGAGGCCCTTCTCAGCTGCTTTTCTCAGCTGCGTGGCAGCGACGTTAGGGTCATGGCTGATGACGCAGGCCAGGGCCCCGAGCCGCTCCGGAGAGGCCTTTACGAAGTCGCTGACCCACTCGTTGTAGATGTCATAGATGGTAGCTGTCACTTCCGGATTACGGAACCCGGGGCCCGAGAATCCGCCTCCGGCAATGCCGAGGATGCCATATATGATCTCGGCGTCAACGCCGTCCAGGTCCTGGTCATGGACACGGAGCTCAGGTACTGCGGGATGGTAGATACCGTCTGCTGCTCCATCATAGAATCCGACCTCGGCCATCCTGTCCATGTGCTTGGAGTGGCCGGGCGTGTAGCCTATAAATCCGCCTGCGCGTGCGATGTCCTCCCCCTCAACGATCCAGCGTTTCTCGGGGCCGGCATCGGTGGTGTAGGGCATCTGGGACTTGAGATGAGCGGGTGCGGCCTCGACGAACATGTCGCCGGGAAGCCAGGTAAGGTCGAGGTGCGTGTCGGCGGAGATGACGTTGTAATCCACGGTCTGTACTATCCTTTCTACAAGGCCCCACCAGGGCCTTACTACTTGGCAGGCAGACTTAAGGCAAAGTCCTCGCCCCGTTTAACCCAGTCCTGCAGGTCTTCTCTCGCAGCTAGTCCCTCGGCCTCCACGACTACGTACCCTCTCATGGGCCGACCTGTCATATCCATTGGTCCGGCGTGAGGCAGCTGTAGCGCTGCCTCATAGCGCTCCGGCCCGACTCGTACCATAAGCCGGTCTTTGTCGATGGCCAAGGCCATGCTACCGTGCACCATAAAGGCCAATCCGCCGAACATCCGCTTTTCTGATAAACCCTCCCGGGTTGCCATTTCCGAGCGGACCCTTTGGGCCAGACGTTCGTCGTATGCCACTTTACCTATTCCCCTGGGGAAATGGACTAGTTGAAGCGGTAGGCTTTCATGGCGTTTTCGCAGACTATCTTGTTGCGGATGTCTGCGGGCAGGTGGCCGAGGCCGTCTTCCAGCGCCCTCTTAGAATCGGGGAACACGCCGTCGGGGTGGGGATAGTCATTGCCCCACATGATGTTGTCCAGACCGATTCTCTCGACCTGGTCGACGGATACGTACTCGTTCTGGAAGGTAGAGTGACCCTGCCGTCTCCAGTACTCGCTGGGCTTCATCGGATAGCCCATGTGGAAGCCCCGATCGTCGTACTCCTCGTCGGTGCGCTCGATGACGTAGGGGATCCAGCCGATGCCGCACTCACCCAGGACGAAGTTGAAATCAGAGTAGCGTTCACAGGCGCCTGAGAGAACGATGCTGCACAGGAACTCCGCCCCCGAGAGCTGGAATAGGGTGTAGTTGAGGCAGACGCTAAGCCAACGGTAGGCCTCAGCGTCCGAGGCATCGGGTGTCCGATGGGGGACACCGAGGGTGTGGAAGGAGATAGGCATCTGGTATTCAGCGGAAGTGGCCCATAGCGGGTCCCAGTCCCTGTGATACACGGGCTTTACCATAGTGCCGACGTTAATCTCGGCGCCCCTTAGACCCAGTTCACCGGCCCTTCTGAGCTGTTGGGCGGCCCTGGCGGGGTCGTGGCTGGCGAGGCAGGCTAGGCCCTTCATCCGGCCGGGGTCGACAGCTGTGAACTCGGCGATCCACTCGTTGTAGACATCGTAAATGGTGGCTGTGACCTCGGGGTCCTTGAATCCGGGGCCGGAGAAGCCACCCCCGCCAATGCCCAGGATTCCGTATATGACCTCGGCGTCCAGGCCGTCAATGTCCAGGTCCTTGACCCGGAGGTCGGCGTTTGAGGGGTGGTATACGCCATCCTTGATGCCGTCGAAGAAACCAACCTCGGCCATGCGGTCCAGGTGCTTTGATTCACCGGGAACGTAGCCTCCAAAGGCTCCGGTGAGGCCGCCGCCGCCGACCCAGCACATGAACTCACCCTCGATCTCCCACTGGGGTCTGCCGTTCTTATTGTTGACATAGGGCATCTTGTCCTTAAGGGCGTCGGGCGCGCCTTTGACAAACATGTCGCCCGGCAGCCAGGTGACGTCCATGTGGGTGTCCGCGGTAATAATGTTGTAGTCCATCGGCTCCTCCTAAATCACGTTGAGCATAGGCCTGCAGAGTCTCTAACGGGCTATGTTAAGAACATGGTGTGGTCTAGTCAATATCCGGTATTCGCTGAGGATGTTGCGACGCAGGAGTGCAGATGGGTCGTGTATGCGGGTTGTCATAAACCGCGAAATTTGATCGTTTCTGATTGAGTCCGTGCCTGTTTGATTGATCTGGAGGAAAACTTTCCTGGACCGACACACTGCCAAATGGAACGAAAGCAAGGGCAGGTAGTAGCAAGCGCGCATTCATAGGGATTGTATGGGGGGCGGGGGAGGGAAGGGCAAGGGGTCCATGTCACAATGCGGGTGGGCAGGGCGGCAAATATCCGGGGAGAATGTTCATTCTTCGCAAACTACACCGTCATTGTCACCGTCTCGTTTGCTTGGAACCATGGCCCGTGGAAACCCCCATCCGCTCCCAACATCGCCCTGGACCCTCTGCTCGCCCGCATTTTCCGCCATTTCGCAGCTTTCGTAGACTCTCCCAGTGGCAATTGGGGAAGGTGAGGGGATCACACTGGGTTCAACGGGCAAGTATCTGGAAGGGGGCGTAGGAGGTGGGGAACCGTTGCCACAGGATGCGAGCATCTCGTCTAGAGCTTGCTGCTCCGAGGCGGCAATTGAGAGCCGGTATTTGGTCTTTACGGCCTTCCATTGCACTGCGTATGCACAGTGTGATGTCTCGTCGGGCGGCAACCACTCATCCGGCCCCCGAGACCCCTTGCTGCGATTCAGCGATGAGGACATGGCATTCAGATTCTCCAGATCGTTGGAGAATTGCCGCTTCACCTCGCGGTCCCACGCGGACCCTCCTGTCCTATGGGCATGGGCCAGGGGGACGTGGTGGTCTATGTCTAATTCGGCGGCATCCTCGAAAGTGAGCCCGCTCCACGGGCCTAGCCAACGCCCAGCAACCACCCGGCACCCGTCCAGCACGGGTTCGACCAAGCTCTCTTCAATAAGCACCTCCGCGCGGGTGTTCTGGCAATCGCCGTCGGCATCAATCCAGCCGCCCCATTCGTCCCGGTCGTATTCCGGTGTCGGCGAGGGTATCGACTGGGTGTGAGAAACGGTTGGAGTTGCCGTGGGTGTTTCAGGCGGTTTGTGCTGGGCAGTGGGGGTTGCATCAAGGATGCAGCCACTCAGCACCAAAAGACCCGCAATTGTTGATAGGACGATGAGTCGCCGTACAGTATGTAGCTTAAGCACAGGGGCTCAGACCAGTCTTAGTCGTACCATGTGCCTGGTCATGCCTACGTCGCGGGCAGAGAGACTTTTGGGCAACTGCGGTTTTCAACTGTCATACTAGCCAGATCATTTAACTTCCACTCCCCGCTCATACGTCGAGTGCTTCAGCACGAGCGGCCCCTGCCCCTCCAACAGAGTCTATGCCAAGGTCTCGCGGTGGCGGGTACCTAGTTGAAGCGGTAGAGCTTTGCCGCGTTGTGGCACGTGATCTTGTCGATGACTGGTTGGTCCAGGTGTCCCAGGTCTTCTTTGATCACTCGCTGAGAATAGGGCCACACTCCGTCGTGGTGGGGGTAGTCGGAGCCCCACATGACGTTGTCCTCACCGATTGTGTTAACTACTTCCAGGGTCGGGCGTTCATGCTGGAATGTGGAGTATCCCTGCCGATGCCACAGATGGCTGGGTTCCATACTCAGGTTGAGGTGGAACAGGGTCTCCTTGTACTCCTCGTCCATTCTGTAGAGAACGTAGGGGATCCAGCCGATGCCGCACTCGCCGAGAACGTACTTGAAACCCGGGTATCGGTCACATGCGCCACCGAAGGTTATGCTGGTCAGGAACTCTGCGCCGGATAGCTGGAACGTCACCAACAAGAGGCCGAAGTCCACCCATTCGAACCTCTTACGGTCCTCGGGGTCGGGTTTGCGGTAGGGTATGCCGAGGGTGTGGAAGGAAACCGGCATTCGGCACTCTTCTGCGACGGCCCACAGGGGGTCCCAAGCCTCGTGATAGATGGGTTTGACGGCTTGGCTGACGTTCAACTCGGCGCCCTTAAGCCCCATCTCTGCGGCTTTACGCAGTTGGCCTGCGGCCACCTGAGGGTCGTGGCTGGTGAGGCAGGCGAGTCCGGCGAATCTGTCGGGGTGGGTGTTGCAGAATCCTGCCAGCCACTCGTTGTAGATGTCGTACATGAGGACGGTGCGGTCGGCGTCAGTGATGCCGTAGTCATTGCCCCCGACCGGTAACCCGCCACCCAGACCCAGGATGCCGTATATGACCTCTGCCTGGACGCCGTCCAGGTCCTGGTCGTTAAGCCGGAGGTGGGGGGTGGTGGGGTGGAAGAGTCCCCTTTCTCCATCGGTAAAGAACTCCGTACCTGCCATTTCGTCGAGATGTTTGGACAATCCGGGAACGTAGGGTTCCCAAGCTTCTTTCAGGCCGGCCCCCGCCACAGAGCCCAAGACTTGCCCGTCCACCATCCACATCATCCCTTTGTCGGTCTCCTCCACCTGAGGCATGTGGGGCCTGTATTCCTCGGGGGCGTTGGATACGAACAGGTCTGCCGGAAGCCACGGGATGTCGATATGCGTGTCGGCGGAAATAGTGGTGTACTTCATAGTTGTACCCCCTTATACCAGCGAGTATCACATCGCGCAATACGGGTGTCAAACGTGCTGATATAATGGCTTGGCCGGGTACCGACCCAAGCAACCGATCAGGAGGAAAGCCATGGACCAGGATGCAAAGAAAAGTGCGCTGAGGATGATCCCGTACGGCATCTACGTGATGACCGCCGAGGGCAAGGATGGTTCGGTGGCTGCGGCTACGGTTAACTGGGTAACCCAGGCCTCGTTCGCGCCGCCGCTGGTTGTGGTAGGTGTAAAGGCCGACTCCGGAGCCCACGCCATTGTCAAAGAGAGCGGCAGCTTCGTCCTGAACGTACTGGGAAAGGGTCAGCAGGGCCTGGCATTCAACTTCTTCAAGTCCCACGATAGGGAAGGCAACTCCATAGGCGGAGAGTCGTTCCAGGCCGGAAGCTCGGGAGCGCCGATTCTGGACAGCGCGCCCGCGTGGGTCGAGTGTAAGCTGACGGACACTATAGAGAAGGGAGATCACTCCATTTTTGTCGGTGAAGTTATCGAAGCCGGGATCCCGGGTGATCTGGGAGAAGGGCGAGTTGATGATGCCACACTGTGGATGAAGGACCTGGGCGAGAAGGTTTTCTACGGGGGGTAATTCTCGGCGAAAGGTGATTGGGCATGTCGATAATCGACCACGGGAGTGCAGCTGAAGAAGTCCGTAGACCCGGGTATCGGCGAAGAAGGCTGGCCGGGTATGACGATGGGTTCGAGTTGACCTTCGACTATCACATTGTAGACCCGGGTGCGGGCGCGCCGGACCATCACCACGATGTCGACGAACTGATTGTCGTACTGGAAGGGGAAGTGGACGCTACTACGAACGGTGTGACGGAGCGAATAAATTCGTTGCAGACCCTCGCTATCCCGACTGGCGCACATCACGGGTTCACGGTGGTTGGCTCGAAACCGGCTAAGCTACTGGTCTTCTTTCCCGTTACCGATGCCTTCACAGATAAGCACACAACTTACCTGTGAATCGGCCCCTACTAATTGACAAAGTAAGGGGCCGGTCTCGTTTGGCGAGACGGGCCTTTTTGGCTTACTAGAGTAGGTCAGCTATTCGACTGTAGGGACCTTGCTGTCTACTGGGATTAGCTTAGTGCCTCAGATGGGACACCTTCAGGAGTGGGCTTCACGGGCGTTACGCCGAGTTCGGCACACCCCTCGAGATACACGTCGATGGACTTTCGAAATTCCCGTTTGAGACTTTCCAGGTCCGTTGCCTCAGCGTCGGCGATAGAATAAGGACCGCTGTTGACGACTTTGATGTAAAGCACATCGGCCTGGTCATCATAAGAGACCTCACCCATGTAACCTTTGTATTCGAACATTAGGCGTCCCTTTCCGCCTTATCCATTAGCTTAAGGATATTACGGATAGTGTCTCTTCTAATCTCAGGTCTGGGATGGGGCCTGTGGACTACAATAGATTCCGATCCCATAACCAGTTGTACTCTGGAACCTGCCCTTTCCACAATCTCTACACCCAGTGCCCGTAGCAGCGTTTCAACGTCAACCCATTTTATGTCTGCCGGCGTCGGACTGGTCCGCATACGCTCCAAGGTCCGCCGATGCCGCCTTCTCATGCAAAGAAAACTGCGTTGCGCTGTAACACCCTTAATGGTGGTTGATTGCTCATACCCCGGGCGATGCTATGTTATTCCGCAGCCTGCTCGGTTACCGCTAAGCAGTTCAACCAACTGCCGGAGCTCTTTCCTCCTGCTTGCGGGACTGGAAGGCTGCCATGGCGGCGTCTGCCTTTGCGAATTCGGCGTCCGAGAAGTTGTAGAGGAGGGCGCCACCGTACATGATGTTCCTGGCCGTATCCCGAGACGCTGTTGCGAGGAGGTTGTTGGAGACGTTGGGGAAGTTAGAGTCGAAGTGGGGGTAGTCGGTGGACATGCACATGTGCTCGGAGCCGATGAGACTTGCTGTCGGTTCAATCTCGGGCTCCGAGCCTTCGACTGCGGCCCAGCAGTTCCTCTGGAAGTACTCCTTGGGGGTCAGCGAGAGGTAGGGGGCGTGGGTTTCCCGGTAGTTCGGGTAGTCCCACTCGATGCGGGTGAGAAGGCCCGGCACCCAGGAGTTCTGCGCCTCCAGGTAGCCGACTCTCAGCTTGGGATGAAATTCGAAGACGCCGCCGATAATCTGGGCGATCATGG
The DNA here is from genome assembly GCA_963663085.1 of Dehalococcoidia bacterium. GTDB lineage: Bacteria > Chloroflexota > Dehalococcoidia > Plut-88900 > Plut-88900 > Plut-88900. The sequence goes on along the minus strand of OY760104.1, from coordinate 2,190,573 downwards.
CCTGCTGCATCTCGATCCAGTGGCTGGCGACATGCCGGTAGAACCGGTTCTCGCCGTAGAGTCGATTCATGTAGGAGTACCAGGGCCCGGTGCCTTCGTGGAATCCCCAGGTTACGTCCAGGTCTTCGTGGAGCGAGTATAGGGGGTCCCAGTAGTTGGAGTGCCAGTAGTGGCCGTTAACCAGGTTGGGCCGAATGAAAGAGCCTACGGCTCCAAGCTCATTGACAGCCCGGAGAAGCTCACGGCATGCGAGATTAACGTCGTGGACCGGGAGCATGGCGGCGAACTTCAACTGGTCGGGGCTGTACTGGCAAAACTCGGAAAGCCAGTCGTTGTAGGCCCGGCAGAGAGCGTACGTCAGGAGAGGGTCCATGTCGTCCCTGGCCAGAAGGTTGAGGCAGGAGGTCGGGAACAGCACCGCAATGTCGATGCCCTCCATCTCCATGGCCATTACCTGAGCTTCCTCGTTGTATTTGCGGTCCAGAGCAAAGTCCATCCGTCCCGTTGCAACAAGGCGGGAACTGGTCAGGTTGCCGAGAGAGGGGCCAAGGATGGAGGTGTCGGCGGTGTTGGGGCGTATGGGCTTGCGGTACTGGGAAAGCTCGGTGTCCTCGGACGGATGTATGCCGTCGATGTACCAGTTAGCCCGGGAGGCGCCGTCTGCGCCGACCATAGAAGAGACGCGGTCCCTGTACTTGGGGTCCAGGTATCGGTCGAACAGGTCCTGGGGCTCCATAATGTGCATGTCACAATCAACGAACCTCATTCCGTCTTTCATTAGCTGTCCGACCTCCTTTCGTCTCTGTAATTTTCTCTGCGCCCAGTGTGGCTTAACTCGGTCCCTAGGCGATATTGGCGTATAGCATACTACGAATTGAAACTGCCTGCGTGTGCTTAGTTGAAGCCGTACATCCGGGCGCAGTTGTCCCACAGGATCATACGCTTGAAATCCTCGGACAGGGGCATTTCCAGGAACATATCCGTTGCTTTAGGGTACTTTGAGTCGTTGTGGGGGTAATCGGTGGAGAACACCACCGTACTCCCGAGGCCCGAGGTCTCGACGAATGTAGCGGGGGTCTCGTCGGCCTCCACCGATACGAAGCACTGCCTCAAGAAATAGTCTCTGGGCTCGTGCTTGAGCTCCGGAGATTCGAAGCGTCCGACGAGCTCATAGTGCTCGTCAAGTCTCCACACGAGCCATGGGGCCCAGCCGCAGTTCGCCTCCAGGAAGCCGACTTTGAGATTCGGGAACCGCTCAAGCACTCCCCCGCCGATAAAGCTGACGACGGCCAACATCATGTTCATTGGGTGACATACGGTGTGGTGCATCATATATGTCTCGAAGGTGTCGCCAATTTGCGGTAAGCGCGCACTAGCCCCTTCGTGAAATCCCAATGGCACGCCTAATGACTCTATTTCGGCCCAAAGGGGATCGTAATAGGTATCGTGCCAGTTGCGTCCGTTCACTATGTTGGGACGCATGAAAATCGCTTTCATTCCCTGGTCAAGGACGCTGGTCCGGGTCTCGGCGACGGCGGATTCCACGTCAAAGGCGGACACCATGGAAGCGCCATACATGCGGTCGGGTGCGATGGAGCAGAAGTCGTACATCCAGCGGTTGTAGGCGGTGGCAATGGCTGCTCCAAGCTCGGGGTCCATGCCGTCCACTGCCAATGTGTAGAGTCCGCGGCTGGGGTAGAGAAATGCGACATCCAGCCCTTCAATGTCCATGGCCCGGACCTGGGTAGCCGAGTTCCAATTCCGTTCGTAAGAATACTTATAGGCGGCATCCTGGTCTTCGGCTGTCTTCTTTTGCCAGTCGAAGTAGCGTTTGCTGGGCATCCAGTAAGGGACGTTTTGGCCGCTTACCTCCATCATCATGTCGCCTTGGAATCGAGAGACACCTTTCGGGGCTTGGTGTCGAAAGGCGGGATCGATGTAGGTTTCCCATAGGTCGATGGGCTCGATCACGTGCATGTCGGAGTCCATTACCTTGAAGCCGCTTCTAGCCATGACTGCCCCCCAATCGCTGTCAGTAATGACCCTCGACCCCGTATAAGGGCAGACTAGACTCCGTACTTTAGGGTGTCAAGCGGATGTGTCATTGCTATAATGGCGGCCCGTTATAGTCGGGTGGGTGGCCGTTTATTCCTAGTAGGAGAGCTTGAAATGAACTTGGGCTTTATAGGTGTAGGGACTATGGGAGGGCCGATGGCCCGCAATCTTTTGGAAGACGGCTACAAAGTTAAGGTGAATGACGTAAATAGGGAGGCGGTGCGGCCACTGGAGGAGATGGGCGCCGACTGGGCGGCCACACCCCGTGAGGCTGCGGAAGGGAGTGAAATTATCCTAAGTTCTCTTCCGGGGCCCGTAGAGGTGGAGGCCGTGGCCTTCGGCCCCGACAGCATCCTGGATGGAATTGCCAAGGACTCCGTATACGTTGACCTTTCCAGCATATCACCCTCCCTTGCCCGGAAGATGTATCCGGCCTTCAGAGAAAAGGGCGCTCACGTCCTGGATGCCCCCGTAAGCGGCGGCGAGGTTGGGGCTACAAATCGGACAATGATAATAATGATCGGCGGAGACAAGGAGATCTTCGATAGAGTGAAGCCCCTGCTGGACCACCTAGGAGCCAACATCCTGTATACGGGCGGCATTGGCAATGGCTCGGTGTGCAAGCTGGTACACAATGTCATGGGCGCGGCGACTCGGATGGTAGTTATGGAAGGGATGACCCTGGGCGTCAAGGCCGGTGTGGACGCCGAGACCCTTCTGAAGGCGGTAGGCGGAGGCATGTATGCCCGATCCCCTGTCGGTGGCTTGGAGGACGATCTGCTGGCGGGTAAATTCGATCCCGCCAGCTTCGCACTTAAGCTATCCCAGAAGGACACTTCGCTGGCGATACAACTAGCACGCGAGGTGAGAGCGCCTGTGCCTTTGTCCAGCATAGCCGAGCAGATCCAACTGGAAGCCATGGATAGAGGTTGGGGCAACAGGAACTTCAACTCAACGGACTTGATTATTGAAGAGAGGGCTGGCGTCAAGGTTCGGGCACAGGGTGCGGACTAAAGAGTCCGCGCACCCATGCTAGCTAGGGTTAGAAGCTGTGCGGTTGTTGGCCTGGAAGGGGCCATAATTGAAGTAGAGATAGATATCTCTCCGGGGCTACCGACATTTACGATTGTCGGGCTGCCGGATACCGCGGTGCAGGAGTCTCGGGAGAGAGTTAGAGCGGCGATCCGCAATTCGGGGTACCAGTTCCCGATGAAGCGGATAACGGTCAATCTAGCTCCAGCGGACCTGCGAAAAGAAGGCCCTGCCTATGACCTGCCCATAGCTGTCGGGATCCTGATGAGTTCCGGGCAGGTCGAAACCGATGCCTCAGAGTACATCTTCCTCGGCGAGCTCTCGCTGGAGGGGTCGGTCAGACATACTCACGGAGTCCTGCCAATGGTGGGGATCGCCAAGGACAAGGGCTTCCGAGGCGTTTTCGTGCCCGACCACGACAAGGCGGAAGCGGCGGTTGTGGACGGCATAGACATTTTCCCGGTGGCTACGCTGCCATCCGTTGTCAACCACCTTAGTGGCGACCAACCCCTGGCTGCTCATCAGGAAGATAAAAACTCTTCCAGCGACGAGGAACCGACGTTCTTCGAGTCGGACTTTGCCCACATCAAGGGGCAGGAGCATGCAAAACGGGCTTTGGAGATTGCCGCGGCAGGAGGGCACAACATCTTGATGACCGGCCCACCGGGAAGCGGCAAGACCATGCTGGCCCGGTCATTGCCCTCCCTTTTGCCCAAGATGTCATCCGACGAGGCACTGGAAGTAACGAAGATATACAGCGTGAGTGGGCTGCTTCAATCGGACACGGCGCTGATGAAACAGAGGCCATTCAGGTCACCCCACTACACCATCTCTCATGCGGGACTGGTGGGTGGGGGCCGCAAGCCCGGGCCTGGGGAGATCAGCCTCAGCCATAGGGGAGTGCTGTTCCTGGACGAGCTCCCGGAGTTCGGGCGCAACACTCTGGAAGTTTTGCGGCAGCCTATCGAGGACAAAGTTGTGACAATCAGCCGCGCCCAGGGAACGGTAACGTTTCCCGCAAATTTCATGATGGTAGCGGCCATGAATCCCTGTCCCTGCGGATTCTACGGTGACGCGATCAGAGAGTGCACCTGTGCGGCGGGGCTCGTGTCCCGGTACCAGAAGCGGATCAGCGGACCCCTGTTGGACCGGATCGACATGTTTGTAGAAGTGCCGAGAGTTGACTACGAAAAGCTGATGAATAAGGACAACGCGGAGGCCTCACAGCAGGCCAGGCACAGAGTGGGGGAAGCCCGGGAGCGTCAGATCAGCCGGTTTGAAGGCACAGGCCTGGCCTGCAACGCTGACATGGGCGCCGCGCAGGTAAAGGACGTCTGTGCATTGGAGGATGCGGCTCGAGGGTTGCTTCAGCAAGCGACACAGCAGCTCCAGCTATCGGCTCGGGCGTTTCACCGTATATTGAAGCTCTCGAGAACAATAGCCGACCTCTCAGGGTCAGAGGGGATTGAGGTGGCACACGTGGCTGAAGCGGTGCAGTACAGGCCTCGGGGGCTGGGGTAAGCACAACGGCTCTGTCAATCAATGTCAAGACAGTTCTTGACATTGATTGGTAGAGAACGGCAGAATATGAGAACCCCACAAAGGAGCGACAGGAAATGGTAGCGTCTCGAGAGAAGTTTTCAAGCCAGGCCTCTCCGGAGTTGTTGAAGACGATGCGTGATATAGCTCGCAAAGAGGGTCGTCAATTTCAGGCCGTATTGGAAGACGCTCTGCGAGAATACATCGATGGCAGAGAACAGCGGAAGGTTCGGCCCGAAGTCATAGCGCATTATCGGGCGAGTGTGGAGAAGAACCGCCGCCTGGCTGAATTGCTAGCCCAGTGAACCATCAATTCCTCTCTATCGAGGAAGCAATCGTCATACACGATGATCAGATAGCCCGGTTTGGGGGCAGCTTGGGACTTCGTGACGAGGGCGCATTGGCCTCAGCTCTTTTGCGTCCACAAATTGGTTACTACGATGGCCTCATCCAGGAAGCGGCAGCGCTGATGGAGAGCTTGGCCATGAACCACGCATTCGTAGATGGAAACAAGCGTGTGTCTTTCTTTGTCACGGACGCTTTTTTACGCCTGAATGACCACTTTATAGATTGTGACGACGAGGAAGCGTATTCTTTCTTCATGAGTCTGTTCGAGACGAATTCATTCCGGTTCGCGGAATTGAACGTGTGGCTTGAGGAGCATGTGAGGCCCTTGCCGGGTCTTGGGTGACCATCGGCGTAAGAAACCCTCGTATCCTTATCCCTCCTTTGAATCCCCGACATAGGTGTTTGCTATAATCGCCGGAGCCCCAACCAGCTCAATGGCTGCGAGTCGTTTCAAACCCTCTGGACCGGACTGGACGCCCTGATTAAAGATCTCATGCCTCACGACCACAAACACACCGGTCCCAAGTTCTGTGTTCGCTGCGGAGGACGGCTCGGGTTGAGGCTGGTGAAAGAGGGGGAGCCCGAGAGACTGGTCTGTGAAGCTTGCGGCTATATCCAATATCTCAACCCGAAAATCGCGTCCGGTGCAATTGTCAGGCAGAACGGCAAGCTCCTTTTGCTTAAGCGAGGCATCGAGCCGGCGTACGGGAAGTGGGTGTTTCCAGGAGGTTTCGTGGATGCGGGCGAGACCCTGGAAGGAGCGGCTATAAGAGAGTCGATGGAAGAGGCGGGGATTAGGGTCTCGATTGATGGGCTGATAGGGGCCTATTCGTACGACGGTTCGCCGGTGGTGATCATCGTGTATGCCGGCACGATCACTGAGGGGCAACCTCGAGCCCTTGATGAATCAATTGGCATCGATTTCTTCGAAAGAGACGAGATTCCATGGGATGACCTGGCATTTCCGAGCACTAAGGACTCCATCAAGGAGTATTGTGACCGCTATTGGATATAGGAGGCGTACGTGGAAATTGACGAGAGAGTGATGGAGCAGGCCCTGGACCTTGCCAAGACGGCCGAGTCCCACGGGGATGTGCCTGTTGCGGCGATAATTTTGAAGGACGGCGAGATTGTCGGCCAGAGCGAACCGCGGGTCATGGTAGATTCCGACCCCACCGCCCATGCAGAACTGCTGGCCATACGCAACGCCGCGGTAAAAATCGGGAGCCCGTACCTGGCCGGATGCACAATGTACGTGACCTTCGAATGCTGCCCCATGTGCTGTGGCGCAATCATGAACTCTGGACTAGAGACTCTGATTGTCGGGGGCCGGTTCGAGGAAGAGCACCGGACATACGGGAAGTATTCAGTGTCGGGCATGCTTTCGCTTGCCGGGGCGGACAAGCGCATTGATTTAACCGAGGGAGTGATGAGCGAGGCATCCGCAGAAATATTCACTCCCGAAAAGAGAGATGACTGGCTGGACCGCATGCGGGGCAATAACCCAGGCTGGGGAAGACAATAGGCACTAGCAACAAAGGCCCGCAGCGAATACAGGGCATTTGACTTCTCTAGACAACATCACCCGCAATGTTGGCGGGCGATACTTCCCCGCGTTAGGTCATCGGGACTTCCGGTTTCTCTGGACGGCGATACTGCTGTCGGACTCGGGAACTTGGGCGCTGATAACCGTGCGGGCGGTGATGGCCCGGGACATTGCGGAGGTGCACGGCGACCTGTGGGTCGGGATTACAGTCTTCGCGGGCATGATCCCGTTCATCATTGTTCCGCCCATCGCCGGCTACCTCGCGGACCGTTTCATTAGAAAGCACGTTCTGGCGTTCACCTTCATGCTCGCCTGGGCTCAATGCGTAGCATTGACCGTCCTGGCATTCACAGGGGCTTTGGAGCTGTGGCACCTGGTCGTATTGTCATTCATAAACGGGTCGGCGAGGGCAGTGCAGACCCCTACGGCATTCTCGCTGGTGGCGAACCTGGTGCCGCGAGACCTGATGATCAATGCCTACGCTCTCAATTCAGCGACGTTTCACGCGTCGAGGCTCGTGGGCCCTGGCCTGATTGCCCCACTGCTGGCCACAGTTGAGCCTGGATGGGTTTTCGCCGCATGCAACGTACCCTTCATACTGAGCCTGGCACTTGTGTTGGGCATCAGTACGGTTTCGACCGGGGCAATGGAGGCGAGCAAGGGCTTTATTTCAAACTTGATCGCAGGGTTCAGCTACGTTTACAGAAGGCCTGCACTGACGATGATCGTCTTGCTCATAACCTTCCACTGTGGCCTGACCATGTCCTTCGAAGCATTGCTCCCCGTTTTGTCTGACGAGAGATTTGGGTGGGGTGGCAGCGGGGTGGGCTACCTGATGATGGCAGTAGGGGCGGGAGCAATGGTGTCCTCCATTTATCTCGCAGGGATTCGATCGGAGAGGTATCGGGGCAGATTGCTCTTAATTGCGGGAGTGCTCAGCGCCTTGGCCCCGTTGGTCCTCGCCGTCGCTCCCAACATGGCGATAGGCATGCTCGCAGCCAGCGTGATGGGGGCGACGCAGACGGCCTATATGGTTATAACCCTGACGATGATGCAATCGATGGTCCCGGATGCGGTGAGGGGCCGTATATCGAGCATATACATCATTCATGCCGGTGGGATCATGTCCTTCGCGAACCTCGGCAACGGCGCTTTGGCGGAACTCACGGATCCGTTCTGGCTCCTGAGTATAGGAGGACTGGCATTCCTTGCGGTGACACTCTTCAGTGGCATCGGCCCGACTATGCGGCGCATTTACTGGACGGGCAATCCCGTTCCGGCTCCTACCTAACTTACCCCCAACCCCCGTCCTTACCTCCTTAAATGCGTGTTGGCTTCACTTGTTAGCCGCGAGGCATCTGTCTATGATGCGCGATAACTTTCGCTGGCACTGAGAGGCTCTCAGGAGAGGCACCCAGAATGTCGACCGCCGAGCCGGTCCGCAGACCCCGAATCTTCTACGGATGGTGGATAGCCATCTCCTTCTTCTTCATCAACTTCTACTGGTCGGGGGTGATGGGGTCCGGGTTCACGGCGTTTTTCAACCCCTGGAAAGAGAGCTTCGGGCTGTCCAGTGCGGCAACCTCCCTGGCGTTCTCCATGCAGCAGGGTATGGCAGGATTCGGGTCGGTGGTGGTAGGGCTGTTATTCGATCGTATTGGTGGACGACTGCTGATGTTCCTGGCTACGGCACTGGGGGTAGGGGGTATGCTGCTGCTGGCCATCAGCCGGTCGGCATGGAGCTTCTACCTCGACTTTGCGATCTTATCCGTCGGGTGGACGATATTTTTCGCCGGAATTGGGCCCGCTCTCGCCGCGATCTGGTTCCGCAAGCATCGGGGCAAGGCGAATGGGGTGCTCTTGGGCGGCTCGAATGTCGGAGGCCTGATTGCACCGCTCCTTGTGTGGCTCATAGACTCCTATGACTGGCGTACGGCTTCCGTTGCCGCTGCGATCGGATTGGCCATAGTCGGCATCCCGACCTCAATGGCCCTTCGCCACAAGCCTGAACAGTACGGCTTCCATCCGGATGGCCTCGAGCAACCCCCACCGAAAGCCCCGGCTCTAACTCGGGGGGAGGGCCAAGACTACACTCTCAGCCAGGCGCTGGGGACCTGGACTTTCTGGGCATTGGGGATTGGGCAGCTCTTGGCAATATTCGGGTTGGCAGCGGTGTCGGTACACGTGTTGCCTCACCTGGAAGCTGAGGGTCTTTCGAGCAGGGCCGGCGGCTGGATCATAGCGTCATACACGGTGTTGGGAATTGTTCCCAAGTTTGGCTTTGGCTGGCTGGGGGATGTTCTGGACAAACGCCTGGTATTGGCGGGCTCCTACACTCTTCAGGGGCTAGGGATATTGGCCCTGGCGAATGTGGAGAGTCCGTGGACGCTCGCACTTTTCATTGGCGTGTATGGTTTGTCTGCCCAGTCATACGGGTCGGTGTTGTACCCACTCCTGGCTGATGAGTTCGGGCATAGGCATATTGGAGCGATTCAAGGGATGATTTCTGCTCCATATGCCGTCGGGGCTATATTGGGCCCGTACCTGGCAGGGTTGACGTTTGACCGGATGGATGAATATACATGGATATTCATCGCATTCGGCATTGCGACGGTAGCAGCGGGCCCCTTTGCCATCGCCTCCAGACGCAGCCCTTTCGGACGCCTGAATAGCGGGAAGGCCTTGCCCGATTAGTAAAGGGGTTTCGACGCGTCCGCTTCAGGCGTCTTGGCTCGCTCCAGTGCGTTCCTGGCTGCATTTGCCATTAGGCCCGCATCGGACAGCGCCGGGCACATTACAAAGCCCTGCTCGAAGCGCTCTTTTGCCTCTTCGGGAGAGTTGCAATGTGTTCCGGCCACCAGCCCGTTGGCCCGTGCCACGTCCAGAACTTTTTGAGAGGCCTCGGCGTGCTCTTTGCTGGAGTGATAGTTCCGAGGATCGACGCCCATGGAGATGGCAAGGTCGGCAGGGCCGATGTAGAAGCCGTCAATACCCGGAGCCTTGGCCATTTCTTCCAGGTTGGGGATGGTGTTGATGTTTTCCACCATGACCAGGCAGATAATCTCTTCGTTGGCGTGGGCCAGGTAGTCGGTACCGGCGTAGAGGGGAGCCCGGTTGGGGCCGATGCTGCGGAACCCGATTGGCGGGTATCGACAGGACATGCCCGCTTTCGCTGCCTCTTCACCGTTGTTTACCAGGGGAACGATGATCCCGTAGGCGCCCGCGTCCAACACCCACTGGAACCAGACCGGATCGTTCCATGGAACCCGAGCCATGGGCACTGTGCCGGTGGTGCTGACGGCCTGGAACCATTGGGCAGCCCTGTCGGGCCCGATGCCCATGCCGTGCTGCATATCCAGGACGAGGGCGTCGAGTCCCACGTTAGCAAGGACTTCCGCCATGTAGGTGTCTGCACTCCCGACCCATGCAATGGCTGCAGGCTTACCTTCGCGCCAGAGCTGCTTTATCTTGTTCGGTCTCATCGTGTCCTCCGGTTGACTGGCTATTGTCGAGACTAAAGGCTGGCAAGCACGTCATCGACATGGCCGGCGACCTTCACTGAGTCGTAAGCCTTGGAGATATTCCCGTCAGGATCGATTATGAACGTGGAGCGGACTATGCCCATACGGGTCTTGCCGTACATCTTCTTTTCCCGCCAAACGCCATACGCCTGTGCGACGTCCTTGGCTTCGTCGCTGATTAGAGGGAAAGGGAGTTCGAACTTGTCCTTGAATTTCTGGTGGGACTTCACGCTGTCGGGGCTGACGCCGAGAACCACGGCGTTCTTGTCTTCCAGGGACGAGATGTTGTCCCGGAAGTCGCATGCTTCCCTCGTTCAACCTGGTGTGTTGTCTTTCGGATAGAAATATAGGACCACGTTCTTGCCCTTGAACTGACTGAGCGAGACAGTTTCCCCATTGTCCAGGACCGCCTCGAATTCGGGGGCCGGGTCTCCTACTTTGAGCATTGTGTGCTTCCTCCTTCTTGTCTGCGAGCAGGGTTAAACATAGGTAAGGGGTAATGAGGTGTCAAGACCTGAGCCCTGAACTGTGCGGTCATAGCCAGCGATAGCCAGTTTATCAACGGTTGTCCCCCGTGATATTCTATGGGCAAATTCAGCCCTGAGGGGGGAACGATGTCGAGACAGAAGCGGACTGCGGAAGAAACAGCCATTATGGAGAAGGCCGCGAAGTACCTCCCCGGAGGCTCGACGGGCAACATATTCTTCAAACCCGAAGACGCCCTGATCATCAAGGAATCGCTGGGGTCCAAGGTCTGGGACTACAGTGGAAACGAATACATCGACTTCCTGCTGGGTTCGGGCCCGATGCTTGTGGGCCACTCTCACCCGGACGTCGTGGCGGCGGTAATGGAAGTTATAGGCAAGGGAAGCACCTATTTCGCGACGGGCGGCGCTGCGGTGGAGCTTGCAGAGGAGATAGTCAACGCCGTACCGTGCGCCGAGCAGGTGAAATTCATCTCCAGCGGCTCAGAGGCGACCTATTTCGCTATGAAAGCCGCCCGAGCCTTCCGGGGCCGTGACAAGATCCTCAAATTCGAGGGCGGCTACCACGGCACCAACGACTATGCCCAAATGAGTGTTACCCCAACGGAGATGCGAGAATTTCCGCGCCCCAGCCGTAACTCTGCGGGCATCCCTGCCGTCCTGGAGGACCAGGTCTTCATCTGCCCATTTAACGATCTGGAGACCACCCAGGCGGTTATAGAAAAGCATCATGATGAGCTGGGCGCAGTTATCACCGAGTGCTGTCAGCGCATCATTCCCCCCAAGCCCGGCTTTCTGCAGGGCCTCCGGGAGATAACCAGCCACTACCAGATCCCATTGATATTCGATGAAGTTGTAACGGGTTTCCGCTGGTCCTACGGCGGCGCCCAGGAGTACTACGGCGTCACGCCGGACATGGCCACTTTCGGGAAGGCCGTGGGTGGCGGATATCCCCTGTCGGCGGTTGCGGGCCGAGAGGAGATCATGCGGGTGTTCGACCCCGTGTCCAAGGAAGATGGGACTTTCGTTCCGGGCGTCGGGACTCTGAGCGGCAACCCGGTGGCGGCAACCGCGGGACTTGCCACTCTAAAGATTCTCAAAGAGGGTGGCATTGACCGGATGTGGTCCACGGGCAACAAGCTTATGGCAGAGCTGGACCGGATGCTGAAGGAGAAGGAGATCCAGGGCACTGTTGTCGGTGAGGCCCCATGCTTCGACGTGTACTTCGGAGTGGACGAAGTGAACAATTACCGGGACACTCTGAAAGCCGACGGCGCAATGATGGCCCGGTTCAACCACGGCATGCTGGAATCAGGGGTGCTCAAGGGTGACTCCAAGTTCTACACTGCCAGCGCACACTCCGACGATGACATCGCCAAGACAATCGAGGCAATCGACTATTCCCTGGACCAGGCCCGCGGGTAACCCAATACAAGTAGCCCGTAAGCACAGTCGATTGTTCCGAGGTCTTGACCCCTGGTAGGGACGCGACTCAAATACGGGCCTGCTTTGAAGAAGTAGAGACGGCTAATGTCTGACTTTGACCTGATTGGTAAAGCTCAAACCGTTTTGGGACCCGTGCCCGCTGACAAGCTTGGCATTTCCTTGACTCATGAGCACCTCCTCGTTGACCTCGGATCGACGTTCAGCCCTCCGGATGACGCTACCAGCTATTCCTTCGCCTATCAGCCGGTCACCGCGGAAAACCTGTGGTGGGTCCGCTACAACTACGGCGGCAACAAGGACAACATGGAGCTGCTGGACGAGGACACGGCAATTGCGGAGGCAGCTCGGTTCAAGAAATCGGGGGGGCAGACAATAGTTGATGCGACCAGCGTTGGGATAAAGCGGGACCCTCTCGGGTTGGCGCGCATAGCGAGGGCCACGGGCCTGAACGTGATAATGGGCTCCGGCTACTACGTCCACGACTATCAACCCGCGAGCATCGTGGAGAAATCCGAAGATGAAATTGTGGAGGAGATTGTTTCCGACATTACAGAAGGTGTCGGGAATACGGGCATCAGGTCGGGGGTGATAGGGGAGGTTGGGTGTTCGTGGCCCTTAGATGAAAACGAGAGAAAAAGTCTTCGTGCTGCGGCACGGGCCCAGAGACTGACGGGCGCACCTCTTCTGATCCACCCGGGACGTAACCCGCAAGCTCCGCTGGAGATAATGGAGATAGTCCGGGAGTCGGGCGGGGACCCGACCCGAACGATAATGAGCCACGTCGACCGCACGGTCTTCGATAACGAGACCCTGGACAAGCTCGCAGAGACCGGGTGCTTCATTGAGTTCGACCTGTTTGGGTCGGAAACTACTTTCTACCCGTTCTCGCCAATAGACATGCCCAACGACGGCAAAAGGTTGGACTACTTTCTGCACCTTCGGGATGAGGGTCGGATAGGCCAGGTACTGATGGCCCAGGACATTTGCAACAAGCACCGGCTTACCAAGTACGGGGGTCACGGCTACGCGCACATCCTGGAAAACGTGATGCCGATTATGCGTCGCAAGGGATTCCTGGCTGAAGAGATAGACCAGATAATGGTCGGAAACCCGGCTCGTGCCCTGGCGTTTGCGAGTCCGGGATAAGGAAGCCCAGAGTATAAGTAACTACTGACCGATTACGAGGAGCAAAAAATGCCGAACTACGTGGTATTGGGTAACTACACTGACAAGGGCATTCAGGCTGTCAAGGCTGCACCGGACAGGATGGCGGGCGCAGCAGCCAGGGTGGAGGCGATGGGCGGCAAGATTGAATCCATCCACTTCACCCTCGGTATGTACGACTTCGTGGGCATATTCGAGTTTCCTGACGATGAGACCATGCTGAAGTTCTCCATGGGCACGGGTAAAGAGGGGAATATACGCTTCACGACGCTTAAGGCCTTTCCCAAGGCTCGGGCGGTGGAGCTGATTGGGGAGATGGAGTGAGCCGATAAGGGAGCTTGCTTTTCACGTCAAAGCGCCATTGGTGTCCTACACCATATTCCTCGGCCTAGCCCTGTTACTGGCAGCGGCTTCATGCACCCAGCCATCAGCTAACATTTCGGCATCGTGCCCGACTCCCCCACCTGTCATTACCGGACCAAACGCCTTAGAGACATTTGTCGCCCACGCAGATGTAATAGTGGTGGGGGCAGTAAGTGAAGGTAAAGCGGAGATTCTGGCAGGACGGAGCTTTTATCGAGACTGGGAGCTTGACGTAGAGCAATTCGTCACGGAGCCATTGGCCTACGATAACCTGACGATTCGCACGTTTACGGCGGCTTTGGACTCTGCGGGCAATGTCATGCCGGTCAAGTCGCCGACTCTCGCTCAGGGCCAAGAGGTACTGTTGTTCCTTGACAAAGATTGGGATGAGCCGCCTTTAGCGGACCATGAATTCACCATAGTAGACCTTTACGGCGGTACGTTCTGGATAAGAGACGGCAAGGTGGACATACGTTATTTCGATGAATCTGAGGAATACGTGTCCAAGGACTTGGACGCGGTCATAAACCGCATTACGGATTTAGTGGACGCTTGCCGATAGGGATTTCATGCTGGGCGTTTCCTCTATCTCTAACTACGTAGCAAGTGTTCACCTGTACATCTGATAGAGGAGTGACACCACCCCCGATTCCCCCGTTATTCCACCTCCTTTCCGTCATCTCTGCGGATGCAGGAATCCATCCTCCTCCTCCTCCTAGCACTGAACTAGAGGGAGACGTGGGCGCGTTTGCACCAATGTCTCCCTCTGTTCTTATCTCCCCCTCTCCCTTGAAGGCCCTAAGGGTCGAAGATGTCGAAGATGCGCCTAGGCGTGCGCCAAGCTGAAAGTCCGCCTTTGGCGGAGCGTGAGAGGGGAACAAAGGGAGTGAGGGTTCTCCGGTGGGGTGTGGGGTGTCCCTTTGCCCCAAAAGTGACACGAACCCCTTGACCCGACTCGTACACCCGTGCTAATCTCCCCACCGTTCGAACACCATCCCAACCAACTTAAGGAGGAACCAAAACCCAGGGGAAGCCCACCAGACCCCCCCGAGGACTCAACGCCCAAGCCCATCCCAACGGCCCTCGCGCAAGCCCGCGGCTCAAGCGACAGTCGCCATCTCCTCATCCCACGGGTCCCGTGTGCCCTTCCCTGATCCCCCAGGCGATGGAAGACGCCCTGGACCGTACTGAAAAAGTCTCCTAACGGAGCAACCCGACCCATGGAGCGGAACGGGGCCGCCCGTAGCCGAGGGCCGCCCGTAGCCGAGGTCCGCTCGGCTCTCCGTACGCTTCATCAAATAAAACTGGGCTGACCGCCACTCCCGGCTCCTGGATACAGGCGGCGAACTAAATACACCCGTACTCCTGCGAGGGGAACTGACCCTGGACTTTCCCCTTCCTGCATCCGCCCCCGGCGGACAGCGCAGCCAACTTTATTGGAGCCTATGACGGATGACGGACCCGTATGTCCGACCATACTTCCAGGTCTAGGCGGCGGCGGAGCCCCGTCCCGATGTTCCCGGGACGCCTTCAAGCCCGCATTATCTAAAGATAGGGAGCCGAATCCAGTAAGTGTCTTCCATCGCCAACCCTCCAACAGACAGACCCACCCCCCAACTCCAATAACTGAACAAAGTTCCGGTGTATCACGAGGCTACTGGATGAATGCAGACAGTTGACGATGCAAGGAGAGCGCGCTAAAATTCGACTCTGAATAAAGGCACTGCGGTGGCTATAGCGAGGTGGGCCCACCCGTTCTCATTCCGAACACGGAAGTGAAACACCTCTGCGCCGACGATACTAGAGGGGCAACTCTCCGTGGAAAATAGGACGCTGCCGGGTGCCTTATTCTTTTGGGCACACTTTCATCCTTTCGTCGCTAGTTACCACCCTTCTCAAGGATGCTCGCAGGTCCCCAATTGGCAAGGAGCACCGTGATGGCATCCTCTTCAAGCTCTTCCGAGCGATTTGACTATCTGCAGCGGATCGCCGTCGAACACTTTTGGCCTCACTCTCAACAAGTATCAGAGCTCTCCCAGCCCGGCGGCTTGCACGTTGTCGAGAGGGGGGAGGGGTGCTGGGTAACCGACATTGAAGGCAAACGCTATTTCGACCTTATATCGGGGATGCAGCTGCAAAACGTGGGGTATGGCCGGAAGGAGATTGCGGAGGCCGTATACGAACAGCTGGTAAAGATCAACTATTCTCCTGAACACACAACCAACGAACCTGCTCTTCGCCTGACCGAAAGACTCGCGGCCCTTGCCCCGGACAAGGAGTCCCGGGTGTTCCTTGTGAGCGGCGGCTCGGAGGGGATAGAGACTGCTCTGAAGATGGCCAAGAAGTACCACAAACTTAGGGGCGAACCAGGCCGCTACAAGGTGATAAGCAGGACGGGGTCCTATCACGGCGGTACACTGGCGACTATCAGTCTGGGAGGCGGGGCCGGGGCGGGGGACAAGGACTTCGGGCCGCTGATGCCGGGCAATGTCCACATATCCATGCCCAATCCGTACCGCTGCCTATATTGCAGTCGACGAGTTGAGTGCAGCCTGGAATGCGGGGAGGATGTCGAGAGGGCTATTTTAGATGAGGGGCCTGAACTGGTGGCGGCTTTCGTAGCTGAGCCTCTCTCTGCGGCTACCTGCACGGTCCCGCATCCCGACTATTGGCCCACTGTTAGGTCGATATGTGATCGCTATGGAGTCCTGATCATTGCGGATGAGGTGGTCACGGGATTCGGCAGGACGGGGAAGATGTTTGCGTCGGACCACTGGGGGTTAGTGCCTGACATACTTGTCGGGGCCAAGGGACTTTCGAGCGGATACCAACCCATTGGTGCGGCGATTGCAACGAAGAAAGTCGCCGACACATTCGTAGGCGGAGATCGGGAGATGTTCCGGCACATCTTCACCTTCGGTGGACATCCGGCGGCCTCTGCTGCGGCTTTGGCGAACCTGGACATCCTGGAACGTGAAGGACTAGTCGAAAACTCTGCCAGAATGGGGACATATCTCTACGATCAGCTCCAAACGCTGTACGAGCATCCGATAGTAGGGGACGTGCGCGGGGGCCTGGGGTTGCTTTGTGGAATCGAACTGGTGAAGGATCGGGATACTAGAGAGAGGTTCCCCGCTGACGCGGGGCTGGGGCGAAAAATCACCGCAGCTTTCCTGCGTCATGGCCTCTTGGCCCGACAGAGGGGCGACACTATCTTCCTGATTCCACCCCTGATCGTTACACGCGATGAGATCGATTATGTAGTGGAGAGAGTAGACCGGGTGCTTACCGACGTGGAGCGCGAATTGGCATAGGCACGTCCGTCTCCGTGATATACTCATCTTCGCTAGCATCACGCTCGAGAATCGGCCCAAAATCTTCTCAGAAGAGACTCACATGACAGATAACCGCGACCTATTGCAGGCAAAGAAAACCCTGAACAGCCCCAGCGGACCCGTTACTTACTATGACCTTAAAGCAGCGGCGAAAGAACTCAACATAGAGCTTGCATCGCTACCGTTCACAATACGGGTACTGCTGGAGAATGTTCTCAGACACTCGGGTAATGGCACGGTCACCGAGGAGGACGTGGAGACGGTCGGGCGGTGGGCCCCCGAAGACGCCAGTCGGGCGGACATTCCATTCATGCCGTCTCGAGTCCTGATGCAGGACTTCACCGGAGTACCGGCAGTCGTGGACCTGACGGCGATGCGGGCGGAGGTGGCGAGGCGAGGCGGCGACCCCAAGCAGATCAACCCCATTGTCCCGGTTGACCTCGTTATTGACCATTCAGTGCAAGTCGACTTTGCGGGCGCGTCCAATGCCCTCTCCCGCAATGTAGATCGGGAATACGAACGGAACGGGGAGCGGTACGGGTTGTTGCGCTGGGCGCAGTCGGCTTTTGATAACTTGCGGGTCGTGCCTCCTGGAGCGGGAATTGTTCACCAGGTCAACCTGGAATATCTTGCAACGGTGGTTGCCTCACGGGGCTCAAACGGTGAGATGACTGCCTTCCCGGATACCCTCATCGGCACTGACTCTCACACGACCATGATCAATGGTCTCGGGGTGGTGGGGTGGGGTGTTGGCGGAATTGAGGCGGAGGCCGTACTGCTGGGACAGCCCTACTACATGCTGCTGCCGGATGTGGTCGGGTTCCGGCTCACGGGTGCCCTGCCGGAAGGGGCTACCGCCACAGACTTGGTGCTTACTGTAGTGCAGATGCTGCGGCAGAGGGGCGTGGTCGGCAAGTTCGTGGAGTTCTGTGGGACCGGTCTTTCCAATCTGTCGCTGCCGGACAGAGCGACCATTGCGAACATGGCCCCTGAATACGGCGCGACCGTCGGGTTCTTCCCGGTGGACTCCGAGACCCTGGCCTATCTGTCGGGGACCGGGCGAGATCAGGGGCAGGTCAGACTGGTGGAGGAGTACACCAAGGCCCAGGGACTCTTCAGGACCGACGATTCTCCTGAGCCTCTATTCTCGGACCTGCTGGAATTGGACCTTTCCCGGGTCGAGCCGAGTCTTGCCGGGCCCAAGCGACCCCAAGACAAGGTGCTACTCCGGGATATGAAAGACGTGTTCGTAGACAATTTGAGCAAGGTGTACGACAAGAAGGTAGTTTCTTCCAATGGCGGTGCATCCGAGAACGGACTGGACCATGGGTCGGTGGTGATTGCCGCTATAACAAGCTGCACCAACACGTCCAATCCATCGGTGATGGTGGGTGCGGGCTTGCTGGCGAAAAAGGCGGTCGAGCGAGGCCTGGAGACCAAGCCTTGGGTAAAGACGAGCATGGCTCCCGGTTCACGGGTAGTGGAAGACTATTTGTCGGCTTCAGGGGTACTGAAATACCTGGAAGACCTGCGGTTTCACATAGTTGGGTATGGATGTACGACCTGTATTGGGAATAGTGGGCCGTTGTCGGAGTCGGTATCCGGAGACATTGCGGGAGGAGACCTGGTTGCGGCATCGGTGCTGAGTGGGAATCGAAACTTCGAGGGTCGGGTGCACCCTGCGGTAAAGGCCAACTATCTGGCCTCGCCCATGCTAGTCGTAGCGTTTGCGCTGGCGGGTCGGGTGGACATCGATCTGACCAGCGAGCCTATTGGAACGGGCGCCGATGGACAACCCGTATATTTGAAGGACCTATGGCCCAGTCAGGAGGAGGTGAGGGAGACTTTGGCCTCGGCTCTCAATCCAGAGGTTTTCAGGGAGCGCTATGGGGAAGTGTTCGAAGGGGACCAAAGATGGCGGGAGTTAGCCGTACCCGAAGGGGCCATATACCAATGGGACCGGGACTCCACCTATGTGAAGGAACTCCCGATATTCCGCAACCTGCCGGACACCCCCTCAGAGAACCAAGACATTACAAGGGCCAGGGTGTTGGTCAAGGTTGGGGATTCTATTACGACGGACCACATTTCCCCGGCGGGAGGCATCCAGGCCAAGAGTCCGGCGGGTTACTACCTTACCGATAAGAACGTCCCAATATCGCAGTTCAACGCTTACGGGGCTCGGCGGGGGAATCACGAAGTGATGATGCGGGGCACATTCGCGAACGTGAGATTGAGGAACCAGCTCGCGCCGGGCACCGAGGGAGGATGGACGCGGCATTTGCCCGACGGCATGGACATGAATATCTTTGAGGCGTCGGAAGAGTACAAGCGGGAAGGGGTGCCTACGTTGGTGCTGGCGGGTAAGGAGTATGGGTCTGGGAGCTCTCGGGACTGGGCAGCAAAGGGGCCGTTCCTGCTGGGTGTCAAAGCAACCCTTGCGGAAAGCTATGAGAGGATCCATCGCAGTAACTTGGTTGGCATGGGCGTGCTGCCGCTCCAGTACAAGCCGGGGGACAACGCCGAGAGCCTCGGGCTTACGGGCGAGGAGCTGTACGACGTGGAGGGGATAGCGGATGGGCTATCCGTAGGTAAGGACATTACGGTGACTGCGACGTCGGAGGATGGGACTGTGAAATCGTTCTCCGTAATAGCCCGGATCGACGTGCCGATAGAGCTGGAATATTACCGGCACGGGGGTGTGTTGCAGTACGTGCTGCGGCAGTTGACGGCGAGTTAGGACGCGACCTCCGAAATTGCTATGCGTGGGTGTCTCACACGCACGCCTGTTTACCTGAGGGTTTTCTTCTGCGTGTGGGAGTGCTCTTAGTATGTAACGGCGTCGTCTTCGATTTCGAGGATCATTTCGATTTCGATGCAGCCGTTGCCGGGGAGGCCGGAGAAGCCGACTGCGGAACGAGCGTGTCGGCCCTTGTCTCCAAACACTTCGACCAGAAGGTCTGAGCAGCCATTGGCTACGGCAGGGTGCTGGGAAAAGCCGACGGCGCCATTTACCATGCAGAGAAGCTTCACTACCTGTTTCACCTTGTCCAAGTCCCCGATGGCGCCTTTCACGGTTCCCAGGAGGGCGATGCAGGTCTTTCTTGCCGCCTCATAGCCTTCTTCCACGGTTACGTCAGTTCCCAGCTGGCCCAAAGCATCCTTAAGATCACCGATGTGGCCTGACACATAGAGAAGGTTGCCGGTGCGCACCGTGGGTACATAGTTGCCGACCGGGTTTCGCACCTCGGGGAGGGTGATGCCTAGTTCGCTCAGTTTCTGCTCTACTTTCACGGTTGACCTCCAGGGAGTTGGTTTTCTAATGGGACTCGGGGGTTGATTCTAGCATGGGGTGTATCCGAGTTGTCACGGGACGGGGCCTTTGTTAGCATTGCCGCATCAACTAGCGCATGAGGTCGTAAGTCGACCATCAGAACCAAGGAGGAATACCGTGAGTAAGTTTAGAGGGATATTCACACCTATATGTACACCATTCTCTCCCGTAGACCAGAGCATCGATGAGGGCAGCCTGAGACGCCTCATCGACTTCCAGTTGGAGAACGGCGTTCACGGCATCATTCCATGCGGTGGCACCGGGGAATTTGCGAGCCTCAGCTTTGAGGAGCGCAAGCGGGTTACCGAAATGACTGTCGAGCAGGTGGCGGGTCGGGTGCCGGTGATGGCCCACACCGGAGCCTGCAGCACCTGGGAGACTATCGAGCTGAGCAGGCATGCCGAGGCTGTAGGGTGTGAGGCATTGATGGTCGTGCCTCCCTTCTATGAAGTGCCTAACACTGAAGAGCTCGTCGATCACTACCAGGCCATCAACGACGCCGTGCCCCTGCCGATCATGGTCTACAACATTCCCGCCCACTCCAAAGTCAACCTCACGCCCGAGGTCCTGGCCCGGTTGGTGGAAATTCCGAATGTCCAGATGATCAAGGACTCAACCGGAGACCTGGTGCAGTTCCAGCGTGTCCTGGAAGAGAGGTCCGAAGACCTGATCATCTTCAACGGGTCCGACACCGGTTCCATGGCTGGGCTTCTTCATGGGGCCAAGGGCTGTGTGTGGGGCGTGGCGAACGCCACTCCCGGGCGCTGTGTGGAACTCTTTGAGCTGATAGTTGAGCAGAAGGACTGGCACGCCGCCCGAGAGCTGTGGAGGCCGCTATATCGGCTGAACCACTTCTTTGAGACCGAAGGATATGCGGCGACGGCCAAGGCTGCCACGGCTATGGCAGGCGTGGACATCGGTGTGCCGAGGGCGCCGTTCAGGTCGCTGACGACGGAGCAGGAGTCCAGACTGGAAGTCCTGATGCAGGACCTGGGTGTCGTGAGCAGGGAGGCTGCGCCGGCGGTGGGGTAACCTCCCCTACAATACAGTCAGATAACAGAACTGGCGGGTGTGCATTGCACCCGCTAGTTTTGGTTTATCCGATCTAAGGGCACACTTTCCGTTATATGCAGGTTGCCCGCCCTAACCTCCGGTCACACTTCGGGGGATATCAGCATGGGTAGGCATGGGGTTTCGGTAATCACGCTCACTCCCTAGGGGGACTCGTGAGAGGCTCTCGACTGAAGAGGGCGAGAGCCCTTTGCGTAACTACCAGTAAGGGCCAATGCACCCCGCCCATTCCGCTCTTGAGACCCTTCGACTCCGCTCAGGGCGAGCGGAATGCCCCACCCTTGAGGAAGGAATGAAGGTTGTGCAAAGGCTTACCACCTAGGGTTTATCAGTCGTTGAGGTTGAAGAGGCTTACTACGTTATCGTGGACGCAGGCCTTTTTGACGTCCTCGGGGAGGTCCTTGAAGGTGCGATCAATGACGTCCTGGGAGTCGGGCCAGGAGCCGTCTCGGTGGGGGTAGTCTGTGGACCACATGATGTTCTTCAGGTAGCCCAGCTCCCACATGGCCTTGGTTCCCCAGTAGTCGATAATGAAGCTGGCGTAGACCTGGCGTTTGAAGTACTCGGAGGGGAGGAGGGGGAGTTCCAGGTCGGTGAGGCGGCGGTCGTAGGAATAGTCCATGCGCTCCAGCATGAAGGGCAGCCATCCGATGCCGCTCTCGCCGAGGATGGCGTTGAGTCTCGGGTGGCGTTCGAGTATGCCGGAGAAGATGAGGGCGCAGAGCACTTCGTCGGCGCGGGAAGGGGCGAGAACAAGGCTGACTGCGGCTGCGGAAGGGTGGTCCTTGTCGGAGAAGGTGGTTGAGATGTTGAAGGCATGGAAGGAGACGGGAAGCTGGGTCTCCTCACCGGCTTCCCAGAGGGGTTCCCACTCGTCGCTCCAGAATGGTTGGGTCATGGTGGCGGGAGCGAACTCTGCGCCACGGACTCCGATCTCGGCGAGGCGGGAGAGTTCGGCGCCGGCGGCCTTGCCATCGTGGTTGGGGATTTCGCCGAGTGGGACGAGCCAGTCCGGGTCGTACTGCTGCCACTCGGAGATGTAGTCGTTGTAGGCGCGGTAGGTTGCGGCCAACGCCTCCTTGTCATCGAAGCTGCGGTCGGTGGTGAGGATGCCGTAGATGACCTCGGCGTCAACGCCGTCACGGGTCTGGTCGGCCTTTCTCAAATTGTAGTCGGAACAGCGGAGGTCTCCGATGGTGAAGCCTTCTCTTTCGAGCATCTCACCGCGCTTGCCGCCGTTGACACCCGGGCCGTACCAGCCGGCGCGGGTCATGGTGCGGCCTTCGACCATCCAGAAGTTGCCGTCGGGCCTGGATTCCACGTAGGGAACCTTGTCTTTCCACTGGGCAGGCGCCCTACTGGTAAAGGCGTCATGGGGAAGCCATTGCAAGTCCAGGTGGCTGTCTGCTGAAATAATCCGGTATCCCATCCCGATATCCCCCTGCAACTAGTCGTTGGATAAAGACCGACCTATGCGGGCCATTGTTACCCTATTGGGCGTTGAGGTCAAGGGAAGGGAGGAGATGGATTCACGCCATAGGCGCACGCCCAGGCGCATCTTCGACATCTTCGACCCGACTACTCGGGAATGACGGAAGGGTGTGGGGGAGGGATTGGGAATATGGACTAGTGGGATAGTTCCTTTCTATGCGAGGCTATGTTCCGAGCCCAGTTCAGGAGAAGGGTAATTTGCGAACCATCGCTACGGGAGGGAGGATCCCCACCCCATTCCGCTCTTGAGACCCTTCGACTCCGCTCAGGGCGAGCGGAATTCCCCGACCCTGGGGATAGATTAACGCCATAGGCGAACCCTCCATAGGCGGACGTTCCGATTGCAGCCCGACCGGGGTCGGGAATGATGGGGGAAAGGGACGATGAAGGGGGGTGTGCCAGCGCTCCCTCTGCGGCCCGGGCCGCTGCGCGAAGAGTCGGGACGCGGGAGGTCATCCGCGGCGCAATGCCGCAGGCATCCGCTTCTACGCCGGAGGGGGCGGAGCGGGAATTCATCCGCGGCGCAATGCCGCAGGCATCCGCTTCTACGCCGGAAGGGGCGGAGCGGGAGGTCATCCGCGGCGCAATGCCGCAGGCATCCGCTTCTACGCCAAAGGAGGCGGAGCGGGAGGTCATCCGCGGCGCAATGCCGCAGGCATCCACGGTCGTAGGGCAAGCTCGCTGGGGGTGTGAGCCGTGGGTAATCATCCGCGGCGAGTGAACGCGGGCATCCGCGTCGCGAAGGCGCGGCGGGCAGGTGGGCCGAGAGGGAGCGCTAGCTATTGGGGGCATCCTCAGTGGGTCTATGGGGCGGCCAAGGGACACGGGGACAGGTCTGGGCCAAGGGAGGAGGCGCGTGTCGGTGGCCGGGCGGTCCCATACCGCTCGGTTGCGACAATTGCTGATCAGGCCGGTGCGACTCATGGGACTCCTATGGTTCCCGCCAGGGGGCGGATGTTCCACCTGTCCTATATAGGGCCGACATACGAGGTCGGGGTCTGGGTGATAACATAGTACACATGTGCGCATCGAGTCAATGGGGTGGTGCCACAGTTTGGGGGAGGACCCCGCCCCAGATTCACGCCTTTAGCGCATCTACGACCTCGCGGAGCCTCGGAATGACAAGGGGTTTGACAGTTAATCTACACTAGCGGAATGACTGAAGCTAACTTTGTAGACAAGACGATCTGGACGGGGGACAACCTCGATATTTTGAGGGGGTTGAACTCGGAGTCGATGGACCTGATATATCTCGATCCGCCGTTTAACTCGAACCGGAACTATGCGGCTCCGGTCGGGTCACGGGCGGCGGGGGCGGCGTTCAAGGATACGTGGACTCTTTCAGACCTGGACACGGCGTGGATGGGGCTGATAGCGGATGAGCAGCCAGCGATGTACAAGGTGATAGAGACGGCGGGGCTGACGCACGGGAAGGGGATGCAGTCCTACCTGTGCATGATGGCGGTGCGGCTGCTGGAGATGCGCCGGGTGTTGAAGGATACGGGGTCGATATACCTGCACTGCGACCCGACGGCCTCGCATTACCTTAAGTTGTTGATGGATTCTATATTTGGGTCAGCGCAATTCCAGAATGAAATCACCTGGCAACGAACTACTGCACACAACGATTCAGTCCGATATGGGAAAAACTCCGATGTGATTTTGTTTTACTCAAACCGTGAGAGTTGGACTTGGAATTCTCAATATCAACCGCACGAGGACGCCTACATAGCCAGATTTCGGCAACGAGATCCCGACGGAAGGGCATGGGCCGATTACGATATTACAGCCAAGGGATTATCAGGTGGCGGGTACGAATATGAATACAAGGGCATTTCGTCGCTGTGGCGTGTGCCCTTAGAAACAATGCGCAGACTGGATGAGGAAGGACGCCTGCACTTCACAAGTCGGGGCGGCATTAGATTGAAGAGATACCTCGAAGAAATGAAGGGGAGGCCACTTCAGGCGGTATGGACAGACATCAACGCCATCAACTCCCAGGCTAAGGAGCGGATAGGCTACCCCACCCAAAAGCCCCTAGCACTGCTGGAACGCATTATCTCGGCGTCATCCAATCCGGGGGATGTGGTGCTAGACCCGTTCTGCGGGTGTGCGACGGCTTGCGTGGCGGCGGAGAAGCTGGGGAGGAAGTGGGTGGGGATTGACATCTCGGAGAAGGCGGTCGAGCTGGTGAACATGCGGCTGCGGGAGTTCATGGGAGACCTGTTCCACGAACGGCTGGTGACGGCTCGGACGGACATACCGCGTCGGACGGACATCGATGCGCCGATACCGTACCGGAAGCAGAAGCACGTGCTGTTTGGTCGGCAGGAGGGGAGGTGTGAGGGGTGCCAGGTGGAATTCCTGTTCAGGATAATGGAGGTTGACCACGTGGTGCCGAGGAGTCGGGGAGGGTCGGACCACCCGGACAATTTGCAACTGCTGTGCCCGAACTGCAATCGGGTCAAGGGGGATAGGGATATGGCTTATCTGGTGGCTCGGTTGGGGGAGGGGTAGGGGGTGGGGGTGGAAAAAGAACTGGGGGTTAGGAATGGATAAAGAACTAAAGGAGAGCATTATTCGCTTGCTCGAACAATGTAAAGAGCCGTACGGGTTCACATTTGGAAGCAATGCGGGAGATATCAAAGTTGCTGATCTCCTGGCCGAAACAGGATATCTTTCAGAGCGCCAAGCGAAGGTATTCACAACAACACTGCATGGTCTTGAATACTTAGACCACCTGAAGGAAAATCCTGTAAAGGTGTGGTTAAGGAGCAACTGGTTTGCTGCAATTGTTGCCGCCGCCACCATCATATTTGCCGGGGTCAGTGCGGGAGTACAGTTGACTGACCTGCTGACCTCCTAGGATCGTGGTTAGTGAGAAAAGGGCCTTGGATTCCTCGCGGGGCATCGGGATGGGAGGTGGGTGGGGTGGGTTGCTCGGCAAGGGGCGAGTAGTGGGCTTGCGCTGTAGATTCCTCGCGGGGCCTCGGAATGACAGTTAGTGAGGTGGTGGGGTGAGTACAATCGTGGCTCAGGGAGAGGTGTATTAGATCTCTCGCGGGGCATCGGGATGGTTAGGAGGGTCGGGGTGGGGGGGTGGAAGAGAGACGTGATGGGTTGGAGGTATGTGGGCCGCCCCACGCTCGACCCTTCGACTCGTCGCTCAGGGTGAGCGGCCCCACACCGGAGGGAAGGAATCACCCTCACCCTAGCCCTCTCCCATCGAGGGAGAGGGAATTGGGCAGCCCGCCCCACTCCTCGGGATGGTTTTCCGTGTCGGGGGACGGGAATGATCCGCCTTTGGCGGACAGGCTCCCCTCGGGAGGAGGTGGGGGGTGGGGTGGCGCTCCATGTTAGAATGCCTAATCCACTAAAGGCAGGCGATATTGTCCAGCGAACGCCACACGGCAGACAGGGTCCAGCATTTCACGGAGTCGATAATCCGTGATATGACGCGGATCAACAATAACCTGGGTGGGGTCAACATGGCGCAGGGGTTTCCGGACTTTCCTCCGCCTTCCGATCTAATCGAAGCTGCCGAAGAGGCGCTAAGGGGCGACTTCCACCAGTATGCGAATACCTGGGGGGCAGGGCCCCTGCGGGAAGCGATTGCCGAGAAGTTCGGGTGGTACAACGGTCTAAATCCTGAGCCCGACGCTCACGTGACCGTGACCTGCGGCGGCACCGAGGCGATGATGGCAACGATGCTCGGGCTGGTGGACCCTGGGGATGAGATCATCATATTCGAGCCGTTCTACGAGAACTATGGGCCGGACACGTTGATCTCGGGCGGGAAGCCGGTGTACGTGCCGCTTCGGCGTGTCGGTGACTCATTCAAATTCGACCCGGACGAGCTGAGAGCAGCGTTTTCGATGAAGACCAAGGCTGTGATTATCACCACGCCGCACAATCCCTCGGGCAAGGTGTATTCCGATGAGGAACTGGGAGTTATTGCCGAGCTTTGCCAGGAATACGATGCCCTGGTTTTCTCGGACGAGCCGTATGAGCACATCATCTTCGATGGATTGAAGCACAGGAGCATTGCCTCGCTTCCCGGAATGGCGGAGCGGACCGTCACCGTGAACAGCGTTTCCAAGACATACAGTGTGACGGGCTGGCGCATCGGGTGGGCGATTGTGAAGGATGCGACCCTGTGCACGGCGATACGACGGGCCCACGATTTCCTGACTGTCGGGGCGGCACACCCATTGCAGATGGCTGCGGCCAAGGGCATGGGGTTCCCGATGAGCTATTACGAGGGACTGGCGTCGGAGTACCAGGCGCGCAGAGATGCGACGCTATCGATACTGAAGGATGCCGGGTTCGATTACGTGACCCCACAGGGGGCCTACTACGTGATGACCGAGTACCCGGACTGCGGCTACGATGACGACCTGGCATTTGCCATGTTCATGGCCGAGACCATAGGGGTGACTCCGGTCCCGGGTCGGGCGTTCTACCACGTGGCCGAGCAGGGCAAACAGTTTGTGCGTTTCGCCTTTCCCAAGAAACTGGAGACGCTGGAGATAGTCAGGGAGAGAATGTCCAGAATCAACGAATTCCGCAAGTAGAGCCTGCGGGATATTCCTGAGGAACCAACGATGATAAACGAAGACCGGCTAGTGAAGACCTTTTGCGACCTAGTCCAGATAGACAGTCCATCGGATGAAGAAGAGGAGGTTGCGCAGGACCTTTCGAGGAGGCTGGAGGCGCTGGGGTTTGAGATTCTCAGGGACGCTCACGGAAACCTGATTGCTCGGGAGGAGGGCGAGAATCCGCTGCTGCTCTCGGCGCACATGGATACGGTGGAGCCGGGGCGGGGAATCAAGCCCACGATAGAAGGTGACCGGATAGTCTCCGACGGGACGACTATCCTGGGTGGAGACTGCAAAGCGGGGGTGGCGGCGATACTGGAAGGGCTGGAGTCGGTGGTGGAAGAGGACTTGCCCAGGCGTGCTATTCAACTCGCCTTCACAAGGGGGGAGGAAATCGGGCTGGTCGGGGCACGGAACATGGACTTTTCGATGATCACGGCTAGTGAGGCCGTGGTCTTCGATGGGAATGGGCCGGTGAATAAGCTGACGGCTTCGAGCCCGACCTACATTAGCTTTGAAGTGAATGTCACGGGTAGATCAGCGCATGCGGGAGTCGAGCCTGAGAAGGGGTTGTCGGCGATCAAGATAGCGGCGGAAATCATCAGCGAGTTGCCGCAGGGTCGGCTAGATGAGGAGACGACATTCAACGTCGGGACGATATCCGGGGGAAGTGTCAGGAACGCGGTGCCTGAGAAGGCCTCTTTCACGGGCGAGTTTCGGAGTGTGAACCTGGAGACGCTGGACCTGCTGCAACTGCAGGCTCGGGGTATATTCGACCAAGTGCGGGACAGGTACAAGGAAGCGATTATCGAGGACGGCTTTACCGTAGAATTCAACACCTACACGGTCAGGCCCGGCGAGAAGATGCTGGAGCTGGCTAAGCGACACCTGGACGCAATGGGGCTGCCTCTGCGGCTGGAGCCCTCGGGTGGGGGAACGGATGCCAACGTGATGAGGCAGCAGGGGATTGAGTGCATAGTTGTGGGGATGGCGACGAATGAGATGCATACGGTGCGGGAGTTTGTGATCATTCCGGACCTGGTGAATGCGGCTACTTTCTGCCGTAGGGTTATAACTGAGCAGGATTAGGCAATCACATTCACTCATCGGGAGAAGTTTGAGGAATCCGACTTGGGGGATGGGACACCCCGCCCATTCCGCTCTTGAGACCCTTCGACTCCGCTCAGGGCGAGCGGAATGCCCCTCCCCAGAGGGTTGGGTTTCACCCCGTGAGCCCCACTAGGCCGGAAAGACAGTAATGCAAAGGCATCTCAGAGGGAGAAGAGAGCAGATTTTGGTGGCAATGTCATGAGGATGGAAGGGAAGATAGCGTTGGTGACGGGTGGGGCGGGGGGAATTGGGTCGGCGATATGCCGGTTGTTTGCGGCGGAAGGGGCCAAGGTTACTATCGCTGATATAGATGCGGGGCGGGGTGATCGCGTTGTTGAAGAGATCGCAGAAACCGGCGGGGAAGCTATCTACGTAGACCTGGATGTTACCAAGGAGGAGGACTGGGAGCGCGCCGTGGCCCTAACTGTGGAGCGGTTCGGGGGGTTGAATGTCCTGGTCAACAACGCTGGGGCCTATAGCCCAGAACTTGTTGCGGATACTCCGTTGGAAACCTGGAATCGGGTAATGGCGGTCAATGCCACCGGGGCGTTTCTAGGGAGCAAGCACGCGATACCGGAGATGAAGAGGTCGGGTGGGGGGTCTATCGTGAACATGTCGTCGGGGGCTGGGATAGTGGGCAATTCGGACGGCACGGCTTACGGTCCCGCAAAGGGCGCCGTGAGAATATTGACCAAGACGACCGCACACCAATATGCACTGGAAGGCATCAGAGCTAACTCCATTCACCCGGGCCCCATCGACACGCCAATGCTCCATGCCCAAACCCGGGAGGCTGCGGAGAAGGGCGACCAAGTGGCCAACATTCCGATGGGACGCATCGGGACGCCAGAGGAGATTGCGTACGGGGCGTTGTACCTGGCCTCGGACGAGTCTTCTTATGTTACGGGAGTCGAGTTGCCTATCGACGGGGGTCGGGTAAACGTGTAGTGGCCCGACTCGGGGCACGGGACTATAATCGAGAATAACTAAAGCCTGAGAGGAATCACCCTCACCCTAACCCTCTCCCATCAAGGGAGAGGGGATTAGAGGGAACTCGGGCATCATTAGGAGAGAGATCATGGCCGACTACAACATCGTTTCAGGGGACTCGCACGTTACAGACCCCGCAGACTTGTGGACCAGCAGACTACCCAACGAGTTTCGTGACCGGGCTCCGAGGATAGTAAAGGACCCGCCAGGAGAGAAGGGAGACAGGTGGGTTTGCGAAGACCTGCCGACCGTTACGGCATCCATGGCCTTCTTCGCGGGGGCGAGCAGAGACAGCTACTCGGAGTTTGAATCGCATATTGAGGAAGTCTCATACCGAGATGGACGTCCCGGGGGTTACGATCCCGCGGCTCGGCTGGAGGACATGAAAATAGACGGGACGGAGGCCGAGGTGCTCTACCCGTCATACGCCCTGACGCTCTACAGGCTCGCCGATCCCCCGTTCCAGCGAGCCCTGTTTTCTGTCTACAATGACTGGCTGGCCGAGTTCTGCTCGCACGCCCCAGAGGTCCTCCTCGGGATTGGGCTGGTATCCACTTATGACATTGACCTGGCAGTCGCGGAATTGCAGCGCTGCGCGGCTATGGGGTTGCGGGGGGTCCTAATCAACTCGTGGCCGGAGCTGGACAGGACCTACGAGAAGCCGATGTACGACCCACTATGGGCCGCGGCCCAGGACGCGGGAATCCCAATCAGCCTGCACGCTTTCACGGGTTTCGGGCCGGAGGATGAGATAGGCCAGGCAAGGATCAGTCAGACCTGCCTTCACCACCCGGGCCAGAGGAGCCTGTCCCACCTCATATACTGGGGCGTTTTTGATCGGTTCCCGGAACTCAAGGTAGTCCTTGCGGAGATGGACATTGGCTGGATTCCCCACTACCTGTGGTTGGCAGACGACAAGTACCGGATGCGTCAGGACTCTTTAGTCGAGGTGCCGGAGATGGCGCCGAGCGACTATTTCAAGCGCAACATGTACGCGTGCTTCATGGACGATCCTGTCGGGGTGAAGAACACGGACATTATCGGGGAAGACAACTATATCTGGGCCAATGACTATCCACACTGGGAGAGCACGTGGCCGAAGTCCCACGAATATATCGCCAGGAATTTCGAGGGGATCTCCGACGAAGTCAAGAGGAAGATCACCCGGGAGAACGCCATCCGGCTCTTCAACATGAAGCTGAACGGGGCCTAGGGCGCAAGTAGGGGCTAGACCGTAAGCTCGTCCCATTTCCTGGGTAATAGCATCGCGCAAATGGTCAGACTTACGGGCATGGCACTGGTAACCATCAAAGCGGACCGGGGATCGAGGGCGTAGTCTTCAAGGGTCCCGGTGAGTATGGGGCCGATCAAAGCGCCGCCCCAGACGGCGGTTTCCAGGAAACCGATTGCCGTAGCTATCTCCCTGGGCTTGATGCCGGGCAGCTGGAATGGGATCGACAAGGTGATGGGGAAGTAGGTCCAGGCTACGCCGTTTACCATGGTCAGCAGGACCAACCATCCGAATGAACCAGTCCACAGGAAACCCACCTGGGTTGCCGCCATGCCAATGCCGCACCACCAGAGAATTACCCGCTTTTTCCCTATTTTGTTGGTCAGAAGGCCAACGCCGATCCCCGCGAAGGCCGAAACTCCACCACCTATAGCAATAATGGAGCCGGAGGTAAACTCCTTGACTCCGTATTGCTCCAGCATAAGTGTCGGCCAGAACACGGCGAAGGCGGACCAGGCCGCCGAGTTGCCGATCAGGCCGAATGCAATAAACCACAACTCCTTGTAACGGATTATGGAGGAGAGGGGGCTCCGGGTCTGGGCATTCATGTCGGCGAGGTATTGAGGGGAAATCCTCTCCTTGCCCAGGACTTGCCAAATGACCGTGAGGCCAAGGGTGGCAAAGGCGAATATATAGAACGTGGTCCGCCAGTCGTCGTCCAGGACTTCCAGCAGGATAGGGACGAGCATGAATCCGGCGGCGGTCACTCCCCAAAGCATGTTGGACATGGCATTGATGATGACAACTTCTCGGGGTAGGGCCCATTGGCGGATGAGCATGGCTCGGACGGGTTCGCGCATGACCATGGTGATGCCGTACATGGCTCGGGCGAGGAGGAGAAGGTAGAAGGAGCGGGCCCAACCCTGGAGAAAGACGAGGAGCACGCCCGCGACGAAGGTAATTGTGGTCACGCGTTTGGCGTTCAGCCTGGAAAGCCACCAGCCGGCGGGAAGTGCCAAAAGCATCATACCGATTCTCGGGGCTGAGCCGAGCAAGCCTTCTTCGGTGGCGCTGAGGTTGAACTCCTTGTTGATGCTGGGGAGCATCAGGCCAAGGCTCTCAAGGAGGATGAACCCAAATACGTGGGGGATCATCCACGCCGTGATCACGACGAATCGGTAGTTGGATGATTGGGGCGCGGCGGGTTGGGTCGTGAGTGCGGCCATGCGGACGGGAATGATACAGGTTGAGCAAGCTAGTTGGGAACACTGGAATTCGTCCTTGCTAGGATTTGCGTCTGAGCGTCGATAAGAGGGATGTTCACCCCGAGGATAGTCAAAGGGCAGCTTGGTAGACCGGCCAGGCTGGGCTGGCAAAGCTGGTTGCTAGGAAGAGCCTGTACCACCCCCCCGCTCATACTTCGAGTGGCATCCCGCCTGAGGCGGATCTGCGACAGCATGAGCGGCCCAGCCCAGGGATGGATTCCCGATCGGGGTCGGGAATGACGGGGAAGGGGGTTAACCGCCTGCGACGGCGGGGACGATGCTGACTTCGTCGCCGCTGTTGACGGCGGTGGAGATGCCGTCCTTGAAGCGGATGTCCTCACCGTTGACGTAGACGTTGACGAACCGGTGGAGTTCCCCGCTATCGGCGACGAGTCGGGCCTTGATCCCCGGGTGAAGTGCTTCGAGCGAGTCGATACACTCCATAATGTTTGCCCCTTCAACGGTGGCACTGCTCTCTCCGTTGGTCATGCGGCGAAGGGGCGTAGGAATCTTAAGGCTGACGCTCATTTAGGGGACCTCCTAGGTTCTATATCCACAAATCCAGAGTCGAAAGTTAGCCTTCTACAATATCGCCGACTATGGGGTCGACGCGTACGCCGGTCTCGGAGACCCAGGCGAGGCCGCGGTTGATCTGCTCTTCCTCACCTTCGAGTTCGAGGATAACCCAGCCCTGGGTCTCGGTAACATCGGCGCGGCGGATGTTTGTAATAACGTCGAAATTCTTGCCGAGGCCGTAGATGACGGGCTCGGTGACGAGGTCCGTCGGGAAGGTGAA
Source organism: Dehalococcoidia bacterium (assembly GCA_963663085.1). Classification (GTDB taxonomy): domain Bacteria; phylum Chloroflexota; class Dehalococcoidia; order Plut-88900; family Plut-88900; genus Plut-88900. The sequence goes on along the minus strand of OY760104.1, from coordinate 2,157,853 downwards.
CTTGGCTTTCAGCTTTACCATGTCGAGTTCTCCAGGGGTCGGCTAGGCGTTTGCGGTGGCGCGGATGCCGTTCCCACGGGCCTCCAAGGCGTCCTCGAATGAAGTAATGGTTGGTTCAACGGATACGGGGTCTACAAGAGATTGTACAGGCTCCTGGGTCTTGAGCCCCGAACCTGTGATATAGGCGACGGTTAGGTCGTCACGCTTGATGGTGCCGTTGGCGGCAAGTTTCTTGAGGCCCGCGATGGTGACGCCGCCTGCGGTCTCGGCGAATATGCCTTCGGTCCGTCCGAGTAGGGCCATGCCTTCCACGACCTCGGGGTCCGTAGCGGCTACGCCTGCGCCATCGGTTTCCTTGATCGTCTTGAGGGCGTAGTAGCCGTCGGCGGGGTTGCCGATGGCGAGGGACTTGGCGAGGGTATTTGGCCTCACCGGTTTGATATCCATCCGGCCTTCTTCGTAGGCGGTGATGATCGGGGAGCAGCCTCGGGCCTGGGCGATGGCCATCTTGGTATGAGGCACGTCGCTCAGTCCAACCTCGGCAAACTCGTTCATGCCTTTCCAGATCTTTGTGTACAAGGAGCCGGAGGCAGCGGGGACTACGGCCCAGTCGGGGCAGCGCCAGCCTAACTGCTCGACAACCTCGAAGCCGAGGGTCTTCGAACCCTCGGAGTAGTATGGGCGCATGTTGATGTTGGCGAAGGCCCAATGGTACTTATCGGCGAGCTCGCTGCAGAGCCTGTTTACCTCGTCGTAGTTGCCCTTGACGGCAACGAGGGTCGGGCCGTAGACGGCGGCGGAAAGGACCTTACCGACCTCAAGGTCGGCGGGAATAAACACGTAGGCTTTGAGGCCGGCTCGGGCGGCGTGGGCGGCTACGCTGCCGGCCAGGTTGCCTGTGGAAGCGCAGGCTATTGTGTCGAATCCGAACTCCCGAGCCTTGGTGGAGGCGACGCCAACGACCCTGTCCTTGAAGGAATGGGAAGGGTTGCCGCAGTCGTTCTTGATATAGAGGTTATCGAGTCCTAACTCGCGGCCGAGGTTGTCGGCCTTCAGGAGGGGAGTATAGCCGGTTCCCAAGTCTACGACGCTGCCGTTGACGGGAAGGAGATCCTTGTAACGCCACATGGTGAGGGGCCCGGCCTCGACGCTCTCTCTATTGAAAGTGCGGGCGACGGCTGCGTAGTCGTAGATAACTTCGACGGGGCCGAAGCACCACTCGCAGACGTTCATGGGGTCAAGGGGGTATTCCTTGCCGCATTCCTTGCATCTTAGCGCGATGGCGTTAGACATGTTGGTCTACCGTTTCCGGGTCGGTGGGCAGGTACGAAAACTGATGAGATAAAGGAGGAGCCCTTTCCGGGCACTGTCTGAATTACAGGGTGAAAGCCGCGCTAGATGCTAGCAAGGGGTAGGGGGTATGTCAAGAAAAAGGAGTCACGGGCAGGCATTGCGCCTGCCCGTGAGGGTGGAGCGAGGGAGGTGACCGGGGGTTAGCCGGCCTTTATCTCGATGGTCTTGGCCTTGGGCTTAACTTCAACGGTACGGGGGACTGTGAGGGTGAGTACACCGTTTTCGAAGAGGGCTTCGATGCTGTCCTCTTCGAGACCCTGAGGCAGTGCCAGGCTCCTATGGAATGAGCCGGAGTGGCGCTCCCGGATTACGTACCGTTCGTTCTCGGTTTCTTCGGTGGAGTGAGTCTCGCCTTCGATGGTGAGTCGGTTGTCTTCCACGGAGACGTTGACATCGCCGGGCTTGACGCCGGGGAGAGAGGCATGGATAACCACATGTTTGTCATCGGCGGTAACGTCTATGGGCATGGGATTGGCCTGATGGGCCGGTGTTGTGTACCCGTGAACTCCGAAGAACGGGTCATCGAAGAATCGGTCCATAAACCTCTTCATGCCGTTGAGTCCTGCGAACGGGTCTCGCCTTATTATTGCGTTCATGTTTGCTCCTCCTTGTGTGAGCTACTTAGCTTTTCCATCTGATGGGGGCCTGCGGCCCCCAACTGCGTTTCCTAGAAGTATCTGATCCCGATTCCGGTGACGCTGGCGACGTCTCCGAGAATGCTGACTAGGGTGTTCAAGGGGCCTCGGGCCCCGGGGGACTGTGCCGTTACCGGTTTGTACCCGACTCTTTTGACGACCATTTGAAACCTCCTACATACAACGGTCTTATCAACAATGGTGATATCATAAACATTAACTAAGGCATTGTCAAGGTTAACAACTAAGGAGTTGCCAAGTGATTACCCAACAAGTTGATAAGGACATTGACAAGCTGCATGACTGTTCTTAACATATAGTTGAACTGCAAAGGCAAGGAACCAGATGGCGAAACGAAGCTATTACGATGTCCTGGGTGTCAAGAAAGACGCCTCCCAAGAGGAGCTCCGGCGCGCCTTCAGAAAATTGGCCCGTGAGTACCACCCTGACGTGAACCCCGGAATGGCGGATACGGCGGAGAAATTCAAAGAGGTCAACGAGGCGTACCAGACCCTTTCGGACCCGGAAGCCCGCCGAGACTATGATGAAGGGGGACAGAGGTTTAGAGGTGGGGGGAGGGGCAACGGCGATGGGTTCACGCGCACCTGGTCATTTTCGAGGGGAGACGGTGGGCCTTCGGGATTCGGGTTTGGAGGGGAGCCACTGGACGAAATACTTCAAAGTTTCATGGGGCGCAGGGGCAGAGGGCCTGCCAGCGGGGCGCCTTTCGCACGGGCGAACCCCGCTCCCAGGGAACACACTTTGGAGGTGACCCTGGAGGAGCGTACCGGGGAACTACCCGGCTGGTGGAAGTAGTCGGGACCGATAGGACGAAGAGGAGGCTGGAGGTGAAAGTGCCTGCGGGCGTGTGGACCGGGTTCCGAATGTCGGTGGACCCGGACAAAGGACGCAACGGAGGAGGAAGCGGGGAGATTATTTTTTCGATTAACGTGCTCCCTCATGACCGATACAAGAGGGTCGGGAACGACGTTCACGTCGAGGCGGCGGTCTCTCTATACGACGCGATGCTGGGCGGTGAGATCCCCGTGCAGACTTTGAAGGGGTCGGTTGCTTTGAATCTGCCCCAGGGCACCCAGAACGGGCAGAGCTTCCGGTTGAAGGGAAGGGGCATGCCCATATACGGGCAGGAGGGTGCGGGTGATGCGTACGCGACAGTGAGGGTTACGCTGCCGACGGAGCTTTCGGATGAAGAGTCGGAGCTGGTCATGAGATTGAAGGATCTGGGTGACCGGAAGGGGGCCTCGTGAATCTGTATGACGAAACGGAGCCGCGCTACGTGATAAGTGTCGCTGCGCGGATGGTAGGCGTACACGTGCAGACGCTGCGGTACTATGAAAGGGCCGGGCTGATCAAGCCGTCCCGGTCGGGTGGGAACATGCGGTTCTACTCGGCGAAGGACGTGGCGCACCTGCAGAGAATACGGTCGTTAATCGAGGACCTGGGGGTAAACCTGGCGGGTGTCGAAGTGATCATGAGAATGTCCAAGCGGATGCTGGACATGCAGAACGAGTTGAATGCCGTAAAAGAAGAACTGGGTCGGATAATGACCGGGTCTCGGGGCCCGGGCGACCGCTCGGTAAGAAGAGCGGGTGGTCGGGAGTCAGGGGGTGAAGAATGGTAATGAGACCTGACAAATACACGGAAAAAGCACAGGAGGTCATGAGGACCTCTCAAGAACTGGTAAAAGAGAAGAATCACAACCAGTGGGACGTCGAACACCTTGTTTTGGCGATGCTCGAGCAGACTGAGGGCGTAACTCTGGAAATCCTGGAAAAGCTGGGCGCTGACACCGCGGGAATGATTGCGAAGTTTGAGCGGGCATTGACCAAGACTCCGACGGTGGCCTACCCGAGTCAGAACATATACATAACTCCCAGAATATCCGCCCTTTTGGACCGGGCTGCGGAAGAGATGAAACGGCTGAGGGACGAATTCATCGGCGTTGACCATCTGTTGGTAGCCGCCGTAGAGGAGCGGGATGGGGACACGCCGGATATTTTCAAGGAGTTCGGGGTAGAGAAGGAGAAGGTGTACCAGGCACTTCAGGAGATCCGGGGCTCGCACCGGGTAACGGACCCACAGGCGGAAAGCCGGTACCAGTCGTTACAGAAATACAGCACCGACCTGACAGAGCTGGCGGAGCGCGGGGAGCTGGACCCGGTTATCGGGCGGGAAATGGAGATAAGGAGAGTTATCCAGATCCTGACCCGCAGGACCAAAAACAACCCGGTGATCATAGGGGAGGCAGGCGTGGGAAAGACCGCCATTGCCGAAGGGCTGGCCCAGCGAATTATCGCGGGCGACGTGCCGGACTCGGTGAAGGGGCGGAAGGTGATTTCTCTGGACATGGGGTCGATGGTGGCGGGGAGCAAGTTCAGGGGTGAATTCGAAGAGCGCCTGAAGGCGGTAATGGACGAAATCCGTAAGGCAGGTGGAGAGATCATCCTGTTCATAGACGAGATACACCAGGTGGTCGGGGCGGGGGCGGCGGAGGGGGCGATAGACGCGAGCACGATGCTGAAGCCAGCGCTGGCAAGGGGCGAGCTGCAGTGTGTCGGGGCGACTACGCTGGATGAGTACCGGAAGTACATAGAGAAGAATGCGGCGCTGGAGCGTCGGTTCCAGCCGGTTTACGTGGAAGAGCCTTCAGTGGAAGACGCAATTGAAATCCTCCGGGGTCTGAGGCCGAGGTACGAGGCGCATCACAAGATCACGATAGCGGATTCAGCCCTTTCCGCTGCGGCGAGATTAAGCCAGAGGTACGTTTCCGACCGATTCCTGCCTGACAAGGCCATTGACCTGATCGACGAGGCGTCGAGCAAACTCAGAATAGAGCTGGAAGGCGCGCCGCCGGAGCTGAAGGAGATGGAGAAGGAGGTGCAATACCTGGCCGACCAGGAAGACAGCGCCTCCCAAAGGGACGACTTTCAAAGGGCTGCCGAGTTGAAGTCGGAACGTCTCGCCCTGCAAGAGGAACACGAAAAGGCGAGAGACGAATGGTTTCAGCGCGAGAAGCTAAACGGGACCGTGGATGAGGAGGACATAGCGGAAACCGTGGCGTTGATGACGGGAATACCCGTGATGCGCATGCTGCAAGGCGAGGCGGACCGGCTGCTCAACATGGAGAAGAGCCTAAGGGAAAGGGTGATAGGGCAGGAGGAGGCGATAGCCTCAATCTCTGAGGCGATACGCAGGGCCAGGGCGGGGTTGAAGGACCCGAAACGGCCCATAGGCAGCTTCATATTCCTCGGGCCTACGGGGGTGGGAAAAACGGAGCTGGCGCGGGCACTGACGGAGTACCTGTTCGACGATGAGGACGCTATGGTGCGCATAGACATGTCCGAGTACATGGATAAGCACACGGTGTCCCGGATGATTGGCGCTCCTCCCGGCTACATCGGCTTCGACGAGGGGGGACAACTGACGGAGGCCGTGCGCAGGCGTCCCTACCGGGTGCTGCTATTGGACGAGATCGAGAAGGCCCACCCGGATGTGTTCAACGTGCTACTTCAACTGCTGGAGGACGGACGTCTGACCGATGGACAGGGGCGCACCGTAAGCTTTTCGAATACAGTGATCATCATGACCAGCAACCTGGGTACGTCCCAGGTGCAAGAGGACCCGGTGGGATTCCTGAGGACCAACACAAACGGGATGGATAACCAGGAGATCAAACGGAACGTGGAAAGGGCTTTGCGTCAGGAGTTCAGGCCGGAGTTCCTAAACCGGATCGACGAGATCGTGGTATTCAGATCACTGGGCCAAGAGGAGATAGTACAGATAGTCGACCTGCTGGTGGAAGAAGTCCAGGAACGGTTGTCGGACCGGGGGATCAGCATAGAGCTGACGCAGAGGGCAAAGGAGTGGATTGCCGGAAAGGGGTTCGACCCGGCGTTCGGGGCCCGGCCGCTGCGAAGGACCGTTCAGCGCTATGTCGAGACCCCGTTGGCCCGCAAGGTGCTGGCGGGTGAGATAGGAGACGGGGGTCGAATTACTATCGACGAGAGTGAAGGGGAGATAACATTCGACATTGCCTCCGTCCAGGCGGCCATGCCGGTGTAAGACCACAATTCCAGGAAGAGAGAATTGGCCCGGTGGGGCATTGCACCGCCGGGCTTTTCATTTGTCTGTGATATCATCGGCGGGCCGCTTATTCGCTGACTAATCAACGTGCTACCTACGGGGGAAGATAGAGAAATGACTGCCAGCAACGATACATCGCAGATTTACAGATCCCTCGGAGTCAGGCCGATTATCAATGCCACTGGTACGACGACCCTGTATGGGGGTACAAAAACCAGACCGGAGGCACTGCAGGCGATGGTGGAAGCGGCACGAATCCTGGTGAACGTAGACGAACTGAACCTGGAGGCGGGCAAAGCGATTGCGGAACTCACCGGGGCGGAGGCGGGTCTGGTTACCAACGGTGCGGCTGCGGGGCTCGTGCTTCAAGCTGCGGCGTGCATCGCGGGATCCGACCCCAAGAAGATGGCGCGCCTACCGGACACGGAGGGAATGAAAAACGAGTTCATTATCCAGCGGTGTCACCGATTCCCCTACGACCAGGCATACAGGGCAGCGGGGGCGAAGCTGGTAGAGATAGGAGACGGGCGTCGGTGTGCTCCGTGGCAGCTGGAAGCAGCATTCACGGAGAATACGGCTGCGGTGTCTTATCTGCACGCGAACTTCGTGTCCAGGAGGGCGATACCCCTGGGGCAAGTCTGTGAGATAGCTCATGCCAGAGGTGTGCCGGTGATAGTGGACGGCGCGTCAATGCTGCCGCCGCGGGAAAACCTGAGAAAGTTCATCGCTGAGGGCGCGGACATGGTGATATTCAGCGGGGGCAAGGGGGTGAAGGGGCCACAGGGGTCGGGGATATTGTGCGGTCGGGCCGATCTTATCGAAGCGGCTTTTGATAATGCTAGTCCGCACCAGTTTATCGGCAGGTCCATGAAGGTGGCTAAGGAGGAGGTAATCGGGCTGCTGACGGCCCTGCAGATATTTGTGGAAGAAGATGAAGAAGAGGAAAACGCCAGGTACACGGCCATGATGCAGCAGGTGGTCGATGCGCTCATCGAGGTCCCGGGGCTGAAGGTGCAGTTGGAGCACGATGGATACGACTACACTGTTCCTTCGGCACGGATAAACTTCACCAGAGACTGGATGGGGCCGAATCCAAGTGAGGTATTCGAGGAAATGGCGTCGGGCGAAGAGCCGATATACCTGAGCGACCTGGGCAACCCCGACGACCTGACTGTTGTTCCAACAAACCTGGAGGATGAAGACGTGGAGAAGGTGATAACACGGCTGAGGGAAGCGCTTCTCGGGGGGCGGGGATGAGCGGGGGGCTATGCTATAATCGGGGGTAGGCGGAGACCAGCTTCTACAGGCGCGATGCTTATTCCCTGCTTATTAATCAGTTATGCAATTCATTTCGGGGGAGTGCCGGGGTGAGGGATGAACTCAAAATCTTCACCGGCAACGCTCACCCGAAACTAGCCGAGGATATCTGCAGCTATCTCGGTCTGGGCCTCGGGCAAATAGAGGTATTCGAGTTCAGGAACGAGAATATCTTCGTCCGTATACAGGAGAACATCCGAGAGAGGGATGTGTTCCTGGTACAGCCCGTGGTGTCTCCGGTGAACAACAACCTTATGGAGTTGTTGATCATGATAGATGCGGCGAAGCGGGCGTCGGCGGGGCGGATTACAGCGGTGGTGCCCTATTACGGATACGGGCGCACGGACAAGAAAGACCAGCCACGGGTGCCGATCACGGCGCGACTTGTGGCGGACCTTATAACGGTGGCAGGGGCCGACCGACTTCTTACGGTAGACCTCCACGCAGGCCAGATCCAGGGCTTCTTCAACATCCCGGTAGACGAACTTACGGCTCTTCCGATAATCACGGGATACTTCGAGGAGAAGGCGCTGGATGACCTGGTTGTCGTGGCGACGGACGTGGGGATTGCGAAGAAGGCACGAGACATGGCGGAGCGGCTTAATGCGCCCCTAGCAATCATCGAGAAGCGGAGGGTGGGAAACGGAGACCCGGCGCAAAGCCTGAACGTTATAGGTGACGTGAGAGGCAAGACGGCGATCACGTTCGACGATGAGATAGATACCGGGGGCTCGCTGGTAGCAGCAATAGAGGCGCTCAGGGAGATGGGGGCGGAGGACATATATTCGAGCTGCACGCACCCGATCTTCTCGGGGGACGCAACGAACGTGCTGTCGGATACTATGGTGCAGGAAGTGGTAGTGACGGACACGGTGCCGCTGTCGGACCAGAAGAGGAACAGCAAGGTTACGAGCCTGTCCATGGCGCCGCTGTTAGGGGAGGCAATACGTAGAATCCACGGCGGGGAGTCAGTGGGGGCGTTGTTCGGATGAAGGCCGGCAGATGCTTAAATGGCTGTCAAAACTAGCGGGGAACAGCAACGAGGCGGAGCTCGAAAGATTCCAGCCGGTAGTTGATGCTATAAACGGGCTGGAGCCCGAGTACGAGCGTCTGCAAGACGACCAACTGAAGTCCAAGACTGACGAGTTCAGGGCCCGCCTCGGTGAAGGGGAGGCCCTGGACTTTTTGCTTCCAGAAGCCTTCGCGCTGGTGAGGGAAGCGGCCAAAAGGACCCTTGGTCAACGCCATTTCGACGTACAGCTCATGGGGGGCATGGCCCTGCACGCCGGAAAGATTGCCGAGATGAAGACGGGAGAGGGTAAGACGCTGGTATCCACCCTGGCTGCGTATCTCAACGGGCTTGAGGGGAAGGGTGTACACCTGGTCACGGTTAATGACTACCTGGCGCGTCGGGACTGCCAGTGGATGGGGCCTATCTTCCACCTGTTGGGTCTGACGATATCCTGCCTGCAACACGATGCGGCATTCCAGTTCGATCCGGGGGCCGAGGATGGACCTTTCGAGGACCTCATCCCCCTGTCTCGCAGGGACGCCTATGCTACCGACATCACCTACGGCACCAACAACGAGTTTGGCTTTGACTATCTCCGGGACAACATGGCGGGCGACCTGTCACGCACGGTGCAGGGTGAACTGAACTACGCGATTGTCGACGAGGTGGACAATATCCTGATAGACGAGGCTCGGACTCCCCTGATCATCAGTGGACAGGCGGAGGAATCCACCAAGCTTTATTCGACTTTTGCGCTGCTGGCGGCTCGGTTGAAGCGGGATATGGACTACACAATCGACGAGCAGCACAAAACCGTGGCTCTAACCACTATCGGTCACGCCAAGGTTGAGCAAAGCCTGAACATCGACAATCTGTACGACCCCCAGCACTACGCCCTGACCCATTACATGGACAACGCCCTAAAAGCTGTCGTCTTCTTCGAGAGGGACAAGGACTACGTGGTGAAGGATGGGGAAGCGACGATAGTCGATGAGTTTACGGGAAGGCTGATGCCGGGAAGGAGGTACTCTGACGGGCTACACCAGGCGATCGAGGCGAAGGAGAAGCTGGAGATCCGGCGTGAAAGCGTTACCCTGGCTACGATTACTCTTCAGAACTACTTCCGGCTGTATGAAAAGCTGTCCGGCATGACGGGCACGGCGGTCACCGAGGCGGAGGAATTTTACAAGATTTACAGCCTGGACGTGGTGATGATTCCCACTCACCGGGAAATGATACGAGATGACACGCCCGATCTGATCTTCCAGACGGAGAAGGGGAAGTTCGAGGCACTGGTGTCGGACTTGAAGGAACTCAATGAGTCGGGGAGGCCGGTGCTGGTGGGGACGACGTCTGTGGATAAGTCGGAGAATCTGAGCCAAAAGCTGATGAAGTCGGGGGTGAGGCACGAGGTGCTGAACGCGAAGCACCACGAGAGGGAGGCGGGGATAATCTCGCAGGCTGGGCGGATTGGGGCGGTGACGGTGGCTACTAACATGGCGGGCCGGGGCACGGACATCATCCTGGGAGGCACTCCCGAGGGACGGGATGAGAAAGAGTGGGAAGAGGAGCATGGAAAAGTTGTAGAGATGGGAGGCTTGCACATCATCGGGACGGACAGGCACGAGTCTCGTAGAATCGACAATCAGCTGAGGGGCCGGGCGGGGAGGCAGGGTGACCCGGGGAGCAGCCGGTTCTATATCTCGGTTGAAGACGATCTGATGCGCCGGTTCGGGGGAGACAAGATAAAGACGGTGATGGGATGGGCGGGGATGGATGAGTCGACGCCGATGGAGCATTCGTGGATCACGAAGTCGGTGGAGAATGCTCAGAAGAAGGTGGAGGGAATCAACTTCGACATTCGAAAACGGCTGGTTGAATACGACGACGTGGCGAACAACCACCGGGACATGATCTACGGGCAGAGGCACAAAGTGCTGGAGGGTTCGGATGTCGGTGCGAGCATATGGACAATGGTTGAGGAGGAGATAAGCTCGACGGTATTCCGATACCTGAGGGATGAGCACGGTGACGAGTGGGACCTCGAGGGATTGCTGGTCGCGATGGAGAAACTGTTCCCGCTTCCAGCCGAAGCCGATGCCGAGCACTTGAGGCAGCTGCATCGGGACGAGGTTGTTGGCGTATTCATGGACCATGCAGAAAAGCGGCACAAGAGCATAGCGGACAAGCTGGGCGAGGAAGGAATGCGGGCGGTGGAGCGACACGTGATGCTCAGAACCATCGACACGCACTGGATGGACCATCTTACGGCTATGGAGAACTCGAGGCAGAGCAGCGGGCTGGAGGCGTTCGGGCAGAGGGACCCGCTAGTGGCCTACAAACGCCGAAGCCACCAGATGTTCGAAGACCTTACGGCGAGGATCCGCACCGGGATAGTCCGGACACTGTTCCACCTGGATATAAAGTCCAGGGACAGGTTGCATACAGCGGCGGCGCAGCCCAGCGCCGTGAATGGCAATAGTCGGGCGCAGGCCAACGGTGCGGCGACGCGCCAGGCGGCGGGAGGTCGGGGGCAGGTGAGGTCCAGGGATAAGGCAAGAGCGGCGGTGGGGAAGGTGGGGCGGAACAACCCGTGCCCGTGCGGCAGCGGAAAGAAGTACAAGCGCTGCCACGGCAGCTAGTGCGACATGGATAACGCTCAGATAGCGTCGGTATTCAACAACATCGGCGACCTTCTGGATTTGAAGGGCGAGGTAGTTTTCAAGACGCGCGCCTACAAGAAAGCAGCGAGGGCGATTGAGCATCACCCGACGGAGCTGTCGCAGATATTCAGGGAAGAAGGGGAAGAAGGGTTAAGCAAGGTGCCGAGCGTCGGTTCGGCTATCAACAAGAAGGTGCAGGAGTTGCTTTCGACGGGACAACTTGAATATTACGAAAAGCTCAAGGGAGAGTTCCCGGAAGGCGTGGTGGAGCTAAAGGACGTGCCGGGTGTCGGGCCAAAGACTGCGCTGAAGATCAGTCGGGACCTGGGAGTGACCAACCTGGAAGGGCTGGCAGCTGCGCTAAAGGAGGGAGCGGTGGCGGGGCTGCCGGGACTGGGAGAGAAAGCTGCGGCCAATATCCTGCGGCACCTACAGACTTTGCGCACCAAGGACAGGAGGATATCGCTGGGGCGTGCTCTGTGCGTGTATCGGGATGTGGCCTCTGCACTAAAGGGTGTCCCGGGACTGGAAAGGCTAGAGGCGGCAGGGAGTTTACGAAGGCGTCGGGAGACCATTGGGGACATAGACCTGATGGGGACCGCCGATGATCCCGAGCCCGTGCTCAAGGCCCTTACCGAGCTTCCACAGGTCGCGGAGGTGCTGGTCCATGGGCCTAAGAAGGTGAGCGTTTTACTACAGCGGGGGATACAAGTCGATCTGCGGATAGTCGAGGAGCGGGTCTACGGATCGCTGATCCAGTATTTCACTGGGAGCCAGCAGCACAACGTGTTGCTGAGGGAGAGGGCCCGGCGGGAGGGGCTGAGCATTAACGAATACGGGATAACGAACCTGGAAACCGGTGAGGTTGAGGCATTCGCTGATGAAGAGTCGTTGTATGAGCGGCTTGGATTGCAGTACATACCCCCGGAGCTAAGGGAAGGTCAGCACGAAATCGAACGGGCGGCGCAGGGCAATATACCTGCTTTGATCGAGACGCAGGATATCCGGGGAGACCTGCACGCGCATACGAACGAGAGCGACGGGCGCGACACGCTGTTGGAGATGGCACTGGCGGCGAGGGCGGCCGGCCTGGATTACCTGGCAATAACCGACCACTCCTCGGGGCGGGGGATTGCCAATGGGCTGAGCAACGAGCGGCTGCTGGACCACATAGCCAACATCAGGGAGTTGAACGAGAGCCTGGATGGGATAGAGCTGCTAACGGGGTCGGAGGTGGATATCAGGTCGGACGGGAGTCTCGACTACCCGGACGAGCTGCTGGAACAGCTGGACGTGGTGGTGGCGTCGGTACACTCGGCGATGGGGCAGCAAGAAGATGTGATGACGGAGCGTATAATCAAGGCGATGCACAATCCGAATGTGCATATTCTGGGGCATCCGACGTGTCGGCTTATCGGAGAGCGGGAGCCGGTGGAGATGGACGTAGAGGCCATATTACAGGCAGCGCGGGAGACGGGAACAGCATTGGAGATAGATGCACAGCCGGGGAGGTTGGACCTGAAAGACAAACATATTCACCGGGCGAGGGAGTTGGGGGTCAAGCTGGTTATAGACTCGGACTCTCATGCCACGGAACAGTTCGGGAACCTGGGGTTGGGTGTGTCTATGGCCAAGAGGGGTTGGTGTGAAGCGAAGGACGTTCTGAATACCCTGCCAGTAAGAGAATTCAGGGCCGCTTTGAAAGGCGGCGCGGTGATTGCGAGGGGTGGATGACTTCGAAGAAGCGTGTAGACGCGGTAGCCGAAGAGATTCATGAGGAGGTGTCCTGGGAGTCGGGGATGTCTGAGGAAGGGACCCAGGCGGCGGAGGCGGCGATAGCACACCTTCGAAGCTCGATTGAGGAAGGAAAGCATTGGTATCCGGCGCTCCTAGAGTCGATTGGGCTATGGGCCGCACCGGAGGAGATGTACCAGGACAAACCGTTGTGCTACCTGATAGCCGGCGAGGCTTTCGACTGGATTGTCTTAGCCCGGCGCCTGTGCGACACCGCAAATGGACTGATTCCCGGGCACGAACTGGAACAACTGCTGGAAAGAGCAAAGCCGCCCATAGAAGTTAGCAATGAGGACTTCAAGAGGATGGTCGGTGGATCCAAATACCGGGCGTTGTTGAACTACTGGTATGGGGTGGATGTGGAGGAGGCGCTAGTCAAGGCTCTGATAGAGTCGATTAGCAAAGAGCGGTCGGCTGCGGGCCTTGCTTCTAAGAGGGACGTATCTGACCTGGCGTTTCACAGGGCCTACGGCGGCACACGGGCCGCGTTGCTGAAGGAGTTCGCCAAGAGTCGGGAGCAGGCTGTGGGGAAGGAGCTTTCCGAGACGGAGGCCAAGGAGTTCACCTACTGGTTGTTCAAGTACCGGCTGGAGAACCATGACAAGGCTCGGGTGGCGAGCGACACCAAGCGTGGACTCCAGTACCTGAAACGACTTTCGCAGAAGAAGCCGCCGGTGAGGATGCCTCCGATCAATGGGTGCTAGGCATCGGTCCGAGGCATAGGGGTGATGACTGCGCTCATGGGTCACGCCCCCCCGCTCATACTTCGAGAGCCTCCCGCCTCGGCGGATCTACGACAGCACGAGCGGCCCTAGACCTCCCCAGTGTGGATCATGTAATGGTCTTGCCTATCGGGAGGCAGCTTGATGTTGTTGCCTAATCTTCTCTGAGTTCTTTAGGGCCTCGCGGCGGCTTAGGGGGCTTACGCGATCCCGGTTGCGCTCTATGTAGCGTTCGACTGTATCCAGGTCTGTCCAGGCGAGGGAGCGGAGGGCCCAGCCTATGCCCTTGCGGATGAAGAATTCCGGGTCGGAGAGGTTGGGGTCGATGCAGTCGAAGAGGAGTTCCAGGTCTGTATCTGACTTGCGGTTGAGCTGGCAGATTATGGAAGAGCGGCGCTTCCACATATCACGGTCACGGCTCCAAGCCCTCATTTCCCTGGACATCTCGGCGGGGTACTTTTCGAGAAGCTCGCGGAGTCGGTGGGAGGCTATGCCGTCCACGTAGTCCCACCAGGCCCCGGTTACTATCATCTCTTCGCAAAGGGAACGGGTGTCAAGGGTGCGGAAGGACTCGTAGCGTTTGGCCCCGGCTAGTTCAAGGGCGGCGTATCGCTCCTCCCGGAATTGGGCGTTTCTCCACAGGTCGAGGATGGCACCCTTCCAATCTTCCTTGTCCTGGATGGGGTGATGCCGGAATAGGTTCTTGCAGATGCGGCGCAGGAGGGGGGTCTGGACGCCGCGGTAGGGCATTTCGGACTTCATGTAGCGCTTCATGCCCTCGGCCTTGGCGGGGTCTGCGTTGTCGGCGAGGGATTGGCGGATGTTGGCGACGAGGGGGTGGGGAGGGGAGGGTTTGGGAAGAGATGGGTGAGTGGGCAAGTCCTAGATTCCTCGCGGGGCCTCAGAATGACTGTGTAAGGAGGCTTGGTTGGTGAGGGGGTTGATGTGACGGGTTGGCAAATTGTGAGCCACCCGCTCGACCCTTCGATGCTCCAGGGCGCACTTGCAGCTCCGCTCAGGGTGAGCGGCCCCGCCCCGGAGACGAAGAGCGGGAAATCGTGTATGGATATGGGCTGGCAGTTGTAGAAATGGGAGCTAGTTTTCGGAGGGAAGGCCGTACATTCGGCGGGTGTTATCGGCGAGGATGGCTTTCTTGGCACTGTAGCTGAGGTCTTCCCGAGTCCAGAACTGCGTGACGTTGTCGGGGTATTCGTTGTCCCAGTGGGGCCAGTCGGAGGCGTAGAAGAGGGCGTTTTCACCGAGGATTTCCACTACCTGAGGGACGAGATCTTCTGAGGGCTCTGCGTGGAAGAAGACGTTGTCGGACTTGATGTATTCACTGGGTGGACTCTTGCAGTCCATTGCTTCGCGATGGCCGCGCTTCTCCCACTCCTCGTCCATGCGGTTCATGAAGAATGGGACCCAGGTGCAGCCCGTTTCCAGGTAGCCGATTCGGAGATTGGGGAACCTTTCGAAGACACCTTCGTAGGTCATGTGGACAAGCTGGAGCATGTTGGACATGGGGAATGAGGCAGTGTGCTTCTGGATGAACTTGTTGAAGCGCATGTACTCGGGGGTGCTGCCGTGGACGGCGACGAGGCAGTCGAGAGACTGGGCCTCTTCGTAGAAGGGGTCGTACATTCTACCTCCCAGGCCACCGAAGCCGTGGGCGGGTACGGTCACGCCGGAGAATCCGAGCTCGGTGATGGTTCGTTTCATCTCTTTGATGGACGCATCCACGTCCAGCAAGGGCATCAGGGAGACGGCCCTGAGCCGGGGGCTTACGGAGAGCCACTCATCTGCAAGGTAGGAGTTGTAGGCCCGACAGAGGGTGGACATGTAGTCGGGGTCGAAGATGTCGCCGTAGCCGAGGAGGTTGGTCGGGAACAGGACAGTGGTGTCCATGTTCCCCCATTCAAGGGCTTCCAGCCAGTCCTTGGGGAAAGGGTAACCCGCAGGCCCGACGCTGCCCTTCGTGCCACCCATGGTGGTATCTACGAAGCTCTGTCCGCTGAGGCTGCTGGCGTGGCCAACCCGGCCCTGCTTGTCGGGGATGCCCTGCCACAGGTTCTCGTTGTAGGGGGCCTCCATGTATTCGCGGATGCGGGAAGTGTCCTCCGCGATGTGTCCATCGGCGTCCATGACCTTAAACGGCAGTTCCATGATCAGCCTCCTCCACTTGATTCAACCAAGGCCTGTGCGGACTAATGGGAAAAGAGGGCAGAGCTATTTAATTAGTGGGCGCCGTTTGAGCCGTTGACCCGGACTATGGACGTGGGCGGGGACTTGTGGAAGGAGATGGAAGCGTCCTTCCCAAGGCGGTTTTCCGCCTCCGCAATGGCGTCCTCCACGGTGTGGAATGGTTCGAAGCCCAGCTGGCGGGCGACATCGAAGTCGGTGGCGCCGGCGAGGAACAATCCGGAGAGGTGTCGGGAGGGGGCTCCGCGGGTGTTCCACATGAAGAAGGGGTGCGAGCCGTGGAAGCCGTAGCCGTAGCGGTACTTATGGATGAACTCGGGGCGGTGGGCGAAGTCGTCGGAGAAGAGGTTCCAGAGCTCGTAGGGGTCAAGGGTCACGGGCAGGAGGCGCTCGTAGAACTCACGATAGGAGGGGTGATGGATGTCGTCGAACTGGTTCTTGCAGGGATGGCTGAGAATGATGATGCCACCCGGCTTTATCAGAGGCTGGTTCTGGAACATGCTGTAGGTGTATTCGAAGCCCTGGTCGGTGACCAGGAGCGGGTTGATGAAGGAGTTGTGGGCGTAGCCCGTCTTGCTGGTGACCCCGTAGAGACCGATGTCGCTCTGACCGTCGACGTCCAGGACCTGGAGAGAACTGAGGGCGTCGAGGGTGTAGTTGTGGACGTCCGGGGTGTGGCCTGCGAAGACAGCGGTAACCTCGGCGGGGCTGGTGTTGGTGACGGCGGTCTCGATGCTGAAGATGCGACGGCCCTTTTTGGCCAGGTGGTCTTCGATGATCTTACCCTGCTCCCAGACGAGCTTGTGGAATGATGAGATCTTGGGGTCCATGACGGACTTGCCGGAGGCGAAGGGGAATGGTCGGTGATGGTGCCTGATACTGCGGAAGGTGCCGAGACCGACCGCGACAGACTTCCAGCCGCCGCCGAAGGGGATATGGGTGACGTTGAGGTAGATCAGGAGGTCCGAATCGGTGACGGCGCGATTCACTTCGACCTCAAAGCCTCGGTGGGTCTCACCGAGGAAGATGAGTTCGTCGGGGTTTTCGGCGTCGTGGCAGCGGAGCCGCTGGGCAGGCCAGAGGACGCTGATGCGCTCGCCGACGATGGGGGCAAGCTCGGAGCGGGTCCACTTGCGGTGGAGGGCGTTGGCGCAGAGGAGGAGGATGTCAGAGAGCTCGACGCCGGCCTTCTGAAGCTCTTCGAGGAGTACGGCGATGGCGACCTGCCGGAAGTCGACGCCCTTGGTCTGGACGCCACCGGGGTCGTCGAAGGCGATGGTGACCTTGGCACCCTTGCCCACGAGCTTGTGGATGGGGTCATGCGCGATAGGGTTGGCGATGGCCTCCCTGATGGACGCTTCCAGGTTGGCAACGGGTTTGGCGGAGGAATTTCCGTTTGCCCTGATGACCCGGGTGCGTTCCGGGAGGTCGACGTCGATCCAATGGTCGCCGTACCAGAGCTGTTCCTTGATGGTGGATGGCATGAGTCCAGTCTCCTTTTGGGAGGTCGAAATGGTGTTGGGGAGAGTATACAACATGGGGGTTGTCACCCTCACCCCAACCCTCTCCCGTCAAGAGGCCTTTGCGTAACTCCGAGTTGGGGGAACGGGACACCCCACCCATTCCGCTC
Organism: Dehalococcoidia bacterium; assembly: GCA_963663085.1. Classification (GTDB taxonomy): domain Bacteria; phylum Chloroflexota; class Dehalococcoidia; order Plut-88900; family Plut-88900; genus Plut-88900. The sequence goes on along the minus strand of OY760104.1, from coordinate 2,140,424 downwards.
TTGAGACCCTTCGATGCTCCAGAGGCGCACTTGCAGCTTCGCTCAGGGCGAGCGGAATGCCCCACTCAAGGGTTGGAAAACTCAGTTGTGGGATATTGGTTGTATGGTATTGAGGACCAGGCAAGCTCCTTTATGGATGTCAAAGTGGGATGGAAAGAAAGATATGAAAGGGAGTGCCAGCGCCCCCTCTACGGCGTGGGCCGGGGCGTCGAGAGCCGGAGCGTGGGAAATCGCCTGGGCCTTTGCACAGGCATCCGTCTCTACGCCGGGTACGGCGGGACGGAAAAACATCCGCGCAGGGGCGCGGGCGTCCACAGCGGAGGGGGAAGCTCGCAAGGGGAGTTGGCTGTGGGAATACATCTGTGGCGAGCCTGGGCAGGCATCCACGGCGGAGGGGGACACTCGCAAGGGTTGGCCGTGGGACTTCTTCTGCGGCGAGTCAGGGCAGGCATCGGACACTGCGCCACGAAGGACGTAGTCCGGGAACTTCCGCGGGTAAACGCGGGCATCCACGGTCCGGGGGAGGCGCAAGGGGGCTTGCGACTCCGAGATGACGCCGGAGGGCAGTAGTCGAGAGGGGGCGCTGGGCTTAATGGTTATTCCACCAATAGGAACTAAGGGGCTAAAGGACACGGTGGGAGGAAAGGGGATGGGGAGGAGGCGCGTGTCGGGTGCCGGGCGGTCCCATACCGCTCGGTTGAGACGGGGCCATGTGAGGCTTGGGCGACTCATGGGACTCCCTGGTCCTTTCCTGGGATAGGCCCGACGTGGCGTGTCGGGACTGGGAAGTAATATAGTACACATGTTTCAATATGTCAAAGGGCAGATGGCTGAGGGCGGGGGGATACCCCCCGCCCCAGGGGAACCCTCACCCCCTTAATCCCCCTCTCCCTTAGGGCCTTCAAGGGAGAGGGGGAGAGAAGAACAGAGGGAGACGCATGTGCGACGCACATGCGTCTCCCTCTAGTTCAGTACTGGGGGGAGAGGGATGGATTCCGGATCGGGGGTGGGAATGGTGGATGGGGGAAAGAAAGAGGATGGGTAGGGATAGGGGGAGATGTGTGAGCGGACAAGTCCTAGACCCCTCGCGGGGCATCGGGATGGGGTGGGAGGAGAGTAGAGGCGAGGGCAATATGGTGTCTAAGATACGTGGGGCAGGATTTGTTCGGCGAAGTATTGGATGGTTTCGTCGACGGTGGGGCCGGGGACCTCGGGGATATGCTGGGGGGCGAGGATTATCTCGTCCAGACCCTCTACTGTGGAGAGCTGCTTGATGCACTCAATGGCGTCGTCTTTGTCGCCGCCGAGGGCGAAGCGGTCGATGTACTTGCCGGGGATGCAGAATTCCTCGGTGACGTAGGAGCGGGAGTGCCGGGAGGGGTTGTAGTTGGCCTTGAGCCTGGCGATTAATGGGAGGTCTTCTTCGTCGAAGAGGTCTGGGTTGGACATGTTGATGATGACGCCTACGGGACCGTTGAGCTTCCAGCGGGCGACGTCGCGGTCGGGGCCGAGGCTGGTCTGGAGCCAGCAGGAGAGGCTGGTATCTTCGGGGCGTTTGCCCACTTCGGCGGCGGCTTCTTTGAACATCTTGACGCCCGCGGACATGCTGGCCGGGTCTCGTTCTCTCAGGATGATTGCGCCATCGGCCATGCGGCCCGAGGCGCGGGTGAGTCGGGGGCCGGTGGCGGCGACGTAGATGGGGACGTTGGTCGGTCTGTCCAGCCAGCCGAGCTTGGATTTGCCGCCTTCGTCGAATTCCACCACTTCATTCTGGAGCAGGCCTTTGACCTGGCCTATGTAGGACTCAAGGCGGGATATGGAAGTGGGGCGTCTGCCTATGGAACGGACGCCGCTGTCGCCGGTGCTTATGCCGGCACGGATGCGGCCGGGGGCGATTTCGTTGAGGGAGGCGAAGGCGCTGGCGGTGACGCTGGCGTGTCGGGTGGAGGGCATGGTGACGCCGACGCCGAGGGTGATGCGGGAGGTGTTGAGAGCGCAGGCGGTCATCTCCACGTATACCTCACGACAGATGCGTTGGAGGTCTCCGAACCAGACTGCGTCGAAGCCGAGGGACTCGATTTTCTGGACGCGCTCGACTATCCGGGGCATGGGCTGGTTGCCGAAGACGCTGACTGCGAATTTCATGGATTAATTCGCGGCTTCATACCCAGCTGGACGCGGTATGTTGTGGAAGATGGAATACTCCGAGACCGGCTCGAGTTCTCCATTCAATATTCCCCATAGTACCACTTCATAAACTCCCGGCCCGTGTTCAGCGAGAACGTCCGAGAGGTCGGCCCTGATGGAGAACCTATCCCCTTCCAACTCATACTCTTGCATCTTGATCCTGGGGGCATTGATAGCTACCCGTTGATAGGTCTCCCTGTATCTCTGTCTGGCTTCCTCATAGAGCTCGCGCGACTCCCACCGATCAGAGGGGCCGGGGAGTTCGGGCGATATGTCGTAGGGGGTCGAACAGGATATCCGAATAGTCTCCACAGTGCCTTCGCTTCTGTAGCTAAGGAGTGCAACTTTGCGTCCCGAGCAAATGCTATAGGTCCTCGCAATCTGGCCTTGAGTGAGTTCCTGTGGGGGCGGCGAGTAGTACACGATGACTGGGGAATAGTGGCGACGTACGATGCTGGCTCCATTCTTAGTGGTACCGTCCAGCGACAATAGTCCGTCTTCTATGGCTGGCAACACAGTGTACTCTACGTAGTCGCCCTCGAACTGTTGGTAGGCCACGAAATTGAAAATATCCCATGCCAAGCCAATATTGACCTTACGGTGGCGGGGCCTGAGGATGTTTTCCCAATGCGCCCCACTTTGCATCAAGACTCTCATCGCATCTCGCACTTCGTCGGATAGATCCAATATGGGGGTATATCCTTGGAAGGGCCCCTTGCAAAAGTCAGTTCCAGACGCATTTTCATTATTACTCTGATAGCCACCTGCCAGGGAGTAGCGCATATTTGGGGTCAGGCCATCAATGCTCCAATGAGATGAGATGCAGTGGGCCAATGAGTTATCGGCGTGTATTTGAGCCGCACGGTTATCCCCCATAACCACGGGAGGGACTCCCGAGGCCGCACGTACCTCATTGATCAAGTTCAGCATCAACTCATAAGGCTCTGAGGTCTTCGGGATGACTGAAGGTGTTGGGGTAGGGGAAGGTGTGGGTATCGAGGTAGAAGTGGGCGAGGGCGCGGGTGTTGCGGTTGGTACAGGTGGGGGTACGGACGTTGCGGTTGGTACAGCCGGGGGTACGGGTGTTGAAGTCGGCACAGGCGAAGGTGCGGGTGTTGCAGTCGATACAGGCGAGGATGTGGGTGTCGTGGTCGGGGTAGAGGAAGGGTCAGAGACGATAGGCGCAGTTGGCTGTGATTCCATACCGCCACAAGCGGCCATGCTAAACAGAATAACGAACGCAACAATGCCAACAATCTGGTTCAAGCTGGCTAGCCAAGTTCGGAGAGGCGTTGGAGGAGGTTGGACTCTTCTTCTTGCCAGCCGGAGAGTCGGGTGCGTTCTTTTTCTACGACGTTGGATGGAGCCTTGGCCAGGAATTGCTCGTTGGAGAGTCGGGATTCGACTTGGCCGATGCGCTTGCGGAGGTCTGCGAGGGTCAATTCGAGGCGTTGGCGTTCGCCAGCAAAGTCGAAGAGGCCGGCGAGGGGGAGGAAAACTCGAGTGGCTTTTTCTATGACCATAATGGAGTTTTCGGGTTGGACAGCGTCTCCGGGTCGGATCTCCAAAGAGCACGAGGCCAGGGTTTCGAGGAAGGATCGTCCGCCGGGGCCGAGGGCCTCGCCGTCCAGCAGGACGGCGGGTATTTTCTTGCTGGCCTCGACCTTGCGCTCGGCGCGGACGTTGCGGACTCCGCGAACGAGGGACATGAGCAGGTTGGCCCATTCCTCGGCCTCCTGGTCGAAGAGGGAGGGGTCGGGGGTGGGGTAGGGGGCGATCATTATGGAGTCTGGGCGGCCGGGGGAGTCGGGCAGGCGTTGCACGAGGCTCTGCCAGATTTCCTCGGTGATGAAGGGCATGAAGGGATGGAGAAGCCGCAGAACACCGTCAAGGACGTGGGCGAGAACCGGGGCGGGGGAGGGGGAGTTTGAAGAGTCCCGAAGGCGGACCTTGGCGATTTCGATGTACCAGTCGCAGAACTCGTTCCAGATGAAGTCGTGGACGTACTCCTGAGCGTCGCCGAGGCGGAAGCTGGTGAGGGCCCGGGTGACGTCTTCGACGGTGCGGTTGTAGCGGCTGAGGACCCAGCGGTCTTCGATGGGGAGGGACTCGGAGGTTGGCGGTGAGGAGTGTGAGTGCGCAAGTCCTAGATTCCTCGCGGGGCCTCGGAATGACATGTCGGCCTGGTCGAGGATGGTGATTACGTATCGGGAAGCGTTCCAGAGCTTGTTGGTGAAGTTTCGGCTGGCTCGGATCTTGGCCTGGCTTAGGCGACTGTCATTGCCGGGGGCGGTGCCGACGGTGAGGGCGAATCGGAGGGCGTCGGCGCCGTGTTCGTCGATGATCTCGAGGGGGTTTAGGACGTTGCCCTTGACCTTGCTCATCTTCTCACCGTGCTCGTCCTGGATGAGGCCGTGGAGGTAGACGGTGTGGAAGGGGATGTCGTCCATGTTCTGTATGCCCATCATGATCATACGGGCGACCCAGAAGAAGAGGATGTCGTAGCCGGTTTCCAGGACTGAGCCCGGGTAGAAGTAGCGGAGATCTTCGGTGTCGTCGGGCCAGCCCAGGGTGGAGTGGGGCCAGAGGCCCGAGCTGAACCAGGTGTCCAAGACATCGGGGTCCTGGCGGATGTCGGTCGAGGCGCAGGATTCACAGGTGGTCGGGTCTTCGAGGGAGACGGTGAGGTGGTCGCAGCCGTTGCAGTACCAGACTGGGATACGGTGGCCCCACCATAGCTGGCGGCTGATGCACCAGTCCCGGATGTTGTCCATCCAGTTGAGGTAGACCTTGGTGAAGCGGTCGGGGACTATGCGGATGCGGTTTTCGGTGACGGCGCGGGCGGCGGCGTCGGCCATGGGGCCGACTTTCACGAACCACTGTTTGCCGACGGTGGGGTCGACGACGGTGTTGCAGCGCTGGCAGTGGCCGACGGAGTGGGTAAGGGGCTCAACCTTTTCGAGGAGGCCGTCTGATTCCAGGTCATGGAGGATTTGGGTGCGGCACTCGGCGACGGTCATGCCCTGGTATTGAGGGCCTGAGGCCTCGGTCATGGTGGACTGGGGGCCGATGACGGTAACCAAAGGCAAATCGTGACGCTGGCCGATTTCGAAGTCGTTGGGGTCGTGGGCGGGTGTTACCTTGACTGCGCCGGTGCCGAACTCGAGATCGACTACGGAGTCGGTGATTACGGGTATGGGTCGGTTGAGGCGGGGGAGCAGGACGTCCTGGCCTACCAAGTCGGCGAAACGTTCGTCGTCAGGGTTTACGGCTACGGCGGTGTCGCCGAGGAGGGTCTCGGGCCTCGTGGTGGCGACGGTGAGATATTTGTCGGTGTTGGAGGCGTGGGGATAGCGGATGTAATATAGCTTGCTATCTACTTCCTGGTGGATGACCTCCAGGTCGGAGAGGGCGGTAGAGCAGCGGGGACACCAGTTGATGATGCGCTCGCCGCGGTATATGAGGCCCTTCTGATATAGGTTGACGAAGGTGGTGCGGACGGCCCGGCTGGGGCCCTCGTCGAGGGTGAAGCGTTCCCGGGACCAGTCGCAGGAAGCGCCGAGGCGCTTGTGCTGCTCGGCGATGGTGCGGCCGTACTGGCGGACCCACTCCCAGACCCTTTCGACGAAGGCTTCACGACCGATTTCGTGTCGATTCTTGCCTTCTTTGACAAGCTGCCTTTCGACGACGACCTGGGTGGCTATTCCTGCGTGGTCGGAGCCCGGGAGCCAGAGGGTTGGGTCGCCCATCATGCGGTGCCAGCGGACCAGGGCGTCCTCTGCGGCAGCGGTGAGGGCGTGGCCGAGGTGAAGCTCGCCGGTGACGTTGGGCGGGGGCATAATGATGACGAAGGGCCGCTTGCCTTCCTGGATGCGGGGCTGGAAGTAGCCGTTGTCCATCCAGGACTTGTATATGCGGCCCTCGACCTCGGAGGGATTGTAGACCTTGGGAATGCGGGCGAGGTTTTCAGTGCGCGTGGTCATGGTTGGGAAGTGGGGTGAAGGTGGGGCTTTTCGGAACTTGCAAGCACGGTGTGGGGCGATTCTAACTTTGGGGGGAATGGGAGTCAATTGGGGGGTGGGGGGGCACAATCGTAGCTATAGGCTTTTCCTCTGCCCGACTTCGCCTTGGCTTAGCTAAGATCGCTTGCGCCTGATGAAAACCACGAATGCCCCTATGCCGACAATTGCCGTGACCAGGACTATGACTAGAGCTGACAACCCTATATTTACACCCCCATCGTCGAGGGCCGGAGCGGATTCCCCTGGCTTCGCGTCCCCTAGAGTGGAGGGAGTGGCGACGGAACCCGAAGTCGGGCCATCAGTTTCCTGCGCCCCGGGGGTAGATGGAGAGACGGTGGACTCCGGCTGAACAGTAGTAGTTACGTCGTCAACCGGCGTTGTAGTGGGTGCTGGTCGAGGAGTCACGGGGAGGTCATCGACCGGCCTAACAGCGATTTCAACTGTGGAAGTGCCAGCATCAACCCCGTCGGAGATGGTATATGAGAAGCTGCCGGTTAGTGTATCGGAGTCGTCATGCTTATAAGTGATTGTGGCGCCTTCCAGGATGACTCTGCCATTAACGGCGCTCCCGACAGCCACGACTGCCAGCGTGTCGTTCTCGGCATCCGTGTCGTTACGCATAAGAGTCGAAGTCTCTACTGTAACTGTACCCCCTTGGTCTATCGTTAGCGATTCCATCCCGGCAATTGGGGGGTCATTCAGGGGCGTCACGGCAACTGTGACCTCTGCGAGATCTGAGATTTCACCGTCGGTGAGTGTGTAAATGAAACCGCCCACTGTAGTCTCCGAGCCATCGTGTTCATAGGTAATGGAAGTACCTCGCAGCAGCACCGTACCGTTTCTTGCACCGTAGACTGAGTTGATATACACCGGGTCTCCCTCCGGATCTGAATCGTTCCGGAGAAGGCTGGATGCCGGTACAGAGATCGTCCCGCCTTCCTCAACGGCAAGGGAGTCGTTAACCCCGGAAGGGGAATCGTTCGAAGGAATCACACTCAGAACAACATTGACTTCGTCACCATCTATCCCGTCGCTAACGGTGTAGGTAAAGCCCCCTCTGGTTGTCTCGGAGCCGTCGTGTTCGTAGGTAATGGTTGAATCTTCCAACCAAACCCTGCCGTTAAAGGCTCCACCAACTCGGGTAATGCGCAGGTCGCCGTTTTCCGGATCGACGTCATTACTCAAGAGAGTTGATGCTGGCAGGGAGACCTGGCTTCCCTCGACTACTGATTTGGCATCCGAGACGCCTAACGGTGGATCATTTACCGGGAGGACCATGATTGAGACTGTAGTGGAATCGGTCGCGATACCATCACTCACCGTATATCTGAAGCTACCCTCAGTAGTTTCCGAGCCGTCATGTTGATAGTTGATAATCCCATTTTCCAGAGTGACTCTTCCATAAACTGCGCTTGCAACTGAGGTGACGCGAAGATCCTTGCTATCGGGGTCCAAATCGTTGCGCAGAAGTGATCTGGCCTCGATCAAGATCGTCTGGCCCTCGTCCACGATTTCGGTGTCGCCATTCGCCGTCGGCGGATCGTTCACGGGCTTGACAACTATTGTCAATTGGTCGGTAACGGAGAGGTGACCGGCGATGACGGTGTAGGTGAAGCTGGCTGTCGATGTCTCCGATCCATCATGAGCAAAGAGCAAAGTATCCTCTTCTACTGACACTGAGCCATTGACTACGTTGCTAACACTTATTCGCCCAATTGCGCTACCTTCGAGCGGGGTGTCGTAAAGCAGTGCTGTGATGGGCATGGAAATTGATCCGCCCTCTGTTGTAGCGGGGGCGGGCCGTGAGCACGTTAGCAAACCATCGTGGGTGATGTTGAGGTCGGGATTGCGGGCCAAAAACCAAGGCAAACAACCGGTCAGACCGGAATTGCTGATGTCCAGTACCTCTAAATTGGCGAGTGTTGACAACTCGGAGGGGACGACGCCGTGGAGTTGATTATCGTTTAGCCACAGGCACCTGAGGTTGGAGAGTTGCGTCAGCTCTGTCGGCACCGTACCTTGCAGCCGGTTATGTTCGAGCTGCAGATACTGCAACTTGGAGAGATTCCCCAGGCTGACGGGAATGCTCCCCGACAAACTCCCGTACCCCAAGTGAAGCACTGTCAAATTGGATAACTTCCCCAGTTCTTGTGGTATTTCCCCAGTGAGGTTATTGTGGTCGATCTGCAAAGAATACAATCTTGGGAGATTGCCTAATTCCGGTGGAATGGGTCCAGTCAGCCTATTGTGTCGGAGATGCATGTCCGAAAGCATGGGTAAATTACCCAACGTACTGGGAATTTCTCCAACAAGGGCATTATGGCTTAGGTACAAGATGCTTAATTTCTTCAGGTCCCCCAAACCGGGTGGGATTGATCCCGTGAACTGATTGCTGTGTAACGAGACCCGGTCCAGCCTGGTCAAACTTGAAAGCCAATCAGGTATTTCGCCACTCATCTGGTTCTTGCTTAAATCGAACGACTCCAATCTTGTGAGCTTGGCCAACTCTTTAGGAATCTCACCAGTAAATGAATTGGTGTGAATAATGAGGGCCCGTAGTCTTTGCAGCTGCCCCAACCGGGACGGGAGGTTGCCGCTCAATTGGTTGTCCCAGAGATAAAGCACTTCCAGTTTAGGCAGATTGCCTAATTCTCTTGGTATAGGTCCACTCAACTCGTTTTGGGAGAGCTGAAGGAAAATGAGATTAGGCAAATTACCCAATTCTCTTGGTATAGGTCCATTCAACTCGTTTCGGGAAAGCTGAAGGTGATTAAGCTTAGGCAAATTGCCTAACTCAGGGGGAATGAAACCGGTGAACCTATTTTTGCTCAAGGACAGCCTTTCCAGGTTGAACATTCTCTCTATTTCCGGCGGAATAGTGCCTTCCAGCTCGTTGGCATGGAGGTCCAGAATCTTCAGCTTGAAGAGATTTGTAAGGGCTAGGGGAAACGGGCCTGTCAGAGAATTGCCATGCAGGTCCAATTCCTCCAACTTGGGAAGCGCACCCAATTCGGGTGGAATTGAGCCGTAAAGACGATTAGATGCTAAGCTCAGCACTCGTAGGCCGGTGAGGTTGCCGAATTCAACCGGAATCCTCCCTGTAAGACGTTTTCTGTCAATTTGAAGCTCCACCACTTGTTGAGGCGTTCGTCCGACGCTGATTCCCTCCCATTGTGTGATGGAGGTTTGTGCGTCCCAGTACAATCGTGTACTTCCTGAAAGAGTGTCTCTTGAATTCAGAAGAATTGTGCAGTCCTGAACAAGTAGAGCATTTTCCTGCGGGTTAGCGACCGCGATCCCATTTGAGCATGGATGTGTATCCGCGTTAGAGACATTGCCCGTGAATGCCTGAGTAAGAACGAGCAGAGATGTCGCTGTAACCAAGACTGCGAGCCAGGGCCTGAGTATGAAAAGGCGTATTATCAAGGCTCAGTGGGGCGGTATGGGAATTGAGAGGTAGGGGGTTTCGATAAATTGGTTCGGGGCGAGCCAATGATGCATGCAGAAATTCTTACCCATCATGGAATGGGAGACCGGGTCTAGACTGGACATTTCCTTCCGGCGTCCTTCGAATGCGCATTCGAATCTCTGTGGCCATTTGTATAAGGGGTTATCAAGAAGCAATTTGCCCAATATTAGGAGAGGGGACGCAATTTCGGGCAGGGCATAAGAGATAGTCTAGTTCTGGGTCAATGGCCTAGCACAATACACCACCTAGAAAACGAACTGCAACGCAAAGTTAACATAGTAAGCACTGGACTCACAAGGTGACCGGTGCTGAATATAGTGTTGCCGGCACCCTCACTGTCGAAGGCCCGAAACAGCAAAGACTGACAAATGGAGGGCCAAGGAGGATCTGGCGATGCAAACCCTTAAGCGACTCCTCATCGCGTGGTTGTTTGTTCCGGTGCACCGGCTGTTGTTTCGTTTGTCGGGTGGGCGATTGTTGGGTCGGCTGGAAGGGTCGGGGGTGCTGATTCTGGTATCGACGGGGCGCAATAGTGGCAGGCTATGCTCATCGCCATTGCTTTATTTTCAGTTTGAGGATGACGGCGACCTTATACTTGTCGCTTCGAACTATGGGCAAGACCACCATCCCGAATGGTACTGGAATATCGTGGCTGATCCGGGGGTCACGGTTGAAACCGGAGGGGAGCGATTTGCAGCGGAGGCTCGGGTCACGAGGGGTCGGGAGCGGGCTGAACTTTACAACAAGGTTGCCGAAAAGAATTCGCGGTTCGCCAACTACCGTGCCTATACGGAACGCGAGATCCCCGTGGTCGCGCTCCGGCGCAGCTAATGACTTGCTCTAGAGCGAGAGGGGAGGGACGCCCGCTCACCGTAGTAGCTCAGCGATGGCTACGCCGTGTTCGCCATGATGTGAATGGATGGGTCGAGGGTGCTGCTCAGGAAGGCAGTTCGCGCTTGACCGTTCGACGATCACGGTTGTCGAAATAGGCGCATTCTGCGAGAAGGTCGCCGTCCAGTGCGCCGGCTTCTGCAATTTCGATGTGCTGTCGGGTGATGGGCTTGTATGCAAGGGGGCCTTTGTCATACTTTTCCACAGGGAACTGGAGCATCTTTGCCCGATGAAGATCGTAGTGTGACTCTGCATCAACGAAGCGCATCACGTAGGCTGCACGTCTGGGAAGAGGACCCTCACCGAGCATTATGCTTCGATGGACTACGTACTTGTTGAACAGGAGTGCGTCGCCGGGTTTGAAATCATCTTCGACCTGGTGGTTCTCAAGTATCTCAAGCATGGTGGGTGAATTGAGAATTCCGTTGCGCAGATTAAAGTAATCAAGCACGTTTGTGCGTTTGCCGGCGCGCTCCTTGGCTTTCATTGTAGAGGCAACTGCATAGTCGACCCTGTACGCGAATTCCCCTGAAATAACCTTTTCCGGGACATAGGCCATGCCGCCTCTTTGCCCCGTGGCGTCCACCGGATGCAGCGGCGCCCACAGTGTGTACCCCTGTTCTTCCGCGAACTGAAACCCGAAACTCTGCATGCCGACATGCCAGGGGAAACCCTTGCTGACATTTTTTTCGAGCTCGAAACAGATTTCGAAGGTGAGAAAGAGATCTTGTTCGGCCAGATCGGTCAAAGCGCCACGGAAATAGGGTCTGGCCAGTAGCTCGTAGACATCGGCCTTTTCGGTCTCGAAGTCATACTTCGATCGGGTGAACAAGGATCCGGCCTGGATAATGCTGCTGTCCCCCCGCGCCATTTCGACTTCGACACGATTGAGCAGGAATTTGACCACCTGGGTGTTGAGGAAGCCATCGAGTTTGACGAAGCCGTCGCGCTGGAATCTCTCTTTCTGATCCTGGGTGACAGAAAATTTATTGTCGAAGGGATGGCTGCTCATAGGTGTTTCCTCCCATCAGGTCATGCACCAATCTCTGGGGACGTCTGACAAAAGCCTTAGGACAATAGCTCATAGTTGTACGTAGTTTAGTGGTGCTAATTGTCTAGTGCAATTGTTGTATTAGTAGTTCCACCCATGTAACAAGATTTATCGCAAGTCGGACGATAAGGGGATTTGTCCGACGGGCTCAGTAGCTGCAGCAGTTGATATTGGAGGGGAGGGAAACACGTATTCGGGAGTTTCAGAGAGGTGGGCAATTCCAGCGTGAGAAGATTAGGGCGCAGGAGAGTGGCCCAGCGCTGGGGAGGGCAACCACGAGCGATTGCTCCTACGGGGGAGGGGATAGGGAGGGGTGATATACTCGCTCCTACCTTTTCCCGAGGGCGCGAGTCGTGGATAGCAGTACATTCCCAAGTGTTGGAGTAGACATAACAGAGATACCCAGAATCAGGGCTGCCCTGGAGCGGTGGGGGGAGAAGTTCCTGAACAGGGTGTATACGCCAAAGGAGATTGCGCGGTATCGGCACCGGGCGCCGGACCTGGCGGCGCGGTTTGCGGGGAAAGAGGCTGTGATGAAGGTGCTCGGGACTGGGAACAGGGGTGTAGCGTGGCGGGAGATCGAGATACTGCCAATGCCCAGCGGGAAGCCGACGGTCAAGCTGTATCGTCGAGCGGAGGCCCGAGCTCGTAAGCTAGGGATGGGGGAAGTTGCGATCAGCCTTTCACACTCGGACGAGTTTGCTGTCGCGTCTGCGGTGGCGATGGTGGAGAGGCTGGAGTGAGGAGGTTCCAGGTACGGTGAAGATAGTGAATAGCGCCGAGATGCGCGAGATCGAAGGTCAGTGCGAGGCGGAGGGGGTACCGACGTCGCAATTGATGGAGAACGCCGGTCGGGCGTTTGCGGAGGAGGTGAGGGAATGGATGGAGGGGGTGACGGGCAAGAATGTTGTGGTGCTGGTAGGGCCTGGTAACAATGGGGGAGATGGGTTAGTTGCAGCACGATATTTCCACGATTGGATTGCGAATGTCTCCGTCTGCCTGTGTTCATCGCGATCCGAGTCGGACCCGAACTTGAAGCTCGTCATTGAGCGGGGACTGACGCCGATAGCGGGGTATGACGAGGAAGGGCTGGGGGCATTGCGTGATGCGTTGAGGTCGGCGGAGGTGGTGGTTGACGCGGTGCTGGGGACTGGGAGGTCCAGGCCGATTTTGGGAAATATCGGGGCAATAGTCTCAGAAGTGCGGAAGGCGAAAGAGTCCAACCCGAACCTAAGGGTGGCAGCGATGGACCTGCCATCTGGGGTGGATGCGGACTCGGGGCGAGGGGACCCGGCTGGACTGTCCGCGGATCTGACCGTGGCATTGGGGCATCCCAAGGTTGGGATGTTTGCGTTCCCAGGCGCGTCGATGACGGGACGGTTGGCCGTGGCGGATATCGGGATTCCGGAAGAGTTGTCGAAGCACGTCTCGCTGGAAATGCTGACGGGCGAAAGGGTGAAGGATCTGCTGCCCAAGAGGCCGGCGGACGCGCACAAGGGCACATTCGGTCGGCTGGTGGCGCTGGCGGGGTCGGGCCAGTACGTTGGCGCCGCGTACCTGGCGTGTGCCGCGGCAACGAGGGTCGGGGCCGGGCTAGTGACGCTTGCCTGTTCTCCGGTCGTAAGGTCGATTGTCGCGTCCCGGGCGGCGGAAGTGACGTATATACCGTTGGAGGAACCGTCCGATGTGGAGGAATGGAAAACGGCGGTTGAACAGGGAGTCAAGGAGGCAGACGCCTTGTTGGTCGGGTGTGGGTTGGGTCGGGAAGAGAGAGTATGGGATTTGGCGAAGGGCCTGCTTCTGGATTCCCGCGGGACGCAGCCGATGGTAGTGGATGCCGACGGGCTAAACGCACTGGCTTCTGAAGGAGGATGGTGGGAAAAACTGGGCACAGAGGCGGTATTGACACCTCATCCGGGAGAGATGTCCAGGTTGTTGGATGTATCAACCTCGGAAATACAAAAGGACCGGATCGGCATTGCGCGGGAGGCCGCAGGACATTGGGGGAAGATTGTGGTGTTGAAAGGGGCGCATACGGTGGTGGCTCGGGCAGACGGGCAGGCGGTTGTAAGCCCATTTGCGAATCCGGCTCTGGCGTCGGCGGGGACGGGGGACGTGCTGGCGGGAACGATAGCGGGACTGATGGCTCAGGGACTCGAGGCCTGGGAGGCGGCAATGGCGGGGGTGTATCTGCACGGGTTGGCGGGTGAGATGGGTCGGGAAGAGGTGGGGGAGGCGGGACTGCTGGCGAGCGACCTGCTGCCTCTGCTGCCGAAGGCGGTGAGGGGGGTGGGGGATTAAGGTACCGAAAATGTGGCGTTGAAATGAGGCACGACATGACTCATAATGACTCATACAGTGCCTCATAAGGGGATGAACAATGAATCAATTGACAATAAGAGGATTTGACGACGAACTGAAGGAGACCATTCGTAAGTTAGCGGAACGTGAGGGTATCTCTTTGAATCGGGCGGCGGTGAAGCTGTTGAGGAGGGGGGCGGGTTTGCCGCAAGGAAGGTACGGGGAGAACAAAATAGGGTCTGCATTGGACCATTTCTTCGGAACGATGAGCAAAGAGGAGGCCGATGAGCTGGATGCCGTAATCGAGGAGGAGTTTGAGAAGATTGACGAACCGATGTGGAAATGAGAATTTTGCTAGACACGAATGCGTATTCCCAGCTTGTAAGCGGGGAACGGCAAGTGGCACAGCTCGCGCGGCGTGCTGAATGGGTGCTCTTCTCTCCTATCGTGTATGGGGAACTGGTATTCGGGTTTCGGCTTGGGCGAAATTTGGAGCAGAATTTGTCTACCCTTAATTCATTTATCGAGGCTCCATATGTTACGTTTCTTAACATTACGGTGACGACTGCGGACAGATATTCCAGGATTGCTGCATCTCAGAGATCTAAGGGCCGACCAATACCGACTAACGACATGTGGATAGCAGCACATGCGATGGAGATGGGAGCGGACCTAGTGTCGGCGGATAGCCATTTCGAGTATGTAGACGGGATCGCTCTAGTGCCCATAGAGGCTAACTAAGCTGGCATGGCATGCTTCTGGCTATAGACATAGGGAATACCAACATCACCATGGGCGTGTATGACGGGGATGTTCTCAGCGCGACATGGCGGATCTCGACGGACGTGAACAAGCAGGCGGACGAGTACGCCGTGCTGTTCAACGGATTGCTGCAGAATAGGGGGATGAGGGAGTCGACGATCACGGAGATAGTCGTCTGCAGCGTCGTGCCCCCATTGACTGGGGTGTTCGAGGAGTTTTGCCAGAACCACTTCGGGCTGAAACCGCTGGTTGTCGGGACTGGGGTGAAGACGGGGATGCGGATACTCTACGAGAACCCGAGGGACGTGGGAGCGGACCGAGTGGCCGATGCCGTGGCGGCATACCACAAGTACGGTGGGCCTGTGATAGTGGTGGACCTGGGGACGGCTACGGTGTTCGACGCTGTATCCAAGGAAGGGGAATACATGGGAGGGGCGATTGCGCCCGGGGTCGGGGTGGCGGCGGAGGCGCTGGTGGCGAGGGCTTCAAAACTTACAAGGGTGGAGCTTACGGCGCCTCAGGACGCTATAGGACGTACTCCGTCAGCGAGCATGCAATCTGGGTTGATATATGGGTATGTTGGCCTGATAGAAGGACTGGTGGCACGTTTCAAGAAGGAGATGGGGCCCGGGGTAAAGGTGGTGGCAACGGGCGGACTGGCAACAACGATGGCGGGTGAGACCGACGTTTTGGATGCAGTGGACCCGGACTTGACGCTGGAAGGGTTGAAGCTGATACACGAGATGAATCCACGATGAGTGAGGAGAGCAAAGTCGGGGGGAGAGGGCTGAAGGAGAAGCGGATAGTCCTGGGGGTAACAGGGAGTATAGCGGCCTACAAGGCGGCGGACCTGACGAGCAAGCTTGTTCAGGAGGGGGCAATGGTGGATGTTGTGATGAGCGAGGGCGCGGTGAACTTTGTTGCGCCACTGACATTCAGGAGCCTGACTCATAGGCCGGTGCTGCACCAGCTATTTGATCCGGCGTCTGATGCGGGGATAGAGCATGTTGCCCTAGCGGAAAACTGCGACGCTATGTTAGTGGCGCCGGCGACGGCCAATGTCATGGCCAAGGCGGCGAACGGGCTGGCTGACGACCTGCTGACCTGCATGCTGCTGGCGACGCGGAGGCCTGTGATACTGGCTCCGGCGATGGACGGGTACATGTTCGAGAATCCTGCAACCCAAGAAAATGTCTCCAGGCTGGTTGGTCGTGGGTGGACGGTGATCGGGCCGGGGGAAGGGAGACTGGCGTCGGGGTTGGTGGGGAGGGGTAGGTTGGCGCACGTGGAGGATATCATCGGGGGGTTGAAGCAGACTCTTGGACTTGATGGCGACCTGGCGGGCAAAACCGTTGTGGTGACGGCAGGAGGGACGCAGGAGCCCCTCGACCCGGTGCGTCATATCGGGAACCGGTCATCGGGGAAGATGGGATATGCGATAGCGGAGGCGGCACGGGACCGGGGAGCCAAGGTGACATTGGTCTCGACGCAGACCGCGTTGAGGGCACCCTACGGCGTGGAGTTGGTGAGAGCGGACACGGCAGGGGAGATGCGGAAAGCAGTGGTATATCGGGCTCACACAGCCGACATCCTGGTGATGGCGGCGGCGATAGCGGACTATCGGCCCGCAACGGAAGCGGAGCACAAGATTAAGAAGTCGGGTGGGGGGATGACGCTAGACCTACGGGAGACGGCGGATGTCCTGGCGGAGGCTACGGGAGAGAGGCTGGTTAAGGTAGGATTTGCGGCGGAAAGCCGGGACACGGTAGCGAACGCACAGGCCAAGCTGCGGAAGAAGAGTCTCGACGTGATAGTCGCCAATAACATTACCGATGAAGGAAGCGGGTTTGGGTCGGAGACGAACCGCGTGACTATCATCAGCGGCGACGGAAGTGTGGAAGAGCTGCCTCTGCTTTTGAAGTCCGAGGTTGCCCACATAGTGCTGGACCGGGCAGCGGTGGTCGAGAAGAACTGAGGGATCAGGCCTCGGTGGGGTCTGGTGTTGGCGGGGGGACGGGCCTAGAGACACGGATTCCCTTGAAGATAAGGGCTATCGACGCGGCTGCAACCGAGAGGACTACGGACTCGACGAGGAAGACGCGCCTGTGGCCGATGCTCCAGGCAAGCGCACCTCCGGTCAAGGGACCCAGGCCCCAGGCCATAGCCGAGGCCGAGTTAAGTATGCCGAAGGCCGCGCCAAGGTGCTTTCTCGGGAGCATCAATCCAACGATTGAGCTGAGGGAAGTCATCATTGCGCCATTGAACAGCCCGGACAGGGCGAAGAGCAGGACGAAGATGTAGAACCGGTGGTTGAAGAACTGGGGGAGGAGGGCGAGGGAAGCGCCAATAGTGGAGACGATGAGGACGGTGCGGAGGTTGAGCTTGCCGCTGAGCCTTCCAACAAGTATGGCGCTTACGCCGGATGTGAATCCCAGAACCCCGAAGGCAAGTCCCGTGCCAAATATGGCCTGGCTGGCGTCAGTGATGGACTGGATGAAGCCGGGGGCCACGGGAGCGAGGACAGTCGGGGCGCCCTGGATGATGGGGACGAAAAGGAGGGCGGGAAGTAGGCCTTTTGTGGAAAGGACCTGCCGGGTCTCGGAGAAGAGGGCGAGGGGGGAGCCCTTCTTGTCGTCGGGTCTCTTGAAGGACTCCTTGATGAAGATCAGGACCATTAGCGCTGAGGCGGCAACGAATCCGGAAGATATGAAGTAGGTTGTCCTGAAGCCGAAAGCTTCGACCATTTGGCCGCCGATAAACGGCGAAATGGTTATTGAAAAATAGCTGGTGAACTGTAGAAGTCCGACCACCAGGGGGAGTCGGCTGGTGGGCACGTAGGAGCCGGCCAGGGCCATTGCAGCGCCGACGCTGCCGGAGACCCCGCCATGCAGGATGCGCACTCCTATCAACTGGGGAATGTTGGTGATAAGGCCGGAAAACATCAGGACCAGGGACCCGGCGGTGTAGGCGCGAACGAGCATGGGCTTCCGGCCGTAGGTGTCGGCGAGGTGGCCCCAGAAGGGGCCTGCGATACCCATAAAGAGAGCGAAAACGCCGGAAGATGCACCTGCCCAGAAGGCTGCGTCGGCCACGGACTCGACCCCAAGTTCCTCTTCGATGAAGATGGGGTAAAAGGGCTGCATGAAAGACCAGCCTATGGAGGCGATGCCCTGGGCAAGGCAGACGATGGCTACTTGCCGCTTCCAGCCCTCCATGTTTTGCAACATGAGGAAGGGTGCGATGGGGATTCGGGAGAGGGGTGGCACTATGAGTCCTTTGAGTAACTCCGGGTTGCAGGTGAGGCGCCCCGCCCAATCCGCTCTTGAGACCCTTCGACTCCGCTCAGGGCGAGCGGAAAACCCCGCCCAATCCGCTCTTGAGACCCTTCGACTCCGCTCAAGGCGAGCGGAAAACCCCGCCCAATCCGCTCTTGAGACCCTTCGACTCCGCTCAGGGCGAGCGGAATACCACACCCCTGCTGCTCTTGGGACTCTTCGACTGGGTTCAGGGCGAGCGGAACGCACCGCCCCCGGGAATGGATGGGTGACACTTCGCGAGCAGGCTCAACGGGATGGGATATATGGTTATGAAGTAAGAGCACTATGAGGGGTCGGCGGAGCCTGTACTCGTTGTGGATAGGGTGAGGCCGGAGAGACGCATTAGACGGGGGATATCACGCTCCCATCCCATGGGCATCAGGTGGACGCCCCGGGTGATGCCGGCGACATCGGAGATAATACGGGCGGCGATTTCGATTCCTTTTTCCCGATTGTTATCGGCGGAGTCCATTTCGTCGATGAGGGGCTGGGGGACCATGATGCCGGGGATGTTGTCATTGAGGTAGCGGGCCGCTCTGCCGGAGTGGAGGACAAGGATACCTGCCAGGATAGGGACGTTTAAAGGTCGGGCCTTTTCCATGAAGCGGGCGAATTGGTCGGGGTCATATACGGCCTGGGTCTGGAAGAATCGGACGCCGGCCTGGACTTTCTGCTCCATTCGGCCAACCTCGACATCGACGTCCGGGGCGCCTGGGTTGGCGGCGGCGCCCAGGCAAAAGCTGGGAGAGCCGTTAAGGGCGTTGCCTGCCAAGTCTACGCCCGACTCCATTTGACTAGCGGCGCGGAGCAGGTCTATCACGGAAAGGTCGAAGACGGGCTTGGCGTCGGGGTGGTCACCGGTGCCGGTGGGATCGCCGGTGAGGCAGAGTATGTTGTGGATGCCGAGTACGTGAGCGCCGAGGAGGTCGGACTGGAGGGCGATCCTGTTGCGGTCCCGGCAGGTGAACTGGCAGATGGGTTCGATGCCCCGGTCGAGGAGGACCTTGCCGAGGGGTATGGGACCGAGCCTCATGACGGAGGCATTCTGGTCGGTCACGTTGACTGCGTCGACCGGGGCAAGGGAGTCGAGGAGGGAGAGATTCTGATCGATGTTGACGCCCTTGGGGGGCGTCATCTCGGCGGTTACCAGGAAGGACTCGGACTCAAGTTTGTCCCTGAAACTAGCCAATTGCGCGTCCTCGTTCATTATTCAGGGGATCTGAAGGGCTCCCGTGGCGCATATAGTAAACCCGTTGAGGCAATTTCGTCATTCAGGGTAGTTGATATCTATTGTGAAATTTGGTACATTGCGTATGTTCCACATTTCACAAAGGCGCTGCCGAAATGACTGCTGAGATTATAGACGGAAGAAAGATGGCCGCAACTGTCAGGGAAGAGGTCCGGCTGGGAGTGCGAGGCTTCCTGGGAAAGACGGGCATTACTCCTAAACTATCCGTAGTGATGGTGGGGAATGACCCAGCGTCCGATGTATACGTCAGGACTAAGGAGAGGGCAGCCCAGTCAGTGGGCATCGACACGCAAACGTTGCGTCTAGGGGCAGATGCCACGGAGGACGAGGTCTTGGACCTGGTGGAAGGCCTTAACGAAGACGAATCCGTACACGGGATACTGGTGCAGCTGCCTTTGCCGGAACACATGGATGCGATGAAAGTGTCCAGCGCGGTAAACCCGTACAAGGACGTGGACGGACTTCACCCCGACAACGTAGGACTCCTGCTTATAGGGGCGCCGAGGTTCGTGGCATGCACACCGGCGGGGATTCAGCGGATGCTGCTGGAGTCCGGGATAACCACGGATGGGAAGCACGTAGTGATCTGCGGAAGAAGCATGATAGTAGGGAGGCCGCTGGCGGCTCTGCTGATGCAGAAGCATTCGGAGGCCAACGCGACGGTGACTGTGGCACACACGGGCACGAGGCGCTTGTCCGAACTAACCAATCAGGCTGACATCCTCGTGGCCGCCATTGATAAACCAAGAGGGATCAGAGCCGAAATGGTCAAGCCGGGCGCGGTAGTGATAGACGTGGGCATCCACCGTTTGGAAGACTCTTCGAGTGAGAAGGGTTACAAGCTAGTGGGGGATGTTGACTTAGAGGGCGTAAGGGAGCGGGCGAGTCTCATTAGTCCGGCTCCGGGGGGTGTCGGACCGATGACCGTGGCGATGCTCCTGGTCAACACACTGAAAGCAGCAAAGCTGGCGGCGAGCAAGTTCAACTCCCCCCGACCAATGGCCGAGGCAGGTCGTGCGACGGTACGGGCATAACGCGAGGTAACCAAACAGCGAGAATCACGTTATTAAAGGTAGGAAACCGGCACGGAAGAAGCGTTTTATTATTTTTATATAATTATTTTGACAAAATCAACCTTGCGACGTATTATTAGCGTCGATACAACTAAAAAAGGGCCTTAAGGACAAAATAAGCAACTAAGTGGGGAAGAAGGTGAAAACGCCAACCTACAACATAGAATCGGTACTGGAGAGCCTCGAAGAAGAAGAAATTGGGCTCGCTACTGCGCTGCCGCCCGTTGTCGAAGAAACGGAGGACACACAGGCCCAGCAGGAGCTGGTAGACGAGCCCCTGAAGGCTTACCTCAAAGAGATCGGAGCTTCCGAGCTTCTAACCTTCGAGGAAGAGAAATCCCTGGCGAGAGCTATTGAGCTGGGCGCGGAAGCGAAGGCCAAGCTTGAAGGGGGATGGACTGACGTAGAAGGCAAAATGCCGCTGGAACAGGCGAGGCAGATTGGTGAGTCGGCGCGTAGGCGGCTGACTGAGTCGAACCTGCGGCTGGTAGTGAGCATCGCCAAGAAATACCAGGGAAAGGGCTTGCCGCTATTGGACCTGATCCAGGAGGGAAACCTCGGGTTGATCAGGGCGGTGGAAAAGTATGACTACCGCAGAGGGTTCAGATTCAGCACCTATGCGACCTGGTGGATTCGCCAGGGCGTGATGCGGGCTCTGACCGACAAAGGCCACACCATTCGGCTGCCGGTCCACCTGAGCGAGACGGCATCCAAGGTAGAGAAGGCCACCCAGGCCCTAACGCAAGAGCTAGGCAGACGCCCCCAGGGTGAAGAGATAGCTGAAGCCACGGGAATCGACCCCAACAAGATCAAGCGGATCATGAGGGCATGGCAGCAGCCTGCATCGCTGGACCAGCCACAGGGAAGTGCGGGACTGCTCCTTGGAAGCACGATTACCGACAACGAAGCCCCCACACCGGAGGAGTCGCTATCGCAGTCGATGCTGAGAGGACACCTGGACTCCATGCTGGAGGAGCTCAATCCTCGGGAGAGGGAAGTGCTGGAGATGAGGTTCGGGCTGAAGGACGGCAGAGAGCACACCCTGAAGGACATCGGGGAAGTGCTAGGTGTGACCCGGGAGCGGGTGCGGCAGATCCAGAGCGGCGCTGTGGCGAAGCTGAACAAGGACTCGACAAGGGAACTGCTGGAAGGATACCTCTAGGGTTAGACTCTAGAACGAGCTTCCGGTATGTGGGGCGAAAGCGGACGACGCTTTCGCCCTTTTGTTTGTGCGGGCTCGAGGGGGCGCAGAGGAGGGCGTTGAGTGATTGATATGGGTTTGGGGGTTAACCTATAATCCCCCAGCTAATGTTCAAGGCAGGTGAAAGACTTTGTTAAAGAGTGTTGGTTGTGGAGAGATAAGGGCATCGGATGCGGGTAAGGATGTAAAACTGGCGGGATGGGTTCACCGTAGGAGGGACCACGGAGGGCTGATATTCATCGACCTGAGGGACAGGTCGGGGATCGTGCAGGTGGTGCTGAATCCTAGGGAGTCTCCCGAAGCACACGAGACTGCAACGCAGTTCCGCAACGAGTGGGTGGTGCAGGTGGAGGGACAGGTTGGGAGCCGGCCGGCAGGAACAGAGAACCCGGATCTGCCGACGGGTGAGATAGAGGTGAACGCCCAGGCAGCACAGGTTCTCAATCCATCTCTTACCCCGCCGTTCTATGTCAACGAAGACTCGGAGGTGGAGGAGGGGCTGAGGCTCAAGCATCGGTACCTGGACCTGAGGAGGCAGAGGCTACAGCGGAACATCGCGCTTCGGCACCGGGTGGTCAAATATATCCGGGACTTCCTGGACGCTGAGGAGTTCCTGGAGATCGAGACTCCGGTATTGATAAAGAGCACGCCAGAGGGGGCTCGGGACTACCTGGTGCCCAGCCGGGTGCATCCGGGAACGTTTTACGCTTTGCCCCAGTCTCCGCAGCAACTAAAGCAGCTTCTCATGGTGTCGGGGTTTGAGAGGTATTTCCAGATTGCAAGGTGCTTCCGGGATGAAGACCAGAGGGCTGACCGGCAGCCGGAGTTCACGCAGCTAGACCTGGAGATGAGCTTCGTGGACGAGGACGACGTGCTGGACCTGACTGAAACCCTGTTCACGGGCCTCGCGGAGACTGTTACGCCGGATATGGGCTTCGCCAAGCCTTTTCCTCGCCTCACTTATGCGGAATCGATGAGTCGATATGGGACCGATAAGCCCGATCTGCGCTTCGGGCTGGAGCTTGAAGAACTGACGGAGGTGGTTAAGGACTCCGGGTTCAAGGTATTCCAGTCAGTGGCGGCCAGTGGCGGCACGATAAAGGGGCTCCGGGCCCCGGGGTGCGCCGATTATACGCGAAGGCAATTGGATGGGCTTACGGAGTTTGCAAGGGAAAGGGGCGCCAAGGGGCTCGTGACGATTATGTTGGAGGGGGAGCCGGACTCGGCGGGGAGGTGGGAGGCGGATAACGTGAAGTCGGCTGTCACCCGTCACCTTTCCGGTGAGGAGTTGAACGGGATAATCCACGGACTTAAAGGAGAGACGGGCGACCTCCTGATGATAGTGGCCGGGGATGAGAAGACAACTAATGCTGCTTTGTCGGCGCTACGGAACGAGATGGGGCAGAGGCTGGGACTGGCGGACCCGGAGAAGCTGGCATTCCTGTTCGTGATCGACTTCCCGCTGGTCGAGTGGAATGAGGACTCAGGGCGATGGGACTCGACACACCACCCGTTTACTTCACCGAGGGAGGAAGACCTGGGTTTGATGGAAACGGACCCGGGCAAGGTGCGGGCGCGGTGCTACGACATGGTGTGCAACGGGCAGGAGTTGGCCAGCGGCAGCATCAGAATCCATAACCGCGAACTCCAGCAAAAGGTTTTCCAGCTTCTGGACTACGATGCAGACGAGGCGCAGGCTCGGTTCGGGCACCTTTTGGAGGCCTTCGAGTACGGTGCCCCGCCACACGGGGGCATAGCCCCGGGCATCGACCGGCTAGTGGCTATATTGGCCGGAGAGGAGAGCATCCGCGAGGTCATAGCCTTCCCGAAGAACCAGAGCGCCATCGACGTGATGACGGATGCGCCGGCGCCGGTAAGCTCACAGCAACTCAAGGACCTGCATCTGCGGGTTACCGAAGACTAGGGAATCGTAAGCGTGCGGGCGTGGTGTGCTATACTTTTCACGAAGTCCAATCCAACTTTCCCATCCCTAAGAGAGTTCTTCTCCCTTGAAAGTCACCACTGAAAAACTACCCCAAAGCCGCATGCTTCTGACCATTGAAGTGGAAGATGCGGAACTCGAAAGCTCGCTGAAGAAGACATACAAGAGCCTAGCTCAACGTGTTCGGGTCCCGGGGTTCAGGCCGGGCAAGGCGCCCAGGGCGGTATTGCAGAGCTTCGTGGGGAAGGATGCTGTCGTCCATGAGGCGATGCACGACCTGGCCCCGGAGCTGGTGCAAAAAGCAATTGAGGAAGAGGGGCTAGAGGCAATCGACACCCCGGAAGTGGACGTGGATACCGGGGATGCGACGGTTATCAAAGCGACCGTACCTCTGCCCCCGACGGTGGAATTGGGTGACTATAAGTCTATCAGGGTGAGTCGGGACCCGGTAGATGTGAAGCCCGAACAAGTGGATGAGGCTATGGAGTCGGTGAGGATGCGGAATGCACCCTGGGAGCAGGTGGACAGGGCAGTGGAGTTCGGGGACCTCCTGACTATCGACGTGGATGGAAAAGTGGACGGGAAGTCGGTCATAAACGAGACGGGGGCTTCCTACAGCCCAGACCCCAACATAGACTTTCCGGTACCGGGTTTCTCCCCGATGCTGGAGGGAATGGTTAAGGGTGAATCCAGGGAGTTCAATCTGACTTTGCCGGACAACTTCAGGGAGGCTGAAATTGCGGGTAAGGAATGCAGTTTCGCCGTCACGGTACAAGAAGTGAAGGCCAAGCTGCCCGCTCCTCTGGACGACGACTTCGTGAAGAGCCTGGATGAGGAATACGAGACACTGGAAGAGTTCAGGGCGAAGATGACGGAGGCGATGGAAGAACATGCGCAGTCGTTGTCGGACAGGAAGTTTGAAGAAGACTTGATGGAGGCGCTCAAGAGTGGAGCCACTATAGAAGCACCACCAAGTCTTACCGAAAGAGAAATAGACCACATTATTGTGGATGAGGCCCGGGCGCTGGCGCAGAGCGGGATACAGTTTGACACCTATTTGAAAGCCATGGGCAAGACGCCAGAGGAGATGAGAGAGGAGCGGAGGGAGTCGGCGGAGAACCGGGTTACGACTTCGCTCATCCTGAATCGGCTGGCGGAGGTGGAGGAAGTCGAGGCGAGCGAAGAGGAGATTGACGAAGAAATCAAGCAGGCTGAGGAGCAGGCAGACGCCGCAGACCCGGAGGCCATTGAGCGCCTGCACAGCGACGAAGTCCGCACGAATATCGGCAACAGGGTGAGACTGAGAAAAGCCCTGGATCGTATGAAAGAGATTGCTCAGCAGGGCCCGGCGCTCGTTGCAGCGGGGTCGGAGTCTTCTATCGAAAACGCAAACGAAAACGAGGAGAAAGATGCGACCGGATAACGTGATACCGATGATAATCGAGAGCGGCGCCCGAGGGGACAGGGCGTTCGACATATATTCACTTCTGCTTAAGGAGCGGATCGTTTTCCTGGGGACGCCAATCACGGATCACGTGGCGAACCTGATTGTGGCGCAACTTCTGTACCTGGAGCGGGAAGACCCCGACAAGGACATCAACCTGTACATCAACTCTCCCGGCGGCGTGATAAGCGCGGGCCTTGCGATATACGACACGATGAGGCTTGTGCAATGCGACGTCTCGACGATATGTGTCGGGATGACGGCCAGCATGGGCACGGTGCTGCTGAGCGGAGGAAAGTCGGGCAAGCGGTTTGCACTGCCCAATGCCACGGTACACATGCACCAGCCGATGGGCGGCGCCCAAGGTCAAGCCTCCGACATTGAGATTGCCGCCAGGGAGATACTGCGACTGCAGGACAAGCTGAGGACCATTCTGTCCGAGAACACGGGCCAGGACATAGAGAAGATAGCCAGGGACACGGACAGGGACATCTACCTGAGTGCGGAAGAGGCGAGGGACTACGGATTGGTGGACAAGGTAGTTGGAACGGTTGAAGAGGCTAAGGACGAGAAGTCCGAGTAAGCGGGGCCACGGGCCCGGACTGAGGCCACATGCCCGACGATAAAGAAGCAAGAACAAGATACGCTTGTTCCTTCTGCTCCAAGAGCCCGCCGGACGTCAAGAAACTGATAGGCGGCCAGGAGCAGACCTACATCTGCGACAACTGTGTCGCGCTTTGCCAACAGCTGATAGACGAGGACCGAGGTTCCGTGGATGACGGGCTGGACCTCGAGCGGCTCCCGACACCAAAAGAGCTGTATGAGAAGCTGAGTGAATACGTTATAGGGCAGGCACGGGCGAAGAAGGTCCTGAGCGTAGCCGTCTATAACCACTACAAGCGAATCAACAACAGCATGGAGGCGGATGGGGACGTTGAGCTGGACAAGACCAACATACTGCTCGTCGGGCCCACGGGATGTGGCAAGACCCTGCTAGCGCAGACCTTAGCGAAGATTCTGAAAGTCCCATTTGCCATTGCGGACGCGACTACGCTGACGGAGGCCGGTTACGTCGGGGAGGACGTGGAGAACATCCTCCTGCGGATAATCCAAGCGGCGGAGTATGACGTGGGCCGGGCGCAACGGGGAATTATCTACATTGATGAGATAGACAAGATTTCGCGGAAGAGCGCCAATCCGTCGATAACCCGGGACGTGTCGGGGGAGGGGGTGCAGCAGGCCCTGCTGAAGGTTATTGAAGGGTGCGTTGCGAACGTACCGCCACAAGGCGGTCGGAAGCACCCTCACCAGGAATATATCCAACTGGACACATCCAACATTCTGTTCATCTGCGGCGGCGCCTTCGACGGGCTGGATGAGCTGATAGAGCAGAGGGTCAACAAGGACGTGGCGAGCATCGGGTTCAACTCCGTTACGGGCCGCGGCATCAAGGGATCCGAGGAGATACTGAACCTGGTGGAACCCGAGGACCTGTTGAAGTACGGGTTGATCCCCGAACTGATAGGAAGACTGCCTGTGATGGCGGCGGTCGGGGCTCTGGACAGGGAGTCGTTGATAACCGTGCTGACGCAGCCGAAGAATGCACTGGTGAAGCAGTACCATCGCATTTTCGAACTGGATGGGGTGGAACTGGAATTCACCGATGCGGCCCTAGCGAAGGCGGCGGATATGGCCGTTAAGCTGAAGACCGGGGCCCGGGGATTGCGGTCGATACTGGAAGAAGCCTTGATGGAGGCCATGTACCAGGCGCCATCGATTGAGAACGTTGAAAAGTGCTACGTTGATGAGAAGGCGATAGCCGGGGAACGACCTCCACTGCTTCTCACATATGACGGCGACACCGTTGAAGTGAGAGCTGAACTGGAAGAAGCCGAGTCGACGCTGCACCTGGATGCGCCACCGGAGATAGAAAAGACGGCCTAGACCCTCGGGGGACGTGATATGAGCGAAGACATAAAGTCCCACCTGCTAGTTGAGAAAAAGGGGCGCATAGCGTACGTGACCCTGAACCGGCCGGAGGTCTTGAATGCGCTGACAGAGGCGCACTGGAGACAGTTGGCCAATACGTGGAGAGCGCTGGACGACGATCCTGACGTGTGGGTGATCATCATCACGGGGTCGGGGGAGCGGGCGTTCTGCACGGGGCAGGACCTGAAGGACGTGGCGAAGGAGGGGCCGGACGCGTGGAGAGGGGCCTACTCGGTGGAGAATCCCCCGGGCATGCCGAACATGTACGAGATGTACACAGGAACGCCGGCCATAGCGGCGATAAACGGGTTCTGCATAGCGGGCGGGCTGGAGATTGCGCTAAGCTGCGACATAAGGGTGGCGGCCGAACATGCCCAGTTCGGATTGCAGGAAGTGCGGTGGGGAATCATTCCAAGCGGTGGGGGAGTGGACAGGCTGCCCAGGGCGATGCCGATGTGCATAGCGATGGAGTTGCTGCTGACGGGAGGAAGGATCGACGCCCAGGAGGCGCATCGTTCGGGACTGATCAACCGAGTTGTTGCGGCGGACGAGGTGATGTCGGCGGCCGAGGAGATTGCCGAGAAGATATGCCGAAACGGACCCCTAGCCGTGCGGGCCATCAAGGAATCAGTGCAGCGGGGATACAACCTGACGCTTCAGCAGGCCTTCCAATTTGAAAGGGTGTTCAGCAGTTTACTGGGCACTACTGAAGATTCGATAGAAGGGCCATTGGCCTTTTCGGAAAAGCGGCAGCCGGAGTTCAAGGGCCGCTAGGCTCGGGCCCGGCCCACACGGTCACAAGGACATAACACGTCATCCCGGAGAGAGCCATGCCGCAGGTATTATTCGAAAAGAAGGACCGAATAGCGTACGTCTCCATCAACCGGCCTGAGAAGATGAACGCACTGAATGCCGAGGTGGTGAGCGGCCTGAATGCGGCCTGGCACGACATTGAGAACGACACTGATGTCTGGTGCACGATTGTGACAGGAACGGGCGGAAGGGCATTCTCTGCGGGGGCAGACTTGAAGGAGATGTCGGACAGGAGGAGAGGCGGCGGGGCCGGCGAGGGTTTACTTGCCGAGGTCCGGCCCTCGGGGTTTTGGCGCACGAGCGACCTAACCAAGCCCGTTATCGCGGCGGTGGATGGCTACTGTCTTGCGGGGGGCTTGGAACTGGCTCTTGCCTGCGACTTCATCATTGCTTCCGATAGGTCGCACTTTGGGCTTTCGGAAGTGCTGAGGGCGATCATTCCCGGTGGTGGTGGGACGCAGAGACTGCCTCGAGCGATTCCCTTCCGGAGGGCGCTGGAGGTATTGCTGACCGGAGACCGACTCAACGCACAGCAGGCTTACGACATGGGTCTGGTGAGCCGGGTGGTGAAGCCGGAAGAGGTGATGTCCACTGCCGAGGAGCTGGCGAACAAGATCAACGGGAACGGGCCACTTGCGGTGAGGGCGATAAAGCAGTTGGCCTACCAGGGGATCGACATGCCGCTAGAGGAAGGGCTCCGGTTGGAGGAGCTTGTGTCGCAGCGGATCCACAAGACGGAGGACTCGAAGGAAGGGCCTCTGGCGTTTGTGGAGAAGCGGAAGCCGAACTACAAGGGTCGGTAGGGTAGACTCTGACCCGGCCGCTTCAATAGACCTTCCCGTCCCCGCTCATACTTCGAGGGCCTCAGCACGAGCGGGCTCGTCTGACGGAATCACCCTAGCCCGCTTCCAGCGAGGGACTTTCGCGTAACTACCAGTTAGGGCCAAGACTCCCCGCCCATTCCGCTCTTGAGACCCTTCGATGCTCCAGAGGCGCACTTACAGCTACGCTCAGAGCGAGCGGAATGCCCCACCCCTGGGGAAAGAATGACTGGCATGCACAGGGCTCATTGAGGGAGAGGGGATTAGACGCTTTCTCTTCAATCCCCACAGTCAGCGTTATGCAGGGGTATATTCAGGGGGATGGGTCCCGGTGGTAGGCGGGGACGATAGGGAAGCGGAGAGGTTAGGATTTTCTGATGGTTGCCTCTATCTGAGTAGTGAGGTCCTGGGGTGGGGAGGGGTTGGTGGGGGCGATGTGGAGATCGCCGCGGGAGAGGAAGGCCAGGGTTTCGACCAGGAGGGGGAGTTCTCTTTTTGTTCCTTCTGCCCGGATTGCCTTGAAGAGGGGTAATTCCTCGCCGTAACGCTGGCGTAGGTTTTTGGTGGAGGCCAGGCCTGCTTCTCGCCACAGTTCATCGAACCTCGCGCCGCGGATGGGGTATCGGCAGTAGGCGATGGTGGGGCCCTGGTCCAACTCCTCGGTGACGAGGTGGATTTTGACGCCGCTGCGATCTGCGCGTTGCTCGATTAGCTGCCAAATTACCTCTTGCCAAGTTCCATCGGGGCCGTTGGGGGCGGCGGGGTGCAGATTGATCATGGGAAAGTCTCGGCACAAGTTTGGGCTAACGATGAGCATGTATCCGGCGAGAACGCAGAGTTGGGGAGAGAAGGGGGCGATCAGGCCAGCGACCTGGGTGTCGTAGGCAGAGCGCCATTGGGAGGGATCACCGTCCCACCGGCGTCGGAAAACCCTGGAAGAGTGATGGACTACGGTCAGGCCGAGAGAGTTGGCGAGAGCGAAGAATTGGTCGCTGCCTTCAGCCTCGCCCGGGGCACGGTTGCTGAATACGAAGCTAATTCTGGCTTGTATTCGACCACTGCTTATAGCCTGGTGGACGGTGGAGAGGAGGGCGCGTGAGCCGGGGCCACGGCCCGTGGAGAACCAGCCGAGGTTGAGCATGGGGCGGAGGGGGTCGGGGGTTATCCCAATACTTCGCTGACTATGGCCACGGGCATTCCCGGCTTGTAGTAGTTGGGCACGTCGCCGATGACCTTGGGAACTGTGGTGTCGTTCATACCTGCGAGGCGCTTTTCCTCGCTTTCGAAGTAGAGGTAGCCAATGCAGTGGATTGGGGAGTCTCTGCCGTCGGCGCCGCTGACAACGTTATCCACGTCCCACTTGAAAGCGCCGAACTCGGCGGCGGCCATGGGCATGTGTGACTTGATGTAATAATCGAGGTCAAAGGTGCTGTCTTCGGTCTTGTTATAAATGATCGCCATTCGGATCATGAAAACCGCCTTTCTTGACGGAAACGATGGAGGTGGCTATTCCCAAATCTCGACTTTTAGGCGCTTGTTTCCCTGTTCGTCGCCGTCACCGTTGACGAAGGAAACGTCGCCGGCGGGGCAGGCGGAGAGGCCGACGAGACAGTCCATCTCGGCGCGCATGTCGATGTAGCCGCCTTTGCCTGCGGCGGGGGCGTGGATGTGGTAGCGCCCCTCATCGTCATAGGTGACGTTCATGAACATGTTGAAGACGTCGGGGACGTCCTCGGGGGTGATGCCGTGGGGCTCGAGGGCCTCGACGAGGTTCATGAAACAGCTGCGGTGTCCGCCCTCGATGTTCCATACCTTGTAGCGCTGCGGCGTGCACTTGGCTCCGCATAACATCCAGTGGGTGCCCACTGTGTCTCCAACGGTGGTGAACATGACGTTGAGGTGAGGGGGTCGAGAGTAGAAGTCTCGCACCGCCTTGGCTCCCCCAGTTCCCTGTGCGCTGTTCATGATGAAGGTGTGGGAGGAGTCGTAATGTTCCTTGAAGTTGCCGGCATTGAATGCCGTCCAGTCACCGACCTGGGGGCCATCGATCATTATCACTCTCTGGATCTGGCCCTTCTTCACGTAGTAGGCGGCACCATATTCCGCGGGAACCATTACCTCCTGGACCAGCTTACGACCTTCCATGACTGCTCCTCCCCTGCCGGACTCTTGGTCCGGCCTATACGCGTTCCAGATACTCGCCGGTGCGGGTGTCTACCTTAATGCTGTCCTCTTCGTTGACGAAAAGCGGGACGTTGACGGTGAGGCCCGTTTCCAGGGTGGCAGGCTTGGTGCCGCCCTGTGCGGTATCGCCTTTGTAGCCGGGGTCAGTCTCGGTGACGCGGAGGTCTACGGTGGTAGGCAGTTCGACACCTATCGGAACTTCACCGTGGAGGATCAGGTCCAGCGTCATGCCTTCGAGGAGGTAGCCAACGACATCCTCGACGAGTTCATGGGAGACGGGAGATTGCTCAAAGGTGTCGGTGTACATGAAGTAGAAGAGATCGCCGTCACGGTAGAGGAACTGGGCCTCCTGGCGTTCTAGGCGGGCTACGGCGAAGCGCTCTCCGGACTGGAAGGTGCGCTCAATGGTGTGGCCTTCGGTAATGTTGCGAATCTTCATCCTGACCTGGGCCGAGCCTCGGGCGATCTTGATGTGCTTGAGCATCAGAATCTTGTAGAGGCTGCCATCCAGTTCGATGGTCATGCCTTTCTTGATATCTCCGGTCTCAATCATATGCGCACCTCAATCCAATGTTGCCCAAATGTTGGATGTAACTCCAAGACCACGCTTCAATTCGCGACGGAGCCCAGAGCCTTCGGCGTTTTGGTGATGACCCGCACCTTGCCATTTTCCAAGACTACCATGTCTTCGATTCTGACGCCGCCCCAGCCGGGGATGTAGATGCCGGGCTCTATGGTGAATACCATGTCCTTGCCGAGGACACTGCTGCCGCGGGGCCCTACAACGGGAATTTCATGAACGGCCAGGCCGATGCCGTGGCCGAGGGAGTGGCCGAAACGCTCGCCGTAGCCGGCGCCATCGATGATGGTGCGGGCGAGGGAGTCGGCCTCGTGGCCGGACATGCCGGAGCGTACGGCGTTGATGGCGTTCAGCTGGGCATCCAGGACGGTGTGATAGACCTTGTCCAACTGATCATCTGCGTCACCGACAACAATGGTGCGGGTAATGTCACTGCAGTAGCCGTTGATCCTGGCACCCATATCTATAACGACGGGTTCGCCGGACTGGATTTGTTTGTCGGAGGGGCGGTGGTGGGGAAGGGCGCCGTTGGGCCCGGAGGCGACGATAGTGTCGAAGCTGATGGAGTCAGCGCCGGCGTCACGCATGGCTTTTTCGAGTTCCCAGGCGACCTGCTTTTCGGTCATTCCGGGTTCGATGGCCGGGACGACCTGGGAGAGGGCTTGGTCGGCGAAGGAGGCGGCCCTATCGATCTCGGCGATTTCGTCGGGCTCCTTGACCTCGCGCAGGGTTTCCACCAAACCGCGGGTGGACATTAGCCGAGGGCGCTCATTGGAAGGCAGTTCGGCGATGGAGCGTTTAATGACAGAATATAAGCTGAAAGAAACGTCTGATGCTTCGAAGCCGAGGCGACGGGGCTTGATCTCTGCGAGGGCCTCATGGAACCAGGCGAAGGGTTTGGGGCCAGCCATCTTAAGCAGCGTGTAATCGGGGGACTGGCGGGCTGACTGCTCGAAGTAGCGGAAGTCGGTGGCGATGAAGGCGTGGTCACGGGAGACAACGAGGAAGCCGGCGGAGCCGCTGAACCCGGAAAGGTAGAAGCGGTTCTCGGGCTGGGATATGAGTATGGCGTCGAGGTTCTCGGCTTCGAGGCGTCCCCTGAGCCTTTGCGTTCTGTCCAATGCGCTCATGGTGTGTTTATCCTAACCGCTTTTCTTAAGGGAGTCGACGAGAAGGTCCAAGGCGGAAAGATAGCCCTTCCAGCCTTGGCCGGCAATCTGCCCTTTGGCTATGGGAGCAATAACGGATACGGAGCGGAACTGCTCACGGGCGTGGATGTTGGATAGATGCACTTCGATTATGGGGAGGGCGGTGTCGGCGAGGGCGTCTCGGAGGGAGAGGCCGTAGTGGGTCAATGCGCCGGGATTGATGACAATACCGTCGGCGTTTTCAGACTCGGCCTGTAGGAAGTCGATTATTGCGCCTTCGTGGTTGGACTGGAAGAAAGATACGTCGGCCCCGACCTCGGAGGCGCGGGTGGTAACCGCAGACTCTATATCGGCGAGGGTGGTTGTCCCGTACTGGGTCGTGTCACGCTTTCCGAGACGGTTGAGGTTGGGACCGTTTACTACAAGAATTCTCATTCGGAATCATTGGCGGCCTGGGCCCTGGGGTGAGCCTTTTCGTAGGTCTTACGGGTCTCGGCGGTGGTCATGTGGGTGTAAATCTGGGTAGTGCCCAGGCTCTCGTGGCCGAGAAGCTCCTGGACGACCCGGAGGTCTGCACCGCCGTCCAAGAGGTGTGTGGCGAAGCTGTGCCGGAGTGTGTGGGGGTGGGCGGGCTCGACGAGACCCTTCTCCAGAGAGTACTTGCGGACAAGGGTCTGCACGGTCCGGACGGAGAGGCGACCACCACGGCTGTTGAGAAATAGGGCTCGGATTTTGGCATTGACTGAAAGCTGTGGTCTGCCGTGGGAGAGGTAACGAGCAATGGCAGCGAGGGCCTGCTGCCCAACCACTACGTCCCGTTCCTTGGAACCTTTGCCCAGGACGCGGAGTTCGCGGTTGCCGTCGGATACGTCATCGGTATCGAGGCTTACGACCTCGCTGACCCGGAGGCCGGTGGCGTAGATCAGTTCCAAAAGGGCCCGATCACGGAGCCCGAGGGGGGTGAGGTCGAGGGGCGCCTCAACGAGGGCCGACGCATCCTGAGGAGACAGGAATTTGGGAAACTTCCTGTCGAGTTTCGGGAGGCGGAGTCGGGCCACGGGGTTGGTGTCGAGCCAACCCTCGCGTACCAGGAAGCGGTAAAAGGTGCGCAGCACGCTGATCTTTCGGGAAACGCTCCGCATGTCGTGGCCGTGCTTAGTAAGGTTGTTGGTGACCTGGATACTCCGCTCTGTGGTGAGCCATGCGACGTACTGCCTCAGAAGGTTCTTGACCTCCTTGCCGGCTACGTCTGCAAGGTTATATATCCCGTTGTCTTCCAAGAAGTCGAAATAGGAATT
The DNA here is from genome assembly GCA_963663085.1 of Dehalococcoidia bacterium. Taxonomy (GTDB): domain Bacteria; phylum Chloroflexota; class Dehalococcoidia; order Plut-88900; family Plut-88900; genus Plut-88900. The sequence continues at coordinate 2,106,682 of OY760104.1, read as the reverse complement.
GAGGTCCGTCCGGTAGTTGCGCACGGTGTAAGAGGAAAGGTTACGCTCCCCTTCCAGATACCGGATGAACTTGTTGAGATACTGGTAGTGTTCCAAGGTTTCGGCTCGGGGCTAGGCGGGTATGGGCTCTTTCGCGGCCTTCATGGCAGAGAGAGGTTTCGCGTTCTTGCATTTAGGGTAGCCGGTGCAGGCTATGAACCGGCCTCTTCTCCCGGATTTTATGGCCATAGGCTTGCCGCACTTGTCGCAGGCCTCGTCTATGACTTCCGGCTCCTGGCGAGAGCTTTCGCCCGGGAGAGGCCGGGTGTTCTTGCACTTCGGATAGGCGGTGCAGGCGAGGAATTTTCCCCTTCGGCCCGACCTGATGACCATAGCGCTTTCGCATTTGTCGCAGACCTCATCGGTCTTTTCCGGCTGCTCTCGTTCTTCACCGGGGAGGGGCCGGGTGTTCTTGCACTTGGGGTAGGCGGTGCAGGCAAGGAACTTTCCCCTACGGCCCGACCTGATGACCATGGGGCTATCACATTTGTCACAGACTTCATCGGTCTCTTCAGGTTGTTCTCGTTCGTCGCCGGGAAGGGGCCTGGCGTTCTTGCATTCGGGGTAGCCGGTGCAGGAGAGGAATTTTCCGTAGCGACCGACCTTGATGACCATAGGGCGTTCGCATTTTTCGCAGAAGATGTCGGTTTCCTCGGGCTCCTGGCCGGGGAGGGGCTTTGCATTCTTGCACTTGGGATAGCCGCTACATGAGAGGAAGCGGCCGTTTCTCCCTGCCTTGACGGTCATAGGTTCACCGCAGATTTCGCAGACCAGGCCGGAGGCTTCGTCGGGGATGGCATCGGATGCCTTGTCCAAGGCTTCCTGGAAGGGGTCGTAGAATTCCCGGATTACGGGGACCCATTCACGCTCCCCCCTGGAAATTTCGTCGAACTCCTGCTCCATTTCGGCGGTAAATCCGAGATTTACGATATCGGGGAAGTGCTCGTTGAGGAGGGAGTTGACGCGGAGACCCAGTTCCGTGGGGTGGATCCGACCCTTCTCCTTGCTGATGTACTTGCGGTCCTGGATAGTTGAGAGGGTCGGGGCGTAGGTGCTGGGCCTGCCGATGCCGTTCTCCTCCAGAGCCTTGATGAGAGAGGCTTCGGTGTAGCGGGGGGGAGGCTGGGTGAAGTGCTGCTTCTGATCGAGGCCGAGGAAGTCCAGGGCCTCGCCGGAGGAGAGGTCGGGGAGGGGGGGCTGTTTTTCGTCACCGGAAGCATCGTCGGCATCCTCCTGGTACAGGGTCAGGAAGCCGGAAAAGGCGGTGACGGAGCCGGTGGCTCGGAACAAGTAAGTTGGAGATTGCGCTGGGGCATCAGTGCGGGCTGCCTCAATGTGGGCGGTGGTCTGGTCTATGAGGGCGGAGCTCATTTGACTGGCGACCATTCGCTTCCAGATCAGGTTGTAGAGCTTGAACTGGTCATTGCTGAGATAAGACTTCAAATAGTCAGTGTCTCGGTAGCAGGAGGTGGGTCGGATGGCCTCGTGGGCTTCCTGGGCACCCTTGGAGCGAGTCCTGTAGGCGCGTGGGGAGGGAGGCACGTAAGCGGCCCCAAATTTTTCGGAGATGTACCGGCGGGCCTCGTTGCGGGCCTCGTTAGAAACGGAAGGGGAGTCGGTACGCATGTAGGTTATGAGGCCAATCTGTCCTTCGTTGCCGACCGGGAGACCTTCGTAGAGCTGCTGGGCAACGGCCATAGTCTTCTTTGCCGTAAAGCGGAGCTTTCGACCGGCCTCCTGTTGCAGGGTGCTGGTGGTGAATGGAGGCGAAGGGTTGCGCTTTGCCTGCTTCTTGTCGACTTTGGCGACGGTGTAGGCGGCTCCTTCGAGGTCGGTGGCTATGGCTTTGCTCTGATCTGCGTCGCCGATGGCAATTTTGCCGCGCTTACCTTTCCGGTTGTGGAGCAGGGCTCGGAATGCGTGCTTCTTTGCGGCCTTTTGCTTATTGAGGTCGGCCTCTACTGTCCAGTACTCGGTGGGTACGAAGGCGGTGACTTCCCGCTCACGGTCGGAGACCATGCGTAGGGCGGCGGACTGGACTCGGCCTGCGGAGAGGCCCTTTTCGAGCTTACGCCAGAGGAGGGGGCTGAGCCGGTAGCCGACGACGCGGTCCAGGACCCGGCGGGCCTGCTGGGCGTCGACGAGGTCCATGTCAATTTCACGGGGGTTGTCGAAAGCCTCGGTAATGGCGTTCCTTGTGATTTCGTGGAAGACGACGCGGCGAACGGGCATGCCCTTTATGTTGGAGGCCTCGAGGAGGTGCCATGAGATGGCTTCGCCCTCGCGATCGGGGTCGGTGGCGAGGTAGACGGCGTCGGCGCCCTTGGCGGCCTTGGCGAGCTTCTGGACCGTGTCCTTCTTGTCCTTTGGAACTTCGTAGAAAGGAGCGAAGTCCTGGGCAACGTTGACGCCGAACCGGTATTGGGGCAGGTCCCGCACATGGCCTCGGGAGGCCATGACATTGAAGTCCTTACCGAGAATTTTCTCGATGGTCCGGGCCTTGGCGGGAGATTCTACAATTACGAGTTTTTTAGCCATAAGGGTTACACTTGGGCAGGGTAGGCAGGCCGCACTTCGCGAATCTTAATATAACTCATAGCGCCGACCTGCTTTACTATTCCTTTCAATTCCATCATAGCGAGCGTGCTGCTCACCGTCGATACGGGCAAGTCGCACTGGCGCACGACTTCGTCGATGTGGACAGGTTCTCGGGACAGGAGCTTGATGAGGTCGGCCTCCGGGGCGGACACCTCCAGCAATTCTTGCATGACGAGCTGCTCAGGGACGAGCTTGAGGTTCAGTTCTTCAAGGACGTCTTCTATGCGGGTGACCAGCTTGGCCCCTTCCTGTAGGAGGCGGTTGGTGCCCCGACTCTTGGGTGAGGTTACGTTGCCGGGGAGGGCGAAGACCTCACGGTTGTGTTCCAGGGCATAGCCGGCTGTTATGAGTGCTCCGCTCTTTTCGTCGGCTTCGATGACGAGGGTGCCGAGAGTCAGGCCGCTCATTATGCGGTTACGCCGGGGAAAGAAATCGGGGCGGGGGCGGGTGTCGAGGGGGTAATCACTGATGACTGCGCCGGACCCGGCGATTTCTTCGGCAAGGCGTGTGTGTTCGGGAGGGTAGACCATATCGAGGCCGCAAGCCTGGACGGCGAGGGTACGTCCACCGGCGTCGAGAGCGGCTCGGTGAGCTACGGAGTCAATGCCTCGGGCCAAGCCGCTGACCACTGTAATTCCGTTGCGGGCGAGCTCAGTAGACAAGGTGAGGGCCATCTCCCGGCCATAGGCGGTGGGTTTTCGGGAGCCGACTACTGCGATGCCCCAATCATCCTGCTCCAAGATTGCGCCGCGGACGTAGATTACAGGAGGGCGGTCATATATCTGCTTGAGGCGTTCCGGGTAGCGGGGGTCGTGCCAAGTAAGGGGTTCGATGCTGTGCGCCTGGAGGTTGGAGAGGACGGCTTCGGGGTCGATGGAAGGGCGTCGGGACTGGATGGAGGTGATGGACCGGCTGTCAAGGCCAGCTTTCCGGAGGTCGGCGGGACCAGCCGTCCAGGCAACTTCAAGTGTCCCAAAGTAGGCTTCCAGCGCGGCGTAGCGCGCCCTGCCGATGCCGGGTATTCTGTTGAATGCGACCCAATACTTGAGATCTTCCATGCGCGGTCATTCTAGCATAGGGAATTTTGACCTCCAAAGGAACGGGGGATTACGAGAGACGGTCCAGGGAGGCAAGTAAGGGGGCAAATCCTAATCCCTGGTTAGGCATTCGGATGAAATTGGGGCAAGCACGATGTGGTGCAGCTGTGAGGCTGTGTGCCGGTAAAGTGGAGATCGCTCCGCTTGCTCGATCCTTGGAGGGCATCAAGATAAACGGCCCTACCCTGCGGGATGGATTCACGATGGGCGTCGGGGATGACGGATGGGGGTCATTCGAAGTTGTTGTGCTAGAATTCGGGGACGGGGCGAGTACCAGAATGCCTATATACGAATACCGGTGCGGGGGGTGTCGGCGCAGGGTAAGCCTGTTCGTGCGGGGGTTTGTTGACCCGCCGTGCAAGGCGTGCCCGGAATGCGGTTCGGTGGAGCTTTCTAGGCTGGTGTCACGGGTGGCGGTGCTGAAGTCGAATGAGAGCCAGTTGGAAGACCTCTCCGACCCCTCGGCGTGGGACGGCATTGACGAGAACGACCCGAAAGGGATGGCCGACATGATGAGGCGGATGGGGGATTCGATGGGTGAAGACATGGGTCCCGAGTTTGGGGAGATGGTCGACCGGATGGAGTCGGGGGACATATCCGACGAGCCGGGCGACGACGGAGACTTCGACTGACATGCCGATTTATGAATACAGGTGCTCGGAATGCGGCAAGACGACAAGCGTATTCCTTCGCAGCATAGGGTCGACGGCCAACCCGGTCTGCGAGTCGTGCGGGAGCAATGCGTTGAACCGGATAATATCCCGGGTGGCTTATCACAGGTCCATGCAGGACAAGTGGGATGCCTCCGGGCCGCCGCAGTTGAATCCGACGGATGACTACTACAAGGACCCTTCGAACATAGGGCGGTGGGCGGAGAAGAGGCTGGGAGATATGGGGGTGGAGATGCCGGAGCAGGCACGAGAGATGATAGACGCGGCTCGGGATGGCGAAATGCCCCCGGCGATCAAGGACATTTAGGGGTCTGGCGCAGGTGGAAGTGATGTTAAAGAAAGGTGCAATCGCCGGGTTGTACGTTATTCTCGACCCGAGTTTTCTCAAGGGGATATCGGAGGTTGAGGCGGCTGGGGCGGTGATTCGGGGTGGGGCGCAGGTGATCCAGTGGAGGGACAAGACCCGGGACAAGGGTGAGCAACTCCCAATTGTGAGAAAAGTGAACCGGCTTTGTGCTGAGGCCGGGGTCGTGTCGATAGTGAATGATCACGTGGACTTGGCACTGGCCTCGGGGGCGGATGGAGTGCACCTGGGACAGAAGGACTTGCCGTTGGTTGAGGCTCGGGCGCTGATGCCGAAGGAAGCGGTAATTGGGGTGTCGACGGCTACGGTGGAAGAGGCGCGGGCGGCGGAGGCTGAAGGAGCAGGGTACATAGCTGTTGGGGCGATATATCCGACGACGTCAAAGGCGGTGACTCGGCCCGCGGGACTGGTGACGCTGGAGTCGGTGGCAGGGGCCATTTCAGCGCCGGTAGTTGCGATTGGCGGTATAAACGCTAATAACCTGAGTCCAGTGGTGGAGGCGGGTGCGGCTTCGATATGCGTGATCAGCGCGGTGTTGTCAGCACCGGACATTGAGGAAGCGGCCAGGGACCTAAGCGAGAAAATTCTGGCAGCGAGCCGAGGATGTCATGGCGGATGAAGGGTCGGGGACAGTAACCAACCTCGGTTCGATTATCGAGAAGGTCAGGGCGAGCCTTTCGGAGAAGCACGGGGCCCGGGAGGAGGGACTGCGGACGGCCAGGGATGCGATACGTCACTGTGCCAACTCCATACGGGCTACTCATCGGGGGGAATTCGAAGATGCTAAGGAGCTGCTGGCAAAGGCCCGCGGCCTGTTGGACAGTGCGGAGGAGTCGTTAGCAGGGCACCCGTCCATATATCACGCGGGTTTCCTGCACGATTCCCAAAAGGAATACGCGGAGGGACAGATCACGCTGGCGCTGGCATCGGAAAGTCCATTGCCGGACCCGGATGAGTTGAGGGTCGGGTATCCGGCTTATCTAAACGGGATGGGGGAGGCGGTGGGGGAGATGCGCCGGCACATCCTGGACACGCTACGCAAGGGCGACATAGACCTGTGTGAGCGGAAACTGGAGCAGATAGATGCGATCTACACTGCTCTAACGACGATCGATTTTCCGGATGGGATAACCTCGGGGCTGCGGCGTACGACGGACATGGTGAGGGGGGTGGTGGAGCGCACCAGGGGAGACCTTACGGTGGCCTACCGGCAACACCAGCTGGAGCGGTCGCTGCGGAGGCTGGAGGAGAAGCTGGGGGGCTAGGGGTGGGGGATATTGGGTAGGATGCCCGGTCTTCCGAATACACTCAGTCCGGTTCGGGCGATTATTCGGTTGTGGAGTCTCGGTTTCGTCTGTTGGGTGGTTGGCGATGGAAGACACTTACTGGATTCGGCTCCCTATCTTTAGATAATGCGGGCTTGAAGGCGTCCCGGGAACGTGGGGACGGGGCTCCGCCGCCGCCTAGACCTGGAAGTATGGTCGGACATACGGGTCCGTCATCCGTCATAGGCTCCAATAAGGGTTGGCTGCGCTGTCCGCCGGGGGCGGATGCAGGAAGGGGAAAGTCCAGGGTCAGTTCCCCTCGCAGGAGTAAGGTGTATCCAGTTTGCCGCCTGTATCCAGGAGCCGGGAGTGGCGGACAGCCCAGTTTTATTTGATGAAGCGTACGGAGAGCCAAGCGGGCCTCGGCTACGGGCCGCCCCGTTCCGCTCCATGGGTCGGGTTGCTCCGTTAGGAGACTTTTTCAGTACGGTCCAGGGTGTCTTCCATCGCCTGGGGGATCAGGGAAGGGCACACGGGCCCCGTGGGATGAGGAGATGGCGGTTGTCGCTTGTGCCGCGGGTCGCCTGGCGACCGTTGGGATGGGCTTAGGCGTTGAGTCCTCGGGTGGGTCTGGTGGGCTTCCCCTGGGTTTTGGTTCCTCCTTAAGTTGGTTGGGATGGTGTTCGAACGGTGAGGAGATTAGCACTAACGTTCCAGTTGGGTCAAGGAGTTGATTCAACACCTGGGGGGACACTGTCCCAGCCCAATCGAGGAACCCTCACCCCCTTAATCCCCCTCTCACGCCATAGGCGCACGCCTAGGCGCATCTTCGACATCTTCGACCCTTAGGGCCTTCAAGGGAGAGGGGGAGAGATGAACTAGAGGGAAACGTGGGCGCAGACGCGCCCACGTTTCCCTCTAGTTCAGTACTGGGGGGAAGGGGGAGGGAAAGGAGGTGTGTGAGCGGTGAGAACGAGGGAGGATTCAGAGAGGGATGCTGTAGACCCCTCGCGGTGCTCGGGATGGGAGTTATGCAAAGGTCTCAGAAGGGGGCACCCCGCTGCCCCGGGGATGGATTCACATTCCTCCAGAGGCGGATGCGCCACTTTCAACTTGGCGCGCTTCCAGCTGGCTCTCGGCGGCCGGAATGACGGAAGGAATGTTGGGGATGACGGAAGGAAGGTTGGGAATGGCGGAAAGGGAAGAGGGGGCTTCTTGACGCTTGGGTGGGGGTGCCGATAAAATTCGTCTCTGACAGGGAACCAGACTCTACAATCTCTTCCAGTCAGGAGACCTCCTCTTATGACCTCATTCTTCATCAGCTTCGCCGCAGGCGCGACCGCGTTGCTGTTCGCCATAGCTCTCGTGATGTACATCCTCAGACAGGACGAGGGCAACGAGACGATGCGGGAGATCGGGAAGGCGATCCAGGAGGGGGCAATGGCCTTCCTCAAGAGGGAGTATGCCGTCCTAGGGGCTTTTGCCCTGATCATCTTCGCGGTGCTGTGGATATTCATTGACGCCGACGTTCTGGACAGGATCCCGGGCGACGCCCGGTCCCTGCCGGCGACGGCAATTTCCTACCTGGCGGGGGCGGTTGCCTCCGGGCTGGCGGGATATATCGGGATGAACGTGGCAGTAAGGACGAACACCAGGACGACAGCAAAGGCTCAAGTTGGGCTTGGCCCTGCTCTCCGGGTGGCGTTCTCGGGTGGGGCGGTGATGGGAATCACGGTGGTGGGGATAGGGCTTATTGGGGTGACGGCGCTTTACTGGGTGTTCAAGGACCCATTCATAGTGGCCGGATTTGGCTTTGGGGCTTCGTCGGTGGCGCTGTTCGCCCGGGTAGGCGGCGGCATATACACGAAGGCTGCGGACGTAGGGGCGGACCTGGTGGGCAAGGTGGAAGCGGGAATACCGGAGGACGATCCTCGGAACCCGGCTACCATAGCCGACAACGTGGGTGACAACGTAGGTGACGTGGCGGGGATGGGCGCCGACCTTTTCGAGTCGTACGTCGGGTCCCTGATAGCGACGCTATCACTCGCGGCCACGGCAACCATCCTGGTGGGTCATACCAGCGACTTTGACTCGAACGGATTCATACTGCCGCTTCTTGTAGCGGCGATCGGGATATTCGCCTCGGTGCTGGGGACATTCCTGGTGCGAACCGGGGAAGGTGCGGGGATGGGGAGGCTGCTGTGGGCCCTTCGGACGGGGATATTTACGTCGGGCGGCCTGGTTCTCATCGGAACGGGCGTTGCGATAGCAGCGTTGGACATGGACTTCAACCTGTTCTGGGTGGTTGTGGTCGGGTTGGTCACGGGCCAGGTAATAGGTACGGCGACAGAGGTCTTTACTTCTTACGAATACCCGTTCACGAGGGCATTGTCCAAACAATCGCTAACCGGACCGGCGACGGTAATAATCGGTGGCATTGGATTGGGGATGTTCAGTACGGTCATTCCCATAGTATCGATAGTAGTAGCGATCTGGCTGGCGAACTGGCTGGCAGGGGTGTACGGAATAGCACTGGCTGCGGTCGGGATGCTCTCGACGCTCGGGATCACGCTGGCTACCGATGCATACGGCCCGGTGGCAGACAACGCAGGCGGGATTGCCGAGCAGGCGGGTCTACCACCTGAGGTGAGGGAGAGGACCGACTCTCTGGACTCGCTGGGGAACACGACAGCGGCTACGGGCAAGGGATTCGCGATTGGTTCGGCGGTGTTGACATCGCTGGCCCTGATGGTGACGTATGCCGAGGCCGTCGACATCCAGATAATCGACTTGCTGGAGGACACTTCGAGCACGCTAATCGGACTGATTGTCGGAGGGCTGATGCCGTTCCTGTTCTCGGCGCTGACGCTACAGGCCGTGGGCCGGGCGGCGAATGCGATGGTGAACGAGGTGAGGCGGCAATTCCGTGAGATACCGGGAATCATGGAGGGCACGGGCCGGCCCGAGTATGGGAAGGCCGTGGCCATCAGCACGAACGGAGCGATCAAAGAGATGATCGTGCCGGGGCTGCTTGCCATTGTTACGCCAATAATCGTAGGCATAGTGCTCGGACCCCAGGCCCTGGGTGGTCTGTTGATCGGCTCGATTGCGTCCGGTGTAATGCTGGCCATCACGATGGCGAATGCGGGCGGAGCCTGGGACAACGCGAAGAAGTTCATCGAGCAGGGTGAGCACGGTGGCAAAGGCTCGGAGGCGCACAAGGCGGCGGTGGTCGGAGACACGGTGGGAGACCCGTTCAAGGACACGTCCGGGCCTTCGCTGAACATACTGCTGAAGCTGATGGCGATAGTGGCGGTGGTGTTCGGGCCTCTGTTCGTTTAGGGGACTGGTTTCAAATAGGACAAAAGGAATCGGGGCCCGGCTATTGCCGGGCCCCGATTTTGATTTGCAGAATGACGTGACGGGCTGGAAGGGTGAGCCCTGCCCTCCGCTCGACCCTTCGATGCTCTCCGCCAAAGGCGGACTTACAGCACGGCGCACTTGCAGCTTCGCTCAGGATGAGCGCCCCCCAGGGGATGGATTCACGCCAGTGGCGCATCTGCGACCCGATCGGGGTCGGGAATGACGGTAATGGTGTGGGGTGGAGATGAAGTAAGGGTGCGGTGGGCTCGCGTTTGAGATTCACGCCAGAGGCGCATCCTCGACCTCGCGGAGCCTCGGAATGACAGGTGCGATGGAGGTGGGAGACGACCACAAGAATTCGCCGTTATGGGGGAGGAAATTCACCCTCACCCCCTCGAGGGACTCGGGGCAGGCTCTAGCCCTCTCATGCCAGAGGCGCATCTGCGACCCGTCAAGGTGCCTTCGCGTGACTGCGATTTTCAACTGTCATACTAACCAGATCGTTTAACTTCCACCTCTCCCCGCTCATACTTCGAGTGCCTCCCGCCTGAGGCGGATCTGCGACAGCACGAGCGGCCCCGGCCCCTCCATCAGAGGTTGTGCAAAAGTCTCATCAAGGGAGAGGGGATGGGAGCCGCTGCTCGACCCTTCGATTCTCCATAGGTGCATATGCAGTTAGCTCAGGGTGAGCGGCCCCGTATTGGAGGAAGTTAGCAAGAGGGATTGACCCTACAGGGAAACGACGGTGTAACAGGTAGCGGAGGGAACGCATCCCCAGATACCTCGCCGGGCGTCGGGATGACACCAGGGAGGGAGAATTAGGAAATGTAGCCTTGAGAGACTAGGAATTCTTTGGCGGCGTCGATTGTAGGGAAGACTCGGGAGCCTAGGGCGTCAATTGCGTCTATGGCGTCGTCGGAGGCGAGGTCTGCGTCGGCGAGGTCCATGACGTCTCGGCGTTCGACCCTCCCCTTTAGAGGGAAGGCATCATCGAAATATTTGGCGACCTCGCTCCATGAAACAGCTGCCATTGGGGTTGCTCCTTAACCAAGGTTGTTCTCTATCTGTATGGGGGTCGGGGCTGGGATATTATAGTGCATGAAAGGCAAGCATGCCGTCAGATTCGAGTTCTTCACCTGGGTCAGGGAAGATGATAATGTCGGGGTGTTCCACGCCGAGACTCGGTTTAGGCTATTCACTTGTTCGCGAGGCAAGGGAGTAGAGACATGGACTCATCCGAAGTTGACTGTGCAAGGGGTGTAGGGAATAAGCGGCTACCGGAGGAAGATAGGCTACGGCGCCGGGCGACTGCTCATGGCATTGGCAGACGTCGCTTCCTTCAACTGTTGGCGGCAGGGGGTACGGCAGCGGTGTTGGCGGCCTGTGCTGGCACGCCTACACCAACGTCAATACTGACAGCCACGCCTGACACCGGAACCGCGGTCCCGATGCCCTGGTCCAAGGACCCGGCCCCGTTCATAAAGCACGAACGCAGCCTTGAAACGCGGCTGGAGAATATCCAGGGACTTATCACGCCGAACCGATTCTTCTTCGTGCGCAACAACTCGAGCAGCCTGGCGGTGAACCCGACCGGTTGGAGGCTCGAGATAGAAGGCGACGCCGTATCTTCGCCATTGGGACTTTCGTATGACGAGATTCTGAATATGCCATCCAGGACCGTGGTCTCATTCCTGGAGTGCGCAGGGAATCACAGGTCGATGTTCGACCTCGTGAACGGAAAGGCGGCCAAGGGCACGCAGTGGGGGAGGGGTGGGGTGGGGAACGCGGAATGGATTGGTGTGCCGCTAAAGGACGTGCTAATGGAAGCGGGGATCAAGGCCGAGGCGCGCAGTGTGCTATTGGTGGGGATGGACGTTGATTCGCCGGAGAAGGGCTATCGAAGGGAGTTACCGGTCGACAAGGCGATGCATCCCGACACGCTGCTAGCTTACGGGATGAACGGGGAGATTCTGCCTCAAGACCACGGCTTCCCCCTTCGAGCAATAGTGCCGGGTTGGGCAGGGACGTCATCCATCAAGTGGCTGGGTCGGATAGTTGTATCATCCGAGCGGACCTGGACCCGGAATAACACCACCCATTACGTGCTTATAGGGGATGGATATGAGCCGGAGGGACAGGCGGAGGGAAAGATAGTAACAACCCAGGTAGTGAAGAGCGCCCTGGCGCTTCCCTGGCCCGCGGAGGTATCTTCGGGCAAGCGCCAACTGCAGGGGTATGCGCATTCAGGCAACGGCCCAATAGTGAAGGTGGAATGGAGCGAGGACTCGGGGAGGACGTGGAATGAGGCGGTGCTTACGGGGCCACAGGTGCAATACTCATGGGCGCGGTTCGAGTTTAGCTGGGATGTAAGCCAAGGGCAGCATACGATCATGACGCGGGCGACGGACTCGGCGGGGAATACGCAGCCGGATGAAACGCCCTTTAACTCCCGAGGATACCTGTTCAATCAGCCGCTGCCACACCCAATCCGGGTGACGTGAGAAAGCGTGCTCTCGGGAATTGGCATCCCCAGCCGAAAATGTGCCTCTATTCTTAGTTAGGCCATGTATACAGAGCATGGAATGACCAAGTTTATGGAGATTCCACAACTCAGGGTGATGGTTGCCGGAAGCGTGTACTATCGTGCAGGAGGAGAAGGGCGATAGTAAGGTTACTTCAAAATCGGCTGGCGAGGGGTGTTATCGCGCTGGTGGTGGTGGTTGCGGTGGGCATTGCGGGGTACATGGCGATCGAGGGATGGTCGCTGCTGGACGCCGTATATATGACCATCGTGACATTCACGACTGTCGGGTATGAGGAGGTGCACCCACTCTCGACGGGCGGACGCATTTTTACGATATTCTTGATGGTGGGTGGGGTTGGGGTGATGCTGTATGTGCTAACCACCGTGGTGAACCTGGCAGTTGCACATGAGGTCGGCAGCTTGCTTCGGAGGCGGATTAGGAGGGCTCAAATGACAAAGCTTAGCGGGCACTACATCGTATGCGGGTTTGGACGGGTTGGGAGAGCGGTTGCTTCCACCCTCCAAGAGAGTGCGGTGTCGGTAATAGTGGTAGACAAGGATGCGGAAGCCCTGGCCGAGGCTGAAAAAGATGGCATGTTGACGCTGCAGGGAGATGCCACGAGAGACGCCGATCTGATGTCAGCACAGATAGATAGGGCGTCGGGGCTTGTGGCGGCTACGGGGGATGACAGTGAAAATGTATACATTTCGCTGTCGGCCAGGGGGTTGAACGCTGGTTTGCATATTGTTGCACGGGCCTCGAGGGCAGAGTCTGAGAAGAAGCTTCGTCGGGCGGGAGCCGACCAGGTGGTCTCGCCATACGCCATAGGTGGGGAGGCGATGGCAATGACTGCGATGGAGAGGACTTGATGGTTATTGACATCACTGTTTTTGTGAATCCTAAAAAGAGTTCACTAAACAACCTTCCAGCAGCAGGAACCAGCCCGAGAACCACTCGACCCTTTGACTGGGCTCAGGGTGGGACGCCCTTACTGGGCATGGGAACGGATGGGAGCCCCACCCCAGGTCCCTCGCGGGGCATCGGGATGATACTTTAGGGTTTCGGCTTTCGGGCCAGGGCCACGGCAAGGAGATAACAGATGAATGTGATTTGGATAGTTGCGGATACTTTCAGGTGGGACCGGATGGGGGCCTACGGGAATGACTGGATCAAGACCCCGGCTCTGGACTCTCTTGCTGCGCAGTCGGTGCGGTTCGACGGGCACTTTGTGTCGTCTTTTCCGACGGTCCCTGCTCGGGCGGACCATCACACGGGGCAGTGGACGATGTCGTTCATGGGGTGGGAGCCTCTGCCTGCGGAGTCGATCACACTGGCGGACATCCTGGCGGAGCGGGGCTATGTGACTGCGGCGGTTGTGGACACTCCGTACTACATCCGGGACGGGATGAACTTCGACCGGGGGTTTCAGGGGTTTTACTTCAATCCCAGCCAGGATGCGTCTCTAATTCCCGGGAAGTTCAAGATAGAATCGCATGACTTGAGGGCCGACTGGAGGTCGGAGGCGGACCATGCCGCTCCACAGACGTTCACCTGGGCAATGCAATGGCTGCAGCGCCACTACAAGGAGAACTTCTTCCTATATATCGACACTTGGGACCCTCATGAGCCTTGGGACGCACCAAACTACTACACCGAACTGTATATGCCCGACTATGACGGAGAGCTCATCGACCCTCCGTATAACAGGTGGCAGGATGTGCCGGGATTCACCGAGGCGAAGGTGAAGAAGGCCCACGCCTCATACTGTGGCGAGGTCACAATGGTCGATACGTGGATCGGGTATTTGATGCGATGTGTTGAGAACATGGGGTTGATGGACAATACGGCGATCATATTTACGACGGACCACGGGTTCCTGTTCGGGGAGCATGGCGGGCATTTCGGGAAGTCTGTGTATACGACTGATGATGGATCGGCGGCCGACGGTTGGATGCGGCCCGATGCGGGGTGGGGCCACGATCCTCTATACGAAGAGATCATACGCATACCGTTGTTGATGTACGTGCCAGGCTTGAAGGCGGGCGTGTACGACGGGTTGACCGCGGCGGTAGACGTGATGCCGACCGTAATGCAGATCCTGGACCAGCCGATTCCCGAGCACGTGGAAGGGGATTCCCTGCTGCCCAGGATGCATGATTTGTCACTGCCGGGTCGGGAGTTTGTTATCAGCGGCAAGCCTTTTGCCAATCCGGGTGCGCAGGTGAAGCACGTGGACAACTTCCTGCGTAGGGCCAAGGTCCATTCCAATACGGTGATTACCACTGACGAGTGGTCACTGTTATATGCAGCAGAGGCGGGGAAATCGGAACTGTATCACCGGGCGTCGGACCCCGGGCAGGAGCGGAACGTAGTGAACGACAGGGAGGACGTTGCCAAGGACCTACATCAATACCTGGTGAAGTTCATGGGAGACACTGATTTGTCGGAGCGGTTGAGGGGGCCTCGGGAGGAGTTTCGGGGGTAGGGGTAACGATAAGAGACTTTACTTGACCACGTGATGAGTTAGCTATACAGTTAGCTAACTTAATTCATGGGACCAACTATGACAACAGTGAACGTACATGAAGCGAAGACCAACTTGTCGAAGTTGCTGGCGCAGGTGGAGGCGGGAGAAGAGGTGATTATTGCCCGTAACGGTAAGCCTGTGGCACGGTTGGTGAGATGCAAGCCGAAGGGGAAGCCGCAAGCTGGTGTATTGAAGGGCAAGATAAAGATAGACGACAGTTTCTTCGATCCGCTTACGGAGGAGGAACTGAGGTTGTGGGAGGGGAGGTAGCTGCGGCTGTTATTGGACACTCATCCCTTTATCTGGTGGGTTGACGGCAGCATCAGGTTGGCGGCTCTTGGCATTAGCCATACAATTAGCTAAGTAGAACTTGGAGAACCAAAATGACAACCGTGAACGTACATGAGGCGAAGACTAATCTGTCGAAGCTGCTGGCTCAAGTGGAGGCAGGTGAAGATGTGGTAATAGCTCGGAACGGGAAGCCTGTGGCTCGGTTGGTGAGGTGCAAGCCGAAGGGAAAGCCGCAATTTGGTGTATTGAAGGGCAAAATAAAGATACACGACAGTTTCTATGATCCCATGACCGAAGAAGAGCTCAAGCTCTGGGAGGGTGGCTAGCTGCGACTGTTGCTGGATACTCACTCATTCATGTGGTGGGTTGAGGGGAACACGCGATTACCGATGGCAGCCCGCGGTGCTATCGAAGATCCCACCAACGATAAGTTGATAAGCGCGGCCACCGTTTGGGAGATCGCCATTAAATATCGGTCGGGCAAATTGGAGGAAGCGAGTCGTCTTGTCCTGGATATGCCGGGAATATTGGAGAGACAGGGATTCGAGGAGTTGCCGATAACGGTGGATGATGGGGTGCGTGCGGGTATGCTCCCGGTGCATCACCGGGACCCATTTGACAGGATGTTGATTGCGCAGGCGATGTCGCGGAACCTTGTACTAATATCAGGTGAGAAACTGTTTGACCGGTATGGGGTCCGGCGGTTGTGGTGAGTAAAGGGCGGGAGAGATAAGACAGGCAGGCACGCTACCTGATCCTACCTAGGGGATAAGAGGCGAGGCGGTGTGACGGGAGTAGTGGTTTAGCGGGCGATCATTCCGCCGTCTATGGGGACGATTGTCCCGGTGACGAAAGAGGCTTCGTCGGAGCAGAGCCAGACTATGGCCTCGGCGATCTCGCTGGGGTTTCCCATGCGTCCGGCGGGCGTCTTGTTGATCATCCAGTCTTGTATCCCTGGGTTGGCGTCTACCACGCGCTGCACCATGGAGGTGTCGGTGTAGCCGGGACCGACGGCGTTTACCCTGATGCCGCGGTCGGCATATTCGAGGGCTGCGACCTTGGTAAGTCCAGAGACTCCGTGTTTGCTTGCCGTATAGGCGGTGGTGTTGGGGGCGCCTACTATCCCGTAGATGGAGGCGAGGTTAACAATTGCGCCGCTGCCCTGATCCAGCATCACGGGGATCTCGTATTTCATGGAGAGCCAGACGCCGCGCAGGTTGACGTCTATGATCCGGTCCCAGTCTTCTTCGGGGAGGAGGTGGGTGGGGAGGCGGGATGTGATGTTGATGCCGGCGTTGTTGACCGCACAGTCGAGCCTGCCGAACCGGGCCACGGTGCGTTCTACGAGGGACTGGACATGGGATGTGACAGTGACGTTGGCAGGGATGAAGATGGCCTCGCCATCGGCATCCTTGATGAGCTTTACGGTCTCCAGGCCGCCGGGCCCGTCCATGTCTGAGACAACGACTTTGCAGCCGAGTCGGGCGAAGGCCTGGGAGGTTGCGCGTCCGATGCCCGAACCTCCTCCAGTGACGAGAACTACCTTTCCATTAAGGCTTTCGTACATGTTGATGTACCTCGCATCCGTTCAATCGGCGACACTGTCGGCGGGTGAGGGAGACTTCCGGCGGACATCCTTGTTTAGGAGTTTATCACTCTCACCAACTCAAGGGGCTCGGGGTTGGTTCTGTGCTCTCGAATGAATGGGGCTTTCTGTAAATTCCAGTTCGTGTGCGGAATCCCCCACCCATTCCGCTCTTGAGACCCTTCGATGTTCCAGAGGCGCACTTGCAGCTTCGCTCAGGGCTAGCGGAATGCCTCCCCCCTTGTGGAGAAATGGATTCACGCCATAGGCGCACTTACAGCCAGTTCGGGGCCGGAATGAAGGCTACGAAAAGGATACAACAAAGGAGAGGTGACAATGCGCCTCCCGCCAACCCCTGCGGGGCAGAGCTATGGAGGGGCGCTATTTGGTCTCTTTTTTGGTCGGTGGGGAGGGGCGGAGGAGCCTGCCTTGGCCATCCCGCCATTCGTTGCCCCAGAGGATGGTGATGCCTTCGTAGATACCCCAAAGCATGCCTACTATGGTCAAGGAAAAGAGTATTTGGAGGATGCCGTGCATGGGATATCCGAGATAAAACCTGTGCGCGCCTAAAGGCCCGAATACGACGCCGAGATTGCCAGCGTTGGAACGGGACTTAGGTGAGTACTCTTCTTCTCGGGGTTTTCGTTTTCTTTTGCTCATCTGTTACCTCACATCGATAGGGATGAAACCATCTTGGCGGCTCAGAGGAATGGCCTATAATGAGGCCGGGTCAAAGGCAATTTCAGATTGGACATACTATGAGTGAATTCGAAGACAGGGTAAACCGAGGGGAAGCCAGCTATCAAGAGCTTAGCCTGGGAGAAGAACTGCGTCAGGGTTGCCGCAATACGACCTTGTGCCGGGGATGGGAGATTGGGTTACGGCGTCGCTATTCGGGGAGGTGTGGGGACGGCCTGGGCTGCCCAAGAAGATGAGGAGCATAGCGACGATGACGGCCCTTACCGTCACGGGTAAGGAGCCCCAGCTGAAGGGACACATAGGCTACGCTCTGAACCTGGGGTGGACGAAGGAAGAGCTAGGCGAGATGTTCATGCACCTGGTTTTCTACGCGGGACTGCCCTCGACGCTGAACGCGTTGTCGGTGGCGAGGGCCGTGTTCGAGGAGAGGGGAATTATGGGTGACGGGCCGGAGGAGTCGGAGGTTGGGGAGTCGACCGTAGAACGTGTTGCAAAGGGTAATGAAGTTTTGAACGAGCTTAGTCTCGGGCATCCGGAGGTTGCGTCAGGCCCGGAATACGACCTGGTTTCGGGGATGGAGGAATGGGTTACGGCGAGTTTGTTCGAGGATGTGTGGGGACGGCCGGGGCTGGAGAACAAGGTGCGGAGTCTTGCGACGATGTCGGCACTGTGTGTACTCGGGCGTCTGCCACAGTTGAAGGGACACATAGATTGGGCGCTGAACCTTGGGTGGAGTCGAGAGGAGATAGGAGAGCTATTTTTGCACCTTGTCTTCTATTGCGGGTTGCCGGCGTGCCTGAATGCGCTTGGGGTAGCCAAGGAAGTATTCGATGAGCGGGACGCCGCGAAATAACTGAAGATTACGCAAATCAGGAGGAAGAGATGAGCTTCTACACTACAAGGCCTTCGGTCGTGGCACGGCATGGAATGGTGGCGACGAGCGAGACCCAGGCGGCGGTGGCAGGACTAAGGGTGCTGCAAGAGGGAGGCAATGCCGTAGATGCGGCGGTGGCGACCTCGGCGGCGTTGTGCGTGACGGAGCCGATGTCCACGGGACTCGGGGGGGACATGTTCGCGCTGACATGGTCTGCGAAGGACCGAAAGGTCACGGCGCTGAACGGGAGCGGGAGATCAGGGACGAGGGCGTCGTTGGAGGAGATGGTGAGGGCCGGGCACACGGAGATGCCGCACCTGGGCGCGCAATCGGTGACGGTGCCGGGGATTGTGGATGGGTGGCAGACGCTGCTGAAGAGACACGGGAGCATGTCTTTGTCGAAGCTGCTTAAGCCGGCCATTAGCTATGCGTCGGATGGTTTTATAGTGCAGAAGGTGTTAGGAAGATCCTGGGACTACAACGTGGCGAAACTGGCCGCTCATGATTCCGGCGGTGAATTGCTGCTCAATGGTCGGGCGCCGAGGCCCGGTGAAGTTATGAAATTCCCGGAGATGGCGGAGGTGCTCAAGTCCATTGCAAGGCGAGGGCCCAAGGCCTTCTACAAGGGGAAGCTGGCAGAGAAGATAGCGGACTACGTTCAGAAAATGGGCGGGTGGCTGGAGAAAGAGGACATAGAAAACCATCAATCGACGTGGGACGAGCCGATATCCACGGAATACAGGGGTGTTCGTGTCTGGGAATGCCCGCCCAACGGCCACGGGATTGCGGCCCTGATGGCGATGAACATAGCCGAGGGATTCGATATACGCGAAATGGGGTTCCAGTCACCCGACACTTATCACCACTTGATTGAGTCGATGAGGCTGGCGTATGCAGATGCTCTGCAATATGTTGGGGACCCGGCGAAAGTTGACGTGCCGATGAAAGTGTTGTTGGACAAAGGATACGGAGCCGAGCGTCGGCGGCAGATAGCGTGCGACGGAGTTATCCAGCATCCGCGTCCCGGAAACGTCTATGCGACAGCAAACACGGCCTATCTGACGGTTGTGGACGGAGACGGCAACGCTTGCTCTTTTATAAACAGTCTTTACGAGAGTTTCGGGACTGGGTTGGTGGTGCCGGGGACCGGGATTGCGCTGCATAACCGAGGGGCGCTGTTCTCGTTGGACCCGGAGCATCCGAATGCCCTAGCGCCGGACAAGAGGCCATATCACACCATAATCCCGGCAATGGCGACTCGGGGAGACCAGATGTGGCTCTCGTTCGGGGTGATGGGTGGATTCCAACAGCCGCAGGGACAACTACAGGTCATGGCGAACATGGTCGACTTTGATCTCGATCCACAGGAGGCATTGGACGCGCTAAGGTTCAGTGCACTGATTGGAGACGGGGTGGCACTGGAGGCTGAGGTGAATGGAGGGACCCGGGAGGAGCTGATCAGAAGAGGCCACTCCATAGTGACTTACGGAGATGAAAACCGGAGCCTGTTCGGGGGTGGACAGATCATCGAGCGGGATGCGGAGACGGGGGTGCTGAAGGGGGGGACTGAGCCTCGGAAGGATGGGTGCGCTATCGGGTGGTAGGGGGTGGGGGTAAGTGCTTTGGTCGCTCATACTTCGACAGGGCTCCCTCTCCGCCAAAGGCGGACTTTCAGCACGGCGGATCTTCGACAGCATGCGCGGGTGAAGTATGAGGAAGAGGGGATAGGACAGGCAGGAAACCTGCCTTTACGCAGGATAGGGCTCCTCTAAGGTGCGAGTGTGCAAGGGTCAGGTGACGGTGGGGTGGAACTCCGTGCCGATGTGGCCAGCGGCTTCCAGCTCGGAATATCTCTTAGTGTTATAGCCCAGAAGATCTCGGTAGGCGTATTCGTTGTGCTGGCCCAGGTCGCACGGGGGCGTTCGGAGCCGGTTGGGGAACGATCGGGAGCGCCACATGGGGCCGGGATAGAGATAATTTCCGGTCTCCGGGTGGTCCAAAGGCTGGAAGAAACCACGGTCGGCGAGATGGGGGTCTGCGAGGAGGTCGGCGTCTTTATTTACCGGGCCGGCGGCGATGCCGGAAAGCTGCAACCGAGCCATAAGTTCGTTCGAGTCCCAGTCTCGGGTCCATCGGGAGATCAGAGAGTCCAGTTCCTCTTGCCAAGTCGACCGGCCAGAGCAGGTTGAGAAGCGGGGGTCGGCGGCCCAGGTCGGATTGTCCATCACACCCACAAAGGCATTCCACTGTTCGTCGCCGTCTACGGAAATTGTTATCCATCGGTCGCCGCCGCGGCAAGGATAGCAGCCGTGGGGCGCTTTGGAAGGATGGGCATTTGCGAGCGTGGTCTGAACACGAGAGTTCATGGAGTAGTCCATGAAAGCCTCGCCGAGGTAAGGGAGCATGGCCTGGGACTGGCTGGCATCTATCAAGCCACCCAAACCCGACTCCCGCCGAAAGAGCAACGCAGACACTGTTGCGAAGGCGGCATTGGCGCCTGCTGAGGCGTCGGCGGTGTAGACGGTGCTGGTCATTGAGGGGTCGGTGTCCCTGTATCCGCGAATGCTGGTGTGGCCCATGACGGCCTCCAGGGAAGACCCTACGGAGCGGAAGTTGCGATAGGGGCCCTGGAGGCCGTAGGGCGGCATACGAATGACTATCAGGTCGGGGCGGATGTTTCGGAGCCAGGGATAGTCGATGCCCAGCTTGGTTAAGGTGGATACCGGGTTATTTTCGATTAGGACGTCGCTAATGGCGACCAGGTCCTGGAAAACCGATCGCCCGTCGGCGGCGTCCAAGTTGAGAGTCATACTGAGCTTGTTGCGGGCGTGGGTGTTGAAGGCTGAGTCCCGGTTCCAGGGACGGGCCCCGGGGTCGTTGTCGGGGAACTTGTGGGCCGACAGGAATTGGCCCTTCTTCGGTCGAGGCACTACGCCGCGCGTGACGGGCTGGAAAACTGATAGAGGTTCAACGCGAATGACCTCGGCGCCCCAGTCGGCGAGCAATTGAGCGGCGTAGGGTCCGGCCCAGACGATGGAAAGGTCAAGGACTCGGGCGCCGGTGAGGGGGAGGGATTTGGGTTCGATTATTGCAGTGGATTCATTTTGCAACTGCGCACATCCCATATTTCATTCGGTTGCAGCCCTTTGAAGGTGTCCAATAGGTCAATCGAAGCCATTCGTGGTGAGCTTGTCGAATCATGTTCGGCGATGCCACCCTTCGACGGGCCCACGGTTAACGGGGTTCTTTTTATGCTTGTGGTGTGGTTGCTCTCAGGCGGTCCGGGCCACGTTGAAGGACTCGTCGACGAACCACAGCCCTTGGTAATTCTGGAGGACCTGCGAGGTGACGTCGATGTAGTCGCCCTGGCTCATGGCGGGCCTGAGTCGTTCGTCCTCAATCTGGGCGACATAGGTTGCGGCGTTCCAGCCTGCGAGGAGCGTCGAGGTGCTTATGGAGGTCTCCAGCTCGGAGGGCGGCAGTCGAAGGTCGTAGCGGAACTGCGCCCGCGAATCGGGATAGCTGAGAAACCGGAGTTCCGGGTGGTCGTCGCTTAGCTGTTCGTTCAGCTCTCTGAGAAGCTCCTGGCGAGGCGTGAGGAAGGGGTCCTCATCGGGCCAGATGCCCCGGATTATCTCCATCCCCGGGTCTTTGCCGGTAGACTGGATGACGACCATGCGGCCGCCCGGCGCAAGGGAGCGTGACAGTGGAGCAAGCACGTTGCGAACCTTGACCGTAGCCGTTGATCTTGCCCTGAAAGGCTGTGCTGCGACTATCAAGTCGTACTCCAAGTTGGAGTGGCCCTCCTGAGGGATTACAGGCGCCAGTGGCCATTCGTGGTCCTTTCGGTAGATCACCATAACCGAGGGAGAATCGTATATGGGATTGCCAGTTCGCTCGCTGGGAGTCGTCTTCCACCATTC
This sequence comes from Dehalococcoidia bacterium, assembly GCA_963663085.1. Lineage (GTDB taxonomy): Bacteria > Chloroflexota > Dehalococcoidia > Plut-88900 > Plut-88900 > Plut-88900. The sequence continues at coordinate 2,084,861 of OY760104.1, read as the reverse complement.
CTGGACTATCCGTCCGAGGTCGCTGATCTGCTCGTCGAACTCGTAGGACGTGCTTCCTTCAAGGGGGACATCCAGCCAGTTGAGACGCGCCTGTTTCGCCTTGGATCCAGGGCGTAGCCAGGGCGCTTCCGAGTAGAGCATATTGGTCACCACCAGGACGGAAAGCGGATGCTCGTAGAACCTGTCGGCCATCTTTTCCAGGCTGATGCGGATGTCCTCTTGGCTAATTTCCTTGCCGACGATGAGAAAGGGAACGGTGGGATATTGTCGGTGAAGGTCTCTCATGAGACGCGTGATAACTGTCCCGTCGCCCATTCCGGCGTCAAAAACGCGAAGAGCCGGTGGCGTGGGACGGAGACCTCGAATGTCCAAGGCGACGCGCTCGGCGATCACCTGCTTCTCGCTGCAGGTGCTCACGAATAGCAGGTATTTCTCGCGGTTGTCGTAGAACCGGAATTGTCGTTCGGAGCTATCGAGAATTTTGACCATGCTGTGGCGCGGCGCTAGCGGGGGAGTCCTGGGGCACCCTTATGGATAGGATGCATCAAGAATGCGCTCGGTGTCGATAGTCCAGGGACGATTCGCGAATCGCCCCTACGATGTTCATGTCTGTATACAAAGGCCCCATTGAGGGAGAGGGGACCGGACCCCACACCAGATTCACGCTCCGCCAAAGGCGGACTTTCAGCAAGGCGCATCTTCGACCTCGCGGAGCCTCGGAATGACAGGGAAGATAGGGTCGATACACGAAGGGGTCCCAACCCGGTCCTAAAAGTTATTTCATACATCCGATTGGTTACTATACGACTCCCTGCTGGATGATTCGAGAGAGGTCCTGGGGGGAGAGTCCGAGGAGGCCGCAGAGGACTTCCCGGTTGTGCTGTGCCAGGGTTGGAGCTGGGCGTCGGAGTTGTCTCGGGGCGGCGTGGGGGGTGAAGGGGCTGCCGAGGGACTCGACGCGGCCGGTGTGTAGGTGTTCGACCCTGTTCCAGAACCCCGTGGCCCTGAACTGAGGGTCGGCTGCCACTTCGTTGATGTAGTTTAGAGGCCCTGACGGTATTCGCTGCTCCTGGGCCTTGAACCACAGTTCCTGCTTGGTGTGACCCAAGCTCCATTCGAGGATGCGCGCCTCCAAGTCCTGGGCCGAGTCGGACAGGTCGGCGGGGTTGTCCAAGGCCGGTTCGGGACCAGGGCCCAGGGCGCTGGCTAGCCGGGGAAGCATGTTTCCGACTGTCCACATTTCTATGTAGCCGTCCCTGGCGGGTCTCTGGCCGGAATATATGTTAGGCCCGAGCCTAAGTGCGTTTTCTCCGGTGTACTGGTGTGCAAGGACCCAATTGGCCCGCCTGTCTATGCTCCCGGCCTGAGTTTCGAAGATTGATACGTCTACGTGGTCTCCAATGCCCGCCGCCCGGGCGCCGTAGAGGGATGTGATTGTTGCTCCTGCGGCGACGGTCCCAGCCTGGTAGAGGCCGACACGTCCCCCCAGCTTAAGGGGCTCGCGGTCCGGGAGGCCGTTGGCGTGCATCATGCCTCCCATGCCGTAGCCGGTGATCTCGTCGAGGGCGTAGTTTCTGTAGGGGCCGGTCTGGCCGAAGTTAGACAGCGAGACCATAACGAGGTCCGGGTTGATATTGTTCAGCGCTTCATAGGACAAGCCAAGCCTGTCCATGACGCCGGGGCGGAAACTTTCGACGAGGATGTCGGCCCACTGAGCGAGATCCCTCAGGAGTCGACCGCCGAATTTTGATTTCATGTTCACGGTGATGCCGCGCTTGTTGCCGTTGAGGTGGAGGAACAGGCCGCTCCTCTCCGGGTGAGGCAGGTCGGCGAGGAAGGGGCCGAGGCGTCGGGCGGGATCACCGGCCTGGGGTTGTTCGACCTTTATGACGTCGGCGCCGTAGTCCGCGAGGAGCCTGGTGCAATAAGGGCCTGCTACGAAGTGGGTGAGGTCGAGAACTTTGACGTTTTCGAGGAGTTGGTGCATGGGTGATGATAAGGGACCAAGGAGTAATCTAGCTTATAGGGTTGGGAGTGTCCAATAAGGGGGTGTGGGGCGGGGGGAGGTGTACGGATGTATAATGACTGTGGCTGAAGAGACAACCCAGAAAGGGAGATGTAATCTTGGAGGTATTTCTCGCCACCCCAAGGGGATTCTGTGCCGGAGTTGTTCGCGCCATAGACATTGTGGAACTGGCGCTTGAGAGGTACGGCCCCCCGGTATACGTTAAACACGAGATAGTCCATAACCCATATGTGGTGGAGTCCCTGGAGGCGAAGGGCGCGATAACCGTGGAGGATGTCGAGGAGGTGCCGGAAGACTCGGTGGTAGTGTTTTCGGCGCACGGGTCTCCGCCGGAGGACTTCGAGCGGGCGCGCCAGCGCGGTCACAAGGTGATCGACGCCACTTGCCCACTGGTCACCAAAGTGCACAACGAGGCCAGGAAGTATGCCAGAGAGGGCCGCAAGGTGGTGCTAATCGGGCATCCCGGGCACCAGGAGGTTATCGGGACCATGGGCCAGACGCCCATGGAGCTCATTGACGAACGGGAAGATATAAACCTGCCCGAGTGGGACTCCGAGAGCCCGCTTGTCGTACTCACGCAGACGACGCTTTCCGTACTGGACACTTCCAAGGCAGTGGATGAAGTAAAGTCTCGATTCCCCAACTCGCTGGTGAGGAATGACATTTGCTACGCAACTACCAACCGGCAGGAGGCGGTACAGCAGCTGGCGGCAACATCCGACCTGGTGCTCGTTATCGGGGCCCAGCAGAGCTCGAACTGCAACCGGCTCAGGGACGTGGCCGAGGCTCTGGGTGTCCCATCGTTTCTGATCAGCGGGGCGCAGGACCTGGACGGACTTGAGATAGGTGCGGAAGTGAAGAGGATAGGGATTATTTCCGGGGCCTCGACGCCCGAATTGCTGGTGCGGCAGGTGGTAGAGGCGCTGCACCCCGAGAAGGTGACCACCCTGGACGGGGCGGAGGAGGATATAACCTTCATTCTCCCGCGGGAATTCCGGGACAACGAGAAAGGCCGCTCCACCAAGGCAGCCAGGAGCTAACGGTCGGCCTCCCCGGCGGTCAGGGCTGCCGTTGGACTGAAGCATGGGCCTTTTCAAAGTCATCATAAGCCTGGCGCTGGGGGTATTGATCTTCCTCGGTGTTCTGAGCTACCTGACGACGGACTCACTTCGGTCCCACTTCCTTTCCGAAGAGTTCTACACCAAACATTTTTCGGAGAACGACGCCTACAACCGCCTATATGACGCGGTGCTTGTTCCGGAGGTGACGAGGCAGATCCGGGAGGATGACAGGGCCAACTTCCTGGGTGGAATTCAGGTTGAGGAAGAAGACGTGGAGCCGCTCATCAAGGGCATACTGTCTCCGCCTCAGCTTCGGCGACAGGTGGAGGGTGCGGTGGGAGGGGCGGTGGAATATCTCAATGAAGAGATTGATCCGGCGACCGATGAGCCTATAGCCGTACCGGACGTCTACATTCATTTCAGGCCGATAATCGGCACGGGGACGCCAACTCCCGAGGGGGTCGAGCCTGTAGAGGGGACGGCCAAGCCTGCCCTGCTTCGCTTCCTGGCTAAGCAGATAGAGAACAACCTGGAGATACTGCCTCCGCCTGAGGGCACTCTTGATGACAGGGTGGAGACTTTCAGCCTGCAGATGGCGGATACGCTAATCCAACTGGAAGACCCACGGTTTCCGATATCGGCGCCGTCACTGGTGGGAGTGCCGCCGGACCTGAGGCCTGCAGCATATGCCCGGGCGAAGATAGAGGCCAGGGAGAAGGGACTTTCGCTGGACCTGCTTGCCTTGCTGGACCAATTCGATGAAGAGGTCAACGAGGCGCTCCTGCTGCCCGATTCTCGGGAGGCGCTGATCGAGGTGCTGGTTATCACTATAGAGCCGTTGGTCGGGCCGCTCATTGACAGCGGGTTGCAAGAGTTCCGGGAGAGCCAACTGGACGATCAAGACCGATTCGACCCATTGGGTAAGATCGCAAAGAACCGGGGGGTGGGGAAGGACGAGGTGCTAGCTGACGTGGAGGGAATTCGGGGGTGGTTGACCTGGGGTAAGACGGCCGGATCATGGGTGGGGATACTGGCCATTGCAGGATTCAGTTTGCTGCTGGGGCTGATACACCTGCCGGGGCTCAAGTCCTTTATCGGTTGGCCGGGCCTGGCAATCCTGCTTTCCGGCGGTGCGTTTATGGGGATCGCGCTGGGTTTGCGTGCGCAACTCCCCAACATGTTTGCATCCTTCCTTGAGGTGGGACATGCGGGATGCGACGGACTGGCGGGCAGGGCATCAGACGTGGAGCCGGCTTTGTGCCAGCTAGGGATTGACGTGGGGACATCGATGCTGTCTGACGTTTCCAGCAGCCTGATTGTGCCGACGATAGTGATTATGATCATAGGTGGGGCGCTGGTAATTGCATCGCTGCTGAAGCGGAGTCCGGCGAAGTAGAGGAAAGAGTCGTGCAGGTATTGAGGTGGGCGGGCAAGTCCTAGAATACTCGCTGAGCCCCGGAATGAGAGTAAGGCTGGGGCCTCTGCCTGACAGTGGGACGGGGCGCTGGGATGACAGCAAGACGAGGCTTAGGGATGGGAGTATAACGGGACATTGGACTGTCAATGCGTATGGTATTGGCCTAGCAGTGGGGTTGGGCACGGAACAGGGTTATTGGGGTAGTGATAGTAGGAGTAAAGGATCTTATGACCAGGATTCCACGAATCAAGCACAGGGAAGACATAAGCGAAGATGGGCAGGTTGCCTACGATGAGATAAGGGGGAGCCGCGGGGAGGTGTCGGGGCCGTTTTCGGTGTTGCTCAACAGTCCGGAGATGGCTCGGCGGGCGGCGCACCTGGGAGCATACATCAGGTTCGAGACCAGTCTGCCGGCTGATGTCAGGGAATTGACGATACTGGTGACGGCTCGGGAGTGGGACTGCCAGTACGAATGGACCTATCACGAGCCTGAGGCTCGAAATGCCGGGTTGCGAGAAGAGGCGATTGTGGCCGTGCGGGACCGGACTGCTCCGTCGGGGCTGAATGATGAGGAGGCTGTGGTATTCAACTACGTGGTAGAGACAATGCGCCAGCATAAGGTATCCCAGGAAGTCTATGAAGCGGCTTACGCGAGGTTTGGGGCGCAGGGGGTGTCGGACCTTACGGTGACGACCGGGTACTATGCTCTCCTAGCCGGAGCCCTGAACACGTTCGAGGTGGAGTTGGACGCGGGGGCTACACCTTTGCTGCCTACTTAGGGGGGATTCACCCTGGCGCTTTCCTATTGAGGGACCTTTGCGTACCTATCGGTTATGGACAAGACGCCCCACCCATTCCGCTCTTGAGACCCTTCGACTCCGCTCAGGGCGAACGGAATGCCCCACCCTTGGGGAAGGAATGACGATTATGCAAGGGTCTTGTCGAGGGAGAGGGGGTATGAGACCTCCCCGCACGGTTCGGCGCTTGAGACCGCTCGACGTTGGTTGGGATGTGTGACCTAGCACTGGGGGATCACCCTCACCCCATCCCTCTCCCATCGAGGGAGAGGGGGTCGTACAGACATCACCCCGCCACCGCGGGTTGGAGGACATCTGCAGGAATGACATGCAAATTTGGGTTAGAGGGATTTAACGGCTTCTTCTATTGTTGAGGTGGCGTGCTGGTAGTCGGTGCCGGGGGGGAAGGTGATGGGAGGGCCAAATCGGACTTCGACCCGGCCTCGGCGGAGGAGGGGGAGACGGGAAGGTGATCCGAACTTAGCGACGTCCAGCCGCATGGGCACGACGGGGACTCGGCCTTCCACGGCTACCAATCCGGCGCCCTGCATGAAAGGCTTCATGGGGCCTCCGACGGTGAGAACGCCCTCCGGATAGATGAGTACGGACCAGCCTTGGTCCATGATGCGGCCCAGGTTTTCGAGGCTCGGCCTGATGGGGCCAGTCCTGGCGATGGGGAAGCCGTTACCCAAGAGCGGGTTCAGGACCCACCAGATGGGGTTTTGCCATAGCTCGGCGGCGGCGGCGACTGCCAAGCGGCGTCTCCACCGCCGGGTGACGGCCTTGAAAATGAGCGGGTTATCGAGGCCCAGGTGGTGGTTGGATGCGAAGAGCACTGGCCCGTTCAGGCCCGTTAAGTTCTCTTTACCCGACACTTTGAGGCCGTAGGCGAGAGTCATGAGGGGGAATACGAGGCCCTGCTGCAGGAAGCCACGGGCCATGCGGGCCCACATTCGCATTCCCCAGGCGGGAAACTTAACTAGCGGCGGGCGTCTTGAGCCATCTTCGACCATGGAAGACAGGTGGCGGACGGTGGTTTCTGGGGAGACTTGGGACTCATCGAGGTAGACACCGAGCTCCGATTCTACGGCGGATAGGAGCTCGATGCGGCCGAGGGAGTCGAGGTCAAGATCGTTGCCGAGGGTTGAGTCCGGGGAAATGAGGGCAGGTTCCCGTCGGCTGAGTTCAGCGATGATGCTTATGAGGTCCCGGGGTCCGGTGGGAGGGGTGGAGGCGGGGGCTTGTGATGAAGGGGTCGACTGATCGGGGCCACGGAGAATGGCGTCTATGACGACCTGGTTTTTTACCTTCAGGGTGTGGGTACGGGGGAAGTCTTCGTCGGGCCAGATTGTGAAACCCCGGACTCTTTGCTGCTCGGCAAGTTGAGAGTTCGTCCAGTCCACGGCCTCCTGCGCCGAATCCGGGTCGTCCAGGATAAGCGCGGCGTGGACTTCCACGGACGTGCCTCGGGGGAGGCCGATGACGACGGCGTCCTTTATTGCCGGGTGCTTAACGAGGAGTGTCTGGATGTCCTGCGGGAAGACGTTCTGGCCGCTAGGGAGGACTATCATATCCTTGACCCGGCCCTGGATGTGCAAGAATCCGTCGTCGTCGAAGAAGCCGAGGTCTCCGGTCTTGTACCAACCGTCTTCGAAGGCCTTGGCTGTCACTTCGGGGGCGTTGTAGTAGCCGGGGGTGATGTTTTCACCCTTGACCAGAATTTCACCCTCGTCGCTGATTTTGACCTGGACGTTGGGGAGGGGGCGGCCTGTGGAGTCGGGGCGGCGTACGTCCATGGTGTGATTGCTGATGACGGGCGATGCCTCGGTAGCGCCGTAGCCCTGGAGCACCTTTACGCCGAGGAGTTCCCACTTGCGGCCGAGGTCTCGGTCCAGGGGTGCGCCTCCAGAGACGATAAGGCCGAGTTTTCCGCCGAACTGCTTGTGGACCGTGCGAAAGAGGCGTCGTCGGAGGGAGAAAGGAGTACGCCCGGCTACCTTGAGCAGGGCCTTCCAGAGCCGTTCCTTACCTTGTCTAATCACCTCACGCTCGATGCCGTTCATTAACAGCTCCAGGGCCTGAGGCACCATGAGCATGGTCGTGATTTTACGTTCGCGCATGGTGCGGGAAAGGACGGTGGGCTGTCGGCTGGTGGGATAGGTGACGCTGGCGCCGGAGTGGAGAGTAATGAACAGGCCACCCATCTGCTCATACATATGGCTGAGGGGGAGCAGGGAAAGCAGTCTGTGGGTGTAGTTTACGGTGACGTATTGGGTAATGCCTTCAATGTTGGCGGTGAGGTTGCGGTGGGTGAGCATGACGCCCTTGGGATCGCCGGTGGTGCCGGAAGTGAACATAATCTCGGCGAGGTCGTTCTTGTGAATGAGCACCGGGTCGGGGGCAGGCAGACCGTTGATTGCAGGCTCCAACTCTTCGAAAGTGATCTCCGGGACGCCGAGTTGCACATCCTCCTTGGGGGTAAGGCGAGAGATGAAGGCGATCTTGGGGTCGGTGCGGGATATGACGCGAGCGACGTAGTCGGGAGCGCTGCGGAGATCCAGGGGAATCAGGACAACACCAGCGCGGAGACACCCGAAGAATGCGAGCACCCAGTGAGGAGAGTTAGGGCCCCAAAGGATGGCCTGGTCTCCCTTTTTTAGGCCTCGGCGCTGGAGGAGTGTCGCGACGCGACCGGAATCTTCCCAAAGCTTGTCGTAGGACCAGCGGAGGTAACGGAAAGCGGGTTTGATGAGGAGGGCGTCTCGGGAGCCATGGCGCGTGACGGCTTCTTGCAGGAAGTCGACTATGGTGTCGGGGACAGGGGTGGGTGGCATGAGTTTATCTCGGGCAGTTTAGCATGAGGCCGCGGCGGTACGGTCGGCGAGACGTTCCAGTAGGCGTCGAAGAGCGACTCTGGCGTCGTTGTACAGGGAAGGGAAGTGGCTGAAGCAGATGGTATGAAAATCTAGCTCGAGAAGTTTCTCCAGGGAGCAGATAGCCTGCTCGGGAGAGTGGGTTACGCCGGGCGCAGGGGGATAGAGCCTCCAGCCGAACTTGTACTGGAGGGCGTCGCCGACGATGACTATCCCCTTCTGTGGCATGTAAAGGGCGATGCTGCCGGGGGTGTGGCCAGGGAGATGTACGACTCGGAGCTCGGTGGGGAAGGGAATGAGGTCACCATCTTCGAGGCGCGTGTCGACGGGGACCGGATCGCCGGTGAGCTTGGCAAGGGCGGGCTGGGCAACGGATGCGAGCAGTGGAATCTGCAGGGGGTTGGGGGCGGGGGTTATACCCTCGACGATGTCAGCCTCGGCGGAGTGAACAGCGACGGGTATGGCGGCTTCGGAGACAAGTTCTGCAAGGCCACCGCAGTGATCGGGGTGGGCGTGGGTGATGACAATGCGGCTAATCTCATTGAGGGAGAGCCCGCGTTCAGAGAGGCCGCGAACAATCGCCCGGGAGCTGCCAGGGAAACCGGCGTCGATGAGTATGGCGTCACCGGATTCGGAGAGGACAGTGACTCGGGCGCCGATGGCCCTGATTTGGAATACGGTGTCGGTTATTTCAATTGATTTGTTGAACATGGCAGTAGGGGAGGACGAACATAGGATAGGGATAAAGAGGGGAGGGGGGCAAGAGGTGGGGTGCATTGCTTAATCCAAGAGGCAGGACTATAATCCCGCCTTTCCAAATTCAGACAGGAGTACGAAGATGGCAAAGAGACCGCCGCCCCGGGACGGGCATCCCTACTACATGCATGATTGCATTCAGGACCAGCCGGAGGCGATAGCGCAGATACTGGATACGCAAGGACCTGCGGCCGATGGGCTGGCGGAGTTGGCGTCGAGGGCGGGGAGGGTGTACGTCTGTGGGATAGGGACGTCCTGGCATGCGGCACTGGTGGGGGAGCACCTGTTCAGGTCTGTGGAGGTGTCAGAAGCGCGGGCCTGGCATTCATTCGAGTTTACCGCGTATCCGCCGCCGCTTTCGGGAGATGACCTTGTTATAGTGATGGCGCACAGCGGGACCAAGCACTATTCGGGGGAAGCGCTGGCACTGGCTAAGGAGTCGGGGGCTTCGACGGCGCTGGTGACATGCCTGACCTCGGAGGCGAAGGTTGACCAGGCGGACGTGGTGTTGAGAACGACTTACCGGGACAAGTCGTCGGCATTCACGATCAGCCATACCGGTGCAATGACCGCGCTGGCTATGACTGCCTCAAGGGTTGAGGGGGGTGGGGGCTTAGCGCAGGAACTGAAAGGGTTGCCAGATGCAATGGCTGCGGCGCTCAAAACCGAGGCCGACGTGCAGGCGCTGGTGGAGAAAGTGCGAGGCTACGGATGGTATGGCTTTGCGGGTTGGGGGCCGAATGCCTCGACGGCTTATGAAGCTGCATTGAAGATAAACGAGGCGGCCTACGACGTTACCACCGCCTTCCAGCTGGAGCAGTTTCTTCACGGCCCGTACGTGGCTACGGACCAACGGTGTGTCGTGACCCTGATTGCGCCGCCGGGCCCGGGGTATGGTCGGGCGGTGGAGATTGGGAAGGCGGTCAAGGCTACGGGCGGAGGACTGGCGGCGCTGGTGGAGGAGGGAGATGAGGAGATGTCGTCGGTGGCGGATGCCGTGGTGGCACTGCCAAGGGTATCGGAGGCGTTGTCTTCGATTGTGTACCTGGCGCCTCTGCAGTTGTTCACATATTGGCTGGCGTTGGACAGAGGTCGGAACCCGGATACCTTCCGGTTGGATGATCCGTCGCACCTGGCGGCGAGGGAGCATTATTCGTTGTAGGGGGTGGGCGAGACACATCAGGTTGAGATAGGCATCGCCCCACCCTGATCCCATCACGCCACGGTGCACGTACGGCCCATCGAGAGGCGTTTGCACAACTGCCAGTTATGGCCAATGCGCCCCGCCCATTCCGCTCTTGAGACCCTTCGACTCCGCTCAGGGCGAGCGGAATGTCCCACCCCTGGTGACAAAATGATGGTTATGCAAAGGTCCTGTCAAGGGAGAGGGGTTTGGACACCGCCCCAGATTCCTCGCGGGGCTTCGGAATGACGGTTGTGTAGGGTTGGTCTAGGGAGAGGGCATTAGGGGGATTCGGGGGTGACTAGGAAGTCGGAGCCTTGTGCTATGTCCTGGGTGGCCCAGCGCTCTTCTTCGACGGCTTTGATGAACATCTGGATTGAGTGGCTGAAGAGGGCGGGTTCTTCGAGGTTCATGGTGTGGCCGGTCTGAGGAAATACGAGAAGGCCGGAGGCGGGGATGTTGCGCTTGAGGAAGATTGAGGTCTCGATGCAGGGGGCGTCTTCGTCGCCGACCATGATGAGGGTCGGGACGGAGAGGCCGTGGCACTGGTCGGTAAGTTCGAAGATGGAGGGTCTCTTGCCCTGGACGCCCCTGAAGGTCAGGGCGGAGCCGATGGCGGAGTGGGAGAGGAAGAGTCGGTTGAATTCTTCCCAGGCGTCGGGGTCTTTGCGCAGGAGTTGGACTCGAGTGGGAGTCTTGGTGTAGAAGGCCATAGACTCCATGCCCTGGGTCTCCATTTTGGTGGCGAGGTCGTCTATCTGGCGACCCCAGCGGGAGGAGTCGGTGCTGCCGGTGCCGGTGCCAGCGACGACGATGCCCCTGGTCAATTCCGGGTGCTGGAAGGCGAAATGGAGGGCTACGTTGCCACCCATTGAGAGGCCGCAGATGTAGGCCTGTTCGATTTTCAGGTGTTTGAATATTCCGTAAAGATCGTCGACGGCGTGCTGCTGGGAGTAGGCTTCGGGGTCGGAGGGGACATCGGAGGGGGGATAGCCGCGAGCGTTGTAGGCGACGGTAAGGTAGTTTCGGGAGAAGAAGTCGACCTGTGAGTTCCAGCTTTCCCAACTGCCAGCGTATTCGTGGACGAAAACGATGGGAAAGCCCTGGCCGCGGGTCTCGTAGTGGATGTTTACGCCGTTGACGTTGGATGTGGGCATGTCGGCTCCTTAATGGAGGGTGGTTGGGGTTGATGGTATCGGGTGGGGGGGTGGGGGGCAAGGGGGGTGGGAGAAAAAAATAGGAACATCCTCACCTACTTGATGGACTCTAGCCTTCTCCCGCCCGATGTGGATATCCGACCCATCAAGAGACCCTTGCGTAACTGCCAGTTAGGGCCAAGACGCCCCGCCCATTCCGCTCTTGAGACCCTTCGATGCTCCATAGGCGCACTTACAGCTCCGCTCAGGGCGAGCGGAATACCCCACTCTTGGGGAAGGAATGACAGTTAGAAGGTAGGGATTTGAGAGTAGAATGGGATGATTAAGATTCCCGAAAAAGGAGCGTAGAGATGGAGCCGAGGAGTATAGAGACTGAGTTTTTGTTCGAGGTGCGGATTGCGCAGGGGCCGCATCACTTGATTGGGGATGGGCCGTTGGGGAATCGGAGGATTACGTATCCTAAGGCTGGGGCGAAGGTTCGGGGGCCCAGGTTGAATGGGGAGGTATTGGAGGGGGGTGGGGACCCGTTTCTGATGCGCCATGATGGGGTTGGGTATGTGGATGCGAGGATCACCATCAGGTCGGATGCAGGGGACGTGATAATGATGTCCTACGAGGGTGTGGTGCGCTACAGCGAGGAGTTCGCAGAGGCGCAGGAACGAGGGCAGTTGGGTTCGCAGGACGAGAACTATTTTTATGTGTCGGTGCTTTTTGAGACGGCTTCGGAGAACTACCGGTGGTTGAACGGGATATTGGGAGTGGCTCGGGGGTTTATACCCGAGGACCTGCCGAGCCCGTGCATCGGGTACCAGGTGTATGCGGTGAGGTAGTTGAAGGGTGGCGTGATAGCTCTATCTTCCAAGGGACGAAGGGGAGTAGACGCACCCGTGCAAGAATCCTTACGTAGGTGGGCAATACCCAATCTGACCTTCTGCACACCCCATATTTCAGCAGCGTGCTAGGTGTAGTTGCCGGGGAGGGACTTCAGGAGGTTGGCCATCTCGATGGCGGCGGTGGCGGCGTCGAAGCCCTTGTTGCCTTTCTTGCCACCGGAGCGTTCCATGGCCTGGGCTGTATCGTCGGTGGTGAGGACTCCGAATAGGATGGGCACACCGGTGTCGAGGGACGCTCTGACGACGCCCTGCTGGGCACCAGCGGACACGTAGTCGAAGTGGGCGGTCTCGCCTTTTATTACGGCACCCAAGCAGATTATGGCGTCGTAGCGGCCACTGCCCGCCATTTGCCTGGCAACGATGGGCAACTCAAGGGCTCCGGGGGTCCAGGCGACATCTACGTCATCTTTGGATACGCCGTTCGCGTCAAGGCCTTCAATGGCGCCATCGAGGAGCCGGGAAGTTACGGTCTCGTTGAACCGGGATGCGGCGATGCCGATGCGGAGGCCTTTGCCGAGGGTGTCGCCCTTGTAAGTTTTGCCCATTAGACGTGCAGAGCCCAGGCTAGATGAGGTGCCCGAGCTTTTGCTTTTTGGTTTCCAAGTAATGCCTGTTGTGCTGGTTGACCGTGGGTCTGATGGGAACCCTTTCGACGACGTGGAGATTGTAGCCCTCCAAGCCGGCGCGCTTGGAAGGGTTGTTGGTCAACAGGCGCATCTCCCGGACTCCCAAGTCTACGAGGATCTGCATGCCGATGCCGTAGTCCCGGCGGTCGGCGGGGAAGCCGAGGGCCTCGTTAGCCTCGACGGTATCCATGCCGTGGTCCTGGAGTGCGTAGGCCTTGATCTTGTTGTGGAGGCCGATGCCTCGGCCTTCCTGTCGCATATAGAGGAATACGCCTCGGCCTTCCTCTTCAATGGCCTTGAGGGCGAGGCCCATCTGCTCGCCGCAGTCGCAGCGGGAACTGGTAAAGACATCGCCGGTGAGACACTGGCTGTGTACTCGGACGAGAACGGGCTCGTCGTTTGAAATGTCGCCCTTGACGAGGGCCATGTGTTCGTCCTGGCTTATGGAGGTGGTGTAGGCGATGGCCTGGAATTCGCCGTAGGAAGTGGGGAGGTGGGACTCGGCGATGCGCTTTACCAGCTTGTCATTGCGCATTCGGAAAGAAATGAGGTCTGCGACGGTGATTATCTTGAGGTCGTGCTCCTCGGCGAACTTGCTGAGGTTAGGGAGTCGGGCCATAGATCCGTCTTCATTCATAATTTCGCAGATGACCCCGGAGGGGTAGAGGCCGGAGAGCTTGGCGAGGTCTACGACGGCCTCAGTCTGGCCTGCGCGGACGAGGACACCGCCTTCCCGGGCGCGGAGGGGGAACATGTGGCCGGGGCGGGTGAGGTCTTCGGGACGGGCGTCGGGGTCGATGAGGGTGGCGACGGTGCGAGCGCGGTCGAAGGCGGAGATGCCGGTTGTGACCTCGCGTCGGCCCTCTACGGAGACGGTGAAGGCGGTACTGAAGGGCGCCGTGTTGTCCTGGACCATCATGGGAATTCGGAGCTCTTCGAGGCGATCTCCGGTCATGGAAATGCAGATGAGGCCGCGCCCGTGCTTGGCCATGAAGTTAATGATCTCGGCGTTGCATTTGTCGGCGGCGACGGCGAGATCACCCTCGTTTTCCCGGTCTTCGTCGTCGACGATGATGACCATCTTTCCGTCTTGGAAGTCCTGTATGGCCTCGGGGATGGTGGCGAATGACATCCAGTATCCTCCGGTATTCCGGAATTGCTAGGGCTGGGGGCTCGCGAGGGTGGAAAGAGGGGTGTCGGGGATTCTTTCTCCCTTGACCAGCTGCTCAACGTATTTGGCGAGTATATCCACTTCCAGGTTGACGGACCGGCCCACACTGCGTTGGCTGAGGGTTGTATGTTCCCATGTGTACGTGACGAGAGAGACGGTGAAAGTATCGGGGAGGCGGTCAACTACGGTCAGGCTGGCGCCGTCTACGCCGATGAAACCCTTGGCAACAATATAAGGCAGGAGGTCCTCCGGCGGCCTGATTTCCATGATCCAGGCGTCTTTGTCGGCGGTGACGGAGACAACAGTGCCGCGGCCATCGACGTGGCCCTGCATTATGTGTCCTCCGAGGCGGGAGTTGAGGGTAAGAGGCCTTTCGAGATTTACGGGGGAGCCGGGTTCCAGTGCACCGAGGTTGGTGCGGCGGAGGGTTTCGGGCATAACGTCAAAGGAGATGAGGTCTTGAGCGATCTCGGTTATGGTGAGGCAGGTACCGTTGACGGCGACACTATCGCCGATCCTGGAACCGTCCAGGACCGCAGAGGCGGAAACCGACAGCCTGGAGCTATCCATGGAAACGGCTCGGCCAAGCTCTTCGACTATGCCAGTAAACAATATGACCGCTGTTTCTAGGCGTATCCCGTTAGCATTATGTCCGGGCCGAGGGTCTCTATCTCTATATTGGAGAGTCTAAGTACATCGGCCATAGTCTCGGGGCCCGTACCGCCAATGGCCGCCAGACTATCATCTCCGCCTATTATAACCGGCGCAAGGAAAGCGACAACTTTTTCCACGAGGCGGTTATCGAAGAATGATCCGAGGAGAGCTCCGCCGCCTTCGACCAGGACGTTGGTCATTTCCCTTTTGCCCAGCAAATCAAGCAGTGCGTTTACATCGACTCCTCTGGCAGTGTGAGGGACGATCATTACCTCTACGCCCTTTTGCTCAAGGCGAGAACGGAGGTCGGGTGATATCTCCGGGATGGCGAGGATGGCGCAACCCGGCTTTTCGAAGACCTGGGAATCCGGGGAGATGGATTCCCGTCCTGCAACTACGATTCGAACGGGCTGTCGGGCCGAGGGGTTTCCATAGCGGTCTCGGGCGGTCAGCTTAGGATTATCCGTGTTGACGGTGCCGGACCCAACAATGATGCCGTCAACGCTGCGCCGGATTTCATGGGCGCGTGCGCGGGCGTCAGGGCCGGTAATCCACCGGGACTCGCCGGAGCGGGTGGCAATCTTGCCGTCCAAGCTGGAGGCGAATTTTGCGGTGACAAAGGGCCTGCCGGTGGTTATGTACTTGGAGTAGCCCTCCACTACACGCTCTGCCGATCTGCGGGACTCGCCGAGGACTACTTCTATTCCCGCCTTCTGAAGTTCACGCATTCCCTTGCCGGAGACGCGCGGGTTGGGGTCAAGGGCCGCGACGTGGACCCTGGAGACGCCGCGTTCGATGATGGCGGTGGTGCAGGGCGGGGTGCGTCCGGCGAAGCAGCAGGGCTCCAGAGTCACGTATAGCTCGGCGCCCCGGGCGGCGGAGCCAGCCTGATCGAGAGCGACTATCTCGGCGTGGGACTGGCCGGGGGGCCGGGTGTTTCCTTCTCCGACGACCTCACCGTCTTTGACAACAACGGCGCCTACCGCAGGGTTGGGAGAAGAGATGCCAAGGGAACGTCTAGCCAAGGAGATACAGTGCTCCATGTAGCTCATGGCGGGGAGGGGTGCTCGGGTGAGGAGACTCAACCGCTCCGGTCTCCCGAGGAGCCGGATTTGAAGTCCACGTGTATCCGGCTGGCGGTCGGCTGGGTCTGGCCCTGGTACTTACTGCCGAGGCTCTTTGAACCGTATAGGTTTTCGGCGGGACTGGTGAGTCGGAGGAAGGAAATCTGTCCGATCTTCATGCCGGAGTAGAGGGTGACGGGGAGGTTGGCGACGTTGCTAAGCTCCAGAGTCAGGTGACCTTTCCAGCCTGGGTCTACATACCCGGCGGTGGAGTGGATGAGGAGGCCGATGCGGCCCAAGGAGCTTTTGCCTTCCAGTCTGGCGACGATGTCGTCGGGGATTTCGATGTGCTCAGAGGTACTGGCGAGGACGAATTCACCGGGGTGGAGGATGAAAGGGTTATCTTCGGTAATCTGCTCCATTTCTGTGAGGTCCGTGGTGTCTTCTCTTACGTCGATGTAGGGTTTACGGGAATTGCGGAAGACGAGGACTCTGTCGTCGAGGTGAACGTCGACGCTGGCGGGCTGGATGTCGGCGGGGTCAAGGGGGTCGATGACGATACGGCCCCCGTTGATTTCTTCTCTTATCGTTCTATCGCTGAGTACCACGTTGGTTCCGGTGCAAGTCCGCCAGGATTGAGTCGGGTGCAGATGGGATATATTAGCAATACGCGGGTGGGGGGTCTAGGGGCAGGGGAAAGGGTTTGGACTCAGGTTCGGAATGATTTAGACGGGTCGGACAAAGGGAGCAGGAGCTGAAACCATAGATAGAGAGTTGTGGCAAGTCCTAGAGATGGTCTGAACAAGTGGATGGTTGGTTAAGAAGCGGGAAGGGAGGGGATGGATTCACGCCATAGGCGCATCTTAGACCCGACTACTCGGGAATGACGGATGGGGTGGCAGGACGGAGGAGAGTGATGTCGATGACTTATTCAGATGTTTTCTATATCCATCGTAGGACCTCGGGATGACGATTATTGCGGCGTCTCATAAGCATAAGAAGCCCGGACAGTGGTCAACCAGTTGTCCGGGCTTCTTGAAGGTGGGAGTTTTGGGGCGTTATTCGATGGCGAAGATTATGCTTACGGTGACTGAGGTTTCGACCTCTCCGGCGCTGATGGGGGTATCGAAGGCGGCGGACTCGGCCATTGCGATGCCAAAGGAGCGATTCAGGACGGGGTATGGGTCACCGCCTCCGAAGTTGATGGCAAGGGGCTTGCCGAGAGCAACACCGGTAAGGTCGGCGAGGCGTTGGGCTTTGGAAGTCGCGTCCTGCACGGCTTCCTCGACGAGCCGGTCCTCGTAGGAGGAAGTATCGTCAACGGAGAAGTAGATGGACTGGACACGAGTGAGGTCGCCGCCAGCCTCGACGGTCTGGTCTATGACGGCGCCAATGGAGTCGATGTCTCTAATGATGACGTTGACGTTGTTGACGACGGCGAACCCCTTTAGTTCGCGGGTCTCGCCGCTGTAGTCATATTGGGGTTGTATGGAGAGTCGGGTGGTCTGGATATCCTCGTCGGCGATGCCGGCTGAAGTGAGGATCTCTACGATGTCGGTCATGGCGGCGGCGGCTTCGGCGCGGGCCTCGGCAACGGTTTCGGAGAGGGCTTCGACGCCGAGAACGATTGTGGCGGTGTCGGGGGCGATGGATATGGATGCCGTGCCGGATACGGAGATTCCGCCCTGAGCCGTGGAAGAGGTCTCGGCGGGCGGAGCCGGTGTTGGAGGCTCCTCAGTTGTCGAGCCACAGGCCAGGGCAGCTACAAGGCCAATGGCAAGGGCGGCGATAAGGACCAGGATATTTCTTATATTCTTCATGCTTCCTCCGGGGGTTTCGTATTTTTCAGTCTACTGTGGCAAACCGGTTTCCGGCGTTCATCAATAAGACGGAACGGATGCCGGGTTTGTTCCATACATGCCTGGCCGGGGGCATGCGCCGAACCGCTCAGATATAATTGACCAGGAGGTAAAGTCCTGCTCAAGCCTTCTTACATATGAGGCGATCAGTTCTAGACATAATAAAGGCACTGGCACTTGCTGCGGCGTTCTTCTTTGTCGTCCAGTCGGTGTTGCAGAACTACCAGGTGTTGGGACAGAGTATGGAGCCAAACCTACATTCCGGCCAGCACGTGATTGTAAACAAGGCAGCTTACATGTCCGTGGATGTAGACCGATTATCCAAGTTTATCCCATTCTACGACGTTGACGAGGGATCTGAGATGCACCTGCTTGGAGAGCCTCAGAGGGGAGACGTGGTGGTGGTGAGGTCGCCGCAAGAATCAGGGAAGAGGCTGGTGAAGCGAATAGTGGCGCTGCCGGGGGACTCGCTGGAGATAGAGGGCGGGACTATCAGGATTAACGGAGAGTCGATATCCGAGCCGTATGTGCTGGGAAATACCAGGGACCGTGACAAAAGCACGATACCTGAGGGCCACTACTTTGTACTGGGAGACAACCGGACACGGAGCAACGATTCGAACAACTTCGGGCCCATTCATGAGAGTCAGATTATAGGAAAAGCGTGGCTTGTTTACTGGCCGCTGGGTGATTTCGGGCCAGTGGACAGTTTTGCAATTCAGCTGGGGTCAGAGGAATGAGCGAAGACAACAAAACATCAAGCGAGAATATCGGCGAAATGTTGTCGAGGGCCAAAGTGGTGCTGGACGGGCACTTTCTTCTGACCTCGGGGCTGCATTCGCCGAGGTACCTGGAGAAGTTCCGGCTGCTACAATACCCGGAATACACTGGCCGTTTGTGCCGGATGGTAGCGGACCACTTCGAAGGGTCGGGGGTAGAGGTGGTTGCGGGACCGGCGTTGGGAGGGGTGATCCTGGCGTATGAGGTGGCCAGACTATTGGGAGTGAGGGCCGTCTACGCAGAGAGGGTGGGAGAGGGCAGGGGATTTAGACGGGGGTTGAGTGTAGGGGCAGGGGAGAAGACGCTCATAGTGGACGATATCCTCACTACGGGCGGGTCGGTGGTGGATGTAATCAACGCGGTCCAGGAAGCTGACGGAGACACCATAGGGGTAGGGGTTTTGATTGACAGGTCGGGGGGAGGGGTGGAGGTGGGCGCTCCAATGTACAGCTGTCATCGCGTAGATGTACCCACGTACGGCCCGGAGGATTGCCCGGAATGTCAAAGGGGAGTGCCTATCATGCGGCCAGGGGGTGGGTAGGGGGCATCCGGTCGGCGGGTAAATTGACATCGTATATGGCGGGTGCCAATATTGGTCTCGGGAGCCGTTAGCTCAGCGGAAGAGCACCGGACTTTTAATCCGGGTGTCGTGGGTTCGAATCCCACACGGCTCACCACGCTTGACGGCAGACGGCGCCATCTTTGAGGCGTGGCTGGCCCTGTCCCACTTTCTGAAGTTCTTACCGCGTCGCCATTGCTATGTCGGCTCTCATGCCGTACATACACTCCGTAGGGAGTGGCGTTGCCGACCTGCTATGTTGGGTGAGCGCTGTTCTCGGGCCTTGCCTAAGTCAACGCTCCCCGGAGATAGTCCAAAGCCTGCAGCCGAAGTTTGACCGATTGCCTATTTGGGTCTCAATGCCGGCATCACATCAACATTTGAGGTGATGGCTCTTGCCGGGCAGTGCGATTCCAGGACCCAGGCGACCCAAAGGAGTCCAGCGCTATGCGGAGAGCGCCGCGGCTACACCCTCGATCTTCCCCGGGCCCGAGGTGGTCAGCTCGCCGATAGCTTTGACGATGTTCGGGTGCTCCAACCCGGAAACCAGGAAGGTCCACCGACAGGCCCGCTGCGTATTTGTGGTGATTTCTTCTTTTTCGGCGTCCGTGAAAGTGCGCCCCGTCACCCTCTCAAGGGCTTCTATGTTCAGTCCAATCTGCTGTGCCAGGAGGCCGTCGATGGCACCACCAAGCTCCAGAACCTCATCGATTGCACTCTCCCGCTCTTCAAGGGTTAAAGTCTCGGCTACTTCGCCGATTAGCAGCGTATCCAGCTTGGCGTGCTGTGACTCTTCGATCCAATGAAACCTCAAGAGGTCCCGGAACAGGCTATCGAGGTCTGAGTCGTCGCGCACGTGCTCTATGTAGTGGAGTTGGGTGAACCATTCGATAATCGTGGTCAAAATCATGACGGCCAGCTTTGACTTGCTCCGAACCACCTGTGCCACTGCTTCCCTACCAGGATCAGGCCGCACTCGCTTCCGAAGCCCCGGCCAAAAATATCCACCGATCTCCGAAACAGCTCCTGATGTTTGAGCTCTTCCTCAGCGAACCGCAACAACGAGCGGGCCCTGATTTCATCCCCATAGACGTCATTCATAGCCTCTTGCGTGACTGTGGGGATGATGAACTCCTCCACGAAAGCGAAGATGTGGCAGTAGGCGTTACCCATAATCTGATTCAACTGAAGCTTTTCGTTGTCGTTCAAACAACCGATCTCGTCCACTCCGGTCAACTTATTGGGCAAAAAGCGTTTCGAGAAGTCGAAGGTCTTGTCGGCCAGGACATCGTCCTCCGACCAAGAAACCCTCTTCGAAATGTCCAGGCACTCCTGGTACGTGTAGTTGTGTGTTAGCACGGGCTTCTCCTCGCTGTATCGGGACTTTTGACGTGAGCCTCCAGGCCCAGTTAACCGGGTCCTTCACAACCCATTATATACGTGATAGCCATAGACCTGTTATTGATCATTGCTAGCGGACCGCCCATCGAGCTCGCAGATTCAACCGGGGAGTGGTGTGAACGGGGTTATCGTTGAGCAGATCCCGCCGCGCGAGTTGAAGCGGAATTGCCTGGGAAACTTACATGTGATGAGTGGCGTTTAGTCGGTATCCAGTGGCAGCGACGGGTTGGAGGCATACTCCGACAATGAGGCGTCGTAAACTGCGATGTCCCGATAACCCAGCAACGAGAGGACAAAGGCATCATTGGATGCGGCGATGCCCCCACCGCAGTAGGTGACCACGCGCCGAGTCCTGTCTGCGCCAGCCTCTTCAAACAAAGACGCCAGTTCTTCCGCCGGGCGGTAGAGGCCGGTCTCGGCATCGGTAAGCTCCGCCGCAGGCACGTTGGCCGAGCCGGGGATGTGGCCGGGACGCCCGTAGATACGCCCACCGTCCGCGCCCGAATGCTGCTCCCGCCCCAGCGCGTTAATCAGGCAACTACCATCCGCTCCCCGGGACTCGACGAACGCCATGACCTCGTCCAGGTCTGCGAACCTGGCTGCATCGACGGTGGGCGTGAAGAGCGTGGGGTGGTATGGCGGCGGATCGGTGGATACGGGCCGGCCCTCGGCGATCCAGCGACGCCAGCCTCCGTCCAGAACCACCGCACGGTGGCAGCCCATTGAACGGAACATCCACCAGAGTCTCGCGGCCCACATCGAGCCTGAGCGGTCGTAGAGGACCAGCTTTGAGGACTCCGAGATTCCATGCCGTCCGGCCGCCCCGGCGAAGGCTTCGGCGGAAGGCATCATGAATCGGAAGGGCTGATCGTTATCGGAGAAGTCGCTCTGCAGGTCCAGGAATCCTGCACCGGGAACGTGCCCTGACTGGTATTCGGCTCGTCCCGACTCGACTCGATAGCCGCCGCCGTCTCTAGGACGGAGGAAGACTGTGGTCTCGAATACGCGGACGTCGTTGTCCGCGAGGTGTTCCGCCAGCCAATCGGTGGAAACGAGGAACTCAGGATTTTCGAAGGCCATGATGATCTCCAACCAGTCCCAGCTTGTGTTGAGGCGACTTGTTCGCAGTCCAGTATCCGCCCGCCGTTGTGTGCTTGCAACCTGCTCCTGTTGAACGAGGGGACCTGAGTGAACCTGCGAAACCGGCTTTCCTGTGCCCAAATGTGGCTGTAGGGCAACCAGATTTCGGAATTGGCGTCGGGGTGACCCAGGCAAGGTATGCCCGGCCGTATTCGAACTGGGAGTGAGTTTGCCGGTTCTCAGGAACTTACACATCTATTGGGCAAGGATGTGATATTGCCTGCACTGCTGAGGTTGGCCAAGGAGTATTTGTAGGGGGTCACGTTGTGCTTAGCAGAATTACTCCGGTCACTACGGATGCGACCCCCAGAGCCTGGATGGGGTGTAGACGCTCGCGCAGCAGGGCGAGGGCGCCAGCGACCGGTACAAGGGTGTAGGCGGAGGAGACGGCGGCGACGATGGCCACATTGCCAACCTGGGCGCCCCTGGCAAAGGCGAACATTGCCCCTATCTCGATGGCGCCGATTGCTACAATTGCCAGGGTGATTCTTGTGGTCAGGCGTTGGTGGGGCTCGGGGCGCTGTGTTAGTGCGAGAGGAGCCACGAGAACGGCAGTGAACATCCTGATCATGTATATGGGCAGGAACCAGCCGAGGTCTCTTGAAAGGGCTGCAACCGCGTAATAGAAGACTCCAAAGGCCATCATGGCCAGAAACCCAAATAAGACGCCCTTTCCAATGACTATGCGTCCGCCTTTCAGTTCCGAGATATTTGTCGATGCCAGGAAAACGCCCAGCAGGGCGGCGACCGCGCCTGAGGACTGTCCCGGGGACAGACGCTCGGCGAGGATGATTACGGCCAGGATGATGACTACGCCCTTGTACACAGACATGATGGGGCTGACAATGGCAACGGGCCCTCGCTGAAGGGCGGCGTAGTAGAGGACGTAGGTCATGCTATACAGGGCTCCGAGCCCGACAGCGGTCAGCCACTGCTGGGAGGAAGCGTGGACGATGCCGCCATCGAAGGGCGCGTAGGCGGTGGCGGCCAGTACGGACGCTATGTTCACTCCAAAGATCAGCCTGACGTGGCTGGTCCTGCGGGCAAGGAGAGCGCTCGCGAACTCGGCCAGCCCGAAGCCCAAGGCAGCCAGCAGGCCCATGCTGACGCTGTCAGCAATCATGCCGGTGGCCCGTAGGCACTACAGAGGGGAGCGAGGGAATCTTGAGGAGCAGAAACCTTCATGGAAGGTGAAGTGTACAAGGGGTTGGGCCTTGATGCCTCTATGGGATGTCGATGCGATTCATGCGGGACTCGTTCCACCAAAAGGGATCCATGAACCACTTCCACACTATGCTCCCGGGGCCAAGTCCCGTTTGACCGCCCAGAAGGGTAATGCTAGCCTACACAGCTAAATCATGACCAAGAACTTACCACAGCAGGCCGAGGCCGTAGTAATTGGGGCTGGCATAGTTGGGTGCAGTGTTGCATATCATCTTGCCAAAATGGGTTGGAAAGACGTGGTGGCGCTGGAACGAAGCGCCATAGTAAGCGGGACCACGGCCCATTCGGCGGGACTTGTAACCCAGCTACGTCATACCCGCGCATTGACGGATATCTCCCGCTATGGCGTTCAACTCTATGAGGACCTCAAAGAGGAGACCGGACTAGACACGGGATTCAGGCAGACGGGAAGCATAAGTGTAGCCCGTACCCAAGGACGAATGGATGAGCTCAGGCGCATGATATCCATGGCCAAGGGCTTCGGTGTGGAGATGAATGAGATCAGCCTGAGCGAGGCGAAAGAGATCTGGCCCCTGTTGAGCACCGAAGGGTTAGTTGGGGCTGTACATCTGCCCTACGACGGCGAAACTGTACCGGACAGCACGGCCAACGCACTGGCCAGGGGCGCCACGAACCGGGGTGTGCAAATTATCGAGAACACTGCTGTGAACAGCATTTTGATCAGCGGAGGAGCGGTGTCGGGGGTGTCCACGTCTCGGGGAGACATCAGGTGTGAAGTAGTGGTGAACTGCGCCGGCATGTGGGCACGGGATATCGGGTTGAGTTGCGGAGTTTCGATCCCTCTACACGCTGCGGACCATGCCTATTTTGTTACCGAACCGGTGCCCGGGGACGTGGAGGACATGCCTTCCATTCGAGACCCCGACGGGTACATCTATATGCGTCGGTATCCCTTCGAAGGCGGTGGAATACTGGTTGGCGGATTTGAACCGGAGGGAGTTCCCTGGGGGATGGACGGCATACCGGACGATTTTTCCCTCCACATGCTCAACCGTGACTGGAGTCACTACGACATCCTGATGGAAAAGGCCATGGACCGTGTGCCCGCCATAGCAGATGCGGGAGTGCGGATCAAATTGGTCGGGCCGGAGAGCTTTACGCCTGACACGTTATACATCATGGGTGAGGCCCCAGAGCTGCGCAACTTCTTCGTGGCTGCCGGGTTCAACTCCAGCGGCGTGGCGTCGGCTGCCGGAGCGGGGAAGGCTATGGCGGAATGGATAACGGAGGGTGAAATGACGGTGGACCTCTCGGAAGTGGACATCCGTCGCTTCCAGGGTTGGTCCAATAATCCTGCCTACTTACGGGACCGCACCGGGGAGGCCCTGGGCCTGCTATATGCCATGCACTGGCCTCACAGGCAACCGGAGTCGGCGCGTAATGTGCGGCAGTCGCCTCTTCACCAACGGCTCAAATCGCAGGGTGCGTGCTTTGGTGTAGTAGCCGGATGGGAGAGGCCCAACTGGTACGCCCCAGAGGGAGTGGAACCCGTTTACGAGTACTCCTGGGGGAGACAAAATTGGTTTGACCACTCCGCCAAGGAGCACATGGCGGTGAGGCAGGCGGTCGGCCTGTTCGACCAGACATCGTTCGCCAAATTCGTGCTTCAAGGCGCCGATGCGGAGTCCGTGCTGCAACGCCTGATGGCCAATGACGTAGCGGTGGAGCCAGGGAGGCTGGTCTACACAGCCATGCTGAATGGGCGGGGCGGAATTGTATCGGACTTGACGGTAAACCGGATATCAGAAGACACGTACATGATTGTCACGTCTGCGGGGTCGGTGACCCGGGACTATGCGTGGATGAGAAGGCATATTCCCGACGATGCGAAAGCGACCCTGACGGATATCTCGTCATCCTATGCGGTGCTTAGCGTGATGGGGCCAAGGTCGAGGGAGTTGCTATGTCGCCTTACTGATGCGGACCTATCCAACGAGGCATTTCCGTTCTTGACTTCGAGAGAGATATATCTCGGATATGCTCCGGTGCGGGCTTCAAGAATCACCTATGTGGGTGAATTGGGTTGGGAGCTTTACGTCCCAAGCGAGTACGCGCCTAACGTTTACGATGCGATTGTGCAGGAGGGCGGCGAATTCGGGTTGATGCATGCCGGATACCACGCGTTGGATTCACTGCGGCTGGAGAAGGGGTACCGTAGCTGGGGCCACGACATCACCAATGTGGACACTCCACTGGAGGCCGGACTCAGATTTGCGGTGGCTTTCGACAAAGGTGTCGAATTCATTGGGAGGGATGCTTTGCTGCGGCAAAGGGAGCGAGGGCTGGAGAAGCGAATGGGCATCTTCGTGTTGGATGACCCGGAACCCCTCCTGCTAGGGGATGAGCCTATCTACCGGGATGGGGTAATTGTGGGCCGAACGACTTCAGGGAACTATGGTCATGCGTTAGGAAGCTCCGTGGCTATGGGTTACCTTGAAAACGAAGACAGAGCGACTCCCGGCTGGATACGCTCGGGTTCCTATGAAATCGAGGTAGCGACCGAGCGAGTTTCGGCGAAGGTGAGTCTCAGCCCACCTTACGATCCGAAGAGTGATCGCATAAAGGCTTGACTGCTCCTTCGAGCGGTCGACCCGCGAATTACGGGGATTACCAAAGCCGCAGGTTGATGCCTTCAGCGCTCCACTAGAGACGCAGCCAAGCTGAGGTCAGGTCAATTGAACCGGTACAGCTTGGCCGCGTTTTCGCAGGTTATCTGCTGAATGACGTCCTTCGGGAGGTGCCCCAGATTTTCCTGGATGACGGCCCTGGAATCCGGGAACACGCCGTCCGGATGAGGGTAGTCGGATCCCCACATGATGCTATCGATGCCGATTCGCTCGATCTCGTCCATCGAGACGTATTCCTCCTGGAAGGTGGAATGTCCCTGTCGACGCCAGTATTCGCTGGGCTTCAACTCCAGGCCGAGCTGGAATAGCCTGTCGTCGTACTCCAAGTCCGTCCTCTCGACGATGTAGGGTATCCACCCGATACCGCATTCCCCGAGGACCCAGTTGAATTCGGGGAATCTCTGGCATGCACCGGAAAGAATAATGCTGATAAGGAACTCCGACCCGGTTATCTGAAACAGAGCTTCTCCCAGGCCCCTTACGACGTAACGGTACTCTTCCTCTTCCTTGGGCTGGGGTCTGGCGAAGTTGCCGCCTACGGTGTGAAATGAGATGGGGATCTGGCACTCGGCGGAGGTCTGCCACAATATGTCCCAGTCCTTGTGGTACATGGGCTTGTTCATCTGGGGTACGAGGATCTCAGCACCTCTCAATCCCAATTCTGCGGCTTGCCGAAGCTGATTTGCGGCGGTCTGGGGGTCTCGGTGGGTCAGGCAAGCCAGTGCATTCATACGCGTGGGATTCCTGCCGACGAAATCGGCGACCCATTGGTTATAAACCTCGAAGGTGGCGTTGAGAATTGCTGCATCTTCGACGTTGGGGCCGAGCCGCCCACCGGCGCCAATTTCCAGGATGCCGTACATAATCTCGGCATCTACGCCGTCTATGTCGAGGTCCTTAACTCGGAGGTCGGAATTGCTGGGATGATAGACGCCCTGGTCCATTCCGTCGAAGAACCCGACCTCGGCCATTCGGTCGAGATGTTTGGCTTCCCCTTCCTTGTACTCCCCACTGTTCAGGCCACCGAACCCGGAAGGCACCACCTTGTTGCCTTCCAGCATCCAGTAAGGTCCGTCTTCAGTTTCTTCAACGTGAGGCACTTTATCCTTTAGCGCAGAGGGGGCATTTTCCACAAATGCCTCGGCCGGCATATAGACCAGGTCCATGTGGGTGTCTGCGGAAATCAGGTTGTATTTCATGTTGGTCTTCTCCTGTCTGCTAGGCCGACCGCGTTCTAATTGAATCGGTACACCCTGGCGGCATTTTCACAAATCAGCTTCTGCCGAACCGCGCTGTCCAGGTGTCCCAGTCCTTCTTCGATGGCTTTGGCCGAGTCGGGGAACACGCCGTCCGGGTGGGGATAGTCGGAACCCCACATGATGTTGTTGATGCCGATGCGTTCGATCTCATCGGTGGAGACGTATTCCTGCTGGAATGTTGAATATCCCTGTCTTTGCCAATACTCGCTGGGCTTCATGGTGAAGCCGAGATGGAAGAGACGGTCATCGTATTTGGAATCGGTCCTTTCGATGACATAGGGTATCCAGCCGATGCCGCACTCCCCGAGGACGAACTGGAAGTCGGGATTCCGTTCACAGGCCCCGGAGAGCACCATGCTGACAAGGAACTCGATGCCAGAGAGCTGGAACATGATGAATCGGAGCCCCATGCTGAGCCAGCCGTATTCCTGCTGGTCTTCGGGTGAAGGAGTCCTGTGAGGGTAGCCCAAGGTATGGAAAGATATTGGCAGCCGGGTCTCCGAGGCGGCCTGCCACAACGGTTCCCAGTCCTTGTGGTAAGCGGGGTTGGGCATTTTGCCAGCGCTGATTTCCGCGCCCTTCAGACCCAGTTCGGCGCAACGCCTGACTTGACGGGACGCCACTTCGGGATCGTGGCTGCTGAGGCAACCGAGCGCCGCTATCCGGTCCGAGTAGGGACGAAACAGGTCTGACACCCATTCGTTGTAAACGTCATAAATGGCGGTGGTAACGTCGACGTCCCTGAATCCGGGTCCTGAGAATCCACCACCACTTATGCCCAGGATGCCGTACACAACCTCGGCATCCACGCCGTCCATGTCCTGGTCCTTGATGCGCATCTGGGGGTCGGAGGGATGGTAGATTCCATCCTTCAGGCCATCAAAGAAGCCTACCTCAGCCATACGGTCAAGGTGATGGGACTGTCCGGGGACGTAGGCGGCGAAATCCTGGGTCAGATTTCCTCCAACGCCGGCGCCGCACATGTACTCACCCTCGATTTCCCAAATCTTGCCACCGTTCTTGCCCTCGGTTACGTAGGGCATTTTTTGCTTCAGGTGAGTCGGGGCGTTTTCTGTGAATAGATCACCGGGAAGCCAAGCGGTGTCCAGGTGGGTGTCCGCCGATATCACTTTGTAATCCATAAGTCCCTTCCTCGCTCTTTCCTCTGATCAATGTCCCGTATCGCTTCCGGATATGTGTGGGGTGACAATACGTCCTCGGAGCTACCTAGTCCGATTAGGCGTTTCACTGCTTAAGTTTACCCTGGTCTTATTTGGCTAATGCGCCAACCATGAACAGCTAGTTTTTCCAAGTCGAATGATATCACTGTCCGTAACCCTTTCTAGTGGCCCTGCATGCAATTGAAATCCATGCCTTTGAATCCTGATGGTACGTGTTTCTATGAATTACGGTACAGTCTATAGTTGCGTATCGATTTAATACAGTTCACAGACGCAGCTGGAGCATATCCCGATGAACAAAAGCACGTGCGACGTTCTCATTCACAACGGGCAGATCATCACTATAGATTCGGAGCGGAGGATTTATCGTGCGGGCGCGGTTGCCGTCACCGGTTCGCGCATTGTGGGAGTCGGCAGGGACGCCGATCTGAGGGAGCGTTTTGATGCAAAGGAGATGATAGATGCTCGAGGCGGCATCGTGCATCCCGGGTTCATCGATGCTCACAACCATATCGTCCACACGTCCTGTCGGGGGGTTGGCAACGTCCGCGATGCTAATCCCTCTCCCGTGAACTTTGCGGACTGGAAAGCAGGAGTCACCAAAGAGGATGAGGCTGCGGCCACGGCGATGGCCGGTATAGAGATGCTTCGGGGTGGATTTACGATGTTCATCGAGCCGGGTTCCCTGTTCTCCACCGAGGCGGGGGCGGAGGCGGTCGAGCGCGTGGGATTGAGAGCACTTTTTGCTCCACTTTATCTTTGGGACAGAAGGGAGTGCTTCAAAGCCGTGCCTTCGCTCATAAGTCCGAGCCTGATGGCTCGTGCGCCGATTGACCTTAACCGATCCCTGGGGCAACTTGATGTGGAGTTGCATCGCAACAAAGACCCCGAAGCATTGGTCCGTGGTTACGTATTCGTCTATGGCGCAGGGACAGCCTCTCCAGATTTGCTGCAGGCCGCACACGCGTGTGCCCGCGACAATAACGTGCCTTTTCACCTGCACGCAGGTTTCGTGCCGGGTGAGCCCAAAATCTATCGGGCCATAAACGGCTTGAGTCATGTTGTGCACCTGCGGGAGCTAGGTGTGTTGGACGAGCACACCGTAATAGTCCATGCGAACGTGCTGGACGAGGAGGAGGAGATTGCGGTCCGGGAAACGGGCTGCCAGATTGCCTGGTGTCCAGCCGCCTTTTTCGCACTGGGATTCGGTCCCAGCGCGAAATTCAAGATGACGGAGCGATACCGAAGAGGAGTCCGTGTCTCGCTTGGCACTGATGGCGCAGTCGGGTGCACGCCAGGTGACGTCATGCTGGCTGCGAATTATGCGGCACAGACTTATTCAGACCCCATTAAACCGGGAGCATTGCTGGAAATGCAGACCATCAACGCGGCTGCGGCTGCAGGGCTGGATGAGGAACTGGGGAGCCTGGAGCCGGGGAAGCGGGCGGATGTAGTTGTTAGGTCGGCGGGAGCGGCTGAGGCGTATCCATCCAACAATCCTCTACATCTGCTGGCGTTGACGATGGGGACCGGAAGTGTGGATACCGTCCTGGTGAACGGCAAGGTGGTATTCAGTGGAGGACACTCGACCAGAGTGGATGAGCAGGAAGTCTACCGGACGGTTTCTGACTCGGTGATGGGTCGGGCGGGGCGGCTAGGGATAGACCTGGGACTCGGGTGGCCGGTGGTTGACTGAAAGAAGCGCCAGGGTGCTGCCGACTCAGAGACAATTGCGTAACGGTCACTACGTAGCGTATGGGAAAGACGCTATATTTTATCGAACGCTGAGCCCCCCACGCCAGATTCACGCTCCGGCAGAGGCGGACTTTCAGCACGGAGCATCTTCGACCTCGCGGAGTATCGGAATGATGTTTACATAGAGGTCTGCTACAGGCAAAAGAGCCGGAGTGGGGGACATTGAAAGCTAACCTCAGGATTTATTCCGTCTAGGCATGTATTGCTGACTGTCCACCGTCCAGGTGGATGACCTGGCCGGTCATCCAGTCCGAGGCGGGGCTGGCTAAGTAAACGGCGAGGAGGCCGACATCCCGGGGGTCGGTGAGGCGCCGGAGCGGAATGCCTTTAATGCTAGCTTCATAGAATTCCTGGTTCATGAAGCCGGGCCTAGACATCGCGGTCTTGAACCAGCCTGGGCCGATGCCGTTGACGTTGATGTTAAATCGTCCCCATTCCAGGGCGAGGCATTTGGTGAACATGTGAGGGCGGCCTTGCTGCTGTGGTATGCGGTGTAGTAGGGGTCGGCAAGGACGCCGTTGATGGATGAAACGTTGATGATCTTGCCGCTGCGTCGCTCCAGCATCTGACCGGCGACCGCACGTCAGCAATAGAAGGCGCTGTTGAGGTTGATGCCGTGGAGCCGGGTCAACTGGTCATCGGTGAGGCCGGCTTTGAGGTCGCCGAAAAACATTTCGTCGGGTTGCTTTTCCATGGGCACGATAGGGACGGCACCGTAGCTGATGCCGGCGTTGTTGACAAGAATGTCTATCTTTCCGAGGGTATCGGTGGCGCGGGCCACGGCGCGGTCGACTTGAGAGAAGTCTGATACGTCAGCCTAGAGGGCAGCAGATTTTCGGCCGAGGGTGCGCACCTCGGCGGCGACCTGCTCGACCTGGTCGAGGGTGCGGGATGCCACAGCGACGTCAGCGCCAGCCTCGGCGAGGACAAGGGCGATGGCTTTGCCTATGCCCCTTCCGCCGCCTGTAACGAAAGCGACCTTTCCTTCGAGGTTGTATTCGCTCAGCATCTTGCCTACACATCTATATCACTAACAGGATGTGCCCGATGATCCGGTAGGCGGGCTCTTGGCAGGTCTCGGGTAGTACGAGGGATTTATCGGAGGCGGTGTTCCATATTCGGTATCCGCGGCCATTTGATGGCGGAGGGGCGAGGTCTTACGGAGCGATATTAGGACTGGAAGTGAGGCATGATCTCTTCGCTAATTGCCTGCATCATCCCTTTTTTGTCAAGGATTGTGAACATTACGGTGGAGATGTTCTTTACTCCCATCTCGCCCAAAACGGAGATCCTTTCGTTGATGTCGTCCGGCTTGCCGGTCAGATGAAAGTAATCTATGAGGGTAGCGGTGACATGTTTCGCCCACGGCGCATCGAGTCGCTCTACGCCGTAGGGCTCATAGGCACTGGCGACTCGTTCAGAATCGGAGGCGAGTTCCTCCACGAGGCCCGGATTTGCGCGCTCCAGTTCCCGGCGAAGTCCATTAGACTCGGGGGTATCCTGTTGGAAGAGGGTGTGAAGGTGACCGTAGGCGAGGGGATAGGGAGCGACCTCTTCCCGAGCATCCTCCTTGTTGTCGGCAACGTAAATCATGGTGCGGACCCAGAACTCCACCTCTGAAGGATCTCTTCCAGCCCTTAGAGCACCAATCTCAACCTGCTTCATCTTCCATTTTACCCATTCCGGATTGGTCCCGATGGAAATTACGCCGTCGGCGATCTCGCCGGCAAGCTGCAACATCCTCGGGCGCTCTGCGGCCAAGTAGATGGGGACCGGGTCCCGAATCCACTCCGAGTGGGCTTTCGCTCCCCTGTAGTCCGCCTGCTCCCCAGACATGAACTTCCGGATGAAATTCACGGTTTCACGCATTTCCTTGACGGGGGCAGGCCGCTTCAGGACGGTTTCAAAAGGCCCCCCGACTCCCAGGCCGACAAAGGCACGGCCCCCGGACAGTTCGTTGATGCTGGCGGTTGCGTTGGCTATCGACATGGGATGGAAGGTGATTGGGGTAGTTACTCCGTGGCCTATGAGAATTGATCTAGTGCTCTGGGCGGAGAGGGCCATCAAGGTGTGGACGTCTCGGCCGACGAAGGGCATGTCGATAAGGGTTAGCTGTTTAAACCCACTGTCCTCCGCAAACCTTGCGTAGTCACCTATCTCGTGCACCGACTCGGTACGGCCCAGGCCGACGCTAAAGTCCAACTTCATGACTGCCTCCCTGTAACACGGTTTTCAACATGCCCAGAGGATATACCTTGATTGGAATAAGAACCAACCCTGGCACATTTGTTTAGGGTGACGGGACGCTCAGGGCGCAAGTCCCTCCGATCGGGCCCAGTCTTTAGCCGGAGTAGGCAACGATTGTGTTGGGAAGAGGTCTGACGGATTGGATGAGTTGCTATTCCTCTGCAGGGAAGAGTACAACGCGGAGGTATCGATCCGTAGTGAGGTAGCGCTGTGCGGCGGCGGCAACTTCTTCCAGTGTCAGTGCCTCCAGCCGTTCCTCGAACCCGGTGATTTCAGAGAATGATTCTCCCCG
Organism: Dehalococcoidia bacterium; assembly: GCA_963663085.1. Lineage (GTDB taxonomy): Bacteria > Chloroflexota > Dehalococcoidia > Plut-88900 > Plut-88900 > Plut-88900. The sequence continues at coordinate 2,052,838 of OY760104.1, read as the reverse complement.
CTGAGCCGCTGCCCGAATTTGGCCAAGCCAGAACCCGTTGTCCCGCAACTGCTCCTCCCGAGAGGTGCTCAGGAGTTCCTTGACCGTGTCCAGGTAGCTCTGTTCACCTCCATCGCGCAGCCAGTCCACTTCAGTGATCACCTCGCCGAAAAGCTCCTCGACGCGAGTTGGGTCGCTTCCAAAGATGACGTAGGCCAGGTACTCCTGGTCCGGGAGGCTGGAGGCGCTTGCCCTCACACCAATGCTGTACGTGCCACCTAACTGTTCACGGACCCGCTCCCGCAGTCGGATCCCGAGCACCTCTCCAATCACGTTAAGGGTTAGGGCCTCCTGTCGGCTCCACTCGATATCTCCGGCGAACAGCACTAGCGTGTTGCTGCGGGGCTCGGTCCCACTGTAAACGGAGTGGTCTACGAGGCCGGGCGGCGGGTCAATTCCGTGGTCATGCCACTGTTCGGCCCGACTTGAACTTGGCAGACTGGCCAGATATGTCTCAGTCAAAGGACGCAGGTCATCCCAGTCGAACGCGCCTACAAACACGAAGGTTGAATCGCTCAAGTCTGCGAACCTGTCTGCGTAGACGGCCTCGGCCCGCTCCATACTCAACTCTTCCAGCAACTCTACTGAAAGAGGACGGGCACGGAAGTGATTCTGGGCGAGCAGGGCGTTTACGGTATCGAAGAGGACTGAATCCGGCTCGGCGGCGTTGAACTCAGCTACGCTGCGCAGCCTCGATTCGTAATTCGAGAATGAAGCTGGGTCAATCCGGGGCTCGGCTGCGTACAGCGTAATCAGTTGGAACAAGGTTTCCATGTCCTCCGGAGAGGCGCTGCCAGAAAAGCCTTCGAACAGTTCACCAATGTATGGTGATACGGAGACCCTTATACCCGCCAAAAGTTTGTCCAGAGTCACGCTGTCATGCGGCCCGGCGCCGCTTTCCGAGACCAGCTGTGCCGCATGGAGAGCGGACACGTGGTCATCGTTGGATACCAGGGAATGTCCGCCAGGGCTAAAGGCGCTGAATACGACCTCGTCATTCTTGAAGTCGGTCTGCTTTGCTATTACGGTAATCCCGTTGGACAACGTCCACTTTACGGCGTCGATAGATTCGATTTGCTCTTCCGTGGTGATGCTTCCGGGAGACGGGATTTCTGCGAGCAAGGGGACATCGCCTACGTCATCTGCGTAGGGGTCGACCGTTAAGGCAGGTGCGCCCTCGATTTGAGCCACCGATGCGGCTGCCAAATCGGCGTCTAAATTGGACTCGGTTTCTTCGGGTCTAACTACCAGGAGGCTCGTATTTCCGGGCTGAGTCCAAGATTCAGCGACTTCACCGAACTCCGCCAGGGAGATCTGGGGTAGAACTTCCTGGTAAAGCTCCCACTCGGCTTCAATGCCGGGAACGGGCGTACCGCTGAAAAAGTGGTTTACGTACTCATCGCGGAGAGCGCCAGATGAAGTTTGCTCACGTTGTTTGTAAGCGCTTTCGACCGAGCTGAGAAGGTTGCTCTTCTCGCGGACTAGCTCGCTTTCCGTGAATCCGTGTTGGCGTACGCGCTGCATTTCCTCCAGGACTGCGTGTAAACCGACCTCGATGCCATCGGGTTCCGTCCATGCTTGGAAGGTCAGAATGTCCAAAGATTCTACATATGCTGAACGTCCGCTTGATGCCCACAGGTAGGGAGGGGCTTCGGATTGGGTGCGCTCGAAGAGTCGGGCGTTGAGCATCATGAAGGCGAGGTTCTCTACGACATAGCGCCGGAATGCTGCCAGATTCTGGGCATTACCCGGGGCGAGATTGCGGATGAGGATGAACTGACTGCCGGGTGATTCGGCATCTGTAAATACCTCGATTCGGATATCGTCGTAGGTGGGGACATGGAAGGTGGGCCTGTCGGTAGATGCTGAAACGGCGGCACTCTCCTGGTATGCCTCACCCTCGGGGGGTGGAGCGAAGTGCTGCTTCACCTTGGCCTCGATATCCTCAACATCGAAGTCTCCCACGGCAACTACGGCCATTAGGTCGGGCCTGTACCAGCGCTCGTAGTATTCGACCAGGCGCTCTCTCGGAGCGTTTTCAATAATCTCAGTGAGGCCTATGGGGGCACGGTCGGCGTAGCGGGAAGAACCGAATAGAAGCGAGAGCAAGTTGTCCTGAAGACGGGAGTTGAAGCCCTGGCTCAACCGCCACTCTTCCAGTACCACGCCGCGCTCCAGCTCAACCTCTTCCGGGTCGAAACTGATGGCATAGGCCCAGTCGCTCAGGATTTGGAAGGCAGTTTCGGTGATTTCAGGGTCGTCGGTTGGGATTTCGAGAAAATAGAGAGTTTCATCGAAGCTGGTGTAGGCGTTGAGGTCGGGGCCAAAGGTAGAGCCGATGGACTCGATGTAGTTGACGATCTCCTGCTTGGCGAAGCGCTCGGTGCCATTGAATGCCATGTGCTCAACGAAATGCGCCAGGCCACGCTGGTCTTCCTCTTCCTGCACCGAGCCAGCCTTTACAGCCAGCGCTATGTGGGCGCGGTCCCGCGGTTCCTCATTGTGCCTGATGAAGTAGCTCAGTCCGTTGGAAAGAGTTCCGCGAACCACCAGGGGGTCGAAGGGGAGGGGGGCCTCCACCTCGGTATCCGGCTCGTCCGGATCCACGGGCATGGGGGTTGGGGTGGGCTCGGGAGTCGGGACGGGGGTGGGCGTTGAGGTTGGGACAGGAGCAGGTGTTGCGGGTTCAGGGGTGGCAGTGGATTCAGGGGTTTGGGTGGGCGCCGCGAGGGGAGCGGTGGGTGTGGGAGCAAGCGTGGGAGTCGGAATGGGTGCGGGCCCTGCGGTAGGGGAGGGTCGGGCTTCGCACGCGACCAACACCACCAGCATCAGTGTGATGCAGATTACGGCAAGTCCTGAAGTCAGCTTCGTTTTCATTAATTATTTCTTTGGGCTGTTATCCCGGAGCCATTGATTGAATTAGAGGTTACAGGTACGCGAAGGGAAGGATGCGGGAACTGATTAGCCTATCGTCATTACCAAAGTGGTGTTGCGGGACATGGATGCAGGCACGCAATTCTAGCATCGAACCAGTGATTGACAAAGGCAATTATGCTCGCTTGGCGCCTTAGCGACACGCTAAGTTTCCATTCAGTCCTCATGAAACGGACTCGCTCCTCCAAAGGCGATCCCTCCGTAGGCGGATGTACCACATTCAGCATGGCGGATGTTATCCGCCTACGACGTACCCTCCATTGGCGGGTGTTCCGCTTGCAGCATCTTCGATTGTAGGGTTTCGGGTTTTCGTTTTGTCTATTTTGGAGGGGGTTGGCGATGGAAGGTCCGGGACTCTGTTTCAGGGGGCGGGATACGAGCCTGGTTCAGCCCCGTGTTTCTGTGTTGACGTGGCAGACAGGCGAGGGATTCTCGCTTGAGGGCATCTCTGCCACCAGTTTTTAATTTTGGCTGATCCACTCGGAGGGGTGGGTAGCACGTTTTCTCGCTGCCGTCGCTGGTTGTATGAGGATCTCCGAAGGGAACGACGGGGGAGATTTTCCAAGGGCCGAATGGCCCGAGTGTTTGGCCCGGCGTGAGCGGGGCTCATTTCGGCAGGGCTCCTTTGTGAGGAGGGCGCCGTTTAAAGTTGTGGACCTTCCATCGCCTGATGGGGAATCCGGGAAGGGAATACGGGACCCGGTTAGTGAGGAGATGGCGACTGTCGCTTGAGCCGCGGGCTTGCGCGGGGGCCGTTGGGATGGGCTAGGGCGTTGAGTCCTCGGGTAGGGTCTAGTGGGCTTCCCTGGGTTTTTGGTTCCTCCTTGAGATAGTTTGGTTGGTGTTCGAACGGTGGGGATATTAGCACGTGTGTACGAGTTGGGTCAAGGGGTGAATTCAACACATGGTGGAAGAACACCCCCCACTCCACCGGGGAACCCTCACCCCCTTGGTCCCCCTCTCACGCCAGTGGCGCGCGCCCAGGTGCATCTTCGAGATCTTCGACCTCGCGAGGCATGGGAATGGCAAGGGGAGGGAGGAGAGTGGGGTCATCCATCTATGTAACGAAATCAGGGTTTGTGAGAAATGACTTTCGGTTGACCGGGTTGTGAGGGGTGGGTAACATCAACCGAGGTGGAGAGGGAATGGGGGGCCTACACCCCAGATCCCTTGCAGTGCCTCGGGATGACGTGGAAGAGGGGCGTCTGTATGACATGAGGAAGAGGCCTTGGAACGACAGACAAATTCCGGGTGACAAGGAAAGGAAGTTGATATGGCGGACCCAGTGTTGGATGCGGTAGAGGTTATTGAGCACTTCTATAGAGAGGGCTTGACTGACGGTCTGCCCGTTGTACCCCCAACACAAGACGCGGTGGAGCGGTTCCTGGAAGCGGCGGGGGTCGGAGCGGGGGAGGTGCTGGGAACGCGGGCCAGCCGTAACTGGAGGGTGACCGCTCAAAAAGTAGCCATCAATGCCGTAATGGCAGGGTGTTTGCCTGAGTATGCGCCGGTTGTGGTTAGTGCGATGCGGGCGTTATTCGAACCGGAGTTCAATGCGTCGGCATTGGCGGAGACGGCAGGGGCTTCTGCGGCGATGATAGTGGTAAACGGCCCGACGAGGAACGCAATAGACCTGAATTGCGGCTGGAACCTGCTGGGACCCGGGAGGCGGGCAAATGCGACTATCGGACGATCGCTGAGGCTTGTTTTGATGAACGTGTGCGGAGAGATTCCAGGAGTGACGGATAAGTCGACGTTTGGGCATTCGGGTCGATACACGATGTGCTTTGGGGAGAATGAGGAGGCGAGTCCCTGGAGTCCCTTCCATGTCGAAAAGGGGTTTTCATTGGAGTCGAGTACGGTGAGCCTAATTCCGGTCGGGCATCCGATGGAAGCATACAACCAAAGGGACCGGGCCCCAGAGAGCATACTGCGGGTTATTGCTCATACCATTGCAGCTTCGGAGCGTTGCAATGGTGGAGCGATAATAGTAATGAGTCCCGAGCATGCGGAAATCATAGCGGGGGCCGGTTGGTCGAAGCAGGAAGTGAAGGAATACCTGGCGATCAAGTCGAATAAGTGGCGGCCAACGTTGGCTCCGGACAAGGGGCTGAGCGGGGCATTGGCAGGGGCAGTGTTCCCGAGGCCCGAGGGCGCAGGGGAAATAGCTGAAAACAGTGCGGAAGATTTCCCGACCTTCGTGGCCGGGGGGACGGGGGGAGGACATTCCACTGTGCTGCCTCTGTGGGGGCAAGGGATCTGCAAGGCGGTCGTTAAGGAAATAGTGGCGCCGCGGTAAAGTTGTATGGCTGACCGGTACGATGTGGCGGTGGTTGGGGGAGGGCACAATGGGCTGGCGTGTGCGGCCTATCTGGCTAAGGCTGGGCTGAGCGTGGCTGTGTTCGAGAGGCGGGCGGTGGTGGGTGGGGCGTGTGTTACGGAAGAGATATTTCCCGGATACAAGGTCTGTACGGCCGCGCAGATCGGGGGGTTGCTGAAGACCAAGATAATCCGGCAGCTGGAACTGGAAAAGTTCGGGTTTGGACTTGTACCGTTCGATCCCCATCGGCTGCATCTATTCCCGGACGGGCGTTATATACAATTCTGGCGAGACCCGGCCAAGAGTATGGCCGAGGTGGCCAAATTCTCGGAGAGGGACGCGCAGGCATATCTTGAGTTTGAGCGGCAGATGGACAGGCTGGCTTCGATTATCAAGCCAGAGCTGGAACTCAGGCCTCCGTTGTCGATAGGAGAGTTGGAGGCGCGATTTGACGAGGCGGGACAGTCGAGGGCATTCCGGGAGATCATGTTCGGCTCGATGAAGGGTTTTTTGGATGCGAGGTTCGAGTCCGAGGAGGTGAAGGCATCGATTGCTCCACGGGGGATGACGGGGATAGGAATGGGGCCGATGTCGGCGGGGTCTGCGTACATGATGCTGCACTACTGGCCGGAGCCGGGCACGGCCTGGGGACGGGTGCCGGGAGGGATGGGAACGATAACTCAGGCATTAGCCGGAGCGGCTCGGAGTCTCGGGGCGGAGGTTTACACGGAGGCCGAGGTGACCTCGATAAGTGTGAAGAGGGATCGAGTGGAGGGGGTGGAGTTGGCGGACGGTAGGGTGTTAGAGGCCAAAGTGGTGGTCTCGAATGCCGACCCCAAGAGGACGTTTCAGAAGCTGGTAGAGCCGGAATACCTGGACTCTGATTTCCTGGCACAGGTGGAAGGGATCGCGGCAGAAGGTATGACATTCAACATCCATTTTGCAATGAATGGTCTGCCGGAGTTCAAGGCCTTTCCGGGCGAGGGCCAAGGCCCTCAGCACCAGGGACTGTTCTGGATTGCGCCTACGGTCGAGTACCTGGAACGGGCGTGGGATGAGGCGAAGTTCGGGAGTCCTGCGAATGAGCCTTATTTGACCGGGATTATTCATTCGGTGATGGACCCGTCGATGGCGCCGCCGGGGAAGCACTACATGACGGTCTACGGGCAGTGGGCACCCTATCACCTAAGAGATGGTGACTGGAATGAAATCGGAGACTCATACGTGAAGCACTGCGTCGATCTGATGACGGAGTACATACCCAACCTACCGGAAATAATTGACGATTATTTCCTGGTCTCTCCGAAGGAACTGGAGGACCGGCTGTACATGAGCCAGGGCCACATGTTCCATGGGGAGTGTGTGCCAGGCCAGCTATTTCAGCACCGACCGTTTTCAGGGTGGGCAGACTACAGGACGCCGATCAAGGACTTGTACATGTGTGGTGCGGGGACGTATCCGGGGGGCACGGTGACGGGGGCCCCGGGACACAATGCCGCCCACGAGATTCTGAAGGACTGGAAGGAAGGGGTGGTGGGGTAGGGGGTTAGACGTGCTGGTCGATGAGGATGGTGTTGCCGTCGGGGTCTGTGGCTATGAGGCTGGCCGGGCCCGTGGTTTCTTCATCGGCTTCGCTAACTAGTTGTATGCCTCTTTCCTTGAGTTGCCGTTGGATGTCACGAATGTCGGTGAAGGCGTCGAGGGGTTGGGCCTCGGCGTCCCAGCCCGGGTTAAATGTCAGGATGTTCTGATCGAACATCCCCTGGAAGAGGCCTACCGTGTGGCTGGCGTTTCTGAGGATAAGCCAGTTCTGGGATTGGTCTCCCCCTACTACCTTGAACCCGAACTTTTCGTAGAAAACCTTTGAAGCTTCGATGTCTTTAACCGCGAGGCTGACCGAGAATGCGCCGAGTTGCATTTGCGAATGTCCCTGTATGTATTAAATGCTTGGTGTTGGAGTGGGGCAGAAACGTGAGAAGTCCGGACATGGCTTGCGGGTCAACAAATAAAGGAATATGCGCCCTCGCCGAATATTTCGTTGGCGAGCTGAAGCTCGCGGATATAGCAGATTATGTTCTCTACCGCTGCGTCGGAAACGCCCGGCACTGGAGGCATGTTTCCGAACCACCAATGGTGCGCAGGCACCCCGTTGCGTACGGCGCTTCGAATGCTGAAGTCGTTGTGGTGGCCCGGTTCGTAAATCCTGTCGATGAGAGGCGGACCAGTGGCTGTGCCCATGACGTCGGCGCCATGGCAAACGGCGCAGTTGGCATCGAATGCCTGCTTCCCGGCGATGGCTGAGTTTGAGAGGTCGGACCCCGGGACGGCGGGGGTGGGGGTCTCCGGAGGGGGTGTGCTCTGTCCAGTACACGCAATCAGCGAGATTAAGACCAACAGTGCAATCAAGCTGCACCCCAGGAGTCTAATTTGTCGGTTAGGGTAACTGTTCATATGGGTGTACCTGATACTCCGGCGCTGAGAAAACTGCCACTGGTATTTCAGCTTATCATGTTACCAGTAGTAGGATAGTCTACGCCTTCACGGGACGCCACATTTTGCCAATGCGAGGAATATATTGGGTTCACACAGATTTTGGGAGCAGAGAAGCAAGAGATGGCTCAGCACAGGACTCTTTTTTGCGCTCGTGGCACTCGCGGGTTTTCCGATCGCGGCCGCGTGTGGTGGGGCGCCTGAACCTGAACTGCCCGATGCCACTGCCGAGTCTTTGATCCGGTATTTGGAGGAAGCAGGCTACGGAGAAAATTGGGAGCTTTGGCCGGGACTGGGGGAGAAATACCCGGCCAAGGAGCCGCATGGGATGCTGCTGACGACTTACCTTAACGATGCTGCCTTAAATGCGCTGATGAGCAAGGAAGGCATTATGCCCGACGGGGCAATTATTGTGAAAGAGAACTATAGCTCCGAGGGTGAGTTCGAAGCGAACACGGTGATGTACAAGAAATCTGGTTACAACCCGGAGCATAACGACTGGTTTTGGCTGAAGGTCCTGGCGGACGGAACGGTGGAGGAAGAGGGTAGGGCGGAGGGGTGCCAGACGTGCCACGGGCAAGTAGAGGTGAACGATTACGTTTGGTCGGGGCCTTTGTTTTAGGGGTCAAAGTCTGGCTGACGGGTCACGTTCGGCTCTGTGGGCTATAGACTTGACCAAGCCTCGGAAAATCCATGAGTGGACCGGGTACAACCCGTACCAATACAACAGCCCGGCGAGTCCTTTGGGATAGAAAGCGGCTGTTTGCTCAAGTTGAGTCGTGCCATCTCCGGAGCTTCGGACTTCGAACTGCAGCCATGCGTTTCCAGGGAGTTTCATTTCAGCCCTGAGACGGAGCAAACGGCCAGGTTCGAGAGCTTCGACTCTCCAGAAGTCGAGGGCGTCCCCTACGCGTAATTCATCGGGATGGCGTCTACCCCTGCGGAGGCCTGCCCCACCCAGAAGTCGGTCCAGCATACCTCGTAGCCTCCAAGTCCAGTTGGCAAAATACCATCCTCGGGCGGCCCCGATGCCGGTGAATACGCGGTAGACATCGTGAGGGGGCACCGCGACTTGCCGGCGTCGGCGTTCAATGATCATGCCGTGCCGGGACTCGAGGCAGACCGGTCCCTGGTCTGATTTGCCCATACCGAATGCATCGCTCCAGGAGGTGTCTATACGCCCAGCGTCAAGTTCTTCTATTACATCCCTTATAGCGGAGGCGTAGTCTCGGGGCTCTATTTGGGGAAAGATGGTTCGTGCCAGATTGTTATTGACAACCACGTTGTTGCGAAGACCTTCGACCAGGGCCACTGTGATGCCGGCGGGAATTGGAGTGACCCAGTGCACCCAATATGATGATAGGCGAGGAGTCAGCACCGGAACGGGAATCAAGAGGCGCCTGAGACCCCTGGCAGCGGCATACCCTAGCATCATGCCGCCGTAGGTAGTAACGTCCCTACCACCTACCTCTATGGTCCGGCCTCTGCTCTCAGGGGTGCTCAGCGCTGTAATGAGGTAATCCAGAAGGTCATCTATGGCCATTGGCTGGACTCGGGAGTAGATCCATTTTGGACAGATCATGACGGGCAGACGCTCGACTAGATAGCGAATCATCTCGAAGGAAATGCTGCCAGCTCCGACGATGACGGCGGCTCGAAACTCTGTGACCGGGACTCCGCTGTCGCGAAGTGCCCTCCCACACTCTTGCCGCGAACGGAGGTGGTGAGAAAGGTTGGCTTCCGGGTCTCCCAATCCACCCACGTAAATGATGTGACCGACACAGGCATCTCTGGCTGCTTGACCAAAGGCTCGGGCGGCATGGATGTCCAGGTCGTGGAATCCAGCACCACTGGACATGCTATGAATCAGGTAGAACGCGGTGTCTATTCCCTGTAGGGAATGGGAAAGGGTTTGCGGATCCCGGGCGTCGCCGACGACTATTTCGGCTTGCCGGGACCAGGGACGTGAAAGGGCTCGGGCCTGGCTGCGCACCAGCACGCGAACCCGGTGGCCCTCCTCAATAAGTCGGGGGACCAGTCTGCCGCCAATGTAACCGGTAGCACCAGTGACCAGGATTGTCTGAATAGCTGCCAACCGTTTTCTTCAATCACGCAGCTTCGCTGGGTAGAGCGGGTACCAAGGCAGGATTAGAGCTCTGACTCTTGGATGACTTTGCGGATGCCCTCTCCGATGCGGCCAAGGGCCGATTGATATATGAACCGGTCCCAGCCGATACAGAAGTGACGGACGCCAAGGTCAATATACCGCTTGGCCTGTTCGGGTTCTGCGATCTCGATGCGGGGCGGTACGCCATGTTCGATAGACTTCTTGATTACAAACTCTTCGAAGGGTCGTATTTCGTCGGTGAACATTAGTCCGGGCTGACGACGGGAGAACCCGAAATCAGCCGGCCCCCATTGGGTCATGTCGATACCCTTTTCTTTAGCCTTGCTCAATATAGCATCAATGTTCTCGACGGCGATGTTCTTTTCGATCATGATGACGGTCACCACCGATTCGAGGTCCTGCATGTATGCCTCAGGCTGGAATCCGGACAGGGCGGGACGACGGATTTTAACGCCCATGAGGCCCTGGGTGTCGGGGGTGTCGGGTCTGATGAGGCGATGAGCAGTCTCGACATCTTCGGGGGTTCTGATGTCGGTGAATAGGATGGCCTTGAATCCTGCGCCCCACGCGGCCTGAGCCCAGAAGCCCTGTCCTTCCTGGTCCAGCTTGATCATAAGAGGCAGGTTTCCGGCCTGGCCTGCCCGCGCCATGTGGTAGAGGAGGCGCATATCGAAGTTAGAGTATTCAGCTCCGTACTCCGCGTAGTCGAAGAGGCCGGTGTCGCCGATGATCTCGGGGATATCCGGGTCGGGGGACAGATAGTGTGTGCCGATGGTCGGTTGCCCTGCGTCCAGTTTTTCTCGAAGGGTATTGGGCATAATCATTGGTGGATTCTCCTATCAGGCATCAGGTCCAGATTCAAATCTCGACTTGCCCAGGGGTAGCGGGATTAGCCGGCAGCTGAAAGGCATGACAACTTAAAGCTCGATTCGCAGCCACTAGAAGGCAATTGTAGCTTTAGCATCACGGTATGGGAACGGGATAAAAAACGTGATTGGATATTGGGAATTTTCCGGGACAGGCAGAGGAGTGAGACGACTATACCTCATGGACTGCCCAGGTCGCCCCCGGCTCAGTGAACCTGTGAAAAGCGTTACGGGGGTAACGGGGTGGGGCTCAAAAGAAGTGCGGAACTCAGCTACACGGGGACGTCTTGTATTCCTTCTTTGATCATAATTGCCTAACCCATGAGCTCTTTCGCGTTTCACCCAGGTGAAACTGTTTATTCAACTGAAATCTGCTCAAGGAAATCCCGTACCTCGTTGAAACATTCTTTGGGTTGTTCGAGTTGGAGGAAATGGGTAGCGTCGGGGAGGAAGTCATAGTCGACGCTGAGGATGTCGCTGAGATCAAGGGTGGGGAGGTAGGAGTAGGGGAGTGTCGGGTCTGCACCGATAACCTTTATGGGGCAATGAAAGGCTTCAAAGTTAATCCCGACGGCGAATACGCAGGCATAGTCCACAATTTGCGCTTCATATTCGCGAGGGCACCTTAACTCGTAGCCCCCACCATCATCACACTCGCGCAGGGTGGTCCTTGCCAAGAGCTCAAATACTCCAGGCACAGTGCGCCGGTAAAGGGGGACTATAGAAAGTACCTCCACGAGTTGATCTGTTGAGTGAAAATGCTGGTTTCTGCGTCGGGCCGACGCTGCGGTGCGTATGGATGCGGCATCGAAGTCTTCATAGCTTCTACCCGGCTTGCACAGCGGGGGGTCGAACAAGACCATCGCGGAATAATTGCTGCCTTTGGAAGGAGACAGGAGCGATACCATCGCCGAGACCGAGTGGAACACGCCTATTTTAGGTTTTTCTCCATAGAATCGATCTACGGATTCAAGGATGCGATCATGGTCACTGACCAAAGTGGGTATGTTGTGATCGTCCAGGGAGCTGACCTTGTTCCAACCGTGGTTCCTCAGGTCAAAGACAATGAGGTCGAAGTCCTGGGCCAGGAGAGACCAGAAAGGGTAGTAGAGGTCGACAGCCAGACCATTTCCGTGGCTGAGCAGGAGCCTTGGGCCATCAGGGTTGCCGTGTCGGCGTAGCGTTATGATCGTGTCCTCGTCTACGCGGACGTCATGGGTGGAGAGCGGATCGGGGATTTCCCATACCCTTTCCAGACTCTGCATCAACGTAGCGACCTTTCCGCAATATGGCACTCCGAATCAAGTCCAGCCTGGAATTGAGTGGGGACTTCTTCGTGCGCTAGAGCGGCGGCGAAATTCTCATTACCGAAGCTTTCGAGCCGCCAGTTCACGTGCGGTGTTTGAGGCAAAAGAAGTGACGAGTTTTTTGCGCTACGGCGCATCGCCAACGGGACCTCGAATTTGGACATGTCCAGAGCCAGGCCCAAGCCTACAGCTTTTATCACAGCCTCCTTGATCGTCCAGAGTCGAAGGAATGAGTTGAGTCTATCAGTCTCTTGGGTGAGCGCAAGCTCTTTTTGTTCATCGGAGGTGAAGGCCCCCTCAATGAGCAAATCGAGATTACGGCGCGGGGCGTATTCCTCTACGTCTACACCAAGACGTCCCTTGTGAGAAAAGGCGATCAGCCCATGCCTGCCGCTGTGGCTGACATTGAAACTGACACTGGAAGCAAGGCGTCGGACTATTGCGAAGGGCTTTTCGTAATAGGAGGCCCCAAACTCGAGTTCATTATTGTTACAACGGAGCCGGTCGCAGAGAAAGGCACGGAGAGCCGCTCGGCAAAGGGCGAAGCGACGCCGGGGCCCGGGATTCAAGAATCGGTTGTAACGCAGTCGCTCTTGCTCATCGAGCCAGGACAAAGCTTCGGATTCCCTGGTCGGGTGGGGAGTCAGATCAACGTGAACCACAACCACATCGTCGAACTCTCTTAACGGAGTCCACCAGTGACCGGCTGCGGAAGCGAGCGTCAAATTCGACATCTGCCGAAACTCCCACACCCCTCACTGCATCGGTGAGGGGGTGAGCCCCGGAGGTGGTCGTCCATTTCTTTGGAGACCAATAACTCTCGGCAGAAGTGCGTGACGATTTAGAGCGTTACGGGATTGGCTAAGCGGCCTTACTGTCTAGTAAGGCCATGACTTTTTGGAGATTGTCAACGTCAGCGCACTCCTCGAGAGTGAAGTCGACGTTAAACTCCTGGGCAATGAGCTTAGCGAGAGCGACAATATCAGTAGAGGAGACACCTGCGTCTGCGAGGCTGATGTTCAAGTCCTGCGGAATCTTTAGAGCCTTTCCATCTACCTCGATGTTGTCACCCACTATCTTAGCGATCCGTTCTGCTGTTGAAGCCATCTCTTAAACTCCTATCATGTCTATCTATGATGATTTAGGGTATCCAAATAGTCCAATCGAGTCAATATGACACTCTGTGTCATAAGACCCGATCCATCAAGTCCCATCTACCCAAAATTCAGTCTACGGTGCATCCACCCAATGCCGACGCCTCTGGAACGGATAGCTCGGCAGGGCGACTCGGCGGCGCTTTTCCCCAACGAACAGGCCCGTGAAATCGATGGAGAGGCCAGCCTCGTATGCTCCTGAGACGGCATACGTGAATTCCCGAGTGCCTTCTGATTGATCATTGGCATCCGAGGGCATTCGCAGACTCGTCAACACTAAGGGTGGACGGAGGTTGTTCTGCCCGTCCCTCGAAACCGGCCAAGAGTCTTGAATATTCGTGCCGAAATCAGAGTCGGGCCCCATTTCGATTACCAGTCCTACTCCCGTTTCAGCCAGTGCCCGGACTCGATTGGCACGGTTAATGGAGTCTTTGTCTTGAAGTTGCCAGGAGGTAAAGTCGGGGTCTTGTCCGGGGCGCATGACGTGACCATTTACTCCGTTAATTATAGTCACGGAAGGGGGATTCAAATTGAAACCCTTCAGAGCGTTTTCCAACCCGCTGGGGATGGATTGGTTGTCGGGTCCCATTTGCACCGGCAACCGCTCTCCTAGAGCCCACGCCAATCGCAGTCCTTCTTCCAGGCTGATAACTCCAGCAGCGTGAGCCGCCGAAATCTCTCCAGGCCCACTCCCTATCACTACACCTGGATTTATTCCCACACTGCTCCAAAGAGCCGTGAGAGCGCATTCCAGGGCATAGACCGCCGCTTGTACCAGGGCTGGATCACGTAGACCTTGCTCTTGCCCATCATTCCCGAACATCACAGCCAGTAACGATATTCCTCTTTCCTTCAGGACAATTTCGTCACAGTTAGCCAAAACCCTGCGTACAACCGGCTCTGTTTCATACAAGTCCTTGCATTTGCTCAGCCACCGGCTGTCGTGTCCGGTGTAGGCGAAAGCCACAGTCGTGCTGTTTGAGGGTTCTTGGTACTTAACTGAATCTCTTCCTCTAGCCAGTTCCTCAAGCTGTTCCTGGAGTTGTGTAAGATCGCTAAACACTACCCCGGCCCGATGGTCGAAATGAGACCTGCCGACCGCTGCTGTCCAGGCGATGTCAGCGAGGTTCGGAATAGGATCACCCACTTCCGGCGATAATTTGATGCTGCTCCTGTCCAGAAATTCCAGGTAGTGACTTGCCAGTTCTCTGAGTGCCTCGGGGGACTTGCCTGAAAGAGGGAGAAGTCGGGTTGACCTAACTTTGAGGCCCGCCCTGGCGTCAGGGGACAATGGGTCTTCGGAATGTACAGAGGTAGGCATGGCCTGACCTATGGGCCCGACTGCTTCATTGCTTTCCCCGATGTCTTTGTATCCTTCGACTATCACATGAGCATTCGTACCGGAAAGCCCGAAGGTGTTAACTGCAGCCAGTGGCGGCCTATCTACGCTATCCGGCCATTCGGTGGTAGAGGTAGTTACACGCACGGGCAATTTTTCCCATTCCAGGAGCGGGTTGGGGTTGTTGAGGTTGAGATGCGGGGGTATCTCACCATGCCGCATTGCCAGAACAGTTTTGATCAATCCGGCTATACCCGAGGCCCACTCCAGGTGTCCGATGTTCGTTTTCACTGAGCCGATGAGAAGCGGGCGAGCCGGGTCTCGGCCCCGGCCGAAGACTGTTGCCGCGGCATTCATCTCGATGGGGTCTCCGAACTCGCTGCCAATGCCGTGGGCTTCCAGATAGTCGATATCACCCGGGGCAATACCAGCACGGTCCAGGGCCTCTTCGATAACTCGTTCCTGGGCAGGGCCATTGGGCGCCAGGAGCCCGGCGCTTACACCGTTTTGATTTATGGCGGAGCCACGGATAACGCCCCAGATTCGGTCGCCGTCCGCTTCGGCCTCGCTGAGGCGTTTTAGAACCAGGATTCCGCAGCCTTCACCGCGAACGAAGCCATCGGCAGCGGCGTCAAAGGCGCTGCACTGACCACGCTTGGAAAGCATGCCCATTTCATTCAGGAAACCCGTGAACCGGGGAGAGAGAATAACGTTAACTCCGCCTGAGAGGGCGAGGTCTACCTCTCCCCTCTGCAGGGCCACGACTGCCTGATGCACCGCAGCCAATGACGAGGCGCAAGCCATGTCCACGGGCATCGCCGGGCCCTCAAGACCTAGTGCATAGGCCACTCGCCCGACAGTCACCCCGCCGTTCGTGCCGATGTAGCTATAGTCCTGCCCCCATCCCGCAATTAGATCGCGGTATTCGCTGCTGCCGACTCCGGCGTACACGCCGGTGCGGCTGCCCTTCAGTCCATCAGGATCAATGCCAGCGTCTTCAAGAGCGTGCCAGGTGGTCTCCAGCAACATCCTCTGCTGGGGGTCCATAGCCTTGGCTTCTATGGGGGAGATTCGGAAGAACCTCGAGTCAAATAGATCGATGCCGTCAACAAAGGCCCCGCGTCGATGAGTGGGGTCTTCCGCGGCCGGGTCTCCGAGAACTCCTTTCCAGTTGCCGGAGTCCGAGCGTCCTTCCGTAACTGCACTTCTACCTTCCATCAATTCTCTCCAGAAGGAGTCGATATCAGGGGCGCCGGGGAACCGACAGGCCATACCCACAATTGCGATTGCGTCCTCTTCCCGGCGGCCCTTCGGACTGGCGGGTGGCGGGCTTTGTGCAGGAGCGGCCTTAGCCTCGGTCAGTGCCTCCAACTCCTTCGAAAGGTAGCTGGCGAGGTCTGAGGCATTTGGATAGTCGAAAACGACGGTATTGGAAGCCGTGTACTTTCCGGCGAGAGCCCGATTTATGCGGTTTCGCAACTCCACCGCCATCAAGGAGTCCATTCCCAGATCGAAGAAGCTGACCGTTGCCGAAGGTGGTGACCCGAGCCTCATCACACCTTTCAGTTCCTCCTGAATGAATGCGCTCAGCAGGGCCTGACGCTCTTCCGCGGAAACACTCCGCAACTGAGAAATAAGACCCGTTGCCGGGATAGACTCGCCATCATTCTTCCGCCCTTTAACTTTCTTCTTAACAAGCAGGTCCTCAAAGAACGGTGGAGTAGTCTCTATCCCTTCCGTAACGACGGACCAATCGACCGTGGTTACGGTGGGTGTGGTAACGTCATGCCTAACCAGCCAGTCGAAGGCCTTGATGCCCTGCTGGGGCGTTATCCACCCTGCTCCGGAGGATGCGAGCTGTCGTTCGATTCTTTCTCTTTGCTCTTCAGCTTCCCCGATTCCCGACCACGCCCCCCATGCGATTGCTTGACCGGGGAGACCCAGCATGCGCCTGTGCGCTGCGAGCTGGTCCAGGAATGCGTTGGCGGCGGCATGATTTGCCTGCCCTGCATTCCCTACTACGCCGGTCACGCTGGAGAACAGGATGAACATGTCCAGATCTTTGCCCCTGGTGGCCTGGTGTAGATGCCATGCGCCCAGAACCTTGGGCCACATCACCCGTTCAAACCTCTCCCATGTCTGGTTCTCTATTACTCCGTCCGACAAAACGCCCACGCTATGTATGACACCCCCGAGAGGCGGCAGGGTCTCATCAATGCGGGCGAGCATCTTGTCAACCGCCGCGAAGTCCGTGATGTCTGCGATCTCCGTCCGAACGTCGACACCGGCCCCTCGTAATTCACGAATCACCTCTTCCGCAACGGGGTCGGGATCTCGACGTCCGTTAAGGACAATAGTTTCGGCGCCATTCTCGGACAGCCACCTTGCTATTTCACACCCGATTCCACCCATTCCACCCGTTACAAGATATGTTCGATCTGCGCGAACGGCTCCTCTAGCCATGGGAGGCATTCTCAACACGTTCTTGCCGATGTGCCGCGCGTTCCGCATCACGTCCATTGCCGTTCCGATTTCGGTTAGGGGCCACACGGTGTGAGGCAGAGGCCTCAACTCACCGGAAGACAGGCGTGCCATGACCCTGGATAGAGAATCGCCCAGGCGGGTTGGCTCGGTTTTCTTCAGGTTTTCCACATCCAGGATGTGGTAGTCAGCATCTGGGCGAATTGAAGACATCTCCTCTTCGGTGTAGATGCTGAGCTTGGCTATCTCGACGAACCGGCCACCGCGGGCAAGGCCGGACAGGCTAGCTTCGATGAACCCCTCCCCGGTGAGACTGTTCAAAACAACGTGAACGCCTTCGCCTCCTGTTGCCCTTAAGATTTCCTCACCGAACTTGGTCTGACGGCTGTCGAAGACATGCTCCACTCCCAGGGACCGGAGATATGTCTGTTTCGCTGTACTGGCGGTTACGAATATTTCGGCGCCCGCCGCCTTGGCCAGCTGAATAGCTGCGAGCCCCACACCTCCGGCCCCAGCGTGGATCAGGACTCGTTCTCCCGGCTTGAGGTCCGCAAACTCGAAGGCAAGCTCAGCTGTGACGAAACAGATGGGTGTGGTGGACAATGCAGCGGCGGAAAGACTATCGGGAGCCTGTACTGCCAGGTTCGCCCGGATTACCATCTCAGGAGTGAATCCACCAAATCCCATTCCAACGACCGGATCACCTACGGAAAATCCTTTAACGTCTTGAGCCGTTTCCAGGACCCTTCCGTACACCTCATAACCTATCTCGGCGTTATATCCCACCAAACCCATACTGATGACTACGTCGGCAAAATTCAGACCTATTGATTCGACGGCAATACGCATCTCTCCGGGCTCCAGGGCCTGCCTCGGCCTGGGCTTCGTGCGGAGTGCAGTAAGTCCGGCCCCCGGGTCCTCGGGCCCGATTCCCCATTCCGCCCCTTCCGGCAGTGTTAGCCGCCTATCCTCGACGCCGCGGACTAGTCGGGCGGCGTGACGGGAGCCTGCTCGATAGGCAATGTGTGTCTCGGGGTCTGGGAATAGAAGCTCATCGATAAGCTGGGAGGGAGTGGATTCCTCGTGCATGGGGTCCAGGTCAACCAGTCTTGGCTGGAGATGAGCGACTTCCCCGGCCATCACTTTTCCGAATCCCCACAGAGCTGCTCCCGCAAGCTCTCCGGGTACCCTGTCAATAAAGTCCTGCTCGATGATTTGGGCTCCCCGCGTAACGAACCAGACGCCTTCGGTTGGTGTAACATCTGTCTCGGCGATACCCTGGACGAGGGCCAGGGCGCTGGCCGTGACCCGTGTAACGTCCTCCGCCATTTCCTGGGTGGTCGATCCGGCTCCATGCCCGTCGAGAGCCATCATGTGCACGACCCCCTTGATCGGCACTTCTTTGGGCAGGTCTCCAAAAATAGACTCCCAAGCCCTACGCTGTGTTATATCGACGTTTACCGTTAGGAAACCGGCGCCTGTTTGAGAGGGCTGAACGGCCCCCCCAATTGGACAGGCCAATACCACTGTTTGCCCACGTGCGTTTAGCTCCGCTGCTAATTCTATTGCCGCCCCGCCTTCGTCAGACGCAATCACCCAAGTGCCCGGAGACAGGGCTACTTCTGCCGGCCCCCGAGCAAGAATCACGCTAGAGCCTATGGTCCGGCCTGCGTCAGGGTTGGTGGGACCGATGAAACTTACGCTGGAAAAGCTGGAGTCGTTAAGGGCGCGGGCCCATATTGCAGCAGTGCCGAGAGCATGGTCGGGGCGGTACTCATCGGAAAAGCGCCACCACCCGTCCAGGAGGCCAAAGGTCAGGTCCTGATAGGCTCGCGGTTGCAACCCTTCAAGGGCTATCAACTGCCCCGACGGAGCTAGCAAGTCCCGACAGTGTGCCAGAGTTTCACCCAGGTCCCGGGTAGCGTGCAGCACATTCGCGGCAATCAACAGATCGTAGCCGTGCGCATCGAAACCCTGGGTCGCAGGATCGGCCTCGATGTTCAGGGTCCTGTACTCGATGGGAGCTGCATACTCCGCCAGACGTACTTCGGCCTGAGTGAAGAAACCTGCCGATATGTCCGTAAAGGTGTACTCAAACCTGTCGGATGGCAAGAGAGGAAGGATCGAAGCGGTTGCGGACCCCGTCCCTGCGCCCACCTCCAATATTCTCTGGCGCCGGTCTTCGGGAAGTTCGGATATGGCAGTCGCGACGGCGTCTCCGAGCATGTTGTTCGCGGCCCGGGACGCGGGAGCCTTAAGGTACAGATCAGCGGCGCTTGGACCTTCATCGCTGAACAAAAGACCCAATGGATCTTCGAGACCCTGCAGCACATCTGCAAGGGAAGAACCGCAACGGCTGAGCAGGCCAAGTTCGTTGACGCCGTGAGGATATTTGTTGCGAAGTTGCTGAGCGAAAGAATCGGGGTCAGATAGGCATTCGTGAGGCAGCGTATCCTGTGCCCCGACTTCGACTACAAATCCGTCTTTCGAAGCTGACAATATCTTCGCCTCTGACAGCATTGCGAGAAGCCGACCCAAAAGGCGTCGGTGATCATCGATTATCCTCAACTGTCGGCGAAGATCTTCTTCGGCAATCAGTTCACCTGACCTGCGCTCCCACCCCAAACTTTCAAGCGCCGAAAGTGCGTACGATTGCGACAACCTCTCCATGTCCGCCAGAAATGCTATTCGGTCTTGTGCTTCGACACCTTCATCCGACAGATAGTCTGCAAAGGAGCGCGACTGTTTAACGATTGTTTCAGGGTTAACCAGAAATTCTGCTGACGGAATGCTTCCATTCAAAGGCCTTTTCCGCCAAACTACTTCATACAAGATGTCTTTAAGGCCCTCTTTAGCTGAGAGAAGCGCAGCTCTAGTGGCGCGCTTCACCGTAAAGCCCTTGAGTGCACCAATTGGAGCGCCGTCTGTGGAGTAGAAGTTAACGTCTCCGGTTATCACCTCCGGAGGTGCTGAAGATGCCCTTTCAGTCCCGTTCCTGGAGGTAGGTTGCCTTAAAGTGGCGTGGCACACAATACGCTCGGGCATCGGGCCTGCGACCCACAGCCGTTCCCATCCAAAGGGCATGTAGACAGCGCCCTGCTCGACACCCGAGAGGTGTCTGGCCAGCGATAAGACCTGGAAACAGCCGTCCAGCAGCAGGGGATGCATTTCTATGCCGTTGGCATCCACCGAGTCCTGGAGCGCTAATTCGCCCAGCGATTCTCCCTCTCTGGCCCAGATCGCCTTCAGGGTGTGATAGGACGGGCCGAGATATATGGCATCGGCGGACCTCATGCTGTAAAAGTCTGCCGGGTCCCGGTACTCCAGTCTCGCCCTTGTCTCATCCAGATCGATAGTCGGTGGCTTTTCGAGGTCGGACGCATCTGAGACAAGTCTCCCTTCCGCATGAAGGGTCCAGTTCTCATCCATTGCGCCTTTGCTGAATATCTCGAACCGGCGCCCTGATCCTTCCTCAGTTCCGTCCAACACGAACTGCACCTTACGGCCGAAGTCCTTTGAAGGATCCTCCGGGGTCTCGTCCTCGAAGATCAGGGCGTTGTGGGTCTGCATCTCATCGACTATTGCGGGGCCACTTCCATCGGAGAGTGACGCCGAGACGGCCATCGCTCCGTACATGCCTCCGGGAGCGACTATCCGATCGTAGACCAGGTGGTCCACCATCCACGCGGGGTCCGAGGGGAACATCTCCGTCTCAAACATGACCTCCCCTCGCGGTGACTCATGCCGAGTCCCGAGCAGGGGATGGCCTGCATCCTGGCGGCGGCGTTTCGACATCGAGACCCAGTGATGCTTGCGCTGGAATTGATAGAAAGGAACGGAGACTTTCCGGCGAGATTCACCGGCGAATAAGCCTTCACACTTGATATCCAGCCCTGCCTCGTAGGCTTCGGCAGCGGATTGTACAAACCCACCGCTGGGGTCCAACACCGTCTCTTCAGGGTCTCGGGGCGGACGCCGGAGGCTTTGGATGACCACAGGGCTACCGGTGCTCGCTGACTCAGGCCACGTCATGGCAACGACCGGTCCCAAAATAACGTGAGGCCCGACCTCCACAACCACTTTCACCTCCAGTTCGGCCAACGTCTCGATGCAACTGCGGAAGGCGACCGGCTCTCGAGCGTGCCGTCGCCAGTAGGCGCCATCCATCCTACTGTGTTCGCCGATTAGTCTTCCGTCCAAGTCGCTGATTAGGGGCACCGATGGTGGGGGTGGCGTACCGGCTATGTCTCGCACAGCGGCTTCCAGATCATCCAGAGCGGGCTCCATCAGGGCGCTGTGATAGGCGGGGCTTCTCTTCAGGCGCCTCACTTTGACTTCATCCGTCTCAAACGTTGCCAAGACCGCTTCAATGTCTTTGGATGGGCCGCTAACAACCTGCTGTAGTCCGTTGTCTACGGCTACACTCAGGCCCACATCATCGGAGTTGGCGTTATGATCAGCTACTACGGCCGCGACTTTGGGGGCTGGGGCGAAGACGGCGGCCATGGCTCCATCGCTGCGAGTGGCGCCAAGCAAAGTGCCTCGGGCCGAAGCAAACATCAGACCCTGCCGCAAGCTGAATACCCCAGCTGCCAGAGATGCCGCTATTTCTCCAAGACTGTGCCCGATAACGACATTAGGTTCTATACCCACGGACTTCCACAATGCCGCCATTGCGCATTCCAGGGAGTAGATGGCAGGCTGCGTCCACGCAGGTTTATCCAACAGGCCCTCGGTTCCATTCCGGCCGAACATCACGTCCAGCAGCGAAACGCCCCGTTGTTCGAAGAGCATTTCATCGCACTGGTCAAGAACTGCCCGGAACACGGGCTCCCTCTCGTATAAAGTCTTACCCATCCCCACCCACTGACTCCCCTGTCCCGTGAAGACGAATGCCACTTTCTTCGCTTGAAGAAGCGTCCGTTCATCCTCCGAATTTTCTCCGTCCGCAAGTCTCTTCAGCCGTTCCCGCAGTTGAGAGACATTGCTGAACACTATGCCGGCACGGTTTGAGAAATGGCTCCTGCCCACCGCTGCCGTCCAGGCCATGTCGGAGAGAATCGGGTCTGCAGCAGTCGCTTCAGGCGAAACGTCGTCTACACTCTTGTCTAGCCACGACAGGTACTCTGAAGCCACCGCTCGAAGGGCCTCGGGGGACTTGCCGGACAGGGGTAGCAATCGGGTGTCGCGCTTTGCGAACTTCAATTGGTTTTCGGCATTGGAGAGTCCCGGCTCCGGCAAAGAAATGTTCGCGATGGTGTAAGAGCCTGAAGGTGGAGACATAGTTGAAGGTTTGTGAACGCTAACCGGTTCTCCATACCCTTCCACTACGACGTGGGCATTGGTCCCGGACCAACCAAAAGAGTTTACGCCGGCCAAGGGCAGCCGACCCGGATGTGCGGGCCAGTCCGTCACTACGTCAGTAACGCGTACCGGCAGGTTGTCCCAATCTATACGCGGGTTCGGGTCTTTGAAATTGAGATGTCGTGGGATCACCCCGTGCCGCATCGCGAGGACGGACTTGATCAGGCCCGCAGCCCCGGCGGCGGCTCCGAGATGTCCTATGTTGGTCTTAACGGAACCTATCAATAGAGGAGAAGAGTCTCCGCGCCCAATTCCATAGACCGCCGCCGCCGCATTAAGTTCGATTGGATCACCGACGACTGTGCCAGTGCCGTGGGCTTCCAGGTAGTCCACATCAGAGGCAGATATGCCTGCGCTGGAAAGGGCGCCTTGAATTGCCCGTTGCTGGGATGGCCCGCTGGGCACCGTCAGGCCTTGACTGGCGCCATCCTGATTGACAGAAGAGCCCCGGATGACAGCCCAAATACGATCCCCGTCGGCTTCCGCCTCGCTCAGCCGCTTTAGTACGACAAGACCACACCCTTCCCCACATACAAAACCATCGGCTGACGCATCGAATGTCTTGCACTGGCCCGAAGGCGACAACATCCCGGCATTGGCACGCAGTTCCAGCGATCGTCCGGACAGGAACAATTGCACTCCGCCTGCGATGGCGAGATCGGTCTCTCTGCGATTCAGACCTTCGATGGCCTGGTGTATGGAGACCAGCGATGATGAGCAGGCCGTGTCAATCGCCATTGAGGGCCCTTCCAGACCCAGAGCGAAGGAAACACGGCCTATGGCGGTGTTAAGGGTATTGCCGGTGACTGCGTAAAGGCCTCCTGCAGCCTCTGCCGTCTCCGGGGCGTCAATTGCCAACTCTCGATAGTCGTAATTGCTGATACCCGCGTAGACCCCGGTACGGCTGCCCTTGAGGCGCTCGGGGTCGATGGCTGCGTCTTCAAGGGCCTGCCAGGTCGTCTCCAGCATAAGGCGGTGCTGTGGGTCCAGCATCTGGGCCTCGATGGGAGAAATACGAAAGAACTCCGCATCAAACTGGTCTATGTCTTGAATGAACGCTCCAAAACGGACGGCATCGTTGACTGGATTGGCGTCTGGCACATTTTGCCCAACTCGACCAATCACAGAGCCGGGAGGCCCTTCCACAACCGCATTTTCGCCCGCGAGGAGTTGCCGCCAGAAATCGGAAACGTTGTTGCTGCCGGGGAACCGGCACGCCATTCCGATAATGGCTATGTGCTCTTGAGATGAAACGCGAGCTTGCGCAGCAAAATCCGGATGATGATTGGCAGCCATTTGTCAATTCTCCCGAATAAATTCACCGCTTTGGAAAAGGTATATGACGATTGATCTCACCGTACTACAACCGCTGCCCGAATTTTAGCGGAATATACCATAATCCGATCATACGTTAAGACAGATCAGAAGTGAGGGTGTGATACGGCAACAATGAAGGTTGCTTTCGTATAAGGCAGCACAGTTGGCAGGCTGTTGAGACCTTGAGGTGTCCCGACCCTTCAAGCTCGAATAAATATTGAAAATCGATTGACCGGCGTTATTGTGCGGGAGCGCATGGAGAAGGGAGGACTCCGGCGCCAAGACCCGATATTAACTTCCACATTACGTGCAGGCGTCGTAACGGGTGCGGGACACGTGTCATTTACCAGTGTTACAACCTGATCTCGGAGAAAGTTAGCGATATTCGAGTTAGCAATACGGGACTCGTGGTGGGCCGCCAGGGACTCGAACCCTGAACCTACTGATTAAGAGTCAGTTGCTCTGCCAAATTGAGCTAGCGGCCCCCGGTGTGCCGGAAGGGGAATAATAGTTCGCCCTCGCCCCAGCGTTATCCCATTAAGGGAGAGGGGACAAGACGTAGGTTTTTTCGAGCCTTCACATCTCAGGGCGAATTGAGGGATGGGTGAGTGTTGGTTATCTGTCGGAGGCGAGGACCCCGCCGAAGGACCAGCTTTCCTGGGAGACTTCGTTGAAGACGATGTCTACGGCCTGGGCCTGAGTATTGGCGATGGTGACCATGGCCTCGGTGATGACGCGGGCCAACTCGGCCTTCTGGGCCTTGGTCCTACCGGGGTACATTTCGATGGTAACTCGCGGCATGATTTTCTCCTCACGAAGGTGGGGGTGTTAGTAACCGGCTTTCTTATCTACCAAGTTTATGAGTTCTTCGCCTTTAATATAACGCTCGACGTTCTTTGTGAACAGGTCGGCGATACGGTCATTGTAGCCCGTCACATCTCCGGCCTTGTGGGATGCGAAAATGACATTGTCCAGGTCCCAGAGTTCACTGTCGTGGGGCAGTGGTTCTTTGGCGAACACGTCGAGGCCCGCGCCTGCAATGCGCCCGTCTTTCACGGCCCGGGTCAGGGCGGGTTCGTCGATAACGCTTCCACGGGCGATGTTTATGAGGTAGGACGATGGGCCAATCAGGTCTAACTCCCGCTCGGTTATAAGCTGTCGGGTGCCGGGGGTGCCGGGGACGCAGAGGGCAATGTAGTCGCTGCGTTGCAAGAGGTCGTCCAATTCGGATGCGGGCATGACCTCGTCGACATCACCAACGTTAAACTGCCGGCTTGAGACGCTTCTTCGGGTAGCTATGACGGTCATGCCAAATGCCTTACAGAGTCGAGCAACGTCTCCGCCGATTGCGCCAAGTCCAACTACTCCGACGGTCTTACCATTTAACTCTGTCTGGTTGTATAACTCGGTACTCCAGAGTTTTTCTCGCCGCTCGGCGATGAGGTGGTGCTGCCTTTTGCTGAACATAAGGATGCACATCACGACCCACTCGGCGATGTTGAGGTTGGCAATATGTCGGGCGTTGGTGACGATGATTCGCGATTCCAGGATGTCGGGGCCGATGTCGAGGTCGATGCCGTCCCAGACGTACTGGAGCCACTTAAGGTTGGGGGCCCGCTTGGGCAAGTTGCCGGGCAGGGAGGCGGAGTAATAAATCTCCATATCTCCAATTACTGCATCAAGTTTTTGCCTCGCGGCTTCCGCCTCCGGTGAATCGGCGCCGTGTTTAGATGCAGCCTCTTTTTCTTGGTTGAGCGAATCCCCAATGTCAGTGAGTTCAACACCGGAGAGGGACATGAGCCTATCGATACTTGTTTGTGGTATGGGATAACCGTAGGCGATCTTTAGTGTAGCCACTTGAACCCCCTCCCCAACTGGGCCTTTCGAAGATTGGGCGATTATAGCAACAGCGAGGGGGGGCTTCAACGGGCGGGCAGGGTGGAAGGCGGGTCCGACAGGGAACTAGAGACCGCGGCTTAGGCGCTCGACGAGGGGCTCGGGGAGATTGGCTTTGCGCATCTTTTCTTGGGTAGCGGCGATATTGTAGGGGACGCGGTAGTGGCAGATAGCACCCTTTTCGCTGTCGTAAATGGCGTAGTTGGAAGTGGGGTTGCGGTCTCGGGGCTGGCCTACACCGCCGGGATTGATAAACAGAGTTTCCTCTCCCAACTCAATGGGGACGTCGATTGGGAATTCCACAAACTCGCAGTGCATGGCTGACGGGTCGACTCTGCATAGGAAGGGGAGGTGTGAGTGGCCTACGAGGCAATGGTCGGTCTGCAGAAGTTCCAGGCTGGCGAGGGCGGCGGCTTCGGTGACGAGATACTCCCAGATGGGGTCTCGTGGGGTGCCGTGGGCTAGTGTGAACATTCCCGCCACTAGAGTCAGAGGAAGGCTGTCCAAATAGTTGACGTATTCCCGGGACAGTTGGGTTTGGGTCCACTGGGCTGCGGAGCGTGCGTAAGGGTTGAAGTCACTGGTGTCGATCTTGCCGATGGCAGCCCAGTCGTGGTTGCCAGCGACGGATAAGTGGTCGTGCTCCTGGAGGAGGTCGATAACTTCACCGGGATTGGGCCCATAACCGACGATGTCGCCTAGGCACCAGAGTTGGTCGATGGGACCACGGGACTTGGCGTCGGTTAAGACGGCTTGGAAGGCCTCGAGGTTGGCGTGTATGTCGGCGAGGATTAGGAAGCGCATGCGGCTTTGTGATCACCTTGCGGTGAAGGGGTCAACTATAGCAAGTCGGGTATCGGGTTTCCATATAAGGGAAGTCTTCGTGGCGTCAAGGGGTTGCGGGTATAATTTCGGGTATGAAGGTATCGGAGATGGGGGAATTCGGGTTGGTGGAGATGATTGCCGACGTGCTGGGAGTCGGGCACTCTGGGATTGACCGCGGGGTTTTGCTAGACATCGGGGATGACACGGCGGCTTGGAAGCCGGGGTCGGCGGTCGAACTGGTGACTACAGATACGATGGTTCAGGATGTCCATTTCCGCGCCGAGACCACGTCATACCGAGACCTGGGATGGAAGGCGCTGGCCATCAACCTGAGTGACATTGCAGCCATGGGCGGAATGCCGAGATACGCTCTGGTGTCGCTTGGGCTACGCCCCGACACTGAAGGAGAATCGGTTAGGGAGCTGTACAGGGGCATGAAGGAGATAGGGGATGAGTGCGGGTGCCGGGTGATAGGAGGCGACACGGTGGGAGCGCCGTGCATGATGATAAACGTGAGCTTAATAGGCGAGGCTATCGGGCGAGGTGAGTTTCTGAGGCGGGACAGTGCAAGACCGGGCGATTTGATAGCGGTGACAGGATGGCTAGGGAGCTCGGGCGCCGGGTTCCGGTTATTGAATGGCGAGGGGGATGTTCCGGCTGATGTTCGAAAGCGGCTGGAGGCGGCGCATAACAGGCCGATGCCCAGGGTGTCCGAAGGACAGGCCTTGCTCGGGGCTGGAGTGCGGGCGGCGATGGACCTGAGCGACGGACTAATGTCTGATCTGCCGAAGATGTGTGCGATGAGCGAAGTCGAGGCACATGTTTCGATTGACAAACTGCCGGTGTCGGGGGACGTAAAGGAAGCCTTCGGGCCGGAGGCCACGGGGTTGGCGCTATCGGCGGGGGAGGACTATGAGCTGTTGGTTGCGGGGTCCAGGGAAGCGTTGGGGAGAGCCGCGGAGGAGATAGATATCCCGTTGACGGTAATCGGCGAGATGGTGGAAGGGGAGGCCGGGAAACTCACGCTCTTGGATGATGACGGCCTGCAAGTTACGGGGCCGAAATCTGGATGGGAGCATTTTTCGAACGCATGAGTGAATCAGGCCGGTTCAGATTAGTGACCCGGGGGCCGGGGGAGACCCAGGACCTGGGTCGCCGTCTCGGGGAACTGATGGAGGGCGGCGAGCTAGTGCTTATGGTCGGAGACCTGGGAGCAGGTAAGACGTGCATGACCCAGGGTATAGCTTGGGGGCTGGGTGTTGTGGAGTATGCTCGCAGCCCTACTTTTGTATTGGTCTCCGAATACGAAGGTCGGCGCAAACTCTTTCACGCAGACCTATATCGAGTGGATGACCCATTGGAGATTGAGGACTTGGGATTGGACGAGACTTACGGAAATGGCGGCGTGTGTGTGGTTGAGTGGGCTGAGAAGGGGAAATCGAATTTCCCTGCCGACCATCTGCAGGTCGAGATTACGGCCACGGGTGCAGAGGAGCGAGTGGTGGAGCTTCGGGCGGGAGGGCCTAGACATGATGAGTTGCTTGGAAGGTTGAGGAGAGTGGTGGAAGATTCTAGTAATAAGGATACGGGAGCCTAGTTGTACCTGGCCATAGATACGGCAACGAAGGACCTTGGCGTGGTCTTGATGGATGAGACCGAGGTGGCGGGTCAGTTCCACTGGCGCACGAGACAGAACCATAGTGCGGAGCTGGTCCCGGCTATCCTGCATCTCCTCGCCAAGGCGAATTTAGAACTGCACGATTTGAAGGGTTTCGTGGTCAGCCTGGGCCCGGGAGGATTTTCGGGGTTGAGGGTGGGGATGACTACGGCCAAAGGGTTCGCCGTATCGACGGGTGCGCCGCTAGCGGCCGTTGACACATTGGATGCATCGGCATTGCCGCTGGTTGGTTTGGGAGCGCCGGTGTGTTCCCTTCTGCCGGTTGGGCGGGGGGAGGTGGCCGCGGCTGTGTATCGGATGAATGGCGGAGAGGTGGAAAAGGAGATCGAAGATCATGTTACGACTGTCGAGGCTATTGCCAGTTCTGTGAGCGAACCGACGATATTTTGCGGCCCTATGACACAGGAAATCGAAGCGGAGCTGGCAAACCGACTCGGCAGTAGGGCACTGATTCCACAAGTTATAAGTCGGGCGTCGAGAGCTGTGTGGATGGGCGAGATAGGCATACGGAAGATTGCCAAGGGAGAAACCGACGATCCGGTGACACTGCAGCCGCTTTATTTGCGCCGACCATCAATTTCGAAGCCGACTCGACCGCCGGGAGGGTGAATCCGGTTCTGCTAATATAGCTTCGCATTACATCATTCGATTGTAACCACCAAAAAGGAGGACAGCGCCGTCGTCCGACGGCGCTAAAAGACTTAAGCATGGAAAGAACGCTAGTTTTGTTGAAACCTGACGCCGTTCAGAGGGGCCTATCAGGGCGGGTGATAGCGCGGTTCGAGGCGAAGGGGCTAAAGATAGTCGGGATGAAGATGATTCACATGGACCGGGCGCTGGCCGGTCGGCACTACGGGGTGCACGAAGGCAAGCCGTTCTTCGAGGGTTTGGTGAACTTCATAACGTCCAGCCCGATTGTCGCCATAGCTCTGGAAGGGCCGAAGGCGGTAGAAGTGGTGCGGGCAATGATGGGAGTAACCGACCCCAAGAAAGCGGCTCCGGGAACGATTCGTGGCGATTTCGGGATGGATATCGGCCGGAACCTTGTGCACGGGTCGGACTCCCCGGAGAATGCGGTGACTGAGTTGGAACTGTTCTTCGGGGAAGGGGAGCTAATCAGCTACGAACGGAACGTGGAGCCGTGGGTATTGGAGTAGGGGCAGTCTATTGCATCCGGACTATTGTGTTGCCGCGCTCCCAGAGGCTTTCAAGGCGGTAGTAGTCACGCTCGGAGGCGGAGAAGATGTGTACGACTACGCTTCCGTAGTCCAGGAGGACCCAGCCGGAGCCCGATGACCCTTCCCTGTGAAGCAGATCGTCGCCGATTCCCTTGAGACCGGACTCTATCTCTTCGCGCAGGGCCTCGGTGTGGCGAGGGGTGAGGGAGCTCATTATCACGAAGTAGTCGGCGAATCCGCATACCTCGCTAACATCCAGAAGCAGGATGTCGGCTCCCTGCCTCTCGGATGCGATCTCGGTGATCTTGTGTGCCTGCTCCAGGGGCTCCAGTCTTGCCTCCCGCGTGTTCGTGATGTCCAATTGTAGCACTGGAGGGTCGGGGGTCAACGACGAAATCGGGGTTCGATTGCCGCTATTGGAAAGGGCGTGATATCCTCGAATGGACTTTGAAAGGTGAGATTATTTGAAGATATGAAGAACGGGGTAGTAGTTGCGGCCATGAGCGGGGGTGTCGACTCCGCTGTCTCGGCGTACCTATTGAAGGACGCGGGTTACGATGTCATTGGTGTGACAATGCGCCTTTCGGCCCCTCAAGAAACCGAGGGCACCAAGCAGAACAAGCGATGCTGCACGGCCGAGGACACCACGGACGCTCGCCGCGTATGCCGCATTTTGGGGATACCTCACTATGTCCAGAACTTTGAGAAGGAGTTCAGGGCGAAGGTCATCGAGTACTTCCTGGACGAGTACAGGCGGGGGCGTACTCCAAACCCGTGCATCGCCTGCAATGAGCAGGTGAAGTTCCGGTTCTTGATGGAGCGCTCCAAGGCCCTGGGTGCGAACAAATTGGCAACTGGACACTATGCGCGTATCGAGCGATCGAGTAACGGGTACAAATTGCTGAAGGCTCGGGACCCGGGGAAGGACCAAAGCTACGTGTTGTACGGCCTTGGACAGGAAGAGCTTTCCAGGCTGATGTTCCCTGTCGGGGAATATCCCAAGGACCGAATTAGGGAGATTGCTCGGTCACTGGACTTGCCGGTTGCAGACAAGCCGGACAGCCAGGATATCTGCTTCATCCCGGATGGCGACTACCGAGGATTCCTTCGCAAGAGCATTGAGCCTAGAGAGGGCGACGTGGTAGACATTGAAGGCAATAGGCTTGGCTCGCACCGAGGGATAGAGGAATTCACGGTGGGCCAGAGGAAGGGGTTAGGGGTAGGTTCCCTGGGCCGGAGGTACGTGGTCTCTCTGGATGCGGAACGGAATGAGGTAGTAATAGGAGATGACGCCGATCTCTGGGCGGAAGGTTTGACGGCTTCCAAGGTGAGTTATGTCTCGGACGAGGCCCCTGAGGAGAGCACTAGAATTAGTGTCAGGATCAGGCATCGGGCCCCGGAGGTCGCTGCTACCCTCATACCGAAAGGGCCTACGGCAAACGTGCTGTTTGACTCGCCGCAGAGGGCAGTAACACCGGGCCAGGCTACGGTGTTCTACCGAGGCGATGAAGTTGTGGGGGGTGGAGTGATAGACGGGCCCTTGTCGTTGGCAGCCGTCGGGAGCCTTGACTCGGAATCCGTGAATTCCCGATTGGAATTGTAACTACTAACAGAGGGTGACGGTTGGCGACAACCTTTAGCGCCTCTTCAGGTCGTTCAAGGGCATGAACATTCGCAAGGATTCACCGCCCGGCTTTCACCTGGAGATGACATTCAGGAGTCAGGGTCTGAGGTATGTGGCAGGGGTGGATGAGGTAGGTCGGGGGCCGATTGCGGGGCCGGTAGTGGCGGGTGCGGTATTGTTCCCACCTGATATCGATGAGTCCGAACTGGCTGGCATTCGCGATTCGAAACAGCTAACAGCGGCCGCTCGAGAGCGGCTTGATGAGTTGATAAACGAAGTGGCGTTGGGGGTGGGGATTGGGCGGGCCTCGGTGCAGGAAGTTGATGCGGTGGGAATAGTGGGGGCCACGCGGCGTGCCATGATGAGGGCTGTCGGCAAGCTGAACCCTCTACCCGATGCCCTGCTAATTGATGCGCTTGCGCTTCCGGGAATCGGGCTGCCACAGCAGTGTCCGGTGAAGGGGGACCAGGTCTCTCTATCGATAGCGGCGGCATCCATCGTGTCCAAGGTGTCGCGGGACAGGCTAATGATGGAGGCGGACCGGAGGTATCCGGGCTATGGGTTTTCACGGAATAAGGGCTACGGGACCCGGGAGCATATGAGAGCCTTGAACAGGCAGGGGCCGTGCATTATTCATAGAGTTAGCTTTGCTCCCGTGGCGCGATTTAACGGGCGCGGGATGCTGGTCTAGGGCGGGTATATATGCCCCACGAAAGAACTCGGTTTGGCAACTGGGGTGAGGAGTACGCGCGCCGGTTCCTGGAGCAGAAGGGGTATTCGATAATTGAGGCGAAGTATCGCGGGCAGTATGGAGAGATTGACATTGTGGCGCAGGAAGGAAATTGCCTGGTGTTTGTTGAGGTGAAGAGCCGGAGATCGAGGGCTTTTGGGAGGCCTGAGGAGTCGGTGACGATGGCGAAGCAGCAGAAGCTGGTGCAAACGGCCCAAGAGTACGTTCAGGAGAAGGGGCATGAAGGGAAAGAGTGGCGTATCGACGTGGTGGGGATCGAGGCGGGAGGTGTTCGGCCACGGGTCCAGTTGATACGGAACGCGGTGGGGTTCTGATTGAGAAGCCTTAGATCAGGAACTCGTCTGGCAGATTGGTGACACGTAAAGAAAAAAGAAGTAGTGGCGGAGAGGGTGGGATTCGAACCCACGAGAGAGCTTCCGCCCCCTACGCGATTTCCAGTCGCGCCTGTTCGGCCACTCCAGCACCTCTCCGGGACCCGTGGCCTGAGCTTCGGATCTTGCTCCGGCGATAAATAATAGCATTGAGTTGGTGGAATGATAAGGCGTAGGGGGTTGGGGTCTTTGGTGTCGGGGGGATGGTATCGGCTACAGTGACTGATCCGCAGTGCTGCAATTGCTTGTAACAGTAAAGCGTCGCACCTATAATCCGCCTCACGACCCACGACAGATGGTCCACTCTGATGATTCCGGCTCAATGATGGAGACCTAACTATGGCGCATCACCACGGATCCCCCTTTGATCATGCCGCCCAGGACACGCCGGTCAGAAGGACGGCTAGCTTCATCCTGGCGGGTCTGAGCGGAGGGCACGGGATATTCCACTGGTTCAACCAGAGCTTCCTGGTGATGCTGCCGAACATCCAGGATGCCTTTGGCCTCAACAAGGTGCAGATCGGGGCTATAACGGCGACCAGGGAGATTGCCGGGGGTCTGGTGATGTTGCCGAGCGGGATAATCCTGGACGTCCTGCGTCCCTATTGGGGAGTTGTGCTGAGCCTATGCATGCTGGCATTCGGGCTCGGGTGGATCCTGACCGGACTATCTCCCATTTACCCTGTGATACTCATCGGGATGGTCATAGTGTCGGTGGCGAGTTCCATATGGCATCTGCCGGCGATGGGGGCGTTGTCGCACCACTTCGAACATAGGAAAGGGACTGCCTTATCTTTTCACGGGATAGGCGGCAGCCTGGGTGACTTCATTGGACCCCTGGCCACGGGGGCTATCCTCACGGTAATGAGTTGGCGGGGGATCATAAGCATCTATGCCGTAGTTCCCCTTACGCTGACGTTCATTGTGTTCTGGGCGTTCCGGGACATCGGGACTAAGGGTGTGCCAAGGCATCGGGAGAGGGGGGTGGGGGAGCAGCTGCAGATGACCAAGCAGCTTATGAAGAGCGTCACACTATGGATAGTGATGTTCGTGGCCGGGCTGAGAGGCATGGCCTACCTGGCGGTGGTGACCTTCCTCCCAATATACATGGATGAGTCCCTGGACTTCGGCACCTTCAGGGTCGGCTTCTATATCGGGATGCTGGTTTTCATAGGAATCTTTGCCACCCCGACACTCGGGTACTTGTCCGACCGCATAGGCCGAAAAGTGGTGATAGTCCCGTCGCTGCTGGCGATGACGGCGGTGTCCTTCCTGTTGGCGCCCTACGGCGAGGGATGGCAGTTCACCACATTGATCGCAGCGCTTGGCCTGTTCCTTTACAGCGACCAGCCGATATTGACGGCGGCGGCGCTGGACATGGTCGACCAGGAGAGCCAGGGATCGATGCTGGGGATATTGTCCTTCGAGCGGATAGCTTTGGGCGGCCTATCGCCGATATTTGCAGGACTGATCTACGACCATTGGGGCATGGATTACGTGTTTTATTACGCTGCCGGCCTGCTGGTGGCCTCGGCGACGCTGTTGATGACGGTCAAGCTGGGGGGTCGGGAGAGGTTTGTAGGGGGTGGTCATAACCAAGGACATGACCACGGGCATGGGCATGATCATGACGACGAGAACGAAAATGGGCACGGGCATGGGCACTAGGGTCGGATGAAGGCCCGGAATTCACCCTTACTCTAACCCCCTGCCGTCGATGGAGAGGGGATTTATCGGAGGGAGAGGAGATCTAACGTGCGGTGTAGCCGCCGTCTACGGCCAGTTCTGCGCCGGTGATGAAAGAGGCTTCGTCGGAGGCGAGGAATAGGACAGCATTGGCGACATCTTCGTAGGAAGTTAGGCGACCGAGAGGTGTATCGGCGATGCGCCTAGCGTCTTCTTCCTTGCCCCTATTGGACCCGATCATGGGTGGCGCAAATCCCGGGTGAACGGAGTTGGCACGAATTCCGTCGGGGCCATGCTTAAGGGCGAGGTCCTTGGTCAGCAGCCTTACCGCTCCCTTGGAGGCGACATAACCTGAGTGTCCGACACCTAGGCCTACAAACCCCATGATGGACGAAATGTTCGCAATGGCGCCCCCGCCGGCCTTGCGCATCTCGGGTACGACCCACTTTGCGCCTAGGAAGACACCCTTGGCATTGATGTTCAAGAGCCGGTCCCAATCCTCGGTGCTGTCCTCGGCTGAGGAGGGAGTGCTGGAGATTCCGGCATTATTGACGAGGATGTCAATGCGTCCGAAGCGTTCTACAGCAGCCTGGACGGCATGTTCCCAATCGTCGTCACGGGTGACGTCCGTGTGTACGAAGAGGGCATGGCCTCCGGACTCGTTGATCTGGGCCTCGACCTGTGCGCCCTCTTTGTCTAGGACGTCGCAGATGACTACCTTGGCGCCTTCGCGGGAGAACAGCTGCGCGTCGACGGCACCCATGCCGTGGGCAGCACCGGTGATGATAGCCACTTTTCCTTCCAGCCTGCCCATGTCATCCCCTCCTCGTCGTAAACATTCGTCAGCCTTGAGGTAGTGTACACGATGGAGGTAAGGCGGGCGTGGGGCTGTTTCGCAGAAAGGTGCCAGGCCATATAATCTTTGAATGAACGGTCAATCGAGATAAGCCCTTCCGACGAATGGCAACCAGGTATGGAGGAGAAGTGCAATGGCCGGACTAAAGGCGATATCGGCGGACTCCCATGTTCAGGAATCACCCGAGCTGTTCGAGACACGAGTCCCGGAGGAGTTCAGGGCGAGACTTCCGCACATGGAGGAAGGAGAGGACGGGGCTAAGTATCGGGTGGTTGAGGGCAGGAAGAAGAGGCGATTTGATATCGCAGCAGAGAACATCAACGAAGATGACCTGGAAAGGGAGTTCCGACAGGACCCCTCGGGTGGAACTGACATTCCGTACAGGCTGAAGGACCAGGACCGGGACGGCGTTGTGGCGGAAGTGCTGTACCCGAACTCTCTGCTGGCGCTGTACGCTTCCCCGGACCCGAAATACCAGATGGGTGTCGCAAAGGCTTATAACGATTGGGCGATAGAGCTGTTCGGGGGACATTCGGACAGGTTTGCACCAGCGGGACTTGTGCCGGTAGTCGACGTGGAGGCTGCAGTGGAGGAGGTGAAACGGGTGTCGGGACTTGGGTACAAACTGATAAGCGCCCCGATACACCTTAAGAATCAGCCCTATAGCCTCCCGGTTTACGAGCCGCTGTGGGACGTCCTGGAGGAGACTGGCCTCCCGATAAGCCTTCACTTCATCTCCGGCAGCGAAGACCACCTGCCCGAGGACGCCGGAGAGGAACAATACGGTGGCTTCCTGACCTACATGGTTACCGCCATGGCCGAGGGCATAGTCCCAGCCACGGTATTCGTAAGCTCGGGGGTGTTCGCTCGACACCCTAGCCTGCACACCGTAATAGTTGAATGTGGCGCAGGCTGGCTCCCCTGGGTGTTATACACGATGGACGACCAGTACGAACGGAAACACATGTGGATAGAGCCGAAACTTGATATGAAGCCCAGTGAGTACTTCAGGCGCCAAGGCCACACTACTTTCAGCGACGATCTGGCCGCGCTGCGGATGATCGACTTCATCGGCCCCGAGGCGCTGCTCTGGGGAAGCGATTACCCACATGACGAAGGCACATTTCCCCATTCCCAGGAGGTGATAGAGAGGACGTTTTCAGAGCTTTCGGAAGAAGATAAGAGGAAGATTGTGTATGGGAATGCGGCGTCGTTGTACGGGTTAGGGGGAAACGGGGCATAGATTTCTAGGGCATTAACCGAGGAGGCAACACCATGGCGGGATTGAAGGCGATATCGGCGGACTCCCATGTGCAGGAGTCACCGGAACTATTCGAGACGCGGGTGCCGGAGGAGTTCAGAGCGAGACTGCCGCGAATTGTCGAAGAAGAGGACGGCGCACAGTACTTCGTGGCCGAGGGCAGGAACAAGAGGCGGTTCGACCTGGCAGAGGCAAACATAGGAGAAGATGACTTGAACCGGGAGTTCAGGTCGGACCCCTCGGGAGGGACGGACATCCCGTATAGGGTGAAAGACCAAGACCGGGACGGGGTAGCGGCGGAAGTCCTGTATCCGAACTCGCTGCTACATCTTTTCGGGACACGGGACCCCGCATACCAAATAGGGGTTGCACGGGCATACAACGACTGGGCAATCGAGCTGTTTGGCGGTCACTCGGACAGGTTTGCCCCGGCGGCGATATTGCCTGTGATCGACGTGGGGACGGCGGTTGAGGAGGTGCATCGGGTGGCGGGGCTCGGGTATAAGCTGATAAGTGCGCCCATACACTTGAAATACCAACCGTACAGCCTGCCGATTTATGAGCCGCTCTGGAACGCACTGGAGGAGACCGGTCTTCCCATCAGCCTTCACTTTGTGACGGGCAGCGAGGACCACTCGCCGGAAGGGATGGGGGAGGAGAAGGAGGGTGGGTTCCTGACTTACATGGTGACGGCAATGGCGGAGGGGATTGTCCCGGCGACGGTGTTCGTAAGCTCGGGAGTGCTGGCCCGGCACTCGAGCCTGCACACCGTAATAGTGGAGTGCGGGGCGGGGTGGCTTCCCTGGGTGCTGTACACCATGGATGATCAATACGAACGCAAGCACATGTGGATAGAACCGAAGCTGGACATGAAGCCGAGCGAGTACTTCAAGCGGCAGGGCCACACGACGTTCAGCGATGACCTGGCCGCGCTGCGGATGCTGGACTTCATAGGGGCGGAGGCGTTGATGTGGGGGAGCGACTACCCCCACGACGAGGGAACGTTCCCACATTCCCAGGAGGTTATAGAGAGGACGTTCTCAGAGCTTTCGGAGGAGGACAAAAGGAAGATAGTGTACGGAAACGCGGCTTCGCTTTACGGGTTCGGAGGGAACGGAGGGTAGTGGATTGAACTTTGGTGCATTTCTGCTGATGCCCTCCCCCCGGGCACTGCCGCATGCGGAGATTTACGCCCGCGGGTTGGAGGTAGCCCAAGTGGCGGAGGACATGGGCTACGACGGCGTTTGGCTGGCCGAGCACCACTTTTCCAACTACGGTTACCTTTCTCAGCCCCTGATAATGGCGACCCATCTGGCGGCGAAGACCAGTCGCATACGCATCGGGACGGCGGTGGTTGTGCTGCCCCTGCACAACCCTCTTATGGTGGCGGAGCAGGCGTCGACCATAGATCTGCTGAGCGAGGGCCGTCTCGACCTGGGTCTCGGGCGAGGGTACCAGCAGTATGAGTTCCAGCGGCTGGGACTCGACCTCAAGGACAGTCGGGGAAGGTGGGAAGAGGCCATAGAAATCGTCACCCGGGCGTTCACCGAGGAGTCGTTCAGCTTCCAAGGCGATTACTTTAGCTTTCCGGAGACAACCGTGCTGCCCAAACCGCACCAAAAGCCTCACCCTCCAATTTGGGTCGTGGGCCAGAGCCCCGAGTCCATAGACGGTGCAGTGCGTCGGGGATTCAACGTGGTTACCGGCGGAGCGGCCTTTCCCATCGGCAGGATAGAGCAGCGTCGGGAGCAATTCGATGAAGCAGTCCGACGGTATGGGCGTGAGGGTGAGCTGCAGTTCGGGATACAACAGAAGATCTACGTGACGGAGTCGGACGAGGAGGCGGTGAGAATGGCGGAGCACGGGCTGTGGAACATGCGGGTGTCCTTGAGCCTGCGGCTGGGTCGGGAGCAGGTGGAGAGGGGTCGGGTGACGGACGTGCCGATTGAGGAAGAGCCGTCAATTGAGGAACTGGTGGACAAACACTTCCTGTTCGGAACTCCGGACACGGTTATAGCTAAGCTGTCCCGGCTTCAGGAACAGCTGAAACTGGACCATCTGAACTGCGACTTCTGGCTCGGAGACATGTCCCAGGACAAAGTGCTTCGCTCTATGGAACTGTTTGCCAAGCACGTTATGCCGCAGTTCCAAGTTGCTCCGGGGGCAGGAGCCCTGAGCCCTGCCGGGTGATGACATGGACACGAAGCAGGAGCGACGGGAAGAGAAGCGGCGCAACCGACGGAAGATGAAAGTGTCGGGGCGGGGTTTGAAGACTCTGCTGCAAGAAATCGGGAGACGGGCTAAGGAGAAGGCGCTGCCCAAGCGGTGACCTCAACGCTCGGGAGGGTCGGGAGGTGGCAAGATCTCGTCTATGGCCTTCAGGTCCTCCGGTGTTAATGTCCAGTCTGAGGCCGCGACGTTCTGGATAACCTGCTCGGGCTTCGAGGCCCCGGCGATTACGCTGCAAACGGCCGGTTGGGCCAACAGCCAGGCAATAGCCAACTCACCTACGGTGTGGTCTCGTTCATTCGCGAAGGCAGACAACTTCTCTACTTTGTCAAAGTTCTCGTCGGTCATTGACATTTGATAGAACTCCCCTGCAGCCATTCGTGTGCCTTCGGGAATGGGTGCATTTCTGCGGTACTTTCCGGTCAGGAGACCTGACTCCAACGGGAAATACGGAATAATGCTTAAACCGTTGGCCGAGCAATAGGGCACCACTTCCAACTCCACATTTCTGTGGAGCAGGTTGTAGTAGCACTGCTCGGAGACGGGCCTGTTGAGGTTGTAGTACCTGGAATTCCATACTGCCTCGGAGAGTTGCAGCCCTGAAAAATTGGACGTTCCGAAATACCTGATCTTGCCCTGCCTCACGAGGTCATCGAGGGCGCGTAGAGTCTGATCGATAGGGGTGTTGGGGTCGGGCCAGTGGACCTGGTAGAGGTCTATGTGGTCGGTGTTCAGGCGTCGGAGGCTGTCATCTACGGCGTTGAACATGTGGTACCGGGACGCGCCGTGATTGTGGGGAGAATCGTCGAGGGCCATTTCGAATTTCGTGGCCAGGATTACGGAGTTACGTTTGCCCTTAAGCCATTTGCCAATAACTTCCTCTGACTTTCCGAAATTGTAGTAGTCCGCGGTGTCGATGAAGTTGACGCCAAGGTCGAGAGCCTGATCCATGACCCGGAAAGAGCTGGCCTCATCATTCCGGCCCCCGAAATTGTTGGCTCCGAGACCGATGACGGACACCTTGGCTCCCGTATTCCCCAGGATTCGATACTGCATTTCTTCTCCGTGCGCGCGATGTGATGTTGACTGGACGATATCACAGAAGGCTCGCAGGGTCGATTAAAGAGGGTCGGGGGGTGGGGTATGATGGGTGGCATGGCCACCGAGGACTCAAGACACGGGACTGCTCTGCCGGGAAGTGATGGGTTCAGGAAATGGCAGGCATTCTCTGCCATAGCAATCGGGATGTTCTTGGCCGTCGCAGAGCAGACCGGAGTGGCTATTGCGTTGCCCCAGATAGCTGATGACTTCAAGGTAAACATCCCTGCCGTCCAATGGATAACACTGGGGTACGTTCTGAGTACGAGCGCTGCATTCATGCCCCTGGGTCGGCTTTCGGACATAGTCGGTCGTCCTAAGGTGTACACGGCGGGGTTCGTTGGATTCATAGCCATGGCTGTGGTGGCCGGGCTTTCTCAGGCTTTCTGGATGCTCCTGGTAGCTAAGGTAGTGCAAGGCCTGGTGTCCGCAGGGATACAGGCCAACGCGATGGCGATAGTTACCGAGGCGTTTCCCAGGAGAGAGCGGGGCCGGGCTATCGGCCTCTATACCACTGTAGTGGGGGTGGGGGCCACGGCCGGACCGTTCCTGGGTGGTCTGCTGATAAACGAGCTAGGGTGGCGGTGGCTGTTTTATACGAGTGTGCCCCTGGGATTCTTGGCGATAGCCTCTGGGGTGTGGGCGTTGAGGGGCTGGCCGTCTCACGTCGAACCCGGCGAGAAGAGAGGACGGTTCGACTGGGTAGGGGCCGCAGCCTCCTCGGGAACACTCATAAGCCTACTGCTGGCTCTTTCAAACTCTCACCGATTTGGGTGGGGGTCCGCACCAATTGTGCTCGGACTAGCCGGAGCGGCTGGGCTTTTTGCCTTTTTCGTATGGTGGGAGCTTCGCAACCCTCACCCTATGATAGATCTCAGGTTTTTCGCCAGCCGATACTTTTCCCTGGGTGTAGCGACACGGTTTCTGCTGTTCCTTTCCAGCGCCCCCCGGGTGATATTAATGCCCTTCTACTTGATACAGGTGCTGGGCTATGAGGCTCACATCGCCGGGCTGATTAGTGCGGCAGCGTCGGTGTCCATGGCGGTGTTTGGGGCGGTGAGCGGCGTGCTGTCGGAGAGGCTGGGCCCGAGGTGGTTGATGCTCGCAGGAATAATGATCGCTGTTTCGGCGATGTTAGCGTTTTCGACACTGGACGTGAATTCATCTCCTGCCCATGCTGTGATAGCGCTGGCATTGTCGGGGGCGGGAATGGGGACGTTCTATTCGCCGAACACTAGCGACATACTAAGCACGCAGTCGGGGAGAACATATGGTATCACCGCGGCCTTACTGAACCTGACCAGGACTACCGGCAACGTGACCGGCATAGCCATATCCACCACGGTCATAGCGTTATACATGGCGGCTGCGGGATACGAGCCGAGCCTGTCGGCGGTTACGGGGTCCGGAGGGGAAGGAGTAAAGGAAGCGTTCGTAAATGGGCTGTCTACGGCGTTCCTGGTGTCGGCCTCACTGTTGGGACTTGCGTTTGTACTG
This sequence comes from Dehalococcoidia bacterium, assembly GCA_963663085.1. Lineage (GTDB taxonomy): Bacteria > Chloroflexota > Dehalococcoidia > Plut-88900 > Plut-88900 > Plut-88900. The sequence continues at coordinate 2,012,149 of OY760104.1, read as the reverse complement.
TCGGTGGTACAGGGGCGTGTGGGGAGGGGGGACGTATCCGAATAACAAGCTAGTAATGATTGACACTTTGTTCGCGAAATGCGAACATGCTCAATGTGAGTCAAGGTCTTGATATCCAATGGACAGCCAGGGCAATCAAAGATATGCGACGGATCGGTACTCAAGACCGTGAGCGTGTAATAGCCAAGATTAAACAATATGCTGTTAACCCGCAATTGTTGGCAAATCAGGTGGTCACGTTGACCGGGAGTACATATAAACGGATAAGAGTTGGGAATCATCGCGTTATCTTCGAAATCAGACACGAAACAGATGTGGCCATGCTAGTCCTCAGGGTACGACACAGAAGTGAAGCATATGACTAGTGAAGACACTGTCATCTTAACCCGCGCGGACTACGAAGCGTTGATCAGTGGCAAGGAAGACCTTGAGGATAGAATAGCCGCGATGGAAGCAGACGACGGCAGCCGAATTCCTCATGCAGTTGCCGTTGCCATTATGCGCGGAGAGAGTCCCATATCAGCATTTCGGGCCCACCGTGGAATCACGTTAAGGGACCTGGCCCAAGAGACGGGCATATCTGCAAGCTACCTGTCGGAGATCGAGAGGGGACTCAAAACAGGTTCGCTCGATGCTCTCACCCGTATTGCAAGAGCATTTGACACCACTGTCGACGCTCTAGTCATCGATTGAAAATTGCTTCTCCCGGCGCATTTCCCTTTCAGCCCCCGGTAATGGCCCCCGAGTCCTGGAGGCCGGTGATGTCGTCCCAAGAATAGCCGAGTTCGAGGAGGACCTCCTCGGTGTGCTGGCCGAGTTCGGGGGCGGCGGTCTTGGGGCCGATATCGGTGTTTTCCAAGTGCACAGGCGTATTCAGAATCTTGTAAGGCCCATGTTCCGGATGTTGGATTGTGCGGAGCATGTCGTTGAGCTCCACTTGGGGGTCGCTCAGAGCGTCGAGCATATCCCGGACTGGAGCGTAGATCACATCGTTGGCGTCGAGAATGGGAACCCACTCTGTGAGGGGCTTTTCGGCGAAAATATCGTCAAGGAGCGCGATAGTCTCTGAAGCCGTGCTTATTCTGTCATCAAGAGTAATGAACCTGGGATCGCTGATGAATTCTGGATGTCCTATGGCTTCGCATAGCTTGGCCCAGTTAGCGTCGCTGTTGGGCATGACCAGCAGGAACCATTTGCCGTCGGCACCGCAGTAAGTATTGATAAGTGGGTCGACTGCCTGGACGCGAGACCGGCGGTGGAGCGGTCGGCTAGAGGCCAGGGCTTCCTGGACGTCGGCGCCAATCACCCAAAGACCCATGTTCATAAGAGAGGTGGTCACGAGGCGGCCCTTTCCGGTGCGCTGCCTCTCCAGAATGGCGGCTAATACACCTGCGAGAAGAGTGGGGGCGGTGGTGTGGTCTCCCATGCCGTTGAGGATGTCTATGGGTTCAGGGGCCAGTTCGCTGTACAGCGACATTAGGCCGGAGCTGGCCCAAAAAGCAGTATGGTCGAACCCTAGTTTGTCTTTCTTGGGCCCCACGGGGCCGTACCCGCTTAATGCAAGGTATATGAGGCGCGAATTCTCAGCGCTGAGCTGTTCGTAGGTTAGGCCGAACTTCTCCATACGCCTGGGAAGGAGGTTGGTGACAAATACATCGGCTTGGCGCGCCAGCTGTTGAACAACTGCGGAGGCCTCAGGCTTGTTTAGGTCCAGGGATATGCCGCGTTTCCCCCTGTTATCCATCTCAAATGCGTAGTTGATGGGGAACTCGACGCCATAGGTGCCGTCGGAGGACATCCACCGGTAGGGATCGCCGGCCAGGGGCTCGACCTTAATCACTTCAGCGCCCATGTCGGCCATCAAGGCGGCGCAACATGGGACTGCAAGGAAATTAGCGACTTCTACGACCTTTATTCCGGTAAGAGGGCCGGCCATTTTTTCTCCTCAATTGCTCGATTGACCCAATTCTCCGGGTCATTGGATGTTCCGATGAGTGGTGGATTTTGGAGCTTAGCAACCTATAGCGTAAGAGCGGAAAGCCACTAATTGCTAGGCCATAAGTCTGGCAAGTGATACAATTCACCAAGGAGAAAGTACACTATTGTCAGAGAAACTGGCAAGGCAAAAGGCGCGATTAACCATGCAAAATCCTGATGACACTTTCGTTGGCGATGCAATTATAGATGCCGCGGGTGTGGTCAAAGTCTATGACACCGGCCGGGTAAAGGTGAACGCTCTTCATGGGGTGGACCTCAAGGTGGTGCGGGGAGAAATGGTGGCGATAATGGGACCGAGCGGGTGTGGCAAGACAACGCTCCTCAACTGTCTTTCGGGGCTGGACGCTATCAACGGCGGTGTTATCAAGATAGCCGGGAACGATCTGGCAGGGATGTCGGACAATGAAAAGACCCGGTATCGGGCAACGAAGATGGGCTACGTTTTCCAGTCCTACAACCTTCTGCCGGTGCTTACAGCGTTGGAGAACGCTGAAATGCCACTTCTTGTTTCAGGCGTGAAGGCCAAGGAAGCACGAAACAAGGCCAGGGAAGCTCTGAATCTGGTTAACCTGGAGGCTTGGGAGAACCACTATCCCTCCGAGTTGTCGGGCGGGCAGCAGCAACGGGTGACCATAGCCCGTGCGCTGGTCAACAGCCCGGAGATAGTCTGGGGAGACGAGCCTACGGGCAACCTGGACTCTGAGAACTCCGACGAGATCATGGACCTTCTAACCTCCCTGAACAGGAAGAACAACCAGACTTTTATTTTAGTAACCCACTCGGAAGCTGTAGCCGCGCTGGCCCACCGAACCATCCGCATGAGGGATGGGCGAATTGAGGACGATGGCTACGGAGCATCTGCATAGCTCCCCGACCTATTAACTGATGGACGAACTTTTCGGTGTCCCGATAGAACGATATGCCGTAGTGCTCGGCATCATCTTTATATTGTTCGCGGCGGTATTGCTGTTCATCCTTTTCCGGAATCCGATTCTGGTGAAAATGGCGTTGCGGCAGGTGTTCAGGCGGCTTGCCAGGGGAATTCTGGTCGTCGTGGGTTTGATGCTGGCAACGGCGATCATTATGAGCGCTTTCCTGACCGGGGACTCGATGACTTACAGCATCAAGACCAGCGTCACAGACGGCCTCCGAACAATGGATGAGTTGATTCGGGTTGATGAGGACTCGGAGCTGTGGCAGAACCAGGCGGTCCCCGAAGATTTCTCAGAGGATGTTTTTGTGGATGTAGCGGCAGCCCTGGACCCGGACCCCGAGGTGGATGGGCTGCTTCCCGTAGTAGCCGAAACCGTGGCTGTGGTGAATCTCGGATCGCAGCAGTTCGAGGCCAACGCACTGATTACCGGACTGGACCCCGTTCGTGCCGCAACCTTTGACCAGGTGCTCGATACGGACGGTAACGCTATTGACCTCAGCAGCCTGGGAAACAATGAGCTTTTTATCGACTTTGAAGGAGCGGAGGAGCTGGGAGCGGAAGCCGGTGACTCACTGCAGTTGTTCCTGGGCCCCACCAATCCTGTCGCAATGACCGTCAAGGCGGTCATGGACGGTTGGTTCTTCAACAGCGGCGAATACCAGGTCGTAGTGACGATGTCGCTGGACCGGGCGCAGGAACTCTTGGGCAAGGAAGGAAGGCTGTCCAACATCCTGGTCTCGAATGAAGGAGATTATGAAAGCGGGGTGGAATTGACCGAGTCTGTGGTGGGGAGGCATGGGAACCTTCCAGCCCTGGTGGACAACGGGCTGGAAATGTATGACGTGAAGCGGCAAGGCATAGATTTTGCCAATGAGTGGGGCAACCTGTTCCTGAGTTTCTTTACCGTCTTCGGCCTTTTCTCCATAGGCGTGGGACTGCTGCTGATATTCCTGATCTTTTCGATGCTGGCAGCGGAGCGGAAGGCAGAATTGGGCATGTCCCGGGCGATAGGGATGAAGCGGGGACATCTGATCAGAATGTTCATAGCAGAAGGCGCCATATACGGGCTGGGCTCGTCGGTTGTGGGAGTCCTGATTGGCATAGTCCTGGGTTACATATTGGTTAAGGCAACTGCCGGTGCCATCAGCCAGGATGTCACTTCAGACTTCAGTCTAAGCACCCATGTTCAGTTGGTCAGCGTCCTGGTTGCCTTCTTCCTGGGTACAGTCATAACGCTGGTGACTGTGGCATTTGCATCCTGGCGAATCAGCCGGATAAACATAGTGCGGGCGATACGAGACATACCCGAACCTCGACGCTCCAGGGCCACAAAGAAGGCCTTGGTAGGCGGTATTGTTTTGATGGCTTTGGGACTGTTGCTAATGTTCGCGGGTTACAGCAATAGCAACCTTGTCTGGTTCTGGCTTGGCCCTTCACTGGCGGTCCTGGGCGCCGCGATTGTCCTGCGATATCTCGGCGTGGCTCGACGGTGGGCCTTGTCCGGAGCTGGCATATTGCTGGTGATCTGGTGGCTGCTTCCGCCCTCAGTGGAGAGAGCGATCAAGGACGATTGGACCAGCGACTTCACAGTGTTCTTCGTCACCGGCACGATGGTTGTGCTGGGCGCCGTGCTTTTCACTATAAACAATGCTGACTTCGTTCTGGGGATGGTCTCGCGGACCTTTGGAAGGATTAAAGGACTAGCTCCCATCATCAAATCATCCATCGCCTATCCCCTAAGATTTGGGTTCCGAACCGGGATATCGGTGGCGATGTTTGCGGTCGTGATCTACTCCGTGACGGTTATGAGCGTGGTGATTCAAGGGTTCAATGAGCTCCTGGGAGATGAGGACAGGCTGGGCGGTGGATACCAAGTCATGGCATTTTCACTGAACGATACCAATCCGGTGACCGACCTCCCCGCTGCCATCGAAGCAAATCCGGACCTGGACTTCGTGAGCAGGGTGGATGGACAACCTTCCGTCGGGGTGTTGAGGAATATATTCGAGGCGGACGCCAGACTAGCGGACGGGTCTGAGGAAGCTTTCTCGGATACCATCCTCACAGGTACAGACGACGATTTCGCTGCTGCGAACCGATACGAAATCATGTTAGCGGCGCCGGATTACCTGGATGACGGGGAAGTGGACACCGAAAAGTTGTGGCGAGACTTTAGGGAGAAACCGGGCCTGGCAGTGGTCAACGCATTCCTGGTCCCGTCAAGAAACGACTTCCAGTTCGACGTACAGGCTGACAACTTCACGCTGTCGGGTGTCGAAGAACTATACCAGGAAAACGACTACATAGACCCCGTCCAGATAGAGGTGAGGGACCTGAAAAGCAACACCACCGTTGAGCTTACGGTAGTGGGAGTCTTTGACGACTTCGCATCCCAGGGCCTGCTGCCGGTTGGTGTGTACACGTCCACCAGGCTGCTGGATGCCGAGCTGCCGAGGGAGGTAGACCCCAACCAGTTCTTCTTCCACGTTGACCCGGGAACCGAGGACGCCGCGTTGAAGATCGAGGCGGAGTTCTTTGCCAACGGAATGGAGACCCTGGACATCAAGGAGGTGATCGACGGGCTGCAGAGTTCCAACCGCGCCTTTACAAACCTGCTGCTGGCTTTTATGTCCCTGGGCTTGGTCGTGGGGATCGCCGCCCTAGGTGTGGTAAGCGCCCGAGCCGTGGTGGAACGTCGGCACCAGATAGGAGTGCTCCGGGCAATCGGATATTCCCGGGGAATGGTACAGCTTTCCTTCCTGCTTGAATCGTCGTTTATTGCACTGCTGGGTATCGTGATGGGGTTGGGGCTTGGCCTATTGACCTCGATAAACGTGGTTAGCTCCATCAGTTACGAGGAGTCGGACTACCGTCTAATAGTCCCGTGGGTACAAGTGATAGGAATTGCGGTGGCCGCTTACCTGCTGTCCCTTCTCACGACGTTCCTGCCGGCAAGACGCGCCGGACATATCGCTCCCGCCGAAGCATTGCGATACGAGTAGGCAAGGGAGCGACCATCCTCCTACTCCCTTCCCGGATAGCAAGGGGGTAAGAACAAAAAGCCCGGGGTCCTGCCTCCAGACTTTCCGCAGAGGTGCATACCCCCTCTAGACTCCCCTAAGGCTGTTAGACTTTTCCCAACTCCACGCCGAGATCATAGGTCCAGTCTATTGGACCTCGCTCGGAGCGGATTTCTTCCCTGAGGGACTCGGTGGCGGGTTGGTCTACTAACTTGGCGGAAGGGTCTATAACTACTCCATAGTCGGCGCGGGCGGACTCCAGCGAGATGCGGCTGTCCAGATAGTCTCGCAGTACTTTCTCGGGGGGGCGCAAGAGAGGGTCTCCGAATCCAGCGCCACCGGCGGTGAAGGCGTGAAGCTGGTCTCCCTCGCTAAGCCTGAGAATTGCCTTGGGCGGCACGATTTCCACCCGACCATCCTTGCGGACGATACGTGCATTGGTTTTCTCGCCGGGTAGGCCGCCGAACAGGCCCCAGGGCGGCAGGGTATGCCGCTCCCCCCTGTAGGTGATAGTGGCTTCGCCGCGTGCGACTTCAAAGACCTTCTCAAGACCAAGGCCCCCGCGGAACTCGCCTGCGCCCCCGGAATCGTTCCAGAGGTTGGACTTGATTATGCGGAGGGGGTGGTCCATTTCAAGGGCTTCGGCGGGAACGTTCATGCAGTTGGAAACATCGGTCTCCACGGCGTCGATGCCGTCGGCGTTGGGCCGGGCGCCCATGCCTCCGGCCCCGAGTTCACTGGCGACATAAGGCTCGTTGTTTGCAGGATCAATGCCGCCCAGGGCCAATACCAGGAGCTGACCGGAGGATGCCGCGGGGAGCCTGTCGGGTACGGCCTGGATCATGGCGCCGGTCAGGACATCCGTTATACGTTTCACTGTGGCAGTGCGGGAGTTGACGGGCGCGGGGTGGGCGGGGTTGACTATGCTGCTTTTGGGAAGAACAGCCTTGACCGGTCTGAAGCACCCGGAGTTGCTCATTATGTCGGAGCCGGTGACGGCTCTCACCATGTAGTAGACGGTCGACATGGTGGAAGCAACGGGTGAGTTGAAGGGACCCTTTACCTGAGGACTCGAGCCCGTGAAGTCGAAGGTGATGTCTGATCCCTCTATGGTAATAGTGACCTTGATGAGACGGCGCACGTCCATTTCGATACCGTCGTTGTCGAGGTAGTCTTCGAAGGAATAAGTGCCGTCGGGGACCTGTTCCAGGACCTGTCGGGTGGCTTTCTCAGAACTGTCCAGAAGGGCGGCCATGGCCTCTACCAGAACCTCCTCCGGGTACTCGGTGAGAAGGGAGGCGATGCGCGTCTTGGCGACGTGACAGGCAGCCAACTGGGCGCGCATGTCACCTATAACCATGTCGGGGATTCGAATGTTGTTGCGAAGAATCTCGTGGAGGGTGTGGTTGGGGACACCGGCCTCGTAGAGCTTGAGGGGAGGCATGATGATCCCCTCCTGGAAGATCTCAGTGGCATCGGGAGGGATGCTGCCCGGGGTCTTGCCCCCAAGGTCCTGATGATGGGCGATAGTGCAGCCAAACATGATTGGCTTCCCATTGTGGAACACGGGGGTGATGATGGTCACGTCTGGAAGATGGGTGCCTCCTCTGTAAGGGTTATTGAGGATATAGGCGTCACCCTCCTGCATAGTGTCGGGCGGATAGGTCTCGGTTATGGACTTGACGGCTGGGATCAGGCTGCCGAGGTGGATGGGAATCGAGTTTCCCTGGGCTATGGTGTTGCCCTGGACGTCGAAGATAGCCGTTGATGCGTCGAGGCCCTCCTTGATGACACTGGAATACGAGCTTTTCAGGAGCGTCATCTCCATCTCGTCGGCGATGGACTTCAGCCGGTGTCGGATGACCTCGAGAGTGATGGGGTCGATCATGATGCTGCTACCCTCGTCTCGGATTTCTCGGTCTGCTTGGTAAATTCAGGCATTACTTCCTTTCCGAACCTCTCAAGCTGTTCCATTACGACGGCGTGAGGCGTGCCGATGGCGCTGCCGACGTTGACGTGCTCAAGGCCCGGATACATTTCCTGCACCTTCTTAAGCTGCTCAATTATGAACTCGGGCGGTCCGCAGAGCCAGCCACCCCTGGCCGCATCATCTTCGATCTTGGGAAGGTCGGGGATTAGTGGAGCCTTTGCGGGATCGCCCATGAGCTCGATCTGCTCGGGAGTGATGCCTCGGCGCATGTTGAGAGGAGCGAACATTTTCATGTCCTCGTAGTAGTAGTCCCGGGCCTCGTTGATGGCCCTTTCGGGAGTCTCGGCGATGTGCAGGGAGAATCCCATGAGCAGATTGCCCCCGAGCTCCGTCTGCTGGCCGTGGGCGGCAAGGGTATCCTGCCAAGTCTTAACTACCTTACTGGATGCGCCACCCTGGGCAACTCCACCTCCAATGACACCATTGATCCCGTGCTTGGCCATGAAATTCAATCCCCGAGGATTGCCGCTGACTATAGGCTGCCAGCACTCGACGGGGAGGTTCACGGGGCGGGGCACGAGGGTGAGCTCCTCAAGCTCGTATCCACGATAGGGGACCTTGGCGGGGATATCGTAGTACTTGCCATGGTGGGTGAAAGCCTCATTGTTGAAAGCCTTGAAGATGATATCCACCTGCTCCTCGAAGAGGTCTCGGTTGGCTTCCTGGTCCAGGAGGGGGTTGCCGAATACCTCTACCTCTCGGGTGTGGTAACCCCTGCCGATGCCGAATGTTACGCGGCCCTTGGTGAGGACGTCGGCAGTGGCGTAGTCCTCTGCCAGGCGGAGAGGGTGCCACATCGTCGTGATATTAAAGCCCGATCCTATTTTGAGCTCTTGGGTGATGCTTGTCAGGTGCATGGCCAGCATCAAAATGTTGGGGATACACTCGTATCCCTCACGCTGGAAGTGATGCTCGGCAAGCCATAGCGTGTGGTAGCCGAGGTCGTCCATGAGCTTGGCCATGTCCTCGGCCCGGTCGAAGGCTGTTATCAGGTGATCGTTGGGGTAAAGGCGGTCGTTGACTGCGGGAGCGGCCAGCCCGACTTCTTCCATATCCACGTGCCCTGCGAAAAGGGTTCCGAATTTGGTGATCATCACGTTCCTCCTGGCCGGGCCGCTTGAAAGGAATGCCTAATCGCGGCTCCGGGACTTATCCCAGCCATTAGTCTACTTGTATCCGCCAAAGATTGCGTGGCCTGCGTACATCCAAAAACAATCTACTCCTGAGAACCCTGTGTCCCGAAGCCAGTTTAACTGGTCGAGGAGAGGCGAAGGTTGATCGTAGGGGTCAGGGTTCGGGTCTTCGTAGAAATTCCAGCGGTGCTCACGGAATATGTCATAGGCCTTAGGCCCTTCTTCCGACTGTTCGATGCGTAAGCGGACTCCTTCATCCCACTGTCGGACATAGGTGTCCCGGGCTTGGGAGGAGGCAGGTTCGACGAGGTCTACGATTATAAACGCACCTCCGGGCTCGAGGCGGGAGGCGACGCTGGAGAAGAGGCGCTTCTTGCCCTCGACACCGTCCAGATGATGGACGATGAGAGAGGCGAGAACACAGCGAAGGGGAGTGGGGAGGCGGGTGGGCCATTCGGCATCGGCGAGGTCGAAGTCGGCGGTCTGGAGCCTACCTGTCCGGGACTCGGGCAATGCTTCCAGGCGCTCCCGCATAAGATCGGAGCCATCCATGGCGAGGACATTGCAGTTAGGGAATGAAGACATTACTGTCGAGGCAAGGGCACCGTCTCCCGCTCCAAGCTCCACGACGTTGAACTCCTCGTCACGATCTCCAGGGATAAGAGTGCACACTGTTTCGAACTGCTCCTCTCGACGGGGAACGAAGAGAGAGCCATAGCGGAGGAAGACCTGGGAGTCATCCTCTTGCCAAGTGAAGTCGGTGTGAGAGTGAGCCGAGTCGGGCATGGTGTGATTATAGCGGGATAGTCGTGAGTCGTGTTGAGCGAGATTGGCTGGTAGTCCTGGTGAATCCCTGACGTGAGCACCGGAAGTCATGTGGAAATAGAGTACTGCACCACCCCACCCCACCCAAGATTTCTGACTGCCGTTCGGAATGCCACTGCAAAAGACGTAGAATGGTTTGGCGGTGCGGGGCATTACACTGGGATAGGAGTGGCGCATGGACGCAGACCAGTACATTGAGGGCCTGATGGCGACTTCTCACCGGAGCGGGGTCCCGTTCCCGGAGAAGGAGTATCACGAGCGGGTGAGAAAGGTCCGGGAGGGGATGGAGGGGGAGGGGCTGGATGCCTTGTTGGTCACTTATCCGTGCAACCTGTATTACGTAAGCGGCTACTACACTTTCGGTGTCGGGAACCACGCCTACCTGATACTCCCGCTGAACGGTGACGCTGCATTGCAGGTGACATCCATGGAGATTGCGGCAGGCGTGGTGAATTCCTGGGTGAAGAACATTGTCAGCACTGATTGGCGAGGGCAAGCGGGCGCCGGAGAACAGCTTGCCGGCATGGTCAAGGAAATGGGTCTGGAGTCGGGGAGGCTGGGTATCGAGCTCTCCAGACCCGGGCTCTTGCCGCCAGTGCTGGAATCGCTGAAAGTTTCATTGCCCACAGCGACGTTGGTGGATGCGTCGGACCTCGTGGCACGGGTGAGACTGGTGAAATCACCACTGGAGTTGGACTTCCTGCGAAAGGCTGCCGGGTACACCCGGGTCGCCATAAATGCATCCCTTGAGGTAATCCAGCCCGGCATCCTGGACAATGATGTGGCGAGGGTTGGATACGACGCCATGATTGCGGCGGGCAGTGAGTTTATGTCAGTGCAGCCGATTGTATCGTCGGGGATGAGGACCAGCTACGGACACACGACATACCGTCGGGTCACGCTGGAAGTCGGGGACAACGTTTTCCTGGAATACGGCGGCGCCCACGAGAGGTACACGGCCCCGATGATGCGTACGGCGGTGATAGGCGAACCGTCTGACGAAGTGCTGCGGGTGGCGGAGGCGGTTAAGGACACGGTGTCGACCATCATTGAGGAAGCGAGGCCCGGCCGCACGGGTCACGACGTGGCGATGGCGGCACGGAAATTCTACGCCCAGGTAGAGGATGTTGCCCACTTTGGCGGTACTTACGGCTACAATGTGGGTATCGGCTTTCCGCCAACGTGGTCGGAAGCGCTGACCTGGTTCGCGGAAGGCGTCGAGCAGGAATTGCTCCCGGGAATGACATTCCACATGCCAATCACCTACCGTGTGCCGGGGCGGTTCGGGGTGGGGTTAAGCGAAACTATAGCCATAACCGAAGACGGCTGCGAGGTGCTGACCGAGCAGGAAAGAGAGTTGTACGTGGTGCGGGTCTAGGGTCTGCCCTCGGGGGCGGCGGTGAGGTGGCCCGTGGGGATGTCCGTAAAGGTCCGGCGGAAGCGCCAGAGAGTGACCTCAGGCTCGATGGGCATCACGGGGTACTCTTCGCTTGCCTCAATCTTGGCATTGATGTACCAAGGTCCGTCCTCGGCAAGGGCACGAACCAGGACACCCTCAAGAGACTCGATGTCCCGGACGGTGGCAGTCTTATCGATGCCGCAGCCTATCGCAACTTTCTCAAGGTCAGTGGAAAAGGCGGTGTGGGTCTTCTGGTGACCGGTCTGGGCCCACTCCTCATTGTCCCAGCAAATGACTATGAGGTTTTTGGGCTTCTCCCGGGCTATTGTGGCCAAAGCACCCATGTTCATCAGCAGGGAGCCGTCCCCGTCGAGGGAGATAATCTTTTCGTCGGTGGAAAGGGCCATGCCCAGGGCCATAGAGGAACAGAGGCCCATGGAGCCGTAGGTGTAGAAGTTGCGGTCCCGATGCCCGGCCATCCAAAGTTCATCGGTGGTCGGGCCTAGGTTTGAGATTACAACCTCGTCATTGAGGTGGGACAGGATCATCTTGGTGGCGTCGAGTCTAAGCAAGTTTTCCTCCGTGGAGCAGGGGGGTGAGGCACAGGGCGACGGGCTCACGGCTGCTGTAGCAGAGCTTCAATGCCCCGCCGACAGTCTTGTCGAGGTTATGGTCGGTGTCCAGGGTGTAGAAAGGGATGTTAAGGACATCCAGGATGGGTCGGGTGGCCCGACCCATGGGGACCTGGGCTATGTTGAACTCCCCTACCTCGCCTCGCAGGTTTATGAAGATAGGGATAGGGAATCGGCAGGGGATGGCAAGACTGCATATTGCATTTACCGAGTTGCCAAACCCGCTGGACTGCATAAACACAGCGGCGTTCCGACCCGCTGCGAAGGCCCCGGATGCTATCCCAATGGCCTCTTCTTCTCTTGTCGCAGCTACGACGTGAAAGTAGGGGTCTCTTTCCAGCAGGGACGTGACTCTATCGATGCTGATGTCGGGGACGAAGACAATCAGGGAAATTTCTTTTTTCTTTAGCTCTGCAGCTATGGTTTCGGCCCAGTTAGGCATGTTTATGTACTCTCCGCGGTCTTGGTTTTTGAATGGGGGCTAAGGGCCCGAAGCAACGCTCTTGACGTAGTCGGCTTTGGCTTTGTCCATGGCCTTTGTGTTCATCGCTACCAGTTCTTCGCGCTTTTTGACCGACCAATCCCGAGACTCGTGGAGGCTCGTCACGGAGCCCTGGAAGCGGGGCATGACATAGCGGGCCAGAAGCTCGTAGCTGTGCAGCACCTGTTCCCGGGTCCCCCACTCTGTCGCCTGGATCAGGAGCCGGCCAAAGCCGCCCGACTCTTCCTCTAGTCGATGGATGGTATCGACCAAGTCATCCGGGGTGCCGACACACCAGTTGTTTGTCTCCACCATGTAGTCGATCACCTTGTCCTGGGGCCCGTCGAAGGACTTGGGCAATCCCAGGGTGTCTTCGAAGTACTCTCTCTGGTATCGCCCCGAGGCTTCACGAGCTTGCTCCATGGCCTCCTTCCGGCTCTCGGCGAGATGGACGTGGATGACTATGCCCCAGTCGTCTCGGCTGACGGTTTTGCCGTACTTGTCGGCGGTCTCCTCTGCGATGTACCAGAACTTGGCAAGATCCGGGGCCGCGGCGCCGGGCACCGAGACGGTGTTGAGCGACAAGACGGAGAGTCCGTACTTACCGGCGCAGACCATCCCGGCCGGTGAATACGATGCGGCCACTGCAACGGGGATGTGGGGCAGGGTGTAAGGGCGAAGGTGGACCGTCGCCTCCCTGAGGGTGAACCAGTCGGCTTCGTAGGTGATGGGCTCGGTCTCTGTCCAGAGGCGGAGGATGATGTTCAGAGCTTCGTCCATGCGCTGACGCTGCAGGGGTGGATCGATGCCGAGCATGAAGGCATCGCCTACAAGGGCTCCGGGCCCCACGCCCATCATCACACGGCCTCGGGTCATATGGTCGAGAAGGATCATGCGATTGGCGACCATGAGGGGATGATGGTAAGGGAGACTCAGGACACCGGTGCCCAGCTTGATGTGCTTGGTACGCTGGGCCGCTGCGCCGATAAATACTTCCGGCGAGGCAATGGTCTCCCAGCCGCCGCTGTGATGCTCGCCGATCCAGGCTTCGTCATATCCGAGCTGGTCGAGCCATTCCAGGAGCTCCATATCGCGCTCAAGAGAGAGGGTCGGATTCTCTGCGGCCCAGTGAAAGGGCGCCATGAAAATGCCGAACTTCATGCGTGCGGGCAGTGTCATGACTTACTCCTTTCTACCACGGCCAAGGGCGCTATTGGCGCATCGGCGAGTATGCTTTTTGGCGGGTCGGTTGTCAATCTTGGGGAGAGTGGGCGTGGGATATACTGTGTCGTGTGTGGGGGTGGAGTGAGAAATCTATATGGAGGGCCACACTTATGCCTAGCGAAAACTACAAGAATGTGAAAAGACGGATGGACGCGGGGGAGGTGATACTTCTGGACGGCGCGATCAGCACGGAGATTGAGAAGCGGGGGGTGCCGATGGATAAGATGGTGTGGTCGGGGATGGGAAGCAAGATCGGCAGTGAGACTTTGCTGGACGTGCATAAGGACTATATTCGGGCCGGCGCCGACGTAATCACTACCAACACGTTTTCGTCGGCGAGGCATAGCCTGAAAGTGGCAGGGCACGAGGAGTCGACCCGTGAGGTCAACGCGACGGCTGTGTCGCTGGCGAAACAGGCGGTGGAGGAGGCGTCGGAGGGGAGGACCGTATTGGTGGCCGGGTCGATATCTCCGTTCGGGGCCTACACTGAGATAGCGGGGCATGAGACACCACCGATAGACATAATACGAGAGAGCTACAGGGAGCAGGCAGAAATATTGGCGGAGGAGGGTGTCGACCTGCTCCTATTGGAGATGCTCAGGGACGTGGAGAGGGCCAGTGTAATAATGGAAGCGGCGTTGGCGGCTGGGATACCGGTTTGGGCGGGATTCAGCAGCGAGGTCAAAGCCGGTAAGCAGGTAATGCCTTTGGGGGAGTATGCGGTAGCCGATGGGGCCACCTTCGAAGAAATGCTGGGCAGCGTGATGGCGTTGGGTGGAGATATGGCGATAGTCATGCACTCTGAAGTTGAGTACATAGCGCCGACGCTGGAAGTGATGAAAGAGAAATGGGCTGGTCCGATGGGAGCATACGCCCACTCCGGCTACTGGGCCCGACCGAACTGGAATTTCGATGCGGTGATATCCCCTGAGGACTACTTGAACGCGGCGAGGGGTTGGGTGGAGGCCGGGGCCCGGCTCATTGGCGGGTGTTGCGGCATCGGCCCCGAACATATCCGGCTCCTGAACGAAAACCTGTCTCGGGTCTCGGCGACGACCTAATGGACGCGACCAGACAGCCGGATTCCGAATCTACGCCCGCAACTGAATCGTGAGCATCAAGCACCGTCTATCGCAGGAGTCATTAGGCGAAAGAGGCGTTGTCTCGAGGTTGATATCTGTCCAGCCCCACCAGGGCTGGGTGGTCATTGGTGTTGTATTTCTGGGGATGGCGGCGGCCATAGGAGGCACGCACTACGCATTCGGCGTCTTTGTCGAACCCCTGGAAAACGAGTTCGGGTGGAGCCGGACTGAAGTCACTGCATCGCTTTCCTTCTCTGCCGTATCGGCGCTGGTGGCGCCGTTCATAGGTCGGGCTCTGGACAGGTTCGGGGCCCGACCGGTGATGACCCTGTCACTCCTGACCCTGGCCCTGACATTCGGGCTCCGGCCACTGATGGAAAATGTCTGGCATTGGTACCTGATCAGCTTTGTCCATTTCGTGGCGTTTCCGGGGGCCTCGATGCTGGCGGGGCCGAAGCTGGTGGGGGTCTGGTTCCCGAGGACCCGGGGGCGGATGATGGGTATGGCGTCCATGGGCGCAAACTTCGGAGGGATAATCCTGCCGCCCTCTCTAGGCGCACTGATCATGGCTACGACCTGGAGGTGGGGGTTCATAGCGCTTGGGGCGTTGTCCGGGCTGGTGGGAGTTCTGGCGGTGCTAGTAGTGAGGGACCGGAAGGGTGGAGAGGACACATGGGGAGCGGAATCGAAGGCTCGGGGCCCGGTCCTGGCCTTCGACAGGGGCGCCACGGTCAGGGAGGCATTCCGGAGCCATCCCTTCTATGCGATGACCTTCGGAATAATAGCTGCCAACTTCGCTTACTCGGCGGTATTGAGCCAGATAATTCCCCACCTAGAGGCCGAGGGCCTTACACAAGAGCGGGCGACCTTTTTCCTGAGCATAATGGCGATTTTCGGGATGGTGGGTAAGGTATCCTTCGGCTACCTGACGGAACGATTTGCCTCCCGCAAGGTGTTGGGGCTTGCCCTGTTCATACAGTGTATCAGTCTTGTGGCGATAATAACTCTGCCGGGGTCGCCGGCCTTGTACGTGTTTGCGCCGGTGCTGGGCCTGGGTTTCGGGGGCATGGGATCGGCGATGCCCTTACTGGTGCAGGACACCGTGGGGATGAAGAACTTCGGCACGATATATGGCCTGGTTACACTGGCTACAGTATCCTCATCGTTGCTCGGGCCCCTGCTAATGGGAGCCTCATTCGATCTGCGAGGCAGCTATGACGTGGGATTCATAGTGGTGATAGCAATATTCGGGCTGGGCATTCTGACACTGCAGGCGGCTAGACCCATGCCCGAGGCCAACGCCGCCTGACAGGAACAATAGAGGGCAGAGGAGGAGATCAGATGGAAGATTCTACGAGACTCCATATAGGCACTGTGGATGGAATCCGTACATTGGACGTTAGCAGAAACGGGGCTGACGTGAGGCAGGTCGGGGCTCTGAGATTGGAGCATGCTGCGGCGAGGATAGCGGTGTCCGGCGCCAAGGCCGGCAGGGTGTACATGGCGGCTTATGAGTCGGGGCTGTGGCGAAGCGACGACGGTGGAGAGTCCTGGCACGGTTTGACGTCGTACCCCGAGCCCTATGCCCATAGCGTGGCCGTGGACCCAGAAGACAGCGACCTGGTTTACGCGGGCGCGGAGCCCGCGGCTCTATACCGTTCCGCAGATGGCGGCGAGTCTTGGGAGGAATGCAGGGGTTTCACGGGGATTCCGGAGTCGAAACAGTGGGGGTTCCACGGAGACAGAAAATCCCATGTCCGGGAGTTGAGATTCAGGCGCGGGGATCGGCGCTCCATTTACGCGGGAATCGAAGTTGGTGGAATAGTGAGGAGTCGGGACGGCGGTGTGACGTGGGAGCAACTTAGCGGTACGGACCCGGACATCCACACGATTCATGTAAGCCGGAGCAGGCCCGAGACTGTGTACACGGCAACAGCAAACGGCCCGTATAGAAGCGATGACGCCGGTGACACCTGGAAACTGGTCAACTCAGGGTTGGCGAAGCGGTACTCGGTGCCTGTGTCGGCGGCGCCGGAAGATCATCGGAGAGTACTGGTGTCCGTATCGGATAATGCGGGCCGGAGATCGGGGGCACGGGCCTATCTCTCGATGGATGCAGGGGAGAGTTGGTCGATGCTGGACATCGGCGCGGACGACGACATGGTCATCGCCTACGAATGGGACCCCTACGATTCTAACCGAGTCTACGCCGGCACTGACTCCGGCAAACTGTACGTGAGCCGAGACTGTGGGGAAAACTGGGAGATGATAGATGCGGGCCTGGACTCGATAGCGGTGGGGGCACTGGTCGCAGGCCCCTGCAACTAAGCAAGGGAGTTAATATCGATGCAGCTGATCAACGGGGTACTGATGGCACTGGGGGTAACAGTATTGTTGCTGCTCATTCCCGTAGTCCACTTCATTAGCGGTCCAATCGGGCCGTTCGTTGGAGGGTTTATCGGTGTCGGGAAGTGGGAGAACAGACCGGAATCGGCACTGACAACGGGATTTGTATTTGGATTTTTCCTCTGGTTGCTGCTGGCTTCGATAACGGCGGCGGCTGTCGTAGTTTTGGCTGTTGCTACAAATTTGCTTTCGAGTGGGACCGGAGCGCTAATAGTCGCGGCCATGGTGGCCGGGGTATTCTACATAACACTTTTGGCCACCATAGGTGCGACAGTGAGCGCGATTCGGGTGAAGGCGGCGGAAAGGGCGTGAAGGATGGGAGGGGTTAGTAAAGGCTCAGTTTGAGCTCGGAGAGGTGGTCGCCCATCTTCTCTTTGATTAGGTCGAAGGCCTCAAGGTTCCATTCGCTGACCAGTGTGATTGCAGTCCCGGGCCGACCCATGCGGCTGGTGCGGCCGATGCGGTGGACGTAGTCCTCTACGTTGTCCGGCATGTCGAAGTTGACGACGCATTTGATTGTCGGGACATCCAGGCCACGAGCGGCGACGTTGGTGGCAACGAGGAGCTTGGGACGACCCTGGCGGAATCCTCGCATTACCGAGTCCCGCTCTCCCTGTGGCAATCCCCCGTGGATTCCCCGGCAATCGTAGCCACGCCGGCTGAGTTCACGGGCCAGGCGGTCCACCCGGGTCTGCATTCGGCAGAAGATGATGGAGTGGTCCTGGGTATCAGGGCCTCCGAGGACTTCGAGCAGGCCTGCCAACTTGTCCCGCTCGGCGACTTCGCAGTAGAGCTGCTCAGTCTCGGGGACGGTCTCAATGGCCTCGCCGATGCGGACCCAGACCGGGTCCTTGAGATGGTAGTAGATGAGACGGCGGATGAAAGTGGGTACGGTGGCGGAAAACAGGGCAGTTTGTCGGTTTCTGGGGGTGCGACGGAGAATTTTGATCATGTCCTGGGCGAAGCCGATGTCGAGCATTTCGTCGGCTTCGTCAAGGACTGCGAATTTGACCTGTGATAGGTCGATAGTGCCTCGGGTGAGGTGATCGATGACTCGGCCGGGGGTGCCGACTATGACGTGGGCGCCTCTTTCGAGAGCCTTGAACTGTCTGACGATGGGCTCTCCGCCGTAGATGGGTACAACCTGAATTCCTGCGTAAGCTGAGAGCTTCTTGAACTCACCTGTAACCTGAAGGGCCAGCTCACGAGTGGGGACAAGGACGAGGCCCTGTATACAGTTGAGGTCAGGGTCTACACTTTCGATCATGGGAAGGCCGAAGGCGGTGGTCTTACCGCTTCCAGTCTGTGCCTGCCCGACCAAGTCCTTGCGTTCGAAGAGAATAGGCGCGGTCTTCTCCTGGATAGGAGTGGGGTCCGTGTACCCCATGTCTGAGAGCGCACGGAGCAGCGGTGCGGAAACAGGAATATCGCCAAACAGTCCTGACGGTCCCTCAATTCGAGGGGTGGGGGGTTGGGCGCCGTTTCGCTCGTGCCCGTTGGATCGAGGGGAGTAGGGGCGGGGTTGGTTTCTGTGATGTTGGGAACGACCGGAGGGGCCGGGACGCTTGCGGGTGGTAGTGATGGGTCGATGTCCTGAGGATGATATATTAATTTCTACTAGACATATGATACACGGCGATAGTGTTTAAGTCCAACTTGGCAATTAAGGTGTTCAAAAACAATACGAAAACTGCCACGAGCAAGGAGAAGATCTTGGACCCGATAAACGAGATAGTTTCGGAGAGGGAGAAGGCGCGGGAGAGGGGAGATTTGAATGCGAATGTTTGCTTTTTGGCTACGGTGTCCGAGGACGGGGGTGGGGCGGTGCGGGCGCTTTCCTTGCGTGATGTCGACCAACGTGGGTTTGGCATCCTGATAAACGGACTCAGCGTGAAATGGGCGGAACTGGAATCTGGGCGAGGTTTTGAGCTGCTCATCTACTGGCCTACGGTGTCCCGGCAATACCGGATCAGGGGCTGGCTTGCGCCTATGGAGGAAGAGGAAAAGCTGCGCTTCTGGAACTACAAAAGCCACGGGTCCAAGCTGCTTGAAATGTACTATCCGACCTTCGAGCCGCAGACGACCGTGGTGCCTTCCCGAGACCGCCTGGTAGCGGGAATTGAGGAATTGACCAAAAAATACCCCGATAAAGATGACATTGCCCCACCCGAGTCCCTGAAAGCGGTATACGTCGTGCCTGATCAGATCGAGACCTGGCACTCGGGGGAGGGGCGGCTCCACGATCGGCGCCGTTACACGAAAACGGAAGACGGGTGGAAGGACGAGGTGTTGGTGCCTTAACCGGAGATGTCGGTGAGGTTGACGCAGTTAATGGGCGGAAGACCGGAACGAATCCGCTCGACGTTGTCTGCCAGGCCCTTGGCTATCTCGTTGTAGGAAGTGTCGGTAACCCCTGCGACGTGGGGCGTGGCAATGACGTTGTAGTCGAAGACGGGGTCTGCGGGATTTACGGGTTCTTCCCAGAAAACGTCCAGGCCCGCGCCCGCTATCCGGCCCGATGCCAGGGCGTCGACCAGAGCGTCGTGGTCAATGACGGC
The DNA here is from genome assembly GCA_963663085.1 of Dehalococcoidia bacterium. GTDB lineage: Bacteria > Chloroflexota > Dehalococcoidia > Plut-88900 > Plut-88900 > Plut-88900. Next base: position 1,992,467 of record OY760104.1, on the reverse strand, counting down.
CCCCCGCCCAACATTGATGATGTAGGCGCCGCGTTTCATCTGCTTCAATTCGTTGCTGCTGATGATGGAGCGGGTCTCGAGGGTTAGGGGCAGGGCCAGGACCACAAAGTCGCAATTGGGAAGAATGGAAGCCAGATCTGACGGGCCGCCCAGGAATTCCAGGCCGAGGTCGGGGTCCATTCCGGTGGTTGGGTCGCGCTTAATGCCGAGCAATGTTGCATTGAATGGCTTCAGGCGTCGGACCAGGGCTTTGCCTATAGTTCCCATTCCCAGGATGCCTACGGTCTTGCCACTCAGGCTAATGCCTTGCGGCTGACCCCACACACCGGCTTGAAGGCATGCTTGTGCCTGGGGATAGTGGCGGGCGAGGGCGAGCATCAGAAAGATGGCATGTTCCGCCACTGAAATTGCATTGCCTGCGGCCAGGGAGCCGGGCACGTTGGCTACGAAAATGCCTCGGTTGGTGGCCGCACCTATGTCCACGCCCTCCAGACCGATGCCGAACTGGTGAATCAAGCGAGCCCGCGTAGCGTCCATGACTTCAGGCCCTACTCGGTGCATGGCCGGGATGATTACGTCGGCGTAGGGCAGATGCTCAGGGAGGTCGGGAATGGCGGAGGGGATTACGTCGTCGGACGGCAGGTATTTTTCCAGGGAACTGACGACGTATGGAAAGCCGTCGCTGCAGATCAGGATGTTCATAGAATGATCAATCCCGCGCTAGGACAGACCGTACAGCTCTGCGGCGTTGATACCGAGGACTCGGTCCTGGGTGTCCTGAGGGAGGGATTCCAAGTTCTCTTTTAGTTCATCCAACGCGCCCGCTTCTCCCTCGGTATGAGGATAATCGGAGCCCCACATAAACCGGTCGGCCCCGACGAAGTTGATGGTGTAAGGGGCGGTCCTTTCATCGGGGTCTACAACGATCCAGCACTGACGCTTGAAATACTCTGACGGGCGCATTTTGAGAGGCGTGGTGAAGCCTATTTTGTCGAAGAAGCCGTCCATCCTGTCGAGCCAGTACGGAAGCCAGCCCGAGCCGGTCTCTACAACTACGATCTTCAACTCCGGGAATCTTTCAAACAGGCCGCCTTGGAAGAGGCTGGTGAAGGCGATGAGAACATCGCCCATGTCGGTGACCAGGAACCACCAGAATGGAGCGGTGTACGCCCGGGGATACAGGTCTCCTCCGACACCATGGACATTGCCGGTGACGTGAAGACTAATAGGCACGCCAAGGTCTTCAGCTGTGCCCCAGAAGCGGTCGTAATGCGGCTCGCCGTAGGGAATGCCGTTGAAGGGCACCACGGGCGGGTATGCGCCTTTCATGCCTTTGGCCTCAGTCCTGACAAGTTCCTTCACCCCCTCCTCGACGTCCAGCAGAGAGATGTGGGCTACGGGGAGCAGGCGGTCCGGGTCGGTGGAGCAAAAGTCCATCAGCCAGTTGTTGTAGGCCCTGGTATAGGCCGCAGCAAGGATGGGGTCCCGGCAGTCCTGGGGCCAGTCCAGTCCGAGGGACGGGTACAGTAGGGTCATGTCTGAGCCTTCCGAGTCGAGCCACTTGACCCGTGCGTCAGGGTCTCCGGAGGCTTCAGCCTCAGCCCTGGCCTTTGCATACGGTACGGCGCCTGGGGTCAGGAAATGCTCCAGGTCTGTGCGTCCTGCCCCGGCTATGTTGGCCAGCATTCCACCCTTCACGCCCGAGGCGGGCTTGCCATCTACCTCCAGGTATTCCAGGCCCTGAGCATCGGTCTTAATGCGCATGGCGCGTTCCTGGAGTTCAGGTTCCAGGTATTTGAGCCAAAGGTCGGGAGGTTCCAGGATGTGGCTGTCAGCGTCGATTATCTTGGTGGTCATCGGAGAGGTCCTTCGGTTATGGGGATGCGTGAGTCGATTTTCAAGGTCGGGACAGGGGTAATCGTAGGGAGGGGTGGGTGGTCTGTCAACGCTTATAACCTGACGAGAGGACGTGCTAAAATTCCTTCCTAGCGAGCCGCCATGCCTGTAGACAAAGTTTATCCAGACGCCAAGTCCGCCGTCGCCGACATTCCGGACGGCGCCACGGTTCTTGTTGGCGGGTTCAGCAGCATCGGCGGACACCCGGGCCACCTGCTCATTGCCCTGCGAGACCAGGGCGCCAAGAATTTGACCATTGTGAGCAACAGCATGGGTGTTGGCCCGCCTTCACCAAAGGTGGACAGGCCAAGGGGGTTCGCCGACGTGTCGGTGCTAGTGAGCAACGGCCAGGTGGCGAAGGGAATTTCGTCGTTCCCCGTGTCCCCATCCCCGTCCAGCCCGTCTCCCTTCGAGACCCTGCTGAAAGAGGGAAAGGCAGAGGTGGAGTCGCTGCCGCAGGGGACGATGACTGAGAGGATGAGAATAGGGGCGGCGGGGCTGGGGGGATTCTACACGCGTGTCGGGGTGGGGACGGTTGTGGAAGAAGGCAAGGAGAAGCGAGTCTTCGATGGCGAAGAGTACATCCTGGAACTGCCATTGCGGGGAGACTTTGCTCTCATACACGCTCATAAGGCGGACAGGATGGGCAACCTGGTGTACAAAGGCACCTCCCGCAACTTCAACCCGATAATGGCGACAGCTGCGCGCATCACAATCGTGGAGGCAGAGGAGGTAGTGGAGATAGGGGAGCTTGATCCGGAGGAAGTGATCACCCCCGGGGTATACGTGCAAAGAGTGGTGCACGTGCCGGAATCGAAGGTCAAGATTGGCTGATATGAAGCAGAAGCTCGACAGAACTACCATTGCGCTGCGCGTGGCCCGGGAGTTTAAGGATGGAGATGTCGTGAATCTCGGAGCGGGAATCCCGACGCTTTGCTCTAACTTCCTGCCGGAAGGTCGGAAGGTGTGGCTCCACTCAGAAAATGGGGTGCTGGGTTACGGTCCGCTGGCAGGCCCCGATGAGCGAGACCCCAACCTGATCAATGCGGGGACCCAGTTCATAACTGCAACGCCTGGTATCTCCTTCTTCAATTCCGCGGACGCCTTTAACATGATCAGGGGCGGTCACGTAGACGTGACCGTACTCGGCGCATTCCAGGTTTCGGAGAAGGGGGACCTGGCGAACTGGATACTGCCGGGTCGAGGATCGGGGAACATTGGCGGGGCGATGGAGCTGGTGACGGGCGCCAAGAAGTTGATAGTCGCCATGGAGCACACAACCCGAGATGGCACCCCAAAACTGGTGGAAGAGTGCGACTACCTCCTGACCGGCGTTGGATGCGTCAACCTTGTGGTAACGGACCTGGCGGTGGTGGAACTCACTGAGGAAGGATTCCTGCTGCTGGAGACGGCGCCAGGCTACAGCGCCGAAGACATACAGTCGGTCACTGGGGCTCACCTCAGTGTCAGTGAAAAGTTGAAAGAGGTCCAGATTTGACTCTGGCCAAACTCAGGCGCAGGTCCCGGACTGACAAGGTCTTCGTAACCTTCGCAGAGGCGGTTGCCGACATACCCGATGGGGCGATGGTTATCATTGGGCATTTTGGCGGACCCGGCGGGATGCCTATGATCCTGCTTCGGGCGCTCCGGGACCACGGGGCCCGGGACTTGACCATAGTCGGCAACACGGCGGGCATAGGGGTTGTGTTCGGTGCGAAACGGGAGGCGCTGCGTATAGACCCCGGTGTACTGGTCGAGAACGGACAGGTGTCCAAGGCAATAGTGTCGTACCCCATCGCGCCGGGAGCTCCACAACCCAACCCACTGGAAGAAGGATTCAAGGCCGGGACCATAGAGATAGAGATGAACCCGCAAGGGATACTTGCCGAGCGGATTCGGGCGGGAGGAGCGGGGATTGCGGCGTTCTGGTCGCCGGTGGGCATCGGGACGGTGGTGGCGGAGGGCAAAGAGACTCGGACGATAGACGGGAAGGAATACGTACTGGAAAGGGCCATCAAGGCCGACTTCTCGCTGATTCGGGCTCACAAGGCGGACAAGGCGGGCAACCTCGTCTACCGGGGCAACATGAGGCACTTCAACGTTTCCTCGGCGACTGCGGCCCGGGTCACGATTGCCGAGGTGGACGAAATTGTAGAAATTGGTGAGCTTGACCCGGACAGGATCGTCACCCCCGGCATCTACGTGGACAGGATAGTTTGCAGGCCCAGGGATTTCAGGGGAAAGTAAGCGGATGTTCAGGCTGGACCGCGAGGCCATAGCTCTCAGGGTCGCAAAGGAGTTCCGCGACGGCGACATAGTGAACCTGGGTATCGGGATTCCGACCCTTGCGGCCAACTATATACCGGAAGGTCGGACGGTGTGGTTCCACACGGAGAATGGGGCAGTCGGGTTTGGGGGGTCGCCGCCGGAGGGTGAGGAAGACATCCACATGACCAACGCCGGCGGGGGCTTCGTGACTGCACTCCCGGGGATGAGTGTATTCGACACCGTAGAGGCGTTCACAATAGTCCGGGGCGGTTACCTGGATATCACTGTTCTTGGGGCTATGCAGGTGTCCGAAAGGGGAGACCTGGCGAACTGGCTGAGGCCCGGGAGACTCATCGGCGGCATCGGCGGCGCAATGGACATCGTGGCGGGTGCAAGGCGTGTGATAGCGGCAATGGAACATACGGACAAGAAGGGCACCCCGAAAATCGTGAAGGAGTGTACGTCCCCTCTCACGGCAGTCCGATGCGTGGATATGATTATCACGGACATGGCTGTGGTTGAGGTTGGAGAGGATGGGCTTACGTTGACGGAGCACGCACCCGGCCTGAGTGTTGAAGACATTCAATCGGTAACGGATGCGCCGCTCAGGGTGTCGGAGGGGTTGAAGGAGATGGAGTTGTAGCGGGGCGCGTTGACGCTGTTAAGCGTCGCGCCTATAATTCAGCCGACCTTGACGGGGGGCCAGTTTTCGAGCAACAGTCTGCAAGGTAAGTTGCCGCGCTGGCCTCTCAGTTTCGACGTTAATGGCATCGGGTGTAAGGCGCCTCGGTGACCGGGCAGTATATTCCAGGGAGGAAACAATGGCCGATATTACAGGCAACAGGCTTCTGGCGAAGTCACTAAGGCACGAAGGCGTAACACACCTCTTCTTCCTTTCGGGCGGACCGATGGACAACTTCTATCTGGACGCAGAGAAAGAGGGTATCAAGCTATATGACACGCGGCACGAGCAAGCCGCAGCGATGATGGCCCACGCATGGAGCAGGGCTACCGGAGAGACGGGTGTGTGCGCAGCCTGCTCGGGTCCCGGTGCCACCAACCTGGTGACAGGAGTGGTCACCGCCTTCACGGACGCTTGCCCGATAGTGGCACTGGGTGGGTCCAGCAACTCCAGTCTGACCGGCTGGGAGGACTTCCAGGAGATCGACCAGGTAAGCATATTCCGGCCCATCACCAAGTGGTCTGGACAGGTGAACAAGGCGGAGAGAATGCCCGAGTTGGTGAGCTTCGCGTTCCGCAAGGCTTGGGGCAACAGGCCGGGGCCCGTATACCTTGACCTTCCCGGCGACGTTCTCCACGAGCGGGTAGACGAGGCGAACGTACAGTTCCCGGTCAACTCCAGGACCGACGCTCGAATCCTCGGGGACCCGGATGAAGTTAAGCGAGCAATCGAACTTCTGTCAAAAGCCGAGAAGCCCGTGGTCCTTTCCGGAACGGGAATAATGTGGTCGAAGGCATCTCAGGAGATACAGGATTTCGTGGAGGCTACTGGCATACCCTTCTACACGACCCCACAGTCCCGGGGAGTGATACCCGAAGACCACGATCTCTCTTTCCCCGCAGCCCGGTCGATGGCCTTTAGAGAGGCCGACGTAGCCCTGGTGGTAGGTACGAGGATCAACTGGATTTGGCAGTACCTGCAGGCTCCCAGGTTCAGAGCAGACCTGAAGACGATCCAGGTGAATACGGACAGGGAAGAGATCGGGCACAACAAGGCAGCGGACGTAGGCATTGTCGGGGACGCAAAGATGGTGCTCCGACAGATGACGGAAGAAGCCAAGGAGCAGAAATTCTCGAATAAGAGCAATACCGAGTGGATTAGCCAGCTGCGGGCAAAGGAGGCGTCCAATAACGAGCGGAGCCAGCCTATCCAGAACTCCGACCAGATGCCGATGCACCCGCTTAGGATGATGAAAGAAATCAGGGAATTCCTGCCCCGGGACGCCATGCTGGTTGTCGATGGTCACGAAACCCTGAACTTCGGACGGCAGAGCATACCCACCTACTACCCAGGACACAGGATCAACTCCGGTTCTTCGGGCTGCATGGGTGTCGGGCTTCCGTTCGGGCTGGCGTCAGCGTTGGCCAAACCCGACAAGAAGACCCTCGTAATCCACGGCGATGGCTCCTTCGGGATCAACGCCATCAACATCGACACGGCTGTCAGGCACAACATCCCGCTGGTATGCGTTGTTAACGTGAACGGCGGCTGGGCCTCGGGGCGCCAGGGCGACGATGTACTGAGGACTGGCATCGAGCTCGGGTTTGAGCAGAGGTACGACAAGCTCGGCGAGTCCCTCGGCGCGCACGGTGAATACGTCACGAAGCCGGAAGAACTGAAACCGGCCCTTCAGCGGGCCTTCGACTCCGGCAAGCCGGCCATCGTCAACGTGATCACCGACCGTTGGGCCGCCTCCACGACCCAGAATTTCCAGCCCTACGATCACTAGACCGAAAGCAGAATAGACTCAAAGAAAGCGGCCCCGACATTGTCGGGGCCGCTTCCTTTTTTGTCCTTTGATTTAGGGGCTATCGAACGAGGTGGAAGACCTCGAAGGGGCCCCAGTGGCGTTGGAGGTATTCCAGGACTAGTCGTCGATGGCAGTGGTCGGGTGAGTCCTCGGTACAGAGGAGGCAGGCGTTGTCCAGGGTTTCTCTCGGAGTTATCTCTTCGATGCGACGGTCTTGCATCAGGGCCAGGAATTCACGCTCGTAGCGGTCCCAGTCTCGGTGGTGCTTCTTGAGGCCGTCAAAGACTTCCTTGCTTGGGGCGAGCGAGGGTATGTGGACGTAGTCCATGCCGCATATCTCACGAAGGAAAAAAGGAAGGTCGTTCTTCTTGGTAAACCCGGCGAGTTGAGAGACGTTGTTGAGCCGGATGTCGACCACCAGCTCGGCGCCGGACTTACGAAGGAGTTCGAAAAATCGGGCGGCGGCAATCTTGGTGAATCCTATAGTGAAGACCTTCAAGAAGGGGTTTTCCGGGTGGTAGGGTTGGGATGGGAGGCGTTGGCCTGGTAGAGGATGCTTATTTCGTCGCTTAGGACACAGGATAGATATATTGAGCCACTAGAACGTGAAGGTTTGGATCCAGGTCTAGAATATGATTTAGGGACCAATCCTATTGAGAGGTGGCAATCTACCTTCGATGGACTTGTATTTGAATAGCAGATCTAATTCCACAGCTCCTATCTTGTTAGCCGGCCAGAATCCCCAATAGAACCAAGAAACCAAGCCAATTGAAGTTGATTGTGTCATTCTCGAATCTTTGAGGTGTTGGTCCATCCGCGCATTGAGATTGACGGTTTGGCCAATATAGATGACATCCTCATCTATATTCGCCAAAATATAACATCCAGAGGTTGCAGGCACTCTAAGTTTCATAGATAGCCGAAAAGGCGCACGGGAATTGAAAGCGTTGGTAAGTTGTGACAGCTTCACAGCGCTATATCTTCACTTCATTTTGCGTGGATTGAGCTAGCGCCCTCTGGAACGCTTCTATGTAGCGATTAGCAGCAGCGCGATTTAGTACGCTGGCCCCGTATGGACCAGACATCCACCAGTCGGGGTCTGCCAATACTTGCTCATTACCGTCAAGGTAATCTAGTGCCCCCTTGATGACGCTCCTTATAGATCCCACTGTAAAGTCTCTGCTGGATGAATATATGGCGTTAAATACCCACTTTGATATTCCCAAGAAGAAAAACAAGCCGTTGCTCTTGTAGACAACTGTTTGCACTCTATCGCGCCCATCAACAAACAATTCGTCAATTGCCTGGAAATAATTGTTCAAAATGCGGGATTGCCTGTCTATGTCTGTCTCTTGTAGGGCCAATGGATTAGAGGCTGTCAAAACTTGTGCCTTGACTACATTGACAAAGGAAGACTGCTTGATTTTGTTCTTTCCATCAAGATCATTAGCCATCTGAATTCTCTCTGATAGCGGAGATGATGCATCGTCATTTAGGAATTCAGCAATTCTCAAGGCCTTTGCATCTTGACTGCTATTTATCTCAGTCTCAACCCAGTAAGGCATATATGGCAGATCTTCAATGTCTCTCATGTCAGTAAAACGCCTTGTAATCTGTTGGCGTAGGGACGGATCTACCGGTACTTGAGTGGTGTTAACAATGAAGAAATGGTACATCTGGTGGGTGTTATCTAGATCGGTAGCAAGGGTTACAGGAAGTTGGAAATCAAGTAATGAAGGCTCCCTTTCGATAGCTTGGCGCAGCCCTTCTATTCGATGTTGGCCATCAACGACGCTAAATGGGCACACCTCATCTTTTTCGAATTGGATGAGTTTAGTTGTCTCATCAAATTCCACTGACTTGTCAGTCGCCAAAAACACTGTAGTTGGAAGGTGTGCATATCCTTGATCGAAGGCTTTTACTAGGTGTCTTGATAGCCTACCGGCGCGAGCTGCGTTGAGTATTCTTTGGAATCCCTCTTGTGCCTTTGGTTCAAGTTTTTCGACGGTATAGAACTCGCCAGAAAAAAGGTCTTGAGGGGTAACGTACGTCAGATACAAAGTCAAATTACCCTGCATTATCGGAACGGCTGGCCTAGAAAAGATGCCCATATTGATCTCCTTACTGATTGTCCCACAATGTATTAAACTTTCACCGCAGGAACGACTTCCCTGGCCAGCCGGGTGAGATGGGCGATGTCCAGGTCGGGTGGCGAGATGATGACCTCGTTGCAGCCGGCGTCTACCACGGTTTGGAGTCGAGCCACGCACGTGTTCAAGTCTCCATAGGTAGTGTAGGTGTCGGAGTCAAAAGCTGGGCCATAGACGGAGGTGGCCAGGCCACGATTCCGCGCCTGGGCCTTCTCCACGTCTTCGTCAATGGTCACGTATTCCAGGCTGGCGTAGCCGAGTGAGTCCGGGTCCCGGCCTCTCTCCTTAGCGAATCCTTTTATCTTGCTTATCTTCTCGGCGAGGATTTCGGGTGAGTTGCGGGCTCCGCCTATCCAGCCGTCGGCGAGCGCTGCGGTGCGCTTCAGGACGCCGTCAGCCTCACCGCCAATCCAGATGGGCAGGTTCTCCTTCTGGACAGGCCTAGGCTCTATGTTCACGTCGCTGAAATTCACAAACCGGCCTTCATAGGCAGCGTCGGGCCCCGACCAGATTGCCCGCATGGCGGCGAGATTTTCTCGGAATCGCTTGACTCTTTCTTCAAGTTTCATGCCGAGCGAATGGAACTCCACTTCCCGTCCCCCCAGTCCTATCCCAAGGTCCAGGCGGCCACCGGAAAGGTAGTCGATGGTGGATACCTCTTTGGCAAGCAGGATGGGGTGTCGATGAGGGAGCAGGAGTACGGCGGTGCCGAGTCTTACCCTTGTTGTGACTGCACTCGCCCACGCGAGCATGGTCATGGCGTCGGGGACCTTGGACGGGCTGTAGATTCGGTCGAGGATCCAGACGGTGGAAAACCCCAGCTCTTCTACAGCCTGGAACCATGTGACAAATTCGGCGGGAGCGGGGAGGTCACCGCGGTAGTGTGTGGGCACAAGGACGCTCATTTGGGTGGGTCGAGCCATCGGGTTACCTCCTGCTATGCTTGCCTGAAATTCGTCCTGTATCGGTTAGAGCTTGGCGGGCTCCAGGATGCCGAACTGGTTGCCGTAAAGGTCTTCGAAGACTGCCTGGACTCCCCAGGGCACGTTCTCCGGAGTTTGGTGAAACTTCACACCAAGAGCCGAAAGCCTCTCATATTCGCCGGCGCAGTCGTCGGTGTGGAACATCCACATCGTGCCTTCCCCGACGCGGCTCAGGAGAATCTTTCGGTCCTCCTCGGCCTGGAAGGGTCCGGGAAGGAAGAGGACTATTTCGGGCTCTGTCTGACCCTTGGGCGCGACGGTGAGCCACCGGAATCCGGGCACCACGGAAGAGTTGTCTTCCCGTTTTTCCAAGCCCAGGACGTTGGTGTACCAGTCAAGGGCTTCATCGAGGTCGGAGACGAGGATGGAGACGTGAGCTAGCTTCGTAATCATAGGGGCAATGATAGCATGGGAACAAAAGCACGGATTTGGTAATCCCTGGCAAGTCGATGGGCTGGAGTGATCGGGTGGCCCGACAAGCGCTGACTCTCATGAGCGATTCGCGCTCTGCCCGGATTCGTAGACTGCAACTGAACTGAATGCTAGGATGAGCCGACGTGCGACGGAGTTCCGTAATCACAGGGAAAGAGGGAAGACATGGCAGCATACGTGATAACAGACGTAGAGATAACGGATGCGGAGCTGTATGGACAATTCATGAAGCAGGTCACGGAAACGGTCGAAAGTCATGGTGGGAAGTTCGTGGCGCGGGGCGGCAAGCTTGAAGTCATATTGGGCAATTGGTCTCCCAACCGCATAGCCATACTCCAGTTCGACAACCTCGATCAGGTCCATGGCTGGCTTGGCTCTCCCGACTACACCGCCCTTGACGACATGCGTTCCAGGTCATCCAACATCAACATGGTGGTTGTTGATGGTCTGTAGTGGTGCATTCCCATTGGCTGTCAGACAAATGGACTTCTGAATGGAACATGCGAAACCGCAGTGGAGTAGGTGAATCATGGCGGTGATGAGCGGCGGCGAGGCCCTGGCCAAATCATTGGCAAATGAAGGCGTAGAGGTGGTGTTCGGGATCCCGGGCATCCAGGTGTACGGGATAGTGGCCGGGCTGCGGGACGAGCCTGAGATCCGGATGATCACAACACGCCACGAACAGGCTACGACATACATGGCGGACGGCTACGCCAGGGCGTCGGGGAAACCGGGCGTTGCATTGGTGGTGCCGGGAGTGGGGCTTTACAACGCGGCGTCGGGGCTTACCAATGCCTACTCTCGGTCCTCGCCGGTGCTGCTCATAGCGGGCCAGGTGCCGAGGGGCGCTATGGGCAAGAACCTTGGCGCTGTTCACGAGGTCGAAGACCAACGTGGGACTGTACGGTCTGTAACCAAATGGCAGAGACAGGCGCTCAGACCCCGAGAGGTGCCGGATGCCGTGTTCGAAGCCTTCAGGCAGATGCGCACAGGCCGCCCCCGACCGACCTTGATCGAGATGCCCCCAGATGCGGGAGTAGAGCGAGAGGAAGTCAGGCTGCGGAATCCTGCTCGTATTCCCCGTATTGTCCCGAGTCGGGAAGACCTTCAGGAAGCTGCCCAGGTTATTTCGAAGTCCAGCACACCATTGATATATGCGGGGGGAGGGGTGGCGCGCTCCGATGCGGAAGAGGCCCTGATCAAGTTCGCAGAGGCAACCAACATACCTGTAGTCACGTCCAGCGGGGGCAAGGGTAGCATCCCGGATAACCACCCGCTCTCCTATGGCTCCTGCTTCAGTCCCCGCGGCGAGAGACAGGAAATGAACCAGCTTTTTGAGGTTATGCAGTCATCCGACGTGGTGATAGGCATTGGCGCACGCTTTTCGCTCGGAAACCCGGCAGGTGAGGCATCGACGCTGGTGAACATAAACATTGACGACTCGGAGCTGACCCGAGTCCAGGCGAACACCATTCCATTGCATGGTGACGCCAGGGCAACCATCGAGGCCTTGCTTCCGTATCTGATGGAGGCCGGCGCAGCGGACCGACCATCCCCCGCCGAGGCGGTAGAGGCTGCCCGCAACCTGATTTCCTACTACGATATCCGGTTGAAGGAACCGCAGTACCCAGTGTTGGAGGCTATGCAGAAGGGAATTCCAGAAGATGCGTTCATGGTTTGGGATGTCTCACAGTTCGGGTTCTATGCACGCACTCACTGGCAGGTGACCCATCCGAAGACGTACATAGATTCCGGCTATTCGTTCAACCTGGGTTATGCGTTCCCGACAGCATTGGGCGCGAAGGTTGCCAAACCGGACCGGCCGGTGGTGTGCGTGGCGGGAGACGGTGGGTTCATGTTCAACGCATCCGAACTCTCTACGGCGGTCAAGTATGGGATCAACCTGGTAACCGTGATATTCAGAAACGACTCGTACGGCAACGTGGCCCGGGATCTGGAGGAGGGATTCGACGGAGCTTACGAAACTGACCTGCACAATCCGGACTTCGTCAAATTCGCCGAGTCGTTCGGAGCGGTAGGGATGCGGGCAGAGGACCCCCTGACATTGGAAACGATGCTCCCCCAGGCACTTGAACGCGGTGCCCCGGTGCTTATAGACGTGCCATTCGGGGAGATGCCGATACCTCGGGCCCCGCTGGCGTCTTTTGCCTTTAACCTGCCGTGGGCGCAACCGCAGGAAGGCCTGATAAGCTCCTGACCCAGAGAGGCCGTGTTACTGGAATTTCGGAGGCCGTTTCTCCTTGAATGCCTGGCCGGCGTTCACCATGTCTCCGGTTGAAGACGCTGCGATGCTTAAATCGCGCTCGTAGGTGAGGGCGGCCCCGAAATTCGACTCCGCACCAACATTGAGCGCGGCCTTTGCCAGGGAAATGGCCATGGGCGACTTTTCAAGCACCTTGTGGGCAACGGCGGTGGCCTCTTCTATCAGCTTGTCGGCGGGGACGACGCGGTTAACCATGCCGAGTTGCTTGGCCTCGGCGGCGGGTAGGTGCTCTCCCAGGTAAATAAGCTCCTTGGCCCGGGCCAGCCCGATACCCTGGGGTAGCAGATAAGTCCCCGCACCCGTCACCGTAGCGCCAACGCCCGTTTCCGGGAAACCAAATTTGGCCTCCTCGGAGGCAACCACGAGGTCACAGTCGAGGGCAATCTCGCAGCCCGCGCCGAGGGCGTAGCCGTTTACCGCAGCTATGGCGACTTTCCGCATGTCCCTAAGGACCTGGGCCACGGTTTGCAGGTTATGGGTGCTGCGCTTTTCCTGGCCCGGAGGAATTCCCGCGGCGGCCTCTTTGAGGTCGGCGCCGGCACAGAAAGCCCGACCCTCGCCGGTAAGGATTACTATTTTTACGTCGGGGTCAGCCTCGGCCTGCTCCACCGCCTCCCTGAGTTCCCTGGCGAAGACTCGGTTGACGGCATTGAGGGATCGGGGGCGGTTGAAACGGATCCAGAGGATTCCATCTTCCTTCAGGTCGTATATCAGCGTTTCCTGGGTCATTACTGCTCCTCCAATAAGGGTGCTAGGTATCAGGTTATAACGGAACGGTCTTTCAGTTCGATTATTTGCTCCCAGGACAAGTCGAGTTCGCGCAGCACCTCTTCTGTGTGCTGGCCCCACTCGGGCGCGGGGCCTGAGGGATGTGTGGGCGTGTCCCGCAGCGAGAATGGAATGCCAATTTCCGGGTACACCCCAAGACCCGGATGCTCAACTTCGGTAAGGAAGTTGTTGGCGTTCACCTGGGGGTCGGCGACAACCTCCGAAAGGCGGGCATCCTGCGCCCATACAAGCTGGTATTCGTCGAAACGTGGCACCCATTCGGCCAATGGTCTACGGCCAATGGCTTCGTCCAAAAGCCTGATGGCCTCCAGGTGGTTCTTCATCATCTTGCCGTGGGTGTTGAAACGAGAGTCGGAAGCGAGGCCGGGGACTTCCAGCGCCAGGCAGGTCGGGCCCCAGTACCGGTCGCCCTGCGGCATGGCGAACTGCACCCAGCGGCCATCGCTACACTGGTATGTATTGTAGAGGGGACTGGGCGCCGAGGAGCGAGTTTCGCGGAGGACGTCATCGCCTGAGAAGAGGGTGCGGTGCAGGTCGTATCCGGCTACCCACATGCCGCTGGACAGAAGGGATGAGTCGACAATTTGCCCTTTGCCGGTACGCTCCCTGACAAACAGGGCAAGGGCAATGGCGTTGGTCATGCAGACGGCAGTGGTCAGGTCTCCCATAGCGCCGTGGAGGTGAGTAGGGGGGCCGCCGGGTTCGCCCATGAAGGACAGGAAGCCGCCTCGGGCCCAGAATCCGACCTCATCAAAGGCGGGCTTGTTCTTGTCGGGGCCCTTGGGGCCGAACCCCGTGAGGAGGCCGTATATAAGCCTGGGATTGAGGGCCGTGACGATCTCGGGGGTCATTGCGAGGTGGTCGAGGGCTTGGGGACGCACGTTGGTGACGAAAATATCGGCAGTTTGTACTAGCTTGTAGACGAGGTTTTGACCCTCGGGCTGGCGGAGATCGATGGCTGCGCTGCGTTTCCCGCGATTGACCATCTCGGCCATGTAGTTGAAGGGCGGAGGCTGAGCGCCCCATCGTTCCTCGAGGTCGAGTCCCCGGATGGGGTCTCCACCACCGAGGGGCTCGATCTTGATAACGTCCGCGCCGCACTCGGCGAGGATCATGCCAGCGGCTGGCCCGGCAAACCAGATGCCAAGCTCGACGGCCTTGATGCCTTCCAGCGGTCTCATTCCGAACTCCTGTATCGTAGATGCCGAACTCCGCGACATTCCATGGTCGCGGACATTGGGAAGGTCGGCCAGACAATATAATATGCAAGCCTGTGTCGGCAAGCGATAGCACTCCCTGACGACCCCGGAAAGGAATTCTTATGAGCGTTGACCAGATTCGAACGAGTAGCGAACTTCCTTTACCCGAGGTCAAGGAAGTCGCCGACCGCATTTTCTGTTACCTGCAGGCCGACGGCAGCTGGGGACTGAACAACGCGGGTTTCGTGGTGGGGAGGAGGGGAACTACGGTTATCGACACGTGCTTCACGGAGCGAAGGACTCGCTCGTTTATCGATGCGATAAGGGGCGTTACCAAACTGCCTCTACACACCTTGGTGAACACCCATCACCACGGGGACCACACCCACGGCAACTACCTGTTCCCCGATTCCACGATTGTGGCACATGAATTGTGCCGCGAAGCGGTCCTGGAAGCCGGCCTCCCGAAGCCCGACAACCCCATAGGTATGCTGTTCCCCAACGTAGACTGGGGCAACCTGGAATTGGCCGCACCGACGCTGACCTATCAGGACAAAATGACCCTCCACGTTGAGGACTTGAGACTGGAGCTTATTTTCATGGGCCCCGCTCACACCACAAACGACACCGCAGTGTGGCTCCCCGACCTAAAACTGCTGTTTTCGGGGGACTTGATATTCAACGAAGGCACGCCGTTTGTTGTTATGGGGTCGGTAGCCGGATCTATTGAGGCCGTCGAGAAGCTCAGATCCCTCGGTCCCGAGACCATAGTTCCGGGTCACGGGCCGGTGTGCGGCCCGGAGCTTTTCGACCCAACCGAAGCTTACCTGAAGTTCGTTCAGGACGTGGCCAAGGAAGGGTACGATGCGGGTGCAGCCCCGCTGGAGATCGCCCAAAGCACGGACCTTGGGGAGTTCGCAGAATGGCATGACTCGGAGCGTTTGGTAGGTAACATTTACCGGGCGTTTTCGGAGATCAGGGGTGAGGCTTGGGGGACCAAGCTAAACATGAGTCCCATCATTGCAGAGATGGAAGAATACAACGGCGGGTCGCCTCTGAGGTGCCTGGCCTAAAGTGGCGAATGAAATTGACACGTTCGGCGGGGCAAGGGTATCGTTGGCCGAACTTCACCCTCCCACAGGGATACTTCTCGGGCATACCCCAAAGGACAATTAGACCATGATGACATTCGGCCTGTTCCTCTCCTTCATGCAGATTTACGAAGAGCAGCGCGGCCTGGACATGTACAACAACATGCTAGAGTTGGCGATGCTTGCCGATGACCTCGGATTCGATAACGTCTGGGTGCCGGAGCACCATCTGATCCACTATATTCCCGCTCCGAACGCCCTGCTGGTTGCGACACAGGTCGGGCAATATGTGAAGAAAGCCACCGTTGGGACTGCCGTGGTCCTTTTGCCATTCCACCACCCCCTGGCGATGGCGGGCGACATTGCGGCTACCGACAACATGCTGAACGGCAAGTTTGAACTGGGCGTTGCAAGGGGCGCCTACAAGTACGAGTTTGACCGGTTCGGGCAGGAATTCGGGGACAGCCGGGCTCGCTTTGATGAATCGCTGGAAATATTGGAAAAGGTCTGGCATAGCAAGGAAGAAGGAATAGCCCACAAGGGCAAGTTCTGGACTTTCGATGACACTTTCATCTGGCCCCGACCCGTGCAGGACCCCCATCCCCCCGTTTGGGTCGGATGCATGCACGAATCTACGGCACTGCACTATGCCCGAAAGGGATACAACGTATTCAATGCGCCTTTCCGCCGTCCCATGAGCCACATTCAACGGATCTGCGATGCTTTCCATCAGGGGAGGGAGGAGTCACGGCACGCCCGAGGTGAGCAGAGAGTTGGAATGTCCAGGATGTACTATGTGGCAGAGACAAAGGAAGAGGCGTTCGCCAAAACGCACGACGTCGTAATTAACCACCGCATCGGGACCCGGCTGCACGACTACACCCAGAACTCCAATCCCAGGGCCTACGTGGCTCCCGAGTCTAACGATGACGACCCCTCTCAGCAGGAGGTCTACGACAATCTGCTGATGGGCACCCCCGACGAGGTGCTGGAAAAGGTCTACGCCTTCGATAGAGCGGGTCTCGACCACCTCTCACTGTTCAGTCACTTTGGCCCTGGTCATGAGGACATGGTGCGGTCCCTCAAGCTCTTCGCCGAGGAAGTGATGAAGCCCTACAGGGCGCTGGAGGCCGCGGCGAATGGACGAGAGCCGGTCCTGGCAGGGAAAGGGGTGGCCTGTGGCGTCGGTGAATAGGAAACTGCTGCTCAAGTCCCGGCAGCTTATAACAATGACCGCAGAGTCGGTGTCCAACAGCAACGCTGTTGCGGTCAAGGGTGACACGATTTCCGGGGTGGGACCGCAGGAAGCGGTGTCGGGCGCGTTGGGAGATGACTTCGCAACCTACGATTTCGGGGATCGGCCCATAATGCCCGGCTTCGTAGACGTTCATGTTCACCCGGAGATGGCGTCCCTTGCACTGTACAACCGTGTCGATGTTCACACTCCTCCCCGGGAGACGATAGAAGACGTGATAGAGGCGTTCCGGGATAGAATGGACATGGCGGAGGAGACGGGCTGGCTGTTTGGGCACGGGAGCCTTTTCCAGGACCAGAAGCTGAAAGACAAGCGTCTGCCAGACCGGCACGATCTCGATAGGGTCAGCACCGATATTCCGGTAGCTATGATGGCCGGGGGCCACAACCTGATCTTGAACTCCAGGGCGCTGGAACTCGCGGGCATAGGCCCGGGGTTCCGAGTCCCGGCAGGCGCGACGGTCGAGCTTGATGACTCGGGACACCCCAACGGAATCATCAGGGACCTTGAGCACCTGCTCCCCATTCCCCGCCCAGACTTATCTACCAAGGAGAAGGCCCTCAAGGCGATTGCTAAAGAACACTTAACCGCCAACGGAGTCACGACGATCGGGGACATATCCCACAGCTCCGAGGGCATAGAATTAGCAGACCGGCTCATAGGCAGCGGCGACATAAACGTCCGCTTCAGGACGTACATCTGGGTGCCGAGATTGATGTCGATCAAGGATGCGTGTCGGTGGCAGGAGCACCTCACCATTGACTCTGACGAGAAGTACATGCGCATCCAGGGCGTCAAGATGTTCGCCGACGGCGGATATTCGGCGGCGCTGGCGGCGGTGAAACTGCCCTACGTCGGGCGAAACGGGTCAAGAGGGAAGCTTGCGCTGAACCGGCGCCAAATCCTGAATGCGATGGTCGGCACCAGGGAGGCGGGTCTGCAGCTGATTATTCACTGTAATGGAGAGCGTGCGCAGGAGTCGATGTGCAAGGTTGCCATTGAACTGGGAGACCCGCCCACGGGCCGTATGGTCAACCGGATGGAGCACGCCGGCAACTTCGTCTCGGACCCCGGGACTCGAGAACTTTGGCGAAGGGCGGGCCTGATGCCCGCGCCCCAAGCCGTCTTCCTATACACCTTTGGGGACTATTTCCCGGTCTACATGGGTGACTATGCCAGCAAGGGCCGGTTCTCTTTCCAGACGATGGTTGACGAAGGGTGGGAGCTGCCGTGCAGCTCTGATGGGTCGGGTTCCGAGGTGCGACACCTGAACCCCTTCTTCAGCATCTGGTGCGCCGTTAAACGCCAGACTTTCACCGGACAGATAATCGATCCAGAGCAGAGTGTGTCGGTGGAGGAAGCTCTGAAGATGCACACCATCTATCCTGCCGCCGCCCTCGGTGAGCAAGATGTGAAAGGGAGCCTGGAGCCGGGAAAACTGGCCGACATTGTTGTGTTGAACCGGGACCCGATGGATATGACCGGCGATGAGCTTCTGGACGTGAAGGTGGACTACGTCTTCCTCGGGGGCCGGGAAGTGTACCAGAGGCCAGGGGCCGCGCCCTATACGTCCTAGGCCCACCGCCGAGAGCAGGGTCTCGTCAGTTCAAGAACTCCCGTTTCCATTGATCGTAGGAATCCTGTCCAAGGGCGATATTCATGGTTTCCTCGGAAGCCAATGCATCCTTTAGCTCGGCCCCTCCCAGCCCCGACTTCTGCGCCTTGTAGGTATCCAGGAGCGCCTTCATGGCGGCGCGTATCGGTAGGTGCCCTTTCTGAGCTATGCGCACCCCTGCTGAAGCCATTCGGTCCAGATCGTCCAGTTCCGGGGCACGGGAGCCGGTCAGCAGCGGAAGGGATGTCTCCTTATGAATTCGCTCCAGCTGCGAAATGGTGGAGACTCCGGTGAAGAACAGGGCATCAACACCCTGATCGGCATAGGCCCGGGCACGCTCCTCAACCGAGTCCGGGCCTGCGATGCTTCTCCCGATGATGACGAGGGACTTGTCCTGTCTGGCTTTCAAAGCGGCCTTAAGCTTGCCGGTCATCTCCTCGATGGATATGAGTTGCTGGTCGGGGCCCGATGCGAAGGGGGTGGGTAGCACGGTGTCCTCGATGGTGAGAGCAGAAACTCCTGCGTTCTCCATCTCCTCGACGGTGCGCATGACGTTGAGGGCATTGCCGTAGCCGTGGTCGGCGTCGACCATGAGGCTTATGTCGGAGGCTCTCGTGATGCGTCGGGCCTGGTCGGCGAACTCTGTGAGGGTGATCAGTGTCCAGTCGGGGGCGCCAATGGCAACCGCGGAGGCGATGGACCCGGCGAGCATGCCGATCTCGAAGCCAGCGGCCTCTGCTAGCCGGGCCGACATGGCGTCGAAGACGGAGGCAGGGCGAACGCAGCCGTCTCGGGTAAGGTAGTCACGAAAGCGCATTCTTCGTTCGGTGATGAGCATGATTATTCCTTTGGGCGGGTGTCGCGGGACAGTATAGCGGGTGGGGAGAGTCGGGGTGGGAGTATAATCGGGGTACAGTAATTCAAGGGCCGACTTTTACATAAGGCAAGTCGAGCGACTTAAAATGACACAGAAAAGACTTAGCATTCGGCTTGACTCCCCGTGCCGCCAGAGGTTAGAAGAACTCGCCACAGAAAAAAACGAGACCATTTCTGACGCGGTGAGGCGTCTGATAGATGACGCATATCAGCACACGGTTCAAGAGCGCAGGATACGGGCAGTTGAGCGGCTGGTAAGCCTGGAGGTTGAGGACGTTCCCGATCCCGCGCAACTGTGTCGGGACTTGGAGACGGCTCATGAGCCGGGCGGGATTTGGTATTTGGAGCGGAGCACGTAACGGTCATTTCCAATAAAAAGATAATGGCAAGACTCCCTGCTGACACATCAAGACTAGGCATTACGCAAGATATCTCTAACTCTCATTAGGAGCATTTGAATGGAAATAAGCAGAATAGTCGAAGAGGCCTTCGAAGAGCTTGAAGCCGAGCTGGCTCACATGCTCGAAGGCCTGTCACCCGACGACCTGAATTGGAAGCTCAACCAGGACTCCAACTCGATATCATTCTTGATGTGGCATATCGGTCGGGCAGAGGACATTTTCGTCAGCGACTACGCTCTCCGGCAGGCCCAGGTCTTCGAACGAGGAGGGTGGTCCGACCGCTGGGGCATTGAAGCGGACGATACCGGATTCGGTTATGGCCAGGAAGAACTCGACGCCTATCCCAATCCCCCATTAGATGAAATAGCGGAGTACAGAAGCCAGGTACGTGCCGAGAGTCTCGCCTACCTGAAGACTCTTTCAGGCAGCGATTTTGATGTCGTACCGCCCAGTGACCACCCGAGACGCCGTGACTACACCATTGGCCGGGTGTGGAGCCATCTCATTTGCGAAATTGCTCAGCACGTGGGCCAGATATCCTATATCAGGGGCCTGCAGAAGGGCCTGAATCAGAGGGGAAGCGTCGGCGACTGGAAGTGGATTACCAGGGACAGTTGAACCCTAGCGTTGTGAGACAGGTAGGTCGGACTCTGCGAGGCGCGTGAAGCCCTGGCTAAGACAGAAATCCTGGAACTCGGGTGTACGGATTCCGCTCCATTTGAGATCGGCAAGGGTCTCGTCCAGGGGCACGTCTGTCCTAAGCGTTGCAAGCTTCTTGTACAACAGGGCCTCGCTCCGCATTTTCTCCAGGTTCTGGGCAAGGGCCTTGGCGCCTCGGACTTTTACATTCCACTGTTCTGAGTCGACGGGTATGGCCTCGATGCTGCCATAGGACCCCAGGACTGTGGCTGTGCTGGAGGCGCCCCAACGGGGGATACCGGGGATGCCGTCGGCGCTGTCGCCTACCAGAGCTAAGTAGTCGGGAATTGAGTTTGGCGGCACGCCAAATTTGTCAATAACCGCCGGTTCGTCCAGCACTATTTCTCGTCTCCTGTCCAGGCAGACCACTTTCTCGCCGGTGACCAGTTGGCAGAGGTCTTTGTCGGGAGAGCATATGACAACCTGTTCAACCGCTGGGTCGGCTTTCCACCGGACCGCTGCTGTAGCTAGGGCGTCATCGGCTTCGAACTCGACCATCGGCCAGACGACTATACCCAAGGCCCGAACAGCCTCCTCTGCGAGTTCGAACTGCGCGGCGAGTTCTTCCGGCATGCCCGTTCCATCCTTGTAGCCATCGAACAGGTCGTTTCGGAATGATTCAATGACGTGGTCGAAGGCGCACGCTACGTGAGTAACGTCGGGCTGCCGAAGGAGCAGCAGGATGGTTTGTACCAGGCCCCGGACTGCACCGACCGGCCGACCGTCGGGGGCCGACAGGGGCGGCATGGCAAAATGGGCGCGGAACAGTTCGTAGGTGCCGTCTACCAGGTGCAGCTTCATTTCAACCTCTCGGTTGGGGATTATACATGGGAGAAGTAATGGTATCGTCTGGTATCCTCGTTGGCGTTGGAAACTGATGGGGAGGCAAACCTTATTTGATGAAAGATAAGACGGTGTTGATAACGGGCGCCAATGCCGGCATTGGCCTCACGACCTCCTTGGGACTTGCCAAGCTGGGAGCCCGAGTCTTGATGGTAAGCCGTGACGAGGGCCGGGGACGCAAGGCCCAGGCATTGGTAAAAGAGAAGTCGGGCAGCAATGATGTGCATTTGCTCCTTGCCGATCTTTCGGACCAGGGCTCCATAAGAAAGCTCGCAAGGGACGTCCGCGAGAACTTCCCCAGGCTGCACGTGTTGCTGAACAATGCGGCAGTTATTTCACGTCGGCGGGAGATGACTGACGATGGGTTTGAAAGACAATTCGCCGTGAACCACCTGGCGTATTTTCTCCTGACGGGCCTTGTGATGAATCTGTTGAAAGACAGTGCGCCGGCTCGGATTGTGAATGTATCGTCACAGGTGCACGCCGGGGCGAATATAAACTTCGACGACCTGCAATCCGAGCGGAGCTACAGCCGGACCAGGGTGTACGGCCGTACCAAGCTGGCCAACGTGCTGTTCACCTACGAGCTCGCCAGGCGGCTGGAGGGGATGGCCGTCACGGTCAACTGCCTGCATCCGGGCGTAGTGGCAACCAATTTGCTGGCCGACGCCGGAGGGCTGCCGCGCAAGTTGAAGGCCGCGACCCGGATAATCGCGGTAGATGCGGAGGCCGGGGCCCGTACCTCTATATATCTGGCGTCCTCAGCAGAGGTGGAGGGAGTGAGCGGTCGTTACTTCGTAAAAGAGAGGCCAACGGATTCGTCGCCCGAATCGTACGATGAGGAGGTGGCGAGCCGCTTGTGGGAAGTAAGCTGTGAGATGACCGGCCTGGACACGGATTGGGTCTGAATCCAGTTAAGAGCTGAGGAAGTCCATTATCAGGAGCGCCGTTTCCTCCGGCTCTTCCAGGTGGACGAAATGCCCCGTTACAGGAATAACCACCTTGGTCAGGGGTCCGGAAAAGAACCGGTCCATCTGCTCGAAAGACTCCAACCGTTTGGGTCGGTCGTGGGTGCCGTGGATGGCCAGGGTCGGCACGGTGATGGGGCCCGCGGCAAGTTTCTCCTCCGTTCCTTCCAGGGCGGGATCACGAAGCGCTGGGTTGACGGCGTGGCGGTAGTAATCAAGAGTTGCCTTAACGACTCCCGGCTGACGGAAAGTCTCCTTCACCGACTCCAGCAGGTCCGGCGGAATGTCCCAGTTGGGAGATGCGTTCCTCCACCAATCTGCGATGAACTGGAAATTATCGTGAGGCAGGGTGGCCTCAGCCGAAGGGAGTTGGAAGTAGTAGGAATGCCATGTGCCGCGGAGGTAGTCAAAATCCCGGTCAAGAGACGCACCGGCGTGGGCTGCGCCCAAAGTGACAAGCTTCGTGACCCGCTCAGGTCCTAGAGTCGCCGCGGCGTAGGAGCTGAGCGCACCCCAGTCGTGCCCGATGAGGATTGCGGAGTCATACCCCAGAGCCTGGATGAGTTCGAGTGCGTCCTGGCCCAGGACTGCGGCCTGGTATCTACCGTCCGCGGGGACGGATGTAGGGGCGTATCCCCGCATATAGGCTGCGACTGCCCGGTAGCCGCTATCGGCCAGTACAGGCAGGAGATAGCGATACGTTAGTGCGTTGTCGGGGAAACCGTGAAGACAGAGGGCCAAAGGCCCGCTCCCCGTCTCGACATAGCCGAATTCCAACGAATTGGCGTTTACGGTCCCGGTCTTGAAGTCCTGCATGATGGCTAGGTTATGGGGTTTGGGTGTCGGGTGCAAGGGCATAGGAGCGTTGACGGATTGGGTGAGCGGTCTCTAAACTTTTTGAAAGCCAACGGCCTGCACTTGGACTTATGCCAACGAAACGGAGAACCATATGGGTGAGCTGGACGGAAAAGTAGCGATAGTAACTGGGGCAGGTAGATTGAGGGGAATCGGCAGGGCTGCTTGTGTGGCGCTGGCAAAACTGGGCGCCGACATAGTCCCCACGGGCACAGGTCGAAACCCGGCCAGCTTCCCCGATGACGAGAAGGAGATAGGCTGGAAGGACATCGAGAGTACGGCGGAGCAGGTGCGGGCCCTCGGGCGGAGGGCATTGCCTCTAACCGTGGATGTGTCAGACGCGGAAAATGTGGCTGATATGGCGGCCAAGACGGTGCGTGAGTTCGGGCGCATTGACATTCTTATCAACAACGCGGCCTACGCCCGGGGCGCCGACCGCGTCCCGACGGTGGTCCTTGATGACGCCATTTTCAAGAAAGTGGTCGACATCAAGATAATGGGCACGTACCTCTGCTCAAAAGCGGCGGCGCAGGTGATGCTAGCTCGGGGGGAGGGTGGAAAGATAGTCAACGTGTCGTCGGGGGCGGGCAAAAAGGGTGATGCCGACACCCTTGCATACTGTGCCGGGTGTTTCGCACAGGTGGCCATGACTCAAACTTTGGCCGAGGAGCTTGGCCCATTCGGGGTGAATGTGAACTGTGTCTGCCCTGGGGCAGTCGACACTCATAGGATGGACGATCTGGTTTACTCGGATGCTTGGGAAGAAATGGCCCATGAAACGCCGATAGGACGAAACGGTACAGATGAAGAGGTGGGAGAGTTCATAGCCTACCTGTGCACGAAGGCGGCCTCCTGGATACACGGCCAGTCGATCAACATTGACGGCGGGCTGATCATGGAGCACTAGGGCAGCCAGAGTTTTTGGACTGGAGTAAACGATGGGAGAGCTCGACGGCAAGGTAGCGATAGTCACGGGCGCAGGGAGATTGAGAGGTATCGGTAGAGCGGCCTGCGTGGCACTGGCGAAACTGGGAGCGGACATAGTCCCGACAGGCACGGGCCGAGACCCGGATACCTTCCCTGATGATGAGAAGGCTATAGGCTGGAAGGACATCGAGAGTACGGCGGAGCAGGTGAGAGCTCTCGGGAGGAGGGCATTGCCGCAGGTCGTGGACGTATCGAGCCCCGAGGGCGTGGCTGAAATGGCGGCAAACACCGTGCGGGAGTTCGGTCGGATCGACATTGTAGTGAACAACGCTGCTTATGCCCGTGGAGCAGACCGGGTCCCTACGGTTGAGTTAGACGACTATTACTTCAAAAGAGTTGTTGATATTAAGGTCTGGGGAACGTACCTCTGCTCCAAGGCAGCCGCGCAGGTGATGTTGGCCCGGGGTGAGGGCGGCAAGATAATCAATGTGTCGTCGGGGGCGGGGAAGCGGGGCAGCGCCGACGCCCTGGCCTACTGTGCCGGTTGCTTTGCACAGGTCGCTATGACTCAGACTATGGCCGAAGAGCTGGGTCCTTACGGCGTGAACGTAAACTGCGTGTGCCCGGGAGCCGTCGACACCCACAGAATGGATGATCTGGTCTATTCGGATGCGTGGGAGAAGATGGCCCGGACAACGCCCATAGGCCGTAACGGCACGGATGATGAGGTAGGAGAGTTCATAGCCTACCTGTGCACAAGGGCAGCATCGTGGATACACGGCCAGTCCATAAACATCGACGGCGGGCTGATCATGGAGCATTAGAGGAAAAGAAGGTTAGAGAACTGATGGGGTGGTACTGCCATCCCCTCAGTTCTTTACGGGGACTCTAGAGAGGTTCGAAAACGGAGGTCAGCCGATAGCGGCCTTTTCAATAGCTTTGGAGAGCCAAGCATTAAGGCTCTTGCCTTCACGGGCGGCGGCAGACACGGCGGCTCGATGGAGCTCTGGAGAAACACGAAGGGAGATTTTGCCAGAGCGCGGTTTATCGGCCTCCATTCCCTTCTCCTTGCAGAAGGCGATGTAATCGTCGACAGAGAATTCGCATTCCTTTTGAAGTTGTGCTGGTGTATCTGCTTGAAAATGGATTACGTCTCGGATATTTATCACACGTCCCGACAATATCCCCTCTTCCAAGTCTATCTCGACTTTGGCTATGTATCCCCTATAGGTCAGCATTAGTGATCCCTGCCTCTCTCAAAAGGTGTTTGACGGCTTTTACAAGATCCTTGCTGGCTTCCGGGTTAGGGTAAGGACGATGGAAAACTGCGAAATGTAACTCTAGTCGTACACCGATCCGAGACCCGGCCCGCTCCTCTATTTCTGCAGCTAAGGCGAGTAGAAGTGATTCTATATCTGCCCACCGAATCCCAGAACTCGTAGGCGTCTCGACAATTGCTCCGAGAATTTAGCTGTGCTTCTGCCTCACGTTGATATGAGATCACTTTGAGAAATCACTGTCGAAGAGTGTTCTTGAGTGGAGTTGGGCCTCGGGGGGCGGATCGCGAGATGGTATATAGCAAAGGCTATCCCAATGATTCCACCCCCGACGACTGCGTCCAGGAGATAGTGATTCGCGGTGACAATTATGGCTGCGAAAGCTACGACAGGGTAGACGGCGCCGAATAGGCGCAAGGCTCGACTCCCGGTCTTCAAAAGCATGACCGAGAACAATAGCGTCCATCCGAAGTGCATGCTAGGCATGGCGGAGTGCTGGTTATAGTAGGCGATCAACTCCTTGCTGTTATAGAACGCGGGCCCCATAACCTCGATAGAATCTACGAATCCCTCTTCTACCATCAGCCTGGGAGGTGTTACGGGAATAGTCAACCACAAGACCCATGTAACGACGTAGCTAACTAAGAACACCCTGCGAAAATATACGAATGAGTCGTAGCGGAGGCAGAGGAGTACCAGGGCGCCTGGCACAATGACGGGGAGAAACCCGAGGGAGTAGGCCCAGTTGAAGAAGGTCACGATCCACGAGGCTTCCGAGAGGAGGCGCGACTGGAGCGCCGGCTCCCAGTAAATGCCCAGAGACCTCTCGATGTCAATTACCTTGAGGGCGTTAACCCGGCCCACGGCTTCCAGGTCGTCAGGGAATACGTGCCGCAGGGACATATAGACGATGTAGCCGAGCGCCAGCAGCGAACCTTCCTTGACGAACCGGTTTTCGAAGAATGCGCGGAGGGTCGGCAGAAAGCGGGTCGGGGCGCCGCTAAGCGGGGATGAGGTCTGGGACAGGCCGGGGACACGCAAGCTAGGAGGAAGTCCTCTTGTCTACCAGGGCCTTGGCGTGTTCCAGCAGAGGCTCAAAGAATTCTTCGTAGAACTGGGAGTCGATGCCTATAACAGTCCGACCATAGATTATGACACCACTGCGTCCGTTGAAGACGCTGCTTTCGCATATGCCCTTGTCCACGAAGTCGAGTTGGTAGCTGTCCTGGCCTTCTTTACCTGCACGGATTAGGGCACAGGAGCGGATATTTTCGTTGAGTCTATCTACTTCGGGGCCCGTGACCAATACCAGCGACTCAAATAGACGTTGGGCGTCCTGCTCGGCTGGGAAAGACTGGACCCACCATGTCGAAAACAGTCCCGCGGTGTTCATGTCGCAGCGCAGGATGGTCGATTCCGCTTCGGACTGGTGGAACTTGAGGAAGAGGCGCTCTACGTTGCGTTTAGGATCGTTCTCAACGTAGGTTCGTGTAACTCTCGTGAGCTCTCCCAACTCACCGTGTGGGCGGAATATGCAGTCTTCGTCCGACCATTCGATCAAGGTGGTCGGGGCCTGAGTGGGGGTGGCCGGAGGCTCGGTAGGAGAGGGTGTTTCCGCGGGCTGGGTAGCCGTCGGCTCCTCTCCAGAGGTACAGGCGACCGCGAAAGCCAGCAGGGCTATGATTAAGGCCAAAGTAATTATGGATCGCATTGGGTAATCTAAAGGAATGAGAGGATGTGGTCCAATTTTACACCAAGTGACGGAACGACACTTCGGCCCTGAGGTCCGATTGGCAACAAATGTGTCGCTATGAAGACGGCTGATTGGCGCTAAGCCGGTCCATGAACATGGTTATATGGGCTCGGACTTCGTCGGTCTGGGCGAGGGCCAGGGCGCGAGTAAGCGACTCTGAGGCTTCTTCAGTACGGCCCATCTTGGCCAGTGCCACGGCTTTGTTGTTAATGGCCAGGACGTTGTCCAGGTCGAGCCTTAGGGCGGCCTCGGAATCGGCCAGGGCGTCGGGGTCCCGATCCTGGTCAAGGTAGGCTGCGGCCCGGTTGACCAGGGCAATGACAAGGTCGGGTTGAAGACTCAAGACAGTGGAAGCATCCTTGACGGCTGCATCAAAATCACCCTTGTGCCTGTAGGCCTCACCGCGGTCTATGTAGGGCTGGGGCAGGTGTGGGTCCAGGTCAATGGCGGCGGTGGCGTCCTGTATAGCCCTGTCCAAAGCCCCGATGGCAAGAAATGCGCTCGCCCGGTGGCTGAAGGCCAGGGGATACCTAGGCTCGAGGCTGATGGCCTTGTTGAAATCTCCAAGCGCCATGACTGCTTTACCCAGACCCCTGTAAGCAGTGCCCCGGTTGACGTGGGCGGCGGCGGTTGGTTTCAGCGAGATGGCTTCATTGGAGTCGGCGAGGGCGCGCTCGAAATTGCCCATGTTGACATATGCGGCGGCGCGGTCCACGTACGCCCCGACATTCTGGTTATCGAGCATCAGGGCCTTGGTGGCGTCGGTGACGGCTTTGCCGGCCTGGCCTTTGAAATTATGGGCCTCGGAGCGGCGTAGGTAAGCGTCTACCAGGGTCCCGTCGAGCTTGATGGCGCGATCAAAGAGTGAAATTGCTTCGTCGATCTGGCCCTGATCGAGAAGGCTTACCCCCTTCTGGAGGGTTGTCAATGCGTTTTGCTTTTGGTCGGGCATTTCAGAACGAAAGGGTTAGAGGTGCTCTTTTACGATCTCGGCTAACTTTTGGGTCATCCCGACCACCGCCGCAATTTCACTGGTGTCGGCTTCGCGTATGGCGTTCACCGTACCGAATTTCCGGATGAGGGCCTTCTTTCGCTTGGGCCCGATACCCGGTACCGAGTCCATGGCGGACCTGACACTGCTCTTCTTGCGAAGCTGCCGGTGGAAGGTTATGGCAAATCGGTGCGCCTCGTCGCGGATGCGCTGGACGAGGTAGAGGGCCTGGGAGCTTCGAGGCAGGATGATGGGCTCCTTGCTGTCGGGTCGGAAGACTTCCTCGTAGCGCTTGGCGATGCTTGCCAGGGGGATATGGGCTATGCCGAGTTCCAGGAAGAGCTGGTGTATCGCGCCCAGGTGGCCCTTGCCGCCGTCGATAAGGACGAGGTCCGGGATAATGGTCCAGCCGTCTGCCTTTGAGTTGGCGGAGTCCTTGAGCCGACGGAAGCGTCGGCGGAGCATCTCCTGCATCATGGAGTAGTCGTCGATGCCCTCGACCGTCTTGATCTTGAACTTGCGGTAGTGGGCGGGCTTGGGCTTTCCGTCCTGGAATACGACCATGGAGCCGACGGGGTTGGAGCCCTGGATGTTGGATATGTCGTAGCATTCCATACGTTTGGGCGGTTCGGGGAGGTTGAGGTACTCCTGCAGCTCAGACATGGCTCCCGTGATCGCGTCGGCGTCGGCCAGCCATTTGACGTGGCGCTGCGCGAGCCCCTGCTCGGCGTTTGCGGATACCATGTGAAGCAGTTGTCTCCGATTGCCGCGCTGCGGGACTTTCATTTGGACTTTGCGGCCCCGCTTGTTCTCCAGCCAGGCGGTGATAAGGTCCGAGTCTACGGGGGTGTGCTGGATGAGCATCAGGGGCGGAACGTAGGAAGCCGAGTCGTAGAACTGCTTGATGAAGCCGGACATGATCTCGGCGTCATCTTCGTCCTGGGTGCCTTCCATTATGAAGTGGTCCCTGCCGACTGTCTTGCCCGCCCGCACAAAGAAGATCTCCACCCATGCCTCGTCCTGGCCGCGAGATAAGGCTATGTAGTCCTCGTCCTTTAGGTGGAGAGAGTGAACCTTCTGGGTCTGCGACACCCTGTCGATGGCACGGACCTGGTCCCGGAGGGCGGCCGCTCGCTCGAACTGGAGCCCTTCTGCAGCCTCGTGCATTCGTGTGCTCAGGTCCTTGACTATGGTCTCATGCTTGCCTTCAAGGAATAGGATTACCTGGTCTATGACCTCCCGGTACTCGTCCTGGGACGCCGCGCCGATACAGGGCCCGACGCAGCGGTGTATGTAGTAGTCGAGGCAGGGTCGCTCGTCGGTGCCGGTGATGTTCTTGGTGCAGGAGCGGTATGGGAAGAGCTTCTTAATAAGGTCCAGGGTGCGCCGGACGGAACTGGCGGATGCAAAGGGGCCAAAATACCGGGCGCCGCGCTCGTCATCCCGTCTCCTGGTGAAGTATACGCGGGGAAACTCTTCCTCCAGGTCTATCTTGATATAAGGATAAGTCTTGTCGTCCTTGAGGCGGACGTTGTACTTGGGCTTATAGCGCTTGATGAGGGTGTTTTCGAGGATGAGGGCCTCGCCCTCAGTATCAGTGACGACGTATTCGTACTGGGCGATGCGCGCGGCCAGGTGCCTACCCTTGAGCGTGAGAGTGGAAGAATCCGCGAAGTAGGAGCGGACTCGGCTGCGAAGGCCCGCTGCCTTCCCTACATATATGACCTTGCCGGAGGCGTCCCGGAAGATGTAGACACCAGGTTTAGTGGGGGTCGCCTTTACCTGGTCTGCGATGGAGATCGTAGCCATTACGAGGTAATTCTAGCATGGGCAAGAGGGAAGCCCGTGAGCGTGATCAGATGTGTAGGGGCGCCTGCTAGGAAGCTGGGGACCCGGGTCGCACCGGCTCGGCTAAGAATTGGCTAGCGGAGAATGAAAGTCAAGACCAGGAGAAGAAGGGCCACCACTCCGGTTATCAAACCTATGCGCCTGATGTCCGTGAGCACGTAGCCGTATCGCCAGGGAGCTCCGACCGCTGCGGGAACGGCTACCTGGGGTCCAGGCTGCGCAGCCTGCTCCACGGCCTCCGATGGATCCCCCGACTCGGGAGCGTCAGTGGACGCAAGTACTGAAGCCTCGCTGTCCGTGGCGTCGGCTGCCGGGGGAGGGGTGGGCGCGGGGGCAGAGACTCCGGAAAGCTCAATTTGCCGCTGGGATAGTCCGGCCTTCCCCTTCTTTCGCTTGGTGCTTGCAGATTGCTTGGCGGCGAACCGCTTTGACTTTTTCGCCATTTTTAGTCCTGAGTTATGTGTCTGGTCAGATTATAGTCGGCGCGAATCCGTGGCCGCAAACGCGAAATGTCACGCCCTTGGATGGGCCTTGTCGTACTGGTCACGGACCTGGTCGCTCGCAAGGTGAGTGTAGACCTGGGTGGTCGAGATGTTCGCGTGGCCGAGCATCTCCTGGACGTGCCTGAGAGGAGCGCCGCCCCTTAGCATGTGGGTTGCGAAGCTGTGGCGGAGAACGTGGGGAGTTATCGGAGTTTTTATATCAGCTTCCTTGGCGTAACCCTTCAGGATGAGCCAGAAGCCCTGCCGGGTGAGCCGGTCTCCGCGACGGTTAAGGAACAAGGCTTGCTCTTCGAACTTCTTTCGCAGCCGAGGCCTGGCCCGCTCGACGTACTCCCGCAGGGCCGCGGAGGCCTCCTGGTGGATGGGAACGATCCTCTCCTTCCCTCCCTTGCCCAGACAGCGTACATGGTTGTTGCGAATGTCTACGTCCGCCACGTTCAGGGAGACGAGCTCCGTGACGCGGAGTCCGCTCGCATACAGCAGGTCGAACATGGCGCAATCTCGCAGGCTGTCGGGAGAGACTGGCTTGGGTCGGCCATCCGGAGTCTTGCGCTCCCTGGTAGCAGTCAGTAGCCTGTTGATCTCTTCGACGGACAGAGCCTTGGGCAGTGCCCGCCCGACCTTCGGCGAGTTCATGTGCTCGGTGGGTGCGGTCTCGATTTCCCCTTCGTCGACAAGGAATGCGAAGAAGGACTTGATAGCAGCGATCTTGCGGGCGATAGTGGAGTCCTTAAGGGTACGGTCCCGCAGGTCCAGGCCGTACTTGGCCACCATGTCGCGATCTACATCTCCCCACGTTGTAACCCGCTTCCTGGGACCGAGCCCCGTTTCAACGAACTCCAGGAACTGGTAGAGGTCGTTGCGGTAGGCGTATAGAGTGTTGGCAGAAAGACCGCGCTCTATGGTTATATGGTTTAGAAATGCGTCGATTACTATTTTCACCTTGCCACTCTCCTATCAAAATGAGGATGATTACCGGATAAGTTTAACATAACGCGATATCGGATGGTAAAGTGCGGCATGGCGTATGACCCCGTTCAGATAGATGAGTCGAAGACTCGTCGAGGCGACTGACATCACCCTCCCATCCCGAGCCCCCGCGAGGGATCTACATCACCCCTCCCTGAATCCACCCTTAACCTCACCGCTCACACACCTCCTTTCCCTCCCCCTTCCCCCCAGTACTGAACTAGATACCTACGTGGGCCTCTGCTTTGCTCTTCCCTCCCCTTCCCCCAGTACTGAACTAGATACCCACATGGGTCTCCACTTTGCTCTTCCCTTCCCTCCCCCCCAGTACTGAACTAGAGGGAGACGCATGTGCAACACACATGCGTCTCCCTCTGTTCTTATCTCCCCCTCTCACTTGAAGGCCCTAAGGGTCGAAGATGCGCCTTCGGCGTGAGAGGGGGAGATAAGGGGGTGAGGGTTCCCTGGTGGGGTGTGGGGCATCCTTCCCCGCAAAAGTGACACCAACCCCTTGACCCAACTGGAACACACGTGCTAACCTCCCCACCGTTCGAACACCAACCCAACTATCTCAAGGAGGAACCAATAGCCCAGGGAAGCCCACCTGACCCACCCGAGGACTCAACGCCCGAGCCCATTCCAACGGCCCTCGCGCAGGCCCGCGGCACAAGCAAACGTCGCCATCTCCTCATCCCATTGGGTCCCGTGCCCCTTCCCTACCCAGGCAATGGAAGGTCCATCGACTCAATACAGGCAGCCCCTCTCTCATAGAGACCCTGCCTTTTCGCGCCCTTACTGATGGGCGCACTGTATAGCCGGCATTCACTTCGCCGGTAATACAGGTACGGCCCCACTTTGTCGGGCCTGGGGCCTCAGGGCCCTCACGGGACTCCACCGTCGTAGTCATATACGGCGGAAGCGGGTTCGCGCTCCCTCCTCATCGAGAGGTCGAGCGCCGCTGGTAGACGGGTATGCGCCCCACGCCGAGACTCTCTCGGTCCGCCCCGGAACCAACTTGAAACTTGTGGGGTTGCGCAGGCTGGCCTCCCGCCCCCTGTGCCCGAGTCCCGGACCTTCCATCGCCGACCACCCCAACAAAACAGACAGAGAACAAGACCCCACAATCGAAGATCCGCCTCAGGAGGACTGAAGAAAAGGCTACTGCGTCACTACCCTCCGAACGATTACAATGGATTGACCGGCATTCGGCAGGAAGGCTACACTGGACGGGAGACGGGTGGGGAAGAGGTAAACAATCTGACTACTCTGATGACAACAACGGAGCCCAAAGGCAAATATGCTTGAAATCGGCATGGACCCCTTCCTGATTGGAGGGCTGTCCTGGCACGGGATATTCACGGCGCTAGGGGTGGCATTTGCGGTTTTCGGAACGGCCAGGTTAGCGCGGCAGAGAGGAATGGACCCGAACGTGGTCTATTCCTGTGCAGCGTGGGCGGTGCCGGGAGGAGTGGTGGGGGCTCGGCTGGTTCACGTATTCGATAACTGGTCCTACTACATCAACGACCCTGTAAAGATATTCACCATCTGGAATGGCGGCGTGGGGTTGTGGGGAGCGTTGCTCGGTGGGACGATTACCGGAGTCACCTGGGCGATTCTGAACAAGCAATCGGTCGGAAAAATCGCCGACATTACTGCGCCGATGATGCTCGTCGCTCAAACGGTGGGTCGAGTGGGGGACGTAATAAACGGCGAGCATTTCAGCACGCGGACGAGTCTGCCGTGGGGCTGGGTGCATACCCACGCCAGTTGGCCGGGCCTCAATACGGGCCGACCTGCAGTCCCAATCTCCGACAGCGGGGCCGAGATTGCCTATCACCCATCCGTCGCCTACGAGATGATCGGAGACGTCTTGCTCTTCTTCGTAATCATGCGTCTCATAGGTCGGGTGAAGCCCGACGGGATGGTGATGCTGATCTATCTCGGGGCCTATGCGGCAATAAGGTTTGCGGTGCAATTCACCCGGGATGACCCGGGGAGAATAGGCTCTTTGCATCAGGCGCATGTAATATCTCTCCTGACGATGGCGGCAGTCTTGGCGGTCGGGGTATTCCTGGCAATCCGTCACCGCTCCGAAGGTCCACATGCCCAGAGCCCACCGTTGAAGAGTGCATGAGACTGGGGCCAACCTTTGCCTGTGTCTTTCGTTATCTAAGATGAGAGACATATTGTACGCCCCGGCCTTTTGTTGACATACTATATGTGCAGGGACAGGATCAAAGAGGAGCCGATAGCGACATGGTGAATCCCGGAACAGGAACGCAGCAGACTGCACCGACCGGACTGGCGAGGATCGGCTTCTCTCCGGCGCCGTTTATTCATGCAATAGCGTTCGTTGCCGGGTTTTCGATTGTCTTCACGGGGCTTGGGGCGCTGCTGGGTTCCCTGGGAACGGGTAGTTGGCGTGACTGGCTGGAGATCGGGGCGGGAACGCTTCTGATTATCCTGGGATTTCACCTGAGCGGGGTTGTGAGGTTCGGCCCGATAACCAGTATCCTGTACCGTCAAAGAGGCATTGGGATTGGCGCCGGGGACAAGCCTAACCTCTTGAGGTCGGCGGTGGTGGGGGCGGCGTTTGCCATAGGGTGGACGCCGTGCGTGGGTCCGATACTGGCAGGGATCCTGTCTCTGACGCTGGAGGGATCCATTGCTCAGGGAGCGGTTCTGATGTTCGCGTACTCCCTGGGACTGGGGCTGCCTTTCCTCTTGGTTGGGGCCTTCATAGGCGTCGCGAAGCGATGGCTTAAGAAGGTTAACCCATACCTGGAGTTCATCGAGCTGCTGAGTGGGTTGATGTTGGTATTGATCGGAGCCCTGATAGTGACCGGCTCCCTGCAACAGCTGAATTCCTACTTCACGTTCATCCCCGAGGTGACGGGCAGCAGCGAAGTAACGGGGATGGGTGGGGCATCGCTGCTAATAGCGTTTGCGGGTGGCATACTGTCATTCCTGTCGCCGTGCATCCTGCCCCTGGTGCCGATCTGGCTGGGATACATGGGAGGATCGGTGCTGGACCGCCGGACCCCGAGCATCCAGCCCGCCCCGGCTTCCTAAAGCCCACCGGCCGGTCCCGGAACGCCCATTGCAGGCTTAGGATGCTGGTGTGACTTGCCCTGCGGGTGCGAAGTCTACCAGTTCAAGCTCAATCCGCTCTCTGTCTTTCCATCGGTTGGTCTTGATATGGTAAACCGCGTCGATAGGCCCGGTTAGTTCGCCGAGGCGGTGGCCCATTCTGAATGCGACCGCATTCCAGACCGACGCCCCATCCTTGAGTGACATCCTCAGGTGAGAACCATCTGAGCCCATCGTACGCACCCCGAGAGGTGTGAGCCTCTTTGAAAGGAACATGGGTCGGGGGTTTCCCTGGCCGACGGGTTCCAGCAGCTGGATGAATTTCAGGAGCCGAGCCTCGATCTGGGGGAGGGGCATGGCTATGTCTATCTTGATAGAGGGCTGAAGGTCCAGGTCTCCTAGCCTCTCCGCCGCTATCTCCGTGAGCCGGTCCTTGAGTTCTTCTATGTTTTCGTTGGGGATGACGAAACCGGCGGCCTGGGAATGGCCGCCGTGGCGGATGAACAAGTCGGCGCACTGTTGGAGGGCCGCGGTGATGTCGAATTCCGGGATGGAACGGCAGGAAGCGCGTGAGACCTCAGGCCCGGTGGAAAGCACGACTGCCGGCTTGTAGTGCTCCTCACTGAGCTTCCCTGCAACCAGCCCAACGACGCCTGGCTCGAATCCCGGGCCCCCGGTGATTATGATTGGATCGGAGACCGGGGAGTCGCCGACCTGGGCCTGTGCTTTGGCGAAGGCGTCCTCGGTGTGGCTGCGGCGCTGCCGGTTGCGGGTGTTCAGCTCTTCCGCGAGAGGCTGGGCCTCGGCGGTGGAAGTGGCAGTAAGCAGCCGGTAGCTGGTGATTGCGTGGTCGACCCTGCCTGCGGCGTTGATCCTTGGGGCCAGAGTGAAGGATATGGTCTCGGCGTCTAGGTTGCCGGGGTCCACACCGGCTCGGGACATGAGTTCTCGGAGCCCGGGGCGCTCGGCCCTGTTCAGAATTTCCAGGCCGCGTTTTACAAGGTTGCGGTTGTCGTTGACCAATGGAGCCATGTCGGCGACAGAGCCCAGGGCGACCAGGTCGAGCAGACTCTCATCCTCTTTGTGGCCCAAATGGCCTCGGAGAGATTGAATTATCCTGTAGGCCAAGCCGACGGCGGCCAGTTCCCGGAAGGGATATTTCGAGTCCTCGCGCTTCGCGTCGATTACGGCTAAGGCAGGTGGGAGGTCGAGTGGGGGGGTGTGGTGGTCCGTGACGATAACGTCGATGCCCATTTCGTTGGCGAGCTTTATCTCCTCGAGAGAGCTGACGCCACAGTCGGCGGTAATGATCAGCCCGACGCCCAGGCCGCCGAACTTTTCGAGCCCCTGAACGCTAAGCCCGTGTCCTTCCTCCGTTCTGTGAGGAATGTATGGAGTGGTGCGGGCCCCCAGGCCGGTCAAACCGTTATTCAGCAGCGCGGTTGCTGTAACGCCGTCGGCATCGAAATCACCGTATACGGCAATGAGTTCGCGATTACGGATGGCGGCGGCAATGCGCTCTATGGCGGGCACGATGTCCGGTAAGAGGTTGGGATCGGGTAGGGCCTTTTGCTCAATGGAGAGGAAGTTCTTGATACGGGTGAGGTCAGTCAGGCCGCGATTGTATGAAATCTGGGCTGTAGACAAGGGAATTCCCTTGAGCCGTGTAAGTGCGTCCCGGGGCACGGGGGGCGAGATGGCCCAGCGGAACTTAGTCATTCCCGGCAGGAGGAGAGGATCACCAGAGGGAGAGTCCGCTGCGGTCCAGTTCGTCGTTGTATTCGTTGGCGAGGGTGAATGCGCGGGCGGTGAGGTATATCCAGGCCGCAATGCCCACTGTAATGAAGAAGTATGTGTATTGCATATTGGACCAGACCATGTATACGGTCACTGTAATTGCGAGAGCCGGCAGGATGAACCTTCGGCCCCGGAGGGGATCAGACCGATCACTTGGGTAGGCAAAGAAGATGGCGGCGGCCCAGGCCGGCACCCCGAGGGCGTAGAAGATCAAGCCCTCTCCGATGAAGGTCAGGAGCACAAAAACACCCCATATGACTGCGCCCGCAATCATCAGCAACAGACCGGTGATAACCTTGCCAACATAGATGTGCCCGACTCCCCAGATTCCTACAAGGCTGCAGAGGGAAGCCAGCATGGCCGCGGTGTCGGGGTCCTTGCGGGGAAGAGGAGGCAGGTCTTCGTCACGAAGCTCGGTGCCCGGCGGAGGCCAAGTCAGGGGTCGGTAGCCGTCCAGCCTGATGATGCCGTGGCCGTTTCTAATTACGTCTGGGTCAACATTGTGGAGTAGGGAGTCGGGAATCGGTCCCCAGGATTGTCCGCCGCACCCACGGCACTCGGTTTCCCTAACGGAGGCTATGACCGAGCAGTGTCTACAAACCTTGGAGTCTATTACCGGGTTATACGGCATGTTACCACCCGCTCTGAAGGATCCGGCCGGTGCAAAGCGTACCAGAGTACGGGGGCCGAGCACTTCACTAACTCCGAGGCCTCACGGGTCATTTTGGAGACCCTCCCATCTACTACCTAGCCCGATTAAAGCCCTGCTGAATGATTGTGTGGGGCTAGATGCCCATCCCGAAAATAAATAATGATCGACTACTTGTCCTTTGTCGTTATCGATGAAAGAAAGTCGCCGATGAAAATGAATTTGAAGTCCTGTCCTTGGTTACACCTGAAAGCGCCGTACAGGGAATAGAGGATTGGGATGATCAACAAGAGCAGACCGACCATCGGGCTGATGGACGACCCTATCATGAATGCCACAAAACCCGTAATCGCCTGAAAAATAAAAGCCTGCAACGCCTGAAAACCTACGTATTCAGAACTCCTTCTCTTGAATATCCAGATCCCCATGGTGACTGCCACAAAGTAAGGGAAAAAGGTTATTACATTCAGGACAATGTTGGCGTGGGCAATGGCGGCCCACATGCGTTCGGAGGAGCTAATTTCGCCGGGTTGCAAAGCAACTCACCTCGTGAGTAATGGGTGGTGTTGGCCCTGTCGGATAGCGTGATTATAGCATACGATCAGAGTTGTATTTTGAGGCCTAAGGCAAAGAGAGTAGCACCACCTGACAGGCATTGGAGCCACACGACTGCGGGCGCGGATGAAAAGACGGATGAAAGGGGTCAGGCGGGGGGTTGCCGGAAAACGAGCACCGAGTTGTGACCCCCGAACCCGAGAGAGTTGGATAGTGCGACCTTTACCTCGCCGCGGCGGGGGATGTGGGGGGTGTAGTCCAGGTCGCAGTCGGGGTCGGGGTCTTCGAGGTTGATGGTGGGTGGGATTTCACCGCGGTCTATGGCCAGCACCGTGATTGCGGCCTCTAGGGCGGCTGCGGCCCCGATCAGATGTCCCGTCATGGACTTCGTGGAAGAGATCGGTATCCGGTAAGCCTCTTCCTGGAACACTTTCTTGATGGCAAGGGTCTCGAATTTGTCGTTGAGGGGAGTGGAGGTGCCGTGGGCGTTGATGTAGTCGATGTCGTCGGGCTGGACTTGGGCATCGTTCAGGGCCATTTTCATGGCGCGAATGCTGCCCTCTCCACCCTCGGCAGGGGCAGTGACGTGAAAGGCGTCGCCCGCTGTACCATATCCGATGAGTTCGGCGAGGATGGGTGCGCCCCGCTGAACGGCATGGTCCATCTCTTCCAGCATCATCAGCGCAGCCCCCTCACCCATGACAAATCCGTCCCGACCCGCATCGAAGGGCCTGCATGCTCTTTGCGGGTCGTCGTTCCTGGTGGACAAGGCCTTGGCGGCGTTAAACCCGGCGACTGCTATGGGCGTGACACTGGCCTCGGCGCCGCCCGCGACCATGGCCTTGGCCTTGCCGGACTGGATCAGCTGGTAAGCGGCGCCTATGGCATCGCTGCCGCTGGAGCAGGCGGAGGTGGTGCAGAAATTTGGCCCCTTGATGCCAAGGTCTATCGAGACTTGGCCGGAAGCCATGTCGGTGATCATCATGGGGACCAGGAACGGGCTGATACGGGAGGGCCCCTTGTCCCGAAGCACGTTGAACTGTTCCGCTAACGTGATCAGTCCCCCGATGCCGCTCCCGATAACCGTGCCTACGTCGCCTGCGTTATCGTCGGTGATTTCAATGCCTGATTGGGCGGCTGCTTCCCTGGCGGCGATGACGGCGAACTGCACGAAGCGGTCCATACGACGGGCGGCCTTGCGGTCCAGGTGGTCGTTGGGGTTGAAGTCTGAGACTTCGGCGGCGATGTGGGTCTCGTAGTCGGAGGAATCGAAGGCGGTGATATAGCCGACGCCCGACTGACCTGAAATCAAGCTGCCCCAAGTAGACTCAACGTCCATTCCGAGAGGGGTAACCAAGCCTACGCCTGTGACAGCTACACGGTGGTCAAGCACTTGAAAGCCCTGCCTTTACACGGATTTAAGGGGAAGGCTGCCTTGCAGGGGCCCCTTTGTCCAGGAGTTCAATGCCTCGGCGGTAGGTCTCAATGTCGGAGAGGGTCCTGTACTGGCGAAGGAACTTGATAACGCTCTCCCGGGTTGTGGAGACCTCGCCGATCATTCTCCTGATCCTGTCCATCCCTCCGTCTCCCACGGTGCGCCAAAGGGAAGCGTACTGCTCGTAGAACTTTTCGCCCCCCAATTTGGTCGGCAATACGCTGTGGAGGAAGTCGAAGAAATGGGGCTCCTTCGTTACCAGCTTGCTCTGCATTTCTTTCCACTGGCCGGTGCCGGGGAGAGGAGTGAGTATAGTATAGTTGGGAAACTCAATCCCGGTCTGGTTAACCTTTTCCTTGAGGTTTTCGAAGTTATTATCCATCCAATGTTGGAAGATCATAACTGCGCCCCAAATCCGAATGCCCATGCTGTGTAGGAGGTCGATGGACTTTTCGTTGTCACCGACGCGGG
This sequence comes from Dehalococcoidia bacterium, assembly GCA_963663085.1. Lineage (GTDB taxonomy): Bacteria > Chloroflexota > Dehalococcoidia > Plut-88900 > Plut-88900 > Plut-88900. The sequence goes on along the minus strand of OY760104.1, from coordinate 1,953,106 downwards.
TGCCCTTGGAAACGGAGTTCAGGTCGCTCTGCTCAAAAGATTCGAGGCCGACTAACACGGTGTCGAGACCGGCCTTGGCCCACTTTTCGAATTTCTTGGGGTTTCGAACTACGTTGTCGGCGCGCACTTGCATCCAATAGCGTTGGCCGAGGTCCATGTCGATGATCTTGTCTGCGAGGTCGTCCATGGGGTCGAATCCCGGCGGGTAGGCCATTTTCAGGGAGCCGGGAAGCTCCTGAATGGCCAAGTCGTCGACAATGTTGATCCACGAATTGCGGGGGAGCTTGGAAAGCTCAAGGAGTGTGCGATCGTTGCCCTGCACCTTGTACTCTCCGCGGTGGAACTCGTGGACGGAGCAGAAGTTGCAACGGTAGATGCAACCACGAGCCATTTCTACGGAGTAGGGCTTGGTGTGATATAGGAAGAAATAGTCGTCCCTGTACTGGTCTACGAGATGCCGGGCGGGCAGAGGGCGCTCATTCATGGATAGGGAGTCGAACTCCTTAAGGGAGCTCTTCTTTATTACTTTTGTGTTGGACTGGTCGAAGTCTCCACTGGCGGTTCGGTAGATAACCTCGGGTATGGAGTCGAGTCCCCGGTCATTCTGGAGACTGAGGACAATGCGGCGGAAGGTGTTCTCGCCGTCCCCGATGACGATTGCATCGATATCCGGGCTGAATGCGTCCTGGGGTGCGAGGGAGACGTGATGACCGCCAACAATGATGATTATGTCCGAGGAGATCTTCTTGATGTCCCTGGCTACATTCTTGACGGACGAAACGTCGACTGTGTAGCCCTCTCGTAAGCCGACTACGTCGGGCTTGAACTCCTCAATGACCTGGGCAAGGGGGGTCTTGTCGACGCGCATGTCGTAGATACGTACGTCAGCGATGTCGAGCAGGTTTCCGGCCAGGTATTCCAAGCCAAGAGGTTCGACAATCACTGTGGCGTTAAAGCCGACAAAAAGGCTGTTGGGCGGCTCTGCCAAAAGGACTCTGCGGGGACGTTGGTGTGTTCGGGATCCTACGCCCCTAGTGGCCTGAACAGTCATGGGCACTCCCTGGGCGTCGCGGCCCTAGCAGGACATAAAGGGTTGGGGTGAAGACGAGATAAACAATAAACCTATTCTGGATTGGAATTATAACACAATGGCCTGATACCATATGAAAAGGCTGTTGAGCAGGCGGGTACTAGGTGGCATTGCGGGCGTGAGATACCGGATAATGTACAGCGTATGTGAAGAGCGGATGACCGTGTGGATGACTGTAAGGATATTCTCTCCAGCATGACGCAATTATCTAACGATGCAGAGTCAACTTTCAACAGAACGATCAGATAGGCCCCGTGTTGCCGTAGCGGCGCACGGATGCAAGCTTAACCAGGCCGAGGCGGATGCCATGAGCCGTCAACTGGTCGATTCCGGTTTCGAGGTGGTGTCCCAGTCCGCAGAAGCAGACCTGTACGTGCTAAACACGTGCAGCGTAACTCACGTGGCCGATGCAAAGGGCAGGCAGTGGCTCGGTGGGGCGCGGAGAAAGAACCCGAAGGCGAAGGTGATCGCTACCGGATGTTACGCGACCCGGGCTTCGGGTGAAGTTGAAACGCTGGAGAGCGTAGATGCGGTGGTGTTGAACCGGGACAAGGGTCGGGTGGCTGAGGTCGCGTCTGCCTTGATGGCGGAATGGAAAGAGGGGACATCCGCTACACCGGATGTAAGGGGGGTGGGGAGGAGCAGGGCCTTCGTGAAGATACAGGACGGGTGCAATCAGTTCTGCGCATTCTGCGTCATCCCAATGACTAGGGGCCGGGAATTCAATGTGCCCCTGGAAAGCGCGCTGGTCGACATCCGTGCACGCGTGGATGAAGGCTTCAATGAGGTTGTGATAACCGGCCCCCAGATCGGGTCCTACGGCCAGTATCCCCCGACTGCCGAGTCTCGTCGGGACCCCGAGGGGTACGATGGTCGGCTGCACGGACTGATTGAGCGGGTGTTGGATGAGACGGACCTGCCGCGGTTGAGAGTTTCCTCCATACAACCCCAAGACGTGACACCAAAGCTCATAGAGGTGTTTCGAAATCCCCGGGTGTGCAGCCATGTGCACATAGCGCTACAGAGCGGCAGCGATGCGGTACTGGAACGCATGGGTCGGCGGTATCGGGTGGCCGAGTACAGTAAAGCTGTGCGCCGGTTCCGGGAAGCAATCCCACAAATCGCCATCACGACCGACGTGATGGTCGGGTTTCCGGGGGAGACTCCAGTTGAGTTCGAAGAGAGCTACCGGTTCTGCCGCGAGATTTCTTTTGCTGCGATTCACGTATTCCCGTATTCACGCAGGCCCGGGACACGGGCATACGATTTTGACGGAGCGGTGCCTGATCAGGTGAAACGGGACAGGATGGGACGGATGCTTGCGCTGGCGGAGCAGTTGGGTATGGAGTATCGACGGGCTTTCCTGGGGAATTCGCTGGATGTGTTGTGGGAAGAGAAAGTACGTCTTGAGGGTGCTGAGTATTGGTCGGGGCATTCGGGCAACTACATCCGGGCCTACGCGGCGGGCAATGGCCTGGCCGCAAATCAAATCACCCGTGGAATAGCCACGAGTGAATTTAGCAAGGGACTGCTGGTGGACATTCCGTTGCCCTAGCGGAGCAGGCGGCTAACAGACCTTGGCGGGGTTGAGGAGGACGCGCCCATTGCGTCTCTCGACATAGCCGGAGACGGTCTCAGGGTCGTGGGCGAAGACCAGCAGCCACCCGAACTTCTCGGCATCTTCCAGCAGCTTGCGCTTGCGCTCCATGCTATCCATCGGGAAGAGGTCGAAGGCGGGGATGTATGGCAAGGGAAGGTGATGGGAAGTGGCAACCAGGTCTCCGAGGATCACCGCCTTGCGCTGGCCTGTGCCGGCCATCACCAACTGGTGTCCCGCCGAGTGTCCCCCGGTTAGGACGGCATCGACGCCTTTTTCAATCTCGGTGTCTCCATCCAGCAGTTCAAGCTGTTTGTTGAAGAGGAGAGGTTCGAAATCGTCGGGGTGATAGGCGGCTTTGTTGCGTTCGTTGGGATGTGTGGCCTCATCCCAGTCAGCGCGCTGGACCAGGTACTTGGCCTTCGGGAAGGTCGGGACTACTTCGCCCTTGGAATTGAAGCGGGTGCAGCCCCCAACGTGGTCGAAGTGAAGGTGGGACAGCACTACCATGTCGATGTCCCGGGGCCCGAGTCCATGTTCTTTGAGACGACGGAGGATCTTGCCGGCGGATAACCCGTAGATGTCCTTGTCGCGGTCAGACTCTTTCTTGCCGACGCCTGTGTCTACCAGGATGTTGTGTCCGTTGGAGTGGATAAGCATGCAGTTGAGGCCCATCTTGAGCCTGTTCCTGCGGTCGGCTTTGACTTTGCGCTGCCAGAGAGTCTTCGGAACTACGCCAAAGATAGCGCCCGCGTCCAGCTTGAAGGTGCCGTCACTAATAACATGAACGTCTATATCTCCGAATTTCACAAGCCACCTCCAGAAGCGGGATGGTGATAGTAATCTAAATGGCGCGCCTGAAGGGATTCGAACCCCCGACCCTCGGTTCCGAAGACCGATGCTCTATCCGCTGAGCTACAGGCGCAATATGTTCCGCCGGGTGAATTTTGAAAGGACATGGGGTGAGCGAAGGGATTCGAACCCTCGATCTCCAGGGCCACAACCTGGTGCCTTAACCGCTAGGCTACGCTCACCATGAGTCGAGACGTGTGCCGGATTCTACATCGGGTATCTGGGAGGGTCAAGGAAAAAATTGGGCGATGGACGGGTCTCGGGCGCTGCGTTTATAGCCACATCATTGAGATCAACACTCCTGCTCGGAAGTGTTTTTCGCTCGCTCAAAAAGGTCCGGCCGGCGACGCTGGGTCTCGAGCAGCGACTGCTCACTGCGCCACGATTCAATGCGCGCGTGATGTCCCGAAAGCAAGACTTCTGGTACGGTCCAACCCCGAAAATCGGGTGGACGAGTGTACTGAGGGTACTGGAGCAGGCCGTCGGTGTGAGACTCGTTTGTCGTGGATTCCTCGGAGCCCAGGACGCTCGGAGCGAGACGGGCCAGGCAATCAACCAGGACCATCGCGGGCAACTCCCCGCCGGTAAGCACGTAATCCCCGATGCTGATTTCGTCAGTAGCCAGATGATCAACAATCCTTTGATCAACGCCTTCGTAGTGACCGCATATAAGAACGATGTCTGCGTGTATGGATAGCTCTTGGGCAACCTTCTGGCTGAGTAGCCGACCCTTGGGGCTGAGCAATATCACGGGAATCGGGCTGGGTGTAGGTTGAGCGCCACTGATCTCGGCTAGTTGGGCCTCGACAGCTTTGAAGACCGGCTCGGGTTTCATAACCATGCCGGGGCCTCCGCCGTACGCGTAGTCATCGACTATCCTGTGCTTGTCCTCAGCGTAGTCCCGGATGTCGTGGAGGTGGACGTTGATCACCCCTTTTTCGCGGGCCCGCTTGATGATGCTCTCGCTGAGCGGGCCTTGAAACATGGCTGGGAACAGTGTGAAGACGTGAAAGTTCATGGCGAGGCCTAGGGCCTATCAGTGAGCCGTATCGCCCTTGAGCAGCGTCAGGGCGTGGGACAGTACCGGCGATATGGCGTCGAGGCATTCCCGAACGGCCTTCGGGCTGCCGGGCAGATTAACAATAAGACATGAACCCTTGGCGCCGGCCACCTGTCGGCTGATCATGCCCATTGGCGTCTTTTCCAGGCTGGCCATGCGCATGACCTCCGGGATGCCCGGCACCTGGCGTTCTATCACGGACAGGGTAGCCTCTGGGGTGACGTCCCGGGGCCCGAGCCCCGTGCCTCCGGTAGTTAGAATTAGATCCATCTCTCCGCTGTCGGCCCATTCGCGGAGGGTGTCGGCTATCCGGCGCCGGTCGTCGGGGACTATGACGTATTTGGCCGGATTCATTCCCAGCGCGGTAACCATTTCCTTGATTAGAGGGCCGCTCGCGTCCTCGCGCTTGCCTTGGGCTCCGAGATCGCTGCTGGTGAGTATGCCTACGTTGAATGGGGACATGTCCTTTGCTCTCCGCAATCCATGATAGCACGGTAGGAAATCACTGCCCTGATGCGTTGACAGTGACACTGTGAGTGGTAAAATGTGGGGACTAGTGGGGATAGGTGGGCGATACCTATGTTTCTTGGGGAATACGAATATCGCCTGGACCAGAAGGGGCGGGTAGCGATTCCGCCCAAGGCTCGAGGCGATTTCAGTGACGGGATAGTGGTAACTCGTGGCTATGACAACTGCATAGTTGCGTATACCACCACGACCTGGGACAGGCTGGCGGAAGAGTACGCCTCGCTGCCGGGCACCGATCGCGGGGCCAGGCTCGTGAACCGGCTGGTGTTTTCCAGCGCATTCCGATTGACGCTGGACCGGCTGGGCAGGCTCGGCCTACCGACCCCGCTACGGGAGTACGCCCAGATCGATGAAGAAGTGGTGGTGGCAGGGGTGGGGAGGCATTTGGAGATTTGGGGCAAAGAGCTATGGGCCCGGGAACGGGAACTGATGGAAGAGAAAGCATCGGAGATAGCGCAAGGGATCAGCGACGGGTCTTCCGGAAAATAAGCAACACCTCTTTCCGTAAATGAGTGAATACAGGCACCAACCGGTTATGACTTCGGAAGTGTTGGAGGGCCTTGACGTTAGGCCCGGAGGCACATACCTGGATGCGACGATGGGTGAAGGGGGCCACTCCGGGCCTATCGTGGAGTCGTGTCTGCCGGGAGGCCGAGTACTAGGCCTGGACGCCGATCCTTCCGTGGTCTCGATAGCAGCGCAACGGTTATCGCATTTCCATGGTGCCTTCGAGGCGAGATCCGGGAACTATGCGGATATGAAGTCGATTGCGCCCGACGCGGGAATGCGGGAACTGAACGGGGTGCTGTTCGATCTCGGGTTTTCGTCTCGGCAGATTGACAATCCGGATCGAGGATTCAGCTTCCAGGGGGACGGCCCGCTGGACATGAGGTTTGACACGGGTCAGGGGCTGACGGCGGGCGAAATAGTAAACACGTGGCCTGAAGCGAAACTGGCCCAGACGATCCGGGAATATGGGGAAGAGCCTCGCGCACGCAGGATAGCGGATGCAATTGTCAGTGCACGCCCAGTAAAGTCGACGGGTAGCCTGGCAGCGATCATATCCAGGACCTCGGGTGGGGGACGTCGGAAAATCCACCCTGCCACCCGGACATTCCAGGCCCTCCGCATACAGGTAAACCGGGAGTTGGAAAATCTGCAAGGCGGACTGGAGGGCGCCATCGATTTGCTGGCAGCAGGGGGGAGGCTCGTGGTCATAACCTACCACTCTCTTGAAGCGGCCCTGGTGAAGTCGTTTCTGCGCCGGGAGTCTGGGATGTGTGTTTGCCCTCCCGAGCAGCCTGTTTGCACGTGCGGGAGGGTGCGCCGCATGAAGCGGATCACCCGCAAAGCCATAGCTCCGAGCAGAGAGGAAATGTCCAAAAATCCCAGAGCCCGGAGCGCAAGGCTGCGGGTGGGAGAACGGGTCTAATAGGCGGGAACCGGCTGGCGGACAAGGCCGGTGCCCATGTCGGCGCTCTCTTAAAGGGGCGCGAAAGGGAATGAGAGATGATAAGAAGGCCGAAGCAACTCAATCTCGCTAGGGTGAAAATCATAGGAGTCGGAGGCGGGGGCAGCAATGCAGTTAACAGAATGGCCGTGGACAAGACCAAGAATCTGGACCTGGCCTGTGTGAACACAGACGCCCAGGCCCTTGACCTGATGCAGGTGCCCAGCCGGCTTTGCATCGGCCCGGGAACTACTAGCGGTCTGGGCAGTGGTGGCGACCCGAGCATGGGCTGGAAGGCCGCTGAAGAGAGCCGGGAAGAAATCGAAGAGTTGGTGACGGATTCGGACATGGTGTTTGTGGCGGCGGGGATGGGTGGGGGCACGGGTACGGGCGCGGCTCCCATAGTTGCAGAGCTTGCGCGGGAGGCGGGGGCTTTGACCGTGGGTGTCGTCACCAAGCCGTTCTCTTTTGAGGGCAGAGCTCGCATGGGCGTTGCCGAAGAGGGCATAAACATGTTGGTGGAACACGTCGATACCCTGATCACCATCGACAACAACCGTCTCCTGGAGGCCGCTGAATACGACCTGCCAATGGCCGAGGCGTTCGGCATGGTTGACGACGTTCTCGCCCAAGGGGTGCAAGCCATTTCCGACATAATCAACGTGCCGGGCGAAATCAACGTGGACTTCGCGGATGTTCGCAACGTGATGCAGGACGGCGGTCATGCTCTCATGGCGATTGGAGTGGGTGAAGGCGAGGACCGCATGATGAAAGCCACCACGCAGGCGCTATCCTCACCTTTGCTGGAATCATCATTCCAGGGTGCGACCGGCGTTTTGCTGAACATAACGGGCGGGGACGACCTTACGCTGGGCGAGACCAACAGGGCCGCCGAGCTGCTGGGCCGGGCCTCTAACCCCGATGCCCTTGTGATATTCGGAGTGGTGAGGGACAAGGAGTTCGAGGGCAAGGTGCGTATTACACTGATTGCTACCGGTCTTGAGATGGGCGCCGCCGGGGAAGACCTGCCGAAAGGCCGGGTGATCACGTCACTGAACAGGGAGGCGCCCGAAAGGTTGAGAGGTCGGGTTAATGGCGGAGGAAACGGGATGCGGAACGGTAAGAACGGGTCTCGGTTCGGGGGGCTTTTCAAGCGAGGCTCGGGCGCCAGGATGTCCAGATCATTCCGCTAGCCAATCTTTGACTCAATTCAAAATTGGTCAAAGATTTTGCCCAAAACTCGTGGCTGTCATAGCTTGACAACGCTAATATGTAGTAGTACTTTAGGCAACTAGCACTACATGTTGTGGTGCTAGTGATTCTAGCCTTTCCTTACTGACGGAGTCTACTAGCGTTGAGATGTCCCTTCTGTGACTTCGAAGATTCGAAGGTCATCGACTCCAGGACCGTAGACAGCGCTGTGCGTCGTAGGCGGCAATGCCTCCGGTGCGGGCTACGGTACACGACCCTGGAACGGGTGCAGGGAGCGGTCTTAACCCTGATCAAGGGAGATGGGCGCCGGGAGCTGTTCAACCGGTCAAAACTTGCATCAGGCATTCACAAAGCCTGTGCCAAGAGTCCCCTGCCCCTGGGCTCCATCGAGAAAATGGTCGACGACATCGAAGAAGAGTTGCAGAAGCTCGGAAAGGCCGAGGTGCCGACGGGCATAATAGGCGAAATGGTGATGTCTCGACTGAGAGACCTCGACCGAGTGGCTTACATCAGGTTCGCCAGCGTATACAGGGACTTTGAGGACGTGGAAACCTTCAAGGAAGAGGTCGACTTCTTGCTTAGCGCCTCAGCCGTTGCGGCGACTCCATCGGCGCAGTTGCCGATGTTCATCGAACAGGAACGCCAGGCAGTGAGGCGAAGAGAAGGGCGCTCTCGGGCGTAGATACGACAGGGAGACACCGATTGAAACTGAAGAAGCTCAATCCACCACAAGATGTGTACGTGGTGACTAGCAGGAACGGAGTCCGGCTTTCCAAGCCCGAAAGTGGCTCAGGCGCAGAGAACGTTAAAGTTGTCGACGCCGAGTTGGACGTTGAGGACATGGAGGTCACGCATGGCTCGGTGGAAGGGCAGCATTCAGTGGCGGAGGCTGAACCCGGCTGAGGGGACCACGAAAAGCATAGGATATTTCGGAATAGTTCGAAGAATTTACCAATTGCCTGCCTCATTAGGGGTGGGCCTAGAAGAGAAAACCCGGCGCAATGAAGAAGGTAGAAACCAAGACAACAGTTCACTCGCAGATGGTACGAGGCCTGACCAGAGAAATCTCCGAAGGCCTTGGCGACAAGCTGCCCCTGGTATCGGAGAACGGCATTGCCGTTCTCAATCGGCGGTACCTGGTCAAAGACGCGGAGGGAAAACCGGCGGAAGTGCCGGAGAACCTTTATCGCCGGGTGGCGCGTAACATTGCTCAAGGCGACAAGGAGTATGGCGCTACCGCGTTGGAAACCGAGGAACTGGCGGAGCGGTTCTACCAACTGATGGCCCGTAACCAGTTTATGCCGAACTCTCCGACTCTGATGAATGCAGGCCGGGAGTTGCAGCAGCTTTCGGCGTGCTTCGTGCTGGCGGTGCCTGATTCTATAGACGGGATATTTGAAGCAGCAAAGCACACCGCCGTCATCCATAAGAGCGGCGGCGGCACCGGTTTTGCCTTTTCCAACCTGAGGCCCGAGAGCGACAGAGTCGGGTCTACGGGTGGCGTGGCCAGCGGCCCTGTCTCCTTTATTAGAATATTCGACACAGCCACGGACGTTGTGAAGCAAGGCGGGACTCGACGGGGGGCCAACATGGGCATCCTTGATGTGAGCCATCCCGACGTGCTCAAGTTCATCCACTCGAAGGATGACGACTCGTCACTGCAAAATTTCAATATCTCGGTGGCCGTAACAGAGCGGTTCATGCAGTCGGTGGAGACCGGCGGGGAACATCACCTGATTAACCCGAACAACAATGAGAAGGTCAAGTCGTTAGATGCCAAGCCATTGTTTGATGAGATGGTGGAGAGCGCATGGAAGACCGGCGACCCGGGAATAATATTCATCGACAGGATGAATGACGCGCATTCCAATCCCGTCCCGAAGAGAGGTCCGATCCAGGCGACCAACCCGTGCGGCGAGCAGCCTTTGTACTCATATGACTCTTGTAACCTGGGGTCGATCAACCTGGCCAAGTTTGTACTGGAATCAGAAGATGGCCCCGGGGTGGACTGGGAAGCCCTGGGTGGGGTGGTAGAAACCACCGTCCGGTTCCTGGACAACGTGGTCACCATGAACAGATACCCGATCCCGGAGATTGCGGAGACCTCGACGAGCATCCGGCGGATAGGCCTCGGCGTTATGGGTTGGGCTGACATGCTCATACTTCTGGGCATTCCGTACGATTCACAGAGGGCGCTGGACATGGGTGAGGAAGTCATGAGGTTCATCGACGAGAGGGCGTCGGGTGCGTCTGAGCAGCTTGCGGCGGAGAGGGGAAACTTCCTGGACTGGGAGGATTCGGAGTACGGGCCGAACGGAAAACTGGGCCCGAGACCGATGCGCAACTCCACCAGGACTACCATCGCTCCTACCGGCACGATCAGCATAATCTCCAACTGCTCCAGTGGAATAGAGCCGCTGTTTGCCCTGAGCTACGTAAGGCACGTGATGGACAACGCTCGGCTGGTGGAAGTGAACCCGTATTTCGAGGCAGTGGCCCGGCGGGAGGGATTCTACAGCCCCGAACTGATGGAAAAGCTGGCCGACCACGGGAGCGCGCAGGGCATGGATGAAGTGCCCCAGTGGGTGCAGGACATCTTCGTTACCTCCCACGACATCAGCCCCGAGTGGCACGTAAAGATGCAGGCGGCGTTCCAGAAATACACGGACAACGCAGTTTCCAAGACCGTGAACTTCGCAAACTCCGCCACCATAGAAGACGTGCGCAAGGTGTATATGCTGGCCTACCAGGAAGGTTGCAAAGGCGTGACCATCTACCGGGACGGCAGCAAGAGCAAACAGGTCTTGAACACGGGCCAGACCGAAAAGGCCCGAAGCGGCGAGGAACCCGCGGCAGCCAGCCCGACACCAAGGCGCAGACCGTCAAAGGTGCAGGGCATTACCGAGAAGATCTACACGGGCCACGGGAACATGTATGTAACCGTCAATTTTGATGAGGAGAAGAGCCCATTTGAAGTCTTCTCCAACCTCGGAAAGGCGGGGGGTTGCGATTCAGCGCAACTGGAAGCGATATCGCGGTTGACGTCCCTGGCATTAAGGTCGGGCATTGAGCCTGAGGACGTGATAGACCAGCTAAGGGGAATAACCTGCTGCCCTGCCTGGAACGAAGGAGAGCTGGTGAAGTCGGGGCCGGATGCGGTGGCGCTGGTGCTGTCGAGGCACCTGATGGAGCACAAGGACTGGCTGCAGACGACTGATTCGGCTGTGGTTAGCGCACAGATCCCGCTACCTCAGATGGAAAAGAATGGCAACGGAAACGGGAATGGAAAGGCGACTTACTCGGGCCGATGCGCAGAGTGCAACGGGACACTGGTCTACCAGGAAGGTTGCGTGACGTGCTACGGCTGTGGATACAACAAATGCGGATAAATTCCTAATATCAACCGAAGGCGGTCGGGGAGAACGCTCCCCCCAGAACGCGGCCCGAGCCATCGGGCCTATCTCCCCGCTGCCGGTACCCCGGTGCGCTGTTCCTCCCAGCGCACACCACCTCGGGCACCCTTGGGCGCCACCTCCCCCCAGGGTGCCCACTCTTTTGCCCAAAATCACGTTCGACCCGGGCGTGAGTGCTATAATCTACTATGCAGCTTCCGGCCACGCAAGGCCCGTAGCTGCAATGTCGTCTTAAGGAGGCCTGACATAAAACTGTCTTTCATCGGCGGCGGAGTGATGGCTGAAGCCGTAGTCCGCGGTGTCATCGAACGGGGAGTGGCCAAGGCCCCCGACATTCTTGTCAGTGAACCTATCGAGGCTCGACGCAAGGCCCTCGTAAACACATACAACGTCGAAACTACGGATGATAATCTCGCGGCCCTTGAAGGCCCCGACGCACTGGTCCTGGCGGTAAAGCCCCAGGTAATGCCCTACGTGCTGAAGGAGCTGCAGGGCCGAGTCGGTCCGAAGCAAGTGGTTGTGTCCATAGCGGCAGGCGTGAAACTAGACACTCTTCATTCGGGGCTGGACCACGACATGCTGGTGCGGGCAATGCCCAACACTCCGGCCCAGATTGGCCGCGGGATAACGATGTGGACCACTGCCGACGGCGCGGACCCCGAGGCCCGGGAGGCAGGAGCCCAGATACTTCAGGCACTGGGTGAAGAGATATACGTAGAGGACGAGAAATACCTGGACATGGCGACGGCCCTGAGCGGCGGCGGCCCGGCCTACACATTCCTGATCATGGAATCTCTAATAGACGCGGGGGTGCATGTCGGTCTGTCCAGGGAGGTGTCGGAGAAGCTGGTGCTGGAAACGGTGCTGGGGTCTGCGATGCTGTACAAGGAGTCCGGGGCACATCCGGCGGCGCTTAAGAATATGGTCACGTCACCCGGAGGCACGACCGCCGAGGCTCTGCTGGTCCTGGAGTCTGGTGGGCTTAGGGGCTTATTCATCAACGCAGTTGTCGAGGCATATCAAAAGGCCCAGCGGGTGGGCTGAATATGTTCTTCGGCATAATCGCACTGTTGGCCCAGGTCCTCTCCTGGATGATCATCGCCCGAATGATCCTGGGAATGATCTTTCCCATGGGAACGGACCGCCAATGGGTGGCAACTCTCATGCAATTCTTGTACAGGGCCACTGAGCCCATTCTCGGCCCGATCAGGAAGATGGTGTATCGGGGTGGCGCACTTGATTTCAGCCCGATGGTTGCCGTGTTGCTCCTGTGGGTAATCTCCCTCGTCTTCGGCAGTCTGGGCTAGCTAAGTAATCCCCATACCCTATAATCATCCTCGAACTGGGCGCGTGATGACGTTTCCAGAGGCAACGAGCGATGCGTAAGGTAGCCATAGTCACCGACAGCACCTCCTGTATTCCCAATGAGCTTTCGCAGGAGTTGGGAATTCGCGTCGTGCCTCTCACCTACGTTTTCGGTGACACCGTTATTGCCGACGATCCGTCTCTGGATATGGCCGACTTCTACCACCGCCTGGAGACCGCCGTTAAACCACCCACTACATCCCCCGCTTCCCCGGGCGTGTATGTGGAAACGTTCAAGGATCTGGCCGGACAGGTTGAGGATATCCTGTGTATCACCGTTTCGCCCAAGTTCAGCGGGATGCACCGCGCCGCGAATATAGCGAAAGCCATGGTAACTGATGACTCCCCGACCACAGGGATCCATGTCATGGACTCGGGTGGAGCGGCCATGCTGCAAGGGTTTGTGGTCCTGGCTGCGGCTCGGGCGGCGGCAGAAGGGGCAGCTTTTGATGAGGTCATGCGTGTTGCCGAGTCGGTCAAGTCTCGGGTGCGGCTGGTAGCCATGATCGACACCCTGAAATACCTGGGACGCAGCGGCCGGTTTCCGAGGATCGCCACCTGGGGAGCCTCTCTCATTGGCGTGAAACCGATATTGTCATTAAGCCTGGGCCAGGTCAAACCCGTAACGGTCGCGTTAAGCAGACAGCGGGCGGTCGACAAACTTCTGCGAATACTGCAGCGGGACACGCAGAGGAAACAAACGGTCCATGTCGCGGTGCTTCACACCAACGTTCCGGAAGAAGCTGAGACGTTTGCCCGGGTTGTCGCGGAGACGGTAGACTGCGCCGAGATGCTGATGTCCCATCTGACGCCCGTAATGGGTATCTACACGGGCCCCGGGGTACTGGGTATCGCTTACTACTCCGAATAAATAACAAGTATTAACGGTTTGCTTAAGGCGCTTTACATATTGGCCTGCTACCTGTACGGGTCCTTGCCCGTTACCGAAGCTTTGGCGAAAAATAAAGGCACAAACCTTCGTAAAGATGGCACGGGCAAGGTAGGCGCGGGCAATCTGTGGCAGACCTCAGGAGCGGTGAACGGGATTATCGGGGGGGTGTTCGATATCGGCAAAAGCGCCCTTCCCGTTCTTATTGCCGACAGCTTGCGCCTGGGAAAGGGGGTGGGGTGTGCGGCGTCGGTGGCCGGCCTGATTGCGCAGATGTGGCCAGTTTTCAAGAAATTCGATGGTGGCAGGGGAAACTCCTCGGCCATCGGCTTGGCATTGACCCTCAGCCCCAAGGCGTTCCTAATGGCTATGATTCCAATGCTTGCAGGCGGAGCCATTTGGTCACTTCCTATCATGATGCGAAACGATTTGACATGGAAGCAGCGTATGAAGTTCCCCAGCAAGAACAGCGATGAGATTCCCCTGGGGATGCTAGCCGGATGGGTGGGCATGCCGTTGTTCGCATGGTTGATGAATGAACCCAAATCAGTTGTGCGTGCCCTTCTGGCCATGGCCGTAGTTATATTGGTGCGCCGCATAACCGGCGGGTTGTCCAACGACATTGCAGAGGGAAAAGACTTGAAAGAAGTAGTGCGGAACAGGGCGCTTTATGACCGAGTCACGAGGTAGCGGCCTGAGCCGCGACGCCAACTAATGCCTCGTCATCGGACCGGCTCCGTGCAGCTAGATGGCCCCAATGCTCGTCTGGAAGCCGACGTGAACACCCTGAAACGCAGTCTTCCCCCGCCCCCGCCATCCTTAGCCAATCCATACCTGGTTTTGATGTGCGGGTTACCCGGCACTGGCAAGACCCATTTCTCGAGGCGCTTGGCATCGGAAACACGACTCCAGCTAATCGAGTCTGACGAGGCGCGGAAAGCACTGACGGGTGTGCCCGCGTATAATGCCGAGGAGAACCTTCGGGTATTTGCGGCGTGCCGGAGGCTGATGGATGAGCTATTGGAAAACGGTATACCCGTCCTGCTGGATGCCACGAACGTAACGGAGCGAGACCGAGCCTATTCATACGCAGCAGCGGAGAGGACCGGCGCCGAGGTGCTGGTCATTAAAGTGACTGCGCCCGAGAGGGAAGTACGCCGGAGGCTTAGACATCGAGAGCGGGGCCTTTCGAATGACGGGGCATCGGACGCGGGATGGAATGTCTATTTGAGGATGAAAGCCCGCGAAGAGCCCGTGGCGAGGGCCCACTTTGTGGTCGATGCTTCGAAAGACATAACGGCTGCGGTGATAGAAATATCGAATAAATTGAAAGCGATAAACGGAGACTAGAGGAGACCGACAAATGGAAATAACCGTTGTCCAGGGCAACATAACCGAACTGAAAACCGATGCGGCAGTCGTCAACCTGTTCGAAGGGGTCAAGCAGCCGGGCGGAGGCACGGGCGCTGTCGACTTGGCCCTGGACCGCGCCATCAGCGACCTGATCGCCGAAGGTGAGTTGACTGGGAAGGAAGGGGAGATTGTCCAGATTCATACTATGGGCAAAATAGCTCCCAAGCGCGTAGTGGTGGTCGGCCTGGGCAAGAAAGAGAACTTTGATGAGGACACCGTGCGCCGGGTGATGGGTGGCCTCTGCCGGAACCTTCGGTCGAAGGGTGTGAAGAAGGTGGCGACAATTGTGCACGGGGCTGGGATAGGCGGGATGGACGCCGGACGGTCGGCGTGTGCGATAAGCGAGGGGAGCTTACTCGGGACGTACAGGTTTTCCAGGCACCGGACCACGGCCCCCGAGACAGGCGAAATAGAGAGACTGGAATTGGTGGAAGTGGATGACTCGAAGCTGGCGGATCTTGAGTCCGGAGTGAAGAAGGGCAAAGTGATCGCCGAGGCAGCGAACCTGGCCCGGGATATGGCCAACGAACCGGCGAACTACATGACTCCGACAGACATGGCCGCAACGGCTGAACGGGTTGCAGAGGAGTCGGGGCTGGAAGTAGAGGTGCTGGACGAAACCCAGATGGACGGTCTCGGCATGGGGGCCATTGCAGGTGTGGCCAAGGGAACGCGCCAGCCACCCAAGTTCATCATCCTGAAATACCGTGGCGCGGAAGATGGTGATGAAAGGAACCTGGGAATCGTGGGTAAAGGTGTCACCTTCGACTCGGGTGGAATATCCCTAAAGCCGGTGGCCAATATGGGTGAGATGAAGGGCGATATGTCGGGTGGAGCGTCGGTGATAGCTACGATGGGCGCCATAGGGAAGCTCAAGCCTAAGATCAACGTTACAGGCCTTGTTCCGGCATCCGAGAACCTGCCCGATGGCGCTGCCCAGAAACCGGGCGACGTGGTCACGGCGATGAATGGCAAGACCATCGAAATAGAAAACACCGACGCCGAAGGCAGGCTTCTTCTGGCCGACGCCCTCTCCTATGGTCGGAAGATTGGCCTTACCTCGATGGTGGACATTGCGACACTTACCGGCGCGATAGTCATAGCTCTTGGACACGTGAGCTCGGGGGTGTTCGGGAATGACCAAGACTTGGTGGACAACGTAATTGGGGCGGGGAAGGGGGCTGGGGAGAAGATTTGGCAGCTGCCCCTGTTCGATGAATACAAAGACCAGAATAAGAGTGACGTAGCCGACGTGAAGAACACAGGGGGCAGGCCGGCGGGATCCATAACCGCGGCGCAGTTCCTTTCAGAATTCAGCGAAGACACGCCCTGGGCACATCTGGATATCGCCGGGACGTTCATGTCGAGTAAGACGAACGGCTACGTCGTGAAGGGCGCAACCGGGGTGCCCGTAAGGACGCTGATCAACTACATACTTTCGCAGGCAGAGAAGTAGGAATGGGCCGGAGCCCCGAGGAATGGAAAAACCAACAAGAGTAAACAGGCGATGCTAGACGGCCTAAAACTCAGGAAACCCGACTCCCAGGAAGCGGACCGACAGCGGTACCGCCGATACCTCAAGAATGAACTGGAGGCCGTACAGCTATACCGAGACCTGGCCAGCGTCGAGAGGAATGAGGAACGGGCTGGTCTCTTTCGCAGGTTGGCTCAGGCTGAGATGCGCCACGTCCGGATCTGGTCGCGCAAACTTGGGCTGGAAGACCAGTCTCCGGACAACTATCGGCGGTCCCTGCGCGTGATACTGCTGCGCACTATTGCCTGGGTGCTCGGCACCCGGGCGGTGATGCCGATGATTATGAGGGCCGAGGCGGCAGACGCGAGCACTTACAGGGAAGACCCGGAAGCCTCCAACATAGTCCAGGAGGAGATTGAGCATTTCACCGTGCTGGGCCGGCTATCCGGCCAAACCGACCATACGCAGATACTCTCACTGGAACGCCGCCACTATAGCGGTACGGTAAATGTGCGCGCCGGAGTGCTGGGGTTCAACGACGGGCTGCTGTCGAACTTGAGCCTCGTGATGGGAGTGGCAGGCGCGACTTCCGACTCAACCTTTATTGTGATAGCGGGCATCTCGGGGCTCCTGGCGGGGGCGTTCTCCATGGCGGCGGGGGAATACGTGTCGGTGAGGGCTCAGAGGGACGTCTACGAAAGAGAGATCGAGGTAGAGAGGGCGGAGCTGGAGGAAATGCCCAAGGAGGAGATGCAGGAACTCGCGTTGATATATCAGCGAAAGGGCTTCACAAGACAGGAGGCCCGAGCCGTCGCCGAGCGCATCATCTCCAACCCGGAGGTAGCCCTGGAAACGCTGGCCCGTGAAGAGCTGGGCCTCGACCCGAGCCAGCTCGGGTACCCGTGGCTCGCTGCGATAAGCTCGTTCCTGGCTTTCGGCCTGGGTGCGATGATACCCCTGCTCCCGAACTTGTTTGCCGACGGGTTTCTAGCGCTGATGCTCACCATAGCCGTGAGCGGTGTGGCGACTGTCGGTATAGGGGTGCTGCTGGGAATCATCACGGGAAAGAACCCACTATGGGGAGGCGGACGCATGCTGCTGGCCGGGACCATCGCAGCGGCCATTACCTACGGGATAGGCTCTGCAATAGGGATTTCCCTGGAGACCCACTAGCCTCGATCGGAGGACCGACCTGGCTGAGGCGAGTTCCTGCCGGACCATTCTGCCCTTGTCTTGCTGCTATATTGCTGAGAGTTTCCTACCCCGCAGTCAACGCAGACCTTAGCTGGTGCATCGCCAGGTTGCCGCCGCTGATTACAACCGCCACCTTCTTGCCTTTGATTCGTTCCTTGATCTGTAGTGCGCCTGCCAACGACGCCGCGCCCGCACCCTCGGACAGAGTGCGGGCCTTTTCCAGGAGCAAGAGAATCGCATTCTGGATTTCATTCTCACTGACCTGAAGGAAATCGTCGAGCATTTCCCGCATGATGGACTGGGGCATCTCGAATGCGGTCCGGGTAGCGAGTCCCTCGGCGGCTGTCTCCATCGAAGCCTCTACCAGTTTCCCACTCTTCCACGAGAGATACGCCGCAGGCGCCTTGGCCGCTCCGACACCGATCACCTGGATGGCCGGGTTGATGGTCTTGGCGGCTATGGCCGTGCCACATGCCCCACTCCCTCCGCCCACCGGTACGAAGATTACTTCCACGTCAGGTAGGTCTTCGATAATCTCGAGGGTGTATGTGCCGACGCCGGCGATCAGGTCCGGTTCGTTGCCGCTGTGGATGTATCGATATCCGAACTCGGCGCAGAGGCGTTCTACGTGTTCTCGGGACTCGTCAAAATCAGCGCCGTAAAACACGACCTCCGCACCGAAGTCGCGCATGGCTTCCACCTTGCCGGGGTTCGCGCCTTCCGGGACGACGATAATCACTCGGACCCCAAACAGCCGACCCGCGTAGGCTATCGATTGGCCGTGATTGCCGGTAGAGGCAGAGATGATGCCCCTGGCTTTGTCCTCTTCTGGAAGACGAGAAACGAGGTTGATCCCGCCCCTGACCTTGAAGGCCCCGGTGACCTGGTAATTCTCATGCTTCAGGTAGACTTCCGCGCCCAGGGTGTCGGAGAGGGAGGGGTAGTGCCGGAGGGGGGTCCTGCTGACGTAGGGGCTAATGACCCGTCGGGCTGAGAGGATGTCTGCGAAGGATGCCTGAATCTGCATATGATGGCTCCGATTGTTCGGTTTTCGGTTGTTTTGCGTCTCGGGCGCGGGCTGTATGATAGGGCTCCGTGAAGGCCTCTTCAATGTTGGCATGATACTGTGCTAGAGTATACGGACTAATTTGAAACCAAAGAACGCTGGGATGAGAGGCCCAACCGGGCCTCGACCCCGCCACGAGGCTGGAAAATCATGAGTGGTCTAAAGGGAATCGATGCAAGCACGGTTGTTAAGGCCGAGCCAAACCCGAACTTGGATGAGATACATCCCGGGGACACCGTCAAGGTGCACTACCGGGTAATAGAAGGCGCCCGGGAGCGGATCCAGGTGTTCCAGGGGACGGTAATCAAGGTTCACTCCGGCGGCATCGATGCTAACTTTACGGTACGCCGGGTCGCTCACGCTGTGGGCGTGGAGAGGACGTTCCTGTTCCACTCACCCAGGCTTCAAAAACTGGAAGTAGTCAAACTGGGTCGGGTCAGGCGGGCCCGCCTATACTACCTGCGGGGCCTGTCGGGCAAGGCGGCCCGGATCAAAGAGAAACGCTACAACTAGAGCCCCGAGGCTCGGCCTCCGAGTCCACTTCACCTCTTTCCTGTCCCGGGGCGGCCGCACACAGCGCCGCCGGTATTGGCTATGCCATTTGCTGAGATTGCCGTCGACGCACCCCTGGAGCCGGACAGGACTTTCACCTATTCCGTTCCTTCTCATCTGCGCCTGAGCCCCGGTCATTCCGTTTGGGTCCCTTTCGGGCCGAGGCGTCTGCAGGGAATAGTCTTCGAACTCAGCGAATCACCCAACTTCGAGGAAACGCGGGAGATAATCGGGCTTGTCGGCCCCGTACCTATTCTCGGCGCTCGCCAGCTTTCCCTCTCCCGATGGATAAGCCGCCGGTACCTCTGTTCTCTCTTCGAGGCAGCGGCGTTGATGCTGCCCCACGGCTTCCGGCGCCGGGTACGTACTTACTATTCGCTTAAACCCGGCCCTTGGCCTGAGTCCTTTGAACCGACAGAGTCGGAGAAAAAGACGTTGGACGCGTTGAAAGAGGCAGGGAAGACGGGCGCGTCAGGCTTGAAGGACAAGCTGGGGCCCCGGGCACAGGCCAGGCTGGACAAACTGGCGAGGCTGGGGGTCGTGGCACGGGAATCGGAGTGGCCGAGGCCCGTCGTGTCCGCCAAGTACGAGACTGAATATTTCCTGAAAGCACTTCCCGAAGAGGCAGTTGCGCGGGCGAACTTGAAGAAAAATGCAGTAAACCAGCGCGCCCTGCTTGATGCGCTGTTCGAAATGCCGGAAGGGGTCAGTGCATCGGACCTACGGGAAAGGGGCATTTCGGCCACTGCGATCAAAACTCTGCGACAGAGGGGCGTTGTCGGGTCCCGGAAGGTTCGGGTAATCAGGGACCCCCTGGCATCAAGGCACTACCAGCGAATTCCGGTTCCGCAGCTCACCCATGATCAGCAACGGGCCTGGGAGCCAATAAAGAATGCACTGGATGCATCCGGAAATGACGGACCGAGCCGGGCGTTCCTGCTCAAGGGCGTGACGGGGAGCGGCAAGACTGAGATCTATCTGAGAGCCTTGGAGCGCACCCTGGAACTCGGGCGGCGCGGCATCGTCCTCGTACCGGAAATTTCGCTCACCCCTCAGACCATACAACGATTCAGCGCCCGGTTCCCGGGGCAGGTCGGCTTCCGGCACAGCGGCTTGAAACCCGGAGAGAAGTTCGACGGTTGGTGGCGGACCCGAGACGGAGAATTCGGAGTTGTAATAGGACCGAGAAGCGCATTGTTCTCTCCACAGCCCGATCTGGGACTGATAGTGCTGGACGAAGAGCATGACAGCTCTTACAAGCAGTCTGAACCCGCACCCAGGTACCATTCCAGGGAGGTGGCGTTGGAAATTGCTCGGCTATCGGGGGCGGTGGTGATCCTGGGAAGCGCGACCCCGGACATCACAACGTCGTACAGAGCTTCGACTGGGGAACTGGAATACCTGGAGATGCCGAGGCGTATAGGGTCGGCAAATGGGACGTTGGGGTTGGGAGGGGTGGCGAGGGTTGAGGTAGTGGACATGAAGGAGGAACTCAAAAGTGGAAACAGCGACATGTTTAGTCGCCTCCTTCGAAAGGAGATGGCGGAGACGCTGGACGCAGGAGAACAAAGCATCCTCTTCATAAACAGGAGGGGATTCGCTACTTCGGTGCAATGCCGCAATTGCGGATGGGTCGCGAGGTGCCGAAGTTGCGACGTGTCGCTGGTCTACCACGAGTTTCGGCGCAGGCTGATGTGCCACCACTGTGGTTACAGCACCGGAAAACCGTACGGGTGCAGGGTTTGCGGCAGCGGAGACCTGAAGTATGTCGGGGAGGGTACGCAGCGTATCGAGGATGAAATGAAATCGAGATTTCCAGGGGCGAGGACATTCCGCTGGGACAGGGACACGACATCGAAACAGTCGGAACATGAAGAGGTGCTGGAGAAGCTGCAAAGAGGCGATGTTGACATACTGGTTGGGACTCAGATGGTGGCCCATGGACTGGACCTTCCAATGATCACACTTGTAGGTGTCATGAGCGCCGACGTTGGAATCAACTTTCCAGACTTCAGGGCGGGGGAGCGGGTGTTCCAGTTATTGACACAGGTGGCTGGACGTGCCGGTCGGGGCCCGAGGGGAGGGAGGGTGGTGGTGCAGACATTCAACCCGGATCACTATGCCATACAGTCGGTTGCTGCTCACGACTACGAGAGCTTTTACAGGCAGGAGACCCTATATCGCATGCAGAACCGCTATCCCCCCTACGCCCGGCTCACGAGGCTGGTCCACTCCCAATTCGACCCCAGGAAGGCCGAGTCTGAATCCCAGAAGCTTGCAGCCCGACTCCGCAAGGAGCGAGACCGGCTCGGACTTCCCCAGACCGACGTCCTCGGCCCGGTGCCGTGCTTTGTGCCCAGGCTTAAAGGGCGTTATCGCTGGCAAGTCCTGATCAGATGTGACGAACCCGCACGACTCCTGGAGCGGGTGGGGCTGGGGGAGGGGTGGTCCGTGGACGTTGACCCTGTGACCCTGCTGTGACGTGGGCCCCTTGCCCCCTAAAAGTGACACGAACCCCTTGACCAAACTTGTACGCATGTACTATATTCATCCCCGGCTGGCCAGCCATTTACCTAAACATAAGGAGGAACCAAAACCCTAGGGGGAACCCCAGCCCCGATTCACCCTTCCCCCTGCTTCCAGGCGATGGAAGGCCCAAAAACTTGTTCGGCAAGCCCTCTTTAGAGGCCCCTGCCGATGCGCTTCCCATTATAGGATGCGTCTATCCCCGGCCCCTCGCGTGCCGGGTTACCGGGTAGGTCTACCGGCCCCCGGACTCCCGGGTAGGTCTACCGACCCCCGGGCTAGCAAGGCCCTCGTGCCGTTGCTCTTCCCGTCCTCCCCTGCATCCGTCTACACGACCGATGCACCGGGACGCCGGGTTTATCCCCCGTCAGCGGTCAGGTCATGTGCCGCTCACGAATTGGGATATTCCCCACACAACCCTGACCACAGCCGACAATATGTGGGGATATGCCAGCCCGGCGCCGACGGCACGGCAACCTCCGGCCTGGACTCAAGTCCCGGACCTTCCATCGCCTTCCCAAAACCTAACAGACAGAACGGAAACCGAAACCCCACAATCGAAGATGCTGCAAGTGGAACACCCGCCTATGGAGAGACCGTCGTATGCAGGGAACATCCGCCTGGGCTGGTCCACCTCAGGAGGACTGAATGAAACTCCAGCGTGTCACTAATCTACGGAACGTGTACACGACCTTTACAGGTCTAAAGCCATTTCATAGAATGGGCCGGTGCCCGAATTAAACATGATATTTCGTTACGCCGCAGAGACTCCCGTTGGCCGTACTCCCGCTTAGAGTCACCCCAGACCCGATACTCCGCCAGAGGGCCAAACGCGTCCGGGCCATAGACGCGTATATTAGGAAGCTAGCGGAAGACATGATCGAAAGCATGCACGAGTACAACGGCGTGGGCATTGCAGCTCCCCAGGTGGGCGTTTCCCTTAGAGTCATCGTCATCGAGGTGCCCGACGAGCCCGTTATCACGCTGATCAATCCGGAAATAGTAAAGAAGACCGGGGAGCGGGACGTAAGCGAGGGTTGCCTGAGCATTCCGGGGTACAGGGGAGACATCAAGAGAGCGGAAACAGTCGTGGCCAAGGGCCAGGGACTCGACGGCAAAGAGGTGAGGATCAAGGCAACAGACCTTCTCGCCCAGGCCCTTGAGCACGAAGTCGGACATATCCAGGGATCACTGTACACGGACCTTTTGGAAAGCATGGACAAGCTGCATAAGCTGCCCCCGGAGGAAGAGGAAGAATAGTTGGACTGGGGGTTGAGGGGCAGTTTGAGTTATCATTAACGCAATTGTGCAAGGAATCACTAATGACTCGCGGGGCCGCAAGGCGTAGAATAGGGTATATCGAACCGTGAAACGGCGGACTATTTAGTTGACTATACTTCTCCGGCTATACAAGCTCTTTCCCAAGGGCAACACACTGAGCCTGTTAATCGTTGGACTGCTTGTTATTGGAGCCCTCGTGGTCCTGGTCCCGAACAAGACCCCCGGCCTTGACAGGGAGGGATTCCGACAAGGACTGGACATCAAGGGCGGCACCCATCTCGTCTACGAGGCCATTCCGCCCGAGGGAGAGGCCGTCACAGACTCTCAGATGGAGGGTGTCATAAACATAATCCGACGCCGTGTTGACGCGTTCGGGGTGTCGGAACCCATTGTGCAGAGGGTCGGGGATGACCGGGTAATGGTGCAGATCCCCGGCATCAAAGATGTTGAGCAGGCCAAAAGTCTCATTGGCAAGACGGCCCAGCTTGATTTCCGCGAGCAGAGACGCAAGGAAGATGGCACCTTCGAAACCGAACCTACAACCGGCAGCATCATCTGGGACCCGGCCCTTACCACAAACGACACCGGTCAACTCGCCCCGGTAACCGGTGAATTCCTACTCCCGAATGCGCAGGTGGTGCTTGACCCGAGCACCAACCTTCCCCAGGTGTCCTTCGAGTTCAACGACGAAGGCGCGAGGATGTTCGAGAGGATTACGAGCAGGCTGCTCAACCAGCCCCTTGGAATATTTCTTGATGGGGGCCTCATTTCTTCCCCGACTGTTCAAACTGTCATATCTAGAAACGGTGTAATTACGGGACTCTCTCTGGATGAAGCCGACATCTTGGCCATTCAGCTGAACGCGGGCGCCCTTCCAATTCCCATCCAGACCATACGCGAGCAGGACGTTGATGCAACGCTGGGCGCGGAGTCGGTGAACAAGAGCCTCGTGGCGGGGGTGGTGGGTCTGCTGCTGGTCCTCGGATTCCTGATGGTCTACTACAGGCTGCCCGGTGTCCTTTCCGCGGGCGCGCTCGTCATTTACGGGATGGTAGTGCTGTCGACGTTCAAGCTGTTGCCCGTGACCCTGACGCTCTCGGGCATCGCTGGTTTCATCTTGTCAATTGGCATGGCGGTAGACGCCAACGTACTCATATTTGAAAGACTCAAGGAAGAGTTGCGCGCCGGACGCAGCCTGAGGGTGGCCGTTGAGGCGGGCTTTAACCGGGCCTGGGTGGCCATCCGTGACAGCAATGTCTCTACACTGATTACATGTGCAATATTGTGGTGGTTCGGCGACAAGCTGGGTACCCCACTGGTCACGGGGTTTGCAATCACGCTGGCCATTGGTGTGGTTACCAGTATGTTCTCGGCCATGTTTGTAACCAGGAGCTTCCTCAGGTTCGTCGTCGGTGCCCGGGCTCAAGAGAAACCGGGGTTGTTCGGGGTGAGCAAGACCGGAATGCAGGCAGCCGAAGAACCCAACCCCAGGCGAGGCCTGAATCTGGTCAGCAAGCGGGCCTGGTATTTTGTTATATCGGGAGCGGTCCTTGTGCCGGGCATCGTGTCCCTGATCTTTCCACCGGCATTCAACACGGGCATCGAGTTTTCCAGCGGCTCGACCATCGAAGTTCGGTTCATTAACCCCTCCGATCTATCAAGACTCACAAGTGGCGCAGTAACGTCCCAGGCTGTGCGTGAGGTGCTGGACGAACTGGGGCACGGGGATGCGATAGTCCAGGCACTGGAGGCCAATGCTTTCCTCATCCGCACCGAGACGCTTGGACAGGGCGAGATAGACCAGGACGGGAACGTGGGTCCGTCTGACAGTCAGCTTATTCAGCAGGCCCTCGCGCAACGCTTCGGCGGGACCAGTATTGACCGTTTCGAAGTCGATTTCGTCTCGCCTATTGTGGCAGCTGAAATGGTTCGAAATGCAGCGCTGGCGGTGCTATTCGCCATAATAGGCATCTTCCTGTACATAGCGTGGGCTTTCCGAAAGATGCCCCACTTTTTCCGGTACAGCGCCTCGGCGGTCTTTGCCCTGTTCCACGATGTCCTGATTGTGCTGGGCCTTTTCTCCATCATGGGGAAAGCGTTCGGGATTGAGCTGAACACCATGGTGATCACCGCAATCCTGGCAGTGATCGGTTACAGCATCAACAACACCATCGTAGTGTTCGACCGAATCAGGGAGAACATGCTCAAGCGGACGGGCGAACCGTTCGAAATCACGGTCAATAACAGCCTGCTGGAGACCATGGGACGATCGCTGAATACCAGTCTGACGACGATGTTCACATTGCTCGCCCTGGTACTCTTTGGCGGGGGTACGCTGCTGCCGTTCATCCTGGTACTGCTTATCGGAGTGATTGCCGGAACGTACAGCTCCATGCTGATCGGACCGCAAATCCTGGTGATGTGGGAGAACCGGGAATTCGGAATGATCCTGCGTCGCGTCCAGGCCCGACTCGGCGGCGCCCGGGCCCGCACCCCGACCTAGTGGTCGGGCTGAGCGTCATACGGGTGACACCGTCTTCTTCTTGACACCGAATCTGCACGTATATACCCTGACGGTAGTTGAGAGTTAACGACGTAGATCACCAGCCGAAATTGCGAAGGTAGGGAAAATGAGGGAAAAACTCGTAAGTCTGGAACAGGCCGCCA
Organism: Dehalococcoidia bacterium; assembly: GCA_963663085.1. Classification (GTDB taxonomy): domain Bacteria; phylum Chloroflexota; class Dehalococcoidia; order Plut-88900; family Plut-88900; genus Plut-88900. The sequence continues at coordinate 1,927,477 of OY760104.1, read as the reverse complement.
AGCTGGTCCGCAACGGTGACAAGGTAATCATGATGGGGGGCCTGGACTACACCCCAATGGCTCTGCTGCGGGAAATAGTCAGGGGCGGGACATCTGATCTGAACACTCTCGGAGTGGTGGGTGCTTCACTGAACCTCGACTTCCTGGTCGGCGCTGGCCGGACAGCGACTGTTGAGACCTGCGATTTCAACTTCCAACCCTTTGCCCGGGTGGCGCCCAACTATCTGCGCCTTCAGAAGCAGGGCCGCATCAAGATGAAGGACAACACCTGAGGGGTTCTCTATAGCATGGTCCAGGCTGGATCAATGGGCATCCCCTTCGTCCCGACCCTGGGATACGCCGGCAGCGACGTTATCAGGGAAAGAGACGATTTCACCATGGCCCCCAACCCCTTCGACCCATCGGAGACAGTGGTGATGGCAAAGGCTATCACCCCCGATGTCGCGCTGTTCCACGGAAGCAAAGGTGACAGCCGAGGCAACGTCCTGGTCAGCAAGGGCGGCGAAGCCCTGATGCTTGCACAGGCGTCGGACAAGGTCATAGTGACCGTTGAGGAAATAGTGGACAGCGTCTCGCCTGACGATCCTACGGGAACTTTCATCCCTGCTATTCACGTCAAAGCCGTGGCCCATGTGCCTTTTGGGGCCTACCCCAGCGCGTGTCCTGGATATTACGGTATGGACGTGGAAGAGATGAAGAAGTACCTTGAGGCTTCCTCTTCCGATGAGACCTTTGAAGATTACCTGACCGAAGAGGTATACGCCTTCCACGACCACGAAGACTACTGCCGGGCGAGAAGCCTGGGGGTTAGGGCTCCTGCAGCGGTGGGCTAGTGTCTCACCCGCCTGACTGCACTTTCGAAGAGTTCATGGCGGTTCTCCTGTCGCGGGAGGTGCATGACTGGGAGACCTCAGCGTGTGGGGCATTGTCCTTCATTCCTGCCTCCGCGCTCCTCCTGGCAGAGGCGTCCCATGCACCGAACGGCGAGTTCATAGTCCTGGACAGCGACTACTACAATCCGTTCGTCGGTGGGAAGGACTTCCACTACCTGGCCCAACGGGGCAAGCTCGACCTGTTCTTCATGAGCGGGATTGAGATTGACCGGGAAGGCAATTTCAATCTGCACCTCATCGGAGACCCGGATGCGCCTGACGTAAGGATGCCGGGTCAATATGGCACCGGCCTCCTATACTACGCCGTGCCCCGAGTCGTCCTATTCCGCACTCGCCACGATCGCAGGGCATTCGTGGAGAAGGTGGACTACGTATCGGCTGCGTCCTCCTCGCCGGAAGGCTTTGCCCGCCGGACCAAGGAGGTCGTGTTGATAACCCCGCTGGCGAAGATGGAGCTATCCAGGGAGTCTGGATATTTGGAACTGGTCTCGGTGCACCAAGGGCATACGTTGGAGGAAGTAAGGGAGAACACGGGCTTCCAGCTAGACATAAAGGGCGGTGGCGAGACCGCGCCCATGACTCCAATCATTTCGGATGAGGAACTTCATCTACTCCGCACAACGGTGAAGTCCCGCATGATCGAGACCAACACATACCCCCACGAGGCCCGGACCAAGATAGGCGAGGCATAGGGCCGGAGACTCGCTGTTGAATCGACAACAGGGATGTTGGTCTATTACGAAGCGAGACTCTTTATCCGGGCCACACTCCTGATACGGTCTTCGGCCAGGCTGTCGGCCGCAGCGGCGGTTGTGATCCCATCTGCCTTGGCCCGTGCGAAGATATCCAGAAGAGTGTCGTAGACTTTGGCTGTTCGATCCATGGCTGCATTCCTGCTCTTGCCTTCAATCTCACAGGCTACGGTGATGACTCCGCCGGAGTTAATGGCGTAGTCGGGGGCGTAGAGGATATTGGCCTCGGCCAGGGCTTCGGCGTGGCGGGGCTCGTCAAGTTGGTTGTTGGCGGCCCCTGCTACGATCGGCGCCCTGATCTGTGGGATGGTGTTGTCGTTTAGAACAGCGCCTAAGGCGCAGGGCGAGAAGATGTCGCATTCGACTGCATGTATCTCTTGAGGCGCCACTATGGATGCACCGAGTGCAACCGCCTCAGCGATGCGGGCCTCGTTGATGTCTGCGGCGATGATGCTTGCCCCCTCTTCCCGCAAGTGTAGGGCATAGTTGTATGCGACCTTCCCGAAACCCTGGATTGCAACCCTCTTTCCCTGCAGGGAGTCGGAGCCCGTGACCGCCTTCATACATGCGCGAGCCCCCTGGTATATGCCGAAGCCGGTAATCACCTCGGCCCCACCCAATCCGCCGTGGGACTCGGGGAGTCCGGCGACGTAGCGGGTTTCCTTACGCATGTGGACTACGTCCCGGTTGACTATGCCAACGTCCTCGGTGGTGATGAAGCGGCCTCCCAGGGTGTCTACGAAGCGGCCGTGGGCGCGGAACAGGGCCTCAGACTTGTCGATGGTGGAGTCGGCGATGATTACGGCCTTACCACCGCCATAGTCGAGGCCGGCCAACGACGATTTGTACGTCATGGCCCGCGCCAACCGTAGCACGTCCAATATTGCCTCTTCCTCGGTATCAAATGGCCACATGCGCGTTCCTCCACATGCAGGCCCGAGAGTCGTGTCGTGAATGCAAATGAGAGCCCTGAGACCGGCTGCCTCATCGGTGTAGAGAGCTAGCTCTTCGTACCCGTACCGCTCCATGTAATCGAAGATCTTCACGCCTGAGCTCCTAATAGATGAGAGTTGAGTACCGGTGTTGCGGGGAACGGGTGTCAGTCACGATGGAGGTTCCAGAGACTCGCGAATCAAGTCTTCGCCAAGAATCAGCATCTCATGGATTTGTGTATCCGACCAGCCGCGGGCCTCTGCTGAGGTGTCCAGGTAGGCTTTCAGAGCTTCTCGGGGCGTCATGCCGTCGACTTCCTGATTATCGAGACGGAATGTACGTGTTCGGTCGACTTCTCGGCTTATGGCAGCAACGAAGTGGGCGGGGGCGAGGGCTTTACGAATGTCGGCGTCCAGGATCATGGGCTCGAGCTCGGCGGGAACTTTGATGCGTAGTCGGACAACGGCATCAGCTATTGGAGACTGCTGGATGCGGTTTATGATGGTGGCAGTAGGGTTGAGGTCATCGGAAGGGATCTCCACGTCTATGGTTACGAAGGGTCGGGCATTGACCGGCTGGAAGCGGAAGTCCGTAACGCGCCGACCCTGGGGAAGCGCAGGATCTAGATCGGCGATGTAGAAGCCCTTGGGGTCCTTTTCCTCACTGAAGTCTACCCGTTGAAGACTGCCGCAATAGACCACTGGGGGAGAATCGGTGAGTACCTGCATCTTATGGACGTGCCCGAGGCCTACATAGTCGAATTGGGGAAGTCCGACGTTGCTCAGCAGTATGACGTGGTCGTTTCCAATCATCATGCTGCGCTCGGAGCCGACGGTGGCCTGGGCTACCGTAACGTGAGCCGTAAGGATGGCGGGAAGGGAAGGATCAAGGGACTCGGCCTCCTTGAACAATAGCCGTGTAAGTAGGTCTTGCAGTTGATCGTTGAGCTGGTCGAAGGTTAGGTTCTTAACGGAGTCCCGGGAGAGAAGGACGGAACGTCGGGGCCAGGGTAGCCCTACGATCTGCACGGGCCCCGACTTGGTGTCTATTTTCCAAGTGCCCACCCTGTCGGCGACGGTGACGTTTTGGACAGCCAGGGTATCGTAAATCTCGATGGATGTCGCCTGGGCGAGAGCGTAGGGGAGGTCGTGGTTGCCAACCAGTAGAAAGACCTGGATTCCGGCGTTGGCGAGCCGAGCAACGCGCTTGGCGAACTCTCTTTGTTGGGTCTGCTTGGGCTCCCGGCTCTTGAAGGCATCGCCCGCAAAAAGTACGAGGTCGACGCTGTTGGCCAGGGAATACTCCACCAGCTCATCGAACGCGGACAGAAAATCACCCATGCGAGTGGAAAGGCCGGTTGTCGGGTCCAACCGGCCATAGTTCTCGACGCCTATGTGAAGGTCAGAGAAGTGTACTATGCGCATGGGGATTAGTAGGGAGACATGGGGCTAGGTGCGGGCTATGGAGATGTTCTCCAACGTCACCTGTCTCAATACATCCGGCCCTAGCCTTTTAGCCGCATCAAGCACTTCCACACCGGCTAGATTTCCATTGGCGTCATAGTCCGCAGCCAGTCCATCGGCCATGTGCTTGGTAGTGACCGTAGTCTCTAGGAAGCGAATGTAGAGAGCATCCACCTGTCCATCGTAGGTAATCTTCACAATTCTCTCCTAGAAATAATAGGTGTACACAGTGACGATGACTATTACCGATTCTTCATCAACGAAAATGGGACGCACTTTCTTCATCTGATAGTGCTGGCCGTTCCACTCTCCATTGTAGGGGAAGTCTTTTTCGCATTCCAATCTCCCCAGCGCTGCCGGAATCCATTCAGCCTCGTTTATTGCGTCAATAACTTCTGCTTCAGTAGCCCCACGATTGCGCATCTGGTCACGTGCATGGGCAGAGATGAGAATCGACCTCATAAAGTGGCGAGAGCTTGACGCACGGTTTCGATGAGGCTTTCGATAGGCACTCGAGATTGGGACATGGAGTCGCGGTCTCTGATAGTAACAGCGTTGTCGTCCAGGGTGTCGAAGTCTACGGTGACACAGAGTGGAGTGCCTATTTCGTCTTGCCTACGGTACCTGCGACCAATCGACTGAGCGTCGTCGTATTGGGCTCGGAATTCGGTTCGTACCGTATCGAATACTTGTTGGGAGAGGGGAAGGAGGCGCTGGTTGCGGCTGAGGGGCAGCACTGCGACCTGGACGGGACAGAGATCCTTGTGGAGTTTGAGTAGGACTCGTGTCTCGCCGCGCACTTCTTCCTCTCGATAAGAATCGACGAGGAAGGCGAGGGTGGCGCGGTCTACACCACCCGATGGTTCGATGACATAGGGAGTGACGTGCCTTTTGTTCGGCTCATCAAAGACGGTGAGTGATTTGCCACTGCTTTTTGAGTGCTGGAGAAGGTCGAAGTCCGTGCGGTTTGCGATGCCCTCCAACTCCGACCAACCCATTGGGAACAGGTACTCGACGTCGGCGGTGGCTTTCGCGTAGTGGGCAAGCTCGTCCGGGTCGTGCCAGCGAAGGCGCAGGTTCTCTGATCGGATACCGAGGTCCTGGTACCACTGGAACCGCCGGTCGACCCAGTACTTCAGTGAAGAGTCTGCCTCCTCTGGCATGACAAAGTACTCCATCTCCATCTGCTCGAACTCCCGTGTGCGGAACGTGAAGTTCCCGGGGGTAATCTCGTTACGGAAGGACTTCCCAATCTGGGCTATCCCGAAGGGGAGCCGCTTACGGGTGGAATTCAGCACGTTTTCGAAATTTACGAAGATGCCCTGCGCTGTCTCTGGACGGAGGTAAACGACAGCGGCGTCTTCTTCGACCGGACCCATGAAACTCTTGAACATCAAGTTGAACATTCGTGGATCACTGACCTCGCCGTTGCAGTTGGGGCATCGACCCTCGTCGAGAGCATCGTCACGCCAGCGCTGGTTGCATTCCCGGCACTCGACTAAGGGGTCGGTGAAGCTATCCAGGTGGCCGCTGGCTTCCCATACCTTTGGGTGCATCAGAATGGCCGAGTCTAGTCCTACTACGTCGCCTCTCTGTTGGACCATGGAGCGCCACCATGCGTTTTTGACGTTACGCTTGAACTCGACTCCCAGGGGCCCGTAGTCCCAGACGCTTCCCAGACCCCCGTAGATTTCGGAGTTTTGAAAGATTATCCCTCTGCGTTTACAGAGGGAGACGATTTTTTCCATTGTTACTGCGTGGGTAGTCGGGTCCAAGGGGGCCTCCAAGGGAACAAAGCTGTATGGGATATTTTAACAACCATGCGGGGGCTTGGGGGGAGATTGGGTGAAGACGGTTGACGGGGCAAGGGCGTCGTGACAGACTATTGTGAATCGTTGAACTAATCCGACACCACATGCTGATCGACCTTCACAACCACACTTCCAAGTATTCCGATGACAGCCTTCTGGATCCCGATCACCTGATTGAAGAAGCGAAAAAGGCCGGTCTGGACGGCATAGCCGTTACGGAGCACGATTTCTTCTGGGACCACGATGAACTGGTAAATCTCGGGAAGCGCATGAACTTTCTGGTTATCCCGGGTGTCGAGATCAACACTGATGAAGGACACCTGCTGGTTTTTGGGCTGGACCACTACGTGTTTGGAATGCACAAGACGTGGTTTCTAAAGGACATGGTGGATAAGAGGGGCGGAGCGATGTTGGCGGCGCACCCCTACCGCAGAAGGTTCAGACCTGAGTACAAAAACGAAGAGGAATACGAGCGCATGCTCCAGAAGGCCAGCACCAACAGCATGTTAGCCATTGTGGAGGGCGCCGAGGTCAACAACGGGCGCGGGTCTGAGCAGGAAAATGCATTCGCGGCGGAGCTTTGCCGCAGGTTGAACCTGAAGGGCGTCGCGACAAGCGATTCCCACCAGACCCACGACATTGCGAAGAACGGTACACGCTTCGAGCGTCGGATCACGGGACTGGAAGACCTCATCACCGAGTTAAAGGCCGGAAGGTTTCAGCCCGAGCCGCTGAGGTGAATCGGAAAACCTCCTCGCCTTACGCCAGGACGTTTCGATAGACTGAGGGAATCCTACCTCTTCGCACGAAGGGTGGACGACAGGGCGCCAACGAGCATCTCCAGCGCGATTTCCTCAGGCATGTCGGTAGACTTTAGTTGCAGGTCGGTGTCCAGGACGTTTCCGTAGGCTTGGGTGACGGCAGGAAGAGTGGTACTCGAAGCCTGGTCCATGACCTTGTCTATCGCAAAACGGGATGATGTCCCCAGATGTTTCGGAAATTCGGATTGTGGGACACGGCGGGTGCTGAGATCGATGGCGAGGACAATTAGACGAAGCTGACGCCCAATCATCGTGAGGATGTGGAATGCTGAGACGCCGTCGGCCAGGAGCGCTGAGAGCTGGCGGAAGGCTTTAGTGCGATTACCCTGTATTACGGCATCTACCAGGGCGAAAATGTTGGAGTCCTGGGAACTATTGACCAGCTTCTTGATGTCCGGTGCATCAATAGCTCTGCCTGCAGCATAGAGGGTGAGCTTTTCGATATCCCCGGCCAATCTCCAGAGAGAGCCGTCGTAAGAGGTTGCCAGAAGGGCAACGGCCTTCTCCGATATCTGGCCACCGGTATCGAAAACGCGTTGACGAATCCAGGTTTGCAGTTTGGACCCGCGCAGAGGCTCAAAACTCTTAACCTGTGCCTCGGCACTCAGGGCTTTCAGCATAGGGTTATCCCTATGAAGAGGCCCATCATCGAAGACGAGGACAGTTGAAGAGGGCATTGCCTGTACCGCCTCGGGGAGTTGGTCCCATTGAGAGGATTCCTTGGACCCCTTACGTCGTCTAGGGGAGCCGCCGCCCCCAGATCTTTGGCGGTCCGGCGGATTAGACTTGCTCAACAGGCCCTGCACGATAACGAGGCGGTGCTCGGCGAGGAAAGGCATGGCGTTGATGATGGACATAAGCTGATCGTAGCTCAGGTCGGAGCCGTCCAGCTTGGACGTGTTGGTGGCGAGGGCCTCGGGCGCGTCAAGGCCTTCGACTAAACGGGTAAGGGCCTCCCGTCGAGAGTAATCGTCTTCTCCGTGAAAGATGTAAAGCACTCTACGCTCGGTAGGGGGCTCTCGGAGCCCGGGATATCAGGATAAAGACCGCAGATGCGAGAAACGCAGCCAGGAGAACCAAGAAGGCTGGCTGGTATGTACCTGTAGCCTCGAATATGGCAGCTACCAGCAAAGGCGAACCTGCGATAGATACCATGTTTGTCATGGTCACGAATCCCCTGATCGAACCGATGAAGCGACGGCCGAAGAATCGGGCCCACAGAAGCGAGGTCATGGGGTCCATGCCCCCGATGCCGACACCAAATGATAATCCCCAGAGCACCATCATGACCACGTTGTCGGCGTATATGAAGAAAAGCATTCCAGCGGCGGAAAGCAGGAAACTGATGGCGGCGGAGTAGCGAGGGTTGAGCCTGTCGGCGACGAGTAGCCAGCCGAATCTGCCAACAAGGCTGGATGCTGTTACGAGGGTAGCTCCCCCAACGGCCCAACCATCACTGTAGAACTCCTTAAGGTAGGCGACCTGGTTGACAAGGACACCAATGATGCCGGAACCGCTTAAGTTGGTGGCCAAAAGGACCATCCAGAAGGCCCGCGTGCGGAGTGCAAGGCCGAGCGTCCAACTCGATTCGACCGGGTCAGTGGAGTCGGGGAGGCGAGGAAGCTCAGGCTCGCCATCAGGGAGCAGGCCGCGGTCCTCCGGGCGGCGGTGCAAGAACAGCGCGTTCAGGGGAAGCACTATAGCCACGACGGCAATGCCAAGGACCAGCCACGTAGTGCGCCAGCCTACCGCGGACATTAGAACTTGGGTGAGAGGGAGCATCAGGAGCCCACTCGCGGGTCGGCCCATGGTGGAGAAGATCAGAGCCCGACCCCGTTTGCGGATGAACCATTTGGAAACGATGGTTGGAACGACGAGGAAGATGGTTGTGTGGAGGAAGAAAGCGGAGACTACCCCGAAGAACAGATAGTATTGCCATAGGTGCTCCACCCGGCTGGTCAACACGAGACCCAGCGCCCCGGTCAATCCGAAAGCGAGCATGAGTAGTCTGGGGCCGTGAAGTTTGTCCAGGAAGATGCCGAAGAGGGGACCAGTGCTGGTGGCTACGACTATGCCGATAGTGATGCCCCAGACAAGCTCAGTACGGGACCACCCGAGATCCGGGTCGTCGGCCATGGGTTTTACTAAGACACTGAAGGCGTAGACGCCGAATCCCGCGGCGGTGAACTGATCAACGAATCCCGTAAGTACAACCCACCAACCAAAGAACGGACGGCGTTTCATTGGCTATCCGACAATGTCACGGGCGACGTCTTGGGGGAAGAGCCGCTGACTTTCGGGTATAGGAAGAGAGGAGGGAGGCACCGGCCTTTTGGCGAAGAGCATGAGACAGCCTGAAAGAAGGAACAGTACGATGAATACGAAGAACGAGACCTGGTAGCTGCCCAATTTGTCGTACAGGAAGGCCGCAAAGAGAGGTCCGGCTGCCTGAGCCAGAAAGGCAATGGGAGATGTAACGCCCCTTATGGAGCCGAGGAATGTCCGTCCGTAGTATGAGCCCCAGGCCAGGGCTGGAAGAGGAGCAATCCCTGATATGCCGGTGCCGAATACGATGCCCCAGAGCACAATCATCCAAACTGCATTGGCGTTGATTAGAATGACGAGACCAAGAGCGGGGACCGTATACGTGAAAACGGTGGAAATACGAATGTCTATGCGGTCGGAGAGGTAGGCCCATGGGATCTTTCCGATGAGGGAAAAGCCGGAAAAGGCGGCAAAGGCTACGGACGCCTGGTTCGTTGTGAATCCGACAGCGGAGTCGGTGGCAAAGGCGAAGAAGTTGATCAGTATGCCCATGAAGGACATCATCCCCACGCTGCTGGAGATCAGGATAAGCCAGAAGGAACGAGTGGCGACGGCCTGTCGGATTGTCCACGGATATTCATCATGCATTACGGGAGCGGATTCGCCGGAACGCAATCGGGCATTTGGATCATCATTGTCGGTGTGGAGAGCGATGTCCTCGGGGCGGCGGCGCATGAATAGGGCGCATAGGGGTACCGTGACAACCAGGGCTGTTATGCCGAGGACCATCCAGGCGTCGCGCCAGCCCAGATGGGCTATGAGTAGATTGGCATAGGGGGTAAGTAGAAAGCCGCTGGATGGCAGGCCCATGCTGGCCAGGGAGATGGCCATGCCTCGCCGACGCACGAACCACTTGGACACTATGGTTGGCGTTAAGAATACCGGGTAGGCGTAGAGCCCGACGGCACCGCCGATGAAGAAAAGCCCGTAAAGATGCCATGTTTCTTGAACAAAGCCGAATAATATGGCGCAAACGCCAATTGTAAGCATGCCGCCGGTGGTTACGATTCGGGCCCCGTGTCTCTTGTCCAACACCGTTCCGAGAAAGTGCCCGAACACGGCTGCCGCAATAGTCCCGGTAGTTGTGGCCAGTATTGTGGATGATCGTGACCAGCCGAGGTCATCGCCCATTGGCTTTACGAAGACGGAGAAAGTGGAGGAGCTTAATCCCGCGGTCATAAGGTTGAGCAGGTAACCGAGGGCTACGATTCGCCAACCGTAAAAGAATGTGAGCCGACCGGCCCAGGGGAGCTTGGAGGGGAGGGGCATATGTGGCAGTGTACCGCTAAACAGGGATGGGGTCGAATCGGGTGAGGGAGATTTCCACTTGGCTAACCCGCTATGTGCTGAGCCGCGTCTTCGGGGAAGAGACGCTGGCTCTCGGGTGTGGGGAGGGGGGTGGGGGGCACGGGTTTCCGGGCGAAGAGCATTAGAACCGCGGAAAAGAGGAACAGTCCGATAAACACCGTAAAGGGAACGTGGTAGCTTCCCAGTTTGTCATATAGCAGGGCGGCAAATAAGGGGCCTGTAGCCTGACCTACGAAGGCTACAGGAGATGTGATGCCTCTTATGGAGCCCAGGAAAGTCCTCCCAAAGTAGGCTCCCCACGCGTAGGATGGCAGGAGAGAAATCCCGGATGCCCCCGTTCCGTATATGAGACCCCACAGAATGATCATCCAGAATGAGTCGGCGTTAATGAGGATGGCCATAGCTATGGCGGGCACTGCATAGGTGAAGGCAGTAGTCGCCCGGATATCGAGGCGGTCGGCAAGGTATGCCCATGGGACCTTGGCAGCAAGGGAAATAGCCGAGAAGGTTGCGAATGCCCAGCCAGCCTGACCGGAGGTAAAGCCAACTTCGGCGTCGGAGGCGAAGGCGAAGAAATTGATCAGCACGCCAATGAAACAGAACATCCCGAGGCTGCTGGAGATAAGCATGAGCCAGAAGGCGCGAGTGCGAATGGCTTGGGGAATAGTCCAGGAATGCTCGTCGGGTATTACGGGTGTCATTTCTCCGGCGGTGCGTCGGGCTGCAGGGTCGTCGCCGTCCGGACGGAGGCCAATGTCCTCGGGGCGGCGGCGCATGAATAGGGCGCAGGCTGGGACCGTAACGGCCAAGGCAGTAATCCCAAGAACGATCCAGGCGTCTCGCCAGCCCATCTGGTCTATCAGAAGGTTGGCATATGGACTCAAGATAAATCCACTGGAAGGCAGGCCCATACTCGCGAAGGAAATAGCCATGCCCCGCCGACGAACGAACCACTTGGAGACTATTGTGGGGGTAATGAGGCCCGGATATGCGGCGAGGCCGACGGCCCCTGCGATGAAGAATAGGCTATACAGGTGCCAGCTTTCACGCACTTGGCCGATGAATATGGTGCTGATTCCAATTGTCAGCATACCGCCCGTTGTGAGAAGCCGGGCCCCGTGCCTCTTGTCCAGGGCCAAGCCGAGAAAGTGGCCGGATACTGCTGCGGCAAGCGTAGCTATGGTAACGGCAAGCACGATGGAAGCCCGTGACCAGCCAAGGTCGTCGCCCATGGGCTTGACGAAAACGGAAAAGGCTGAGGAACTCAAGCCCGCGGTCATCAGGTTGAGCAGTAGGCCGAGGGCTACGATGCGCCAGCCGTAGAAGAAAGTGAGCCGACCGGTGAGGGGGAGTTTGGAGGCGGCGGACATGTGGGGGAGTGTACTCCGAATTAGGATGGTGGTCGAATGGACAGGTAGGGTGGGTGATATTATGAGCGCCTATGTATTTACCCGTGGAAAGAGTGAAGCGTGCTGCCGATAGGTGAGCTGTTCGCGCTTGGCGCGTCCTTTAGCCACGCATTTGGCTCCCTTATTGACAAGGCGCTGACCCGTCGGCTACCCCCAATGAAACAGGCGGCGTTGGCCGCTCTCGGGGGGACGTTCTTCTCCTTGATTCTTGCTGCGGTGTTGGGGAGATACCGGGAAATTCCGGACCTTCACTTACCTTCATTAGCCTTGGGAGCAAGCGGTGGGGTGGTCTCTTTCGGAATTGGGTTTACGCTCTTTCTCATTTTTCTCAAGTCGGTGGATGCCAACAAGGCTATTCCCCTATCGGGCGGCATCTCGGCAATTCTCTCCGTACTCTCGGGTCAATTCCTTCTGGACGAGGACCTGTCGGCGGTGACATTGGGAGGGATTGCCGTAATCCTGATTGGGATTTACTCGCTGAGCTTTTTCCAGAGGGAAGAGACGGACCTGGCACAGTCAGTGTGGTTAGGATTTAGAGGGATGGGGTTCCTGGTGATTGCTGCCTCGCTTTGGACAACCGGCTTTTCAATGCAGGCTGTGGCACTTCGAGAGGTGGACCCCATAATACTGAATACAGCCCGACTCCCTTCAATATTTGTATTCCTCACCGTGCTGTCCCTTTTGGGGGTGGGAAAACTGCTAAGACCGCGGGGAGCGGCTGCCCAGGCGCCTCTTGCAAACGTAACATCTCACGAGGGCTCCATGCAGACGCTCCGCGGCTATGTCGTGCCGATCCTGAACGGGTGCCTGGGGTTAGGGGTCGGGAGCCTGTTCATTTTGATTGCGGTGGAGAAGGCCGGATTGGCGGTGGCATTCACTCTAAGCAACACCTCTCTGCTCTGGATAGCGGTAATGTCGCCGCTGTTTCTGAGGGAGCGCCTTACCTTGAAGACGATAGCAGGCGTAGTGGCCACCATTGTCGGGGTCACTATGGTGGTGTTGCCCTAGGGAGGGGTGATTCTCTCCAGGATGCCGAGGCGGGCCTCCGTGGTGACTGCGTGCATGCGCTGGGCCCATTCGGTGCTGTTGGCCTCTTTCACCTTGGGGTCGCCCAGAGTCTCGGGCCCCGACATCTCGTAGATAGAAACCCAGGTCGGGTCGAGGCACGGGGTGTGAGGATGCTTGGCGGTGCGTCGGCAGAGCCTGCCGGCGAGCATTCCTTCGGCCTGCAGGAGAGTTGGGATGTGCTCTGTACGGTGCCATTCGATCAGCTCGTCTTCCTTGCCCTCTTCAACTTCCAGTTGAACGGTAATGAGGTGTCGGGCGCTCACACCCGGGACCCGTTCCTCGGTGCCTTCCGACGGTAGATAGACGACCTGTTCGTAAAGGGAGGCGGAGTGATTGATGAGGCCGGTGCGCACCTGGGCGATGTTGGGGTCATTTTTGGCGACGGCGGCATAAGCGTCCGTGCGGAGAAGGTCTATGCTCTCCAGTTCATAGAGGTGAAGAAATTCTGGTTTGCCCTTGGAGGCCCGGAATCGTTGGGCACTGAGGAAACCGGCAGCGATGAGGTCATTGATGTGCCTGCCCGAGGCCCATTCTTCGAAGAGGTCCCGGACCTCGGGGGCGACGTCCATACGGACGGTATAGATTACAGGGAGCTTGGCCATTCGGATTCTCCTTTTGATGCTGGTGAGAGACACGTTAGCACAAATCAGGCCGGGGTTCATGGGTATGCACTCGTTTGGCAGATTAGTGACACGCATGGCTTCTATTCAGTTGTGGGCCGCGGGGTTTCTGTTTTGTTTGGTGGGGGGTGGTCGGCGATGGAAGACGCTTGTTGGACCCTGCCCCGTTCCTGTGCTGCGGGTCTTCGATGCCCCGGGGCAAGGGCTTCGATCCGCCTGCGGCTTAATCAGCCGCCTGCCGCTGCTGCGGCCTGTGGCCCTGTATACGCTGGACATGGGCATGGACCGTAAGGGCCACCAGGTCCGAGCCCGACTCCGGGGGTTGGCTGCACCGCATAAGGGCGGGAAGAAGGCTCGTCCAGCGTCCGGCATGGAGCCTCTTGCAGGCGTAGTATGTCCAAATTTGCCGGTGCGACCCGGAGCGCGGGGACGATCGGCTCCCGACTTTTTTGAGCGGTCGGGGTACCGAGAGAGCCTCGGCGCCGGGCCTATCCGACCGCTATTCCGCTATAAGAAGCGTCTTCTCCGTTAGGAGCCTCACATGGAACGATAGCGAACCAGGGCGTCTTCCATCGCCTGGAGGGACAGGGAAGGGGCACGGGGAACCGATGGGATGAGGAGATGGCGCCGTTTTCCGCCAGAGGCGGATGTTCCAGCTTGAGCCGTGGGCCTGCGCAGGGCCTTTGGGATGGGCTTGGGCGTTGAGTCCTCCGGTGGGTCTAGTGGGCTTCCCTGGTTTTTGGTTCCTCCTTGAGATAGTTGGGTTGGTGTTCGAACGGTGGGGATAATAGCACTGATGTTCAGGTAGTGTCAAGGAGTTGATTGCACACCTGGGGGAGGCCACCCCGTTCCGCTCTTGAGACCCTTCGACGCTGCTCAGGGCGAGCGGAACCCCCACACCCCGGGAATAAGTAAAGTCACGCGACAGGCGCATCTTCGACCCGTGTCGGGGCACGAGAATGACGGGAGGGGGTGGGGGGTGATGTCAATCCTTTATCTGAACGAGATTAGTCTACGATGGCATGATTGACAGTTAAGTTGGGCGTCGTATCATTCGGGGAATCGTTTCCAACGGAGGTCACATGCCAGAGCCGACAATTTACTTCACGCGGGAAGAATTTGCCGAACGCCAGGCACGAGTCAGGGCAGCGCTGTCCGAGAAGGGACTGGATGGGATGCTGCTTTTCAAGATCGAAGACATGTACTGGCTCTGCGGCTTCGATACGCAGGGCTGGAAGATATTTCATGCCATGTACATTGGTGTGAACGGAGAGCTTACCCACATCACCCGGTCGGCGGATGTGCCCAGCATCGAATATTCATCGGTGTGTGACGACGTGCATCTCTGGGTGGACAGTCTGGACAACTCTCCAATGAACGCGGTTAGGGAGGTGCTGGAGAGATTCAACGTGAAGGGCAAACGCATCGGTGTTCAGCACGACACCTATGGCCTTTCCAGCAGGCTGGGACAGGAATTGGCAATCGCAGTAGGAGATTACTGTGATCTGGTTGATGCCTCGGACATGATCCGCCTGATGAGGGTTGTGAAGAGTCCCCAGGAGCTCGAATACATCCGGCAGGCGGGAAAGATTATGGACCAGGTCATGGCCAAGGCGATTGATATGACCCGGGCCGGGGTGTACGAGGGTGACATTTGGGCCGAGTTGTACGGCATAATTTTGAGGTCGGGCGGAGACCCTCCGGCAGCCCACTGGCCCGTTGGATCCGGCAAGAAGGCGATGTTGGTGCGTTACGCCACGGGCCGGGGCACGATTGGAGAGAACGACCAGGTGACATACGAGATTGGCTGCGGCTTCCGGCACTACCATGCGGCCAACATGACTGCCGTGGTCACAGGCCCGAATGTCGATGCCCGACATCGCAGGATGCACGAGGCCTGCCTTGCCGCCCTGGAGGGAGTGCAGGGGGCATTGAGGCCCGGCAACACCGTGGGTGACGTGTTTGAAGCCCACGTAAAGGCATTCACCGAGCATGGTTATGGGCATGCGCTGCTGAACGCCTGCGGCTACACCATGGGGGCTACCTGGTCGCCATCATGGATGGAGCAACCGCTGATTCTAAGAAATAATCCCCATGTCATCGAGCCCAATATGACATTCTTCACACACATGATCCTGGTCGACCGGGAGTCAAGGCTGTCCATGTCTCTCGGAGAGCAAGTCATAGTGCAAGATGACGGAGTTGAGGTTATTACACACGTGCCTCATGAACTGGTCGTGAACTAAACCCATGATTGACAGGATTCTAGGGCGTCGTATGATTCGGTAAGCCGCACTATCAGGGAGGGACCATGCCGGAACCTACGATTTACTTCACCAGGGAAGAGTTCGCCGAACGCCAGGCCCGAGTCAGAGCAGAGCTGTCCGAGCAGGGCCTCGAAGGGATGCTGCTCTTCAAGATCGAGGACATGTACTGGCTGTGCGGCCTAGATACCATGGGCTTCGTTATCTTTCACGCCATGTACATCGGTGTGAACGGAGAGCTAACTCACATCACCCGTTCCGCTGATGTGCCAAGCATCGAATATTCCTCCGTGTGTGATGACATGCATCTCTGGGTTGACAGCCTGGATAACTCTCCATTCAATTCGGTCAGGGAAACGCTGGAAAGGTTCAACCTGAAGGGCAAGCGCATAGGTGTCCAGCACGACACCTTTGGCCTCACCAGCAAGATGGGCCGAGACCTGGCCACCGCCGTAGGGGACTATTGTGAGCTTGTCGACGTCTCGGACATGATAAGGCTGATGAGAGTTTTAAAGAGCCCCCAGGAGCTTGAATACGTTCGGAAGGCGGGAAAGATCATAGATCAGACGATGGCCAAGGGCATCGAGATGACCCGGGCCGGGGCCTATGAGGGCGACATCCTCGCCGATATGTACGGCACAATATTGAGGGCAGGCGGGGACATATCGGCGGGCCGCTGGCCCGTTGGATCGGGCAAGAAGGCTATGCTGGTCCGCTACGCCACCGGTAAAGGCATCGTTGGTGAAAACGACCAGATAACATTTGAAATTGGCTGCGGCTACAATCACTATCACGCTGCCAACATGGTGGTGGTGGTAACCGGTCCAAATGTCGACGATCGACACCGCAGGATGCACGAAGCCTGCCTGGCAGCGCTTGAGGCAGTTCAAGCCACATTGAGACCCGGGAACACTGTCGGGGAAGTGTTTAGAGCCCATGCTGATGCCATAAAGAGGCACGGGTACGGCCACGCCCTGCTGAATGCGTGCGGCTATACGATGGGAGCCGTGTGGGAACCGTCGTGGATGGAGCATCCCATGATAGTGGGGGACAGCAACATGGTATTGCAGCCTAACATGACTTTCTTCACCCACATGATCCTGGTTGACCGGGAGTCGAGGCTGACGATGTCTCTCGGAGAGCAGTCCATAATCCTCGAAGACGGAGTTGAGGTTATCTCACACGTGCCCCATGATTTAATCGTGAAATAGGCCGACGGGGCTCTTGGCATCTGTTGGAGTGGGAGGAAAGGAGTCGTCATGGCTGCAAACGGTTATGAACATAGCGGAGCACATCTCTTCGTGGGACTGGCTGGGGAGACAGCGCCCGGCAAA
Organism: Dehalococcoidia bacterium; assembly: GCA_963663085.1. GTDB lineage: Bacteria > Chloroflexota > Dehalococcoidia > Plut-88900 > Plut-88900 > Plut-88900. Next base: position 1,910,476 of record OY760104.1, on the reverse strand, counting down.
CCAATTAGTTCGGGGTTGTACAGGGTGCACCACGGGGCAGGCGGCTGGAACCTCGCGGTTTCGGGTCTTCCCGATGCCCCTGAAGTAAGGGCTATCACACCCCACCCCTCCCGACACCGGACGATTTATGCCGGTACACAGGATGGCCCCTACGTGAGCGAAGACTGCGGGGACTCATGGGCTCGGGTGCCGGGAGTCGAGAACGGGCTTCCTGTCTGGTCTATCCTGTTCGACCCTCGGGACTCCATGACCATGTATGCGGGTGGTGAAGACGCACAGGTCCATGCCAGCGCCGACGGCGGGCAGACCTGGACATGCCTGTCTACGGAGATGCGCTTCCCGGAGATTATGATGAGGCCGGGGGCCAACCCTGCGAGACGACTTTTGATGATGGATGCCAGCCCGTTCGACCAGGAAATCCTGTACGGGGCTATCGAGGTGGGAGGGGTGATGCGGAGTCGGGACGGCGGCCAATCCTGGGAGAACCTGAGCCACGGGATGTATCAGAACGACCAGCCCGTCGACACCCACGGCGTCCTGGCAAGCAGCGTGAGCCCGGGTCTGGTGTTCTCCATTACCGGCGCGGGGCTTTTCCGCAGCAGAGACGGGGGCGATCATTGGAGTCACGTGCAACTGCCTCCTCTGGACGCTACGGGGAGGTTGTACACGCGCGCCATTCAGGAATCGCCGGTGGACCCCAAGGTGATCTGGGTGGGTGCGGGAAACGGCTTTGACGGCGATAGGGGCGGACTATTCAAGACCGAGGACAGTGGCGAGACCTGGGCAAGTGTGGAAATGGGAATAATGCCGCCAAGCTCAATCTTCTGCATAGCATTCGACCGGTCCAACCCGGCGTTGATGGCGTGCGCGTCCTACCAGGGCCAGGTGTACGTGAGTGAGGATGAGGGTGTGTCGTGGAGTGAGCACCCCTTGCCGCAAGGAGCGACGCAAGTCTACGCGCTAGCCTGGGCCTAACCGCGAGGGGCGTACCAGGAGTTACCTGCGGACTTGATGAAATCCGCAGTCTCTTCCAGGTCCTTGTGGGTGTCCACGGAGCGCCAGAATCGGGGGTGTAGCCTCGCTGCCCCGAGAAGGCCCTTTTCGACGAGGGCAGGGAAAACGTCACGTTCCAGGCTACCCCTTACGGGCAGGTATTCAAGCACGTCTTGGGAGAGCGAGTAGAAGCCCGCGTTTATCCAATGGGGGAGCAGGGGCTTCTCCCTGAAGGCGGTTACCAGACCGTTATCCTCCGCCTCGATGATGCCGTAAGGAGAGGGGAGGGGCACGAGGGCCAGTGCAGCTACCAGGCTCTGGCTGGCTCTGAGTCCTTCGCACAAGCGGGGATCCAGATCGGTAAGGACGTCTCCATTACCAGCGTAGAAGGAACCCTCGACGGCGCCCTCTATCACGGCATTTCTAAGAGCTCCTGCTGTACCCAGAGGCTCCCGCTCGATGGCGTACCGTATGGATACATCCAACTCGGAGCCATCACCGAAGACGTCCTGGACCTTCTCAGCAAGATGGCCTACGGACAATACAAAGTCCTCTACGCCGATGCTCTTGAGCCGTTCCATCTGCCACTGGATGATGGGCTTGCCGGCAACCGGGAGGAGGGGTTTGGGGGTGGAGTCGGTCAGGGGCCTGAGTCTCGAACCCAGGCCGCCGGCCAGTATTATTGCCTTCATAGGGCGATCAGTGTCCCAGACGGAGCCTGGTGACTGTCGAGTCGGGTCACCCTCTCACTTTTGCGCACCCTGTCTTAAGCGCCATTAGAGGATGCGCCGTTTCGGAGTCGATCTCCGTAGAGCGCCTTGGAGTTGTCCCACAGAATCTTCCGGCGGTGACTGTCTTCCAATGGCTGGGCCAGGAACTTATCCACGGAGCCGGGGAACGGTGCGTCGGGGTGGGGGTAGTCGGTGTTGAAGACTATGTTGTCACCGTCCAGCCAGTCCACCGCGGAACGTAGGGTGCCCTCGTCGGGGTCGCAGGCTACGAAGCACTGACGCATGAAGTACTCGCTGGGTTTCAGGGGCATGTGATGGCCCTGCAGGAAAACGCCCTGGCGGCCGGGGCCGTGGTCGTCCATCCGGGAGAGCCAGAAGGGGGTCCAACCGGCGTTTGCTTCGTAGAAGCCACAGCGCATGCTAGGGAACTTTTCGAGCACGTCTCCAAAGATCAGGTCGCCTATTGAAAGCATGCAGTCGACGGGGAAGGAGATTGCGTGACTCACGGAGTAGAGCTGGCCGGTGTAGTCGCCGAAGAGACGCTGCTGGGCGCCCCCTCCGTGGAAAGCGGCGGTGATGTCGTGCTTTGTGATGGCTTCCCAGAGAGGAGTGAAGTTGTCGTCGGACCAGTGCTGTCCGGCGCCGTCGTCACCGAAGCCCATTAGCATGATGCCAGCAACCTCGGGTGTGGGAGCGACCCGGTTGATCTCTTCCACAGCAAGGCCGACGTCCTTGAGTGTGATTTGGGCTATGTACTGGACGCGGCCCTCGGAGGGGCGGCAAAAGTCCTCGCTCCAGCGGTTGTAGGCACGGCAAAGAGCGGCCTGGAGGTTGTAGTCGGTGATGTGAGCGGATGTGGCGACACTGCCGTTAGTGGGAAAACAGACCTGGTTGTCTACACCATCCTGGTCCAGGTGGGCGAGGCGGGTGTCGAGGTTCCACCAGGAGCGGTAGGCGTCGCCGTAGCGTTCTTCCATGTCTGCGAAGACCGAGTCTTCGTAGATTACCGCATGGCCTTCGGGGAAGGCCTCGCAAGGATCGTAGCTGTAAATTGCGCGTCCCAGATGGCCGCTGACTTTGGGTATACGTTCACGGTAGGCGGGATCGGTGTAGGTGGCCCACATGTCCATTGGTTCCTGCATGTGGCCGTCGCCGTCGATTACACGAAAGCCGTTTCTCATAACCTCACACCTCCATTCCTTGCTCTCGGGCCTGTTGTGGAATTAGAACATTGGGGGAGTCGGGTGTCAACGGATACTCCAGGGGCGAGGGTTGACCTATAATCGGCATAGCTGCTTTGGAGAGGAGACGGAATGCCACGGTATGAAGTTCTGACCTTCGACTGTTACGGAACGCTCATTGACTGGGAAGGGGGCATGCGGGCCGCACTGGCGAGTGTAATTGAAAAGAGAGGCCTATCCCTGAGTGCGGAGGAAGTGCACAGAAAATACGCCGAAATAGAGCCTTCGATACAGGAAGGAGTCGGCGGGGACTACGTTGAGGTGATGCGGATGGGGGTGGCGCAAACATTCAGGCATTTCGGGGTGGAAGTTAACGAGAAGGAGGCGGGAGTATTCGGGGACACGCTCGGGAGTTGGCCCAAGTTCTCGGATACTACCTCGACACTAAAGGAAATGAAGGCCCGAGGCTACAAACTGGTGATCCTGTCAAACACCGACGAGAACTTCATTCGCCAATCGATAGAGACCATAGGGGTCGAGTTTGATGAAGTGATCACTGCACAGGCTGTGGGGTCTTACAAACCGGCCCGTGGACACTGGGACCGAATGCTGGAAACCCTTGGGGTATCCAAGGAAGTAGTACTGCACGTGGCTCAGAGCTACTACCATGACGTTGTCCCGGCCACAGGGCTCGGGTTCGACATGGCTTGGATAAACCGCAAGGGCCAGGAGCCGTGGGGCGAAGCCCGGCCCGACTACGAGTTTCCTGACTTGAAGAGCTCGCTGACTATTCTATGACCGAAGGGCCGAAAGCCATTTCTTTTCAAGGTGACGAGGACGAGTGATGGAAACACATAGCGACTCGAAAGCAACTATAGTTCCATCGAAGACTCTCTTGCCCCAATACGCCCTGGACCCCGACTTTTATGATGGAGTCCGAAACGCAAAACCCGATTACGAATTGGTTGAAAGGTCCGTCATCCCTCCGAACAACGGTAAGGGCTTTGAAGTCAGGAAGGGCCAAATCTTCCGTATCGTGCAGGTGGAAGGGCCACAGGTCGTCGATGTAGCGCTCTGGAATCTTCATGAGCCCAGGGAGATATTCAGGCCCGAGCACAGCTTTCTAATCGAAGGATGGTTTGTCGGCGAGAATACTCGGCTCTGGTCTGACGTACCGTATTTCAGGCCGATGGCGACATGTATAGAGGATACGGTCGGTAACCAGGTGGGCTGGCATAACCACCTGGTGTTAGGGTCTCACTGCACTTCCGAATTTCTGGAGATGCGATCTGACAGGAAAGGGCTCAACTCCTGCCATGTGAACTTCCTACAGGCTATCGAGCCTTTTGGGTTGAGTGAAGAGAACATACAGGACAACTTTTGCGTTTGCATGCCCTCCCGAATCAACGATGAAACCGGGAAGATGGAGATCACTGCCACCAAGGCCAGAGCGGGCGATTACGTTGCATTTTATGCTGAGATCGACCTGCTGGTTGCGGTATCTGTGTGTCCAATGGGGGATGGAAGTTTCGCAGCCACAACACCGGAGAAGATCACGGTGAGGCCGGTCGGGGTCGAGATCCTGGATACTGGGATCGAGCCCCGTGAGTTTCCAAAGCGATATGACTGGAGACCTCATTGGAGAGGTAGTTGGGAGGCTGGCATGGGTTCGGGGTCATGAGGAAACTGCGTCAGAATTACCGACACACTGAGTATCCATGTCCGTGCAGGAGGTCTTTATGGTCGACTACCTGAAGGAGTGTTTGAAGGAGCCCGTGCCACGGGAGTGGAGCTTTCCGGAGTCCGAATACCGGGCCCGGCTGGAAAAGACTCGGGCGGCGATGGATAAGACGGGGATCGACGTGCTGCTGCTGCACGCCATCGTGGACAACTGCTATTTGAGTAGATACCAGAGCCTGTGGCCCGAGGCTTACGCGTGCCTGGTCGTGCCACGGGAGGGTGAACCCTTCATGCAGGTTGGGGAGATAGAAGGGGCGCTGGCAGTGCTGCAGGGCTACGTGAAGGACATCGTGACGTTTTCATGGGTGGGGGCGGACGTTGCGCCGACACAACTGGCACAACTACTAGCCGACCGTGGCTTTGGGAATGGAAGTATTGGCGTGCAGTTGGGCAGTATCGAGATGGGGCTGCGAGGGCCGCTGGATGCTCGGGCGTACCTGCGGTTGAAGGAGCTACTGCCCAATGCCCAGTTCGTCGATGCGACGATGCTGATGTTCGATATCCGGGTGACCAAGTCAGAGGCCGAGCTTGCGCACATGAGGAAAGCTGCGTCGATCACGTTGGCGGGTATGACGGCGGCGATTGAGGCGACGGAGGCCGGAGTGACGGAGAACTTACTTTCGGCAATTGCGGCGAAGAGGATGATAGACGCCGGATCAGAGCCGTTTTCAATTGACCCGATTACGAGCGCGAGTCACAGGTCGGGGTGGTTTCACACGACTTTCAAGAGGGCGGACATAGGAATGGGGGACCACGTTCTGCTGGAGTTCGGGGGGTGCTGGCATCGGTACACCTCTCCCATGATGCGGACGGTTATCCTGGGAGAGCCGAGCGACACGGCAAAGAGGATTATGGATGCAAATCGGGCCACCCTGGAATTGACGTATTCCAATGTCCGGGCCGGACGCACTGCCCACGAGGTAGCGGTAGAGGTCAAGCGAGGAGTAAAGGAAGTGGACGAAGAGATATTCAGGTCCGGGCACTTTGGGTATTCGATAGGGCTCGGATTTCCGCCGACGTGGACTGACGGCCCCATGTACATCGCGGAGGGCAATCACAGGGTGCTGGAGGCGGGGATGACTTTCCATACGCCGCATTCATACCGAATACCAGCGAGGTTCGTCGTAGGAGCGAGTGAGAGCATCGCGGTGACGGAGACCGGATGTGAAATCCTGACCTCGGGGTGGGAGGGGGAGCGTGTGGTGGTGAAGGGGTAGATCGTATTTCTAATATGCACGAAAAGGAGGCGCCTGCCAAGCAGGCGCCCCTCTTCTTTTGTCGCGAAACGTTAGGGGTTAGTTAGGAACGCAGAGGCGCTACGCCATCCTCAAGGATGGCATCCAGGCCCTTGTTGAAGGCGTTCATGGTCTTTTCTATAGCCTCGTCGTCGTGGGCCATGGAGCAGATGCCGATGCGGAGCCAGCAGTCGACACCATTGAAAAGCATCTGCTTTCTGAGGTTGCCGGTGGCAGCGCCGTTGCCGCCCTTGAATAAGGTCGCGGGGGTGGCGGCGGGGAGCTTGGAGTAGGTCGTGGGGTCGGAGTCCGTGTCGCCGAGGTAGACATGGAACATAGAGGCGTCGCCGTAGGTGAAGCCGGAGATGCCGCGCTCCTGAATGGCGGCGTGCATCTGCTGGCGAAGAGTTTCGGCGGCGGCATTGGCGATGCGGTGAGGCTCGCCAGTGGCGATTATCTTCAAGCAGGCGAGACCCGCGGCCAGTGAAACGGGGTTGGCGTTGAAGGTGCCAGGGTGGGGCATTCTCTTGGCCCTGTCCCGTTCGGCGTCCCCGGTGTGTTGAATGACGTTCAGGAGCTCTTCCTTGCCGGCGACGCAGCCACCTGGCATGGCGCCCATGAGAATCTTGGCCATTGTGGACATGTCGGGCTCAACACCAATGGTCTCCTGCCATCCGCCGGGAGCCCAGCGAAAACCGCTTACTACCTCGTCAATGATGAAGACGGTGCCGTACTTGGTGCAGAGTTCTCGGGCGGCGCGGGCGTACTCGGCGGAGGTGGGAATGGAGCCCATGTGTGCGCCTGCGCCCTCGATAATAAGCGCCGCCACGTCCCGGTTGGATAGGGCGTTTTCAAGGGCCTGTACATCGTTAGTCGGGAGGGTGATAACGCTTTCATGCACTCCTGGGGGCAGACCCGCTGACGGCATCTCGAAGGGCGGATCGATGCCCGCGTAGAGGGCGTCTGCCCAGCCGTGGAAGTTACCTTCAAGTTTGGCCAGCTTGGGTCTTCCGGTCGCGGCCCGAGCCAGGCGGACGGCCATCATGTTGGCCTCGGTGCCGGAGCTGGTAAAGCGCAGTTTATCGGCGGAAGGGAACAGCTTGAGGATGAGCTCGGCCAGCTCTATCTCCTGGGCGCTGGACCCGCTGCCGTGGCTTCCCATAGCGACTTGTCGCTGTACGGCCTCGACGACCTCGGGGTGGCTGTGGCCGAGGATTGAAGCTCCGTGTCCCGTGACATAGCAGATGTACTCATGCCCGTCGACATCCCATTTCTTGGAACCCTGCAACCTGTTGATGTAGAGGGGGAAGGGAGAGAGAATCCGTCCATCATGGGTAACCCCGTCGGGGAAGAGACCCTTTGCCCTATTGGCCAGAGCTTGCGACTTGGGACGGTCCTTTATGAATTGTTCAAGAGCAATATCCGTCTTCATTGTCCCTCCAGGGATGGGCTACAGATCGAGACCGGAGAATGCGAGTTAATTCGCACAGCCGGGGTGGAGTCGTGGGCGATTATAGCATAGCGTGAGAGAGGGGCTGGGCAGACCGAACTGAGGGCAAGGTTAGCCTGCAACCGGGTCAGTTTCTCGCATGCCTTCTTTCAGGAGACTCTCCAGGGACAAGGACTCGCTTCCCGGTACGAGCGCATAAAGCTCAACCTCGTTGCCGTCCGGATCGAGGATGTAGAGGCCCTTCGTGTCTCCGTGGTCGCCGTAGCCTGCAATGTTGATGCTATTGTCCACGACTAATCGGTAAGCAGTTCGCAGTTCATCAATAGAACCGAACTCGTAAGCGAAGTGGTAGAGGCCTACTCTGTTGGCCTCGGGTCCCGGGGCCTGGTCCCCGATAGCCACCAAGGCGAGATCATGGTCGACATCCGGGTTGCTCCTCAAAAACACCATCTTGTCCTCATGCCGCCCCTTGACCTCCAGTCCCAGGATCCCGCTGTAGAACTCTTCGGACCGGTCGAGGTTCCGGACCCTTAGCACTATGTGTCCAAGTCTCGTTGGGCTTATCTTCATGATGACCTCCAGTGAATCCAGCGTTGGGCGGAACACATTTTAGCGTGGTTGCCACGTTCGGGAACCGGCCTGTATATTACCCGTCTGGTCGGGCCTTGTGAAAGGGCCCCAAGGAGGATAGCCACATGGGCAAATACGGATACGCGCTAGGCGATAACATGGACTTCGATGCTCTGAAAGCTAGAGCGCGCAAAATTGAGGATGCGGGATTTGACGCAGCCTGGTCGAACGAGCTGTTCACGTCTCCATTCGTGCCCCTGGCGGCGGTGGCCCCTCACACGAATAACATCAAGCTGGGGTCGAGCATCGCATATGGTTTTACGCGCAGTCCACTGGAAACGGTGATCACTTCACTGGATTTGGACGCCGTAACCAACGGGCGGTTCATTCTGGGCCTGGGGTCGGGGGTACGGCGGCTTAACGAGATGTGGCATGGGGTGCCAAACTACGGAAGACCGGCGACCCACCTGAAGGAGTGCGTCCGGGCCATCAGGGCTATCGTTGACGGAGTGGCGGCGGGAGAGCCGGTAAGGTTCGAAGGCGAGTACTACGATATAGACATGCGGGGGTGGGAGGGGCCGCACAAACCGGTTAACGGCAGTATTCCCATCTACATGGCGGCAGTGAGAGACGGGATGCTCCGAGCCGCGGGTGACGTCGCTGATGGAGTGTTGGGCTTTCCGATGTGGTCTTTGCAGTGGGTCAAGGATATGGTGATACCCCACGTCTCCAAGGGCCTGAGCCGGTCGGGCAGAGAAAGGAAGGACATCGAGATCCGGGCGGCGGTTACCGTAGCCATAACAAACGACAAGAAACAGGGATACCGAGATTCCAGGGGAACCCCGGGCTTTTACACGACGATACGGACATACCAGCCCTTGGTTAACTGGCACGGCTACGAAAAAGAGACAGAACAGATCAGGGATGCGTTCGTAAAGCTGCGCGGCTTTGGAGACGAGGTGTTGGAGCCGATCACCGACGAAATGGTGGACACCTTCGTTGTGGTCGGTACGGCGGACGAGGCTCGGGCGAGGGTGGCGGAGTTTGAAGAAGTGTGTGACGCAGTCGACCTGGAAGTGCCGCACAACTTCATCCCGGAAGAGGTCAGCGCCGAATACGAGAGGCGGCTATTCGAAGTGTTCGCCAACTAAATATGGCCAAGGCAACAAAAGCGACGTTGCTGTACATAACGGTATAGCCTGTTGTGAAATACTACCTGGGACTGAACATAGACGCTGAGATGGAAGACCAGATCGCCCTTGCCATACGCGCAGAGAACGCAGGCTTTGACGGCATCTGGTCTACCCATTACTACAATTCCCCTTTCATTCCTCTCGCAGCCATCGCCAGAGAAACCAAATCGATAGGTCTGGGCACCAACATCGCTTATGCGTTTACTCGCAGCCCCATGGAGACGGCACTGTCGGCCCTGGACCTGGATTCCCTGTCGAATGGTCGTTTTACCCTAGGCCTGGCCCCGGCATTCCGCACCATCAACGAACGTTGGTATGGCGTTCCTCACGGTCGGCCCGCTCCCCACATGAAGGAATGCATCCAAGTGACCAGGGCTGTAATCGAAGAGGTCTCAAGAGGCAAGCCGGTCAGGTTCAAGGGCGACTACTACGATGTGGACATTGACGGTTGGCACAGGTCCCAAAAAATGCCGAGGGACCGTATCCCAATATACGTCGGCGCTATGCAGGAAGGGATGTGCCGGATGGCCGGAGATGTCGCCGACGGCCTGATGCCCCACTCCATCTGTTCCCCATCCTGGATCAAGGAAGTCATGCTGCCCAATGTCAATAAGGGCCTAACTCGCTCTGGTCGAAAGAGAGAGGACTTTGACTTCTGTGCCTGCATAAGCGTGGCCATCACCAACGACAGGCGACAGGGAATCCACGACTACAAGGACACCATCGCCTTCTCTGCGGTAACCAGGCTCTACCAACCGATTTTCGACTGGCACGGGTTTGGGAAAGAGGCGGCAAACATCAGGGACATCTTCCTGAATAAGGGTTATTGCCCTGAAGTCATAGAGGCCGTCCCGGACGAAATGGTGGAAGCATTTGCAGTCGTTGGCTCGGTGGACGAGGTGCGGCGTCGGGTCGGGGAATACGGGGAATTCGTGGATTCAATTCAGTTTGCCCAAAACAGCTATGGGTCCGGGATTGATATAGAACATTACATGGATGCCGTATTCGATACCTATGCCAGGTGAGGCAGAAGCGCCGCGTGTCCTTGACCCGGATATGGCCCGTTGATAAAGTAGCTGCGCACCCACGAAACTACGATAGCAAAGGCCGCCATACATGATCATCGACATGCACTCCCACTCCGTGTTTTCGGACGATTCGCGCGCTACGGTTGAACAGTACGCAAAATGGATCAGCAAGGTTGTGAAGAAGAAGGGGGCCCTGGACGCGATAGTGCTAACCGAGCATCGGGGCTTTGACAAAGATGGAGACTACTCGGAGCTTGAGGAAGAGTACGATATCAGGATATTCAAGGCGACGGAGCTTGATACCAACAGGGGTCACATCCTGCTGTATGGGGTGAACGAATACCTGCTGAACAAGTTCGATTTCACTGACGTGACTATGGATGCGGTGTCGCTAGTGCAGGAAGCGAAGGCGTCGGGAGCGTTTGCGGTGCCTGCCCATCCGGGGCGAAAGAGAATCGGGCTTCGGGAGTTCGTGGAGAGCGGGGTGTCTGTGCCAGAGGTTGAGGTGGTGGAAATTCTGAACGGCGGCAGCTCTACGGCGGAGAATGAAAGGGCGCGCGAGCTGGCGGAGGAGAAAGGGTACAAGGGTCTGGGGGGAAGCGACGCTCATTTCGTAAACGCCATCGGCAAATACGCCACGGAGTTCCATAATCACGTGGACAGCATTGAAGATCTGGTTGAAGAGCTAAAGGCGGGCGCATTTGAGCCGGTCAGGCTGGAAGATCTGTCTCCGGCTCGGTAGTAATCATGACTGAAGAGCTCGACGTCAAATTCAACCGGGACATCCTGAATACGACCTACAAGGCCGGGCCGTTCCGCATAACGCAAGAGATGATCGCACTGCACACGATGTCTACAGGCGAAACGAACCCGAAATTCCTGGGAGACGGCGACTCTCACGGTATGACCGCTCCCCCTTCTCTGCCCGTCCTGCTAATCGACGATTGGGAACCTCCGGACTTACGACTGGACTTCGATGGGGTGCTTTACCTGGCGGGCTACTGGGTGGAGCCGATAGGCGTGATCAGGCCGGGGGACGTGCTGGACGCTTCGATAACGGTGACCGACGTTTACCCTAAAACCGGACGATCCGGGCCTATGGTGTTCCTTAAGAAGGAAGCCTTGTTCACGAATCAGGACGGGGTTGAAGTGGTGAGGGTGGGTGCGTCCTCGGTGTGGCGGAAGTAGGGCTGAGAAGAGTGCTAGCCCTGCTGCATTGAAACTGGGTGGCTGGGGGTTCACCCTCACCCTAGCCCTCTCCCATTAAGGGAGAGGGGACTGGACCTACCATCCGCCGCCGAGAATCTTGGTTAAGCCGAGCCCCCAATGAGAGTGTGGACTTATTCTTTGTTGGGCTACTCGGCGGGTTCCTGCGAAGCGCCGCAATAGGGGCAGCGCATGTTTTCGGGGTTGGCGCCGTAGTCCCTGGCGGCTGATTCCTCGGATACGTATTCGTTGATTACGTCGTTGCGCAGGGCATCGGGGTCCCGTTGCTCGGGGTTGCCGTAGCCGCCGGAGCCTGCAACGTCGTACCAAATTTCGCTGCCGTCACCGATGGGGAAGGGCGGTCCCTTGCCCGCGACTTTGCTCTTGTTGCCCTCTTTATCGATCATCTGGATGCTGCTTACAGCTCCAGGCTTCCCTCCCCGTAGACCGAAGGGCGCCGAGGTCATTCGTTCGCAGCAGGTGGTGACCATGGCGGTGTGCCCCATGACACGGGTGACGCGCCTTGCGCCCAAGCCTCCCCGGTACTTGCCGGGGCCGCCCGAGTCGTTGATAAGCTCGTATCGGTCGATCATTATTGGGAAGCGCATCTCGATCTGTTCTACGGGGGAGTTCATGGTGTTGGAGATGCCGACCTTGACGCTGCTGATGCCGTCCTGGTTGGGTCGGGCGCCCATGCCACCGGCCACGGTTTCGTAGCTGACGTAGCGGCGCCTGGTCTTGGGGTGCAGGCCACCTACTGTCAATATGGCCGAGGTGCCCTGGGACCCTGCCAGAACGTTGTTCGGGTAGCCGGGCGCCACCGCACCGAAGACCATGTCGCAGATGCGGTGGGTCATTTCGTGGTTGGCGAAGACGACCGGGGCGGGGGGAAGAACGTTGACCACGGACCCTTCCGGAGCGTTGACGCCGATTGCACGCCAGGCGCCGGAGTTGGGGGGAATGAGGTCGTTGGGATCTGCGATCATCTTGACGGCGGTGTAGACACCGGAGGCCGTCACGGCCAGGGGCGCGTTCATTGGGCCGTCCACCTGGCCGTCGGAGCCCGTGAAATCCACCGTTAAATGGTCATCTACCTTGTTGACGCGAAGGCGGATGTTGATGGGTTCGTCCTCGGTCTGCCCGATGCCAAGGATGCCGTCGCCATCGCAGAAGTCCTCGTAGTAGAACTCGCCGTCGTCGAACCGATCCAGCTGGCGCCGGATCATCTGCTCCGAGTAGTCCTGGATGCCCTGCATCATCTCGCGGATCAGGTCCACGCCGTACTTTTCGGCGAGTCCCCGGACGCGAATTGCGCCCCGGTGGTTGGCAGCAACCTGGGCCCGAAGGTCTCCTCGTCGTTCCTCTGGGGTACGGACATTGGAAAAGATCAGGTCGTCTATGTCCCGGTTTAGCTCACCCTGTGTGAACAGTCGGACGCCGGGGAGACGGAGGCCCTCGCCGTATATCTCGGTGGTTGCGCCATAGGAGCCGGGGCTGGCCGAGCCAACGTCGGGCCAGTGGGCACGGACGCAGGTGAAGCCGAGGAGCAGGTCGTCGTTGAGATAGATGGGGGTAATTACGTTGACATCGGGGAGGTGGGAACCTCCGAAATAGGGGTCGTTGTGGATGAACACGTCGCCGGGGGAGATATCGTTGGACCTGGCGAGGATGGCTTTGACGGAGAGGGGCATGGAGCCGAGATGTATAGGGATGTCGGGGCCCTGGGCAACCATATTGCCCGAGGCATCGAAGATGCCGCAGGAGTAGTCTCCGGCGAGTTTGAGGATGGGTGAGTAGGCCGTTTTTGCGAGGACGATTTTCATCTCCTCGGCGGCGGAAAGGAGGCTGTTCTTAATGACCTGGAAGGTGATGGGATCAATGTCCTGGTGCATGGCGTCAGTCCCTCGTGCCTAGACGGTAATCTCGATAGTCCCGAACTCGGTTGCCGCGGCGCGCTGGCCGGGGTATACGATGATGGTGGAGCTGGACTCCTGGATGACGGCCGGGCCTTCGATCTCGGAGCCTGCAGACAGGTCTCCCCTGTCGTAGACGGGGCATGATGTCTTTCCCGACTCCTTGAAATAGACCTCTCGGCGAGAGCGAGGTGTAATGCTCTTGCTGCCGTTGGTGGAAGAGTTGCGGGTTGCGATGAAGTCCGCTCCGAACTTGCCGATGGCCGAAGCGCGCATGTTTACCAACTGGATCGGTTCGTCGGGGGCGTTGTAGTCGTAAGTGGTGAAGTGCTGGGCGTGGTAGCGCTCCGCGATGGCTTCCAGGGCGCCTTCCTCGATTTCCGAGGACTCGACGGGAACCGTGAGTTCGTAGGCCTGGTTGCCGTAGCGAATGTCGAGGTAATATCGGAAACTCCAGTTTTCCTCGGGGATGCCGGAGCGGGAGAGCATGCCCCGGGCCTCCGCGGTGATGTCACGATAGACCTGACGCATCTGGTCATCCACGCCGGTCTCATCCAGCAGGCTATAGAGGCTGCGAACGTAGTCTCGCTTCAGGTCCGTACACACCAGGCCCATGGCGGAAAAGACGCCGGGGTTGGGAGGGATAATCACCTTGTTGATGCCGAGTTCCTCACCGATACGCCCAGCGTGAACGGGGCCCGCACCGCCAAAGGCAACCAGGGAGTAGTCTCGGGGATCATGGCCGCGTTCGATGGAAATCATGCGTATGGCGTCGGCCATGTTGGAGTTGACGATGTCCACGATGCCCTGGGCGGCTTCCATAAGGTCAAGGCCCAGGGGCTCGCCCACCGTCTTCTCTATTGCCTTGGAAGCACCTTCCAGAGATAGGGCCATGCGGCCGCCGAGGAAGTGTCCGGGGTCCAGGTAGCCGAGAACGGCATCGGCGTCGGTGACGGTCGGGTCCTGGCCGCCAAGGCCGTAGCAGGCGGGGCCCGGGGCCGCTCCCGCGCTCTGTGGGCCGACTCTCAGGCCTCCGGCGTCGTCGAGCCAGGCGATGCTGCCGCCGCCTGCGCTGACCTCCGCCAAATCCACAACCGGCACCTTGATGGGGTAGCCGGTTCCCTGGAGCCAGCGCCGTACGTTGCCGGAACCACCGACCTCGTATTCGGTGGTGACGCTCACTTCACCGTTGTTAACCAGGGAAGCCTTGGCGGTGGTGCCGCCCATGTCGAAGGAGATGAGTTGATTCAGGCCCAGGACATTGCCGAGGGCCACGGTGGCGGTGACGCCTGCCGCAGGGCCCGACTCGGTGAGCATGGCCGGGACTCGGAGACCCTCTTCGACGTTGAATACGCCTCCGCTGGAGCCGGTCAGGTAGAGGGGAGGGTAGGCGTCGGTGTCCAGGAAGTCGTTGAGGCGGTTGAGGTATCCCTCAAGTACCGGCGCCACATAGGCGCACACGGCAACGGTACTGGTGCGCTCGTATTCCCGCATTTCTGGGAGGACTTCGGAGGATAGGAAAGTTCTGACCTCCGGAAGCTCGCGGCGCAAGACTTCACCAATAACCTGCTCGTGGGCGGGATTCAGAAAGGAGAAGAGGAGGGAGACGGCGACGGCCTTGACCTCGTGGGCCTTCAGGAAGGCGACGATACGGGTGAGGTCTGACTCGTCGAGAGGCTTGTATATGTTGCCGTAGGCGTCAACGCGTTCGGAGACTTCGAGGCGTAGATGCCTTGGGATGATTACCTGCGGCGGGGGTTGAAATATGTCGTAGAGCTTGGCCCGTGACTGGCGCCGGATTTCGAGAACGTCTCGGAAGCCGTCTGTGGTTATAAGGGCTGCTCGGGCGCCCTTGGACTCCAGGATGGCGTTGGTGACCACAGTGGTCGCGTGGGAAAGGAAGGTCAGGGAGGATGGAACAATGCCGTGGTCTGTGGAGAGGGCTTTTATGGCGTCGACGACGGCGGCTGAGTAGTCGGAAGGGGTGGAGGAGACCTTGAAGGTGGTCTGCTGGCCGGAGTCCTCGTCGACCAGGGCGAGGTCAGTAAAGGTTCCGCCGATATCTACGCCGAGTCTAAGGCCCATAGTTGGGTAAGGATATCATAGGTGGGGTGGGGGGCGGGGTTATGTTGTACCATCCAACCAATTCTCTACACTCAGGTCAGGAATTCTCTGGAAATGGCGAACGTTTCCGGTGACGACCGTGAGGCCACGGGCCAGCGCTATGGATCCAATTCTGAGGTCAGCGTCAGCCAATGGGGTGCCGATACGCTCCAGTTCAGCTCTCAACGCACCGTAGCGATGTGCGGCGGAGCGGTCAAAAGGGAGTACACGCATGCTTGCTGGAAAGATACCGCGGATGCGCTGCAAGAAGAGATACGTTTGCTGTCGCATGCGGTAGGCTCCGTAGAGTAGTTCCCCAAGGGTAATACTAGACGTAAATTGTTGCTCTCCTGGTAGTGATGATAGCTTGGCAATTAGGGAGGCCGAAGGTTTGCGCTTCAGTAGATTGCTCAGGATGTCCGTGTCCAGCAGGTACATTAGAGTTCAAGCTGTACCGGTCGCAGAGTATCACTTTCTCGGGATTTGTAGACGTCCTCTATAAATTCGTCGATTTCGGCATCGCTAGCCTCTCGCCAAGCTCCTACCAGGGCCAGGGCACCTTGAGGGTTTCGGGAAGCTGTCTTGTCGTCGTCCAGAAGTTCCAGGTCGCCTATGCTTACCAGGGCGACAAGTGGCACTCCACGACGTTCTATGATGATGTGCTCACCTCCCAAGGCCACTTCCTCTGAGAGAGATGAAAGCCTTGCTTTTGCCTCGGTTGTGCTAACTCTCTTAGCCAAAGTGCAAACCTCCTTGGGCCTGACCAATTTGTCACGGCAAGCATCATTATATCTCTCGGGCAATCACCACGATAAAGAGCATGATCTTTGGGTTCAGATACTAGTTGAACCCGTACACTCGAGCCGCATTTCGGAAGGCGAGTTTTTCGGCCTCGTCTTGTGGGACGCCGGTCAACAGTTTGCTGAGGACGGGGAGGGAGTTAGGCCAGGTGGACTCGGTGTGGGGGTAGTCTGAGCTCCAGAGGATGTTGTCGATGCCGACGACGTGCCGTGTGGCGATGCCTGCGACATCCTCCTGAAAGGTGACGAAGGCGTTTCGGCGGAACAAGTCGCCGGGGAGATAGTCGCCCTGGAACTGGATTTCCTTGACGTAGTGATGGTCGGCGTAGTGGCGGTCCATCTGCTGGATGAAGTAGGCCGCCCAGCCGAGTTCGAATTCAACTGCCCCGATGGTCAGACCGGGAAAACGTTCGAAGACGCCAGAGAACATCATGTCTCCGATGGCGCGTCGGGGCCAATAGTCCTCGCTGGCTCGGAAGGATGAGGTGCCGCCGACCGAGATGTCGTTGGCGAAGGAGCCGATGACCCCGGGCCCCGGGCGGTATGACCCCGAGTGCATAGCCAAGGGAATTTTCAGGTCCTGGGCGAGGGCCCAAAATCGGTCGTAGCGCGGCAGGTCATAGGTGCGGCCTTCGCCAGGGTAAGCGGGAATGGCGATGCTCGCCAGCCCGAGCCTAGCGCAGCGTTCCATTTCGGCAAGGGCGTCCTCCATGTCGTCTACGTTGATGACCCCACTGCCCTTGATGGAGTTGGGATATGCGGTGCTGAACTCGGCCATCCAGTCGTTCATTGCACGGAAGCAGGCGGACATCAGGGCGGAGTCAATGTCGGTCTCGACGAGGCGGACGGCGATGGTGGGGTACGTCACCTCTCCGACAACGCCATCGACGGCCATGGCCTTGACCCTGGCGTGGGGGTCGTAGGCGGCCTCGGGGGTGTCCTGGAAAGGCGCCTCTATGGTGAGGGAGTCGGGGTCTTCGAATCGGCGTCCGGCCTGGGAAGGGGCGCCAAGGGAGCCGACGTTGATGTCCTTGTCGGCGATCCATCGGTGGACTTCGCCGTCCTGATACATGCGCGGTCGGCGGTCCCTGAATGCCGCGTCGATACGGGAGTCCCAGAGGTCGGGGGGCTCCACCACGTGAGAGTCAGCAGAGATGAGCTTGTCTATGGTCATGGGATGAGTATAAAAGCCGTATGAAAAGGGTGTCAAAGGGAGGGGATGGATTAACGCCTCGGAGCGTATTCGACTGGCTGGGAGGCCGGAATAAATGGAGAGAGGTGTATGTTACAATTTTCACATGGATTGCGTGATCCGGGCCTCGGGGCTGACCAAGCGGTATGGCGATTTGACGGCGGTTGACGGTGTGAGCTTCGAGGTGGAGCGGGGCGAGATATTCGGTCTGCTGGGGCCCAACGGCGCAGGCAAGACCACCACGGTGGAAATCCTGGAAGGGATGCGCAGTCCGAACGAAGGCACGGCATTCATCGACGGTATTGACGTTACCAAGGACCCGAGGGGGGTGAAGGCGATAATCGGCGTGCAACTTCAGTCCGCCGCCTTCTTCGATAACCTGGTGCTGCTGGAGATTGTAGGCCTTTTCGGGCACCTGTATGGCCGCAAGGTGGATGCGAGGGAGGTGCTGGAAAGGGTGGAGCTGCAGGACAAGGGAAAGGCCAAGTACAGGCAGCTCTCCGGCGGACAGAAGCAGCGGCTATCCATAGCCACGGCCCTGGTCAACGATCCCGTGGTTATGTTCCTGGACGAGCCTACCACGGGCCTCGATCCCCAGGCCCGGCGGCATATGTGGGAACTCATCAAGCGCCTGAGGGCAGACGGCACAACCATAGTAATGACGACTCACTACATGGAAGAAGCCGAAGAGCTATGCGACCGGGTAGCGATAATCGATAAAGGGTCAATAGTGGCTCTGGACAGTCCCGACTCGATGATTGATGGTCTTCTGGACACGGGTTTCCGCAAGGAGAGGGCCAGCAAGTCGGCCAACCTGGAGGACGTCTTTCTGAACCTCACCGGCAAGAGCCTGAGGGAAGACTAGCTTGAACCCGACCCTCGCCCTGACGATTGCATCTCTGAAGATGTATTACCGCAATCGGCAGGCTATCTTCTGGACGCTGGTCCTGCCTCTGATGTTCATAGTCATATTCGGGCTGCTCAACTTTGGAGCGTTTTCCACCATCAGCATGGGGCTGGTTGACGATGCGGATACGCCGGCATCGGAGATTCTTACGGAGGTCTTGCGTGGAATGGAGGACCCGGAAGATTCAGATGAATCCGGGGTAATCGAGTTGACGGTCGGGAGCCGAGATTCGGAGCTCCAAGCGCTGGAGGATGGCGACCGCCACATTGTCATCGTCATACCCCAGGGATTCGGTGAGTCCCCAAACCCGATCACCGTCCAAGCCTTTTACGCTGAAGACCGGTTCCAGCAGGCGGAGGTTGGAGAGGGAATAGTCCGCGGCATCCTTGATGAGTTCACCCTGCGCAGCGCTGGCATACAGCGCCAATTTGTGATCGAGTCCCAGGCCGTAGAAAGCAAGGGCCTGGAGTACGTCGACTTCCTGGTCCCGGGCATAGTCTCCATGGCCATCATGCAGATGGGCATTTTCAGCGTGGTGTTTTCGCTGATCCAGTATCGGCAGCAGGGTGTGCTCCGAAGGCTGAGTGCAACCCCCATCCGGCCCCACAACTTCCTGATTGGACAGGTCTTCACCCGGCTCATTGTGTCCGTAGTCCAGGTTGTAATTCTGCTGGGAGTCGGGGTGCTTATATTCGACGTTACCGTGGCCGGGAATTTCGGCTACCTGTTCATACTTGCCGTTTTGGGCGGGGCGCTTTTCCTGGCCATAGGGTTTGTGATATCAGGGTTTGCGAAGAATGAGGAGGTCGGGGCGCCGTTGGCAAACATCATCGCACTGCCTATGATGTTTCTCTCAGGGGTCTTCTTCCCGACCGACACATTGCCGGGCGTGCTGGAAGACATAGTCCAGTATCTACCTCTCACCTTCCTGGCCGATGCCATGCGGGAAGTGGCCATCCAGGGTGCGGGCATAACCGAGATTCCGTGGGAGATTCTGGGTATGGCGGTGTGGCTGGCAATAGCGTTCCTTGCAGCAACCAGGGTTTTCAGGTGGGAGTGAGCTTAAATCAGGAGGGTCAGAAATGCACAAGTTTCAGGGTCGGGAGATATTCGAGACCGTTGCGGAGATGGTAAATCCGAAGCACACAGTGGTAATGGTACACGACATGCAGAACGACTTTCTGCACGACGATGGGATCTTCAAGAAGGCCGGAGAGAGCATCGACGTATCGGGGTTTCTGGGTAACCTGGTGGACTTTGTGGCGAAGGCCCGCAGCCACGGCGTGAGGATATGGCAGACCAACTTCACGAGCCTCCCGGACCTGGGCGCCTACGATGACCCCCTGGCCAACAAGAGGTGGAATCTTGTCAGTGACCCGGCGAAGCACCAGTACGCCAACCCGACGGTTCTCGGGAGTTGGGG
Organism: Dehalococcoidia bacterium; assembly: GCA_963663085.1. Taxonomy (GTDB): domain Bacteria; phylum Chloroflexota; class Dehalococcoidia; order Plut-88900; family Plut-88900; genus Plut-88900. The sequence goes on along the minus strand of OY760104.1, from coordinate 1,890,811 downwards.
TTGTCAGACGATTGACGAGCTGAAAGCCCAGGAAGGCGACATTGTAATCAACAAGTACCGCACCAACACGTTTGTGCATTCTACTTTCGAACTCATATTGCGCAGCCACGGGATAAAGACGTTCATCTCGACGGGGGTGGCGACGGAGGTTGGCATATTGCCTACGGCCTGGACGGGCACTCAGCTAGGCTTCTTCCCGGTGATACCGAGGGATCTTGTCGGGGCGAGGGTGGCAGAACTACACAATGACGCGATGAAGTTTATGGAGCGGCTGGTGTGGGTGACGGACTCGTCGGAGATACTGGAGGCGTGGGAGCGGGGTTACGATTAGCGGGGGCTTGGGGTTGGCTTTGGGGGCCTTGTGTCTGAGGCGGATCTTCGACCTGTCAAGGGATCCTTGCGTAACTCGTAGTTAAGGGAGTGGGCCCCCTCACCTATTCCGCTCTTGAGACCCTTCGACTCCGCTCAGGGAGAGCGGAATCCCCACCACCGGATTCACGCCTACTGTGCGCTTGGGAATCTACGACCGGGTGAGTGGGCCTACTCCCCAGGGGGTGGAGGAATTTCTTCGGGGGTGGGGGGAGGGTTGAGGAGGTCTTCGCAGCGGGCTTTCAGGGCCTCGTTCATCCTTTCAAAGCCGCGTCGGGTGGCGCCGCCGATGAGCCATATGATCGGGATGACGAATAGGCCGGTCACCTCTTCACCCTGTACGAAGCGGCAACGGGTGTCGTCTATGGGGTCGATGATGAAGTAGTGCTCCGTGTCGAAGAGTCCGGGGAAGAGGATGTTGTTACGCCAACTGAACCCCTTGCCCTCTTCGATGAGGACTATCTGCGGGTTAATGTAGGTGCCCTTGGCGCGGGGTGGTTTGATGAACAACTCAACTCGGGCGCCCTCTTCGATGCTGCCGGAGGCGGACCGGAGGAAGGGGTTCCAATCCGCGTAGGAATCCAGATCTGAGATGACGTCCCAGATGACGGAGGCAGGAGCCTCAATCTCAATGTCCGCGGCGATGATCCGCAAGGCTTAGCGGTCCTGGTAGTTGGCCTTGCGCTTTTCCCGGAAAGCTGCGACGCCCTCGCTGTGATCCTCGGAGGTGAGGGTGATGGTCTCGAGGGCGGCGGACATCTGCATGGCAGTTTCGAGGTCCATGTTGAGGGCCTTGTAGAGCATCAGCTTGGACAGCCGCAGGGCGATAGGAGGCCCGTCGGCGATCTTTTGGGCCATCTCCATAGTAGTTGCTTCGAGCTCTTCTTCTGGGACGAGTTTGTTGAGCATGCCCAGCCGGTAAGCATCGTCGGCTTCCAGAAAATCACCAGTGAATACCAGCTCGGCGGCCTTGGGAATGCCTAAGGTCTTGGCGTAGAGCCACATGCCACCCCAGCCGGGGAAGAGGCCGACTCGTATGAAAGCGGCGAGGAAGCGGGACTTGGGGGTGCCTACCCGGAGATCGCATGCGCAGGCGAGGTCGAAGCCCGCGCCTGCGGCGACACCGTTAATCATGCCGATGACAGGCTTCTCCATACGATGCACACCGAGAACGACGTTCATTGCCTTGCGAAAATTCCGGCGCTTATCCTCGGGGCTGTCTCCACGGCCATCCGACTGGTTGCCCGGTAGCTCGGACACGTCCGCACCTGCCGAGAAGGCCCTGCCAGCGCCGGTGAGCACCACAACGCCGACGGAGTCGTCATCACCCAAGTCCTTTATGGCCCTGGCCATCTCTTCCTCCATATGGTCTGTGATGGCGTTGAGCTTTTTGGGGCGATTGAGGATGAGCTTGGCGATGCGGCCATCTCTTTCGATGAGAAGGTCATCGTAGGACATCGGTGGTCTCCTTATGGTGTAAGGGGGGCAGGGGGCAAACAGCTATAAAAAGGGTGATACGCGGATGCAATGATAAGCGGGGGCGTCGGGTGGGGCAAGGGGTGGGGGAGGGTGCGGCGGATCCTTTCGTGGGAATGAAGTCGGAATTTTGATTGTTGTGGGGACTCAGGTGTGAATTTTGATTGTTTTTCGGAAAATCTTTAATTTGCGAGACCCTTTTGGCTTAGTCGCGCGCCATGAGGAGGCTTTTTCCTGGGCCGTTTAGGTCCGGGAGACTGAAGGGCTTTGATGGTGTGGTAGAGATTCTGCATGGCGGGGTCGGTGAGACGCAGGGAGTGAATAGGGAGGCGGTCCATAAAGGCGGGGAGTGCGAGGGCTGATGCGAGCGTGGCCTCGTGGGGTCGGTCTATTGCAGGGCGTCGGGTGGGGGGGAACTGGGGCTAGGATGTCGGCTAGGTCCCGGAGGGGTCGGGGATGGTGATAATGTAGTACAGATGGTCGTATTTGGTCAAGGGGGTGATTTCACATTAGCCGCGGAAGAAGGGTAGGGCTCCCGTCGACGGTGCTCAGGGTGAGCGGCCCCTTCCATTCCGTTCTTGAGACCCTTCGACTTCGCTCAGGGCGAACGGAATGCCCCGCCCCAGATTCCTCGCGGGGCATCTGAATGGTGAGGGGGGAGGGCTACCGTTCCCCCTCTCAGTCACTCTGCGTACGCCTCGCTGATGATGCGCCGCAGCTTCATGGCATCCTCTGCTGATAGCCGGTCGATGCGACGCCCCAAGCGACGCTTGCTTATGGTGCGAATTTGGTCCACGGCTATTTCAGAGTCCCGTCCCGCGCACTGCACTTGCAGGCGGCCTCGCCAGCCGGGATGCAGTTTGGTAGTGAGAGGGCAGACTACCACCGTTTCCAGGAATCGGTTCATTTCATCGCGACTGACGACTGCCACCGGTCTCGCCTTGCGAATCTCGCTGCCCACGGTGGGATTCAGGTCCGCGATGTAAATGCCATACCGCTGGGGAAAAGAGGCCATCAGTCCAAGCCGTCGGCTATGGCGCTGTCGAAGTCGCTCCAGTCCTCCCTTTCGGCGGCCATGGCCCGGCAGGTCTGCTCCCAGGACAGATTTTGCGTGTCCTTGCCCTTCAGGACCACGCTGCCTTCCAGCTCTTCAAGCGTCAGACGGTCTGCCCATCCGTATTTGTCAAGCAGAGCCTTGGGAAGTCGGATGCCCTTGGAGTTGCCGATGCGAATTAGCTTCGCTTCCCGTATATAAGACGGTTCGTTCATCTGCTTTGCCTCCATATGCCGTAATTATGGTAATTACCAATCTTACCAGTGTCAATACGCACGCTTGGCGTTCCTCAGTTCCCGCGGGATGGGTTTAGGGAAGTGCGCTGTAGATTCCTAGTGTAGTCTTGGGATAGGGAGGAGGGGTGATTGTACACCTAGGCGGGGGACACCGACCCAGCCCCACCGGAGAGCTCTCACCCCCTTAATCCCCCTCTCACGCCACGGGCGCACACCCAGGCGCATCTTCGACATCTTCGACCCTTAGGGCCTTCAAGGGAGAGGGGGAGATAAGAACAGAGGCAGACGTTGGCGCATCTGCGCCAACGTCTGCCTCTAGTTCAGTACTGGGGGAAAAGGGGATGGATTCCCGATCGGGGTCGGGAATGACGGTGTAAAGAGGTTGTGTTGGGATGAAGCGGGTGTGGGGCGGGGTGTGTGCTATGATGTCGGGCGGAAAAACGGGAGAAAACCAGGAGGAGAAATAGATGACCACGGCTGCAAAATTCGACGTTAGGCATCGGAGCAGGATTGTTGCGGATGGGGCGGACCGGGCGGCGGCGCGGGCGATGCTGAGGGCGGTCGGCGTCGGGGACAAGGAACTGGAGCAGCCGTTCATCGGGGTGGCGAACACTGCGTCGGACATAACGCCATGCAACGTACACCTGGACAAGCTGGCGGAACGGGTCAAGGCGGGTGTTAGGTCGGCGGCGGGCACTCCGTTTGAATTTGGGGTGCTGACCGTAAGCGACGGGATTTCGATGGGAACGGAAGGGATGAAGGCGTCGCTGGTTAGCCGGGAGCTTATAGCCGATTCCATAGAGCTGGTCTCCCACGGCGAACACTTCGACGGCCTGGTGACAATTGCGGGATGCGACAAGAACCTGCCGGGGGCGATGATGGCCGCGGCACGGCTGAACATTCCGACGGTCTTCCTCTACAGCGGCACGATAATGCCGGGCAGATACGCCGGGAAAGACATCAGCATCCAGGACGTTTTTGAGGCCATAGGGGCGCACAGCAAGGGCCGGATCAGCGACTCCGATCTGAAAGACATCGAATGTGCGGCGTGCCCTGGGGCGGGATCGTGCGGCGGCATGTTTACGGCCAACACCATGTCCTCGACCATCGAGGCGATGGGCATGGCCTTGCCGGGTGCATCGTCGGAGCCGGCGATTGAGGAAGGCATACTGCAGAAGTCGTATGAGGCGGGTCGGACGGTGATGAGGCTGCTCGAGCAAGGGATAATGCCTCGGGACATTCTCACCAAGGAGGCGTTCGAAAACGGGATTGCGGTTGCCGTATCGATGGGCGGCTCCACGAACGTCGTGCTCCATCTACTGGCCATCGCCTACGAAGCCGGTGTGGACATCAGCATCGAGGACTTCCACAGGATCAGCGAGCGCACACCATACATCGCAGACATGAAGCCGGGGGGTCGGTACCTCATGGTCGACCTGCACAGGGAGGGTGGCGTTCCGACGGTGATGAAGCGGCTCCTGGACGCCGGGCTGCTGCACGGGGGTGCGCTGACCGTTACGGGCAAGACCGTGGAAGAGAACCTGGCCGACGTGGAGATACCGACTTCCGGCAAGGTGGTCCATCCCGTTGCGGAGCCCCTGAGCCCGCACGGTTCCATGGTGATACTGAAAGGCAACCTCGCGCCCGAGGGGGCGGTGGTGAAGCTGGCTCACCCCGAGGACCTGAACAAGGTGCACCGGGGTCGGGCGCGGGTGTTCAACAGGGAGCAGGATGCCTTCAAGGCCGTGGACAACCAGGAGATCGAGCCCGGCGACATCGTGGTGCTTCGCTATGAGGGACCCAAGGGCGGGCCCGGAATGAGGGAGATGCTCCACGTGACGGCTGCCATAGTCGGGCAGGGGCTGGGGGAGGACGTGGCACTGATAACCGACGGTCGGTTTTCGGGGGCGACGCAGGGATTCATGGTTGGTCACGTGGCGCCAGAGGCGGCGGTGGGGGGGCCGATTGCCATTGTCGAGGAGGGCGACACGGTTATTCTCGACATCCCGAACGCCCAGCTAAACCTGGAGGTATCCCAGGAGGAGCTGGACAGAAGGCTGGCGGCGTGGGCGCCGATCCCGCCGAACTACACGACGGGTGCGCTGGCGAAATACGCGAAGTTGGCTACATCCGCGTCTCGGGGGGCGGTGACGATGGGGTAGATTGAGTCCCCGTCCATAAGGTATTAGAATACCTTGGGTTTGCTGCCCGCAGACCGAACAGACCTTAAAGCTTGGAGGCCTGCCCCATATGACCTACATAATCGCCGAGCCCTGCATCGGAGTCAAAGACCTGGCCTGTGTCGAGGTCTGCCCTGTCGACTGTATCCACCCCTCCGACGGTGAAGGGGAGGACATGCTGTTCATCGACCCCGATGAGTGCATCGACTGCGCAGCCTGCGAGCCCGTCTGTCCGGTGACCGCGATCTTCGAAGAGTCCGAAGTACCGGACTACTGGGCCCAGTACTACGACATCAACGTCAACTATTTCCAGAACGAGTGACGGGACTCCCCACCCCTAGTCTCTGCCGCGCCCTTTCGTAAGCGCGTCCGCGGCCTGACGATCAGGCTTGCCCCAGACGACGACCAACCGCAGCGGCCCCTCCGAGTTGTTGCGCAAGCCGTGGTCTACGTCTTGAGGCACCAGGACGGCCTCTCCGGCTCGTACTTCCAGGGTCTCGTCCCCGAACCACATCTCGCCCCTGCCTTCGAGGAAGTAATAAAGCTCTTCCAGCGAGTTGTCTCCCTCGTGGACGTGCGCCCCCTCGCTGACGCCCGGAGCCATCTCCCAGACATGGAACTTGACGGGAAGGCTGGAAATGGTGTCGAAGAAGCCGCGCATGTCGATATCGCCGTCGCCGTGGTGGACTGGGCGGGATATGATGCCTGTCGAGTCGATCTCTTTCCAGTAGTTGGGATTCATCCTGTGCTCCTTGGGTGCTAACGGCCAACTAGGCCTTGATCTCCCACTCGTCGTAAGGGTCTCCGGCTACGAGCATCGAGGTCATTTTGACGTCCATGCCGAACTTAAATTCATGTGCCAGGAGGCGCCAGCCCTGGAGCTTTGCGTCTTCGATCTCCGCGGGCCAGGGCCTTGAGGGCGGGAAAAGGCGGGGATTGCGGGTGTGCTGCCGGACCTTCACGAGGGAGTCGCTGACCTGCTCAATTTCAACCTCTTCATGAAGGGACTCGCGGTCACGCTTGATGTAGAGGGCGAAGGCCTCGGGGCCTAGCCCCACGTCTTCCAGGTTGTATTCGCGTATGATCTTGCGTGCCAGCTGGACATAGGTGACCCGGCTGGCATGCTCGACAATTGCCCGGGTCCCGCTGAGGCCAAACATTTCCAGCAGGGCGACAACGTGGCTGGAAACGTACTCGACGGAGTAGTTACGGAGGGCTCGGGCGGAGCGCACCTCGTTCCAGTCTTCCACTGGAAGCTTGGGCCCGTTGGCCGGGTCGAAAGCCGGGCCTCTCTCGGTGGGGCTGAACTGTAGGCGTTCGTCGGGCGCCAGGTCCCGGTCGAATATCTTGAAATACCCCTCATAGCAGGAGTCTCCCTGCTGGGAGAGCTGGGTGAGAACGAACCCGAGCCTAGGGTTGCCCAGGGAGACGCCATTGTGAGCGTGCCACGCCCAGAATGTTGCGCGCCCTGTCTGGGGAGCGTAGGCCGCAATGGCGACTCCCGGGGAGAATGGGCTGTCCGACATGGCGTATGGAGGCGGGTATCGGACCCAGACTTTCTCGGGGGTCTCCTCAATGTACTCGACGTCCAAGCCGCCTAGTATGTTGGAGAAGTAGTGGTACTTGCCAGCCTTCACGGCGTCGGACGTTTCCGTGTCCAGGCCCAGTTTTTTGAGGCCGGGGAGGAAATGGCCAAGCTGGTGCCGTCTCAACATCTTGAATTTCAGGGTCGCAACGGCGTCCTGACCGTGAGCGCGGATCGTGGACAGCTCCAGAGCTGAACATAAAGTCATGTGTACATCATTGGCGAGCTGGCACTTGCCCATGAGGGACTTGTTCCATTCAGGTATGTTCATTGTTCACCTGCTTTCGGTTGGGGGGTCCGGTTCTACGAGCGGATCAGCCATTCGTTGCAGGGGTCTCCTGCGGATAGCATGGACGTCATCTTGATGTCCATGCCGAACTGCATTTCCCCGGCCAGGATGCGCCAGCCCTGATGCATCGCGTCCTCGATCTCTACGGGCATGGGGCTGGAGGGTGGGAAAAGCCTTGGGTTGCGGGAGTGTTGTCTGACCTTTATCGCACCGTCGGACAATGCCTCTATCTCCACCTCTTCGTGGAGCGACTCCCGGTCCCGCTTGATGAATAGGGCGAGGGCCTCGGGGCCCATGTCTACGTCTTCCAGGTTGTAGTCCTGGAGGAGCTTGCGAGACAGTTGGGCATAGATCACCCGGCTCGCGTGGGCGACGATGGGCTGCGCCCCGCTGATGCCGTACATTTCCATCAGGGCGTTAACGTGGCTGGTAACGTATTCGACTGCGTAGTTGCGGAGGGCTCGGGCGGCACGTACCTCGGTCCATTCCTCAACAGGGAGTTTTGGGCCGTATGCTGGGTCGAAGGCCGGGCCTCTCTCGGTGGGACTGAACTGTAGACGCTCGTCGGGCTCAAGGTCTCGATCGAAAATCTTGAAGTAGCCTTCGAGGCACGGGTCTCCCTGATGGGCGACTTGAGTCATAACGAACCCGAGCCTCGGGTTTCCCAGCGAGACACCGTTGTGGGCATGCCAGGCACGGAACACGGCGTGTCCCACCTCCGGGGCGTAAGCGGCGATGGCGGCGCTGGGAGTAAATGGGCTGTCCGACATTGCGAAGGGTGGCGGGTATCGGACCCAGGCCTTTTCGGGGTTCTCCTCCATGTACTGGACTTCCAATCCGCCAAGGATGTTGGAGAAGTAATGATATTTCGCTGACTTTACGGCGTCGGACGGCTCTTTATCCAATCCGAGCTTCTCCAGGCCGGGTAGAAAGTGGTCCAGCTGGTGCCTGCGGAGCATCTTGAACATGAGGGTGGCAGCAGCGTCCTGGCCGTGGGCTCGCAGAGTAGAGAGCTCCAGTGCGCTGCACATGGAGAGGTAAAGAATATTGGCGGTCTTGCACCTGTCTATTAGGGACTTGTTCCATTCGGGGGTTTGCATGGATACCTGCTTTGGGGTGGGGTGTGGGGGGATGTTACAACATTTCTTGGGAGGCGTGGGGGGGGTTACGAGTGCTGCTATACAGATGAGTTTGCACGACTGAAGATTGCATCTCTTGTGCCTACCAGATTACTTACCCTCCGCCCCCGCTCATACTTCGACGGGGCTCAGCACGAGCGGCCCCGGCTCCCAACACAGGTTGTGCAAACGTTTAATCGAGGGAGAGTGGGCTGAATGCCCCGCCCCAGATTCCTCGCGGGGCATCGGAATGACAGGAACGTAGGACGGGGGCGGAACCCTCCGCACCTGGATTCCGGATCGAGGGAGAATGGAAGGAGAGGAGGGGGTCAGGGCTTGAAGCTGCGGAGGCGGATGGCGTTGGTGAGGACGGACAGGGAGCTGGCGGCCATGGCGAGGGCGGCGATGCCGGGGTTCAGGAGCAGCCCTATGAAGGGGAACAGGACTCCGGCGGCGATGGGGATGCCGGCGGTGTTGTAGACGAAGGCGAAGAAGAGGTTCTGCTTGATGTTTCGCATGGTGGCGGAACTCAGTTTGATGGCTGTTGCCACGCCCCCTAGCCTCGAACCCATGAGGGTCACGTCTGCGGCCTCGATGGCGATGTCGGTGCCTGCGCCGATGGCTATGCCGACGTTGGCCTGGGCGAGGGCCGGGGCGTCGTTGATACCGTCCCCGACCATGGCGACGGTCCTGCCCTGGGACTGGAGCTTCTTTATCTGGTCCACCTTGTCCTGGGGCATAACCTCGGAGAGGACGGAGTCTATGCCTAGCTGGTCGGCTATGGCCTGGGCGGCGTATCGGTTGTCGCCGGTGATCATTACGGTGCGTATTCCCATGCGCTTGATTTCCGCGACCGCGTGAAATGCGTCATCTTTCAGGGTGTCCGCTACGGCTATCACCGCGGCGGGCATGCCATCTATGGCTACGAACATGGGGGTCTTGCCATCCCTGGCGAGGGACTCGAATTGTGGGTCCAGGGCGTCAAGAGAGATGCCAATGTCCTGCATCAAGCCGCGGTTGCCGACGGCGACACTGCGGCCTTCCACAACCGCCCGAATCCCCTGGCCCGGCTTCATTTCGAAGTCCTTGGGATCGGAGAGGGGGAGGCCCCGACTTTCGGAGGCGGAGGTTATGGCACGGGCCACGGGGTGCTCCGAGGAGCGCTCGGCGGAGGCTGCCAAGGCAAGGACCTGGTCGGCGGTGAAATCAGAGATAGGAGAGATATCGGTGAGAGATGGTTGCCCCTGGGTCAGGGTGCCGGTCTTGTCGAAGACTATGGTGTCGATGTTGTGAGCGGTTTCCAGGGCCTCGGCGGAGCGGATGAGTACACCGAACTCGGCGCCTTTGCCCGTGCCCACCATGATGGAAGTCGGGGTCGCGAGGCCGAGGGCGCAGGGGCAGGCGATGATAAGGACGGCGACGGCGGCGGCGAGGCTGCGGTTGAACTCGGCATTGTCGGGAGCCAGAGTCCAGGCTGCGAAGGTGGCAAGGGCGACGAGCATTACGACAGGCACAAAATATCCGGCTACGACATCAACGAGACGTTGAATCGAGGCCCGGGAGCCCTGGGCGTCGCGGACCATGAGGGCTATCCTGCCGAGTAGGGTTTCCTCGCCGACTCGGGTGGCCTTCATCTTGAAGGCGCCTACGGTGTTAAGGGTAGCTCCCGTCACCCGGTCCCCGGGGCTTTTGTCGACGGGAATGCTCTCCCCGGTCACCATGGATTCATCGATGGACGTCGAGCCGGAGATGATGAGGCCATCTACGGGAACCTTTTCGCTGGGACGGACGAGAAGGTGGTCGGCGACCCGGACCTCGGCGATGGGCACCTCCATCTCTTTACCGTCCCTGACAACCCTGGCCGTTCGCGCCTGGAGGCCGACGAGTTTTCGGATGGCATCTGAGGTCTTTGCCTTGGCTCGGGCTTCGAGAAGCCGGCCAAGGAGGATAAGGGAGACGATTATGGCAGCGGTGTCGAAATAGACCTTACCGGATACCGAGTCGGGGAGGAGGTCTTCTGCAAATGTCGCCACTGTGCTGAACAGGAAGGCTGAAAGGGTGCCTGCGGCGATAAGGGTGTTCATATCGGCCATGCGGCGTCGGGCTGTCTTCCAGGCTGAGGCCAGGAACTGCCAACCTACCCAGAACTGGACGGGCACGGCGATCCCGAACTGGAAATAGTGGTTGGAGAGGAAGCCGGGGTCCCATCTGAACAGATCGCCGCTGCTTCCGATGAACAGGATGACAGCGATAGGCGCCCCAACGGCGAATTTGAGCATCAAAAGGTGGAGGGCCCGGACACGGGAACGTTCCTCGGCTTCCTGCGCTTCCTCAAGTCCACCGGAGACCCGGGCGTCGTAGCCGATGCCCTGTATCGTGGCAATCATCTCGGCGGGTGTGACGTGCCGGGGGTCGAAGGAGATGGCGGCCTGCTCCGCGGCGAGGTTGACGGTGGCGTCGGAGATGCCTGGGACGGCCCGGAGGGTGCGGTCGATGGCCATGACGCAGGAGGCGCAGGTCATGCCTGATATGGAGAGCCTGGTTTGGTCGGTGGCGGCGGGAGGGTAGTCTTCGGTCAGCTCGTTTGGCACGTCGGCAGATTTGAGTTGGGCAGTAGTCGGGCCCGTGCCTGTATCAGGTATGGCGGTCCTCTTGCCCAGGAAGAACCACAAGAGGGCTGCGCCGAGCGCCAGCGCACCGATGGACAATGTTAGATCGAGTGCCATTACTCGGCTCGAGGGCTACATTTCAATTGCGGGCTTTTCGGAGCCGATGTGCTTGGTAGGCTCCTCTTCGAAGAAGAGCTTGCAGCCGGGGGCACAGAAGTAGTAGGTCGTGCCCTCGTACTCGCTGGTGGCTCTCGCCTTGGACACGTCGACCATCATGTGGCAGACGGGATCCTGGGCCAGTTCGGGTTTCTTCTTGAAGATGGACATAATGCTCATTGTCGTGACTCCATTGGGTTCCGGTTAGTTGTCGGCCAGCTTGTATAGCTCCTTCAGTTCTTCGACTATCTGCTCCTGGCGTCCCTGCTGAATGCCGGGAATTACACAGGTCTCCATATGGCTGCCGAGCATGAGCTGCTCCAGCTTTTCGATGGCCTTCCTGACGGCGTAGGTTTGTTTGAGAATGTCGACGCAGTACTTGTCCTCCTGGACCATGCGGCGTATGCCATCCAGGTGTCCGTCGATGTAGCTGAGGCGGCGGAGGCTGGCTTCCTTGGTGTCGGGTTTCATGTGAGACCTCGTATATCCCATACCCCCTGGGTGGGGGTTATATTGATATTGTAATGGATGGGGAGTGAGGGGGGAAGGGGAGGTGGGTATTGAGGGGCGCGAATGGGCAAGTCCTAGATCCCTCGCGAGGCCTCGGGATGACATGGCTATTGGGGGTGGTTTAGGCAGACGTGTTTGGGGTGAGAGAGGCTTTGAATCCCTCGCGGGGCCTCGGGATGGTATAAGGAAGGCGGGATGACGTGAGGAATTGGGAGGGATGGAGGGGTTACCAATGGGGTTGGGTGTCGGGGCCGGAGGCGCTGGTTACCTGGGCCTGGGCTGTGCCGTCGGAGTCCATAATGAAGATATCGGCGTTATCGTGAAGGTAGGACACGAAGGCGATCTGACCTTTAGGAGACCAGATAATCTCGGCCTCTACTGTCCGATTGTTGGTGAGTCGTTCGACTACGGTGCCGTCAGGGATCGTGACGTAGATTTCGGGATTTTCGTCCCGTTCTGAGATGAAGGCTATCTGGTCACCATCGGGCGACCAGATTGGGTTGTAGTCTGCCTCGGAATTTGTGGTGATACGTCGGGGCTGGCCGGTGAAGTCTTCCAGAACATCGATGACATAGATATCCAGATCGCCATTCCGGGAGGATTGAAAGACTACGCTGTCGGATTCCGGAGACCATGATGGATTGAAATCGGGGCCTTCGGTGAGGGTTATCTGGTTAACGCCGCCGGGGTTTCGGAGGACTATTCCCTGTCCCTCGCCGTCGCTGTCGGAGAGAGAGAAGGCGATCCACCTTCCGTCGGGAGACCAGGCGGGGGGTCCTTCGGAGAAATCGCCAGTGGTGAGCCTTTGAGCCTGAGGCTCTTCGGCGTCGGAGAGGTAGACATGGGGGGCGCCCGAGGCATCCTGGAGCAGATAGGCTATCTGCCGGCCGTCGGGGGACCAGCGGGGGTGAGAAGCAGTGCCTTCCCCGTCCGATATCAGAGTGATGTTCTCTCCCGACCTATTCATGATGTAAATGTCGGCGTTGCCGTCTCTGTCAGAGACGAAGGCAATGAGTTCACCGTCTGGGGAGAGGCGAGGTGAGTGGTTGTCGGAGGGGCCGTTGGTGATAGCCTCCGGGTTCTCGTCGCCCTTGTACAGGTAGACGTGGCGCGTCTCATCCTCGGAAGTGAAAACCAGAATCTCGTCTCTGCCCGGGCCGCAGGCGAAGGCCAGCAGGCAGAGGGTGAGAAGTGCGAACAGAATAAGGGTAGTTTTTCGGATCATGCGCTGGAGTTGGAGTCCCGAATAGTCTGAAGGATTTCGATGTTGCGTTGGTCGGGGCCTTTCTTTTCGAAGCCGGGAACTTCGAGCAGGAATGGGACGTCCCTGAAGGCTGGGTGGGCCATGATGACTTCAAAGCCCTCGTGACCAATGTAGCCTTCGCCGATGTTCTCGTGGCGGTCTACGCCGCCACCGAGGGGTATCTTGGAGTCGTTGGCATGGACGGCGACGAGCTTGTCGAAACCCACCTCGGAGTCAAACTCGCTCATCGCTTCCTCGATGCCAGAGGGGTCGGCGATGTTGTAGCCTGCGGCGAAGGTGTGGGCGGTGTCGAGACAGACCTTGACCCGGTCATCGGAGAGGCCCTTCACCACCTGCCCGATCTCGCTGAAAGCGGCGCCTATGTGGTTGCCCATGCCCGCTGCATTCTCAATGATCAGCCAGCTGTCCTCAGGGGTGCTATCAAGGACGCTGGACATGGAGGATAGCACCTGGGGAAGGACAGCGTCGAAGCCTCGGCCCTTGTGGCTGCCGAGGTGAAAGATCACGCCCGCGGCGTCGATCTCTGAGGCGAGGGACATGTGTCCGACGAGGGAGTCGACGGCTTTGCCCATGTTCTCTTCCTTCTCGGTTCCGAGGTTGATGAGGTAGACGCCATGGAAGAAGACGGAGCCGATGGAAGCCTCTTTGGCCTTGTCCTTGAAGGATGCAATGATCTCGGGGGCCGGGACTTTGTAACGCCAGCTCTGGGGTGCCGATGCGAAGATCTGGACGCACTCTGCGCCGATCTTCTGGGCGTTGCCAATGGCGTTGTCCAAGCCACCGGCCGTGGAAACGTGGGCTCCAATCTGCATATGCCGCTCTCTCCAGTTCTCCTCAGTGCCAGGGACTTCAGGGGGTCGGGGGTTTCCGATAGGCGGCCTGTACAATGGCCACCCTACGCTCCCGGATGTTGAGATACATATTATGCGCCATTTTGGGAAATTGCGACCCCATGACTAAGCCCGGGTTCAGGGGGGAGGGGGGCTTGCCGGAATTGCGTTCCCGGACGTTTTTCCACCAGTCCTCGGTAAGCTGGGTGTGGTCCTGCCATGCCAGTTCTTCAAAGCCGGTGGTGAGGATAAGGGTACGCGTCTCTTCCGGCTCGGACAGGAAACTTGTTGAAGGGACCGGGGACCAGGGGACGGGAAAGTGAATGGGCTGCACGGAGCCCGACAAGACATCATGAAGGGCGAGTTTGCCGCCGGGCCGCAGGACCCGGTGCAATTCGGTGAAGAGGGCCTGCTTGTCGGATATGTTCATGGAGACGTGCTGAGTCCAGACGATGTCGAAGGACTCGTCATCGAAGGGGAGGGAGAGGGCATCGGCGGGAGTGATCCGGATTTTGTCAGAAAGGCCGACCAATTCGTTGAGGGACTTGGCGGTGGTGCAGAATTCGCTTGAGATATCGACTCCCGTGACCCGGCACCCGAATTCCGAGGCAAGGGTCCGGGCCGGACCACCTATACCGCAGCCAACATCGAGGATGTGGTGTTCGGGTTTGATGTCGGCGAGACGGGCGAGGTCAACGGTGGCCTGTTTTCCACGGTTGTGGAGCTCGCTGACGGGAATGAGGTCTCGGTAGGTTAGGGTGTTCAGTGTCCGGCCCGATTCCTGGAGGACATTCACTATGCGGGCGGTAAGCGGCTCTCGGGTGGGAACGGCTTTAGACATGGGCGTCGGGCCCTGTGAAAGGGTGGAAGGCAGGGCGCTTATCCCTGATTTGACGCCTCGGCCTGATGGTTTCTGATGTAGTCGATGATGTCGGTGGTGGAGGTGCCGGGGCCGAAGACCTCTCCGACTCCCATTTCCTTTAGAGGAGTGATGTCGTCTTCGGGTATGATGCCGCCGGCGAGGACCAGTCGGTCATCGATGCCTCGGTCTTTCATCTCGCTGATTATGAGGGGCAGGAGCTCCATGTGCGCGCCGCTAAGAATGCTGACGGCCACGACGTCGACGTCTTCCTGCAGAGAAGCCTCGGCGATCATCTCGGGGGTCTGGCGGATGCCGGTATAGATGACCTCCATTCCCGCGTCCCGAAGGGCTCTGGCGATCACCTTCGCGCCTCTATCGTGTCCATCGAGGCCCGGCTTGGCAACCAGTACTCTTATGGTGTCAATTCCAGCCTGTGTCATCGCGAGCTACCCCCATGGGAAGAGTTACGGCTACACGGTGTCCTTGTCAACTAGCTCTATAAGGACGCCGCGGGTGGACTTGGGATGGATAAAGGCTATCATGCCGGCGAGGCCGTGGCGAGGCGATTCATCGATGAGTCGGGCGCCGCTTGCCTTGAGAGAGTCCAACTTAGCCTGCAAATCATCGACTTCGAAGCAGACGTGGTGAAGGGCCTCGCCGCGGGCGTCCAGGAAACGGGCGACGCCGGTGTCGGGGCGGACAGGTTGAATTAGCTCCAGGTTTGTCCCTCCAACGGCGACGAGGGTGGCCAGGACGCCCTGGTCGGCTACTTCTTCAATCTCGGCATCGGGTACACCGAAAGTGTCCTTGTAGAAGCAAAGGGTCTCGGCGGCATCCTTGACTACCAGCGCTACGTGATTGATGTGCCGGGCCTGGCAGACGGGAGTGGTGTCTTGTGGCATGGGACCTTCTTCAGTGATTATTAGAGACCGGACTTGAGGAGGTCTCGGGAGATTACGAGGCGCTGCACTTCGGAGGTGCCTTCGTAAATCTCGGTGACCTTGGCGTCCCGGAAGTACCTCTCGACGGGGCTTTCCTTGAAATAGCCGTAGCCGCCGTGAATCTGGATGGCCTTGGATGTGACCTGGCCCGCAATCTCGGAGGCGAAGAGTTTGGCCATGGCGGACTCCCTGCCGAAGGGTTCTCCACGCTCCTTCTTGTCGGCGGCCTGGTAGGTGATGAGACGGGCAGCGTTGACCTGGGTAGCCATGTCGGCGAGCATCCACTGTATGGCCTGGAAGTCGGAGATGGGGTGGCCGAATGCCTGCCGGTGCTGAGAATACTGAAGCGCTGATTCCAAAGCAGCGTGGGCAATGCCCACTGCCTGGGCCGCGATTGTAATTCGGCTGGCGTCTATTGTGGTCAGGGCCATCCGCATCCCCTTGCCCTCTTCACCCAGGAGGTTCTTCAGCGGAACGGAGCAATCCTGGAAGAAAAGCTCTGCGGTGTTGGAGCCGCGCATCCCCATCTTGCCGGGCTCGTTGCGGCCCGTGAAGCCTTCGTATTCCTTTTCGACTATAAAAGCGGAGATGCCCTTGGTCCCGAGCTTGAGGTTTTCGGTGGCGAACACGACCAGGAAGTCGGCCAGGTCACCGTTGGTGATGAAGGTCTTGCTGCCGTTGAGGAAGTACTGGCCACCGTGTGAAGTGGCAGTGGTCCGCATTGAGGCGACATCGCTGCCGGCGTTGGGTTCGGAGAGGGCGAATGCGGCGAGCCTCTGGCCTCGGGCCAGGGGAGCGAGATAGGCGGACTTTTGTTCATGGGAGCCGAATGCCTCGATACACTTAGAGGCGAGGGAGACGGATGCAATGTAGATGAGGGAAGTGGCGGCGCAGACCCGAGCCAATTCCTCCACTACGACGGAGAGGTCAATGTAGCCGCCGCCGGAACCACCGTATTGAGGGTCTATGGAGACGCCCATCAGGCCGATCTCTCCCATCTTGCGGAAATTGTCCCAAGGGAACTCTTCGTCCCGATCTATCCTCGCGGCGGAAGGCCCTATCTCCTTCTTGGCAAAATCTCTTACGTTCCGCTGCAGGAGCTTCTGCTCCTCTGTGAATCCGAAATCCATTTACTCAATCCTTACCTGGTTGGGGCCATGTTTAGCCGGGCATCATGTGAATCAGAAAGTAGCAGACGGTTCGTAGTCGCCGAAGACGTCTCGGAGTACGTCACTGATTTCTCCGAGGGTAGCATAGGACTCGACGGCTTCCAGTATGGCGGGCATGGTGTTTCCATCTCCCCTGGCGACCTCTCTCAAGGCGCTGAGGGCGTTATCGACGGCGGTTTGGTCTCGAGATTGCTTGATCTTCCGGAGGTTCTCGACCTGAGTGCGGGAGAGCTCGGGATCTATCTTGAGGGTGCCCTGGAGGGGAGGCTGGGGGCTTTCGTAGGCGTTAACACCCACGACTACTCGTTTACTGGCCTCAATCTCCTGCTGGTGTCGGAATGCGCTGTCCTGTATCTCCTGTTGGATGAATCCGCGCTCGATTGCGCCAAGGGCCCCGCCAAAGTCGTCGATTCGCTCGATGTATTTGAAGGTCTCGTCTTCCAGGTCCTTGGTGAGGCGCTCCACGTAGAAGGAGCCGGCCAGAGGGTCGATGACATCGGCGCATCCGGACTCGTTGGCGACGATTTGCTGAGTGCGGAGGGCGATGGTGGCGGCTTTTTCGGAGGGGAGGGCGAGGGCTTCGTCCATGGAGTTGGTGTGGAGGGACTGTGTCCCGCCGAGGACCGCTGCAAGAGCCTGGATAGTGACCCTGACGATGTTGTTCTCGGGCTGCTGGGCGGTGAGAGCAGCGCCTGCGGTCTGGGTGTGGAACCTTACCATCCATGAGCGGGGGTTCTGGGCGTTAAAACGCTCCTTCATGATCCTGGCCCAGATCTTGCGGGCGGCGCGGAACTTGGCCACCTCTTCAAGGAGGTTGTTCTGACTGACAAAGAAGAAGGAAAGCCGGGCCCCGAATTTGTCCACGTCCATTCCAGCGTCCACGGCAGCCTGGACGTAGGCGACTGCGTTGCTGAAGGTAAAGGCCAACTCCTGTACCGCCGTACACCCGGCTTCCCGCATGTGATAGCCACTTATGCTTATGGTGTTCCAGGCGGGCAACTGCTCGCCGCAGTAGCGGAAAAGGTCGGTGATGAGGCGCATGGAGGGGCGGGGCGGGTAGATGTAGGTACCCCGGGCGATGTATTCCTTGAGAATATCGTTCTGGACGGTGCCGCCCAACTTGGAGAGGTCGGCGCCCTGCTTTTTGGCAACGGCGACATAAAGTGCGAGGAGGATGGAGGCGGTGGCGTTAATGGTCATAGAGGTGGTGACCTTTTCAAGGGGAATATCCTCGAATAGGACCTCCATGTCGGCGAGGGTGTCGATGGGGACGCCCACCTTGCCGACTTCGCCTCGGGCCATTTCGTGATCGGAGTCGTAACCCATCTGGGTGGGGAGGTCGAAGGCGACGCTGAGACCGGTCTGGCCCTGCTCCAGCAGGTAGCGATAGCGGCGGTTGGACTCTCCGGCGGAGCCAAATCCCGCGTACTGGCGCATAGTCCAGAGTCGGCCGCGATATCCGCTCGGGTGGATGCCTCGGGTGAAAGGGTACTCGCCGGGCATACCGACCTCAGTCATATAGTCCTGGTCAGCTATATCAAGGGGAGAATAGGCGGCCTTGATGGGGGCGCCAGAGGAGGTAGAGAAGAGGCCATCGCGCTGTCTGGCCTTGTCGGCCTTTTCCTGCCATTCTTGCTGGCGTTCGGCTATCTTCTTAAGGTGTTTTTCTTTGAGCATAGGGAATCCCTTAGTTGGTAACGAAAATTGAAGTCGGCCTCCCTTGTTTATGATAAACGGATGGAGAGGATTGCGCCAATAGGAAGGTGGAAGTAGAGGTAAGAAAGACTGAATAGAGGGGATGGGGTAACCAGTGAGGGAGGATCACAAACGGGATGGGGTGGGGTCTGCGGACAGCTTAGAGAGATCAACGGAAACGGTGGCCCAGGCGCCGCCTACGGAATCCTCATTGGCTTTGTGAGCCGCCAAAGGTTTCTTTTCTGGGAGGGCTTCGCCTTCCATGAGGATAACTTCTATATGGCCCTTGATCGCTTCTTTTGCGGAAGATAAAGCATCTTCAAATGAGTCGCCTCCCGAGAAGGTCAGGTACGATGACGCCGTAAGAAGAATCGGGATTCTTGTGGATAACTACATGGTATCGAATTTTGGTTCTCGAAGGAGCTAAGGGTGGATTAGGCTACGTTGTAGATTTCGGACTCTCCGAGGGTCTCGCGGAGGGCGTTGGTGGTCTCTCCGAGGGTGGCGTAGGCCCGGGCTGCGGTAAGCAGATAAGGCATCAGGTTGCCGGAGCCGAGGGCTGCGCGCTTGAGGTCAGAGAGGGCGCGGTCTACGGCGGCCTGGTCCCGGGTGTCCCGGGTGCGGTGCAGTCTTTCGAGATGGTGACGCTCGCCTTCCCGGTCCATTTCGAGGATTGGGATTTCTGGGTTACGCTCCTCGGAGTATGCGTTTATCCCGACCTTGATGCGCTGGTTTTGCTCGATTTCTCGCTGGTACTTGAATGCGGAGTCGGCGATCTGGCGTTGGAAGTAGCCGTTCTTGACGGCGGTTATTACGCCGCCCTGGTCATTGATCTGCCGGAAGTATTCGTAGGCTTCCTCTTCGATGCGGTCGGTCATGGCTTCAAGGTGGTAGCTGCCGCCGAGGGGGTCGGCGAGGTCTGCCGCACCGCTTTCGTGGGCGATGATCTGCTGTGTCCTGAGCGCGACCAAAACGGCTTCCTGGGAGGGGAGGGCAAGAACCTCATCCATTGAGTTGGTGTGGAGGGACTGGACGCCTCCGAGGACCGCAGCAAGGGCCTGGATAGCGACTCGGGAGACGTTTATCTCCGGCTGCTGTGCGGTTAGCGCAACACCGGCGGTCTGGGCGTGGGTGCGGAGCCAGAGGGAGCGTTCGCTCTTCGCACCGTAGCGGGAGCGGAGTTCTCGGGCCCAGATTCTACGAGCGGCGCGGAATTTTGATATCTCCTCGAAGAAGTCATCGTGGACGTTGAAGAAGAAGCTGAGGCGTGGAGCGAACTCATCGATTTCGAGGCCGCGATCGAGGGCCCAGTCAACGTATTCGAATCCGGCGGCGAGGGTGAAGGCTAGCTCCTGGGCGGCGGTGGCGCCGGCCTCCCGAATGTGGTAGCCGCTAATGCTGATAGGGTTCCAGCGGGGCATCTCCCTGGCGGCAAGCTCAACGGTGTCGGTTACGAGACGCATCGAGGCCTCAACCGGGAAGATGTACTCGTTCTGGGCTGTGTATTCCTTGATAATGTCGTTCTGGAGAGTACCGCCGAGTTTTGCCCTTGGGACGCCGCGCTTTTCTGCGGCGGCGATGAACATGGCCCAGATGATTGGCGCGGGGCCGTTGATGGTCATGGAGGTAGTGACTTCGTCGATGGGGATTTCGTCGAAGAGAACTTCCATGTCTGCGAGGGAAGAGACGGCGACACCGCACTTTCCGAACTCGCCAATGGCCATAGGGTCGTCGTGGTCATAGCCCATCAGGGTGGGCATGTCGAAGGCGGTGCTCAGGCCGGTCTCGCCTTGGCCAAGAAGGAACTTGAATCGGGCGTTGGTCTCCTCGGCGGTGCCGAAGCCGGAAAACATACGCATCGTCCAGAGCCGGCCCCGGTGTCCGGTGGGGTGTATGCCGCGCAGGAAGGGGTACTGGCCGGGCATGCCCATGTTTTCGTCGAATTGGGAGTAGGCGTCGGGGGAGGGGGTGTGGAGTGGCTCGACGGGCGCGCCGGAGATGGTAGTGAAAAGGGCGTCGCGCTTTCTGGACGCCTCATATTTCTCGGCCCAATCGGACTGGGCTTCCTGGAGGGTGTCTTTTTGAGGAGATTCAGGCAAAGCTAATTCCTTCAATGGATCGCAGCGCTAAGTCCGTATAAGTGCCGGGTGTGAAGATACAGGACTCACACTTAGGCGGCAACCTATGGCTTGTAATGCTGCATCCATCTGGTCGAGGCGGGAGTGGTGGTTTACGTCCAGTACCCGGTCTACCTGAGGGAGATGCCATCCGAGTCGGCGGGCGAGGTCGGTTTTGCTTATGTCCTGGTTTCTCATGCCCTGGTAGAGGATTACCTTAACGGCGGTGAGGGTGGGCAGGGTGACCTGTACGTCGCCCCCGGGGGAGGGAGAAGGAATATCTCGGCGGTTGTGGATCCGGGCGGCTATGGCTTCCTGAAGGGCATCTAGGGCGCGAGTTTGGGCCTCAATTCGATCTTCACCAAAGGTTGTCAGTTCAGGGAAATCGGGAGAAGTTACTAGGACGGTGTGTCCGTCTTCTTCGAAAGTTATTGAATAAGCAAGCATAGCTGATATACGTACTATCTACCGTAAGTCTCTTGTGCTTAACCCCAAATCCTTCAGAATCTTCGCCACTAGCTTTGTGCCAAGCTCTCTACTGCCGCCGTGCATAGGTAATTGAGAAGTCCTGTCTCCGAGCCTGACGGTCAGGTGTCCACTCCCGCCTTTATGTGTTGCAAACGTGCATCCATTCCGTCTTAACCGCCGCCTAAGTTCCCTTGCGTTCATTCAATGCCATTCTGAACCACCATCTGGGTATAGCCATTATGCACAACACATGTGTTGTGCGTCAATGTTTCGAATCGGAATTTCGGCATAACAGGTAGTGTGTCTGAAGGCTCTTTTCATTGACAAATCTCGGCTTCAACCCTATTCTAAGGCTCCCTCCATCAGGCGTTGCCTGATGTAAAACGAGCCCGCGTTACCACATAGCGTACCTTCTTGAAGGAGGCAGGCATGGGAAGCACTGTCAAGATGCTCGAAATCCACCCTGACCGATGCACAGGCTGCATACAATGCGAGTTGGCTTGCTCCTGGGTGCAGACCGGGACCTTTCAACCGTCCCAGTCTCTGATTCGGGTGCACATATTCGACGAGCAGTCGAGTTATAGCCCGTACACCTGCTTTCAGTGCGAGGAAGCATGGTGTCTGCAGGTCTGCCCGGTCAATGCCATAGGCGTAGATCCCGTCACCCAAGCCAAGATAGTCATTGAAGACACTTGCGTGGGGTGTAAGCTCTGCGTCATCGCCTGCCCGTTTGGAACGGTGTTTCTCAATCCGACCACCAAGAAGGCGGTCAAGTGCGACCTGTGCGGTGGCGACCCCGCCTGCGCCCGGGCCTGCCCTACCAACGCGATTGAATTCAACGAGATTGAGGAAGCGACGTGGGTCGGGTCCTGGGGTGACAAGGTTGACGCGAACTACGCACGATCAATAGAAGGGAGCTAGGAGCATGGCATACGGATGGTCGGGACGGGTGCTCCGAGTAGACCTGAGCACCGGTACGATAAAAAAAGAAGACATCAACGAAGAATGGGCCCGACAGTACGTCGGGGGAAGGGGCCTGGGGGCCAGGTATCTCCACGAAGACCTTGACCCGAAGGTCGAGCCCCTGAGCCCGGAGAACGAGTTGATATTCGCCACGGGCCCCATGACCGGGACCAACGCCTCGTGCGGGGCCCGGTACATGGTGATTACCAAGAGCCCGCTGACGGGGACTATCACCACGTCCAACTCGGGTGGGCACTGGGGTCCCGAGCTCAAGTTCGCCGGGTACGACATGGTAATCCTGAACGGCAAATCTCCGAACCAGGTGTACCTGTGGATCTACGATGACGACGTGCAACTCCTGGACGCCAGCCACCTGTGGGGCAAAGGAGTCTGGGAGACCGAGGACACGATCAGGACCGAGGCCGCCGTCCCGGACGCCATTGTGGCGAGTATCGGGCCTGCCGGTGAAAACATGGTCCGTTTCGCATCGATAATGAATGACAAGCACCGGGCTGCGGGGCGCAACGGCGTCGGGGCGGTGATGGGTTCCAAGAACCTGAAGGCGATAGCAGTTCGGGGCACGGGCGCGGTGCAGGTTGCAAATGCCGAAGCGATGATGGCATCCACATTTGCGGCCAAGCAGAAGCTGGCGGCGTCTCCGGTCACGGGCGAAGGGCTCCGGGTCTACGGTACGCCCATCCTGGTAAACGTGATCAACCAGCACGGCGGCCTTCCAACCAACAACCATCAGTACGGTGAGTTCGATGAGGCCGAAGGGATCAGCGGAGAGACGATGACCGACACCCGGCTCACGGGACCCAAGGCTTGTTTTGCCTGCACGATTGCGTGCGGCCGAGTGACTCACCTGCCCGGCGATGCAGCGGACAAGTACATGGTTACCACGACCCCGCGCAACTGGAAAATGTCGGGTGAAGGGCCGGAATACGAGGCGGCGTGGGCCATGGGCTCCGACTGCGGTGTCGGGGACCTTGACGCCTTGATCAAAGCCAACTGGATATGCAACGACCTGGGAATCGACCCGATATCCTACGGCGGCACCCTTGCTGCTGCGATGGAGTTGTACGAGAAAGAAGTCATTAACGAAGAAGAGACCGGCATGCCTCTCAGCTTCGGGAGCGGGGAAGCCTTGGTAGCCATGGCCGAAAAGACCTGCTTCAGGGACGGTTTCGGCAACGAGTTGGCGGAAGGCGCCAAGCGCATGACCGAAAAATACGGTCACCCGGACCTGTTCATAGGTGTCAAGGGCCAGGAAGTCGCGGCGTATGACGCCCGCGCTTTCCAGGGCATCGGCCTTGGTTACGCGACATCCAACCGGGGCGCGTGCCACCTGAAGGCCTACACGATAGCCGCGGAAGTATTCGGGATACCGCAGCAGGCCGACCCCACTGCAACGGAAGGCAAGGCAGAGCTTACCAAGATATTCCAGGACGTAACCTCGACGGTGGACGCTGCCGGACTCTGCCTGTTCCTGACCTTCGGCATAGGGCTGGACGACATCCAACCGGAGTTGAATGCGGCTACCGGGCTGGACTACTCCATGGAAGACCTTATGGAGGTAGGAGAGCGGATCTACAACCTGGAGCGCGTGTGGAACATCAACGCCGGAATTCCGGGCGCTGCGGACACTCTGCCGAAGAGGCTCCTTAATGAAGCGATCCCCGCGGGCCCGGCCCAGGGGCGCGTCAACAGGTTGTCCGAGATGCTGCCTGAATACTACGACGCCAGGGGCTGGACTCGGGACGGAGAGCCAACCGACACCAAGCTTGCACAGCTCGGGATTCTCTAAAGACCGACCGGTTTACGAACTATCGGGACCTGTGCAGGTATAGGAAACCGATGAACGGATGGACCGGAAAAGTCCTGCGGGTGGACTTGACCAACGGAGTCGTTGCGAAAGAAGGCCTGAACATGGACTGGGCCCGTGAATACGTGGGTATGAGGGGCCTTGGGGCCAAGTACCTTTACGAAGAGATGCGCGACCCAACGGCCGACGCTCTTGATGCGGCAAACGTTCTTGTCTTCTCCACGGGGCCACTGACCGGGACTGGGGCCTCGGCGTCATCACGGTATTCGGTGGTTACGAAGAGCCCGCTGACCGGCGTCATGGCCGGGTCCAACTCGGGGGGGTTTTGGGGGCCAGAGCTCAAGTTCGCCGGTTACGACATGGTGATAGTTCAAGGCAAATCCCAGAGTCCCGTCTACCTCTGGGTCTACGATGATGAGGCAATGCTTGTTTCGGCGGAAGGCATCTGGGGAAGGACGGTCTGGGAAACTGAGGACAGCATAAGGGCGCAGACCGGAGTGCCGGACTGCGTAATCGCCAGCATTGGGCCGGCAGGGGAGAACCTGGTAAGAATTGCGTGCATTGTGAACGACCTGCACCGGGCGGCGGGCCGCTCCGGGGTCGGGGCGGTGATGGGCTCGAAAAACCTGAAGGCTATTGCCGTGCGAGGCACCGGGAGCGTTCAGGTGGCGTCGGCGGAGGGAGCGATGCAGGCCATCGGGTCGCAGCACGGAAAGCTGACCGACAATCCCGGGGTGATGGGGATGCAGATGTACGGCACCCTTGAAATCATGGGCATCATCAACGAAACGGGCGGCCTCCCTACCCGTAACCACACCGAGACGCAATTCGAGGGAGAGGAAGACATAAACGGGGAAGCGGTGACCGACAACCGGCTGGTAGCCAACAAGGCCTGCTTCAGCTGCACCATAGCCTGTGGGCGGGTTACCCATCTGCCTGGAGAAGCGGCAGGCAAGTTCATGGTGAACACCCATCCGCGTAACTGGAAGATGGCGGGCGAGGGCCCGGAGTACGAAACGGCGTGGGCGTTAGGGGCGCAGTGTGGTGTTTCTGACCTGGATGCCTTGATCAAGGCGAGCTGGATGTGCAACGACCTGGGAGTCGACACCATTTCGATGGGAGCAACTATCTCGGCGGCGATGGAACTGTACGAAATGGGGGCCATATCCGATAACGAAGCGGGAATGGAGATGAACTTCGGGAGCGGGGATGCGCTGGTCTCGCTGGTCGAAAAGACCTGCTACCGGGAAGGTATCGGGGATGCGCTGGCTGAGGGTTCGAAACGGATGGGAATCAAGTACGGGAACCCCGGCGTGCACATGGGTTCCAAGGGCCAGGAGTTTCCGGCATACGACCCTCGCGCCTATAACGGTATGAGCCTGGCCTACGCCACCAACAACCGGGGCGCCGACCACCTGCGGGCGTTCACCCCAGCCGCCGAGATCTTCGGGATGCCATACATGCTGGACCCCGGTTCACCTGAGGGCAAAGCCGAGCTGGTCGTGTCTTTGCAGAATGAGAACTCGATACACGATTCCACGGGTCTGTGCCTGTTTATTTCTGCCGGGAACGATCTGAATGACATAAGGAAACTGCTGGAAGGGGTTACGGGCCTGGAGTTCACTATGGACGACATGAACACCATAGGTGAAAGGGTCTGGAACCTGGAGCGGGTGTTCAACCTGAAGGCCGGGCTCACCAAAGCCGACGACACACTGCCCGACCGCATCCTCAAGGACGCAGTATCGGGTGACAACAACCCGGCTAAGGGGAGGGTTGGGCAACTGGACATGATGCTGCCGGAGTATTACAGCTTGCGGGGCTGGGACCAGGAAGGAAACCCGACCGAGGCGAAGCTGGAAATGCTGGGCATAGCCTAGCTATTGCGTAGAGACCGTGGCCAAGGTTAAGTATCTGGGAAAGCTGAGAGAGCTAGCGGAAGTAACGGAAGAAGAGATAAGCCAACCACGGGTGCAGGGTCTTCTGTTAGAGTTATCGAACGGGAGTCGGAGTGAGTTGAGATCGCTGCTGTTCCTGGATGGCGATGAGTCTGACCTTAACGAGGACGTAGAAGTACTGGTAAACGGTCGAAACATAAAGTTTCTGGACGGAATGGCAACGTTGTTGGGCAAGGAAGACAGGGTAACCCTGCTGTACCACGGCGTAAGAGGCTTTCCGGGAGGTTAGGTGAAATGGCAAGCAAGAGACATGTGGTAATTGGTGCGAGCCCCTCAGGCCTACGGGCAATCGAGACTATCAGGACCTACGATTCCGATTCCTCGATCACCCTTATAAGCGACGAGCCCCCTTACTCCCGAATGGTCTTGCCATACTATCTGGCCGGGGACATCGAAGAGAAGGCTGTTTTCACTGCCGACGATGCTTATTTCGCTGACCTGAACGTAGAGACGAAGTTCGGGGCCCGGGCAACAAGTATCGACCCATCCGGGAAGTCCGTCTCCCTGAGCGACGGATCGACCGTTGAATATGACGACCTGCTAATAGCCACCGGTTCCTCCGCCACCCGGCCCCCGATTGATGGGGCGGACCTTTCGAGCGTCCAAAACATGTGGACTATAGATGACGCCCGAAAATTCAAGGCTCAAGTCTCGGCGGGGAGCAGGGTGGTGATAGTCGGGGCGGGGTTCATCGGGCTGATCATTCTGGACGGGCTTCACGGCGGCGGTCACACTATCACCTTCGTTGAACTGGAGTCCCACATTTTGCCGAGAATGATCAATCCTGAGGCCGCTGAAGTGGTGGAAGCATGGTTAGAGAAGAACGGTGTGAGGTGCATTACCGGCGCCAGCGTTACCAGTATCGGTGACCATGACGGTCACCGCGACTTGAAGCTGAACAACGGCGACAAGATGGAGGCGGATGCCGTAGTAATGGCCACGGGAATCCGCCCCAACACGGACTTGGCTTCAAGTGCGGGGGTTGCCACAGGCCAGGGGATCCTGGTGGACGGCAAGATGGCAACCAACGTGAACGGAATATACGCCGCGGGAGACGTGGCAGAAGGCCCTGTCCTTCACTCCGACTCCAAGGCCGTACACGCGATCCAGCCCACCGCTTTCGAACACGGGCGTGTCGCCGGGTGCAACATGGCCGGACACGAGGTGAACTACGCCGGAAGCGTCGGGTTCAACGTTGTGGACGCCGTCGGGCTCCAGGTGGCTAGTTTCGGGGACTGGCAGAGCGATTCCGACACGATAGTCGTGTCAAGCTCGATAACGTCGGTGTACCGTCGTCTGTCGTGGGACGGGGACCGGATAGTGGGAGCAGTAATGGTGGGCCGGGCATCGGATGTCGGAGCATTGAACGACGTGGGCATGGTCAAGGGCTTCATCCAGGCCGGCACACGCCTGGGCAAGTGGAAGGAATACCTGAAGGAGAACCCGCTGGACGTGCGAAAACCCTACATCGCCTGCAAAGTCGCCGAGGGTCTGCTGAAGAGCACCCTCACGGGTGGGGAGTCGGCGGACCGGGGCTACAGGCACGGCAACCTAAGCGCCAAGACAGAAGTGTCCGATTGGCACGGAGTGTTGGTCGGCGGGATACCGGAACCAGAAGCGGAGGCGGAATAGGTAGATAATGAAAGTAGAGATCAAGCTGTTCGCAAGCCTTCGGTCCAAGATGGGCAACGGCACCGGGAAGGGACAAATGGAGTTGGAGGAGGGGACCAGCCTCTGGGATGTCATAAACAAGCTGGAAATTCCTCCTGAACTAGCCCACATGACCCTGGTCAATGGCCAGCACTGTCCCGCGGAGCAGGAATGGCGGGAACAGAAGCTGTTACAGGAAGGCGACGTCGTCAGCGTGTTTCCGCCCCTTGCGGGTGGGGCCCGAAACCCGGGCGCCAGCGTCGGCTGATGGACCTTAAGCGGTTGAACCGAAGAGGGGCCTCTCTTATTGAAAGGCCCCTTCCTTTTGGTATCATAAGCAAGATGAAATTTCGGTTAATCACGTTGGCCGTCGTGTGCGTCCTGATTGCAGTCGGATGCTCTACGGTTTCCATCTCGCCAAGCCCCACTCCCGAGCCGACTGGCACACCCGTGACTCAACAGGCGTGGGCTGCCATACCGGACCTACCCACTCCTCGAACTGCGGCTTCTGTGGCGGAGGCGGGGGGCAGGATATACGTGATGGGCGGCCTGGATGAGCTGGGCCGGACATCCACCAAGGTTGAGGCGTTCGATCCCCGCAGCAGCAGTTGGAGCGAGGGCGCACCGTTGCCGACCGGCTTGCATCACGCCACGGCTGTCACTTTCAGCGTTGACGGCATCGACAAGATTTACCTGTTCGGTGGGCTTTCTGGGAGGAGGGGGGAGGCGTCGGGCGCGGTATATTTGTACGAGCCCCGGTTGGACTGGTGGGGTGAATTGACCCAAATGCCCGCCGACCGAGGAGCGCTCACAGCCACCGTATACGGCGACTCAATCTATGTTATCGGCGGGATAGAGGGAGATGGTGTCTCGTCTCGAATTGACGTGTATAAGCCAGAGTCGGACTCCTGGTCGGAGGGGCCGTCCTTGCGGTCGGGGCGGAGCCACATGAGTGCAGTGACGGTCGGAAAGCTGATCTACATCATCGGTGGCAAGGACGAGACCGGGGGCACGAGTCTGGACCTGGTAGAGGCGCTTGACCCGACGAACGGGGCCTGGGCCGAAGTGCAGAAGTTGGGGGTCGGAAGGGCTAACTTCGGGGCATTGGAGCACCGGGGACGCCTCTACATCCTGGGCGGCGAGAATATCGATTCAGCGCTGGACTCGGTGGAGATTTTTGATCCGAAGACTGCACTGTGGCATAACTACCAGCCCCTACCTTCGGCACTGCACGGCGCCGCCACGGCGACTGTGGACGGGATAGCCTACTCAATCGGTGGGAGTGTGGGTCCAGGCCTGTCAGTTGTAGGCGACGCCTACGCGATAGCCCTGCAGTAGGGGAGAGTCCAGGTTAGTCCTCTTCGCAGGGTGCGTTGACGTACCCCGACCGGAAGTCCAGCACCGCTTCTTTTTCCACCTCAAAGGCGTGACGCCAGCGGCACCCAATGTCGTTGCCCAAGATGTGAATCGAGATGGAGGGCTGGTCCTTGTCCATAGTCTCGATCTTGTGGATGTCTCCTTCGGGGGGAACTAGTCGGGTGATGTCTCCCACCTTCAGGACGTTGGTGGCGACGTGAGTGAGGTGTGCGTGGTCGGGGTCCGAGCCGTCGTCCTCTCGGTGGTAGACGGTCTCGAGCTGGCTGCCCTGGTAAACGCCCACGAGTCCCCAGGCAAGATGGTCGTGTACCGGGGTGGTGCATCCGGCGGGGACAACCATTGCCATTATAGATAGAGAGTTGTCCTCTTCCCTGTGTACGAGGTACTGGGCGAATTTGCCGGGGAGGGGGACTTTGAACTCGTCGGCGAGCCAGTCCGGGGAGTCGAGCATTTGCTGGAAGTGTGGGTAGATGCGGTCTATGGCTTCCTCGGGTGACAGTCCCATTCTTGAGACTTTGACTACGCCCTCTACGAACCGGGCTAGCTTTTCGGGTTTGAGGTCTACTGCTGTGGTCATGGAGTTTCTCCCAGTGTAGCTCTTCCTATGGTGATTCGAAGCGAGTTTCAGGACAGAATATGTGGGTGAGGGCGTTAAGCCCTCACCCACATTAGCTTCAACTATTTGGCCGTTGCGACTACCCGGTGGAATTACGCAAGGTCGTAGCGGTCAAGGTTCATCACCTTGTCCCATGCGGCCACGAAGTCGCTGACGAACTTTGCTTGCCCGTCATCGCAGCCGTAGACCTCGGCGAGGGCCCGGAGCTCGGAGTTGGAGCCGAAGACGAGGTCAACCTCGGTGGCGGTCCACTTGAGGTCGCCGGACTGGCGGTCACGACCCTCGAACTCACCTGCGGACGCGGAGGGTTTCCACTCGGTGCTCATGTCCAGCAAGTTTACGAAGAAGTCGTTGGTCAACGAGCCGGGGCGGTTGGTGAATACGCCATTGTGGGAGTGGCCAGAATTCGCATCAAGGGCGCGCATGCCGCCGACCAGAGCGGTCATCTCGGGGGCGGTCAGGTTCAGCATGTAGGCTTTCTCAACGAGCTGTTCCGCTGCGGAGTTGCCGTTTGCGTTGTAGTTGCGGAACCCGTCTGCGGTGGGTTCGAGGACGGCGAAGGATTCCTCGTCGGTCCACTCTGCCGAGGCGTCGGTGCGGCCAGGTGTAAACGGCACCTGCACGTCATGTCCGGCGTTCTTCGCTGCCTGCTCGACGCCCGCGCAGCCTGCGAGTACGATGAGATCGGCGAGGGAGACTTTCTTACCGCCGCTCTGCGAGCTGTTGAACTCCGACTGGATTCCTTCAAGCGTCTGCAGAGCCTTGGCCAGTTCTGCGGGATTGTTGGCTTCCCAGTCCTTCTGCGGCGCGAGGCGGACGCGTGCTCCGTTTGCTCCTCCGCGCTTGTCTGTGCCTCGGAAGGTTGATGCCGACGCCCAGGCAGTCGAGGCCAGTTGTGAAACCGAGAGCCCGGATGCGAGGACTTTAGCCTTGAGGTCGGCGACATCCTGATCATTGACCAGTTCGTGGTCGACCTCGGGGACGGGGTCCTGCCAGATCAGCACCTCTTCGGGGACCAGTGGGCCTAGATAGCGGCTGCGGGGGCCCATGTCTCGGTGGATGAGCTTGTACCAAGCCCTGGCAAAAGCGTCCTCAAGGTCCGCGGGGTTTTCGAGGAATCGCTTCGCAATTGGTGCGAACTCGGGGTCCATTCTCAGGGCCAAGTCGGTTGTAAGCATCATGGGAGCGTGCTTTTTCTCGGGGTCGTGGGCATCCGGTACGGTGGCCACGGCGGCGGCGTTCTTAGGGGCGTATTGCTGCTTGCCGGCCGGGCTCTTGCTCAACTCCCATTCGTTGCCGTAAAGGGTTTCGAAGAAGCCGTGGTCCCAGTTCACAGGGGTGTCGGTCCAGGCTCCTTCAAAGCCACTGGTAATGGTATGGACGCCCTTGCCGTCACCGTAGTCGATCTCCCAACCGAAGCCTTGTTTCTCAATGCTTGCGCCTTCCGGTTCGGGGCCGACGTAGTCCTCTGCGACTGCGCCATGCGCCTTGCCGAAGGTGTGTCCGCCTGCGATGAGGGCAATGGTCTCTTCGTTGTTCATCGCCATGCGGGTGAAGGTCTGGCGGATGAAAGGCGCCGAAGCCAAGGGGTCCGGGTTTCCGTCCGGCCCCTCCGGGTTAACATAAATCAGGCCCATGTGGTCGGCGCCCAAGGGTCCGTGGAGGTCACCGTTGTTTTCGTGCCGCTCATTGGCAAGCCAGGTGCTTTCATTCCCCCAGTCGGTGTCGTCGGCCTCCCAGACGTCCGGGCGACCAAAGGCGAAGCCGAAGGTCTTGAAGCCCATGGACTCGAGGGCACAGTTGCCAGCGAAGATGATCAGGTCGGCCCATGACAAGTTGCGTCCGTACTTCTGCTTAACCGGCCAGAGCACACGCCGAGCCTTGTCCAGGTTCCCGTTGTCGGGCCAGCTGTTTAGGGGAGCAAAGCGCTGGTAACCGGAGCCACCACCGCCTCGGCCATCGGCGATGCGGTAGGTGCCTGCGGCGTGCCAGGTCATGCGTATAAAGAGGGGGCCATAGTGGCCGTAGTCGGCGGGCCACCAGTCCTGGGAAGTGATCATCACCTGCTCGACGTCTTTCTTCAGGGCATCGACGTCAAGGCTCTTGACGGCCTCCGCGTAGTTGAAGTCCTGCTCCATTGGGTCTGAGAGGGAGGAGTTCCGACGGAGAGCATTCAGGTTTAGTTGATCCGGCCACCAATCTTGGTTAGAAGTCATAGTGTCTCTCCAGTAGTTAGATTTTGGGCGCCGCGCGCTGGTATGGAGATCGCGCCAAGCGCTTCCGACATAGTAGCATCAAGAACCGTTTTTTGGAAGACATTACACTCGTTCGGCAGACTTGAGACGCACCCGGTTTTTCGTCGGTTGTTGGGTTTGCATTTTGTCTTGTGTGTTTGGGAGGGTGGTAGGCGATGGAGGGTCCGGGACTCTGTTTGCAGGGTGACTATGGCACCTACGCCGAACCCGAGGGTCCAGGCGGCAGTCCTGCCTTATCCCCACACATGCCTTGGGAGACTTACCGGTATCGAGGGCGTCTCTGGGTGGGGCGATATCCGTTCTCCGCATCAGCGCTAGACCGCTGATGCGTGACGGTCTTACGGCTCGATGCCGCCGTGGGCGGATGGAGCCGGATAAGGACACTAAGGCCCTGCATAACGAGTCGATAGACTCGTGAATATCCTCGGCGAGAGTTAGGTCGGCGAGGCGTAAACGCCCGTATGAGGGGCGACATATCGGCAAGGGCGTCGATAGAGAGGCCCGGTGCCGAGAAAAAAGTCGATGGACCATCCATCGCCTGATGGGATTAGAGAAGGGACACGGGACCCGGTAAATGAGGAGATGGCGCCGGTTGCTTGAGCCGCGTTGCGGGATGGGCTTGGACGTTGAGTCCTCTGGTTGGGTCTCGGGGGCTTCCCCGTGGTGTTTTGGTTCCTCCTTGATGTAGGTGCCGGGTCTAGACTAAGGAGGAATATAGCACATATGTTTGTATAGGTCAAAGGGGACTGGGAGCGGGACTATCTATTACGTAACGAGTGCCGATGTGTCCCTCGACCTCCATCCGCTCGTATTCCTTCGGGGAGCAGCCCAATAGCTCCGAATAGACATAACCGTTATGCTCCCCTAACCGGCAGGGTGGCAACCGTATTTCGTTCGCGTGCCCTGAGGCCTTCCACATGATCCCCGGATACAGGTGCGTGCCGCAGTCAACCTGGGTGACAGATTCGAAGAATCCCCTGTCCGTGTATTGGGGGTCGGAGAAGGCGTCTTCGTCGTAGATGACAGGGCCTGCGGCGACACCGTGGGCCTGTAAGAGATTAGCAACTTCGTAGGGGTCACGTTCCAGTGTCCAACGGGTGATGTGTTCCCCAATCTCTATTTGATTGTTATAGCGTCCTGTCACCGTGGCGAACCGACGGTCGGTTGCCCACTCCGGACTCCCCAGAGCCCGCACGAATCCTTGCCACTCATCGTCGGTCCCGATGGCGATGGTGACCCACCGGTCTTCTCCCTTGCACGGGAAGCAGTCGTGGGGGGCGAGGGACCAGTGGCGGTTGCCTATGGCAGTAGGGATGCGCCGGTTGACGGCGTATTCCAGGACCTGCCGAGGCATGAAGGATGCCATAGATTCGCACTGTGCAAGCTCTATGAGACTGCCTTTGCCGGTGTGCCTCCGAGCCCGCAGCGCGCTCATGGCGGCGAAAGCCGCGTAGAGGCCGGCAACCCCGTCTCCGACGGTTGTAGTACTGATTTCCGAGAAATCCGTGTCCGTGTAGTTGCGCAGCCACGTGTGCCCCGAAACGGCCTCGCCGTGGTTTCCCATAGACCTGTAGTTTGTGTATGGCCCGTCAAGCCCGAATCCCGGCATTCGCACCATGATTATGTCGGGGCGCTGGTTGCGTACGGACTCGTAGTCGATCTGGAGCTTTGCCAGTGTGGTGGGGGTGTTGTTTTCGACTAGTACGTCGCTGATTTGGAGAAGGCGATCCAGGACGGCACGACCTTCGGGCCGGGTGAGGTCCATAGTAGCGCTTTGCTTGTTTCGGGCGTGGATGTTGAAAAGAGCCCACCTGTTGGCCCGGTTTTCGCCCAGCTCCGAGTCGGGGTAGCCGAGCCAGAATATTCCAGGGGGAGGCTCTATCCTTTCGTTAGACCAAACCCGCGTGGATATGGGCGCGATCTGCGTTGATTCGATGCGAATGACCTCTGCGCCCCAGTCGGCGAGCAATTGAGTGGTGTAAGGACCCGCCCAGATCTGTGTGATGTCCAGGACTCGGATTCCCTCAAGAGGCAGACGTGCCATTGGCTAGATCACTCCCGCTTGCTTTAGCTTGCCCAACTCTTCCCGGCTGAACCCCAGTTCTCCCCCGAGGATCTCGGAGTTGTGCTCCCCGAACGCCGGCGCCGGCCTACGCACCGAGACCCGGTCATTGTCTATGGTAAAAGGAGACCCGGGGTAGGCTGTAAGACCAGCATTGGTCTCGATGCGGTTCCAGAACCCACGGTAGGCATAGTGGGGGTCGGCATGAAGGTCGGCGGCGTTATTTATCGGCGCCGCCATGGCGCGATGGTCCTGCGCTTTGCGCCACGCCTCCTGGTTGTCCTGGCCCAGGGCCCACTCCAGGATACGAGACTGGACCATCTCTGAGTTTTCGGGTTCGTTTCGGGCGTCGGGGTCCGTGAAGCGGGGGTCGTGGGCCAGTTCGGGAGCATCGATCAAAGTGGGGAGCTGTTTCGTGGCAGCCGGGGTTGCCGCATCGAAGGCAATGTGCCCGTTGCTGGTAGGCAGGACTCCACTCAATGCGCTGATTCCGGCATCAATGCGCCCTCCCCTTTCACCCGTGTATTGGTAGGAGAGGAAGCAGAGGGCGCGGCGGTCTATGTTTCCCGCCTGGATTTCCATAATGGATATGTCCAGGCGCTCCCCAACGCCCGACACCTCCGCCGCAAAGAAGGCAATCATCGTAGCCAGGGCGGCTGCGGCGCCGGCCTGGTGGTAGACGATGCCGTCGGCGAGGTTAAGGGGAGGGTGGTCAGGGGAGCCGGTGACGGCCATGGGGCCGCCCATGCCGTATTGGGTTATTTCGTCGGACCTGTAGTGTCTGTATGGCCCCGACTGCCCGAAGTTCGTGACTGAAGTCATTACCAGGGCGGGATTGACGGCGGACAATTCGGAAAAACCGAGACCCAAAGTGTCCATAAACCCTGGTTCGAAGCTCTCCACTAGGATTTGGGCTGTGGCGACCAGTTCCCGGAGCAGCCTTTTGCCAGCCTCGCTGGCTATGTTGATTGTAAGCCCGCGCTTGCCGAGGTTCACGTACTGGAACGTGCCACCGGACTCATATTGAGGAAGGGTGCGTGGGACAGGGGCCAAGCCCCGGGCTCGGTCTCCACAATTGGGAGGCTCAATTTTGATTACGTCGGCGCCCTGGTCGGCGAGGAGCCGGGTAGAAAAAGGGCCGGCGACGCCCTGGCATAGGTCGATGACGCGGATACCGTGGAGAGGCAGCATCAAGGGCCTTTCTATAGGTCTGGGAGATTGGCCTATTGTAGCATGAGGAACGGGATTGGATTGATTGACGGGGGAAAGGCTGGGCAATATGATTCGGGCAACTAAATCGAGCGCCGAGAAGCCGTTGAGGGTGAGATGAAATCCAAGGCTGACGTTGTTGTAATAGGGGGCGGGGTGATGGGGTGCAGCATCCTGTTCAACCTGGCGCGGCGCGGTGTGACCGATACCGTGCTGGTGGAGAAAGAGTCGCTGGGAGCGGGGTCGACGGGCCGGTCTTCGGGGATCGTGCGGATGCACTACTCCAGCGAGGTCAACGCCAGGATCGCATTTGGCAGCCTGGAGACGATCCGGGACTTTGAAGAGATTGTGGGGGCGGACTCGGGGTTCGTGAACTCGGGGGCCATGTTCATTGCCCCACCCGAGGCCCGGGAAGACTTCGAGCGCAATATCGCCATGCAGCAGTCCCTGGGTGTAAATACCCGGGTGCTTGACGCCAGGCAGGCCAAGGAGGTGGCGCCGCATCTCCATTTCAGCGAGTCCGATACCATTTGCTTCGAACCCCAATCCGGTTACGCCGACCCACCAAGCGTGGGCCAGGGATTCGCCTCGGCGGCGCGGTCGATGGGTGCAAGGGTGTTGCTGGACACCCCAGCCCTGGATGTGGAGATTGTGAATGACAGGGTTGTTGCGGTGGAAACTAAGGAAGGACGGGTTGAGACGGAAACCGCGGTAGTGGCGGCGGGGCCGTGGTCGGTGCAGGTCATGCGGAAGATCGGGATAGAGATGCCCTTGAAGGCGACTCGGCACGAGGTCTTCTTTCTGAAGCGACCCATGGACGTTATTCCGGGGCACCCCGTGATCGGGGACCTGGTGAATATGGCATACATGAGGCCTGAAAGCCCCGACCTCACCCTTGTAGGAGACGTGGAGCTGGAAATAGACGCCGATCCCGACGACTACGATCAGAAGCCCAGCATGGACTACATCGAGAGAATGTGGAGCCGGGTGGCGAAACGGGCCCCGGGGCTGACGGAGGCTGAGTATTTCACGGGCTACGCAGGTCTGTACACCAACACGCCGGACGGCCACCCGATAATCGACAAGGTGGAGGGGATAGAAGGGCTATACATCTGCACGGGATTCAACGGCCACGGGTTCAAGGAGTCGCCGGCGGTGGGAATGCTAATGGCGGAAATGGTGATTGACGGTGAGGCTACGACCATAGACATTTCGAGCCTTGGCCTCTCACGCTTCTCGGGAGAGGGCTTGCACAATATCGGCTACGCATCAAAAGTAATGGGATAGGACCCAAGGTCCAGTCCAAACTGACCAGATACTCTGAGGAGGACCAACATGTGCTCAATGAAATACCCTGACTGGGATGACTTCATGGCGAACAGTTTCGCAGGCCGCAGGAAGTTTCCCTTGATAGCCCCCGAACTGCCCACGTTCCTGGGTGTTCCCCACGTCACGTCAAAAGATGAGTTGAAGGGGCAGGACGTGGTGATTATCGGGGCGCCGTATGTGGCGACGGCTACGGACAAGTACGCTGGCGTGGACAAGTGGGAGTGGATATCGGGACCAAAGAGGGTGAGACAGCAGTCGGTACGGTACGGGTCGGGATACATCCAGGACTTCGACATAGATGTTTTTGAGCACCTGAACGTGGTGGACTACGGGGACGCGGACATCCCGGAAGAGGTAAACGTCTCCCAGACGCCGGAGAACATATTGAAGGCGCAGGCGTCGGTGGAGGAGAAGGTTGGGGACGTGCTGGAGGCTGGTGGAATCCCGATAGTGATAGGCCAGAACTCGCCGTTGGGGTCTTTTGCCATTGCCAAGGCGATTTCGGAGCATACGGCGGGGCAGGTCGGGTGCGTGAGCCTCGACACCCACTGGGACGCCGCGAAGCTGGACCGCATGACCAACGACCCCCGCATCGCAGGCAGCGGCAGCTGGAAGCACAAGATGTACGAGTTCCTGGAGAACATGCACCCGAGCACCCTGGTCGAGATCGGGGAGCGAGGGATGTTAGAGAAGAAGGACATCGTGCGTCGGTATCTAAGGGAAGGGGCACGGTTCATTTCTTCGTGGGAAGTGCGGAGCTTGGGCATCGAGGGAGTGGTCAACGAGCTGGACCGGGCCTATCAGGGCACCGACGGTGTGTACGTGCACTTCGACATGGACGTGCTGGGAGGAGCGGGCCCGGCGTCGGGTGACATCATGGGCGAACTGGCAGAGCCCATAGGCTTGACTGACTACGAAGTAATCAGGATTGCCCACGAGGTAGGGCGTCGGGGGCTGAGCGGGATGTCGTTCATTTGTATCCCGCCGGGGTCGGCGGTGATCTACCGGGTGATCGTGTACGTGATCATGTATCTGATGGCCGGGCTGGCGCTGGAGAAGGCGAAGTCGGGGGGATAAGCTAGGCGGCGCCCAGGAAGACCCGAGTCAGGATGTCGGTGTCGCGGACGGACTGGGGGGTGCCGTCATGGACTACGCGGCCCTTGTCCAGGACGTAGGCTCGGTTCACGATATTCAGCACTCCCTTGATGTTGTGCTCCACGACAAAAATTGTCGTGCCGAGCTTTTCGCTGATCTCGGAGACTTTCTGGAAGACCTCTTTGACGATGATGGGCGCGAGTCCAAGAGTAGGCTCGTCCAGAAGGAGGACTTCGGGGTCGGCCATGAGGCCCCGGCCCAGGGCCAGCATTTGCTGCTGACCTCCAGACATCTGGCTGGCGTAGTCCTTGCGCTTCTCGTGGAGTATGGGGAATAGCTCCATGACGCCGTCGAGGCGGCGGCGCTTTTCGGCGCTGTTGTTGAGGTAGAGGCAACCCATTTCCAGGTTTTCCTCTATGGTTAGGTGAGTGAAGACTCGGCGGCCCTGGGGGACGAAGGAGATGCCCTCTTTGACGATCTCATGGGTCTCGGCCTGGAGGAGGTTTTGCTGCCAGTAAACCTTCCCTCCGACCACGGGTGCGAGCCCCATGATTGCGCGCAGAACGGTCGATTTTCCTGCGCCATTGGGGCCCATTACTGCTACGACTTCGCCCCTCTCGACGCCCAGGGATGCCTGATCAAGGGCGATTACCGCTCCGTAGTGGACGGAGATATCGACGAGTTCCAAGAGCCTCATTTCGCCGTTGCCGTTATTCTCTGCCATCAGATCATTACCTCATGGGATTAGTCGCCGAGGTAGGCTTCTATAACCTCGGGGCGGGTCAGGACGTCCTCGACTTCTCCTTCGGCGAGGAGGGTTCCGCTGTCCAGGACGAAGATATGGTCGGAGAGCTCCCGCACTATGTCCATGTTGTGCTCGATGAAGATGATGGTATGGCCTTCATCCCGCATCTCCTTCATCAAATCCTTGACTCGCTCCAGCATCTGAGGAAAGAGGCCGGCAAAAGGTTCATCGAAGAGGTAGACCTTGACGTCCATTGCCATGGCTCGACCGATTTCCAAAAGCTTGCGCTGGCCGTAAGAGAGATTCTGGGCCAACGCACGGCGTTTCTCCCACATCCCGACTTTTTCCAGTATCTCCTGGGCCCTCTTCTTGTAGTTTGACTTGGAGCGTTCGAATAGGGCCGGGAGCCAGGGCCGGCTGGTCATGACGACCATGATGTTGTCCCAGACGGTGATCTGATCGAAAAGGCGGACCTCCTGGAAGGTGCGGGTCAAGCCGTGGTCCGGGGTCTCGAAGGCCTTGACGACTCTGAGGCCCGTGCCGTCGATGATGACCATGCCGCCGTCCAGGGGCATGGTGCCGCTTAGCAGGTTGACGAGGGTGGACTTCCCGGAGCCGTTGGGCCCGACAATGCTGGTCATACCAGTGCTCGGGATTGAAATGGACAGCCTATCGACGGCTCGGACTGCACCAAAGTGCTTTGAAATCTCGTCGGTTGCCAGGGTGGAGGGCACCTGTGGGTCGGTGGTAGTCAAAGCTTGTACCTCCCGACCAGGCCCTGCGGCCTGAAGAGCATCAAGAGAACGAGAAGGACGCCGAGGACGATCTGTCGGGCTTGGCCTATGTACTCTGTCGGTAGGAAGGGGAGGAAACGCATGCCTTCTTCGAGAAGTACGAAAACCATGGCGCCCAATAGAGAACCCCAGATTGTCGCCAAGCCGCCCAGTATGACGATGGAAACCATGAGAATCGACTCGAGGAGTATGAAGGAGTTGGGGTCGATGAAGCTGGTCCAGCTGGAGAAGAAGCCCCCGGCAAGGGCCGCCATCATGGCAGAGATGACCCAGATTGCCAGCTTGTAGAAGGTGACGCGATAGCCGAAGACCTCGATGGCCTGCTCGTCCTCCCGGATGGCGGTCAAGACGCGTCCGAAGGATGAAGAGACAATGAACCAAGATATGAGCATGACGAGGGCCAGGACTACCAGACAGAGAAGCAAGAATTCGAAATCGCCGTCGAAGACCCAGCTTCCTATTGCAGGTCGGGCGACTTCATGTATCCCGAATGCACCACGGGTGACGGAGCGCAAGTTGAGAAAGACGTTGAAGGCGATAATGGCGAATCCGAAGGACACCAAGACGAATATGTCGTCCCGGAAGCGGTTGAATACTGATCCGACAATGACTGCCACAAGCCCCGCGAGTATCACAGCAATGGGCAGGGCGGCAAAGAATGGGAAGTCGAAGGTGGGAAGAGGTTGAGTGCGGAGCTTGTCGTAGTCCTGGTCCGAGGACAGGATGGCCACAGTGTAGGCCCCGATTCCGAAGAATCCGATATGAGCAACCGAGAGCAGGCCTGCAAATCCGACCACGAGATTCAGGCTCACTGCCAGTATGGCCCAGATGGCAAAGACCGTGCCGATGGTGATTGCGAATCCCGTGCCCTGCCAGAGCATGAATGCAACTGCCCACCCTATGACCAGCAGGTTTGCCCAGAGCTCCATGTTGGACCTGGC
The DNA here is from genome assembly GCA_963663085.1 of Dehalococcoidia bacterium. GTDB lineage: Bacteria > Chloroflexota > Dehalococcoidia > Plut-88900 > Plut-88900 > Plut-88900. The sequence continues at coordinate 1,851,064 of OY760104.1, read as the reverse complement.
ATTGCGAAAGATCAGTGTCGGGTCACGGAGCATGTCGGCGATGCCGACAGTGTTTTCCGCTTCTACCTGCGCGTCAACAGCCATGAGCTATTTCCTCGGGATCAGGCCCTTGGGCCAGAAGGCCAGGAACAGGATAAGAAGAATAAAGGAGATTGCGTCTTTCCACTCGCCGGCGAGGTCCCAAATCCCGAACTGTTCGATCATACCCAGGACGAAGCCGCCAACTATTGCGCCGTACAGGTTTCCAATGCCTCCGATTACGGAGGCAATCCAGCCTTTCAGGAGCAGTAACAACCCCATACGGGGTTGGATTGCCGTGTCATGGCCGGTGAGGATGCCGGCTAGCGAGGCATAGACAGCGCCAATGAAGAATACGACGGCGATGACAACCGTAGTGTTTATCCCAACAACTTTGGACACCTCTTCGTCGTCGCCTATGGCTCGGACGGCCTTTCCGAATGAAGTCCTCTTAAGAAAGAGGATCAGCGCGAAGAACCCAACGATGGCGACACCGATGGTGAAGACGTTAAATGGCTTGATAAATGCGCCGGAGATCTGCCAGGGGGTGCTGCCGAAAGCCTCGGGGAGGGGGCGGGGGGCGGACTGGAATATGATGGTTGTGAACGCCGTGAGAGCGAGGAGTATACCGAGGGATGCTACCAGCATTATCAAGGGAGACCGGGCTCGGCGTCGCATGTAAATGTAGAGGCCGCGGTAAAGAGCCAGGCTAACAGAGCCAGCCAGCAGGCAGGATACACCCCAACTGAGGTACAGGCTGGAGCCGGAGGCGTCAGCAGTGAGAAGGCCGCAATATGCGCCCAGAGCGGCCGAGCCTATCCCGGCAAGGACCAGGAAGGGCATCCGGGAGCTTCCCGGAACTCGGGCGCCGATGATGCTTCGTAAAGCCCAGAAAGCTACGATGCCGGTCAGGGCCCCGATCGCGGGGCTGAGTATGACATTCAACTCGTCGGGATTATTGAGGACGAATCCGGAATATGCGCCTGCCCCTGCGGCTGTCAGAGCCAAGGCTACTATTCCAGCCCCGCGACCTATGCGGGCAGCTAAACGCTGCCTCAGCCCTGCCTGGAAGCCCCAGCCCACTACGCCGGCCACAACCAGGGCGAATACGATGTTAACGTAGATATCGTTGACTTCGAACTGGCCGACCTGGAGGGCTTCTTTGGACCGGAGATAGAAGACACCGTATGCGCCGATGGCAGCGGCGGCGCCGTAATAGAGGTCGAAGAACCAGACCGTGCTGTAGACTAGGGTGAATCCGATAGCAAGCAGGGCATATATAGCGCCCACGGATGCGCCGTTGAATGCGAATTGCAGGGCCTGGTCAGCCGATTCGCTGATCTTCCAACTGATGTAGCCTACGATGACAACAGTGAGGACTACGGCAAGGATCTGGGTGCCGGAGTACTGGGAGAGAAAGGGCAATCGGGACTCGCCGTCTCGTTGTTTAATCAACTTTGCACCTGGCGCCAGATTGGGAATGTTCTCTTGAGAGACGTTTCAGGGGCCCCGTGGATGGAAACTCTGGTATAGAGGTCGGCCCGAGATTGGGCCGACCTCTATACTCCAAGTCTTCTTAGGGTCTAGGGAGTGGGTGCAGCGCCGAGAATTCGGAGACCCTGGTTATCCGTGGTCCTTTCGGCGAGAGGCAAAACCTCGGCTACCACGTTGGATAGGCCTACGACTTCACCCTTCGCATCGAAGGAGTATCCAGTGCCGATGGTCCCATCCCATGTGATGTTGTAAAGGCAGTCTCTGAAGCCGTCGGCATCCTGATCGTCGTTGGTCTGCCTGAGGCACTCGGCGGTGATGTAAACATCGTCGTAAGCGGAGCCGAGGTACCAGGGGAGGGTAACGTACTCGTAACGTTCCTTGAAGTTAGCCAGGACATCCGCAGCCTTCGGGTTGTTCGGGTCAAGGCCGGCAGTTGCTATGCCCTTGGCGCCGGTCGCGGCATCGCCTGCGATTTCGAGTGCGGTGGGGCCAATAGCGACTATCTCGGAGTAGATGGGGCCATCCCAACCGAGCTCGCGGACCTGCTTGATGATGGTGCCGCCGGTGAACTCAGACTGTGCCGAGACGTGGAGGGCATCCGGCTCTTCGCCGATGATCTTGGTGAGCTGGGTCCGGAAGTCGGTTACATCAGAGGCGTAGTGCTCCTCCGCGACGATGCTTCCGCCGAGCTCCTCGAACCGTTCCACTGTGGTGCTGCGCACACCTTCGGCGTAGTCAGTGTTTTCGGTAATGGTAGCCAAGGTGCGGTGACCGTCCACCCAGAGGGTATTGCCGGTGTCAATGCCGACAAAGGCATCGTTCAAAGAGGTCCTGAAAATGTAATCCCCGGCGTCGGCGATGTCGGGGTTGGTGGCGAGACCGGAGAACATGACGACGCCGTCTTCTTCCGCCAATGGCGCTGCCCCGAGCATGGCGCCACTGCAAGAGGTGCCCAGTATAATTTTCACGCCGTCAACTTGGGTTAGTTTCCTGTAGGCGGTGATGGAGTCCTGGGCGTTGCATTTTTCGTCCTCGACGATAATTTCGAGCATGCGGCCATTGATGCCGCCGGCGGCGTTGATCTCGTCAACCGCCATCTCCTTGGCCTGGACGGCCATTACCCCGTAGGTCTCGCCGGGGCCCGTGACGGATTCCATGACGCCGATCCGGAACGGGCTTGTATCTTCCATCACGGCGGTGGGGGTGTCTTCGGCCATGGCGGGAGATGTTGCCGTAGGGTCTTCCGAGCCGCAGGCCAAGGCCACGACAGCCAAGACTGTCACCAGCCCCAGCAGGAATAGTAAGGTTTTCTTTGACATTTGCATACGTCCTCCTCGATACGGATTCATTCGTATGGGATAGTTCGCAGGATGGAACTGTAGCCCGCAATATAGCGATTCAGTGTTAACTAGTCAATGGCAGGTGGCAGTTAGCGAAAAACGGATAATCGTGACAAGAAAACGAGGTCTATTTCTGGTCAAGGATGACTACGTGAAGTTCTACCGGGCCGTGGATCCCGACTGTGCGAATGGTCTCGATGTCGGCGGTGCGGGAAGGGCCCGTGACCAGGGACACGGCGGACGGGAGCCCATCAGAAGAGTTGAGCAAGGGCAATAGATGCGCGAGGGAAGCTACGATTCTATCTGAGGAGACTACTGCTACGTGGATTGGGGGGAGAACGGATGCAAGGCGGCTCTGGGGCCCGGAGGCGCGCAGCACCAGGGAGCCGATATCCGCGACTGCGTAGTCGACCTCGGTGAGTCCCAAATCGGCGTCGATAAGGGCGTTTCTTTGGTCGGGGCGACCGGACTCATCTTCGTTTAGATTGATGGGGATGACGTCGGCCCCTGCTCCGGCAAGGGCCGAGTCGAGGGCTGATAGAGAGCCAGTGTCCCACCTCACAATCTTGCGTATCCCCTTCTCCTCAATGAGTGCGCCCAAGAGTGCGGTTAGCTCGTCCTGTCCCGACACCCGTGTCACGACACCGTGGACACTCTTCACTTCTTCGGCAAAGCGTGAGAGCAGCTTTTCACGGTCGGTACTGGGAGTCTGCGGAGGAATTGGGCTAACGGGTCCGGCGTTGGGCGCGCCGTTTGACTGGGGTGCAGTCGATCCGGCCCTGCCGAGGCTCCGGCGGACTGTGGTGAGAAAGGCGGCCCGGCTAGTCGGGGGCATCTTTGGACAGCCTTTCTTTCCACAATTGCCCAAAGGAGCGGGGGGCGAGGGCGGGGAACTCCCGGTGATCGGTCCATCCTCTGAGGAACGGTGGAAGCCACCTCAGGTATCCGTTTCTTGAAAGAGGCTTCTGGGCCAACCGGGCCAAGCGGGTGGCGGCAGAATAGGCAATCTTGCTTTTCATGGTCGCCGCCCAGGCGCGCATGCCCCATTTTTCGAGGACGGGAGGCCGGACGCTCTCGATGGCTGGGGTGTCTGGTTTGGGCTCGGTGGCCTTGTGGCGCAGGTTAAGGAGCATGTGGGGGATGTCGATTTTGATAGGGCAGACGTCCCGGCAAGCCCCGCAAAGAGTCGATGCGGCGGGCAGGTCTTTGGCTTGACCGATGCCCACGATTTCGGGGGTGATGATGGAGCCTATAGGGCCGGAATATACCCAGCCGTAGGCATGACCCCCGACGGAGTTGTAGACGGGGCAGATGTTCAGACAGGCGGCACAGCGGATGCAGTAGAGGGACTCGCGCATGGAGGGGTCGGCGAGGATGCGGCTGCGACCGTTATCTAGGATGACCATGTGGAACTCTTCGGGGCCGTCGATTTCGCCCGGGGCTCGGGGGCCGGTGATCATGGATACGTAGGAGCTTGCCTTCTGGCCGGTGGCGCTGCGGGGCAGTAGAGCAAGAAACAGGGACAGGTCCTGGAGGGTGGGTATGACTTTCTCCATGCCCATTACGGAAACGTGGATGGGTGGCAGGGCCGTGGAGAGGCGCTGGTTGCCTTCGTTTTCTACGAGAACGATGGTTCCGGTCTCGGCGATGCCGAAGTTGGCGCCCGTGACGCCCATGTCGGCCTGGCTGAACTTCTCTCGGAGGGCGTGCCGCGCTATTTGGGTCAGGCGCTGGGGGTCTTCCTCGTAGGGGATGGAAAGGTGGTCCGAGAAGAGCTGGCCGAAGTCCTGCCGAGTCTTGTGTATTGCGGGGGCAATGATGTGGTACGGGGTCTCGCCGGCAAGCTGGATCATGTACTCGCCGAGGTCGGTCTCTATGGCCTCGACGCCGATGCCTTCAAGCTTATGGTTGAGGTCTATCTCCTCGGTGGCCATGGACTTGCCCTTGACTACCGTGCGGACACCCCGTTCCAGAGCTAGGGAGACGACGTAGTCGGAGGCTTCCTGGGCGGTGCTTGCCCAGACCACTTTTCCGCCCGCCTTTTCTACGGAGTCGGCGAAGAGGGCGAGGTAGTCGTCCAGTCTTTCGATGGTGTGAGCCTTGATCTTGCGGGCGCGGTCTCGGAGTTCCTCCCATTCGGGGAGATTGGCCGCAGCGTTATTACGTTCCCGGAGGAGGTTTCCGGTGGCTCTACGGGCGGCCTGCTGGACGCGTACGTTTTTGACGGCGCGTCGGGAACCGGCCTTGAAATCCTGGGTCGTAATGTCCATGTTTTGTTAAGGAGGTAGGGCGCTATTCCTTTGAGGCTAGAATCTCGGCGATGTGCCGGGGCCGGACATCAATTTTTTGGCGTTTGAGTCCGCCCGCCATGTGCATCAGGCACCCGGCGTCATTGGCTACGAGGGTGTCGGCGCCCGACTTGCGGATGCAATCAAGCTTGCGTTCGAGGATGGAGCCCGATATGTGAGGATACTTGACCGAAAAGGAGCCACCGAAGCCGCAGCACTGCTCGGCGTCGGGGAGGCCTTTCATGTCTATGCCCTGCACGTTTTGAAGCAGCTGCTTGGGTTCGGTGCGAACGTTCAGTTCCCGGAGGAGGTGGCAGGAGGGGTGATAAGTCACCGAGCCCTTATGGGATGCGTTGACATCCTCGACGCCGAGGATCTTGACGAGGAACTCGGAGAACTCATAGGTGCGCTCCCCGAGGGTTCGTGCCTTTTCAAGCATATCGGGATCGTCTTTGAAGAGGTCCGGGTAGTAGACCCGGACCATAGACGTGCAGGAACCGGACGGTGCAACGACGTATTCGTCGCCTTCGAAGATGGAGATAAAGCGTTTGGCGAGGTCCCGGGCCTGGGACTGGAAGCCGGAATTGAAAGCGGGCTGGCCGCAGCAGGTCTGGGCTTGAGGGAAGGCCAGCCGCACGCCCTGGTCCCTAAGCACTCTTACCATAGCCTCGCCGACCTGGGGATAGAACTGGTCAACGAGGCAGGTTATAAAGATGGAGGCTCGGGCCTTGGGTTGGGGCATGGCGGGTTCCAATTATAGAGTCCTTGTCGGAAGGGTTACAAATGAGGAGGCCGTCCTGCGAGGGGGTATTCAGTTGTGGGGTTTCTGGTTTTGTTCCGTCCGTTGGGTTTTGGGTCGGCGATGGAAGGTCCGGGACTCGGATTCAGGGGGCGGGAGGCCAGCCTGCTTCAGCCCCGTGTTTCTGTGATGACGTGGCAGACAGGCGAGGGATTCTCGCTTGAGGGCATCTCTGCCACCAGTTTTTAGTTTTGGCTGATCCACTCGGATGGGTGGGTAGCACGTTTTCTCGCTGCCGTCGCTGGTTGTATGGGGATCTCCGAAGGGAACGACGGGGGAGATTTTCCAAGGGCCGAATGGCCCGAGTTTTTCGCCCGGCGTGAGCGGGGCTTATTTCGGCAGGGCTCCTTTGTGAGGAGCGTGCCGCTTAAAGTTGCGGACCTTCCATCGCCTGATGGGGGTCAGGGAAGGGGGCACGGGGCCCGGTGTTGAGGAGATGGCGACGTTTGCTTGTGCCGCGGGCCTGCGCGAGGGCCGTTGGGATGGGCTTGGGCGTTGAGTCCTCGGGTGGGGTTTGGTGGGCTTCCCTAGGTTTTTGGTTCCTCCTTGAGATAGTTGGGATGGTGTTCGAACGGTGGGGAGATTAGCACTAGTGTACGAGTTGGGTCAAGGGGTTCGTGTCACTTTTGCGGGGAAGTATGCCCCACACCCTACCGGGGAACCCTCACCCCCTTGGTCACCCTCTCACGCTCCGCCAAAGGCGGACTTTCAGCTTAGCGCACGCCCAGGCGCATCTTCGACATCTTCGACCCTTAGGGCCTTCAAGGGAGAGGGGGAGAGAAAAACAGAGGGATGCACCTGCGCCACGGCGCAGGTGCATCCCTCTAGTTTTGGTACTAGGGAGGACAGGGGATGTAAGTATTAGAGTGGGTGGCGGGCAGGGTACCCACAAGGGGCACCCCTACGGGGCTGGGATGGGGGGATTCCGGTTCGGAGACGGAGATGATGGGGGGGAGGTGGGCCACCCCTCGCTTGGCCGTTCGAGTGTCCAGGATGAGCGGCACCACCACATGGGGAATGGGGCACGGCCCAGCGCCTTATTTGATTTCCAATCAGGGTGGAGAAACAAACGTCGATGAATTTTCTTGACCGGTCGATTGGGCGATTCCTATAATCGGTCCGGCCTTCCTTCAGCATTCCCTTCAACCAGTACACACAGGAAACTCGAACCGTGACCAATGACCTAATCAAAAAAGACACGACCGAACTTGCCAGCTTGATATCGTCCCGAGACATCTCGCCGGTGGAGCTTATGGAGGCCTGCCTGCGCAGGATCGAAGCTCTGAACCCCGTGCTAAACGCCTTCCTGACTGTGTGCGGGGACGAGGCTATGGAGTCGGCGCGGGGGGCTGAGAAGAATGCGGGGCCGGATGCTCCACCTCTTCATGGCATCCCAGTAGCGGTGAAGGACCTGGAGGCAACCAGGGGCATCAGGACGACGTTCGGCTCACTGGCATTCAAGGACAATGTGCCGGACGAAAACTCGATCATTGTGGAGAGGTTGAGGGAAGCGGGGGCAATAGTTCTCGGGAAGACGAACACTCCGGAGTTCGGGCAGTCTACGAGCACAGAAAACCGGCTGGGAGATGACTGCCGGAACCCGTGGGACACGGGCCGGACACCCGGTGGGTCGAGTGGGGGGTCGGGGGCGGCGCTTGCGGCCTACATCTGTCCGTTGGCCACGGGAAGCGACGGCGGAGGCTCGATCAGGGTGCCGGCCTCGTTCTGCGGTTTGTACGGGATCAAACCGACCCACGGCCGGGTCCCTTCGAAGGATGGCGGTTGGGCGCTTTTTTCGGACAGCGGGCCGATGAGCCGGACCGTGAGGGATGCGGCCCTGATGCTGAACCAGATATCGGGCCACGATTCCCGGGACAGCCTGGCCATTCGCTCGGCGACCCCGGACTTCCTGGAGGCTCTTGACGGCGAGGTCAAGGGTTTGAAAGTGGCGTGGAGCTCTGATCTGGGGTATGGGGCGGTGGATGAGGAAGTCCTGGTCAAGACACGGGAGACGGCGGAGCTATTTGAAGGGATGGGCTGCTCGCTGGAGGATGCGACGCCGGAGTCGGGGGCGCCGTTCGGCATATTCGGGCCTATAGTAGTAGTGGAAGAGTATGCAAGCCACGGGTCTCTTCTGGAGAGCCACGGGGACGACCTAATGAACTACGTGAAGTCGACGCTGGAGGCCGGGAAGCGGGCGATGGGCACGGACTATGCGAGGGCAATGTCCAAGCTGTGGAAGTTCCGTGCCCGGATGGACGACTTCTTCGAAGAATACGACCTGCTGTTGACTCCCACGACTGCCGTGCCCGCCTACCCGATAGGAGAGCGACCGAGAGAGATTGCCGGGCAGGAAGTCAGCAAGCTGTGGGGTGCGACCCCCTTCACGGCGAGTTTCAACCTGGCTGGAAATCCCGCGGCGAGTGTACCCTGCGGATTCTCGTCGGACGGAATGCCTATAGGGCTGCAAGTGGTGGGGAGGTGGGGGGATGAGATGACCGTGCTGCGGGCCTCGGCGGCATTGGAGCAGGCTCGACCCTGGGCGGGTCGGGTGCCGGAGATTGCGAAGAGCTAGGCGAGTGCCTTCTTAACATAATGCCCCAGGAATACAACAGAGAACCCAATTGCTCGACTTAGGAGGAGAACCATGCCGGGACCATTAGATGGAATAAGAGTCGTGGAGATGGCGGTTATACACGTCGGGCCTCCTATCGGGTACATATTGGGCGACCTTGGCGCGGAAGTACTCAAGATTGAGCGCCCCGACGGCGGAGACCCGACCCGCTCCAGGGGCACCTTCTGGTTCGATGCGGTGAATCGGAACAAGAAGAGCGTGACGCTGGACCTGAAAAAGGAGTCGGGGAAGGAAGCGCTGTATCGGCTGGTCGGCAAGGCGGATGTCTTCGTATCTAATTTTCACACGGCGTTGCTGGAGCGCCTGGGCGCTGACTACGAAACCTTGTCGGGGATCAACAGCAGGATTGTCTATGGTCACGTGGGCGCCTGGGGGCCGCTGGGACCGGACAAGGACCGGAGGGCATTCGAGGCGCTGGTACAGGCCAGAAGCGGTTTCACAGCGATGATAAGCGGTGGTCTGGAGTCGGAGCCTCTTCTGCTGGAGGGCGGCCTGTTCGACCAGACCACGGCCACGGTGATGACCTATGGCATCCTGGCGGCGCTGGTGAATCGGGAGCGGACGGGCCGAGGTCAGATGGTGCAGGGGTCGCTCCTGGGAAGTGCGATGCACTTCCAGCATGGGGCGGTCAACTACGCCCTGTGGTCCGAGAAGTTCCCGGAATTGAACCTGCCTCCCGGCGAGGGATCTCCATTGCATTCCAGGAATGACAGATCAAAATCCACCAGCCTTCTTTACAACTGGTACCAGTGTGCGGACGGCAGATGGATTATGTTCTGCGAACCGGACCCCGACCGGTGGTGGGAAGAGTTTTGCAACGCGATAGGGGCGTCGGAACTCTCGGTAACGTCGCCACATGGTGAGGGAGCGACAGAGTTGATGGGCCAACTCGACAAGATTTTCGCCAAGAAAACACTGGCTGAATGGGTGACTACGCTTGAGGTGGCAGGGTTGGGGATGGCGTACTCGCCGGTCAACTCGATGGCGGAACTGGCTGCGGACCCCCAGGCCCGGGCCAACAACTACGTCGCGGACATAGACCACCCGAAGAGGGGAAGAATGGCCTCGGCGGGGGTGCCGTTGGCGTTTTCGGGGACACCCGTGGGCAGAGTCTCGGCTGCGCCGGGGCTGGGTGAGCACAACGAAGAGGTGCTGACGGGTGTCGGGGGGGTTAGCGCGGAGGAGTACGCTCGATTGAAGGAAGAAGGGGCATTCGGCTAAACTGGACTTCCAGTAAGAGGATGGATTCCGGCTCGGTGGCCGGAATGACGGATTGGTTTGGGTGAGCACGACCTGAAAAGGAGCGGTGAGATATGGACTACAAACTGATATCGGCGGACTCGCACGTGAATGAACCATTGAGCATGTGGCAGGAGAGAATGCCTGGGGAGTACAGGCACAAAGCGCCGCACAGAAAAGTAGTGGACGGCAAGCTCCTTGAAATCCGAGACGGAATGCGTCCGCGGAGGGTGGAGTTGGGCACCGAGGAAATGGACAAGGACGACCTGCTTCGGGAGGATGCCGTGGAGGATGGTTGGGACGTTAAGGTCAGGCTGGAGGCCCAGGACACGGACGGTGTTGCGGCAGAGGTGATCTACCCGAACTACGGGCTGGAATTGACGGCATCCCCGGACCCCGGCTTTCAACTGGCCGCAGCCCGCACCTACAACGACTGGGCTGCAGAGCTCTTCGGGACGCACAGGGACAGGTTTGCATTGGCTGCGCTGATTCCCGTGCTGGACATACAGGGTGCAGTGGATGAGGTGTATCGGACGGCCAAGATGGGACTCGGGTCCATGTTCCTTCCAAGCAAACCTACTGTGCCATACAACCGGCCCGAGTATGACCCCCTATGGTCGGCAATCGAAGAAGTGGGAGTGCCGGCCAATTTCCACATCAGCAGCGGTCGTGACCCGCGTATCGAAAGGGGCCCGGGGGGTGCGATCATCAACTACGTGATCGGCGCACTGGTGGATGGGATTGACGTGGTTACATATCTCTGCTCCTCGGGAGTGATGATGAGGCACCCGAACATGAAGTTCGTGATCGTGGAGTCGGGGATAGGGTGGATTGCCTGGAACATGCTGGCGATGGATGAAGGAGCGGAAAAGCACCACATGTATGTAAGGCCGAAGTTGGACATGAAGCCCAGCGATTATTTCCGAAGGCAGGGATATGCGACCTTCGGTGAGGATGCGGTGGGGCTGGCTAACATCTCGTTCACGGGCGCTGGGTGCCTGCTCTGGGGCAACGACTACCCGCACCACGAAGGCACGTGGCCCAAGTCCCAGGAGGCGATTGAGAGACAGTTTGCGGGGGTGCAGGAGGAGCACAAGCAGCAGATAGTCAGTTCGAACGCGGCATCGCTGTATGGATTCAGTGCGAATTGAGGGGGATTAGCTTCACCCTCACCCCACCCCCATTCCGCTCTTGAGACCCTTCGATGCTCCAGAGGCGCACTTCCAGCTCTGCTCAGGGCGGGCGGAATGCCCCACCAATAAGGGATGGATTCTGGCTCGGGGGCAAGGATGACGGCTCCGCAAAGCTCACGGTGGGGCGTAGGCACAGAGAGTTTACATAAAACAGCCTGAATTTACATAAAGGACTAAGAAATGCAGCAAAATGACATGTACAGGGGTGTGAAGGTTTGGCCGTTCAGCGGGATTCCTTCGTTCTTGAGGTCAAGGATCGTGACGGACCTCGACCAGTTGGAGGCTGACATCGCGGTGATGGGCGCGCCGACCGACGAGGGCTCCCCGTTCATGGGCGGGGCCCGGTTCGCGCCTCAGAGCATCCGGCAGCACTCGCTGCGCTTCGGGCAGGAGGGGTTCTACAACTTCTCCGAGGACAAGGAATACCTGGAATATGAGATGAAGAACGGACGCATCGCGGATGTCGGTGATGCACCGATCATACCGACCAACGCCGAGGACTCGTTCTATAACATCACGGCCATGACCAAGAAGGTCCTGGAGCGAGGCGCCATGCCGGTGGTCCTGGGCGGTGACCACGCCATCACCTTCCCCGTGGTTCGTGCCTACGAGGAACCCCTCTACGTCTTCCACTTCGACGCCCACATAGACTACACACCTTTTTCGCATGGGTTTGAATACACCAACGGTCATGCCTTCCGGCACATCAACGCAATGCAGAACGTGGAGTCGATATACCAGGTTGGAATCCGCAGCCTGCGCAACGTCAAGGAGTACATCGATGATTCGTTCCGTGACGGGAACCACGTCATAAGCATGGAAGAGTTCAGGGACAGGGGGCATAAGGACCTGGTGGAAGAGCTGCCCTCAAATGCCAGGTGCTACGTGTCCATAGACATAGACGTGCTGGACATGAGCCTGGTCCCGGGCTGCGTCTCGGCGGAGCCGAACGGGATGATGTACGCGGAGCTCCAGAAGACCCTGAAGGTGTTGGCCGAGCACGCCGACATCATAGGGTTCGACCTGTGCGAGGTAAACCCGCAGCTGGATGTCGGGACGGGGGTGACCTCTTACCTGGCAGCCCACACGGTGATGGAGTTCCTGGGCGACATCTGTGACCAGCCCAGGTGGGTAGCGAGGCGGGAGACGCGTTAATCTCCGGCCTTCTATAGTCAAATGCGTTTACTTGTAGGGGCGGTTCTCTCGAACCGCCCTTACTTTATAACCAGGTCCCGAGGGAAGTCGGTGAGGACCTCGGGGCCCGAGTCTGTTACCAGGATGGTATCGGAGTAGATTACACCGATCTCGCCGTCGATTTTGACGTCGGGGACGAGGTGAAAGACGAGGCCCGGTTCGAGGGGAGTATCGTCATTCTCGATGATGCTCATCAAGCGACCTTCGCCCCAGTCGGGGGGGAAACCGATGCCGATGAGGTAACCGCAGCGGTGCTGGAAGTGTTCGGCGAGGCCTTGTTCTTCCATGAAGCCTCGAGCGGCCCTGTCCACGGCGGCGGAAGTTGCGCCGGGCTGCATTGCATCGATGGCTCGTTCGAGCGCGCCCCTCGAGGCTTCGGCCAGGCGTTTGGCTTGATCAGAGGGCTCGCCGACGACCACACCGCGGGACATGGCGGCGTTGTAGCGCTTGTAGGTCCCGCCCATTTCCAGGAAGAGTAGGTCGCCGCGATTAATGGGGTTCCGTTCCCAGGTGGTGAATCCAATGCCGCTCCGGGCGCCGGTGGCCACGAGCATGGCGTGGCCCAGATACTCGCTGCCCGCCTTGATGGACTCGTAATATGCGGCGGCAGCGGCGTCATTCTCGGTGGCGCCCTCTTCTATGGCGTCGATGCAGCCTTGCATGGCGGCCTTGCACGTTCGTGCCGCTTCCCGGATATATGCGACCTCCTGGGGCGACTTGAACCGGCGGACAAGCTCTACGAGGCCAGCCGTCTCAACGAAATTCGTGGAGCCGCAGCTGGCAACTAGGGCATTGTGGTGCCCGATGTTATAGAACCACGCCTGCTCGTCATATCCAACCTTCTTGCCGATAAGGCCGGCGGAATCTAGGGCGATCCTGGTAGTGGCTATGGGGTCCTGGGTGTCGGTCCAGCCCTGGAAGTCATCAACCCAGGAGCTGTGTTCTACCATGCTGGCCAGCAGGCTTCTCGCCACTATGGTGGCGCCCTTGGAAGTAAGGATCAGTGCGGTATAGGTGAAATAGCCGACGCTGTGGTAGCCGGTTAGATAGTAGATGTTCTCAGGTGAATGGATCATCAGGCCGTCCAGGCCTTTAGCATTCATGGCTTCAAGAGTCTTTTCGACGCGTATGCGATATTCGTCGGCGGTGAAGGGAAGGTTAGGGTTGTGCTGCAACTGTGCACCTCTCGGGGTAGGGTGGGGGGAGTATACCACCAGTATTTCAAAAGCAGCCAAGCAGCATTTAAGGGTCGCCTGACGAAGCCTTGGATTGGGCCATAATTTGACAAGGGAGTAGCCCGTCAGTAGAATCCTTGAATCTCCACAGGGGGCGGCTACTCTTTTACCTTCAAGCAATACCGCAAAAACGGGTCACATTTAGACCGGCGGAAGCCATCCGGACACGGATGGACAACTAAGGTGCAGGAGGGGATATGAGAATTTCAACAAGGACCTTGAGGCAGAGGTTTACGCGCAAGTGGACCCTGCTCGCCGTACTCAGCGTGTTGACAATCGCTTTGCTTATCGGCGCAGCGTGTGGGGAATCGGCTACCGCTACTCCCGAGCCGCCCGATGAGCCGGACACAACGATGGACGACGGCGACGCCGACGATGCCATGGACGGTGACGATGCGATGGTGAGCCACGTCAGGCCCAAATCTGAATGGACCGCCGAGGAGCCGGCCACCCTTGAAGAGCTCGAGGCGGAGTTGGCAAACTGGCGCGGCCAGAGCTTCACCCAGACTAGCTGGGGCGGCGGCTGGCAGGCTGCAATTCGGCAAGCCCACATGACCCCATTTGCCGAGAAGTTTGGAATACAGGTAGTTGAAGACAGCCCAGTCGAGCTGGCCAAGATAAAGGCCATGGTGGAGACGGGCAACGTGACCTGGGATGTCGTAGACTTCGGCACCAGGTGGGTATACACCCTCGGCGAGCCCGGATTCCTTGCGGAACTGGACCCGGCCATCCACAACGGATACCTGGCCGGAAACCCCGAGATCACGAAGACTCCCTGGAGTGGAGGGGCCGGCGTACTCTGGTCGACAGGGCTGGCATACAGCCTTGACGCGTACCCCGGCCATGAAGGCGCGCCGAAGAACTGGGTGGACTTCTGGGATGTAGAGGGAATTACAGGCGCCAGGTCTCTCGGAGACCGGCCGAATGAGAATGTGATCTTCGCCCAGATGGCCCTCTACCCGGAGAAATTCGACACGACAGAGGGCAGGAACAGCATTGCCAGCCTGGACGACGCACAGGTGGAAGAGTCCTTCAATAAGCTCAGAGAGATCAAGGACGAACTGGTCAACTGGTGGCACACCGGAACCGACTGCCCGCAGGGCCTGATAGCTGGTGACTACGACATCTGCTCGGCCTGGAACGGCAGGATATGGAATGCCCAGGCAGAAGATCCCAACTCACCGTTGTACTACTGCTACGAGTGCGGACACATTAACCAGACCGGCGTTTACTCGATCCCCAAGGGTTCGCCCAACCAGGAGTTGGCCGAACTCTACATGGCCTGGATGGGATACCCGGAGAACGCAGTACTGGTTTCCAACTACATCACCTACGGACCTCTGCACGCCGAAGCGGTGGCTCTGGCCCAAGAGGTGATAGACCCAGCGATTGTTGAGGCACTTCCTACTTCTCCCATAGCGTTGGAGAAGGTAATCATCATGGATGAGTACTGGCTGGGCACCAACCTGGATTCCGGTCAGATGCTGATTGAAAAATTCCAGGCCCTGCTTCAAGAGTAGTCTGACTTCGGCAAGAGGAAAGAGAAAAGGTAGATCAAAAAGCGCAGAGGTGGAGGAGCTTCATGCTCCCCCACCTCGACGCACATAATCCCCTTGATAGAGACGAACAAGACTTAGAGACAGCATTGGCAGTATTATCAGAGTAATACGACAAACAGACCTAACCTTGAGGAGAACGCCTATGTAACTAATGGGCCCCCGGCACACGAAGCGGACGCGTCGACTAAAGTGAGACGCGTAAGTACTTTTTAGATAGGAGAGCTTATGCAGTTTGGAAAGAAAAGAATCAAGATGAGCCTGGGCAGGCGCCGGTTCATCGTCGGGGCGCTGGGACTAGTCCTGGCCCTCATGCTTGTGGTAGCTGCCTGTGGCGAAGCCGCCACAGCGACACCCGAGCCCACGGCGATGATGGAAGAGCCTGAACCCACGGCGATGATGGAAGAGGAGGCCACGGCCACGGCAGTGCCTGCCGCGGTAGTAACGGCGACCTCCGCGCCCGAGCCCGACCCTGAACCCGCCGCACTCCGGCCCATGTCCGAGTGGACGGCGGACAACCCTGGCACCTTTGAGGAGATTGAGGCGGAACTGGCTAACTACGAGGGACAGAGCCTCAACGTAGTCTCCTGGGGTGGCGCCTACCAGGCGGCCCAGCGGCAGGCCTACTTCCTGCCCTTCCAGGAGAAGTTCAACATTCAGCTAGTTGAGGACAGCCCCGTAGAGTACGCCAAGATCCGTTCCATGGTGGAGACCGGAAACGTGACCTGGGACGTGGTCGACTCCGGCACCAGGGCCGTTTACCAGCTTGGCCCGACGGGTGACCTTGAAGAGCTTACCCCGGCTATCCACAACCGTTACCTCCCGTTCTTCCCGCAAGTTGCGGTGACTCCTTGGAGCGGTGGCGGCGGAGTGCTCTGGTCCACGGGTCTCGCCTACCAGAAGGACAAGGTCGACGAGCTTTGGGGCGGCGTAGCCCCGTCCGACTGGACCGCTTTCTGGAACGTCGATGAATTCCCCGGCACCAGGTGGATGGGTCGGAGGGTGAACGAGAATATCTTCTTCGCCCACTTCAACCGCACCCCTGAGATCCTGGACACCGTCGATGGTCGCAACGCAATAGCCAAGCTCACCCCTGAGCAGGTCGACCAGTCCTTCGAAGAGCTGGAAAAGATCAAGCCTCACATCCAGTTCTGGTGGACCGGCGGTACGGACTGCCCGCAAGCCTTGATAACCGACCAAGCGGACATGTGCACGGCGTGGAACGGTCGAATCTGGAACGCCCAGCAGGAAGAAGGCGGCGACAACCTTCACTACTGCTTCGAGTGCGGACACCTGAACCAGACCGACGTGTTCTACATCCCGAAGGGGTCGCCCAACAAGACCCTGGCCGAGCTGTTCATCTCCTGGACCGCCGAGCCGCACATCAACGTTGAGATGATCAAGTACATCACCTACGGCCCCCTGAACCTACAGGCTCTGCCTCTGGTTAACACGGATGTCGTAGACCAGCTCACCATAGACAACCTCCCCACCTCCCCCACGGCCCTTGAAAAGGCCGTTGTGGTGGATGAGGTATGGCTGGGCACCAACCTTGACGACTTGGCTGAGAGGATGGAAGCCTTCCTGGCAGACGTGGAGAGCTAGAAACCGAAAGACAAAGCTAGACCCGAACGGCGTTCACGTCGGACGGGATAAAAGAGAGGGGAGCGGCTCTGCCGCTCCCCTCTCTTGCTTTTGTGCTCTATGACGGCGGGCTATTTGATGGCTGAGTAGTCTGTGGGGATGAAGATGGAGCTCTCCAGGCTTGACACAAGCTCACCGTCCACCTCGCTGTCGGCGCGGACCTTATTCCACTCCTCGTCTGCAACGAAGGAGGCCCAGCACTTCTTCATGTGCTCGGCGTCTTCGAATCCGAGCATGTAGACCAGGACTTCCTGCTCTTTGCCTTCGGGCGTCCAAAAGCCCACAACCGTCATGCCGTGTCTTTCGAAGATGTCGCAGGTGTGGTCCCGGAATCTGCTGTTAAGGGCGTCCATCTTGCCGGGGGCGGCGTAGTAGGTCCTGAGCTCGTAGATCATGGGTATCCTCCTTAGCTGGCTAGCCTTTCCTGTGTGCGATTGGAAAACAAATACCAGAGACTATGACGCTGGCGTCCCTGGAGGGATTCGAACCCACGACCCACTGCTTAGAAGGCAGTTGCTCTATCCACTGAGCTACAGGGACGGACTGAAAGACCCGAGACCGGCGCTCGGGCCCCGGGGCTATTCTAACGTAAATGCAGTGTCTATTCTGTGAGACGACAGAGGGCCCAGGCCCGACCTAGATACGGCGGTTATCGCCATGCCGTTCAGGTCCGTGTAAGTAGTCAGGCGCTTCTGGACCAGTTTCCCCAGAGGCTGAGCGGCCAGCACGGCCACGATAGTCGCAAGGATGACCCGGGGCAGGTTGAGGAACCTGTCTCCGGAGCCCATAGCCAGGATGGAAGCCACGCCGGCCAATATGCCGGCAACGACGATGTTAGTTCCACAGAAGGGAGAAAGAGCCAACTCTCTTTCGCCGTTATTCAGGCGTCGGAGGGCCTCCTGGGCGGCATCTTCTACCACGGGCGTGGACAGGTTTCCATAAATGTGGAACCCCCCTACCGAGGCTCGACCCGCGATCCTGGTATTGATGCCGCTGCGCTGTAGGAGAATGGCGATTGTAGCGTGCTCCAGGGCGTGATTCTGTCGGGTGGCCAGGATGGGATTTGGAGCTTGTTTGTTCTGCACTATTGGAGGCCTTTTCTTCTGACTGAAAGTCCGGGAATCGATCTCATTGAATCCTGGACTGGCGGGTATTTTGCCATGGACGTCGGATGGTAGACAAGCCTGGCTGGATTGGCCTTTTATCGAGTTCTGAATGTTTCTATGGTTGGTACTGTAACGCACCTAGACCTTTTGTGAGTAAATCTTGACCGAGTTCTAAAGCGGTGCTAGAGTGAAGCCAACCTCAGGAGGTGGGAGGTTATTTTGGCTACTCGCAAGAGTAAACTGATGCGTCGCGTCGAGCAGCGCTACAACCGGCCGCTGGAGGAACTGCTGCCGGAGATGTACAACCGCATGGGGCTGCCCGGAATGGCGGAGGACATGGAAGTCAACAAGGGCACCCTTTGGTACTGGCTGCTGAAGTTCGGCGTCAACGTGCGTCGGGTGGCCCTTGCGCCCGGAGAAGTACTCGAAGTCCGCAAGGCCGGATAACGAGACGCCCAAGCGCAGGCTGCATTCCTGTCCAGTAAAAACCGAATCTACGAGCGGTCTTGACGGAGTCCCTTGGGGGAGCGCCGTGGTCAGGACCGGGCCTGGTTGATAATCGCGGCCAGGTAACCGGCCCCGAAGCCGTTGTCGATATTGACCACGGCTACGCCCTGGGAACAGCTGTTGAGCATAGTCATCATGGCGCCCAGGCCGTCTATGCCGACGCCGTAGCCGACGCTTGTCGGGACTGCGATTACGGGGGTCTGAACGAGGCCGCCGATGACGCTTGGAAGCGCGCCCTCCATCCCCGCAACCGCCACGATGACGGTGGCTTCCCGGAGGAGATCAACGTTTGACAGGAGCCGGTGAATGCCCGCTATGCCGACATCGTAGAGAGTGAGAGGGTCCTGGCCCATGATCCGGCAGGTGACGGCCGCTTCTTCGGCAACTGGGAGGTCGGCTGTACCGGCTGTGGCGATGGTCACGCCTTTTTTGAGGACGACATCCTCCCGGCGGTCGAGCCAGATTATCCTTGCAGATTCATTGTAGCGGGCGTCGGGGACTTGTTCGGAGACGGCGTTGAAAGCTTCCGGTGAGGTACGGGTGACCATGAAGCGTCCGGCGCGGTCGGCGAGTTCTCTGGAAATGACCGTGATCTGTTCGATGGTCTTTCCTTCGCCGAAAACCACTTCCGGGACTCCTTTTCTAAGGCTGCGATGGTGGTCTATTTTGGCGAATCCCAAGTCCTGGTAGGGTAGGACCTTGAGCCCCTCAAACGCTTCCTCGACGCCAAGGGCCCCGGTCTTTACCTGTTCCAGGATGGCCTTAATTCTCTCCGGTTCGATAGCGACACTCCTGCACGGGATGGGTCGGAGGATTATATCATCGGTGCGGACAAGAACCTGGGTTGCTACACATTTGTTGGATCAATAGCTCGGCCAAGTGTTGAGGTGGACATGGCTCAAAATGGGGATTGGGGTGCATTGGACATCGCCCAGCAGGAGATGATGGAGGACCTTGCTTCCCGAATAAAAGACCATCGGGTCCTCAACGTCTTTGCCCGCACTCCCAGAGAAGCCTTCGTTCCATTAGTCCCGCGGGAATTCGTATATAAGGACCATCCCCTGCCCATAGGCTTCGAGCAGACCATATCCCAACCCTACATAGTGGCCCTGATGCTGCAAGCATTGTCGCTGAAAGGAAGCGAGACTGTGCTTGAAATAGGGACCGGCAGCGGGTACCAGACAGCGCTATTGGCACAGCTTTCGGCAAAGGTGGTGAGTGTGGAGCGGGTGCCGGAACTGACACGAGATGCTCGGCAGCGATTGGAGCAGCTTGGGTTCACAAACGTCCGGGTGGAGTCGGTGGAAGCACAGTTGGGATATCCTGAGATTGCGCCCTACGATGCGATTGTGGTTTCGGCGGCGGCCCCTCGGGTGCCCGACGCATTGATGGAACAACTAGCAATAGGTGGGAGGATGGTGCTGCCCGTGGGAGGCAGGGAGGAGCAGGACCTGAAGCTCATCGAAAAAAGGAAAAGAGGAAAGCCCAAGGTCAAGGCGCTTGCCCTGTGCCGTTTCGTCCCACTTATCGGGGATGGGGCGTGGAAGACCTGAGGCATCTCGCCGAGAGTGCCAGGCAGTCCTGCGCGTTGTTAGGGTAGGGGGCCGATGCTATACTCAACTGACAAGATTTGTACCACGATAGACGTTGACTACTACCAAAACGACCACTGTCCCGACTAAAGCCCTGCCTCTCGACGAGTTCGAGGCGGTTATCGGGCTTGAAGTACACTCCCAGTTGAAGACCCGCAGCAAGATGTTCTGCGGGTGCGCGACCGGT
This sequence comes from Dehalococcoidia bacterium, assembly GCA_963663085.1. Classification (GTDB taxonomy): domain Bacteria; phylum Chloroflexota; class Dehalococcoidia; order Plut-88900; family Plut-88900; genus Plut-88900. The sequence continues at coordinate 1,831,037 of OY760104.1, read as the reverse complement.
TACACTGACGCTGATCCCAACTCCCGGGTCTGCCCTGTGTGTCTCGGGATGCCGGGGGTGCTTCCGGTCATCAATCGGAAGGCAGTCGAATTCACGATTATGACCGGGTTAGCGCTCAACTGCACCATCTCCGAGCATACGAAATTCGACAGGAAGAACTACCCGTACCCCGACCTGATGAAGGGTTACCAGATTTCCCAGTACGACATGCCCCTTTGCAACAACGGATGGCTCTCCGTGGAAACGGAAGACGGGGTCAGGCATGCGAGGTTGAACCGGGTGCACCTGGAAGAAGACACTGCGAAGCTCATTCACGTTGGCGGGGATAGCGGAGAGCGGTGGTCTCGGGTGGACGTGAACCGGTCGGGCACGCCGCTCATGGAGATCGTCGGGGAGCCCGACCTGCGTTCAGCAGAAGAGGCGCGTCAGTACCTGGTAAAGCTGCGCACCATTTTGCAGTATCTCGGTGTCTCGACGGGGAACATGGAAGAAGGCAGCTTCCGCTGCGACGCCAACATAAGCATAAGGCCCCGGGGCTCTACCGGCCTTAAGGCGAAGGTCGAAGTCAAGAACATGAACAGCTTCCGCGCCGTGTATCGAGCTCTTAGGTACGAGTTCGAGCGGCAGGTACGGGCGACCACTGAGGGACTGCCAATTCACCAGGAGACTCGGGGTTGGGTGGAGGACAGGGGTGTAACGGTGTCCCAACGGAGCAAAGAATACGCTCACGACTACAGGTATTTCCCTGAACCCGACCTGCCTGCAATGAAAATCGACCCTGCATGGATCGAAGAGATCAGGGCCCGGCTTCCGGAGCTTCCGGACGCCCGCGTCCAGCGCTTCGTATCCCACTATGGTCTTCAGCCAAGGGATGCAGACACCCTGGTCAACTACAAGGCAATGGCTGATTTCTTTGAAGAGGCCGTGGCTTCCAGCAATGGCAGCAAGAATGGTGATGTCGGTAAGAGGGCTAGGGCAGTGAGTGTGTGGCTGCTGGGAGACTTTTCTCAGAGGCTCAACTCTGCCGGAGAGGATATGGGCCAAGCCAAGATTTCGCCATCGGGCCTTTCCCAACTCATCGACCTGATGGATGACAACACCCTTTCCGGGAAGATGGCCAAGGATGTATTCCAGGAGATGTACGAGACCGGCAAGGCCGCCCCGGAAATCGTTAAGGATAGGGGGCTGGTGCAGATTACGGATTCGGGGGAGATATCCGCTGTGGTTGATGAGGCGCTGGCCCAAAACCCTCAAGCGGTGGCCGATTTCTCGGCGGGCAATGCCCGAGCTCTTGGGTTCCTGGTGGGGCAGGTTATGAAAGCGACCCGGGGCAAAGCGAACCCGGCGAAGGTGAACGAGCTTCTGAAGGAGCGAATGAAATAGCCCATAATCGGGCAATATCGTAAGGCGTTATCCATATGTCATTGCTAAACGTAGTCCAGATAGTTATTTCGGTGGCGCTGGTGGCTGTCATCCTGCTCCAGGTAAAGGGGCAGGGGATGGGTGGGGTCTTCGGCGGGGCGAGCACGGGTTTCCGCACGCGCCGAGGACTTGAGAAAACTCTTTTCCAGGTTACCATCGCCCTGATCGCCGTGTTTATTCTCATCTCGTTCCTCAGCGTTCGATTTTCCTGAGGAAGCCCGGGTCCCTCGGCCCGAATTAGTCATCGAGCAGCTGTAACGCTAATCAATTGGCCTCGATAGTAACGCTGACCACGGACTTCGGGCTGAGCGACGGTTACGTCGGGATGATGAAGGGCGTTCTGCTTGCGATCAGTCCGCAGGTCCAAATAGTAGACATAACCCACGACATTGAACCCGGCAACGTGGAGAGCGCTGCTTTCGTGCTGGGGATGTCGTACAAGTACTTCCCCAAGGATACCGTTCACGTCGTGGTGGTCGACCCAGGGGTGGGGACCGAGAGAAATGCACTGTGCCTGAGTGGGATGGGCCAATACTTCGTAGGCCCCGACAACGGTGTCTTCAGCCACATACTGGCTGAGGCCTCGGCGGAACCCGAAACCTCGGTGAATGACGACAGTGACGGTCCTCGCTCGTGCCTCCTCCCGGAAGGATTCGAGGGTGTCAGGTTGACGGATTCAAGCTACTGGCTTCTCGAAGTGAGCAATACATTCCATGGCAGGGACGTGTTCGCACCGGTTGCGGCTAGTCTGCCGGAGACTAAACTTTTCGACATGGGTGAGCCCATTACATCGGTGTTGGCCTACCCCCGGCCCTCGGCGAAAGTTGACGAGCAGGGTAGGATAGTGGCCAAAGTGATGCACGTGGACAGGTTCGGGAACCTGATAACGAGCATACGGGCAGACCAACTGCCTGAGGGCACGGTGAAGGGCATGATAGACGAGTTCCCCATCAATACGCTTGCACGCACTTTCGCTGACGGAGAAGGACTATTCCCTCTCGTGGGCAGTGCGGGATACGTGGAGATAGCGGAGAGTAACGGAAATGCCGCGGCCCGGACCGGGGCCCGGGTAGGCAGCGAGGTGGTCCTGGAGCGAGTTTTGTTGTGAGTCGGTTCCACAGGGAGGAATCGCCATGGTAGGTCAAATCGTCAGGGAATCGTCAGAGATAGGTAAGACCCTTCCCAGCCGCTATTACTGGGACCCCGATATTTACGAGCTCGAGAAAGAGCGCATTTTCTACAAGTCGTGGCTCTTTGCGGCCCACGACAGCAACCTGCCGGAGCCGGGAGACTACGTGGCCCGCTCCATATGCGACGAGAGCGTAGTCATAACCCGAGACCGGGACATGCGGGTCCACGCCTTTTACAACGTCTGCCGACACCGGGGTTCGAGGCTCTGCACACAGGCGGCGGGTCGGGCGCCGGGTGGGGCGCTGACTTGCGGATACCACGGCTGGACCTACGGCATGAACGGCGACCTGGTTGCGATTCCAAAAGAGATGCATATGGGAGATCTGCCCAAGGAGAATTTCCCGCTCTACCGGGTGCCGGTTGAGGTGTGGCAGGGACTCATTTTCATCAACCTGGACCCAGATCCCGAGCCGTTTGTTGCGGATTTTGGAGACCTTAATCCTATTCTGCCCAGGTACGGTCTCCGCGAACTCAAGTCCGGCGGCGTAAATTATTACGATGTCGAGTCGAACTGGAAAGAGATCTGGGAAAACGCCAGCGAATGCGGACATTGCCCGGGTGTACACCCGGAGCTTTGCGAGGTAGTGCCCATCTACAGAACGGGCCTGACCGGTCGAGATTCCGTGGGGGGCACGCTGCTCCTGGATGAAAACGCCACCATGACCGCGGGCGGCAGGACCAACCAGCCTATGCTGAAGAATTTGACCGGGGAGGACATGGGACGTTTCAGGAGCGTCTCAGTGTACCCAAACGTCGTTCTAATTTTCCAGCCCGAGTCCGTGGCTACAATCGTAATGTGGCCCGACGGCCCAAACAGGACGAAGATAACCAACGAGTTCTTCTTCGATGCCGAGGTCGTGGACAGCCCCGACTTCGACCCCAGCGACACGGTGAGCTTCTGGGACTTGTTTAACAAACAGGACTTTGGGGTATGTGAGCTTGCCCACATGGGGAATCGTTCGAGGGCCCACAAGCAGGGCGTGCTCGGGCCTACGGAACCCCACGTGCTCAGGTTTAACCAGTGGGTGAGGGAAAAGTTGGGAGAGGCATAGCTCCGTTCATCCCCCCGTGTCCATGGCCAGTGTAATCAGGGATTACGCTCTTCCCAGGTCGGGGTGTCTTCGTTGACGCAGTGAAGAAAGACGAAGGCGCCAGTGTTCCCGAGTCCCCAGAACTCTTTGGTGAGGGCCTTCACCTTAGCTCGGTAGTCGAGTTCGTCCATGGAGCGGAGGTAGTGGTGGAAGGAGCCGTGGTCCGCGACGATGACCCGACACTTTCGGGCGTTCTCAACTGTGGCGATGATCTTGCGGCGGTTGCGAACTATCCCCTCATCCTGGAAGAGGCGCTCCATGTCCTCGATCCCGTAGGCGGCAACCTTGAATATGTCGAAGTCGTCGAAGCCCGAGCGGAAGTTGCTCCATTTGTTCCGCACCACGCGCCACGAAAATCCGGACCTGAAGATGGCCTTGGTCAGCTCTTCGAAGTAACCGGAGTCGTCGGCGGGAGTAACCTTGGGGGGGACTTCTATTTCCCTGTACATGGGGTTGCAAGGAGCGTTTTTGGGACGGGTCGGCGGGCTAAGGCTTCCGGTTAGACAAATTCCCAAGTGGTGCCTGTAGGCGAGTCCTTGAGGGCAACACCACGTTCGGTGAGGGAGTCCCGGATCTTGTCGGCAAGGGAGAACTCGCGGCCTTTCCGGAGCTTCTCCCGTACGTCAATCAGGGCTTTGACGTAATTGTCGGGGCCCGTGTTTCCATCCGACAGGGAACCCGAAAGACTTCCTGCGATCTCTGCCTGTCCAGCAGCTTCCAAGTCGGATGCCAGTTGCTCGACAAGCTCCGCCAAGTTCTTGTCATCGATGGTGGCCCCGGCCGCCTGGCCTTCCAGGGTGAGGCCCAGGACACCGGACAACTCACGCAGCATGGCTACTGCATCCACAACGTTAGAGCCGGAGTCCACAGCCCGATTGATATCGCGGGCGAGGTCGTATAGGACGGCGAGCGCCTGAGAGGTGCCGAAGTCGTCGTCCATGCCCTCGATGAATTTCTCACGGTAGCCGTCGGTGGGAAGAGGAGCCCCATTGCTTTGCCCGGCGTCTGCCTGCTGTGCGGCGTTGCGAAGACGGGTCGCACCCCGCTCCATCGCCTCGAGGCCGCGTTCGCTGAAGCTCAGGGGGCTGCGGTAGTGCGATCCGAGGAAGAAGAGGCGCAGGGCGTCGGCGGAGTGGCCGTCCAGGACTTCCTTGACGGTTACCAGGTTGCCGAGGGACTTGCTCATCTTTTCATCGTCGAGTTGAAGCAGGCCGTTGTGGAGCCAATACTGGACAGAAGGGGATACGCCGGTGAAGGCCTCGGTCTGTGCTATTTCGTTTTCGTGGTGCGGAAAGATCAGGTCGAGGCCGCCCCCGTGGATGTCGAATTTCTCCCCGAGGTATTTTAGGGACATGGCGCTGCATTCCATGTGCCAGCCGGGTCGGCCTGGGCCCCAGGGGCTATCCCAGGATGGCTCGCCGGGTTTGGCGGCCTTCCAGAGGGCGAAGTCCATCGGATGCTCTTTGCGGTTGTCGACCTCTATCCGTGCCCCGGACATCATGCCTTCGAGAGTACGATGGCTGAGTTTGCCGTAGTCGGAGTAGCTGCTGATGCGGTAGTAGACGTCTCCGTCCACCGCGTAGGCTGTGCCGTTTTCCACCAGTCCCTGTGTCATTTCGAGGATCTTGGCGATCTCCTCGGTGGCGCGGGGATAAATGTGGGCACGCTTGATGTTAAGGGCGTCCATTTCGTCAAAATAGTCCTGGATCAGGCCCTCGGCAAGGTCCTTGGGAGACGAGCCCAGGGAGGCGGACCTATCAATAATCTTGTCGTCGACATCGGTAAAGTTCTGGATGTGAAGGACGTCGTAGCCGCGCCATTCGAGGTAGCGGCGGACCACGTCGAAGGTGATGTAGCTCATGGCGTGGCCGACGTGGGAGGCGGAATATGGGGTGATGCCGCAGACGTACATCTTCACGGGGTCACCCAGGGGGACGAACTCTTCTTTGGTCCGGGTCAGGGTATTGTAGATTTGCATTGGGGTTACCGGTCGGGAGGATTTCGCTGTTCCAGAAGGGCCACGGCGAATGCCGCGATTCCTTCTTCTCTACCGGCTATTCCCAGCCGGTCACTGGTTGTGGCCTTCACGTTAATGCGGTTAGGGTCAATCTTCAGGGCCCGAGCCATGTTCGTTTCCATATCCTTGACGAAGGGGGAAAGGGCAGGCCGCTGGGCGATTATTGTAGCATCCACGTTTTCGATGCTCCAACCTGCATCGGCGAGTTCCGGGACGATGGCGGACAGGAAAGTGAGGCTGTCGGCGTTCCTGTAGGCATCGTCTGAGGACGGGAACCGACCCCCGATATCCCCCATCCCCGCCGCTCCAAGGAGAGCGTCGACGACGGCGTGGGTTAGGGCATCCCCGTCGCTGTGGCCTGACAGGCCGAGAGAGTGCGGCACGCTGACGCCCCCCAGAATAAGGGGCCGACCTCCTACAAGGGCGTGAACGTCTATTCCAATTCCTATGCGCATGATTTTCTGAGTGGCTATTGGTCCGGGGCCTGGAGTCGGGACGAAAGGACCATTTCGGCAAGCTGTAAGTCGGCGGGGTTGGTGACTTTCAGGTTGGTAGGAGATCCGGGAGCCAGCTTAATCTTAACGCCCAGCCGCTCGACCATCGAGGCGTCATCGGTAACGTTCTCGCTAACTTCCCGGTAGGCCCGTTGCAGCACGGCGAATGGGAATACCTGGGGAGTCTGGACGGCCCACAGACCTTCACGGCGAACTGTAGCAGAAATGAAGGCGTCGGAATCCGCGCGCTTTAGGGTGTCGGTCACCGGTACGGCGACTACGGAGCTACCATGCTGGCGGGCGTCTGAGAGGGCGGTCTGGAGGGTGTCGGGGGAAAGGCATGGTCGGGCTCCATCGTGGACGGCGACCCAGGCGCACGGGCCAAGGGCGTGGAGGCCTTTGGTCGCGGAATCCTGTCGCCTATCGCCCCCGGCGCAAAGGGTGAGCTTGTCGGCATTGTCGATACCCTCGATGAGGGATCTAGCCTTTTCGATATTTGACTCGGGGAGGACCAGGACTACTCTTTCTATGTCGGGGCAGTCTAGAAATACGGCGAGGGTGTGGAGGATGAGTGGCTTTCCCAGTATGGGTGCGAAAGTCTTGTCGATACCCTGCATTCGCTGGCTGCGGCCTGCTGCGAGTACCAAGGCACCTACGGACTGGTCGGGCGCAGGGGGCCGGTCCTGGTCCACTACGGCTACCTATTTCAGATGGGCGAAGATTATGCGTCCCGCCGAGGTCTGCAGGACGCGGGTGATTACCACCGGCAGCTGGGAATTCAAGTATCTGTGCCCACCCTCTACGACTACCATAGTGCCGTCGTCCAGGAAGCCGACTCCCTGGGTCTCCTCCTTGCCCTCCTGGGTAATGTGGAGGTTCAGTTCCTCGCCGGGTATGAGGGTGGGCTTCAGGGAGTTGGCCAGGTCGTTGATGTTCAGGACTTTTATGCCCTGAAGCTCGGCGACCTTGTTCAGGTTGAAATCGGTTGTGAGGAGTGAGTAGTCGGAGCGCTTTGCCAGGCTCACGAGTTTGCTGTCGACGCCGTCCTGGTCCGGGACGTCTATCTCGGTAATCTGGACCTCGACGTTGTGGTCTTTCTGGAGCCGATTGAGGACATCGAGACCTCGGCGGCCGCGGTTGCGCTTGAGGCTGTCCGGGGAATCTGCTACGTATTGAAGCTCTTCCAGGACGAACCGGGGGATGAGAAGATCGCCGTCGACGAAACCGGTGTGGGTAATCTCGGCGATGCGTCCATCGATGATCGCGGATGTATCCACGAGGATGCAGCGCCCGTTCTGTGCCCCGTTGACTGACACCGGAGCGGCGGGGGTGGGGGAGGCGGGACCCCGGGCGAGCATGGAGACGATCTGTGCAGCCCTGGATACACCGACCCAGGCCCCGAGGGGTGTCAAGGTGAGCACGATGAGGCCGGGAGTTATGGCATTCCAAGGGTAGGCGAGAGAGACCACGGCAAAGGCGTAGATCAAGATGCCCGAGAGTACTACTCCGGCCAATGCGCCAATGGTCCCCGAGAAGACAACTTCAGGTCTAAGGGACGTGAGGCGCCCGCCGAGTCTTTGCAACAAAGGGATAAGAACAAGAGCTGTTGCCAGGAAACCAGTGGTGAAACCCAGGAGGCTCGCTCCCAGGGTAATCCATGCACTCCAGTCTTCGAATATGCCTGCTTTTGAAAGTGAAAGGCCGACGCCCAGCCCAAGCAGGGCTGCCACGAATGCGCCTATGACGCTACCGGCTAGCCTACCGGCATTAGCCAATGCCTTACCTCGTTACGTTACGAGTCTGAGCCAGGCGCTGCGCCTGATTCAGCTACGGATGGCTTTCGCCTGCCGGGCAAGGCCCGTCGATTTGCGGGAATGCGATGGAAAAAACCGTAGTATTGCTTGGCCGGTGTCGCTTTCCCAAAGGCAACGGTGTCGTGGCCCGGCGAGCGCTAGGTTATCACAAATGGGACTCCGCCTCAATTCTGGGCGCCTGGTTGGTCACCGCAGGAACCGTTCGTAAATAGCTGTGCTTCAATTGACACTGGAATAGGGGTCAAATAACATATATGCAGGTCGTGCTAGGTGGGGAGCTAGCGGTGCCCTGAACCCGCAATCCGCTAAAGCGGGACTGAATTCCCCCCTAGAGGTCCTGGTCCTTCGGACGCTGTACCCGTTCGGCGGGCGCTGATGATTGGGTCCTACGCGGCAGAAAACTGTGAACCCCGCCAGGTCCGGAAGGAAGCAACGGTAAGCGGTCAATTCTGGGTGCCGTAGGGTCGCCTGGTCTGAGCCCGACGGCGGACCACAGGCCGGGGGGACTCGATCGACAGGGGGGTGCACGATCTAAATTTCTCCCCAGGAGGACTCCGTGCCCAAAGCCATCGACTTCCACATCCATCCCCCCAAGGAGCCCGGGACACCGGCGACACGCTTCCATACTGCTATGGCCACGTACTTCAAGTCTCCGCCGGAGCTAACTCTTGAAGAGCTGGCGGCGAAGTACAAGGAGCTCGACTACATGGCCGTGGTCCTGGCCAACGACGACCGTACCGCGCAGGGCGACGCCTGGGACAGTAATGATTGGGTTGCATCCATCTCTCGGCGATATCCGGACACCTTCATAGGGTTCGGCTCGGTCGACCCCTGGATGGGAAAGCTCGCAGTGAAGGAAGTTGAGAGGGCGGGCAAAGAGCTGGGCATGAAAGGGATCAAGTTCATACCCATGACCCAGGAGTTCTATCCCAATGATCGCAGGTTCTACCCGATATACGAAAAAATTGCGGAGTTGGGCATGATTGCCATGTTCCACACCGGCACCACGGGAGTCGGGGCGGGGCTGCCGGGGGGTGGGGGCGTGCATTTAAAGTACACCAAGCCCATTCCATACATCGACGATGTAGCCGCCGACCTGCCGGAGTTGACCATAGTAATGGCCCACCAGGCTTTTCCCTGGGTGGAGGAGCAGCTAGCGGTGCTGGTGCACAAGCCGAATGTCTACATGGATATTTCAGGGTGGTCGCCCAAGTACTTCAATCCACTGCTGATCCAGTACGCCAGCACATTGATAAAGCACAAGGTGCTGTTCGGCTCCGACTATCCGGCTCTAACCCCCGAGAGATGGGTCCGGGACTTCGAGGGTGCGCCCTTCTGGGATGAAGCCCGACCATTGATAATGCTGGAGAACGCCAAGAAAGTGCTGGGCATGTAACCCGGCCTCAGTGAACGGAGATAACCTTGAGCAACGTACCGTCCGTCGGCGATTCCGGCACCGTGGCCCTGCTGGAGAACGTATTCGCCTGTTTTAACAGCCACGACCCCGCAAAGTTCCGGGCCTTCTGCTCCGATGACTTCCAGTTCCACGATGCCTCCAAGGAATCGCCGGTGGAGGGTAGAGACCTGTTCATCGCCGCGTTGGAAGAGTGGTGGAAGGCGTTCCCGGACTCCGTGATTACGGGCAAGATGATAATTGCCTCGGGCGACTGGGCCGCTGCGGAAGCCACGGTTTCAGGGACTCACCTGGGTGATTTCAACGGCGTCCCGGCTACGGGCAAGAGTGTCGGGTGGACGTTCATGGAGATCGCCGAGTTCAAGGATGGCAAGCTCCGGGCCCTCCGCGCGTACCGGGACAACGTGAACATCTACAAGCAGCTGGGCGTACTCCCGCTGAACCTGTAGCGTTGACACCCTCCGTGTTCCACTGCCGGACCGATTATCAGCGCGCGATTAGACAGTAGTCTGACTTCGGTATAGTGTGAGGTCATGTCGGTGTCTGCGGCTGGAAATGACCCGCGAATCCCCGGTGTCCGCGCTAAGAAGTCCCTGGGCCAACATTTTCTCACTGACGCGGCGATAACCGAGAAGATAGCAGATGCCGCAGACCCGAGCCCCGATGAAGTGATCATCGAGGTCGGGCCTGGTACGGGAGTCCTGACCCGGGCCCTGGCCCGGAGGTTTGGGCTGGTTATAGCCGTAGAGATAGACTCCCACCTTGCGTCACTTCTACGGACCGAATTTGGTGAAGATTCCAACGTCCGAACCGTAACGGGAGACGTGCGCGATTTCTCGCCAGAGGACCTGTTTAGGGAGTACGGGAGAGATATTGTGGGGGATGGGAGAGCCTACAAGTTGGCCGGTAACCTGCCGTATTACGTTGCATCGCCCATAATCCGGCACTTCCTGGAATCCGATCGTAAGCCGGTGAAGATGGTCGTTACGGTGCAGAGAGAAGTCGGGGAGAACATGGTGGCGGGGCCGGGGAAGACGGGCCTGCTGAGCCTGGCTGTACAGGTGTACGGCGCCCCGACCATTGTGATGCACATCCCGGCTTCCAAGTTCAGGCCCAAGCCGAAGGTGGACTCGGTTGTAGTAGCGATAGACGTTCACGCCGAGCCGTTGGTGTCGGACCCGGAGCGATTCTTCAAGGTTGCGAAGGCCGGGTTCCGGGCCCCGAGAAAGCAGCTACACAACTCCCTTGTCAAAGGACTAGGTGGTGAGGGAGAGGCCGTGAGAGAAGCGCTCATCCGAATGGGAATCGACGGACGAAGAAGGCCTTCGACTCTTACTATCGGAGAGTGGGACATGTTAGCGAAGGAGTTGGCGTGAGCGGAGGGGAAAGGGTTACCGTATTTGCTCCGGCCAAGGTGAATTTGACTCTTGAAGTGCTGGGCAAACGAGAGGACGGCTACCACGAAATTGCGTCGGTGATGCAGGCAATCAGCCTCTTCGACACACTAACATTCTCTCAGTCAGACCACGTAAGAGTCGCTACGGATGTGCCGGAACTTGAGGGTGAAGACAACCTGGTCTATCGCGCTGCCGAACTGCTGAGGGACACCTATGGTGTGTCGGGCGGGGCGGAGATCCGGCTCAGCAAAGAAATACCCCTGGCAGCGGGTCTGGGTGGAGGCAGCAGCGATGCCGCGTCTACCCTGCTGGGACTCGATCGTTTGTGGGGCCTGAGGCTTGATGATGTTGAACTGAAAGAACTGGCAGCGCGATTGGGGTCGGACGTGCCGTTTTTTGTAACCGGCGGGATCACCCAGGTGGGGGGGAGGGGAGAAAGGGTGTCGAGACTCAGGCAGAACCCTGAGTTGTGGCTCGTGCTCGCGTTCCCAGACCATCGGATCGACAACAAGACCGCGACGGCTTACAAAAGCCTGAGCCGCACCGATCACACCGATGGTCTCAGGACCGCCGAGATGGTCAAACAAATAGAGGCCTGCGCCGCAATTCGACACGACTCATTCTTCAATGTCTTCGATAGAGTCGCCACCGAGATATTTCCGGGCATCGACCGGTCCAGATCGATCCTGCAGGAGGTTTCTGGCAAGACGGCCCACCTTTCCGGGGCAGGCCCGACGCTTTTTTGCAGTGTCGGCGGGCCTGAAGAGGGGGAGAGGGTTGTCAGAGAATGTGTCGCACAGGGACTGGAGTCACGCATGGTCAGGACTTTGGGCCCGGGCGAGGGGCCCAGGATATCTGTCGATGAGTGAGGGATTCTGACACCGTGGCCTTACTGATCGGCACTGCGTGCGGGTTCTTCATTGGCACCCTGTTCACTATGCTGTGGGCAATAAACATCACCGCGCCCGACCGTAAACCCAGTGCGTTGTTCGGGTCTTTGAATAAGGTCCCCGGGACTATTCCGGCTTCGGCGTTGCTTCCACTGGTTGTAATGGGAGGGTGGGGGCTTGGGGGCGGAATGATAGGGGCTCTGTACATAGGGGCGGAGGCGCTGGCCTCGGGGCCGGGGATAGGCAGCCCCAACATGGCGTTTACCATTGGCATCTGCACATTTACGTTGAACGCGGTGATCCTCGGTGCATTGTGGACGCGTAAGTGGTTCTGGCGTGACGGGTACATCCTGGGAATCGCCTTTGTGGGAATGTTCGGCTGGCTGATGCCCATTCTGTTGTCGTGAGGGTGTCGGGCTGATACAATGTCCGCGGCTTTGTTCCTAAATTCACAGTATGCGCCCGAGTCGGTTCGCGAGGATTCGAGAAAGCCACCCAAGTGCTGATAGACCTACATTCCCATACGATGGTCGGGGGAAGCGACAGCAGTATTTCACCGCAGGACCTGGTCCTGGAGGCGAAGAAGCAAGGGCTGGACGGGATCTGCTTCACTGAGCACGGCGCTAACTGGGAATGGTCCAAGTTCCGCGAATTCGCAGCCTCCCAGGAGATCGTGGTCCTTCACGCCCTGGAAGTCGACACCGACATGGGACACATTGGCTCATTCGGCTTGCACCACTACGTAAGCGGAATGCACAAAGTCGCCAAGCTGCGGGAGGTAATCAACGATGTCGGCGGGTACATGGTGTCGATGCACCCGTTCCGCCGCTTCTACGACCATCGAGGCAGCCTGCTTTGGCCCAATGGAACAAAGCCCGAGTCCCTGGAAGGGAAGAGCCGCCACAGCGTATTCGAATACGTCGATGCAATCGAAGCGCTTAATGGCGGCAACAACGATAGAGAGAACGAGACCGCCTACCGGGTAGCGCAGCTATTGGGAAAGCCCTGCACGGCGGGCAGCGATGCCCACTCCCACCACGGCGTCGGGTGCAACGTGACCGTCTTCGAGCGGGACGTTTACACAGACGAAGACCTTGTCGCCGAGTTAAGGGCGGGCCGCTTCAGCCCGGCCACGGGGCTCAGGCAGGGGACCCTTTCCATCTACAGCCCCGTCTAGCCTGGCGCAATTGATGGGTCGGGGGTGGGGCCGGTCGGGTAGGGCCAACAATTCCACGCATGCTTATCCCCATCGATCAGCCTTTCAATCTCACTCACACGCTGGAATGCGGCCAGGCGTTCCGGTGGAAGCGCGAGGGCGATTGGTACTACGGGGTCATTTACGGCAACATCCTCAAGATTAGACAGACACTGCTGGGAGTCGAGTTCAACAGCTATCCCCTGCCCGAAGAGGAGATCGTCAATCGGCTGGTCTACTACTTAAGGTTGGACGATGACTTGCCGGAGATTTACAGGGCCATTGGCCGGGATGAGAGGATGCGCCACGCGATAGCCCAATACTTTGGGCTGCGGCTCCTGAGGCAAGAGCCGTGGGAGTGCCTGATCTCATTCATCTGCTCCATATCCTCGAATATCCCCAGGATAAGCGAATCGATAGAGTCGCTGTCCAGGAAGATGGGTGACCGGCTGGAGATGGACGGCCACGTCCGGTTCTCCTTCCCGGGCCCCGAGAAGGTGATGGAACTGGGTGAAACGGGTCTCAGGCTGATGGGTATGGGGTTCAGAGCGCCGTACCTGGCCGACACTGCAGACCGGATAGGACGGGGCGTCTACGACCTGGATGGCCTGCGAGAACTCAACTACGACGATGCCAAGAAGGACTTGATGACACTCTTCGGGGTTGGGGACAAAGTCGCCGACTGCGTGCTGCTGTTCTCCCTGGAAAAGCTAGACTCATTCCCCATAGACAGGTGGGTCCGGAGAGCGGTGGAGGAGTGGTATTCCGTCGGGGAAAATCCGTCTTACGATGCGATCCGGACCTGGGCGTTGGAATATTTTGGGGAGCACGCAGGGTACGCTCAGCAGTACCTTTTCCAAGGGCGAAGGCTGGAGAAGAAGCAGGTCAGCTCTCCGACTCCGCCAGCCACTCCTTAACCAGGGCCGTCTCATCCTCCCTTGAATCAGCCAGCCCGTCCAGCCGAGCATCACGCAGCCGATTGAGGAAGCCACCTATCTTCGGGCCGCGGGGCACACCTATTGCCATCATGTCTTTACCCGTAAGCTCTGTGTGCACGTCTGCAAATCGAGATAGGTAGTCGGTGGCCCGTGCACGTGCCTTGTCGTCAGTGGAAGCGATACTGAAGACCCGCACAGAATTTTTGTCCAATCCCCTGAAAGATGCGTAAACGAGACTGGGCCTTAGCGCCGAGGTCCCGATCCTTGCTTGTGTATCCCTAATTGCAAGCGTGTCCTCCACCTTTCGCATTGATTCCTTGGGAAAGCGGTACCTTTCCAGGAATTGCATGGCCTCTCCAGCCTCGACTGAGTATAGGAGCAATGCTAGATACGCAGCGGGCTCGACCTGGCCCAATTGTCGGCGGGCTGTCTGAAAAAGCTCCGAGAGGCGGGAGTCCAGGTGGAGGTCGGGATCGATAGTATGAAGGACGCCTAGGGCGTGGGCGCGGAGAAGGGGCAACTCAGGTTTCAGTTCAAGCAGGATGAGGTCGAATTCTCGGCGCAGGCGGTCAACACCGACTGAGGGGAGCAGGTGAAGGTCCCTGGACAGGAGGGAGAGAGTGGAGGGCTCGATCCGGAACCCGAGCCGCTGTTCGTATCTGATGGACCGCATTATGCGGGTTGGGTCATCCACGAAGCTGTCGTCGTGGAGGACGCGGACCAGCTTGTCTTCCACGTCTTGTCTGCCCCCGAATCTGTCCAACAGCGTCCCCGCATCGGGCGGACTGAGGCGCAGGGCCATGGCATTGACGGTGAAGTCTCGACGTGCCAGGTCCTCTTGTATCGGGCCGGGTCGGACGTCGGGGAGAACGCCGGGTCGGGAATAGCTTTCAGTTCGGGCAGTGGCGAGGTCAAAGGCCAGGGGTCCGTTCCGGTAGGTTGCCGTGCCGAATCTAGGATGAACGACCGCCTCGCCACCCTGGTCACGAGCGAGGGTGCGCACCAGCTCAAGGGCGTCGCCTTCGACCACCAAGTCAAAATCCGTGGCGGTTCGTTCAAGGAGGAGGTCCCGGACTCGGCCGCCGACGATGAAGAGGGGGCTAGTTCGTTCGGCAGCCAGGTCGGCGAGACGCGTGATGAGGGCCCAGAGGTCGGGGCTTGTCTGTTCTTGCAGTGATTTCAGGTAGTCCATGACTCGGGGTGTATTATAGGATGGTTGGGTGTTAGAATTGTCTGGATTTGAGTTAGAAAGGTGGGGTGCAATGTCTGAAAAAGTTAATCTCACGGTGTTTTACGACTATCTCTGACCCTATGTTCGGGTTGCAGCAGTTTGGCTGCAAGACGTGAAGAAGGCATATGGAGACGACCTGGACATAACGTGGAAGAATTTCTCGTTGGAGCAGGTCAACTCGAAGGAAGGCCCCGACTGGAAGTTGTGGGAACAGGGTGATTCCTTCCCCAGCAAAGGCCTCCTTGCCCTGAAGGCCGGAGAAGCCGCCAAGAAGCAGGGCGCTGAGAAATTCCAGAAATTCCACGTCGGGCTGCTCAATGCCCGCCACATGCAACGCAAGGCGATAGACAAGCTGGAGATTCTGACGGACGTGGCGAAGGACGCGGGGCTGGACATCGATAAGTTCCTTGAGGACATCAACGATCCCCAGGCCCTGAAGACCATTGCCGCCGACTACGAGGAAGCAAAGGCCAACTACGGAGTCTTCGGTGTACCCACCATGTTCACCGACACCGGCGCCTCGGCATTCGTGAAGATGATGCCTCCCCCGCCGGCTGAACAGGCCCGAGAGGTGTTTGAAAGCGTGCTCGGCGTTGTCAACGGCGTGCCGACCCTCCAGGAGATCAAGCGTCCGACCCCTCCCGGGGACTAACCCACCACCTGAACTATATGTCCTCGAACAACGGTGTCGAACCACAAATAGGAGTGGATCTGGCCGATGAGGCCCTGTTGGGCCAGGCCCTGACCCATTCATCCTACATACACGAGCATCCGGAAGCCGCCCAGGAATCCAACGAACGCTTGGAATTCCTGGGCGATTCCATTCTGGGGTTCATAGTAGCCGACGACCTGTACGCGCAATGGCCTATGCTGTCCGAAGGTGAAATGACGACCCTGCGCGCCCAGTTAGTCTCCACCCAGGCCCTGGCTTCCGCAGCGGAGGGGATGGGACTGGGCGAACATCTGAGGTTGGGGCGGGGGGAGGAGATGTCGGGGGGGAGGACAAAGCCCCGCAACCTGGCGGGCGCCCTGGAAGCGATAATCGGGGCTGTTTGGCTGGATGCCGGCCTGGAAGCGGTCCGCGCCTTCGTAACCCAGGCGCTTAAGGCAAGGATTGAAACTGTATCCGACGGTGGCGGTGAGACCGACTACAAATCACGGCTCCAGGAACTCACGCAGGCTCGGCTTCAAGTCCAGCCCCGATACGAAACGATTCAGCAGTTGTCGGAGACCGGAGACCCGATTTTTGCCACCAAAGTGATCATCGGGGGGCGGTCAATGGGCAGGGGCACGGGGGCATCCAAGCGGGAGGCGCAGCGGGAAGCCGCCCGACAGGCCCTGGAACGCTTCGAAGCCCAGTAAATGCAGGTCGGGCCTTAGCCTACGCCGTTTGGCTCTATCTCCGCTTCCATCAGATCGGCGGTGACGCGCTCGTTGTCGCCGGGGAGAGTCCTTAAGGCGTCGATTGCACGGCGGCGTATACGGGCCGGTCGGTTCTGGCCCATCTTCCACTTCCCCTCTATCCGGTCTATTTTGATCCTGAAAGCGGTGACCCCTTTGATCATTTTACGGTTGTAGGGGGATTCGAAGTCGGCTTTCCACGGTTCCGGCAGAAAGGACTCGTAGTAGTCAACTATTTTCCCCACGATGTCTGCCGCATCCTGCCTGTCGTGAAGCGCCTCGAACTTGCCGTAGACGTGCACCACGGCGTAGTTCCAGGTTGGAACTGTGTTCTCTTCCCGGTACCACGTGGGAGAAACATAGGCATGAGGCCCGTGGAAGACTACGAGAACGTCGCTGCCGTCGGCGTGGCGCCACTGATCGTTGGCCCTTGCCATGTGGCCGAGGAGATAGTCCTGACCATCGGCGCCCTCGGAAACGATGAGAGGTAGATGGGAGGCTACCGGCCCGGGCCCCGAGTGGGAAAACAGGATGCCGAAGCCGTTGTTCCGAATGAAGTCGTAGCTTCGTTGTTTGTCGGTTACGGCAAAGTGTTTAGGCACGTACATGTCAGGGGTCTCCGTGGATCGAGGGCTCAGTTCCGGGCTTCTGCTTGGATGGAATAGCGGCTGAGCCTAGTCAGGGCCTCGGATGCCTCATTAGCCAGGTCTTCCACTATACGGGCCGCAGGCCGGCGTTTCCCGATCAGGCCCCCGACCTGTCCGCCGGAATTCAGCTCCAGCTCCTCTAAATGCCCTTCCACCACACCCTGCTCCATGTCCTCGATTAGCATCCCCTGCAAGGGCATGGGTAGAGCCTGGAGGCCGGAGTCGGCCCATTCCTGTACGAGAACGTTGTTGAAATAACGGGCTGTTTTGCCTGAGCTGAGACGACTTATGACCCAGTCTTCCGAGCGGCCTTCGACTATACGTCGTTTGTGGATGTCGGGGACGGCCGCTTCGTCAGATGAGAGGAACAAGGTGCCGCACCAGACGCCCTGGGCCCCGAGAGACAGCGCGGCGGCAATTCCCCTCCCATCCCCGATCCCTCCGGCGGCGACCACGGGGACGGGTGATATAGCATCTACAACCTGTGGCACGAGCACCATAGTAGCTATTCTTCCCGTGTGGCCTCCGGCCTCATTGCCCTGGGCAACTACGATGTCGACACCCGCGTCTACGTGTCGGCGGGCGTGCCGGGGACTGCCGGCCATGCCGATAACCTTCATGCCGAGCTTGTGAGCGTCCTCGGTCATCCAGCCGGGCGGGCCGAGAGCCGAGACGAAAACGGGGACCTCTTCTTCCAGTATTATTTCCACCTGACGCCGGATGAAAGCAGGGTTATAGGCGAAGGACTTGCCTGCCCGGGCCTCGGGGATGGAGTGGCGTTGGATGGCATCCTTTACCCAGGAGACGTGGTCGGGGTAATCAACGGTCAGGCTTGCCTTGACCTCAGTGCGATTGTCGTCGACATTGGCCATGGACACGGGAAGCTGCAGATCGACTCCAAAGGGATTGTTGGTGTGGTCCCGAATCCAGCGTATCTTTTCGCGGATGTCCTCGGGCTCCCAGCCGGAAGCACCCAGGACGCCAAGACCTCCGGCGTTGGACACGGCCGCGGCCAACTCAGGTGAACCACCCGGCACCATACCCGCCTGGAGAATGGGGTATCTGATCCCGAGCAGGTCGCAGATGGGTGTCCAGAGGGTGGATTCGGGCATGGCAAACTCCTGGGCGCAAACGTCTGATTGAGGAAAGGATATGAACGGGCGGCAGGGGTGTCAATGTGACGGAAACAATTGACCGTGTTTTTTGCCGAGTGGTAACATCGATTCAGGAGTAAACATGCCATTTTTCAGACTCAGAAGACGAGAGAAAAAGACTGAGGAGAGCCTCAAGCGGACGAAGCAAGGCTTCTTTCGGAGAATTGTAGGGGTCTTTAACACACCCAAGATAGACGAAGAGTTCTGGGAGACACTGGAGGAGCTGCTAATCTCCGCCGACGTCGGAGTGAAGACCTCCACCCGAATTTCCGAGACCCTCCGCGAGCGCGTAAAGAGCGATCGACTTGGCGACCCTGAGGATATCCGGGCGGCTCTGCGAGAGGAGATCGCGGGGATTCTGTCCAAGGCCACGGGAGACCGGGAGTTTCTATCCTCCGTTAACGGCGGTCCGGGTGTCGTGCTGGTTGTCGGGGTGAACGGAGGCGGGAAGACGACTTCGATAGGCAAGATGGCCCACGCATACGGGTCGGAGGGGCAGAGCGTAGTGCTCGCGGCGGCCGACACATTCCGCGCGGCGGCCATCGAGCAGCTGGAAGTGTGGGGTGAGAGGTCGGGAGCCCACGTTGTAGCCCACCAGCAGGGGTCCGACCCCGGCGCAGTGGCCTTCGACGCACTGAGTAGTGCACGGAACCGGAAGGCCGACCTGGTATTAGTCGACACTGCGGGTCGGCTGCACACCAAGTACAACCTGATGCAGGAGCTTCAGAAGATCAAGCGGGTTGTCAGCAGGTTCGACCCATCGGCTCCCCACGAAGTGATACTGGTTCTGGATGCGGTGATAGGGCAGAACGCAGTTGCCCAGGCCCGACAGTTCATTGAGTCGGCGGGGGTGACGGGAATCTTTCTGGCCAAGCTGGACGGCTCCGCGAAGGGTGGAGTCGTTTTGAGCATTTGTGATGAGCTTGGCATCCCCATCAGGTTCATCGGCACGGGTGAGGGGCCGGACGACATGGCCCCATTCGACGCGGAAGAATTTGTGTCGGCCTTGCTGGGATAGAGACTTGCCCCCGTCGCCCGACAACGGGGTGTATAAAGCCGATGCGTCCGCCTCAGGCGGACGCATCGGCTTTATGGATAATATGGGCGTGCATTCCACGAATTTGGTTAGCCCGACATGATCGACTTCATATCCTGGGCGCTGGCTGTCGAGGTGCTGGGCTTCATTGCCCTGCCCATCACATTCATTCTGTTCTCCCGTCTGCCCTATGGCGGATACGCCTTCTCCAAGCCCCTGGGTATTCTGCTGTTCAGCTTCCTGGTCTGGATTGTGGGGTTCACGGGCATCGTTCCTCTGAACCGCTATTGGGTGTGGGGGGTGGCGCTGGTATTGGCTGCTGCCTCGTTCCTGGTGATCAGGAACAGGCTGGACGAGTTCCGGCAGTACTTACGAGACCAGCGCCGGACGATAGTTATTGTAGACGTACTGTTCCTGGCGGCATTCGCCGGTTGGGCTGCGGCCCGGGCCTATGACCCCGCGATCAGCCACACCGAGCAGCCCATGGACTTCGCCCTGCTCAACTCGGTTGTCAGAGCCGAGTCCATGCCACCCCAGGACCCGTGGCTGAGCGGACACTCGGTGAGCTACTACTACTTCGGGTACGTGATGCACGGGGTGTTGACCAAAGCCACGGGGGTCGAGGCGGCGGTGGCGTACAACCTGGCGATTGCGTTGCTGTTTTCGTTGTCGGCGGTGGGTGCGTATGGGTTGGTGTCAGAGATGGTAGGGTTACACAAGCGCACGAGTGGCAAGGGATGGGAGGCCCCGGCAGCCGCAGGGCTGCTGGCGGCGCTGCTGCTGGTGGGGATAGGGAACCTGCAATCCGTTGCGGAGATGGTCCGGGCCTGGGGACTGGGAGGTGATGGCGTATGGGAATGGTTCGGGGTAGATGGAGCGACGACGGCGCCGGAGACCTCCTCATTGTTTTCTCAGGACTTCTGGTGGTGGTGGCGCAGCACACGCGTAATCCAGGCGGCGGAAGGCGGTTCGACACCCGCAATCACTGAATTTCCAAGCTTCAGTTTCATCTTGGGAGACCTGCATCCGCACGTGATGTCGCTGCCATTTGTGATTCTTGCTCTGGGTCTGGGACTCACGGTTCTGGCCTCCGGGCAGGTGTATGGCCTGAAATGGATAAGGGACAATAAAGTCGCCTTTGTGGCAGCAGGGTTGTGTATCGGAGGCCTGGGATTCCTGAACAGCTGGGACCTTCCGCTGGGACTGGGGTTGTTCCTGGGGACGACATTGATCGCGAACCATTGGTCGGGAGTGGGATGGGGGCGTGAGCAGATGAAGAGATGGGGATTGTTCGCGGGCGCCCTCTTGGGCGTGGCGGTAGTCCTGTACCTGCCGTTCTACCTCGGTGACAGGCCTTCGCCCCTGTTTCCCTGGGTCCTGCCCGTGGAGGGAGTCCACACCCGATATATACACTACTTCCTGGTCGTTGGAATCTTCCTGTTGATAAGCGTTCCCTTCCTGTTGGCCCTGGCCGTTCGCTACCTTCGCTCCAGGCCCGACGGTTTACGGTTGTGGCACTCAGGTGTGTTGCTCGTCCTGTCCCCCTTTGTTGTTTGGGCTTTCATAGTATTCCCAATAAGCCTTGTAGAAGGGGACGCCCTGGGAGGCCTGGACGAGATAGGGGAACGATTCTTGAGGACGCTCCCTCTTCTGCTGATTCTCGGGTTGGCACTGTGGCTGATCCTTCGGCTTGGACTGAATATCAAGGATGAATCGCGTACTCCTATTACCTTCGCTCTCATCCTTGTATTCGCGGGTTTGCTTGCGACACTCGGGCCGGAACATTTCCGCATCGTGGACGTTTTCGGCAACAGGATGAATACGGTGTTCAAGTTCTACTACCAGGCCTGGATACTGCTGGCCGTCGCGTCGGCATTTGGCGTGTACTACCTGGCCTCGAGGTGGGAATGGTCGAGATTCGGCAAGGCGTCGATGGGCACAATGGCGGCGGGGCTGATAGGATTATTGATCGTTGCATCAGCGATGTTTACATTGGGCGCTTTGGACAACAAGACTAATTCTTTTTCGGCAGACCCGACCCTGAACGGACTGGCTTTCCTCGGCGCACCCGAGTTCCCTGAGTCCCAGGCCCTGGCGTTTATTTCGGAAGATTCGGGCGCCGAGTCGGTGCTCGTGGAGGCCGTAGCAGTCGACGACCGGGGCACACCGGGCGGCGACTACAGGCTGGATTATGCGCGAATCTCTGGGCGAACAGGAGTGCCGACTATTCTCGGCTGGGCGGGGCACGAGGAGCAGTGGCGAGGAAGCAGGCGCGGGTTCCGGGAAAGGGCCGACGACGTCAGGTCGATCTACACGGCGGTCGATGTCCCGGTTGTCGAGGAGCTGCTTGAGAAATACGGTGTCGAATACGTCTACGTGGGCACGCTGGAACGCGATCTATATGGACTGGGTGCAACTACGACACTCGACGAATTCATGGACCGCGCCTTTGAGTCGGGGGAGATCACGATCTATAAGGTGAAAGAGAATTGACTATGCCCGGGCAGCTAGAGGCTAACACCGATACCTCGGTGGCGCAGGCCGGTTCACTTCAGGCCCGGATCAGGGAGCATCTGTCGGGATGGCTAAGGGAACTCCCCAGATGGGAACTTCTCTTCTATTTCACAATGATGGCGCTGGCCGTTTTGACTAGGTTCTGGGACCTCGGGACCCGCGCCATACACCACGACGAGAGTATCCACTCCTTTTTTGCTCTGGACTTCCTGAACGCGTACCGGCACAACCCACTGACTCACGGCCCCTTCCAGTTCTTCGGGATAAACCTGTTCTTCAACCTGTTTGGTGAGAGCGAGGTAACGGCTCGGGGGTTGGCGGCGGTGTTCGGCGTCGTGCTGGTGGGGCTGCCGTTTTTCCTGCGCAGCTTTATGGGCCGTTGGGCCTGCATGATTGCGAGCCTTATGCTCCTCCTCTCCCCGACCATCCTTTACTTCACACGGTTTGCCCGTAACGACGCCTATATGGCCGTCTGGACCCTCGGGCTAGCCATATGCCTCTGGAAATACACCTCGGGCCGAAAGGCGAGGTATCTGTACGCATCAGCAGCGATCCTGAGTTTGGCCTTTGCGACCAAGGAGAGCACGTTCATCCTGATGGTCATTATGGGCGGGTTCTTTTTGTTGCTGTCGTTGAAGGGGGGACGTGAAGACTGGGAAGCTGCGGAAGAAGCAGAGAATGAGGGAGTCAGGGTGTGGGCGCCACGGGTCATCAGGAGAACCTTCGAGGGGGTATCCGATGCGGTGAGGTGGCTCTGGCCTCGGATTGCACCTTACCCGCTGATATTTACTCTCGTCGCGGCCTGGGTGGTCGCCGCCATTCTCTGGTCTTTCGACATCTACGACGTTTTTGGAAGAGTAAACCTGACATTCAGCCTCGTTTCCCTGGGGGTAGCAATAGGCCTGTACGCGGGAGTCCTGCCCTGGTTATGGATGCTGCAGAGGTCTAGGTTAGATCGATTCTTGAACTTTGGAAGATACATCGATGCAACCAGATTGATGGGAGACCTGCGAAGAACCCCGTGGCTGCTGTTGGTCCTGCTCGCGCTGCCCCTAATGGGTGCGGCGGCGGCTATTTTCCAGGAGCCTCTCGGCCTTACCCTTGCCAACCCCAACGGCTTTGGCGGCGCGAGCGAAAACCACATTCCCGGCATCCCAGACGGCGCGCCCTCCGGCAACGTGAGCCTGGCGATAGCCGTCGGCATTGTCATCTACCTGTTCGCGGCGAGCATCTTTATTGGCTTGAAGTGGGACCGCAAGAAGTTCCTGATTTCCAGCGTCATCTTCTGGTCGATTTTCGTTGTTCTGTTCACCACATTCTTCACCAACACGGGACAAGGGCTAGGGAGCGGGCTTTGGCAGTCATTGGGATACTGGGTGGCGCAGCAGGAGGTCAGACGGGGAGCGCAGCCGTGGTACTACTACCTGGTTATGACCGCTGCCTACGAGTTTCTGGCCTTAGTAATCGTATTAGTGGGAGGGGCGTGGCTGCTGTTCAGGCAGAAGGCGGCGTTGAAGCCGGGTCTACTGGTATACCAGGGACTCTTCTGGCTCATTGCAGGGGCTCTGGTCCTGTACACGTACTGGATGCCGGAGAGTCCCGACAGCAGGCTAATCATCGGAGCGCTGATGAGTCTGGGGGCCGGGTTCATCCTTGTTACGTACGGAGCGCTCTTAGACAAGGGGTTCCTGCGCAGCAGGCTGTTAATAGCCAACCTTACCGCCCTCTTACTCTTGGCAGTCAACTGGGCCGCTCCGAGACTGTATGACGCCACCAGCGTAGATTTCTTTAACTCGATAGCGGAAGCAAAGGAGCCCCTGAACGCCGTCATCCTATTCGGGGCTCTTTCGGTCATCGCTTACAAGTCCCTGACCCGCGAGAATAAATTCGACGTCTTCCTGGTCTATTGGCTCGCTTCGACACTGATTCTTTACTCGGCCGCGGGTGAGAAGATGCCGTGGCTAATGGTTCACACCGCACTGCCTATCGCGCTGCTTGCGGCAAGATTCCTTGGCCGGGCGTTGGAACGAGTTGAGTGGAGGCCGCGTCTCGATGCCCGGCTGGCGATGGCGGTCGTTGGGATACTGGCATTGGGACTGGTGGGATTCCAGTCGGTGAAGGTGGGCGTGGAGGCGGTGTACGGGGTCGGCAGGCCGGGGACGGGCGACTACCCAATCGAAATGCTGGTCTACACCCAGACAACACCAGACATAACGCGGACAATGGCGAACATAGAGGAGAGGGCTCGGGAGACGGGGCTGGGGTATGACTTACCCATCATAATCGACAGGACCAGCGGTTTCGGATATCCGTGGAGATGGTACCTGCGCGATTACGAGAGGGTCCAGTGGCCCTGCTACGATGCCAACACCTCCGATGCAACCTGCGCCTCCCTGAATGCCGAGCCCGAAGCAGAGGTCATAGTTCTGCACTACAGGAACGAGGCAGCCTCAGAAGAATTCCTGCAAGATTTCGGGGAGGGTGAGAGGATAGGCCATCGGGCGTGGTTCCCCGAGTTCGCGACTTACAAAAGCGGGTCGGACCCTCTGCCCCTTGATGACTTTGTCGGGGCGCTCGGCAGCGGCGACGTCTGGAGGCAGTGGTGGAACTTCTTCCTCAACAGGGAACTTGCGGATGACAAGGCCGTTGGTTCAGAGGATGCGATAGTTTTCTTCCGTCTGGGGCCCGTGCCCTTTGAATCGGAGGAAGAGCAATAGACGGGTTTCCTGGCCTGCAAGTTGCTCACAATAGACGGCCTTCCTATAATTGAGGGAATACTGTCATCGATTCTACTCAGTTGGGCGGGCCCCGGGGCACGCCTGTCGATTATGAACTCACTTCCAACTCAAGGCGCACCGGTCGTTGCTAAGGTCTAAAAAGGTCTGGCTGGGGCTGGCCGTCAGCGCGATATTCCTCGCTCTCTTCCTCTTCCGTATCGACTACTCGGAGACGTTTGACGCGCTCAAGGGTGCGAACTACCTTTACGTCGCTCCCGCAATTGCCGTGTATTTCGGTTCGCTGTGGTTCAGGACGCTGCGATGGCAGTACCTGATGAAGCACCTTGCCGACGTCTCGATGGGCCGGCTTTACCCGGTTACGATAGTAGGCTACATGGCCAACAACATCCTGCCCGTAAGGCTGGGCGAGGTGGTGCGGTCCTACTACCTGTCCACCCGTGAGCGGATGAGCGCCAGCGCGGCGCTGGGAACTGTGGGTGTTGACCGGGTGTACGACGGACTGACACTCATATTCTTCATACTGGTCGTATGGCCCTTCCTACCCTTGGCCGACCTGCTTAAGAACGATGCGGGAGAGGTGTCCTGGGGGAGGGTGGCGGGAAGCGCCCTCGTAATGGCGGTGTTCGTCGGGGCGATAGTTGTATTCGTGGCCCTGGCCGTCAGGCCCGGCCTGACGAATCGAGCCATCGGGCTGCTCCTTATGTTCGTACCGACCCGGTTCAGGACCGGCGTACGGGGCCTGGCTGAGACCTTTGTAGAGGGGCTGGGCTCCCTGGACAGCCCCAAGAAAATACTGATTATTTTCATCATGTCGCTGCCGGTGTGGATCATGGAGTCCCTGATGTACTACCTGATCACACTGTCCTTCGGGAACGACTTCGACGTATCCTTCGCTCTGGCTATGGTGGTTACGGCGACGTCGAATCTCGTGGGGGCGCTGCCCGCGGCCCCGGGCAATGTCGGCACGTTCGAATGGGCGATAAAGATCACTCTCGTTTCGTTCGGGTACAGCCCTGAAGTTTCGGTGGCGTATGCGGCGACGCTTCATGTGGTTCTTTGGCTACCGGTGGTCGTTGCGGGCATAATGTATCTCTGGTTTGAACACCGCTCCCTGATGGAGCTGGTCCGAGGCGGACCTGCCGTTGCGGCTGCAGGCGCCGGCGGTCAGATATCGATAGAAGGAGACCCCGAGGATTGAAAATTGGCGTGATAGGGGCCGGGGCGGCGGGCCTCGCCGCAGCTTACGAACTGCTTAAGAAGGGTCACTCGGTCAAGGTGTACGAAGCCGCTCCTTTCGTGGGAGGCCAGGCCTCGACATTCGACGTTGGCAACGGCCGGCTGGAGCGTGGCTATCATCACCTGTTCAAGAGCGACACCTACATGGTCGATCTGATTCACGAGCTTGGCCTCGGTGAAAAACTGGCGTGGATCGAGTCCAAGGTGGGCTTCTACCACGATGGGACCATCTACAACTTCGTCACCCCCTTCGATCTGCTCAAGTTCAAACCCCTGAGTCTGATTAACCGCATACGCCTGGGGCTTGTGACTCTCTATCTTCAGAAGACATCAAAGTGGAAGAAGTTTGAAGGAGTCACGGCAAGAGAGTGGGTAATCAAATGGGCGGGGCGGCAGGCCTACGACGTTGTATGGGGCCCGCTCCTGCGCGGCAAGTTCGGGGCGAGCGCCGATGACGTGAGCATGGCCTGGTTGTGGGGCAAGATATACCTGAGGGTCGCCTCTCGGGACAAGAGCCTGCAGAAGGAGAGACTTGGCTACCCGATGGGCAGCTTCGGCGAAGTGTTCGAAGTGCTCACGGAGCGTATCAAGGGGATGGGTGGGGAGGTGCACCTTTCGACACCCGTGAACCGTGTGCGGGTGAAAGACAACCGCGCCACGGGGCTGGAGATCCGGGAACCGGGGGGTGGGGACGCCTACGAGGACTTTGACCTTGTTGTCTCCACGACTCCCTCCTATGTGTTCCCGAGGCTCGTGCCTGAGCTCCCGGATGAATACACGGAGACATTACAGAGGATCAAGTATCACGCCGCCATACTTGTGGTGATGGTGCTGAAAAAGCCACTGTCACACATTTACTGGATGAACATCAGCGGATACAAGACACCGTTTCTCGCCGTTATCGAGCATACTAATTTTATCGACAAGTCCCACTACGGCGGTAAGCACCTGGTATATTTGAGCAATTACCTTGGAAAAGAGAGCCCGATGTATTCGATGAGCCGGGAAGAGCTGATGGCCGAGTACCTGCCTCATCTGAAGCGCCTCAACCCGGACTTCGAAGAGTCGTGGATAGAGGAGTATTACTATCACCGTGAAGAGGCGGCGCAGCCAATTGTGACAACCAACTACGGTGAGAAGATTCCGGCGCACCGGACTCCTATCAAGGACCTGTACCTGGCTAACACCACGCAAATCTACCCCGAGGACCGAGGAACCAACTACTCCGTGCGGCTGGGGCAGCGGATAGCCAAGCTGGTGCTGGAAGACCGGAGCGGGTAGGTCAACCCCGCTTGAACGGCAGGCGAGGGTAGGGCATAATAGGGCGCAGCCCAACTCTGCGAGCAGACGCTACCTCACATGACGCCAACGGCCTCTACGACAGATAGAGTCACCCAGGCCCTTGATCGACAGGTCAAAGAGGAAATAACCGTTCTCTCATCCCTGATCCACGTCCAGGAAGAGTTCGGTTTCCTGCCCCCCGAGTCCATTCCCCTCGTAGCCGATTTCACCGATGCCTCGGTAAACGACGTTTTCGGCGTAGCCACTTTCTACACTCACTTCCGCTTCACGCCTCCCGGCGCTCACACGGTGGAGGTTTGCTGGGGTCCGTCCTGTCATGTCAGAGGTGCGCTGGAGGTGATGTCGGCGGTGAAGAAAGAGTTGGGGATGGAAGAGGAAGGGACTACGGAGGACGGCGAGTTCACCTGGAAGCGATCGTCCTGCGCCGCGGCCTGCGCCCACGGGCCTGTCGCCATGGTAGACGAGAGGATATACGGTGACCTTACTCCAGAGGCTGCAGTGGAACTGATAAAGAACGCCCGATGACGGAAGCCTACAAACAACTCAGACAGCGCGCCGACTCCGGCTGGGACTCCCTGGTGAAGGGAAGCCCTGCGCGGATATTCGTCGGGACGGCGACGTGTGGTCGGGCGGCGGGTGGGCTTCAGGTGGTGGAGGCCTTTAAGAAGGCCATCGCCGAGAGTGGCGTAGAGGCCCGGGTGCACCAGGTCGGGTGTATCGGACTCTGCTATGCCGAGGTGTTAGTCGACATAATTGCTCCCGGCCAACCTCGGATCACCTACTCAAACGTCACCCCTGAGATTGCGGAGACGCTGGTCAAGGACTACCTTGTCGGGGGAAACCCCAGGCCCGACCTCGCTCTCGCGGTACGTGAAGAAGGCTCGGTGGACGGGCTTCCCAAGCTCTTCGATTTGCCCGACCTCAAGCCGCAGGTCCGGGTGGCGATGCGGAATTGCGGCACCATAGATCCATCCGAAATCGACCAGTACATAGCCAATGGCGGATACGCGGGTCTGGACAGGTGCCTATCGGACATGGCGCCCGCCGAAGTGATTGAAGACGTATTGAAGTCAGGGCTGAGGGGGCGGGGTGGGGCGGCGTTTCCGGCGGCGATGAAGTGGAGGTTCTTGGCAGGGGCCCCGGGCCCGACCAAGTACATCCTCTGCAATGCGGAGGAGGGAGACCCCGGCGCATACAACGACAAAGGCCTGCTGGAAAGCGATCCCCACACCGTTCTCGAAGGGATGACCATCGCGGGCTATGCGACTGCCGCCAGCAAAGGGTATGTCTTCATCCGGTGCGTGCACCGGGACGTTATCCGGACCACGCAGACGGCGATCGACCAGGCCTACAAGGACGGACTTCTTGGCAAAAACATCCTGGGAAGCGGCTTCGATTTTGACATAGCTGTTGCACTGACAGGGGAGTCCTACGTATCTGGGGAAGAGACCGCCCTGATGGAGGCCATCGAAGGGAAGCGGGCGATGCCCAGGTCCAGGCCCCCCTTCCCGGCCCAGGTCGGCTTGTGGGGCAAGCCCAGCAACATAAACAACGTGAAGACATACGCTTACGTTCCGGAGATTCTGAGGCAGGGTGGGGAGTGGTACGCGGGCATCGGGACGGAGCGCAGCAAGGGCACGGCAATCGTGTGCCTGACCGGCAACGTAGCCCGACCCCAGATGGCCGAAGTGC
Source organism: Dehalococcoidia bacterium (assembly GCA_963663085.1). Lineage (GTDB taxonomy): Bacteria > Chloroflexota > Dehalococcoidia > Plut-88900 > Plut-88900 > Plut-88900. The sequence goes on along the minus strand of OY760104.1, from coordinate 1,802,223 downwards.
CTTTTGGCCTGACCCTCCGACAGGTCATCGATGACGTGGCCGGGGGCGTAAGCCCGGGCAAGGAGATCAAGCTGCTCCAGACCGGGGGGCCGCTCGGCGGATTCTTGGGGCCATCCGAAGTGGACGTGACGCTCGATTTTGACGAGATGGCGGGAAGAGGCGCCATTCTGGGGTCGGGGGGGATAATCGTCGGCGACGAGAGCTCGTGCCCCGTGGAGATGGCCGCGATCCTAGCTGATTTCAACAACGAGGAGTCGTGCGGCAAATGCTTCCCGTGCAGGCTTGGCACCAAGCATATCCTGGAGATGTTCCAGACCATGACCGAGGGTCGGGCGAAAGAGGGTGACGTAGACAAGATGCTCGCGATGGGCGACACCTTGCTCACCTCCCTCTGCGGCCACGGCCAGCTTTCGGTGAACCCGATAAAGTCGGCGGTGAAGTATTTCGCCAGCGAGTTGGAAGCCCATATCATTCATAAGGTGTGTCCCGCAGGCCGATGCTCGGCCCTGAGCACACCCGGTTAGAGGTAGCAGTAGTGGACGAGATAACGCTTACCGTAGACGGACGGGAGATCAAGGCCAGGAAGGGCCAGACGATCATCGAGGCCGCTCGGGAGGCGGGTATATACATTCCCTACCTGTGCTGGCACCCGACCCTCAAGGCGTTCGGTGCCTGCCGCATGTGCGTTGTTCAGGTCGAGAGAATGCGAGGCACTCCGGCGTCTTGCACCACGGGAGTGATGGACGGGATGGTGGTGACGACCAAGGGCAAGGCAATCGACGGGATCCGTCACAACATTATGGACCTGATTCTGTCGGAGCATCCCCACGGCTGTCTGACTTGCCCGCGTATCGACCACTGTGGTCCCCAGGACATCTGCCTGCGCCACGCCAACGTTGTTGACCGGTGCGTGCTCTGCCCGCAAAACGAGCGCTGCGAGCTGCAGGACGTTGTCTACCACCTGCAAATGAAAGACTCGGACCTGCCCTATGAGTACCGGCACGTGCCTCTGGAGACGTCCAACCCTCTGATAGACCACGACATGAACCTGTGCATCGTCTGCGGGCGCTGCGTAAGGGCCTGCAACGAAATAGAGGGCGCCAACGCCATCACCTTCATCGAACGAGGCGACCGGACTCTCATAGGCACGTCCCTCGGTGGTTCTCTGTCGGACTCCGGGTGCACCTTCTGTGGCGCGTGCGTCGATGTCTGTCCCGTTGGCGCCATCACCGAAAAGGACAACAAATGGTCGGGCGCACCGGAGAAATCGGTTACCACTATCTGCTCCAACTGCAGCGTCGGATGCCAGCTTGAACTGCTAGTCAAGAAAGACAGGGTTATACGAGCGATACCTGATCTGAGCGGCCCCGCAAACCAGGGCAACGCCTGCGGCAAAGGCAAATTTGGATATAAGTTCGTCCACAACAATGACCGGATCTCGACACCCTATATCAAGAGAGACGGTGAACTTGTCGAGGCCACGTGGGACGAAGCCCTGGACCAGATTGCCGGCAGACTAGAGTCTCACAAGGGGTCGGCTTTCGGCGCAATTGCCTCGCCTCGGGCCACAAACGAAGAAAACTACCTGCTGCAGAAGTTCACCCGGTCGGTGATGGACTCAAACAACATCGACCACCCGGACTCTACGTGTGACGCAGAGAGCATCTCGGCCCTGGGCGAAACACTCGGTGTCGGCGCAATGACCAACGGCTTCCGCGAGATGAGGGATGCCCAATGCATCCTGGTCTACGGCAGCGACCTGACATGGGACCACCCGGTGGCTGCTATCCAGGTCAAGGAGGCCGTGAACCGGGGCGCGACTCTCATCGTCATGGACCCGGTGGAGACCGAGCTGGCCTTGGCCGCTACGGTCTGGCTGCGCCACTATCCCGGGACCGGCACTGCCGTACTGGCGGCCTTGGCAAAAGTTATATTGGACGAGGGCCTTCAGGACCAGGAGTTTATCGATGGGCAGTGCGAAGGTCTGGATGCGCTGGCCGGATCGCTGGCGTCCTCGACGCTGGAGGGCCTGGCCCAGATGACGGGAGTCGAGCAAGATCTGCTGGTGCAGGCAGCAAGAGCGTATGCCAACGCGAAGCCTGCGGCATTGTTCTTCAGCACCTCCAGATCTGTGGAGCCGGGCGCGGCAATTGCAAACGCATCGGCCAATTTGGGGTTGATCACGGGCAACGTTGGCAAGGCGTCAGCGGGGGTGAACCCGCTGAGGTCGGATGCCAACAGCCAGGGCGCCACCGACATGGGTTGCGTACCCTCAATGCTGCCCGGACACGTGGCAGTGTCGGACAGCTCTGACGCTCCCTCAAGAGCGGGGATCGACTATGGGGAGATGGTGCGGGGTGGGGGGAATAACGGGCTGCAGGCGCTTTTCGTATCGCTCGACAGCCAGAGAGAAACGCCTGACCTGGACTCCGAGGCCCTGTCTTCCCTCGATTTCCTGGTGGTCCACGACCTCTTCTTCTCCGACGCTGCGAGAGCAGCGGATGTGGTGCTTCCCGCGGCAAGCTTCGCTGAGAAAGACGGCACCTTCACCAGCGCCGAACGCCGGGTGCAGAGAGTTAACAGAGTTGTGGAGCGTATCGGGGAGTCGATGACGGTGTCGGAGGTGGTGAGTGCTCTGGCGGCGAGAATGGGCGCCTCGGGATTTGACCACGAAAGCCCTGCGCAGGTGATGGAAGAGATAAGCTCCGTGGTTCCGGCCTATGGGGGAATCAGCTACGATCGGCTGGGCGTGGTCGGGCTCCAATGGCCGTGTCCCGACACAGAGCACCCCGGCACTCCCGTCCTCCATGCCGATGGCATCGCAAGGGGCAAAGGCCTGTTGTCGGCCTTCGAGACCGGCAGCTATACAGTGGAATCGGACCCCGATTACCCGATTTTCGTGATGAGCGGGACTCTGCGGGAAATCAAGGGTGTGGTTGAGCTTGATGGCCGCGCAAAGGCAATGATCAACGCCGATGACGCTGCTTCCAACGGCATAGGCGATGGGGATGAGATTGAGGTTATCACAAGGACCGGGGCCTCGGCGGCGGTGGCCCAGGTGTGCGATTACGTCCCGTCCGGTTTCATGCAGCTCTCTATCCCCCACACTGACACCCTGGTGCAGAGCCTGAACCAGGCTCCCTCGGCGGTCGTGCCCCGGGGTGGGACTCGGGCAAGGGTGGCCAAGCTGGCGGCCGTCGTCGGCTAGGCCCTTAATGCAACGGCGGTTAGAGCTCGTAGGCTGGATTGTCTTTCTAGTCGGCAGCTTTCTGTTCGCAACCCACAGCCTTCTTGCCAAAGACTTCTTTGGAGCCGGAGCAAGCCTCACCTTCTCGCTCGGATGCGTACTGTTCATCATCGCATTCTTCAGAGAAAACAAGTAGTTCCCCTATTGGGCTCACGGTTTGCTTCGCCAGCCGCTTGACCTAAGCTGGGCACGATCCAGGCCCCCGCCAGCTCTCTTGTGGCAAAGGCCATTCCGGGTAGAATAGCAGTAGGTTATTCCCGTGGCTTCCACACCCATTCGACGACAATATCTCGGCATCAAGAAACAGTATCCCGACGTACTGGTCTTCTTCCGCCTGGGCGACTTTTACGAGACCTTCGATGAGGACGCCCGCATCGTCTCGAAAGAGCTGGCCATTACTCTGACGTCAAGGGAGATGGGCCGCGGGAAGCGCTTTCCGATGGCGGGCATTCCCCACCATGCCCTGGACGGCTACCTTGCCAAACTGGTCAACCGAGGCTTCAAAGTCGCCATCTGCGAGCAGGTTGGCGATGCCAGTTTGGCTCGCGGCCTCGTAGACCGGGAGGTGGTGAGGGTGGTCACCCCCGGCACGGTGGTCGAGCCGGAGATCCTGGACCACAAGAAGAACAACTACCTTGTTTCAGTCGTGCTGGATGGACCCGAGGCCGGAATTGCATACGCCGACATAAGCACCGGCGAGTTCCGTGTGGCCCAGCTCCCCGAAGCGGCTCTTGGGCCGGAGCTTGACCGACTGGCGCCATCCGAGCTGCTCCTGCCCGAGAGCGTTACCCCCCAGCCTGCCTGGCCCTCGGCACCCGTGACCCGCGCCGGGCCCGTAACATCAGACAGCGATGAGTCCGAGCGGGTGTTGCTGGAGCACTTTGGCGTGTCGAGCCTCGAGTCTTTTGGCTGCGAGGACCTGCCTCTGGCCATACGTGCCGCGGGCGGGCTGGTCGATTACCTGAGAGATACCCAGAAGGCGGCGGCAGGGGCTCTGGCCGGTCCTTCGACTTATTCGCTGGACAAGACGGTGGTATTGGACCCGCAGACCCGGCGAAACCTTGAACTGTTCCGCAGCGCCTGGCGGGACGAGGTTGATGGTTCCCTCCTCTGGGTGCTGGACCGCACAAGCACGCCCATGGGCGCCCGACTCCTCAAGGAATGGATCGGGCAACCCTTGTTCGATCTGGAGGCGCTTAACCGCAGACTGGACTCTGTACAGGCCTTCTACGCTGAGGGCGTCTGTCGGGCACGTGTGATAAAGCTGTTGTCCAGGGTGGGAGACGTAGAACGCACGGTGGTGCGGGTGCAACGCGGAATCGCCAACCCCAAGGAGTTGATGGCCCTCAAGCGCGGCCTGGAACTGGGCCCCGAGATCGCGCAGACCATCCAGGATGCAGGTCTGGATGGTATTTCCTGGGCCCTGGACTCCATGCCTGATTGCACTGATGTTTCCGAGCTCATATCCAGGACATTGATGGACGATCCGTCTACGGCGGTGGGGGGAGGAGGGGTTGTCCGGGTAGGCTTTGACGCGGAGCTGGACAAGATGAGGACCGCCTCGTCTGAGGCCAGGGGATTCATTGCAGCGTTGGAGCGTGACGAGCGTCGGAAGACAGGCATCAAGTCGCTGAAGGTGGGCTACAACAAGGTGTTCGGCTACTACGTGGAAGTCAGCAGGTCGCAGTTGTCCCAGGTCCCAGCCGAATATATCCGCAAACAGACCCTCGTAAACGGCGAGCGTTTCGTCACTCCGGAGTTGAAAGAGTTCGAGGCCTTGATTCTCGGGGCGCAGGAAAAGGTGGAGGAGCTGGAGCAGGCCATCTACCGGCATCTGTGCGCCCAGGTGGCTAATTCGGTTGGCAAAATCCATGAACTGGCCGGGGCCCTGGCCCTGATAGACCTGTTCAGCAGCCTCGCCGATGTTGCATCCCTTTACGGCTACGTCCGCCCGGAGTTGTCGGATGACGGTGTGATCAACATAACCGGTGGCCGGCACCCGGTGGTGGAGAGGGTGGTGGGCGAGGGCGTGTTCGTTCCCAACGACGTACACCTGACGGGCGAAGAGCAGCAGATCATCGTGTTAACGGGGCCCAATATGTCGGGGAAGTCCACCTACATGAGGCAGGCTGCCCTGATAACGCTGATGTCCCAGATCGGGAGTTTCGTACCGGCCGATAGCGCACATATCGGCCTGGTGGACCGGATATTCACTAGGGTAGGATTGCAGGACGACCTCTCGACCGGCCGATCTACCTTCATGATCGAGATGCTGGAGACGGCCAGAATCCTTCACTTGGCTACACCAAAGTCCCTGATCATCCTGGACGAGATCGGCAGAGGCACGAGCACCTATGACGGCCTTTCCATAGCCCAGGCCGTAATCGAACACATCCACAACGAGCCCCGGGCCTCTGCCAAGACCATCTTTGCCACCCACTACCACGAACTGGTCAAACTCGCCGACACCTTTCCTAGGATAGTGAACTACAACGTGTCGGTGGCCGAGGAGGATGGGAAGGCCGTATTCCTGCATAAGGTGGTCTCGGGCGGCGCGGACAAGAGCTACGGCATTCACGTTGCTCAGCTGGCCGGGATCCCGAGGACCGTGATTGACCGGGCGTCGCGGGTGCTGGCACATTTGGAAAACGGCGCGAGTCCTTCGCCCGGCATTGCTCCGCCTGGAGACGATTCGGGGCCGTGGCAGATGTCCTTCTTCTCCCTGCCCGCTGACTCCTCTCCAGTGGTAAAGGAGTTGGCCGAAATCGATATAGCATCCATGACCCCGCGTGATGCCATCTTGAAACTGTACGAGCTTCAGGAAGAAGCCAAGAAGGGTCAGGACACGAGGTAGGCTCGGAAGATGGCTATACGGGTACTCACCCCCGAGACCGCAGCCCAGATCGCCGCTGGCGAGGTGGTTGAAAGACCGGCCTCCGTGGTCAAGGAGCTTGTAGAAAACAGCCTCGATGCGGGAGCTACGCAGATTGCGGTGGAGGTGCTGGGCGGGGGGCTGAAGCTCATACGGGTAGTCGACGACGGAGCGGGCATCTCTTCCGCCGATGTCGAAACGGCTTTCCTGAGGCATGCCACCAGCAAGCTTACCTCCAGCAGCGACCTTGAAAAGATCGCCACTCTCGGGTTTCGGGGCGAAGCGCTTCCAAGTATCGCCTCAGTCTCCGACATGGAACTGGTGACGAGAACGGAGAACGAGCAGGCCGGGACCCGAGTCCGGCTTCAGGGTGGTACATTGTTGAAACGGGAAGCGGTGGGACGACCTCGGGGGACCACCGTGCAGGTTAGCCGGCTATTCCAAAATGTGCCCGCCCGGTTGAAGTTCGTAAAGTCTCCAGCCACGGAGAACGGGCGCATCGGCAATCTCGTCACCCGTTACGCAATGGCTCGACCCTCGGTCAGGTTTAGCCTAACCATCGATGGACGTAAGAGTCTTTCAACAACCGGAGCCGGAGGCCTACGTGAAGCGGTATCCAGCGTCTATGGGGCGGACACGGCGGCGGTGATGCTGGAGTTGTCGGGAGAAGAGGGTGGTGTTGGGAGCATCAAGGGGTTGGCAGGTCCTCCAACGGTGAGCCGGGCACAGACGGGATACGTGACCCTTGTCCTGAATGGTCGCTGGATCCAGGACAGGAGACTCAACTATGCGGTTGAAGAGGCGTACCAGAACCTGCTGATGGTCGGGCGCAGGCCTGTGGCAGTTCTCCTGATCGAAGTGTCTCCCGAAGAGGTGGACGTCAACGTAAATCCCTCCAAGACCGAGGTCCGGTTCAGGAAAGACAGAGAGATGTTTGCCTTAGTCCAGCGCGTTGTCAGGCAGGCGCTTGTCGAATCGAGCCCGGTTCACTCTGCAGTCCTGGCCAATAGTGGCTCCGGCACGACGCCCGCCAATTATTCCAGGAAGACACCCCTGGGGTCCGATCTGTTGGGTTGGGTATCCGGGCCTCGGGTCCCGGCTCCCGAGACGCCAACGGCTCCAACGATGTTCACCAAGAGCACGTTGCCGCTGCTGAGGGTGGTCGGCCAGGTCAGCAACACGTATATCGTAGCCGAGGGCTCGGACGGAATGTACCTGGTCGACCAACATGCCGCCCATGAGCGAGCGCTTTTCGAAAGGGCACTCAAAGAGCGATCAGAGAAGCGAGTGCAGATACAGGGTATGCTGGCGCCCGCGACCGTCGACCTGACGCCGGTGCAGAGGGAGAGCCTTGCCCAGGTAGAGGGACTGCTTCGAGGGTACGGGTTCGACTTCGAGCCTTTCGGTGATAGTTCGTTCGTGTTGAGGGCAGTTCCGGCCATGCTTGCCGCCCGGGCCCCGGACCGCGCTTTTCTGGACGTGCTGGACTCCCTGCTAGATCCCGCTGCGCCGGAGCTTGGCGAAGAAAAGCTGGTAGCATCCATAGCCTGCCACAGTGCCATACGCGCCGGGGACGTGTTGCAACAGGCGTCTATGGAAGAGGTGGTCCGTCTGCTGGAGCAATCCGATAGCCCCCACACCTGCCCTCACGGTCGCCCGACCCTGGTGCATCTGAGCTCCAGCCTCCTCGAAAAGGAATTCGGGCGGCGCTAACGCACCGCCAGGAAGGTCCTATCCTCTAACTGTCTGCCTAACTGGGACTGAGCTTGCCAGGTATTTTGCGATGCACGCCGCCGCCCGAGGCATGGATGAATAAACTGCCACATCTGCTTCCCAGACCATTTGGATGATCTCGTTAACCGCGCGCCACCGCCATTCTTCCAGGGCGTCGGAAGGGCGGATTACCATTGCCAGGGGGATATTCATCTCCCCGCTGAGTTTTGTGATGGCTTGGACCAGGCGGACTATGCGCCCCTTGGCCAGTGGGTGATCAAGCTGGAAATCGATGTCTGGGTCAATGAGGATCAAGTCGAAGGCTCCACTCTCGGCCATCAGGTTCACGGCCAGCGGCATGGTTGTGCCCTTTTCGTCGCCGGACATGATGCCGGAAAGATCGAATGGGTTGTTGGTGTGGAACCAGGTGTCGGGGAGATGGTCCTTGAAGCCCGAGCGGGCTGACTCGGGAAGGGGCTCGACGATGAGGCCTGCGGCCTCGCAGAGGTCGGCGCTGTGAACGGTGTTGCCTCCTCCTCCGCAGATGATGCCGACCCTCGGGCCCCGTGGCTTGTCCATGAAGCGCAATGCCACCGCTATATCGGTCATCTCCTCCATTGTCTCGGCCCAGATCGCTCCGGCCTGGGTCACGGCGGAGCGCCATACCTGGGTGGACCCGGCGAGGGATGCGGTATGGGAGGCGACGGCTCGGGCCCCGGCTTCCCCTCGCCCTCCCTTCAGGAGTACTACGGGTTTCCTGGAGGCGGCTTGGGAGAGGACTTCGAAGAAGCGGGCCCCGCCCCTGATGCCCTCAATGTAGCAGGCAATGATGGAGGTCTCAGGGTCGTGGGTAAAGTATTCGAGTAGGTCGCACTCGTTAAGGTCTGCGGCGTTGCCGTAGCTTATTGCCTTGCTGAACAAGACGCCCCGCAGAGAGGCGCGGTACACGAATTCCACCGTGTTGCCGCCGCTCTGGCTGAGGAAACCCACACCGCCCGACTGCTTCGGGAAGTTGGCCCTGAAAGATATTCCCTGCCCCGGGTTATAGAGGCCCATGCAGTTGGGCCCGATGATCCGTGCCCCGAGCTCCTTTGCAGACCTGATGATGCCAGCTTCCAGTGCGAGGCCCGTCTCGGTGCCCATTTCTGCCATGCGGGCCGTGAAGAGGTGGATGCCCTTGACCTGCTTGCCTCGTGCGTCCTCCAGCACTCCGGGTAGAAGTGGAGCGGGCACGGCGGAGATGAGGTAGTCCACCGGGCCGGGCACATCCTTGAGGGAGGCGTAGCAGGTGTACCCGGCTACCTCCTCGGCTCTCGGGTTGACGGGGTAAACGGGACCCTTGAAGCCGAACTCTCGGAGGGCGTTGACGTAGGTGTGCCCCTGCTTGGCAGGATGGGTGGACGCCCCGACCACGGCGATGGAACCAGGATTAAGGATAGCGTCGATGTCGGGGCGGGGTACGGATGGGTTGACCATAAGCGGCCCTCTTTGTAGCACAGGGGTGGGGTGGGGTCAAGGAAGGGGATTCGGTTAGCGAGTTAGCTAGAGTGAAGGTGCCCTTTACCTGCAATCCTCCATAAGCCCCATCCCCTCCTTCCCACCTGTGACACGAACTCCTTGATTCACCATACTTGGCTCGCTCTATAATGCCTTATGCCTATGTGCTTTCTCACCCTCATCGCAGGTCATCTACCTCTGAGAATGCGTGGCGTTTCTTCGCATATCAATCATACAGGCACGAACTTTTGATTGTATCCATCAAAACTGCCGCCGTTCGACCCGTCAATCGATTCCCCAACCACTTTGCACGAGTGACCGGTATTGAATGGAGTAAGTCGTGCTGGTAGAGTCACCGAATGGATAGTGGATTTCCGACCGAAGCGGATGTGGTAATCGTCGGGGCGGGGATCACCGGCTGCTCAACGGCTTACAGACTGGCCAAGCGGGGCTTGAGGGTGGTTGTCCTGGAGAAGGACGACATAGCCCACGAGGCCTCCGGGCGCACGATGGCCGCCGTTGGTTTGGTCGGCAAGCATCACCCAGACGAGTTTGCTCTAATCAAGGCCAGTATGGAGATCTGGTTCGGGCTGAACGAAGAGCTGGCCACGGACATTGAGTTCATCAACGGCGGCAGACTGGTCATCGCGAACACGGAAGAGGACATGCCGTTGTTCGAGGAGATGATCAGCGGGGCAGAGGAGTCGGGGGTGGAGATCCAGTGGTACGATGCGGTCCAAGCCCGGGCCAAGTGGCCCTTTCTTCAGGGCCCCTTCATCAAGGCCGCGTGGTCTCAGCACGAGGGACACGTGAACCCCAATAAAGTAGTTGACTCCTTCGCCAGGTCCGCTCGGGAGTATGGAGCACAAATACTCACGGGCTGCCTCGCGACTGAGGTAATCATGAGGGCGGGAAGAGTGTCCTCCGTGGTTACGAACCGGGGTGAGATATCGACACCGGTGGTTTTGGACGCAGCCGGGGTATGGGGCTACCGCCTCGCCGACCGGCTTGGGGTGAATCTGCCCATACAACTAATCAAGGTAGTGCAGGGGGAGACCGAACCCGCGCCCCGGCTCTTCGATTGCTTCCTGAGAGGGCCGACCTATGGGTCCCGACAGACCGCCTCGGGGGCCTTCCGGGTCACGGGAGGCTATCGCAAGATGGACGTCTACCATGATTTGTCGCTGCACGACTTTCGAGATATGGCAACGTGGATTCCTCGGCTTATGAAATACCGAGGGGATGTATCCATGAAACTGAACCGGGACATCTTGAAATTGGACATCCAATCGCTGGTCAGGAAGGTGACCGGGTCTGGCAACGGGGCTCCGGCTCCCGTCGGTACTGAGCCGAGACCCCAGCCCGAGAACGTAGCTCGTAAACTGAAACGCGTGGGGCGATTGGTGCCGGCAATGAAGGACCTGCGTTTGACTCGGACATGGGGTGGTTACGTTGACATGACGCCCGACTTCCTGCCCATAATCGGGCCTGTGAAGGGTATCGAGGGATTCTACATGGCGACGGGATTCAGCGGTCACGGCTTTGCGGCCGGGCCGATAGTTGGGAAGCTGATGGCAGACCTCATCGTAGATGGAAGGACTTCGGTGGATATAAACTCCTTTAGGCCGAGCCGGTTTGACGAAGAGAAGACCCCGGTGCCGCCGCGCTTGATGTGATTTGGAACATTGGCTGAAGAGATGACTGTAACCTGGTCCGTTCGGATATCGAAAGCAGGCCCCGAGCACGTAGGGCCGATAAGCCGCCTGATAGAGATTTACCGGTTCCGGCACTCGGGGGAGGCAGCGGAGGGGTTTCTGCTTCCCGTGGGTGAGGAGGAGGTGCGACACCTCGTCTCAGAAGGCAGGTTCTTCGTTGCGGATGTCGAAGGGGAATTCGCAGGTTGCGCGTCTCTAATGGAGTACGATGGGATAGCTGAGCTCAGGTCGTTGGCAGTCGAAGAGCGGTTTCAGCGTCGGGGCATAGCGTCCAGGCTGATCAGGCGTTGCCAGGATGCGGCCAGGGATAAGGGATACGACACCCTTCACACGCTGACGCAGACCTATGCAACGGGCGCGTTCGAAGGGATGGGGTTCGCCAGGGCCACGGTCCCGATCCCGAAGCTTGAAAAGGACTGCGCGTATTGCCCTCTGCACAATAACGGCTGCGTGGAAGTCCCGATGACGGCCCAGCTTTCGCGAAGAGTTGAGAAAGGGCTGGAATGTTAACCAAGGCTGATGTAGTAGTAATAGGCGGGGGCATAACCGGCTGTTCAATTGCCTACAACCTCTCCAAGAGGGGCAAAAGGGTGGTGGTTATAGAAAAGGACGACGTTGCCTACGAGGCCTCCGGACGAACGGTTGCGGCAGTGGGACTGCTGGGCAAACAGGAGGGTGAGTTTGAGTTGGCCCAGGCCAGCCTTGCCATTTACAACGGCCTCAGCGAGGACATCGGATACGAAATCGAGTTTATCAAAAAGGGCCGGCTCCTACCCGCCGAGTCCAAAGAGGACATGCCCTATTTCGAGGAGATGGTGGAGGCCGCACGGGATGGCGGCATCCAGTTGGAGATGCTGACCAAGGAGGAGGCCAGGGCTCGATTCCCGGCTGTCGAGGGCCATTTGGAGGCGATAGCATACTCCCCCGACGAAGGCCACGTGAACCCGAGTAGGGTGGTCAACGGTTTTGCCAATGCCGCCCGGGAGAACGGCGCAGAGATCCGCACCGGCTGTGTCGCTACCAATATCGGTGTAACAGGGGGCCGAGTCACCTCGGTCGAGACAACTTCAGGGGAAATTGAGACCGGTGTAGCGGTGCTGGCGGCCGGTGTGTGGGCCTACCGTCTCGCCGATCGGTTGGGCGTACATATCCCCGTACAGATAGTGACGCTGTCGCAAGGTGAGACGGGACCCGCGCCGCCTATAATCGAGCAATTCGTGAGGGGCGGCTACTACTGCTTCAGACAGACCGCGTCGGGGCCGGTCCGGGTCAGCAACGGGTACCGCCGTCAGGACGTATACCACGAACTGTCCCTGCACGACCTTCGAGACCTGAAAGTGTGGCTTCCCAGGCTCATCAAGCAGCGCAAGAGCATAACAATGCGCGTGGACATGGAGTTGTTGAAACACGACGTTAAGCTGTTCCTGGCATCACTGCAGGGGAAACGCTCAACGATTGTGGCTCCGGTGGGCAAAGAGCCGAAGAAGGCCCTGCATAAGGTAAGGCGGCAGCTGAATGCCGCCGGGAAACTGATACCCAAGCTGCGTGAGCTTCAGATAGCAAGGTCCTGGGCGGGGTATATAGACACTACCCCCGACCTGGTTCCGGTGCTCGGGCCTGCGGGCAAACCGGAAGGCCTGTTCCTATCCATGGGCTACAGCGGGCACGGCTTTGGCCTGGGCCCGGTGGCGGGTAAGCTGACCTCAGACCTGATCGTCGATGGAAAATCGTCCATCGACTGGCGCCATTTCTCAGTGGACCGATTCAAAAATGGCGATACGCCGATGCCCACGCGTCTCATGTGAGATGCCGTAGGCTTAGGAGCTAGTCCAAGGTGGAGTATGGCTCGGTGGGCGGGTACTGGCTGTCCGGAACGACCATCACCTTTCCGAATACCCGGCGCTCCAGCAAATGAGCCACCGCGTCCCGAACTTGCGACAGGGGATATACCTGGTCTATCACAGCGCGCAGCCTGCCTTCCGAGACCAGGCGCAGGCACTCGATCAGCTCCTGGTGGGTGCCCATTACCGACCCCATAACTGAGATTTCTTTAAACAGCATTCGGGCCACGTTGACTGTAGCCCAGTTGCCCAGCGTACAGCCGCAGTTAACGAACCGACCGCCGACGGCCAGCGCCTCAATACTTTCCTCAGCCAGGTTGCCGGATAAACTGTCTACGACGATGTCGACGCCATAGCCGTCGGTCAGACGCTTTACCTCTTCCCTGATGGAGGAGGTGGAGTAGTTAATGACATCGTCCGCGCCGAGCTTTCGGGCCTTTTCCAGCTTGGGGTCGGACCCGGCGCTGGCGATTACCCGGGCGTGGAACAGCTTGGCTATCTGGATACCGGCGATGCCAACGCCGCTTCCCGCAGCGTTAACAAGCACGGTATCGCCCGGCTGGACCCGGGCCCGTGCCACGAGCATGTGCCAGACGGTCATGAATATGATGGGCATAGACGCAGCGTCGATAAGCGACACGTTGTCGGGGACGGGGATGATGCTGTGCTCGGGGACCAGTGCATACTCGGCGAGACCTCCGTCCCATCCGCTCCCGAAACCGGGCTTGTTAGGGCAGAGATTGTCCCGGCCCGTAAGGCAATATCGGCAGCTGTTGCACTTGACGCCGGGGTAGACCATGACCCGGTCACCCTTGGAGACAGCATTGACGCCCGGTCCCACCTGGTCCACGACACCCGCCATGTCCGCACCGGGAGTTATGGGCTTTTCCCTGATAGCAGTCCTGGGCGCCTTGGCGGCCCAGGCGTCCAAGTGGTTCAGGCCGCAAGCTTTGATCTGGACTACGACCTGACCGATACCGGGCTCGGGGCGGGGAATATCCGTGTATTCAAACCTGTCGAGCCCGTAGCCTTCATGGACCCGCACCTCTTCCTTCCAGGACTCATGGTCGTCAACCATGTAGTGGGACATGTAGTCGCCGCTGGTTATCAACTGTACTGCCTTCATAGGTGTTCGGCTCACTTCCTTGTCGTTTAGTTGGTTTCCTGCTCGGTGACCGGTATGTACTGTCGGGACTCCCTGGTAATGATGCTGGTGGCGTGGAATATGTTGTCGGGCTCCAGGCTGCCCTCAAGGACCACCTCTACCGACGGGACATCGAACTGGCCGGGGGGTACTCCCGCGAACACCACGTCAAGCGGCTCCCCGGACTTCTTCTTGGCGTCCAGCACCTGGAAGGTTACGTCTTCCTGGTCGCCGTACACAATGGATCCGGGAACGATGATGCCGTTGATCTTGATGTCCTGTCCATGGATCGTCGGACCGCGCTGCTGTACCTCGCTCACCTCCAGGAAGGCCTGCCCGACGTTGAAGGCGATGAGAGAGATGATGGTAGCGAGGGCCAAAATTAGGACTACCCCGCCGACGATTGTCTTCTTGCGAGGCGAGAGCCACGGGGTATAGGCCTCGATGGCGGGATCGGTGCGGGAGTCTGAAGTCATTGGTTAATCGTCGCTACTGTGGTTACCGGCCCGCTTCATGTCCTCGATGTCCTGCCCGACGCGGGCCACGCGCCTGTATATCCAGTAGGCCAGGCCCATGAATATGCCCCAACCTATTGCGAAACCGGCAAACAGATATCCGAAATTGTCTTCCATAACGCCTCTTCCGGGTCAGGAGTCGAGACCGGCGGCGGTCTCTTCGCTTTTTCTCAGCATTACTCTAACTTTCAACAGTATGAAGAACAGCAAGGTGAAGGTGCCGAGACTGAACATCAGCGTGGTGTACATCTCGGAACTGAGGTAGGCCTCCTCACCACCACCCACGATCGGCTCCACGTGCACCGTGTCCCAGAGGTATACCGACAGGTAGTTAATCGGGACTACCACGAAGCCGAGGATGCCGACGACCGCCCGTAGTCGGGAGGACTTCTCGGAGGACTCGGAGTAGGCGCCGACCATTAGGTAGCCGACGTAGATTAGCCAGAGGAGGGCGGTAGTTGTGAGCCGGGCGTCCCAGGTCCACCAGACACCGAAAATCGGCTTCGCCCAGATAATGCCTGAAACTATTGTAGCTGAGGTGAATACCACACCCAACTCGGCAGAAGAATAGGCCCACCTGTCCCACTGGGCACTGCGTTTTCGAAGGTGGAGGATGCTAAATATGAAGACGAGGAAGAATGCCAGATAGGCTATCCATGCCACGGGCAGGTGGAAGTAGAAGAGTCGTTGGACGTTGCCCTGCACCGCCTCTTTCGGCACCCACAGGAAGATCAAGTAGACATTCACGACCATGAGGACGGTGGTGATGGCGAAGAGACCGTCCATCCATGTGAACCTGCGTCGGCGTGAGGGAACGTTTAACGTGCTTTCCATAAGTGAATTCTACTCTTCCAGTACGTGTTCGAACGTAAGAAAGCCGACTACCAGGAATACTACGTCGAAGATTATGAGGACGTAAATCCAGGGCTGAACGGCGGCCCAGCCTGCGCCATCGAAGGCGTCCCCGGTGGACTCCACCGCACCGATGACTGCCGGCACGACCAGTGGGATCATCAGCACAGGGAGCATCACTTCCCGGAGCCGGGTGTTCATAGACAGGGCGGCGAGGAAAGTGCCGACTATCGATATTCCGAGGGTGGCCACGGGAATTATCAATATAAGCTGGATCGGCACGCCTGATAGGTTGAAGACCACCGCAAATATGGGTATTGCTATCGCCTCGACCACCATGACGAAAAGGAAGCTAGAGAGGGTCTTGGAGATGAAGATAACGTCTCGGCCGTAGGGACACAGCATGAGGCCGTCAAGGCATCCGTTCTCCTGCTCCGAGCTCACCACTCGCTGGAAGCTGAGCATGCCCGCGAATAGGAAGGTGAACCACAGGACACCGGGCGTCATGATCTCGTTTGGCACCGACCCGGGCCTGAAAGCAAAGTTGAATGTAAAGACCATCAGCAGAACGAAGAAGCTGACGGCTAGGACAACTTCCTTGCCCCGCACCTCTACCAGGAGGTCCTTCTTAACTATCGCCGCTATGGCTCGCCAGTAGGACATGATTTATAGGTCAGCCGACGGCCAGGGCCTGGTATCTAGTATCCAAAACGTCCTTCTCCAGTGCCTCCACACCTGAATCCATGACCACCCGCCCCCTCTTCAGGAAGAGAGCTCGATCAGCTATCCGAAGGCCATTGTCGATATTGTGTGTAGACATAATGATAGTGCGCGGTTGGCTGTTACAGAAGTCGAAGAGGCGTTGGAGGGCGGCGCTGTCGAGACCTGAGTCTGGCTCATCAAGAAGGAGGATACCCGGATTGTGGAGCACGGCCCTGAGCATGGAGACGCGTTTGCGCTGGCCGTGGGAGAGCACATCGAACCTGGTATTGAGGAGGTCGGTGAGGTCTAGTTGGTCGGCGAGGGCCTGGATTCTCGCTTCTGCATTGGGGACATTGAACATTCTTGCATAGAAGCGGAGGTTTTCAGCGGCGGTGAGCCGACCGTAGAGGAGGGGCTCGTGGAGGACGACGCCAATGGTGGACCGGACTGCTGCGTCGTGCCTGACAACATCGTAACCGTGGATGAAAAGGTCACCGGAAGTCGGTTTGATGAGGGTGGCGAGGAGCTTGATTAGCGTTGTCTTGCCGGAGCCGTTAGGCCCGACGAGAACAACTTTCTCTCCCGCTTCGATGGTGATGTTCAGATTGTTTACGGCAGTGACACGACCGTATTTTCGGGTGAGGTCTCGGGTCTGGATGGCGGGGGGAGATTGCGTTGCGTTGGCAGTCATAGTTGTGATTGGCGTCACTAACTACTAAATGATAGATGGTAAGGAGCGGGGATTCAAGGAAGGGGCTAGTGTCAGGGGCTAGTGTCAGGAGACGCCCTTGATGAAGGTGGCGTTTAATAAATCGCTGAGGAGGATGACTACCAGGCCTCCATATACGATCATGGACGGAGATACGATCGGCTTGAGCCAACGGGTCACGCCGCGTCCTCCACCGTCCTTCGAGTCACGGGCCTCGTGCCTTCTCTCTATCAGCTTCTTGCGGTAGGTGGCCGTTCCGATGCCGAAGAGCCAGAATGCTATGCCGATCTTCGCTGCGAGGGCGCCGATGTAGAGGGCTGACACCGTGGGCTCGGTGAGACGGTCGAAGGTGAGGATGGCTCCGCTAACCAGAAGCGCAATCATCGACACGTGGACCCACTCTCTAAAGTGGAGAGCTACGAGGCGGGAGACTATTCTGCCCGGTGGGGCTCCTGATTTCTCAGCGTCCCGCAGCGCTGGTCTTAGGATAATTAGATAGAAGAGGCTGCCGCCAATCCACAATACGGAGGAAATGGCGTGGACCCACCTTACTATGAGAGCCAGGATGTCGAAGAGGTCCCACACTATTGGCAACCTTCAGGTAGTCGGAACGGGCCGGGGAACTGGACACTCAGGCTGATGATGCGTCTTTTAGGGCGCGTGATAGAAGTTTCCGTTTCAGGAGGGCTCTGCGCTCCTTGTAGTCGGCATCCGGGATATCGCCTCGTTCCCGACGCTCGTCTATGGTGACTATCTGCTGGAGGAGTTCCATCTGGTCGGGCTGACTCTGGACGTTGGCAGTAAGAATGGATGCGTTCACGGGACGCGGGTCTCGCTTCTGAAGCCTCCAGGCGTAACCCAGCAGAATGAGCAAAATGAGAGCGGTTACTCCAGGTATTATTGCCGTCACTTTCCACTGGGTAGTAAAGGCATCGGCGATGGTGGTGGTCCAGGGGGCTTGGGGGAGGTCGGTAAATCCTAAGGTGACCCGGTTGTCGATGGGCACCGGACCAATGCTGTAGACCCTGAAACTGCTGCCGGAGACGGTAACCGGCGCTTCTTCCCGGATGTCGGCGCCGATTAGCTTGCCGACGTCCTCTCGCACCAGGACGCGAACCATGTCTGCACCCTGCGGATAGAGCGGTTCGAAGATAAGGTCCGACCGCTCATAGGGGGCGGTGTATGAGAATACTATTGCGTGAATGCCGGGAGGGACCGCGGTGGTGATGCCCACACCCCTGTCAACGGGTATAACCTGGCCGCCTTGAAGGTCGCTCCTGATGGTCATCTCGGAGAAGCCGGCAGGCATGGAGACTCGAAGGAAGTTCATCATGCCGGTGCCGGGGTCCCCGAATGAGGGTACGAAAGTTTGCAGGGACTCGTTGCGGACTCGGACGACCTGGCGAACGGTGAGACGATCGTACTGGTCCGGCTCCCGAGTGACCATGATGGTATCGTCGAGCACGGAAAGGGAGGCGAGGTCGGACGTGGAGTCGTACACGACAATCTGCACCGGCTCCGCCGAGGCGGGGTCCATCTCGGTCTGATATTGGGCGTCTTGATACTGAAGGTGCAACAGGTAGCGCAAGCCTACAATCCGGGGAACGTCTTCGAAGGCGAAGAATCCTTCGGCGTCCGTTATGGTCGAAAGCTGACCGACGGGTGCACCATCTTCAAAGATGCTGAGCAGCACCTGCAAGTCTGAAGGCGGCTCGGAGCCCGGAGTCTGGTTGACGACCTGACCGCCAATTACATGCTGGTCAGCCGAAGCCGGAACGGCTGAGATCAGGAGCGCCACCAGGAGAAAGATCAAGGCGATAATCGTGGTTTTCGGATGTCTGGTCATTGAGCTGCATCCTGGCTTCAAAAAGCCGACTGGGTCCTCTCTGTCTGGGAGGCGCACTTGGGGCAATGAGTGGAATTCACGGGGACTTGGGCTCCGCACTCGGGGCAGGGGGTACCAGGATGTTGCTGATCATCAACCGTCTCGGGTGCCAATGAAGGCAGGCTTTGCCTGTGTTGGGATATTAACTGCTCGAGTGCGAGATCAAGGTCGGTCAACCTCTCCTCCCAGCGGCGTTGAATCCAGAGGTTCTCCGCAGCCCGTCGGCGGAGAGTCAAAGATACGGCATTGAACTCTGGCTCCGGTACTGCGCCCGTTTTGTTGTTTTCCTCCAAGGTGAGGAGCTCTCTGTAGAGGCTTTGACGCTGGGCTTGAAGCTCTGATATGACCTGAAGGGGGTCTACAGTCTGGCGAGAGTGTCGGTACTTGAGGAAAGGAATTGCTGCTACCGCCAGGCATACAAATGCCAGAAGAACGCCGATGGCTATAACCACGAGACGGCCCTCCTCATTCTGATGCGTAAGCGGGGTTTATGGACGGCGTCGGAACAGGGGCGGTGGCCCGGCTTGTGCGCCTTCCTGGCCATAGGGCAATGACAGTGCCGAGAACCATAACCGGTCCGGCTACCCACATCCACATGACGAGAGGATTCACCAGTATACGAAACCCGACAGTTCCGTCGGGGAAGAAATCGTTGGGGATGATGTAGACATCCTCCAGTGGAGTGGAACGGATTGCGGCACGGGCAGGGCGCAGACTGAATGCTGGATAAAAGGACTGCTCGGGCTTGAATATTCCGAGAGAAGCGCCTTGATCATCGAAGATTTCTACGCTGGCTATGCGTTCGGTGTGGTCCGGGAAGTCACGCTGCTCGGTTTCGAGATATGTGATGGTATAGCCGGCGGCCTCGGCGCTCTGACCCTCCGCCAGTCGGACGTCCTTCTGCGTGTCGAAGAAATATGATCCAACTATTGCGAGGGCCATCATAACTATAGCGAGGTGAACGACGTAACCGCCGTAACGGGGTCGGTTGGCGGAGATAAGGCGGAAGAAAGCAACAGGGTAAGATTCGCCTCCACGGTGTCGGGCCCTGGATCCTCGGTACCACTCTCTGAAGATTCCCACTGCCACGGCTACCGAGAGTCCGACGGCCAAGAGAGGGAAGACCTTGGTTATTCCGAACCCGATGAGGATGAGATCTACGGCAAGCGCAATGACGAACGGAATGAGGAGGGCCTTGCGAAGCTGGGTCAGCGAGCCTCGACGCCAGGGTATCATGGGCCCGATCCCCATGAGGAAAACGACAGCCAACAGTAGGGGCCCGTTGACCTGATTGTAGAAAGGTTCGCCAACTGTGATGGAGACGCCGGTTACCGTATCCGAGATGACGGGGAAGACCTGTCCCCAGATAATAACGAAGGCAATGGCGAGGAAAAGAAGGTTGTTGACCAGAAACGCGGTCTCCCTGGAAAGCTTGGACTCCAGGCGCTGAGCGTTGCGCAGGAGAGACATGCGTCGGAAGAGGACGCCGAAGGAGAATAGGGCGGTGACTACCATGAAGCCGAGGAAGACCCAGCCAAGGACGGACTCTGCGAAGGAGTGGACGGAGGGGGTGGGGCCTCCCCGGTTGATGAACATGCCAAGCAGAGAAGAGGTAAAGGCCACGCTGATCAAAGCGATGTTCCACACTCTGAACATACCCCGTCTTTTCTGCACCATTATCGAATGCACAAAAGCGGTCAGGACCAACCAGGGCATGAAGCCCGCGTTCTCCACCGGGTCCCAGGCCCAGAATCCACCCCACCCCAGTATCGTGTAAGCCCACCAGCCTCCGAGCAGAAGGCCGGCGCCGAGGATTGCCCAGGAGACGAGGGCCCAGGTCCTGCCTGTATCGACCCACTCATCTCCGGTCCTCCCTGCCAGTAAGGAACCAATAGCGAAGGAGAAGGGTATGGAGACTGTGACGAGCCCGGTCATAAGCATTGGGGGATGTACGAACATGCCCGGATGGGTAAGGAGAGGGTTCATGCCCCGTCCGTCGGGAACAGCGACGGCGGTGAATTCGAAGGGATTGGCCAGGAAGGCGAGGACCGCCAGGAAGAAGGCGAGGATACCGGTGATGATGCTGCAGGTGTAGGCGAGGCTCGCCTGGTGCAGTCTCGGGGCAAGGGCGAGGGCGATAGCAGCGGCAATGGCGAAGGCAGCGGCGAGGAAGAGAATCGAGCCTTCGTTGCCGGCGTAAAAGGCTACCCAGGCGTAGGCTCGGGACATTGCTGCGTTACTGTGCTCGGCGACGTACTTGACGTCGAAGTCTCGAGATACGAAGGCGCCGACCAAGGCCAGTACCGCTATAACTACCGGTAGTGGGGTAAGGTACGCGCTGTATCGGGCACTGGTGACGAGTTCCGGTAAGCTTCTGCGGACTCCGAATACCGAGCCCACGCAGGCGTAGAGGGCAAGGATGAGGGCAAAAAAGAGGGAGAGGGTTCCAAGCTCGGCCAAGGTTAGACCTCCCCCTATATTCCGCGTTCCGGAGCCGTGCTGGAGCCCGCTGCACGACGGTAGGCCTCGAACTCTTCGTCGATCTCCCTCAGGAAGCTGTCGGAATCCGCTTGCCAGTCTCCGCTGGAAGTGGGAGTAAAGCGGCGGGGAGAGCGGGAGAGCTGTCGGAAGCCGAGCCAAATGAGAGCCAGACCCAGCAGCAGTGCCAAGGGGGGGATTACCCAGACGAGGATGTTAAAGCCTTCGGCAGGGGGCTCGGCGAGGACGCCCTTGTCATAACGCTCCACGAAGAAATCAAGTATCTCGTCTTCGGACTCACCTGCCCGGAGCTTTTCGCGGACCAACTCACGCATTTGGACTGCGACATCTGCCTGGGACTGATCGATGCTTTCCGCGGGGCAGACAGGGCACATGAGACGTTGGTCGACAGACTGGGCACGCTCTTCAAGGGTTGGGGTCTCGGTGGCACAGGCAACCAGGGAGAGGGTGACAAGGATGGCCAGGAACGCGGTGAAGACTGTAGGTTTGCGTAGGACAGCACCAATAGCGGTTGGGAACCGGACGCTGCCGGTGAGCGTTCCCTGGAGGCGGGACATTGGGCCTACTGTCCGGCCTGTTGGGAGAGGAGGCGCAGGTAGTGAATAACTCCCCACCGGTCCTCATAGGAGAGGAGGTGCCGGAAGGCAGGCATGTTTCCGAGCCCGTCGGTGATGATCCAGAAAGCCAGGCCATCCGAGCTGCCGTCCGGGGTGATGGAACCGGCCTCTGCGAAGTTGGCGGGCGGCTTGATGCCCATGGACGTGAAGGTAACAGAAATGAAACTGTCGCTTGCGCCAGAGACACCGTGGCACATGGAGCAGTTACGGGTAAAGACCTGTTGGCCGCGTACCAGGTTATCTGCGCTTGCATCAATGGGGTTTGGCATGGTTAGCGCCTCGACCTGGGATGCGGGCTCGGCGGGGCGAAGGTCCATTGATTCATCGGTGAATGGGACTGCGTCCTCGGCTGGCATGAGGCGCGGAGGCTCCTGGGACCGATATGACTGCTGGTAGTGCATTTCAGTGAACACGTCCACGGGGTAGGTGCCCGTAGAGCAGGCGAGGGCCACGGTACCGAGTATGACCAGCAGCAGGGGCCACTTAAGGCGGGATTTTCTTATGGCAGCTAACGCTCTCATGCTTAGTTGTTCAGATTCAGAGTAGTTTATGCTGGGAGTTATTTGCGTCAGACCCCGACGGGTTCGCCTTCCTTGATGGATTCGGCGCCCGCCTCCTTCAGCACGTTCTGTGCTACGGGAATCCGGTCCTCAGGGGCTGTGACCAGAACGCCTACGTAGCCTTCCATAATACGCTCGTCATAGAGGCCGAGCTTACTTCTCGGGAGCCGGGACTCGAAGACGATGCCAAGCACCGTGAAAATGATGGCCCCGAGCATAGTGCCTTCGTAGGTGATGATTGCCATGGGGGGAATGGACAGGATCGGCTTACCACCTGTCACGAGAGGATAGGAGACCTGCGTGGCAGTGGTGAGGAGGATGGCCACGGTAAACCCGATGGCCGCCCCGATGAAGGGGAAGACGTACAACCGGTGTGACGACTTCTTCTCACCGAAAGCCCCCTCCGGGTACGGGGTGCCCGACATGATCTCGAACTCCTTGTCGTCGAACTCATTCGACTGGAGCCCCTCCACGGCGTCGGCGGCACTATCGGCGTTGGGGAAAACCCCCAACACGCTCTTTTTTGGCACGAATGTGGTCATGGCTTCACCTTACTCTTCCCTGACGATGGACGGAACGTTCCGTCTGCCCACCCTGGTAGTGGCCTCCAGGATTTTGCCCTCCTTCTGGTCGAACAGAGGAATCAGAGGGAATACCTTGGAGAACAGCAGCACCATCATGGTGACAAACGCAAAGGACCCGACGACAAGCAATATCTCAACGACGCTCGGCCTGTAGTTGGCCCAGACGAATGTGAACTCCTGTTTTCTCATCAGGCCCGGGATGATGATGAGGAACCTCTCGAGCCACATACCTATGTTGACGAGGATGGAGGTGAGGAACATCAGCAAGATGTTGCGCCTTACTCCCCTGAACAACCACATCGGTATAGGTATGAAGTACGAAGTCACCAGGAATATTATGAACATAAAGTTCCAGGGCCACTCGTAGAGCAGCATATTCCTGAGCGTAACCTCGGAGGTTTCCTGGCTGTAGAGGCCGAATAGGAACTCCAGGATGAAGAAATAGAACCAGGCAGTGCCGACCACGACTAGGAGCCTGGCCAGGCCGTCGAAGTGTTCAGGCCGGATGAACTTGTCCCACTTGAACACCCAACGCAGCAAGGCCATCATCGTGACCACGGCGGACACACCGGAGTGGACGGCCCCGATAACGAAGTAGGGGGCCATCACGGTCGTGTGCCAACTCGCCACCGATATGGCCATGCCGAAGTCCCAGGACACAATGCTGTGGACTGAAACGAACACCGGCAGTATCAGCGCGGAGAGCAGGATGCCGGCGATGGCCTGGAGCCTCCATTGTCGAGGCGTGCCCCGGAACCCGAGGGACAGGAAGCCGTATATCTGCTTCCTTATACCCGTGTTGCGGTCGCGCATTACTGCGAGGTCCGGGATCAGGGCTATGAAAACGAATAGCGTGGCTCCGGTCAGATAGGTGAATATGGCGGCCGGGTCCCATACCAGGGGAGACCGGACGTTGGGCCAAATGCCCCGGGCGAAGTCATAGGGGAAGATCCAGTACGCTATGCGCCAGGGCCGCCCAGCGTGCATCAAGGGGAAGAGCGCGGCGGTCATCAGTGAGAAGATGGTGAGGACCTCGGCGGCACGGGTGACGGGGCGACGCCATTCCGCCTGGCTGAGCCTGAGGATCGAGGAGATCATCACACCAGCATGGCTGATACCGACCCAGAAGACGAAGTTGGCGATGAAGAATCCCCACATCACCGGACGGTTCAGGCCGGTGACACCCAGTCCCTGATTGATCATCCAGCCCAAAGCTCCGCCCGCAGTGGCCACTATCAGGGCGAGAATAGCCACAGTGATGAAAAACCACTTGGGGTGAGTTTCTACACTGCTTAGCAGTTCTCTATTTATTTCGGAATCGGGAACAGGGACTCGTTCTTGCATTAAGAGTCTCCGTTAACCTCTCTGCGTTTGGATTGTCAATCGGGCTTGGCCAGTACCAGGTACCGGCGTTTCAGGATGGTCTTAACCGAACTCAACAGGTAGCCTTCCTTGGTTTCCCATATGGAAATGACCGGGAGAAGCTTGGTTGCAATCAGATAGACGAAGAAGGGCATGGCCAGGCCACCTAGAATGACCATGATGTCGGTATAGTCAGGCCAATTGGTCATGAAGAAGTGAGGGACGCTGGGTCCGGTGGCTTCAAAGGTCGTGTTGACGAATTCCGACTTATGGTGGGCAGCGTCGGCCAGCTCCTCGTTGGTGAAGGAATAGGAGGCGACGTAGAGCCGCAGCTTGTCGAAGAAGACGCCACAGATAATGACTGCAGAGGCTATGGACGGCCCCGCAGGAGTCTTGCGCACCCAGTTCCACATGAGAATCAGGAATGGCACGACGAAGCTCAGGAACACGGCCAGGTAGAAGGCAAAGCGGTAGGGCCCGATCATGAGCAGCTGGAGGACGTTCTCCTCAACCGGCTTGCGGCCATACCAGAACGTTATGAATCCGGCGAACCAGAAGTATATCCAGAGCATTGTGAAGGCGATCAGGAGTTTGCTCAGCGCCCAGAATGCTTCCATGTAGATGTATTTCTCGTGACCGCCGAAGCGCCGCACAAGGTAGAGGGCCAGCATGGTAGTTGCGACGCCCGCCTGTAGGCATGTGAGGGCCTGGAAGGCAGGGAATATAGCATCGATCCAGCCGGGAACCAGGGACATCGAAAAGTCGGAAGAAATGATGAAGACTACGCCAATCAGGAAGATCCAGTAGAAGGTCCCGAGCGCAATCTGACCAGACTTAAGCACGTTCCACTGTAGGGGAGTGCCCTTCCATCCTGTGGACATGAGCCGGGAGAGGGCGCCGCGAATGCCACCGTACCGGCGCCCGTAAAGCGCCATGTCTGGAAGGGAGGAAGCCCAGAGAAGGGCCAGTCCATTCAGGGTCAGGAAAATCATAGCAAGGGCATCCAGGAGCCGGGGAGCGCCCCAGGGCCATTCGAACCAGATGCTGTTGCGGCCCTCGGCTTCGGGAATCGTCCAAAGGAGAGGAAGGAAAATAAGGAGGTTGAATACTCCAACTATGGCGAAGAGTTCGGATACCCGGGCCAGGGGGCGGCGCCAGTGAGTCCTGGCCAACCTCATGGTTACGGATACGAGCAGGGCGCTCTGACAAGTGGTGAACAGGAAGGCGAAAACGGCGGCGTAGTAACCCCAGTCCTTGCGGTCGTCAAAGCCGTCCATAGCCTTGATGATGAAACCGATGACGCCCAAGACGACCAGAATGCCAAATATAGGCGTAGCGGTCTTGAACCGCTGTCCCAGAGTATTGGTCTGGGTTAGGATATCGTCGTTGACCTGCTGCGAGGTCGGACGGTCCAGTTCGACTAAAGAGTGGAGCTCTTCGTGCTCGCCGTTAGCCATCACGCTCCACTTTCTTCAGATAGACCACGTTGGGCTCCGTGCCCAGGGTTTCGAGCAACTTGTAGTGCCTGTCGCTCTTGGCGAGCTGAGAGACACGGCTCTCCGGGTCTTTCATGTTTCCGAATACCAATGCATCGGTGGGGCAGGTCTGGGCGCAGGCAGGCTGCAGTTCTCCGTCCCTGAGGTCTCGGCCATCGTTCTTGAGGTCGCGTTCCGTGCGCCGTATTCGCTGGATGCAGAAGGAGCACTTCTCCATTAGCCCCCGAGTGCGCACGGTGACATCCGGATTGAGCTGATTTTCCAGGGACTCGGGCCACTGGGGCTCCCAGAAGTTGAAGAATCGGACTTGATAGGGGTCGTTGTTGGCGCAGTATCGGGTGCCTACGCACCTGTTATACACCTGGACATTCATGCCCTGGTTGTTGTGATAGGTGGCGTAGACGGGGCAGACCGGCTCACAGGGAGCGTTTTCGCAGTGCTGGCAAAGGACGGGAAGGAACTTGGCCTTGACGTTCGGGTATTCTCCTTCCCAGTAGCGCTCGATCCGGATCCACTCTATGGCGCGGCCTTCATGGAACCTGTCCTCTTCATTCAGGGGGATATTGTTCTCCGCCTGGCATGCAATTACGCAGGCCTCACAACCGGTACACCGGTCGACGTCGATCACCATACCCCACTTGAATTTGTTTTGGTCTGCCAAGAATTACCTCCTGGGTCCGGCTAGTGGGAGCCGTCCTTTCCGTTAGAAATCTGAATAAGTTCGGTGGTTACGGCAGGCAGGGCTTCGACAACGCCTTCGAACTTGGGCAAAGTCTTCTTTCGATCGGTCTTGGTGACTTTAACCCTGGTAGCGTTGTAAGCGAGGGCGCCTGTATTTGGGTCGGTGAGAGGGGCAAGAATCGACATAACGTTGGTTCCCCGGTTCTCGGCGTAGCGTCCGAAAGACGAGTGGCCCTGGGAAACCGGTACGCTAACCGTGCCTGGAGGAGTCCCTCTGTTTACATAAACCGGCGCTTCTATTGCACCGTACTGGGACCTGACCTCTACGATGTCGTTTGACTTGATCTCCATTCTTGCGGCGTCCTCCCGGCTGACGTCGACCCACGTATCCCAGACAACGGTGGTAATGGGATCGGGTGAAGCCTGAAGCCACGGGAGGTGGGCAAGTCTGCCATCCAGCATGGAGTTGGTCTGGTAGACGATGAGATTCATGCCGTATTCGTGAGGGGCATTCTGAAATACCGGAGGGTTAACGTCGGTGGGGAGGGGCTGGGGATCGACCTGAGTATCCGGCCTGGAATTCTGGTCATACCAAACTCCACGCTGAAGCAGTCCGTTCCAGAAAGCTTCGAAGCTGCCTTTGAGGGTGAGGTTTCCACGGTTGAGAGCGAAAAGCTCCTGGGCGCTTTCCTGGACAACGTCTTTGAAACTGGGCCAAGGCAGAGCGGTGGCCACCGAGCCACCGATTCGGCCGGCAATGGCAATCAAGGCATCCCCGAAGGACCGGGTATCCTGGAACGGGGCCACTACGGGCTGCTGGAAGGAGACCATTTCATAACCGGGGCCGGGATCGGGAACGTCGTCGCCCCAGGATTCCAGATAGGTGCTGTCGGGGAGTATCAGGTCGGCCTGGGACGTTGTGTCGTCCATAAAGCTGGAGAAACTCACAATGTGCGGGACCTTGGCAATAGATTCCTTGAATCCCAGATCGTCCGGCAGGCCGTGAACAGGGTCCACACTCCTGACCATCAGGAGTTCCACATTCTCCATATCACCGCCAATGTCTTGCCAGTCTTTGAACGTGGAGTCGGATAAGGTGCTGCCGGCGGTGGGGGTCAATGGCGCGGGATTGAATTGAAGGCCGCCTTCTATACCCAGGTTCCCGACCAATACATTGAGAGAATATATGGCCGCCAGGTTGTAGACACCGTTGGTGTGCGCCCCGGCGGACCCCCCGCCTACGGCGAGGCTAGGCTGCTCATTGGCGAAACGCCGGGCTAGATATATGGCATCGTGCTCGGAGACACCGGTCATTTCGGCGGTGAGGTTGGGAGCGTAAGCGGCAAGAGCATCAAAGCCTCGGCCTCCGGTCATGGCATCGGCAGCGGCCTTGTTGCCCAACTCTTCCCTGATGATAACGTAGGCCATGCTGAGGGCTAAAACCCCCTCCATGCCCGGGTTGACGGGCACCCATTTGTCGGCGTTGGCGGCGGTCATGGAGAAGCGGCTGTCCACCTGTACAAAAGTGCCGCGTTCCCTATGCTCGCCCTGCCGGAAGTGGCCGTAGCCTCGGCTGTACCTCACGGTGGAGAGCCAAGTCTCGAGCATGTCCGCTCCGAAACTTAGCAGGAAATTGGTGTTCTCTATATCAAACTCGGGCAGTTGTTCCTGGCTGAAGAGCTGGCGCATAGCCGCCCTCAGGTTGGTGGTGCTGTCCATGGTCTCGAAGGAAAGATGCCTGATACCCAGGGCGTCCACAAACCGTTTGGTGACCATTGCCAGCTGACCCTTGAGGGGCTCAGTGGCCAGGAGCACACGGTCGGCTTGAGTATTCTGGATCAGGGGCAGTATCTCTGCCTCGGCGTCATTCCAGGAAATTCTCTCGTATTGGCCCGAGCCTCGTGGTCCGGAGCGCTTCATCGGGCCGGGAATTCGGTCGGGATGGTACAGAAGCTGTACGCCCGCCTGGCACCTGACGCAGAGCTTCCCACGGTTCATGGGGTGGTTAGGGTTGCCTTCAATCTTCTTGGCTCTGCCTTCAAATACCCGGACGATGATGCCGCAACCACCGGCGCATAGGCTGCTGGCGCTGGCGTACCAGTTGTCAGTGCCGAGCACCAGGTCTTCAGGGAGGTTTACCGGGCTCTCGACCAGGTTCTCTTCCGCATCGAAGCCACAGGCCTTGAATATGACCGCGCCCAGGGACGAGATACCGGCGATTTTTAGAAATTGTCTTCGACTAACTGGCAATTTTGGCTACCGTCTTTAGATGCATTCCTGGTTCTAGTAGTGACACGTGAGGCAGTCCGTAGGGGCGTTATTCTCCCGGTGGCAGTCCACACAGTCCCCCATCTTCAGGTCGCGCACTTGCTCCACCACCTCCATACCGCCGACGTCACCGTGGCACGTGGAGCAGTTAATGCCGGCGCCTATGTGGGCTTCGTGGAGGAACTGGACGTGGTCCGGAACGCGGTGGACTCGTTTCCACTGGATGGGCTCATCATTCTCAAAGTGATATCTGAGAAGTTCAAGTTCTTCGCTCTGGGGAAGTATGAACTGTTCGTCACCCAGGTCCTTGTGGCAGAAGATGCACTGTTCCACAGGGGGTATGCCAGCCGAGCCACTGGTGTCGACGGTGCGGTGACAGAACATGCACTCGATACCAACTTTTTCGACGTGAACGTCGTGAGGAAAGTCGATGGGCTGCTCCGGGCCTGCACCCATACCGAACACCTGAAACGGTTCTGAGAATACGGCCTTAGTCAAGAATACCGCCGTCAGCACAAGGATGACTCCAACACCAAGACCTACAATGGGTACGAGTATTTTGATCGTGGTGGGCATCTGTTAACTGATCGAAGTCCGGGTTTTCGTCACGGATGGTTACTGCCACCAGCGGGAGTAAACGTCTCCGAAGGAGCGGTCAGCATTGACGGCCACGAAGGCGAAATAGGAAATAACTCCCAAAAGAGCTGCAAACGCGATGGTGTAAAAGACGGGTCTTACCTTGGTGAGGTCTTCAGGCAGGTGGCCCGATTTGACAAGGGAAGGGATGAGGGCATGGGCGGTGAGCATGGAGAAGGCGAATACTATCATCAGGCCGGGAACGAAAAGAAGGGCCAAAAGGAACTCACCGATGTCGGCCCAGTCTTGTCTTGTAATGAAATTAGGGTCCAATATTGCCCCCGGAATCCGCCCAAAAACTTTGTGAAGAGTTTATCAGGGCGAAGATTATCACGGCGAAAATGAGATTGCAAGGGGTTTTTGAACGAGGTCTGAAATGACGTGCATGCGGAATTTCAGGAGTTTCACCGGTTGGCGACTCGGTTTCTCCGTGGCTTTGCTGCTTTGGGCTGGCGCGACCCGTTGCACCTCTTCACCGGAGGTTATAATATTCCAGTGCAACCAAACCCTGCCCCCATTAGGCGGGTCCATACCGGGAGTGACAATTGAGCACAACAATCGATAAGGCAGAGTCGCAGAGCAATCAGAGAAGAAAGGTCTTGGGCCTGGGAATAGCCTTGGGGGGTCTGGCAGTCCTCGGCAGTACGGCGGGCGCCTTGGGCCTTTTCGGGCGTTCTACCAGGGACAAGCTCTTCATCTTTCGGAGACGCAAAGATACGGGAGTGATTGGCGAGGACTCGATCTTTTATCCCCGTGACGAAGTTGTCCGGCAGAAGATTGCGGAGTCTGAAGGCGTCGGTCGGAGCTAACCCCCCGGTTTAAACACCACTCATAACTGAATAAGCAAGCAGAACGCCGGTGCATTGCACCGGCGTTCTGCTGCGTTGTCATAATGGAGATCTCTGTGCGTTTGGTTGCACTGAGGGAGTAGCTGGGGGCAATTCCAGGACAAAGACAAAGAGCTCGATTGGCGGAGATCGAGCTCTTTGTATAGGGGGGAGGAGGGTATAGGATGAAGGTTAGTAGTCAAATATGGTCAACTTGCGGCAAACCTCTTTTTGAGAAGTGGCAACTTGATGATCCCAGGAGTCAGGTGTTCGTCCATGTTGTCCATGGCGTTGGCTATCCCCATACGCATTCCCTCATACAAGCCTCGGGAGCGGGTGCGGAACTCATCTATATGGACTCGCAGGAGTCGGGACGCCTGCGTTGCTTCCCTCAATTTCAATCCATCCCTGACCCACAAGGTGTGAACATCGCTGGAGAGACCGAAACGGTTAAGCAAGCTCTTCATGCCCTTGACAGGCCACTGCTGGGAAGTGAGATAACCGAAGGCCTTGGCTTCCTCCATTCCTAGGGTAGAGGCCAGGGTCCAGGGATCCCGCCGGAAGCAGTCCCGGAAGTAGCGGACTATGACATCTTCCAGGGAGGAATAGCCGTGGGTGATGCATTGAAACAGATCGGATGACGTGCCGCTTCCGGGGCAGTTTGGCACCTTCTTGGTAACCCAGATGCCGCCCGCTTCTCCCCGACCGGCCATGAAGGCGGAAGCTCCGATAGCGATGAAATCTCGCCTTTCAAGTTCAATGAGACTCGATAGGAGAAGAGTTACAGATGGGTGGTTGGGCCCCCTCTTGCCTGCATCTTTACCTAACTTGACAGTCGAATCTGCCGTCGTGGACGCATGCTTCAAGAAGGGAAAGCAAAGAGCCAGGGCGGGCCGTTCGAAAGCTATCTTCGCCACAGGGTCCAGCTGGATTTGCGGGGTTGAGACAGTCTGTTGTAGTGCCACGGTATCTTCCTGCCAAATGCTCTGTTCAGGTCTCTAGACCTACCCTGTCGTCAGGCGCCGTGTTCAACGGCGGTTTCAACTCCAGAATGTGTAAGGGTGGTGGGCACGGGAGGTGGAGTTGAGAGAGTCGCCTCCCGTGCCCCGGGGTCAAGGCTTACCTAAAAGTCCTCGTCCCATCCGAACTGATTGGTTTTCTTCTTCTTTTTCTTCTTGCCCCCGCCCATGATGCCGGGCGCCTTAACTCTCATTTCGAGTCCGGGGAACAGGCCCTTGAACTTCCCGGCAAAGGAGTTGAAGCCCTTGTCCTGCCTCAACCCGGTAGCGATGAGGGTGAGTTTCACCATGTCGCCGAGGGAGGGGTCTATGGACATTCCGAAGAAGATGCTGGCGTCCTTGTGGACGGCGCTATTGATCAACTCACCGGCGGCATTAACGCCACCCAGGGTCAGGTCGTCACCGCCCTTCACGGAGAAGAGGACTCCCCTGGCGCCCCTGATGGAGAGATTGAGGAGGGGGTTGGTGACTGCTTGCCGGGCGGCCTCGAGGGCGCCCATGCTGCCTCGTCCCAGTCCCATGGCCATGAGAGCGCCACCGGGGCTGGACATAATGGTCTGGACGTCGGCGAAGTCCACGTTGATCTCGCCCGGTACGTTAATGAGCTCAGAGACGCTTACGATGCCCTGGCTGACAACCTCGTCGGCGGTCTGGAAGGCCTCGGTCATCCCTGCTTCGTGGTCCACGAACTGGAGGAGCCGGTCATTGTGGATGACTATGAGGTTGTCCACATGTCGGTGGAGTCGGGCGACACCCGCGATAGCCTGGCTAAGCCTGCGAGACCCTTCAAAGCTGAAGGGTGTCGTGACAACACCGACTACAAGGGCGCCCATCTGCTTGGCCAGCTCGGCCACATAGGGTGCGGCGCCGGTGCCGGTTCCGCCGCCCATGCCGGCGGTGAGGAAGACGAGCTCGGCATTCTTGAGGGCTTTCTTTATAAGAGTGGAAGACTCTTCGGCGGCTTTCTCGCCGATGTCGAATTCTCCGCCAGCGCCCCAACCGTGGGTGATGTTCTCACCTATCTGAAGGACGGTGGCGCCGTGGGTGACCGACTCAAGGGACTTGATATCGGTGTTCACTACGACGAACTCTACGCCAGGGACATTGTGGGCCAGCATACGTCGGACACAGTTACAACCGCCTCCTCCGACGCCAACCACCTTAATACGGGCCGGGGCCCTCTCGACTGATAGTCTTGATATCGGTCGACTTGTTAACAACTGCTCTACGACCATTTTTCTACCCTCCTTTCGAACTGACGGTCTGGGTCGGCGCTCCCTTTCGGGATAACGCTTGCCACCGGGCTAAACCCGATGGCATATTGCCTTGTGGGGTTTGCCTCGGATATCAGGTGCATGACCAGACCACAAGAGCAATTCAGGCAATATGAGGCCATTCTAGCCGTGGAAAAAGCACCTGTGAAACTAAGGCAAAAAGGAAATACCGTAAGGCAAATATGCATTTGCACTTTGCCTTAACAGCCTGCAATGGCAAGCATTGCCTTAACTGGTTTTGACTGCTATTATGGCAATAATGGGCAGGTGCCATAGTGGCCGGACAAAGGACAATCGGCATGGCAGCAACAGAAAATGGCAAAAGGCGACCACCGTATCCTCCTTACTCCCAATGGCAACGACTATTGGCAACATTGAGGGAAGACTTTGCCCAGCAACACCTGCCGAGCCGGATAGACAGCAGCTATCTCAAGAAACTGAGAGTCAACGCGTCGGCAGAGTCAAATTTGCAATCGGCGCTGGCCTTTCTCGGTCTGGTGGATTCACAAAGACACCCCACAGATGCGTTGAAGAGCCTGCTTTCGTCTCGAGAAGATGAAGCAAAGGGGTTGTTGTACAAGATCGTGGAAAGGGCGTATGTGCCAGTATTGGACGGACTCATGCTCAAGTCTGCGACTCCCGACCACTTAGCTGAGAAATTCAAGAGGGGCGGGGCACAGGACGAAGTTGGAAGAAAGGGCATGACGTTCTTTCTCCGTATTGCCAAAGACGCCGAGATCCAGCTTTCGCCTCATTTCAAGACGCCGCGGGACAGGCAGTCGGGGACACGGAGTTCCAGGAAGAGAGCAGCGCCGGCGAGCGTACCCGCTGTCCGGCCTCCCGAGCCGCGGGTCTCGGAGCCCGTTAAGGTGCATTCGGAAACTCCTCACAACTCCGACATGATGACCAGGCTTTTGGCCAAGTTCCCGGACTTCGATCCGAGCTGGGATGAAGAGCAGGTGCACCTGTGGCGCGGGAGCCTTGCATTTCTGATGGCCGAAGTACGCAGCCACCCCCGTCCTTCACACGACAGCCCGGCTAGCTCCTCTGACGCTTAGGCTGTACATCCTTGGGACGAATCCTGGTTTGCACCTTATAGGCGCTTGTCCAGCACCCGACCCGAATAAACAGACTCAGCGATGTATAATTTGGGGAGGAAGAAACGTACCGACGAAGGGAGTTTGAAACCCATGCTAAGGGACCAATACAGCATCGGCTTCGGGAGGGAACGAGCTAACGAGATCTATACGGGGGCCATGTCCCGAATGTACGGGCTTGTGGCCTTAGGGATCATCACTACCGGGGCAGCGATATGGGTCGGGGACAGGATAGGTCTCGGCGATGTCATCCTGAATATCGGATGGCTAGGCTTTTTGGTGGGGTTCGGCCTGATATTTGGAACGTTGATGGCCGCCAATGCGTTGGCTGTGAAGGGGCACACGGGGCC
Organism: Dehalococcoidia bacterium; assembly: GCA_963663085.1. GTDB lineage: Bacteria > Chloroflexota > Dehalococcoidia > Plut-88900 > Plut-88900 > Plut-88900. The sequence continues at coordinate 1,768,261 of OY760104.1, read as the reverse complement.
GGCAACAGGAGTCTATCTCTTATTCGCGGCGATGGAGGGGTTGTTCCTTTCCTGGATCGTGTCCCGATACACCACTGAGACCATTGGCATTGCGTTCCTGTTGACCGCGGGATTGTTCGTGGGGATGAGCGCCATTGGCATGACCACCAAGAGGGACATTTCCAGGTGGGGCCCGATGCTGATTATCGGTGTCATCGGGTTGATAGTCATCAGCCTCGTCAACATACTCCTTCTTCAATCCAGCGCACTGTTCCTGCTGATAAACATCGTCTTACTGCCGTTGTTCCTGGCTCTGACGGTGTGGCAAACGAAGCAGATGAAGGTCATGGCTCTGCAGGCGGCGGAACAGGGCAACTATGAGGCGGCGACCCAGGTTGCGGTGATAGGAAGCATTGGACTGTACGTGAACTTCCTGAACATATTCATCATCATCCTGAGCCTGCTGGGGTTTGTGTCTAGAGACTAGGACGGTCGAAGTGCCCGCCCTGCCTGAATCACGGTAGCAAAATGGGCCGTGGCCGCTCAGCGGCCGCGGCCCATTTTTATTCTCCAATTGGCGATCTAAAGAGGCAGCGTGGAGCGGGGCATCATCATCTTCATGCTGTAGGGCGGATAGAGGGCAAGGGCGGTCCGCAAGTCTGACCCGCAGCCGATGAGCATTGCAGCGTCAGAGCCGGAAATGTTCAGCCGAGACATCAGGAGGTCACCCATGGCAAGGGTGGCCGCGTGAGCCGCTTCTTCCATGGTTTGGCCCCTTCCGAAGGTGATCACGCTCTCAGCGGTGATAACCAGGGGTTCGGTGACCCGCAATTCACTTGAGGCTGAGGCCCGGAGGGCGATATTCATGGAACCTTCGACGGCGGAGCTAGTTGCCTCGCCCTCGCCCATGGCGAGATGGGAATCTCCCATGGAAAGGAGCGCGCCGTCGTGGAATACGGGGAGGTAGAGGGTGGAGCCTGCCGTAACATCATTGATGCTGAGCAGGCCTCCGAATGGACCGGTGGTGCTCAATCCTGCTTCCCCTTGCTCGGGGGCGACGCCGATCAAGCCGAGCATGGGCCTGATCGGGACTGACGTTCCATTCGGGAACACGGCGTCCGTGCCGGTGACGTCCACGGTTTCCATCAGGAATCTGGAAATCCGGCTCCCGAGCGCCCCGTGACCCGGAAGGGCGAGAACGTAGCCCTTAGGCTCGGCGGGGGCCATGGAAAGAAACTCGATCTTGAGAGTGTCACCTGCATGGACACCGTCAACGTATATTGGTCCGTTCATGGAGCTGACAACATCTGATTTTGTGAAATCGGGATCGGTTTTGGATACATCCCGGAACCGATCGGTTGTCCTTACCGAGAAGACTTCGCCGGACTCGACGCGCAGCGCAGGCGAATCTTCGGCTGAGAATCTTCGACAGACTTGCTCGGGGCCGAGTTGTTTCATGTCCATTCCTCCCTTGTCGGCTACACACCGATACTACCATACGGGGAAATTTCTTCGGTGTCATTGGAGTTAAAATGGGCCGGAAAAGACGCGGCATCTGAAAAGGCGGGTGTATGGATAAGCCCTTAATAGGTATAGATATGGACGGCGTAATCTGCCGCCCTCCCCTCGGCTTAAACGTACCGATAGCGCCGGGACCATACGAGAGCCGTCCACGCGTCTCTAAGCGAAAGGAGACTCCTTCAGGGACCCGGCTAATGGCCATGAAGCTGCTTTTGAAGCTCAAATACTATGGTCGCAAGCCGTTAGAAGATGCTCGAGATGGGATTGCATCGATTAGTGCATTCCGCACCCCGGTGCTCGTTACCAGCCGCAATGGGCTTGGCGCCGGGCTGATAGAGCAGTGGTTAAAGGCACATGGGTTTCTGGAATTGTTCCGAGAGGTGCACTCAAATAGCCTGGGCTTGCCATCCCCCGACTTCAAGTGGCACATGTGCTCGGAGCTTGGGATTGAGGAGTTTGTAGATGATGACGGCAGGGTCGCCGACCTCTTGTCCCGGAATGGACTGAAGAGAATATACCTACGCGACTGGCCCAGGAATCGGGGGTATGACTACGGGGAGAACGTGACTCGTGTGACGGGGCTGATGGAGGTTGCACGGCGTCTGGCCGCGGATGCTCAAGCAAAGAGCGGTTAAAGGCTCGGAATTCACGGTATAACGGCTACTTTTCTGGACCGTAGGGACATGGGAGAGAATGGACGATTGGGCGTGTGGAATTTATAATGCGTCGAGTCTGGCGGAGCCCTGTCAATGCACGCGACCACACCTAGCCCTACACCCTACCTAGACGACATCCAGCAGGCTTCCTTGCAACCACTTCGAGATTTTTACAGAGGAAAGACTGTGCTCCTCACGGGGGGCACCGGCCTATTGGGCAAGGTGCTACTGGAGAGAATGCTCAGCCTTCTTCCAGACATCACGGCTGTCTACGTTCTTGTCAGACCCAAGACTAGGGCGGGGGCCGCATCCATACCCATAGACCAGAGGCTCAAACAGGAAGTCTTCGAGTCCCAGATCTTCGAGCCGTTGAAGGGCAGGATCGGGGATGCTTTTGAGGGGCTGTTCGATAGCAAAGTCCACGCCGTTTCGGGGGATGTGGGGAAGGATAACCTCGGCCTGGACCCGGAGACATACAAGCGTTTACAAGGCGAAGTCGACATAATCATTCACTGTGCCGCGGTTGTCTCCTTCGATGCACCCTTGGATACGGCGATTAAACTGAACACACTGGGTCCCGGCCGAATGGTTGAGTTCGCAAAAGGGTGTAACAACCCGTTTTTCGCCCAGGTCTCGACCTGCTATGTGAACGCCACTCGGAAAGGCCCTGTCCCGGAAGATCTGCCCGACCCGACCCGCACTGTAGGACACATAAACGGTATTCCACAGAGCGAATACGACGTAGAAGACGAGATCAAGGCCATTCTGGCAAAGGCGGGGTCGGTGAGGGGGTCAAAGGACCAAGTTAGCCGTGCCGAGTCTGAAAAGCTGGACAAGCGGCTCAGCGAGATAGGCATGGAGTGGGCCCACCGGCGCGGGTGGCAGGATGTGTACACTTTCTCCAAAGCTATGGGTGAGCAGATGTTTGTTCGCAGCATTGGAGAGATAAGGGGGGCGATTATTCGTCCGGCTATCATAGAAGGGGCGTGGAAAGCGCCTGTGCCGGGCTGGCTGAACGGTTTTCGAATGCTAGACCCGCTGATAGTGGCCTACGGCCGCGGCCGTATGATCGATTTCCCGGGTAAACGAGACGGCATCCTGGACATCATCCCCGTTGATATGGTGGCCAATGCGATATTGGCCATTGTTGCACAAGCCTCGGCGGATGACTCTCCGAAGGTTTACCAGATAGCTTCGGGAATGGAGAATCCCATAACATTGGAAGGGTTTGCAGATCAGGTTGATGCGCATTTCCAGAAGGCCCCGTTCCCGGTGTCGGGGGAGGACGGTGGAAAAGCCAGGACACTTATCAAACCGACTTTTCCAACAACCTCCAAGTTTCTCCGTCATCTTCGTATGAAATACATGCTGCCTCTGAAGGTAGCCATTGCAGCTTTGGCGCCTTGCTCCTTTGCACCCTGGCCCCGACGCTTTCGAAACAGACTGAAATTGAAAATGGTCTCCCTGGAAAGGCTGTACCAGTACGGCAGGTTGTACGGGCCATACGCCGAAGCGGAGTGCAAATTCCTCACCAACAATACCCGCAGTGTGATGGGCCAGCTCCACGAAGGTGACAGGGAGAGCTTCGACTTCGATATCGGAAAGCTGGACTGGGAGTCCTACCTCCAGGATGTGCACATACCGGGCGTGAAAAAATACCTGCTGGGCATGGACCCCGAGTCCAAGGGCAGTGTCACCCGCGTATCGGATGGGGGATTCGGAGAAGAAGCCGAGAAATGGTTCCGAGTCCCAATGTGGATAAGATGTTGGGGGCAGGCTCTATTCTTTCTTATGAGCTCAGCTATCAGGTGGTGGACGGGGTTCCGGTGTGAGGGGCTCGAGAACGTTCCGGACTCCGGGCCTTATATCATTGCTTCGAACCACAACAGCCACATGGACACGCCCGTGATATTTCACGCTTTAGGGCGGAAGGGGGAGAAAGTCCACCCGGTTGCAGCCAAGGACTATTTCTTTGAAAACGGCTTCATGTCTCGAATGGTGAGAGGGCTTTTCAGGGCGATCCCTTTCGACAGGAAGGGCACTTCCCGGGAGGAGCTAGGGTTGGCGTTGGCGGTGCTGGAAAAGGGACACGCTCTTGTTTTCTACCCGGAGGGAAGCAGAGGCAGGCCGGGGAGGATGCAGCCCTTTAAGAACGGCATTGGCTTCCTGGCCCTCATGTCGGAGGCCCCTGTGGTACCAGCGTTTATCAGTGGCTCTCACAGAGCAATGCCCAAAGGCACGATAATAGTCAAGCGACGTCCCGTCTCCATACGATTTGGGGAGCCTATTTGTTTTGCAGGCAGGTCGGACGGGGCCGATGCCAAGAGGTTGAGTGAGTTAAGCCGCGAGGTGACCGGGGAAGTGCAGGCGGCAGTCGAGGCGCTTGATGGGAGGTCCTAATACCAGGACCGCAGCGTTCTTTGACGTAGACAGAACAGTGGCCTCTTCCAACCTGCTGGACGTTTACCTGGACTACGCTTTGGAAGGCAAGAGCCTCTTGAGCCGGACTCTGTGGGCTGCTGCCTTTGCTCCTAGAATCCCGTTCTACGCACTTACTGACTGGACCGACAGGGTCAAATTCATCAAGAATTTCTTCAAGAACTATCGCGGTGCAACTGTGAATGACCTGGAAGGTTGGGCCGAAAGGAGAGGGCCGGGATACTGGAGCAGGCGGATTTTCAGGGAAGCCAGGGACGAGGTTGAGCGACACAGGACTGATGGTCGTAAGGTGGTGCTCCTAACCGGCGGGCTGATGGAGATGGTCCGACCATTAGGAGATCTACTGAGCGTTGATGAAGTTATGGCATCCCGCGGTGGAGTGTCCGGAGGGCGGTTCACGGGAGAGATGGCATCGGGGCCGCTGAGCGGGGATGGAAAGGCGCAGGCTGCGAAGCGCTGGTCCGAGGAGTCGGGAGCAGACTTATCCGAGTCCTACGCCTATGCGGACGACATTTCAGACCTGCCGCTTCTGGAGTTGGTCGGGCATCCGGTGGCTGTGAACCCGGAGCGAAGATTGGATAAGGAAGCCAGGGCCAGGGGATGGACGGTGCGACGATGGACACTAAAGGGATTGGGCACACCCTTACAGTAGCGCCATTGTGCACCGGAACAACTGCAAACCGTTGGAGAACTTTCGCATAACTACTAATGCGATACGATATTGAAAAGACCGATTCTGATATCCAACCCTGAAACACCGACTCCGGATTCCCGAGAAATCAGGCATGACGGTTATGCAAGGGTATCATCAAGGGAGAAGGGACTAGACAGGCTGCTTTGAAGGCATTAGTTGTTTCCAAGAGTATTCCGCGGTGGCTGGTGACGAGGGCGCTTTCCAAACGGTTCCCAAGGTTGTCGTTGGGCCCGACTGCTGTTTTGGGAATGAAGGACGTGAAGGAACCGGCGCTGCCAGGTCCAGATTGGGTCAAGGTCCGCACGATTATGAGTGGGATCTGTGGGTCTGACCTGGTAGTGGTGATGTGCAGGGGGAGCCTGTACCTATCCGGTTTTACGTCATTTCCCCTTGTCCCGGGCCACGAGGTTGTGGCGGAGATAATTGAGGTGGGGGAAGGGGTTAAAGAGTTCCAGGTTGGAGAAAGGGTGGCAATCGAACCGGCCTTGGGCTGCACGGTCAGAGGGATGCCCGACTTGTGCCCTCAATGTGCAGCGGGACGGTATGCAAACTGCGTGCGGACCACGGAAGGGAAATTCTCGGCGGGGCTGCAGACCGGGTATTGCACAAGTTTGCCGGGAGGCTGGGGCGAACGGTTCGTGGCGCACACATCACAGCTCCACCGAGTCCCGGATGACTTTTCGGACGAGTCGGCGGTGCTGTTGGAGCCGCTATCTTGTGCTATTCACGGAGTGCTCAGGGCTGGCATAGAAGGGGCTGGCCCCGTTCTGGTGGTCGGGTGTGGTGTAGTTGGATTGCTGACCATCGCGGTACTGAGGGCATTGCAACCTGAATGCCGGATAGTGGCCGTGGCCAAGTACGACTCTCAGAAGCGTATGGCCATGGCATTTGGAGCCAGTCAGGTATGCAGGTCCGGTGTGGAGGGATATGCGCAGTTGGCGGACGAAGTTGGGGCGAAGGTGCTGTCGGTAATTCGGGGGAAGCCGGCTGTTGCCGGCGGGTTCCCCGTTGTGTTCGAGTGTGTCGGCACGTCGTCGGCGCTGGAAGACGCAATGAGGTGGACGATGGAGAACGGGACGCTCGTGGGCTTGGGAATGCCGTCGGATGCGAAGGCCGACCTGACGCCCCTGTGGCACCAGGAGGTGCGGTTCACGGGCTCCTACGCTTATGCGATAGAGCGGACCGGGGACAAAGAGATGAAGACGTTCGAACTGGCCAAACGTCTCATGGAGGACGAGGCCTTCCGTTCACGGGTGTCGGGGCTGGTGACTCACAGGTTTCCCATTGAACGGTACCGGGATGCGCTTGTGACGGCCGGTCGGGCGGGGAGGCTGGGAGGCGGAAAGATGGTGTTCGCCTTTTCCGGCTGACCGGGGCTTGCTACACTTACGGCGAAGGGCACTGAGCTATGAGGAATTGTATTGGAAATAGATAAGAGCAAGCTGGTCAAACGGGTTGAAAAGCCCGGACAGCGATTCGTGATGCATCACGGGGAGGCATTCCGGTTTGAGGAGATGCCTGTGGGAAGTCGAGTGATCTATCCTCCGCCCGCGCTCCCTTCGATCAAGGACGTGGATGGGGCAATAGACCATGCGCTGGAGAACCCTTTGGGTCGCGACTCGTTGTCCCAGGAGCTCAGGCCCGGGATGAAAGTGACCATTGCATTTGACGATATATCTCTGCCTCTGCCACAGATGAAGACGCCGGACCTGCGCCAGAGGATTATTGAGGCCGTTCTGCGTAAGCTCAGCGAGAAGGGTGTTGAGGATATACACCTTGTAGCCGCCCTGGGGCTGCATAGGCGAATGACCCCTTCCGAGCTGAAGCGGGCAGTAGGCAGGAAGGTATTCAACGAATTCCACCCCGACAGGTTGTACAACTTCGATGCGGAGGACGAGGGGAAGATGGTGGTGCTGGGGGAGACGGAGAGAGGGGAAGAGGTGGAGACATCGAGAAGAGTGGCGGAGTCGGACTTGCTGATTTACGTGAACATCAACCTCTCGTCGATGGATGGGGGGCATAAGTCGATCAGCACGGGCCTGGTGAGCTATAAAACTATCAGGCACCACCACAACGTCCACACACTGATGCGTTGTGAGTCGTACATGGACCCTACGAGGTCGGCGCTGCACAATTCGGTGAACGGGATGGGCAAAGTGGTATCCAGGAGTCTCAACGTCTTCAAGATTGAGACTGCCCTGACCTCGAACACCTTTCCGTCGATATTGGCACACCTGCAAAAGCAGGAGTCGGACTGGAATGCCATAGACAAGGTGACATTCGGGGTAAACCGCAGGGCACTGGATATCTCGCCATTCTATTTGAGATGGCAGATATTCCAGAACTTGCGCTCGCCATATGGACTGCTGGACATCGCGGCTGGGGACACGGACCTGGTACACGAGAGAATATTGGCGAGTGTGTTCAAGCAGCAGGCAGTGCCGGTTGAGGGACAGGCCGACGTCGTAGTAATGGGCCTGCCCTATCTCTGCCCGTACAACGTGAACTCACTGCTGAACCCGCTGCTTATCCACACGCTCGCGCTCGGCTACAGCTTCAACATGTACCGGGGTAAGCCCTTGGTGAGGCGGGGTGGGGTGCTGGTGTTCTCGCACCCCCTGGAAGAGCGATTCAACTTATTGCACCATCCCTCCTACATCGACTTTTATAACAACATCCTCCCTGAGACCCGGGACGCTGCCGAAATCGAGAAGAGATTTGAGGCTTCTTATGCCTCGGACGAGCGATACCGTAAGCTCTACCGGGAGTCTTACGCCTATCATGGCGTTCACCCCTTTTACATGTGGTACTGGGCCTGCTATGGGCAGGAATACCTTGGTCGAGTTATCGTGGCGGGGGCGAAGGACAAATCTGTTGCCGAAAGGCTGGGCTACGAGACCGCACCCGACGTGGCAACGGCATTGGAGATGGCAAAGGACACGGTAGGCCTGTCTCCCGAGGTATCGCTCTACCATTATCCGCCAATCTTCCTTTGCGACGTGACATAAAGTATGGGAAGCGGGGCCAAATGGACCATCGTGGCCAACCCTGTGTCGGGCAAGGGTAAGAGTCGCACCCTTGCAGTCCGGACGGGAAGTTTGCTGACGGTGGCTGGGGTGTCAAACCAGCTCCTTTACACAACTCGTCAGGGTGATGCTGAAGGTTTGGCAAGAAAAGCCGTGGAGGAGGGGAGCGCCGGTGTGCTGGCCTGCGGAGGAGACGGGACCCTCCACGAGGTTATCAACGGCGTGATGAGCGGCCCCTTAGCCGCGGGAGTGACTGTTGGGATTATTCCCGCCGGGCGGTGCAACGACTTTGCGGCGGCCCTGGGACTCCCCAAGACCGCCGAGGACGTGGCGAAATTGATTACCGCAGGCAAATCAAAGCAGATAGACTTGGGGAAAGTAGGCAATAGATATTTCGCTACCGTGGCAACCCTGGGCTTCGACAGTGCGGTGAGCCAGTATGTCGCTGACGGTCACGTGCCACGATTTCTTTCGGGAACACCGTCCTACGTGTATGCGATATTTGCCCAGCTGCTTCGATACAAGGATGCGAAGGTGCATCTAACGGGGGAAGGCCTCGACTACTCAGGAAGAGTATTCCTGACGGCAACGGCCAATACACCTCAATATGGCGGGAACATGAAGATAGCGCCGGGAGCCGAGCCGGAAGACGGGATGCTGGACGTCTGCCTGGTGAAATCCGTTTCGAGGCGGGAGGTGGTGATGATACTGCCACGGGTCTTCAGCGGCGGCCACCTGAGGAATCCGGCAGTGTCCATGCACCGCCTGCCGAGCTTGCATATAGAGACCGAAGCTCCGATGCCTATCTGGGCGGATGGAGAGCGGGTTGCAGAGACTCCTGCCGAGATATCGGTAGTGCCGAAGGTGCTTAACCTTCTTGCATAGGCACGACGGAACCGGTCGTGCCTAGACTCCCTGACCGTAGACGTGGTCCGGCTGGACCACCACGATGGCTCGCCGGTCCTCTCGCATTACGCGGTCGTACTCGTCCCAGTCGTCGTGGTCTCCGCCACAGGCCACGAAGGCCTCCCGGAGCTCGATGCGAAGGGCCTCATGTTCGGTGTTGTCCCAGTCTCGGACCACGACCGTTCCTTCCACGGTGCACCACCTGTCCCAATGGGGGCTTACGATGGTGACGGTGCAGCGGGGGTCTCGGGCGAGGTTCTTCAGTTTCGCCGAGTCACCAATGGCTACGAACACTACGCCACCTTGATAAGCGCCGGCTTTGACAACGCTGGACTGGATGGCGCCGGAGTTTCTGAAGGTCATTACTACGGCGTCGAAATTGGAGGATAGAAAGGGTCGGGCGTCGATGTAGTCCATTTTGTACTCCCGGATTGTCAGCCAGCAGAGTGGGCGCTAGGTGATTTTCTGCTTAAAGAGGCGACTTCTGAAGAAGACCAGGCCAATAAGCATGAGGGCTGCGAAAATCAAGAGAATGAAGGACACGGCTGCCATCATGGGGGCGAATTCCACCGTTACACCGTTCCATAAATTCATGGGTAGGGTCCTGAGGAACGGGTCCTTGAGGAAGATGGCTACCGGCACCTCGTAGAAGGAGACCATGAACGCGAAGAATGTCGCAACGGTAATGCCGGGGACTATCTGGGGCAGGATTATCCTTCGGAAAGCCGTGAATCGATTAGCTCCCAGGCTCATGGCGGCCTGTTCGTGGACCTCGTCGACGCCGCGCAGAGTGGCCGTCAAGATAATGACAACGTAAGGGATGGCAAGCACTGCGTGGGGCATGGCAATTCCGATAACGGTGCCGACGAGAAAACGCATATTGAAGGAGTAGAAATAGAAGAGGGCGATGGCGGTGAGAGTAGAGGGGATTATGAGGGGAAGGATTACAAAAGAACCGAGGAAGCCGCGGCCCGGGAAGGAGCCTCGGGCTATTCCATATGCGACCAACCCCCCGGCGGGCACCGAGACCAAGACTGTGATAAAGGCTAGTTGAAGGCTGGTGAAGGTTGATTCCACCCAGTTAACAGGGCTAATTACGCTGGTAGTGAAGAAGTTCTTGACCCAAATCAGGCTATAGGCTTTGGGAGGGAAAATGACGAAGGAAGACTCATTGAAAGCGAGGGGTATGACAATGAGGCTGGGTAGGACCAGTAGAAAACAAACGGCCCCGACAAGGAGGTTCAGAGGGATGCGTCGGGGGGCGCGGTAGGACATCTCGATGGGAGAGGAACGGATGAGGGCCTCGCCCGCACCGTACAGGGAGCGGAACCCGACCAGCCGTGCGAATATCATGTAGAGGATGAGGATGGCGGTAAGAAGGATCACGGCGAGAGCGGCGCTGAATCCACTGGTGCCGGACAAATAAGAAGCGATGCCCTGGTCCCGGATGCCCCCCAGGATGGTAGGGGCGATGGCGCTTCCCGCGCTGAGGATGAATACCAGGATGGAACCGGCCCAGATGCCCGGAATGCTCAAGGGAAGGAAAACGTGCCAGAAGCTCCTTATCGGATTGGCCCCCATGCTTTCCGCAACGGCCGTGAGACTCTTGGGAATGCTTCGCATGACGGCGTAGAGCGGAAGAATCATGAAGGGAAGGAAGATCTGGATCATCCCGACTTCCACTGCGAAACGAGACCACAGTATTTCCAGCGGTTCATCTATTATTCCGATGAGCAGCAGGAATTCGTTGACGGGACCGCGCCTGCCGAATATCACCCGCCAAGAGTAGACGCTGGCTATGGAATTGGTGATGAAGGGCACTATGGCAATCAGTAGTACGAGACCGCGCCAACGGCCCGTGCGCGTGGCAAGGAAGTAGGCAATGGGATATCCGAGAATTATGCAGCCCGCAGTGGTAAAGGCAGCCAGTTCGAAGGTGGTGCGGAACATCCGCTGGTAGATGGGGTTAGTGAGCGCCCTGTCGTAGTAGGCAAGGGAGAAGCCATCGTCCCCGCCAAAGCTGACGCCCAGCATTCTGACCAGTGGGATGATGAAGAAAAGTACCATCAGGAGCAGGGCGGGAAGGGCGAGTATGGGGTATAGGCCCTGCTGACGGATCTTGAAGAGGAGCAGCCGTTTGTCCGTTTGTCCGTTTAGAAATCGGTCACGGGACAAGAGCCTGTGGAAGGCGCTGAGCATGGTTGGCTTTTGGAAATCCTTGGAGAAAGACGAATGCGTCGGGGTGAAAGTTAGTTACTTGTTATCATATCATCAAAAGCGGTTACGGATGCCGTTGAATCAGAAGGGCATCCCCGGGTGGAGTCGTGGAGGGTAGGATAATCGCTCATCGTTGGGCCCAGGTATGGACTGTAGTGAGGAGAAATGGCTACCGAGACCCAGATTCAGTCAGCTTTCAGAATATTGGCCGAAAGGCCCGAGTGCCGGGACTGCCGCATAAATCTCCGATTCGGGGACCTGGACTGCGCGCATTGCGGAGCGGATATCGAAGAGGAGATGAGGGAATGGGCGGCCAGGCTGGTAGACACGATTGTGTCCATTGAATCCAATTGTGGTGAGTAGGGAGATGCGGTTCACGCAACTTCCGGAGGGCAATCATGGCTAACAGACCGTTTAGAGTAGACATAAATGAAGAGGTTCTGTCGGACCTTCGGGAACGTCTGAAGAGAACACGTTGGCCGGACGAGATTCCGGGGTCGGGGTGGGACTACGGGTCCAACCTGGCATACGTGAAGGGGCTGGTAGATTACTGGATTGAAGAGTTCGACTGGCGAAAGCAGGAGGAGGCGATCAATGCCTACTCCCAATACGTTGATGAGGTGGATGGGCTGGACGTGCATTACATCCACGAACGGGGCAAGGGGCCAGACCCGCTGCCCCTGCTGTTGGTCCACGGGTGGCCGGGGTCGATAGTCGAGTTCCTGGACTTCATACCCTTGTTGACGGACCCTGCGGCATACGGGGGAGACGAAAGGGACTCGTTTGACGTTGTCGCGCCCTCGCTGCCGGGGTATGGATTTTCGGAGAAGCCGTCGACCCCCGGTATGGGTGTCAATGGCATGGCTGACGTGTTTGCAAAGCTGATGAGTCAGATTGGCTACGAAAGTTACGTTGCGCAGGGAGGAGACTGGGGCGCCTCGATATCATCCAGGATGGGATTCAGCCATTCGGATAAGGTGAAGGCAATCCACATCAACATGATCCTGGGAGGCAGCCCGTACCTGGGGCCCGGGTCCCGGGAACTTTCCACAGCGGAGAAGCAATATCTCCAGGAGATAGAACAATGGGAACAGGATGAGGGTGCGTACGGGCATATTCAAGGGACGAAGCCCCAGACCCTGGCCTATGGGCTGAACGATTCTCCCGCAGGACTGGCGGCATGGATAGTGGAGAAGTGGCGCTCCTGGAGTGATTGCGGCGGCGACATCGAAAGCGTCTACACCAAGGACAAGATACTGACGAACATAACCTTGTACTGGGTGACGGAGACTATTAACGCCTCGACACGGATCTATTATGAGACCCGGAAGGATAGGTGGAAGCTTGCCCAGGGGGAGGGGATTGAGGTCCCGACGGCAGTGGCAGTGTTCCCTGAAGAACTGGACCGGCCGGTGAGGGAGTGGGCGGAAAGGACGTATAACGTGAAGCGGTGGACGGAGTTCCCCAGGGGAGGGCACTTCGCGGCGATGGAGGAGCCACAGGCGCTGGCCGCGGACATGCGGGAGTTCTTCCGGGGGTTTCGGTAGGGATTTTGAGCCTCGATGGACCGTACAAAGCAGAGGGGCCGGACATTTCGTCCGGCCCCTCGTTCGTACGGCAATTCTCCGTGTGCAGCTTATTGTAGGGTCAGCTTCCACTCCTCGTACCTTTCCCGCCATTCGTCATCATGGATAGAGGCGTGCTCCTCGTCGTTCAGGACGGCGGTGGGGATATTGGCCGAAGATGATGGCAGCTCGTCCCTGACATCCTCGTACTCAGGCTCGTTAAGGGTAGCAAGAGACTTGATGTTTATCGGCCCGTAGGTGATGAATAGGGAGATGCGGGCGTTTATTTCCGGCAGCGAAGTCCAGGCCATGTAAAGCTGGGCCAACTCGAAGGCCTCTGGGTCCTGCTCTTTCAGGCCCTTGATTATGCCCCACCCATCGGTGTTGATGAGGTGGCCGCATTCCCAGCAAATCTCGATAGGTGCGCCTTCCTTGGTCGCGTCGTAGATACGACCGTTCCAGGCAGTGCACATGTCCAGATCTCCGCTTATCAGGAGCTGCGGGCAGTCTGAGCCGGTCTGCCATATCAGGTCGACCTGGTCCTGGTATTCCACAAAGAGTTCGAATGCACGGTCCACCTGTTCGGGATTAAGAGCAGACAGGCTGGCTCTTCCCTCTGGTGTGTTGATCAATTCCGGGTTTTCGGCAATAGTCACGAACTTCATCTCGCCGTGAGGGTAGTAGGCCCAGGAACGACGGCCGGGAAACTTCTCCGGGTCGTAGAAGTCGGTCATAGTTGTCGGCCGGTTGCCCTCGGGGTATACATCGGAGTTGTATGCCCAGACCTCACCCCAGGTTATGCCGCCACCGGCGGTGTAGGGCGCCCTCAGGACTTCTAGGAAGTCCCGGTTGTCAATTACGCTGAAGTCCAGGTCTTCCAGGGAGCCGTTCCTGCCAAGATTGTGTATTGTGCCTGTCCCTTGGTCAAAGACGTGCCATGTGATGTTGCCCGAAGCCTCCATGGCCCGGACTCTCCCGAGAATCGGGGTGCCGTCGTCTATGACCTCGATGCCGAACTGCTCCTCAAAGGGAACGCCGTAGGCCTGGCGCTGGGCGGACTGGTATGCGCCGCCCCAGGAGCTGAACACGAGGCTCCTTCCGCGATATTGTTGGAGTTCAGCTTCGATCTCCTCGCGGGTAGCGGGGTTGTCGACGGTCCACTCGGACCGGGGCCTGATGCCTGTTTCTTCCATCGCTTCCGTGGTTGCGGTGGGTTCCGGCATTGCCTCATCCGGCTCCTCATCTTCCATCACCGCTGTAGCCTCCGGCATTGCCTCATCCGGCTCCACTTCTTCCGTCATGGCTGTAGGCGTGGGCTCATCCGGCATTGCTTCCGGAGTTGCCGTTGCGGCCTCTCCGCAAGCGGCAGCGACAAGCAGGGCAAGGGTGAGCACTACCAGGAGTACAAATAAGCGCCTCCCGGAGACTAAGCCCCCGCCGAGACGCTTTGCAGAAATCTTCATCGTTCCTCTCCTCACACTAATTCCACAGACAATCCAATACTCTTATAAAGTTACCAGTAGCAATGTCCTCAACTCTATGGGAATTCGACTCCAGGAAATGAGGCGCCCCCCGTAGGACCATAATCCCGACGGGGGGCGCCTGCATTTTGAACTCAGGCTAGTTTAGTGTGCCCTTCCACTCCTCGTATCTCTCACGCCAAGCGTCCAGGTTTGCGGCCCGGTGCACTTCATTGTTGATTATGGCGAATGGGATGTTGGTAGGCGAGGAAGGAAGCTCGTCTCTGACTTCGTCGTAGATGGGGTCAGAGAGGGCTGCCAACGCCTTGGTGTTGACGGGGCCGTAAGTGATGAACTGGGCCATCCGGGAGTTAATTTCCGGGAAGGAGGTCCAGGCCATGTACAGCTGTGCCAACTCAAAGGCCTCGGGGTTCTGGTCTTTCAGACCCTTGATGATGCCCCAACCGTCAGTGTTGAGGACGTGTCCGCATTCCCAGCAGATCTTCAGGGGAGCGCCTTCCTTGGCGGCGTCGAAAATTCGACCGTTCCAGTTGGTGCACATGTCGGCTTCGCCGCTGATGAGGAACTGCGGGCAGTCGGAACCTGTGGTCCAGAAAATGTTGGGTTGGTCCCTGTACTCTTCAAAAAGCTCGAAGGCGCGGTCCACTTGCTCTTCGTTGGGGGCCGACAGACTGGCCCTGCCCTCGGCGCTGTTTATCAGGTCAGGGTTTTCAGCCAGGAGAACGAAAACGATCTCGGCATCCGGGAATTGGTTCCAGGCACGGCGTCCCGGGAATTTCTCGGTGTCGTAGATGTCGGCCATGTTCTGGGGCTGGCTGCCCTCAGGGTAGATGTCGCTGTTGTAGGCCCAGGTCTCGGACCAGGTGATTCCACCGCCGCCTATGTAGGGAGCCTTGAGGACTTCCAGGAAGTCCCGGGTGTCTATGACACTGAAGTCCAGCTCTTCGAGGGAGCCGCCATTGGCGAGGGCATGGATGGAACCTCCGCCGGTGTCGAAGACGTGCCAGGCAACGTTGCCCGACTCCTGCATGGCCCGGACTCTGCCTACGGTGGGCTGGGAGTCATCAATAACCTCAATGCCGAACCGTTCTTCGAAGGGAATGCCGTAGGCCTGGCGTTGGGCAGACTGGTAGGCGCCGCCCCATGAGCTGAAGACAAGGCTCTGGCCTTGGTACTTCTTGAGCTCCTCCTCAATCTCTTCCCGGGTAGCGGGGTTTTCGACAGTCCACTCGGACCTCGGCCTCAGGCCCGTGTCTTCCATCGCTTCCGTAGTTGCGGTGGGTTCCGGCATCGCATCATCCGGCATTGCCGTCGGCTCCATCGCGTCATCCGGGTCATCCGCCATTGCGGTGGGTTCCGGCATTGCTGTGGGCTCTTCTTCCATCGCCTCCGGCGTTGCCGTTGCGGCTTCACCACAGGCGGCGGCGATCAACAGGGCGATAAGCAGGACGGCGAGGAGAGTCAGGAGACCCTTGCCTCGAGTCAGGCCCTTGCCCCGATACTGGCCGAATATTTTCATATTTCTACCTTTCTGTATTGATCCTGGAACACTGGATTCGACGCCGCCCAAAGGATATTTCCTTTGGGCGGCGTCAGACTATTCGGATTTAGGACACTCTAGTTTTCGAAGGTCTGCTGGAACTCAATCCAACGCTCACGCCAGCCATCCGTGCGCTCACCAACATGGACTTCGTCCTTGAAGATGGCGTAGGGGATGTTGGACGTGGAGGATGGGAGCTCGTCACGGACTTCATCGTACTCAGGTTCCTCCAGGTACGGGAGGGACTTGGTGTTGACGGGGCCGTAAGTGATGAACTGGGCCATGCGCGCGTTGACATCCGGGAAAGATGTCCAGGCCATGTAGAGTTGGGCCAGTTCGAAAGCCTCGGGGTCCTGTTCCTTGAGGCCGTTGATTACGCCGAATACGCCCGTGTTCAGGACGTGACCGCACTCCCAGCAAACCCTGATGGACTCGCCTTCCTGGGCGGCGTTGAAAATTCGGCCGTTCCAGGCTGTGCAGAGAGCCATTTCGCCACTGATCAGGTTCTGCGGGCAGTCGGAACCGGTCTGCCAGAACCAGTCTACCTGGTCCTTGTACTCGTCGAACAATTCGAATGCTCGGTCAACCTGCTCGTCCGTGAGGGCGGAGAGGCTGGCGCGGCCTTCGGCAGTTTCCAGGAGTTCGGGGTTCTTGGACAGGAGGACGAAGACCATCTCGTGGTCCGGGTAGTAGGCCCAGGCCCGACGTCCAGGGAACTTCTCGGTGTCGTAGATGTCAGCCATGGTGTGAGGCTGGTTGTCCGCCGGGAATACGTCTGTGTTGTAGGCCCAGACTTCGGACCAGGTGATGCCGCCACCGCCGATGTAGGGCGACTTGACGACTTCAAGGAAGTCCCGGTTATCTATGATGCTGAAGTCCAGCTCTTCCAGGTCGCCGGTGTTGGCGAGCTGGTAGATGGACCCGGTGCCGGTGTCAAAAAGGTGCCAGGTTACGTTGCCGGACTGGGACCTGGCGCGAACGTTACCGAGGGTCGGCTGGGAGTCGTCGATGATGTCAATGCCGAACTGTTCTGCGAAGGGAACGCCATACGCCTGGCGCTGGGCAGCCTGGTAGGCGCCGCCCCAGGAGGCGAACACGAGGCTCTGGCCGCGGTACTTCTGGAGTTCCGCTTCAATCTCTTCTCGTGTTGCAGGCTCTTCGACAGTCCATTGGTCCCGAGGCCTGATGCCCGTGTCTTCCATCGCTTCCGTAGTTGCGGTGGGTTCCGGCATCGCATCATCCGGCATTGCCGTCGGCTCCATCGCGTCATCCGGGTCATCCGCCATTGCGGTGGGCTCCGGCATTGCAGTGGGCTCTTCTTCCATCGCCTCCGGCGTTGCCGTTGCGGCTTCACCACAAGCTGCGGCGATGAGTAAGGCAAGGGCCAGCACTGCGAACAGGGCCAGGAAGGTCCTGCGGCGGGTCATGCCCTTGCCAGCATTACTCTTGGATATCTTCATTGATCTGCCTTTCTTTGGGATTGGTATGCAGGCAAAGCGGCCTGCCTTAAACGATAAATGAATGGGAGTTGGTGACTAGGTGTCGGGCATAGACCACCTCCTGGGGTTCGAAGGCGACGGGATACGGCCTTGAACGGCAAGACTGTATGACCGAAACTGGAATGAATCGGCTGAATGGGCCTGAACGCGGAACCTCTCCAACTCTGTGGAGTTATACAAATTGTCCGCCATCTCCCACAGCAGTCTTGCTACGGCCTCAAGGCCGAATATCGGACAATTGTATGTTTGCAGTTTCGATGCTGTCAAATTATGCTTGGCGCTCGAACCCGAAGGCTGAGTAACTTGCCGAGCATTGTACCGGCACAGAGATTTGGAATGGCACACAAAAACCTGTTTGACTTGAGTGGGCAGACGGCGATAGTAACGGGTGCATCCTCCGGGCTGGGGGTGACGTTCTGCGAGGCTTTGGCGGAGGCCGGCGCAGACTTGGCGGTATGCGCGCGCCGGGTAGAGAAGATGGAGGAGACGGCGGAGATGGTGCGGGCCCTGGGTCGGCGCTGCCTGGCTGTGAAAGCCGACGTCTCGGACTCCAACCAGATCGAAGCCTTTGTTGATCAGGTGCTGGCCGAATACGGAAAGATCGACATCCTGGTCAATAACGCCGGTGTAACTATTTTCGAGGCAAAAAGTGCCACCTCTGGTGATTTCAATGCCTATGATGAGGTGATGCAGACCAACGTGACCGGTTCCGCCATGCTTTCGCACCGTGTGGGTAAGGAGATGTTGGCCAGAGGGTACGGTCGGATAATTAACCTGTCCTCGGTTTTGGGGGTGGTGGGGGGAGTGCCACAGAGTCCATCGTGGGCGTATTCTATTTCAAAGCACAGCGTCGTGGGGCTTACCCGTGCCTGTGCGCTCCAATGGGCCGACAGAGGGGTGACCGTGAATGCCCTGGCGCCTGGCTATTTTCCGAGCGAGCAGATGTTTGTCGGGGGGAACCCGGATGCGGAGGAGATTGAGTATTGGACGCCCATGCGTCGGCAGGGGAGGCCTGATGAACTAAAGACTGCGCTGCTGTTTCTGGCGGCTCGGGACTCGAGTTTCATCACGGGCCAGACAATAGTGGTGGATGGAGGATGGAGCGTCTGGTAGCCATCCTATACTGCATACGCCCTGGATTTCTCGCGGGGCATCGGAATGGTTAGAGGAGGCCGCTCTATGCGAACCGCGGCAGCACCTTCTCAGAAAACATCGACAGGCTCTTCATCACCTGTTGGTGGGTGAGGCCGGGGATGTTGTGGAAGAGGACCAGGTGGTCAAGCCCTAGCTCCTCCTGATACCTCTCGATCTGCTCAGAAACCGAGTCCGGAGTCCCGACAAATATCAGGTTGCGTGAGTCCTCAAACTCGAAGCAGTCCACGAGCACATCGTCTTCCGTGAACTCCTCCTCTGTGAGCATTGCTTTCCGGGACCGGGGTATGTCAGTGGAAGTGAGCCGCTCACGATAGTTAAGTCCCTCACGGATGTCTCGCATCGCCTGCTCCCGAGTCTCCGCAACGTAGGTGGGCCGCATGACGGCCAGCTTTCGGGGCGCGGGGTTTGGGCCCACCTGCACGTCGTTTGCGCTCTCCGCATAGCCTGCCCAGTGCTCCCTGATCTTGTCCATGGTGCTGCGCATGCTGATCACGCCGACGTCACGGGCTGCAGCAAATTTGTGAGAAGTGACGGAGTCGGCCATCTGGTATATCGGCGGATGCGGTCTCTGGTAGGGCTTGGGGAGGACGCTCAGGGCCACCATCTCGCCGTCCTGATTGTGGTATCTGGAGTCCCAGTTCAGGGGGTTGGGTTCCTTCCAACCCGGTACGGGGAAGGTGAAGAAGTCACCCTCGTGGCGGAAGACGTCCTGCGTCCAGGCGTTTTTGATGATGTCCAGGCTCTCGGCGAAGAGGGCGTAGTTCTGGGCGTTGTTCAACCTGTTGGCATGGACGTTGAATTGAAGGCCGGACCGGCTGTCGTACCCGCGGGCTATGCCGAAGTCGACGCGCCCCTTGGTCATGTTGTCCAGCATGGCGATGTCTTCGGCGACGCGGATGGGATGCCAGTCGGGGAGGATAACGCCGCACTGCCCGACACGGATCTGGCTGGTGTGGGCGGCGAGGTCGGCGCCGACAAGGATGGGATTGGTCATGGCCCGGTTCCAGCCGTCCCAGGAGAAGTGGTGCTCGGCGAGCCAGACGGTGGTGAAACCGGCCTGGTCTAGGAGACAGGCGATTTCCCGTGTTTCGTCGGTAAGCTTGTCCCAGGGGTACACCTCGCCGAAGTGGTAGTAGACCGTGCTGTCGAACCGCATGGCTGAACTCCGGGGGCGGTTACTTGGCTTCCGATGCGTCCTTGAAACCGATGGATACGTGGGTGCCGTCGCAGTAGGGCTTCATGGCTGAACTGCCGCAACGGCACAGGAACACTTTCTTGCGCTTCTTATATTCCTTACCGTTGTGGTCTACGACGGTGAATTCGCCGGTGACCTCGTAGGGGCCGTCCTGGGTGGGCTGGATGGTTGCGCCTTCCATGTGAAGGGTCTCCTTTCGGTTGGGCGGGGTAGAGGGATAGTCCGCGG
This sequence comes from Dehalococcoidia bacterium, assembly GCA_963663085.1. GTDB lineage: Bacteria > Chloroflexota > Dehalococcoidia > Plut-88900 > Plut-88900 > Plut-88900. Next base: position 1,748,160 of record OY760104.1, on the reverse strand, counting down.
GCTAGTGTATCTTGTCCGGGCGGGTTAGTCACCCACGCGGACCATGCCTTTGACTACGGAGCCTGTTCGTACGTACACTTTCGATCGGACGAGACGCGGTCCGGGAATGCCATATTCAGGCATGATAGTCGACATAAAGCGCAGGTTTGGGAGGGGAGAACGTGAGCAGCAACGGTCTGAAGTTTATGGACTCCGACATGCACGTCATAGAGCCGGTGGACCTGTGGGAACGATATATAGACCAGGCCTACAAGGAGCGCGCCCCTGTGGGCCTCGCCCGATACCAGCAGGATCTGTGCGTGGAAATCGACGGAGAGCAGATCCCGAGGGATGTCCACGACGACCTGTACGAGAAGAAGGCCGGCCCCCTGGACGTTTACCAGGACCCTATAGACAGCGGCTGGGACCCGGGCTCCCAGGTGCGGGCCATGGACCGTGAGGGCATGGACATGGCGCTTATGTACCCGTCCAGGGGACTTTTCGCAGTGGCGACGGACAAGTTGGACGCGGGTTTCGGCGCAGCGATAGCCAGGGCGTACAACGACTGGATGTCGGATTTTTGCGGCCCTTTCCCGGACCGGATGAAGGGCATCGGCATGGTCTTCCCGACGGACGTGGAAGAGGCCGTCAAGGAAGTGAAGCGGTGCGTGGACGGGCTTGGGTTCAGGGGAGTATTCCTGAGGCCCAACCTGTATCTCGGGAGGAACTGGCACGACCCTTGCTACGATCCGCTGTGGGAAGAAGTAGAGGGACTGGATGCGTCGGTCGGTTTCCATGAGGGGTCCCATGTGCCGTTGCCGGAGGTCGGGGCCCAGTTTGAGGGAGACTACTGGCTGTTCCACACATGTTGTCACTCGATGGAGATGATGATGGCTGCGGTAAGCATGATTGGCGGTGGCGTGCTGGAGAGGTTTCCGTCGCTGCGTGTGGCGTTCCTGGAGGCCAACTGCTCCTGGGTCCCGTGGCTGATGTGGCGGTTGGATGATCACTTTGAGTTTTCGGGGAAGATGGAGGCGCCGGGATTGACTATGACGCCGGGAGACTACTTCAAACGGCAGTGCTTCGTATCCGTAGAGCCGGAGGAGTCGCCTGCCGGTATGGTTGAAAACTATGGGCTGGAAGATTGCCTGGTGCTCTCTACGGACTATCCTCACCCCGATTCCAAGTTCCCCCACGCGGTAGACCTTTTCATGGAGCTTCCGCTGTCCGATTCGGTCAGGGAAAAGACGATGTGGGACAATTGTGCCCGGTTGTACGGGATTTGAGGGGCCTCCCTCCCATCCCCCTCTCCCTTCCCAACCCGAAGCCCTGCCGAGGAGAATGAGGGCAATCCCTTCCCCGGGGTAGGGCCGCTCACCCTGAGCGAAGTCGAAGGGTCGAGCGAGGGCGGCCTACCTCAGCCAATACGTCACATTTGCCTTGTCATCCTCACCCCACCCCCTCCCATCCCGATGCCCCGTGAGGTCGAAGATGCGCCTCAGGCGTGGGTCAAGGACTTGCCCACTCATGCCCCTCACGGCCTTCCCAGAGCGGTGAGGGCAGCCGTCCAGCCCCCTAACCGCTCCCGCCTCCTTCTTGCGCAAACGCCCACCGGACCCGCTTGACAAGAACAACCATTCTATAAGAATATACGTTCTAACACTAAAGGAGATGTCACTATGCTCATAAGACGTACGCCCGACACTTACGAAAAGCTCCAGCTGCTAGGGGGGATGGCCAGCGACGACGTTCTGTCGCAGCCTCAGAAGAAACCGAAGGAGCGAAGGCCCTATTCAGACCCGAAGAAGAACCCGCTGCCCGGCGTCTACAAGGCGTCAATGCCGAATGGGAAGACGATAAGCCTGATGCGGGTGATGTTCACCGACTTTTGCAAGATGGACTGCCACTTCTGCCCCAACAGCCACTGGGTACCGAGGAAGAGGTTCGCATTCAAGCGGGAAGAGCTGGCGCGCACCTTCATGGAACTGCATCAGCGGCACACGGTGGAAGGCCTGTTCCTGAGTTCAGGGGTGGCGGGGACCGGGTCCAAGACGACAGCCAAGCTGATCGACGTGGTGCAGATCATCCGGGAACGGTACGGCTTCAAGGGATACATCCACATGAAGGTGATGCCGGGCACCGAGCGGCAGTACGTCGAGGCGGCACACAAGCTTGGGACACGGCTTTCGGTGAACATTGAGACGCCGACAGTCGGGAGGATGCGCACACTGAGCAAGATGAAGGACCTGGAGCGGGACATCCTGGCGCCGATGGAGTGGATCGACGATCTGAACCGGGAAACAACTGGTGGGGCGGTGGGCCAGGCCACGCAGTTCGTCGTGGGGGCGGCCAATGAGTCGGACAGGGAGCTGTTTCACCGTATAGACCAGCTTTACGGAGAGTGGAACCTGAAGCGTGCCTATTACTCCAACTTTCAGCCGATACCCTACACGCCCCTGGAAGAGCATCCGGCGACGTCCATGACCCGGTCTCACCGGCTCTACCAGATGGACTGGCTCAAGCGGATATATAAGTTTTCCAATGAAGAGATCGAGCTGGCTTTCGATGAATCGGGTTACCTGTCCATGGACCGTGACCCGAAATCGATCATCGCAATGGAAAACCTGGACGCATTCCCTATAGACATAAACCACTCGACGAAGGCACAGCTGCTGCGGGCCCCGGGTGTGGGGCCGACGGCGGCGGAGCGGATCCTGAGACAGCGCAGGCAGCACACCATCGATTCGTGGCGGGACCTGCGATTGATGGGAGTTGTCAAGAAAAGGGCCTGGCCCTTCCTGGCATTCCCCGGACACCGACCACCGAAGGCGAAACAGCTTCGTCTGGACTTGTTCCAGGAAACGGCGCCGGAGGTGCGTTCCAATGTCTCATCTGGTACGAACCAGCCACACGTCGCGCCGTGCGGGTCGACGCGCAGTTGCCCGGGCTGCCCGCTCTACGGGGCGCCGGGGCATCCGGGGTCGGAAAGCACGGGTGCGGCAGTGTTGGCGGGGGTGGGATGAGTGGCAGTCCCTGTCGCAGGGTACAGTTCTCATCCCGGCCTCCTCTACCCTTCCGAGGCCCCGCGAGGGATCTAGGACGTGCCCACCCGCGTTCCTCACAACCGTCTCCCGGCAACGCGGCTCTCCCTCGCCACCCTTAGCCCAAAACAAGTAACCTATGCCCACGGCAAAGGCCCGACACGTCACGCATGCTGGGCCTCCGAAAGGTTCTGTTGTAGCGTATGGTCACTAAGGTTCCCTGGCGCAGTCATAGCAAGACTCATAGGCGCAATTCATTCGTTCGCCACATTCGGGGCAAGTATGCAACCCGTCGTCATAGTCCCGTATGTGAGTTTCACGGCATTCCTCAGCAGCTCGCTTTCGCGCCTGCCGTTCTTTAATGCCCTTTACCCAGTCAGCAGGGGGAGCGGTGGTGTCTTTCCCTTCAAGCTCTATGAGCCGGACTGCTTCCCACCAGTCAGCACGCCGATTGAACAGCATCCCGTACAATTCCCTAGCCATTTCCTTAGGTGGTGATTCCGGCAATCCCTTGGCTTCTAAGCTGTACACCCCTGAGCCATACGGCGGCCAGAAGAAAGTCTTGGGGCTTCCGCGAGTCATGCCTTCTACAGACACTCCAAGAATCCCGTTGTCCATGACATCGAGGGTGTCGTATCTCGCTTGTATCAGTTTCCCCTTCACCGCATCCAGCTCCCTATCTGTAGCCTTCACCTCAATGTCTATACTCCACCTGAACTGAATGTCGCCCGGATTGCGGAGGTCAACCCCATGTGGGGCAGCGGCTATGATGAAGTCTGGACGCCAATTGTCATAGAGGCAGTCGCCCGGCTCATATTCAACGTGGTAAGTTCTAGACGGGGCAACTATCTCCAAGAACGACGCGAGCCATGCCTCTGTCCGTGAGCGGTACGCTACCTTTCGGAACAGCGTTGGCTTCGGCTTATACATCTGTCTTAATTTGCCACTACCCATTCGCTATAGCAGAACCAACCGTAAAATTGTAAGAAGAGCCGCCTACACCTCTCTGAACTCACCCTCCACCGGCCCCGACTGCCCCGGACCTCCGGGGCCCTCGCCGCCGGGCGGGGTTCCGCCTGACGGGTCTACGCCGTCGGTCGGGCCTTGAGACTGCTGCTGGCTGTAGACGGCGGCGCCAACCTTCTGCATCGACTCGTTGAGCTCGTCGGTGGAGCGTTTTATCTGATCGATGTCGCCGGACTGAAGCGCTGAGCGGAGCTGCGCTATCTTGCCTTCAACCTCGGTCTTCAGGTCTTCGGGTACCTTGTCTGCGTTGTCGCGGAGCATCTTCTCAGCGGCATAGGCGAGGGAGTCGGCGTTGTTGCGAGTCTCGACCTCCTCCTTCTTGCGCCGATCTTCTTCGGCGTTGGACTCCGCCTCGCGCACCATGCGCTCGACCTCATCCTTTTCCAGGCCGGAGCTGGCCGTAATGGTTATCTTCTGCTCCTTCCCGGTGCCCGTGTCCTTGGCAGAGACGTTGAGTATGCCGTTGGCATCGATATCAAAGGTGACTTCGATCTGGGGCATGCCTCGGGGGGCGGGGAGGATGCCGTCGAGCAGGAAACGACCAATGGTCTTGTTCTCCTGGGCCATGGAACGCTCGCCCTGGAGGACGTGTACGTCGACGCTCGGCTGGTTGTCCGAGGCGGTAGAGAAGACCTGTGATTTTGATGTCGGAATGGTGGTGTTGCGGTTGATCAGCGGGGTAGCCACGCCGCCAAGGGTCTCGATGCCGAGGGTCAGGGGCGTGACATCGAGGAGAAGGATGTCCTGGACGTCTCCCTTGAGCACGCCGGCCTGTATTCCTGCACCGATGGCCACGACTTCATCGGGGTTGACGCCCTTATGGGGCTCCTTGCCGAAGACGCCTTTCACTTTTTCGAAAACCGCTGGCATTCTGGTCTGGCCGCCGACAAGAACAACCTCATCGACCTGCGCTGCGTCAATCTCGGCGTCTCGGAGGGCGCTGCGGCAAGGACCTTCAGTCCTGTCGACAAGGTCCCCAACAAGCTGCTCGAGCTTGGCCCGGGAGAGAGAGATGTTCATGTGCTTGGGGCCGGAGGAGTCGGCGGTGATGAAGGGAAGGTTGATCTCCGTTTCCATAACGGTGGAGAGCTCGCACTTCGCCTTCTCTGCGCCCTCCTTGAGCCTCTGGAGGGCCATGCGGTCCTGCCGGAGGTCGATGCCCTGGTCTCGCTTGAACTCGGCGACGAGCCAGTCGATGATGCGCTGATCGAAGTCGTCACCACCCAGGTGGGTATCACCGTTGGTGGACTTTACCTCGAACACGCCCTCGCCGATCTGCAGGATCGAGACGTCGAAAGTTCCACCACCGAGGTCGTAGACGGCGATGGTCTTCTCGCCCTCTTTGTCGAGGCCGTAGGCAAGAGCGGCAGCGGTCGGCTCGTTGATAATTCGAAGGACTTCGAGACCGGCGATGCGGCCGGAGTCCTTGGTAGCCTGTCTCTGGCTGTCGTTGAAGTAAGCTGGGACGGTTATGACGGCCTCGGTGACAGTCTCACCCAGCTTGGCCTCGGCGTCCTCCTTGAGCTTGCGGAGGACCATTGCCGAAATCTCGGGGGGCGAATATGTCTTGCCCGAGATCTGGACGTGGGCGTCGCTGTTGGCGGCCTGGACGATTTTGAAGGGCATGAGCTTGATGTCGCGTTGCACTTCAGGGTCGCCGAATCTCCGGCCGATCATGCGCTTGATTGAGAACACGGTATTGTCGGGATTGGTGACGGCCTGGCGTTTGGCCGTAGTGCCGACATAGCGCTCGCCGCTCTTGGCGTTGACGCCGACCATCGACGGCGTGGTGCGGGCGCCCTCAGCGTTTTCGACGACGCTGGGCTCTCCTGCTTCCATGACAGCCATGCAGGAGTTAGTAGTCCCGAGGTCTATTCCTATTACCTTGGCCATTTTGGTTCTACCTCCGTAGGTTCCTCCAGTTTGAGAATTCTAGTATTGCTGTTGTTCCGGCCTGCGGGCCACCGTAACTTTGGCGGGTCTGAGCAGTGTGCCGTTGAGCGTGTATCCGTCCTGCTGAACAGTGACGATTGTGTCCTCGGGAATCGTATGGGTGGGGTGGGGTGCGACAGCTTCGTGGAGGACGGGGTTGAAGCGTTCGCCCGTGGCCCGGATCTTGCGAAGGCCCTCTTTTTCCAGAATGGACATCAGCTTGTCCCGGATCAGCTCCATTCCTTCTTTCCAGACCCTCTCCTGGGCAGATTCCACACTCTGGCGGGTGGTTGCCGTACCGGGGCCCGTGGCCCGGTCGAGATCGTCCAGGACCGGCAGCAGATTGGATGCTAGCCGTGCGGCAGCCTGTGTTATGCGATGGCCCTCGGCTTCCTCCATGCGGCGTTTATAGCTCAGGTGCTCTGCGCGGTTGCGTTCCAGCGCTTCCCGCAGGCGGTTGACTTCCTGCTCTAGCACTTCGAGTCGCGCGCTGAGACCCGACTCGGGGCCGGTGGGCCCTTTTATGAACTGGCTGAAATCTTCGTCAATCGACATCTTGTCACCTGGCATCCGGGGCTTCGATGAGGTGGAGCATTTTATCGATGGTGCGGTCCATTTTACGCCTTCCCGTCGATTCGACGGGTAATTCTTCAGTCTGCCGTTGCAGCGCTTTCAGGCCCGATCTCATTGCCATTGCCAGCTCGACTCCTGCCAAATTGAGTCCCAGATTGCCAATCAAATACTTTATCATCTTTAGCAGGGCGATGTCCTCATCCGAGTACATGCGCAGGGCCCCGATTCTCGTGGGCGCCAGCAGTCCGAATCGCTCATATTTGCGCAGGGTCTGTGGGTGCATCCCGGAAAGTCGGGAGGCGACCCGCATGACATACACGCCCTCTCGTCTCATTTACAATGCCCCTTCTCGCCTGTGTGATACGCCATTTAATGCTATACGCATTATAGTAGTTGATACGATACGTGTCAATATAGACATCCTCTCCCTCCAACCCTCTCCGTCATTCCCGAGTAGTCGGGTCGAAGATGCGCCTATGGCGTGAATCCATCCCCTCCTCCAACCCACGCGTTTCTTCGGACCATCCCAGGCCCCTATCCGAGAGAGCGGTGCTATACTGGCCCGCGTTTTGGAATCGCTCACCGCACATATTGAGCCCGCAGCCCCATTCGACCTCGGGCTGACCGCCCAGCACGCGAGCTGGTACGCCGTTGGCCTCGGCACGGAGCGGTTCGAGGAAGATGCGTGGCAACGGATGACGAGGGCTGACGGAAAGCCCGTGCTGCTCACCGTGTCATCGGTGGGGAGCGTGGAGGAGCCCAGGCTGGAAGTGCAGGCGGAGGGTGAGGGGCTTGAAGACGAGTCGATGGGAGCGTTGATGTCGGAGGTGGAGTGGCGGCTGAACACGGCATACGACCTCAGTGGCTTCTATGAGATGGCGGCGGAGGATACGGGGCTTAGCAAGACAATCGAAAGGTTCCGGGGACTCAAGCCGGGGCTGGACACGGACCTGTTCGAGGCCCTGGTGGGCACGATACTCGGACAGCAGCTTTCGACCGCCGTGGCGCTGACCATGCAGCGGAGGTTGATCGAGAAATACGGGGAGAAGGTCATCGTAAACGGTGAGGAGTATTGGCTGTCGCCGACGCCCGAGAGGTTTGTGGAGGCGGGTGTCGAGGAGCTGAAGGCGTGCAAGCTCTCGGCGAGGAAGTCGGAGTACATTCACAACCTGGCAAAAGCGGTGGCCGAGGGAGACCTGGACCTGGACTCGCTGTGGGACATGAGCAACGACTCGGTGATCGAAACGATGGTCGCTTACAGAGGCATTGGGGTGTGGACTGCGCAACGGATGCTCTGCCATGCCCTCCGGCGATACGACGTGCTGCCGACCTCCGACCTCTACCTGCTAAAGACGATTTCCAATGTATTCATGGATGGCCGTGCAGTGTCGCCGGAAGACGTGGAGGCTTTCACTGACCGCTGGGGCGACTACAAGGTCCCGGCGATGACGTATATGTATGCGGGGCTGGGGGCGGGGATTGATCTGACCGGCTAACACCCTCCCGCCCCCCCTCCCCTCCCGATGCCCCAATTTGCACTGTCATTCCGAGGCCCCGCGAGGAATCTGGGGTGAGGCTCCTGTCTCCTATTCCTCCCGTAGGGGCAACCGGACGGTCGCCTTCCCCTTATTCCCTCATTCCCGACTCCGACCGGGAATCCATCCCCAGGACCGTTCACCCTGAGCCCCGCCAAAGGTAAACGACAAGCGTGATCTGTTCCCTATCCCTCTCCCCCAGTACTGAACTAGAGGGAGGCGTTGGCGCAGACGCGCCAACGTCCCCCTCTGTTCTTATCTCCCCCTCTCCCTTAAAGGCCCTAAGGGTCGAAGATGTCGAAGATGCGCCCGCGGCGTGAGAGGGGGATTAAGGGGGTGAGGGTTCCCCCGGGGTTGGGGATTGGATCGAAGACTCGCCGAGGCGAGTGACACGAACCCCTTGACTCAAACAGTACACACGTTCTATTATCCCGTTAATGTCACCATCCAAAACACAAAACAAACCCTTGTCAAATCCCTCCCCCCGACTCCCCATCGGGGCGCCTGCTCAAGAGGCGGTTGGTCTGCACCCCCAGCCCGACCCTCTCGCGGATGCCCGCGGCAACTCGCCGCGGAGGAAAACCCGCACTGCTGCCCTTGGCACAGAAGCGGATGCCTGCGGCAATGCGCCGCGGAAGAAAACCCGCACTGCTGCCCTTGGCGCAGAAGCGGATGCCTGCGGCAATGCGCCGCGGAAGAAAACCCGCACTGCTGCCCCTGGCACAGAAGCGGATGCCTGCGGCAATGCGCCGCGGAAGAAAACCCGCACTGCCGCCCCTGGCGCAGAAGCGGATGCCTGCGGCAATGCGCCGCGGAAGAAAACCCGCCCCGTCGGGCGCAGTGGACACGTAAGAGGCCGACGGCCCCATCGCCGCCGCTCCCTTGCCACTGTCAGCCCTTCCATGCCCCACCTGTCCCCCGACAGTCCCGGCATGGAAGGCGAAATCGCCCTACTGCGCTCCCTGACCAACCGCCTCTTGAGCAAGCGCCCCATCGACCACGTCCAGATCTCCCGCTACCTCCGAATCCTCGCCAGGTCCCTCCCCGCCAACTCCCAAATGCCCCGTGAACTCACCGACCAGGAGCAGATCGACGCTCTCATCAAGAAGGTCTTCCACAAGACCGTCGACGAGGATGGGATAGATTTCTTCGACCTTCTCCCCGTTCGCATGGCCAGGCCCGGTGACAAATGGTGGCCCTGGAGGCACCTCGTCCCCCTTCAGCATCGCCAAGGTTTCGGACTCATAGGCCCTCAGGACCCCCGGCCACCCGGAGACGCCGAATACTTCGCCAACCTTAATGCCTTTGAAGAAGCTGAGGCTCACTACCTAGAAGACGCCTTCGACGAAGACACACCCGACGACTCGGATATCTTCACCGATGGCATTGATGACCCCGATGACCCCGACCCCTCTCCTTCCGACCCTTACAACGAATGTCCCAATGATGAAGAAGGCCCGCCACCGTACGGCGAAACCCAGCCCACCTTAACCGTCATCCCCGAGAAGTCGGAAATCGACCCCCTCCCCGACACCTCACCCAACGAAGAGCCTCCCCGCGACTACTTAACCGTCATCCCCGATAAGACTGAAATCCATCCCCTCCCCGACACCCCACCTGACGAAGAGCCTCGCCGCGATGACTTGACCGTCATTCCTGCGGAGAACGCACATGTCGTAGATGTCGTAGATGCGCCTGGGCGTGCGCCTGGGGGCGCGCCGTGGCGTGCGGAAATCCATCCCCGTGAAGAATCGCGCCTGCCATCCAAGACCCCGCAACCGGAAAATCCCCCTCAGCAAGACGCGCCCAGCCGTGCATCTATCCTGAACGATGACCCCACACCCGCCTCCCCAACCCCTCGCCGCACCGCCAGGGGCCGCGCCCGCCCACCCTGACTTCATTGAAGTATGAGCAGGACCGGAGGCCCTTGCCCATCCCCGGGCCAACTTACCTGAACAGCTGCGCCATCTGTTGGCCGCGGAGGCGGGACTTTGTACCCGCCATGGCCTTCATCATCTTCTGCATCTGCCGGAACTGGTTCAGGAGCTGGTTCACGTCCTGGGGCAGGGTCCCGCTTCCTTTGCATATGCGCCGCTTCCTGCTGCCCCCGATCATACTCGGGTTCCGGCGCTCTTCCGGGGTCATGGATAGGATGATGGCCTCGGTCTTGTCCAGCTTGTCGTCGTCCAGGTCTCCGGGGCCGATGCGGTTCTTGAGCTTCCCAACTCCGGGGATCATGTCGAGGACCTGTCCGAGGCCGCCCATCTCCCGTAGCTGGTGCATCTGCTCAAGGAAGTCCTCCAGGGTGAAGGTGGCGTTGCGCATCTTGCGCTCCATCTCCCTGGCGCGGGCCTCGTCCATGCTGACCTTGGCCTTTTCGACGAGGGTCTGGACGTCTCCCATGCCGAGAATCCGGGAGGCGAGACGGTCCGGGTGGTACGGTTCGAGGGCGTCGGCTTTTTCGCCTATGCCGATGAACTTGATGGGTACGCCGGTTACGGAGGTGACGGACAGGGCGGCGCCGCCCCGGGCATCGCCGTCCATCTTGGTGAGGATCAGGCCGGTCAGCCCGATGCGCTTGTTGAATTCCTCCGCGACGCTAACCGCCTCCTGGCCGGTCATGGAGTCGACGACCAGGAGAGACTCGGTGGGGGAGACGGCCTTCTTGATCTTGGAAAGCTGCTGCATCAGATCGTCGTCGATGTTGAGGCGTCCTGCGGTATCGACAATGGCCCAGTCGACACCCTGGTCCCGCGCCTCCTGAAGGCCGTGCCTGGATACGTCGACGGGGTCGGAGTCGGAAGGTTCGCTGTAGACGGGTACACTCAGCTGCTTGCCGAGGGAGACGAGCTGGTCGATGGCGGCGGGACGCTGCAGGTCGGCGGCGACCAATAGGGCAGTTTTGCCGTCGCGCCGTAGCTGGAGTGCCAGCTTGGCGGCGGTGGTGGTTTTGCCGGAGCCCTGTAGACCGGCGAGGAGAATTACACCGGGAGTTGTATCGGTGGCTTCGAGGCCGTGGCTCTCTGCGCCGAGGATGTTGGTCAACTCCTCGTGGACTATTGCCAGGACCTGTTGGGAGGGGGTGAGCGCTTCAAGGACCTCGGCGGTCAGGCAGCGCTCCTTGACGGTGGAAACGAAGGTCTTTACGACCTTGAAATTGACATCGGCTTCAAGGAGAGCGAGGCGGACTTCTCGGAGGGCCTCGTTGACGATCTCCTCGGTGAGTCTGGCCCTGCCTTCCAGGCGTTTCAGGACGGCGGTGATCTTTTCTGTTAAGGACTCAAGCAAGGGTTTTTCCTTATAGAGTATTTGAAACAGGATGCTCCATAAGTAAACAACGGACTGGAGGTTTAGGCAATATTAGGCACGACTGCGTTACATAATGTGCACTTTAGAGAAGGAGGGCAACTATAGGAGTTGTCTCTATGGGGCATAGGTGGCCGGAATCAGGACGAAGGGTGCGGTGTATCATTCTTTCCATGCCGTATTCGGTCTCCGGTCGCCTAGGCCTGGCTATTGTCGCGTTGCTTGTTGCCGCGTCGGTGGGGTTATCAGTGAGTGCGGCGCGGTTGGAGCGATTGCCGGGCGACCTGCCGGTGGCCGAGTGGGTGCAGTCGATTTCCATACCGCTGTTTGATGAATTGATGAGAGGGGTTTCGGGGGTGGGATGGTGGCTTCCGGCAATGATCATCACTGTATGCATGGGATTGGTCCTGGTCGTGCTAAGGCGGAGACTGGACGCGGCGCTGCTGGTCGTTCTGGTGTCGGCGAGCTCGGGTGTGAACTGGGTGATCAAACAGATAGTGGCGAGTCCCCGGCCCGACCCCGAGCTGCTGAATGTGAGGGTTGAATACACAACATACGGCTTTCCCAGCGGGCACGTGCTGTTTGCCATCGTCTGTTTCGGCGGGCTGGCGGTCTTGCTGTCGGAGGAGAGGGGCAAGTACATGGCATGGAAGCGGGCGGCGCAAACAGCGCTGGCGGCGCTGGTGATTGCGATGGCTTTCTCCCGGGTCTACCTGGGAGTGCATTGGCCCAGCGACACCCTGGGGGCATTGGTAATGGGGAGCGTTTACCTGGTGGGGTTGGCCTGGTGTCGAAGGCGGTTGCGCGGGGGTGGGGGTGTGATAGAATCAGCGCATTCCTCGAGTAGTGGCCCAGTCGGAAGGCGACCTTAGCAAATGGCTCGCACTATACCGGTCAACAGAGCCGTCCTCGTCCTCAACCAGAACTACGAGCCTCTTAACGTCTGCAACTTGCGCCGCGCCATTGTGCTCTTGCTGAAGGGCAGGGCGGAAACCCTGGAAAACGGCCGAGGGAAGATGCGCAGCACCACGTCGCTCTTCGATTTACCCTCGGTGATCAGGCTGGGGCACATGATCAAGCGTCCCATGTTGCCTCCACGGTTGTCCCGCCGAGAGGTGTTCGTCAGGGACAAGCACTTCTGCCAGTATTGCGGGAAGCAAGTCCCGGACCTTACTCTAGACCACGTCGTGCCCCGGCGGGCGGGTGGCGTACACAGCTGGGACAACATAGTGAGCGCCTGCGTGCCTTGCAATCTGAGGAAGGCGGGACGGACGCCTGCCCAGGCGGGCATGAAGCTGATGCACGAACCGAAGACGCCGCCATCGCGGAGGTACCGGGACCTGGGGCCATATCTGAACGTGCGCGACGAGTGGCGAAAGTTCGTGCCGGCTTGACCGAGGCTTAGAGCAGCGTCGGCGGGGCCTCTCCCAAGTCTTCCTCGGTTGCCAGTCTGAGAATTGAACCCGTCAGTTCCTTTAGCTGGATGAGGAGGAGCTGGTCCGGGGTGAAGGCGATCCGGGCTAGGCTTTCCCCAACTTCCGTTTCGACTACAACGATGTCGTTGACGTTGACCTCCAGGTTTCCCGAGTCGTAATAGAGCACGGGCCCCGATCTCTTCAGCCTGACACCTGCTATGGAAGCCATTTGGTCTCCTAGGCCGCCCGCGTGCCCGCGGAGGGCATCTTAAGCATGAGCCATTCCAAGGCAAGCCGCGGGGTAACGTTGCGGTCCAACAAGTCTCGAGCGCGGGCTACGTGCTCTATGAACCCGTGGGCGGCGGAGACGCCGACAAGCCGGGACTGGGCCTCGACCTGCTCAATTTTGTGGATGTTCACGATCTGGTCGGGGGCGCCGGCGGCGCAGAGGGCAAGGTCCATCCACCAGGACTGGCAGAGCGTAAGAATGCCTCTGACCCGAGGACGGTCCCGATAGAAGGCGCTTCCAAGGGAAGCGGCGAATCGGAAACGCGTTGGAAGATCTGCCTCGGCGAGATTGATCTGCTCGTCGAGCGTGGTGAGTCGGGCGTGCAGGACCGATTCGTCCTGTACGGCGGAGATGGCCCAGCCGGGGCAACCACCGGAGAGTCTGGATATCAGGACTGCCTGCTCCTCGGGGGCGCCGTAACTGTCGGTCAGCACATCCTGCAAGGAGACAAATGGCATGGGCCTAAGCTCAAGGCGCTGGCATCGAGAGAGGACTGTAGGGAGGAGTGCGTCTTCGTCGGAAGCAAGCAGGGCGAGGAGGACATTGGGAGGAGGCTCTTCCAGGTACTTTAGCAGGCTGTTGGCGGCCTCATTGGTGAGAAGTTCGGAGTCCTGGATGATGAAGACCCGGGTGCGGCCTTCGTAGGGACGGAGGCTGGCCTGCTTTCGAAGCTCGCGCACTTGCTCAATTCTGATCTGTGTCCCCAAGACGCCTTCCTCCGTGGTGGGAAGGCCCGTGATTTGGACATCGGCGTGGTTGCCGGCGGCTATGCGCTTACATTGGTTGCAGGTCAGGCAGGGGCCGGGTGTCGTGGCTTCACAGTTGACCAGTTGAGCAAGATGAATGGCCAACGTCATTTTGCCGACGTGAGGAGGCCCGACCAAGAGGTATGCGTGAGCAAGCCTGTCGGCCTGGGCGGCAGTGTAAAGGAGGTTCAGGACACCGTCATGGCCGTGGATGTTGGAGGCCGTGCCTGAGGCTTTAGCGTCGATCACAGATCGCAAAGCATGAGGTCCTGGTAGGTCTCCCGGCGGCGGATGAGGCGGGGCTCGCCGTCCTTGACCATGACGATGGGGGGTCGAGGGGCGGCGTTGTAGTTAGAGGCCATGGCGAGGCAGTAGGCCCCGGAGGCCGGTATGGCGATCAGGTCTCGGCTGTCTACGACGGGCAATTCCACATTTTCGACGAGGATGTCTCCGGATTCGCAGAACTTGCCAGCAATGGTGACTGTCTCCTCCGAAGGAGCGGAGGCCCGGTTGGCAACCATCGCCTCGTAACGAGACCCGTAGATGGCGGGCCGGATGTTGTCGCCCATGCCGCCGTCAACGGAGACGTACTTACGGATGCCCGGAACATCCTTAGTAGTGCCGACGCTGTAGAGGGCAACACCGGCGCGGCCGGCGATGGCCCTGCCGGGCTCGATGAGGAGGCGGGGTGGGGACTGGGTGCGCTCAAGGATTGCGGAGGTTATGGCGTCGGCGTATTCGGAAACCTCGGGAGGGGGTTCGTCGGCAGTGTACTGGATGGCGAAGCCGCCGCCGGGGCTAAACTCGACCAGTTCAAGGCCGTGTCGGTCCTTCATCTCGTCGGCGAAGGACATGGTGACGTCTATGGCGGCGCGGTAAGGCTCGATCTCGTAGATGGGGGAGCCGAGGTGGAAATGGAGGCCCACAAGCCGGAGGTTTGGTGCAGCCATGGCCTGCTTGACGGCCTCCTCAGCGAGGCCGGTCTCGATGGGAATGCCAAACTTGCTGTCTAGGATGCCGGTGGTGGTATAGCTGTGGGTATGGGGGTCGATGCCGGGGGAGACTCGGATAAGAATGTCCTGGACCTTGCCGCGGGCCCGGGCCATTTCATCGAGGAGATCCATTTCTCGTGGGTTGTCCACGACTACTCGGCCGATGCCCCAGTCGAGGGCGGCTTCAAGCTCATCGATGCCCTTGTTGTTTCCGTGGAAGTAGACGAGGTCGGCGGGGAAGTCGGCGGCCTGGGCAACGGCGAGTTCACCGCCGGAGACGACGTCAAGGCCCAGACCTTCCTCCTGGAACACGCGGGCGAGGGCCGGGTTGACGTAAGCCTTGCTGGCATAGAGCACCTGGGCGTTGGGGTAGCGATTGGCGAACTCGTCCCGGAACTGGGCGCACATGTCTCGGAGGGTGACTTCGTCGAACACATAGAGGGGGGTGCCGAAGTCTCGGGCGAGGTCGACGAGGTCGCACCCGCCGATTTTCAGGTGGTCCTGGTCGTTGATTTCAGTGGTGGAAGGGAAGGTGGAAAGGTGTCCGTGAGTCATGTGTTTAGCCTCTGGGGTGTTTGAAAGTGCGAGGGAATTATACAGGGTTGGGGGTGGATTGGGGGGAGCGGGACGGTCCGCGAACCGTCCCTACGGAGGAGAGAGGAGGGATTTGGCGGTGGAGAAGGCGGTGTCGAGCATTTCGCGGGTTAGGGTGCCGGTCTGGGTGTTTTGTCGGCTGGGGTGGTAAGAACCGACCAGTTTCAGGGCGGGTGAAAAATCGTAGGCGACGTTGTGGCCGAAGCGGGGTTTGGGGGTCGGGATGGGGTTGCCCATGCTCTTCCACAGGCGGAGAAAACGGTCGAAGGCGATGCTTCCGAGAGCGATTACGACTTCCAGATTCTCGAGCAAGCCAAGCTCCTTCTCAAGGAATGGGGAGCAGTTCGACAGTTCATCGGGGGTGGGGCGGTTCTTGGGTGGGGCGCACCGCGCTACTGCGGAGACGTAGGCGTCGGTGAGTGTTAGGCCGTCGCCGCGGTGGGTGGATATGGGCTTGTTGGCCCAGCCCTGGTTGTACAGGGCGGTGTAGAGCCAATTGCCACTATCGTCGCCGGTGAAGACTCGGCCGGTGCGGTTGGCGCCGTGGGCCGCAGGGGCGAGGCCAATGATGAGGACTCGGGCTTCCGGATCGCCGAAGCCGGGAACGGGCTTTCCCCAGTAATCCCAGTCCATGTACATTCTGCGCTTGGTTCGGGCGATTTCTTCGCGCCACTGCACGAGTCTCGGACAGCGGGTGCAGGAGACTATGGCTTCGTTGAGCTGGGTAAGCGATTTCATGGTTAGAGCAAGGTCTCCTAGCGAGAGGGGCGGGGTATCGGCTTGCCTCTGTCGATGCCTCTTATCATACGCCCGAATTCGGAGCTCATCTCCGCTCCCACGATGAGGATGAAGGCGCTGACATAGGCCCAGAGGAGAAGGGCAATGACAGAGCCTATGGAGCCGTAGACTGCGCTGAATGTGGCGAAGTTGTCCAGATAAAGGACGAAGAGGAACTTGCCACCTTCGAAGAAGAGGGCTGCGACAAGGGCGCCGGGCCATATGTATCGCCAATGGGTCTTGGTGTTGGGAAGGACTTTGTACAAGGACAGGAAGATGGCGAGGTTGAATATGAAGGAAAGGATGCGGAAGAGCAGGATCCCCGAGACCTCATCGGCCTGGCCGAGGACGGGCATGTCGGTGTGGGCGTAGCGCTCGGCGGTCTGGGCAAGGGAGGCGCTGGTCAGGGCCAGGACGAAGAGAATGCCCACGCTCATTGCCATAGCAAGCTGCATTATCTTGCCCTTTATGAAGGGCCTATCGTGCTGGATGTCCCATGCCCGGTTCACCACTCTTGTAATGGCTCCGAATATGGCGCTGCCCGACCAAATCAGGCCGATTATGGAAATCGCGCCCAGGGAGCCTGATGCCTCGGTGGAGGCTACCACGTTGTCGGAGATGAAGTCGCCGGTGCCGGGGAGGTTGTCTGCGGCCCAGTGAAGAATTTCGGTGCGGATGGTGTTGGAGTCGGCGGCGAGGCCAATGACGGCTATCAGGCCCAGCAGGAGCGGGAATAGGGAGAAGAGGGCGTAGTAGGCGACGCCTGCTGCCATGTGAGTGGCGTCGTCGTCACCCAGTTCCTTGATGGTGCGGATGATGAGGGTGGGGATGAAGAGGAGAGGTGCGGTGGGATTTGCCAGGATTTTCAATGTCCGGGTTCCCGGGTCACCCTCACCCTAGCCCTCTACGCCTGAGGCGCACTTGCGGCCTATCGAGGGACCTTTGCGTAACCGTTGGCAAGGATCAAGAAAACAGGGTGCATTCATGGTTTTCGTAGCTTGGAAGCCCACGCCAGATTCCTCGCGGGGCCTCGGAATGACAGTCATACAAAGGTATCGTCGAGGGAGAGGGGTCTGGATGCCTTACACCGACCTCTTGGTAGTGTGTGAGAAGAAACGTCTAACTTGAACAAGCCTAGAGGTTTATTCGAGGAAGTCTCTTAGCTTCTTGCTACGGGTGGGGTGGCGGAGTTTGCGGAGGGCTTTGGCCTCGATCTGGCGGATACGCTCTCGGGTGACGCCGAACTCTCGGCCCACCTCTTCCAGCGTCCTGCTGCGACCGTCCTCCAACCCGAAACGAAGCTGGAGCACCTTCTTTTCCCTGCCGTTGAGGGTTTCCAAGACCTCGTTGACCTGCTCTTTGAGGAGCTGGTGAGAGGCGGCGTCGGCGGGAGCGACGGTAGACCGGTCCTCGATAAAGTCGCCGAGGTGGCTGTCGTCCTCTTCACCCACCGGGGTCTCGAGGGAGACGGGTTCCTGGGAAATCTTGATGATGTCCCGAACCTTTTCGGGTGTGATCTCCATACCCTGGCTGATTTCCTCGCTGGTCGGTTCCCGGCCATATTCCTGGACAAGGCGTCGGCTCATCCTGAGGAGCTTGTTAATGGTCTCTACCATGTGGACTGGTATGCGGATGGTGCGGGCCTGGTCGGCGATGGCCCTGGTTATGGCCTGGCGGATCCACCAGGTGGCATAGGTGCTGAACTTGTAGCCCTTGCGATAGTCGAATTTCTCGACGGCTCGGATAAGGCCGATGTTGCCTTCCTGAATGAGGTCCAGAAGGGACATTCCGCGCCCGATGTACTTCTTGGCGACACTGACTACGAGGCGGAGGTTAGCCTCGGTGAGGTGCCGCTGGGCCCTGCCGCCTTCGGATTTGAGGACTTCCAGGTCCCGGCGCAGACGGCCATTCAAGACAGCGAGGGCACGAGCGGTCTCCGGCGCCTGCAGACTGTTGTCAATATCGATGAGAGGGGTGTCCTTACCCACCGCGTCGAGGGCGGACTCGGGGAGGATACGGGCCTCTACGGAGACGGTGATGAGGTCCTGACCGACGTCATAGGGGGGCCTATCCTCAGCCTCGCCGATGGCGGAGGACATTTCCGTGTCTATTTCTGCCTTGATGGAGTTTCGCAGGATGGGGTGGGAGGTAAGCTGGGCAAGGGTGATGGGGGGATTAAGGCCCAGATCGTAGGCCATTTTCTCGATGGTAGGGCCGCAAGTGCTGAGATGCTCCAGCATATAGGCTACGATTTCAGTGGGTGAAGGCTCGGCGCCCTGTTCCTCAGTGAGCCTATCCTCGATGGTATTGATGAGCTTGCCGCCCTCCATCCTTCGGGCCAGGATGCGCTCGTCCCGGGCGCTGAGGAGCCGGACACGTCCGATCTCCCGCAGGTACATTCGGACGGGATCATCGACCATTTCCTGGTCGATGGTTTCTTCTGCGGCGGCAAGGACCTTCTCCACCTTGGTGGGGCCCTCCGGGTGGTGGGGCCTGTCGGGGGAGATGAGGTCCAGGACGCTTGTGGTGGCGATGGCGGCGCCGATTACCTTACGGTAGTCGGTCTCTCCGCCGTTAAGGTGAGGTTCGACAACGGGTTTGACCTGGGAATCCTGATCGGAGTCGTGGTCTTCTTCCGCTATGGTGTGAGGGTTTCGATTTCGGTTCATGCTTTATCCGTGCGTAAAGAGATATTATACAACGTTATCGCGCGAGCCCCTGTGTGTGGACCCTTTTGAGTCTTTCGTTTATGGCGAGAGCACGTTGGCGAATGGTATCCACGGAGTCTCCCAGAGACTCCTGGTCGTCAAGCACGGATTTCTCGGCAAGTTTGAGGTTCTTAAGGCGTCGGGATTCGAGGCGGGTCAGGCCCTCCCGGAGCCCCCTGGACAACTCCTCATCTGAATCTGCGGGAATATGAGTATTCATAATTCGTGACAGGGGTTCGGCGAACTCGTCGGGCTGTGATTCAGCCAAGGCCTCGACCTGTTCACCCGACGCCAAGCGCCTGAAAAGCTCCCGGTTGGAATGATCAATAAACCATTCCGGGTCGGCGTCCTCAATAGAAGAAATGAGAGAGGGACTCCGGAACAGAATAGCCAGGACGTATTCTTCCAGTACGTCACCCCGGCGGGCGGGGGAGGGGTGGGGTTGGCTGCGGGGTCGGGGGGCCGGGGGGCGGGGTTGGCGCATCCTGCTGTTCGAAGGAGAATTGATGGCGGCCTTCACGGTGGCCTCACTGACGCCCATGAGGCCGGACAGCTTTCGGACATAGACCTCCTGATCGAGGAAGTCTGTGGTGACGAGCAGGCCTCGGAATTCTTCGAGTATGGAGGCTCGGGCGCCGGGCGCGTCGAGGTTGGCCCTGCCCACTTCCATTTCCATTAGATAGTCGATGAGGGGCTTTGGGGAGTCGAGAAGGGAGACCCAGCGGTCTCGGTCTTTGCGGATGATGCTGTCCGGGTCCTCGCCAGCGGGCATCATCACGATGTCGACGGTCTGGTCGGGTGGGCCTTCGAGGAAGCGCTGGCGCTTGCTGCCCTGGAGAGGGTGGACGCTGCGGTAGAAGGACTGCCAGGAGGACTTGAGGCTGCGAAGGGTGGCCTCCTGGCCAGCGGTGTCGGCGTCCAGGGCGAGAGAGATGCGGCTGGCGAGGCGTTTCAGCACGTCGACCTGCTTCTCGGTTAGGGAGGTGCCCATGGAGGCTACGGCGTTTTCGAAGCCGAATTGATGGGCGGTGATGACGTCCATGTACCCCTCAACGACCACGGCTCTTTTCTGCTGCCTGGCCGCCTCCCGGGCCCTGTCTGCACCATAGAGGATGCCGCTCTTGTCGAAGATGGGGGTCTGAGGGGAGTTGAGATACTTGGGGCCGGAGTCGGACATTGCTCTGCCCCCGAAGCCGATAACCCGGCCCCGGGGGTCACGGATGGGGAACATGAGGCGGCCACGGAAAATGTCGCGAACCTCTCCGTTCTCGTTGCGGGTGCCGAGGCCCGCGTCGGCGCATTCGTCTCTGCTGAAGCCGTTTTGGGAGAGGCTCTTGAAGAGGGCACCGGATACCGGAGGGCAGTAGCCTAGCTGGAAGGCGACGACCATCTCGTCGGAGAGGCCGCGTTGTTGGACGTACTTGCGGGCCTCAGAGGCGGCAGGGTTGGTGAGAAGCTGGTGGTGGAAAAAGGCGGCTGCGGCCTTGTTGGCTTCCAGCATCCGCGATGTCTTGCTTTCGGCCTTCTTATCTCTGGTCTCTAGGGTGACGCCAACTTGCTCGGCGAGGGTCCGGAGGGCCTCACCGAATTCGATGTTCTCCCGTTTCATAATGAAGGAGAAGGCGTCGCCGCCGGTGCCACATGCGCCAAAGCAGTGCCAGGACTGACGCTCCGGATTTACTATAAAAGAGGGTGTCTTTTCGTTGTGAAAGGGGCACGGGGCCTTGAAGTAGCGCCCGGCCTTCTTGAGGGGTACGGACTGGGACACCACATCGACGATGTCCAGCCTGCTCCTTACTTCTTCTATGGATGCGCTGCTCAAATGAAACGACTCCCAGCTTCTATCCGACGGGCTCGGGCACGAGGCCGAGTTCTCGGGCTTTTCTGAGACCGTAACGGTCGGTCATTCCAGCGATGTAGTCCAAGGCCCAACGTTGGGGCAAGTTCTCCCGGAGGCGATATTCACGAGGGATTTCGCCTGGACTCTCGACATAATGATTATACAGGGCTTTGACGGCGGCGCGGGCTTCGGATGCCTCGGGGCTGGCCCCGCTGACCATGTATACCCTTTCAAATAGGAAGTCCCGAAGGAGGTTTGAGGCTTCCTTGACACGGTCTCCGATCCTGATTGACGGGGTCCCGCCATCGGGGATGGGGACTCGGCCGGAGACGGCCCAGGAATGTTCCACGACATCCGAGACGAGGGTGTTGACGCGCTGGGAGGAGGTGGAACCGAGGACGGATACGGCGTCGGGGGGGAGATCCGACTCGGTGATGAGGCCGGAACGGATGGCATCGTCGGTGTCGTGGTTGAGGTAGGCAAGGGCGTCGGAGATCTTGCAGACCTGAGCCTCGAGAGTGGGGGGCTGCTTCCAGCCCTCGCCCATGATTCCGAGGCTCGACTTGGAGTGGGAGACGATGCCCTGCCGCACTTCCCAGGTGAGGTTCAAGCCCTTGCCGTTGCCCTCCAGCCTATCCACGACGCGAAGGCTCTGGTGGCTGTGCCGGAAGCCGCCGGGGTAGAGAGATGCCAGGACATCCTCGCCGATGTGGCCGAAGGGAGCATGACCCAAGTCGTGGCCGAGGCACATGGCCTCCACGAGGTCTTCATTGAGATTGAGGGCTCGGGCAATGGTGCGGCCTATCTGGGAGACTTCAAGGGTGTGGGTAAGTCGGGTGACATAGTGGTCGCCGAGGGGTGAAATGAAGACCTGGGTCTTGTGTTTGAGACGGCGGAAGGACTTGGTGTGGATGATACGGTCCCGGTCGCGCTGGAAGTCGGTGCGGAGAGGGCTAGGCTCCTCCTGGACTTTGCGGCCGCGGGAGAGCCGAGATTTGACGGCAAAGGGCGAGAGGGATTCCTCGCGTTCTTCGAGATAGGTGCGGACCTGATGGTAGTCCATGAAAATCAGCGGTCGGGGACGGGCAAAAGCCTTGTTGCAAAGGGGTCAGGTTACTGAAAAATAATAGCACCTGGGAGGATAGGTGGGGAAGGGTTGGGGCAGGGGAACGAACTTTGATTGTTGTGCGCGCTCAGGCACAAATTTTGATTGTTTTTCAGGAATTTCGTTTTTGCGGGGGGTCTTTGTGCCTGAGTGGTGTTGAATGTGAGGCTTGCAACTTCATAGTTTGTCGGCTGTTGGGTCATACGGGTGAAGATAGCACATGTGTTTTAACTGAGTCGAGGGGGTGACGCCACATTCGTAGGAGGGAGACCCCACCTCAGAACCCTCGCGGGCATCGGAATGACGGTGTGGCTAATGAGTTGAGGGCGGGGCAAGCCTGACGGGTCGTGTCTAAAGGAAGGGCCCCCCTCCCGTTCCGCTCTTGAGACCCTTCGACTACGCTCAGGGCGAGCGGAATGCCCACCCCCAGATCCCTCGCGCCAAAGGCGGACTTTCGGCACGGCGCATCTGCGACCCGTCAAGAGACCTTTGTGTAGCTGTGGTTTTCAACTGTCATGCTAGCCAGATAGTCTCACTTCCACCCCCCGCTCATACTTCGAGTGCCTCAGCACGAGCGGCCCCAGCCACTCCAACACAGGGTATGCAAGGGTGTCATCGAGGGAGAGGGGACTGGTCACTGCTCCTCAGTCTGGGGCTGGGGTTCTCGAATGGAATAGTTGAGGGGGAGAAGATTGGATATCCACACCACCTGTAAAGGAATGAAAGTTGTCGTTGACCGGGGTGGGGGGTGGGGCTATAATCCGAACACGGGTCCCGACCGGTACGGTTACCTTCGCGGGAGTTGCCCTATCTGGAACCTTCATGACCGCTGACCGGCGCTGCGATCAGATGGTTGACAAGCCGAGAGAGGCGTGCGGGCTCTTCGGGATTTACGCTCCCGGAGAGGATGTTTCCCGAATAAGCTTTTTCGGGTTGTTCGCGCTACAGCACCGAGGCCAGGAAAGCGCGGGTATCGCCGCGTCCGACGGGGACAGGATATCCGTGCACACCCGCATGGGCCTGGTGGCGCAGGCTTTTGACGAAGACTCCCTGGGCAGGCTCACCGGGCACCTGGCTATCGGGCACACGCGATATTCGACTTCGGGATCGAGTCGCATAGACAACGCGCAACCCATGCTGGTGGACGGCCCGTGGGGTGAGGTGGCGACGGGCCACAACGGGAACGTCATCAACGCCCAGGAGCTCAGGATAGAGTTGGAAGAGCGGGGCGTACAGTTCAAGGGCAGCTCCGACACCGAGGTGATGGCCCACTGGTTTGGACAAGCACCCGGCGCAACGTGGCCGGAGCGTATCCGCTATTGCATGAACCGATTCCAGGGCGCCTATAGCCTGGTCTTGATGACCAAGGACAAGCTGATAGGAATTCGGGACCCGATGGGTGTGCGCCCCCTTTCGCTGGGCAAGCTGAATGGGGGGTGGGTCATAGCTTCAGAGAGTGCGGCGCTGGACCACATAGGGTCGGACGTGATCCGGGAGATAGAGCCTGGGGAGGCAGTTATCATCGATGAAAAGGGGGTGACGTCCCACAAGCTTGTGGAACGAGACTCACACTCTCTTTGTATCTTCGAGCACATTTATTTTGCTCGTCCCGACAGCATAGTGGGCGGTAAGCTGCTCCACTCGGCAAGGCAGAGGATGGGGGCGCAACTGGCCAAGGAGCACCCGGTGGATGCGGATATGGTGGTGGGGGTGCCCGACTCGGCGGTAGCGGCGGGGATGGGGTACGCGAGGGAGTCGGGGATCCCGTTGGGCGAGGCGCTGCTGAAAAACAGGTATGTCGGTAGGACGTTCATCCAGCCGGACCAGCGGATACGGGAGCTGGGCGTGCGGCTGAAGTTCAATGCGATGCCGGAGGTGCTGGAGGGGAAGAGGATAGTAGTGGTGGACGACAGCATTGTCCGGGGAACTACGACACCCCACGTAGTGAACTTGCTGAAGAAGAATGGGGCCAAGGAAGTGCACATGAGGATATGTGCACCCCCTATTCAGCACCCGTGCTTCTTTGGAGTAGACCTGGCTACCCGGAGCGAGCTTTTGGCGGCACAGAACAGCGTGGAAGAGATCCGTCAGCTGATTGGAGCGGACTCGCTGGGCTACCTGAGCGTCAAGGGGCTCGTGGAGGCTGTGGGCCTTCCAAACAAGGAAGTGTGCACCGCATGCTTCACGGGCAAGTACCCCATACCCGTGCAGCTGGAGATGGACAAGCTCGCGATGGAGACCCGCCCATAGTCATTGGCTTGGAACTTTGGGGTTGACTACTGAAAGAGGACGCCCCGTTCACTCTCTTGACGAGGTCTTTGCCAACCATCACGTCATGTCTTCCAGGCATTTCGAATTACCCTGGGCCTCTTCAATTGAGAGCCTCGTGCTTAACTGGTTGTTAGGACTCCGAATCACCCTCACCCTATCCCTCTCCCCTCAAGGGAGAGGGGACTGGACCCCACCCCAGATTCACGCCCGAGGCGGATCTACGACCTCGCGGGGCTTCGGAATGACTGTTATGCAAGAATCTGATCGAGGGAGAGGGGACCGGAGCATCCGCGCGTATGCTTGGAACTATGGAGACTCTGGGTCTCGCTACGCCGGACGCTCATCCATGAATAGGGTCGGTTGCTTATAGATGACTATTGACAGCAAATACCAGGCTGCAGGGGTCGACCTTACTACGGCGTCCCAAGCAACTGAGCGGATATCCCGACACGCGAGAACTACGTTCAATTCTCGGGTGTTGGGGGACATCGGGTTCTTCGGGGGGCTGTACCACCTGGAGAAGTACCGGGACCCGGTGCTGGTTTCGAGTGCGGATGGGGTCGGGACAAAGGTCCGGATAGCCGCGATGGTGGGACGATACGACACCGTGGGGCAGGACCTGGTCAACCACTGCATCAACGACATCCTCGTCGGTGGGGCGAAGCCTCTCTTCTTCCTGGACTACATTGCGATGGGCAAATTGGACGCCGACGCGGCCGATTCCCTGGTCGAAGGGCTGGCGCTCGCGTGCAGGGAGGCCGGCTGCGTTCTCATAGGCGGGGAGACGGCGGAGATGCCGGGGGTGTACGTCGGGAAGGAGTTTGACCTGGCGGGGTTCATCGTGGGGGTGGTGGAGAAGGACGAGATAATTGACGGGTCGGCGATAAACGAGGGAGATGCGATTCTCGGGATTCCTTCATCGGGGCTGCACACCAATGGATTTTCCCTGGTCAGGAGAGCATTCGGGCTGGACAACAATCCGTCAGAACTGGAGCGATTTTATCCCGAATTGGAACGGACGCTGGGTGAGGAGCTTTTAGAACCGCACAGGTGTTATCTCGGGGCGGTGGGGGGACAGCTGGACAAGATCAAAGGGATGGCACACATAACTGGAGGCGGGTTCAGGGAAAACGTGCCGAGGGCGCTGCCCAAGAGGCTTGCGGCGAAGATAGATGGGTCCGCGTGGTCAACCCCGCCGATTTTCAGATTGATACAGAGTGCCGGTCAAGTCTCCGACGCCGAGATGTACGATGTATTCAACATGGGAATAGGGATGACGGTAATGGCGTCCAAAGAAGACGCTTCGACTCTGCTGAAAGATATTCCGGGGTCGGTCGAGATTGGAGAAGTGGTGAAGTCAGATGGGACTGTTCGGGTGATCATATAGTGAGTATGAGAGCGGTAATCAGCGTATCTGACAAGACGGGGCTGGGGCCTTTCGCACGGGCGCTGGCGGACCAGGGTATCGAAATCTACTCGACGGGGGGCACGAAGAGGGCCATCGCCGAGGCCGGTGCGCCGGTGAAGAGCATTTCCGAACTGACAGGATTCCCTGAAATCCTGGACGGTCGGGTAAAGACACTGCATCCCGCGGTCCACGGCGGGATACTGGCCCGACGGGACGTGGCGGGCCACCTGAGCCAGTTGGAGTCTCACGGAATCGGGCTGATAGACATGGTGGTGGTCAACCTGTATCCGTTCGTAGAGACGATCAGTCGGGATGGTGTGGACCTTACGGAGGCCCTTGAGAACATCGATATTGGGGGGCCGACGCTGGTACGGGCCTCGGCTAAGAATTTCCCGCACGTGCTGGTGGTGGTCGATCCCCGGGACTACGACGCTGTGGTCCAGAGGTTGGTGGATGGGGGCATAAACCAGGGCTTCAGGAAGGGCCTAGCGCGAAAGGCGTTCAGGCACGTTGCGCTCTATGACACGGCGATTGCGGACTATTTGTCGGAAGGGGGCGACCCGTTCCCTGATGAGTTGACCATAGGGATGACCAAGGCCCAGGGCCTGCGCTACGGAGAGAACCCACACCAACGGGGTGCGTTCTACGCAGGGTCGGGGTCACGGGGTGGGGGGATTGCGGGTGCGAACCAGCTTTGGGGCAAAGAGCTTTCATTCAACAACATTGCTGATGCGGATGCGGCGTGGGGGGCGGTGTCGGACTTCGACGGACCGACGACAGCGATTATCAAGCATATGAACCCGTGCGGGCTCGCCAGTGATGAGGACCTTGCGAAGGCATACAGGGGGGCGTTGGCCGGTGACCCGGTGTCGGCGTTCGGGGGGATAGTGGCGTGTAACCGTAAGGTAAGCCTTGGCGTAGCGGAAGAGATTTCCAAAGTATTCTACGAGATTGTGATTGCACCCTCGTTCGAAGAGGAGGCCCTGGCACTTCTCAAGAAGAGGAAGAATCTTCGAATACTGGAGATGGGGTCAAGCGATGGACCTTCCGGTCTCGACGTAAAGACGGTGGAAGGCGGGTACCTGGTGCAGACCCGGGACTCCGGTGCGGATGATCCGTCTGGATGGCGGTGCGTCACAAAGCGCGCCCCGACGTCCGAAGAGATGGAAGACCTGGCATTTGCCTGGAAAGCAGCGAAACACGTGAAGTCCAATGCGATTGTGCTTGTGAAGGACCGAGCCTTGGTGGGGATGGGGGCGGGACAACCTAACCGGGTGAACAGCGTGCACCTGGCTCTCAGGGCATCGGGGGAGCGAGCGCAAGGCTCGGCGCTGGCCTCGGACGCGTTCTTTCCCTTTGCGGATAATGTAGAGTTAGCAGCGGGGGGAGGGGTGGCGTCGGTTGTGCAGCCGGGTGGGTCGGTGAGGGACCAGGAGGTTATCGATGCAGCAGATGAGTTGGGGATGGCCATGGTGTTCACGGGAGTAAGGCACTTCAAGCATTAAGGCGAACATGTAGAGACTACCCATTAAGGGTTGAGAGAAAGCAGCCTTGACCAGCATCGACATAATAATTCCGGTATATAACGAAGAAGAAGCGCTGCCCCAATGCATAGCGACACTCTCGGCGTTCGTGCGCAGGGACATGTCCGGCAGCGACTGGCAAATAATAGTTGCGGACAACGGGTCTACCGACTCGACAAGGGAGGTAGCAGAGAAGCTCTCAAGCGAACAGGAGCGGGTATCTCTACTTCATCTGGAGCAGAAGGGTCGGGGGAGGGCTTTGTTCAAGGCATGGACAGACAGCAAGGCAGACGTGATGTGTTACATGGATGTCGACCTTTCGACGAGGCTGGACGCATTGCCGGCGCTAATAGGGTCAATTGAGTATGGGTTTGACGTAGCCATCGGGACCCGATTGGCCAAAGGGTCGAGAGTGGAGAAGAGGAGTTTCAAACGAGAGTTCATTTCCCGCTCCTACAACCGGCTGATCAAGTGTATGTTTCGGACCCGCTTTTCCGATGCCCAGTGCGGTTTCAAAGCGATAAACCAGAAGGCATCCAACGAGCTCATCCCCTTGATCAAGGACAAAGAGTGGTTCTTCGACTCAGAACTTCTAATCCTTACGGAAAAGAACGGGTACAAACTCAAAGAAGTCCCAGTACACTGGGTGGATGACCCTGACACTCGGGTAAGAGTGTTCTCCACGGCGTGGGCGGACTTCAAGGGACTGCTCAGGCTCCGTTTCGGCGGGGTGCCCAAGCCCCGTCCCCAGGTCAGCGAGCCCAATCCTTGAATCCATGAGTCGGCGGCGGTAACATCCTGACAGGAGAGCCGAATTAGGCTGAGCGAGGAGGCAAGAGATGGTGAACGCGGTACTAGTAGTAGATATGGTGCGGGGTTTCTGCGAAGAGGGAGGCAATCTGTACACCGGGGAGTCGGCTAGACGGATCGTGCCTGTAGTGCGCGATCTGTTAGAGCGTGAATCCCGGATGGGAAGCAAGATCATATTCCTGTGCGACCACCACGAGCCTGACGACCTAGAGTTCGAGATGTTTCCGGAACACTGCGTACGAGGCACCACGGAGACGGAGATAATCCCTGAGTTGTCGGGATTCGAGGGAGACGTCATACCGAAACAGCGATACAGCGGTTTTTTCAACACCGACCTTGACCAAAAACTGCGAAAGCTGAATCCCGAGAAGGTGATAGTGTGTGGAGTCTGCACCAACGTTTGCGTCATGCACACCGTGGCGGATGCACGAAACCGTGACTACAGGGTAGAGGTGCCGGCGGATGCTGTAGCAAGCTATTCCGAGGAAGTGCATAAGTTTGCACTGGACCACATCGAGCAGGTGCTCGGGGCCAGGGTTGTGCAGCCTCAAGCGGTCGGCTGAAAACTCAGAAACCTGAAATCTCATGGCTATTATCCAAGACGACCTCCCACCCTCTCTAGTCTCCGCGACTCGGCCGAAATTCCCCTTGCCGGACTGGGTATTGTCCGGAGAGACGACAGATATCTATTTCCGGCGCGCTCAACAAGTGCTTGAAGCCGAAGGGCTGAACCCGATATGCACCGTAGAGTTTTTCCCCAGTAAACCGGGGCTTCTGAGCGGAATAGATGAGGCGCTTCAACTCATCG
Source organism: Dehalococcoidia bacterium (assembly GCA_963663085.1). Taxonomy (GTDB): domain Bacteria; phylum Chloroflexota; class Dehalococcoidia; order Plut-88900; family Plut-88900; genus Plut-88900. Next base: position 1,719,482 of record OY760104.1, on the reverse strand, counting down.
AGGTAGCGGTGCCTGCCGATAACAGAGAAGTGGAGGCTGTCGAAGAGGGTTCCGAGATAGAGCGGAAAGAGGTGGTGATGAGGGTGCGGGTGCCCTACAGACCCTTCGGCCTGTACGAGACGCCGCTGTTGGGAATTTTGTCGCACTGCACAGGCTGGGCGACGGCGGCCAGGGAGTGTGTCGAGGCTGCCGGGGGTATCCCGGTGGTGAGCTTCGGGGCGAGGCACGTACATCCCCTGGTATCGGGGAGGATGGAGTACTCGGCGGTGCTTGCAGGGTGCCAGGGGTGCGCCTCGATAGACGGGGCAGCATTGGCGGGAGTCGCGCCCACGGGGACCATGCCTCACGCCCTGATCCTGGTCATGGGGGACACATTGGAAGCGGCACAGGCCTTCGATCGGAGCCAGGGCCCGGAAGTGCCGAGGATAGTGCTAGTCGACACCTTCAAGGATGAAGCAGAGGAGAGTCTACGTGTGGCGCGTGCGATGCGGGAAAGGTTGGCCGGTGTCAGAGTAGACACGCCTTGGGAACGGGGTCGGGTTACGGCCGAACTGGTAAAGGAGATACGGGCTCGGCTGGACATGGAAGGGTTTAACTCCGTCAGGCTGATAGTCAGCGGGGGGTTAGATCCCGAGCGGATTCGATACTTCAGGGAGAACGAAGCGCCGGTAGACAGCTTCGGGGTGGGGGGATACATCAGCAACGCGGGCCCCATCAACTTCACGGCCGACATCCACGAAGTGGACGGGAAGGCTATTGCGAAGCGGGGTCGGATCCCGGGGCTTACGACTAATCCGAAGTTGAAGAGGGTGATGTAGGGGGATGGGGTGGGGGGAGTAGTCAGGCCAGGTTCGGCCCCTCGATAGAAACCCTGAGACAGGTGTGAGGGCATCGGGCGCAACGGCTGAGTTCTTGACTATGACTAAAATAGAGCAGCGGTAAGAGCAGTAAGTCTCGTCGAGCAAGGCCAGCCTGCCGTTCCCGCTACCAAGCACACAAGGAATTCGTGGAGGCTGCGCTAGCCTAGTCACGCATAAAGACAAGGTGGATTGCGTACTGGCTGAAGCCTTCGGTGTTAGAAGTCCCCTTGTTTTCCTGTTTGAAAATTGCGCAGATAATTATTAGCGGTTAGGCTATATTTTGTAAATAAGCGGTGTAATGGGTGCGGCTGAAAGATGGGCTGCCCCTGCGCTCTTTCGAAGGGATTCTGCAGATCCACCTCAAACTGCTCAAAATCTCCAACGTTTCTGGTAACCACCGTCAGTCCGTGAAGAATAGCCGTCGCAGCTATCATGGCATCCTCGGTCAGAGTGTCTGACGTTCCATGCATCAGTCGAGCCCATTCACGGAAGGCAGACCCGTCCATAGGCAACGCACCGTAGGAGCCTAAAACTCTGTCGAGCCATGCTTCCAACTCCTTCGCCTTGGCCTCATCCTGCTCACGGGTGATCTCTATTCCGGCCTGTATCTCGCCAATCGTTACTGCGGATATGAATAATCGATCAGGCGATATGCCGGAAATCCAATCGACAACTGCTTTGTCCGGACGGGGACGTCGCAACTCGGAAGCGACGTTGGTATCGAGCAGGTACACGGCTCTACTCAGCAATGGAAGGGGTACGGCCAGGATGTTTCGAGCGCGGCGGGACAAGGGTCTCAGTACGGGCTTCCGGCGCCAGGAGCAAGTCCTTTAGGTTGAGCGTAGTCAATTTTTCCAACCTCCGCCATTCTTGGATAGGGATGAGGACCGCCGTTTCCACACCTCGATTGGTCACGACCTGTGGCCCATTCGCCAAACTAGCCCTGAGGAACTCACTAAACCTTGCCTTTGCGTCTTGCACGGGCTATGTCTTAGTCATATTTGCTCCAGCGTCATGGAACTGACTAACCATAAAACTAGTCAATTGCAGGTCTTATCGTCAAACGACAGGGCTAATGCCTAGCAAAGGCTGGTTCGACAACATCAAGAGCGAGACGTATGAGGGCATTGGTAGGAAGCTAGGCTGGGATGAGAGTCGGCTCCTCAAGGACGTTGAGGATTGACTCTGCACAATAGACCCGGTTCCGCCTTGCTTCCCCCACCTGCGCGATGATTCCAACCGACTCCAAGCGGTTGATGGCGCGTTGAGCAGTAGTGAAGGCTACGTTCAGCCTTTCTGCGATCCCATAAATGGTCCAATAGGGGTTTTCGATGAAGAGTTCGAGAGCGGCTTCCGGGAGCCTTGAACGTCCATCGAAGAGCTGCTGCCTCCAGCCTGCGAACAACTCATCGATACGCCAGATGCGGTCTAGGGCGTCCTCGGACTGGGTGACCACTCCCCTCAGAAAATAGACCAGCCATTCCTCCCACTCTCCATTTTCCGTCACGGCCTGGAGGCGAGTGTAGTATTCCCGTTGGGTTGCCTCGAAGTACGCGCTCAGGTAAAGAAGAGGCGACGGTAATACCTCCCGAGAGATCAGCAAAAGTGTGATAAGCAGGCGTCCCACGCGACCATTGCCATCGATAAACGGGTGGATGGCCTCGAACTGAGAGTGGGCGAGAGCGGCATGAAGCAAAGGTGGGAGGTCCTCGTCGTGCAAAAACCGTTCCCATGAACTCAAGCAGGGCATAAGCTCTAACACCGGAGGTGGAACGTACGTCGCATTCTCCAGAGTAGAACCAGCCGGACCGATCCAATTCTGGTCGCGGCGGAACTCACCAGGCATGGCCGTATCGCCCCGAACACCTCGCATGAGACGTTCGTGCATTTCACAAACCAAGCGCAGAGACAAGGGCAGAGACTCGAGGCGGTCCAAGCCGTACTCAAGAGCAGTCACATAATTGCCGACCTCACGGAGGTCAGAAGGAGTAGTGTAAGTGACCGCGCCAGCTTCCCTAATTAACAGATCGCCAAGAGTAGCTCGGGTGCCCTCAATGCGGCTCGACAATACGGCCTCCTTACGGACGAAGGGCCGCAGCAGGAGGTGAGGGTTGGGCAAGCGTCGTCCCTCGCCAGCGAGTCTGCCGATGGCGCGGTCAGCGGAAGAGAGCGCTACGCTGAGATCCTGGCTCCATGTTATTGGTGGCGGCAAAGGGGCCGGCACATAAGCTTGATACCCACCAATGCAGGGCACCATGCGACCATTTGGCTGACGGTTTCCCATGGACACGGTAGATCGAGCCTCCTTAATTTCGGGTATGCTAACAATGGGAAGAGTTATTTGTAGTATATCAAGTTAATGAAAATAAGACTAGAGTTAGATGGGTGCTCAAGCATCGGGGTGGAGTGGACCATTCGATAGAGAGTCTTTACATAAGCATGGAGGTCGATGTTTTGAGGTCTAGGGATGGTCTGAGCAAATGCATGAGTGGTGAAGGAGAGGGAAGGGAGGGGATGGATTCATGCTCCGCCAAAGGCGGACTTTCAGCACGGCGCATCTTCGACCCTACTACTCGGGAATGACGACTGGGGCGGGGATCACGGAAGAAAGTGGTGACGATGACTTGTTCAGAGGTTACCTAGATGGGAGGTCTAGATGGATGGAACTTCGAGACGGAAGATCGGCTCTAGTTTTCGCGATTGAAAATGCCGCGGGCTGCAATTTGCGAATGTATGGTAAAACGCAAATAACATCAGGCTGTGGGAGTCTACCCGACTTGGTAGAAGGTGAGACGGAGGATGCGGTCAGTAGTGGGACCCAGCCTTGCGGAGTCGGCGAGGCGGTGGCCGACGACCCAAATGATCTCGTCTCCGGAGAGGACTATGGGGATTGAATCTCTGCGTCCCCTTAGGACCTTCGCGTCAGTAAAGAAGTCCTGGAGTTTCTTAGAGCCCGACATACCTAGGGGAGTGAATCGGTCACCGTCTTTGCGGCGCCGCAAAGTAAGAGGCTCCGAGAGTCGGTCCATGTCGAAGAGAGCGGAGTAGGGACCGCTTTCTTGTTCGCTGGAGGCCGCATCCTCAATGGACGCGGTGATTTTCCAGCCTGACAGCAATGTTTCGCCGGGGACGGCGATTGTCTGTTCCTCCTCCGGTAGTGGGGTAGGGGGTGGGGTGGGGATGTTGGTGAGGATGAGGCGGTCGTAGTCCAGATAGGCTCGGATACCTTTGGGCAAGTCAAGCCCCGAGCCAGTATCTCCGGTCAGGATGGACTCCAGGGAGGTTACGTGGATACCTTCGATATCGACTGGACTGCCTGATACCGATTCCAATGCCCGTGACAGGACCCGGCGGCGTAGCGCTGGGTGTATTTCGGAAAGCCTGGCGCGGGAGATGGACAGACCACCGTCGTTCTTATCCACCACCTCAGTCCATGTCTCAGTGAGGTGGGATTCTATGAAGGAGAGATCCAGAGAGGCGGAATCGGCGAGGCGAAGGAGGGCGGCGGAGAATCTGGGATTGTACGCCCTGAGCGCGGGCAGGAGTTCGAGCCTGATCCGGTTCCTCAAGGTATCGGGGAGCAGGTTTGTATGATCGATACGGGGCGCAAGGTCCAGGGCTTCGCAATATGACTCGGTCTGTTGACGGGTGGCTGCCAGAAGGGGTCGGAAAATCATAAGGTCCGGCCCGGATGTCGATTGCATAGTCACCATGGGAGCCATACCCCTAAGCCCGCGGAGTCCGGTACCTCTTATGAGGTGCATGAGAATAGTCTCGACCTGGTCGTCAGCGGTGTGGGCGACGGCTACGCCAGAGGCGTTGTGCTCGCGGGCGACGCGCGCCAGGAAGTCGTAGCGGGCATCACGGGCCTGCTCTTCGAGAGAGCGGCTGTGGCCCTTGGGGCGGGACTTTATATGTTCCTTGGCAGTGGAGGAGGGAAGGCCGAGCGTCTCGGCTTGAGAGGCAACGAAATCGGCATCTGCGTCAGAAGCCTCGGCGCGGAGGCCGTGGTTAAAATGTGTGACTTGAAGTGATAGACCCAAGTCGGGGGAAAGGCGGTGGAGGGCGTAGAGGAGAGAAAGGGAGTCGGGGCCACCGGAGACGCCTACGACCAGGGGTTGTGTGCTTTGGGCGAGGCCGTGGTCAAGGACGAACGCGCGGACGCACGTTTCCAGGGCACTGATGGCTTTCTTGTTTCCAGTGATGGCGTGAGCCTCCTGGGGATCCGGCTACTTCAGCTCTGAAAGGTGGCACCTATCGTTCAGGGACTTGAGGGAGGGCTCGCCGTTTCTGAAGTCGACCTCGCTGATGGCCGCAAGATCCTGCCTAATGCGCTGGAAGTTGCGCAGGTCCATCCCCAACGCCTTGATAAGGATGCTCTGAATGGCAAAGTTGTGGCTGACGGCGGCGACAGTGATGTCTTCATTATGACTCTCGCGAATCCTCAGTACGGCTTCCCAGGTGCGCTGTTGCAGGCCGACGATTGACTCCCCGCCGGGCATAGTAAGAGCCCCGACGTCGGTGCGCCATTGATCCAGGATATGGGAGTAACGTTCCCGGAGGTCGTGGGCCTGGAGGCCATCAAGCTCACCGATGTCCAGCTCCCGGAGGCCCTCCAAAGTCTGGATAGAGAGGCCGAGGGCTTCGGCGATAGGGGCGGCGGTCTGTAGGGCGCGAGTCTGGGGACTGCAGTAGACGGCTTTGATCTTCTCGGTGGCAAGTCGGCATCCAAGGGCCTTGGCCTGGGAGAGGCCGGTATCATTGAGCCGGGCGTCGCTGGCGCCCTGGAAACGGCCCTGCTTATTGGCGTCGGTCTCGCCATGTCTGACGAGGATAATTCGCATATGCGTTACCGGGTTGGGTCTCGGAGAGGATAGGACTAGCGTTTGGAGACCAGCAATTTTTCGATTTTGACACCTCTCATTTCCGAGACGGTTATGCGGCGGCCCTGGAAGCGGAATGCCTCGCCTTCTGAAGGGATGTGGGCGAGCATATCAAGGGCAAATCCGGCAATTGTTTCGTAGTCACCGTCTGGGATGTTGAGGCCGAGGGTCTCGTTGGCTTCCTGGATTGGCAGGCCGCCATCTACCTGGAGTGCACCGGAAGCTAGCTCTTCCACTTCGTCACGGGGGGTTTCATCATCGGCGACTCGGCCCATTATGGCGGCTACAAGCTGCTGGTTGGTTACCAGGCCAGAAACTCCGCCGTATTCGTCGACTACGAGGTACATCTGTTGGCCGGAGGAACGCATTTCGAAGAAGAGGTCACCTAGGCGCTTGGTCTCGGGTACGAACTGGACCTGACGGACGAGCTCGATGAGCTTGCTGTCGGACTGAACATCGCCGCGATGCAGGGCCCGGACGACGTCTCGGGTGTGGAGGAGGCCGACCACGTTGTCATAGGCCTCCTTGTAGACGGGGAAGCGTGAGAGGGGGGACGTGTCGTATTCGTTCAGGAAAGCGGTGAGTGTGGTGTCTTCGTCGAGCCAGACCATTTCCGTGCGGGGCGTCATTACTTCCTTGACGAGGCGTTCCCTAAATGCAAGTACGTTCTGGAGCATCCTGGCTTCCTCGCGGCCCACGGCACCCTCTTCACGCCCGACGGAGATGACGGAGCGAAGAAGCTCGGCGTTGACGAGGTTGCGCCCGCTGATCCTGCCTCCGCTTGCCTTAACTATGCAGCGTCCGATGAGCTCAAGAAAAACGGAGACGGGGAGAAGCAGAACTTCCACCAGTGCGAAGGGCTTGAGGTAGCGGAAGGCAAGCCATTCTGAGTGGCGGCTGGCGAAGGTCTTTGGAATAACCTCACTGAAAATTAGCAAGAGGAAGGCTACGCCTAAGGTAGCTACAACAATACCCATGTTGTCGCCAAGCCACGCTACTGCAACTGATGCACCAATCGCCGCTGCGGCCGTGTTGACGAGGTTGTTGCCTAGAAGGACAGTGGAAAGGGTCCGCTCCGGGTGGTCCATCCTGTTCAGCATCTTCCTGCCGCCTGCCCGGCCTATGTTGGCAAGGTGGAGAATCCTAACCCGCTGGAGAGACATGAATGCGGTCTCGGAGCTGGAGAAAAAGGCAGACAGCACCATAAAGAACGCAATAAGCGAGATGCTGATAATGGTGGACTCGGTGCTCATTGATGGTCTCCTATTGGGCTCTGAGAAGCGGCACGTAGACACATTATAGCCGGGGCGGAGTCCGCCCAAGAAATACTGAAAAGAACGCTCCTTACTTTCTTGCACACATTTGTTAGAATCCTGAGCGCGGCTTTTGGACTCCAAACGTATGGACCTATCGGGCCTGATCGACCAGGTGAGCCGGGACCCCTCCTTTGCGGGCCTCGGCGAGTTAATCGCGCCCGGCAAGAAGAGCCAGGGGGTGGTGTGGTCTGGGGTGGCGCTAGACTCGGCCAAGCCGTGTTTGATTGCTGCACTGAGGAGCAAGCTGGGGCGGCCGATTGTGGTGGTGACGCCGCGGGACTCGAGCGCCGTGGCCTTGCAGGAGCAGATAGGTCTTTGGTCGGCGACTCCGGAGAACGTTCACCTGTTTCCAGAGCCCGATACCCTGCCTTACGAGCAACGGGCCTGGGACCCTTCCATTGCACTGGACCGGATAAGGGTGCTTGACCTTCTGGTCAACTACGCCAAGGATACGGCGCCTGTGATAGTGACCAGTGTCCCGGCCTTGGCTTTGAAGACACTGTCCCGAGAGCGATACTCGGGGCTTTGCTTCAAGGTTAGAGCGGGTGGGCGCATTGCCCCACGAGAACTAATCGAGCGGCTGATGGCTGCAGGGTACGAGCACGATGCTGCGGTTGAGGTGCCGGGGACTTACACCCGTCGCGGCGGCATCATTGACGTTTATCCTCCTACTGAAGACAGGCCGGTGCGGCTGGATTTCTTTGGGGATGAGGTGGAGAGCGTGCGCGGGTTTGACCCAGGGACGCAGGCTTCGGTGGAGAATCTGAGGGCGGTCCGTATAGGCCCGGCTCGGGAATCGCTGTACGACGGGGGGTCGGGGGCGATGGTGGACGACGTGACTGGGTCTATCGATCTGTCGGGTTCCTCCCCGGAGATTGTGGCGAAATTCATGGTGGAGTTGGAGGGCTACGCGTCGGGGGCGGGGATGGAGAGTAGAGAGGCGTATGCGCAGCTGTTCCTGACGGGCAGGTTCCTGGAATATCTTCCTAAAGATGCGGTTGTTTTGTTGGATGGCGGGGTCTCGCTGGAGAACGGATACGCAGAACTGCTGGAGCAGGCAGAGGAGGTCCGGGCTTCGGGTATCGAGAAGGGGGAGCTGCCGCCAACCGTGCCTCCGGCGTACCCCGAGTGGGGTGAGATGCTGAAAGTGCTGGAAGGAACTAGCAGCACAGCGCGGCTGGAGGGTTGGGAGAGGGCCGGGGAGTCCGGAGCGGAGATGATGGGGTTTGCGCCCACATCAAACTTCGGGGGGCACCTGAGGTACTTTCTTCGAGACCTGAGGGGCATGTTGGAGGATGGGTGCAGGGTGGCGGTGGTCAGCCACCAGGCTGAAAGGCTGTCCGAATTGCTGTCAGAGGTGGACATTTTTACACCCGTGACCTACACGGTTGCTGAACCGCCTGCTCCGGGTACGGTGAAGCTGGTGCAAGGGGCGCTGGCGGAAGGCTGGACACTGAAGGGGAACGGAAAAGAGAAACCGCTAGTCCTCTTCACGGACAAGGAGATATTCGGGTATGTGAAGCAAAGACGGGCGTCCAGGCGGAGGCCCGTGCGGAAGGAAGCCTTTGCTTCGGACATAGCGGTTGGGGACTACGTTGTACACATCGACCACGGGATAGGGAGGTTCGTGGGGGTCACGACGATGAGGCGGGACGAGGGGGAGCGGGAATATCTGACAATTGAATATGCGGACAGCGCCCGGCTCTACGTGCCAAATGACAGCGTAGACCGGGTGACGCCCTATATAGGGTCAGGTGAAGGGCCTCCGGCGATGAACCGGCTCGGGACACAGGAATGGAGTCGGGCGAAGAGGAAGGTCAAGGAGTCGGCGGAGAAGATTGCGCGGGAACTGTTATCTCTCTACGCAAAGCGGGAGATGAAGAACGGGTTTGCATATTCGCAGGACAACTCGTGGTTGCAGGAGATGGAGGCCTCGTTCCCGTACGTCGAGACCCCGGACCAGATGGATACGATCCGGGATGTCAAGCGGGACATGGAGCAGCCCAGACCCATGGACAGGCTTGTGTGCGGGGATGTGGGGTATGGGAAGACGGAGGTCGCGGTAAGGGCGGCGTTCAAGGCAGTGCTGGACGGAAGGCAGGTCGCGGTGCTGGTGCCGACTACCGTGCTGGCACAACAGCACCTGCAGACTTTTCGGCAGAGGCTCAAGGCCTTTCCGGTGGAGATAGAGGTGCTGAGCCGGTTCAGATCAGCTCGGGAGCAGAAGTCGGTGCTGGCGAGGTTGGAGGAAGGGTCGGTGGACGTGTGTATCGGGACGCACAGGTTGCTGCAGAAGGACGTTGAGTTCAAGGACCTGGGACTGGTGGTGATTGACGAGGAGCAGCGGTTCGGGGTGACGCACAAAGAGAAGCTGAAGAAGATGAGGGAGGAGGTGGACGTACTAACGTTGAGCGCAACGCCTATACCCAGGACGCTTCACATGTCGTTGGTGGGGGTGCGGGACATGAGCACTATGGAGACGCCTCCCGAAGAGCGGCTGCCAATCAGGACTTACGTACAGGAATATGAAGACGAGGTTGTACGGGAAGCGGTGATCCGGGAGATTGATCGGGGCGGGCAGATATTCTTCGTGCACAACCGGGTACAGAGCATCGAGGCGCTAGCGCAAAGGCTGCGCAAGCTTGTGCCTGAGGCCCGGGTGGTTGTGGGGCATGGGCAGATGCACGAAAGGCAGTTGGAGAAGGTGATGGTGGACTTCGCTGCCAAGGACTACGACGTACTGGTTTGCACAACGATCATCGAGTCGGGACTGGACATGCCCAACGTGAACACGATCATAGTTCACCAGGCTGAGAGGATGGGGTTGTCGCAGTTGTACCAGCTGCGGGGCAGAGTGGGGCGGGGGGCGGACCGGGCCTACGCCTATTTCTTCTTCGACCGGTACAGGGCTATAAGCGAGGTGGCAGAGAAGCGTTTGAAGGCTATCCAGGCGGCAACGGAGCTTGGGGCCGGGTTCAGGATTGCCATGAAGGACCTAGAGATCAGGGGTGCGGGGAACCTGCTGGGGGTAGAGCAGAGCGGCCATATCGCTGCGGTGGGGTTCGATTTGTACTGTGCGATGCTGGGTCGGGCGATTGAGGAGTTGAAGGAACTCGGGTTTGCGGGGATGGAGAGCAACGGGGCCTCGAACATCGTATTGCCTATGGACAACACTACTTCCGTTGACATACCCGTTCCAGCCTATCTGCCCGAAGACTATACTCCGGGCCTGGAAGTGAGGCTGGCGCTGTACCAGAGGTTGGCCAGGATGCGAGAGGTATCGGGGGTGGAAGAGCTGGCGGAGGAGATGGAGGACAGGTTCGGGACTCGGCCCACTGAGGTAGAGAACCTTCTGTACCTACTCAAATTGAAACTCATGGCGTCGCCGCGAGGGATAATGAGGATAGCGCGAGAGGGGAAACAGGTGATACTGTTCCTCGGGCCGGAGGCGCGTGTCGACGGTCGGGGTATGCATGGTGTTGGTAGACGGGTGAGGGTCGGGAGCAGGCAGGTTAAGATTGACATGGATATGTCGATGAAGGGGTGGCAGGGGATGTTGGAGCGAGTTATTGAGCAGATAGATGTGGTGGAGGGGGACTCGGTTGCAGGTAATGGCAAGGGTAAGGAGTTGGCTGGGGCGCGTAGTTGAAGAGCCTTTTGTATATTAGTGATTGTGTCTGGGCTGACCTGTCAATGCGCTATCACTTTCGCCATCACTCGAACCCTCTCCGGCCATAGAGCACCTACAGCCGATTGAAGGGCCTTTGCGTAGCGCCAGGCAAGGACCATGAAAGCGGGGAGTATTCATGTTTTTCGTAGCTGGGAGCCCCACCCCAGATTCCTCGCGGAGCCTCGGCATGACAGTTTAGGAGGCTTCTCGTCAAGGTAGAAGTTAGAGGAAGTTAGGGAGCAGCTTTTTGCCACCGCAGCGGGCTCTGGACCAGATGGATATGTTCTCCGAAATCCTTGGCGCCGACAGGGTTGGTCTGTTTACGGACTTAGACGGAACGTTGACGCCTATTTTCGACGATCCCCGGGAGACAGTGCTTGAACCTGAGATAAGAGACACTCTGGGTGTGCTTTCTGAGAGGTTGGATTTGGTAGCGGTGGTGTCGGGGAGGGGAGTGGAGTTTCTGCGGGAGGTGGTGGGGCTGGGAGGGGTGACCTACGTGGGGAATCACGGGATGGAGGTGTGGGGGGCGGGAGATGACATTGGATCGGCGAGGGCTGAGGCGACCCCCGGTCTGTTGGAGGAGGCGGTGCGAGATATCTCAGAACTTGGAGTCGCCGGGTTGTACGTAGAAGACAAGGGGCGGGGTGTCTCCGTGCATTACCGTAACGCCTCCGACACACACCTGGCGAGATCCCTGGTCCTAGCGATGATGCGCCCACTTGCCGAAGGCCGAGATCTCAAGGTGAGGGAGGGAAAGATGGTTGTGGAACTGACGCCCAATATCGAGGTGAACAAGGGCACGGCCGTCGAGGGTTTGGTGCAGGAGGCTGGGTTGACCGGTGCGATAGTGCTGGGAGATGACATTACCGACTGTGACGCATTCGATACGGTGCATCGATTGGCAGAGAGACCGGGTTTCAGCGGGGCAGCAGTGGCCGTTGTGGACGGCGAGACGCCGGCAGACGTGATTTTGAAATCGGACTACTGGCTGTCGGGGCGGGGGGAGGTGGAGGAGTTCCTGCGGTGGATGGCCTATTCGTCAGAGAGGTCAGAGAGGAAACCGTAGCACCAGTCCTCGGCGGTGTGCTGGGATATGCCCTGGGAAAGGGCTTTCCATCGGCGTTGACGTTCTTCCTTGTCCATAGTCAGGGCGCGGTGAATCGTGGCGGCGGTGCGCTGGATGTCGTAGGGATTGACCATCAGGGCGTCCTGCATGGACTCGGCGGCGCCACAGAAGCGAGAAAGGACAAGGACTCCGGGGTCGGAAGTCTGGGAGGCAACGAATTCCTTGGCCACGAGGTTCATACCGTCTCGGAGAGGGGTGACGAGGCAGGCGTCGGCTTCCCGGTAGAAGTGGGCGAGGTCCTGTTGAGAATAGGAGCGGTGGAGGGGATGAATGGGCATCCAGTGAGCTTCGCCGAACTTGCCGTTGATCTGGCCGACAAGGGAGTCGAGTTGTGCCCGCTCCTGGGCGTATTCGGGGACGTTGACCCGGCTGGGGGCCGAAATCTGGATTAGGGTTACCCGCCCGCGCAGCTCGGGGTGGGAGTCCAGAAGACGTTCCATGGCCTGCATCCGCTGGGCGATTCCCTTGGTGTAGTCAAGGCGGTCGACTCCAAGCAAGATTTTCCTGTCTTTGGAGAAATCTTCGAGGAATTCGCTGACGGGACCCGGGTGCGTGTTCAGAGCCATTGAGCGGAAGGCTTCGGCGTCGGTGCTGACGGGGTAGGAGCGTACTTTAAGCGTGCGGCCTTTGTGATGGAGGGTATCGCCGATTAGCACGGCTCCGAGCTCGTCGCCCATGGACTCCTGGAGATTGTGGGCGTACTTGCGGGTCTGGAGGCCGACAATGTCGTAATCAAAGAGGCGGGTGAGGATTTTTCGGGCCCAGGGGAGGATGCCGAAGATCTCGGAGGGAGGGAAGGGGCTGTGAAGAAAGAAGCCGATTTTGCCTGTCCAGCCGAGCTTCCTGAGCTCGCGGCCGAGGGGGAAGAGATGGTAGTCGTGGACCCAGACGAGGTCCCCGGGTCTGAGGAGGTCGATGAGTGAGGCGGCGTATTTTCGGTTTACGCTTCGGTAGACCTGGTAGCTTTCGTGGCGGATGGTTGCCTTGCCGGGGAAGGAGTGGAGGAGGGGCCACAGGGTTTGGTTGGAGAAAATGTTGTAGAAATGCTCTACTTCGTTTCGGGAGAGGGATACGGATGCGAGGGTTATGCCCTCCACTTCCGAGATTGAGAGACGGGCATTGTTGCTCGCGGCGTCGGTCTCTCCGCTCCAGCCCATCCAGAGGCCTTCTCGGCTTTCCAGGGCCGGGCGGAGGGCACTGACGAGGCCGCCGACGGGCAGGTTTCTCCGCTCTTCCGTGGTGGAGGGCGCGGATACGGATGGGGCCCTGTTGGAGACTACTACTAACCGGCCTTCGCCGCCCATAACTGCCCTTCCGGCCCGGCTTCTCAGCAATCTCAGTTAGCGTTTAGCAGGAAGCCGAAACCCGGGCCTTCCTAGTGAGCATACTGTAGGCCAGCAGGGAACGAGGCGCAAGGCTCTAGGGCGCAAGAGTTGCATTGAGCAGGTTGGGGATTTCGGACAATCCCCGGACCACGGTGCAGTCCATTTCGTTGGACAGTCCGGCCCTATCGATGAGGACGGGCGTGATGCCAACGCCCCGGGCCCCGGTAACGTCAGAGTAGTACTGGTCTCCGACGTGTGTGGCGTCCGAGGCCGGGACATTGGCCTTTGACAAGGCCAGTTCGAAGATAGCGGGGTGGGGTTTTTCGGAGCCGGCCTCTTTGGATGTCACCCAGAAATCCAGGCAGTCGGTTAGGCCGAGTCGGGCGCAGGTGCGGTGCAGATCTGCGTAAATGTTGGTGATCATGCCGACTATTACGTCATGCGCCTTGAGGGTTTGGATGCAAGGAAGGGCGTCGTCGTACAGGGCCAGGTGGTAGGGGATGGTCTGGATTTTCTGGAAGATTTCGCTGGCGAGGGGAGCAGGTACGTCGACTCCCGCGCCCTGCAGGATGAGACGCTCGTACTCGGCGAAGAAATCTCTGCGTGCCTCCTCGGTGCGCTTGGCGAGGTGATGCTTCCCGTTTTCGCGTGCCATGAAATCGTCGGCGGCAGAGTAGCCCTTGGTGATGCCGTCCTGGGTAACCTTGATGCCGAATTCTCCGCAGACCTGCTGCTGGAGCTTTTCTCGGGCGGGATCGAACTTGGCAAGGGTGTTGTAGAGGTCGAAGAAGACGGCCTTTACCATGGGACCTAGAATGCCTCCTGCATCCAGATGGGGTCGATAGTCGCAGGGGGGAGTATACAACGGCGGATATAATTGGGACTCAAGCCCATTTGGCCCGACACTTTGTCGGTCGAGGTGCATATCAGTCTTACGAGCGTAATTTCAGATGCTAAAGACTCATTTCTTGACCTGATTTTCCCGCGCCGATGCGTGGCTTGCGACAGATCGGGGGCGTTCATATGTGGGGAATGCGAGTCGAAATTGCCGATCATCGGGGCTCCGCGATGTCACAGGTGTGGGAATCCGGGACCGAATCCTTGTCTCTGCATTGCCGAGGCGACGCGCGTATGGCCGTTGGACGGGATGAGGTCGGTATTTGAGTTTGAGACTCCGGTGAGAGAAGCGGTGCTGGCGCTCAAATACTCAAATCTGCGTTCGGTCGCGGGTACTTTGTCGGGATACGTGGGGGAGATGTTGGCCAAGGACGGGCTGGAATTCGACGTGCTGTCGCCGGTCCCGCTGCACAAGCGCAGGCTCCGGCAAAGGGGCTACAACCAGGCCGAGATAATCGCCCGGCATTTGGGGGAGACGTTGGGGGTGGAAGTGGATGAGCGACTTTTGAAGCGAGTCACGTATGCCGGACCGCAGGCACGGGCCTCGACGGCTGATGAAAGGCGTGCCAACGTGGCTCGGGCGTTCCAGTGCGAGACGGTAAGACTGGAGGGTGCAAGAGTTGCGGTGGTTGATGACGTCACCACTACGGGCGCAACGCTTCGGGCCTGCGCGGCCGCGTTGAAGAGGGTCGGTGTGGGAGAGGTGTGGGGCGTTACGGTGGCAAGAGAGCTGTAGGAGAGGCGGAGATGGGAAACTCGGTTTTCGTGACGTTTGTCGGGGGATGGGGGGATAGCGAGCCGGAGCGAGCGTTGGCGTCCGCGCAGAGGGCGATAGCACTTGAGAACCTGAGGAGGGCGGTGGGATGTGGGGGGTTCGACAGGCATGTTCTGGTCACGGATGAGCCTGTATTGCTCGACATAAAGCTGCCTGATGTGGAAGTTGAGATGTCGCCAGAACCGTTCCATTTCGGGGAGTGTTTGAGGGAAGTGCTGGTTAGGTACGGTGCGGAGCGGGCCTGTTGTCTGGGGGGTGGTTCGATGCCGTTGGCGTCTGAGTCGTTGTTCGGAGAAGTTGCGAAAAGGCTTTCTGAGAACTCCAATATCGTTATCACCAACAATCTGTATTCCGGGGATATGACGGCATTCTCGCCTGTCGGGGCCCTGGGCAGGATATCTTTGCCGGAGATCGACAATCCGCTGCCACGATTGCTGAGAGACGACGCGGGCCTTGATGCCGTTGTTCTGGACAGGAGCATCGAGACGTTGATGGACGTCGACACTCCCACCGACCTCGCCGTGTTGTCCCTGTACCCGCGCTTGCCAGAGAGTCTGAAGGGTGCGCTGGCAACCTCCGAACTACAGATAAGCCAAGTCAATAAGGCGATAGCCTGCTTCACCAACAAAGAGTCGCGGGTCACGGTGGCGGGTCGGGTGGGGAGTTTCGTTTGGTACAGGCTAGAGACTGATACGGCGTGCCGGTGCCGGGTGGTATCGGAGGGGCGGGGGATGCGGGGGGATGGGCGAGGGGGGAATAACAGGTCGATTCTGGGTTATTTGTTGGAATCCTCCGGGGTGAAGGGGTTCTTCCACAGGTTGTCGGAGATGGGTGATGCGGCGTTCATCGATACGAGGGTGATCTTCAAACATATAGGCAAGACTTTCCCGGCGGCGGACAGGTTCTATTCAGATATGCTGGAAGCGGAGTCGGTGGTCGACCCGTGGCTGAGGCAGTTCACGCTCGGGGCACAGGAGGCGGCGATTCCGGTTGTGTTGGGGGGACACTCAATGGTGTCGGGGGGGATGCTGGCGTTGATAGATGCGGCCTGGGAGCACGACCGGCCTTTCGCCCCTACAAGGGAGTCGTGAGGCAGTCATTTTCATTGACCGCCTGTGTAGCGTGAGATAGAATTTTCAGTCAAGGAAAAGAGACAACGGGCCCCGCGGCACGGGCCGGGCCAAAGCTCCGGATTCAGGTAGGCACTCTCTTCAGGAAGTGCCTTATTTCATGGGAGCGGCACCCTCGTTACCGGGCTTAGAAGCAGAGGCGAAAATGACGACACTATTAGAACAAGACGCTGACATAAAGAGGATCATCGATGCGGAGGCGGAGAGGCAGAAGCGGAAGATCGTGCTAATCGCCTCGGAGAACTATGCCAGCAAGGCGGTGCTGGAGGCACAGGGGTCGATCCTCACCAACAAGTACGCCGAGGGATATCCGGGCAAAAGGTACTACGGCGGATGTGAGTTTGTTGACCAAGCCGAGACCCTCGCCATCGAGAGGGCGAAGGAGCTGTTCGGGGCCGAGCACGTTAATGTCCAACCCCATGCAGGCGCTCAGGCGAACATGGGGGTCTATTTCTCACTTCTCGAGCCTGGTGACACGGTGATGGGGCTTCGGCTGGACCAAGGAGGACATCTAACGCACGGGAGCCCGGTGAATTTTTCGGGGCGGTACTATAACTTCGTATCTTACGGTGTCGATCCCGATACAGAGCTAATCGACTATGACGAAGTGGACAGGCTGGCGCGGGAACACCGGCCCAAGATCATCGTGGCGGGAGCGACGGCGTACCCGAGGGTAATAGACTTTGCCCGTTTTCGGCAGATTGCTGACGAGGTCGGGGCTCTGCTGATGGTGGATATGGCGCACATCGCCGGACTTGTAGCTGCGGGGGTACACCCCTCGTGCGTGCCTCACGCCCAGGTAGTAACCACAACGACCCACAAGACCCTGCGAGGGCCTCGGGGGGCGATGATCATGTGCAACAAGGACCTGGCCGGTTCCATAGACAAGGGAGTCTTCCCCAGGATGCAAGGTGGCCCGTTCATGCATGCAATCGCGGCAAAAGCGGTGGCCTTCGGGGAAGCGCTTAGACCCGAGTTCAAACAGTACCAGCAGAATGTGGTGGACAACGCACGAATTCTGGCGAACCAACTTCAGGAACTGGGTTTCCGCATAGTGTCTGGAGGAACGGATACGCACCTGATGCTGGTGGACGTGTCAGCGCTGGGGCTCACTGGGAAAGAGGCGGAAGAGGCGTTGGACGCCGTGAACATTACGGCCAACAAAAACGCCATCCCCAACGACCCCCGTCCTCCCCGGATAACAAGCGGGTTGCGGGTCGGGACTCCGGCGGTGACCAGCAGGGGTTTCGGGGCAGATGAAATGGCGGAAATCGCACGGCTGATGCACCGGGTGGTGACGAACATAGACGACGAAAGGGTCAAGGCGGAGGTCACGGATGCCGTGGGAGAACTGACGTCTCGGTTCCCTGTACCCGGGATTGACTACTAGGTGTGATACGAGGGGCCTCGGGGCCTATGCTATAATGCCCTTCGGCCAAAAGCCGGATTTTACAGGAGTGGGAGTTCGCCGTTGCAAGGCTACGAGATAGTAACCATCGTCGATCCGCAGATAGCGGACGAGGATGTGCCCAAAACGTCCGAAAAGATCAATGAGTTCATCACGTCGAGGGGCGGCTCGATAGCCCGGGTGCAGAGATGGGGAAGACGCCGCCTGGCGTACCCCATTCAGAGACAGACGGAAGCCCACTACCTGCTCACGACATTTGCCCTGGCGCCGCAACACACCTCCGAATTGGAGGCGGACCTCGTCCTCGCCCAGGAAGTGCTAAAGCACATGGTAATAAAGGTGGACGAGGATGAGCTTCGGAAGGCTGCCGAGGCGCCTCCCCCGCCACCCCCTGTGGTGGAGACCCCATCGGCACCTGCTGAGTCCGCGGCGTCTACAGAGGCCCCGGTAGCCGAAGCAGCTGCGGCTGAGGCTCCTACAGAAGAGGCACCGGCAGTCGAGGCTCCTGCGGCAGAAGCAACTGCAGAAGCGGAGCCCGCGGCCGAGGCATCCGAAGCTGAGACGGCTGAGGCAGTGGTGGTGGAACAAGCGACTGCGGGAGAGTCGGGCGCTGCTGAGGACCCGGCGGCCGAGGCCGCTGAGCAACCGGAGGCGGAGGAAAAAGGAGAGGCGTAGTCATGGTGGGGCTGAACAAAATCATGGTCATTGGCAACCTGGGTACGGACCCCGAGATGAGGTACACCCCCAACGGCAATGCCGTAACCTCCTTTCGACTTGCGGTGAGCAGGTCGTACACCCCCAGAGACGGTGAGCGAAGGCAGGAGACCGAGTGGTTCAGGATTGTAGCCTGGAATCAGCAAGCCGAGTCCTGCAACCAGTTCCTGCAGAAGGGGAAGCGAGTCTACGTAGAGGGCAGGTTGAAGAGCGACACCTGGGAAGGGCGAGACGGCCAGACGAGGTTTACAAACGAGATCGTAGCTGATCGTGTCCTGTTTCTGGACCGGCAACCCGTGGTCACGGCACCCAGCGAAGAGGGATATGGGGAGGATGTGGGGGTGGGGGCGGAAGACCTGCCTTTCTAGCGGGCATCATTTGAGCTAGACACGACCGTATTTGAAGATACGACATCTGAGCGAGATCGAGAAAGGCTAGGGGAAACGTGGTTCAGTCAAGGTCTAGATCGGGTCCACCAAGGGAGCGTCGGGGGGGGAGGCCGTGGTACGCACGCAGGCGAAAGGTCTGCTCGTTCTGCGTAGACAAGGTCAAGACCATAGACTACAAGGACCCGACCAAGCTACGACGCTTCATTTCCGACAGGGCGAAGATTGAGCCTCGGAGGAAGACGGGCACCTGTGCCAAGCACCAGCGAAGACTTACCACTGCCATCAAAAGGGCCCGGACCATAGCCCTATTGCCCCTAGCCCCAACCCACACGTTGGACACCGGCCCGATAGTCGTCACCGCGTAAGGCGTCGAAGGAAAATTCGAACGGTCCGCGGCTCGGCCCAGGGAGCGGGACCGGATATCCCGCAACCTTCCAGCTTATCCCCAAGCATGAACACCCAACCAGCTTCCCCGTCGAAGAAGATCGGGATTGGACTTATGGGCGTCGGAGTGGTCGGGAGTGGGGTTGCAGCGGTCCTGGAAGCCAAGTCGGGGGCGCTGGATGTGGGCCCCGGCGCCTGCATCGAAATCCGGAGAGCGCTGGTCAGAGACACATCCAAGCCCAGACCAGCCTCTCTGCCACCTGAACTGTTCACTACGGATGTGGCCGACCTGCTCGAAGACCCGGCAGTCGACATAATTGTCGAATTAATGGGTGGAGAAGAGCCTGCCCGAGAGTATATCCGTGACGCCCTGTCCAGAGGCAAGCACGTGGTGACGGCGAACAAAGAAGTGATGGGCAAGCACGGGCCTGATCTCTCGGGGCTGGCGCAGCGTCAAGGAGTTGCGCTTCTGTACGAGGCCAGTGCGGGTGGCGGAATTCCCCTGATCAGCACCCTTCACCACGATCTATCCGCGAACGAAGTTACAGGTGTTACGGCAATTATTAACGGGACTACCAACTACATTCTGACTAGGATGTCGGAAGAGGGTATTGAGTTTGGGGAGGCATTAACGGAGGCTACGGAACTGGGCTACGCAGAGCCCGACCCATCCGCTGACATCGAAGGGACGGATGCGGCCCATAAGCTGGCCCTTATAGCCAGCCTCGCCTTTCATTCGGAGGTGCGTTCTTCGGACGTGTACTGTGAGGGGATATCCCGGTTGGCGGCGCGGGACTTTCAATACGCTCGGGAGTTGGGGTACGCAATCAAGCTGCTTGCTATTGGCAAAAACGACGGGGAGTCGATCCAAGTAGGGGTCCATCCAACGCTTCTGCCCGAAGACCTTCTCTTAGCCAAGGTGGACGGAGTTTTCAATGCGATCCAGATAGATGGCGACGTGGCTGGAAGGATTCTCCTATACGGCCGGGGCGCGGGTCCCGAGCCCACGGCCAGCGCCGTAATTTCCGACGTTCTGAGAATAGCCAAGGCGATGTCGCTAGGGCAGGCCAATGGGTGGCCGGTATCGGCGGCGTCACCCAAGGCGATCAGGCCGATGGAGGAGAGTGAGAGCCAGTTCTACGTTCGGATGACAGTAGAAGACACCTATGGAGTCCTGGCGCAGATAACGCAGATATTCAACGAGATGCAGATTAGCCTGGCCTCGGTGATACAGAAAAGGTCGGACCCCGAGAACAACACTGCCGAGATAGTATTGATGACACACCCCGCATCGGAGAAGGCGATGCGGGGCTCGGTGGGGAGGATGGAGGCACTTGAGGCAGTAAGGGAAATCGGGAACGTGGTCCGGGTGGAAGGGCAGGGGGGAGCGGACTGATGGGACAGGGAGTGCTTAACAGGTACGGGGGATATCTCCCGCTTACACCTTCAACGCCGATGATCACAATTGGCGAAGGAAGCACTCCCCTGGTGCGATCAAGGACGATTGAGAAGGAGCTGGGGGTCGGGAGGCTCTATTTCAAACTCGAGGGATGCAACCCGACGGGGTCGTTCAAGGACCGCGGAATGGTGGTTGCCGTGGCGAAGGCCCTGGAAGCGAATGCGGAAGCAATCATGTGTGCCTCCACGGGGAACACGAGCGCTTCGGCGTCGGCGTTCGGGGCACGGTTTGGGCTGGCGACATATGTTCTTGCGCCGAAGGGTCGGATAGCCAAGGGTAAGCTCTCCCAGGCACTGGTACACGGGGCAAAGCTAGTCAGCATAGACGGAAGTTTCGACGATATTTTGAGAATTGCCCAGACTCTAACCGATACGTATGAAGTGGCTTTCGTGAATTCCCTAAACCCGCACAGAATAGAGGGTCAGAAGACTGCAGCCTTCGAGATAGTGGACGACCTGGGAGATGCACCGGACTACCTGTTCGTGCCTGTGGGCAACGCAGGAAACATCACGGCGTACTGGAAGGGTTTCAAGGAATATGCAGACCTAGGGAAGGCGGGCAGCACACCGCGGATGATGGGACTTCAGGCTGCCGGGGCCGCTCCGATAGTCGAAGGGAAGCCGATTGAAAACCCTCAAACATTAGCTTCCGCGATTAGAATTGGCAATCCCGCCAGTTGGAATGGCGCCGTGGCGGCGGAAAGGGAGTCGGGGGGGGTGATAGACAAGGTGACCGACGACGAGATTCTGGCTGCCTACCGGGCGATTGCGGAGAAAGAAGGGATATTTGGAGAACCGGCGTCTGCCGCCTCGGTGGCGGGGCTGTATAAAATGGTGCGAGACGGGAAAGACTTTAGCGAGGCCTCGGCAGTGTGCGTGATAACGGGTACGGGACTCAAGGACCAGGAGATTGCCCTGCAGAGCCGGGGGACGTTCCTGGAAGCTCCGCCGACCGTGGCGGGAGTGGAGTCCGTTCTTGGACTAAGCCGGGTCCGGTCTGCGACGTAGGATGGACAGTTGGTAGACAAAGAGGCCATTGAAAAGGCGGTCGGGGAGATAATAGCTGGGCTCGGGGTGCTGAGCCCGAGCAACGGGCTGATGGACACGCCGACTCGGGTGGCGGTGGCGTATGAAGAACTCTTTTCGGGGATCGACCAGGACCCCTCGGAGGAGCTGACTGCGAGTTTCGAAGCGGAGCACGACGACCTAGTGATGGTGCGGAACATGCCCTTTTACTCAATGTGCGAGCATCACCTGCTGCCCTTCTTCGGGTCGGCGCACATGGGCTATGTGCCCAGCGGGAAGGTGGCTGGGGTGAGCAAGCTGGCACGGGTGGTGGAGATCCTGTCTCGGAGGCCGCAGATGCAGGAGAGGCTAACACAGCAGGCCGCTGACACTATATTCGACGCGGTATCACCGGACGGGCTGGTTGTGGTGATAGATGCCGAGCACCTGTGCATGACCATGCGGGGAATCCAGAAACCGGGCACCCGCATAGTGACCCTGGCTGCGAGGGGAAACTTCGAGCGGGGCCGGTTTACGAGAGAGCAACTCATTTCGATTTTGCAGGGTAGTTAATGTCAGGCCTCCGATTTGTACGTGAGACATTCTCGGGGCTGGCGCCTCGATGGGAGGAGTTGTTGGGTCGGGCGGGGGAAAACAACATATTCCTAAGTCCCCAATGGTATGAGCTCTGGTGGAAGTCCCTGTCCGACGGCGAAGAGCTTCAGCTGTACGCATGTCTGGAAGAAGATGATCTCGTGGGAGTGCTGCCCCTCAAGAGTAAAGAGGGGCAGCTTTCATTTGTCGGCAGTGCGAATGTTTGCGACTACATGGACTTTGTCGTGGCGGAGGGTCGAGAGGAGGAGGTTTACGGCGCGATAACGGAGCACGTATTGGGGTTGGAGTGGAGTGAGCTGTCGCTGAACGGAGTGGATGGTCAGTCTCCGACCATGTCTCGGCTGGTAAAGGGGCTTCGGGGGCGGGGAATAGAGGTCACGGTGAGGCCCGAGGAAGTGTGCCCCACGGTGAAGCTATCCGGCAGCTGGGACGACTACCTGGCGGGGCTGACCAAAAAGGACCGCCACGAGCTTCGCAGGAAGCTGCGCCGTCTTTACAGTGCAGGGGACGTGAGATATCATGTCGCAGCCCAATGTGATGGATTTCCCAATGATCTGGAGGAGTTTCTAGGGCTGCTTGAGAACAGCCGGGCTGACAAAGCTGCGTTTATGACCCCGAAGATGAGGTCGTTCTTCAGGAACACGCTTTCGGGGCTTGCGAAGACGGGGTCGGTGCGGCTGAGCTTTCTCGAGGTGGATGGGAAACGGGTATCGGCTACCATCTGCTTCGACTATGACAACAGGTATTTTCTTTACAACAGCGGGTACGATACGGAGTATTCGCACCTTAGTGTCGGGCTCCTGCTGAAGGCGTTGTGCCTGAAGCAGGCTATAGAGACAGGAAAGACGGAATTCAATTTCTTGAGGGGCGCCGAGCCGTACAAATATCACCTGGGTGCAGTCGACGAAGTTGTCTACACCATAACGGCGAACCGCTAAGGCGTCCTCTAACGTGAGCATTCACCACTTTCATCAGTGTACATGTCCAAGGATAAACTGCGGGTAGCGCTGGTCAGCGTCCACGGTTGTCCCCTTGCCCGTTTGGGTGAGAAAGACACCGGGGGCATGAATGTATATCTGCTTCAGCTAGCCAAAGAGCTAGGCAGCCTAGGGATCACAGCCGACGTTTTCACGCGCTTCCACGATCCGAACGATCCCGAGATAGTTGACCTGGGCCCCGGGTCACGGGTGATTCACATTAACGCAGGGCCCTGGTACGAGTCCAAAGAGGGCATCTATCCCCTTCTCCCGGAATTCGTGGACAACATGCTGCGCTTTCAGAAGGAGCGGGGACTAGTTTACGACTTGTATCACAGCCACTACTGGTTGTCGGGGGAGGTGGTGTCGAGGCTAAATCAACACGAGAAATTGCCTCACGTCGCCAGTTTCCACACGCTGGGAGAGGCAAAGATGCGCGCCCGTTCCGAAGAGAGCGAGAGCGTGGTGCGGATCCGGTCCGAGAGGGACATATTGCACGAGGCCGACCGGATTGTGGCCGTGAGTCAGCATGAACGGGGCAACATGATCGACTTCTATGGCGCCCCGGGAGACCGGATACAGGTGATCCCCTGCGGCGTCAACATGGATGTCTTCAAGCCGATGCCCAAATCCGAGGCAAGAGCGGAGTTGGGCCTGGGTCCGGAGAAAGTCCTGCTATACGTGGGCAGGGTGCAGCCTTTGAAGGGGCCCGAGCTGTTGCTGGAGGCGGTGGCACGGCTTGGTAGGGACTCGGGGTTGAAGGTGTTGATAGTGGGTGGGGACGTGACGGGTGATGAGGAAGTGAGCAAGGTGAGACGGCTGGCGACAGAACTGGGCATAGAGCATCTTGTTTCGTTTGAAGGGACTGTGCCACACACCCGGCTTGTCCACTACTATAACGCCGCTGACCTCTGCGTGGTGCCCTCTTTCTATGAGAGTTTCGGGCTGGTTGCGGTGGAGGCGATGGCATGCGGGACTCCCGTGGTGGCCACGGCTGTCGGGGGATTGCCGGAGACCGTAAAGGATGGGCTGAACGGCAGTCTGATCATGGACCGCAACCCCGAGGCATTGGCCGAGAAGATAAGCCTTCTCCTAAATGACGGGCGGCTGCATGGACTGCTGGCGTCGCAGGCGCGGGAGTCGGTGGCCGGGCTGGACTGGCCGATGGTGGCGGGTCGGGTGGCGGGCTTGTACGAATCGGTGTACCGGGCGGTTAACTAGATCCGGTTAAAGGGCTCGTTCGTACCAGACTGTCACGGCCTGTCTTCTGAACCCCCCGGCTCGATATATCCTATGGGCGCTGGGGTTTTGGCTGTCGACGGTGAGGTCGATGCGGGAAGCGCCTGAATCTCTCAGATATTGAACGCCAGCTCTCATTATGGACGTACCGAGGCCCTTGCCCCGGTATTCGGGGTGTGCGCCCATCATGCCGATCCAGCCGTGGGTGCTTTCCTCTCCGCGTTCGAGCCTGGTCCAGTTGAAACCGACGGGTGTGTCACCGTCCAGGACCAGGAGGATGTCGTCGAAGGAGAAAAGGCCCATGCGGACCTTGTAATGGACGTCTTCGAGCCTATTGGGGCTGTAACCCCAGTGTTTGGCGAAGGACAGGTTCTGGATGAAACGGAGGCGGTCTTCGTCGCCATCCCGGAAGTGGCGGAGTTGGAATTCTGATGACAGGCCTGGGTCGGGGACGGTGGATGGGTCGTCGAGATTCATTTCCCAGAACTTTCGGATAAATCGAAAGCCACAACTTTTGGCGAGCCTGCGGGCGTTGGTTGCGGCGTATGGAACGGCCATCTGAATGATCTCGTAGCCAAGGCTTGAGGCCTTTTCGACGGATGCCTGGACCAGCCGGGTCCCGACGCCCCGGTGAAGGTGGTCGGGGTGGACGGCGCCTTCGAGGACGACGCGTTTCAGGGGCGGTTCCATGTTGGCGATGAGATATCCGATGGGTTGGTCGCCGTCCAGGGCCAGGAATACGTCTCGTTCTGGGTCGATGGTGGGCTGGCCGAGCCAGACAGCCATGTTGTCGGTGGAGCGGGCGGCCCACCAGCCCTTGTCACCGTGAATTGCATTGGTGAGGGCTGAGAGTCGGTCCAAGTCGGAGTTCTGGTAGCTTTTTACGGTAATTATGGTGTCGGCCTCCTAGTGGGGGGACTCTTATATGCTCAGGTTACAGACTGGAAGGGTGTGGGGCAAGGGGCTGCAGTCACTCAATAGACCGGAGGAACACAGGTCTCTTATTCAGATGTGGGGTTTTGGGTTTTCGGTTTGTCTGTTTTGTTGGGGTGGTCGGCAATGGAAGGTCCGGGACTCGGGCACAGGGGGCGGGAGGCCAGCCTGCGCAACCCCACAAGTTTCAAGTTGGTTCCGGGGCGGACCGAGAGAGTCTCGGCGTGGGGCGCATACCCGTCTACCAGCGGCGCTCGACCCCTCGATGAGGAGGGAGCGCGAACCCGCTTCCGTCGTATATGACTACGACGGTGGAGTCCCATGGCGCTCGACCTCTCTGTGAAGAGGGAGCGCGAACCCGCTTCCATCGTATATGACTACGACGGTGGAGTCCCGTGAGGGCCGTGAGGCCCAGGCCCGACAAAGTGGGGCCGTACCTGTTACCGGCGAAGTGAATGCCGGTTATACAGTGCGCCCATCAATAAGGGCGCGAAAAGGCAGGGTCTCTATGAGAGAGGGACTGCCTGTATTGAGTCGATGGACCTTCCATTGCCTGGGTAGGGAAGGGGCACGGGACCCAATGGGATGAGGAGATGGCGACGTTTGCTTGAGCCGCGGGCCTGCGCGAGGGCCGTTGGGATGGGCTTGGGCGTTGAGTCCTCGGGTGGGGTCTGGTGGGCTTCCCTGGGTTCTTGGTTCCTCCTTGAGATAGTTGGGTAGGTGTTCGAACGGCGGGGAGAGTAGCACGTGTGTTCAGGTAGCGTCAAGGGCTTCGTGTCACTTTTGCGGGGAAGGATGCCCCCACACCCCACCGGGAAACCCTCACCCTCTTAATCCCCCTCTCACGCCAGTGGCGCACGCCCAGGCGCATCTTCGACATCTTCGACCCTTAGGGCCATTAAGGGAGAGAGGGAGATAAGAACAGAGGGAAACACTGGCGCGTCTGCGCCAACGTCTCCCTCTAGTTCAATACTTTGGGGGAGGGAGAGAATGTATGGATTCCGGTTCGGGGCCGAAATGACACGGAAGTCAGAGGGAGGGGTGGCGTAGATTCTTCGCGAAGCATCGGAATGGAATGTAAGAGGCCTCTTGGTGGCAGGGGAAAGAGTTTTGGGTATGGTAAGCAACTTTGGCGGGATTGACAGGGGAGTCCCGATTGTAGGAAAGTAGCGTGCCGGTCCGGATATTGTAAACCACAAGAAATCCCCACTTTCAGGAGCAAATCAACCGATGATTCCCACTCCCAGTTCCGTCCTTGTAGTAACGCCCCACCCGGATGATTTCGAGTTCGGGTGTGCAGGCATAGTAACCAAATGGATCAAAGAGGGGGCCAAGGCCGTCCTAGTGGTGGCAACCAATGGGGACAAGGGTACAGACGACCCGGAGATGACCTCCGAGAAACTGGCGGCGATCCGGCGGGAAGAGCAGCTTGAGGCGGCCAAAGTGCTAGGGTTGAGCGAGGTGGTGTTTTTTGATTACCCGGATGGTGGACTAGAGGACAACACTGATTTTCGGGGCAAGTTGGTGAAGACCCTTCGGATTCACAAGCCTGATGCGGTATTTACGACCTATCCCCACCGCCGGAGTTTCTACCTCCACCGGGACCACAGGATGGCAGGTCAGGTAACCCTTGACGCGGCCTTCCCTTACGCCCGAGACAGGCTCCACTTTCCGGAGCACTACGCAGAGGGCCTTGAACCCCATAAGGTGAAGCACATCCTCTTCTGGGGAAGCGAGGACCCTGACACTCACTTCGACATTTCTGAGACTATGGACTTGAAGATAGCCGCCCTGAAATGTCACAAGAGCCAGGTCGCCGATACGGAGGACTGGAACGTGGCCGACAGTTTGCGTAACCACGCGCAGAACCTGGGGAGGGACAAAGGTATCCCCTACGCCGAGGCGTTCAAGGTGATGAACCTTCGGGGGTAGGGCGCCGGTTGTTCGATCTTCACAGCCATATTCTGCCGGGCCTCGACGATGGCGCAAAGACCATTGAAGAGTCGATGAAGATGCTGAGGGTTGCGGCGGCGGATGGGACCAGGGGGATAACGGCGACGCCACATGGAAAAGATGTGCGGGAGGCGGGTGTTCTGGGGCTGGTACGGGAGCACGTTGAAACGCTGAACCGGCTGTCTCAGGAAGAGGGACTCGACATAAAGGCGTATGTCGGGATGGAAAACCATCTAACTGCTGATCTCCCTGAGTTGGTGAAGTCGGGTCAGGCTTTCCTGTTGAATGAAGGCCCATATATTCTCGTAGAGCTGCCGTTTGACTCGCTTCCCGACTACACGGACGAGGTGCTCGCTGCGCTCCAAGAGCAAGGATTGACGCCCCTTATAGCGCACCCGGAACGACAGGCGGACATTATGACCGACCCTTCGATCATGGGGAAAATGTTCGAGCGTGGAATGCTGGGGCAGGTGACCTCTACTTGCATATTGGGGAGGTTTGGGGAGGAGGCGCAGGAAATTGCAGCGACTCTTCTGAGGAACGGGTGGGTGCACGTGATAAGCACCGACTGTCACAGACCGACCGGGCCACGGGCGCCGGTGATGGCTGAAGCTGTGGTGAAGGTGGGTAAGATTGTTGGCGCAGACAGGGCGCGGGCCATGGCGGTGGACGTGCCCAGATCGATTTTGATGGGCGGGCCGGTGCAGGCCTAAGCGAAGCCGAACAGACCGGCGACGGTATCGCAGACTATTTTGCGTTGTTCATCGGCGGGGACGTCCGCGAGGATCTCGGAGAGGACCTCGCGAGACTTGGGCCAGGTCGACTCTGCATGGGGGTAGTCGGATCCCCAGGTGAGACACTGGACACCGATGAGGTCCCGAAGCTGGATTCCGATGTCGTCCTGCTGGAAGCTCAAGGTGACGTTGCTGCGGAAGTAATCGCTGGGCAGGACTCCCTCCTTGAAGCGATGGGGCGCCGTCTGGCTCAGTTCACTGTAGAGCCAGTCCATTGTCCTGAGGAAGTAGGGGGCCCATGCTAGCTCGTGCTCTACGATGGCGACGTTCAGGTTAGGATGCCTTTCGAAGACGCCGGAGAAGATCATGGAAGCTACGGATTTCCTGACCCAGTGGTCCTGGTTGACGCTGAAAGAGGCTGCTCCTTCCTCGTCGCCGTTGACGGTGAAGACGCTGACCTGCCCTGGTCCCGGCCTGTTGGATGCGATGTGCATGCTGAGGACGATGCCCAGGGACTCGGCGGCAGACCAGAAGGGTTCGTAGTCGGGGTGTTCGTACTGTTTGTCGTCGCCGGGATAAGTGGTGATCATTGCGCCACGGAAGCCCAGTGCGGCGCACCTTTCCAACTCTCTTGTGCCCTCGGCCACGTCGTCCAGGGAGATGAGGGCGTTGCCCTTGAAGAGGCCGGGATTGGCGGAGCAGAAGTCGGCGAGCCAATCGTTGCTGGCTCGGAAGGAAGCGGCGAGGAGGTCGGGTTTCAGGATGGTGTAGAGTCGGGCGCCGATGGTGGGGTAGATGACCTCTCCGTCCACGCCATCAATTCTCATGTCCTCCGTACGAGGGCCGGGGTCGAAAGCGCCTGGGCGGACGTCTTCCATAGCACCTTCAAAGGTAATGGCCTCGGGGTCTTCGTAGCGCTGGCCGGCCTGCGAAGGGGCGCCTACAGAGCCTAAGGGCTGGTCGCCTTCCACGAGCCAGTGGGCTAAACCCTCGTCATCGATGACCATGTGGGGGGCTCGGTCCCTGAAGGCGGGGTCGATGCGGGATGTCCAGAGGTCGGGAGGCTCGACGATATGGGAATCAGAGGATATGACTTCCAGGTTTGGCATGGGTTTCACCCCCTTTACAGCGAATTAACGAAAGGTCACGTAAAGTGAATGTTAGGAAAGCGGGAAGGCGTGTGTCAATGACTACACGGGGGCAATCGTTGACACGCCGTTTGCGGCGAACCTATGATTTCGGCTAGTCCAAGCTGAACCCGGAGGCAAAAAGATGTCACCTTCAAAGAGCGCGGGAGAAGTCCAGACGGTGTTGGGCAACATATCGCCAGACAATCTGGGTGTTACCCTGACCCACGAGCACATATTCATTCACTTCAAGCCCCTGTACCTGGAGCCTGAGGAAGGGAGTCGGAAGGGCCTTGCGATGAAGCCTGTGACCATTGATGACGTTGGCTGGATACGAGGGAATTGGGTGAACAATTACGAGAACCTTGGCCTCTATGACGAAGAGTTGATGACTAAGGAAGTGAGCCGGTTCTACAGGGCCGGGGGACAGAGCCTGGTTGATGCGACCAACCGGGGAATTGGGAGGGACCCGCTGGCGCTGGCTCGGGTGTCACGGGCGACGGGGCTGAACATAGTCATGGGTTCTGGGTACTATCTTGAGTCCTTCCAGCCTGCGGGATGGACTGATACTGATGAGGAGCAGATGGTGGATGAGATTGTGGAAGACGTGACTGAGGGTGTAGGGGACACGGGGATCGGGGCGGGGATAATCGGGGAGTTGGGGTGTTCGTGGCCTTGGACGGAGGCGGAGCGGAGGTCGGTGAGGGCGGGGGCCCGGGCGCAGGTTAAGACTGGAGCGCCGCTATTGATACATCCCGGGCGTCATGCATCGGCGCCGATGGAGATAATCAGGGCCATAGATGCGGCGGGTGGGGACGTGTCCCGGACGATAATGAGCCACGTGTGCCGTACGATATCGGACTATGGGATGTTGAAGGAGCTTGCTGACACGGGCTGCTATATCGAGTACGACCTGTTCGGGGCCGAGCAGGCCTTTTATCCGCTAGCACCGTCATTCACTATGCCGAATGACGGGACGCGCGTGGACAATATAATGCGTTTAATTGAGGACGGGCATCTGAACCAAGTTGTCGTGGCGCACGACACGGCCTGGAAGACGAGGCTGCACAGCTACGGAGGGCACGGGTACGCGCACCTGCTGGAGAGCGTGGTGCCGATCATGTGGGGTAAGGGGATGAGCCGGGCGGAGATAGACGCGATATTCGTGGAGAACCCGAAGCGGGTGCTTCAGTTTGTGTAGGACCTTCGCGGGTAGTATTAGCGATTCTCGGCGGCCGGGATTACGGATCAGGGGGAGAGGATGAGGGAATGTCCCGGATTGCCCGGGGATTAAATTGGATCTCACCCGCCCAGTTTTTTTGACATATCAAAAATGCACTGCGTTTTTGATATGTCTTTACCAATGGGGAGAGGGAACCCTTACCCCCTTAATCTCCCTATCACGCCAAAGGCGCACGCCCAGGCGCATCTTCGACATCTTCGACCCTTAGGGCCTAAAAGGGAGAGGGGGAGATAAGAACTAGAGGCAGAGGTTGGCGCATATGCGTCAACCTCTGCCTCTAGTTCAATACTGGGGATAAGGGACAGAACACCACCCTGCGCTTCCCTGGATTCTCGACTACTCGGGAATGACGGTATAGGGTGAGTGGGGATGGTTTCTGAAGGAGGTGGGGATGGAGAGGAGTTTGTTAGCTTTCGCCGCAGACGACTATCTTGCGGGCGGCGAAGTCTTCTATCTGATCGGGGGTGTAGCCTAGCTCGGTGAGGACGCTGGCGGTTTGTTCGCCGACGACGGTGATGGGGCCGAGGTTCGTGCCCGTGGTCTCGGAGAAGTTGATCATTGGGCCGTAGCGAAGGTATTTACCCAAGACCGGGTGCTCCTGGTCGACCATCAGGCCGCTGTCCTTCATTCGAGGGTCGGTATTGACGAAGTCGCTGAAGTCGTCGGGGTAGACGGTTACGCAGGCAACAGACAGGCCGGTCAGGTAGTCCTGCCATTCTGAGGCTGGCCGGTTCTTGAAGATCGAATCCAGGATGGCAGCAAGAGCCTTGTCGTTTTCCAGGCGGGAGTCGGGGGTGGAGAATCTTGGGTCTGAGATCAGGTCATCTCGGGTAAGGGAACGGCAGAGGGTCTCCCAGTCCTCTTGTGGGTCGCATGCGAGGAAGAGCCAGCCGTCTTTTGATTCGTACATGCGGTAGAGGGCATGGATGCCGAAGAGGTCGGGGTCCGGGAGCCGGCGGGAGGGCTTTCCGGGGAACTGGACGTAATCGTCCGAATTGACGAAGAGGCCTGAGCCAACCATGGTGGGTTCCACGTACTGGCCCTTGCCGGTCTTTTTCTTGACATAGAGGGCCATCAACAGGGAAACGGCGACGACCATGGAGGCGCTGACGTCAGGGTTGGCTTCGTTGGAGACGGAGAGGGCCTTGGCGATGCGTCGGGTCTCCTCGTAGGAAAGATTGGCGTGGGAGGGGGGTGGGGTCCCGAGGCCTGCCTGGAAAAGGGCGCCGCCAGCAACGGCACCGGGTATCGGGTGCATGACTGAGCGGCGAGAATAGGGGCCGTCCGAGCCGTAGCCCGCGCCGTAGAGGTAGACGAGGCCGGGGTTGATTTTCTTCAAGGTCTCGTAGTCGATGCCCAGTCGTTCGGGGACGCCGGGCCTGAGGTTGTGGACGAGGCCGTCGGCGCGTTCAACGAGGCGGTGGACTATGGCCTGGCCCTCTACGGTTTTCAAGTCGACGGCGACGGACTCCTTGCTCTGGTGGGTCCTGAGTCCCATGAGGCCGAATCCGCGCCACGGCTCTCCGCCGAGAGGCTCGACCTTTATGACTCGCAGGCCGAGGTCGGCGAGGATGGAGGGGCCGAGGGGGGTGGCGATCCAGGAGGCGAAGTCGATGATAGTCTGGCCTTCGAGGGGTTTTTGCGGGCTTGATCCGTTAGGCGTCACGGCAGGAGGCTGGTGGCCGTTACGGGAGAGAGCGAGGACCTCTTCGGTGTGCTGGCCGGGGGTGGGGGCGGGGTGGGTGATGGAGACAGGGGTCTCGGTGAAGGTGGCGATGCGGCTTGGCTGTTTTATGAGGCGTCCATCGGGGGTTTCAACGGTCATGGTGTGGGCGTTGGCAATAACCTGCACGTGCCCGAAGGCTTCGTGGGTTTGTCGGAAGGGCTCGGAGGCGGCGTCGACGTCCGTCATGAAGGTGTGGGTCCATTGGTCCAGCGAGCGCTCTTCCATACGGGCGAACATGCGCTGGTAGAGCTCCTCCTCGGCTTCTTCGGAGTCGGTGTTGGGGAAGTGGCTGAATCGGGAGTCTGCGAGGTAGTCGCCAAGGCCAATGCCGATAATCCAGTTATAGAAGAGGTGCTCCATGGCGTTGGCCATTTGCAGCCACCGGCCATCTTTAGTCGGGCAGACGAAATACTGGGGTGTTGGTTCGGTCTCGGACCAGCCGAGCTGCGGGTTGAGGCCCCTGCGCTCCAGCTGCCACATGAGCCAGAACCAGTCATAGGCGATGAGAGACTGGAGGAGACTGCTCTCAACCTTCTGGCCTCGGCCCGTTTGCTCCCGGACCAGTAGGGCGGAGAGGATACCCTGCAGGGCCAACATTCCCGCACCAAAACTGGCGACGGGAAGGGCGCCGAACTTGGGCCCCTCGCGGTCTATCTGCTTGCGGAAGACGTGGAACCGGCCGGTGTGGGCTGCCACTATGGCGTCGTATCCCTTGACGTGTTCCAGGCCTTTGAGCGGCCCGAACCCCGAGACGGCGCAGTAGACAAGGGCGGGGTTGACTGATCTTAAGGTCTCGTAGTCTGCGCCGAGGCGTTTGTCGGCGCCGGGCATTAGGGTGTGGATGAGCACGTCGCTGTTGGCGGCGAGGCGTTTGAGGGTGTCCTTACCTTCGGGGGTCTTGAGGTCCAGGAATGCGCTCTTCTTGCCGCGGTGCCACAGTGGGGAGGCGTAGTGGGACCAGGTAGGGTCTCCGCCGGGAGCTTCGATCTTGATGACCTCTGCACCGGCGTCGGCGAGGAGCAGGGTGGCAAGGGCACCGGTCCAAGTGCGGCTGAGGTCCAGGACTCGGAGGCCGGAGCAGATTTCGGAAGTCATGTGTTGATGACTCTCTCGACGATCGGAAAGTTAGTTGAAGCCGTACAACTTTGCGGCGTTTGTGTAACCTATCTTTTGCTTCTCTTCATCGGTGCATTCGGAGAGGATGTCGGAGAGGACCTGTCGGGAGCGGGGCCAGGTAGACTCCCGATGGGGGTAGTCGGAGCCGAACATGATGTTGTCCACGCCTATCACGTCTCGGAGGGCAATGCCGAGGCCATCTTCCTGGAAGGAGACGAACATGTTGTCATGAAATACATCGCTGGGCAGGCGGTCATCCTTGAACCGGATCTCGGTGACGTAGCGGTGTTTTTCGTAGGCCATGTCCATAGTCATTATGAAATATGGGGCCCAGGACAGCTCATATTCTACGACGCCGACCTTGAGACCCGGGTGCCGTTCGAAGACGCCGCCGAACATCATCTGGGCGATGGACCTGCGAGGCCAGTAGTCCTGGGTGGCCCTGAAAGCCGCGGTGCCAGCCACGGAGGCATTGTTGGCAAATGCGCCGATGCGCGCGGGTCCCGGTCGGACGGATCCGGAGTGGATCCCGACGGGAAGGCCGGTATCTTCGAAGGCTGCCCATATGGGGTCGAACTCAGGTTGGTCGTAATGCTGGTCTTCGGACTGGTAGGCGGGGATTACGAAGCCGGAGAGGCCGAGTCTGGCGCAACGTTGGATTTCGGTGACGGCTTCGGGGATGTTGTCGAAGCTGATAGCGGCGGTGCCCTTGAGCTTATCGGGGTGGGCTGCGCCGAAGTCGGCGGACCAGTCATTGAGGGCCCGGAAGCAGGCGGCGAGGAGGTCGCCGCGTACATCTACGGTGAAGAGCCGGGTGCCGATGGTCGAGTAGACGACCTCACCCACCACGCCATCGACCTCCATGGCCTTGAGGCGTTCATCCGGGTCGTAGGCGGCGAGAGGGGACTCTTTGTAGGAGCCCTCAATGGAGAGGTGGTCGAGGTCCGTGTAGCGGCGTCCGGCCTGGGTCGGGCCTCCGACGGACCCTATAAGAATATCGTCGCCCACAAGCCAGTTATCGACATCGCCATTTTTGACGACCCTGGGGGCCTTGTCGCGGAAACGAGGGTCGGTGCGGGTCTGCCAGAGGTCGGGGGGTTCTACGACGTGGGAGTCGGCGGAGATGAGCTGTTCAAGGGCCACGGGTAGGCCTTCCTCTCTAAGTGCGTGTCAAGGGAATCAAGTAGGCGGATATTACCATAAGCGGCCTCTGAGCCAAAGGCGCATGTTAACTGGACGTGCGGCGTTTGTGGGCGAGGGCGGCGATGGCTTCCACGACGACGCGGTGGGCGTGCTCGGCGGTGACTGCGCCGGGTCCGTCGTAGGGAGGGGAGACTTCCACGACATCCATGGCAACCAGGTTGACCCGGGAGACGATGTTCCGCACGGCTCGGAGAAGTTGGCTTGGGGTCATGCCACCGGGTTCCGGGGTGCCGGTGCCGGGTGCGAAGCCGGGGTCGAGGACATCTATGTCTACGGAAAGGTAGATGAACTCAGGTCCGTCCAGGGCCTCATTGATGGCCTGGTCCATGACTACGTCGAAGCCGCGCTCGTCAAGCTCGGTCATGAGGTGCCAGCGCATCCCCTGCTCTTCCATCCATTGCCAGACCTCGGCGGGGGGCCAGTAGCCTCGGAGGCCGATCTGGACGAAGTTCCTGGGTAGGACTGCGCCACTTTCGATGAGCCTGCGCATGGGGCTGCCGTGGGCTATGAGGCTGCCACCGAAACTATCGGGGGCGGTGTCTGCGTGGGAGTCGAAGTGGATGATGCCGACCTTTCCGCGACCCCAGGCGTCGGCGACGGCAGTGGCTGCGGGAAGGGTTATGGAGTGGTCGCCGCCTAGGACGATGGGTAGGGTTTTGGCGGCAAGGGCGTCGGTGACCTTGCGGTTGATGGCTGCATGTGCGAGGTCCAGGGAATGAGGAGAGCAGTTGGCGTCGCCGAAGTCGACCACGTCGAGGACCGCGAATGGCTTGACCTTCAGGGAAACGTGGTACATGGGCTCAACGGGGCTGCCGCCGACATAGCCCGCGGCTTGTCGGATGGCTCGGGGCCCGAACCTGGTGCCCGGTCGGATGGTCGTGCCCATATCGAAGGGGGCGCCGATGATGGCTACGTCTGGGGCGAGGCGTTTGAGCTCGGCGGGGTCGGTGACGTAGGGGAGCTTGAGGAAGGAGGGCAGGCCGATGAATGAGGGTTCGGGGTCGGTGGGGGGTTGGGTAGTCATGGGGGCAATTCTAAAGGGTAGTTGTGAGGGGTACAAGAACGAGGTTTGTTGACCGATCTGAAGGGTGGGGGTTAAATTAGCGCGGTTTCCACCAAATGGAGGTGCAAAATGGCAGTATCCAAGCCGGGTTACATCAACTCATACGTCGGGTTTCCGTCCTTCTTCGGGGCGCCGATTATCGGGCGGGAGGAAGTGAAGGAAGGGATGACGGTGGTGGCGGGGGTGCCGATTGACGAGGGAATCAACATCGGGAGGAAGGGAGCGAGGTTCGGGCCTCGGGGGATACGGGAAGGGACGTACAAGTACCGGATGGTGCAGGAGATGGCGGAGGACCGGACGACGGTCGACCTGGACTCGAACATGGGGTTCCGGTTCAAGGGAGACGGGCTCCTGGCGGACATCGGAGACCTGGACATTTCTCCCCAGGACATCATGGTAACTACGGAGGGAGTGGCCTCCGGGGTGAGCGATATCGTGCGCCGGGGAGGGTCGCCGGTGATACTAGGAGGCGACCACTACGTCTGCTATCCGGGCTTTCTCGGGTTTGCGAGGGGGATGCTGGAAAGGCAGTCGAGCCCCAGGATTGGGTATCTGCACATCGACAGTCACCCCGATTTCTGGGACGAGTTGCAGGCGGGGAGCCGGTTCAATCACGGTACGTCGGCCAGACGGATCAGCGAAAACGCGACGATCTCCTTTAAGAACATGGCGTGGCTCGGGTTGAACGGTGCGGTGCTGGATGCTGAGCAGTACCGGATGTACACCGACCACAGCCTGAAGATGGTGACGGCGCGCCAGATGCTAGACAAAGGCATTGAGGAGGCGCTCAAGGAAGTGCTGGAAGTGGCGGCGGCCAGCGTGGACGCGGTCTACGTTAGCGTGGACATTGATGTTGTTGATGGATCGGAGTCTCCGGGGACGACGGCGTGCGTGTACCAGGGCATCCGGGCTCGGGAGTTCCTTTCGCTGATGACGGCCCTTGGACAGTACGACATAGTGAAGGGTATCGACCTTTGTGAGGTGGCGCCGCCGCTGGACCCGACGGACAGGACGATGCACCTGGCGGCTCTCGGGCTGCTGGCGGCTCTCGGGCCGCGGTTGTTCGAGACGATTGACATGAAGACGGGACAGCCGACGGGGGGCGGGGGGTTTTCCTACTAGGGGACCTTTGCGTAGCCTCATTGAACACCCAAGGGCGGACAGGGGGGTTTGGGCCTACGACTATCCGCATTCGGACTCGGCGACGGAGCCCGTCAAGCACCTCACGAAATTGCTGAAGGGCCTTTCGCCGAAAGAACAGGGTCTGGTGGCCGAGGAGAACGCGATAGAGCTGTATAGATTGGTGTAGATAGGGTGATGTGGATGTGGAGATTGGGGGGCTATAATGAAGCCCGCGGACTCGCAGTATAGGCAGGAGGTTAATTGGCGTGAATAAGGCACCCGTAATTGACGTAGACGGCCACATCCTTGAGCCTTCGGATCTGTGGCTCAATAACATCGAACCTGAATACCGGGACAAAGCGATGTATATGGGTATGGGGGAGGATGGGCTGGAGCAGTGGTTCTCCGAAGGCAAAGGTGATGTATTTCTGAGCAAGGGCACGAGTGCGAACATGGCCACCGTGGGCCGGACGCGCGAGTGGCGTCAGCAGAATATCTTCGAAAAACCGTCGGTTACGTGGGAGCAGGGCCGAGAAATGAACCCTGGCGCTTGTGAGCCCGACGCCCGAGTGGCATTGATGGACATGGAAGGAATCGACAAGAGCATTCTGTATCCATCCCTGGGGTTGAGTTGGGCGGGGGGTACGAAAGACCCCACACTTGCGGCGGCCTACTGCCGTGTCTATAACGACTGGCTGGTCGACTTTTGCAGCGCTCACCCGGACCGGCTTTACCCGGCAATCATGCTTCCGTGGACGGACGTGGATGAGTCGGTGAAGGAGTTGAAGCGGACAGCGGGAGTCGGGCCCAGGGCAGTGATGTGCCCGGCTACGCCTCCTCACGACAGGTCTTACGGGTCACGGTACTGGGACCCGCTGTGGGCGGAGTTCCAGTACCAGGACATGCCGCCGGCATTGCACGTGAGCTCGGGCGGAACCCCGGTAAGCAGCCTGTTGTACCCCGACATATTCATGCCTTCGTGGTGGGTATTCTCCACCTCCCAGGACATACAACTGAGCTTCATGAGCTTTTTCCAGGGCGGCGTTTTCGACCGGTTCCCGGACTTCCGGCTGGTGGTGTTGGAGTCGGGGACTTTGTGGATGCCATACATTCTGGACAGGATGGACGAGAAGTTCGAGGTGATCGGGTTCTCGATGGAGTCGAAAGAGGAGCCGAGCACGTACTTCAAAACCCGAGGCTGGATCTCAATGGAGCCGGAGGACGAATACGGAGCGCTCACTGCGCAACTGCTGGGGGCCGACAGGGTGCTGTGGGCATACGACTATCCGCACTCGGACTCGTGGACCGGGCCGGTGAAGACGCTCAAGGAATCGCTTTCGAAGCTGCCGGAAGAGGACCAACGCAAGGTGATAGGTGAGAACGCGCTGGACCTCTACAAGATGAACTGAGTCTGCCCGGTCTACTAAAGGTAGGTCTTGAGCCAGCCGAGGCTCAGTTCGAGGATGCGCTGCATGTCCTCGGGGCGGCGGAGGGCGTGTTCGGCGCCTTCGAATATTTCGAGCCTCTTCGGTTCCTTGGCGTGGGCGTAGAGTTCTCGGGCCTGCTCCAACGGCACGTCATCATCAAGCTCGCCGTGGATGATTAGCGTGGGCCTGCCCAATTCCCCTGCGGATTTGCACAGGTCATACCGCTTTCCATCCTCGAAATATGCTTGCGTGAGCCTCTTTCCCGAAGGGAGGGTGAAGTAGCCGGTAGCCCGGCACTCGACGAGCTGGGCATCGGTGGGAGTTTGGGGTCGGGAGGGGGCGGCGAGGAGAACGTAGGCTTTGACGCGAGGGTCTCGGGCGGCGACCGGTATTTCGCTCCCGAAGCTGGAGCCGATGACGGCAATGCGGGTTGAATCGACGTCGGCGGTTTGGAGGAAGTCGAGGGCGGCGCGGTAGTCGGCGATTCGGGCTGACAGGGTTGTGTCTTCGAAGAGGCCGGCGCTGGCTTCGGGGCCGTATCCGCAGCCTCGATAGTTGAACTTGAGTATGGCGTAGCCCTGGTCGACGAGTCTTGGGGTCAAGAATGACCACTTGGTCCCGTCCTTACTGGCCTCGAAGCCGTGGGACATGAGGATGCAAGGAGCGCCGGATGCGGGAACTATGAGGTCGCCGCGCACGGTTTGGCCTTCGGAGATGAATTCGACAGTTTGAGTGTGCATATGGGTGTGGCTTTACGGGGGTTGTAAGGTAGTGCGGGGGGTTAGGATATCACGATGCAGTCGTGTTGCGGGGTGG
Source organism: Dehalococcoidia bacterium (assembly GCA_963663085.1). Classification (GTDB taxonomy): domain Bacteria; phylum Chloroflexota; class Dehalococcoidia; order Plut-88900; family Plut-88900; genus Plut-88900. The sequence continues at coordinate 1,680,845 of OY760104.1, read as the reverse complement.
GGAGGGGTGGGATAGAATGAAGTCCCCGGGGCTCGTAGCTCAGCGGCAGAGCGGTCGGCTCATAACCGATTGGTCCCTGGTTCGAATCCAGGCGGGCCCACCAAACTTGACGGTAGACGGAACCGTCTTCGAACTTTGGCTTAGGTTTCCTTGATGTCTGCGTCGCGAGCCCGGTGACTACATCGATCATGCGGTGAAAGGCCCAGCAGGAACTGCATGAAGGAAATTCTGAGTGATATAGTCGAAGAAAACATCGTCTGGGGCACCCGGGCAGATGTGTCCAAACTAGCGCCAAGTATGAACACCTTCTGGATAGCGCAATAGTGGGGTCCGAAACCTCGTCGGGATCTCGGGCTGAGAGGAGGCTGGCGTGCAATCAAACGATCTCATCAAGGTACTGGTGGTAGACGACCACTCCATCGTTAGGGACGGGCTGCAATACGTCCTGGAGCAGTCTGGGGAGTTCGAGGTTGTGGGACAGGCGGGGGACGGCGAGGAGGCAGTCAGAGTGGCGTCCGAGGTGTCTCCAGACCTGGTGGTGATGGATGTCATGATGCCGAGGAAGGACGGAGTGGAAGCTTGCCGCGATATCATCGAGTCCGCCCCTGAGACGCGTGTCGTCATGCTGACGGTCGCGAACGAGGAAACGGCTGTGCTGGAGGCGTTGGCCGCTGGTGCAACCGGGTATCTTCAGAAGGAGACCGGCAGGGAACAGCTACTTTCGACGTTGCGAGGCGTATTCCGGGGAGAGCTTCGCTTGCCCGCTGAACTTGTGCGGGGTGTGGTAGCAGCGGTCCGGTGCGTCTCAGAGGCGGGAGATGTGGTGAAAGCCGCCGGGCTGACTACACGGGAGAGGGAAATACTCGTCGCATTTGCTGGGGGCATGACGTACACCCGGATAGCTGAAGAGAGGGGCATCAGGCCGGTGACAGTGCGAAACGCCATCTATGGCATCCAGCAAAAGGTGGGCGTCACTTCAATGCAGGGTCTGGTGCTCTGGACAGCTCGGAACGGGCTGCTGGATGACTACGACCCGGAGAGCTAGGGCTATGCGCCCGGGGAATCGGAAGTGTTCGGAAAAGGAGATAGTTCAAGGCGCCACCTAAGCCGCGGCGTTCATCTGGTCACAAGAGCAGCAAGTGTTTTGGGTATGACCGGCTGGGAACGTCGCGACGACGATCCGGACGGGCTAAGGCTCATTGCGAGGACTTTCGTCTGGGCACGCTGGCTCATAGTCGCCTTCGGTCTCGTGCTGTGGGTGTACCGGCCGGTGGATTGGCAGGAAACCTACGTGGTCTATATGCCAGGGCTCTTGCTTTTGGTTGGCCTCAACGGATACACGCACTTCCGGTTGGCGACGAATAGGACTGTGACACGGGGATGGATACTCGCAAACGCGACTGTGGATGTGTTCATACTCTCGATTGCTGTGGCAGCAGGTGGAGGACTCAATCACTACTTCTTGTACTTGCTTTACTACCCTCAGCTTGCCGGGTACGCGGTAATTCTCAGGTCCTTTTGGTTAACGATGGCCTGCGCGACCTTTGTTGCCGCTCTGTATCTTATCGTCAGCCTGACCGTTGGGGACGGCATCGACACTGCCGCGGCGGAGGAGAAGACCCTGTTCGCCCGGATATGTGTGATGTATGCAGTGGCCGCAATTGTCAATATCATTGCCAAGTTCGAGCGAACGCGATGGAGGCAAGCTGTGGAGCGCGAGCGCGAGCTGCAGCGTGAGCGGGTCGAGTTCTCGCAGTCGATTCACGACACCACAGCACAATCGGCGTACATGATCGGGCTTGGCATCGATACCGCCAGGGCCCAGGCCGGGGACGCCAACCCGGAGCTGGCCGCCACGCTCGAGGCGACCTCCCGGCTGTCCCGCTCCGCCATCTGGGAGGTGAGACACCCCATCAACATGGGCGGCATCTACGAGGGTCAGACGTTGAGTTTCGCCCTCAAGTCCCACGCCGCCAGCTTCGCCAACATCACGTCTGTGCCCTGCGAGTTGACACAGACTGGAGTCGAGCCGTCCCTCTCCACGGGGAATAGGGGTCTGCTCTTCTCGATCGCTCATAACGCGCTCACCAACGCCTATCGTCATGCCCAGGCAACCAGGGTGGCGGTCCACCTGGCGTATAAGAAGGAAGAGGTGCGGCTGTCGGTGTTAGACAACGGAATAGGGCTTCCCAGCGACTATGCACAGCACGGTCACGGTTTCGAATACATGAACGGGTACGCCCTGAGATTGGGAGGCCGTCTTGTCGTTGAAGAGAGTGGCGCCATGGGCGGCGCTACCGTGACGTGTGTGATTCCTCGGGGCGGCGCTTAGCCATTCCACAGTAACAGTTCACAGAGGTAATGGTGGCCAAGCTCCTGTGGTCCTGCTCTCCTGCTGGCCCGCCACGAGCATTTACTGCCACAGATAGGGCAAATGCCCTGGATGGTCCGGGCATTTGCCACTTGGTTTCGGCGATGTTCCGACTTCAAAATAGCCAAAGCACTGAAAAGCTGCCAAAAGTACATGAAGTGAAGGGGGACTTCCTGTGAACAACATCGCTAGACACTGGATCCCATCCATACTGGCTCTATCTATCGTTCTCTTCACCTTAGCCATTGTCGCCTGTGGGGGCGGCGAAGAGGTTCTGGAGGATGAGCCCACGGCAACTGGCGCAGGTGAAGCATCTGCCGCTACCTCACCTGCGGCCGATGCCGTTGGTGGTACTCCTGCATTGGCCCCTTCTACAGCGACGCCGGGACCCGAGTCGCGAGGCGTTTCCCAAGTATCCCTTGACGAGTACATCGGGACAGTCTGTGGTCCGACGGAAGTGGCTGCCTGGGAAGAGGGCAAATCCCTCAGGGAACTCTCCGAAGGCCTGGAGTTCGTAATTGAGGGGATGGGTGCACTGGAGCCTCCTGCGGAAGTCGCCGAATGGCATGACGCACAAATTGCATTTGCGGAAGCTTTCAAGGAGGCAATTGACGAATACCTGGACGACCCGGGTGACCGGACGGAGGACCAATTTCTGATCAGGGCAGCCTTCAGTTTGTTGAGCCACTTCGAGCCAGTTGAGCAGGCGATAGCCGATATGGTCCCTGACGTCCGGGCCCGCATGATAGAGGCCGGTTGCATCGCCTCGGAGGAGGAAGACCTCCCTGTTGGCGGCGCTGTTATCACTGAGTTCACATCTGTCAGCGCTGGGCCTAGTCACACCTGTGGCGTGGGTGTCGACGGCTCGGTAGGCTGCTGGGGCGATCCATTCTTCGGCAAGACCACTCCGCCCATTGGCGAATTCACCTCCATTAGTGCCGGGGACAAACATACCTGCGGGGTGAGAATAGACGGAACTGTAGCCTGCTGGGGTTTGGACTCTGACGGTCGTACCTCTTCCCCCGAGGGACATTTCTCCTCAGTAAGTGCCGGGGACGACCATACCTGTGGAGTGAGGCCCGACGGCACTGTAACCTGCTGGGGCGACAACGACGAGGGGCAGTCCACTCCGCCCGGCGGACAATTTACCTCCGTAGACGCTGGTAGGGGATACACCTGTGGAGTGAGGGTGGACGGCACCGTAGCCTGCTGGGGCGACGAAGACAATGGACCGAGGTCGTTCACAATGCCTCCTGAAGGAGAATTCGTCTCCGTCAGCGCTGGCTTTGCCAATACCTGCGGAATTATGACCGACGGCTCGCTGGTCTGCTGGGGTCAGAATGTGGACGGCAAGGCCAGGCCCCCGGCAGGAGAATTCGTCTCGGTAAGCACAGGATGGCAGCATCACGCCTGTGCTATCAGAACGGACGGTACTGTCGCCTGTTGGGGGGACAATGGTTCGGGTCAGGCGACACCACCTGAGGGCGAATTCGTATCGGTCAGCGGTGGGAACTTCTTCACTTGTGGCATCAGGACCGATGCCACCGTAGCCTGCTGGGGGGAGGCCGCGGCCTTGCCTTCAACCCAGACTTCGCCCCCTACCCCCGACGCTGTCCCAACTCCAGCGTCCGGTACTACACCAGTCCCCACCCCAACACCCACACCCACGCCTACGCCCACACCGACACCTACTCCCACGCCAACGCCAACGTATGCGCCAGCGGGGGGGTTCAGCAACGGCACATGGGTGGTGGGAACCGATATAGATCCCGGCATCTATGTTTCTGCTGCGCCTTCTGGTGACTCGTTTGGATGCTTCTGGCAGAGGTTGAGCGGGCTTGGCGGGACTTCTGAGGAGGCCATTGCAGTCGTTTTCACGGACTATCGCAGCATTGTCGAGATACCTGCCTCAGATGCCGCCTTCAGTTCTGAGGGTTGTGCTCCTTGGGTCCCGCTAGCCGACGCTATATCTGAGATTAGCTCTGTGCCAGATGGAACATGGCTCGTTGGAGAGGAGGTCACGCCGGGGCGCTATGTCGCCCCCGGTGGGGAAGAATGTTACTGGGAACGACTCTCGGACTTTCGAGGGGAGATTGACGGCGTAATCTCCAACCACTTTGGTCCCGGCCGACAAGTGGTTGAGATAGATACTTCGGATGTCGGTTTCCAGACCCTTAACTGCGGAGACTGGGTCCGCCAATAACGTCAATGAAGCGGTAAGCGGAACTTCATCTGGGAATGCAAATCGAGCAAGGGAGTCATCGGCGGGTCTGCTCTCTCTTGGAGGCAAGGTAAGTTGGTCGAAAATCCCCACTCAGTTGACAGTTACATCAGGCGACTCAAAAGACCGAGTACCGTCCCAGGCAACCGTGTGTGGGTGGCTTGGATTGGCGTCGCCATTGCTCTGGCCGCGGCTGCGTGGGGTTGTTCCGTCCCGGCTCCGAAACTAGAGCCGCACCTTGCTCCCTTGCCCACCCTAGAGGCTACTCCGGAATGGCCGCCCGCATTCCTCCCTCGTAACCTGTACGTGGTGGACAGGACGGAATCCTCCCTGGCCGTCGTGTGGGGCGCGTCGAGCCGGGCGACGTATTACGACGTACAACGCAGCACTTCCGAGGATGGGGATTATACGATCGTTGCCACCGAGCTGGCCGCTCTCGGCCTTGTTGACCAGGGCCTGCAGCCTGATAGCGTCTACTACTACGTAGTGAGGGCTTGCAACCACCTTGGATGCACCGAGTTCGACAAGGATCCGGTGGCGGGCGTCACCGAGTCCGACGCCGAAGTCAACGTCCCGGCAGCGCCAAAGGACGTGGGATTCGTCAGGAAGTTGGTTGACGTCTTCCCTGACGTTGACCAGGTGACCTGGACCGGCGTGGAGGGAGCAACCTACTACGAGGTGTTCAGGGACGGGGATAGGCTGACCATGGTGAGCGCACCCCTGACCATCAGCTCTCACACGGACCTCGGCCGCTCCCTCGACCGCACATTCACCCACGCATATGCCCCTAACTACCAGGTCCGGGCGTGCAACATGGCCGGTTGCTCTCCCTTATCGCAGTAGGAGATCCCACCGAAAAGTTCGCAAATCGGTACGCCTTAGCCCACCAAATATATAGCTAAGGCCTGACGACACCCTAACTCTTTAGCCAGGTTATTCCGGTGAGTTCCTCCCAAGGTTCGGTGACCGGGCTGAGCGGTGTCTGGAACTACGGAGAGGGGTACAACACTGGTGCAGCCCCTCAGCCCTGGTTGAACAATGAAGGGATGGCAACGGCGGTGACCACGGGACGGTCGTTGTCCGTCACTGCCACCTCGCGATAGAAGGGCGGCTCCCGGTGGTAGGGCTGGGGAATGCCGGGGGTGTAGTAGCGGGGTTGCAAATGAACGCCGATGTATCCGTCGGGCTCGGGCGTGTTGTCGTCTTCCGTTGGAATCGAAAGAACAGCCGTCGCTTCACCCGCTGCAAACCGCAACTCCCCTATCTCGTAGTCTTGCAGAAACTGCCCTTCGAGGAAGAAATCCAGGTTCAACGCAAGTTCGTCGGAAATACTGCCGACCCGCGTAAACGTGAAGACGGCAGGCTCACCCTCGGTTATCGAATCCGGCGCCGTAAAGGAAACCACCGGGTCGACGTCATTCACTGTCACGTCTGCCGAGACCGGCAGTTGGCTCTCGACTCTTGGCATGTTGATGTTCGGACCGTACCCGGGCGTCAATTCGAGGCTACTGGCGAAGATGGTGGGAGCAAAGGCGGCGATGGCAATCGATACCAATGCCAGAAGGACTCCAAATCTGGTGGCGTGAATGAGCATTTTGGGCCTCCTTTGAGTAAAGTGGGTTCGGGTTTAAGAGTCCCTTATATACAAAAACGTTCCGCCGCCCTGAGGGTTAGGGATGGTCTGAACAAGTGGATGGTTGGTGAAAAAGAGGGAGGGGATGGATTCCCGACTACTCGGGAATGACGGATGGGGTGGGCATGGGGAGAGAATGTGGTGTCGATGACTTGTTCAGAGGTTTCTTAGTATTGATGTCGGATTTGCACTGACCAGTCTGACGGGCTATCAATTTCCGGGGCGGGCGCAGTTGTTTGACGCATGCGGCGGTCGGTTGCTACTCTTCAAGTGAAGCCAGTGATCAGACGTAGGTTTCATCCGCCCCATAAGGAGGAAAAACGTGTACCAGCGAGGACCAATGCCCTACTACGGAGGTCTAGTTTCCTTCTTCAGGAGCCCGGGGATTGAGATGGAGGATATTGAAGAGGGGATGGCGGTGGTGGCGGGGGTGCCCATTGACAACGCCATCGTTACCGCTCGCCAAGGGGCGCGATTCGGGCCTCGGGCGATCCGGGAGTGGTCCATGTCTCCTCGGCATTGGTACGAGCTGTCGCCGGACAAATCGGCCTATGACGTGGTTACCGAAAAGGGTCAGCGGTTGAAGGAGAAGCCCCTGGTGGCCGACTACGGTGATTTCAACGTAGACCCCACCAACCTGGAACGTACCACGGAGGGGGTGATCGACGGCATGGTTGAGATCGTAAAACGGGGTGGATTTCCGGTGGTGCTGGGCGGTGATCACTACGTTGCGTACCCCTCATTCGAAGGGTTCGTGAAGGGGTACATGGAACGTAAGGAGGGCGCCAGAATAGGGTATATCCATATCGACAGCCACTCCGATTTCTATGACGAATTCGGGGGCAAGTTCAATCACGGGACCTGCGCTCGCCGAATCAGTGAGAACCCACACGTGTCCTATAACAATATGGCGTGGGTTGGGTTGAACAAGTGGCTGCAGGCCGACCAGGTCCGGCTGCGTCGAAAGCACGGACTGAAGATGCACACGGCGGCCGATATCCGGACCGACGGGATCGAGACCGTCCTCAAGAAGGCGATGGAAGTTGCAGCCGACAGCACTGACGCTGTCTACGTCAGCGTCGATATAGACGTTGTGGGAATTTCCTACTCTCCCGGGACGGGCATACCAGAGCCCATGGGAATCACCAACGCCGAGTTTCTGCAGCTGATGGATATGCTGAAGGGTTACAAGGAGCTCAAGGCTCTGGACCTGTGCGAGGTCGCGCCAGGGTGGGACCCGGCAATGATGACGGTCATGCTCGCCACGGGAGGCCTACTCAGCTTCCTCAGCCCCTATTTATTCGACGACGTTGAATTGGAAGACTAACCGACACCTCTTGGCTCCCAGGATAAATTCGCAAAGCAGTTCTTTCAGGCATCCCGACCAACAGGCCGACGTGTACTGACCGGTTAGCTCGGCTTCAGCGTTATTGGGGATCTGCCGGATGGTTGTAATGCGCTAGGGATTTGGACTCTTCAGTGTCAGCGGCAGCCCGGCGGCCATGAAGTAGACCTCGTCGGCTTGAGCAGCGACGAGCTGGTTTGTGCGTCCAAGCTCCTCAGCGTAGATGCGGCCCAGCTCGGTGGCAGCTATTATGCCGAGGCCAACCTCGTTGGAAACGATGATCCACGAGGCGTCACCATTTCGATATACATCAAGCAGGCTTTCCACTTCCGACAGGACTTCCCTGCGCGTTGAGTGAATATCAGGACTCTTTAGCAAGAGGTTGCTGACCCAAAGGGTCAGGCAGTCGAGCAGGATGGTGTCATAGTTGTGAAGGAGCGGCGACAGAGCGTCGGATAAGGCGAGTGGCTCTTCCAGGGTGTCCCAGGTTTGGGGCCTTGTCTCCTGGTGGGCCTTGATACGCGCTTCCATGTCTTTGTCTCGGGCCTCTGCAGTGGCCACAAAAAGGACACGATTGCCGTCGGAGGCCAGGCGCAGTGCATAGGTGCTCTTGCCTGCACGAACGCCGCCAAGGACCAAAGTCAACTTTTTCTTCACATCCCCCTCCATTAGACGTTTGCCGCCGAGAGTATCCAGACCGGGGACTGGTAGATTTCAGGAATCGAGCGGTAAAGAACAATACCCAGCAGCAAAACCGTAACTTCCCCGATCTCGTTTACTGCGCCGTAAGTGTCGCCGGTCATTCCTCCGAGGAGCCTGCTGACCCACCATCCGACTACAAGTGCCACGGCTATGGTCACTCCGAGGAGGATAGGGCCCGTAAATCCAAGGAGCAATCCGGTGGCCACGGCAGCAGTGACGAGGGCAAACCCGATATGCCACCAACGAGACCCCGCTTGAAAAGACGTGCCCAGACCCTGCTTTCGGGCATATTTGAAAGCGGACATTGTCGAGAGCATGCCGAACCGCGAGATTGATGGGAAAGCGATCAGGAGACCGGCACTAATATCGGCGGGGATAGAGGCCAGGAGAGTCCATTTCAGAATCAGCAGTGCTGCTCCACCGATTGCTGCGAACGCTCCTACATGGGAATCGCGAAGAATCTCGAGCCGTCTCTCGGGTGTGTAGCCCCCAAAGAGGCCATCGCAGGAATCAAGGAAGCCCTCGGTGTGCAGGGCCCTAGTCAGAATAAGCAGGGCTATCAGCAGAAGCGCGCCGACGACCAATGGCGGCAGAGCTTGTCTTGCGGCAAAGTCCAGGGTCGCCAAGAGCCCTCCCAGGGCAAGGCCTACGAGCGGGAAATTGACTCTCGCGGAACCCGTGGGTGCGGCGCCTCGGGGGGCGACAGGGAAGATGGTCAGGAAGGCGATAGCCAAGCGCAGGCTGTTCAATATACCCATCTGCCTGCGGAGCTTACGACTCTTTGTCCGAGACACCGGCCTCGGCGAAGGTGGCCATCTCGGTGAGGCACGCGGCGGCGGTTTCTACCAGGCTCATCGCCAAGGCAGCGCCTGTACCCTCTCCGAGCCTCATGCCGAGATCCAGGAGGGGGTGAAGGCCCAAGTGCGAGAGGACAACGCGGTGTCCGGCCTCTGACGACAGATGAGCAGCGACGAGGAAGTCTCCAGCCGTAGGGCACAGGACGTGGGCAATGAGCGCCGCGGCACCGGATATGAATCCGTCAAGAACGACGATTCGACGGGCAAACGCTCCTCCCAGCACCACCCCGGCCAGGACGCCGATCTCGAACCCGCCGACTTTGGCAAGCACCTCAAGGGCGTTAGTAGGGTCGGGTTGATTGACCTCCAGGGCACGCTTGACTACGGATATTTTATGTTCAAGTTCTTGATCACTACGGCCCGTGCCCCGGCCGGTGGTCTCGCTCGCGGGCCTGCCAGTTAAGGCTGCTGTTATTGCGCTTGCCGCCGTGGTGTTGCCGATACCCATGTCTCCCGTACCGATGAGGTCCGAACCCCTCTCCGCAGCTTCTAGAGCAATCTTGACTCCAGCAATTACGCATAACTCGGCCTGAGCCCGCGTCATTGCGGGGCCGAGGGTGATGTCGGCGGTGCCCCGGCCAGCGCCCATTGTTCTTAGACCCGGCTCATCAGGAATGGGGGTGATCATCCCAGCATCGACGATTACGAGGTCCACATCTGCGTATCGGGCCATGGCGTTGATCGCTGCCCCACCGGCCAGGAAGTTGCGTACCATCTGAGTCGTAACTTCCTGCGGGTAGCCGGTGACGCCCTGAGCAACGACACCGTGGTCGGCGGCGGCCACGATGATTGTTTTGCCCCGGGGAGTTGGACATTCAGTGCTGAACACGCCTGCGAGTTGGATTGACAGGTCTTCCAGTTGGCCGAGACTGCCCGGCGGTTTGGTAAGGCGGGACTGTCGGAGTTGGGCGGCACGTCTTGCTTCCGAGTCGGCGGGTGTGATGCTCGCGATCACCTTTTGCAGAGTCAGGGTCAAAACTCGATACCCCTCTGGGCAAAGATGCCGTGGTCTTCGTAGGGGTGCTTGATCATCTTCATTTCTGTCACGAGGTCGGCGCAGTCGATGAGCTCCTGAGGAGCGTAGCGGCCCGTGATTATCACGTGGAGCCTACGCGGCCTTCGACCGAGGGTTTCAACGACCTCCTCCACCGGGACCCAACCGTAGTGCATAGGGTAGGTGAATTCGTCCAGGATGATGATGTCCTCTTCGCCTTTCAGAATAGCTTCTTTGCAGCGGTCCCATTGCTCGACGGCCATGGCCGTAGTTTGGTCGAGGTCTTTAGAGAGCCATGTAAAGCCATCACCGAAGGACTCGATTGGTATGCCGAGCCGGTCTGCGGCACGATTCTCTCCGAAGCGCGCGCCGGTGTGTTTTATGAATTGGAACATCCTGATCCGAAAGTTCCGGCCCCAGGCACGAAAGATTACTCCCAGGGCGGCGGTAGTCTTTCCTTTGCCATCGCCGGTATTTACGATCACGAGGCCTTGCCGGCCGCGACGGCGCTTTTGGGGACGGTCGGGGACATGGCTGGGGTCTTGGGTATTCATGATCTGTCTCGGAGGTGCGCCAGGCCCTTAACAGAGGCAATCAATGCATCGGAGTCCTCACTTTCCAGGGCCCTATCCTCGGTGGGTAGGTCCATGTCCGAGCACTGGTTCGCTGGCCCAATCAAGCTCATTGCGAGAGCCCCTGTTACCGGGTCCCGATACACGGCCGCCTTAACTCCGAAGGCGGATTCGACTATCTCGGGAGTCAGGACTTGTTCGGGGGAGCCCTGGGCGAGGACTCGGCCATCTTTCATCAGTACAAGCTGATCGCAGTAGCGGGCAGCCATTTGCAAGTCGTGGATGGCTGCGACAGCGGTCAGACCATTGTCGACCAGCCTTCGCACCAATCCGAGCACCTTGAGCTGATGCAGTACGTCGAGGTTGGAGGTCGGTTCATCCAGCAGAAGAACACGGGGCTGCTGTGCCAGGGCCCGGGATACGAAGATTCGTTGACGCTCTCCGCCGGAAAGTGTGTCGAGGGTCCTATCGGCGAACTGTTCGGTCTCGGTCAACCTCATGGCATTCGCAGCGATGAGGCCGTCCTCCTTGCCCTCGATCTGAAAACGTCCTATATGGGGGTACCGGCCCATAACCACGAGTTCGAGGGCGGTAAAGCCGTGGGTGTAGGGTGCGATCTGCGGCACGAGTCCGAGGGTCTTTGCGATTTCCTTGGGAGCGGCGTCCTTCAAGTCGGAACCCTCCAACAGAACAACGCCTTCCTGATAGCGAATGATTCCTGCGAGAGCTCTAAGGAGAGTGGTCTTACCCGCCCCATTGGGACCTATCACCCCTACGAACTGTCCGCGTTCGGCATGCAAGTCCACGTGGGTGAGCAGCGCTGTTGCATCAACCTCATAGGAAAGGGCTTGTGCACTGATTACAGGAGACTTCCCGTTTTTCATGTTGTCCTCTATTCGGCGAGGGTGAATGGTGTGGTTATGGGTCCAGGGAAGAGGTCTGGCCACAGTATGCGTGCGAGTTCCTCGGCGCCGACGATGTTCCAGTGGGAAAGGGTAGTGAAGTGCTTGCTTTCAACCAGGTGGACCTGGCCGTTCTTGATCGCCGGGACCTCGGCGAGGGCTTCATTGTCGAGGAGGCTCTGCCGGAACTCGCCAGCGCCGAATTCCAAGGGCTGGGCTATGAAAATGACCTCGGGGTCCATGACGATTACGCCTTCAAGGCTTGTTGTCTGGTTGCTCTGAATTCCTGCCTCCTCGGCCACGTTGATTCCGCCCGCGGCAGTAATGACTCCACCCTCCGTTGAGTCTTTCCCGGCTGTCCAAATGGTATCCGAGTATTGTGTCAGGGCCAGGACCCGGGGCTGGGGCTCGGCGGCGGTGGTGATTGCAACCAATGACTCGTACCTGTTGCGCACTTCTTCAGCAAACTCCAGAGCTCTCTCTTCCTCTCCGAAGATGTAGCCCATCAAGCGGATGTTGTCCAACCGGGCCTCGGGGCCTTGCTTCAAGTCTGTCTGGACTACCGGAATGCCAAGCCTGGAAAGGGCATCTATTCCCTCTGCCGGGAAGAATGGGCTCGTGACTACTGCGTCGGGGGAGAGGGCGATTATGGTCTCGGGGTCCCGAGTGACCTCGGGTATCTCCTGCACCAAGGAGGAAACATTGGAATATGTGACATTCTTGGTAGGGCTGCCGACTCCGACCAGTCTTTCCCCAGGCACCAGGGCCAAGGTAATCTCATCATGGCCTATGGAGGCGGTAATGATGCGGAGAGGTTTGCCAGGAATACTGACGATACCGTTCACGCCCTCGACTTCGCGAGGCCAACCGAAGTTAGTAGGATCGACGATGCCGGGAACTCCTTCGAAGTAGTTGACTGCCGGCTCGGGGGTCGGTGTGGGCTGGGGCGCTGATGTAGGCGCCGGAGTCGAGGCCGTTGTTGGTACCGGAGCAGGGGGTGCGGTTGGGGCTATTGTCGGGGCTGAGGCGTGGGTTGCGGGTGGAACGATTGTCGGGACTGGGGTTGAGGTCGGAGCGGTAGTTGGTGTAGGGATTGGCGCAGCGGATGAACATGCCGCCAATACCAATACTAGAAGAACCGCGAACGGAACGAGGAGGACACTAAGTTTTGGCATGGACACAATGGCTCCTTTCAATAGCCGTATCTCAAAGTGAGTAGACCTGTCGTTTGTTTCTGATCAGGAGAAAGATAAAGAAGGGCGCTCCGACAAAAGCAGTGAGGACGCCTACGCGGAACTCGGCGGGCTGGATGATGGTCCTGGCGACTGTGTCGGCGAGGACGACGAAGACGGCGCCCCCGAGGGCGCTCATGGGAATCAGGACTCTGTGGTCGGGGCCAAGGACCAGGCGGAGGATGTGGGGCGTGACGAGGCCGACGAAGGAAATTGTCCCGCTCACAGCTACGGCAGTCCCTGTTGCCAGGGCTGCTGCTGTCAGAAGTGCGATGCGGGTTAAGCCGACTCGGACGCCCATGGAGCGGGCTTCATCGTCGCCGAGAGTCAGCAGGTTCAGGTCTCGTGCCATAACCACTATTACCGCAGTGCCTCCGAGTATGAGGGGAGCCGCGATGCGGACGTGCTCCCAGGAACGGGAGTCGAGGCCACCTGCGAGCCAGAACAGGATCTCTCGGAGGGCTCCATTGTCGGGGAGGAGGATGATGATTGCGGAGACGATAGCCCCCAAGAATGCGTTGACGGCTACTCCTGCCAGAAGCAGCGTGGCCATCGAGAATCGGCCTCCGACGGCGGCGATGCCATAGACGAGGAAAGAGGCTCCGACTGCGCCCACGAATGCAAATGTGGGTAGGGCGAGGAAGAAGAGGCTGGCTAGCCCGGTTGCGATGGCCACGACCGCCCCCACTGCGCCGCCTGCGGAAACGCCGATGATACCGGGGTCTGCCATGGGGTTGCGGAAGAGGCCCTGCATGGTCGCGCCGGCGACGCCCAGTGCCATGCCGACAAGGGCCCCGACCAAAATCCTGGGAAGCCTGATCTGCTCGATGACCAGCTGTTCCGTTCGGTCAAAGGCGGCGAAATCCACGCCAAGAAATGACAGGACAATTGAAGCGACCTGGTCTACGGGTATGTTGACTGGGCCGAGGCTGAGCGAGGCAAGGGCGGTCGCGAAGACGAAGACAAGGAGCACGGAGGAACCGACGGCGAGTCGGGTGGCGACGCCCGATTGCCTGTAGATTCGCAGAGTATTGAGGCTGGCAACCCTCAAGAAAACGACCTCCTGCGGGTCTCCGCTGGAGGTCTTGGTGCGCTCTGCCCGGGACTCTTAGCCCGACGCACAGGGACCCTCTCTTATGCGGAGAGTGGTCACCTCCCGTTCGGGCAGGTCTCCTGGCTTGCGGGTGGATTTCGGGTGTCGGGCCCTTCCCATCGGTTAATCGACAGTGGGCATCGACTCCAAATCCCGCTTACAGTGGCGCTACCGCGGCGGCTTTTCACCGCCTTCCCTATTCTCCCTGGATGGGCACCTGTACGGGGAGTGGTTTGTGTTTATGATTTGGTTGGGAGGATATGGTGATTTTGACAGACTGTCAAGGGCCTCCAAGTGTGCTGGAACGATGTGTTGTATTTACTCACGCCTTCATTACATAATGCATAATCAAGCACTTTCAGGCGCAGGGGGTACCGCCCCAACGTGGCATCAAAAGGTCAGGTCATGAGAGACCCAAGTAAGCCGCTTCAGAACTGCTATCAACACCGTCACAAGGGTGAAGGAAGATTCGGAATAACAGTAGTCATCAAATTGGAGTGAAGTCCAGATATGAAGTTGTATGTGCTCAGGCATGGAGTCGCGGAGGACAGAGACCATCGCAAATTCCCCAACGATGATGATAGGCCACTGACTCCGGAGGGCGAGCTTAAATTGGCTCGGCAGGCGGAGGGATTGAATACGCTTGGCCTGTCCGTGGACGTGATGATAGCCAGTCCCCTGGTGCGCGCCGCTCAGACTGCGCAGATCATTAGAGATGGACTTTCAAAGCCGGGACAGTTGTTAACATCGAACGTGCTGGTCCCGGAGGCGCATCCGTATTTGCTGTTGGAAGAACTTGCTTCAAAACACGCGTCTATGGACAACGTGATGGTGGTTGGACATGAGCCGTACCTCAGCAGCCTCGTCTCGATGGTGGTGAGCGGAGACCTGAACGGGTTAATCCGTCTTAAGAAGGGCGCGTTGTGCATGCTGAGGCTGGCATCGTTGGACGGCGCCCGGTGCGGATGGCTGGAATGGCTGATGACCCCCGACCAGATGATCAGGCTGGGGTAGGGGTCAGGGATAGGTTAGTTAGAACGCTCACATTTCTTGTCTGTTCAAGTGTCCTCGGAAGGCAATAATTGACGCGCCGCATCGTGAAGGTTAAGACTTGCAGGGACTCGTCAGTGAGCTAAATGTCACCAGGAGCTAAGGGATAAAGATGAACAGCCGAAAAGTGCCGACTGAAGAAGAGGTACGAAGATATGCCGAAAGCTGCTCCAACTGGGGCAGATGGGGGGCCGACGACCAACTGGGGACGTTGAACCTAGTGACCGATGAGAAACGTCGGCGGGCGGCGGGACTCGTGGAAGACGGGACATCAGTTTCCTGCTCCTGGACCATATCCAAGGACCTGCCAGGAGAAACTATGTCCCAGGTGCTCCACTATATGACGGAGACCGGCGAGGCAGGCCCGGAAGCCGAGGAATCCGGGGACTTTATTGGGGTGGCATATCACGGCAACTCCATCACACATGTCGATGCGCTCTGTCACATCTTTAGCGAAGGCAAGATGTACAACGGCTTTCCGGCCAACCTGGTCAAGAGCGGAACAGGCGCCGAAGCGGAGTCGATAGAACTATTAGCGCAGGGGGTCGTTACCCGGGGAGTTCTATTGGACATTCCCAGGCTGCGAGGCGTGAGGTGGCTAATGGAACCGGACCCCATCTTTCCCGAAGAACTGGAGCAGGCGGAGGAGGCCCAAGGCGTGAGGGTGGAATCCGGGGACGTGCTGCTGGTCCGAACTGGGCACCTGGCGCGGTGCTACTCAGGGGAATTGTCGGCGTCAGATGATCCGAGGCCAGGGCCACATGCTTCGTGCATACCCTGGTGGAAGCAACGAGACATAGCGATGCTGGCCGGAGACCAGTCCAACGAGGTCTGGCCGTCGGGGTACGAGGGGATCCGGTCGCCGAATCACTCGATAGCCATACCACATCTGGGGCTCTGGCTCATTGACAACGCCAATTTAGAGGACCTCGCGGTGGAATGTGCTCGGCGGAGTCGATGGGAGTTCATGATGGTCATAGCTCCACTGAGATTCCATAATGCCACCGGGTCTCCGGCTAATCCACTGGCAATATTCTAGTAAATCGTGGGTCGTGGCTGGGGGAGTATTGCGTAGTGTCGCGTCACCAGCCCCTGTAATATATTCACGACATACGAATAATCGCGTGAACGAAAAGGAACTGAGGAAATAGGGCTAGTTCTATGAAAATGTCCGATGAAGAAGTACGACGCTTCCTGGATGAACCGAGAATTGCGAGGGCGGCTTCCAACAGTCCCGACGGGTTTCCGTACTTGATCGCCACCTGGTACCTGTATGAGGACGGGAAACTGTTCTTTTTCTGCGGGAGGTCTGCACCAAGGGCCAAGGCACTTCAAACTGATTCCAGAATGGTCTTTCTAGTTGATGACGATCATTACCCGTATCGGCATGTCACAATGCAAGGCTCGGGGGAGGTGGAGGAGTCTGATGCCAAGTCGGCGGAATATATCGAGCGAATTTGCGTGAGGTACCTCGGGCCTGATGCAGGGCTCAGGTATTCGGAATCACTAAAGCACTCCATCAATCCCGTCCTTGTAGGAGTCGAAGTGTCCAAGCTGATTTCGTGGAGCTACTACACGGGCGGGTACAGGACGAAGGCCCGAGGATAGCTGCTCATAAGCGCCTATGAAGAGGGCATTGGACGGGATACGCATACTTGATTTGGCCGGGGTGGAGGGGCAGCTTTGCGGTCGGTTGTTGGCCGATCTCGGGGCGGAAGTAATAAAGGTCGAATCTCCCCAAGGTGACCCTGCAAGGCGCATAGGCCCGTTCAGGAGGGCGGTCCCGGATGGCGAGACAAGCCTGCGTTTCCTTCACCTGAATACCAACAAGAAGAGTGTCACCCTGGACCTGAATACGAAGCAGGGCCGGGAGGCATTCAGGGGGCTGGCCCGTACTGCCGATGCCATAATCGGGACCTCGGTGGGAGGGGCTCTTGAGCATGAAGGCCTGATGGAGGAAAACCCGAGACTTGTTGTGGCGTCGATAACGGGGTTTGGGCTCTACGGGCCTTATAGCCGGTTCAAGGCACCGGGCATAGTGGTTTCGGCAATGGGTGGCGTGATGTACCTGTGCGGTTCGCCGGACAGGGCGCCATTGGCCGAGCCGGAATTCCAGCCCTACCAGCTTGCGTCTGCATATGCTGCATTTGGGCTGCTCTTGGCCTTGAGACATCGGGACAGCACGGGGCAAGGGCAGAGGGTAGAGGTGTCGTGCCAGGAGGTCAGTGCGTCGCAGCAGCACGTAATAGTGAACTACAGCGCCAACAGGGCAGTCCTGGTGCGAGAAGGGAACCGGGGTCCGTTGGGTGGAGGCATGCCGGAGGGCGTTTACCCGAGCAGTGACGGTTTCTGCCACGTTGTCATAATTCCCCGTGGGCACTGGCGCAATTTACTCGAATGGATGGGCAGGCCGGAAGCTCTGATGGACCCGATCTGGGAGAACCGGCACGTACGCAATGCAAACCTCGAATTCATCGAGCCGCAAGTTCTGGAGTTCATGGGAGGGTTGTCCAAAGACGAGCTGTTCCGCAAGGGGCAGGAATATCGCATCCCAATCGGGCCGATAAACCGACCAGACGAATTCACCCGAGACCCATATGCTATAGAACGGGGCTTGTTCGTTGAGGTGGAGGGACGCGAGTCGGGCAGAAGCAGGCTGGTATGCAGCCCGTTTAGGATGAGCGAGACTGCAGGCGCTATCTTCACTTCTGCCCCCAGTCTGGGTGAGCATAATGAAGAGATACTAGCTGATCTTTCTGGTGAGGAAACGCCGTTGTTGTCTTCCGCAGTTAAGGAGATACAGACAGGAAGGCCAAGCGAGGGCCTGCCGCTTCAAGGCATTCGCGTACTGGACTTCACATTCGCTATTGCGGGGCCGGTGTTGACGCAGCTCCTGGGGGAGAACGGGGCGGAGGTGATAAAGGTTGAGTCAGAGGCTCGGCAGCAGAGGGGTCGGGCGCGGGAAGGCCTAGACCCGAAGGTCATTCTTCAGCAGAGGGTGACATTTGCGGATGTAAATCGGAACAAGCGAAGCGTCACGGTTAATATGGGGACAGAGGAGGGTCGGGAGGTGATTCGAAGGCTGATTCCGATGTGCGACGTGGTAGTTGAGAACTTCAGTCCCCGGGTGATGGAGAGATGGGGCCTAGGTTACGAGGAACTAAAGGCGCTTCGGAAAGACGTGATCATGGCTCGGCTCCCGGCATTCGGGCTCTCGGGGTTCCAGCGGGACTACCTGGGGATGGCGTCCGTTGCCATGAGCATCACCGGCGCTTATCAACTGTGGTCTTACCCGGACGACCCGGAACCCGCAGGCCCTCCGGTCTGGACTCCCGATTATTTGAGTGCGGCAATGGGCAGTGTTGCAGTAATGGCCGCCTTGAGGCACCGGGACCGAACGGGTGAGGGACAACTCATCGAACTGGCACAGACAGAGGCGATGGCAGCGATCCTCGGCACGGATTACCTGGACTATTTCGTCAATGGGGCTGTAGCCACGCCCATGGGGAATCGACACGAGTGGAAGGCTCCGCACGGCGTATACCGGTGCAAGGGGCACGATACCTGGTGTGTAATTGCGGTCGGCAGTGAGGTGGAGTGGGGAGGGTTGTGCCGGGTGCTTGGCTATCCGGACTGGTGTCGGGATGCGAGATTTGCGGAAATGGGGAGTCGGCATGCCAACCAGGATGAGTTGGACAGGCGGTTGGAGGAGTGGACCCGAGAGCGTACGCCCGAGGCGGTGATGTATGCGCTGCAGGATGCTGGCGTGCCAGCGGGGGTGGTCCAGGATGGTGAGAGGGTATTCAATGATTTCCATCTCAGGTCTCGGGGGTTTTTTACCGGCATCAGCGGGCCTGAGGCCAGCCCGATAGAATATCCGGGGCCATTTGTCAGGTTGTCTGAAACACCGAGTCGGTCAGAACGCTGTCATAGTTTTGGCGAAGACAACGGCTATGTGTTTGGGGGGCTGCTCAAGATGCCGGAGGAAGAAGTCAGGAGGCTGCGGGCCGAGGGGGCGCTGGCTTGATTTCAACTGTGAAGCCCTTCTCGCACCTTGCCCCTGGTGGGACTCTGGGGTAACTCTTGGCAAGGACCAGGAGAGCGAAGTGGTTTCATGGTTTTCGCAACTCGTAACCCCACCCCAGATTCCTCGCCGAGCCTCGGAATGACAGTTGTGCAGAAGTCCCATCAAGGGAGAGGGGGTTGGACACCTCCTCCTAACCCCTTTGAAGGGTTATACCCCCGTCTCTTACGGGGTAGATCCTAGCCTGCCGAGGCGAGTTTCAGCTTTGGGGGTAGGGTGACGGGGCCCGCGGCACGGGAAGGGAGCAGGACCGTTGCAGCGCCGATAGCCGTAACCTCGTTGCGGTGGTCTTCTGCCTTCACGTTAATCGTGACCCGGTGCTCGCCGTCAACGACCTCTTTTTCTGCTACTTCACCCCTGATCCACACCGTGTCACCTATGTAGACGAATCGGCGCACCTGGCTTTCGAGCGAGAGGAGCCATGCGTCGTCCCCCATCCACTCCGTGACTAAATGGGCCAGCCATGCCACCCTTTGCTCTCCGAAGTCGTAGGGGTAGGGGTTGCCGGTAAGCCGGGCGATGTGCTCGTCCCAGTGCACGGACTCGGCGATGTCGGGAATGCCGTCGGCGTTAGTAACGTAGGCTCGTGGGTGGGCCTTGCGCCACTGGTAGGCCAGTCGGTGGGCGCCGTGGAACAGCATGGCCAGCCCTCCGCCCATTTTCCAGTTCACCATGTCGGTCACGGTAAGGGGACCCTTAACAAGGGAGGGGAGCTCTTCGCCGAGGTTGACGTCCTCCCAGTATCTTGGAGAATCCCCTCGCCTAGATTCTGTATCATAGGCCCGGTCGAGGCGTTCCAGGTCCTCGGGTGAGTAGCTTTGGCGCTCATAGTGGGCGTATTTGGTGCGCTGACCCCATTTCTTTTGTCGGCCCCCGCGGAATTCCTTTTCGTCGGCCACTACCACCAATTCCCCGCGCTGGTTTCTAAACTCCTGGCGGACAACCTCTATAACTGCCCTGCCCCCTGTGAAGGAGCTTTGCTTTTCGAGGAAATCCTGGCGGAATCGGCGGGCGAATAGCTGGTCGCCGGGATGGATGGGTCGGAGCCAATAGATAGTTTCACCGACGTACCAGGAGTGGATGCCGCTGAGGGGATCTCGTGCTCTGAGACGGTCTTCCTCACTCCAGTCTCGGGCTTCGGGGTTGCCAGTGCTTCTGTAGAAGAGAGGAGGAGCTATCATGGCTCCCCATCGAGTTTGAGCACCATAATGTTGGTCGCAATAAAGAGGGTTGTCGTCGCCGGCGCCGTGGGCGAAGTGACGTATGGCGTCCACGGTAACGAACTCATTGAAGGGTGCGTGTACCTTCATGGGAACACCAATCCGGCTGCGGGCCAAGGCCAGCATTTCGTCGGTGATGACCCACTCTTCCTGTTTCCCAGCGACCTGTTGTTTCATGGTTCCTCCGGCAGTAAGCGCTACACGCCCAAGTCTTGCAAGGCTGCTGCTACGGCACGTTCTTCAATGAGTACGGCGCCTTCCCCCATAAGCTCGAGGACTCGCTCCTGAGGCAGGCCCAGGAGGTCTCGTAGGACGGGGACAGTGTGTTCACCGCGCAGGGGTGCGTGGTCCCGGGCCCCGGACCTAGAGCCTGCAAACTTGAAGGGTGAGTTTAGCACCTTCACGGAACCGAGCACTGGGTCTACTACATCGGCCAAGAGGCCTCGTTCCTCCATTCTCGGGTCTTCGAGGACGTCTGGTACGGATAGGACTTCACTGCCCACCAGGCCTCCCACGTCAGTAAAGGCATGGACGGCGGCTCGGGCGGATGGGAAGGTCAGGACCCAGTCTTCGATGATCCGGTCTACGTCTTTCCAGCGCAGCTCTCTGTCGCGGGGAGTGAGGAAACGAGGGTCGGAGACCAGTTCGGGTTTGTTCATGACTCTCGTCAGGTTCTCCCATCCCTCCTGGGTTACGGCGGCGAGGGTGATATAGCCATCCCTGGCTTTGTAGATGCCGTGTACGTTGACCACGGGTCGGCTTTTCTTAGGCAGGTCCTTGCCCCCGCTCAGGAGACGATACTCGAAGGCCCACTCGTTCTGCCAGATTAGAGAATCCACGAGGGATAGGTCTATGTATTCGCCCTTTTGTGTAACGGCCCGCCTGTATAGAGCGGCGCAGATAGCTCCGAAGGCATGGGCGCCTCCTACGGTGTCTCCCACGGCGGTGCCAACGAGTCGGGGGCGGCCATCGGGGTCTCCGTTGAGGTGTGCGACGCCGCTCATGGCCTGGGCAGTATGATCGGCGGCGGGCCTGTGAACGTAGCTCCCTTCCTGCCCGTATCCCGATATTGAACACATCACGAGTCCGGGGTTGGTCCTGGTAAGGGTGGCGTAGTCAAGCTCAAGGCGCTTCATGACGCCGGGCCTGTAGTTCTCGACGACCACGTCGGATAGGTCTGCCAGGGCTTTTGCGATGGCGATGCCGGAGGAGAGTCGGAGGTCTATGCAAAGACCTTTCTTGCCGACGTTGTGCTGCATGAAGTAACCGCTTATCCCCTCTTCGGTTACATACATGAAGTCTCGGGACTGGTCACCGGGCGGTGGCTCAATCTTAATCACCTCCGCACCGAGGTCACAGAGGAGTCGGGTGCAGAAGGGGCCTGCAAGAGCCCGGGTAAAGTCGAGGACTCTTACGCCGGAGAGGGGGCCCGGGCCTTTATCCGAGGATATTGGGGAACCATGTCTATCCATGATGAAATAACGCAGAGATTTGAGTCGTTCAAGGTATTATATAGTGACGAACATATGTATGATGGTTAAAGGCCAACCGTTTCTCCTTTGACTCCTATGGATAACTACACCGATCCCCTGGCAGTCCTCCGATCTCGGTTCGGCTATGACAGCTTCTGGTCGCCGCAGGAAGAGATAGTTAGAAGCGTCCTGGCCGGTCGGGACTGCCTGGCGCTCATGCCCACGGGCGGTGGGAAGTCGCTCTGCTACCAATTGCCTGCCCTGATCTTCGATGGCGTCACGTTGGTGGTATCTCCATTGATCGCCCTGATGAAGGACCAGGTCGATGCCCTGAACGCCAACGGCATCCCTGCCCGGTTCATAAACAGCTCACTTTCGTGGGCGGAGATAGACCGGGTGCAGAATGAAGTGAGGGCCGGTTCAAGCAAGCTACTCTATGTGGCCCCGGAACGTCTTGCGGCTCCCGTGTTCAGGCGGTTTTTGCAGGGACTGGACCTGAGTTTAATCGCAATTGACGAGGCGCATTGCATCTCCGAGTGGGGGCACGAGTTCCGGCCGGACTATCGCAACCTGCTGGACCTGAGGCGCGACTTTCCATCTGTGCCGGTGATTGCGCTGACTGCCACTGCTACCGAGAGGGTGAGGGAGGACATTGTTGAACAGCTAGGGCTGGAGCGGGGTCGGGTGTTCCTGTCGAGCTTCAACAGGGCAAACCTCAGCTATTCGGTAAGGCCCAGGACTGATTCGTGGAATGGACTGGTTTCGCTGCTGGAGAAGCATCGGGGCCAGTCGGTGATCATCTATTGCTTCTCGCGCCAGGAGACCGAGGACCTGGCGCGTAAGCTAAACAACCAGGGTTTTTCTGCTCTTGCGTATCATGCGGGTTTGCCTGCGGAGACCCGGAGACAGACCCAGGACGACTTCATACGGGACAGAGTTCCGATAATTGTCGCGACTATTGCCTTCGGGATGGGGATAGACAAGCCGGACGTCAGGCTTGTCGTGCACTACAACCTTCCCAAGTCGGTGGAGGGCTACTACCAAGAGACGGGTCGGGCGGGGAGGGACGGGCTGCCGAGTGACTGCGTTCTCTTTTTCACACTCGGAGACAGGGTCAAGCAGGAGTACTTCATCAGGCAGATTGGGGAGGAGAGGGAGCGGCGCAATGCTCAGCAAAAGCTGGACAAGATGGTGGAGTACGCACAGCTTCCGACCTGCAGGCGGCGTTTCCTGCTCCAGTATTTCGGGGAGAAATGGGAAGGGGAAGACTGCGGGGCATGTGACATTTGCGTCGATACCGACAACAGGTTCGATGCCACGGAACTTGCTCAGAAGGTACTCTCGGCGGTGGCGCGGACAGGAGAGAGGTTCGGGGCGAACCATGTAGTCGAAGTGCTGGTCGGGAGCCGGGACAAGCGGGTGCTGGAGTTTGGACACGACCAATTGAGTGTTTACGGCATAGTCAAGGACTTCACCAAGCGACAACTGAAAGAAGTAGTTGGGCAGATTCAGGCGAAGGGGCTGCTAGTGCGCAACGAGGGGGACTACCCGACGCTGGCGGTCTCACCGGGGGGGTGGGCGTTTCTCAAGGAACGCGAGTCCTTAACACTTGTGAAACCTGCTGAGGATGGACGGACGGCGAGGTCGAGGCCGGGTGGTGACGTATTCCAATACGACAAGGAATTATTTGAAGATCTGCGCGCGCTGCGGAAGCGCCTTGCTGAGGAACGAAACGTGCCGCCGTATGTGGTTTTCGGGGATGTTTCGCTGCGGCACATGGCTGCTGCTTACCCCTGCACTAAAGAAGAGTTTTCCCGTATGCACGGGGTTGGGGAGGTGAAGCTGCAGGAATACGGCTCGGATTTTGTTGAGGTGATCCGGGAGTACGTGGAGGCCAACGACGTGGAAGTGCCGCCGGGCGCGGAACTATTGGTGCGTACGCCCAGGAGTGGAGGGGTAAGCAGTAATGGAAACTCGAAGGATGAGGGTCTGAGCGGCACACACGAAGCCACGAGGGAGAGGCTGGAGCAAGGATTGTCCATCGATCAGATAGCCAACGAGCGGGGTCTGGCGAGGAATACCGTTATCGGGCACATGGAACGTATCGTCTACCAGGGATTTCGGGTGGAGGTGGGCCATGTTTCGCCTAAGGCGGAAAGGCTGGGTGTTATCGAGGAAGCGTTCCGGGAGTCGGGGAGTGCGCTGCTCGGGCCTGTGAAGGAGCGACTTGGGGACGATTTTGACTATGAAGAACTGAAGCTAGCTCGGTTACACCTAAGACAGGAAGGGAAACTTTCGGACGCGTGAGTCGTTTGCGGAATACCCTAGGCAGGGACGTGAGTAATGCCGATTGAAGATTTGATCAAGAAGACTCTGGAAGGGACCGCATCCGAGGCCCTCGCAGACCCTCGAGTCCGGGCCATCCTATCCGGGGATATGGCCCGAGAAGACCTGCGCGAGTTCTTCCGCAACTTCATTGTCACTCATCTCAACTCTGTGCAGATATTGTCATTCTTGTTCGCCGTGGCTCCTCGGGACCCTTCGGACATGGTGAAGGGCAACCTGATGGAGGAGATGGGGCTGGACGAGAGTGAGAAATCCCACCCTGAGATGTTGATCGACTTGGCCAGGGGTGTCGGGTTTTCCGAAGGTGACATTCTCAGGCTCAAAGCCGAGGCGGACGAGGCTCGGCGGGAATTCGGGTCGGAGAGGGCGCCGTATGAGAGCCTCAGGGACCTGGGGCTCTCGATGCTACTTGAGACGGTTGCTTTCGAACTGTTTTTGTCTCGGGCGAGCGACGGGATTGCGGAGTCGATGACCCGTAACTACGGTCTTTCTGAGGAGTCGGTGCAATGGTTCATGCTGCACGGAGAGGTGGATATCCGGCACGCAGAAGAAGGGAAGAGAACACTCCAGGGTTACATTTCCTACTACGGCTTCCAGACTGATGAAGTGGAGAGGATTTCGGCGAAGACGTTTGAGCGGAACGTGGTGTTGAAACGGTACTTCCCAGGCGACTCCAGCCTGAGTCGGAGGCCGGGGATGGGTCGTATTGCGAGTTTGGAAGTGTTTCCGTTGCACATCCCGTTCAACAGAGCCTTCGTGCACTCCAAGACAAGCCGCTCGACGAGCGATTCGGTAATTGTACGGCTGATGGGGAATGACGGGTTAAGGGGATATGGGGAGGGGCTGCCGAGGGAATACGTGACAGGTGAGGATTTGGCAGGGATGGTCGAAGCGTTGAAGGGCGGCGTTGGACAGGCTTTGCGAAGTCGAGACTTCGGGTCTGGAGAGGAGGCTGTTGAGCAAGTAAGGTCATTCATTGAGGGGTGGGCTGGGAGGTTGACCGAGGGCTCGGATGTGGTGGCCTGGAACGCGACGCAGTGTGCATTGGAGTTGGCATTGCTGGACTGGGTGTTCAGGCGTTCGGGGGAGTCGGTCAGTTCCTGGCTGAGCCCGGCCCGAGGACACGTGGAGTATTCAGGGGTGATAGACGCAGCTGACCCGCTGGCGGCACGGGCAATGGCTGAACGATACCTCCAAGCCGGGTTTACGAACCTTAAGCTAAAGGTCGGGGTGGAGGGGGATGTGGAGAGGTTGGAAGCGGTAAGGGATATCGCCGGCAAGGACGTGGATATCAGGGTGGATGCCAACGGGGCCTGGTCGGCGGAAGGGGCTATAGAGGCTCTGAATCTGCTACGGAGATTTGACATAACTGCCGTGGAGCAGCCGGTGGCTGCCTGGGATTTGGTGGGGATGAGGCGGGTGCGGGAAGAGACCGGACTTGACGTAATTGCGGACGAGTCGCTGGTCACATTGAAAGATGCCCGCAAACTCACAAAAGAGAAAGCGTGTGACATGTTCAACGTACGGGTGTCGAAATGCGGAGGGCTGCTGTCTTCGCTGCGGATAGCGGAATTTGGATTGGGGTCGGGGGTCAAGGTGCAGATTGGCGCGCAGGTCGGGGAGACTTCGATACTCTCGGCGGCGGGCCGGCATATCGCGGCGCACTTGCCCCGAGTGGAGTACGTGGAGGGATCTTTCGGGACACATCTGTTGAGCGAGGACATCAGTCGAGACCCGGTGATGTTCGGCTATGACGGAAGAGGAAGCCTGGTATTGGGAGCAGGGTTGGGAGTCGAGGTGAATGACGAGACCCTTGAAGGGCTTGCCGACAGCGTTATACGGGTCGAGAGCGAAGGATAGCCATGTCCTTCGTATCCCAGATATCGGGGCTGAAGGGCCTGTGGTCTTGGCGGAGGTTTGAGAAGACTACCAAGCACCCGGAGGAGGTCCAGCTGAAACTCCTTCGGCGCATTCTGACAGCCAACCAACGTACTGCATATGGCCTGCACCACGGATTTGGTGGGATGAGGTCTGTAGAGGAATTCCAGAAGGGCGTGCCTATAGCGGACTACGAGAGGCTCGGCCCGTGGGTCGAGCGGCTGAAAGAGGGTCAGCGGGGTGTCCTGACTGCCGAGAACCCCTACATGTTCAATATGACCAGCGGCACGACCGGCCAACCCAAACTCATCCCTGCGACAGCGGCCACGGGGCACATGACCAAGAGGTTGTCCCGGCTATGGCTGTACCGGTGTCTTGTAGACCATCCCAAGGTGCTTGATCACAAGGCGCTGGTGATCGTGAGTCCGGCCATAGAGGGCCATACGGAGAGCGGAGTTCCATTTGGCTCGGCGTCAGGGAACATATACAAGAATGCGTCCTGGGTGATACGGCGTCGGTATGCGGTCCCCTACCCCGTGTTCACCATCAAGGAATTCGAAGCGAAGTATTACGCAATCATGCGGTTTGCCATCGAGCAGCGGGTCTCGCTGGTGGCGACACCCAACCCGAGCACGGTCCTGCGTCTCATTACGACTGCAGACCGGTATCGCGACCTGATAGTAAAGGACATCCACGACGGAGCGCTTTCCAGAGATTTCGATATATCGGTGGAGGTGCGAGAAGAGGTTAAGGCCCAGCTCGCGGCGAACCCGAAGCGGGCACGGACGTTGGAGAGGATGGTGGCTGACTCGGGTTCATTGAGGCCGGAAGACTACTGGCCCGAGCTTGCGCTGGTCGGGTGCTGGAAGGGTGGCAGCGTAGGGTCGACAGTGGAAAGGTTACGGCCCTGGTTTCGGGAAGGGTTGCCGTTCCGGGACATCGGGTATCTTTCAAGCGAAGCCTCCGTCACGATACCTATAGACGACGAGGGTTGCAGGGGGATACCCGCCCTTGGTGTTAACTTCTACGAATTCATTCCCGAAGACGACATGGGCAGCGCTGAGCCTCGGGTCCTTACTGTCGGGCAGCTGGAGAACGGTAAGAGCTACTACATCATCCTAACCTCATCGAACGGGCTGTACCGCTATGACATCAATGACGTTGTGCGGGTCTCGGGCTTCCACAACGAAACTCCGATGTTGGAGTTCCTGCGAAAGGGCCGAGACATGGTGAACCTTGAGGGGGAGAAGCTTCACGTTTCGCAGTTGATCCAGGCAGTGACGACGGCACAGGAGTCGGTTGGGGTAAGGGTTGAATATTACCGGGCGGTGGGTCGGGCTGAGGAATCCCGGTACGCGTTGCAGCTTGAGTTCAAGGAGCCCTCAGTGGCCGACGAGACTGCGGTTAGCTTGGGCAGGGCTATCGATGATGGGTTGTCAGGGCTGAATATCGAGTATGAGCAGAAGAGGAGGTCGGGGAGGTTACATTCGCCGCTCATCCAGATCATGAGGAGAGGTTGGTCATACCGGCGAGTCGAGGCCAAGCTGGCGCGGGCTGTGAGAGACACCCAGTTCAAGGATGAACTGCTGGGTTTGCCGGACGGGGAGGATGCAGGGGAGGTGGTGAGGGAGTTGAATACCTAAGTTCATGGACGCTGCCAGCCGTGTATTGGCGAGTGTCGGAGGATAGTTGGGGCCATGACTATGGAGAGCCTTGACGTTGTCATAGTGGGTGGGGGGCCGGCGGGACTTGCGACATCTCAGCAGCTAGGGATTCGAGGCATTTCCAACGTGGTGCTTGAGCGAGGGGACTGTGCGGGGTGGATGTGGGGGCACGTATACGACGGTCTAAGGCTGCACACGGGCAAGCACCTCAGCGCACTGCTGGGAATG
This sequence comes from Dehalococcoidia bacterium, assembly GCA_963663085.1. Lineage (GTDB taxonomy): Bacteria > Chloroflexota > Dehalococcoidia > Plut-88900 > Plut-88900 > Plut-88900. Next base: position 1,652,981 of record OY760104.1, on the reverse strand, counting down.
GCGTTTCCGTCGCGAACCTCCCTGTTCCCGACTCTTTCAGAATTCACATCATACATCTCAGGATACGCTGACAAGTTTGCATTGCCCGTACGGGTTTGCACGGAAGTGACCGGGCTGAGGCAGGATGATGGTGGGTGGCTCGTAGAAACTACGCAGGGAGAGTATTGGGGGAGATCCGTGGCCGTTGCGACAGGAATCATGAGTGCGCCGGTTGTCCCGGAGTTCCCTGGGATGTCGTCCTACGAGGGACGGATAATCCATAGCACGGAATATCGGAGACCCGATGACCGGACCGGGCAACGAGTATTGGTGGTTGGGATTGGAAACTCCGGGTCTGAGATTGCCTCGGAGATGGCTGAGGCCGGGACGGAAGTAACACTCTCCGTGCGGTCGGGGGCAAATGTCATACCGAGGAGCATTGCGGGGGTCCCGTCCCAGTATTTTGGCTGGATGATGTCACGGGTCCCAATGCCCGTACAGAGGCGCGTTGTGCGCGGGATGGGGTTGATTGGAGGGTTGCTGAGGCCTCGGTCCGCCCGGTTGCCGAGAAAGCAGGCAAATGTTCAATGCCAGGACGTTCCCGTGATTGGTAGGGGGATACTGGACCACATTACAGCGGGTCGGGTAACGGTCAGGTCTGGGGTGGTCGACATGAATGAGGGCGGAGTCCGGTTTTCGGATGGGTCCGAGTGGGTGGGGGAGCAGGTGATACTCGCGACCGGATATCGGGCGGCAATTGGATGGATGGGTGCGTTCGGAGCGCGGGATGAGTGTGGATTTGGGGAGCGGAGAGACAGGGTGCGCAGCGCAAACTATCCGGGTCTGTATTTCATCGGTCACAACTATGATGGAAGAGGCGGTCTCTACAACATACGCATCGATGCGAAACGGGTGGCAGGACTCATTTCGTCAGGGAACTATCGAAGATAGTCGGCGAAGGCCCAAAGGGCAATTGCCAGGACCATGTGAAACCAAATAGGGATGGTGCGATTGAACCATCTACGCTCTGGGCGCAGCACCATAGTCAGGACGTATCGGACGGCCATCGATGCGAAATAGACCATGGAAATGACGACGAGCACAGGCGCTGCCCTGTCCCAGTGGTCTGCAGTAAGGAACGACGCATCCCAATAGACTGCCAGAGTTATAGCTGACATGAATACCAGCAAGATCAACTGAGCGGGCAGCAGGAATCTGTAAGGCAGAAGTCCTGAGTACCAATGCTCGTTGGAAGGGAGCCAATGGGGCTGTCGCGTTACCACCAACAGTTGTCCCAAAACGCGCAAGCCGAACAGGGAAGAGCATACGGCCAGTATGAGGAAGTTGTAGGACATAGTTACGGTGAGATTCGGAGCGGGGTCGGACAATTACCATTAGGTTTCCGAGTGGTCCTAAGCCTGCGCAAGTATATAATTTCCTCGCGTGCCGGGGCATCGAACGGCCACTCGGAAAGTAGAGCCCCAAAATAGTCCGAGGAGTAAGACATGACTGTTGCAAGCGGTTCTAGGACGTTGAAGGTCGGGTTGATGCTGCCCCAGACGGAGGGGCTCCGGGGGCCGGGGATGAGCAATTGGAAAGAACTCAGGGAAATCGCCGCTCTGGCTGAAGACGTTGGCTTTGACTCGATTTGGCTTGTGGACCACCTCATTTACTTATTGGACGGCGAAGACCAAGCCCGAGGTGTGTGGGAAGTCTGGTCACTCCTCTCGGCGCTGGCGGCGACTACCAGCCGCGTTGAGCTAGGGACATTGGTGCTAGCAATAGGCTGGCGAAATCCGGCCCTTTTGGCCAAGATGGCCTCCACTGTCGAGGAGATCAGCGGTGGGAGGCTGATCCTGGGTGTCGGGTCCGGGTACCACAAGTTTGAGTATGACTCCTATGGGTTTCCATTCGACAACAAGGTAAGCCGCTTCGAAGAGGCGATCCAGATAGTCCACGGCCTGCTGAAGAACGGCCAAGTAGACTTTGAAGGCAAGTTTTACAGCGCACGGGAGTGTGAACTTCGTCCGCAGGGGCCTCGGGCGGGGGGGCCTCCGATATTGATGGGCGCAACCAGGCCACGGATGATGGCCCTGACAGCCAAATACGCCGACATATGGAACGCGTATTACGACGATACGAACAACAGCGTAGAGGGGGCGAAGAGGATACGCCTAATTGTGGATGCAGCCTGCCGGGAGCAGGGTCGGGACCCGGGTACTTTGGAGCGCACCCACGCCGTATTGATGGCCGATGCTAATGCCGACCCTTGGTGGGACCGTCTTCCGAGCTCGTTGGCGGGGGGGATTCCTTTGAAGCCCATATCGGGCTCTCCTGAGGCTATAGCGGAGGAGTTACTCGCTTATGAGCGTGAAGGCATATCGCACATACAGATATGCCTGGAGCCGACGACTGTGAAGACTGCCGAGGAGCTGGCGCCGGTGCTGGAAGCGCTGGACAAATTGAGCAAGGGCTAACCTATCTCATCGAAGGCGGGCTCTGACTTAGCCCGCTCCACGAAGCGTTCGGCGTCCTCTTCCAGGATAAGACGTTGTTCTACCAGCCATTGCGAGGCCAGTGCGACCAGCTTTACGTAACGGGCCCGGGAGCCGTAGCGCTCTTCAAGGGAAGGACGAGAGTCACTTTTTTCGAGTCGTTCCGCACGGGTCCCGGCGAAGGGCAGGTAACTGCCGTTGACAGCTGCCATCGCCTCCTCTGCGGCGCCCTGGGGCCTGAAGTTCCATCCGGTGTAGGTTGCCAGCGGAACTTCGAGTTCCGGGCCACGGATACCGGGAATGTCGTTCCCGTCGGAATCCACCTGGGGGACGAGCACCGTATATTCCTTTTCCTTGTCTTCTATGGGGGGTTCCACGGTCAATACGCCCTGATCGAAATCGGGGCCGTGGTCCTGCACGTAAAGGCGGTTTGGGGAGGTTGGAGGTTTGACGCCCGGGGTGGCAGGGAAGCGGGTGTTGGAAACCTCTGCGGGGACGGATGTCTCGTCTACACGGGTCGGGACGCGGCTGTCGGGTGGGGTGGTGTCGCGGGTTGCCCAATCATCTAGGTTGTCCAGCATGGCTCTTAGGAAAGACGTGACGTTGAGGGGGTTGGACGGATGTTTGAACTGGTCGTAGATTGGGCCGTTTATATGGTCGGGGCTGTGCTCGGCGGAGGAAAAGAGGTAGACACGGGAACGTTCGTGGTCGGGCAAGTCGTTGCCGAGGGAGTCGGTGTGGACGAGGGAGCCGCGGCGGTTCCAATACTCGGAGGAGGACTGAGTATGGATGACCAAGGGGTCGGTGGCCGGACGTTTTAGGATGCCGTCGGTACTACCTGTCAGGGGGTCGGTGGTGATTGGATAGGCGTGGGGGAACTGGTCGGAGGGATAGAGGTGATCGTAGTGCTGTCTCGGGTACCGGCCGGGCTGCGAGAATCGGTAGTTGACGAAGACCCGTCCTCCTCCGGACACAAAGGGCGATATGCCTGCGAAGACCTGCCTGCCCTGAGCATCTTCGTTGAAGCCTCGGTAGACGAATTCCCGCAGGAAACGTGCACTTTGTGAGCAGCCCCAACCGTAGGCCTTCTCGATACCGGAGTCGTTGTCCCGAACAGGGTTTAGAGCGCCTTCCGAGTCCGCCTCATCGTTGATCAGGAATGAGATCAAGTCTCGGAGGCCTGTGAACCCCAAACCCATTACGAGGGGGTCTTTGGCCGTGTATACGAGTTCGTATATCCAGCCGGTTTTGAATCCCTGGGATAGGTAGACGTCGGTGGGAGAAGGAATGAGTTCGCAGGAGGAGTCGAGCTTGGCGAACTGCCAGGCGTCGGGAGGGATGGGGATGCGGGGGTCGGTTTCGTATTCGCGGTAGGTGAAATATGCGTCGGAGGTGTCGAAAGAGGCTGTGGGGTAGCCTTGCGTGTAGGCGTTTCCACTGAGGGGCATGCAACGGGCCCCGGCGTCAAGCCTGGTGATTTCGTCTCCGGGGGAGAACTCTGCACGTACAGGGCCGGTGATGGGGGTCCCGTTCCTCGACGCTATGGGGAGATTCATGGCCATGCGGTGGTCACCGGGCAGGAGGTTGCCCTGCCACCCCGACCAGAGGACGGTGTACCCGCGGCGCATAAGGAAGCCGTTGCCGGCGTGCTCAGGCGAGGAAGGGTCGTCGGAGAGAGGAGCATCGTTGAGGAAGTGGACTAGGAGCTTGTTGCCGCGGTTGTTTACGTCGTAGACGAGGCGGCGGTTGCCACGGGACATATCGATGGGCTTGAGGATGAAGAAGTCGGTGGAGAATTCGACGAGGCCTTCGGGGTTGAGGGGAGCGTACTGGATGTCGACGACTGAGGAGTAGGCGGGGGAGTCGGGGTCAACGGCGAAGTGGACCTTGCCGACGATTCTTTCGTAGGGGCCGACATCTCCGAATTCGATGCCGTCGGCGAAGGGTTCTCGGGTGTTTATTTGGAGGTGGATTTGGGTGGGGTTGGGTTCGGACAATTTGATGACCTCCTGGGGTGCGAAGTGGCGACTATGACGGACAGTGTAACACCTGGGTTGTTAACGTACTTTTCCCGTGTTGTGAAAGCTCCTATACTGGCCATACTGTAAAAACCGTGGCCGGGGATCGGGGCTTCTAAACAGTAAGGCGGGAGGGAAAGATAGATGCTTGTTTGGCGTAGGGGTCTCTCAGTCCTGTGCATGATAGCAGCGGTTCTGCTATTGGCGGCGACTGTCGTGTTTGTGTTCGATGAGGACGCAGCCCACGTTATCTTCGACTATGCCGCCGACCCCGGGATCATTATCGTTCTCGGGCTTGTTGTTTTGGCCAATGTGCTGGATTCACTGCGAATTCGCAGGCAAGGTGGGTCTCATCTAGGACAACTGCCGCGGGACGTGATAACCGCCTTGGTGGCAATGGTGGATATCCGGTACCTGCTGCAATACATGGCCAAAATGGACTCGGACAGAGACCCCGTCTTCGCGCTGTGGGACTACCTGATTTCCATTACTCTGGTAGCGCTGATATTCGAGGCAATTTCGTTGTGGCGGGCCGCGGGTCGGGAAGAACGGGCATGAAGAAAATATACCTCGCCAATCCTTATGGGTTTTCAACGCAGCAGAAGACGCTGCTCTTACCTCAGTTGGCAGCGGCGCTGGAGGACTTGGGGCTGGAGGTATGGGAGCCTTTCGAGCGGAACAACCAGGTGGACTTTGCGAAGGCGGGATGGGCGTACAAGATTGGGCAGGCGGACTATCGGGACGTGGTGGAGTCGGACGGGATATTTGCCGTGGTGAACGGTGTTCCGCCGGACGAAGGTGTGATGGTTGAGCTAGGTATGGCGATTGCGCTGAAGAAGCCGACCTTTCTCTTTCGAGACGACTTCCGAGGCGCGAGCGACAGTGGCGAATATCCGCTCAACCTGATGCTGTTTACCGGAATGCCGCAGGAGGCGTGGCAGGACTACTACTACACATCGATAGAGGAAATAGCGTCGCCGGAGAAGGCACTGGCTCGATGGGCCCGAACCTAACAATGGAGGAAAGAGAATGACCCGAGGCATGATAGTAGCCCCCCAACCCGAGGCTGTAGAGGCTGGAGCGATGGTGTTAAAAGAGGGCGGCAATGCAATTGACGCCGGAATAGCCTGTGCGTTCGTGCAGGGGGTGGTGGACCCGCAGATGACGGGAATCGCTGGATTCGGGAGCATGCAGGCTTATATGCCGAGCCTCGGGGTGCACAAGTGCATCGATTTCCACGGGAAGTCGCCTCGGGCCACGAGGCCTGACATGTGGGAGCACCTGATCGAAGGTGAGGCACGGGACGGGTTCGGGTTCATCCTGAAGGGTAATGTGAATGACATTGGTTACCAGTCCATCACGGTGCCGGGTAGCTTGAAGGCTTATGCGGAAGCTCACGCGGCTTGGGGTCGGGCGCCGTGGGCGGAGATTCTGGAACCGGCGATTGCCCATGCCAGGGAAGGGGTGATGATCCGGCCTCACATGTACAACTGGTGGACGAACGACGAACGTTTTGGCAGGACGAGTCCGGTGGAGCGGCTGGAGATGACGGAGTCCGGGAGGCGGATATATTTCAATGACGACGGTTCAGTGAAGAGGGTCGGGCAGCGGCTGGACAACCCGGACATGACGGCAACATTGGAGCAGTTGGCGAGGGTCGGGCCTGAGGATTTCTACTCTGGAGACATAGCATCCGCCATCGTTAGGGACATGGATGCAAACGGAGGTCTGATTTCGGCTCGGGACCTGGCCGAGTACCGAACAACCCATTGTGAGCCACTTAGAGGGACCTATCGAGGATTCGACGTTGCTACCAACCAGCCGCCGGGCGGAGGCGTGGTGCTGTTGGAGATGTTAAACATCCTTGAGAACTTCGATGTGGCGGGTATGGGGCACAACTCGGCGGAGTACATAAGGACGGTAACCGAGGCGATGAAGCGGGCCACGGCGGACAAGGACGCCCATGTCGGAGACCCGGCTTTTGTGGACGTGCCTGTGTCTCGTCTCAATTCCAAGGAATATGCACGGGAATTGGCTGCGGCGATAGAAAGAGGCGAGAGGGGAGTGGTGGAGAGGTTAGGTGAGGCTGTGGAGTCAAAGAGCACGACACAGGTGTGCGTGGCAGATGAGGAAGGGAACCTGTTCACCATGACCCACTCGCTGGGCATGCCTTCCGGGGTGATCACGGATGGGTTGGGATTCATGTACAACGGGTGCATGGCGGTATTCGACCCTCGGCCAGGCAGGGCGGGTAGTCTAGCCCCGGGCAAGAGCCGCTTTTCGTCGATGTGTCCCTCGATAGTGTTCCGCAACGGGGAGCCGTACGTGGTTATCGGTGCGCCGGGTGGGACGCAGATCACGATGGGGGTCCTGCAGGCGCTGATGAACGTGCTGGACTTCGACATGTCGATGTCGGATGCGGTGTCGGCGGCGCGGTTCTCGGCGACAAGCAATCCCATCGACGTGAGCAACCGGATTCCGAGGTTCGCGACCAGGGAACTGGAGGCGCAGGGATACGAGGTGGTGCGTTGGCCCGTTTCTTACGCGTTTGCGTGGGTGCACGGGATACGGATTGACGAAGGGGTGTGGTCGGGTGGGGCGGACCCGGGGGCCGACGGGATGTCGCTAACGGTATGAGGTAGGGGCTGGGGCCACGGAGAAATCCAGCGGGTTATACAGGGAATTGCGTAGGCGGTCCGCCAAGGGTCACAGCGAAATATCTGAGTTCAGGCGGGCGTTCTGGGCGCTTTATGCACAGCTTTATCCAAAGGATGCGGCAAGGGCTGGACTGCGGCCGGGATACGCTCGCAGCAATACCTGGTATAACACTGCCCACCCTGCGGTAATCGTGTCGCAGTACCTTGCCAAGAGGGAAGTTGGCATTTACTGCACATCTCCGTGGGGAGCGCCGGCAGAGGAGATATTTCCCAATCTTGAAGGGTATGAGGAAGCCATGCGTGCGGAATTGGGCGTAGAGGTCGGAGAGGCGGCAGATGTGTATGGGGCGGTGAAAAGCTGGCGGGTCGATACGAGGGACAGGGGGCACTGGGAGTCGATGGCAGAGTGGCTTCACAGGCAGTTGGAGGCGTATCTGGAAGTGATTGATAGAGGGCCGAGCGAGTCCGGCTGAACCGGGTCTTCGGCCTTATTCGTTATCACTACTCGGGCCTCCCCCGCTCGTACTTCGGCCACGCTCAGCATGGGCGGCCCAGCCCCGGGGAGGGGAAACCATGACCACAAACCTCTTACGCCTAAGGCGCATCTACGACCCGTCGAGAGAAGGCAGGACCCTTTCACCCCGCCGCCCCTGGATTCCCCTCCGCCTTCTCGGGGGCAGGCTCTTACTCGGGAATGACGGTGGGGTGGGATGGGGGCTCTAAGGAACTATTCGTTGTCGCCATTCTTGGGGGCACGGAGGGCGTGGAGGGCCAGGGCCACGGGCATCAAGAGGGCGCCTGTGAAGGCGATGCACATGAGTGCGAGGCGAAGGTCTCCCGAGGCTTCCTGTACGTAACCTACGATGAGCGGACCTATAGCATTACCCAACCAGATTGAGGTCTGCATGAACGCGATGCCCACGGCGACCTCTCGGGGTCGGATGCCTGGGAGCTGGTAGACCATGATCATTAGGAGGGGGAAGTAAAGATTTGCCACGCCTCGGGGGATGGAGAGGAGGATCAGGAAGGTCGGGTTGGAAACGAACAGGAGGCCTGCATTAACGGCGGCGGTGGAGAGGCCGGAGAGGGCGAGGGTGGTGGTGCGGAACCTGTTGAAAAATGGGATGACGTTGAAGAGGTAAACGGCTGCGCCGGCTCCGAAGAGGCTGAGGCCGAAAACCGCTCCGGGGACATTGTCGGAGACGAGCAGTCCTTCCTGTGCATGGGTGGGCCAGAAATGTTCGAAGGCAGAGCCGCCGACCGACACGGCCAACATGCCCAAACCCATAAACCACAACTGCTTGTACTTGAGGACCGAGAGCAAGGGGTTTTCCTGCTGGGACTCCAGCCGGGTATGGTATTCTCCGGTATCCCGTTCTCGCCCGAGAACGGTCCACGCTGCAGCAGTTGTTAGCCCAATGCCACCCAAAACCATGAGGACCGGGCGCCAACCCCCGAGGGCGTTGTTGAGCACGGGGGTCAGGAAGAACATGACGCCCATGATGAGGTCAATGGCTCCGAAGACCACGCCTGTGGTGACCTGAACTTTGCCGGGGGGCGACCACTGCTGGATGATGAGCGCCCTTGGGGACTGGTTGGCTATGAAACTGATGCCCAACCCTACGCGCCCGATGATCAAGATGGCGAAACTCGGGGCGAAGGCCTGGAGCAGGGTGAATCCGCCGATTCCCAGGAAGGTGATAAACGCGACGCGCCAGGGCCTGTACCTGGAGAGCCAGAGGTTCAAGGGAATGGCGAGGAAGAGGTTGCCGAAGACCACGGAGGCGCCGAGCCAGCCCTGCTGGACAGGTGAGAGGTCCAGGTCCTCGGCTATGTCCGGGAGGAGGAGGCCGATGACGAATATGGAGGTGAGGGCCATAGCGACACCCGTGGTCAGGTTGCCGACTACGATCCACCTGCCTTTGAAGCTATCGACGTCTTGTTGGATAGGCTATCACCGCCTTAGGGGCGATTTGGATTCTCGGGGCCAGGGGAAAGAGGTTAGCGGAAATTGGGGATGACTTCTTTGGCGAAGAGCTTCATGGAGTCGACGATCTTCTCATGGGGGACGAGGCCGCCCATTTCGAACCAGTGAAGCATCTCGCCGACGGGTAGCTCGGACTTGAACCAGTTGAGCCTTTCGGTGGTCTTGTCTGGGGTGAGGTAGAGGTCCATTCCCTTTTTGACTATCTGCTCGTGGGAATGCTCGTCACGGGCCTCTTTGAAGTGGCTGTACTCGGGGACGGCTTCTATGATCCTGTGACCTGCAGGGGAGTCCAGGTTGATTTTGAGGGCGTCAAAATACTGGTCAACGCTGGCCCTTGTGGCTTCCTGAGCGTCTGCGACGGTCTCGGAGACGAAGGTGGGTTGGAGGATTTTCATGAACTCGGGCTTGGGGGGCAGACCGGCTTCCGACTCGACCTGGCGATAGGTCGCGGCACGGTCCTTGAGGGTCTCCATGGGCGTTAGAAAGAGTCCGGCCATCACGCCAATGCCTCGCTTGGCGGCCATATCGAAGACGCCCTGGCTTCCACTGGCGGCTACGGTGAGGGGTGGGTGGGGCTGCTGTACCGGCTTGGGAACCAGGGAGGCTTCTCGGACTTGAAAGTGTTTGCCCTCGTAGGAGAAGTTGTCCTGGGTCCACGCTCCCACGATGATGTCCAGGGCTTCGGCGTAGCGCTCGCGGCTTTGCTGGGGATTGATGTGGAAGGGGTCGTAGAAGGTGAGAACGCCTCGGCCCACACCGAACTCCAGACGGCCATCGCTGAGGTTGTCGACCATGGCTGCTTCCTCGGCGTTGAGTAGGGGGTCGTGCATGGGGATGATGCTGACGCCCAGTCCAATGCGCATCCGGGACGTGCGCTGTGCAATGGCGCTTGCCATGATGTTAATGTTGGGCATAATGCCGAGGGAGGCATCGAAGTGGAGCTCTCCCAGCCATACGGAGTCGAAGCCGAGGTCTTCGGCGAGTTCGATCTGGTAGAGGACTTCCCGGTATCTGTCGGGAGCGTTCTGACCGGCGAGGCAGGGGATCTGGTAGAAGATGCCGAATTTCATGGATGGTTCACCTCGTTAGGGATAATACAACTGATGGGCGGCCCTCTCCAACTCGGGGCGGAAGTCGGGATGGGCGATGCTGATGAGTTCCCGGGCGCGCTCCCGTTGCGACTTGCCGAGGAGCCGTGCGACGCCGTACTCGGTGACGACGTAATCGGCGAAGGTGCGGGGAATGGTAATGGCGGCTCCTTCCTCGTGTTTGGCGACGATCTTGGAGACCGCGCCTCCGAGGGCGGTGGAGGTGAGGAGGGTGATGGCCCGGCCTCCTTCGGAGAGGACTGCGCCAATATGAAGCTCGGGCTGGCCGCCGGTGCCGTTGTAAAGCCTGCCACCGAAGAGGGTCTCGGCGTTGATCTGCCCGGTCAGGTCGATGGAGATGGCGTTGTTGATGGCAACGTGGTTGGGGTTGGAGGCGATGTTGCGGATGTCGAGGATGTGGTCAGCGTCCCAGAGCTCCACCAGGGGATTTTGATTGGCGAACTCTATCTCGCTGGGGGTGCTGCCCATGAGGCCCGAGAAGACTATCTTGCCTGGATGCATCTTCTTTCGGCTGCCGTTGACGATGCCTCTTTCGACCAGGGAGAGGATGCCGGGAGCCGACATCTCGGCATGCCAGCCGAGGTCCTTCTTGTCGTCGAATACACCGAGGGTCGGGAGGTAGACGCCGGGTGTGCCTACGCCTATCTGAACGGAATCCCCGTCTTGAATCAGGCCGTGAACGTACTCGGCGATCTTGAGTATGGTGTCTGAGGGCGGGACCCAGCCTGCCCATCGGGCCCAGCCTCGGACCTGGGAGACATCGGCGCGCATGAGAGCGGGTATTGCTTCCTGACGCTGAACGTCTGACATCAGGGGTGATATCCGCTCAAGTTCAGCCCTGAGCTCGCCCTGAGGGAGGGTGTCGAGGAGAGCCTGGGCGTCCTGGAGCGATAAGGCGGAGGGGGTATGTGCGACGAAGCGGTCGATCTCCGAGACGTGGATGTAGTTGGAACCGTAGGTGCGTATCTGGTTTTCGTCGACCTGGGCGATTACGCGGGAGGCGTATTTGGCGAGGCGGCGCTTGTCCCAAAGCTCGGAGCCGAAGCTGCAGAAGCCTCGTTGGTCGGGTGGGGAGATGACGATGAACAGGTAGTCGATGTCACGTGACTTGCGGGCTTCCTCTTCGAAGGGTTTCATGCCTGTGGACAATAGGGAGGACTCAAAGTCGACATAACGCTGGTCATGGGCGGGCCGTGCCACGTCGCCTAGGTAGAACATGACGGTGATAGGAAAGGAGTCGTCCCATCCGGGCTGGAGCCAGCCGGGGTCGTAGTGGGACCCGAGTAGGTGAAGCTTTACATCTCGCAACTCGTCTCGCCGGGCGGCGAGGGCGTCGAGGAGGCGAGTGGGCTCGGGGCTGACGGAAACGGTCACCTCATCGCCGGAGACGATGGTGGAGACGGCTTCCTCCGGGGTGACCAGGTTATCTTGGTAATGTTGTCGCCAGTGCATAGGAGGAGTGAGGTGTCCGAGCAATGTTATCACAGCGATAGCGCCCCAGCGGGCCGGGTTATTCAGTTGTGAGGGTGGGGGTTGGGGTTATGGGTGGTGAGGTAGAGACTCCTTTCGGCTTGAGGGATGAACTAGGAGAGGATTTGGGAGGGGAGTGCCAGCGCCCCCTCTACGACATGGGCCGGGGCGTCGAGAACCGGAGCGTGGGAAATCGCCTGGGCCTTTGCACAGGCATCCATCTCTACGCCGGGTACGGCGGGACGGAAAAACATCCGCGCAGGGGCGCGGGCATCCACAGCGGAGGGGGAAGCTCGCAAGGGGAGTTGGCTGTGGGAATACATCTGCGGCGAGCCTGGGCAGGCATCCACGGCGGAGGGGGACACTCGCAAGGGTTGGCCGTGGGACTTCTTTTGCGGCGAGTCAGGGCAGGCATCGGACACTGCGCCACGAAGGGCGCAGTCCGGGAACTTCCGCGGGTAAACGCGGGCATCCACGGTCCGGGGGAGAGGCAAGGGGGCTTGCGACTCCGAGATGACGCCGGAGGGCAGTAGTCGAGAGGGGGCGCTGGGCTTAATGGTTATTCCACCAAGGGGAACTAAGGGGCTGAGGGACACGGTGGGAGGAAAGGGGATGGGGAGGAGGCGCGTGTCGGGTGCCGGGCGGTCCCATACCGCTCGGTTGAGACGAGGCCATGTGAGGCTTGGGCGACTCATGGGACTCCCTGGTCCTTTCCTGGGATAGGCCCGACGTGGCGTGTCGGGACTGAGAGGTAATATAGTACACATGTTTCAATATGTCAAAGGGCAGACGGCTGAGGTCGGGGGGATGCCCCCCCGAGGAACCTTCACCCCCTTAATCCCCCTCTCACGCTCCGCCAAAGGCGGACCCTCCGTAGGCGGGTGTTCCACTTTCAGCTTGGCGCACGCCCAGGCGCATCTTCGACATCTTCGACCCTTAGGGCCTTCAAGGGAGAGGGGGAGAGAAGAACAGAGGGAGACGCATGTGCAACGCACATGCGTCTCCCTCTAGTTCAGTACTGGGGAGGGGAATGGATTCTCGAACGGGATCAGGAATGACGAGGGTAAAGGGTTCCTATAGAATACGGCGGCTTGTTGCCGTTCCTCAATGGGGTTGTATAGCGGGATGGGTTGTGAAGTAGATAGTGCAGGGTGGAGGCCTACAGAGAATGAAGCAGAGCCGTACCGCCTGGTTGACTCGCTCCCGGGCGCTAAGATCGCTGGAGCACCGGGACTGGAGGAAGTTGTGGTTCGTCAGCCAGCTCTGGCATCTGCCGTTCTGGATGGACTACATCATTCTCGGGTGGGTGGTGCTGGAGCGGACAGACTCGCCGTTCCTGGTGGCACTAGTTGGAGCATGCCGGTTGCTGCCAATGGGAACGCTGGGGTTCATTGCGGGAACTCAAGCGGACCGGTGGCCGAGGAAGCGGATGCTGATGGTGACGCAGTTCCTGAACTTCGTGCTGTCGGCGGCGATGGGGATCGCACTATTCCTAGACGTGCTGGAACTGTGGCAGATGTATGTGGGCGCGTTCCTGGTAGGGATCGCCTGGGCAATCGACTACCCGGTGAGGCACTCGATGATCCGGGACGTGGTGCCTGAGAACGTGGTAGTCAATGCCATGGCGATAAACGTGGCGTCGTGGATGGGGTCGGCGATGGTGGGGAGGTGGGTGGCGGGGTGGATGCTGGATATTGCGGGGCCGGGAGAGGCCTACTTCTTCATAGCAATATCGGTGCTGCTGGGACTGCTGTTCGTTATTCGGGTCCCGGTGCCCTCCGCCATAAAAGTTGACCGGGACCGTGAGCCGATTGCCAAAAGCGTAATTCTGGGACTCAAGTACGTGTGGCGTAACGGAGCAATCAGGGGGGTATTGCTGATCACCCTGGGGGCCAACACGCTGGTGTTTCCCCACATTCAGTTGCACCCCGTTTTCGCTCGGGATGTATATGGGGTCGGGGCGACGGGGTTGGGATTCATGAGCGGCATGGACGGCATGGGCTCGATGATAGGGGCGGTGGTCATAGCGGCCCTGGGGAGCATGAGATACAGGGGGCAGATTTACATAACTGGCTCGTTGATACTGGGTGTGGGCGCGCTGCTGTTCAGCTTAGCGCCGATCTATTGGCTGGCCCTGCCGGCGCTGCTGTTTGCGGGATTGGGACAGTCAGGCTTTACGACGATGCAGACGACGATAGCGACAACGGCGTCGTCGCCGGAGATGAGGGGTCGGGCGATGGGGGCGGTGGCGATGGCCATCGGCTCACTTCCGTTGGGGATGCTTTACATGGGCGGTCTGGCGGAGTGGATCGGGGCGCCGAGGGCGGTGACGTACAGCAGCATTGCCTTTTTGGTGGTGGTGCTAGTAACGGCGGCAACGCAGCCCGGGATTCGGAGGGTACGGTGAGGAAGGGAGGTTGCCCGCCTCAGATGCACGCCCGAGGCGCACGCCAATGGCGCATCTACGACATCTTTGACCTCGCGGGGTCTCGGAATGACGGTGGGAGGAGGGGTGTGGTGGATAATGTGACTAAAGGTAATGGCAATTGGGGTCTGAGAATGGAGCATGGATAGATGAAATTTGGACTGTTTTTCTTTGCTGAGAACCCAGAAGAGTTCCGCACTCCCGATACAGAAAATTACCAGCAGGTGCTGGAGCTCACGGAGCTGGCCGAGGACCTGGGATACGACCAGGTGTGGACGGCCGAGCACCACTTCGATGCGCAGTATCCACCTAATCCGTTCATTCTGTGCGCTGCGATGGCGGCGAGGACGAGCCGAATAAGGATCGGGACGAATATCAGCATTCTGCCGCTGCACCATCCGCTGATCATTGCGGAGAACGCGGCGATGGTGGACGTGCTATCCAGCGGTCGGTTCGACCTGGGGCTGGGTATCGGGTACGAAAAGACTGAGTTCGATACGTTGGACGTGCCTCGGAAGGAGAGAGGACGGAGGATGGAAGAGGGGATACAGTCGATAATCGGGCTGATGACGGAGGAGAAGTTCACGTTCAAGGGGAAGCACTTCCACTTTGATGGGGTGACCATGCTGCCCCGCCCCGTTCAGAAGCCTCACCCGCCCATTTGGGTTGCTGCGGAAAAGAGACCGGCGGGAGATGAGATACCGCCGGCAATTGACCGGGCGGCGAGGTACGGCTGCCACCTGACCGGACCCCGGGACGCCAACATGTTAGGGCCGTATGAGCGGGCTTTGAGAAAATACGGTCGGGACCCGGGACAGTATTTTCGGAACGTTATACGGAACTGCTATGTCGGCGAGACGAAGGAGCAGGCGTGGAGGGACTATGCGCCTCACGCCCTAGCGCAGATGCGAGGCTATCTGCCCAAGTACACAGAAGCGGGAATATTCGAGACTATGGCGGGAGAGATGTTTGGGATGCTGCCCCTGCCGAGCGCGGATGAGCTTCCCGATCTTGCGGAGTCAGGGAAGGTGCATTTCCTAGGCAAGCCGTTCATGGTCGGGACGCCGGACGACGTTTGCCGTGCGGTGGAGGAGGACCAGGCCCTCGGGGCTACGCATTTGCTGGCGTGGATGCAGATCGGGGGGATGGATGCGAGGAAGACCCGGAGCTCGATGAGGTTGTTTGCGCGGGAGGTGATGCCGCATTTCGCGGAATAAAAGGTGAGAGGGACGTCGGACGGTTCGCGAACCGCCGCTACTAGGGAAGGGAGGGACGCTAAAAGGATCCAGGGAGGGGGTCTAAGACTCCGCCCCAGATTTCCCCTCGCGGGGCCTCGGAATGACAGGGCAGATGTTGGATGGGCATGGACTGGGGTGACGGATAGTCGGTACGAGGGTCTGCTCCTCGCACGAACCTTCGAGTGACCTCCGCCTTAGGCGGATGAGCGGCCCCGCCCATTCCGTTCTTGAGACCCTTCGACTTCGCTCAGGGCGAACGGAATGCCCTGCCCCGGGATGGATTCACGCCAGTGGCGCATCTGCGACCCTATCGGGGTCGGGAATGACGGACGAAGGGGAGGGGGTGGGTTTAGGAGGCGGGTTGGGCGGGGCGGGGGGTGGCGCTGACCATCTGGGCGGCGACAAGCTGGGCATAGAGGCCGTTGCGTTCCATCAGCTCGTCGTGGCTGCCCTCCTCGACTTTGCGCCCGCGATCCAGGACTATGAGCTTGTCGGCGTCCCGGACGGTGGAGAGCCGGTGGGCAATGATGATGGTGCTCCTGCCGGACATCAGGCGGTTCAGGGCTTGACGCACCTGGTGCTCGCTGACGGCGTCGAGGTGGGAGGTGGCCTCGTCGAGGATGAGGACGGGGGCGTTTTTGAGGAGGGCTCGTGCGATGGAGATGCGCTGTCGTTGACCGCCGGAGAGCTGCATGCCCCGTTCGCCAACCGTGGTGTCGTAGCCTTCGGGGAAAGAGGATATAAAGCCGTGGGCGTTGGCCTGACGGGCGGCGTTCTCAATCTCCTCCTGAGAAGCTCCGAATTTGCCCAGAGCGATGTTGTCCCCGATGCTGGCGTTGAAGAGGTAGGTGTCCTGGGTGACGAAGGCGATGCTGTCCCGAAGGGGATCAAGTCTGAAGTCCTTCAGGTTGTGGTCTCCAAGGGAGACCTCTCCGGTTTGGGGATCCCAAAAGCGCATCAGAAGGTAGGCGCAGGTGGATTTCCCGGCCCCCGATCTTCCGACAAGGGCCACGGTTTGCCCGGGCTCAATGGTGAAGCTGACGTCTGAGACGGCCTGGGGAAGGCCCGGGCCATAGGCGAAAGAAGTATCGTTGAATCGTACGAGGGGCGCTGTAGGAACTGCCGCCTGTCCTGGGGCTGCTACGCCGGGGCCGTCTGCCACTGGCATTGGCTCATCGTGGACGGCGAATACGCGTCGGCCTGCGGCGAGGGTCTCCATGAGGTCCTTGGCCGTGCGGGCTATGTCGGAGACGGGGGAGAATGTGGAAAGGGCAAGGAGGGCGGCGAGGGGGAGGTCGGGGCGGTCCATCCGACCTTCCAGAACGAGCCAGGCGCCCATTGCCAGAACCGCAAGGCCTCCAAGTCCCGTGACCGATTCTATGAATGCCGTCTGGGACTCCTGAGCCTTCTTGAACTTGTGCTGGCTGCCGGCAAAGTCCCAGCCTCGCTCTCGGACATCTTCCGTTCGGGCCGGGCCCTGGCCAAATGCCGATATCTCTCGCATACCCTGGATGTTGTCGACCATCTGGGCATGGATTCCGCCGAGCTTGCTCAGCACTTCGTCGCCGAGGCGTTCGTTGGTCTTCTGGTCGTAGAAGGGTCGGATGGCTACGGCGAGGAGGAAGGGCAAGAGGACGATTGCCAAGGGCCAGGAGATGAGGGCTAGTGTGATAAGGACTGCGAGGGGCACAACAAAGGCCACAAAGGCCGGACTTATGGTGTGGGCGAAGAAATACTCGATCTTTTCGATGTCTCCCCCGACAACGCCGACGATGTCTCCCGACCTGCGTTTGACCAGATAGGCGGGGGCAATGGAGTCCATCTTGCGGTACATGTCGATACGCATCTCGGCGAGGAGCCTGTAGGCGAGGTCGTGGGCGAGCCAGCCCTCGGCCCAGGTGAAGAATGCGGTGAGCGGGGCAAAGACCCCGAGCAGGATGAGGTAAAGGGTCAGGTCTCCGCCACGGAACACCTCGCCGACCAGCAATGCGCTGATCACGCCGAGGCCGATGATGGAGCCGTGATGGGCGATTCCCAGGAGGAAGGTGACGGTCTGCTGTTTCCACCAAGGGACGATGAGGGTCATGAGTCTCCTGAGAATTGTGAACGCGCCCATCGGGTAGGCGGCCTCAAGAGGGGCAGGAGCAGGTATTGGGTCCTCTTCGTGGGGTGGGGGAGCGGGACCGTCTACGGCGCTGGTAAGTTGGTCAATAGTTGGAGCACTTGAGGGGCGTGTGGCAAATCCGGCGGTCTGCTGGTCAGCCATGAGGCGTGCGTAGATGCCATCGGCGGCGATGAGTTCATCGTGGGAGCCTACTTCGACGAGATGGCTGTCTTCCAGTACGAGGATACGGTCGGCGCCGACGATGCTGGAGAGCCGGTGGGCGATTATCAGGGTGGTACGGCCCTGCATAAGGCGGTCTAGGGCTTCCTGAATGACGGCCTCGTTCTCGGCGTCCACGCTGGAAAGGGCTTCGTCAAGGATGAGGATTGGGGCGTCTTTCAGAAGGGCACGAGCGATGGCGATGCGCTGCCGCTGGCCACCTGAGAGGCGGATGGCCCGCTCACCAACATAGGTATCGTAGCCCTGGGGAAGCTCGGATATGAACTCGTGGGCATTGGCGGCTCGGGCGGCGGCTTCCAGTTCCTCCTGGGAAGCGTCACGCTTGCCGAACCTCAGGTTGTCGGCGACGGTACCGTGAAACAGGTAGGTGTCCTGGGTGACGACAGCAATCTGATCCCTGATCCGTTCGAGGGGAAGTGACTTCAGGTCCTGTCCGCCAAGGAGGATGCGGCCCTTCTGAGGATCAAAGAAACGATAGGCCAGCCAGACGAGGGTCGATTTTCCGGCTCCACTGGGCCCAGCCACCCCAAGTTTTTCACCCTGGCCAAGAGTGAATGAGACGTCCTCCAAAGCGTTGCCCCGGCCCTGGTTGTAGCCGAAGGTGACGTTTTCGAAGCGGATTTCGGGGGAGAGGGGAGGGGATTGAGAGGTGTCGGGGGTAGGTTTGGTCTCGGGGCCTTCGATCTCCACGGGTTCTGCCATCAGGTTGAAGATACTCTGCGCTGCAGCGCTGGCAATCATTCCCTTGTGATAGAGCTGGGTCAGTTCCCGGAGGGGCCTGAAGACCTCGACACCGAACATCATGACGATAAGGAGCGTTCGAATCTCCATGTCCCCGGAGCTGACTCGGCCTGCCCCCACGCCTAGGGCCACGGCTGCACCGGCGGAGATTCCAAGCACGGTAACGCCGCCGGTGGCTATGTTGGCGGCAAGGACGCCCATAGTGCTCCGATACAGGGCACGGGCCTTATCGGCCAACCGGTCACCGTGGCGGCCACTCTGGCCGTAGGCCTTCAGGGTGGCGAGACCCTGCACACCGTCCAGGAAGTCGGCGCCCAGGGAGCCGTAGGAGCGGTAGCGATGCATGCTGCTCTTCTGGTTCCAGCTGTGGAAGACAGCTGGGGCAACAAGGGTGAAGAGGGCGAAACCGAGAAAGATAAGGGCGATGGGCAGGTCCAGGATGGCCATGAATACGAAGATGAGGATGGGGGCGACGGCGGCGATGATGATCTGGGGAAGGTATTGGCCGAAGAAGGTCTCCAAGCCCTCGACGCCGTCTCCGAGGGTGAGGATGACACCGCCGGTGCGACGCTGGTCGAAGTGGCCCGGGCCTAGGGCGAGGCAGTGGTTGTAGAGGTTTTCGCGGATCTTTATCTTGACGATGTTGGAGGTGTGGTGGGCGTAGCTGTTCTGCAGGTACTGGAATACTCCCCGGACACCGATGAGGATGGCGACACCGATCATGGGAAAGGCAAGGGAGGAGTACTCGGCCTGTCCGCGGAAGACCCGGGCGATGACTATGGCGAAGATGGCGAGTCCGGCCACACCCGCGCCGACCGCGATGAGTCCAAGGACGGTGGAAATGAAGATTCGGAGCCTAACGCCTTGGGTGAGCTGGAATAGTCTAATGTCGAAATACATAAAGCAGGGGGCCGAAAGGCCCAAACGAGAACTCCGGCGCATTGGCCGCCCGCCGGAGTCCAGCGGTTGGGATTATACAGATGGGGGGGGCGCTGGGCAAACGCAACAAGCCTCAGGACTTCAGGTTAGTGTATCCGTTGTTTCAGAGGACTGATAAAATCACTTTAAATTCTGTTTGGTATCGGAAGGACAATATTCGATGATGAAAGATTACATAGCCGTGGACGTGGACGGTCACATCATGGAGCCGCCCGATTTATTCGAAAAGAACATCGAGCCGCAGTACCGGAACCGAGCCTACAAGCTTGTTTTGGACGACGAGGGTGTCGAGCATCCGGTTATGGACAATATCTGGCTGGACGATACGAGGCCGGTGGGTACGGTGTCCGTATACGGGGCGGTGGACAAGCCAATAGAGGACTACCTGGGCGCGAAAGTTCACTATAAGGACTCGATGGTCCCCGGAGCATGGGTGCCGGAGGCTCGGTTGAAGGTGATGGATGAGGAAGGGATAGACATTGCGTTATTCTACCCCTCCCTTGGGTTGGACTGGGAGAGCTCCAGTGATGACGCCGATCTCGTCGCGGCCCACTGCCGGGTGTACAACGATTGGCTCATAGACTTCTGCAAGACAGATCCCAGCCGGCTTGTGCCGATAGCCCACGTATCGTTCATGGACGTTGAGCAGGCGGTTGCGGAGACCAGGCGGGTGGCAGAGCTGGGAGCAAAGGGACTAATGCTCCTGGCCTTCCCTCCGAGAAAGGGACAGCCGTATGGCGAGCCGGAGTTCGATCCGATTTGGGCGGAGGCGGAGAGCCTGGGGCTGCCTGTTGGCATACACGTTCACGGGGGCGGCACCAAATTCGGCGGCGACTACTTCTACCCGCACCCCTGGAAGGCGTCCTGGTGGTGGTGGTTCGTGACGGCAGGGGAGTTCGTGATCGACTCTTTTACGTCGCTTTTCCAGGGCGGACTGTTCGACAGGTTCCCAAATCTGCAGGTTATTGCCCTGGAGTCCGGGTGCGGCTGGTTGGCCTACTGGCTCGAGCGGATGGACGAATACTTCGAAAGATATGGTTTCGAGACGCCCATGCAGCTTGACAGGCCCAGCGAATATTTCCATCGCCAGTGCTGGATATCGATGGAACCCAGCGAGAAGATTGGCCTGACCATGATGCAGCTTCTAGGGGCGGACCGGTTC
This sequence comes from Dehalococcoidia bacterium, assembly GCA_963663085.1. Classification (GTDB taxonomy): domain Bacteria; phylum Chloroflexota; class Dehalococcoidia; order Plut-88900; family Plut-88900; genus Plut-88900. The sequence goes on along the minus strand of OY760104.1, from coordinate 1,632,417 downwards.
TTGTGGGCCTCCGACTATCCGCACTCGGATGCGGAGATGGGGACCGTGGCGCAGTTGAAGAAGAACCTTGCTCCCCTTCCTGATGGGGAGCTGCGGAAAGTGCTGGGGGAGAATGCGGTGAAGCTGTATGGGCTTGGGTGAGTCGACATGAGCATTGGCTTTGTTGAAGGGAACACTTGCATAGCTGCTAATGCAATGCGTTAAGCCGCGTTGATTAGATAACTCCACCCCCCGCTCATACTTCGAGAGCCTCCCGCCTGAGGCGGATCTGCGACAGTACGAGCGGCCCACGCTCCTCCAATGCAGAGTAAGTAAGGGCCTCGTGGTAAGGAAACTTTACGTAATCCAAGTCAGGGGAGTGGACGCCCCTCTCATTCCGCTCTTGAGACCCTTCGATGCTCCATAGGCGCACTTGCAGCTCCGCTCAGGGCGAGCGGAATGCCCCACCCCTGCGGAATGACGGTTTTCCAAGAGTGTTGTTAAGGGAGTAGTGACAGAAACACCGGACGAAATTGGAGGGATGATGCCGAAGATAGGACTGGTGGGGTTGGGGGTTATCGGGCAGATTTATGCTGCCAACCTGGTTAGGGCTTTTGGGCCGGTCTACGTTTATGACAGGGATAAGGAGCGAATAAGAACTGCGGTTAAGTTGGGGGCTGTGGCGTCGGGGGGTGGGGTGGAGTTGGCGGAGGACTCGGAGGTGGTAATACTGGCGCTGCCGAACCCGGAAGCCGTGAGGGCGGCGATGGTTGGGGAAGATGGGCTGTTGGAGGAGGCTCGGCCTGGGACGGTCATTGTAGACCTGAGCACTATTGACCCGCCGACTGCTGTTGAGATGCACACTCGTGCCAAGGAGCGTGGAGTGGACTACCTGGACTCACCGATCAGCGGGGGGCAGCCCGGTGGGGCGGGGACGGATGGGGCAAGAGCGGCCAATGTCACCTTCATGGTTAGCGGGGACAGAGACGCTTTCGAAAGGGCAAAGCCGGTTATGAAGGCGCTTGGCGAGAAATTCTTCTTCCTGGGCGAGGCAGGCATGGGCACAAAGGTCAAACTGCTTAGCAACTTCGTTAGCGGGATGGTCAACCTAATTTCGGCGGAGGCGTTTGCTCTCGGGGCGGCGGCGGGAATCGACCCGAAGACCCTGATGGACGTGTTCGAAGAGACGGATGCGGACTGCTATTTCATGCAGAACTACGTAAGGCCGCGAATTGAACGAGGAGACTTCGAGCCGGGCTTCTCGGTTGACCTGCAGTACAAGGACTTGCGCCTGACAAGCGAGTGGGCACGCGAAGAGGGCATTCCTGTACCCATCAATGATCTGGGTGTGCAGCTATATCAGATGGCTCGGGCGGCGGGGCTGGGGCACAAGGACCTTGTGGAGTCGGTGAATTACTGGGCCCGGGTGTCGGGGGTTGTTGAGGAGTAGAGACAGGCGAGGAAGCGTGTAAGTTTGGGAGTCACGCTGGAGATTCACGACTTTGGCGGATCTACGACCTCGTGGGGCCTCTGCATAACAGTGAAGAGGCGTATGGGCTGCAGAGAATGTGATGGAAAGGCCAATCCGGGCCACCACACGCTCGAGACTTCGACGTAGCTCAGGATGAGTGGTCTCGCCCGGGGGATGGATTCCCGATCGGAGTCGGGGATGACGAGGCCTGGATTCGTGAAGGGAAACTACGGGCGAGGAAGAAGGCGTCACGCTTGAGATTCCTCGCGGAGCCTCGGAATGACGGTGGTTAGGGTGGTGGGTTGGTCATCGATGTCTGTGGTGCATTGGACAGGTGCGTTCCACCCCCCACTCGCACTTCGAGGGCCTCAGTACGAGCGGCCCAGCACCGGGAAGCGGGATGAGGTAGGGGGAAGGATTCCCAATCGGAGTCGGGAATGACGGGGTCAGGAAAGTCCGTAGAGGCGGGCGCAGTTGTCCCAGAGGATCTTACGGAGGCTGTTGCGGGGGAAATCCAGGGTGAGGAGCATCTCGACGGATTTGGGGTAGCGGCTGTCGGGGTGGGGGTAGTCGGTAGAGAAGACGATGTTGTCGTCACCAAGCCAATCGATGGCATATTTGCCCGGTTCTTCGTCGGCCTCTACGGAGGTGAAGCACTGGCGTTTGAAGTACTCGGAGGGCATTAGGGGCAGTTTCTCCTTGAGAATCGACTCCCGGTGCTCGTAATGCTCGTCCATGCGCCAGATCCAGAAGGGCGACCAGCTGCAGTTGCCCTCCAGGAAGGCGAACCTGAGAGTCGGGAACCGTTGGGTGACACCACCCATGATGATTGCGAGGCAGGCGTACATCTGCTCGATGGGGTGGGCGGCAAGGTGTTCGGTGGTCCAGAGGTTTTCGTGGTGGCCGTCGAAGCGCTCGCCCATAGCTACCGGTAGCTCACACGGAGTGCCTTCATGGAAGCCGACGGCAAGATCGAAAGCCTGGCACTCGGCCCAGAGTGGGTCGTAGTAGGGATGGTTCCAGTTGCGACCCCGGACGGGGTTGGGTCGGAGGAAGACGCCCTTGAAGCCGAAGTCGTTGGCGACGCGCCGGGTCTCGGAGACGGCAGCATCGATATTCTGGGCGGGGACCATGCCTGAGCCGAACATCCGGTTGGATTCACCCTGGCAGAACTCGGCGAGCCAGTCGTTGTAAGCGCGGGATATGGCGGCAGCCAGGTCGTCGTCATCGTAGACCTTGGCGTGGGCGAAGAGGCCCATGGAAGGGAAAAGAACGGAAATATCCAGGCCCTCAGCGTCCATGGCCTCGACCTGAGTGTCGGGGCCCCAGCCTCGGTCCTGGAAGGAGAGGAACTCGTCAAGCCTGCCATAGCGTTCTGACAGTTCGAGGTACATATCGCCTTCGTCGGCGAAGTTGTCCTGGTCGCGGGCGATGACCCGGCCGTCGTGCTTGAGGCGGAGGTCCATGAAGTACTCTTCCGCGCCAACAGGGGCCTGGTCCCGGTACTCGGGGGGCATGTAGGTCTGCCAGAGGTCGGCGGGCTCCATGACGTGCATGTCGCTGTCGATGACCTTGAAACCGTCTTTGGCCATTGCGCTGCCCTCCTTCCCAGGAAGCATTGTCCTAGCTTACGGCGGTTAGTGCAACGGTTTGAAGCGCATGGCGACGCGGGGAAGCCAGTTGCGGGGTCGGTTGGGCAGCGGGTCTCGGACGACCTGGAAGCCGGCGCGTTTGAAGAGGGGCTCGGTGCCGAAGAAGATGTTGTCGTTGCCGGTGCGTTCGTTACCGGCTCGGGGATAGGCTTCCACTACGGGAGCGCCGTGATCGATAGCGTACTGTGCCGCGGCCTTAATGAGGGCAACGGCGATGCCCTGGCCCCGGGCATTGGTGTGAACGGTCACGCAAGGGATGACCCAGACATCTTGATCGTCAACGGGAGGTGTGGCCCGGGACTTTTCGATTCGGGCGAACTCGCTCCTGGGGCCGAGGGCAACCCAGCCTACGGGTTGGTCTGCCCGGAAGGCGAGGAGTCCAGGGGCGTAAGAACGCCGGGCAAGGGTTTCCATGGCGGCCCGGCGGCGCTGAGAGGGGGAGCCTTCACCGGGGAGTTTTGTCCACTGGGTCCCGGGCATTCGAGGGAACATGCACCAGCAGGTGCTGCCCCAGCTCCCACGGAGGACGACCTTCATGCTATCCAGAAGGTCGGGGGTCAAGGGTCGGATGTCGAGAGTGGATGTTACGGTGTCAGTCATACTATGGGTATCCCCGTATGCAGACCTAGAGAGGCAAAACAGGTTAGTCCTACCGTAGGAAGCCGCGCTGAAGCGACAGGCAAAATAGCCCGATTTGACCTATGGGTAACGAGGGGCCCGAAGCGCGGGGTTAGGGGGGCTTAGGAGTTACCGAGTGGGAGGAGGCCTAATGCCAGGTCCGTTACTACCAGCGGGGGCGACGGGGCTCTTTGGGTCGGGCCCGGTCTACGGTCAGAGGGCGACCTTTGAGCTCTTTACCATTCAAGCCTTGAACCGCAGCTTCACCTTCGCGCTCGTCAGTCATCTCGACGAAACCGAAACCGCGTGAGCGGCCGGAATATGGATCGGTGATCACGCGTGCCGAGTCGACATTGCCGAAGGGGTCGAAAGCTTCTTTCAACTCCTCATCGGTCAGACTATAGGGAAGGTTGCCGACGAAAATGTTCATGAACAGGTCCTCCAGGGCCAAGTATCTCCTGCTTCGTGATCCCCAGTCCAGGCTGGGAACAGGCGTTTACGACGCCTTTTCGGGGATGCCGAAGTCGCTGGGCATTCTACCATACAAAAGATAAATGCAACTACCAAAGTCAATTGTTACGCGTTTCCCAAAAATACCGGCTTAAGGCGGATTGGGAGGCACAGCGAGGCGGTCGGGGTGGAGCAAGGGTTGGGAACAGTGTGTCGGGTTTGCGGACAGTCGTATAATCAGGACAAGTCCTTGGAAGTGCGATGGTAGCTGCTCCGGAGCTATTCTCTAGATGGCCGGGGCAATGGGGGACAATGGGCGATGGGTGCGGGGCGCCAAATGATAGACGTAACTTATTCCTTCTTTGTCGCGCTTGGGATTGCTCTGATCCTGATCTTGATAGTCGCCGCGGTGCAGGCTAGGCCGGACCTAGCTGACGAAACTCGGGAGCGGGTAGGGTTTCTGCTCCTTTTCCCGGTGTCGATTGCGGCTATAACGGGCACGATAGGTTTCGCGCTGGCGGTGATAAATTGGCGGGAGTGGCGGCTTCTGCTCCTGGCATTTCTGGAAGTCATGAGCCTGCTGAGCGCGCTCTTCGACGTCTCAAATGCCCTCACCTACTTTGTGATATCGCTGTACCTGGCAACGGGGACGCTATTTGCCGTTGGCTGGTTCGGGACCAGACGCAGGCGGCGCATCTGACCACGTTAGGCTCAACCTAAGCACGGAAGGCGAGCATGAGGCCATCCCGGAGGGTGAGGAGGACGTTGTTGACGCGGGTGTCGTTGGTGACGTAGTCGTTGAGCGCTGCGATTGCTTTGTCACTCTCGTCTTTGGGGTCCAACACCTTGCCACTCCACAACGTGTTGTCCACCGCGATCACCCCTCTAGGCGACAGCAAGTCGATGCATTTTACATAATAGTTCAGGTAGTTAGTCTTGTCGGCATCGATGAAGACGAGGTCGAAAGGGCCCTGGAGGGTGTCGATGGTTTCGAGAGCGGGGCCAACGCGAAGGTCGATCTTCTTGCCGTGGGGCGTCTTGGCGAAGAACTCGCGGGCCAGGGGTCGGGGGTCAATGTCGCATGTGACGAGTTGACCGTCATCGGGCAGGGCGTGGGCCATCATGAGGGCGCTGAATCCGGTGAAGGTGCCAATTTCCAGGACACGCTTGGCGCCTGAAACGCGTATAAGGGTCTGGAGGAGGGTGCCGATCATCTGGTCGGAGAGCATTTCAGCGTCGGGGGCGGAGTCATAGGTAGCTTTGCGGAGTTCCTCCATGATGGGGGGGAGGGGGGTGGTGTGGGCAAAAGCGTAGTCGTCGATTTCTCTTGGGACGATGCCGATCATAGGTTACTCCTGTGAGGGGTAAGGCTCAGTTGAATTGTGGGATTACACGTTCGGAGAAGAGGGTGAGGCTACGCATTACCTGCTGGAAGCTGAGACCGGGGAAGTTGAGGAACAGGGCGATATGCTGGCAGTTGAGCTCTGAGCGGTAGCGTTCGATCTGCTCGGCGACGGTGTCGGGCGTGCCGACCATTATGAGGTCGTGCTTGAGCTGGAAGTCGAACCAGTCCAGGTCAAGGTCTCCGTCCTCGATTTCTCCATCTATAAAGGAGTCTTTTGATGCCTTCACGGGGTCGCGCTTGTTCCAGACGCCGAGCATGTTGGCACCCGGTCTCACGGCATCAATGGCTTCTTCCATGGTGTCGGCGACGTAGGTTGCGATCATAACGGCCAACTTGTCGCCGAATTGGTTTTCTTCGCCTCTCGCTTCTTTGGCGGCGTCGTAGTAGGTGTTCCAGATTTCCCTTATCTTGCCAAGGGAAACGGTCTGGCACATGGTGGATATTCCCCGCCTGCCGGCCAATTCGTGGGACTTGTTGGAGGTGGACATTTGGAAGATAGGCGGGTGGGGTTGCTGGATGGGCTTCGGGTGGACACCCAAGGCTATCATCTCGCCGTCATCGGCGTGGTAGCGGGAGTCTCTAGCCCAGGCGTTGGGCTCGTGCCAGCCGGGTTCGGGAAAGGTGAAGTGATTCCCCTGGTATCGGAAGGCGTCCTGTTTCCATGCGTCGATGATGACGTCCAGGGCCTCGTTGAAGTACTCCGAGTTGAGAGCGGGGTTACGCCGGTCTCCAGTGGCGCTGAACTGAGCGGAGGCACGGGTGTCGAAGCCACGGGCGATGCCGAAGTCGACGCGTCCGTCGGTGAAGTTGTCGAGAAGGGCGATGTCCTCGGCGACGCGCAAGGGATGCCAGTCGGGGAGAATTGTGCCGCACTGGCCAATCCTGAGGTGGTCGCTGTTCTTGATCAGGCCTGCGCCCATGAGAATGGGGTTGGGGGAGGCCCGGTACCAGCCGTCCCAGGCGAAGTGGTGCTCGGCTAGCCAGAGGCCGGTGAAACCGCCCTGGTCCATGTGTCGGACTTCCTGGTGCATTTCGTCCATGAGGACGTCCCAGGAATACTGTTCACCGACGTGGTAGTAGGGTGTGCAGTCGAACCTCATTTGTTACCTCTTGTTCTGGTGCGGGAACATGCTTGGCGGACCACCACCCAGCTCATACTTCGAGTGCCTCAGCATGAGCGGCCCAAGCCCCACCGACTCGAACTCAGCCAACGTATCGGCAGGGGGAAGGGACCCCGCCCCATTCCGCTCTTGAGACCCTTCGACTCCGCTCAGGGCGAGCGGAATACCCCGCCCAAAAATCCTCGCGGGGCATCGGAATGACAGGTGGGAGAACGTCGAATTGGAGGGATGGGGACTAAGCATCAGAGAACCGGGGGATGATGTTTTCGGAGAAGAGGGACAGGGAATTCATGACCTGTTGGAATGAGAGGCCGGGGAAGTTGAGGAACAGCGTGATGTGTCGGCAGCCGGTATTTGACTGGATGCGCTCGATTTGCTCGGACACTGAGTCGGGGGAGCCGACGAGGATGAGGTCGTGCTTGAGTTGGAAGTCGAACCAGTCGGAATCCAGGTCACCTTCTTCCATTTCCTCTTCGATAAGGGTGGCCTGCCGAGCCTTGTGGGGGTTTACCGAAGACCAGGCGGCGAGTCGGTTAGCGCCTGGGCGTACGGCCTGAACAGCTTCCTCGTAGGTCTCGGCGAGGAAGGTGGGGCGCATGACGGCGACACCCTCGCCGACAGGGACGGAGCGCCCCAGTCTTTCGGAGGCGGCTCTGTTGTGGGCGTTGAAGGCTTCGTTGATTCTGCCGGGGGAAAGGGATGCGCACATGGCGTTGAATCCCTTCTGCCCGGCATAGGCGAAGGAGCCTGCGGTCTCGGCCATGATGTAGACGGGGGGTCGAGGCTTCTGATAAGGCCGGGGGGTGACGCCTAGGGCTATGAGTTCACCATCATCGGCGTGGAACCTGGGGTCTCGGACGAGGGGGTTGGACTCGTACCAGCCGGGTGTCGGATAGGTGAAGAATTGGCCATTATGTGAGAAGGCGTCATTTTCCAGGGCAGCCACGACGATATCGAGGATTTCCCGGAAGAGGGCACGGTTGCGCTCCGGGTCACGGCGGTCGGCTTCCTTGAAGAACTGGATGGTGGAGCGGGTGTTGATGCCGCGACCGGCGCCGAAATCGACTCTTCCCCTGGTTAACTGGTCCAGGATGGCGATGTCCTCGGCGGCTCGGATGGGGTTCCAGTCGGGGAGAATGGCGCCGCACTGGCCGACGCGCATACGGTCGCTTTCGGCGATGAGGTCTGCACCCACGAGGATAGGGTCTGTCGGGGCCCGGTACCAGCCGTCCCAGGCGAAATGGTGCTCGGCGAGCCAGAGGCCGGTGAAGCCTCCCTGGTCCATGAGTCGGACTTCTTCTCGCATTTCGTGTACCAAGGTCTGCCAGGAATAGTCCTCGCCGACGTGGTAGTAGGGTGTGCTGTCGAATCTTATGTTTGGCATGTTTTCGGGAGGGACACCCTCACCCTAGCCCTCTTACGCCTTAGGCGCATCTTCGACCCATCAAGGGAGAGGGGATCTAATATCAGCTGAAGCGGGGGATGATCTTTGTGGCGGCCAAGTCAAGGGAGTGCATTACCTGCTGGAAGGAGAGGAGAGGGATGTTGAGGAAGAAGGCGAGGTGGGGGCAGCCGGTCTCGGATTCCAGTCGTTCGATCTGTTCGGAGACGGTGTCCGGGGAGCCGACGAGGATGAGGTCGTGCTTAAGCTGGAAGTCGAACCAATCGAGGTCAAGGTCACCTTCTTCCAGCTCTTCTTCGCTTACCATGATCTTGCGGATTTTGTCGGGGTCTGTGGTAATCCAGGAGGCGAGAAGGTTAGTGCCTTCCCGGGCGTCTGCGACGGCCTGCTCATGGGTATCGGCGATGTAGGTGGGGCGCATGACGGCGAGGTTCTGGCCGTAGGGCAGGTCTCGGCCGGCGGCTTCGGAGGCGGCGTTATTGTAGGCCCGCCAGGCGTCTTTTATGCGGCCGTGGGAGATTGAGAAGCACATTGCGCCAATGCCTATACGGGCGGAGTAGGCATGGGAGCTTGAAGATTCGACCATGTTGAAGACGGGTGGGTGGGGCCGCTGGAAGGGCCTGGGGGTGAGGCCAAGGGCCTTTAATTCCCCGTCAGTATTGTGGAACCGGGAGTCGAGGCCCAGGGGGTTGGTCTCCTGCCAGCCGGGAGCGGGGTAGGTGAAGTACTCACCCTGGTAAGAGAAGGCATCGTTCCTCCATGCGCCGAGGATGACGTCAAGGGTCTCGTTGAAGAGGGAACGGTGCTGTTCATTTCGACGGTCGGCTTCTTCCCGGAACTGGATAGTGGCCCGGTTGTTGATGCCCCGGGCGACGCCGAAGTCGACCCTGCCACGGGTGAGCTGATCAAGGAGGGCGATGTCCTCGGCGACTCGGATGGGGTTCCAGTCGGGCAGGATGGTGCCGCACTGGCCGACCCGGAGGCGGTCGCTTTCGCTGATGAGGTCGGTCCCGAGCAGGATTGGGTTTGGGGATGCACGATACCAGCCGTCCCAGTGGAAGTGGTGCTCGGCGAGCCAGATGCCAGTGAAGCCGCCCTGGTCCATGAGGCGTACTTCCTCCCGCATCTCGTCGACGAGGGTCTCCCATTCGTAGTCTTCGCCTACGTGGTAGTAGGGGGTGGAATCAAAGCGCATTCATTAGTCTCCCGGGTCGGATGTACGGCACCACAAGTGAAGGCCTGTCTCAACGTTATACGACTGCCTTTTTCCCCGGATCACCCTCACCCTAGCCCTCTTACCCCTCAGGCGCATCTTCGACCCCTCAAGGGAGAGGAGATTATCGCCTCATTTTGGTGTGGCGTTTGGCTAGATCAAACGCACAAGCCGCCGAGGGGATTATATACCATGGGCCGTTGGCGTTGAGGCGTAGCGGTTTACATGAAGCGGGGCATTACTTTTTCGGCGAAGAGGGTAAGGCTGCGCATGGTCTTTTCGAAGGTAAGGCCGGGGAAGTTGAGGAAGAGGGCCATATGGCCGCAGCTGACCGATTCCTGCAGCTGCTCTATCTGCTCTGCGACGGTGTCCGGGGTACCGATACAGACGAGGCCATGTTTGAGCTGGAAGTCGAGCCACGGGAGGTCGAAGTCTCCGGGGTCAAGCTCTTCGTCGGTTGCCATTGCCGAGTAAGCCTTGACGGGGTTGTGGGAATACCATTTCCCGAGCTGCTGGGAACCCCAACTCACGTCGGCCAGGGCCTGTTCGTAGGTGTCGGCGACGTAGGTGGGCCTGACTACGCAGAGATTCTCCCCAAAAGGCACGTCTCGGCCTTCCGCCTTCGACATAGCCTCGTTATGGGCAGACCAGGCCTCTTTTATCTTGCCGATGGATATGGACTGGCAGAAGACACCCATGCCCCGGCTTCCGGCGAATCTATGAGAGCCGGGGGAGTCGGCCATTTGCCAAATTGGTGGGTGGGGCTTCTGGAAGGGCTTGGGAAAGACGCCCATGGCCTTCAACTCGCCGTCGGGGGCGTGGTAGCTGGGGTCCTGGACCATGGGATTTGATTCGACCCAGCCAGGGACGGGGAACTTGTAGAACCTGCCCTCGTGGTGGAAGGCGTCTTGAGTCCAGGCGCCGGTGATGATGTCAAGGGACTCGGCGAAGAGGGCGTAGTTGGATTCCTGATTGCGCCTGTCAGCGTTGAGGTTGAACTGGATGGAGGCCCGGGTGTCGATGCCCCGGGCGATGCCGAAGTCGACGCGGCCCTTGGTGAACTGGTCCATCAGGGCGACGTCCTCGGCGACGCGGAGGGGGTGCCAGTCGGGGAGGACTACGCCGCACTGGCCGAACCTGAGCCTGTCGCTGAATCGGGAGAGGCGGGTGCCCATGAGGATGGGGTTGGGTGCGGAGTTGTACCAGCCGTCCCAGGCGAAGTGGTGCTCAGCGAGCCAGAAGGTGGTGAATCCGGCCTGGTCGGCGAACTTTACCTGGGTCTCGGCTTCGTCGACTATTTTCTCCCAGGGGTACGCCTCGCCGACGTGGGTATAGAGGGTGACGTCAAAGCGCATTCGGGGCCTCGGAGAGTGGGTGGTTTCGCATGTGTGGTGGAGTGTAGCTTTGGGGGTGGGTGTCGTCAACGGGGAGGTGGAGGGGGCGTTGATGGGCGTAGGCCTACCCCCGCTCATACTTCGACGGGGTTCCCGCCTGAGGCGGATCTGCGACAGCACGAGCGGCCCCTTCCGGGTAAGGGGAGGCTCGTCTACGAACGCCAGCACCATTGCCTGTAGGTCGCTTTTGCCATCCATTAGTAGGATACGTCCATTCCTAGTGGTATATTGCATCAGAGCATCGTTATTACGCAGCCTGCTAAAGGCCCCTGAAGTCACAAATCGGGAGACACGGAATTGATGATGAACGAAGACCTAGAGACGCTTGATAGGCGTAAGACCGCCAAGCTAGACGCATTGAAACGAACGATATTAGCGATTGACCAGTTGCTAGACGTTTATCCCGCCTGTGGGGTTTTGCCTAGTGAAGCGATCGTGATGCATACGGTCGTTCACAACATGATTGAGCGACACCCTGATCTAAAGGGCGGTAACTTTCAATGCGACGGTTGCGCTTTTGAATTGTCGGTAGACGAAGAAATCTCAGCCAGCCTATAGACCACTGATAGCTTGTAAAGGGAAAAGAAACGGGGCAGTGTGACTTTTTATAGTCCCTGCCCCCGACATATCTTTAATATACAAGGGGGAGCGGTCCCCCACTGTTGAAGGGGCCACCCTCACCCTAGCCCTCTCCCATCAAGGGAGAGGGGACTGGACTCCGCCCCAGATTCTTCGCGGAGCCTCGGAATGACGGGGTAAAGGGGGTTGGTTGGGTAAGGTTGTGCGGCGGCGAGTGTCTTGGGTGGCCCCCACCCTGCTCATACTTCCACGGGGCTCAGGACAAGCGGCCCCTCCCCTCGGGAGGGCCAGCTCCCAATTCCGTTCTTGAGACCCTTCGACTCCGCTCAGGGCGAACGGAAGGCCCTAAGCCGCGGGATGGATTCCCGATCGGGGTGGGGAATGACGGAGGGGGAGGGTTAGGAGAGCTTTGAGGTGATTTCGTTGTATTCCCTGAATGCGTCGAGGTGGCTGGCTACAGTGTCGAGGCCGCAGTTCATGGTGTCGAGGTAGAACTTGGTGGCGCCGATGTCTTGCCATGCCTTTACATAATCGGCGACTGCAGGCATGGGGATGGAGTCGAGGTTGATCTGGACTGCGATGGTGATGTCTGAGGGGTCTCGGCCTGCTTCTCGGGCTGCCTGGCGGACAACATCGATCTTCTTCTTTGCGTTTTCCGGCTGGTCGGATGTGGGGAACCAACCGTCGCCAAGGCGGCCGGCACGCTGCAATACGGGATAGGCATCGCCCCCGATCCATAGCGGGATAGGCTGCTGGACGGGGAAGGGCTTTATGCCAGCCTGTCTGATGGTGTGCCAGCGGCCCTGGTAGTTGGCGACCTTTTTGGTCCACAGGGTCCGCATAACGTCGATTTGCTCCTCGATGCGCTTGCCGCGGTTGTGAAAATCCTCGCCGAGGGCCTCGAACTCGACGGGGTTCCAGCCTACGGCGATGCCGAGAACGAGCCGTCCACCGCTCAAGACGTCTATGGCTGCGGCTTGCTTGGCGACCAGGGTGGTCTGACGTTGAGGGAGGATGACGATGCCCGTAATGAGCTTGATGCGTTCGGTGATGGCCGCCGCCCAGCCGAGGAGCACGAAAATCTCGTGGAAGTTGCTGTCTATGTCGTAGAAGAAGTCGATGCCGCTGTTCTTGTAGAAGTCCGTGTTGGCGCCGACGACGTGGTCGTAGACGACCAGGCCTTCGAAGCCTATCTGCTCGCTGGCCTGGATCAGCTTTTTGGCGTCCTCGGGGTCGGCGCCGATCTCGGTCTGGGGAAAGACTACTCCGAATTCCATGTCAACCTCCTGAGCGCCTGGGCTCTGTCTATTTTCTGCCTGCAAGAATGAAGCGGGTGGGGAGGGGGTGTTCGGGGGCATTGACTTCTCGGAAGCCTGCGGACTCCAAAAGGTCCCGCAATTCGGCCTGGGTAATCATACCGCAACCGACGAGGGCCTCGTGGAGCTGGACACCGGCCATCATCTGGTAGGCGGGGTTGCCCCGGTAGTCCCTGGGGGAGTCGGGATAGGGGAGCTCTGACACGATGATGATGCCGTCGGGGCGCAGGGCACGGTGAGCGCGAGAGAGGACGTTACGATAGGAGTCAGGCCCACCGACCTCGTGGAGGGTTACGTTCATGGTGATGACGTCGAAAGCGGAGTCGTAATTCATGGAGTTGGCGTCGGCTTTGAGGACCTGGGCGCGGTTGCCGAAGTCGGACTCGGCCAGAGTCTGGGCGGCGAGGGTGGCGCTGGGGCCGTCGTATTCGATACCAAGGACTCGGGCGTTGGGGAACCGGGAGGCATAGTGGACGACGCCGTATCCTGCCCCTGCGCCGAGGTCCAGGATGTCCAGTTCCGACGAGGTCATCCGGTCAGAATCAAGCATCTGTGGTAGGACTGTATCGGTGATGACGGCGTAGTCGGGCTTGGTCATGTTCTTGAGAGCTTCGAGGAGCCAGGGGTCGTGCTGGCTTCTCGGCCAGACGCCGCCGGAGGGCAGGTATTTGGGGAAAGCGTGGAAGTCCTGGTGAAGGGCGGCGTTGAACTGGACCCTACCCCCGAGGAATAGGGGGTCGGTGGGGTTGAGAAGGACGGACTCCATGTAGGGAGCGAGCCGGTAGCCAGCAGCCTCGTCCCAGTCCAACAACTCGAAGGCGTAGGCAGCACGGCACCAGATTCCGGTATAGCGGGGGGAATAGCCAAGGGTCTCGGCGAGGGCGTCTTCGGTCGTGCCTGGGGGGCCGGCCTCGGAGATGGCATTGAACAGCCCGGCCTTCAGGCCGATGTCGGTGATCCAGGTGGCCTGATAGCCGAGAATGTAGTCGACCAGCTTGCGCCAGGCGGATTCCTTTGTGGGTTGGTCAGGTTTCAAGTCAGCAATCGCGGGAGGTGTGGGTCGATTGAACAAATCGGGCCGACAGGTAATAATAACCCGAAATCCAGCAAGCCGGGCAAGGACTAAACATGTTCAAAATCGGGATAGACGTAGGGGGCACTTTTACCGACCTGGTGGTCACGAGGCCGGGGGAAGCGCCACAGCTATACAAGACGCCATCCACTCCCCAGGACCCTTCCGAGGGTGTGATGAACGGCCTGTTGGACGTGGCCAAGGACTACGGCCTGGGGATCACTGAACTGCTGTCGGGCACGTCGATGATCATTCACGGTACGACGGTTGCCACGAACACGCTGGTGGAGCGGAAAGGGGCTAAGGTCGGGCTGGTCACGACGGGAGGCTTCCGTGACCTGCTGGAGATGCGGGAGGGGATGAAGGAGGACCGGTATAACCTGAGGATGAAGCAAATGGAGGCGCTGGTGCCTCGCTACCTGCGGATCGGGGTGCCGGAGCGGACCCGGGCAGACGGTTCGATAAAGACGGAGTTGGACGAGGCGGCGGTAACGGATGCGGTGAAGGGGATGCTGGAGGAGGGAGTCGAGGGGCTGGCGGTCTGTTTCCTATTTTCGTATCTCAACCCGGAGCACGAGCGTCGGGTGGGAGAGATTATCGAGGCGCAGACCCCGGGGTTGTACACATCGCTTTCGCACGAAATCCTGCCGCAGATCAAGGAGTTCGACAGGCTGAGCACGACGGTGGTGAATTCGTATGTCGGGCCTGTATTTGGGAGATACCTGAGCCGGTTGAAGGAGCGGCTGGCCGCGTTCAGCAAGGACAATGACATCCTGATAATGCAGTCCAACGGGGGCGTGACGCCCATAGACGATGCGAAGAACCAGGCTGTCAAGGCGATCCTTTCGGGGCCAGCGGGTGGGGTGGCGGGGGCCAAGAGCTTCGGCGACCTGGTGGGAGAAACCAACCTCATCGGGTTCGATATGGGGGGCACGAGCACCGACATATCGCTGATAGAGGACGGTGTTCCCCACGTCACGACCGAGCAGTTCGAGGCGGGGTGGAAGATTGCGGTGCCGATGATCGACATTCACACCCTCGGGGCGGGGGGCGGAAGCATAGCGCGGGTAGATCCCAGTGGAATTCTGAGGGTCGGGCCGGAGAGTGCGGGGGCCGAGCCGGGGCCTGCGTGCTATGGGAAGGGCGGAGACAAACCGACGGTGGCGGATTCCAACCTGGTGCTCGGGTTCCTCTCGGAGACGAATTTCCTGGGGGGCCGGGAGTCTTTGGACAAGGCGAAAGCCGAGCAGGCATTGGACAAGGAACTTGTCGGGCTGGGGATGTCGACGGTGGAGGCTGCGTTCGGGGTGCATCAAGTTGTATCGACGAACATGGCGGAGGGAATACGGCTGCTGGCGGCCAGACGGGGAGTCGATCCACGGGACTTCTCGCTGCTCGCGTTCGGGGGGTCGGCGGGGCTGCACGTGAGCGAGATAGCGCGGCAACTCCACATCGAGAAGATATACGTGCCGTCCACGGCGCCAGTGCAATCGGCGTACGGGATGCTCTCGACGGACCTGCGGTACGACTTCTCCCTGTCGCACCCGGTGAGCCTGGACAGCATCGACCTTGAAGGAGTGCGCCGATTGGCGTCGGAAATGGGAGAGAGGGGAAAGACCAGGCTAAAAGAGCAGGGAGTGGCGGATGAGGATATCCGGGTGTCGGTGTCTGCGGACATGCGGTACCTGGACCAGATATTTGAAGTGAACGTGCCGGTGCCGGACTTGACCCAGGATGACCCGGCGATATTGGAACAGTGGTCGGCGAACCTGCATCGGCGGTACCAGGAGCTGTATTCCTACCAGCAGGCGGACCAGGAGGTCAGGCTGGTGACGTTACGGGCGTCAGTGTTCGGGGCCCTGGCCCCGGTGGACCTGCCGAAACCCGAGGCCAAGGGAAGTCTGGATGACGCGCTGAAAGGCAAGCGAAGCGTATATCTGAGTGGGTGGGTGGAAGTCCCGGTCTATGACGCCGACAAACTGCCCGCTTCGTGGGAGATGGAGGGGCCGGCAATCGTGGAGTCGGAATTCACGACTATTTTGCTGCAGGCCGAGGACAAGGCGACGGCCGACGGCTACGGTGGCATGAGGATGCAGGTGGCCATTGAAGAGGATGAGGTAGAGACGGACACGGGGGGCAAGCCGGACCCGATCACGGTGGCGGTTGTCGAGAGCCGGTTGAACACCATAGCCCTGGAGATGGCCGAGGTGATGATCCGGACGTCGATGTCACAGATCCTGAACTCCAGCCGGGACTTTTCGACGGCGATTATCGATGCAGACTGCCAGCTGGTGGCGCAGGGAGAGGGGATTCCCGTCCACATAAGTGCGTTGCCCCTGGCCGGCGCCGCGGTCAAGCAGTACTTCGGAGACAAGATATACGACGGGGATATGTTTGCCCTGAACGATCCGTATTTCGGGGGAAGCCACATACCTGACATCACTGTCATCCTGCCCATCTTCTACGAAGGCAAGCTCCAGTTCTTCGCGGTGAACCGGGCGCATCACAGCGATGTCGGGGGGGCGACCCACGGGGGATACAACCCCTCGGCGAGCGAGATATACCAGGAGGGAATACGCATACCACCCCTGAAGCTGATCGAGAAGGGAGTCCCCAGAGACGACGTGCTACAGATGCTTTCGGCGAACGTGCGTCATCCGGAGAACTTTCTCGGGGACTTTCAGGCGCAGTTTGGGTCGGTGAGGATAGCTGCTCGGCGGATTACCGCGATGCTCGACCGGTATGGGGCAGAGGGGCTGAGTCGAGCAGTGGCCGAGATTTTGAACGGCACCGAAGTGCAGGTCAGGGAAATGATCTCCAACTGGCCCGACGGCGTGTACAAGGGTGAATCGTTCATTGATGATGACGGTTTCGATGCAAAGATGGTGCCGATCCGGGCCACGGTGACCATTGCAGGGGACAGCATGACCATCGACCTGAGCGAGTCGAGCAAACAGGTCACGGGCTTCATCAACAGCGCCTACGCCAACACCCGGTCTCTCACCCACGTGTCCCTGATGTACATGGCTCCATTCGACGTGGCGAGGAACGAGGGGTCGATGAGGCCCATCACCGTGATCGCGCCGAAGGGACTGATTGTGAACCCGTACCCGCCGGCTCCGGTGACGATGAGCACCAACCACTGCGGCGAAGAGATAGTCGAGGCGGTGTTCCGGGCCATGGTAAATGCCGTGCCAGACGCGGTGACCGCCGGTTTCTCCCGCCGTCTGAGGTACGCGATAACAGGCGAAGACCCGAAGACTGGCAGGAGGTTCATCTGGCACTTCTTCCTTGGGCGCGGGGGTGGTGGGGCGTCGGATGGGTTCGACGGGTGGTCGAATGTCGGGGAGATCAACGTGGCGGGGGGCATCAGGAGCCCCAGCGTTGAGGTCACTGAGGAACGGTTCCCCTTCTTCATACCGCGCTACGAACTGCTACCAGATTCCGGGGGGGATGGGCGGTGGAGGGGTGGTCTAGGGAGTGTGGTGGAGCTTGTCTATGAGGGGGAACCCGGAGCCAGGATGAACACGGCCGGAGACGGGATTGTTAATGCGCCTTTCGGGCTGCTGGGAGGCAGTCCGGGTTGGGCCCATCGATACAGCATCGTGTCGGAAGACGGGGAGAGGGTGCTCCATTCGAAGGAGACGGGCGTGCCTGTTAAGCCGGGAGATACGATACTTTGCTACGCCGCGGGGGGTGGGGGATATGGGGACCCGAACCTGCGCGGCGAAGACACACGAGAACAGGACCTCAGGAATGGCTACTGTACATAACGGCAATAAAGACAAGAGCGGGAACACTTACGACCTGGTAATAGCCGGGGCGGGAATAGCGGGGGCGAGTCTCGCTGTGTCTATGGCGAGAGCCGGGTACGGCGTACTGCTGGTCGAGGCGTCCACGGAGTTTAGGGACAGAGTCAGGGGGGAGTTCATCTTCCCGTGGGGAGTCGTCGAGGCGAAGGCCTTGGGAATCTACGATGACATAGTCGGGGCGGGGGGACATCGGGTGCTGTGGATGGACATGTACGGAGGCCCGAAGCGGATGTTCCACGGCGACCTGATCAACGACACGGGGGCGGGGGTATCGGCGCTGACGTTTTATCATCCGACCATGCAGAAGAGCTTGATAGAGGCGGCTGTGAGGGCGGGGGTTACGGTGGTGAGGGGGGCACGGGTGAAGGAGGTGGATAGGCAGGGAGGAATGCTGACGGTGCGGGTCGAAGGAGCGGTCTCGGAGAATGTGAATTGCAGGATGTTGGTGGGGGCGGACGGGAGGGGATCGCAGACCCGGGCGTTGGGTGGGTTTCAGGTGAACAAGGACCCGGACTCCAACATGGTGGCCGGACTGCTATTTGACGACATGGGAGTAGACGACGAAGCGGCGCACCACTGGGCCAACCCCAACGCCGGAATTGCGGCGATTCTCTTTCCCCAGGGCAAGGGTCGGGTGCGGGCCTATTTCTGCCACCGGTGGGACTCGGGGTTCAGGCTGAGTGGAGCGAAGGATGAAGAGCGCTTCATTGAAGGGTTCCTGAAGACGGGCGCACCGGAGGACATATTTTCGGGGGCGAGGCCTGCGGGGCCACTGGCGACTTTCGAGGGGGCGCATGCGTGGGTCGATCACCCGTACAAAGACGGTGTGGCGCTGATAGGGGATGCGGCTGCTACTGGAGACCCGACGTGGGGCCAGGGGCTTTCGACGAGTCTGCGGGATGCCCGTCTGTTGAGGGATGCCCTGGTCTCGAGCCAGGATTGGGAGCAGGCGGGGCATTCGTATGCAGCCGCCCATGATGCGTTCTATGCGATCAACCACACTTTCGAGGTCTGGACGTCCCATCTGCTGATGGACCCGAAGTCTCGGGACCTGCGTGCCCGGGTGGTGCCCAAGATGAAGGTGAACCCCTTTGCACACCTCCATGCGTTTTACCTGGGGCCGGACAGGGAGTTGGATGAGCAGTCGCGTATCGACTTCTTTGTGGAGGCGGAGGATGCCGGTGTTCCGGGTTAGGTTGCGCTGATGAACGTCAGCAACCTGCAGCGAACCTACCTGGACGGCCGGCACTACGATCTGGCTTATAGCAACTTCACGGAAGACGTCGATTTCTGGGTCGGGCAGGCGAAACGCTACGGTGGCCCGGTCCTGGAAATAGCCTGCGGAACGGGACGAATCACGATGCCGTTGGCTAAGGAAGGATATGAGGTGACGGGGATCGACCTGGCGGAGTCGATGCTGGAGCAGGCAGAGCGCAATTCACAGGAGCAGGGCCTGGAAATCGAATGGGTGAAGGCGGATATGCGAGACTTCCGGTTGGGGAAGGACTTCCCCCTCATCATCTGTCCGGGGCAGAGCATTTCCAGATTGCTCACCATCGAGGATATCGAGAGGTGCCTTGCCGCGGTGAGAGAACACCTGGCGCCCGGTGGGCGGTTCATAATGGAGCTGTACAACCCCTCGCTGGAGATTCTGAGTCGGGAGGAGAGTGAGAGGTCTCCGTTCCTGGAATACGACCATCCCGACGGTGAGGGAAAGGTGAGGGTGGACTTCAGCAGCCTCTATGAAAAGGCGACCCAGCTTCAACACCTGACGCTCCATTACTCCCTGCCGGGAGTGGATGAGCAGCCGACGGAGCGAGTTCGCATTCGGATGTATTTCCCGCAGGAGCTGGATGCTCTGCTGAAGTACAACGGGTTCGAGGTGGTGGAGAAGTATGGCGATTTTGATGGGAAGGCTTTTGAGTCGGGGGATACTTACCAGGTGGTGGTGTGTGGGGTGGGTCCCTAGTTCACCCTCCCTGATCATACTTCGAGAGCCTCAGTTTGCGGGTTTCCTCTCCTAGGGCCGCTCTCGTAGCGGCCCCTACGGGGGAAGAAGGAACGCCCCCTGGATTCCGCGGGGGCCTCGGGATGACAGGTTAGGTGGGGGGGTGGAGGGTGTGGGGCACCCCACCCATTCCGCTCTTGAGACCCTTCGACTCCGCTCAGGGCGAGCGGAATGCCCCGCCCCGGATCCCTCGGGGGGCCTCGGGATGACACGGGTGAAGGGGTCGGGGGGTGTGGGTGGCGTAGGACTTTCCGGTTGTCTTCATTTACAATCCCCTGCACCTCCAGCGCGTTTTGCAGCCGGGCAGGGAGTCTTAGTGTGATATGGCAGTAGAGTCGAAAGTTCTCAGCGCCGACAACGAAGAGAAGATCGGGTTTCGGTGGGTGGTTTTGACCCACCTGGGCCTGGCCAATGGGACCGTGGTGCTGTTCGTCCTGTCGCTGGGGGTAATGCTGCCCACTATATCCGAGGACCTGGGACTTTCTCCCATAGCGCAGGGCCTGCTGGGGTCGTCGGCGCTGTTTGGGAACCTGGTGCTGGCGCTGCCGTTAAGCATCGTGTTGTCCAGGTACAGTGGGAGGGTGGTGCTGCTGGGGGCACTGATTGCCATGAGCGTGTTCGGGCTCGGGCAGGCGTGGGCGCCAATCTTTGTGATTTTGCTGCTCAGCCGGTGGCTGTTCGGGCAGGCGGCCTCGGCGATGCATCCCGGACGTACGCTGCTGATAAACCAGTGGTTCCCCAGGCGAGAGATCATATTCGCCAATGGCTTGTTCAACGGGACCTATGGGATAGCGGCCCTGCTGGCGCTGGTACTCCTTCCCTTTGTCCTGGAATGGCTTGACGGCAACTGGAGACTGGTAATCCTGTTCTGTTCACTGCCCATAGTGGGGTTCACAATAGCGTGGGCGATACAGGGGAGACGGCAGGGGGCAGCGGCGTCGGCGGCGCAGGGTGCGAAGGAGCGGCTGGACCTGGGAAAGACGCTCGGGAGGCAGCCCGTGCTGTGGATCATAGGGCTGGGGATGATGGGATTGAACCTGACGTGGAGCTCATTGATCACCTTCTGGCCGACGCTGCTGCTGGACGAGTACGGGATTTCTGTGAAGACAGCGGGGCAGATGTTTGCCATGGCGGCAATGCTGGAGGGTGTGGGGAGCGTGGCGGTGGGTTACATGGTGGCGAAATGGACGGGCAGGGACATGATGGGCCCGGCGATAACCGTGCTGGGGACGGTGGTTACGGTGGGGTCTCTGGGGATGGTGTGGACGGGGAGCATCCCGATTCTCATAGTGTTCGCCCTGCTGCACGGGGTGGGTTTTTCGCTGGTGCCCTTCGTGTGGACGCTGCCTTATCGAATACAGGGATTCGGGGCACGGGACATAGCGGTCGGGATAGGATTCATCGAGACGTGCCTGCTGGCGGGCGGGGCGATAGGCCCAGCGATGACCGGGCTCATCCAGGACTTAACCGGAGACCTGCGCCTGGCAATGCTGATCAGCTGCTCCTTCGCGGCGGCGATTGCGGTGGCGGGACTCCTGGTGACGGTGGGAAGGTTCGGGCGCAGCAACTAGAGGCCGTAAATCTCCCGGACGTTGAGGCCCATGACCCTGGCCTGGTCGTCAGGGGGAAGCTCGCTGAGGCTTTCCTTCAGCCTTGCCACGGGCTCCTCGCAGGAGTCGCTGTGGGGGTAGTCGAAGGCCCAGACCAGTCTGTCGGCGCCCATTAGCTTAGCGGTAGCGGCGCCCAGCTCGTCGTCGGGTTCCATAGAAATCCAGCCGCGTTCATTGAAGTAGTCGCTGGGTTTGTTCTTAAGGTCGGTGGTGAAGCCGATGAGCTCGTAGACCTCGTCCATTCTTTCGAGGAAGTAGGGCATCCAGAGGCAACCGGATTCGAGAATGAGTACCTTGAGGTCGGGGAACCTGTCGAAGACCGTGCCCTGGAAGAAGCTGCAGAAGCTCTGCATCAGCTCCGTGGCCTCAACGGTGAATGTCCACCATGAGGGGTGCTTGATCTCCGGATGGAGCAGTTTCGATGCGGAGGTTCCTGCGGAGCCGACGTGGAGGGACACGGGAATATCCTGCTCCTGGTGCTCGGCCCAGAGGCGGTCCCAGTGGTCTGCGCCGTAGGAGATGTCTTTGGCGGGGCCCGAGGGCGCCTGGACGGCCTTCTTTTCGAGGGTGGAGAAGCGCTGCATTTCACGGACGCTGAGGTCTACGTCGTGCCAGGGGAGGGTAAGGGCGGGCATGAGGCGGTCCGGGTGGGCTGAGCAGAAGTCGACGATCCAGTCGTTGTAGACGCTGCAGTAGGCGGCGGAAAGTTCGGCGTCTTCCATGCGGGCGAAGGCAAGGCCGAGGGTTGGGTAAAGGATGCTCATATCGATGCCCTCGGCGGTCATCATCTTGACGCGTTCGTCGGGGTTCCAGGCGCCGGGGACACGGGAGAGGGCCTGCTCCCAGGTGATGTCTCGCTTGTCGAAGACGTGTTCCTTGCGCCACTCGCGGGTGGTGCCTATGGCGGCGACGTTGGCGCTTCGGCCCTTGGAATAGGTGCTGGTGGCCTTGCCGTCGAAGCTCCAGAACTCGAGACCTTCTTCGTCGACGTCGATGCGGAGGGCGCGGGACTTGAACTTGGGGTCGATGTTGTCGGTCCAGAGGGAGGCCGGTTCTAAGATGTGGCCGTCTACGTCGATAACCTGGGCTGTCATGGGTTTACCGCCTTTCGGGGTTGTGAGGTGTTGGGATTATGAGGGCGTTACACCTTCATACTCTTCCATCAACGGAGCTTTGCGTAACTGGGTTTTCAACTGGCATACCAACAAGATGGTATAATTTCCACCCCCCGCTCATACTTCGAGCGCCCCGGCCCCTCCAGCAGTAGTGTAGCAAAGGTCTCAGCGAGGGAGGGGAGAGGGTGCGGGAGTGAGATATGTGGGTGGGCAAGTCCTAGATTCCTCGCGGGGCCTCGGAATGGTGTGGTTAGAAGGGTTTCATTGCGAAGTAGCGTATGGCTTATTTAGTATTCTGCCTTCTCCCCTACAGAGCCCGCTCGTCGGAAGCGTAGAACAGAAACGACCATGACAAAGGTGCAGCCTTTTTGCATGGGCCACAAGGTTCCGCATCGGGGATGACTTCCCCATCCTGATAAGGCAAGGCTTCGAATCCGGTGCCATCGAGGGATTCCATATCTACAGTAGAATCTGTGTGATTTACCACAGCTACAAAGTCCGAAGGACGTAGCACGTCTGAGGACGTAGGCGTAAGGCCACACACAGTTGGTTGCCAATCGCGACCTGCCTCGTATCGGGCATAATCTGGTTTCTCTCTCCCTGTTTCCCCACTTGCCGAGTCCCCACAATCTATCACTCGTTGCTCGTAGAACAAATCTATTGCTTCCTGCATTTCCGGGGTTTGTCCATAGCAATGCACTACTCGCATTCAAGTTCTCCTTGAGTGTTCTGCGCTCCTTACCGATACGCCACTTTGCAATAAAGCCGTTAGAAGGGCGTGCTTCGAATGAGCTGGGGCAGCTCGCCCATGCCACTCTTGAGACCCTTGGATGCTGCTCAGGGCGAGCGGAATATCGCACGCTTGGAAAGGGGAAGGGATTTGAATTCTACAGGTATACATAATGATAGTGTTTTAAGGCTCGGGGGTGGGGGTGGGGCGGGAGCGGGGGTCCAGGCGGAGGGCGATGATGAATAGGAGGCCGGTTGCCAGGCCGACTGCGCCGAAGATGCCGGCTCCTTCGAGACCGCCGAGGAAGCCTCCTACAACGCCTCCAATGACGGCGGAGACGGCTGCAATGACGTATTTGAATCCGATCCCGAGACTCGCCATCAGGACGGTCAGGATACTGGCGAGGATGCCGATGACTATGCCGATGACGGACACTGCCGCGGCAACCCGCAACACTTCGGCGGAACCGCCCAGGATGAGGCCCATTAAAGCGCCCACGACGGCGCCTGCAAGCGCCCCGGCAATGGCGCCCACGAGGAATCCGAGGGCCAAGAGGATGATGACCTTGGCCCACTTAATTCCTGCTAGCTGGAGTCTATGAGTCCTAGGGGAAATCACTTAATTGTGGTGTCGGTCGGCCTTGTGGGGCTATTGCGGGTATGAGGGGTCTCGGTATAGAGCCATGATAAGGCACTGGGGAAATGCGCGCCAATCAAGAAGCTTTGATCGATTCAATCATAGCTTGTGCCTGCTTTGATTGTTCTGGAGAAGGAAAGCTCTTTTTGCGGGGCCGGAGGGGATGGGGTAATGAGGTCGTTTCCCAGTGTGCTGTTAAGGGTTTCGAAGGTGGATGCCAATGAGTGTCCAGAAGGCAAATGCAGGACTGCAATGAGAATCTCGAGGATTTGGGCGGTGCTGGCTCGGGTATCGAGCCCGGTCCTCATGTGGCGCTGCTGATATCGGACGAGCCAGCGCTGCAACTGGGAGAAGTCGGCGAGGGCGGGGATAAGCTCTTGTTGGACATATCGGGAACTGGCGCCGTGTCGTAGGGCGTTGCGGTTTCCTATGTGTGCACCGGCTCCGGGGCGGCGTCCTCCTCTGGGCATGGGGTTGTCACCTTTCGTATAGCATATGTGTTCGTATACGATAGAAGATATGGGGTTGGTGTGACAAGGGGGAAATGTCACACTTTGGGGTGGGGGGGATTGTGGGCCACTTCCCTGACAGGGCGAGGAGAATCCTCCGCCCCAGATTCCTCGCGGGGCATCGGAATGACATGGGTTAAGAGGTGAGTGTGTTGAAAGGGTGTGATGGGTGAGAAGGATGTGGGGCCCCCCGCTTATACTTCGAGTGCCTCAGCACGAGCGGCCCCAACCCCTCCAACAGAGGTTACGCAAGGGTTTCATCAAGGGAGAGGGGATTGGGCCCCGAGCCCTTTCCGACCCCGTATCCGGGGATGGATTCCGGCTCTTGGCGGCTGGGATGATGGCCTGGGGTGGAGTTGTCGGATGTGACGGATTGACGATGGTGCGCCGCCCCCGCTCGACCCTTCGACGGTGCTCGGTGTGAGCGGCCCCGCTACCCGGAAGGATTGACTTATGCCCGCTAAAGACGGACCGTCCAGAGGCGGATGTTTCACTTACAGCACGAGGCACCTAATGCCCGATGGGAGTGCGAGGGAGGAGGACAGAGGTGGGGAGTGTTAGACTAGCATGCCCGAACTTTTGATATGGTGGTGCCCCACTGATGTTCAACAGTCTTCATAGGTTTCGAAAGCAGATGGTCTTGTCCGTAGGCGCTGCCCTTGTTCTGGTGGCAATTCTGGGTGTGATTGCCGGGTGTGGGGGTGGGGAGGGGGAAGAGGAGCCAACCGCAGTCGTTGAGTTGACGCCGGTGTCGGTGTCGAGCCCGGAGGCTACGGAAGCTGCGGCTGTTGAAACGCCGACACCGATGTCTTCGGAACCAACGGCTACGGTGCAGGCGGAGTCGGGCGAGGGTGGAATGGTGGACCTTCTGTACCGGCTTAGCGAGGACAGGCTGAGCAATCCGGGAAACATCACGGCTCTGACTGCCTTGCGGGAAATCGCTGCGTCGGGGGATGCGACGTACGTAGCCGCACTTACGGACCTTATCCAGGTGCCGTTGACCCGGAATGAATTGGTCTACAACCTGGAACAGGTTGTTCCCGTATTGCAGCAGCTTTCGGGGGAGAGCTTCGAATATGACGGCAAGGCGTGGGTCGAGTGGCAGGCTCGGCAGCCCGATCAGCGGCTGCCGGAAGGCTATTTCCAGTGGAAGGTGGACCTGCTGAGCGATATAGATCCTGCGTTCAGGGGCTATTTCACCTCGGACGACGGCGAACTGATAGATCCTGCGAACATAGATCTGGACCTGCGATTCATGGTGTGGGGTGGGGTCCTGCAGGACGATGGGTCGTCTAGGTCGATTCCGTCGCTGGTGAACCCGGCGATGGTCGAGGCTCAGGAGGCGACGTACCTGGAGAGCGCTGATCGGGTCTTCGGGGTGTCGATTAACGGGGACTCCAGGGCCTACCCACTGCGGATAATGAACTGGCACGAGATGGCGAACGACGTGGTGGGCGGGACGCCGGTGGCCCTTGCCTATTGCACTCTCTGCGGCTCAGGGATCCTGTATGACACGGACGTGGACGGGCACACATACACTTTCAGAAGCTCAGGGTTGCTGTATTTCAGCAACAAATTGATGTACGACTTGACTACCGGAGGTCTTTGGAACCAGTTCACGGGAGAGCCGGTGACGGGGTCGCTTGTCGGCTCCGACGTGCGGCTGAACGTGCGGCCCGTGACCCTGACGACATGGGGTGACTGGCTGGCGGCTCATCCGGACACCCTGACACTAGACATAAACACAGGACATCCGCGTAATTACGCGTCTGAAGGGGAACTGGGGGCGGCGTACACCGACTACTTCGGGAGCTCGGAGATCTGGTTCCCGGTCGGGGAGTATGATGAGCGGCTTCAAGTGAAGGACGTGGTGTACGGGATCGAGATCGGGGGGGAGGCGAAGGCATACCCGGTGGAGACTGTCGGGTTGGAAGTGCTGGTTAATGACGAGGTCGGCGGGACGGAACTGGTGCTTCTGGGGAATCCGGGGACAAAAACAGTGGTGGCGTATGAGCGGAATGGGATTGAGTTTGTGAGCCATCTCGGGGAGGAGGGGAGAACGACGCTAGTGGATGAGAACGGGGTGGAGTGGCTGGTGCGGGATGAGAGCCTGGAGGCGTTGGACGGAAGCGGCGATGAGCTGACTCGGGTTGCGGGTCGGACCGGTTTCTGGTTCGGGTGGCGGGCGTTTTTCCCGAATACGGAGTTGTATGGGGGTGGGGGGTAGGGGGATACCCCGCGTGACTTCCAAGTGGATCTGAAGTGGACCGTTGATGGCTGATGGGCTGTTTGAACTAACCATCCCTGCCCCCCGCTCATACTTCGAGTGCCTCAGCACGAGCGGCTCCACCGGGGATGGATTCCCGATCGGGGTCGGGAATGATCCGCCTAAGGCGGACAGGCTCCCCTCAGGTAGGAGGGGGGTGGGGGTTAGCGGTAATGGACGTAGCCTCCGAGGCGGCTTTCGATGGATTCGGCGATTTCTTCGGCGAAGGAGGAGCCGACCCGGGAGAAGAGCTTTTGGAAGAGGGGTCGGCGGGGGCGAGAGTATACGACCTTGGGGGGAACTTCTCCCAGCTCTGATGCAAGCTCGATGGCACGGTCCATGTCGGCGACTTCGTCGATGAGGCCGTATTCGGCGGCTTTCTTGCCGGTAAAGACCTCGCCGGTGGCGTATTTGAGGACGTTGTCGCGGTGCATGGACCGGGCGTTGGCGACGAGATCGACGAAATTGTCGAAGAACTGGCCTATCAGGTCGTCACGTTTTTCCAATTCCTCTTTGGTCGGGTCCCGGTAGAGGGCGCCCATGTCCTTGTAGGGACCGCTCTTGGAGACGGTGACATCGATACCGATGCGCTTGAGAAGGTCCTTGGCCACAGGGCCGATGGAAATTACTCCAATTGAGCCGATGATAGAGCTGGGAAGGGCAATGATCTTGGTCGCACCGCAGGCGACCATGTATGACCCGGAGGCTCCGACGCCCCTGACAAAAGCGATTACGGGCTTCTTGGCGGCGAGTCGGGAGACGGCCCCGTAGAGATATTCGGAGGCGGGAGCGGAGCCGCCGGGGGAGTCGATCTCGATGATGACGGCGCGGACACGTTTGTCGGTCTTGAGTCCTTCGATGAGGTGAACGGTCTCGCCGACCTTGGCGCCGCCCTGTATCGCGCCGAAAAGCTCGACGATGGCGATGCGGGGCTGAATAGGCAGGGCAAAGCTCAGGAATGAGGGGCGTGAGTCGACGGCGGCGGATGCGGCCTCGGCGGTGGGGGTGTAGGCGGTTGCGGCTGATGCTGCGCGTCGGACGACTTCATAGCCTATTCCTGCGGCGGCCAGGCCGAGCGGGAGCAGGTAGGAATCTCTTGGAAACTTCATTGGGCCTCCCAGTGGATGACGTTAGATTTCATGGATTGCAGGGGCGGAAGATCAGGGTTGTTGGAGCCGTTGGACCAGAAGGGGAAAACGACGTATGAGATAGACGAAGGCGACAAGGCCGAAGAGGCCACCGCCGATACCGAAGCCGAGGACCTCGTATAAGCACCCGTCCCAGAAGCGGACGCCTGTGCCATCGGGGCAGAGAAAGGTGTCGGCGATGAAGACGCCGAGCACACCAAAGACGAAGATGAAAAACACACCTGCCAGAAAGCGTTCCACGCTCCAGGCTGCAAAAGGAGCCCAAAACCTGGAAGAGAGAGCCTTGAGCAGTCTGTGCTTGTAGACGGGAAGAGGGACGACCGCACGCCGAGGCGGGGCAAATAGGATTTCGTTCCGGGAAGGTAGTGCTTCGGCGGCGACGGAGTCTTCGTTGGGGTTGTTTTCTGGCAAAGCGGTCATTTACCCAAAGTCAGTGGGCCGGAGTCGGAGGTCAGGGACGTCCCTCCCCTAATTCTACAGCAGTGGGGGCGCGTTTCATAAAGAAAGTTGGCACGAGGGCGATTAGGGACACGACCAAGGCTACGAGGAAGAAACCTTCGAAAACGGTGAGGCCGGCCTCCGAGACCCGGGAGACGTAGTTGGAATCGGTGAAGGGGATATCGATGTCACGGACGAGGAGGTCGAACCGGTCGGTGCCCCAGGCAGCGATGGCAGCGAGGCCGACGGTCATTCCCATGAGGCGCATGACGGTAAGGAGGCCGGAGGCGGAGCCTCGGTGCTTGGCGGGGGAGGAGTCGACGGCGGCGGCGGCGATGGGTGCGATGACGAGGCCGAAGCCGAACCCCCCGATGACGAGGTGGATGGTGAGTGCGGGGTCGGTGAGGGTAGTGTCCCATCCCATCATGAAGAAGAAGGAGACGGCGGCAAGGACTAGGCCGAGGGCAGTCGGGAGGCGGTAGCCGAGTCTCGATACTGCAAGGCCACCTAGGATGCCACCAACGGGAACAGCGGCGGTGAATCGGACGAGACGGAGGCCACCCTCCAGGGGTTCCTTGCCCATTACGGTGTCGGTGATGAGGGGGACGTTGACCATGGCGATTATGAGGCCGATGCCGACGAAGAAATGGGTGAGGTTGGCGCCTGAGAAGGTGGCACGGCGGAAGAGCCTAGGGTCGATGAGGGGGTAAGGGATGCGTCGCTCGCGCCAGACGAAACTCGCGGCGAGGGCCAAAGCAAGGACGATGCCGGCGGTGGCGAGGGGCGGGGAGTCGGGCCAGCGGGAAATTGAAAGGGTAAACAGGATGAGGCTGAGCATGATCCAGAGGCCGCCAAGGTAGTCGACGGGGGTCTTGCGGCCCGTTCCTCCGGGGACCAGCAGGAAGAGAAGGAGAATTGAGGCGGCTACGAGGGGGATGTTTATCCAGAAGACCCATCGCCAGTCCAGGAAGTGGTCCAACAGAGCGCCCCACATGGGGCCGATGACACCCCCGAACTCAGCGGATGCGCCGAGGATGCCAAGGGCGAGGGCTCGGCGGCCGGCGGGGAAGAGGTGGCCGATCATGGCTATGGTGACGGGAATGACCGCGCCTCCTCCTACGGCCTGGATTACGCGGTAGGCAACGAGGGGCCAGAGATCATTGGCAATGGCGCAGAGGACGGACCCAACGGCGAACAGGAGCATCGCGGAGACGTAGACGGTGCGGTGGCCGTAGACGTCGGAGAGCTTGCCTATGAGGGGCATGCCGCAGGTGTAGCCGAGGAGGTAGCCGGTGATGATCCAGGAGACCTGGCTGAGGTCGTCGACACCAAGGCGGAAGTCGCCCATGATGCTGGGTAGAATTGTGACGACGACGACCTGGTCGTCGGCGGCGATGAACACGCCGAAGCAGGCGGCGAGGATGGGGATGTAGGGTGAGCGGGTGCGGATCATGGGGTGGTGGGGTTGGGTTGGTGTTGATGTGTGCGCGGGACGCCCCGCCCCAGATTCCTCGCGGGGCCTCGGAATGACAATGTTGCAAAGGTGGTACCTCGGCGCGTCAGTCCGACTTTGCCCAGCTTCTCTATCACCGGACTGTTCTCCCTGTATCCGCTCGCCCTTCGACCCTGCTCAGGCTATAGCGCATCTTCGACAGGGTGAGCGGATACTCTCCCCACCCGTTCCGCTCTTGAGACCCTTCGACTCCGCTCAGGGCGAGCGGAAGAACGCCCCTCCCCTGGGTATGTAGCCTGACTGAAGGGTGGAAAGAACGGTTATAGAAGGATTTCATCAAGAGAGAGGGAATATATGGCCTTTGTGCATGCCTCGTTTGGCTCGGGTGATCAAGAATGCTCGTTGTGGGGTGGGGGGATTGGTTAGGAATCGGGGGGGAGGGGTGGGGGTTGGATTTCGGTGGGGATGTCGAAGTCCGAGGGGAGGATAGTCCTGGTGATGTTGGGGTCCTCGTCAGAGGACATGGGGCCGATCATGTGGATTTTATAGACGAGGGAGTCGTCTACGCCGACCCAGAGGCCGACGTCTATAGGGAGGCCGGGCTCAGCGCCGGGGGCTATGGAGGTAAGCTGGGCGGAGTCTATTACAGAGGTGACGTGGTAGGTGGGGATACCGTCGAGAGAGGTCTCGCCCGCCAGAACGGGGTCTTTGGCGTCTCGTATGATGCCGCTTATGCCCGTTTTAGGGTCCAGCAGGGCTGCGCTGACTATACCCCTTTCAATGATCTCGAATTCATCGGTGAAGGGGTTGGTGAGCCAGGTTTCCTCGCCTATGGCGACAAGGGAGACGTCGAAGAAGAAACCGCCGGCCCAAGCGCCGATCTCGGCCTCCAGGCGGTCGGGTGCGACGACCTGGCCTGTTACATCCTCCATGAGGAGGCCGAAGGCGATGGGAGTACCGCCGTTTTCGTGAGACATAGTGAAGGTGAAGAAGTCCAGGGCCTGGAAGCGGTCGGCGGCATCCTGGAGGATGAGGGAGGGGTCTGGGGGTGGGGTGGGGGTGGGAGTTGCTACCTCCTCGACGCCTGCGCCTCCAACACCGCATGCTGCGGCGACAAGAACGCATGTAAGAGTGGTTATTGCGAGGAGCAGTAATGTGGACCGCAACGTTGTTTTCTTCATGCCTTGCCTCGGGGCAATGTTAGCACTCCGGGATTGGGTGTAACAATTGGATGGTAGAGGCCTTTGCTTATCTGCGGGTCAGGATTGAAAAAACCCTCCCATGCCCCTCTTGAGCCCCCTCGACTCTGCTCAGGACATGTGGGACGCCCCGCCCCAGATTCCTCGCGGAGCCTCGGAATGACAGTTATGCAAGGGTGTCTCAAAGGCGGACTCATAGGAAGGCACAATTGCAGCTCCACTCGGGTCGAGCGGATTGCCCGACGCCTGGGATCGCGGAGGAGAGGAGTTGCTATGTTAGAATGACCCGCCTTCCGTGTACGCGTTTGCACCCCTCGGTAACAGGAGCGTTCTATGGACGAAGCCACCATCCAAGCGTTGATACCCATAGCAATCGCTGCTTACGTAATTGGCTCGATTCCAACAGCTGTAATAGTAGTAAAGCGATTCACGGGTCGGGACGTGATGGCCCTGGGTACGGGGAACGTCGGGACTCTGAACACGCTGAGGGCGACGAATTCCAAGAAGTTGACGCTGGTTGTGCTGCTGGGCGACATGGGAAAGGGTGCGCTGGCGCTGCTGCTGGGGTGGGGGGTGGCGGTGGGTTTCGGATACGAGGCGGAGCTGGCGATGACTGTTGCGGGCATAACGTCGATAGTCGGGCACAACTACTCGATATTTCTGAAGTTGAAGGGCGGAAAGGGGCTGGCGACGGCGTTTCCGGTGCTCCTGTTCATAGAACCGGCGCTGGCGGGAGTTTGGATAGCGACGTTCCTGGTTACCGTGGCATTGAGCAGGTATATGGTCGCGGGGCAGATAATGGGAACGGTGGCTGCGCCATTGGTGGGGCTATTTGTTTATCCTCAGACGGCGATTCCCGCGGGAATTCTGGCGGCGATTATCTTCATCAAACATGCTCCGCGGATCAAGAATCTCATCGACGGGACGGAGCCGAGGATGTACTACAAGATACGGAAGTCGGGGGAAGGGGAGGGGTGAGGTAGGGACGTCAGATTTGCGAAACCATGGACATAAGCGAGATTCGCAACATAATGGTGCGGCATTTTGTGTATTTTCGGAGTTTCGGGCGGGCGTCAGGCGGTACGGGAGTTGATGGTTGGTGTCGGGGAAGGGGTTAGTTTCATGGCTAGAGGAAGCGAGGACTGCTTGGTTGCGTGTGGTAGTTATCGCGAGGTTTGAAGGGAGAGTAGAGGGTCAGGTTGACAACTGTTATATGTGTCCTTATGTCTAGTACATGGCAATAAAAGGGTATGCGCGAGACATAACAGATATAGTGCGAAGTACTGAATAGGTGTGTTGGGGGTGGGTAGGGAGGGTTTTGAAGAGTAGGGGGGAGAAAGTGGGTGGGTGTTGGAGCAACGCCTTAGATCCCTCGCGTGGCCTCGGGATGGTGGGGCGGGAAGGGAGTCTCGGTTGGGTCGGGATTAGGTGACGGATTGGCAGTGTGGGGTTGTCCCTCCGCTCGACCATTCGAGAACCTCAAGGTGAGCGGCCCCGCCTCCGGGAGGTGGATTCACGCTCCGCCAAAGGCGGACTTTCAGCGCGACGTACTTGCAGCCCGATTGGGGTCGGGAATGACGAATGGGGGGGTGGGGCTAGGCGGGATGCTGGTTGCCGCCGCCGCTGGGGATGGATTCCCGATCGGGGTCGGGAATGATCCGCCTAAGGCGGACAGGCTCCCCTCATGTAGGAGGGGGGGTGGGGCTAGGGGGTTAGGATGGATTGGAGGATGGTTTCGGCGGCGGTGTGGGGGTCCAGGGCGGCGGATTCGACCTGTTGGACGAGGTTGGCGAGGTCCGCGTTGGAGGAGATGATGAAGTGGGCTTGCCGGTCGACGCGTTCTCTGATGATTTCGAATAGCTCCTGTTTGCGGCGTTCACTCCTTCGACGGGCCAGGAGACCGGATTGCTCTGCGGCTCCCTTGTGCTCGCCTATGGAGTCGACCAGCTTGTCGACGCCTACGTTCTCGACGGCCCTCGTGGATAGGACCCGGGGAATCCACTCCCTTGGACGGCTGTCCCAGCTAATGACGGCGGAGATGTCCCGGACGACGGCGTCGGCGCCTGGGCGGTCGGCCTTGTTGACTACGAAAAGGTCGGCAATCTCCATGAGGCCGGCCTTCATGGCCTGCATTGCGTCGCCGCCTTCGGGGACGACGGCTACGATTACGGTGTCTACCAGGCCCATGATGTCTAGCTCGGCCTGGCCGACGCCAACAGTCTCGACGATGGTCACATCCGTGCCGTAGACGTCGAGGAGCTTCATGGCGTCCCGTGTGGACCTGGGAAGGCCGCCCTGGCTGCCCCGGGTGGCCATGCTGCGGATGTAGACGCCGGGGTCCTTGTAGTGGCGCTGCATGCGGACGCGGTCGGCGAGGATGGCGCCGCCGGTGAATGGGCTGGTGGGGTCGGCGGCAAGGATTCCGACCTTGGGGTCGGACGAGCCATTCCAGCCTCTTGTGCGGAGGTCTGATGCGATCCTATCTACGAGGGTGCTTTTGCCTGCGCCGGGAGGCCCGGTGATACCGACAGTGTAGGCCCGGCCAAGGTGGGGGCTGATGGCATGGATGAGGTTTCGGGCGTCGGTGCCGGAGCGTTCTACGATGGTGATGGCTCGGGCGAGGGCGCGTTTGTCGGCGGCGAGGAGGTCTTTTATGAGTTGGGGGTTGATCATTTGGATTTTTCACCCTCACCCTAGCCCTCTCCCATCAAGGGAGAGGGAAGAGGACGCCTCCCGGCCCACTTTTCATGCAGGTAATTCTTCTTTGGGCCAGTTGAGGGAGAAGGAGAGGAATTCTCTTTGGAGGCGGGTGGAGGAGTTTCTGGCGAGATATGTTATGTATAGTTGGCGTTTTAGGGGTAGGTGGTCGATGTGGAGGGCGGAGATGCGTTGGGAGGATATGGCGGCCCGGGCGGCGAACTCTGAGACGAAGGCGACGCCGAGACCCGCTTCGACGGCTGAGATGATGGCCTGGGTACTGCCGAAAACCGGGGCGTTACGCCAGTTTCGGGGGTCGAAGCCTGCCCCTTCGAGCATGCGGTACACGTTTTGCATGGTGCCGGAGCCTCGTTCGCGGGTGATGAGGCGCTCTTGACCAAGGTCAGCGATTGCAATGTTGTCCTTACCTGCGAAAGGGTGAGATACGGGGACTACGAGGACCAGCTCGTCTTCGAGGAAGGGTTCCTGCTTCATGCCTCGGTTGGAAAGCCGGGCGCCGACGAATCCGATGTCACACTCGGCGGTGCGGACCATGTCGGTGATGTCGCGGGTGTCTCCGATTTCCACGGAGGCTTCTACGGCGGGATGGAGGGCAATGAAGTCGGCGAGGAGACGGGGAAGAATGTATTCGCCGGGGACGGTGCTTGCGCCGATGATCAGACGGCCACTGACCTGGCCAGTGAGGTCTTTGAGTTTCTCGGAGAGGTCTGAACGGGCGGCCAGGACCCGGGTTGCGAAACGGTGAAACTCTCGACCTGCGCCGGTCATGGCTATGCGGCGTTCCCGTCGGTCGAGAAGAGGGACTCCGAGGTCGTTTTCCAGGCGTCGGACCTGCTGGCTAACGCCCGGCTGGGTGAGGCCGAGATGCTTGGCTGCGCCCGAAAAGGAGCCACGTTTTACCACTTCGAGGTAGGTTGTAAGGTGATCGAGGTTCATCAGGTGTATGGCCGTTTTGGGGTAGGCGAATGGGTGATCATTTCTACGGGTAGATTATATAGCAAGGGCGGGGTGGGGCTGGGGGCTGGTGTAGAATGAGGGGGCTGGTTTGTGAGGAATAATTGTGGGATGCGGGTAATTTGGTGATTGAAATTAGGACACCACCCCAGATTCACGCCTGAGGCGTATCTTCGACCTCGCGGTGCCTCGGAATGACAGGGGAGACGGTGAGGGTTGGGGTGGCGGATATGACGATTACACCACCCCCCGCTCATATTTCGAGAGCCTCCCGCTCCGCCAACGGCGGACTTTCAGCACGGCGGATCTGTGACAGCACGAGCGGCCCCAGCCCGGACGATGAGGGTGGGGAGGGGATGGATTCCCGACTACTCGGGAATGACGGAGGGTGTGGGGGTCACGGAAAGAAGTGGCGATGACGACTTGTTCAGAGGATTCCCAGGGATGTCCGATTAGGAAGAACGTAATGGAGCCAGGCTCGGAACCTGTGTGTGAGCCTGAGAGGAGAGAAGGAAAAATGGACCACGTCGAGTATATGCGATTGCTTCGGAGCGGGCCGATTGAGAAGGAGCTTCCATTCACACAGGAGGAATATGACGAACGGGTAGCCAAGGTCCGGGCGGAGATGGCATCTGATGGGCTGGACGGGCTGATCGTGGTCTCTCCGGCGAACCTGCACTACCTATCGGGGTATTACACGTTTTCCATTGCCAACCTGACGGCTCTGGTGATTCCGGCGGATGGGGACCCGGGTGTCGTCACGGCGTCCTGCGAGATACCTGCGGCGATTTTGTCGGGGTGGGTGGAGGATGTGGTGAGCTTCGCGTGG
Source organism: Dehalococcoidia bacterium (assembly GCA_963663085.1). Classification (GTDB taxonomy): domain Bacteria; phylum Chloroflexota; class Dehalococcoidia; order Plut-88900; family Plut-88900; genus Plut-88900. The sequence goes on along the minus strand of OY760104.1, from coordinate 1,597,320 downwards.
AACGAGGGGGACCTGGTTGCGGGGAAAGTGGCGGCGATGCTCGAGGCCCGGGGGTTGGGTAACAAGCGGGTCGGCATAGAGATGTCTCGTGGCGGGCCGATTCCGGGGTTGGCGGAGGAATTGGGTCGGGCGGTACCCAATGCGTCGCTGGTGGATGCGTCGGGGCTGGTGGAGAGGGTGCGGAAGATCAAGTCGGAGAAGGAGATTGAATACATGCGGGAGGCGGGACGGATGACGGTGCAGGGGATTAATGCCTCTCTGCAGGCGATAGCGCCGGGGGTAACCGACAACGACCTGGCTGAGGTGGGATATTCGAAGTTGATAGGTGCGGGAAGTGAGTTTATGTCAACCCCGCCTATTGTAACGACGGGCCATCGGTCGAGCTGGCACCATACGACGTTTCGGCGGCTACCGCTGAAGGAGGGAGAAGTGGCGTTCTTCGAGTACGGCGCGTGCTACCACAGGTACAATGCGCCGATGATGAGGACCGGAGTGTTGGGGGAGCCTTCGAAGGAGATGCGAAAGATTGCTGACGCGGTTGAGAATACGCTGGAGTTGGTGATTCAAGGAGCGAGGGCAGGGCGTACTTCCCATGACGTGGCTCGGGACGCGCACAAGGGTTACGCTGGACTTGAGGACGAGATGTGGTACATGGGTATATGCGGATACAGTGTCGGGGCGGGGTTTCCGCCGACGTGGGGGGATGGGGCGACGTTCATTGCGGAGGGGAATGACGAGGTGCTTCAGGCGGGGATGACGTTCCACCTGCCGATCATGTTCCGGGTGCCGCGCAAGTTCGGGGTGGGGTTGAGTGAGACGATTGCGATTACGGAGGATGGGTACGAGGTCTTGACGGAGAAGTCTCGGGGGTTTTACGTGGCGGGGTAGGGGATGGGGTGGCTCTTAGGCCGACTCCCCTCTTGACGCTTCGACGTAGCTCAGGATGAGAGGCCCCAGCCCCAGATTCCTCGCGGGGCCTCGGAATGACAGGTGGTCGGGGGGGGTGTTGGGAGGCTATTGGGCGGTCCAGCCGCCGTCTACGGGCATGGCGTGGCCGGTGACGAAGGAGGCGGCGTCGGAGCAGAGCCAGACAACAGTCTCGCCGATCTCCTCCGGGCGTCCCATTCTGCCGGAGGGTGAAAGGCCCGAGACCCAGGACTCGAGGCCGGGGTCGTCATTCATCAGCTTTTGCACTGAGGTGGTGGGGACGTGGGCGGGGCACACGGCGTTGACGCGTACGCCCTTGTCGGCGTATTCGAGGGCTGCGGCCCTAGTCAAACCAACAACGCCGTGCTTGCCGGCCACGTAAGCGGCTGTGCCGACGGCTCCGGCGATGCCGTATATGGAAGAGGTGTTGACTATTGCTCCGGCTCCTTGATCGAGCATTATGGGAATCTCGCGTCTCATGCAGTACCAGATGCTGTTCAGGTTTATTTCAATTACGTGAAGCCAGTCCCCGACAGCAACTTCGTGGGTCATTGGTCTGCCCAATCCTCCACCGCCGCCTGCGTTGTTGTGTGCGCAGTCCAGGCGGCCATATAAGTCGACGGTTTTTGCGACGAGGGCGTCGACCTGTTCGACGCTGGTGACGTCGCACGGGACGAAGGTTGCCTCGCCACCGGCTTCTCGGATCAGGCTGACCGTATGCGTGCCGCCGGCCTCGTCGATGTCGGAGACGACGACCTGGGCGCCTTCACGGGCGAAGACTCGGGCGGAGGCTCGGCCGAGGCCGTCGCCTGCGCCGGTTACGAGGGCGACTTTACCGGTCATTGTTTGTGTCATGTCGTGCCTCCTTTGTGGGGGCGGTTTCACCCTCACCCTAGCCCTCTCCCATCGAGGGAGAGGGGACAGGACCCCGCCCCAGATTCCTCGCGGGGCCTCGGAATGATAAAAGGGAAGTTTGTAAGGGCCTTGTCATGCATTGTGCCACAAGTGCCTGGAGGGGTTCTGACTAGCCGTTCGAGTAGGTGCTGTATTTCAGGGTGTTTTGGAGGTCTTTTCGGTGGTCGGGGTGGGCGATGTTGATTAGGGCGTCGGTGCGCTGGCGGATGGTCTTGCCGAGGAGGGCGGCGACGCCGTACTCGGTGACCACATAGTCGGCGAGGGTGCGGGGGATGGTGACAGACGCGCCTGCATCCAGTTGAGGGACGATTCTGGAGCGGCCGTCCCGGGTGGTGGAACGGAGAACGGTTATTGAACGGCCACCCCTCGAGGCCAGGGCCCCGATGACGAACTCCTGCTGACCGCCGGGGCCGTTAATGGGGTGAGAGCCTTCGGCGGATTCGACGTTGATTTGCCCAGTTAAGTCTACGGAGGCTGCGCCGTTTATGGCGACCATATTGTCGTGGGCGGCGATGACTCGGAGGTCGTTGGTGTAGTCGACGTCCCGGACCTCGATTTTCGGGTTGTTCACGGCGAGGTTGAGTTCTTCACCAGCGCCGGCGAGGGCTGAAGTGACGGCAATTCCTCGATTGAGGGTCTTGCGATTGCCGTTGATTACACCTGCCTCGACCAGTGGGAGGACGCCGGGGGCTGCGACCTCGCTGTGCAAGCCTAAATCCACCTTGTTGTCGAAGATGCCGGCCCGTGGCAGGGACATGCCGACGCGTCCCCAGCCAATCTGGACGCTATCACCATTGTGGATCAGGGCGCTCACGTGGCGGGCCATTTCCTGTACTGCGGCGTCGGGGAGAGGGATTGAGTGGTAGAGCACGGGGCTGGGGTCTTGGGTTTCGACGAAGTAGTCAATGTCGGTCACGTGGATGCTGTTGGTGCCGAATGTCCTGATGGTGCGGGGGTCGACCTCAACCATGACCATGCGGGCGCTGGCGGCGAATGAGCGTTTATTCCAGAGGCTGTGGCCGAAACTGCAGAAACCGTTCTGGTCGGGTGGGGAGAGGACGGTGAAGAATACGTCGGGGCGCTGGTCTTCCAGGCCGCGCTCCTCGAAGCCCTTGAACATGAGGGTGAAAAGGGCGGGCAGGTACTCGGCGCGGCCATCGTCCAAGAAGGGTCGGTAGGTGTAGCGGTAGGAGTTCTGGACGTGGACGTTGAAGGAGGAGTCGATGCCGGGGTCAAACCAACCGAGCTCGTTGGCGGGGCCTGCGCACTGGATGATTACGTTTTCGATCTCGCCAGCACGGGCCTGGAGGCCGGAGGAGAGGAGTCGTGGTTCTTCGCCTAGGGTGATGACTACGCGGTCGCCTGATTTGACGTGGGAGACGGCTTGTTCGAGGGGGACGGTACGGGAGTGGTAGTGGTCGGGCCAGCCCATGTGTTGAAGCTCCTGGGGACTCGTTCGTGGTGGTGTATTGCTTGAGAATTTGGTGTAAAGGTACTACATTCCCGACGCGGGAATCACCCTCACTCTAGCCCTCTCACGCCTCAGGTGCGTCTTAGACCCGTGAATGGAGAGGGGAAAGGACACACCTCCCCAGATTCACGCCTGAGGCGCATCTTCGACCTCGCGGGGCATCGGAATGGTCAAGTGGGCGGGTGAGTAGGGGAGAGGACCAAGGTGACGTATTGGCAGTACGTAGTTCTGCCCCCGCTCGTACTTCGAGGGCCTCAGCACGAGCGGCCCCGAAGGCAGCGGATGCGATGGTTAGGCTAGTCTGAGCCACCCTCCGCTCATACTTCGAGGGCCTCAGCACGAGCGGCCCCGAAGGCAGCGGATGCGACGGTTAGGCTGGTCTGAGCCCCCCCGCTCATACTTCGAGGGCCTCAGCACGAGCGGTCCCGTCCAAGGATGGATTCCCGATCGGGGTCGGGAATGACGGGTTGGGGGTGGGGGGGAGGACGAAGGTGAGGAGTTGGCAGTGCGTGGGTCGGCCCCGCTCATACTTCGAGGGCCTCCCGCCTGAGGCGGATCTGCGACAGTACGAGCGGCCCCGCAGGCAGCGGATGCGACGGTTAGGCTGGACTGAGCCAACCCCCCGCTTATACTTCGAGGGCCTCAGCACGAGCGGCCCCAAATTCGCACCGGGATGGATTCACGCCAATGGCGCACTTGTAGCCGGCTCTGGGCGGCCGAAATGACGGATAGGGTTGGGGGGAGGGCGATTCGCGGACCGCCCCTGCGGAGAGGGTGGGAGACAGAAATTGAGGCTAGGCGACGGCGGCGGGGGTTGTTAGTTTGGTGGAGATGAGTTTTCTGAGGTTGGGGAGGCCGGTGCCTTTGAGCGCGGAGACGGCGACCATGTCTTCGGGCATGTCCCACCAGTCGGGGCCGGAGGCGCCGTTGGACTTATCGGTCCCGTTGGAGGGTGCGCTTCCGTTGGAAGGGAACAGGTCCATCTTGTTCAGGATGACGATGGCGGGTTTCTCCGAGAGGCCGAGTTCGCCGAGGATTTTCTGGACTTCTTCGACGTGCTCAGGCGCATTGGGGTGGACGACGTCGACGACGTGGAGGAGGAGGTCGGCGTCGGTGAGCTCTTCCAGGGTGGCTCGGAAGGCGGCGACGAGGATGGCGGGGAGTTTCTGGATGAAGCCGACGGTGTCGGTCAAAAGGACCTGGCCGAGGGGGTCGACGTGCCAGCGTCGGGTAACGGGGTCGAGGGTGGCGAACAGCTTGTCGGCGGCGAGGACTCCGGCGCCGGTCAAGGTGTTAAGCAGCGTGCTCTTGCCGGAGTTGGTGTAGCCAACGAGGGCGACGACGGGCAGGCCTCGTCTGCGCCTGTCTTCCCGATACAGGTTGCGGTGGGTCCTGACGTCCTCGATCTCCTGCTTGAGACGGTGAATCTTGCTGCGGACGAGGCGTCGGTCGGTCTCCAGCTGGGACTCACCGGGGCCCCTTGTGCCGATGCCTCCTCCGAGCCTTTCAAGGTGTTTCCACTGGCCCGCGAGTCTGGGGAGGAGGTATTCATGCTGGGCAAGCTCGACCTGGAGTCGGCCCTCTCGGGTGCGGGCCCGGGAGGCGAAGACGTCTAGGATGAGGGCGGTGCGGTCGATAACCTTGGTTTTGAGTCTGTCTTCGAGGACCCTCTGTTGAGAGGGAGTAAGCTCGTCATCCACTATGACGGTCTGGTAATGGAGTTCACCCTTAAGGGTCTTGATTTCTTCCAGTTTACCCTTGCCGAGATAGGTCTTGCTGGGCCTGGGGAGCTGCTGGGAGACGACGCCCACCACCTGTGCACCGGCGCTCTGGGTGAGCTGGGCAAGCTCATCGAGGGAGTCCTGGAGGCGCCAGAGGGTTTCGACGCCTCGGACGGCGGCTCCGATGAGGAGGGCTTTCTCGGGGGAGGGGAAGGTGGAGACTGAGGTGGTGCGGCCTATGGGGACCTCCTGGGTGGGGGGTTCAGGTTGGCACTTTCGGCGAATATAGCGTGGATCTTAAGAGTTGCTTTCACCCTCACCCTAGCCCTCTCCCATCGAGGGAGAGGGGAGAGGACACCGCCCCAGATTCCTCGCGGGGCCTCGGAATGACAATAGGGCGAGGGAGAGGGGACTGGACCCCCCATTCCGCTCTTGAGACCCTTCGACTCCGCTCAGGGCGAGCGGAATGCCCCGCCCCGGATTCACGCTCCGCCATAAGCGGACCCTCCGAGGCGGGTGTTCCACTTTCAGCACGGCGCATCTTCGACCTCGCGGGGCTTCGGAATGACGGAGTGAGGGGATGGATTCACGCCTCGGCGCACTTTCAGTCTGCCTCCGCGGGAATGACGGTCAGGTAGTGTGGTTTGGTCATGATGCGAGGGACTCTATGCGGGCGAGGGCTTCGTCGATGCGGTCATCGGGGAGGGAGAAGGAGAGGCGGATGTAGCCTTCGCCCTGCTGGCCGTAGCCGGATCCGGGGGTGACGACCACTGCGACCTCGTCGATAAGCTTGGTGCAGTACTCGGCGGAGGTGTAGCCCTCCGGGACGCGGGCCCAGAGGTAGAAGCTGGCCTCGGGGACTTTGACCCGGAGCCCGAGTTTTGCCAGCCCGGCAACCAGTTTGTCTCGGCGGCGTTGGTAGATTGCCACGTTCTCCTCGACGCAGTCCTGGGGGCCTTCAAGGGCCTCGAGGGCCATGTACTGGATGGCCTGGGGCAGCCCGGAGTCCATGTTGGACTTCACGGTGTTCAGGGCGTTGATGAGCTCGGCGTTGCCGACGGCCATGGCGACTCGCCACCCGGTCATGTTGTAGGTCTTGGAAAAGGAGTGGAACTCGATTCCCACGTCCTTCGCGCCCGGTGCTTCCATGAAACTGGCGGGTCGGTAGCCGTCGAAGCCGATCTCACTGTAGGGGGCGTCGTTGCAGACGGCGATATCGTGTTTCTTTGCGAACTCGACTACGCGTGAGTAGAAGTCTACGTCTGCGACGGCGCCGGTGGGATTGTTGGGATAGTTGATCCAGAGGACCTTGGCACGGTCCATGATGTTGGAGGGGATGTCTTCGAGGTCTGGGAGGTAGCCGTTTTCCTCCATGAGAGGTACGGGATAGCTCTCGCCGCCTGCGAAGAGGGTGCCCATTGAATAGACCGGATAGGCTGGATCAGGGACGAGGGCGATGTCCCCGGGATCTATGAGGCAGAAGGCGACGTGAGCGATGCCCTCCTTGGAGCCGATCAGGGATATGACCTCCGAGTTGGGGTCCAGGTCCACGTTGAACCTGGACTTGTACCAATCTGCGACGCCTTTGCGGAACTCGGGGAGGCCGTCGGACTCGGGGTAGCGGTGGTTGGCTGGGACCTGGCTCTCCTTATGGAGGCGCTCCAGAAGGTGGGGAGGGGTGGGGAGGTCCGGGTCGCCGATGGCGAAGCTGATGACGTCATGCCCCTCGGCTTTCTTCTGGGCGATCTTCTGGTTGATGGCTACGAACAGGTAGGGCGGGATGGCATCAAGCCTTTTGGCTATCCTCATTTAGTTTCCTCCGGCGTCGGGTTCTTCCCAAACGCCTGTGAACACGTATTCAGCGGGGCCGGATAGGAACACATCTCCCTCGCCATCCCACTCGATGCCGAGGGCGCCACCGGGAAGGCGGACGTTTACGGGGCTGTCGGTGAGGCCGTGAAGGCAGGAAGCGACGGCGATGGCGCAGGCGCCGGTGCCGCAGGCGAGGGTCTCGCCGACACCGCGCTCCCAGACCCGTGCCCTAACGTGGCCTCTATCGATTATGTTAACTATTTCAAAGTTGACTCGTGCGGGAAAGAATGGGTGTTTTTCGACTCGGGGGCCGACGTCCGAGAGGGGGAACTCGTCGACGGGGGTGTTGGTGAAGTGCACGGCGTGGGGGTTGCCCATGGACACGCAGGTCACGGGTACCGTGCGGTCGCCGAGGTCTATGGGGTAATCCTTGACGACATCGGGGCCGTCTTCAAGGGCCACGGGGACCTGGGAGGGGCGGAGGCGGGCGGGGCCCATGGAGGCTCGGACGGTGGAAACGCTGCCGTTGTTACGGGAAAGCTCGATCTCTCCGACTGCGCCGAGGGTCTGGACGACAAGCCGGTCCTGCGGGGCCGAGACGACGCCCCGTTCCACAACATACTTGGAGAACATGCGGATGCCGTTGCCGCAGGCCTCGGCCTCGGAGCCATCGGGGTTGTAGATCTGCATACGGCAGTCGGCCACATCGGAGTCTCTGATCAAGAGGATACCGTCTCCGCCGACGCCGAAGTGGCGGTCACAGATGTCAACGGCGACCTGAGACCAGTCCTTTTCGACTTCTCGGGCGTCGATGAGGATGTAGTCGTTGCCGATGCCGTGCATTTTTGTGAAGCTGATGGTCATTGGGCGTGTTCTCCGTTGGTTTGTTTAGGATGCTCTGCACAGTCATGGGTGGAGAGGTTGATTGATTGGTTCACCCTCACCCTAGCCCTCTCCCCTCAAGGGAGAGGGGACTGGACCCCACCCCAGATTCCTCGCGGAGCCTCGGAATGACAGTTATGCGAAGGTCTCGTCGAGAGGAGCATTGGACCTCACCGAGCAATACTTGAGGTCAGTCCTTGTGCGGGGGCTCACTGTGTATGGTTGTTATGTCGTTGAGATAAATTCCTCTATGCGTCGTGTGATTGGGGCTGAGATGTTTTCGGTTATATCATACCAGTCTATTCTAGGGTCGTTGGGCTTGAACCAGGCGGACTGATGACGAATGAGGCGATGGGTCTCCGTCTTGGTCTTCTGGGTGGCCTCCTCGATTGTGCAGTCGCCGTTCAGGTATGAGCCGAGCTGTTTATAACCCACTCCCGACATGGATGGCAAGTCCAGCCCATAGCCTCGTGCAAGAAGGTCGGCGACTTCATACACGAAGCCGGACTCAATCATGGAGTCGACGCGGGTGTCGGTGCGGAGGTGAAGGGTTTCGCGGGGGGCGGTGAGGCCGATGACGAGGGTGGGATAGTCAAGGCCCTTCTTGCTGACCTGTTTGGAGAAGGGGACGCCGGAAACCTCGAAGACTTCCAGGGCGCGGATTACGCGGCGGACGTTGCGGGGGTCGATGGAGGCTGCGGCGTCAGGGTCTACGCTGTTGAGGCGGTCGTGGAGAGACTGGGGGCCGAGGGAGGCGGATTCGCTTTCGAGGCGGGCCCGGAGGTCGGGGTTGGGGGGTACGTGGGGGATGGACATGCCCTCCAGGAAACCCCAGACGTAGAGGCCGCTGCCGCCAACAAGGATGGGCACTCGGTCCCTGGAATAGATGTCGTCCACCACGAGATTGGCCTGCTCAAGATAAAGGGCAAGGTTGAATGATTGATCGGGGTCTACGAGGTTGTAGAGGTGGTGGGGGACTCGGGCGAAGTCTTCGGGTGGGGGCTTGGCGGTGCCGATGTCCATGTACCGGTAGACCTGGCGGCTGTCTGCGTTGATTATTTCGCCACCCAGGGTCTCGGCGAGGTGGAGTGCAAGGGCGCTCTTGCCCGTGGCGGTGGGCCCGACTATGGCGATCAGCCCGGCCAAGGTCAGCCTGGTCGGAACTGAGAGGTTGCGGTGACGATGCCTGAGAAGTCGTTGGGGTCGAGGCTTGCGCCACCTACGAGGGCACCGTCGATCTGAGGGGATGATATGAAGTCGGTGATGTTGGAGGACTTGACGCTGCCGCCGTAGAGGATGCGGGTCTTTTCCGCGGCATTGTCGCCGAGTTGCTGGGAGATAGTTTGGCGAATAAGGGATATGGCCTGTTCGGCGTCTGAGGCGGAGGCGGCTTTGCCCGTGCCTATGGCCCAGATGGGTTCGTAGGCGACGACGAAATCGGCGTCAGGGGATAGGTCTTTGAAGCCGAGGGTGGTCTGTCGGGTGAGGACTTCGCCGGTGGTGTTGAACTCGCGCTGGGCCAGGGTCTCGCCGACGCAGAGGATGGGGATTATGTCATGTGCCAAGGCTGCATGGACCTTACTGTTGACGAAGGCGTCGTCTTCTCCGAAGTGGGTGCGGCGTTCCGAGTGGCCGATGACTACGTAGTCGCAGAGGCTGGAGAGCATGGTCGGGGAGACTTCGCCGGTGAATGCGCCTTTGGGCTCCGGGTGGAGATTCTGTGCGCCGAGCTTTAGGGAAGTTCCTGCTATTTCGTTGCCGACCGTCGTGAGGGAAATGAAGGGAGGGCATAGGAGGACTTCAACGTCGGGAACGCCGTTGAGGTTTGAGGCGAGGGCGCTGGCAAGGGCGCGGGCATCGGCGACGGTGGTGTTCATTTTCCAGTTGCCGGCGATTAGGGGGAGTCGGGTGGGGCGCATGGGGTTTATTTCTCCGGTGGGGGGTTCGTTATTTGGGTGGGGCTACAAATTATCTTCACCCTCACTCCCTCGAGGGACTCGGGACAGGCTCTAGCCCTCTCCCATCGAGGGGGAGGGGATTGGACACCGCCCCGGCCACCTGGGAGAAGGGGTTATGCACAGGTATATCAAGGAGGAGGGGATGGATTCCTGCCTCCGCAGGAATGACGGTTTAAGAGTAGGGGATGAGTGACAGGAGAGGGGAATGTCGTCAATGTAGTTGTGGAAGGGTGTATTCACGGGTTAGGCGCCGAATTTTATTAGTTTGCCAGCGTGGGCCAGGGCGAGGGGCATGACGTTGGTTGCGGGGAATTCGCCGAGGACGCCGTTTGCACAATCCTGTTCGGTGAAGCGGGTTGCGGTGTCGGGGCGGGCCCATCGGTTCCACATCATGAAGGGTACGGAATGCCAGCTGTGGTTTGCCCAAATGGCGGGTGTCGAGTGGTCACCGGCGACTATGAAAACGTCGGGGTGGAGATCGATGATTTTTTTCAGGGGGGCGTCGACTTCCTCCAGGGCGCGGACCTTGGCCTCGAAGTTGCCGTCCTCGCCTGCGGTGTCGGCGCCTTTGTAGTGGATAAAGAAGAAGTCGTGGTCGTCGTAGTTGGCGATCATTTCATCAACGACGTTTTCGAAGCCGGGGCCCTTGGCCATGACCTTCATGCCTACAAGCCGGGCGAGGCCGCGGTACATCGGGTAGGTGGCGATGCCAAGTGGGTTGAGCTTATAGACGTCTGACATGGAGGGCATGTCCGGGAGCTTGGAGAAGCCCCGGAGGGTGAGCATGTTGGCGGGGCTTCCAGATCTCTGAAGTACGTTTTTGATTTTCTCGACGGCGGCGTTGACTATGTCGGCTGTGGGTTGTGCGCCGGGGTGGGTGGGGCGGACGGGTGGGGGAACGACGCCATTGACCTGTTCGTCGGTGTCGGCGAGGTCTTCGCTGAGGCCCGGGCCGCGGAAGACTATGACGAATCGATGAGACTCGACGGGATGGACGTCGACCTGAGCGCCCTCTACCTCTATGTCATTAAGGAGGCGGCAGAGTTCACGGGACTCGGTGGAGGCGAGACGACCGGCGCGACGGTCGGTGATCACGCCCTCGGTGTTGACGGTGCAGAAATTGCCGCGGACGGCGAGGTCGTCGGGGGTAAGGTCAATGCCGATTCCGGCGGCTTCAAGGACTCCGCGCTTTATGAGATTGGCGACGGGGTCGTAGCCGAAGAGGGCAAGGTGGCCGGGGCCGCTGCCGGGAATGATGCCGCGGGCAACGGGTATGGTGAGTCCGCACATGGACAGGGAGGCGAGATGATCAAGGTTGGGGGTTGAAGCGGTCTCTAGCTCCGCTTTACCGGTCTCGGGGTGGGGGAGGCCGCCGAGGCCGTCTATTACAAGGAAGACGATCTTGGAGTCGGTGGACCGGGAGACTTGAGAAATAAGCTTGTGGTTTGCGTTCATTTAGCGTCCATCAGGGCAGCAACGCCCGGCAGGGCGGCGCCGCCTAGAAATTCGAGGGATGCGCCGCCGCCGGTGGAGACGTGGTCCATGCGGTCTGCAAGGCCGAAGGCTGCGACGGCGTCAGCGGTGGAGCCGCCACCAACAACGGATACGGCATCGGAGTCGGCGAGGACCTGTGCCATGCTCCGGGTGCCATAGGAGAAAGCGGGAAATTCGTATACGCCCATTGGCCCGTTCCAAAACACGGTCCTGGCGCGCATTATGTAATCTCGGAAGAGGGAAACGGTTTCGGGGCCGATGTCCAGGATGAGGGTGTCGGGGGGGACCTGGGTTGCCGGAACGGTTTCCGGGGTGGCGTTGGCGTCGAACTCTTTTGCTATTACCACGTCCCGGGGAAGGGCGATTGTGACACTTCCCGATTCGCCCCTGGCCATGATGCCCGAGACGAACTCCAAGGCTTCTTCTTCGAAGATAGATTTGCCGATCTCCATTCCCATAGCCTTGAAGAAGGTTGCACACATGCCGCCGCCGACGAGGAGGACGTCCAGCTTTTCCATGAGCCTCCGGGCTACGGCGATCTTGTCGCTGATCTTGGCGCCTCCGAAGAGTACGGTGAGGGGTCGGGAGGGGTTCTCGGAGGCCATGCCCAGGTATTTTATCTCCCGTTCCAGGAGGAGGCCTGCTACCGAAGGCACGTAATGGGCAACGCCCTCCGTGGAGGCGTGGGCCCTGTGGGCTGCGCCGAAGGCATCGTTGACGAAGATGTCGGCGAGCCGGGCGAGGGATGATGCGAATTCGGGGTCGTTAGACTCTTCACGGGAGTCGAAGCGGAGATTTTCGAGGAAGAGGAGTTCCCCGGCGGAAAGGGCGTCAACCTGGGAGGCTACTCCATCGTCGATCACGGAGTTTGCCATCTCCACAGGTTGGCCGATGAGGTCGGAGAGGCGTCGGGCGACGGGAGCAAGGCTGAGCTTGTCGTCGACCTTACCCTTGGGGCGGCCCATGTGGGAACAGAGCACGATGCTCGCACCGCGGTCGAGGAGGAGGCGGAGGGTGGGGAGGGATGCCTTGATACGGCTGTCGTCTAGGATGGCGCCGGTCTCGGGGTCGAGGGGGACGTTGAAGTCTACCCTGACGAGGACTCGCTTGCCGTTCACGTCTATATCGTTGACTGTTTTCTTGGTCATACCGGGGTCTGGTGGGCAACTGGAAGGCCGCACACCGCTTCGATGGCGGTGTGGGAAAGTACGCCCTTTCGCAGGATTGCGGGGTTGTCATTGGACACATCTACTATGGTGGAGGGTTGAGCGCCGGGGCACGGGCCCCGATCGATTATCAGGTCGACGTTGCCATTGAGTTGGTGGGCGACTTCCTGGGCGGTCACGGGATTTGGCCCGCCGGCAATGTTGGCGCTGGTGCCTGTTATGGGGGCAGAGAGGGCAGCGGCGAGCTGCCTAGGGACAGGGTGATCGGGGACTCTGACGGCGACGGTTGCACCCCAACCATTGACGAGGCCGGGGATGTCGGGTCTGCAACGTACCACGAGGGTCAGTGCGCCGGGCCAGAATGCTTCGGCTAGAACGCGGGCGAGGCCCTCGGTCTGGTCGGAGACTAGAGACAGGTCGTCGGCGGAGGAAAGGAGAAGGGGTACGGGTTTGGAATCGGCCCTGCCCTTGACGTCGTAGAGTCTGCGGACAGCGGAGTCGATGAAGGGATGAGCGCCGAGACCGTAGAGGGTGTCGGTAGGGAAGGCGACGAGGCCGCCGCTTTGAAGAATGGAGATAGCCTGTTCGATGTCGGTTGCGCCGGAAGTTGACATTGAGCAGTCGCGGAAGGGCCGATATTAGGGCGGAATTTACCTTGACTCAGTATAGCACGGGTGCTAGGCTGAGACAGAGATCAACAGGAGGTTCCTTGGCGGAAGAGGGAGCCACAAATCACAGCCGCAGGGTTGCGGTTAGCGATGATCTAGAAGTCTCCACCTACCTGGAAATTGCAGGCCGAAAGGTAGGACAAAAGGAGATTCCCCACGCTAGCTTGGACAGCGGTGATGCGCGCCAACCCGAGACCGTAGTCGTCCTGGACTTCGGGTCACAGTACAGCATGCTGATTGCCCGGCGTGTACGCGAATGCCGCGTTTACTGCGAAATACTGCCCTACAACGCGCCGGTGGAGCAGGTTGCAAAACTCAACCCCAGGGGATTTATCCTTTCCGGCGGACCCGCGAGCGTGTATGAACCCTCCGCGCCGATGGCACCGGCTTACATCTACGAAAGCGGTGTGCCGATCCTGGGAATCTGCTACGGGATGCAGACGTTGACGCATCAGCTGGGGGGGAGGGTGTCGTCGGGGCGCAAGAGAGAGTATGGGCACGCGGTGCTGCGTCAGAACGTGGTGGACCACCCGATATTCAAGGACTTGCCACTGGAAATGCCTGTGTGGATGAGCCACGGGGACGAGATATCCGAGGCGCCACCCGGGTTTTCGAGTCTGGCGTATACGGACAATGCACCCGTTGCGGTGCTCGGCAACGACCAAGGAATTATCGGGCTGCAGTTTCATCCGGAGGTGTCGCACACGCCGAACGGTGCGGACATACTCAGGAACTTCCTTTACGAAGTCTGCGGCTGCAAGGGCACATGGACTCCGGCGAGCTTCATATCAGAGGCCACGGAGAGGATCCGGGACCAGGTGGGAGACGGGAAGGTGATCTGCGCGTTGTCCGGAGGCGTGGACTCGGCGGTGACAGCGGCGCTGGTGCAGAAGGCCATCGGGGACCAGTTGACGTGCATCTTCGTGGACAACGGGCTGCTGAGGAGAGAGGAGTCGGAGAGGGTGAGGGGGGTGTTCGAGCGACACCTGAACCTGAACCTGATCTACGTGGATGCGGTAGACAGATTCCTGGAAAGGCTGGAAGGCATAACAGACCCGGAACGGAAGAGGCACATCATCGGGGAAGAGTTCATCCGGGTGTTCGAGGAGGAGGCGGGGATGCTGGGGGAGGTGAATTACCTGGCCCAGGGGACTCTATACCCGGACGTTATAGAGAGCCTGCCCCCGGCCGACGCACCATCGGCCACTATCAAGACGCACCACAATGTCGGGGGGCTCCCGGATGTGATGAAGCTGTCGCTAGTCGAGCCACTGAGGCAGCTTTTCAAGGATGAGGTCAGGGAAGTCGGGGATGAATTGGGGATGCCCGAGGAGATGGTTTACCGGCAGCCGTTCCCGGGCCCCGGTCTGGCAATACGCATCATCGGAGAGGTGACGAGGGAGCGGCTGGAGATGCTGAGGAGCGCAGACTGGATAGTGATGGACGAGATCAAATCCAGCGGGTTGTACCGGAAGCTGTGGCAGAGCTTTGCGGTGTTGACGCCACTTCATACGGTAGGAGTTATGGGCGACTTCCGCACTTACGGGAGCATGGTCGCGATCCGGGCGGTAACCAGCGAGGACGCGATGACCGCAGACTGGGCCCGGCTGCCGTACGAGGTGCTGGCCCAGATCTCGAACCGAATCGTAAATGAAGTGCCGGGCGTGAACCGGGTGGTGTACGACATTTCCAGCAAACCACCTTCGACCATTGAGTGGGAGTAGGCGGCAAGGTGCTTTGACCGGGGTGAGATTTCAGTGAACATCCTGGTTGTTGGGAACGGGGGTCGGGAGCACGCGCTGGTATGGAAGCTGGCGCAAAGCCAACGAACCGGAAACCTTTTCGTCGCGCCCGGGAACGGGGGGACGAGTCAAATAGCGCAGAATCTGGATATTTCTGCGACGGACATTGATGGGCTGGCGGTGGCTGTAAAGACGCATGGAGTTGAGTTGACGGTGGTCGGGCCGGAGGCGCCGTTGGCCGAGGGAATCGTGGACAGGTTTGAAGGGCTGGGGATCCCGGTATTTGGGCCGAGCAAGGCTGCGGCTCGGCTGGAATCGTCCAAGATTTTTGCCAAAGAGGTGATGGAGCGGGCGGGGGTGGCTTGTGCCAAGGGGAAAGGGTTCTATTCCGTTGACGATGCGCATCGTTATGTAGAGGAAATCGGGGGTCCGGTGGTGGTGAAGGCGGACGGCCTGGCCGCGGGTAAGGGAGTTACGGTTGCCCAGACGTCGGAAGAAGCTCATCAAGCAATAGATGAGGCGATGGTGAGTCGGGTGTTCGGGGAGGCGGGAGACAGGGTCGTGATAGAGGAGTGTCTGAGGGGTCGGGAGGTGAGCCTGTTCGTGTTTGCGGATGCGGACACGGTGTCGGCGCCGGTTACGGCCTGTGACTACAAGCGACAACTGGACGGGGACAAGGGGCCCAATACCGGGGGCATGGGCGCCTACAGCCCGGCCGAGTTCCTGGACGAGGCGCAGACATGGGAGCTCAGGGATGCCGTGGCCGTTCCCATAATTGCGGCAATGGCCGAAATGGGTTGCCCGTACAAGGGGGTGCTGTACGTCGGGGTGATGATGACCGAAGATGGGCCGAAGGTGCTGGAATTCAACGTCAGGCTTGGGGACCCGGAGGCGCAGGTTGTGCTGCCGAGGTTGGAGTCGGATATGGTGGAGGTAGTCGATGCGGTGGTGAACGACCGACTGTCGGAGGTGGATGTGAAGTGGAGTGAGGATGCGGCGACGGCGGTGGTACTGGCCTCGGGGGGGTATCCGGGGAAATACAAGACCGGATTGCCGATTTCGGGGCTCGATTCGCTGGATGAGGAAACCCTAGTTTTCCATGCAGGAACATTTTATGATGAAGGGTCGAGGGAGCTTAAGATTTCCGGCGGCCGTGTTCTGAGCGTGGTGGGTCAGGGGCGGAGCTTGGAGGAGGCTCGGATTCGGGCGTACGACAACGTGGGGAGGGTGGGGTTCGAGGGTCGGCAATACAGGAAAGACATAGGCCTCGTTGGAGAGGCCGTATCGGCAGGAGAATGACATGCCATTAGTTGGAATAGTGATGGGCAGCCCATCCGACGAGCCTTATGCAAAAGAGACTACGGATATCCTGGACAAGCTGGGAATATCTTACGAGCTGAACTTCCTATCGGCGCACAGGACACCGGAGAAGGCGCGGGAGTACGGGATCACGGCGAGGGAGAGGGGACTGGAAGTGATTATCGCGGGGGCAGGAATGGCGGCGCACCTGCCGGGGGTGATGGCCAGCTGGACCACGCTGCCGGTGATAGGCGTGCCTCTGCCGGGAAGCGACCTGGACGGGCTGGACGCACTTCTGGCTATAGTGCAGATGCCGGGAGGGATTCCGGTGGCTACGGTGGCTATAGGGAAGGCGGGGGCGAGGAATGCGGCGTTCTTTGCGGCGCAGATTCTGGCGCTGAAGCACCCGGAAATCGAAGAGGCGCACGAAGCACACAGGGCGCGCCTGAACTCGGGCCAGCGGTAATGATTCCCCGGTATTCAAGGCCGGCGATGTCTCGGGTGTGGGAAGATGACGCCCGTTATGACAAGTGGCTCCAGATAGAAGTCGCCGTTTGCGAGGCGTGGGCGGAAGAGGGGGTTATCCCGGAGTTGGAGATGGCTCTAATTCGGGGCGCATCTTACGACCTGGCGATATTCGATGAGGCGATGAAGGAGACCAAGCACGACATGACCGCGTTCCTGCGGGCCATGTACCCGAGCGTGGGGTCGGGGGCGAGGTATCTGCACCTGGGTCTGACGACCTCCGATGTATGGGACACGGCGCTGAGCATGCAGATGGTCGAGGCGGTGGACCTGCTCCTGGGAGAGGTTGACCGGCTGATCCGGGCGCTGGAGTCGAAGGCCCGGGAGCACAAGGACACGGTGATGATCGGGCGGACACACGGGGTCCACGCCGAGCCGATCACCTTTGGGCTGAAGCTGGCGCTCTGGGTGGATGAGATGCGGCGGAACCGGGAGCGAATGGCCCGGCTGAAGGGGTCGGTGGGGGTGGGGAAGATCTCGGGGGCGGTGGGAACTTATGCCCTGGTGTCTCCGGAGATAGAGGAGAGGGTTTGCACAAGACTAGGGCTGACCCCGGCCCGGATTTCGAGCCAGATTGTCCAGCGGGACATCCACGCGGAGTTTTCCATGACGCTGGCGTTGGTCGGGGCTTCGCTGGAGAAATTCGCTACGGAGCTGAGGGGACTGCAACGCACGGAGATCCTAGAAGTCGAGGAGCCGTTCGGGAAGGGGCAGACGGGGTCGTCGGCGATGCCGCACAAGCGAAACCCGATCATCTGCGAGAGGATATGCGGGCTGGCGCGGGTGATGCGCGGGCACGTGGTGGCGGCGCTGGAAGACGTGGCTCTGTGGAACGAGAGGGACATCAGTCACTCGTCCGTAGAGCGGATTATAATGCCGGACGCCTGCCTGGCGCTGGACTACTGTCTCGACCTGTTCACGGGAGTCATCGAAGGTATGACGGTGCACAGCGCGAACATGATGAGAAACCTGGAGTCGACGCGGGGGCTGGTGTTTTCGCAGAGGGTGTTGACCCGGCTAATCGAGTCGGGGCTGGACCGGAACGAGGCCTATGGGGTCGTGCAGAAGCACTCCCTGGAGGCTTGGACGGAGGGGAAAGACTTTCGCAAACTGCTCTTTGATGACGCCAAAGTGACGGAACGTGTGTCTGCGGAAGAACTGCGATCATTGTTCGAATACGGGTTCTATACACGCCACGTCGACGAGGTGTTTCGTCGGCTTGGCTTGAGTAACGGCGAGACAGGTGAATAAAGATGACGACTACGCTTACGGACTCGGGGCTTCCGAATATCCTGTACCGGGGCAAGGTGCGGGACACCTACGAGGTAGAAGACAAGCTGCTGATGGTGGCTACGGACCGGATATCGGCGTTCGACGTTGTGCTGCCGAGCGGGATACCGGGGAAGGGCAAAATATTGTCCCTGATGTCGGCGTTCTGGTTTGGGCTGACCGAGAAGCTGGCGCCGAATCACTACATAGCGATGGCAGGTGATGCAGCGGGGCTGGGCGACCTGGCCGGGCCGGTTGAGGCCATGAAAGTGCCGACGGAGGTGTTGGAGAGGGCGATGGTGGTGAAGAAGGCGGAGAGAATCGACATCGAGTGCATAGTGAGGGGGCACATCACGGGGTCGGCGTGGTCTGAGTACAAGAGGCAGGGGACGGCGGGAACATTGCCGATGCCAGCCGGTCTGCAGGAGTCCCAGGTGTTCCCCGAGCCCCTGTTCACGCCCACTACGAAGGCGGAAGAGGGCCACGACGAGAACATGACCTACCAGCAGGTACAGGACATGGTAGGCAACGAGATGGCGGACAGGCTCCGGGATACGAGTATCGCGGTGTACAGCTACGCTCGGGAGTATGCGGCGGAGCGGGGGATAATCATCGCCGATACGAAGATGGAATTCGGGATCATAGACGATGAACTGCACCTTATCGACGAGCTGCTGACCCCAGACTCGAGCAGGTTCTGGGATGCGGAGGACTTTGAGGTCGGCAAGTCGCAGCAGAGCTTCGACAAGCAGTACGTGAGGGACTGGTTGATAGAGTCGGGCTGGGACCGGGAACCGCCCGCTCCACCTTTGCCCGATGACGTGGCAAACAGGACCGCGGAGCGCTACGAAGCGGCCTACATGCGGTTGACAGGCAAAAAGCTATAATGGGATACTGGATTGTGAAGTCAGGTACGAATAGAGGCTAAATTGGCAAGACGCAGAGGTCCGGTCGGGCCGCCAACCGGCAAATCCTTTTGGCAGAAATATCAGTGGTTCATAATCGCAGGGGTAGCGCTGTTCTTCGTGATTACGGTGATCGCGCCTGCGTTGACGAATACGCCGGAACCGGAAGAAACGACTGAAACAACCGCGCCGGATGCGGTAACCGGGGCCACGGTCCCGGGAGAGTTCTACTTCCAGTCCACCAATGCAGACCACATTGATTGGGGAGTGAGGGGAAGCGGCTATGCCTCCGATCCTCCGACCTCAGGGCAGCACTATTCGGTGCCGGGGCAGGCGCCGATATCGTGGGGGCTTTACAACAGCCCCGTTCCGGATGAAATACTGATCCACAACATGGAACACGGTGGAATAATTGCCTACTACCGTCCTTCCGCCCCACCAGTGGAAATTGAACAGCTGCGGCAGTTCATGTTGGCACAACCGGGGTTTCCAAGGGGATACATCATGGCTCCCCGAGCCAGTCTTCCGGCGGACATTACCCTGGCGGCGTGGGAATACTACCTTCCGATCTTCCAGTACGATGAGACAGTCATGACGGCGTTTATCAACGCACACTACGATCGGGGCCCGGAGACGCTCGACGGGACATTGAGATAGCTACGCAGACACGAGGGAATGTACCTAGCGAGAGTCCACGTAACCCTTAAGCCGACCGTGAACGACCCCCAGGGCCTGACAATCCTGGGGGCTCTTCATTCCCTGGGGTTTTCGTCGGCGCGGGAGGTGAGGGCGGGGAAGTATATGGAGGTGCGGTTGGAGGAGGAAACCAGGGAAGGGGCGGAGGCGCAGGTGGAGGAGATGTGCAGGAAGCTGTTGGCTAATCCTGTGATTGAGAGTTATTCGTTTGAGGTTGAGGAGGGGTAGGGGGGATTTCACCCCGGCGGGCGGGTGTGGGTTAGTGGGCAGGACACCCCACCCATTCCGCTCTTGAGACCCTTCGACTCCGCTCAGGGCGAGCGGAATGCCCCACCCTAGATCCCTCGCGGGGCGTCGGGATGACGGGGTAGAGAGGGTTAGGGATTACGGGGTAGAAGGAGGGGTGGATGGGGCGCTAGTACATGATCAGGTGGGTGGGGACCAGGCGCTGTTCAAGAGGGTCCACCGCCAGGCCCAACCCTTCCAGGGTGTATGCTCCCAGCAGAGGCGGGGTGTCGTCCTCTCCGAAGGCAACTACGGTAACGACGCTCTCTTCGCCGATGGTAGCCCACGCCAGCCCTATTTCCATGTCCATCCGCCGGCCATCAGCCAATAGGAACCGGCGCTTGCCTGTTGGAGTTACGCCCAAGTCACGCAGGAGACGAGAGGATAGGGTTGTATACGCGGCGCCAGTGTCCACAGTCGCCTCGATATCCAAGTCTTGTCGACGGTCCATGTCGGAGAGACGAACCGGCCAGCTGAAGGTTCCCATATTAGCAATCTCTTATCTGCATTGGATAATTCCATTTTACGCTATTACAGCGCCTTCTGGATTCTGTCAGCATAGTTCCTTACAGATCCCGTTGAGGGTGTGGAAGGGAAGATCATCTGTTTGATAGGTGAGTGGGCAAGTCCTAGATTCACGCCCGAGGCGCATCTTCAACCTCGCGGTGGCTCGGGATGACGTGGGGTAGGGGGGCTTGCATTCATAAGGCTGAGCACCACTGCAAATGGGACGTTTGGGCAATCGTTGTTTCCCCGCCCCGCTCATACTTCGAGTGCCTCAGCACGAGCGTCCCCACCACCCGAGAATCGTCCTTACCCTAGCCGCCAATGGCGGACTTACAGCACGGGGCGTCTTTGACCCCGTCGAAGGGGGATTGGACACCTCCCCAGATCCCTCGCGGGGCCTCGGGATGACGGGGTAGAAGGAGAGGTGGATGGGTATTAGTTTTCGATGACGCCTTTGGTGCTGGGGATTTGGGAGGCGGTGCGGGAGTCGATGCGGGAGGCGGCGTCCATTGATTTGGCGAGGGCCTTGAAGAGGGCCTCGATCTTGTGATGGTCGTTCTTGCCAGCTTCTATTCTGGCGTGGATGTTGAAACGGCCTTCGATGGCGAAGGTCTCGAGGAAGTGCCGAGCCATGTCGGAGGTGAGGCCGCCGACGACCGGCTGAGAGAAGGAGAGGTCAACTTCGGCGTAGCCTCTGCCGCCGAGGTCCAGGGCGACCAGGGCGAGGGCTTCGTCAAGGGGGACAAGGGCGTGGGACATCCTGACGATGCCCGTGCGGTCTCCAAGGGCCTGGCCGAAGGCCCGGCCAAGGAGGATGGCGACGTCTTCGACTACGTGGTGTCCGTCGGGATCGGTGGAGGATTGGGCGCTGACTTTGATGTCGAAGGCGCCGTGGCGGGCTAACTGTGAAAGCATATGGTCCAGCATGGGAACGCCGGTTTCGACGGTGTATTGGCCCGTGCCATCAATCTCGACCTCGATGGAGATATCGGTCTCGCCGGTTTTTCGTTCAAGGAGAGCTTGTCTGTCAGCCATTCAATGCCAAGCCAATCTCTGCGAGGGCGTCGACGAGACGGTCGGTCTCTTCCGGCTTGCCGACGCTGATGCGGAAGCAGTTTTTCAAATTAGGCCTATCATAATATCGGACGAATATATTGCGCTGTTTCAGCAGGTTGTAGACCTGCTGGCCGTTGCCGCGGGTAACGTGGCAGAGTATGTAGTTGCCTTCGGAGGGGATGGGGGAGAGGTAGTCGATGCCCTGTAGGAAGTCGAAGAGGCGAGCTCTTTCGCTCACCAGAGCCTTTACGTTGGTCATCAGATAGTTCACATCATTCAGAGACTCTAGAGCGGCGATCTGGGCGAATACGCTGACATTGTAGGGCTGCTTGATCTGGTTGAGGTAGGCGCAGACCTCCGAAGACACGATGGCGTAGCCGATTCGCACACCGGCGAGTCCCGCCCACTTGCTGAATGTCCGTGCGACCATGAGGTTTTCGTATTGGTTGACGAGGTCGGCGACGGTGTGGCCTGCGAACTCGTAGTAGGCTTCGTCGATGACTACGTAGAGTCCCATTTCCAATAGAGAAATCACCTGCTCCCGGGGGACGCTGTTGCCGGTGGGGTTGTTGGGAGAGGCGAGGAAAATGAGCTTGGTGCGTTCGTCGGTGGCAGCCGTTATGGCTTCCAGGTCGACTCCGTAGTCGGGGGTACGGTCAAGCTCTATCAGTTGGCCTCCGGCGACGTCGGTCAGGAACTTGTACATACCGAAGGTGGGGATACAGCTCAGGACCTTGTCACCGGGTTCCAGGAGGAGGCGGATAATCATGTCTAGGACTTCGTCGGAGCCGTTGCCTACGATAATGTTCTCGGTGGCGAGACCGGCGTATTCAGCGAGGGCGGCGCGTAGGGTGCGCTGCTCGGCGTCCGGGTAGGCGTGAAGGGCCTCGCTTTCTGATATAGCCCGGAGGACGCGGGGGGAGGGGCCGTAGGGGTTTTCGTTGGCGTCGAGCTTGACGGGAGCGTGGTGAGTCCTGGAGGAATCTGCGGCCTCGGCGACGAGGCGTTCAACGGGGACGACGGGGGTGTAGCCCGCGAGGTGGCGGAGATCGGGGCGCATGAGGTCACGGATTGAGAGTCGGGGTTTTCCCTTATCCACGATCAGTCTCCGGCGCTGCTAACGGAATGCTGGGCGGTGCGGACCTCAAGGGAGCGGGCATGGGAGTCGAAACCCTCCTGCCGGGCTATTTCGATTCCGTGGGGCAGAAGTGGGCCAGCTTCTTCTTCAGACAGTGAGATTATAGACATAGATTTGAGAAAGTCATTAACGCCGAGGGCGGAACTGTAGCGCGCAGCGCCTGCCGTGGGAAGGGCGTGGCTCGGGCCTGCGACGTAGTCACCGAGGACGTGGGGTGAGTGGTCTCCCAGGAACAGTGCGCCGGCGTTCCTGACGAGGCCGACGTAACGGTCGGCGTTGCGGACCATCAGGCAGAGATGTTCGGGGGCGTAGAGGTTGGAGAGGTCGATGGCCTGCTCGATGGTCTCGGTGACGATGATGGCGCCGTTGGTGTCCATGGACTGGGAGAGGATATCCAGACGTTCGGAGCGCTGACGGAGGTCGGTGAGTTCCGACTCGACGCGTCCGGCGAAGGCCGGGGAATCGGTGATGAGGATGGAAACGGAGTCGGGGTCATGCTCGGCCTGAGCCAGGATGTCGGCGGCGCACCAGGAGGGCGGGATGTGGTCATCGGCGACGGTCACGGCCTCGGTGGGGCCCTGGATGGTATCGATGCCTACTGAGCCGAATACCATGCGCTTGGCGGTCTGTACGAAGACGTTGCCGGGGCCGAAAATCTTGTCCACGGCGGGGATGGACTCGGTGCCGTAAGCCAGGGCGGCGACAGCCTGAGCGCCGCCAACGGCGAAGACTCTGTCTACCCCGGCGATAGCCGCGGCTGCGAGCACGACAGGGGCTATTGAGCCGTCGGGGCGGGGAGGGGTTACGAGAACGACTTCTCGGACACCTGCCACCCGGGCGGGAATGGCGGTCATAAGAACGGTGGAAGGATAGACGGCGGTGCCGCCGGGAACGTATAGGCCGACCCTGTCCAGGGCAGTAACTCTCTGCCCGAGGCCGTTGCTTGTGAATTCCCGGATAGTGTGGAGCGCAAGCTCGGCCTGGTAGTCGCGGATACGCCGGGCGGCGAATTTCAGGGAGTCGGCGACTTCGGGGGGGATTGCGTCAAGGGCGGCGGTTAGCTCGCTTTGGCGGATTTCCAAGCGGTCCAGGGCAAGGTTGTCGATGCGGCGCAGGTAGTCGAAGAGGGCGGCATCACCGTGGGTGCGGACATCGTCGAGGATGCGGGCGACGGCGTCAGATACGGAGAGGGGTTCCCCGAATACGCGTTCAATGCCCGCTGCGACTTTGGGGTTGAGGGGCGTGTCGGGGCCGGAGTGGAGGCGAAGGAGGAAGTCCCGGGCATCGTTGAGGTCAGATATGACTCTCAAGAGAGGTATTCCCCGGCGATTTCGACAAATTTGTCGATGGCCTTGGCCCTGAAGGAAGCGATGGCGTGGTCGGGGGCCTGTTCCCTGGCCCGGGACAAGAGCTCCGGGCCCTGGGAAATGACGGAGGTCATAGTACCCTCGTCGTCCTTCAAGTGCTGCGGCAGGGCCTTTCTTACAAAGCGCCTCAGATGGTCCCAGCCGAGGTCCATGGAGGTACGCTCGGTCATGACGTCTTTCCATCGGCTGAGGAGGTCTGCGTCTATGAAGGATACGTTGACGCCGGTGTCGGAGTCCTTCAGCGCGTCCAGAACGCCATCCAGGTCTCTGATGCCGTTACGTTCGCGCTTGTCCAGTTCGAACTGGAGGACGCGGTCGAGGACGTTGGTGAGTGGGTCGGCAGAGGTCTTCTTGCCGAAATAGGGCCGGTAGACACCGGCGATCCAGTGTTCGTCGGTGACGAGGTGGCACATATAACCGAGGACGAAGGCACGGGTCTCGTTGCCCAGGCCAGCGGCGTCGGCGAGCTCAGGGTATGTCTCGAAGAGGCCCTGGATGCCTTTGCCGGGCTGGTCGTTGGCGAGGTCGAAGAAGTGGGTGCTGTAGCGGTCCCAGCCGGCGAGGTTTCGGACGTCGGGGGCAGTGGAGCCGAGGAGGTAGCTGCCCGAGTAGTCGGTCAGGAGGGGATGGCCGAGGGCTCGGGCCGCGTCGTCGGCGAAGGAGATATGGAGCGAGGTGTTGGGCATGCCACTAAACCGACGTTTCCACCGGGGCTCGGCCCAGCTGTTCGAGCAGGTTATCGTAGGCGGTGCACTTGGCTTCGAACACGTAGGTGGTGGGGAAAACGATAATGCCGTTCCCGCCTATGCCTCGGATATGGTCGACGGCGGTGATCACCTTGTCACGTTCGACGACCATGGTGACGGCGTACCAGCCGGTCTCTCCGTCCTTGCTGAAGACCTGGGAGACGGTGGGCCCCTCAATACCGGCGATCTCGGGGTGGGACTGGATGTGGCCTGCGATTTGCGAGGGGGAGTCGCCCTGGATGTTGGCAATGATGCTGTAGAACTCGGAGGCTCGAAGGCGGGCTTCTATGAGTTCAAGGAGGATGCGGACCCCGACGAGGGCGTCGTCATCCCGGCTGAGGAGATCCCTGTTGGCAAAGAGGCAGGCTTGGGACTTGACGATGGTACCGCCCGATATTGTTTTGAGCTGGTTTTCGCGAAGGGTATTTCCGGTGGAGGTGATGTCGACGATGAAGTCGGCGTAGCCCATTGCCGGGGCGGCTTCGAGGGTGCCGCCGGCCTCGATTATGGAGAAGTTGACCGCGCCCTGTTCTTGCAGATATCTCTCGGTGAGGCGGGGGTACTTCGTGGCGACTCGTATGGATTTGCCCTGGCTTTCGTGCTGCCGGGAGCGATTGGCGAGGTCCTCGGAGGAGGTGACGTCATCCCAGGAGTCTGGGACGGCTATAACGAGGTCTGCGCCGCGGAAGCCCAGGCTTTCTACAAGGAGCATGGCGGACCCGCCATCGGGATGTGCTTCAAGGTACTGGTCCAAGCCAGCAAGGCCAATTTCTGCGGCACCCGCTTCGACCTGTTTCGGGATGTCGGCGGCACGCTGGAAGAGGACTACGGCGCCGGGGACGGCGGGCATAGTGCCGGTATACCGTCGGGCGGTGACCCTCTTAACGGGGAGGCCGCAAGAATTCAGGAAATCAAGGGTGGGTTCCTGCCAGTCTGCGTTGCTGGGCAGGGCTATGCGGAGCATTGTCTCGGCGGGGCGTTGTAAAACAGCCTGATCATGAGTTTAAGCATGCTGAATTCTACATTAAGGCCAAAGGGCAGTAAATGAGGGATGGGGTTGGATTGCTCCGATGGCCGCTATCTATTGGCGGGACTGGGCCTCGGCGCGCTTGAAAACGCTTTCGCCGTCGATCCAGACACGGCCCTCGACGGACCTGGAGAGAAGGGCGCCGGAGTTGCATAACTGCTGGACACGCTGCCGGGAAACTCCGAGAAATGCGGAGGCGCGCTTAATGCTGACGTAGCCTGCGGGACGTTTTCGTGCCTGCCGACGGCGCAGAAGTTTGTTGACCGAGTCTTCCGTGACGCCGTCACCTACGACCTTGAGGTCGCCCCTATCGATGAGTCTGTGGACCCATAAGGGTTTGACGTTGAGGCGTCGGGCGGTTTCCCAGCAGGTGAGGGATTGAGGCATGCAGGCTCCTTTCGGGGGGAAGGTAGCACATAGGGAGTTGGGTGGCAAGGGATGGGGGTAGCAAGTAAAGGTATTGAGTGCAAGTGTGGGGGATTCGTGCCTGGGAGGGGGTTTCAGTCTTACCTTAGCCCTCTCACGCCAGAGGTGCACTTTCAGCCCGTCAATGGACCCTTGCGTAACTATCAGTTGGGGCTAAGACATCCCGCCCATTCCGCTCTTGAGACCCTTCGACTCCGCTCAGGGCGAGCGGAATACCCCACCTCTGGGGAGGGAATGACGGTTATGCAAGGGGTCTCGTCAATAGAGAGGGGGTTGGAGCACGCCCAGCGTCCCGGACAACCCCACCGAGGATTGCCCCTACGTGGGGCAGGAGGGGCGGATAGGGGAAGGACAGGATGTAAGAGTTGAGTAATACAGTATGCGCAGGGCACATTGCGTGCATTGCAGCAACTTATGTCTACAGGAGGTTATGTCTAGAAAAAGGGGGCCTATCCCGAAAATGTATTTGTGTGGCGGGCAGGCGCTTAAGATTCCTCGCGGGGCCTCGGAATGACAGTGCCTAGGCGCGTTCGGACTGCTAAGGGCGCGAGGCATTAGAGGGGAGAGGGTGCCTTTAGAGTTCGGGGGTATGAGCGGGAAGTCAGCGGGCGCAGAGGAATTCGAATTCTACGAAGAAGCCGGGTCGGGCGAGGGCGGCGATTCTCCGCAACTGCCCGGCGGCGGGTTTGACTTCCACGTCCTTGAAGCAGTCGGCCCAAACTTGAAAAATGCCAGGGTGATGGGTCGCCATGTCGACTTCCATGGTGTAGGTGGCCTCGACGCGGATTACGTCATCAAGGGACCAACCCTCGGCATCCAGCATGCCTACGAGGGAGTCGAAGACGGCCTGGGTCTGGGCTACGGGGTCGCCGGGGTGACGGACATTGCCTTCGGGGTCGGCGTCGATCTGGCCGGTGAGCAGGAGGAGTTCGCTGAAACCAGAGACTTTGAGGCCCCAGTTGAAGACGTGGCTTCGGTCCGGGGCGTTGGAGAGGGAGAGGGCTTTCTTGGTGGCCATTTTGGTTCTCCTTTATGAGCTGTGGTTTTCTTTGTTAGGGACCGGTGTGGGTGGGGAGTCAGGTCGACGGGTCGGTCACCCCTACGGAGAGAGCGAGAAACGGGGAGACCCCGCCCATTCCGCTCTTGAGACCCTTCGACTCCGCTCAGGGTGAGCGGAATACCCCACCCTTGGGAGTGGATGCGCCATATTCAATTGGCCTGCGTATGCAGTAATCACGGTTTTGTAGAAGAGTCTCATTGAGGGAGAGGGGACCGGACTCCGCCCCAGATTCCTCGCGGGGGCTCGGAATGACAGTTGAAGAGAGGGAGAGGGGTGAGGGAGTCAAGTGCGGACCATGATGCCGCCGTCTATGAAGACGGGTTCGCCGGTGGTGAAGGAGCAGGAGTCGGAGGCTAGATAGACGAGGGCGCCGCCGAGGTCCTCGGGTCTGCCCCAGCGCTGCATGGGAACGTAACGGCGAATTTTGTCGGGGAGGGCATCGTCGGAATCTACGATCCAGCCGCCGACTACGGCGTTGACGCGGACGTTGTCCCGGGCCCACTCGAGGCCCAGGGCTCGGGTAAGTTGTATGACGCCCGCCTGTGCCGCCGAGAAGGCGCTTTGGTTGACGACTACTCGTGCGCCGAGGCCCGAGGCGACGTTTACTATTCGGCCACGCTGCTGCGCCAGCATATGACCTGCCGCGGCCTTACAGGACAGGAATACTGAGTCCAGGTTTAGGTCTACTGTCGTGCGCCAATCTTCGTAAGTCATATCGGTGAGGGGTTTGGCGAAGTCTGCGGCGAGATCATTGACGAGGATGTCTATACCGCCGAGGTTGGAGACGGCATTGGATACGGCTGATTCGAGGCCATCCGTGCCGCCGGTCCAAGATACGACCGCCAACGTTGCTCCGGCGTCACTGAGTGCGGCTGAGAGAGCCGGTGCGTTGATACCGCCCCGGGTTACGAGGACTGCGTTCCTGTCATTGAGATTAAAGGGAGCGGGTGACATGTCAGGCCTCCGTGGTCGGGGTCAGGGGTTGGTAGCCCCACGGGGCATATGCGCCGATGAGGGCCGCTCCGTCTACCATGATGTTCTCGCCGGTCATGTAGGAGGAGGCGTCGGAGCAGAGAAGGAGGACGAGATCCACCAGGTCTTTGGCGGTGGCAACAAATCCGACGGGAATGAAGCGGTGACCACGCTCCTCGATGGGCTTTTCCATATCCTCGGGGAGTGTATGGAAAAGGCCGGGGACGATGCAGTTTACGTTGACGTTGTCTCGGGCCCACTGCATGGCGAGGACACGGGTCAGCTGGATGACGCCAGCCTTGGCGACACCGTACATGACCTGGCCGCGCTGGGTACCATAGCCGAAGCCGGAAGAGACATTGACGATCTTGCCGTACTGCTGCCCGACCATGTGCTTACCCGCGGCTCGGGCGCAGAAGAAAGATCCGGTGAGCTCGCCGTCAATGCCTCGGCGCCAGACTTCGTCGGTGATCTCCCAGACTGCTTTTTCCGGGTCATCGGCGCCGGAGATGCCGGCGTTGTTAATAAGGATATCGATGCGGCCGAACTCGGAGACGGTGCGTTCGACTAGGGAATTAACCTGGGTAGAGTCGGTGACATCGGTGGAGACGGCGATTGCTTTGCCGCCCTGTGCAAGAATGGTGTCGGCGGTTTCCTGAATGGGCCCGGGGCGTCGGCCCGCGGCGACGACGGATGCGCCCAGCTTGCCGAGGGCCACGGCGACCTCTCTACCGAGGCCTGAGCCTCCGCCGGTGACAAGGGCCACGCGTTTTGAAAAGTCGTATGGGTCTGTCATATTGTGCTAGGTTGCCTTTTGCTCTCGGATCACCCTCGCCTTAGCCCTCTCACGCCTCAGGCGCATCTTCGACCCCTCAAGGAAGAGGGGACAGGATAACTGCTTTGCAATTTGTTCAGATGTGAAGTGTCACTTCGCCGGATGCGAGGGTCTTGAGTTCGCCTTCGGTGGTGCGGAGGAGGAGCCTGCCAAATTCATCAATGTCCTCGGCGCGGCCTTCTTCTACAAAACCGAGCATATCCTCTCTGCGCCATTGTACACGAACATTTTGTCCCAGGGTGACGAGATAAGAGCGCCATAAGCCAAGGAGGTCGCTGCCTGATAGGGCTTCGAGGTAGAGCTTTTCGAGATGGTGAAGAAGGGCGCAGAAGACTTCCAGGCGGGACACGGGTTGGCCGGCCTGTACACGGACGCTGGTGGCCGGAGGTGTGATTCCGGCGAGGGAGTCGGGGGTCTGGTTGACGTTGATGCCGATACCCGCGTTCACATAGGCCTTGCCATCCCGGCCCCGGTTGGATGTGAGCAGGATGCCGGAAGTCTTTTTGCCGTCCAGGAGGACATCGTTGGGCCATTTAATGGCGGGTTTGAGGTCGGTGGCGGTCTCGATGGCACGGGCGACGGCAAGGGAGGAAACGATATGCAGTCGGGCGGAGACGGGGGGCGGGGGGCGGAGGATGATGGACACGGCGATGGCCGCGCCTTTTTCGACGATCCACTCTCTGTCGAAGCGGCCACGGCCTGCGGTCTGGTCGTTGGCGAGGACGACGGTGCCTTCGGGAGCGCCCGACATGGCCTTCATGTCGGCGACGTCCATGGTGGTGGGGAGGGTGTCGTAGAAGAGGAGGTCCCGGCCCATGAAGGAAGTGTTGAGGTTCAGGCGGATGGACTCGGCGGTGAAGGGTTCGGGATCGGTGGGGTGGTGGGGGGTTGTCAAGAAGCAAGCTCCATGTCCCGGAGGATGGCGTGGGCGGCGTTGTGGCCGGGTGCCCCGGAGACGTAGCCGCCGGGGTGTGTGCCTGCACCGCACAGGTAATAATTTTCAATGGGGGTTCGGTAGCTGTTCCAGCCTCGGAGGGGCCGTGAGGCGAAGAACTGTTGGGGGGTCATATCAAGGTGGAGGATGTCGGCGTTGGTCATGCCAACTTCACGGATGATGTCCGGTGGGGTGAGGACTTCCCGTTCGATAATGGCGTCTCTTATGTTGGGGGCGTAGACGGAAAGGGCATCGACGATGATATCGGCGGCTTGGTCCCGAGAGTCCTCCCAGGAGCTATCGGCGAGTTCGAGGGCGGCGGTCTCGACCCACACGGACATGCAATGCTTGCCCTCAGGGGCCATTGAGGGATCATAGACGGAGGGTATTTGCATGATCATGGAGGGGTGGTGGGGGAGTCGGCCAGCGTCGGCGTCGGCGCGACCGGCCTTCACGTGGTCGAGGCTGGGGCACATCCGGACGCGGCCCAGGTATCCGAGATCCCAGTCGTCGCCGAAATAGTGGATGAGGTCAGGGGGCTCGGATAGGGCGGCGTGGAGCTTCATGGAGGCTCGCATGTTCTTCAGAGAGCGGATGCGGGCACGGAAGTCCGAGGGGAGGTGGGACTCGTCGACTATGTCCAGGAAGGAGCGCTTGGGGTCGAGATTGGAGACTACGGTACCGGCGCGGATCTGACGGCCGTCGGCAAGCTCAACGCCGATGGCTGAGCCGTTCTCTATGAGGACGCGTCGGACCTCGGCGTTGGTCTCCAGGTGCGCGCCGTAGGAGCGGGCGGCTTGCTCGATGGCGTTGGGCAGGCTGCCCATGCCGCCGCGGAGGATACCCTGGTATCGGGGGTCGCCGAAACGGGAGGTCTCCAGCCGGGCGAAGAAGAGAGGAGCATCGTTAAAGGAGAATGCAAATATGGCTTTGACCTGCTCGGATTCGAAGAATTGATCGAGCATGTCATAGGCGGAGCCGAAGAGGATGCTTTCGAGGACTGCTTCGTCATCGGTGCCCTGGACGGAGGCCATGAGCTCAGCGAGGGTGGGGGGCTCGCTGAGCATGTAGGGATGGATGATTCGTGCGGCGTTTTCCCAGAAATCGGCCCACTTGAGGTAGGCGTCTCCGTCTGGGCGATTGATGCGGGCGATTTCCTCGGCGATCTGGGGGTCAGTGTTCCAGACGCGGACGGCCTGGCCATCAGGGAAGGGGTGGATGCGTTCGGGGTCGACGGCAAGGACTCGGAGGCCGTGCTTTTCGAGATCCAGGTCTTCCACGACCTTACCTTCCAGCAGGAGGGAGGCATAGGAGTAGCGGGGGAGTCGGTAGCCGGGGAATATCTCGTCGGTGAGGGTTGCGCCGCCGAGGACGCTGCGGCGTTCGAGGGAAAGGACTCGGAGGCCAGCTTTGGCGAGGTATGCGGCGGCGGTGAGGCCGTTGTGGCCTGCGCCGATGATGATTACGTCGTAGTCCGTGTTGGGCAAGGTTGTGCTCCGGCGAGAGTTCGGGGGAATGGTAAGGGGTGGCGGGTGGGGGGTCAATATGGGTCTATCTTCGAGGCCGATGTGACGGTATGGAGTTCATGGGCTGTCCCCGCTCGACCCTTCGACTCCGCTCAGAATGAGCGGCCCCGGGACCTGGGGAGGACGACCAGTCGGGCGTACATACGAGGAAGTACCCCACCCCAGATCCCTCGCGGGGCCTCGGGATGACATGAGGGGTGGAGGTGAAGGACGGGCGTGGTTGAATTCATCGACAGGTGGAGAGGGGGTAACTATAATGTTTGGCGTTCCAGCGCAGACATCCGATAAGGAGAACATGTATGAAATTTGGGGCTTTCTTTTTGAACCAGTCTCCGGAGATGAGACCGGCAGAGGACGTTTACGGCCGTACTGTCGAGATGGCAGCGTTTGCGGACCAACTGGGCTTCGACTCGGTATGGCTGGCGGAGCACCACTTTTCGAGCTACGGCTACTGCCCCAATCCGCTATTGATGGCGGTTAAGCTGGCGGAACGCACAAAGAGAGCCCGCATCGGGATCGGGGTGATGGTGGTGCCGTTCTACCACCCGCTCAGGCTGGCGGAGGAGATCGGGATGGCCGATCAGCTGACGGACGGGCGGCTCGACCTGGGGGTGGGGAGGGGTTATCAGCCTTATGAGTTCAACCGTTTCGGGGTGCCGATAGAGGAGAACTTCGAGCGGTTTAACGAATACATGGAGATCGTGACCCGGTGCCTGTCGGAGGACGGCGTTGAGCACAACGGGAAGTATTTCCAGTTTCCGAAGACCTGGACGTTTCCCCGGCCCTTGCAGCAGCCACACCCACCTTTCTGGCATGCGGGGAGCAGTCCCACAAGCATGCAGTTGAGTGGAGAACGCGGCTATCACACGATCTGCTCGGGTGCGATGGACAATTTGAAGAACAACAACCGGATATTTCGGGAGTCACTGGAAGCCAATGGCTGGGGTGAAAGGGAGTTCACGATCCTGAGACACACCTACGTGTCGCGCGACCCCGAGGAGGTCGCGGCCCAGTTTGAAAACGGGATGTACGTGCGCAGGACCGCGGGATCGCTACGGGCGGGGAGGGAGCGGGTGATAGGGGGGCGGGCGTTTTCCGATCCTCTTCCCGACGAGCCGCCGATGAATGAGCTACTGGAGACGACGCTGATGCTGGGGACACCGGAGGAATGCCTGCGAAAGATACGGGCATTCAGGGACGAGGCGAAGGTGACGACGCTGCTTTGCCAGTTTGACATCGGGGCGTTGGATACAGACCGGGCAATAGCTTCGATGGAGATGTTTGCGAAAGAGGTGATGCCCGCGCTTCGGGCGGCGGAGGTCGGGGTTTAGGGGGTGATTGTCTTTACCCTAACTCTCTCTCATTCGGAGATCCTTGTGTAATGCCATGTCAGGGAAGTGGGACGCCCCGCCCATTTCGCTCTTGAGACCCTTCGATGCTCTCTGCCAAAGGCGGACTTACAGCAAGGCGGACTTTCAGATCGGCTCAAGGTGATGGGAATGCCCCACCCTCGTGGATAGATTCAAGCTCGGGGCCAGAAAGACGGTTGTGTAAAGGTCTCATCAAGAAATCTCTGGGTAACTCTGGGCAAGGGCCAAGAAAGCCAGGTGAATTCATGGTGTTCCTAGCTGGGAACACCACCCCAGATTCACGCCCGAGGCGCATCTTCGACCTCGCGGAGCCTCGGAATGACAGTTATGTAAAGGTCCCAACAAGGGAGAGGCAATAGTAAGTAGAACGGAAAGGAATTGGATTTGGCTAAGGAACGGGTTGTTTATATTAACGGAGAGATAGTGCCGGAGAGTGAGGCTAAGGTCTCGATTCAGGACCGGGGCTTCAAGATGGGCGACGCCGTGTTCGACAATACGCGGACTTTTAACGGACAGATATTCAAGGTGCGCGAGCACCTGGACAGGCTGTACAGGTCATGCAAGTACCTGAGGCTTGACCCGGGAATGAGCAAGGACCGGATGGCAGAGCTTACTCATGAAGTTGTAGAGGCGAACCTGCCGTTGCTTGAAGATGGGTCGGACTATTGGGTTATCCAGAGGGTAACGCGGGGGGTTGACCCGGCGTCGCACAACCCGAGGGAGGCCGGAGGGGCCACGGTGATAATTCAGACGGACCCGATACCGTTCAAGCAGCGGGCAAATCTCTACCGGGACGGGATCAGGGTGATTACGCCGTCGGTGAGAAGGACGCCTCCTTCGTCGATGAGTCCTCGGGCGAAGACGCACAACTATGTGAACATGGTGCTGGCGGACTTGGAAGTGAAGGCGCAGGACCCGGAGGCGTGGGCGGTCCTGTTAAATGAGAGCGGAAACCTGGCCGAGGGCGCCGGGAGCAATATTTTCCTGGTGAAGAACGGGGCGATTCACACGCCCATCGACCGGTTCACACTGGAAGGAATAAGTCGTCAGACGGTGCTGGACCTGGCCCGGGAACTGGATATCGAGACGGTGGAGACCGATCTTGACATGTTTGACGCTTACAACGCCGACGAGGTGTTCATTACGTCAACCAGTTTGTGCATCTGCCCTGTATCGAGCGTGAATGGGGCGCCGATAGCGGACGGTCGGGTGCCGGGGCCGGTGACACAGAGGCTGGAGCGGGCGTACAGCGGATTTGTGGGGGTTGATATCTTCGATCAGTATTTGTCGAAGTTGTAGGGGGGGAAGGAACCCTCTCCCCCTTACCCCCTGTCCCCTAATTCGATACCTGGGGATAGGAGGAAGGATAGAACGGGAAAGCAGGGCGTGGGCGGGCAAAACCCAGATTCCTCGCGGGGCATTGGAATGGGAGGGGGTAGCGGTCTCGGAGTGAGGCTGAAGGGGCGTTGCCTGGCTAGGAGTTGAGTTCCATGAGGGAGAAGCCGACGGCGTAGTCGCAGCCGGCGGTTTCTCCGATGGCTGCGGCGCCGAAGCTCAGGAAGTCTTCTGGGTTGAAGTCCTGGGAGAGGTTGTCGATGTAGACCTTGTGCTCCTGCAGGGAGGCGATACCCTTGTCGATGGAGTCGGTGACGTCGACGTAGTGGGTGGTAGTGGGAGGCGATGTGATGAAGATGTACTTAAGGTCGTGCCAAGGCTCGTGGCCTTCTTCGAGGAGGTCGGTGAAGATCCAGCGGTTGTCGGCGTCCCGGGCTGCGTCGAGGACGGCGACACCGACGGCACGGTGGTCGGCAAAGTTGAAGTTGCCGCCGGGAAAGAACAGGTCGTAGTTGCCGGTGATGATGACGTCGGGTTTGAACTTTCGGATGGCCCGTGTGATGTCGCGGCGGAGGGGCAGACCGTATTCGATTACACCATCGGTGTAGCCCAGGAATTCCACGGAGTCGACTCCTACAACCCGGGCGCTGTTAATCTCCTCCTGCATGCGGAGTCGGGCTGTCTCTTCGGGGTGCATGGAGTCGATGCCCGCCTCGCCCTTGGTAACCATCAGGTAGCCGATCTCCTTGCCCTGGGAGGTCCAGCGGGCGATGGCACTGGCTGCGCCGTACTCGAGGTCGTCGGGGTGGGCGGCGATGGCGAGAGCTCGATTCCAGTCTTCGGGGAGGGGAAGGAGCTTGGACGATTGTTCAGGCATTGGTAGGGGGTCTCCTATAGATGGATGTTCTGGAGAGTATATCGCATGGGGAGGGGTGGAAATTGTGGGGCCGCCGCCCTGCTCAAATCTTCGACTACGGTTCCGCCTCGGCGGACCTGTGACTGGGTGAGCGGTCTCGCACCGGGGGATGGATTCCCGTGTCGGGGCATGGGAATGACTATGGTCGGGGGTGGATTCGTGCTAGGGGGGTACCTTTGATCCGTGTTGCGAGAAGGGGCTTTTGCGTACTGCAGAAGTATGCCATTTGGCCACATGTTTCAGCCCTGTGCCTCCCCCCGCTCATACTTCGTGTGCCTCAGCACGAGCGGCCCCACCACCCTCAGGGCTAGTTATGCAAGGGTCTCGAGAAGGTGGAGGACGAGGAATAGGGGGTGTTCGGGGAGGGGCGGGAAAGGGTATATACTAACCGCCGAAATGGGACTTTGGGGAATCGTGGGTAACTAATGGGTTTTGACAAAGAGTCAATGGCCCTCGGGCCGTATAAGGCGCTGGACCTGACGGAGGGCGGCTACAACTGGTGCGGGAAGGTGCTGGCCGACCTGGGGGCCGATGTAATAAAGGTCGAGCCTCCGGGCGGAAGCCCGACCCGGTACCACTGGCCTCTTTACCCCGGTCAGGAAGAGCCGGATAGAAGCTGGTTCTGGGAGTCCTATTGCTTCAATAAGCGCGGCATCACCCTGGACTTCGCCAAACCTGAAGGGGCAAACCTGCTCAAGAAGCTGGCTTCGGACGTGGACTTCCTGATTCTATCGTCGGGGCAGGGGTATATGGAGTCGTTGGGACTGGGTTATGAGGAGCTTAGCCGGGTGAATCCGAGGCTGGTCATGGCTTCAATGACGCCGTTCGGGGAGTTGGGGCCGTACTCGGGGTACAAGGCGACGGACCTTGTATCCTGGGCTATGGGTGGCATGGCCTATATCAGCGGGGACATGGACCGGGCTCCGGTGAGGATCACGTTCCCGCAGGCGGAACTGCACGCGGGGGCGCAGGCGGCGGTGGGCTCGATGTGCGCATTCTGGAAGGCCCGTCACGGTGGCGAGGGCCAGGTTGTGGAGGTGTCGACGCAGGTGGCGGTGTACTGGACGATGATGAACGCGGGGCAGTTTCCACAGCTGGAAGGGTACAACGTGGAGCGCAATGGGCCTTATACCAACTATGGCGGTCCAAACGTACTGGCCATTTTCCCGTGTAAGGACGGATACGTGAGCTTCACACTGGCGGGCGGCATGCACGCATTTCGGATGGACGGATTGGTCCGATGGATGGATGAGGAGGGTTTTGCCCCGGACTTTATGAAGAGCAAGGACTGGGTAAGTTGGGGAGGATGGATCGAGGATGACTCGGCGGGACCTCCGTGGACCAAGGAGCAGGAAGAGATCGATGAGGTATCCGGGCACATTCGGCGGTTCTTTATGACCAAGACTCGGGAGGAACTCTTTGATCGATCGATCCAGCAAAAGGTATTGCTGGCGCCCTGCAATGCGGCGGATGACGTGATGAGAGACGTGCAGCTGCAGGCCAGGGGGTACTGGATGAAGGCCGATATGCCGGGACATGACTATCCTTTGAAGTATGCGGGCCGGTACATCTCGATGCCCGAATGCCCGATATCATTCAGGCGTCGGGCGCCGGGGGTGGGGGAGCACAATCGAGAAGTGTTTATCGATGAGATGGGGTTGGGGGAAGCGGAGTTCGAGTCGTTGAGAGAGTCGGGGGTGATATAGAGTGATTCCGGGCGAAGACACGGGCAAAGGGATGGCACTGGAGGGGCTGAAGGTTCTCGACTTCACGTGGGTGGCGGTGGGGCCGATCACGATCAAGTACCTGGCCGACAACGGGGCGACGGTGATCAGGGTGGAATCGGTGACGCGGCGGGATGACCTGCGGGGTGCACCTCCGTCCAAGGATGGGGTGTCGGGGATGAACACCAGCCAATTTCCGGCCAACTACAACACCAGCAAATACGGGCTGGGTCTAAACATGGCCAAGCCCGAGGCCCAGGCATTGATAAAACGGTTGATAGAGGTGTGGCAGCCGGACGTTGTCGCGGAGAGCTATACGCCGCCGGTCAAGAAGAGGTGGGGCCTGGACTACGAGAGTCTGAAGGAGTTGAAGGAAGACATCATTCTGTTCAGCGCCTGCCAGCAGGGCCAGACCGGGCCCAAGGCGGCGTTTGCGGGTTTCGGGATGCAGGCTGCGGCACACGCGGGTTTCTATCATCTGACGGGCTGGCCAGACCGGCTTCCCCTGCCGCCATATGGTGCGTACAGCGATTTCATCAATCCTCCGAACGGCGCTGCGGCCATACTGGCGGCCCTGGAATACAGAGACAGGACGGGCAAGGGGCAGCATTTGGACCTGGCTCAGTTCGAGTGTGCGATCCAGTATTTGTCTCCGTTGGCGCTGGACTATCAGACTACAGGTCGGGTCCTTGGACGGAACGGGAACAGGGATGAGGCACATGCGCCACACGGGATCTACCCGTGTGCATCGCCCGAGAACGAGCCGGAGAGGCCGGTACGCACGGGCGGGCACTGGTGTGCGATTGCGGTAACGTCGGAGGAGGAGTGGGGGGCGCTGTGTGAATCTATGGGAATGGGCGAGCTAAGAACGGACTCGCGATTCAGTACGCTGGAGAAGAGGTTGGAGAACTCGGAGGAACTGGACGGGATAATCTCCGGGTGGACGTCGGGATTCGAGGCACGGGAATTGATGGAGATACTGCAAGGGTCAGGGGTCCCGGCGGGGGTTGTGCAAAGCCAGTCGGAACTGTGGAATGACCCGCAGCTGGCGCATCTCGACTTCTTCCAGATGTTAGAGCATACGGAGTGCGGCCCAATGCCCTACGACGGGCTGCAGTTCCAGCTGTCAAAGACGCCGGCTCGGCTGAGGTGGGCACAGGCGTTGGTCGGGGAGCACAACGAGTACGTGCTGAGGGATGTTGTGGGGTTGAGTGATGTCGAGGTGGGGGAGTTGGTGGCGGCGGAGGCCCTGGAGTTTTCTTAGAGGGTGGTAACACCCTAACCCCAGCCCTCTCCCATCAAGGGAGAGGGGGTAGTGCCGCCCCGCCCGCCCCGCATTGGCATCAGATGGTGGTTAGCCGGTGATGAAGAGGGTGGTAGTATCGAAGCGGTCTGAGAGGAGTCGGGGGCCGTCTTTCGTGATGTGGACCATGTCCTGGAGATGCCAATAGTCCACGTAGGGCTCGATAGCGAGGACCATGTTTTCGGCGATTTCTACGTCCCAGCCCTTCACCAAGAACGGCTCTTGCTGGTGCCACCAAGACCCGACACTGTGCCCGACAAAGGACGCGGGGTTGTGGGGGAATCCCTTGGCCAGGAGCATTTCCCTGCCGTAGAAGTAAAGCTCGCTGACCTTTGTACCGATGGTGCATTTTTCGATGAGTTTGAGGTAGATGTCCCGGTAGTCGGAGTACATGCGGGACTGCTCAGGGGTTGGTTGACCGACTACAGCCATGCGGGACTGGTGGCCCGGGTAGCCTTGAAGGTAGGAAACGTAGTCGGTTCGGATGATGTCGCCAGCTTCTATGACCAGGTCGCTCTCTCCGAGGTACATGGAGGTGTTACGGTGGGAGGTGAGGACGCCGTGGACGAAATGACAACCGCGCTCCAGGTGGCTTTTCATGAATCGACTGTGGACATCGCGCTCACGGTCCCCGGGCCGGATGGTCTGGAAGACCTCGAGGTGGGCGTCGTCCTGGATATCAGCGGCTTCTTTGAGGAGCGCGACCTCGGCGTCGGTCTTGATCCAGCGGACCGAGTTCATGAGGGAAGTGCAGTCGACGAATTCGGCGTTGGGTAGGAGGGACTGCATCTCGGCCCATCGAGCAGCGTTGACATAGGAGGCTTCCATGCCGATCTTTGCGTCAGCGATGCCCATTTCCTTAAGGACGGATGCGAGCTTTGTACGCGGTGACTCGACGTAGTCCTGGACAACTTGCACGTTGGAAATCCAGGAGTCCCGCTCTATTACGGGAACACCGAGGGCATTACTGATTACAGTCGGCTCGCCGTCCAGAGGCCAGATGCAGAAGACGTCTCTTGGGGAGTCGGGGAGATCAAGGTGTCGGGCGAGGGTGCCGGGGAAGGCGACACCGGAGAGGTATGAAAAATTCTTGCCGGAGCGGGCGACCACAGCGGAGAGGCCCTCGGCGGCCATGTGGTCTTTCAGGCGTTGGATGTTTGCCAGGGGTTGTCGGGTTTGGTTGGGCACTTTGCGCTCCTTATGTCGAGTCTCAAGGCTGGGCAGGGCTGACGTCCACAGGGTTCAAGCCCAGCGAGCTTACTTGATCGTTGAACTCTGCGACGCGGGTCAGGATAGTCTCTTCCAGCCGAGATAGACGTTGATCTATGCGGGTGGAAATATCCTGGAAGACGGCTCGGGCCTGGTCTGTAGGAGGGTAGTCACCGGCGCCTACGACCTTGGTAAGCTCGGAGAGTTTCTTGTTGAGCCGGACGGGGAAGTGGAGCCGGTCTCGGGCTCCCTTGAATCGGGTCTGGACAAGCTCTTCTTCTATATTTCTCAGGATTTCCAGGATCTCATCGGAGGTGGAGACGGCTTCCTCGGCTCCCATGCCCAAGGCACGTTCACGCCAGCTAGAGACCTGTCCGGCAATGCTCCGGAGCCGGATGAGGGCGAGATGAGTCTCGGAGACCTTGGCGTGGACCTGCATGAGAAGGTCGAATTGGGCGACGAGGTCCTGGTCGGTGGCGGAGGAATTGGGGTCTCGAACTA
Organism: Dehalococcoidia bacterium; assembly: GCA_963663085.1. Classification (GTDB taxonomy): domain Bacteria; phylum Chloroflexota; class Dehalococcoidia; order Plut-88900; family Plut-88900; genus Plut-88900. Next base: position 1,557,633 of record OY760104.1, on the reverse strand, counting down.
TGTTGAACCCCTCTTCCCTTGTGGCGCCATCGACCTCGAATCGGACTCGGTAGGCGCCGGGAGGGGCGAGGGGGCCCGAGGCGACATCGTCTTCGGTGGTCTTGTCACCGGGGAGCTTGAGTCCCGGAGGATAGTGCATGTCCCAGACAAAACGGTTGACGCCACGATGGGTGGGGAGGGGGTCGTCATCGGAGCCGGAAGCAAAGGAAGCGGCCACTCGGTCTTCGCTATCTATGACTTTCAAAGACAGAGATTTGGCGTCGGTGATGAGGAAATAGTCGAAGGTCACGCCCTCATCGGGGTTCTGGCCAGCGTTCAGGAAGACGCGTCGGGGCTTGCGGCCCGGGCGATGGGTCTCGTAATGGGTGGCGGGAGTCTCAAGGGCAATACGGTACTTCTTGCCGACCGCCCCTCCGACCCCCGCAGTTGCCTTCCCGCTGGTTTCCTTGGGGCCAGGCATCCTGAGGGTGTCCTTTGGGATGAAGAGATGAGTTTCGCCCAATCCGTCGACATCCGCGAGTTGGCGAAGGAGGTGTAGATCGTCGAGAATCCAGAATCCGCGTCCGTGGCTGGCGACGGCCATTTCGTTGCCCTGGACGGTGAGGTCGTAGACGGGGACGCTGGGGAGGTTGGTGGAAACACTCTGCCAGTTGTCTCCGTTGTCGGAGGAGAAGTAGATGGATGTCTCGGTGCCCGCGTAGAGGAGGCCGGGGCGTTCCGGGTCTTCCTTGAGGACGCGAGTGAAGTCGTCGGCGGGAATGCCCTCGGTGATGGAGGCCCAGGTTTTGCCGTAATCTGCGGTCCTGAAGAGGAAGGGGCGGGTGTCGTCAAGGCGGTATCGGGTGGCACAGAGGTAGGCCACTGAGGCATCGTGGCGGGAGGGCTCTACGTTGCAGACCAGGGCCCAATCGGGGAGACCCTCCGGGGTGACGTTGGTCCAGGACGCGCCGGCGTCTCGGGAAACGTGGATGAGTCCGTCATCGGAACCGGTCCAGAATAGACCAGCTTCGACGGGGGATTCGGCGAAGGCGAAGATGGTGCCGTAGACCTCGGCGCCGGAGGTGTCTTTCGTTATCGGCCCACCCGAGGGTTCCTGGGTGGAAGGGTCGTTTCGGGTGAGGTCGGGGCTGAGGGCCTGCCAACTCTGGCCCTGGTCTCGGGAGGCAAAGAGGCGGTTGCCAGCGACGTAGAGGGTGTCGGGGTCGTGGGGGGAGATGGAGATAGGGAAGGTCCACTGGAAGCGGTACTTCATCTCCTTTGCGCCAAGACCGGTGTAGAGCTCGGGCCAAACGGTGATTATGCGGGTCTGGTCGGCGTCGTAGTCGTAGCGGAGGAGGTTGCCGCCACCGCCCGGGGAGCTACCGATGGCACCGGCGAAGACGATGTTAGGGTTGCCTGGATGGACGGCGATGTGGCCACTTTCGCCGGAACCGACGACCCGGCACTCCTCCCACGTGATTGCACCCTTACGATTGCGGGAAGGTACGCTGACGGAGGTGTTGTCCTGCTGGGTACCGTAGACGCGATAGGGAGTCCGGTTGTCGGCGGTTATGTGGTAGAACTGGGCGGTCATCTGGTTGTAGATGGAAGACCAGGTCTCGCCGCCGTTGAAGGAAACGCAGGCACCACCATCGTTGCCCTCAATCATGCGGAGAGGATTGTTGGGATCAATCCAGAGGTCGTGGTTGTCATCGTGGGGGGTGGTGACCTCAAAGAAGTTGGCGCCGCCGTCGATGGACTTCCAGGTCTTGTAATTGAGAATCCAGAGGGAGTCGGGGTCCCTAGTGTCGGCGAAGACGTGCTGGTAGTACCAGGGCCGACCCTGGAGGTCACGGTTATCGCTGACGAGGGCCCAGGTGTCGCCGTAGTCATCTGAGCGGAAGAGGCCCGCGTTCTCGTGCTCAATGGTGGCCCAGAGCCTGCCGGGTTTGGCGGGGGATACAGCGACGCCGATGCGGCCCATGATTCCTTCGGGGAGGCCGGGATTGCGAGTGACGTCTTCCCAGGTCTGCCCGCCGTCTGTGGAGCGGTGGATGCCGCTACCGGGTCCGCCGCTGGACAGCGCCCAGGGATAACGCTGGACCTGCCAGAGAGCGGCGAACATTATCCGGGGGTTGTTGGGGTCGAGGGAGAGGTCGGCTGCGCCGGTGGAGTCGTCCTTGTAAAGGACGTGCTCCCAGGACTGACCGGCGTCGGCGGACCGGAAGATTCCGCGCTCGGGATTCGGGCCCCAGGCGTGGCCGAGGGCAGCGACGTAGATGAGGTCCGGGTTGGTCGGGTGGATGCGGACCCTAGAGATGTGCCGGGTGGCTTGCAGACCGATATTAGTCCATGAGCGGCCTGCGTCGGATGAGCGGTAGACGCCGTCGCCGTGGGAGACGTCGGTTCGAATGCAGGACTCGCCCATGCCCGCGTAGACAACGTTTGGGTCGGACTCTGCGACGGCGATTGCCCCGACCGCGGCGGTCTTGAAATAGCCGTCAGAGACATTTTGCCAGTACGCGCCGCCATCGTCGGATTTCCAGACGCCGCCCGCGCACGCTCCGAAATAGAAGGTCATGGGGTCGGCGGGATCACCGGTGACGGCGACGACGCGGCCGCCCCGTGGCGGGCCTATGCACCGCCACTCCATGGTGCGGAGGAGGGACTGGTCAAAGGACATTAACGGCCTCCGGTCTCGGCGGGGTTAGTCTGAGGGAAGCGTAGGAAATCAGGCCTGGGAGTCGCCGGTCTTGCGCTGTTTGAAGAACCGGAATGCGAAGGACAGCGCGCCGTCTATGACGAACCAGGTGGCCAGGAAGGCGGCAAGCTCCAGGGTGAAACTGTGGAACTTGTAGAAGAGCTCCGCAATCAGCCACGAGGCGGCGAGGGCCGGGGCCTGGGCGGCGAGAATTGTACGCAGTGGCAGGGACCTTATGAGAGTGTACACGGGCGTCCTCCTTCGGACTCGGGCGTCCGGCACGAAGTTGGGGTTGAGGATAGCACCCCTGATTTTGGGGGTCAATTTGGGAGAGGTCCCGGGGCAGGTCAGTCTGCGGTGACGGGAACGGCGCGTTCTTTCTCGGAGATATCTTCTCGAGTGCCGGCTCTCGACCATCCGGTTGACAGGCCAATTACGAACCAGCCTATTGCGAGGATGCCCAGGGCGAATATCGTGTCTCCGATAGAGCGGAGCCATCGGATTGCCTCAAGCACGGGATGCTGGAGGAACTCTGCGGAGCGGGCATACCACATTCCATGTTCGAAGCTGGCCCAGGTCTGGGCCAACCCGACGGGGAGCAGGCTGAGCAGCACCATCAAAGCGAGTCCTATGTTTACGGACCAGAATGCAAAGGAAAGGGTCCGAGTCCGCCACTCCGTTCGCACAGTCAATATTCGAAGGCTCAGCAAGGTGAGGCCGAGCCCCAGGTTTCCGTAAACGCCGAACAACGCCGCATGGGCATGAACCGAAGTGGTGTTCAATCCCTGCATGTAATACAAGGCAATTGGAGGGTTGATGAGGAATCCGAACAGCCCTGCCCCAACCAAATTCCAAAAGGCGGAGGCTACGAAAAAGTACACGGGCCATTTGTAGTGATGAATCCAGGAGGTGCGTCTGGTCATTGAGAAGTTGTCGTAGGCCTCGTAGCCGATCATGACGAGAGGCATCAACTCCAATGCGCTCATCGTGCCGCCGATGACGAGGATAATCGGCGTGGTCCCGGTGAAGTAGAGGTGGTGGAACATCCCGAGCACGCCACCGGTCAAATAGAGGATGGTTGTGAGGAGGATTGCCATGGTGGCGGACCTCACCTGGACCAGCCCCAGCCGAACGAAGGTGAGTGCGATTACCGTGGTGGCGAAGACCTCGAAGAAGCCTTCTACCCAGAGATGAACAACCCACCAGCGCCAGTATTCGGCGATGGCGAGGTTGGTGTGCTGGCCCGGAATCAGGCCCGGAGCGTAGAAGAGTGCGATTGCCGCCACTGAAAGCATGAAGATCAAAAGAAATTGTCTTTGCCTCGGGTCTGCTTTGGCCGCCCTCCATGCGCCCATAAGGGGCCTGAGCATGAGAACCAGCCAGAGCAGCAGGCCGACGAAGAGGAGCGCCTGCCACATGCGCCCCAGGTCCAGGTATTCGTATCCCTGGTGCCCAACCCAGAAATTAACGTCGTTGCCGAGGAGCTGGTGGATGGCAAGGGCCTGCCCGATCATGGAACCTGCGACCACGATTACTAGGGCCACAAGGAGGATGTTCACGCCGAGGGCCTGGAACCTCGGCTCCCGGCCGGCGACCAGGGGTGCGAGGCACAAGCCGGTGGCGAGCCAGGAAGTGGCGATCCAGAGCATGCCCAGCTGAATGTGCCACGTTCGGGCAAGAGAGTACGGAACAACTTCGGCTATGGGGATGCCGTAGAGGGCAGTGCCCTCGACTCCGTAGTGGGCAATGACAATCCCGGCGATGATCTGGGAGACGGCCAGGGCCCCGACCACCCAGAAATACTTGCGGGATGCGTTCATGGACGGGGTGGGCTTTATGTCCAGCAGGGGGTCGGCGGGAAGGGCCTTGCCCTCAGTGCGCCAGGAATCGCGGCGGGATGCGTAGAACCAGGCCAACCCTCCGATGCCGCCCAGCAGAAGCACGAAGCTTATGACGGAAACTACGATCATGACGGCGGTGGGGCCGTTCCCCACCAGGTCTTCCGGGGGCCAGTTGTGGGTGTAGGTAATATCGTGGTCCGGGCGTTCGGTTACGCAGGCCCAGGACGCCCAGAATATGAACCCGGTGAACTGTTCCCGACGTTCGAGATCAGGGATCACGTCGGAGGGCATTGCATAGCTTTCTCTGAGATCAGTGAGGGCGGGATCATCGCCGAAGAGGGAGAGGTAGTGGTCCTGAACTGCCTCGATAGCCCTGGCCCTCAGAGGCGAGATGGTTACCGTTTCTGTGGAGGGGTTATAGGTGTTAGTGCGGAGCTCGTTGGCGAGCCTGGCACGGAGGCCGGCGGCGGGTTCATCGGGGAGGTCTTCGAAGGTTGAGCCGTACTCCTGGAGGGCCCAGAAGTCGGCGATCCATTCCGCCTCTCGGTGGAGCCAGTCGGCGGTCCAGTCGGGTGCGGTGTAGGCGCCGTGGCCCCAGACGGAGCCCAACTCATGCCCTCCGATCGAACGCCAGACGTCCTGCCCCGAGCGGATGTCATCCCCGGTGAAGACAATCTGTCCGTCAGAAGTGATGACTTTCTCGGGGGTCGGGGGGGACTCCTGGTAAATCTCTGCTCCGTAATAGAGGAGTGCCCCGAAGGAAGCCAACACTATTGCGATGAGGCCGATCCAAAGGAATCGGCGTCCTTTGCTGGAGGACTCTGATATGGCTGTCGCTGTGGTCAAGCTACGTTCACTATCCGTGCAAAGTCCAGGCAGCTGCAGCCGGAAGGCTGCCTAGCTGCGGTGGCGGTGTTCCGTGTCGCGCGCATCGTTTTGGAACAGCGGAAGCTAATGTCTTGATCCAAGTTCATTGCTTCTGTGCGATACATAGTTTCCAAAAAGCGGAAGATTGCGCCGAGATTGGGCCGTCCGGCCCTCTCAAGTTTGGCGATTCTATAGGGCATTTCGGGATGCAGTCAATCATGGGGAATGTTCCTGCGAACGTCTTTGGGCGTTGAACCAAGAACATTCGGAGGGCAAGAAGGCCTGGCATGTGCCGGGCTTTCAGGACGGGGAATGGAGGGGCGCACCTGACGAGGAGTCGGGGTGGCAGGGAGTCAGGAATGGTCTGAACAAGTGCGTGGGTGGTTAAGGAGAGGGAAGGGAGGGGATGGATTCACGCTCCGCCAAAGGCGGACTTTTAGCACGGAGCATCTTCGACCCGACTACTCGGGAATGACGGAAGGGGTGGGGATCACGGCTGGGGCGGGAATGATGAGAGGGGGACAACGGAAGAAGATGGTGCAAAAGGCTGTTCACATGTTTCCTAGATCAGGTTCAAGAGGACCCCTGCTCCGCCGGTGAGCAAGACGACGAGCCAAGGGGGGGCTTTCCAGAATACCAAGAGTGCGAAGGCGGCAGAGGCAAGGGCGAAATCCCGAGGGGAGGTGATGGCGCCGGTGAATACGGGATCGTAGAGGGCGGCCAGGAGGAGACCGACGACAGCTGCGTTGACACCCAACAATGCACCCCGGACATTGGTGAAGCCTCGCAATTTCTCCCAGAAAGGCAGGACGCCGACGACCAGGAAGAGCGAAGGCAGAAATATCGCACCGAGGGCCAGTAAACCACCAATCCAACGGGGAGACAGGACTCCTGCAGCCGTGCCCAGGTAGGCCGAGAAGGTGAACAAGGGGCCGGGGACGGCCTGGGCCGCGCCGTAGCCAGCAAGGAAACCGTCTCTAGAGACCCAACCTGTCGGGACGACTTCCGCTTCAAGCAGAGGAAGGACGACGTGGCCGCCGCCAAAGACGAGGGCCCCGGAGCGGTAGAAGCTATCGGCGAGGGCGAGGGGGAAGTTGTCAAGGACTTGGCTTGCTATGGGAAGGGCTAGTAGGAGTCCCAGGAAGACAACTAAGGCAAAAGCGCCGATGAACACACCGGTCTGTTTGTCGGGGGGAGGGGTTTGGGTGGGGATCGTCGGGCGGAGGAAGGTGAGGCCAAGGATGGCTCCGCCGGCGATGACGGCCAGCTGAATTACCACGCCGTCGGTGAAGAGGAGCGCTGCCGCGGCGATTACGGCGATGGTGATTCTGGGCCTGTCCGGGGTGAGTGTCTTTCCCATGCCCCACAGCGCCAGCAGGACTACGGCAACGGCTACGACTTTCAGGCCATGAAGCCATTCTGACGCCTCTCCGCCAAGCTGCTCCACACCATAGGCGAATAGTATGAGAGCGACCGCGGACGGCAGGGTGAAGCCGAGCCACGCGGCAAGGGCGCCGGGATAGCCTGCGCGCCGCATTCCGATGGCCATGCCGAGCTGGCTGCTGGCGGGGCCGGGCAGGAATTGACAGAGGGCCACGAGCTCGGCGAAACGATCCTCGGTGAGCCAGGCGCGTCGGGTTACGTACTCGTCGCGGAAGTAGCCGATGTGGGCTATAGGGCCACCGAAGGAGGTCAGGCCCAAGCGCAAGGCTACAAGGAGGACTTCGAAGGTGCGGGGCATGTGGCTAGATGTTCGTGGTCACTAGGGGCTTTAGGTCAATGAAGTGCGCACTTATTGTACTTACCTGATACGGTGGACACCCCCGCTCATACTTCGAGAGCCTCCCGCCTGAGGCGGATCTGCGACAGCACGAACGGCCCAGCCGTCTTGGAGTTCACCCTCACCCTAGCCCTTTCCCATCAAGGGAGAGGGGATTGGACACCGTCCCAGATCCCTGGCAGAGCTTCGGGATGACATAGTTAGGGGGTGCTGGCCGGTGGAATTAGCGCGTCTTTTCCATATCGGAGAGGACGCGGCGGAGGATTTTGCCTGATGGGCTCTTGGGGATTTCGTCGATGAACTCGACCTCTCGGATCTTCTTGAAACCGGCGACGCGTTCGGCGACGAAGGCCATTACATCGTCGGCGGTGAGGGAAGGGTTCCTGGCTACGACGTAGGCCTTGGGAAGCTCACCGGCCTCTTCATCGGGTTTACCGACAACGGCGGCGTCGGAGACATTGGGGTGCTCCAGGAGGAGGGCCTCCATCTCGGCAGGGGCGACCTGGAAGCCCTTGTACTTAATCAGCTCTTTCTTACGGTCGACGATGTAGACATAGCCGTCCGGGTCCATGTGGGCCATGTCGCCGGTGTAAAGCCAACCATCTTTAATGGTCTCGGCGGTTGCCTCGGGGTTGCGCCAGTAGCCCTTCATGACCTGGGGGCCGCGGATGATGAGCTCGCCGATTTCTCCGCGGGCAAGTTCCCGGGAACCGTTTTCGGGATCGACGATTTTTTCGTCGGTATCTGCGGTTGGCGGGCCGATGGAGCCGGGGCGTCGGCGGGCGGGTTCCACGAAATCCATGTTGGTGACGGGAGAGGTCTCGGTGAGGCCGTAGCCCTGGACGGTCGGGACGCCGGTCAGCCGTTCAAAGCGTGTTTGAAGCTCCTCGGAGAGGGGGGCGGCTCCGGAGAGGCAGACGCGGAGGGAAGATAGGTCATGGGACTCGATTCCCGGGACCTGGGCCACGCCGAGGACAACGGGGGGCACGGTGAATAGCATGGTGATGCGATGACGGGGGACGAGATCGAGGAAAAGGTCCATGTCGAAACGGCCCATGTGGACCTGGGTGGCCCCGGCGGCGATGGCGGCGTTCATGAGTACGGTCATCCCGTAGCTGTGGAATAGGGGCAGGTGGACCAGAAGGACATCGTCCTCGGTGGGGGCGGAGGCCTCGCCGGGGCGCTTCAGAGTCTGTTCGAGGTTGCTGGTGAGGTTGAAATGGGTGAGCATGACACCCTTGGGAAGGCCGGTGGTGCCGCTGGAGGAAGGCAGTGCGGCCAGGTCTTCCTTGGGATCGATGGTTACCGATGGGGGGTGGGGGGAGGCTTCGGAGACGAGTTGGTCGAAGTTCAGGGTGTCGGGGGCGTTGGCACCGACGTTTATGACGGTATCGAGGGCGGGGAGGTCGGGGCGGGCGGCCTCGACGACGGGGAGAGTGGTCTGGTGGCATACGAGCGCGCGGACGCCGGAATTGACCAACTGGTGGGTCAGCTCCCGAGCGCGGTAGGCGGAGTTGGCAGGGGCCACGATTGCACCGGTCTTGAGGATTCCGAAGTAGGCGGCGACGAACTCGGCGCAGTTTGGTGCGAATAGCCCGACACGGTCGCCCTTTTCAATGCCGAGACCCGTGAGGGCAGAGGCAAACCTGTCGCTCTGGTCATCAAGCTGATTGAAGGTGAAAGTGCGGTCGCCGTCGATGACGGCGGTTTTGTCGGGGAGGCGGGAGGCGGTGCGCCGTAAGACATCGTATAGGGGGTATTCTTCGTAAGGGGCGAGGGAGGGGCGGAGGGGTGTGGGCATGGGTGGCTCCTGGCGGGGTTTATTCAGGGAGGCCATGATACAGCATCGGGACTAGGGAGAGTCCTTCAGGCCCGACCCGGTTATCGGTATGAGGACGGTGTCTGTGGCTTGAATTGTTCCGGATTCGATCAGAGCGGCAAGGCCTGCGAAAGCGGCGGCTGATGTCGGTTCGCAGAAGAGGCCCTCTGAGCGGGCGAGATTGGACTGCCAGGACGTGATTTCGGAGTCGGGGACTGCGATTACGTCACCGCCGGATTTGTGGAGGACATCTACGACGTGATGCAAACGCGGGGGTTGGGTTACCGAGATTCCACCTGCTATGGTGCGGTTGGCCGGGTCGGGCAGCCAGGTTTTGCCTTGATAGGCGGCGACGATGGGTTTGACGGCGTCGGCCTGGACTACGTGGAGTCTGGGGAGGGTGTCGATTGTGCCGCGTCGTTGCAATTCTCGGAGGCCGAGCCACGTGCCCAGGAATAGGGAACCGTTGCCGACGGGCATGACTATGTGGTCGGGGAGCTTGTCCGGGAAGTTTGTTGGAAGCTCGTGGGCGAAGGTCTTAGTGCCCTCCAGGAAGTAGGGGCTGAGGTTGTGGGAGGCGTAGACCAGGTTGCGCTCTTCGCAGAAGGCGAGGGCGGCTACAGCGCTGGCTTGTCGGGGGCCGGGGATGAGGTGGGTTTCGGCGCCGTATACCTTAATCTGGTTGAGCTTGGCCCGTGGTGCGGAGTCCGGGGCGAAGATGTGGGCCTTGATACCGCAACGGGCGGCATAGGCGGAGACGGAAGCGCCAGCATTGCCGGAGGAGTCTTCAACCAGATCCTTGACGCCGAATTCTCGGGCGACGGCGAGCATGGAGGCGGTCCCCCGGTCTTTGAAGGAGCCGGTGGGGGAGGCGAATTCGAGCTTGGCGTAGAAGGAGTTCAGGCCGAGGGAGTCGGCGATATTGGGCAGGGGGACTACGGGGGTGTGGCCCTCGCCGAGGGAGACAGGTGGGATGCCGAGGGTTGGCTCTGCATCGGGAAGATAGGTAACGACTAGAGGGGCACCACAGGCAAGGCAAGCGAGGGTGCGGATGTCGGGAGTGTGGTCTCGGGAGCAGGCGGTGCATCTGAGGGTGTGGGTGTTCATGGTGGGTGCGTAGACCGGCAGCGCGGGTTTCGTATAGTATCCCACTCAGTCGGGGCGGGGGGTATAGGGCCCTGTCTCGACGGAACTCTAATACATTCCCATGAGGAGGAATCGAGATGCCGCAGAAAGAGATCATCAACGTTGATATGAAGGGTGGGAACCCCAATCTTTCGCCGGGGGCGAGATTTGGAGACCTGGTTTTCGTGGCGGGTCAGACGGGCACGCACCCGGATACCGGGAAGCTGGGCGAGGGTGTCGCGGAGCAGACTCGATTCACGATCGAGCGGATCAAAAGGGTGCTGGATGCGGCGGGGACGAACCTGGAAAACGTGTTGTCAGTGAACTGCTGGCTTACGAAGAGGGAGGACCTGGCGGAGTTCAACGAGGAGTATGGCAAGCACTTCACGGTTAACAAGCCGCCTCGGGCGACGGTGGAGGTGATGTTGAACAGGCCGGACTTGCTGGTGGAGATCATGGTGACGGCTTGTATTCCTAGCTAGGACGGAGAGGGGAGTTCCTCCCCACCGCCCCAGATCCCTCGTGGGACCGCCCCATTTCCGCGGGATGGATTCACGCCATAGGCGCACTTGCAGCCCGATAGGAGTCGGGAATGACAGGACCGCGAGAGCAGATTAGGCGGGGGAGGGGAAGAGGGAGCCGCGGCCTAGTTCGGTGAGGACCCGAGAGGCGGAGTGGACGGCGGCGTCCATGCCGGAGCCTGCGGTGTAGTCCCCAGCGAAGTGGATGTTCTCGGCGGGGGCCTGAATGTTGGGAACGTGGGCGAGCCGGCCAACGAGCCACGGGCTGCCGCCGTACTGCCAATGCTTCAGGGCGCCTGTTATGACGTGGCCGCGGGTGTCGGGGAGGACGGCGTAAAGGTCTTCCATCAGGGACTCGAGGGCCTCGCCGTCTGAGAGCTTTTGCAGTCGTCTGGATTCTACGTCACCCGTGTAGACGCGAAGGAGGCCCTGGCCGGTCCTGTCCTTGACCTCCTGGGGGAAGGTTATGGTGGGGTTGGTGACGGAGACTAGCCTGCTGCGGACGGTCGGGACGCGCCACACGCCTTTTCCGAGAAAGTCCTCGGAGTTACGGTCTAGGAGGAGACCGGCGCTGGTTATGGCGCCGTATCGGGCGGCGGCAAGGGCCTCCCTTTTCCAGCCGGGGAGAGGGTCGATCAGGGGAAGAGCGGCGGGCGCGGGCACTGCCATAACGCATTTCTTCGCTCGAACGGTGTGGGTCCGGCCGCCCTGGGAGTAGGTGACTGAGATTCCGTCGGCGTCCTGGACAACCCTGGAGACCTCGGCGGAGGTTTCTATTCGGTCGGAGAGACGGTCCCAGAGGGCTCGGGCGATCTGCCACGTGCCGCCGTTAACGAAGTATTCCCTGGCGACGAAGTGCAGGAAGGTGTTGATGGGGTGATAGGCGGAGGACTCTCCTGCGTCGGTGGTGGTAGTGGCGAGGGCGACGGTGTCCCAGATGTCTCGAAGGTCTCCGGACTCGAGGCCCATGTACTGGGCGAGGGTCATAGAGTTGAGGTGGATGATGTTGGGGTCAGTTATGTCGGGGAAGTCCTTGCGGAACCCACCGTATTTACGCCTGAGGTTAAAGACGTCCCAGCCGAGTTTTATCTTGTCGGTGAGGGATATGGGAAGCTGCCAGAGGAAGGAAGGCTCGTTGGAGGCGGCGACGAGCTTGCCCTTCATGATTATGGGGAGCTTTGTCTTGTTGATGAGACTGCGGGTTACGCTGAGTTCGTTGGCGAGGGGGGCGACGAGGCTGTCGTCGCCGTTAACGACCTGGGCGCCCATGTTGTAGACGTACTCGCCCATCTGCTTTGAGAGGGTGCGCCCGCCGCAGTAGTCTTCTCTTTCGAGGAGGAGGATGTCCTGGTCCTGGAGTCGGTAGGCGACGGTGAGGCCTGCCAGACCGCCGCCTACTATTACGGTGTCTAGGGTTTTGGGGTGGGTGTTTGTCATGAGGGCTCCGATATTGAAAGGAGAAGAATGGCAGTATAGGGGGTATATAATACCATTCTGCCTAACTAGCCTTAGATTTATGGAACACCTTAGCCCTCTCCCATCGAGAGACCTTTGCGTAACTCACTGGTTGGAACACATTGGAAGACCGAGCAGCGTCGCCCGTCCCTAAGGCGCCGCCCCAGATTCCTGGCGGAGCCTCGGAATGACAGTTACGCAAAGGTTTCATTGAGGGAGAGGGGAGGAATTACTGGAAGGGACACCAAATAGTGTCTGGAGCGAAGTACGGGATAAGTCTTTCGAACAGGTCTGTGGTGTCCGGGGGGACGACGGTTTCGGAGCTGGTGGACGCTGCGGTTGCGGCGGAGGAGTCGGGGTGTTTTGACGGGGTGTGGGTCGGGGACAACCTGCTTTCCAAGCCGAGGCTCGACTACCTGGTGCTCCTATCAGCCATTGCAGCACGCACCAGTTATGTAAAACTGGGCACTATATGCCTGGCCAGTTTTCCGCTCCGCAATCCCGTTCAACTGGCGATACAGTGGGCAAGCCTGGATGTGTTATCAGAGGGTCGTACGATACTGGCTGTCTGAAACGGCGGGTCGGCCCGGTACGGGCCGCAATACGCTCAGGAGCTTGAGGTGATGGGCGTGGCGTCGGGGGAGAGGGTGGGTCGGGTGCTGGAGGGGATGGAGATACTGCGTCGGCTGTGGTCGGAGGAGAAGGTCACCCACAAGGGGCGATTCTTCCAGTTCGAGGAGGTGGACGCGCTGCCGAAACCGGTGCAGGACCGGGTGCCGCTGTGGTTGGCCGTCAACCCCAAGGGCGACTACAGCCCTGAGTTGATGGAGCGTGTGCTCAAGCGAGTAGCCAAGCATTCCGACGGCTGGCAGACGGATGCGATAGAACCGCAGGAATTCCGTGAGCGATTCGACAGGATACGGGATTATGCGGCGGGGATGGGTCGGGATGCGGAGGCCCTGGACTCGTGCCTGCACCTGATGGTGAACATACACAACGACAGGGCCACGGCCTACAAGCAGGCCAATGATTTCCTCGTCTCTTACTACGGGCCTGCGTTCGTGACGCCGGGACTGATAGATCTCTGGGTTGCTTACGGCCCGCCTGAAGAGGTGGCGGAAAAGATCCAGTCCTACGTGGATGCCGGATGCACGACGCCCGTGCTGCGTTTCGTAGGGCCGGATATGACGGAGCAGCTGGGTAGATACGTGGAAGAGGTGGCCCCTCTGTTGGGAAGACCATGAAGGTAATGGTTCTAGGTTGTGGGTTTCATGGGAGGGGGATTGCCTATCAGATCGCGTCGGAAGGCGAGGATGTGGAGCTAGTGGCGGCGGACAGGGACGGCGAGCGGGCGCGTCGGGTTGGGGAGAGGACGGGAGGGGAGTGGATGGCGCTGGATGTCGATGACAAATTCGGGCTGAGAGAGGCACTAAGTAATGTCGACACGGTGTTCAATGCGGTCGGGCCTTATCATCTGTATGGATTGAAGGTGGTGGAGGCAGCGATAGACTCCGGTACGCACTACGTGGATATGGGCGACGATCACGAACCGGCGGAAGAACTGTTCCTCAACCCGGTGTGGGACCGTAGAGCAAAGGATGCGGGTGTCGCCGTGCTGACGGGTTGTGGGATCATGCCGGGCCTGAGCGGGGTGCTGGCTCGATATGGCTGCGACAATATGGACGTTGCTCGTCGGGTGAATATCTGGTTTTCATGGAACTACTCGCTGAATTATCCGGCGGCGATACAACACTTCCTGAGGATAAACAGCGGGCTCGCGCCCCAGTTCATCGACGGTGATTATGTAAAACCCGGGGCGTTTGCCAATAGGGAAGAGATCGATTTTTTGCCGCCTGTCGGGACTAAAGAAGTGTATTACACGGGTGTCCCGGACCCGGTAACCATTTCCCAGTCCGTGCCAGGGCTGACTGAGGTTACGGCGAGCGGAGGGTTACACCAGATTGAGGGCAGCGACTTCATGGAGGCGATGGTGCGTTGGGGGTTCACGTCTTATGACGAAATTCCGGGGCTCGAGACCAGCCCGATGGAATACCTGATGACTTACTTGTCGTCCGAGGAGGGGAAGGCTTATTTCGACATCGAGCCACTGGATGAGCCTATGGTTGTGCGGGTAAGGGTGGAGGGAGAAAAAAACGGGAATACCAGCAGCCGGGTGTTCGAGGCACAGGACTATTCCAGGAGGGGGACTACTTCGGTGGCGGCGTTGGCCACGCTGAAGGTGGCGTCGGGGGAGGTTGAGCGGAGGGGAGTCGGTAGCCCTGAGGGGTGGTTGTACGCGGAGTCTTTTCTAAAGCGGATGTCCCGGGAGCCGGGGGTGGAGTTGTTTGAGTTGGTGGGGGGTGGGGAGGTGGCAAGGTTGTTTGGCGATTGAGTGAAGAGGGGAGGGAATCACTCTCACCCCAGCCCTCTCCCATCAAGGGAGAAGGGGTAATACGGAGGAAGAGATGGGCAATTACGATGACTTTACGGCGTATTTTAACAGGGAGTGGGTCCCGTATAGGGAGGTCTTGTTTCCGCCCCACGACCGGGGGTTTATGGTGGCCGACGTGGTGTTCGACCAGGGGCGGACTTTTGCCGGGGCTCCGTTCAGGTTGGAGGACCACATTAACCGGCTGTACCGGTCTTTGAAGTACGTGAGGGTTGACCCGGTATTGACGGAAGAGGAGATGGTGGAGGTGTGTCGGGAGGGGGTGGCTAGGAATGATCATCGGCGGAATGAGGTCGGGGATTTTGCCATCAACCCGATTATCACGCGAGGGGCCTCGGTGGACGGGCCACCGAGCGTGTGCGTGATCATCAAGCCGATTCACTTCGAGGAATTTGCGAGATTTTACGTTGACGGGGCTCATGCCATAGTGACCAAGGTGCGCAGCTATTCCAGCACGATGCTGGATGCCAAGGTGAAACACCACAGCCGGATGAACTTTGTACTGGCGGAACTAGAAGCTCAGGATGTCGACCCCGAGGGACTGCCGCTACTGTTGGACACAAATGGCAACGTAACGGAGGGACTGGGATACAACGTGTTTATAGTCACGGACGGCGTGCTGAAAACGCCGAAGGACGACAATATTCTGCAGGGAGTCTCGCGGCAGGTGGTGTTTGAACTTGCCGAGGGTCTCGGGATTCCGGCGCTAGAGGAAGACCTACAGCCCTACGATCTGTATACGGCTGACGAGGTGTTTTTCAGCCGGACCAGCCCGAGGATTGTGCCCGTGTCTCGTGTGGACAAGAGGCCGATTGGAAGCGAGATACCGGGGCCGGTGACAAAGCAGCTACTGGCGGCGCACAGTGAGCTTGTGGGAGTGGATATTGTGGGGCAGAGTTTGCATTATGCGGGGGTGGAGGGGTGATGGGGCGTTCACCCTCACCCTCTCGCATTGAGAGCCCTTTGCGTAACCCTTGGCAAGGACTAAGACAGCGAGATGTATTCAAGGTGGTCGTGCCGGGGACCCCCACCCCAGATTCCTCGCGTAGCCTCGGAATGACAGTTATGCAAAGGTCTCGTCAGGGCGAAGGGATTTAATTCCCGAGAGAGGAGCTGCGTAATGGGTGACAGCATGAAGGGTAAGGTGGCATTGGTTACCGGTGCCGGGTCTGGGATTGGGAGGGCGACTTCGCTGGTGTTTGCTAGGGAAGGGGCGAAGGTTATGGCAGTGGACCTGAACGAGGCGCCAGTGGCGGAAACGGTCCGTCTCATCGCCGGAATGGGGGGAGAGGGGTCGGGGGTGACGGCGGACGTGTCCAAGGCTGAGGATGTGCAACGTATGGTGTCGGAGACGGTGTCGAGGTTCGGGCGGATAGATGCGGCGTTCAACAACGCCGGCATTCACACCGGGGTACGAATCCCATTCCACGAATACCCGGAGGATGAGTGGGACCGGGTGATAGGCGTGAACCTGACGGGAGTCTGGTTATGCATCAAGTATGAGGCGCCGGTGATGCTGGAGCAGGGGGGTGGGGCGATCGTCAACACGTCGTCGGTGGCAGGGCTGGTGGCGGGGCAAGGGTCGTCGGCGTATACGGCGAGCAAGCACGGAGTGGTGGGACTGACCAAGAGCGCGGCGATGGACTACGCGCGGCAAGGGATCCGTGTGAACGCGGTGGCTCCCGGTGAAATTACCACTCCGATGATGGACCTGATAATCAGTTCGAACAATTTCTCAAAGGCACAGAAGGACGAGGAACAGCCTATCGGCAGGATGGGCAAGCCGGAGGAGATCGCCGAGGTTGTGGTCTGGCTGTGCACGGATGCAGCGTCTTACGTCACGGGCCACGTGCTCCCGATTGACGGCGGATACATGGCGACCTAGTTAGCAGAGAGATTCAGGCAAAGCAGAGGCCGCACAGATGATCAAGCATTTTTCGTCCCTGTACGTGGGACACATCGAGTTGGACAACGTCGGGGCAGAAGGGACGGCTCCGGAAGATCGGCTATACCCGAATGAGCGGCTGACGGAGTGCTTTGGAATGGCGGAATCCATCGCCAAACAGATGGACTCACAGGGATACTACGCTCTCTGGATGGCGGAGCATCACTTTCAGAGGGAAGGGTACGAGTGCATTCCGAACCTGCTAATGCTCAGTACATACCTTTCGACGCAGACCAAGCGACTGAAATTCGGGTGCGCGTTCAATATCGTGCCGATGTGGCACCCGCTGCGGCTGGCAGAGGATTTTGCGATGGCGGACATCCTGTCCGGGGGTCGGGTGATTTTCGGGGTGGGGAGGGGGTATCACACGCGGGAAGTGGAGACGTTCGGATCGCCGATGCTGGACAATGACGCCAACAAAGAGCTGTTTATGGAGCAGATGGAGATCATCTTCAAGGCGTTCAATGAAGAATCGTTCACTCACAAGGGCAAGCACTACAACCTCCCGGCCGAGGTGCCGTATCGGGGTTACGACCTGAAGGACATCACGTTAGTCCCGAGACCCCTGCACAGACCGGTGGACGTGTGGCAGCCGATTGCGAGTCGACGGACGCTGCGGTACATAGCTCAAATTGGGATCAAGGGCGTGGTACACGGGACGGGGGAGAAGTTGGCGGACGAGGTCATCCACGAATACCAGGATGCGGCGGCAGAGGTCGGGAGGGAGCTGGCATTGGGAGAAGACCTTGCGCTGGGCCTGTTCTTCTACATCGACGGGAACAAGGAAAAGGCGATGGAGCGGGCCAGACTGTTCCACGATGAGCGGTACAAGTGGTTTGCCCCATTCGGGCTGGTGCGTTATACGGATGCCGAGGGTCGGCCCTGGGGTACGCCGGGAGCGCCGAGCCGGGTCCCGACCCTCGAGGACGGGATAGACCAGAAGGTGTGGCTGTGCGGAGACTCCGAGTACGTGACCGGCGTTCTGAAGGAGTACGAGGCCAGGTATCCCGGGCTGGAACACGTGATACTGCACTGGCCGGAGGGAATGCCGTTGGCGGAGTACTCGGAGCAGCTGACTCGGTTCCATGAAGAGGTGATGCCGGAGTTCAGGTCTAGTTAGGGGATAGTGTTCGTTGCTTCAAGCCTCTCGGATTGAGTGAGCAGGATTGAGACATGGAAGTTAGACGGATTGTCCCAAACATAGCGGCGGAGAGGATGGAGGATGCACGGCGGTTCTACGGTGATGTGCTGGGCCTTGATGTCGTGATGGACCTCGGGTGGATTATGACGCTTTCATCCGGGACGAACGCTCCGGCGCAGATCAGTGTTGCCACTGAGGGGGGCTCGGGTACTCCGGTCCCGGACATTTCAATAGAGGTTGACGACGTGGATGAGGCTTATGACCGGACTCATCGCGCAGGTTTCGAGATCATTTATCCCCTGACGGACGAGCCCTGGGGGGTGAGGCGGTTTCTTACTCGGGAACCTCATGGGAAGCTCGTTAATATAATGGCGCATCGATAGATGCTGCTTTCGAAACGAAGCATCAGGCTGAAGAAAATCAGCCAGGAAGGGGCAAAGAGTTGAGTAAGCGTTTGGCGTTTGTCGGGGCGGGGGCGGTTGGGAGCTATATCGGAGGGTTGATTGCGGAGGCTGGGAATGACGTAATCTTGATAGACCCGTGGCCCGACCACGTGAACGCAATCAAAGAAGGCGGGCTTCGGGTGTCGGGGACGCAAGGCGAGCACCACTCTCGGCCCCGGGCTTTGCATATTAACGAGGTACAGGGGCTCATCAAGTCGCCGGTCGACATCGCCTTCATCTGCACAAAGTCATATGACACGGCGTGGGCTTCCCACCTGATCCGAGACTACATAGCAGACGGAGGATTCGCGGTCTCGATACAGAACGGGATAAACGAAGACACGATAGCCGGGGCGTTGGGGCGGGATAGGGTGTTGGGCTGCATAGCGAGCAATATTGGGGTCGGGCTGGTAGAGCCAGGACACGTGACCCGGACGGCGGCAGCAGGAGGCGCGGCGCACACGGTGTTTAGAGTAGGGGAGATGGATGGGAAGGTGACGTCGAGGGTCGAGGAAGTGGCGGCGCTGCTTGAGATTGTGGACAGCACGAAGGTGACCACCAACCTGGGCGGCGAACGGTGGAGCAAGCTGGTGGCTAACTCGATGGGGAACGGATTGCAGGCGATCACGGGCCTGAGCAGTCGAGACATGGCAATGAAAGCCGAGGTTAGAAGACTTACCATACGATTGGCGGCTGAGGCGGTGGAGGTCGGGCAGGCGATTGGGCATACCCTGGTGCCGATTGGGGGCAAGGACCCGGAGGTGTGGCTGGCGGCGGGGAGGGGTGAGGGGCTGGAGGAGCTGGAACTTTCGATAATGCAGGCGGCGGAGCGGTACACGGAGTCGGGGAGGTCTTCGACGGCGCAGGACATGGAGAAGGGGCGTCGGTTGGAGATCGAGTACTTGAACGGGTTGGTGGTGGCGAAGGGTCGGGATGCGTGTGTGGACGTATCCGTGAATGACGGGCTAGTCAAGAAGGTTAAGGCGGTGGAACGAGGCGAGCTGGAGGTCGGGATCGGGGCGGCGGAGGGGTTGGGGTAGGGGTCGTCAGGTGTTTATGGGTTTTCTCTTGTATGGCTCTAGTCACACGGAATCACCCTAACCCTAGCCTCCTAACATCGAGAGGCCTTTGTGTAACTGGGGTTTTCAACTGTCATATTAGCCAGATCGTCTAACTTCCACCACGCTTATACTTCGAGCGCCTCAGCACGAGTGGCCCCGGCCCCTACAGCAGAGGTTATGCAAAGATCTCATTAAGGGGTGGGGTTGGACGCCTTCCTTTGGCTCTACCCTTCGACGTAGCTCAGGGTGAGCGGCTTCACCGCCGTATGCACCGGTTTGGCGAATTAACTAAAGCACTATAGAGCGACAAGGCTGATAGACTTAGCCAACGTCTATGGATAGTTTTGACCTCAGGTTGGCGAGCATGTCGTCGACCATGGCGGACATGTTGTAGTTTGGTTGCCAGTCCCATTCATTGCGGGCGGGGGAGTCGTCGATGGAGTCGGGCCACGAGTCCGCGATGGCCTGTCGGAGAGGGTCTATTTCGTAGTCGATTTGGAAGCCGGGTACGCGCGCCTCGATCTCCCGGGCGATTTGAGCGGGGGTGAAAGACATGGCGGTTATGTTGAAGTTGGCGGAGTGAATGAGGCGTGTCGGGTCTGCCTGGTCCAGGAGGATGAGGGACCGGATGGCGTCGGGCATGTACATCATGGGAAGGGCGGTGTCGGGGCGGAGGTAGCAGGTGTAGCGGCCCTCGGAGATTGCGCCGTAGAAGATGGCGACGGCGTAGTCGGTGGTGCCGGCGGTAGGCTCGGTCTTCCAGCTTATGATGCCCGGCAGCCGGGAGCCGCGCACGTCGAGACCCAGGTGGCGGTAGTATGTGCCCATAGTCTCGCCGTAGACCTTGGAGACACCGTAGAGGGAGGTCGGGTTCAGGGAGACATCATTGGGGGTATCAAGCGAAGGTGCGTCGGCGCCGAAGACCGCTATGGAACTGGGGAGGTTGACCCTTTTTACGCCGTTGGACAGGGAGGCTTCGAGGATGTTGAAATTGCCCGTGAAGTTGACGGCGTAGGCGAGGGGTCGGTTGGCCTCGGCGAGGGCAGAGAGGAGGGAGCTGAGGTGGTAGACGACGGTGATGCCGTGCTCCTTGATGGCGCGGTCCACGGTTTCATAGCTTCGTACGTCGAGGGTGATGGAGGGGCCGGAGGCTCGGATGTCTTCGGGGAGGGGAGTGACGTGACCTGCGGCGATAACGTTTTCGTTGCCGTATAGGTTACGGAGTTCGGGGACGAGGTCTGAGCCTATTTGGCCTGCGGCGCCGGTGACGAGGATTCTGTCCAAGGTGATTTCTCCTGTTATAGTAAGCTTTGACCAGGTATCCTAGTGAGAATCGACTCACCCTCACCCTAGCCCTCTCCCATCGAGGGAGAGGGGACCTGACGCCTCCCCCCGCTCATACTTCGAGTGCCTCCCATTCCGCCAAAGGCGGACTCTCAGCACGTCGGATGTTCGACAGCACGAGCGGCCCCGGCCCCTCCATGCGAGAAGGGGACTAGAGGGCTTGCCAGTAGCGGCGGCCTGAGATGCGGACTATGCGGCCGGTGTGGCGGGTCGGGTGGAAGTGTCCGGCGGCGATGGTGTAGCCCTCGTTTTCGGCCTTGCTAAGCACTTTTTCGCGGCTACTCCGGCTGTCGTCCTTGTTTATGTCGACTCGAGCGCACCACTCGGGTTCCTGGACCTGGACTATGCTGTGCAGCACATCTCCGACGACCATCGCTTTTTCACCTTCGGAACTTATGAGGATGACCTGGTGCCCAGGAGTGTGACCGGGAGTCGGGAGGGTGGAAATCTGGCCGGTGACTGAGGCTTCGCCGTCGATGAGTCTCATGCAGCCTAGCTTTTCGAGGGGGACTACGTAGTCCCGAACGTAGGAGGCCGACTTCAAGTTTTCAGGGTCGGTGAAATGGTCCCAGTCCTTTTGGGGGACGAGGTATTCGGCGTTTGGGAAGTATGGGATGGCTTCGCCGTTTTCAAAACGGAGATTCCAGCCGACGTGGTCGGGGTGGAGGTGGGTGTGGACTACGATGTCTACGTCCTCGGGCTGGAGGCCCTGGCCCTTGAGCTGGTTAAGGAGGTCGCCGGTGCGGTTTTCCCGGTCAGGGTGGGGGCCGGGGCCCATGCCGGTGTCGACGAGAACGCATTTGTCGGGGGTGCGGACGAAGAAGCAGCCGAAATAGAGCTGGAGGCGGCCTTCTTCGAGAACGTCGGCGGCGTAAGGGGCCCAGGAGTCCAGGGTGGTTGTGGGGAAGAAGGCGGTGGGGTCCCGGGAGGGGGGAATCATGTCAAGGACTCCGACGAGTTCGGCGTTGCCTATGGACATTCTGCTGGGCATTGTGGGCCTCCTGCTGGGGTGGAGATGGGGTGTATTGTAACGGGTCTGGGGAGGAGTTGGGGGCCGTGCGGCGCACAAAAGAGAACCGGAGGAGGGACAATCTCTCCCTCCTCCGGTTGCGTTATTGGTCAGGCTCGGCGCCTGATGCCTGTGTTGGGGGCTAGTTGTTGATGGGGGTCGCTACTATGGACAGTCGGGCGGCGGGATTGCGCCAGTCGTGGGCTGCCGGGTCGAGATCGGACCCCTCGCCACCCTGGATGCCCGCGTGAACGTGTACATAGCCTTCGGCCTCTGCATCGTCTTCGGCGTGGTTGCCACAGGGCGGGCCTGGGATGTAAGCACAGGCCTCGCTGTTGGCTTCGCTGCCGGAGTCGTAGGCGATCAGGTTGACTGTGCGGGAAGTGGATACATCAAGCCCACTTGCACCGATGAACGCGTCATTGGTGGTCACCAGCATGCTGGCAAACGAAACCAGGCTGTTACCGTCGGTGACTGTGAAGTCAACGGTGACGGTAGCGCCGGGCATTATGGGCCCTCCGTCAAGGGCCACGACCATCGCCTCGCTGACGCTTGCGTTGGCTTCCGGGTCCCATGCAGACAGAAGGTCGCTGGCATCGGCGTCTTCGGCTACCTTGGCCAAGCCAACGCTTGCCGGTTCTCCCAGCCGGTAAAGCGGGTCGGCATCTGCGCCGTGCCTTGCTATGAAGACAGGCGACATTATCTGACCGCGCGTCAGGTTGGTGATGGACATTTCGACCATTATCTGGTCGGTAGGTTGCATCGAGGCTGAAGCCCCGGGTTCTCCTTGCGGGCCGGCTGGGCCCTGTACACCCTGCGGCCCTTGCGGCCCCACGGCGCCCGGAGGGCCTTCAGCCCCTGCGCATGCGGCGATTAAGAGCACCGCCACAATGAACAAAGCCACTAGCGTCAGCGGACCAGAGGCGGCAACCCGTGAGCGAACTGACTGTGTTACAGATCTCACTTTCGTATCCTCCTTCATTAGATTGATTGGGAGAATGTTCTCGCCAACCCTCTAACTATAAGAACGTATTAGGAGACACTAAGTAAGTAGACATGGATAGTGAATGTTATGGTTAAGGCGTTGCTAACTATTGTGATGGAATTAACGCGCCGGAGAGGTTGGCGTGGTGTCCCAAAGGGAAGCCTAGGGCAGGGACACCGGCTGATGGGTCGTAGGGGTCAGGGGAAGAGCACAGATGCGGGGTGATGTCTCGGACTGAATGCGCTCACCAGAGAGGCATTTTCCGGTGAGTCCATTGTGGGGCCGTCATTTGAAGCCACTGTAGTGAAAGAGCAGCGTGAATTTTGAGCCGGTGCTTTCGAAGGCCCTATTGCAGGATTGCGTAGACCATGCGTCCTGTTATTGCTCGTTGGTGTATAATACTGCCGTCCAGAGATATCGAGAGTTACCCCTGACCCCTCGGACCGACACCTGAGCGCCGGCGGTTCCTCCAGCAATCGAAGGATACAAAACTAAGGAGAACCGCATGAAGATTTACGTAGGAAACCTCAACTATGACACTCGGGAAGAGGGTCTGAGGGAAGCATTTGCGCCGTACGGCACCATTGACGACGCCGTGGTTATTACCGATAGGGAGACCGGTCGGTCCCGCGGCTTCGGTTTCGTAGAGATTGGCGACGACTCTGCCGCCAGGTCAGCGATCGAGGGACTCAACGGCACGGCAATCGATGGTCGCAACGTTACGGTAAACGAAGCCAGGCCTCGGGCCAACCGCCCGCCCTCGGGCAACCGACGTTCCTGGTAGTCAAAACCTTTAACTGACCGCTAATTGGAGGGGGCTTCTCGTGTCGGGAGGAGCCTCTTCTTTTTTGTTTATTGAACTCCTTCAATCCGTAGGCTGCTGCGCGACCAGGTTGGGGTGAGGAGGATTAGGGTCTCTCCGTGGGGAAGGCGCGCATCTTCTACGCGCGCAGGGTTGGGCATATGCCCGCCGTGAGGTGCGATTGTATATAATCCACAAAACCGGACTGTGGCGGCCTAGGATATTTGCGGGGCAGCCCGCGAGGATTGGGAGGGTTGAGCGCGATGGATTACCAGATTATCTCCGGAGATTCCCACGTTGATTTGACCTGGCTGCCGGGTGACCTGTTCGCTTCAAATGCCCCCGCAGAAATGTCGGCGAAGATGCCCAGGGTAGTGGAGGACGAGAAAGGGACGTCATGGAGGGCGAATGGAATAGAGTTGGGAGGGGTCGGGGGGCTGGGATTCACGGGTGAAAAGGTGGAGAGGGGTTGGTCAAAGCGACTGGACCGGATGATCTCGCTGGGTTTCTACGATGACGGTGCCAAGGGCCTGTTCCATCCCACAACACCGGAGTTGAGGGAGAAGGACCAGGACCTCGACGGGATTCAGGCGGAGGTAATTTACGGCATACTGGGGGTCGGGTTGAACCTCAAGGACACTGAGGCGATGTCCGTGGTTTATCGCATCTACAACGACTGGGCGGCGGATTTCTGCAAGTCGAACCCCGAACGTTTCAGGGCGCTGGCTTGCATTCCAAACCACGACCCTGCAGAAGCGGCATCGGAGCTTAGAAGGGCGTCCGGGCTGGGGCTGCGAGGGGCGGACTTTGCGGTGGCATCGGCGAGCAAACCGATGTATCACGAGGACTGGGACGTGCTGTGGGAGGCTGCGGAGGAGACCCGGGCGCCGATATCTTTCCACACGGTCGGGTTTACGCCTCGGCAACCGGACCCCGAGGAGGCGGAGGAATACGAAAGGCGATACAGAGCGGTACGGATCACGATGTTCCAGCTTTCGGGGGTGGAGTACCTGGCTAGTGTCATATTCTCGGGGGCGTGCGATCGGCACCCTGAACTGAAATTTGTGCTAGGGGAGAGCGGGGTCAGCTGGCTGCCCTACGTGCTGGACAGGATGGACCACGAGTACGAGGACCGTTTCTACCACCTGAACCTTTCAATGACGCCGCGCGAGTTCTGGTCGAGGCAGGGATTCTCCACCTACCAGAAGGAGACTATCGATCCGGGCATGGTGCCCCTGATGGGTGAGGACAACATCATCTGGGGCTCCGACTACCCGCACCCGGACGGCGTCTGGCCCGACTCCCTGGCCACTATAGAGGAGAACCTGGCGGGGGTGCCTGCGGGTGTCCGGGAGAAGATAACGCGGACGAATGCGGGTAAGCTGTACGGGTTTATTGACTAAACCTCGTTAGTCACCCGTTGCCACCATCCCGAATCCGTGTGGTTGACCCTTCGAGGGCCTCAATCCGAGGGGATTGCCCCGCCCCAGATTCACGCCCCAGGCGCATCTTCGACCTCGCGGGACCTCGGAATGACACGGTTGCGGGCGCGGCTTGGTAGTTGTCGAAGCCTCTGGCCGTTAGTGCTCCTCTGACGGGATCAGGCTCTAATCCCTACCTGGAGATCGTAGAGGGCGATGGCGTTATCCCCGGCGACTTTGCGTTGGGAGGACTCGGGCAGGGGGGCGAGGGTGTCTTTGAGCTTGCTCAATGGCTCGGTGACGGAATCCGAGTGGGGGTAGTCGTAGGCCCAGAAGAATTTGTCGGCGCCCAGGGTCTCTATGCTGAACTGAGCGAGACGTTCGTCGGGCTCCATGGCGATCCAGGTCTGCCTTTGGAAATATTCGCTGGGTGACATCTTCATGGGGGTTGTGAAGCCGTTGACCTCGTATTTCTGGTCCATGCGGTCGAGCCAGAAGGCGAGCCATCCCACCCCCGATTCCAAGAGGACGACTTTAAGATCGGGGAACTTTTCCAGGACTCCGTCTCCGAGGAGGGACGTGTACTGGTATTTCACCTCGTCGGACGATATGACGTAGATCCACCAGACGGACCCGTCTTCGGGGGAGCCGTAAAACTGGTTGCCTATGGAGGTGAAGCTGCCGGTTGGGTGGAAGGAGATGGGGATGCCAAGGCCCTGGGCCTCGGCCCAGAGGGGATCGAAGCGGGGATTTCCGAAGGCCAGGCCGTCCGGGGCGGCGGAGATGAGCATGGCCGACCTGACGCCAAGCCCGGCAACGCGTCGCAATTCCTTAACGCCTTCCTCGACATCGAGAGCGGGGATGTGGGCGGCGGCGTGGAGCCGGTCAGGGTAGGGTTTGCAGAAGTCGATCATCCAGTTGTTGTAGGCCCGGCAGTTGGCGGCGGCGAGCTTGGGGTCGGAACAGACGTCTTCCCAGCAGAGGCCGAGGGACGGGTAGAGAATTGAGACGTCGATGCCCTCCTCGTCCATAACCTTGATGCGCTCGTGAGGATCGTAGCCGCCGGGGAGCAGGGATTCTTCGTAGGTTATGGCGCCGGGGGTAAGATGCTCGCTGACGTCCTGGCCTATGCCAGCGATGTTACCGAGAACCCCGCCACGCATGAACCAGGACTGGGCGCCAGCAACACTAAGGTATTCCAAGCCCTTGTCGTCGAGGAGAATCTGGACTGCGCCGTCCCGGAATTCTGGTTCTATGTAGTCCTTCCACATGTCGGCGGGTTCAAGGATGTGGCCATCGACGTCGACGTAGGTGATGGAGTCGTTCATAGTTGGCTCCTCCGTTCAGGCTAGGTTTGCCGATATACTACCTACGTCCGAAAGGCATGGCAATTACATCAGATGAACACTTTATGTCGAATGCCAAGGCTGGACCAGGGAGGCTTCAATCATGAGTTTGAAAGAGAAGGTAGCGATAATTACGGGTGCGGGAACCGGTATCGGGAAGAGGAGTACGCTGGCTTTGCTGAGGGATGGGTGGTCGGTGGCGCTGGCGGGACGGAGGGAGGAATTGCTGGTCGGGACCCGGGATGAGGCGGGAGACGAGGGCCGGAATGCCATAGTTGTGAGAACGGATGTCGGGGACCCGGAGGCGGTGAAAGAGCTGTTTGCGAAGACCCAGGAGGCGTTCGGGCGGCTGGACGTGCTGTTTAACAATGCGGGAGTCGGGTCTCCTGCGCGGCCGATGGAAGACCTGTCCTACGAGGTGTGGAAGAGGGTGGTAGACGTCAATTTGACGGGGCCATTCCTGTGCACGCAGGAGGCGTTCAAGATGATGAAATCCCAGACGCCGATGGGGGGTCGGATCATCAATAACGGGTCGATATCGGCGCAGACCCCGAGGCCCAATTCGGCGCCCTACACGGCGACGAAGCACGGGATGGTGGGACTTACGAAATCCACGGCCCTGGACGGCAGAAAGTACGACATTGCCTGCTGTCAGATAGACGTCGGGAATGCGGCGACGGAAATGACGGCCTCGATGACCAAGGGTGTGCCTCAGCCGGACGGGAGTCGGATGGTGGAGCCGACCTTTGACGTGGAGAAGGTGGCGGATGCGGTGTTATTCATTGCCAATTTGCCCCTGGACACAAACGTGCTTTTCATGAATATCATGGCAACAAAGATGCCATTTGTGGGGAGGGGATGAGGGCAATGGGGACGTGAGTGGGCAAGTCCTAGATTCCTCTCGGGGCCTCAGAATGACAATGCAAATGGGGTTCGCAATGGCCTTAGTCACTAGTTGCCTTGTTTGATGAAGTCGGCGACTTTTTCGCCCATGATCATGACGGTGACGTTGAGGTTGGCTCGGACGGTGTCGGGCATCATGGAGGCGTCGACAAGTCGGAGGCCATCTACTCCGTAGACCTTGCCGAACTGGTCGCAGACGGCGAGGGGGTCGCTGGAAGGGCCCATCTTGCAGGTGCTGGAGATGTGGTGGGCTGTCATAACCTCGTGGAGCATGAAGTCGTCAAGGAGGTCGTCGTCATCCATGGCCTCCTCGGAGGGAGCGTTACGCCTGTCTACGATGTCCGAGAATGCCGGATGCTTAAAGAAGGAGCCGGTGATCCTGAGACATTCTCGCATGCGCTCCAGGTCGAAGGGATCATCAAGGAGGTTGTAGTCTAGGATGGGCTGCTGCCGTGGGTCGGTAGACTGGAGTCGGAGCTCGCCCTGGCTGACGGCAAGATAGAGGGCGGGGCCGACGCCGATGCCGATGGGGTCCTTGTCATCAAGGCCCCTGGAAGGGCGGCGGGCGGCATAGTTTCCCATGTAGATGATCATGTCGTTGAAGAAAGGTGAGCCGGTGGCGGTGTAGCGGAGGGTGACGGCGCCTGAGGCGGGGGTGGGGGCGTCGAGGGGGTAGTCGGGCTTGGTCAAATAGCACAGGGGGATGTAGGGATGGTCCCGGAGGTTGCGCCCGACTCCCGGCAGGTCCTGGACCACGGGAATGCCAAAGGAATTCAGATGGTCGGCGGGTCCGACGCCTGAGAGGAGGAGAATATGGGGGGTGCCGACGGCCCCCGCACAGAGGATGATTTCATCGGCGTAGACGGAGAACATTTCCTTGCCGCTTATGACAAGCAAACCGGCAGCCCGGTTGCCATCGAAGATGATGCCGTGGACAAGGCAGTTGGGTCGTATCGTGAGGTTAAGACGGTGACGGGCGGGGCTCAGGTAGCCCAGAGCGGTGCTCTGACGGACCCGGTCGATGATGTTGAAGGCCAGGGGGCCAACGCCTGTTGAGTCGGTTCGGTTGTGGTCGGGGCAGTGGGGGAATCCCGCTTCTCGGGCGGCCTGGTAGAAGGCGCGCTGGTGGGGAGGCCACTCATCCTCGGGGTGGCGGCGGCATCTGATAGGGCCGTCATTGCTGTGGAATTCGTCCCGGAAGTCCTGGTCGGCCTCCATGCGCTTGAAGTAGGGGAAGACATTTTCAAATGACCAATGGTCGTTGCCCCATTCAGCCCACCGGTCATAGTCCTGTCGGACGCCGCGCAGGAACTGGGCGTCGTTGACGGAACTTGAACCACCGGTGATCTTGCCGCGTGGAATGTCCATGCGAGCCTTAGAGCTGGCTCGGGCGCTGAAGTTCCAGATGTGGTCGGAGTCGTAAATGGTCCTGCCGCCGTATGCCAGCCTGACTTCCTCGGGAATGCGGTCGAATTCCGGGAAGTCGCCTCCGGCTTCGAGGAGGAGGACTGAACGGTCGGGGTCTTCGGTGAGTCGGGCGGCGAGGGTTGCGCCTGCTGAGCCTGCGCCTACTATTATGTGGTCGTATTTCATGGGGAGATCCTTTGTAGGGAGTACACCCTCACCCCAGCCCTCTCCCTTGATGGGAGAGGGGGTAACATTTCTTCTCTAGCGGCCTTGTTTTATGAAGTCTGCCACCTTTTCACCCATGGTCATGACGGTGACGTTGAGGTTGGCACGGACGGTGTCGGGCATTATGGAGGCGTCGACTAAACGGAGGCCATCTACTCCATAGACCTTGCCGAACTGGTCGCAGACGGCGAGGGGGTCGCTGGAAGGGCCCATCTTGCAGGTGCTGGAGATATGATGGGCGGTAACAACCTCGGTTTTCATCCACTCGTCCAGGAGGGTGTCGGACTCCAACACTTCGTCGGAGGGCGCGGTCCGTTTTTCGACGATGTCGTTGAATGCGCTGTGGTTGAAAAGCTCATTGCAAATCCTGAGACCATCCCGCATCCGCTTGAGGTCGAAGGGGTCGTCGAGGAGGTTGTAGTCGAGGATGGGGGGTTGCCTGGGGTCGGTGGACTGGAGTCTCAGCTCACCCTCGCTAAGGGCAAGGTACAGGCATTGGCTCGCGCCGACGCCGACAGGCGCTTTTTCGTCGAGGCCCCGGAAGGGCCTCGCAGCCAGGTAGTTGCCGACGTAAAGAATCATGTCGTTGACGAAGGGAGACCCGGGGGCCGTGTATCGGAGCGTTACCGTGCCGGAGGTCACCTGGTCTACGTCCAGGGGATAGTCTTCTTTGGTGTACCAGCACAGGGGCACATCCGGGTGGTCCCTGAGGTTTCGACCTACGCCCGGTAAGTCCTGGACCACGGGAATGCCCAAATCCGTAAGCTGCTGGCCTGGGCCAATGCCTGAGAGGAGCAGGATGTGTGGAGTGCCCACGGCTCCGGCGCAGAGGATGATTTCCTCTCCATATACGGAGAACATCTCCCGGCCGCTTATGACAAGGAGGCCCGTGGCCCGGTTCCCATCGAAGATGATGCCATGGACGTGGCAATTGGGCCTGATGGTCAGATTGAGGCGGTGTCGGGTGGGATTCAGATAGCCGATTGCCGTGCTCATTCGCACGCCGTCTATGATGTTGAAGGTGAGTGGGCCGACGCCGGTGGAGTCGGTGCGGTTGTGGTCGGGGCAGTCAGGGAAGCCGGCGTCGCGGCAGGCCTGGTAGAAGGCGTGGGCGTGAGGCGGCCACTCGTCCTCGGGGTAACGGCGGGCCATTATGGGACCATCGTTGCCGTGGAATTCGTCACGGTAGTCCTGGTCGGCCTCCATGCGCTTGAAGTAGGGGAATACGTTTTCGAAGGACCACTCCTCGTTGCCCCACTCGGCCCAGCGATCATAGTCTTCTCGGACACCCCTGAGGAACTGGGCGCCGTTGACTCCGCTGGAGCCGCCGGTGATTTTGCCGCGGGGAATGTCTATGCGGGCCAGGTCGGTGGCACGGGCGCTGAAGTTCCAGATGTGTTCAGAGTCCCAAATGGGAATCTTGCTGCCGTAGGCCAGCCTGACTTCCTCGGGGATGCGTTCGAACTCGGGGTAGTCACCACCGGCTTCGAGGAGGAGGACAGAGCGGTCCGGGTCTTCGGTGAGTCGTGTGGCGAGAGCGGCCCCGGCGGAGCCTGCGCCTACGATAATATGGTCGTATCTCATTAGTGTGCTCCTTTCCTGAAAAGCAGCAAGAAGCGAGGAGACTGAGCATGTGCAACTTTAGTCTGTCGGGGGTTTGGGCGCAACCGAAGAGTATCTAAAACCTGGGAATAGATTGTCGCAGTCGGCACACATGTTGTAGACTGTCTCGACACGTGATAGTGAGCGCCAAGGGAAGAGCAAATGCTACCGCCGAACGAGGTGCAGCGCTCGCGTGGATAACGCTAATCGGGCACATAATCTCTGGCGGGCTTTACCTGTACTCATATGCGCCAGTGCCTTACGACCGTTAGCCATACTGCCGCAACGGCTACAAGAAGGCACAAATAAAGATGGAAGACAAGCTTAATCCCTACAAGATCCTGGTTGTCGACGACGAGCCCGATCTGGAACCATTGATGCTTCAACGGATGAGGCGCGATATCCGGTCAGGGCGCTATAAATTTACATTCGCCCGGGACGGAGTCGAGGCCCTGGAGATGCTGGAGGCCGACGCCGAGATCGACATGGTCCTTTCGGATATCAACATGCCGCGCATGGACGGGCTATCACTGCTCGAGCAGATACCAAAGGTAAGCCCGAACCTGCGGTCGGTGATTATTTCGGCCTATGGGGACATGAAGAACATCCGGACGGCCATGAATAGGGGCGCATTTGACTTCGTGACCAAGCCGGTGGACTTCGATGATTTGCGCTTCACCATAGACAGGACGTTGCAGCACATAGAGGAGCTGCGAGAGGCTCTCAGTGCTCGGGATAAGCTGGTGGTCCTTCAGAACGAGTTGAATGTGGCCAGCACAATGCAACAGTCGATTCTGCCCACTGCGTTTCCTATCAGTGACACATACAAAGTATTCGGGACTATGCAACCGGCACGGAACGTGGGAGGAGACTTCTACGACGTGATACGGCTTCAGAACGGGCAGATAGGCCTGGCGATTGCGGATGTATCTGGGAAAGGGGTGCCGGCTGCCCTGTTCATGATGTCCAGCAGGACATTATTGAAGGGCGCAGCAATAGGGATGCATGGACCCGGGGCAGTGCTTTCTGAAGTAAACAACCTGCTCCACGAAGACAACAGCGCGGAAATGTTCGTGACGATGCTTTATGCAGTGTACGACCCTGACACCCGCGCCTTGACCTATGCGAGCGGGGGGCACGATCCGCCCTTAGTGCTCCACGGCGACGGCACCTCCTCACTCCTTCCCCTGACAGGCGGCATAGCCTTGGGAGTCCTTCCGGACTTCGACTATCAGCAGGAAACCGTGTATCTTTCACCTGGTGATACCCTAGTGCTATATACTGATGGTGTGACCGAGGCAATGAACACTGAAGGAGTCCAGTTGG
This sequence comes from Dehalococcoidia bacterium, assembly GCA_963663085.1. Taxonomy (GTDB): domain Bacteria; phylum Chloroflexota; class Dehalococcoidia; order Plut-88900; family Plut-88900; genus Plut-88900. Next base: position 1,526,136 of record OY760104.1, on the reverse strand, counting down.
GGATTAACCGGGTACGGCGGATCTTTTCCGAGGCGCCCCCTAAAGACGCGGCGGAGGTTGGGCTGGAGGTAGTCAGGGCCGTTAACCATTTTGCCGAAGACGCACCCCAACACGACGACATCACATGTCTTACCCTGGGTTGTTACACCGCTTAGAGACAACCGGTCCTTTACCGGCATGGATGGGAGGGCCCTAGACTCTGATGAGAGGCGCCCGTCCCACAATTCCGTTACTCCTTGCATTGTTCCTTTTCGGCGTCTTGGCTATGGTGCTAGTTGCAGGCTGTAATGGACCGGAGAGCACTCCGGTTCCCACACCAACGGCAACTGTAGTGCCCCAAGGCCCCGATAATCCCGGAATATCGGATGATAGAGTGCTTTTTGGACAGTCGGCGGCGTTCGAAGGGCCGGCGCAGGAGTTGGGCAAGAACATGAGGCTGGGCATCCAGGTTGCATTTGCCGAAGCGAATGCGAATGGAGGTGTCCACGGACGTCAGCTGGAGCTTGTGTCTTACAACGACTCATACGAGCCTGAAGCCTCTATTGCGAACACGCGCCGTCTGATAGAGGAAGACGAGGTCTTTGCCCTAATTGGGGAAGTCGGGACACCCACGTCCCGGTCAGCTACGCCGGTGGCTGCCGCGGCCAGCGTGCCATTCATAGGCCCGTTTACAGGTGCAGGATTCCTGCGAGACCCGAACTGGGATAATATCATCAACCTTCGCTCCTCATATCAACAGGAAACGGCGGAAATGGTGGCCCGGCTAATGGAAGACCTGGGAATCACCCGGATAGGTGTGATGTACCAGGATGACTCCTATGGACGAAGCGGATACCGGGGAGTTGTGGCAGCGCTGGAGCCGCACGCTATGGAACCGGTTGCCGTAGGGTTGTACCAGCGCAACACGACGGCGGTGAAAACGGCTCTGCTTGACCTGATGGAGGGTGAGCCGGAGGCGGTGATCATGATAGGCGCCTACGAGCCCTGCGCCGAGCTGATTATCTGGGCACGGCGCCTGGGCTTCGATCCGATGTTTCTTAACGTATCTTTCGTAGGAAGCAACGCGCTGAAGGAGGAGCTTGGGAGCAAGGGGGCGGGGGTGGTGGTGACACAAGTGGTGCCGTTCCCCTGGGATTCGTCTCTTCCGGTGGTAGAGGCTTACCAGAAGGCACTCGGGGACCACACTTCGGATATGAGCCCAGGCTTTGTTTCCCTAGAAGGTTATCTTGCGGGGCGAATGGCTATAGCCGGGCTGGAAGAGTGTGGACGGGACGTAGACCGAGCCTGCTTTATGGAAAGCATCCTTGGGTCCAACCTAATCGACATCGGAGGGTTTGAACTGAAGTTTGGGGAGGGAGACAACCAGGGGTCCGACAGGGTGTTCCTTACGGTTATCGGGCATGACGGTGCGTACCATTCCGTCGAGAATCTGAAAGAGGCTGAAGCATGGTCGAGCTACTAAAGCGGCTTCTGGCCAGACGATCAAGGATATCCACGCAACTTTATCTTGCGGTCGGCGGGGCCGTTGTAATGACTATTGCAGCGAGTCTGGTCGGGTGGTTTTCTTTCAACCGGGTTGGTGAAGTTCAAAGCAGGGTGAACGAAGGAAGCGTGCCCGAGCTGGCGGCAGCGTTTGAAGTGGCACAGTATGGAAGCACCCTGGTGGCAGCGGCGCCCAGTCTTACTACTGCCCCAAACCCGCTGGAACTTGCCCTTGTGGCGGGAAATATAGACCACGCATTTCTCTCCTTTGAAGAACAGATTGCAGTTCTTGAAGAGAGCCAGAGTGCAGGCCGGGAGCGGGTTGATGCTATCCAGACACACGCGGAGACACTGATAAGCAATATTAATGACCTCAAATTCAGCATGGCCGAAGTGTTCTTGCTGGCTGAAAACAGATCAAACTTGCAGGCCGAGCTTGCTGACCTGCGGAGCCAACTGGACGACTTGCTGGCACCCGCCATAGACGATCAACTTTTCTTTGTCCTAACCGGCTATGTTACTGTCGAAGATTCAGCGGCGTCGCGTCCGTCTCACTTGTCGGAGCAACAGGTTGTTCGATACAGGCGGCTGACGGAAATGCAAGCCGACACCAACATAGCCACCGAACTCCTGGCGAACGCATTCACACTTTCAGATGAATCGTTCATCGAGCCTCTGCGGGAGAGATTCGAGGCGGCAGTCGAAAGGATTGACCGGAACCTCGAGGCACAGAGGACACTTGGCTTTTACGAAGAGGCAGCGCCGATATACACAAGGCTGTTTCAACTGGGAGTCGGGGAAGACAGCATATTTGATGTCTTCGCTCGAGAGCTGCAAATAGTGCAACAGCAAGCGGACTTGCTGGCCTTAAACCGAGACATATCCGTGGACCTGGTTGAGGAGGTTGACGGTTTGGTGAGCGCTGCAGAGGCCAGCGCTGCCGTTGCTACGCAGGCGTCAACGCAGGCGATATTAACGGGCCGGACCCTACTGTTGGTAATTAGTGGTCTTAGCATCATTGGTGCAACGCTGATTATCTGGCTGTTCATTGGCAGGGTGCTTCTCAGGCGTCTGGGTATGCTCTCTGAATGGATGCGCCGTATGGCGGGCGGAGACCTGGAGGCGCGAGTTGAGATGAGCGGCAAGGACGAGGTTGCAGACATGGCCGCTGCTCTGGAAGTGTTCCGCCGTCATGCTCTGGAAGCGCTAAGGCTAAATGAGGTGGAGAAACTGGCCAATGAACTCCAGGACAAGAATGGGCAATTGGAGAGCGTCCTGGCTGAACTCAGGAAGGCACAGGACCAGATAGTGATGCGGGAGAAGCTGGCGGCTCTGGGTGAGCTAACGGCGGGGGTTGCACACGAAATACGGAACCCGCTGAACTTCGTCAACAACTTTTCTGAGGCATCTGGGGAACTGATAGAAGAGCTGCGGGAGATACTGGAGGAGGAGGGTGTGGTCCTGCCGGATGAACAGAAGGGTCTGATCGAAGAGATAACCAATGACCTTAACAGTAATGTCACACGTATTCGGTCCCACGGGGAGCGGGCAAACCGGATTGTCCAGGACATGCTCAGAATGGGCAGAGACTCCGGAGACTGGCAGGCAACGGAAATTAATGGGTTGCTGGAACAACATGCCAAGTTGGCTTACCACAGCGCACGGGCTACCAATCAGGAATTCCAGGTGGATATCCAGGAGGAGTTTGATCCCGAGATGGGACAGATTGAGGTAAACCCACAGGAACTGGGCAGGGTGTTCCTGAATATGGTGAGCAACGCATGCTACGCTACCCACCAAAGGCGCCGCGCTTCCATGGAGGAAGGGGTGCCCTTCGAGCCGACTTTGTGGCTGTCAACAAGACGGAAAGAGGATGGGGTGGAAGTCCATATCAGAGATAATGGCACAGGCATGCCGCCAGATGTGGTAGAGAAGATCTTCAACCCATTCTTCACAACCAAGCCCACGGACCAGGGCACAGGGCTAGGGCTGGCGATATCGAGTGATATTGTGCGTCGGCACGGCGGGGCTATCAGGGTGGAGTCTCAACCGGGGGAAGGCACAACCATGATTGTAAGCCTGCCCCTGGAACGCCCAACCGATATTGTTGAAGAACCGGAAGGGGCAGCAGCCCCGGGGGCGGCGTCCTGACCCCATAACTATAGACGGCCGGGGCTTGATTCGGTGGCAGAAGGACCCCACTCGCCCAGTGTAGTGCCGAGCCTTGACACGCCTTTGAGAGGATTCAGACGCCGTGCCGGTCAGGAAGCCTTACCTGCTTCGGTCCCCTTAGGCATGACCCCTCCTATCGCAGGTGCGCCTGTCTCCTCTTTGGATGCAGATTCCTGAGATTGGTTTCCTTTGGTACGAAGACTCGTGTCCGCTTCGAAGCCCCCCAGGAAATCGGCGTTTACATCAGCGTTACTTCTGGGCACACGTGCCATAGAGAGAGTGTCAGGCAGTACGAAACCACCGGAAAAGACGAGCTTCATGGCAGCGTCTACCGAGATGTTGGTTTCCATCACATCGTCTTCGTGCACAAAGGCCATGTTGCCGGAGGTTGGATTGGGTACAGTGGGGATGTAGACGCTGACCAGGGAACGTTTATTGTCCTTGGCAATGACTCGGCCCGTGACAAACCCCATAGCAACCATGCCTTCGCGAGGCCATTCTACGAATACCACCCTACTGAACCCGTAGTCTGAAGCCACAACGTTTGTTACCTGCAGCATGAGCCTGTAGATGACCTTGACTACGGGTATGCGCAGAAGTACGTGCTCTATGAGCCCCAGGAGCCAACGTCCGAAACCAAACGTAATGACCAGGCCTATAAGATAGAAAGCGACAATTAGTACTCCGATACCGAGCCCCGGTTTATCCCAAGGTTTGCCTTCCACGAACGGAATCAAGCGCACGTAGCCCTGTGCCGTATCAATAATGAACCAGAGGACAAGTGCAGTAACCATGAGGGGAACAAGTTGGAGAATCCCGGCCAGCACCCTGCCCTGAAAATGGCCTTCGACGGCACTCATGACGCGCGTCGGCCTGCCCTTCTGTTCCTTCGGATTGGGGCCTGAAGTCTTCAACCGGCAGGCTCCTTCCTGGCTGTGAGCTTACTCGAAATCCGCTACTTCCGAGATCTTGCCATGAGTGGTGTCGATAAGGTTGGTTAGAGGCAGTCCGTGGCGGGCAGTTTATTGGAAGTCCATAGGACGGTCAACAATTATTAGAAGTCTCCAAGTCTCTTGCCCAAGGAGCCAGGGCAGAATAAGGTGAAGACCTCGGGGATCGGGAGGTGGAAGGTTAGCTCCCGTCAAGAGGGAAAGGGTCAGTCTCACTCATGCTTGCCTGGTGCTCGATGATGGAGACACCGCGGATTTCCTTGTCGTCCCAGAGGCTCTTGATGTATTCGAGCACCGCAACGATTTCATCATGAGTGAGTTGTGCTCCAAATGCGGGCATGCCGCTCTTGAATTGAGGCAGGTCCGGATCCTCCCAAAGCTGTCCGCCCTGGCTCACAATGCGGTACAACAACCCATCTGCGTGGTGCCAGGTGTGACCGTCGCCGTTCAAGGGAGGAGCGGGGAGAAGGCCGCCGGGGTTACGGATATGCCAGTCGGGCTGGCCTTCGCCGTCGTCACCGTGACACGTGGCGCAAGTAGCTGCAAAGACTTCCTGCCCGCTGGGTGGAGCTGGGGTGGGGGTTGATCCATCCATAGCAGGGGCTGAATTGCAGGCTACGACGAAGGTCAGGGAAACGCTCAGGAATGCAAGCGCGAGAGCGAGTCGGCGCAATGTAATACCGTGATTCTTCATCGTTTCAATGATAGTTTGATTGGGGTGTCCAGGCAAAATGAGTGGGCAAGTGGCGAGATGTCAGGAAAACCTACCTGTATTGCCTTGCAACACCAGATAACAGGATGTTACAAACTACAATGCAAAATCACATGAAGAAACCAGTGATTCCGAATAGCATTCATCAGGGGGCGAGGTATTGGATAAGAGCCGCAATGTTCTCCTAAAAAGCTTACATTCTGTCAAGTGTGGGCATGGCAATGCCTTGGCGATGGGCACTGTGGTCGTGATTCTGGCCGCACTGATAACGCTGGCCGCATGTGGAGGCGAGCCGACGACTCCTTCGGCGCCCACCGTTGCACCCAGTCCCACCCTCGCGCCCACGGCCACTGCCGGTCCCGTTCTTCCTACGCCGACGCCGACCGCTACTCCAGCGCCGTCACCTACTCCCGAGCCCACACCAACCCCGACTCCTGTTCCGGAACCCATCCCAACACCACCGGTGGACCGGTCTGCGCTGGTATCCATTTACCTGGACACGGGCGGCGATAACTGGAAGAGCAGCCGGAATTGGCTGAGCACCGCCCCAATCGGAGAATGGTACGGAGTCAGAGTTGACGAAGAGGGAAGGGTTACTGCAGTGGAGCTTCGGGCTAACGGATTGAAAGGCGATGTTCCGGAGGCTTTGATCCGCCTTTCGAACATGGAGACTCTGGACCTTTCGGAGAATGAGCTAAGCGGTGGAGTCCCGGGTGAATTGGCCGAACTGACAGGTCTGACATCGCTGGACCTATCAGGAAATGAGCTGTCGGGTGAAATTCCGGGAGAACTGGCCCGGCTGTCCAACCTTGAATTGCTAGACCTATCGGGGAACGAGCTTACGGGCGCAATCCCCTCTGCTTTGTCGGATCTCTCCAGTCTAAAGACCCTGGCGCTTGCGGGGAACGATCTCAGCGGTGAGATTCCGGCTGAATTGGCTCAGCTTGCCGATCTTATGTCAATGGCTTTGTCGGGGAACCAACTTGTCGGCAATCCACCGGTGGCGTTTTCGGGGTTGTCGCGCTTGGAAGCGTTAGACCTATCCGGCAATCGGCTGATCGGCGCTGTTCCGGAGGAGTACTCGGAATTATCCAACCTGCAAACATTAAATCTGTCGGGAAACCGGCTCAGCGGTACGATTCCCGAGGAGTTGTCCGGTAATTCCAATCTTGTTTACCTGGACCTTTCGTTTAACGAATTGAGCGGGCAGGTTCCAACCGATCTGACAGAGTTGTCCAAGCTCAAGACTCTGAACCTGGGCGCCAACAGGTTCGACGGGGAGATACCGGAAGAGTTGTCGGGGCTGTCCCAATTAGAAACGTTGGACTTATCAAGCAATCAGTTTGCAGGCCTTATACCCATAGAGCTGACGAGCCTTTCAAGACTTAAGTGGCTACATCTTTCGGGGAATCTGCTGGAAGGCCAAATACTGCAGGAACTTACCGACATGCTCACCCTGGAATCGCTGGACCTGTCGGGGAACCAGTTTGACGGAAGGATACCTCCAGAGCTGGGCGGACTTGAAAACCTGGAAGTCTTGGACCTGTCCGAAAACAACCTTAGCGGTGTTATTCCACCGAGGCTAGCGAGTCTGGCCAATCTGAAAACCCTGGACCTTTTCAGCAACAGGTTAAGCGGTCACATACCACCGGAGTTCGGTGGACTCTCATCACTGGAGAACCTGGACCTGGGCTTCAATCATTTCAGCGGGCACATGCCGCCAGAACTGGGCAGGCTGTCGAAGCTGAAGACGCTTGAGGTTTGGGGGACTCACATGAGCGGCGCCATACCGGATGAGTATGGCAATCTGGGCAACCTGGTACGACTAGACCTGAGCAACAACCAGATGAGCGGCCAGATACCGGGGGAACTGGGTGATCTGACCAACCTGGAATATCTAGAACTGTGGAGCAACCACTTCGAGGGCGTTATCCCGCCGCAACTTGGCAGGCTGTCCAATCTGAAGGAGTTGCTGCTCCGCAGGAACCACCTTAAGGGAGAGTTCCCGGCTTCATTGGGTGAGCTCTCCAATCTCGAGTTCCTCTGGATTGGAGGCGGCAATGAGTTCGACGGCTGTCTGCCCAACGGCCTGCGGGACGTGCCTTTGAATGACCTGCATGAATTGGAATTGCCTTTCTGTGAGTCGGCGGTGGCTTCTGAGGAAGACCGGGTGGTCCTGGTGGCGTTGTATGAAGCCACAGGAGGCGATGAATGGGCCAACAATACCAATTGGCTCAGTGATGAACCTCTAAGCGAGTGGCACGGCGTGACGCTGGACCAGAGCGGCCAGGTTATCGAGATAGACCTAAGGTCCAACCGACTGACCGGCGAGATCCCGGTGGAGCTGGCGAATTTGGCACACCTGGAAAAGCTCTACCTGTTTGGGAACCGTTTAAGCGGAGAGATCCCGGCAGAACTGGGCAGTCTATCTGAGTTGAGGTGGTTGTACCTGAACAGAAACCAGCTTGAGGGTGAGATTCCGATAGAGCTGACCGGAATGACCAGCCTGACAGGATTGTGGCTCAACAGCAACCAGTTGAGCGGAGAGATTCCAGTGGAGATTTCGGCCCTGTCAAACCTCGAACGGTTATTCCTTTCGAGGAACATGTTCACGGGGCCCGTGCCGGAAGAGCTAGGGAGCCTGCAATTCCTGTTAACCCTGGACATTTCCAACAATGACTTGAGTGGAGAGATTCCGGATCAGCTCAGGACCCTGACATATCTGCAGGACCTGGACCTTTCCGGCAACGCGTTGACCGGACCGATTCCAACTGCGATAACGGAATTGCCTTACCTCCTGGAGCTACGGCTCAACGGAAATGAGCTGACAGGAAATCTGCCTGCCGAGCTGGCCGACCTGAGCTTCCTGGAGCACCTCGCACTCAACGACAACATGCTGACGGGCGAGATTCCATCAAGGTTGGGGGAGTTGTCCAACCTGCAATCGGTGAGGCTGGGTGGCAGTAATGAGTTTGAGGGCTGCATACCTTATGAGCTAAAGGACGTGCCCGAAGGCGACGTGGACAACCTTGGACTGGCTTTCTGCGATCCCGAGTTGCCCGTTGGTATAAGAGAGTAGGGCGGGGTCATATAACGGGAGCCGAATGCAGAAATGAGTCGGAGCGCCGAAAGCGACCGCGTGTCAGCCAGGTTTAACCAAGGAAGCGACGCAGTAGAGCGGCTTCCTCCACGTAATGGGGTATGTGGACGGGGACATCCTGTCTGATTCCGGCCCAAATTGCGCTGGTCAGGCCTTCGTGGACGCGGTCTATGTCGTCGGTGAAGCGGGCAACTATACGGAGGTAGTTCTCACCGAGGAGATCGAGGACGTGCCGCTCGTTGGTGAAGCGCAGGGCTGCACGCAGGTCTTCATCCAGGCTGGGACACGATTCACGCACAAAGGCGAGATCATCCTCGTCGAGGGCAGCCAACCCCAAAAGCTCCGGTGGGACGCCAATGGAGTAGAGCGAGGCTGCGAATCCGATTGCCCGGGGCAAAGTTGCCCCACCGAACCCCCCAAGAGAGCGGCCGTATCCGAATAGACCGACGTGCAATTTGCGTTCACGGCGCCTGGGCACGTGTCCGGCGACGCTCGTGATTACTTCGAGCAAGTCCTTGACGCGGGCCTGGTACTCGGCGGTGGTCTTGTCGATGACTTCTCGTGCGCGGACCTGATCTATAGGGACCGGGTCACCAGGTTGATGGGCTCGAAGCTGGTCGATGCCCTTGCGAACCGTGTCGATGTCGTAGTCGTACTTGAAGGCAGACTGGACAGTGAAAGTGTGGACGCTGGGGTACTCCCGGAGGGCTCTGTCGACGTTTACGGGAGTCAAATGACCGCGGAAGGGGACGGAGCCGACGCCAATGATAGGGTACATGGGCACGCCCGTCCTGCCTTCGAGTTCGTGTAGGCGCACCAGAGCCACTTTCAGGGCCAACTCTGCAGCAACGTCGCCGTAATTCAGGGCGGGGTCGCTGCGGGCAAGGAATACCCGCTGGCCCGGGAGGTCCCTTCCCTCCAGGTAATCTTCGACTATACGATCGCAGTGGAAGAGGTGTTCAATATCCTCTATAAGGGGAATAACCCGGATGCGCTTGGGGAAGAATTCGCCGACCCAATCCTTGACGCTGAGCCCATCCTGCAGGGCACGGGTCTCCTGTCCGACAATCACGTTGCGGTAGTAGGACTCAATGAGGGATAGCTCTTCGGCGGAGGTGGTAAAGGGGAGAATGACCTCCTGTATGGGAGCAGAACCGTCATCAATATCGCCGTAGAAGCTGTTTGCGACGTCTCGTGCGGAAGGCACGCTTTGAAGGGCTTCGACCATGGACTTCCGCATGTCCAGCTCTATGCCGGGATTGGGAACGCGCAGGGTAAGTATGACATCCCGCCCGAGTCGGCGCTCATCATGGAAAAACTCGGGGAAACCGGTTAAGAGTTTCTGGACGACGTGGTTATCGGCTTCTTTACCCTCCGAGTCCCACATCTGCTCGTCACAGCCCAGGGAGAAGATGTGGAAGGCCTCATTGACCTCTCCATTGCCTCGGAGGACTCCCTCAGCATCTGCGAAAGGAGCAGGGGCAGCGTTGTCGGGATGTTGGGTGCTCATCACCTTTGGAACAAGGAACACGTGACACCTCTGTTGGGAGAGTAAATAGTAGTGTGCAGCCAGCGCTGCAGACTAGGAAGTCATTCTAAAGGAAGGAGCGGGTGCGTCAAGCGAAGCGTTAGATTTTGCCATCGCCGACGAGTAACGCTGACAGGCGCAGCCCTATTGTGACGATTGACCCATAGCCAGGATGCCAAGCCGTATGCCTTTCAAGACGGCATCCAGCTTGGTATTGGCATTGAGCTTATGTCGCAGGTTGCGTATATGGTTTCGCACCGTGTGACGGCTGATACCCAGCTCAGCGGCAATACGAGGCGTATCCCAACCCAGTGCCACCGAACGCAGCACTTCCAACTCCCGGCGTGACAGGTTGGACTGCTCCTCGGGAGTTGCGGGGGCGGGGGGATTGTCGGAGAGAATTTCAGCTCCGCTCTCTGCCAGAGTATCTCTTACAGTGCCTCTGGCATGATCGAAGTCTTGCGTTTCGTCCCCGTCGTCGAAGAAATGCACCATTAAGGGTGAGTCCCTCAGGACGCCAGCCACAACCATCGGGGTAATTGACACCCATTTCCGCTCCCCGGAGGAACACAGCATCTGTAGCCGGGCTGTTGCTGGAATCAAGCCGGCGCGAAGGTAGTGCATTGAGGGGCAGCCCCCTGAACACTGAGGCGTGAGTCCGGCGGAAGTGACGCTTGTCATCACTTCGTAGCATTTGCGGCCCACCACGTTTTGGGACAGATGGCCGAGGATGCGTTCCGCCGAGCGGTTCCAGAAAAGTATGGTCTGCTCAACCGAGACAGCGTAGGCGCCGTACGATGAATCTTGCAGCAAGTTAAAAAGGGCTTCCGGTTTCATCTGTTATCCCCTGTAACTAATTCTATCAGTCTACGGATGTTAGGGAAATGCCCAGCCCCTGGCAAGCCCTTAATCTGAACGTAATTTAGAGGTCATTTGATGCTCGTACAGGCACACATGCATGCAATGCGTTATGCCGAGTTTTCATTTGCGCGAAGATGAAATGATGCACATCAAGTTATATATGGGGCTGGCCGGGATCCAGGGTGCAATGGTAACGCGGGAGTTCTTTAGTTATCAAGCAGACGCCACGCTTCGGATTTCCCTGGTGGTTGGGGGTCAGTTCAACGTGTCTTAGTAGGGCATCCCGGCACTTCTGCTTGGAGGTAAACCTTTGATTCGAAGATTGAGGCCCGCAAGCTTATGCCTTCTTAAGGAACTGCTGTAGTCAGCGATCCCTAGCGCCAGGTGCTACGTACGCCTTTGGAAGCTTGATATATAATTCGCAGCCTTCCCCGCGAAATTAACAGGACATCAGGTTATGACAACCGGCGAAAGAAGCACGCAACTGAGACGTATAGCGATTGTCGGAGGAGGCATTTCAGGCCTCGGGTCGGCGTGGGCTCTTAATCACCATCCGGACCGATTTGATTTCAGGCTGTTTGAAGCCGAAGACGAGATTGGCGGCAATGCCGTTACGGCTGATATGCCGCAGGGTGATGGCACTTCAATTCCCTTTGATATTTCCGTGACCGCGTGTATTCCCTCGGTCTATCAGCACGTCCTTCTGTTGATGAAGGAGTTTGGCATAGAGCTAATAGACACCAAGTTCAGCTACAGTGTGAAATACCGAGGTCGCATTTACGCCCATGATTTCGACTCAGCTATAAGCGAAGAGCTGCGATCCGAGATTGCGAAGTTTCAGAGACTGCTGAAGAGTCTACATTGGTTCGGTCAGCTGACTCGCGCACGGTCGAAGTTCTTGAACTCCCTGAACCCGTTCAACTACATCAGCATGGGCACGGTGCTGAACATGGGTGGATTCTCGGGGGACTTCAGGTACAAGATACTGAAGCCCATGTTCGTCAATTTCCTGATGGCGACAAACGTGTTCGATATGCCTGCAAGTCTCTTTTCCAGATATCTTGAGTTTTTTGATATAGAGACTGCTACAACCATGCAGACCTGGGACCAGGGAACGCGACGCATCTACGAAAATCTGTCGGCCAACTTCCGGGACAAGATTTACCTGGGAAGGCCCGTCCGAAAAGTGCGACGCCGAGCAAATTATGTAGAGCTGGAGGATGAAGACGGGGTCAAGGAGGAGTTTGATGAGGTGATCTTTGCATGCAATGCGAACCAGACGTTAATGATTTTGGATAAACCGACATTTCTGGAGCGTTACATTCTTTCGTCGATAAGATACGACAGCGAAATCCATAATCATGCCATCGTGCATTGGGACTCCTCTGTCCTGCCGGATAACGAGGTGAGACCATTGCAGACGCGTAGCAATCATATAGAACAATATGGCTCCAGACCCGACAACTATGAAGTCACGTACATCATGCACAATCAGCAGCCCTGGGCTAATCGGTCTGACAAACCCTGTCTGGTGACCTACAACCCGAACAGCCAAATCGATGAGCAAAAGATCATCAAGAGACGGTGGTTTCAACATATCGTGCATGACGTGCGCCATGTTGCATTGCTCATCCATCTTTTCCGCTTCATTCAGGGTAAGAAACGCACCTGGCACTGCGGCGCACATACGCTGATCAACAGCCAGGAAACCTGCCTGATAACTGGACTTGCCGCTGCAAGGCAAATCGGGGCTGACTATCCCTTCGATGATTCTGAGGCAAGGAGTTGGTTCAACTATTACGGAAGCATTCTGTATGGTGGAGGCTTCAGGAAGGCATAGGCCTGAAAGCCTATGGTCAACGGAAACAATGGGTGTGCCGGAGAGTGTGCTTTGCACGGCGCATGCAAGAGTTGAGAGGTCAAGCAACAATTTCTTCGAAGAGCGGCCAAGTACGCCCGACGTGACCCTCAGGCTCGTCTTTGGCCCTTTCCTGAGGGTAGATGTATACTGGTTTTAGGAGCGACTGCCGTATAAGGGTAAAAGGTATCGAGGTTGTGTACGGAGGCCAAGGCTGATGACCATCTCAGAAGCCAATACAGCTACCGACAAATTAAGCCTACTTGAAGAACTCATCCTTATGCTTCTCAATGAGGAGAGTGGCTATTTTCACCAGGTACCCGGCTGGAGTTTGAATTGCGCAGTCACAGGCGCGGTACTGGCAGAACTCTCCCTCATGTTTCGCATTGATACGGACGAAGAATCACTGTTCATGGTCAACGATGCTGAAACGGGCAGGCCCATTCTGGATGCCGTCCTTAACGAAATCGCAAGCGAACCGGTCCAGCGGAACGCACAATACTGGATCGAGCGGTTTGCCCCCAAGGCGGAAACTATCATTGATCGGGCCCTGGACCACTTGACCGACCTGAAGATCCTGGAACACCACGATGGTGAATTCTGGACTCTGGCCCGAAATGCGTGGCGGACGGAAGTGTTCGGCAACTCCAGCGAAAGCACTGGTGAGCATTTCGTCAAGGCACGTATCAGCAGGGCGATATTCGATAACGAAACCCCCGACCCTAAAGACGCCATCATCATCTCTCTTATAAACACATGCGATGTCTTTCGTTTCATGTTTCAACTCGATGAAGAAGCTGAGAAGCGAATCGAGTTCATTTGTAATATAGACCTTATAGGCCGCTCCATTGCTGCTGCGGTTTCCCATAATCTCGCCGGACCATTGCTTCGACGCTCTGCACTGTCCAAGACAATCCCGACCGTTTCCTTGCGGAAGATGCTCTTCAATTCCCATCTCCGCAAAGGGAACATTCCTGCGCTCTTTACGGACCTCGCGCAAGAATATGGACCGGTATTCGAGATAAACCCACCATTTTCAAAGCCGATGATCTTCCTGGCCGGCACCGAGACAAATCAGTGGGTCCACCGGCGGGGGCGCATGTACCTCAGGGCCAGGGACTACTTCGAGGACCTTGAGAAAGTCTATGGCGCCGCCGGAGTGCTGCCATCCCTGGATGGCGCCGACCATTTCAGGCTCCGTAAGTCTTTGTCCGCCGCCTATTCCCGAAAAAGATTGGCAGAACAGCTGGACGATCTTTACAACCATGCGCGTAAGCACATGGCCGGGTGGAAAGTTGGCGCCCCCTATCCGGCGACCGGCATGAGCCGACGCATGATCAACTCTCAAATTTCGCCACTCATGATCGGCGTTGAGACACAGGACATCATTGAAGACCTGTTGAAGTTCAAAGAACGGGCGCTCGCCGTTCACATCCTTAAAATCATGCCCAAGTTCATGCTGAAAACGCCCGCTATGAGGCGTCGTGCGAAAAAAATCGAGACCTTGCTTGAACGCATTCAAAGCGTGCACACTCCCGCCCAAAGGGCCGGAGCACACCGAAACCTGGTGGATGACTACCTAAGCCTGCACGCCAGCGACCCCCAATTTGTGCCCGAGTCCAACCTGCGGTTTAATTTCACTGTGGCCCTGGTAGCCAGCGCATACCTTGGCGACGCCTTTAGCTTCGCCTTGTACGCCATGGCGTCGCAGCCCGAGTTGTACGCCAAGATTCAGGCTGAAGCCGACTCACTGTTCGACAATGGAGACCCGGGCCCCGATGACTTCAACCCCTCCTCTATCGACGTCACCCACCGTTTTCTCATGGAATGCCTGCGCATGTACCCCATCGTGCCCATGTCCATGCGGCACGTAATGAACGCGTGCGTGGTCGAGGACTACGAGTTGCCGGTAGGATCAAAGGTCGTCATCGCCCAGACGGCCACACATTTCATGAAGGATGTATTCCCCGACCCCTTCAAGTTCGATATCGACCGCTATCTACCCCCGCGTAATGAGCACCTCGGTCCCGGGTATGCACCATACGGACTGGGGACGCACACTTGTCTCGGGTCCCGTTGGATAGACTTGCAACTAACCATCAACGTTCTCTTGGTGGCTCATCACTTCAACATCAAGGTGTTTCCCGAGAACTACAAGCTCCGGTTCAGCCCTTTGCCGTCTATGAAGCCGAGCAAGAAGTTGAAATTCCTCATCTCCGAGCGGAGACGAGAACTTAACGTATAACCTGCAATACGCCCGCGACAGATCGGTAAAGGGTAGGCTCTTAAAGAGGTTTGCGGGCCAGGAAACAGTACAGGGGTGTAAAGACCCCGGCTTTTCCACCTGCGACGTAGGCGTTGGCAGTACGATCCATCAGCCCAATGACGTCGGTGGAGCCCTTTGGGATCACTCTCAACGTCTCGGCCAGCCTGGATGCTCCAATTGACAGCTTGCGGCCCAGCGGAGTCCTGCGCAGGGCGTTGCCGATGGTGCCGCTCCGTGATTCCATAGGTTGATACCACGGCGTGGTCGGGCCGTCTTCTCCGATGGCCCTGTCCCTCCCCTCGATGACCTGAAATCCCGCTGCTTCAAGGGTCCTGTCCACTTCGTCGGTTGTCGCGATGTCTTTGAGGGCGATGCCGTGCATCAGGTTCTGTTTGATGGTCTTGTGCCGATAGTCGCCAGGGTCGAACTTGTCCGTCATGCACATTTCCTGGCCCCACAAAAGCGCTCCGGGCTTCAAGACGCGGAATATCTCGGCGAACGCGCCTGCCTTGTCCGGCGCGTGGCACGTCGATTCGATGGCGTAGCCCCGGTCGAACGTGTCGTCCGCGACGGCGCTCATGTCCATGAAACTGCATGCCAGGTAATCGACCATGTGGTCGATCCCTGCCTGGACATTCAAAGACTTCGCCTTATCCAGCTGGATGTTGTTGCTGTTGACTCCGACAACCCTGACACCTGCCTCCCTGACCACCCGGCGCATGGGACCGCCAATTCCGCAACCCACATCGATCACCGTCATGCCCTCGCTTAGCTCCAGCTTGGCGATCATCAGTCGCTGGTGTCGTATCTTGGACTCCTCCAGGCTCTCCGTCGGTGACAGCGGGGCAAAGTGCAGGGATTCGCCCCAACCGAATTCCATGAATTCGCCGCAAAGGTCGTAGTATTCCTTTACGGTTTCGGCGTGGTTGTAGCCTATGGCACGATCATTCTCCGCATGCGCCCTGCTCGACCATCCTTCGAATTGTTTTACGCGACTACTGACGTCCGTGCCACGGTACGTTGCCTTTAACCCTTTTGATAGTTTGCGGAGTTGCGTAACCATATATTTCCTTACGAAGAGTCCTGTCCTTCACCGTGGCGCAGATGTACGGCGCCGATGGCTTCGTCAAGTTCGTCGGCCCAGCGCTGCATGTTGGAGCGCAGCCGCATGTTCTGGTAGGCGCCCCAGATTGTCATTGCGGGCGGCACCACCAGGATGGAGACAATCAGCGAATATGCGATTGTGAGCGCCGCCGTGATGCCGAACTGCTGGGATGCAGCCAGCGGAGAAGCTACCAATACACCCAGCCCGAGGGCCGTTGTCATTGCAGAGCCCAATAGCGCCGAGCCGGTGGTGGAGAGGGTCCGGATTGCCGCCTTTTCGGGGTCACGCTCGCGGGAGTATTCCTCCCGGTAGCGGTGGATTAAATGAATGGTGTAGTCCACTCCAATCCCGATTGCGAGCGCAGTGATGATCGAAGTAATTAACGAAAAGGGAATCCCCAACAGCGCCATGGTGCCCAGCACCCAGATGACAACCAGCACTATCGGTCCCACTGCGATAATCGCCAGTGCGGGCTGGCGCACCGTCACCCAGAAGAAGAGGCCGAGAACGGCAAGCGCCACCAATACCGTTGTGCCGATGGCCTCTGTTTGCCGTTCCGTGATGGAGTCAGTGACCGTGACCGAGATTATGGCCAACGACGTTGCAGTGATGGCGTCGTCGTCACCGAACCAGAGCGCCTCCAGCTCTTCCTGGAGCACTTTGGTGCGGGAGGGATTGTCCGAATAGGTCGGGAACTGGACGAGCAGGACGTCGACGCCCGAGGGATCGTCTACAAGAAGGTGCCTGGCCGAAGGGTCATTCGCCTCCAGCCTGTCGACGAATTCCTGCATCTTGTCCGGGTCGAGTTGCACGCCTGCGGTGGCGTCTTCAAACAGCGTTGCGAGCTCCTGGTCGAATTTGTCGCCGGGCTCTCCACTATTTTCAATCCAATCGCTCAGCAGCAAATCGTAGGACGCCTGCAGCGGCCCTGAGGCCGCTTGGGGACGGCGTCGTTCGTCCTGGAAGGCTGTGGTGAGGTCTTGCAGGTTCAGGAGTGTACGGGTCTCCGTGATCTCGGCCTTGATGACTACATTGGCTATCTCGGTTGTGCCTCCAACGGACGCATCAAGGGTGTCCATGTCTCGCAGCAGGTCTCCGCCCCTGGGAAGAATGTCCCGGATGCTGAATTCCGACTCAAGCCTCGTGGCTGAGAATCCGAGACCAATTGTCACTGCGAGCACTACGATGATGAAAGGAACAGGGTTACGGGTGACCCTTCTGCCCAGCACCTCTGCCACACGGCCGACGCCGGGCAACGCCTTGGCGATTGGCCGGGGCGGCTTCAACTTGCCGCGGGCCTCGCGTCGGCGGTCGATGATCGTCCGGCCTGCGGGAACGAGGGTCAGCATGACTATGAGGCTCATACCCACGCCCAGCCCAGCGATGATGCCAAAGTCTCCAACTATGCCGACCGGGGAGAACAGGCTGGCCAAGAGGCTTGCAATCGTAGTGACGGCGGCCAGCGTTATCGGGACCGTGACATTACGCATTCCTGCGCGAACGGCGGCCACTACCGGTAGGCCGGCGGTGCGCTGCTCCCGGTAGTGGGAGACGATCTGGATGGCATAGTCCACCGTAAGGCTGATTACTATTATCGGGACCATTGTCGTGAGGGAGTTCGGGGGTCCGGTAAGGCCCAACGCGTTCGGTCCGAGCCAACCCTCTGCGCCAATAATCCAGATCAGGGAAATGAGAAGCCCCACAAACGTGAGCAGCAGATCCGAGATGGTGCGCATGAAGAGTAGGATGAGAGCCAGTATGAGAAGGAGGGCCAGCCCTATCAGGGGCGCCATCCCTTCCTCCGTTGCCCTCTTGTACTCATCCTCAATCACCACGGGCGAAATGCTGCTGACTCGCAGTGGGTCTTCATCCGCCGCTGCAAGTTCGCTGATTCTCCGCTCGGCGTCCTCTATTCGCTCGTCTCCCGTGTCGCGGAGGCGTAAGGTTGCGACGGCGATTGGGGTGCCGTCGGTGTCAGTCCCGGTCAGTGCGGAGAGCGCCTGTCTAATTTCGGGCGGCGCGGGAGCGGCGTCGATTTCTGTCTGAGTAACCGACTCAAAGCTGTCCACCCGGAGAAGGGCTTTAATCAGCAGTGAGGGAGCGATAACCGGATCTTCGGGCACGAGCAACATTTGCACATCCGGTTCGCTCACGATGTCATTTATCAGAGCGTCCATCTGTGACAACCCGTTGGGGGTGATGGCCTCGCCGCGGAAAAGAAGGGTTACGACACTGGTCTCGCCGGAATCACCGAAAAGCTCATCGATTTCATCCAGCACCTCTGCGACTGCGCTGCCGTCGGGAAGAGTTGCCGCAGTTTCCGGAGGCGGAGCACGAAAAGTCGCCCCTGCGCCGAGCGCAACGGTGATAAGGATGATTACGAGGACGGTGATGTATGGGCGGGCCGTGACCAGGCGGCTCAGATTATCGAGAGCTTTGTCCATGGCGATTATTCCATCTGAGGAAGCCTCGGGATGTGCCCGGCGCCGCCTCGCTATTTAAAGCCCATCCGAGGGTCAATTATACAGTGTCGCCCGATGTATCTGGGGGAGCGTTTGCCGCAACGTCATTTGGGTCATAAAACTGGGCGCAGTAGTCTCTGAATTCAATTATCTCACCGTCGGAGAGGCAGAGGCGGGGACTGGAGCGGTACCGTTTTCGACTCCAGATTACGACATCCTGTAGAACATCCCGGCGTTGAAAGGATGAGATGAATCTGTTCATGAAAGGAGCGCGCAGTTTTCTCGGGAGAAAGCCTAGGCCTGTTATCCATCGCTTCGGACCGCGTATTTCCCGCACTTGTGAGACCAGAGAAAGGTCGATCAGGGTACCGTCCACGGGGGTCGCGAGCACCCACAGACGCATATCCATGCCGATGGAGTGTTCCTTGATATCCACGAATGAATAGCCGAGGCCAAAAATGCGGGTCCGTGCTGAGATGTCAAGGTTTACGGTCACGATCTTGGCTACCCGGCGGGTGCTCTTGAAATCGAAGTCACTATCGAGGCGAGGCCCGTCAACCAACACTGTGCCGATGCGGGCCACATTGTCGTAGCCGTGTATGTAGCGGAGGTGAGCCAAGTCCACCGAGTTTTCCGTTGTCTCCTGGGGATGTCCCGGAAATCGCAAGGTCTGGATTTGGTGGCCGCTCCAACCCTGGTCCGGCAGGGCCACAGGGAGGTACCATTGCGGGGGTCGTCCATCCAGTCCCCACCAGGCGAAGATCAGGCCGGACACTTCCCGGGTTTCAAAAACTCGAAGCCGAGCCAGTCTGGGTGGAGGAGCAAAGGGAGTGGCGACGCACTGACCTATCGTATCGTATTCAAAGCCATGGAAGGGACAGACTAGCCGGCCATTGCGAACGCGACCTCCGGCTGCCGGACCCAGATCGGAGCCCAAATGCGGGCAGAATGACTCGGAGACGCAGACGCGGCCGTCCTTGTCGCTCCAGACGACAATGGTCTCTCCCATCCAGGTCTTCTGAATCAGCCCGGCCTTCAGTATGGTTTGACGGCTGGCGATGAAGTACCAGCCTTCGGGGAAAGGAGAAGGCACAGGGGAGTTCGCGGGTCCCTTAGGTCGGTGCAGCATTTACCAACGCTTCCCAAACATAGGCTCGAGTTGACTACGCACTTGACGGACAAAGCTACTCAGGATGCCAGGACTGCCTGTTCTTCATCCCCTTCCACTTCTTCCACCTTCATCAGCAAGGCCGGGAGAATGGCAAGCAGGGCGAGGAATCCCGCAATCATAAACAGGTTCTGGAATACGGTCACGCCAGCTTCTATCAAGGGGGCTTGTGTCTCTTCGAATGTTGCGCCGATTATATTCTCGGCGTCGGGGGTCAGGCTGTAGAAGCGTTCTATTCCCCAGGCGGAAAGGGCTGCCAGACCAAAAGCCATGCCCACCATTCGAGATGCGGTAACCAGCGAGGCAGCAACCCCCCAATAGTGGCTGGGAGCAGCACTCAAAGCGCTGATTCCGATGGGTGCGATTACCAGCCCCAGTCCCAGCCCGGTTATTGCCAAAGGCACGGTTAGCCTGAATTCCTCTACCTGCGTCTCCCAGCCGCTCATGAACAGCATGCCCGTTCCAATGAAGGCAAGACCGGTGATGCAAACGGCTCGGACGCCGGTCCACCGAAGGATGTAGCCCCCAACTATCGCTCCCACGGGAATGGCCGCCATAAGGCGGACAAGGTGGAGAACACTCTCCCATTCCGACTTCTCCATTACGGTGGCGGCCATTACAGGCACGGCCACCAGGGAAATAATCAAGGCAACGCCTACCAGGAATTGGGTAATGTTTGCGGAAAGGAAGTGCCTGGATGTGTAAAGGATAGACGGCAAAAGTGGATGAGTTGATCGCTTTTCGACGAGAATCAATATGACGATCAATACAACGCCGGCGGCCAGCAGGAGGTACGGCAAGAGGGCCTCTCCTGAAAAGATGCTTCTCTGAGACAGAGCGAACGTAAGAACGAAGAGTGCCCCCGCCAGGACCATAGCACCAAGGTAGTCCATTCTGGCTTCAGGGTTGGAACGGTTGGGCAGAATTGCCAAGAGAGCTATGAGAGTAAAGCTCTGGGGAATGTCAAGCCAGAATATCCAGCGCCAGCCGATCCATTCGATGATGGCCCCTCCATAAAGGGGGCCCAAGACGGACCCGGCTTCAGCGGATGCAGCCACAAGTCCTATCGCAAGGCCCCTCTTTTCGGGCGCTACGGCAGACATAGCCATTGCGAGAGCTATGGGTACGGTCGCGCCTCCTCCGAAGGCCTGAATTGCCCTGGCCGAAACTACCCATGAAAAGTCGGGTGCAACCGCTACTAAAGCCGACCCCAATGAAAACAACACCAACGCAACCTGGAACATCCTGACCCGGCCATGGACGTCCGACAGACGACCCGCCAGCGGCATGGCTACCGTGTAACTGATCAGGTATCCGGTTACTATCCAGGATGCCTTGTCCAGGTCCGTGAGGGGGATTTCCAAGTCCACCATTACGCTTGGCAGCGCGGCAACCACCACGGTCTGGTCCAGGGCAGTCGAGAACACGCCCAGGCAGAGAATCCCCAGGACAACGGTCTGGGAAGAACCCAGAGACGCGAGGCGGGCTCTAGCGGTAATCACGGCTCAGAGGCTATGTCCGGTAGTTGGATTTCGACAGGAACGTCAATGTCCATGGTTACCAGGCGGGTTGTTTCCGGCGCGTCGTCGGCGAAGAGTTGGCCTGCTATCCGAAACTGCTGCATGACATGATCCGTTTCGCCAAACCAGAAGGTCAAGGTGATTGGATGTCCCGGGTCTACGGAGGTGATGAGGCCCGACATCTCCTCAGACACGACGTTTCCTTCCAAGCGGACTGACTGGACGCCGTCTATGGACTCACGACCAGTGATTACGGGGTCCTTGAGGATCGGAAGCAGTTCACTCAGAGTATCGCCCATCCCCCCGAAATTAAAGGGCACCTGGTCCAGAGGTAGAGGCGCCCACGGTGCATCTTCGGAGAACTTCATGTATGCCTGCTCCCCGACGGCCATCATTTCTATTGCAACAAATCCAAAATTCGGAGTCTCGACATTCACGATCATCCTGAAGCTGTCGGGGGATTTTATTACTCCCTCGACGCTCTTCAATTTCATCCCGAAGAATTGGGAGCCCGACTCCAGTTCATCGATCATCTGGAATTCGGATGTCGATAGGGAGGCCAGTTCTTCTCCTGCGCTGGTAAGCAGGATGTCCAGGGTCAGTTCAGGCGTTGGCGTGGGTATCGGCGCTGAAGTGGATGTCGGGCCCGGCATTGCCGTGGACTCCGTTGCTGCCCCGCAGGCAGCGGTCAAGACGAAGGTCCCAACTAGCAACACGGTGATTAACAGTCTGGGGCGTAGAAGCATGAACAAGTTCATCTGCTTATCTCCGGGAACCTGCGTCCAGACGGGGTTCGTCGATTGAAGGTGGAATTGGAGTTGTTTGACGCTTATGTCGTGCATTCGGTGTTCGACAGTCGAAGGGACGCTCCTGGGCAGCTTTCCAGCATTGTAGCTGATGGCCTCAAGTGTTGTCGTGAAGGCGGTGGATGTGGGAAGCATGATCATTCCCTCTGTTCCGTCTGTCTGCCTAACGAATGCCGGTGAATGTCATATCGCAGAAATTTAAGGCCGACTATATCACCATACCTGTGAAAATGGTGCACATTAGAGGTAACTGAGGGCAAAATTGCCGGTGAAATCTCGGCTCATGGAGACTAAATGTGCGGCACGACTACAGTATCTAAGAAATGCAGTGGCGAGGTGAGATGGCTGAGCGGATTCGATGATAAACAACGCTGACTAGGACCTGCGGCTGAGGGATCGGAATCCAGCGGGGTATTTCATCCAGCTTTCCTAGTGAGGGGGATAGTCGTGAAGAGGATTGTCAGGTCAAGTCCCAGCCGGGTATCGAGGCAGCCTGACGGACCCATTCCGTCAACTGGTCCTCGTCGAGCTTATCCTCGTAGATATCAACCCAGCGCGCGTCTTTGTCTTTGCCTGCGCCGGGTGGAGCCGGCTGCAGCAGCGCACCCTGGAAGAAAGTCACCTTAACGTAGTGAGTAAAGACGTGATAGCTAAGGAACCAGCCTTGGCCCTCGATTCCATAGAAGGGCGAGTTCCACCTCACGGCCTTACGCACGTTTGGGACAGTGCGCACGATCAGGTCGTCGAGTTTGCGCCCTACATCGCTCTTCCAGCCCGGCATGGCTGCTATGTAGGCCTGAACGGGGGCGTCGCCGTCGGCCTTGGCAATCTGAGGATTGCCCCCCGAGAGAAGGACCGGCTTACTCCCGCCCTCCTCGACAACGGGTTTCTTTGCAACCTTCGTCGACTTCCTGGATGTCTTGCCAGTCATTTGGTCCACATTGATTTGCCGTCGGGCCCCGGAGTATTAGGAATTGCGTCACGTTACCACGGCTGTGCGGACTTCACATTTTCGCCTGAAGCCGGGTCAGTTCCTCCAGTGGGATATGGCAATTGATAACGTGGTCGCTATCGGAAGTGCGCGCCGGAGGTGGACTCTCGTCACACACAGGCCCGACCTTTCGAGGACAGCGACCGGCGAAAAAGCAACCTTGAAATTGGGCACGCATAGTGGGGACGAATCCCGGCAGCCGGATTGTCGTGGGCTGGGCATCGGGATCAGGTACGGGGGCCGATGACATCAAGGCTTCCGTATAGGGATGGGACGGCGTTGCCAGCACCTTTTTCGCCGGTCCGGACTCGGCCACATGTCCCGCATACAGCACGAGGATATCGTCGGAGAGGTAGCGCACGACGCCCAGATCGTGTGTGATGAACACATATGACGTGTTCATCTTCTGTTGATTGGAGCGAAGCAGGTTCAATACCTGGGCCTGTACAGACACGTCCAGTGCGGAGACAGCCTCATCGGCCACGATGATGTCCGGAGAGGCTGCGAAGGCCCCGGCCAGGGCCACGCGCTGCTGTTCTCCGCCACTCAACTCCCCTGGATGGCGCTTCAGGTATCCAGGGTCCAGCCCCACGGCTTGCAGCAGCTCTCCGGCACGCTGGCGGCTCTCCTTTTTGTTGAGGCCGGAGAATTTGCGTAGAGCTCGGACGATGGCGTGGCCGACGGCAAGCTTGGGGTTGAGTGAGGCGGTTGGATTCTGGAATACCATGCGCATGGCCGCCTGTTGGCCTCGGGTGCGTTTACTGACGTCGGGCGCCAGATCCTGATCTCGTAGTTTGAGATCACCCAGGTCCCTGGGAACCAGGCCCACAATGGCCTGGGCGACAGTGGTCTTGCCGGACCCGCTTTCACCTACGATACCCAGTGTACGTCCCAGACCGACATCAAAGTCAATTTCATTAACGGCTCGTACGGGCGGGCGGACTCGGGGCCCGAATAAGAGGTATTTGCGGCCCCACCTTCCGTAGAAGCGGCGGAGACCTTTAGCCGACAATACTCGTTCTTCCCGGGCACGTCCTATTTCAACGTCAATCTTCTGTTCACCCCAGGTGTCACGATTTACCTCCGCCGAGTACAGACACCTGGACAGGTGACCGGATCCCGTGTCCACAACGGGAGGCGCCTGTTTACCGCATGACTCCTGTGCCAGGGGACACCGTGACATGAAGAGGCAGGCGTTGGGCGTCGGTTTAGCGGCAGGGAAAACCATGCCGGGAATGCGACTAAGTCGTACGGTTGACCCGGACTCAGTAGGGGGTGTGGGAACACAATTCAGAAGGCCCACCGTATAAGGATGCTTGGGCGACTTGAACAGTTCCCGGACCGGGGAGGCTTCAACTGTTTCTCCGCCATACATTACGGCGACGCGATCGGCTACGGCGGCGAT
Organism: Dehalococcoidia bacterium; assembly: GCA_963663085.1. Lineage (GTDB taxonomy): Bacteria > Chloroflexota > Dehalococcoidia > Plut-88900 > Plut-88900 > Plut-88900. The sequence goes on along the minus strand of OY760104.1, from coordinate 1,501,750 downwards.
CACTCCCAAGTTGTGGGTCACGTACAGGATGCCTGCATTGATGCGCTGTTTCAGGTCCACTACGAGCTCGAGAATCGTGGCTTCGGTGGTTACGTCAAGTCCCGTGGTTGGTTCGTCCATGATCAACAGGTCGGGCTCGCACGCCAGCGCCATGGCGATGACCACTCTTTGTTGTTGGCCGCCACTTAGCTCATGGGGATACCTGCGGCCAATCAACTCCGGGTCGGCTAACCGCACGCTTTCGAAGAGCTCTACTGTGCGCTGGTGAATCCGCTCTGCGTCCAAATTATCGTGGTGGCGGAGCACCTCGTGGATCTGTGACCCCACTCGCATGGTCGGATTCAGCGACGTTGCCGGGTCCTGATAGACCATGGCTATGCGGTTGCCTCGCAAATGTCGCAATTCCGACGCGCTCATCTGCGCAACTTCCCGGCCTTCGAACAATATCCGCCCGTCTACCCGAGTAGTGCCCGGAAGGTAACCCATCACGGCGAAGGCGGTAGTAGACTTTCCGCATCCCGACTCCCCTACGACCCCCATCACCTCCCCCCGACGTACCTCCAGGGACGCATGCCTGACCGCGTGGACCGTGCCCCGAGGCGTGAAGAACGTTACAGCCAGGTTCTCGACCTGCAGGAGAGGTGTATCCCGCTTTGACTGGACGCTCACCTGATGATCTCCCTTGGGAGTCCACTGGCCTGTTTTATGCCGTCGGTCAGCAGATTGACTCCCACAACCAAGGTGGCTACTGCCCCGGCGGGTGCCAGCGTCATCCACGGCGCTACACCTATGTACTGGCGGCCCTCACCTATCATTCGGCCCCAGTCCGGGGATGGCGGCTGGACCCCCAGGCCCAGGAATCCAAGGGTAGACACGATAAGGATGGAATAGCTAAGCCTCACCGGCAGTTCAACCGCCAGGACAGGCAGAGCGTTGGGCAAAATCTCTCTGAAGATTACGTAAGGAGCATTCTCTCCCCGCAGACGAGCACTCATGACGAATTCCAGGTTCTTCGTCTTTAGCGTGACGCTGCGCAGCACACGAGAAATGCTGGGTGCATGCACCACGCCGACGGTAAGGATGATTAAGAGGCTCTCCCAGTTATCGTCGAGCCACTCCCAAGGGGCCTCCCTGGCCCCGAGTGTTGTCAGCACCAGTAGGGCCAGCAGCAGGCCGGGAAATGCCAATGCTCCATCCATGATCCGCATCACCACCTCGTCAACTCTGCCTCCCCTGTATCCGCTGCTCATCCCTATGACCGTGCCCAGGAAGATGCCCAGCAGAGCCCCGGCCAGGGAAATCCCTATCAGCGACCCTGCCCCCGACAATACACGGCTAAATACGTCGCGACCGAACTGATCGGTCCCCAACAAATAGGTCCAGGTCGGCCCCGAGAGTTGGTGCTCGGCGGGGAAGAGAGGAGGCACGTGGAACTCGTCGAACGGGTAAGGTGCAACCATCGAACCGAAAATCGCTACGAACGCATGGGCCGCTACTATGGGCAGCCCTATCCGCCCCGTTGTTGTTGCCGTTGAGAGCCGCAAAAACTCCCGCGCCCCCCGACCAATGATGAGAAGCACCGACTGGACGGTCCCCAGTACACCAACTCGAGTCCTACTAGTAGTCTGCACAGATGCCATCAAGCGTACCTTATCCTGGGGTCAAGGAATGCGTAGCTAAGGTCCGCCAGCAGGTTGCTTACGGTATAGGTAACAGCAATAATCAACGTGAGGGCTTGCAGCAAGGGAACGTCACGGCCTTGGATTGAATTCAACAGCAGCTGCCCCAGGCCCGGGTAGGAAAACACGTTCTCCACGATGATCAGGCCGGCCAGGAGCCACCCGCTCATTGCAGCAACTATGCTGATGGTTGGCAGCATTGAATTGGGTGCGACGTGCCGGAATATCACCGTCCTCATCGGGAGGCCCTTCAACACCGCCGTCCGCACGTAGTTGCTCTCCATGACCTCCATAACGTTCGCACGCGTCATCCGCATGATGTAAGCGAATATAACGCCGGTCAGCGTTAACGTTGGTAGGACCAGGATCTCCGGGCTGGTTAACGGGCTCTCGCCGCGGGGTATGGCGCTGGTCGTTGGCAGCCAGCCCAGTTCGGACGAAAAGATAATTATCAGCAGCAGTCCTGTGACGAACTCCGGCAGGGATATTCCAACCATGCCAACCGCGCTCACAACCCGGTCCCCTATGCTGTTGGGTCGCACTCCGGCCCATATCCCGACCAACACTGCAGGAGGCACCGCTATGGTAAAGGCGAAGACGGCAAGGTATATGGATGGCAGAAGCCGGTGCCCTATAATTTCCGTGACCGGCCGTTTTTGAATCAGGGACTCGCCGAAGTCCCCTTGCAAGGCGCCCCAGACCCAGTCCCCGTACCGCACGGGAATCGAGCGGTTGAGGCCCAACTCTTCCCGTTTAACCTCGAGGTTCCGCTCCGTTGCCCCCCGCCCCAGGAGAATCTCGGCTGCATCACCTGGCAGCATCTCCGTGACGCCGAATATGACTACGGAGACCACCAAGAGGGTGATGACGATCAGCCCCAGACGAACCGTTATGAAACGCAACATCTGTTTAGTAACTCGGCCAAGGCATCCGGGACGCCGGACCCGAGGAAAAAGTGCCTTGCGCAGAAAGTGGTACCGCCTTGCGTAAGCGCCTCCCCCGACACTTATCCACGGCAAGGCAATCGGGTCTCAGGCTCACTACGCTATCGGCCTGTCTTAACTGTGCCAATTTAGTATCGACCTGGGCGCTGTAATCGCCGATGCAAAAGGGAAAGTTCATTGCCCTTGGGAAGGCGCCAGCGCGGTTATAAAACTCGGCCCCCGGCTTGAATGGCAAGCCGGGGGCCCGTTTCGGTTAGAACTGAGTCTAGACCCCGGCAAGCGGCCTATTCACTAAACCACGCACCCCTAAAGTCGTCCCAGCCCACAGGATGGGGTTCCGCGCCAAATACGTTACTGCTCGCTGCGGCCATCTGTGGAAGGAATGCAACCAGAAGCTGCGGTACGTCGTCGATCAATGTGTTCTGGATCTCTGCATAGGATGCTTTCTCGTCTTCAGGACTCTGTGCCTTAGCCAGTTCCACCAGGTCGTCGACGCGCTGGTTTTGGTATCTCTGCGCGTTCCAGGGCGAATTGGAGCCGTAGAAAAGGGCGAGGTGCTGGCTCGGATGAGGCCGGCCAAACACATAAAGGACGGTAAATGGCTCGACGCCCCAAGTGTCGGCCCAGAACCCGTCCGAGGACCTTTCTTCGATCGCCACCCGGATACCCGCTGGCGCAGCGCCCTGTGCATACGCTACGGCCATGTCGATCATGCCTGGCCCTACGTCACCCGTGAACAGTGTGACGTCGATCCCGTCCGGGTATCCGGCTTCCTCCAGCAGCTCCCTGGCGCGATCGGTGTCGTACCGGACATTTGCGGATGCTTCGGCCGAGAACAGGGGGTGGTTGGGTGGAATGGGGTGGTCGTAGGCAATGGAGCCTTTACCCAGCAGTGCGGTTTGCCTGATGAGGTCCCGGTCGGTCGCGGCTTGCATCGCCCGCCGTAGCAGTTTGTTGTCGAAAGGCGGGATATCGGTTCTCATGGGCATTGCTATCCAGCCCGATGTTGCGACCTCCTGCAGCTTGATGTCTGTTTCTCCATCGAGCGCAGAAGCGACTTGGAGGTCCAGCTGCGTCATGATGTCGATGTCGCCGGCCTTAAGGGCCTGGGTGCGGGCAGCTTGCTCGCGAATGTTGAGGAATACCATTTCATCCAGGTAGGGGTATCCCTGCCGCCAGTAGTTGGGGTTCCTCACCATCGTCGTGCGTTCACCCTGCAAGTGCTCCACCAACATGAAGGGACCTGTGCCGTACGTCTGAATGTCGAACTTATCCGTAAGTAACGGGAGCTCCTCCCCGTCTACTTCGGACGGGAGTATGCTGGCCTGATAGGCCGCCAACTCATACAGGAACACCCCGTTCGGGCCGGCAAGGTCGAATCGGACAGTATAATCGTTGACGGCAACCATCTCTTCGATAACCGACAATGAACCCATTACAACGGAACCTATATCCGGAGACAGCAGCCGTTGAAAGGTGTAGATCACATCCTCAGCCTTGAAGTCCTTGCCATGGTGGAACTTCACCCCCCTGCGCAAGTCAAGGGTATAGGAAGTGAAATCTTCGTTGGCCTCCCATGACGTGGCCAGCTCCGGCTGCACGGTCAGATCTCTACCGATGTTTACCAGTCTGTCATAGGTCTGGATCGCGATTGTGTTGCCGATATGTGTAATTACCACGGGTGGGTCCAGAGTGCCATGCTCTGCAGCATACCCAACCCTCAGAGATCCGCCGTACTTCGGCTCAATAGGGGAGTCTTCTTCAGCCATAGCAGCCTGTTGCGCTTCGGCGGCAATCCTGGCGAGTTCTGCTGCCTGGTCAGCGGCGGCTTCGGCGGCGGCCACGGCCTGAGCGGCAGCCTCTTGGGCGGCCATAACAGCCGCGGAATCAGCGGTGCCGGCGGCCTCGGCGGCAGCCTGGGCAGCGGCAGCGAGCTCCGCCGCTAGTGCGACAGCATCCTCGGCAGCCTTAGCAGCAGCGTCCGCGGCTGTTGCGGCATCTGACAGAGCAGCCTCCGCCTCTGATACGGCGGCCTCTGCGGCTTCGGCAGCAGCGGCGGCTTCTGCGGCAGCTTCTGCAGCCCCTGTGTCAACGGGCGCTGTAGTGGGATCGGGCTCGCCGTCGCCACATGCTACGACGAAGAGTACGGATACCAGTGCCACGGCTAGCAGGAGCAAGAAAGGATGCACGCGGCCTACCTTGAATCTCATAACAATTACCTCCCTATATTCGGCACACCTACTCTTAGACCTGGTTGTTCGGCAAGTTGCGTGGTGACAACTGACAATGCGGCATTAGCGAATTGTTGGTCACGTGGCAGCAAGCAAATTACACTGGAATATATTGTATTGTCAATGCATGATTTCCAATCTGCTTCACTCATCAAGATTGTGCACTAGTTCAAATTGGCCTACGTAACCGACGATCCGAGGGGACGTACCCAACGTGCTACATCTACACACCCTTCACGTGTACTATTATCAAAGTCCGCCAGGAATTCGCCTGTTCCCGAAGTGACACCAGCAGCCGTTAAGGAGTTCAAAGATGGCTAAAGAAAAAAAGGGGAAATACTACATCAAAGACTATGAGCTAGAAAATATGTCTTCGTACAGCAACTATCCCCCGTCGATGTTGAAGAACTATCCCCAGTCGTTGTTGAAGATGATGTATACGAAGCCGCTAATCGGCAGGGACGGGGGCATCCCGGAATCGGATGTCGCAGCGACGGCATTCATGCTGGAGCCTGGGACATACTATGGCGCCCACGCGCACCTCAGGCCCGAGATATACATCATCATGAGTGGAACGGCCGATTGTGAGTGGGGAGACGAGACCTTTCCTGCAGCGGCTGGAACGGTGACCTATTGCCCTCCCAATATGTCTCACGCGATGCGGGTGACCAGCAAGGAGCCCTTAAGAGCGATCGTCGTAAACTGGGCGCCAGGCGGCAATGATGAGGTCTGGAAAACGGGCGTCTACATGTTAGACGAATAGGTCTGGGGAGAGGCCAACTGGGCTGCTGGCCTTAACGTTGACCGGTCATTGCCACAGCAACGCGGTCATCCCCACGTTCTGGTAAACATCGCCCACCTTCAAGAAACGGGCAGCCCCACTCGTCCTGACCTCCGGAATGGGGATTGCGCTTGGTTAGGGAATCCGTACGACAAGGCCGCGTTGTAGAAGGCTAAATTCTTCGGTTTGTCCTCGTCAAGGTTTAGGAAATGTTTGTCCATGAGAGAGTGGGAGGTGGGGGTAGTCGGAGGCCCGGCTGATAATGTGATTGAGGCATCGGGATAGAGATTACGGGACAAAAGGGGGGTATTGTGAATGACAAAATAGAACTGTGGACGGAAGGCTATCCGAATGTAAGGCTGATAGGCGAACATGCCAGGAGGGCTGAGGAGGCTGGTTGGGACGGCATTTCCATTCCAGATGTGCAAAGCGTTTCTGGGGATACATATGTAGCGATGACAGTTGCGGCGATGGCAACGGAGCGAATCAAGATCGGCTCGGGTGTGACCAACCCGCTAACCAGGCACCCGGTAGTCACTGCCGGCGCTATCGCGAGCGTGCAGCAAGCATCGGATGGGCGGGCGGTCCTTGGAATAGGGAGGGGAGACTCGGCGCTGGCGCATGTTGGGCATGCGCCGGCATATACGAGTTTTTTCGAGAGCTACCTCAAGGCTCTACAGGCCTACCTTAGAGGAAACGGGATCTCCTTCGATGAACTCACTTTTGGGCGGGGTATGGCGCCGCACGTGGATACGCTCAAGCTTGCGGAAGCTCCGGATGACAGCCGTCTCACGTGGCTGGAGCCCGGGGACGCGAAGGTGCCCGTATGGGTTGCAGCCTCGGGGCCAAGGGTGATCGCTGCTGCGGCGCGACACGCGGACGTTGTGATGTTGTTGCTGGGCGCAGATCTCGTTAGGCTGGAGTGGGGGCTGGAGCAGGCCCGAAACGCGCGAAGGGAGGCAGGCTTGGACCCGAAGGGGATACGTTACGGCGCTTATCTAAACGTAACCTGCCATCCCGACATCGATGTGGCGAGGGAGATTACACCTTGGCTGGCAGGATCTGCCCGCTTTTCTATCATGCACGGAAAGACAATCGGGCCCGTGCCGCAGCGGGACCAAGAGGTTCTAACGGCAGTTCACGAGAGCTACGATGTAAGCAACCATAGCTCGACTGCTACCCTGCCAGTAGAGTTCGTGGACCGCTACGCGATTGTCGGGCCTCCGGAGGAATGCATAAGGCGGATTCAACAAGTAATCGACTTGGGGATAGAAAGGCTTGTTCTATTTGGGCCGACGGCCGACGCTGCCAACGGAGACAATAAGTTGGCGGCAGACCTGATGGTCAGGGAAGTGTTGCCAGCTTTCTCGAAGTAATGGAAAATGGCGGACAATACAAGAGAAATACCTGGTGGAGCTGAGGGGATTCGAACCCCTGACCCCCTGCTTGCAAAGCAGGTGCTCTCCCAACTGAGCTACAGCCCCGAGCCTGGGTAATTCTAACCTTTCGCCGGGGGTCGCGCCAAACCTGATCAGGCATTGGAGCGGCAGGCCCGGCTTCTCACAGAGGAGCGTTATTTTGAAAGGTGTGTATTGCCGCCTTTGATCACGGCCCTGATGCGAGATTGGTCCTGGAGAATCTTTATGTCGAGAAGCGGGTCGCCGTCCACGACTACGAGGTCGGCGAGTTTGCCCGGTTCCACTGTCCCGATGTCCTTCTCCAGCCCAAGACACTCTGCGGCCCACCCAGTCGCCGACACGATGGCCTGAGAGTTCGTCATACCGCCCTGTTCCACCAGCCATTGCAGCTCCCGGGCGTTAATGTAGTGTTCGTAGCCACCTGCGTCGGTGCCGGCCACGACTTTCACTCCGGCCTCTAATGCTTTTCGGATACTTTCAACCTGGTGGGCGTACATTGCCTGGGCCCGAGAACTGAAGTGAGGCTCAGGTGCATCACGATGAAAGCCATATACGGTCAATGTCGGGACAAGAAAAATGCCTTTTTCCGCCATCATAGGGATTATGTCCGGGTCTTCGTCGATGTAGCTGCCGTGTTCGATGCTGTCGGCGCCTGCCTCGACGGCGAGCTTTAGGCCCAGGCCGCCGATGGCGTGACACATGGCACGTTTACCCAAAGCGTGAGCCTCATCAACAATGGCGAAAATCTCATCCTTGCCGAATGCAATGTCTTTGGGCCCGTGACCAACGCGGGAGCTTGCACCACCGGTTGTAGCAAACTTGATGACATCAGCGCCCATGCGGGCTATCTCTCTTACCTTCGCACGGACGGAGTCGACGCCATTGGCGACGCCGCGAGGCAGGCTGACATTGCCGGGTTCCGGACGATAGTGGCCCGAGGGGCTAGACCAATCACCGATACCCCCGGTGGGAGAGATTATGCTTAAGCTCAAGACGAGGCGCGGTCCGGGGATAATCCCGTCCTCTATAGCCATCTTGAAGCCGTGGTCCAGTCCACCGGCATCTCTCAATGCCGTATAGCCTGTATCAAGGGTCTTTCTCAGGGTTTCGGCGGTGCGCATGTGTCTCAAGCTGGGCGGGGCATCGAGTTCCCATCTGCCAACCAGACCGTATACGGAACCAGCGATGTGGTCATGGCAATCGATGAGTCCCGGAAGCAGGCTCATGCCCTGCAGGTCCGTGACGTCCGCAGTCGGTGGAATGGTGGTCTTCTCCCAGGGCCCGACTTCCACAATTCTGTCGTCATCTATAAGTACAGTGTGCCCCGACTTTGCTGGAGCGCCCGTGCCGTCGATCAGGTTGACGTTTGTCAGTGCTTTCATCTCATCACTCTTTCTCGGTCTTATGCCAAGCCTGCATTTTCAAGAAAGGCCACCAGCATCTCCCTGGACTGGGCCTCATATATGGGCGAATAGGCGGTGAATTCACGAAGATTAGCCTCGGCTTCGGTGGCCGGATCGAATAGCGGGCCCATCAATTTGTAGTCGTCGGACAGGTCTCGATTCCAAACTTTCAATTCATTCAGGGTAAGCTGGGGCTCGAACTGAAAGGCGTAGGAGTTGGCGTATCGAAAGGCGAGGCTCTGCCTTCTGAAAGTCCCATCCTTGCAGAGCATGTAACCATACGCCAACTCTGCTGCGCCGGGAGGAATTGAGAACATTTCACCGTGGAGGGTTGGGACAAGGGGCACGCGGAGTTTGCTGAAAACCGGGTCTCGACCCCCTTCTTCCGTTACCCATATCTTGCGCAGCCCGAATTCGTACCCACCTGTAGGCCCGACCTCGCCGCCCAAAGCCTTGGCCATGATCTGGGCTCCCAGACATACGCCGAACACCGGCGTTCCCGACGCCATAGCCTCGCCGAGAAACTCGCGCTCGGAGCGAAGAGCGGGATAATTGTCGTTGGCCGACTGAGGGCCACCGATGGCGACAATCAGGTCGACGTCTGCAATCGGTGGGGCATCGAATTTGTCGAATACGGGTGCGCTTTCAAATATGTTGAGGGGATGAAACTGGAAGCCGCGCTCCCGGAGCACCGAGGTGTAGTTCTCGGCCAGGGTCTCGGGGGCGGCGTGGCGGATTATCAGCGCAAGTTTCGACATTTAGACAATGGGCCAGGACTGCGGAAAGTGGGTGTTGGTGCGGGAGAGCATGTCTGTGCCTATGGCCTGTACCTTCTGAATCAGTTCCCACTCGTCGACGTAGGTTGGCTTCTGGTCCTCGACCACTACCCTGCCGTCCACGAGGACCGTGTGTACGCTCCTGCCGTCAACATTGTAGACGAGGCTGTTGACGGGGTTGAACAGAGTTCGCCACTCTGGGCGGCGGGTGTCAAAGAGGACGATGTCTGCTTTCTTTCCAGCCTCCAGAGAGCCGATGTCCGACTCGAGTCCCAGGGCCCGGGCCCCGTCAATTGTGGCCATCTCCAGGGCTTTCTCTGCAGGGACCATGCTGGTCGAGCCCCGGCCATCTTTGTAGAGGACTGCCGCGAGGTACATGGAACGCATGACCTCGGCGACGCAGGAGTTGTTCGCAGAGTCGGTGCCGAGCCCCACGGTAACCCCGCTTTCGATCATTTCCGGCAAGCGCCCCTTCGAGGAGGTGCCTGCTCCCATCTTCACGGCTGCTGTCGGGCACATGACCATCTTGGTGTCGGTCCTGGCCACACAATCGACTTCCGAGTCGTTTAGGCCGACAACATGGGCGAGCAGGAGATTCGGGCCAAGGACGCCGATGTCTTCTAACCACTCGATGGGGCGTCTACCATAGTTGCTAAGAAAGGCCTCTACCGCCTCCGGTGAATTGACGCAGTGGATGGTCATGCGGGTTCCGTTTTCGTCGGCTATTCGCTTGGCGGCCTGGAGCAGTTCCTTGGAAGAGCTGCCAACGTCGGCGGGCATGGTCCACGCCCGGACCCGGCCATCCAGAGCGCCATCAAACTGCTTGACCGTGCTCTCCATCAGCTGCTCGGCCTCCTGAAGGCTGATCAGAGGCACGTTGACGGCATTTGGCAAGTCCGTCACCGACGCACCGACAATCACCCTGGCCCCTGATTCCTCATAGGCCTTCATGCACACATCCGTGTTTCGGGTGGTGCCCGGATCTACCACGGTGGTCGTGCCGTACTTCAGGCATTCGGTCAGGGCAAGGAGGGACGTGTGATACTCCTCATCCGGGCGCATCTGAAGAGCAAGGCGGAAGACGTTGCCGAGATAGTCGACCGGCTCCAGAGAATCCGGGAATATGCCGCGGGTGGCGTGGGCGTAGGAGATGTGGAGGTGGCCGTTGATGAAACCGGGTGTCGCGACCATCTCGGAGCCGTCGATGACCTTATCTGCGGAGACGTTCTTGAGGTCGGAGGCTTTGCCCACCTGGGTAATTCTCGATCCCTCCACGACGATGGCGCCGTCACGGATTATCCTCCTCTCCGGGTCTAGGGTGAGGATAAATCGGATGTTTTCTATTTTCACGGTTGCATCGGCCATTGGTGAACTCCTATTGATGGAAAGTCGGGAAGCGAGTCGGGCAAGGTAAGTTTACCTGTTAGGAAGCAGGTAGGACTAGGGAGCGAGGATACTGAGAGGTTGAATAGGGATATTTCGCAGTATCCAGAACGCCGCAATGCCAAAAAACAAGGCCCAAATGAGCCTGGGGTGAATAAAGAGTGGCGCGGGCGCCGGGGCCCGGAATGCTCTCAATCCACCTGCAATGAAGGCATATGCGAGGAATGGCAACGAAAGAATCGTGAGCGGGTTGTACCCGAGCGCGTTCAAAGGACTGCCGTGAAGGAGCTGGTGCAACGCCCGCAGTGTGCCGCAGCCGGGGCAGTGGTAGCCTGTCAAACCCAAGAAGGGGCAGATAGGATAGTTGCCCGGCTCCCGGGGGTCGAGGACGTAGAGCATGGCCGTAGCGACGAGGGCCAGAAGCCCCGCCAAGACATACAAGGCCCTTGATGAGAGCCTTTGCCCCCGAATGCCCAGGATATTGCTTCTATATGATCTAGTCGACTGCATGACTGCCTTGTTGCCATACCGCTAGGTAAGCAAGTCCATAAAAGCGTATATCCAAAGTGCCAACCCCACACCCAGGGACACCAGTATCCAGCTTCTGGCGTTCCGGGCAGATTTCTTGGCGCCCTTTATGTCTCCAATTACAATCTTCCTGTTGACCTGCGCCGCATGAATTATCGAAACGATCCCGAATGGTGGACAGCAACAGACGGTAGCAAGGATAGCCTGCGGCAGGTAGTTAGGCACCCGGCCTTCGGGGGGTGCGGCTTGATCACCGTGCTGCGCATTGGGCTTCGAAGGAAAGCGGAGTCCACAATTGCCGCAAAATCTCGTTCCTGCGGTATTTCTCCTATTGCAGTTTGGACAAGAGACGCTCCCCGAAGTGCGGGAACCCTGCCATCCATGAGCGCCGCCGCTTCCTCCATAATGGTGTGTGTATCCGGGCGCTTGTTGGCCGCGTTGGCGTTCTTCGGCGCGCCGGGCCTCGGCTCGTCTTTCCGCATCATAGGCAGCGCGTCTGTCCGGATTGCCGAGGACCTGATAAGCCTCGTTGATCTGCTTGAAGATGGTCTCGGCCCACGGGTCTTTGTTCCTGTCGGGGTGGTACTTGAACGCCATCCGCCGGTAGGCGCTCCTGATCTCGGCCTGAGACGCGGTCGGAGGCACATCCAGGAACTTGTAATAGTCATCATTAGGGGCCATAAAAAGTCAACAACAAGATTCACTCATTAATTAGTTCGGGGGGAGGTTCTCCCAAGAGTCCTGCGAGCAGCGCAATGCCTATTATTACTCCTCCCACTATGATGGAGACCAATACCAAGGTCCTGGCTGTTCGGGATGACGACTGGGCGCCTGGGATGTCTCCTGCTTTGACCTTCCCGTTGACCTGAGCCGCAAAAATAATGGCCGCTATTCCCAAGGGCAGGCAGCAGAATATAGTTACCAGGATCGATGGTATCAGGTAGTTGGGAACGTGCTGTGGATAGCTGGCGGGCCCGCCATGGGTGGTATAGGCAGTAGGGCCCCCATACATGGTTTCCTGCTTTTCCAGTTTTAGGCCGCAGTTAACACAAAACCGGGCCTCGGCATCGTTTCCAGCGCCACAGGTTGGGCAGTGCATACGACCTCCTCCAGGTCATCGGTTACGGGTATCGGGAGAATGCTTGGGCGCAGGTCATTCGGGCACGACCCCATCCAAAGCCGTACCCCCGACTATAAAATATATTATCCATCCTACGGTTATCGCCAATCCGACTCCGAAAGAGATCCAGGCCCAGTTCCTGGCGCTTCGGGACGTCTTTATTGCCCCCTCGATGTCACCCAGGGCGACTTTGCCATTTACTTGAGCCGCGTAGACGATGGAAATGATGCCGAACGGGACGCAGCAGAAGAGAGTCACCAGTATCGCGGGCACCAGGTAGTTAGGAATCTTGGGTGTATCTGTGCTTGGGTCTCTGTACGGGCCATAAGCGGGCCCCGTCTCGGGAGGAGGGGCCTGTTCTATCGGCTCATTGCCCCTGTACGGGCCATAGCCGGGACCGGTCTCGGGGGGAGGTTCCCGGTCTATCGGGTCACGGCGCTCTGGTATGGATGAGCGGTCTTGCAGTTTCTGACCGCAGGTGCCGCAGAACCTGTACCTGTCATCATTCCGTGCCCCGCAAGTAGGACAATCCATAGGGCAATCTCCACATCAACGGCCGGGGTTGCTTAATTTACCGTTCGGTCAGCGCTGCGCACGGTGAACTCAAGCTTAGAGTGTGCCGGGTCGTACTCCATACGCCAGCGGTTGAGTATGTTGCGCCCCAGCAGTGAAGGAAGCTTGTTGCTTGACTCACCCGGCTCTCCGATCAGCAACTCGACCACATACAGCCTTTTAACCCTTTCATCAGTAAAAGACATCACGGCCGATTCCCGAAAGTAAACCGAGTTTCCGCCAATCCCTGTAGAAACGCGTGCGTCGGAAAGTCTTTCCAATGGGATGCCGACTCTTCGGACATCTTCGGGATGAATACAAGTGCTATCGGCTCCGGTATCTATAAGGAAGGTGACGTAGCCTTTGACCCCCAAGCTAGGGATGGCGAGTTGTCCTCTTATGTAGGGACGTCCACTTTCGTCGAATGCACCGAAGATCATAGAAGCATGGGTGAGGGATCAGTGTCCATAAATTTGATGTCAACTGAACCTCTGCGCACTCCCTGGGCATCAACCTTGGCAACAACGTCGTCAAGGGTAACTCCCACTGCTACGACACCGTCTTTCCCCATAGCAATCCACTTGTCGGGGTATTGCTGGGTCAGCGTTTCTCGCTCCTGGTCTATCCGTAGCCATGCAGCCTCATAGTCGGCTTCTTCCTCGTCCATTGGGTCGCCCGACCCTCCGATCATTCGACATGCGTCATCCAGAAGTTGTTCTGCATCTCTCTTTGTCAGCGTCATTACAGACCTCCCCGGATGAGACTCCCCTTCAGGATATCAGACTGCAAACCGGAAGGTCAGTTACGGGGTGGGCGTCTGGAGCCGGGCACGGGCCGGATGGATAGTCGACGTTCGCTGCCCGCGCCGGTGCTTTCGGTGGTGACCTGGGAATTCCTGGAAAGAGCCAGGTGGACTATTCGGCGTTCGTTGGCGGGCATCGGGTCAAGGGTGAAGGGTTTGCCAGTGTTGCGAACCCTCTTGGCTAGCCTTTGGGCGAGAGTCTCCAGGTACTGGTATCTACGCTGGCGGTAGCCTTCCACGTCTATGTTGACGGGAGACCATTCGTTGAGCCTGCGGCTTACGACGAAATTGACCATGAACTGGAGGGAATCCAGGGTTACGCCGCCCCGACCTATGAGCAGGCCCGAGTCGTCGCCCAGAATGTCCAGGGACAGCTCGTCGCCGGAAAGGCTGTTGGTCCTGAGACGGACCTCGGCGTCGACTTCCAGCTTGTCGAACATCTCCTCGAGGACCTCTTTGGCGAGGGTGACGGCCTCGGGGGTCCTTTCCTTGGGAGTAACCCTTACCCTGGCAGGCTCGCTGCCGATGCCGAGTATGCCTGCTCTACCCTCTGTTACGACGACGACGTCGACCTCGGCGCGGTCTGCGTCGAGCTGTTTCAGGGCCAGGTCGATCGCTTCCTCCACTGTCTTGGCCGACACTTCCAGGCTCTCCATGGACTACCATCTCCTTTGAGCTATCGGCGGCCTTAGTAGAACGGGGGTCAGCCGGCTGAGCAGGGGTGTCGGCTGAGGGGATAAGATTGCCCCACCCCGCAGCCCGGTATTGCAATGCGATCCCGATGGCGTTGGAAACAACCCAGTACAACGCCAGGCCGCTGGGAAACCCGATAGTGATCATGCCGAACATCACCGGCATCATCCACTGCATCATCCGGTTCATCTGCATCTGTTTCGGGTCTGTGGACACGGTTGCCATCATCTTCTGCTGCACCCACATCGAGCCGCCCACGAGCACGGGAAGCATGACCTTGGTGGGGTCCGGCTCCGAGAGGTCGAACCAGAGGAAGCCCTTATTCAGGGGTATGGCCGTGTGGACGCCGGGGAGCCAGGAGTACAGCTTCTGAGAAAGATCGACAAGCCGCTCCGGGTTCTTGGGCATGGCCTGGATGATCGATTGATAGAGGCCTATCCATATGGGAAGCTGCACAACCATCGGGCCCAGGCAGCCGATGGGGTTCACGCCCTCTTCCTTGTACAGCCGCATGGTCTCCTGGGTGACCTTCTGCGAATCTTTGCCGTGTTTCTGCTTGATCTCTTGTATCTTGGGCTGGAGGCGGGACATGGCACGGGACGCGTTCAACTGCTTCCGGGTAAGCGGGTACATGGCAATCCGGACTACAACGGTGAAGGCAATGATGCTCAGCCCGAAATTGCTGGCCAGAATGCCGTACAGGAAGACCAGCGCGTTGAGCATGGGCTGTAACAGAAGTGCATCCCAGATGTCTATTATTATGCCCATGCTTGCTCTTTAGACCTGTTTTTCCTTTATCAGCCGCTACTGCACGGATGTGAAGCCCGGCATCGCCTGTCCCGTATTAGCGTCTATGGCGAATATATCGTATTTGGAGGTGACCACAAAGGCTACATTGCCTCGGGCGCCTATGGGTGCAAGGATTTGACCGCCGTCGTCACCCGTGGCCCGAGTGTTGAAGGGCGCTTCCCAAGCGGGAGCCCCCGTCTGTGGGTCTAGCCCATAGACCCCGCCATCCCTGGACCCGACTACCAGGACCATGTCTGCCAAGCTGGAGAACTGGCCCCCGGAAGCCGACTTGCTGACCAGGGCCGGTGTGCCGCGGATTCCCTCGGAGGCGATGAAGGGACCGGGCCAGAGCAGGGTCCCGGATGAAGCATCCACCGCCTGCACACTGCCATCAAGTGAGGATATGAAGACAAGGTCTTGACCTCTTGCGTCGGCGGCGAAAAGGGCGTCGGCCCAGATCCAGCCGTTGGTGGAATATGTCCAACGAGGCCTGGCGTTCAGGCCTCCGTTGACGGGCACGGCATAGAAGTTCTTGTCGAAGGAGCCGACGTATGCAACCCCTTCCTCCACTACAGGGGTTGCGGTGATGGCGCCTCCTGCCCGGAACTCGAGCGACTTGCCACCGGTCTCGCTCACCCCATACAGGGTGCCGTCCATAGTGCCGAAATAGACTACGCCGCCCGTAACCATTGGTGTGGACCAGATTGGGGACTCGGCGGGGAACAAAACGCCTCCAGCGCCGAGCTTCGGCTCTCCGGTGCCCGCGTCCAGGGCGTACAGCATGCCGTCGTCCGAACCGAAGTAAACGGTGTTGCTCACCTGTGAGTAGGCAACTCCTCCGAATATGGCGCCAACGGAGTTCAGCCCGACCTCTGGGAACTGCCAGACCGGACTGTCGAAACCCTCCGGACCAATGGCGAAGACCCTGCCGTATTCCTTACCTTCTGCGGTGTAGATTACCGTGACGAAGGTGGTTTGGCCTTCAGCGCCGGGTCCCTGGACGGGAGTCCCGTAAATGGAAGTGGACTCTCCTGTAGCAGTTAAGCTGGCATTTACCGCCCCTGAGAGTGCATCGATAACACGTATGCTGGCGTGCTCGGAGTTCTTTTTGGTGGGGACGTAGACGGAGGCGCCGATGGGACTCGGCCCTCCCCAACCTTGAAAAGCGATGCCCAGCCCGGCTTGACTGCAGGCGAGAGTAGCGAGGAGCCCGACCAATAGCAGAAGTAAGAGCAGTTTCCCGGGCGCTTTTCGCGACCGGCTTCGAGAGGCAGGAATCTCTCCCGATGCCGAAGCGGGTGTCGGTGAAACCCAGGAGGTCATGTTGTGGACGGACGCCCCTTGATGGAGGCGGTTATTGCCGGGATTAACGAGATGGCCTTTCAGGGTACTGGGTCGTACCCGCCTGCTGATAGTGGATGGCACCGGCCGATCCGCCGTACAGTCAACCAGCCGCCCTTGAGGGCGCCGTATCTTTCGACCGCGTCCTGACCGTACTCGGAGCAACTTGGGAGGTAGCGGCAGGTAGGGCCGGGGCCATAGTAAGGAGATACAAACTGGCGATAAAAGCCGATCAGGGCCAGAACAAGCCGTTTAGGGACCATGCTTAGACTGCGCTGGGTTTACGCTGACCGAGCAGGCCGCTCGATCGCAATAGACCGGTCATTGCTATTTTGAGGTCACTGTATCCGGCCTCTGAAGAGGTCTTTCTGGCGATGACTACAAGGTCCCATCCGTCCTGGCCGCATAGCTCAGTCATGATGTTCCGCAATCTACGCTTTACCAGGTTCCGCCTGACAGCGTTGCCGACTCTCTTTCCGACAGAGAAGCCGAACCTGCTGACTTCAAGACCGTTGGGAATGGCGCCGAGTACCAGAAACCCGTTTGCCCTGCGCTTGCCCCTCCTGAGGACCCGATCAAAGTCGCGGCTCTTTTTGAGCCGTCGATCCCTGGCCGCACCCTTCAGCAGCGGGTTCCCCTTTCTTTAGTGTTCGAATTAGTAAGCCCTAAACGTTCAGCCTGGTCCTGCCCTTGGACCGGCGGCGGTGTATTACGTCACGTCCGCCTCGGGTACTCATGCGGGCTCGGAACCCGTGCTTCCTCTTTCGGGGCAGCCTCTTCGGTTGATAGGTTCTTTTAGGCATGTTTCAGACTCGTTTAGGAATGCCGATTATAGTTATTCACACTCTAGGTGTCAATCTCACCCACCTCCATTAACCCGTCATTCCCGACCCCGATCGGGAATCCATCCCGAGGGGACGAGCGGGGTGTCCTGTACCCTCTCCCTTGATGGGAGAGGGCTAGGGTGAGGGTGATTCTTTCCCCGCCCCACCTTCCCCCACCTTTGGTGCACCGCTGGAAACACCTATACTTTGGTGTAACTACTGAGGGACAAGAAGGGGTTTATGCGACTATTCCTCATATTGCCAGTCCTTTTCCTGTTGGCCTGTTCCTCCGCCCCCGCAGACTCCCCTGACCCCGACCAGTACCTGGACCGCGTGCGCCAGATGCACGCAGATAACCGGGCGCAGTTCGAGCATCTGACCACTGTCACGTTTGCCCCACCCGTTGAACAAAGTAGCAGCGACCCGAACGAGCCCAATTCCACTTACGACGAATGGAAATTGTATGTCTTGTCAGGACTTCTACCGCACCTCATTGACCTGTCCAAAACCAGTACGTTCTTGTGGGCACAGCTTAACGAGCTGAACACTATGGCAGTGCCGGAGGAACACACTGACCTTCACGCAGACCTAATCACCATGTGGGAGGCAGGAATAGCGTCGGTTGACCAGCGGCTTAAGTCTGCGCAGCAGGTGGCAACATACGTGCAGACCGACGACTGGGAAGCCTTTGGTGCTTTTGACGACGCATACAATGAAGAAATTGCACGATGGAACGCCTTGTCCGAACGGCATATAAACGCAGTTAGCCGTGTAGAATTCGTCCTCTTTAGTACGCCGGAACCCGAGCCATTTGACATTTCAGGGTCGTCCACCGCCCGGGCTCTCACGTCTCTCCCTGAAGTGCCCACCGCCCCACTGGAGCCAATCTCCCAGCCTACCCCGACAGCAGACCCCATGGAAACAATTAGGCGGTTCGCTGATGATGCCTGCGTCCCCGAAAATTTGGACTATCCGGCTATTGGCTGGCCTAAACTGGCAGGTGAACTCTCATGGGCAATTTCACTGTTGAGGTTTGACCCACCGCGAGGGTTGGGGGGCTTCCGAGATGTCTTATGGGACTACTACGAGACCCTGAAGATATTCGCCGAGGAACAAGACCGTTCTCTCAAGGTTGATCAGACCTTGTTCTCGTCCGACCCGGACGTTCTGCAAAAGCGGAGGGAAGTGGAAAAGACGCTCAATGCCCTGCCGGAGTCCGACCGTCAAGTGCTGAACGACGCGGGATGCACTTTCTCGTGACAAGTAAGGGCCGCTATCTCCCCGGTCTTTGTGTGCGCCGTGACCATTGAACAGGAATACGGCGACACGCTGGAGCGGCTATTGGAGGCGGCGGACTGCCCGAACTAACACAGGAGACCGGGAAGAGCTTGACTAACAAACTGATAATCGGAGGGGGCGTGGTGGCCCTCCTTTGTGCCGCCGCATTCAGTGGTCTTGGCTTCACCATCAACGCTGACAACAAGGTGTGGGGCATCTCAGAAACCTACCTATTGGGAGGCCTGGGGCTCCTGGCTCTAGCGGCGGCTGGCGCAGTGACTTGGAGCGCATGGCAGAAGGGAAGGATGTGGTGGTTGGGCCTTGGCCTTGGCCTGGCACACCTGGGAGTTACCGTCTCCCCACCGCTTATCGCAGGGTTGATCCAAACCCACGGGCTGCTGGCCCTGTTTATCATCTATTTGGGGTTCGCTAACCTCATGCTTGCCCTCATCAACCGCAATTCCCAAGCGCGGGACCGCTCACCCTGAGCGCAGTCGAAGGGTCGAGCGTGGGGCGGCTCACCCCTCAATAAACCCTCAGTCCTGTCCAAGGCCATCCCCACCCCGCCAAAAGTGACACGGACCCATTGACTTAATTAGTACACCTATTCTATATTACGCCCCGACTCGGGCCCGCATAAGGGCCGGACCATCTGCCGAAACAAACTGAATTGCCGAAAAGATCGAAAGGACTGCCGAATGACCAAAAAGACCCCCAACCCCTCCCATCCCCCGCGGCCCGAGCCAAAGGAGCCCCGGGACGACCGACCCTACGGGGTCGGCGTCTCGGCGGCCTCCTACTACGCCGAAAACCTGGGCTCTGCCACCAGAGAAGAACTTCTAGACGCCATTCAGGTCGAGAGCCTGGACGGAGAAATCGCCATCCTCCGTCAGCGCCTTAAGAAGTTCTTGGAAGAAGCCCGTAAGCATCCCAAACGCAACTACGACCACCGCATTCTCAAAGCCGCCGAGCTCGTCATTCGTGCCTACTCCGCCAAGGTACGCGCCTCTGGGGATTCCCAGGACCCCGACGGTAAGGCCATCGAAAACATGCTAAGAGAAGCCGCCGACACCGTCGGACTGGAGAGAATCCCGTGGCCTTCAAACTGCTAAAGCACATCATGAACATTTTCAACCGCAAACCCCGCACCCCCCAGCCCCCCGCAATCCGGCCCGAGTCCACCTTCGACGCCGTCCTCGAAATGCGCCTCGCAGAGCTCCACCAGCAGATCGCCGAGCTCAAGGGCCGCATCAACACCCTCTTCTTCTTCATCATGATCGCCGCCATGCTCCAGTTCGTCTTCGGCATCACCGGAGTCACCCCTTGGTGACCATCGACGGGCTCAGGCCCTACCAGAAGCAGATAGCCGAGGCTGTCGTTGATAGCGTTCAGCACAGCAAAGGGCTCACCTTCTCCGTCATGATCGCCCGACAGGGCGGCAAGAACGAGATATCCGCCCGCGTCGAGGCCTACCTCCTTGCCGCTTTCTCCAAGTCCGGTGGAGCCGCTATCAAGGCCGCCCCTACCTTTGACCCACAGGTCAACATCAGCATCTCTCGCCTCCAACAGGTACTGGACCGCGCCCACCTCGGCCCCTACTACTCCAGGCTCGGCCGCACCTTCCGTTTCCACCGCGCCCGCCAGCTATTCTTCAGCGCCCACCCCTCTAGCAACGTCGTCGGCAACACTGCCGACATCCTTCTTGAGATTGACGAATCCCAGGATGTATCGCCTGACAAGTTCAACCGCGACTTCAGCCCCATGGCCGCCCATAACAACGTCACCATTGTCCATTACGGCACCGCCTGGGACGACCATTCCCTCCTCGAGCAGGCCAAGCAGTCCAACCTCGAGCTCCAGCGTTCCGACGGCATCCAGCGCCACTTCGAGTTCGACTGGCAGGCCGTCGCCCAACACAACCCTTACTACCAGCGCTACGTCGAGGCCGAACAACAACGCCTCGGCAGCGATCATCCCCTTTTCCTCTCCCAGTACTGCCTCACCCCCGTTTCCGACGATGGAAGGTTCCTGGATTCTACGCGGCAGGCCCTCCTCCAGGGCAATCACTGCCGAATCGGTGCTCCCATCTCCGGGCGCACCTATGTCGCCGGCATAGACCTTGCCGGCGAAGCTGAACGGCCCGGCGTTACCGGGATTAGGGCCATCGAGCCCCTACGCGACTCCACCGTCGTCACTATCGGCGAACTACACTCCGCCCTTGACGACTTTGAGTCGAATCCCCGTTCAATCAGTGTGGTCGAGCACTACTGGTGGACGGGTAAGCCCCACACAGAAATCTTCTCGAACCTCGTTCACATCCTCAAAAACGTGTGGGGATGCCGCAGAGTAGTCGTCGATGCCACCGGCATCGGTGCAGGCGTCGCCGCCTTCCTGCGCAAGAGTCTCGGAACCTCCATCGTCAAACCCTTCACCTTCACCGCCCGCAGCAAGTCCGACCTCGGCTTCGACCTCCTCGCCGCCATCAACTCCGGCAGGCTCCACACCTACAAGCCCGACGGCTCCCCCGAATCCACCGAATTCTGGTCCCAAATCTCTAAGGCAAAGAGCGTAATCAGACCCAACCAGACCATCAACTTTTTCGTAGACCCATCCCAAGGCCACGACGACTTCCTGTCCAGCCTCGCCCTCCTCGTCCACGCCTCCCACTACATCCCCCGCCGCGCCTCCGGCCACCTAAGAAAAGGCTATGAATAGATTCAATGTCATTCCGAAGCCCCTTCCCTCGTCATTCCCGACTTCGATCGGGAATCCATCCCCGGGAGGGGCCGCTCGCCCTGAGCATGCTGCAAGTGCGCCTCGCTGTAAGTCCGCCTTTGGTGGAGAGCATCGAAGGGTCTCAAGAGCGGAATGGGGTAGCTTCCTCCACCCATCCCCCATAGGGGCAGGTCTCGTGCCTGCCCTCCCCGAGGCGGGGTCCAATCCCCTCTCCCTCGATGGGAGAGGGCTAGGGTGAGGGTGACTCCCATCCGTCATTCCCGCGCCTCGACACGGGAGTCCATCCCGCTGGTCTGGGCCGCCCACCCTGAGCATGCTGCAAGTGCGCCGCGCTGTAAGTCCGCCGTTGGCGGAGAGCATCGAAGGGTCTCAAGAACAGAATGGGGTGGCTCCCTCCCCCCATCCCCCATTCCCGTCCCCCGACACCGGAATCCATCCCCCTCTTCCCCCAGTACCAAACTAGAGGCATACGCCTGCGCCGAGGCGCAGGCGTATGCCTCTGTTTTTTTCTCCCCCTCTCCCTTGAAGGCCCTAAGGGAGAGGGGGATCAAGGGGGAGAGGGTTCCCTCCCTCCCCCCCTCACCCCCGATACGCCAACAATATGCCCACGGTTGCAGCCAGCCAGCCTGCCACCGACAGCAATATCGGCATGTCTTTGAGGAGGATATCCTCCGGGTTGCCGCCGGCCTGCTTTGCGTGAATGAGGTAGAAGTACCGGGCTATCCCAAAGACGACGAATGGGATGGTGAACATCATGGCATCGTTGGGAGGCAGGTTGTCGGCGGTGAATGTGTAGAGGATGTAGGCGATGAGGGTGGAGGCCATGAGCATGGTGATGAGCTGGTCGAGCATCGAGAGGGAGTAGCCGCCGAGGCTTGCGCGGTGCTCTATTCCATCGTCCTTCAGAGTCAGCATCTCCTGCCGACGCTTGGCAAACCCGATGAACAGGGCCCCGAGCCCCGTGCAGATGTAGAGCCAGGGGGAAGGGTCGGCGGAAATGACCAGGGCCCCCGCCGCGGCTCGTACGATGAACCCCGCAGATATAGCGAACACATCAAGAATGACCAGTTGCCGTACAATAATTATGTAAAGCATTGATATGCCCAGATAGGCAAGCTGGGCCCAGCCGTAGCTGACTTCAACAAAGAATCCAAGGGGCAGCGCCGCTCCGACAAAGACCATTGCGGCAAGTGCAGCGGCCCATTTGGGCAGCCGACCCGATGCCACCGCCCTCAAAGCTTTCTTCGGGTGAAGGCGGTCCTTCTCAGCGTCAGCGAGATCATTGAGGAGATAGACTGCTGAGGAGAGAAGGCAGAACAGTCCAAAGGCCGACGCCGCTGAAGCGAGGACGTCAAGGACTTCGTCGGCGTTGCCCGGGTCCCAGGACAGATTGATGGTGAAGGCCATGGGCAGAAAGACAACGAAGTTCTTTGTCCACTGCCTGGGCCGCATAGCGGCGAGGAGGCTTGCCAGTTGGCCTATCACTGCAGGACTCGCCGATTCATTGGGTATCGTGCGCGGGATAGCGGCTAGACGAACTTGCGGAAGTTGTCATTGAACATTGCGAGCAGCTTCTGTGCCTGCCGGTCATAAGCAACTGGGTCGGCCCACGAATCCCGAGGCCGCAGCGCCTCCGAGGGGACGCCGGAGCAGCTAACAGGAACCTGCAGACCGAACACGGGGTCGGTCTCGGTGGGAACTGAGGCCAGGGAGCCGTTCAGGGCCGCGCTCACCATCGCCCGAGTGTATTTGATCTTCATGCGATGTCCCATCCCGTAAGGGCCTCCCGTCCAGCCTGTATTGACCAGCCAGACGTTCACGTCGGCATCTTTGAGCTTGCGGGCCAGCAACCCGGCGTAGACCCGGGGCGGCATGGGCATAAAGGGAGCGCCGAAACATGGGCTGAAGGTTGCCACCGGCTCCACTATCCCCCTCTCCGTACCAGCCACCTTGGCAGTGTAGCCTGATAGGAAATGGTATTCGGTTTGCTCAGGGGTGAGGCGGGAGATAGGAGGGATGATTCCAAAAGCGTCTGCGGTTAGGAAAAAGATGTTTCTGGGCGCTTTACCGACACCTGCTGGGTCGGCGTTGGGGATGCTGGATAAGGGATAAGAGCCGCGGGTGTTTTCGGTAACGGAGTCGTCGTCCAGGTCAAGGGCCCGGGTGTCGAGGTCTATGGTCACGTTTTCGAGGATCGTGCCGAACCGGCGGGTCGTGGCGTAGATCTCAGGTTCGGCCTCTTCCGAAAGTCGAATCACCTTGGCATAACAGCCACCCTCGAAATTGAAGATCGAATCGTCGGTCCAGCCATGCTCGTCATCTCCAATTAGTGTCCGATCGGAGGTGGCGGACAGGGTAGTCTTACCGGTTCCAGAAAGGCCGAAGAAGAGGGCCACGTCGTCATCAGGGCCAGCGTTGGCGGAGCAGTGCATTGGGAGAACTCCCTCGCCAGGGAGCAGGTAATTCATGACCGTAAAGGCCGATTTCTTGATTTCGCCAGCGTAGCTGGTACCGCCAATGAGCACTATGCGCTGCCCGAAGTCTATGATTATGAAGGCCTCGGAGTTTGTGCCGTCCCTGTCGGGGTCGGCGGCGAAGCCTGGAGCGTGGATGAAGGTGAAATCGGGTTCGGACAAGCCAACCTGCTCCCGGGGCATGGGCAGGAACATATTGGCGGCGAACAGGTTGTGCCAGGCGGATTCCGTAATGATACGGAGCCGACGCCGGTGACGGGGGTCGGCGCCTATCCAGCAGTCTCGATAATAGACGTCTCGGGCCCTGAGGTGATTGAGGGCACGGGTAAGCAGACGATTGAAGGTATCCTGGTCCATGGACCGGTTGACCGGACCCCACCAAATAGAGCCTTCCGATGACGGCTCCCTAACTATGAACTTGTCCTTGGGGGACCGACCTGTATATTTCCCCGTGTTCACCACAAGGACACCCCCCCGGCCTACAACCCCCTCCTCATTTTGCACCGCCTGTTCCCACAGGGCCTCAGGGCTTAGATAGGATGCCCTTTCGCTCAGCCGATTGATGGCATCCCTGTTTTCTCGCCCCAGCCGATTGGACAAGGGTGTCTGGGTCATCCTGCTCTCCCTTCCCTATTATCAGGAGCCGATAGACCTGAACACGAAGAAAATTCCGACAACGATCAGTGCAGCCGCTCCCAGCACAATCCAGTCTCGGATGGCGGCGGGTCGGACTGTCCGGAGAACCCGGCCCTCGCTCCACACCACCCGTGGCCCCTCTTCACGTGATGGGCCCGGTGAATGGACCCTTCCTGCAGCCTGTGGCGTCCCTCCCGACGCCGGTTCGAAGCGAGGAAGCGAAGACTCGATCCCGAAACCAACGTTGTAATAGCAGCGAGAGCATATGACCGGCACCATAAGGTTGCCGGCCCAGTACCCAGTAACCGAGCTGAACCCCCGTCTAAATTCACCGCCCTTGCAGCGGGGGCACAGGCGTTCCGGGCCGCTCGCAGATCTCACGCGACTTTGCTCACGCAACCATTCCTAACATTCCAAAGCAACGCCAATTCTCAGTCCAGCAGAGGGATGGAGGTCCACACTATCTCGTCCGGGGAATCGGACAGGCCCTTTTCCTTGGCAAGTTCCCGTATTTTCAGCAGTGTCATGTTCACTTCCGGGGTCAGGTAGGTCCATTCCTCGGCGGGGGGAATCCAGTAGGGTGAGTTGATTCTCACCGCCTTCTTCTCACTGGCATTTACGTATATGCCGAATTTTGAAATGTCCATCAGGCGCTCTCCTTATTCAACGGTCACGGATTTGGCAAGATTTCTGGGCTGGTCGACATCACAGCCCCGGGTCACGGCAACATGATAGGCGAACAGCTGCAGGGGAATCACGGATACCAGGGGTGAAAGAAGTTCGGGGGCGGGGGGTACGTGTATGACGTGGTCGGCCCTCTCCACGATATCCTCGTCTCCGTCCGTGGCGATAGCAATGACCTTGCCATCGCGCGCCTTCACTTCTTCAATGTTGCCGATCATCTTCGGGTATAGGCGGTCCCGCAATGCCAGGGCCACTACGGGCATGTCCTCGTCAATGAGAGCTATGGGCCCGTGTTTCATTTCCCCGGCCTGGTAACCTTCGGCGTGGCAGTAGCTGATCTCTTTCAGCTTGAGCGCACCTTCCATGGCTACGGGATAACTGATTCCCCTCCCCAGGTAGAGGTAATTGTTGGTCCGATATAACCGCCGGGCTATTTCCCGGACCGAGTTGTCAGTCTCAAGGGCTCGGCTTATCAGGCTCGGGAGCCTGGCCAGATCATCCACCATTCGGGTGACCTGTCCGCCAGAAATCAGGCCCCGCGCCCGTCCCACATAAGAGGCTACCAGATAAAGGGCCAAGATGGAATTGGTAAGACACTTTGTGCTGGCAACTCCAATTTCCGCCCCCGCCCTTATGTCCAGCGTTGCGTCGGCGAGAACGGCCGACTGGCTGAGATCGTTGTTTGTAATCGCGATTAGGCCCGCGCCCCGGGCCTTGGCCTCCTCCATCGCCGCGAGGGTGTCCACGGTCTCGCCAGACTGTGAGATGGCAATGACAAGAGTCGATGGGCTGATTACCGGGTCACGATAGCGAAACTCGGAGGCATTCTCCGCCTCGGCTGGGATGCGGGCCTGTGCCTCAAACATGCGGCGCCCCACGGCGGCAGCGTGCAGGCTCGTGCCCATGCCGACGATGATTACGCGGTCGATCCTTGCCAGCATGCCGGCAACGTCGGCTAGCTCGGGGAGTAGAAAATCCGCAGGGTCGAAACTGATATGGCCTCGGAGCAGGTTAGTTATCGACTCCGGCTGTTCCATTATTTCCTTGAGCATAAAGTGCTTGTAGCCGCCCTTGGCAAAAACGATGTCGCCTCCGAGTACTGGGACTGGAGAGCGGGCAAGTGAGGCGCCGTTTCGATCGAAATAGTGAACTCCGTCAGGCTTAACAAGGGCCAGCTCGCCGTTCTTTAGGTAAACAGCGTTCCGAGCATAGGGTGATATTGCAGGAAGGTCGCTGGCCAGAAACATCTCCCCTTCGCCATAGCCGACTACTATTCCTCCACCGTTGCCCATCCGAGCCGCTACTATCTTGCCGGGTTCGTCTGCAGCCGTTACGGCAACCGAGAATGCTCCTTCCAAGACGCTGAGGCTCTTCCTTACCGCCTCTACAAGTCCCAGGCCCGCACTCCTATTCTCCTCAACCAGGTGTGATATCACCTCCGAGTCCGTCTCAGAGGTGAACTTATGCCCACCCTCGGTCAGCTCTTCCTTGAGGATGCGGTAGTTTTCGATGATGCCGTTGTGTACGACCAGGAATTGGCCGGTACAGTCGGAGTGGGGGTGGGCATTTTGAGTCGTGGGTTTGCCGTGGGTAGCCCATCGGGTGTGCCCGATTCCAGTATGCCCTTCGGGCATCCGGTCTCCGACGCTAGCTACCAGGGCGCCCAACTTGCCACCCTGTTTCTCCACTACCGCCTTACCCGTGCCGTTGATGACAGCTATTCCCGCGCTGTCATAGCCTCGGTACTCAAGTCGGCCGAGGGCGTCGAAGAGTATCGGGCCCGCGGGGCGACTACCAACGTATCCTACTATTCCACACATAGATTAGGCTTGTGAGTTCACGGCTCTCCAGAGTTCCACTACACGGTCTACAACCTGGTCGGCAGTGAGGTGAGAGGTGTCTACAACAATGGAGTCGAGAGCGGGTTTCAGGGGCGAGTGGGCCCTTTCGGAGTCGGTCTTGTCCCGGTGTTCGAGGGCATGAAGAACGGAGTCGAAACTGACGTCGGAACCGGCGTCCACCAATTCTGCGTAGCGCCGTCTTGCTCGGGCTTCCGTAGATGCGATCAGGTAAATCTTGAGCTTGGCTTCGGGCAGTACGACGGTGCCGATGTCCCGGCCCACCATCACGACTCCCTCACGGGATGCCAGGGCACGGTGTTGGTCGACCATCGCCTCTCGGACACCGGGGTAGCTGGAAACGGCGGATACACACCTGTCGACTAGTTGGGTGCGGATATTGCCGGTTACGTCCTTGCCGTTAACTACCACCCTCTGGGAACCGGGTCCCGGGCCCCCGGTGATGCGGATATCGACCGATTTTGCGAGACCGGTGACGACATCCTCGTCATCAGTGTCTAGGTCTTTTTGAATGGCCGCGGCAGTCACTGCCCGATACATTACTCCGGTGTCGATGAAAAGGAAGCCGATACGCTCTGCAAGCATTCCACCCACGGTAGTTTTGCCTACCGCACCGGGGCCGTCAATTGCGATTGTCGACTCGCTTTCGGGCATGTCTTGAGTGGCTATGGATCTGGGGGTCAGGGGTTCAGGTCTGGGTCTGCAATGGGAAGGTCTCTCGGTATCAGGCCTCGCTGGTCCTGGGGGAACACCACGACATCCGCCGACTTCTTCGGAGACACCCTGACCTTCATGCCGGGAGGGAAAATGGTCCCCGAGGGCTGCCTGCTCCGAATCGTCGTGCCGGAGTCGAGCTCCACGAAATAGAAGTTCCGGGAGCCGTGAAACTCCCTGGACATTATGGTCCCCTGTCCGGCGGGGTCGGGGACGAGCTTGACGTCGTCGGGCCTAATCATGACGATGGCCTCGCTTAGCATATGGTTGCCGTTATACGCCAGTGTGCCGATCTCCGTGTCTATCTCTTCACCGTCCACCTGACCTGAGATGAAGCTGGCGTGCCCGACAAAGGTGGCAACAAATGACGTGGCGGGCCTGTGGAATATCTCCTCGGGCGTCCCCACCTGCTCAAGCTTGCCCCGATTCATCACCGCTACCCTATCGGCGAAGGACAGCGCTTCCTGCTGATCATGGGTGACGAGGATTGCCGTGGCGCCCTCCCGGCGAAGGATGGCCTGCACTTCCCGTCTCATCTGGCCTCGCATGGCGTGGTCGAGATTGCTGAAGGGCTCGTCCAGCAGGACTACCACGGGCCGGGGGGCGAGGGCCCGGCCCAGCGCGACTCTCTGCTGCTGCCCGCCCGATATCTGGTGCGGGTAACGGTCGGCCAGCCAGGACAGTTCAATTGTGTCCAACACCTCCTTTACCCGCACCGCACGTTCCCTGGACTTCATGTTCCTGAGACCAAAGCCAATGTTCTTGGCGACGGAAAGGTGGGGGAAAAGGGCGTAGTCCTGAAATACCATAGCCACGCCCCGTTTTTCGGGGGGGACGTGGCAGCCCGGTCCTGAGGCCCGGCTGTCTTGTAACAGGACTTCCCCGGAGTCGGGCTCTTCGAACCCGGCGATCAATCGGAGAGTCGTGCTTTTGCCGCAGCCGCTTGGCCCGAGGATCGACATGATCTCACCCTCGGTTAGACAGAAAGAAAGGTCGCTGACCGCTGGGAAGGTGGTTCCCGGGTAGGTCTTCGAGGTATTCCTTAGCTCTACGACTGAGTGTGCCGTATCAGAGTTGGCAGACAAGGGCGGCAGCGTCCTTTCGCTTTGCGCGGCCTCAGTTTCTCACGCCGACACGCCCATATCAACCAGTCCCGCACGGGCCACGAGTCATCTCTTGGCACGTTGAAGAGTCTGGTCTCGCCCTTTGTCGGCAAGGACCAGCAGAGCCATCGGTACGGAGGATAGGAGCACCAGCAGCAGGGCGGGAAGAGCGGCCCTGGCGAAGAATGCGGCCTCGGAGGCGCCCCATACGCTGGTAGCCAGGGTTTTGAAGCCAATTGGACCCAGCAGCAGAGTAGCGGGTAGCTCTTTCATGGTGATGAGGAACACCAGTGCGCCCCCCGCCAGGACCCCACTCCTGATAAGGGGAAGGGTCACCGACAGGAATACTCTCGGAGGGGAAAGTCCCAAGCCCCGGGCTGCCTCCTCGACTCTCGGGTCTATCTGAAGCAACTGGGCCCTTATCGCGCCCACGGCCGGTGGCAGAAAAAGGATTGCGTAGGCGAATATAAGCATCGCAAGGGTCTGGTATAGAGGCAGTGCGTAGTTAGCTCCGAAGTAGACGAGGGCGAGGGCGACTACAACACCGGGCAACGCGAACCCCAGGTAGCTGAATCGTTCGACCATAGAGGAGAATCGGCTCGGGTATCGGACGCTGAGCATGGCCACGGGAACCGCAGCCAGGACGCACACGACCGCCGCCAACAGTGATACATAGACGGAGTTTGCGGCAGTGCCCCAGAATGAACTGAACCGTTCGCCTACAGCCAGTCCCCGGACCAACCAGTAGGAAAGCACCGCGAGCGGCATGCCGATGCTCACGAGTCCGACGAGAGAACAGAACCCAACCCCGACCCACTTCCACCCGCCCAGGCGGACAATTGGGGTGTGTTTCTTGCCGCCTGCACCTTTGCTCGAGTACCGGGAACGGCCTCTGGTGTACGTGTCCAGAAGCAGTATTGCCAGGGCCATGCCGACGAGAACCAGGGAAAGGCTGGCGGCTATTCCACGGTCGAAAACGGAATTGAACTGGAGGTATATGGCCCAGGTGAAGGTCTCGTATTGGAGGAGGGAAACGGCCCCGAAATCGCTGAGGGTGTAGAGGGAAACGAGGAGCGCGCCGGCCACGATGGCAGGTCGGAGCTGCATGAGGGTGATTCGAAAGAATACGGACCGGGGCCCGTGGCCCAATACCCGGGCTGACTCCTCGACTGCCGGGTCAAGATTTCGCATAGCTGCACGGACAGGAAGCAGGACATATGGAAAACTGAGCGCCGTCAGAGTAAGGGTCGCGCCCCAGAAACCGTGAATGTCAGGGAACCGGTCAATGCCAAGGAGACTCCCGAAAAGCTGCTGGAACATTCCTCGGGGCGATAGGGCTGCAATCAGGGCGAAGGCCCCCAGGTAGCTGGGTATGACGAGGGGGAGGGCTGTGATTACCGACCAGAATCGCTTCAGTGGGAGGTCGGTCCTTACGGTTAGCCAGGCAAGGGGTAGGGACACCGCAATGCTCAATCC
This sequence comes from Dehalococcoidia bacterium, assembly GCA_963663085.1. Lineage (GTDB taxonomy): Bacteria > Chloroflexota > Dehalococcoidia > Plut-88900 > Plut-88900 > Plut-88900. The sequence continues at coordinate 1,471,526 of OY760104.1, read as the reverse complement.
CGTGACTGAGGCTGCCAGCAGGGCCGAACGTCCGAGGATTTGCAGGGTTCGCCATCTGATCAGCACATCCCATATGCCACTCTCCGTGCCGAGGGCCCGGAGGATAAGATAGACCAATGGCAGGGCGAGGGCGGCGGCGATGAGTAGAGCAGGACCCCAGATAAAGGCCGGGGTCCCAGGCATGACTTGCCTTAGGGCCCCGGCTATGGGACCTCGGAGGAACGCTGCGCTGTCGGCTGCCCGCGTTACCCTCATGGCCTGCCTTGATGAACTGGTGGGAAGTCTATGGGACTATGCCTGTGTCCCTTAACAGTTTCAGTGTCCCTTCAAGGTCTTGCAAGGAGCCGAGATCTACGTCCGGGACGTCAATCTCGGACAGAGGGATCAACTCAGGGTGAGTTTTCACACCCTCCACTACCGGATATTCGAATGTCTGGCTTGCAAAGTACTGTTGGCTGACTGTTGAAAGCAGGAACTCGATGAATCTTTCGGCGTTCCCCTGGTTCTCGGAAGAATCCAGGATGCCTGCGCCGGAGACCAATACAGTGGCTCCAACGTCGCCTCCCGCAGGGAAGTAGTTTCTTGCCTTGAACCCTTCTCCCTCCTCGGCGAGGAACCGGAACAGGTAATAGTGATTCACAAATCCAACGTCGATCTCACCGTCAGCAGCCGCCTGGACCGTGGGAGTGTTCTTGGGGTAGACCCTGGGCTCGTTGGTCTGGATGCCTTCCAGCCACGCCCTGGCAACGTCTTCTCCCTCCGTTAATCGCAGAGCTGTCACAAAGGCCTGAAAGGACCCGTTAGTCGGGGCCCATCCGATACGGCCCTTCCACTTGGGGTCGGTAAAGTCGAGGATCGAGGGAGGGAGGTCGGCTTCGGTAAGAGCGTCGGTGTTGTAGACAATGGTCCGGGCCCGACCGGAGATGCCGACCCATTTGCCTTGCCGGGATGCGAGTTTCGGGTCTACCTTGGACAGTATCGAGTCCGGCAGGGCCACGAGTCTCGACTCCAAGGCGCCCAGGGATCCGGGGTCGGAGCCGTAATAGACGTCGGCGGGGCTATTTTGGCCCTCTTCCTGTATTGTCGCCACCAAGGCGGCATTGGAGCCGTAGTTTACCTTTACGTCAATTCCGGTGGCCGTGGCGAACTGGTCGACGATCGGGCCTATGAGGTCTTCTTCTCGACCGGAGTAAATGACGAGTTCTCCGGGGTCATCTTGACCTTCATCTATTGCGGGGGGTTGCGTGGGGCTTGGCTGGGATGCCTGCGTAGGAGTGGGTTCAGTGCCACATGCCAAAGCTAGTGTCGACAGAAGCACCAAAACCAGAGCCAAGGCGGTAATGGGAACGATTGATTTTTTGGACCCTAAAGGATTCACTCGGTTTGCCGTCCCTTCTTCACTTCGGTTCGTCAAAAGGGCTCGTGCTATAATTCCTTTGATTTGCGTTTCACCATGAGGGTATTTTCCTGAAAGCAAACTTGTGCGTTAGGCTAGGCTAACAATTAAACGTTGTCAATACCTTTTTTGAGTAATATTTGTGCAAAATTGCGCGATTGCATGTGAGAAACAATTAGTATGACTGGGAACGTTTATACGATGACAGCCAGGACTCTCCCATGCCAGGAGTAGCGAAGCCGACATCCGTAGCCACAGACGATTTCCTGACGACTATCTTCAGGTTCGTCGAGGAAGGGAAGCCCGTTATCTCGGCCAGGCTTGCAGAGACCCTGGGCGTGTCGCCCGCCACGGCATTCGGGACGGTGCGAAGGATGGCCCGGGACGGCCTGATCAAGGTCTCTCGTAAGAAGGAGATCGCGCTCACGGTGGCCGGCAACAAGATTGCGGAGGAGGTTATTCGCAGGCATCGATTGGCTGAGCGGTTCCTGACCGACGTCCTGGACCTAGCCTGGCACAAAGCCTATTCGGAGGCGCATCGCATGGAGCACGGCATTTCCCAGGAAGTTGCCGATCGGCTGGTAAAGCTGCTGAAGAACCCGACTACCTGCCCTCACGGGTACCCGATACCTGGAAGCGAGGGTTATGCTAGGGCAAGACACGTTCGATCCCACCTCAAGTCCCTCCACGAAATCCCGGCGGGAACTGCCGTCACAGTCAAGCGCGTGCCGGAAGAGGACGAGGAACTGCTCCAATACCTGGAAGAACATAGCGTATCTCCCTCCTGGACCATGAAGGTGCTGGACGTGGCAGGTTTCAAGGGCACGATCACGCTGGAAGTGGACCACCACGAGATCGTGATTAGTACGGATACTGCCAGCAAGATCATAGTCAAGCCCAACTGATGCCTTCCACCTCCACGTTTCCGAAGTCGGACTCGGGAGCTGAGAAGTGATTCCCCTAAAGCTGCGGCTCAAGAATTTCATGTGCTACCGGGACGTCCCGGACCCCCTGGCGCTGGAAGGGATTCACGTTGCCTGCATCTGCGGAGACAACGGCCACGGAAAATCGGCACTGCTGGATGCGATGACATGGGCCCTGTGGGGAAAGGCGAGGGGAAGAGGAGTCGACGACCTTATCCACATCGGTGAATCGGACATGGAGGTGGAGCTGGAATTCTCCAACGGTGAGGACGTTTACCGAGTGATAAGGAAGAGAAAGAGGGCCCGAGGCCGGGGCTCGGGGGCAAGCGTTTTGGAGCTTCAGATTGCGGGGTCGGGGGGAGGGGGGCAGTTCAGACCGATCACCGGAAACACCATCGCCGAGACCCAGGCCCAGATCAGCCAACTCCTACGCCTCGAATACGATACCTTCGTCAACAGCGCCTTTCTTCGACAGGGTCGGGCTGACGAGTTCACTCTCCGCACCCCCAAAGAGCGCAAGGAAGTACTGGCCGACATTCTAGACCTTTCCTACTATGACACCCTCGAAGAATTGGCGAGACAGAAGGCCCGTGAGCGGGAACGTGAGGCATTGCAACTGGAACATTCTCTAGCTGAAATCGGCAAGGAGGTCGAAGTCGGGCCGGGACTGGAATTAGAGGTCAGCGCCCTATTGGGAGAGTTGGAAAGACTGGAAACCGAGGAGAGCAGACAAAGCGGGGTCGTACAGGAGTTGACGGCCCTAAAGATCCGTATTGAGTCCAACGTCTCGGGACTTGACGCGCTTAGAAACCGTCTCCGAGGGCTTGAAGAAGACTTATCCCGTACTCGCAGTGATGTGGTCCGGCACAAGACCCGTCTAACGGAATACGACCGACTAATCCAGGATGCCGATGACCTGGAGGACAGGTATGCCCGCTTTCAACGGGCTGCAGAGGCGGAAAAGGAATTCGCTGACAGACTGAGGGAACATAGCCGCCTTTCCGACCAGTGGAACAGGCTCGAACGGCAACTGGATGCTGAGCGTCTCCAGCTTACCACGAGGCTGGAACGTCTGAAGGCCGAGTGTCGGGCCCTGGAAGAGAAACAAGGCCGAATAGAGGTATCGGAGGAAAGGCTGGCCGAGAGCGCAGAAAGGCTTGCGGCCCTGGACGAGCGTTTCCTTGAACTGAACGAGGAGACTCGGCGACAGGAAGAGATGTCGGTGAACATACGGGGCCTGGAGTCTGAAAATCACAACCTGGTGGAAGAGATGAAGGAGCTACGCAAGAAAGTAGACCTTCTCGGCGAGGGGGTATCCCAGTGTCCGACGTGCGGGACTTCGTTGGCGGAGGCGGGGATAGAGCACGTAAGGTCGGCGCTAAACTCAGAGGGTGAGCAGCGACGTCGGAAATATGACGAGAACCGTTCCAGTATCACGGGGATGACCTCAGAGCTGGACAGGGCAAAATCCGATTTACAGAAGGCTCTATCAGAGGCCGAGGTAGAACGGAGGGACTTGCAGGCTCGGGTAGTGGTGCTGGAAAGGGATGTCAGTGAGGGTGAAGAGGCGGCGTGGAACCTAACGCCATTATTGGAAGAGCGGGAATCTGTCTCGACATTGCTGGCGAATGATTCGTTCAACGAGAGTGTAAGGGGCGAGATTGCAGAGGTGAATCATCGCTTGGTGGTACTGGCCTATGATTCCGATGCCCAACAGCAGGTCTCGGAGCAAGTACGATCCCTTCAAGGAGCGGATCTCGCGTGGTTGAAACTGCAAGAGGCTCGGAACCGCAGCGATGAGGCAAGGACCGACCTCCGCGATGCAGAAAGCCGCATCGCGGAACTCGACACCCGCATTGAAACTGAAAGACAGAACCTTCAGGGCATCGAGGAGCAGGCCGCGCAGCTGCCGGACTTGGCTCGAAGGTTAAGGGAGGCTCAGTCTTCATTGGACGTAGTCGGGCGAAACTTGAGGGAGCGTCGGGACCGGCTCGCTGGACTACGTCAGCGGCTGCAGAACATCCAGGACCTGCAGGAAAGAGCGAAAGCCCAGAGGGGCCAACTCGGCCGGGTCACTCGGGAGAAGGGAAGCTACGAAGAGCTGTCCCGTGCGTTTGGCAAAGGCGGAGTCCAGGCACTTATCATAGAAACCGTGCTGCCCGAGATCGAGGATGAGGCAAACCGGCTCCTGAGCCGCATGACCGATAACCGGCTGCACGTGAAAATTGAGACCCAGCGGGAAAGGCGCACCGGGGGATCAATCGAGACCCTGGACATCAATATTGCGGACGAACTCGGCGCCCGGCCCTATGAGATGTTCAGCGGCGGCGAGGCGTTCCGCATCAACTTTGCGCTGCGGGTTGCAATCTCCCGGCTGCTGACGCGACGGGCCGGAGCTCCTCTGCGCATTCTGTTCATCGACGAAGGGTTCGGGACGCAGGACGGTTCGGGGCGTGAGAAGCTGTTGGACACTATATATTCGATTCAGGAAGACTTCGACCGTATAATCGTCATCACTCACATCGATGAGCTAAAAGAGGCCTTCCCCGTCCGAATCCAGGTCACGAAGACCGAACAAGGGTCCTTTTTCTCCGTAAACTGAGGGGCCGACCAGTTGAGAGGGGCGGGGGAAGTGCAAAAGGGGTAGAATCGCGCAGGCATGTTCAGGAGAGAGCGCTTCATCCAGGTAAACGATCTCACCAAGCACTACGGCAACACCGTGGCCCTGGAGAGCGTGTATTTCGACGTAGGGGAAGGTGAGACCTTCGCTATTCTGGGCCCGAGCGGCTCAGGACGTACAACACTAATGCACCTGCTCCTGGGATTGAAACGACCCACCCGCGGCAGGGCGGAGATCCTGGGATACGATTGCGCTTCGGAGTCCGACCGTATAAGGGAGATGGTCGGGTGTGTATTTGGAGATCAACGGTTCCACCCCGACTTGACCGGACGGGAATATATCGACCTCACCATAGCGGCCCGTAAGTCGGGCGGACCCAGGCGGAAAGAGCTGGTCGAAAGGCTTAAGATTAACGAATCTGAGAAGATCGGCAGCAGTTCTCGGGGTGAGGTGGTGAGGCTAGCGTGGGCACTGGCTCTCCTTCATGAACCTCCCATACTTCTCCTGGATAGTCCCTTCCACAACCTGGACGAGTCCTCTCACCGGGTAATGTACGAACTGGTAGATGAGGAACGGCGAAAAGGCACCACCATTGTCATCTCAACCGATTCACCGCGAACTGCCGCACGGGTCAGTCATAGAGTAGCCACTCTCATCAACGGTGATATGAACTTTATCCGGGATACGACTACGCTGAATCGGAAGCTGGGTCGGCGGGTGAAAATTATATTCCGGGAAGACGTAGAACTGCAGGACATCATCACTCACAACATGTCGGTAGTCAATCGAAACGGAAGAGAGTGGGTAGTCACCCTGGAGGGGGAAGCCGGAAGTTTGCTAAAGAGGCTGGGCAGATACTCCGTGGAGGATGTTGAAGTAATTGATAATGCGGTTGAGAACATTTTGATGGACATGATGAAGGGCTATGGCCCGGGTCCGTACGTATGACCAGCCGGCTTTTATTCCTCCATTTCAAGATGAGCCGGCTGGCCCTGGTCGCGTGGGCCTTGTTCCTGTTCATATTGGGAACACTCTCCGTTTTCTGGATTCCGGAGCAGCAGTCCTTGAGTCCAGTTCATCTGCCCATGCCTGCGGTCGGTTCCTTTGTCTTCTACCTGATTGTCTATGCCTTGATCTTTTCGTCAGGCTGCCTGTCCAATAACCAGAGAGACAATATGCTCCTGACCCTGGGCACGTTGCCACTACGCCGCCGACACACGGCGTTAGGGAAGTCCTTATTCTTTGCGTTGGCTGTCGCAGGTCTGGCGTTTATTGGCTGGGCTTCAAGCGCGGTGGCCGGGACCATAGTCGAGGCAGACATCAGTATTGCTCGACTGGCCCTTTCGACCGCGGTGGGGTATCTGCTGGTGCTGACAGTCTACAGCTACACGCTGATACCCTCCGCGTGGTGTTCCAACCAAAGGACCGCACTGGCCCTGGCCGCCGTCTCAACCTTCATTGCCTACCTGGTCGGCGTGATTGGGTCGGGCTACGAAGGGCTGGAGTGGCTGGCGTCCATATCAATCTTCCACTACTACGATCCGTCCGAACTACTGCAGGGAGGAACCGTGAACTGGATGGGGATAGGGATCCTGGGAGGAATCACGGTGGGGGGACACCTAGTAGCGCTCGCGATGTTCGCTCGCAGGGACTTATCCGTCTGAGCCGGGCTCAGGCCCTGATTCCTGGATACAGCGATTCTTCCTATCATCAAGCAGTCGGGCCAGAAGGCTCAGCCCAGCTGCGAGGAGAAAGGCTCCTATTAACAGTAGCGTCTTGCGGTTGGTCATGGGAAATCAGTTAGCAGTTGGGAATTGTAGATTCGGGGCCGGGGAGTTGTCCATGCCGGAGCGTGTGATGAGAGGCCAAATCCTTGACCGGCCTACCGGCCCGGAATATGATTTGACCATCGGGGTGTAGCGCAGGGGAAGCGCGCATGGTTTGGGACCATGAGGTCGCCGGTTCAAATCCGGCCACCCCGACCATGATTACTAAGGGCCCAGATGCCGCGGGGGCCCCGGGAGGTAATGGCATGGGCAAATTGATCTTGTATTTTCTGGCAACAATTGGGTTTATTACGTTATCGGTGGTCGGAGTGGCTACCACAGCAGTGGGAATTCTGTGGCTCCAGGACCGACAATGGCAGATGAACGCCGCAAGAAATCGGCAAATGCAGAATGAGCGGGACTAGAAAACCGCAGAATTCTCCGAAGGGAGTGACTTTTGCCTGAGAACGACGGACGTGGGACTACTATCCTCATTGCTGACAGGATCATCGACGGTCTTGGGGGGGATGCGGATGAGGGGTCGGCTCTGGTACTGGAAGACGGGTTGATCAAGGGAGTCATCCCAAAAGAGCAGGCCCGAGACAGCAGTACGGGACCTGTCTTCGAATATCCCGGAGCGTCCATCGTTCCCGGCCTAATCGACTGTCACACCCACACCAACATGCCGGGCAACAGCCGCAAAGGCGAAGAAGTCAACGCTGAAGACGACGATGAAATTCGCCTGACCCGGTCATTCAGGAACGTGCGCATAGCCCTGGAAACCGGGGTTACTACCGTTTGCGACCTCGGGGCGTGGAATGATCTCGGCTTTCGGTTGAAGGCTGAACTGGAAAAGGGAACGGTAATCGGGGCGGACGTGTTGGCCTGCGGCAATCCCATTACCATCCGCAAGGGGCATTGCTGGTTCATGGGATCCGAGGTATCGGGTCCTGAGGAGGCGCGGGCGAAGGCCCGGGAACACCTGGATGCGGGCGCGGACTTCCTGAAGGCAATGACCACGGGCGGCAGCACCCTCGGCACCCAACCCTATGCCGCAGCCTTCCGCCTGGAAGAATTGGAAGCCATTACGGGCGCGGCAAGAGAGAAGGGCGTACCTACGTTTGGACATGCACGATGCTCGGCGGGGATAGAGATGGCAGTCGATGCCAGGTTTTCCCTGATCGCACACTGCGTTTTCGCCGATCCGGATGAGAGCTATTCATTCAACCAGGATGTGGCCGAAAAGCTTGTGTCCAATGGAGTTCACATTAACCCTACGCTGGCCATGTGGCAGTCGAGGCTTAGGCTCCTCAGGGAAAAGGCTGAGGCACAGGAACTGACTGAAGAAGACAAGCAGGAAGTTGCCAAGGGCGAGCGAGCCGTGCAGGAGCGGAAAGACGAGTGCGGCCGATTAAAGGAAATGGGCGCAAAGTTTGTGGCCGGTTCCGACTGCGGCTGGGGCACCTATCCGTTTGGATACTTTTCCCGGGAAATCGAGGCTTTGGCCAGAGTCGGACTCACGCCCATGGAAGCCCTCATGTCAGCCACCAGTGAGGCAGCGAGAGCGATGAAGATTTCCGACAGGGTCGGGACCCTGGAGGCAGGGAGGCAGGCAGACGTTCTAGTCGCCAATGGCGACCCATCCAAAGACCCGTCTGTGTTGGCAGACGTGGCCGCGGTCTTCAAGCGGGGCCGGTTGGTCGAGCGACGCTTGACTGCCTAGGCCACGATAGCCGACAGTGCCTCCATCAGGCGGTCAAGCTCCTCTTCCGTGTTGAAGAAGTCGGAGGCGACCCGGACGCACTCCACTCCTCCTACGGGTCTCGCCACTATCCTGTACTCATCCCACAGCCGGTCGACAATTTGCTGGTAGTCGGCGCCCGCAGCACGGAAGGACGTCAGGCCGCAGACACCGGGGCCTTCCAGCGGGGAAAGAATTTCAAACTCATCGCGCTCCATTAGCTTGGCTTTGAGGTAGCTTGAGAGAGCCACGTTTCGGGCCTCGATTTCTGTCGGGCCTGCCTCATTGATGAAGCCGATAGTGGCCAGGTATCCTGCGGTCAGGGCTGTGCTGGTTGTGCTGACATGGAATTTGCCCATTCCCGATAGGTCAAATTCCAGGGGTTTCTTTTCAGTGTTGGCTGCGCTGTGTCCGACGTAGGAAGGGTTGATCATCTCGATGTGGTCTCGCCTGATGAACAGGGCTCCCGTCCCTTCGGGCCCGAGCATCCACTTGTGACCGGGCGTCGCGTAGAAGTCCACACCGGAGTCGGACAGGTCAAGCGCGATATGGCCCGGGGTCTGGGCCCCATCCACCAGCATGTAGATGCCCTTGTCCCTGGTCAAGGAGCGGATTCCTTCCAGGGGCATGCGCAGGCCGCAGGAGAACTGGATGTGGCTGAAGGCGATCATCCGGGTCCTGGGAGTTATCTGGGCTTCTATCTTGTTGAGGATGGTGTCCCAGTCATCATTGGTGCCCAGCTCTACCACTCGCACCTTGACCCCGTGCCTTTTCTCAGCATAAAGACATGGAATCATCACCGATAGATGTTCAATGTCGAAGGTGATGATCTCGTCGCCTTCCTGCCAGGGGAAGCCGGCCATCACGATGTTCAGGCCCTCGGTAGTGTTCTGTGTCAGGGCAAGCTCGTCCGGGGCAGCATTCAGGAGGTTTGCCACTGCCTGCCGAGTGTCGTCTTCGATGGTTTGAACCGACTCACGCACCGGCTTGCTGGTCGGGCCTTCCGCCGCCTCATACTCCAATCTTGCCGTGATCGCATCAACGACCGACTGGGGAGAAGGTCCCGACCAGCCGGTGTTCAGGTAGGTTACGCTTCTACAGACGGGGATTTGCGATCTGATCTTTTCTACGTCCATTCTCGCCTCTCTTTATGTCTATATATGGTGATTATGTAAAACGTTTATATGCCGTAGAGCCTGGCGCAGTTATCCCAGAGGATCTTCTTCCTCGATGGCTCGGGGACTACATCCATCTCAAGGAACGTGGCCAGGGCATCGGGATACTTGGAGTCGTGGTGGGGATAGTCGGTGGAGAGGACGATGTTGTCGTCGCCTACTGTCTCGATGACGTTCTTAACCATGAACTCGTCGACATCCACGGAGATGAAGCTCTGGCGTCGGAAATAGTCGGAGGGCGGACCCTGGAGCTTGGTCCTCTCCCACGGGCCGAAGGTTTCCCACTCTTCATCGAGACGCCAGAGCCACCAGGGGAGCCAGCTGCAGTTGCCTTCAAGGAATCCGGCCCTGAGGGTCGGGCACCTCTCCAGCACGCCCCCGCCAATCATCGCGCCGACATCGAGCATAAGCTCCATTGGATGTGTGGCAGCGTGGGCTATTACAAAAGAATCCAGGAACCGGGTCCCGATGTGCTGCTGATATGCGCCCTGAATGCCGTGGAAGCAGACGGGCACACCCAATGACTCGGCCTCTTGCCAAAATGGGTCGTAGTAAGGGTCGTACCAAGGTTTGTCATTGACGGGATTCGAGGGTAGGACGAGGGCGACCATTCCCAGTTCTTTCACCGCCCGTCGGGCTTCCTGTGCAGCCTTTTCGACGTCGTGCATGGGCATCTGGGCAGCGCCCTTGAGGCGGGACGGGTCGGCGGAGCAAAAGTCATGCAACCAGTCATTGAAGGCGGCGCAGATGGCCAGAGAAAGGTCGGGATCCAGGCCGTCGAGGGCAATGACGTGGGCCCCGAACGTACGGAACAGGACCGCTACGTCGATGCCTTCCACCTGCAGGGCTTCCAACTGGGTGACGTTGTCGAACTTTGCGGCCCGAGCCTTCGCAAACCTGTCTGTTATGGCCTCGTGCCTGCCGGCAAGCACCTCCGTCCGAGGCTTCCTATCTGAGTGTGCAGGGAAAATTCTCCCTTCGACTATCCATTTGTTGGTGAAACCGTGGCTGGTTTCGACTCCGCGGAACACCGGTGCGCGGTCTCGGAATTTGGCGTCGGTGTAGGTCTGCCACAGGTCGGGGGGCTCCATGACGTGCATGTCGCTGTCCAACACTTTGAACCCGTTTCTGGCCATCTAGCTATTTCTCCGTTTCACGAAAATTGCGGGCCTCCAAAGTCAGGCCCAGTCTTTTATAACTCGGTGGGCTGCATTGTGCCCTGGGGCGCCCGTGACCTCCCCGCCTGGATGGGTCCCGGCCCCACAGAGATACAGGCCCTTTATTGGAGTGCTGTAATTGGACCAGCCGGGAAGAGGGCGGTTGGAGAGCATCTGGGAATCCACGAGGTCCAGGTGATGGATGTTCCCGTTGGTCAGCCCGACCCTGCTCTCCATGTCCTCGGGAGTGATTAGCCGCCAGTCGATGAGGGAGTCCCGGAAGTTGGGAGCGTACTCTGTGAACTTATCGATGAGCTTCTCCGCAGTCTCCTCACGGGCGTCGTCCCAGGACCCTGAGGCCAACTCACGGGGGGCATGCAGAACAAAGGCCGAGAGTATATGGTTCCCATCCGGTGCCAGGGAGTCGTCGTGTACAGTAGGCACCTGAAACTCGAGAATGGGTGAATCGGTGAAGCGGCCTTCCGCGGTGTCTCGGCAGCTGTTTTGGAAATATTCAGTGGAAGGGCAGATATCCATGGAGCCCATATACTTGTTCGACTCCTGGTCGGGGAAGTGCCGGGAGAAGTCCGGCGCTTCCCGCAGGGCGCAGTGAAACTTCAAGTGTGTCAAGTTTGTTTTGGTTTCAAACAGGGCATTTGAGAAGGCGGAGTCCAGATTCTCCAGGCCAACCAGGTGGCGGAAGGTTTGGAACGGATCGGCGTTGGAGACTACTATGCCGCTTTCGATCTGCTCCCCATCTTCAAGTTCCACTCCCAAGGCCCTACCTTCCCTGATAATCACATTTCTTACCCTGGCCGAAGTCCGAATGGTGACTCCGCTGGCCCGCGCCGAGTTCGCCATTGCAGTGGTGACGCCGCCCATTCCGCCCTTCGGCAGGCCGATGTCGGCGGGGTCCACGTAGCGGTTGCAGGCATAGTATGCCGAGGGAAGAGCGTTCCCTACGACCCACAGGCCCCTGGGGTCGGGGGAATAGACCATGCAGGCCTTGATCTTCTCGGACTCGAAGTAGCGGTTCAGCAGATCGCCCATGCTTACCGTTATGAGGGTACTGAGCACCTCCTCGAGCTCGGTGCCACGTGCCCGATCCATAACTTCATTCATAGTGGGAGGAGGCTGGAGCATGTACGGCTGCATAATTTCGGCTGCCTTGTCCCAGAACTCAGTCCAGGCCGTGTACGCTGCAACGTCTCCCGGGCTGATTCTGCCTATGGACTCCTTGGTGCGCTCTTCGTCTTCCCAAAAGAGCAGGCCGGTCCCGTCCGGGAAGGGTCGGGCGGAATTGGGGTCGTTCCTATACAACTCAAGGCCATGTTTGTGAAGCTCCATGTCTTCGACGATCTTATGCTGGATGAGCCAGCAGATGTAAGCACAGGAAGAGAATTTGAAACCGGGGATAAGCTCCTCGGTGACGCAGGCGCCGCCGACCAGGTGTCGGCGTTCCAGCACCAGGACGCTCATTCCCGCCTTGGCCATATACGTTGAGGCAACGAGGCCATTGTGGCCTCCACCGATGATTATTACGTCGAAGTCGTTAGTCATGATTTGGTCCCAAGGGAATCGTGTAGGTAAGTCAATGGTCTAGGTATCCGTAAGCCTCCGGGCCGTGGCTCTAAAGTCGTCTGGGTTGGGGCCTCGGTCTATCAGGACATCCACGACGGCGGGTTTGCCCGAGGCAAAGGCCTCTCTAAGCGCGTCCGGCACCTCCCTGGAGTCACTGACCTGAACGCCATAGCCGCCCATCGAACGGCATATGGCCCCGTGGTCGGTCTCGGAGAACTCGGAGGCGATGCTCTTTTGTCCCTGGTGGTGTCTCACCATTCCGAGAGAAGAGTCGTTGAGCACGACGTAGACGACGGGAAGGTCGTACTGGATGGCGGTAGATATTGCGTGGACGGACATCATGAAGCCACCATCGCCCGTGACCCCGACCACCGGCCGGTCCGGGTGAACGAGCTTGAGAGCAAGAGCCGCGGGCAGACTCCAGCCCATCCCGGCCATACCTCCGGGGGCGAATATGGTCTTGGGCGCCTGCGACTGGTAGTGATGACACATCCAGACACGGTTATTGCCCGCGTCAAGACTGATGAGGGTTGAAGGGTCAAGGCTCTCCTGCAGCAGACGAACAAGGCGTTGAGGCAGCACCGGAGAAGAGTCCATGAAAAGCTCGGGATCGTTGTAGTAGGAGGCCTGCTTTTTCAGCGCGGACAGGGCCTTGACCCTTTCACCGGTGTTTCGGTAGCCGCCGCCGAGGGCTTCGATGATCTGGGCCATTACTTCCCTGGCGTCGCCGATCAAGCCAAGGTCAATGGGGAACGACCAGCCGGCATTCCGTTCTTCTACATCGATCTGGATGATGGTCTGCCTCTTGGGGTCGAATAGTGAGGGCGTTTCGCCCACGGTTTCCTGGCTGGTGAGCTTGGCCCCGACCACCAGTACGACATCTGAACGCCCCACCGCAGTATTTGCAGCCTGCTGGCCGTATTGGCCAACCATGCCAAGGGCGTGGGGATGGGTCTCGGGGAGGGTGCTCTTTCCTTTGTAGGAGGTGGCGACTCCCGCGCCCAGCATCTCGGCTAGACGCTGCAGCTCTGAGTGGCCGTTTGACATGTGGACGCCATTACCTGCCACTATCACCGGGAATTTGGCCTCGGCGAGGAGGGATGCGGCTTTCTCAACGTCTTCGGGACGGGCGACGGAAGGTCTCGTGTTCAGGTAGCCCTGTGTCGGGTGGATGAAGGGCGCCGACTCGACGTCGACTTCACCCACAAGAGCCCGGCTGCGCATGAGCACCACCCCGGGCCCCGGTCTCCCGCTCAATGCGTGCTTCATCGCTAGCTGAAGCCCTACCACGGCCTCCTTGGGAGTCGTGGCCAGGGTTGTGTACTTTGACATGGAGCGGAAGATGGTCAACAGATCAACGCTGCCGTATTCGCCCGATCCCGACTGGTTGGCCGGGTGTTGCGCCATGTCCCCGTCCGAGGTGTCGGTGAGGACCACCATGGGGGAACTGCTTAGCTGCGCCTCCATGATGCCGAAGGACGCATTTGAGCCGATAAAGAGGCCCTGTCCCATGACCACTGCAGGTCGGCCCGTGGCACGGCCATAGGCGTCGGCCATGATGGCCGCGCCTTGCTCGTGCCGCGCAAGGATTGCCTTGACGCCTGGTCGGTCGTAAAGGGAATTATAGATGGCGCCGGTGCTCCCCCCGGGTATGCCGAAAACGTATTCGATCCCCGCTTCCTGGAGGACGTCGGCGATCATTTCATGTCCTACGGTCATTTAATTCTCCCAGGATCGTGGTTAACCTGACAGGAAGTCCAGGACGTTGGCCAGTCTGGACGTGTCTCCTCTATAGAGCTCTGTGTATCCGCAACCTGCGCACACTATAGCGGTGAACTTCTTATGTTGGATGTTAAGAAACCTGGAAATCTTACCGGTTGTCCGGATTTCATCAACCTCAAACTGGGAGTGTCCACATTTACTACAGGAAAAGCCTTTTGAAGCTGGCATTGTCGTTGTAGCTCTCTTTGGTTGGGCGGCCCCTTTCGGCGCTACAGTGTAATGCCTATCACACTTACGACTCAACAGCCCGACAGGTAGTTAGGATTGCGGTTGTCTCACCGCTTATAATGGCCCGGAACTCGAGACTCGGAGGGTATATCATCGAGCAAAGCCGTTTCGACGCACTGGTGGAAAAGGCCCTGGAGAGCCTCCCGCCCGAGTTTGCCGAAATCCTCGGCGACGGCAACGTTGCCCGTGTCATCAAGGACTACCCGTCTGACGAGCAACTCTACTCCGTCGGACTCGACCATCCGTTGGACTTGCTCGGCCTCTACGACGGGATACCTCTTACGGAACGCAGTGTCTTTCATACCGGCGGTCAGCCAGACCGGATATTCATCTTCCAGAGGCCCATAGAGGCACTTTGCGAGACCGACGAAGAAGTAGAGGAGCAGGTTAGACAGACGGTCATCCACGAGGTGGGGCACTTTTTCGGGATAAGCGATGAACGACTGGACGAATTGATGGGGGAGGCTCACGCATGACTACGCGGGAAAACATCAAAGGCGCCAGAGCCAGCATCTGGCACTTCATATTCGTAGCCCTCCTATTCGCAATCGGCATTGAGATGCTGAGGCTGTTCATGTCCAGCCTGCTCTTCTACCTGAGGGAGGCGCGTGAGGTCTCGACGGTCGGGGTTGGGGGAGTGGCTTTTCTCTGCTTCCTGACGATGATTCTGGCGCCCCTTTTGGCCCGAGGCATTCGGCCCATGGGGCTGTTGCAGCTAAGCGCAGCGGGGCTATGGGTAGTCCGCATAGTCATCCAGTTTGTGGAAGTGGCTTCCGTCGACTTCGCTCTGTCGATTGCGGGGACGATTCTATTCCTCTGGGCGATTCCGGCCAGCACATCGCTCGTGTCCGGCGGCAAGAGGATCGATGGTGGACCATGGCTGTTGGGCCTCCTGGTCGGCGTGGCCCTGGACACGGCGATCAAAGGCGGCTATGGGACGGTAGACCTGTCCTGGCAGAGCCACTGGGGGGCAGACATCGTAGCTGTGCTGCTGGCAGGAGCCCTGACCGGATCTGCAAAGATCATTTCCATGCGCAGCACGGGCGAGAAGGCGCAACCACCCGGCTATAGGGGCTCGCTGCTCCTTTTGGCCCTCGGTCCGTTCCTTTTCCTGGAAATGCTCTATTTCCAGAACATCGGGCAGCAGACGGCGCTAATCGAGTGGGACCAGCCCGGCGTCCTGGCCTTGATCATTGCGTCCAACCTCGTAGGCCTCGCCCTGGCGGCGATAGTTATGGGGTTGCGTCGATCACTGGCGTTGGTCCTGATTCCTGCCGCAACTATATTGTTGGTAGTCGGTTTGCTGGCAGAACAGACCGGGGCCCTTGCCGCGACCGTCATGCCCGTCGGGCACCTATTGCTAGTATTGCTGCTGGCGAGCTTAGCATCCCGGAATGGCCCCGACATACAGAGCGGGAAGTTTACGTCGGTCACGCTCTTCTCGGTCGTGGGGATGATGATATTTCTCGGGGCAGCCTTTCTTTACTACGCCGCCTACGATATCAGCGTAGGTGTGTCTCAACGGGCAACCATTCTCGGAGCAGTTGCGCTCGTTGGCGTTATTGTCTGGACGGGAAGCTGGGTTAAAACGGTGGAAAGGCCTCGGGCGCCCTTCATATGGGCGGGTCGGGTGACGGCCCTGATGATGCTGGCTCCTATCATTCTCACATTCTCCTGGACCGAGCCGGAGTTCGAAGCCGGAGAAGGCCTTCCCATCAGAGTGATGGCTTACAACATCCACCAGGGATTCGGAACAGACGGGGGGTTCGCACTGGAGGAAATCGCCGAGGTGATTGAGGCGGAGAGTCCTGACATCGTAGCTCTGCAGGAGGTGTCCCGGGGCTGGTTGGTGGACGGTTCGGTAGACATCCTGACGTGGATGTCCCAGCGGCTCGACATGAACTATGCCTGGGGCCCTGCCGCCGACTCAGTGTGGGGCAACGCGGTGTTTAGCCGCTATCCCATCTTGATTTCGGAAAACCATGAGATGCCCAACAACGACGACCTTTCAATGGACAGAGCGTTTCTATGGGTAGAGATAGACATCGGGGACGAAGAGCCCCTGCGGGTCATCGCCACGCACTTCCACGCGGGGCGGGACGAGGGCGCCCATCGGATTCCTCAATCGGAGGCTGTCATCCAGCGGTGGGACGGATCGTCCCGAACCATACTCCTGGGCGACCTCAACGGCAGGCCGGGTGACCCGGAGATTACCATGCTGGAGAAGGCAGGGCTTCTGGATTCCTTCGTAGACTCAAAATCCACCGGCGATGGGTACACGTCCCCGTCCGATGGGCCTCATCAGCGCATAGACTACGCATGGACGAGCACCGACCTGGAGTCGACGGCTTACACATCTACCCCCAGCCAAGCCTCTGACCACCTCCCAGTGGCAGTGACTATAAGCACACGTTAGCAGCATTCACTGTCGCGTACTGGGTGGACAGGCGGAAAACAGGCCGCCAAATCTGAAGGTGTATGCGGGAGCGGATTTTTCCTAGCCCACCAAGCGCCGGAAGGACTAGGAGTCGAGTTTTTAGTTAGCTGGACTTGCCGATACGGAACATCTTGGTCCCGCAAGCCGGGCAAACGCCACGCGTGGCAGGTCTACCATTCTTCATGGTGATCTGCTCCGCGTCTTTGATCTCTTGGGAAGCTCGACACTTTACGCAGTAGCCTTGCATCTGTTTCCCCTACCTTAGAATAAAAATGTTTCGAACCATCTGAACGCTTTTGTATCCACCGCACTCGTCAAAGCATCGCATACACGTTGCCCTATGGTCAATAGAAAAAAGGTCCAAATTTCGCACTTGGAGTAGGCTCAAGTGTGCCATTGGCGTCTGAGCGCCCATTACTCGGGGCCCAACGGACGGTGTACCGTTACCGGAATAGGGACCATCTCCCGAGCCCGTGAGGCGAGCCTCTTATTCGGTCATAGGCAGCAGGGACTGGTGGGTCTCGGATTCCCGGGAGACCGTCTCCCAGTCGTAGAGCATGGGGACATGGGAAACGCTGGCCCATGTCTCCGCCTGGTCAGAGTAGTGAGGGCTTCCAGGATGCCCGGACGCTCCCAGGGGCACGACCCAGCGTGAGTTATCCCAGTTCGACGCATCGAATACGTATCGAGCCATGGAAGCCGACGTGATGATGTATGGGTCGGCTGCCGAATAGGAGCCAGCCAAAGGTGTGAAGCCGTCCCCGTGGACGCCCACAGAGGGAGGGTTCAACGTCTCGGCGAAATTGGGAAAGGCTGCGGAAAGGGCATGGATGGGGTTGGTCCTGTGGACTCGGCCCCAGGTCCACTCAGATAAATCCTGGCCCAGCCAGGATCCCAGCTTGTCCATTGCTCTCTCCAACGCTTCAGCGAGGAGTGATCGGACTTCATCCTTAGACGTCGCGGAATTGAGCGTATTGTGCAAACTCGACTTCGTGCGCCCGTACCAGGACGGGGCTCCTCGGCCCGTCTCGCCTGCCATTTCTTCAGCCAGGGGCCCGAGAACTGAGGCGGAATAAGCCTCGGCGAGAGCATCGTGGAAAGCGCTGAATATTGTGGGCTCCGGCCGGTCTCTGTCCATACCGCAGTCCCAGGCGAGGAGAAGGCGTTTTGCCTCTGCGGCAGGCTCCGTGCGCATTTCCACATCTTTCAGCAGCTCGCACAGCTCCCGGGCCGGAATCGACGTACGGAGGGCGTGTACCGAGGCCATGTCCTCAACCGTAGCCGAGGTTAGCCTTTCAAGGGCCTGGTATATGCACCTGGCCCGGTGCTCACCGTCGTAATCCAGGCCGATGTAGTGTTGATAGTCCTCGTCGGCGATACGGTTGTTGGCTGTGACAATGAACCCGGTCTCGGGGTTCCGAGCCCTTGGCATCTCCTCGAAGGGAACGTAGCCGGACCATTCATTGTCGCCGGTCCATCCGGGAACGGGTACCCATGCGTTGGCCCTGGGCCTGATGGGGAGTCTACCCCTGGTCAGATACTTTATGTCGCCTTGCACGTCTGCGCAGACGAAGTTGTTGGCCGGATCAACCCAGTCCCGCATGGACTCGTCCATCTCGTCAACCGAGGCAGCAGTAAGCATTCGGCTGATTGAGTCAAAGACCCTGATGGGCTCAGAGGTTGCGGTGTACCTGAGGGCCAATGCCGTCCCTTTGTCCGGATCTCCTGCGACGATAGACCCGTGTCTAGTGGAGACAATTTCGCATTCCTGCGAAGGACCACCAGCCACCTGTATGACTTCGGTCGAGATATCAGCAGGTTCCCACTCACCTTTGAATTCGTAGTATCGGGTGTCGCCTTCCTTGAATCGTTCAATGAACAGGTCCTGGTAGTCGGCCATGGCATGGGTCACACACCAGGCAACGTGGGCATTGTGACCGAAGTGGGGGAACCCCGGCACACCGGGGAACGATAGCCCTACAACATCAAATTCGTCGCACGCTATGTGGTTCTGGTAGTAGACGCTGGGCGCCTCCAGTCCTCTATGAGGATCACCGGCCAATAGCGGCAATCCCGAAGCCGTCCGACTCCCGTGCACGGCCCAGTTGTTGCTTCCGCCCTCTTCCCAATCAAGCAGCCCCGGCCAATCCGAGCCTTCACTGAAGTCGGGCAGCGACTTGTCCGTCGGGCCTGAGTATTCCTTCCCCGGCGGCACGATAAGCAGCTCACCGGGCCTGGACTCGGGAATCGCATACTGGGCCTTGGCAACTCCAAGACGGCGGACCATGCGGGCATTCCAAAGCTTTCGCTCAAAGGACCCCATCATTATGTGGCGCACCTTGAACACGGCCATCGCATGCCAAGGTTCCCACGGCTCGGGGCCCGAGCCTATGATCCGGTACTCGATGGGCAAATCGGAGGCGCTCTTAATGAATGCGTTTACGCCTGCAGCATAGCTTTCAAGCATGGCGCGAGTGTCTGGGCTAATCACTCCGAAGTCGGCTTTAGCACTAGCCCCGAGTCGGAACCTCCGCATCAGCTTGTCCTGCTCGACACCCGCAGGCCCGGCGATCTCGGCCCATCTGCCCAAGGCCCGGCGCCGGTCCCAGTCCATGTGCCAAAGCCGGTCCTGGGCAGTTACGAACCCCTGGGCAAAGAACGCGTCATGGCGAGAGGACGCACGGGCGTGAGGTATGCCCGATTTGTCCCGGTGGACGGTGACTTCCCCTTCCAGACCACGCAGAGTTAGAGTGCCCTCCAGGTCGGGGAGGACGGCCTTCAGGTCTTCGGGCCCAAATTGGGGTGCGCTGGATTTATCCATGCGTCACGCGTGGCACGAGCCGTGCTGCCCGTTGGAGTGATGCCCGTTAACGTGGTGGGAGGGGGGAACATCAAGGGCAGGATTCCGGTCAAAGAAGCTGACCGGCTTCAGGCTGAACCCCGTGTACATCACGGGCATGACGGGCCAGTCCTCCGGGCGGGGGACGTGGTGGTGTCCGAAGGTGTACCAGACTACAAGATCGGTGTTGTCGAGGCTCCGATTGGCCTTCGTGTACGCTGGGAGACCGGCCCCACCCGGATGCTGATTGGGGTAGTCGCCTGCGGCGTCCATCTCTGCGGGGTCGTAGGGCGTGACCCAGAGGTGCCTAGTCATGAAACCCGCTCTTTTGATGACCGAGGCGTCGTCGTGGGCAAAGGGCAGTACATTCTCACCGGGCATCAGCTTGTAGGAGGTCTTCTGCCCCAGGTAGTTAGTCTCTGACTCGTTGGTTATAAGCCAATACCTCGCCGAGTATGGGTCGATGTTGCGCTGGGCCTCGGACTCGGTTTTCAGTTGAGTTTTCTCGGCATAGAAAGCGTTGTGATGGGGGTTCTTCTCATCAGGAGGGTTGGCGTAGCTGTTGACCTCGTACACCGAGTTCTTCTGCCCATCGACTGCCATGTCCATCCTGACGTTGAAAAAGTGTTGATGGATGTGGGCAGCGAGTTGAGGGGCTATGAGAGTGCCGTGCTCCGGCACGTGGCCCGGGGGCACGGCAGCGTTGTTGAGCACACCGGTAAGTTTGACCTCGTACTGGATCGTGCCGTCCTGGTAGAAGTACCAGAAGAACCCGTATTCGTAGTTGCCGACAGTGGAAATGAAGGAGACTACGAGCCTACGGGAGCGTCGCACCTCGGTCTCTCCGGTCCGCCAGTCGACGTGCTTCCAGAGGATTCCGAAGTCCTCTTCGTGCATGCAGACGGCGTTGGGAATTTCCATGACGCCGCCCTGGGTGTCGTTGGTAACGGCGTCGAAATAGCGAATCTCGCCGAGACAGTCGCAGCCCAGGGTGAGGGAGTTGGCCAGGTTGCCGATGCCGTATTCCCCGGCGTCAAATGCGTTCTTGCGGAAGTGCGGCGAGTTGGGCTCGCCGTAGGGGACTACCATCTCGGAAAGACAGGTCCGGTAGATGATCGGGCGCCGACGCCCCTGGTCCGTGTAGGCGATGTCGTAGAGGACCAGCCCCTCCCGAGGCGTGAACCCGATACGCATGTCCCACTTCTGCCAGGCAACGTGCCAGCCTTCGACGTTGAAGCTCGGGCCCTCGGGCTGGGTGATCTCTATGGGTTTGAGGTCTTCCCGGAACTCGTGGATGAAATTCTGGGAGTAGTTGCCGTCGTTCGGGGGCAGGGGCACGACGCCGTGGTCGATGACCCGGAGCACCTTCATATCGTTAAGGTCAACAACCGGGACTACGCCCTCTATCGGGCGGGCATAGCCGTTGTCCTTGGGGCTGGAGCGGACCCAGCAGAGCGAATAAGACAACCGCATTCCCTCGTCGCCCTCATAGCCGTAATTGCCTGCAGCCCAAGGATCAACCATCACGAGGTCCACGTCGGTGATTCCCCGTCGGGCGAGGGCCTCTCGGAATGCCGGGTCTGCCTTGACGGCCTGCTCGCACTCGTAGAATTCGTCCAGCATGATCTTGGGCTGGACACCGGGGATGTGATTCCAGGACTTCACGCTGTCTTCGGAGAGGGAGACTATGGCCTCGTAGGTGCGACGGGAGTCGTTGTCCAGCAAACAGATGAAAGCCTCTCGAGGCAGGGACTGAGTCCCGTCGTAGACCAGGACGTCATCCTTGGGCGGCTCATGGAGAACCACTGTCTCGTATCTCACTCTCGGCCCGATGTCCTGGTCCCGATTGAGAATTGCCACGGAGCGGAGTATTTCGTCCGCGGTCAGGGGGTCGAGGGGGTGGGCGGTCCGGGTACGGGGATCGGCGACTTCAGGGGCCTTCTTCAAGGTGGTCATGGCTACCTCCCGGCAAGGCTAAACGAGGGCGATAGCCCAGTATATATGTCGGCGTGCCGTGCCTTCAACAAAGAGTGGGGCGGCGACGCGTGCGTCGCCGCCCCACCGAGACCTGCGGAGACCTGTAAGCCGAGTTCTGTATCCGCCAAAGACGGACGGTGGCCATCTATCTAGGCCCGCCGTTGCCGACGGGCTCGAGCAGCCAACCCGAGGACGGGCCGGGTCCCATTGTCCTCCTATTTGGCCTTGCTCCGGATGGGGTTTGCCCAGCTAGCCGGTCTCCCGACTACTGGTGAGCTCTTACCTCGCCATTTCACCCTTACCCGCCAGAGGCGGGCGGTATGTTTCTGTGGCACTTTCCGTAGGGTTTCCCCTCCTGGGAGTTACCCAGCATCCTTCCCGGGGGAGCTCGGACTTTCCTCCCGCCGAGGCGGGCGGCCACCCGGTCTCCAAGTCCCATTCAAGACTATTCCAGGGTTGCGGGCAGGTCAAATACAGCGTGCGTCCAGGGCTCGGTCTACTCGACCCACAGGATCCTTGAGCAGTTGGGGCACTGGGACAGTTCCCGACCGGCTCTCGTCTTCTGGACTACGTTCATGGGCAGGGAGATTCGGCAACTGTTGCACATGCCACGGCCAATTGTCGCTACGGCGAGGCCACCCAGTGACCCGCGAAGAGAATCGTACAGACGCTTCGGGTCCGTATCCAACTCGGAGGACCTGCCGTCCCGCTTTTCCCAAAGTTCGAGAAGACTAAACTCAAGCTTGTCTTTCTCGTTGGACAGGTCCTTTATCTCGGTTTTTCTCTTCTTCTCGGTGGCGGCGCGCTGAGCTTCCTTTTGAGCAACGATCTTCGATGCAGCGTCGTGCTCGTCAAGAATAGCGAGATAGCTATCCTCAGCCGCCGAGAGACGCCTTTTGAGGTTGTTGACCTCTCGTTGCATGCTCTCAAGCTCACGGGGATTGCCTACTGATCCATCGTAGGTCTTCTTCTCCAGGGGCCCGAGGCGGGCCTGAATATCGCTGATGAGCGCCTCGGCTTCACGCTGACGCCGCTCCACGTCTGCAAGCTTATCCTGGGCCTTCTTGAGGATGACATCGGCCTTTCGCAGCTCTGAATCGTCCGCCAGTTTCCGGTTGACGAGAGCCAGCGCGGCATCCATATCCAGGATAGAGGCATCCAGTTGATGCAGTTCGTAAATTTGCCTTCCGACAGCCATACCAGCCTCGCTAATGGGATCGACTCGGGTTCCGGGGCGCGGGGAGTACGATTCTATGGACACGCCTTCCGTTGTGTCAACGTGTCAGCTGCCGAATTGGAGGCGCTCCGTAGCTATGCTAAAATTTCGTTAGTCCCTGTAAACAAAACTAATGGTCCTCGTTATAGCCTAGAGGATTGAGCACAATGCCCATTTTCAAACGACTCGCTACAGTCATTCTTCTCATCTCCATCACCGCATTCATTCTCGCCTGCCAAGGGGACGGAGAGGCAACGCCCGGGGAATCGACGCCCAATACCGGCGTCTCCGAGCCCGGGCCCCAAGCCACGGCTACCGCGGAACCCACCGAGGAGCCGCTCACAATAAGCCTGCCCGATGATGCCCGCGCACTCTACGAGGCCTGGCGCATAGTCCAGCGGGAGTACGTGGATATCGACAACATAGACTCGCGTGTGCTGAGTGACGGGGCCATATTCGGCATCCTCGAAGCCACGGAAGACACGTCTCTCTCCATCTCCGAGGCCCGGGCGCTGGAATACGACCTGGAGCTGGAGGAAAATTATTTCTCCGTTCAGGGAGGCGACGAACTGGAAGAGGCCTACGAAGTCCTCGCCTACGCCTACACTCAAGCCCCCGATATCGAGTTGGACCTGGAATACCTGAGCATCGCTGCCATCCGGGGGATGGTCGGGGCTCTGGCCGATCCGTATACATCCTACCTGTCCCGGGACGACCTTCGATTAGACCAGTCCGACCTGGCCGGGTCGTTCCACGGTATAGGCGCTTACGTGGGCACCAACAGTGAAGGGTACCCAATAATCATATCGCCCATGGAAAATTCACCCGCCGAGGCCGCCGGCATCCTCGCTGGCGACATCATCCTGGAGATCGACGGTGTGGTGGCGAACACCATCACCCTGCAGGAGTCGATACTGCGCATTCGCGGGCCGGAGGGCACGCCCGTCGAGCTCCTCATAAAACACCTTCTGGAGCACGATCCCGAACGCGTGGTGATCGTACGGGGCAATATTCCCATCGACAGCGTTTACATGGAATCCCTGGACGACGATGTCTACCGGATAAGGATTAACCTGTTTACCCGTCGCACTCCTGAGGAGACGGAGGCGTTCCTGGAAGAGGCACTGTCCCAAGGGGCCAAGGGGATCATCCTGGACGTTCGCCAAAACCCGGGTGGGTTGCTGCGAGAGACGGTCCAGGTCGCCGACCTCTTCCTGGATGGCGGCCTGGTGCTAATCGAGATGGAAGGGGATGGCCGCAGGACCGACTGGGAGGCCAACAACGGCGGTACGGCCCTCGAAGTGCCTCTGGCTGTCCTAGTGGACGCACACAGCGCCAGCGGAGCCGAGGTGCTGGCGGGTGCGCTGCAGGACCGAGGCCGGGCCCAGCTTATCGGGCTCCCGACCTTCGGCAAGGGAAGCGTCACCCGGCTCAACCCTCTATCCGACGGATCCGGGCTTTACGTCACGTTCGCCCGATGGTTCACCCCGGACGGCGACGTTATCGAGGGATTCGGCATTGAGCCGGACATCCTGGTCTCGTTCAGTGAGGCTGACCTGGCGGCCCAGCGGGACGTCCAGTTGGAAGCTGCCATCGAGCACGTGCTTGGCCTATCGGGATAAGGACCGCATCTGGCATGAAGACCATTACCGTCAACCGCAAGGCTCGTTACGAATACGACATCCTGGAGTCGTTCGAAGGCGGGCTCGTGCTTACGGGGACGGAGATCAAGTCGATCCGTGACGGCAGGGTCAATATTCGGGATGCCTTCGCGAGGCCAGAGGATGGGGAGCTTTGGCTCTTCAGTGCCCACATATCGCCCTACTCCAACGGCAACCGCGCCAACCATGAGCCGATGCGACCCAGAAAGGTGCTGATGCACCGTGGGCAGATCGAATACCTCGCCTCCAAAGTGCAAGAGAAGGGCCTGACCCTCGTGCCGCTCAGGCTATACATCAAGAACCACAGGGCCAAAGTGGAATTGGGAGTGGCGCGAGGCCGTAGACTTTATGACAAGCGAGCGGCCATCGCACGTCGGGAGGCCGATAGGCAAATGCAGCGGGCCGTCCTCAAGGAAACCGGGATAAGGCGCAGCTAGGCACTCCTCGGGTCCCGGGTCGCATGCAAGCCGTTATGTTAAAATGGAGTCCTACAGCTTGGGGACGCGTGGGCTCGACAGGAGTCATGGTAACCCAGGGTTGCAGGCCGAGGCGCCGTGGGACTCGTAAAACCAGCGGCAAAAACATAACTGGCAAACGTCAGTACGCACTGGCTGCCTAGACACTAGGTAACCCGTCCTGTTCGGCCTCTCCTCGAAGGCCGTCTCAGGGCGACGCAAATCGAGGTGCTCCTGCCCTGATGCTGAGAGGGACAGGTTAAGACTATTCAGCTAGCCTTCCGTCGTCGTCGTCGGTTGCGTTACGGAGGGCGAAGTTTAAGTGCCGTCTAAGCCTGTAGACGCTCTGGGGCCACCTTCTGGACGGGGAGTTCGACCCTCCCCCGTCTCCACCAAGCAAGAAGACAATCGGGCGGTTGGTCTAACCAACCGCCCGAATCTTTTGTGCTTCCTTAACACCCTATTGTCCCAAGTAAGCCCCGTCTCTCCTGGCCATCTCAAGACCGGCAACCAGTTGGACGGCTAAGTCGACAACCACCCGCCATACCGCTGCCTATCCCGGCGGTATCCTGACGAAGGAAAATCTCCACCCCCACCGCGATCGGGCGAATTGAAATTGGGTATTCCGAATGATACACTCGCCGGAACCAAATGGCAGCAATCACGGTCCCGCCGTGGTTCAGGTGGTCCCCGCAGTTGTTCTTGATTAGCTGAGACGGCAAAAGAGTACTCAGCGGACCTAGCACCTACAGAAAGGAAAGCGCGGATGAAGCCAATTGACTATGTGGCCAACCTCAACGCCTATTATCAGGGTCATGGGTTTCCACCCTACAAGTGGTCGGTGTTCCGGACCACGACGTGGACCCCTTTTGAGAAACCCCTCAACCAGGCCAAGGTGGCCCTTCTCTGCTCATCGGGGATGTCCCGAAGGGACCAGGAACCATTCGACCCCCTGGCCAGAAGCGAGCTAAGCTACCGGGAGATACCCAAAGACACCCCTACCGAAGACCTGATAATTAACTATAACTATTACGATCACAGTGACGCCGACCGGGACCCCAACGTCATCTTGCCCCTGGACAGATTCCGGGAACTGGAGCAGGAGGGCTACATAGGGGAACTGGCCGAAATCCACTACGGACTCGGCATGGGGAGGATGTACAAGCGTACGGCTCTCCAGACGCAGTTGGCTGCCGAGATAGCCAGGAAAGTAAAACAGGCAAAGGTGGACGTCTTATTCTGTGTACCTGCCTGACCTCTCGACCACCAGTCCGTTGGACTGCTAGCGAGGGTAGTTGAAGAGGTAGGCGTCAGCACAGTGTACGTAGGCTCAGTCAGGGACATGATGGCACAGGTGAAGCCCCCCCGCCCGGTGTTCGTCAACTTCCCCCTGGGACATCAATGCGGTAAGCCATTCGATAGAGAACTCCAGATGAACATCATCAAGGATGCTCTCGACACTCTGACCACGTTGGACGAGCCGGGCAAGATCACGGACTTGCCCTACGAGTGGGGTGAAGAGTTCGTCCATGAGACTGGAGGGGGCGAATTGCCGGCCGACCAGCGGCCGCCGAGTCGGACTCCGAGCGCCGTAGGATAAAACAACCCAACGGCAATCGATCCTCCCCATCTTGACCAGGCAAAATGAAATCGGGCGGTTGGTTAAACCAACCGCCCGATCTTCTTACCCAGCTTGATGCCCTACTTCAGGTAGTAGCTCCCATCCCTCTTGGCCATCGCCACGCCTGCAAGCATGTACATGATGACGTATACGATCACCCTGTATACCACTGCCGATCCTGGTGGAATGCATATGAAGGAAAACCCTGAAACCCCTCGCTTCCCCACCTCATGGGCTATCTTGATGATTTCGAAATCGGACAGGCCAATGGGCTCCACGGCCTCTCCCAGGATGTCTCCGGGGGCAGGACCCGCTCCGCCCATCACGTCCATGTCAAAGTGCACGTAGACGGCTTTCGTGCCGTTGTATGCCCTGTCCAGTTCGTGGGCGACACCTTTCATTCCTAGCTCAT
Organism: Dehalococcoidia bacterium; assembly: GCA_963663085.1. Taxonomy (GTDB): domain Bacteria; phylum Chloroflexota; class Dehalococcoidia; order Plut-88900; family Plut-88900; genus Plut-88900. Next base: position 1,444,539 of record OY760104.1, on the reverse strand, counting down.
CACGCACCTCCCATGAGGAGATGAACCTCGCTCCCCGGTCTGTATACGACTCGACAAGGTCTTTTCTCTCCAGCATCCCCCGCTCCCCAATCTCGACAAGGTGCTGGGGATGCATGTTTTCGTGGAACTCATACATTTTGTGCTTCCAGCTTGCAGAACCGGCAATGCGCGGGTCCTGGGACAGGAAGTCTATGGGCTGGATATCCCAGTGAGTGTCGAGGCTCACGCACCCCACCGAGCCCTCTGTCCGCTCGGCGATCGGTTTGGCTATGGCATATGATCCGCACGGAGAATTCTGCCCGATTACCACCGGAATAGCGCCTGCGTCCAGCACCTGACCCACCTTCATTTCTACGGCGGCCTGAGCCTTTAGGATATTGTCGGGGGACTGGTCCCTCATGACTTCGGCAGGGATAGGGGCATCCCCGTAGTCGACTACCTTCAGGTGATCGAACACGTCCATGCGAAACTCCTGGATATACCCAGACTGATATCGCGCCGATTGCTGCCTGACCCTCTTGGGTGCCGAGAGCCACTCGTTCCGGTCAACGCCCGCGTATGTATCGTGCGTCGTTGCGACATATGGGGCGCCGATTATCGCCGCGTCAACACCCTTTAGATCTTCCGGTGACTTGGCCTCGGGCAGACCCATGAAGGTTGGAGTTTCGGGAGCCAGGGTGGGGAACATGGGCCTGTCCCCGAAGCTGCCCTTGATGAACTCTTCCCAGTCGCCCAGAAACTCTTCCCAGGTCGGGTATCGCATGGCGCACATTGCGGGCCTCCTTCAGTTTCAGGCCTGGGTTAGTTGCAGACGGCCTGTATGAACTTCAAGTATAAATCGACGCTCTGGTGGAGCTGGTCCACGCTGACCCATTCGTTGACGGTGTGGGCCTGTCTCAGGTCTCCCGGCCCGACCACTATGCACGGCACAGCCTCGCTCAGGATACAGGCGTCGGTACGGTACGGGACCGAGATTGGGGCTTGCTCGCCAGTGATTTCCAATGCCAGCTGGACCAGTTCGGTGTCGGGCGCGAGGTAGAGCGGAGGGCCGCTGCTCCAGGACTCCAATGCCAGTCCCGCCTTTTCCGCAGACTCCCGCACCCGAGTCATGATTGGCTTCGGGTCCAGGGCGGGCGTATACCGGAAGTTCACCCGGCAAGTGCTGAGAGGAACGGTTACGTTGGCAGCCGTCCCATGGTTGTCAATAGTGATGTTCCAGTCAGGGAAAGGCGGCTCGAAGCTCGGGTCCCAGTAAGCTTCATCTTCTACCAATTCGGCGTAGAGTTGGCCCATCGCCTTGATGAATGGGATCATGGCTATGTTGGCATTCAACCCCTTGCCGCTGGAGCTGTGGGCCGCCCTGCCCTTTGATGTTGCATTGAATGTGATAGCCGCCTTGTGCGCATTGACTACCTGTAGGTTCGTAGGTTCGGCGACAATGCAATAACGAGGCTCGACAGACCGGAGCACTTTCGATTCATCGACAATGCTGCGAGCGCCCTGGGTGTCGGTTTCCTCGTCGGTAGTGTAGATGAGGGTCAATGGCCCCCGAGTCCCCAAATTGGCATATGTCTCGGCGGCAACCAGTGTAGCGGCAATGGCCCCCTTCATATCCACCGCCCCCAGCCCGTACATTCTGCCGTCTTCAACCCTCGCCTCGAATGGGTCGGAGTCCCAGCCCAAACCGGGGACCGTGTCCATATGCCCGGACAACGCCAGGCCTCCGCTGCCCTTGCCAATCCGCGCCACTAGCGAGACCTTGTGACGGCCTCCAGGGTCGGTGTATTCGATTCTCTCGATTTCGTCGGCGAAGGGTGCGAGGGTGTTTGCAACGAACTCGGCCATGGGTGAGTTGCTGACGTGGCTCTGGGAGTCGATTGCGATGAGTTTGCGGGCCAGGGTTTCGACGTCATCCATTCGCAGTAGCCTTATCGGGCTTTGAGAGGCAAGGAGTGCGTTACTGGACGCAGATTAGCATATTTAGGCACGCGTCGCGGCTAGCAGAGGCTGGTCGAAGGTCATGATCGTTTCGACACCTCTATTCCGACAACTTGCCAGGTGGCAGAGATCTCGGGCCTCTAGTTCGGGATAACTATTGTGAAGTTGTCGAGCCATTCTCACGTCACCACTCTCTAGGGGCCACACTTCTGAAACCTCAATGTCCACCAATGCTAGAGTTTCATTGAGCATCTTGTATCTGCCTGACGGCAAATAGTAATGGAGTAACTCCTGAAGCACCTCTGCCGAGGTGGCAAGGGTCTCGCCGTTGCGCTTGGCCTGGCGGAAAAACTCTTCCGCTTCATGCTTGAGGGGATGAGGGCGTCCGACCGCGTATATGAAGACGTTGGTGTCTACGAATATCAAGAAGCGTCCTGGACAGACGGACGATTGTAAGCACAGTACGCTTCTTTGAAGTCTTCCCAGTCGGGTTCACGTTCGGGGCCTGGAATCGCATCGCATGCGCGGAAGAAGGCATCGAGGTCCTCAATTTTGCCAGTTCTGGCTGCAGGCGGAGTCCACCCCAGACGCTGGCGAGCGGCAGTCTTCAGCCATTCATCAAGCGGTTTGCCCTCTCGATGTGCCTGAGCCATGAACAGCTCTCGCTCTTTGTCCGAAAGCATCAATTCTATTCGCGGCATCGCAGCCTCCCGACCACAAGGAATCCTGAGCTCATATTATACACTCACGCCTACGATTTACCCTTAACTCACCTTTCTCCGGCGGTGTACAAAGAAGCCAGTCACCATAGCAAGGGCAATGACCATTGTAACTATGGTGATCACGAGGGTTAAGTCAGTCCCGGCCTGTTCAGCCTCCCCATAAGTGGTAGAAGTACTAGCCGGGGTAGGTGAAAACGGCGGAGTCAGTGTTGGGATTGAGGTTGATGTGGCACCAGGTGTATTGGTGGGTTTGAGCATACTTATCGGGGCTGCAATCGGAGTAGGTCTAGGCGTTGCTGTGGGCTGAGGAATGAGCGTAGGGGAAGGAGTGGAGGTCGAGGGAAGTGTAGGCGATGGGGTCATGGTGGGCTCAAGCTCAGGCGCGAGTGTAAGCGTTGGAATTGGTTCGGGCGTAAGTGTAGGTTCGGGTGTGGGTGTAGGTGTGGGAGTTGCTGTGGGGACGGGAGTCGTCATTTCTACGGGCTGTGCGGCAGGGGTAGTAAACCTCTGTACTTGGGTGTCTGTTGTCGGAAAAGTGTCATGTAACGAGACCTGTATTTCGTATTCCATATCAGGAATCAAGCCCGGCAGCAGAGCGTCCATAGTAGACGCATCCGTTTCAGTCTGACTCGCGTTCCAGTCTCCTTCAGGCAACTCTCGGTAGCGCATATACACCATCCGGGTTGACTCCTCCGGATGGGCAATGGACACCGTAACTGTGGCCTCCGTATGGGTAACACTCTCGACGACTACCACGGAGACCCTTGGAGCTGGAACGGTGGTTAAGATTGCCGACACTGTATCAACAGCCGGAAACCGTCGATCCAAAGAGGCCTCTATCTCGTAGGTCGTGCCTGGGGTTAACTGTGTCAGGTCAAAGGAGGCGGCGGCCGTGGAAGTTGTGCGTGTCTCGGGGTTGGTCCAGGTCCTCGATCCCCATACTCGATAGCGCAGATAGACAATCACGCCGCCTCGAGGCTCCGTGATGTTTACGATTACGTCGGCTGCAGTCTGTGTAACCGGCCCTCCACCAAGCCCCGACACAGTTGGCCCCTTTTCCGCTGTGGTAAAAGTCGTCGACATTGAGTCACTGAAGCCAATATCAAGGGATGCTTCCACCTCATACAACGTGGACGGCATCAGGTCCATTAGTGTTATACGCCAGGGGCTTGAGGACGTTGTGCGGACCTCAGGACCGACCCATGTCGCCTCGCCTTGGACGCGGTAACGCAGATAGCCGGTCATCCCGGGCTGAGGTCTGCTGATGTTCGCTGTAACCGTTGCCTTGATATCGGTGATGGCTCCCACACTGACCCGAGAGATCCTGGGCGCAGGAGAAGTAGTAAAGGTCTCAAGTACTGTCCTTCCCCACGAGAAGTACCGGTCTGTGGACGCCTCTATTTCATATTCCGTATCAGGTGTGAGGTCATTGAGGGTGAAGGAGGCAGAACCTGAGGAGGCGGTACGGGTCTCGGGGCCGACCCATGTGGAATGTTCATAAAACCGGTAGCGCAGGTAAACCGGCGTCCGCTCCAGAGCATCTTCAGCGCCCACGGTGACAATGGCTCCCGTATGTGTCCGGCTGTCTACCCTCACTCCCGACACATTGGCTGGGATCCCCGTAATGAAAGTAGTGTACAGCGTCTCCCCAGCCGGGAATTTGTCATCCAAGGACACTTCAACTTCGTAGAGTGTGTCCGGAGTCAACTTCATCAGGTTGAAGTCTGTAGTGCTGGAATATGTGGTGCGACTCTCAGGCGTGCCCCAAGTCGGCATTCCTTGGGCTCGGTAGTGCATATAGACAATCGTTCGGCCACCAAAGTTAGCCAGGTTAAGGGTCACACTGGCCGTGGTTCGAGTTGTGTCCTCGGTAGCTAGACTAGAAATCGTTGTCCTCGCGTCATCTGTGGCAAAGGTAGTCAAATGAGGATTACTGAAGCCGCTATCCAGCGAGACTTCCACTTCATACAGGGTGTCAGGCATCAGGCCCGACAACGCGAAGTCTGTAAAATCGCCCACAGTTGTCCCGGCTCGCATTGCACTCCACGTTCCATATGGGGATTCGCGGTAGTGCAGATAGACCGTCACAGCGCTCCCATCCGGGTCGAATATGCTCACAATAGCCCTTGCTGAAATCTGCCCGACTTCGGCCATACTCACCGATCCTATGCTCGGGGGAGCTATCGTAGCGAAGGTGTTGAACTCGACCCCCGTCATGAACGCGTCATCCAGAGATGCTTCCAACGTGTATTCGGTGCCTGGAGATAGTCTCGCCAGCCTGAAGCTCTCTGTTTCTCCGACCACCGCTCTAGGGGGTAGCTGAGTCCAAAGCATTGGGTCTGCATTAGCAATTCCGTACTGTAGGTGGACCGTATTCTCACCAGGCCCCGGATCTGCGATGGTTATCTTGACGTTGGCTTCAGAAGTAGAGACCTGTTCCACACCCACTCTCGACACTCGTGGGAGAAGGGTGGTGAAATCCGTGGATTCAGTATCGGAGGCTAGAAAACCGACTCCCAAGGAGACTTCCACCTGGTATCGGCTGCCGGGTGTCAGGCCGGACAATGTTTCGGACGCTTTGCCGTTGGTGGCAGTCGTGGTGATTGGTGGGTCGCTCCAAGGTTGGCTGTCTCCGGCTCGATAGCGGACGTAGACCATCCTGGACGAGGTCCCTGGGTTAGCGATGGTGATAACGACGGTCCCTTCCACCGAGGTTACGTTTTCTATCATCACTTCAGAAACGGAGGGGTCAGGAGCTATAGTCGTGAAACTCCTGGATACGGTATCAGTCTCTGAGAATGCCTGGGCCGCGGATACCTGCAACTCGTACTCCGTACCGGGGCTCAGACTAGTCATGTAAAAGACAGAGACGCCTCCTATAACTGAAACCGAGTCAGTGCTGAGCCATTGACCTTCCACCTTGGTGGAGCGGTAGCGCCAGTGCATTATTCCGGTGCTTGAATCGTCGGCCAAGGTTACCGTCACCTTGGCCCCGGTCTTGGTGACCTCGCTTACTTCAACTGTCCCCCAGTCGCCTTCGTTAGCCAGAACTGGAAGGGAGCCTATCGGCAAACCCATGAAGACAGCCACGGCAATGACCAGAGCAGCGAAGCCTGCTCCAGTACGTAAGTTGTATAAATGGGTCAAAGGATCATGTATTTATGCCATGTACTGTCTAGTGCATTTGTAGCAATTGTACTGAATTCCTGTAGGTGAATGATATGGGCCGCTATCCGTACGAAAATAACGGGTGATACGATAATGCGGAAACAGGGGACAGCTCGAGCCGTTGCACCTCATTCAAGGCCTGTATTATCATCAACCCTAGGTTCCGTGCCCCTTTACCCTGGCACATTCAGCAGCCCGTCACTCCGATCTTGATAAGGATTCAGTCTCTCTAGAAAACTGCAACGCCTTGACCCTTGAACTCCATTCCTTCGAAACTTGGCCGCGGCATGGCCTATACCCCGAGGCCCAAGGCCCCACCCGCTTGTCAAACGACTCCCTGACCGCAGTTATCGACATAGGGTCCGGCTCGGCGAGGGCGGAGATCATTCGCCTCAATCCTGGCGGTGGCATCGAACCAATAGCCCAGCAGGTGCTGAACCTGAACCTAATGTCCCACGTCGATGCCGATGGGACTCTGGATTCGGAAGGTGTTTCAGGGGTAATAGACGCCATAGAGGACTTTGCCCAGGTCTGCTCGGGATACGGCATCAAGGAAGTTCACGGTGTGGGTACGGCGGCCTTACGGGAATCTCTCAACTCATCCCAGGTGACCGAGGCCGCAACGAAGAAGCACGGTGTAGCTTTCCGAATTATCGAGGGGTATGAGGAGGCTGCATACTGCTTCATCGGGGCGATTCACGGCCTGCCCGTGGCCCGCGGCCTCCTCGCCGACCTGGGAGGCGGCAGTACCGAGATAGTGGAGTTCGCCCGTCGTTCTCTCAGGTCGCTCGATTCCCTGCGACTAGGCAGCTTGCGGTTCGCCAACCGGTTCAGGCTGACGGACAAGCCCTCGCCGGAAGACATCGAATCCGCAACACGGCACGCCGCAGAACTTCTCTCCGAGGCCAAAATCCAGCGCCTCGACAAGGGAGGGGAGCTGGTTGGGTCCGGAGGCTCGATGCGGCTCCTTGCCAAGCTGGACCGCCGCCGGACTGCCCATCCCGTACCAAAAATGCACGGATACTACATTAGCGCCGATGGACTCGCAGTCCTAATGGATTTGATGGCCTCATCAACCAGGGCGGAGAGGGCTCTCATACCCGGCATGAATCCAAAGCGTACCCACTCAATAGTCGGGGGCGCTTTGATTGCACAAGCTTTGATCTCTCATACGGGAGTTAAGGGAATAACCGTATCGGGGCAGGGATTGCGGGAGGGACTGGCCCGACACCAAGGCCCCGTAGATACCAATAAAGCCATTTCCTTGCCGAAACGCTCCAAGGTCCGGGCCGACGGCCTGCTGGATTTAACCCAACGCTTCGCACCTCGATTTTCGCGGAGAGGGGCACGGAGGGCCGATATTTCCGGGCGTATCGCAAAGGCCCTCTGGCAGAGCCATCACCGGCGACTAACAACGTCCCTACAGTGCGCTGCCCTGCTCTTGGACGTCGGAAGCTCGATCGATTTCTACAACCGCTACGACAGGGCCGCCGCGCTGGTTACCCGGTCTGATCTGCCGGGGTTTACCCACAGAGAATGTGCCCAGATAGCCGCAATACTCCTGGCCGCCGAGGACAAAGTCCTAATCGAACCCTTTCTCAACTCGACGGCCCTGACAGCCACGGACAAACGTTTCGTTGGCCAGGCCTCTGCCATCCTGCTCGTTACCGACGAAATCGAGCGCCGGCTGCCGCCTGACTTTTCGCCGGAATGTGTTACCATCTCGCCGGGGGAGAACGAGACTGGCACTGAGCCCGGTGATCGAGGCATCGCCATAGTCACCCCCGCCTGGGCCCGAGCCTCCGCGCCGCATCTTCAGGAACGCTGGTGTACTGAGTTCAGCCAACCATTGCGTATAGTACGAGGAAAGATATGACGGAAACCCACCTGAGCGCTAACATCCAAATGGGTCAGAGATATGGGAATCATCCCCAGGACGGCAAATACCCAGGCCGGCTGATCATTGTCGAGGGTATAGACGGCTCCGGCAAAAGCACCCAGATTGACCTGCTGGGCAAATGGCTTAAGAGGCTCGGCTATGTCACCATTTTCACCGAGTGGAATTCCTCACCAATCGTCAAGCGGACTACCAAGCGTGGCAAGCAGGAGAGAATGCTCACTCCTATGTCCTTCAGCTTGATCCACGCCGCTGACTTCGCAAACCGCGTCTACACGCAGGTGATTCCTGCACTGAAGTCGGGCACCATAGTCCTTGCGGACCGTTATGTCTACACTGCCCTGGCAAGGGACACGGCCCGCGGGGTCAACGGTGAGTGGCTGCGCCGTGTTTATTCCTTCGCAATCAGACCCACGCTCGCGTTCTATTTCAAGGTGCCGTTGGAAGAATCGATACACCGGATCGTCACCGGACGGGACCAGCTTGGCTTCTATGAGTCGGGGCAAGACCTGGGGCTCTCCTCCAGTCGAGAAGAGTCTTTCCGAACGTTCCAGGGCCGCCTACTGGAAGAATACGACAGGCTGACGGACGAGTACGGCCTGATAGCAATAGACGCCACTCAAACTATCGCAGCGCAGCAGCAATTGGTCAGACAGCATGTCGAGCCCCTTCTCCCCGGTATTATGCAGTTCGATAGCCACAGCGTGCCCGACGCTCTCTCCAGCACCGGGCTAACCGGACGCTATTTGCCGCCCGCCGGATACCAACGCCTGACCGACCCCATCCTTACGGAGGGATAATCTACGCAGACGGCCACGTGTGCGATCAGACTACTACGAGGATATGTTGATGAAGACTCCAACGTTCTACGGCCACACCCCCCTCAACCTGGCCGATAAACCACTGCCGGGCCGCCTCATCGTGATCGAAGGGACCGACGGTGTCGGGCGCTCCACCCAGATAGCGCTGCTGAAAGAATGGCTTGAGACGGAGGGATTCGCCGTTTCCGACACCGGCTTCAGGCGTTCCTCGCTCACTGGAAGCGGCATAGACCGCGCCAAGCGGGGACATATCCTTGACTATCTTACCCTCAACCTCTTTTACGCCACCGATTTCTGGGACCGAATGGAAAGAAGCATATTGCCGGCGCTCGAGGCCGGAATGGTGATCCTGGGTGACCGCTACATCTTCTCCATAATGGCGCGCGCTAGGGTTCGAGGCGTCCCCGCCCGATGGCTTGACGACGTTCTTGAATTCGCCATGGTGCCCGACCAAATCTATTTTCTGGATGTGGATCTTGAGCACCTTATGCCTCGCGTCATGGCCAACCGTGAGTTGGACTACTGGGAGTCGGGGCACGATTTCCTTCCGGAGCCTGACCGCTATGCCAGTTTCGTACGCTACCAGGGCGCGCTCATTGAGGAATTCCGGAGCCTCTCAAACCAGTACGGGTTCGAGACCATCGACGCCCGGCGCAGTGTCCGCGAGGTTTTCGAGGACCTCCAGAAGGGCGTTAGCACCGTGCTGGAGGGTATGAGGGACTAGCAGCAGACCGGGGGGCCGGAATGAGCGTTGCAACGCTGACCGCCAAACTGGACCGGGGTGAAGCCGTCATCCTTGATGGCGGCATGGGCACTGAGATCAAGATGCGTGGGATCGCCGCAGGGTCATCGGAGCTCTCGGTGGCGGCCATGGTGGAGTCACCGGAAGGCATACGAGAGATCCACGAAGACTTCATCCGTGCAGGCGCAGAAGTAACAATCACCAACACCTATAACTGCAACGCCGGCAAGCTGCCGCACATCGGCTGGATATCGAAGTCCGAGGCACAGGCCGAGACGGTGCGCCTAAACGAGCTGGCTGCCAAGGCTGCCCTGGAGGCTCGGGCAGCGACGCCAGATCATGAAGTGATCGTCGCCGGCTCGCTCGGCCCCCTCAGCCAGTCCTACAACCCCGACGCCGTACAAGCTTACGAGGAATGCCTGAACGCTTATCGGGAGCAAGTCCGGGTACTGGCTCAAGCCGGCGTCGACGTAATCCTCATCGAGACGTGCACCAAGATTCATGAAGCGGTCGCAGGTGTAACTGCCGCAGTCGAGGCCCGGATGCCAGCCTGGGCCGGATTCGTCGTCGACGAGCAGGGCAGGGTCGCGTCCGGGGAGAGCATCCTCGAGGCTCAGGGCGCCATTAAAGATGCTGGAGCGTCGGTATTATTCCTCAACTGCTCCCAAGCTCCATACGTCACGGCTGCCCTCAAGGAACTTGTCGGGCGCCACGATATGCCGATAGGCGCATACGCTCAGGGCGCTGTCTACGAAGGAAGAGGCTGGGACTTCAAAGACTATATGTCCCCCGAAGAATATCTGGAATACGCCATGGAATGGGCCGGGCTAGGGGCTAGGGTCATAGGCGGCTGCTGCGGCACCGCCCCCGAGCACATTAGGGCCCTCGCCGCTGGATTGTCCCGCCTCACTGCATGACCAGCGATTTCCTGATAATTGGCCTCGTTCTCGTATGCGCCAAGCTTCTGGAAGGCGCAGCCGTCCGGTTCAAGCAGAGTTCTCTTCTGGCCTACCTCGTCGTAGGCATTATCCTGGGAATCTGGTTCGAGCCCGGTGAGGAAGCCAAGCTCTTCTTCGAGGTCGGAGTCCTGTTCCTGTTCTTCCTCATCGGGATTGATGAGATAGACATATCCGGCTTCGTCGACACCTTGCGGGGCCGCTTCTTCGTCGCCGCTCTTGTCAGCTTCGCCATCCCATTTGCCGCGAACCTTGCGGTTTTCCTCTATCTGTTAGATCTCTCAGCGCCCAATGCCGTCACCCTAGCCTCCTTGATGGGCCTTTCAAGCCTGGGCATAGCCGCCCGAGTGCTGGGAGACCTTGGCCGTTTGAAAGAACCGGTCGGCCTGGAGATTTTCACTACCGTAGTAATGGTGGAAATCGTCGGCTTGCTTGTCGCGGGATTCGCGCTTGAAGAGTCAGCGCATCCGGGCGGGCTGGGCGGATGGCAGATAGCGGTCCTGCTCGGAGAGATCATCCTCTTTGTAGTTGCATCATGGCTACTCTCAGCAAAGGTTGTGCCGCGGTTACTGGTCTCATTGAGGCGGATAATCGGGGCGCCCCAGCTTGCCCCCGCACTTATGGTGGGCAGTCTCTTCATAGTGGTCTGGGGCGCCCACGAGATCGGGATGGACGAGGCCCTCGCCGCCCTGGTATTCGGCATGGTCAACTCGGGCCTCCCAAGACGGCTCCGCAACGAGATCCTGCCCTCGATTCGCGGGCTCTCCCAGGGCGTTTTCGTTCCCTTGTTCTTCGCCTCCGCAGGAACTCAGGTAGACCTGTCATTCACTAACTTGCCCGCCTCGACACTCGCAACTGTCATCCCAGTGGTGATTCTTGCAAAAGCCGTCGGGTCTTTGATGGGCGTTACGGTGGCCCGACTATCGCGTCGCCTCGCCGTAGCCTCCGGCATCATGGGCAAAGGGGTTATCGAAATAGCATTCCTGAACATTCTCCTGGAACACCAGGTGATTTCACAGGACATGTTCTCTCTGCTAACTATCCTCATGATCGGGTTTATATTCGCGGTGCCTCCAATCATGGGGCTGGCCATAAGGAAATCCGACGAAGTTCAAAGGGCAACCCTCCCGACCTCGATCGTCCCTTCCTTCGCCCGATTCTCTCTTCAGGGACTCACGGTCAACAATATCCTGGAGAAGGGACGGCGCTTCGCCGATGCCAACCTGACGGTCCAGCAGTTCATGGAGTTGTGGGCGGGGCACGAGCGGCAGGACTACGTAGTCGCCGAGGGTCAGGGGAAATTGGCCGGAATTCTCTCACTCCGCAGGGTGCGGCGGCTGCCGCAGGACACCTGGCCGAACATACGCATCGGCAGCCTGTTGAACCGCAGGCCCATCCTCACCTACCCGGACAAGCCCCTCGAAGACTTCCTGGAGCAGATGGCGGAGCATTCCGTCACCGTATTCCCCGTAGTAGACCGCGAGTCTGGCGCACTCCTCGGGTCCGTCGGTGCAAACGACGTGCTAGAGACTATGATCGAAGGAGAGGCGTCGCATTCGGCCTAGCTTCCGCCACCCTTCCAGGCCGCGATCAGGTCCGTGGATGGGTTCGTGAAGCCCCACATGTTGAAGAACTTCATCGAGGCTTCAACCCACTCCGGCTCGTGGGAAATCATACAGTCCTCCGGCGCCACGACGAAGTATCCCTTGTTAACGCCATTGCTCACCGTCGGGATTATCCCGACGTGCACGCCAATCCCCACGATTATGAAGGTCTTGATCCGGTTCCACTGGAGAATCGCTTCAAGGCTCGTGCCCGCGAACGCATCTCTCTTGTATTTGTTGATGACCAGGTCACCGGGGGCAGGTTTGACTTCGTCTATCACCTCATGGCCCCAGGTGTTTTCCATCAGGCAATGCTGCATGACGTAGGTCCCGTCCATGATCTGGTCATAGGCCAGCCGTATCTCCGGGTCCGCACGGGTGCTGTTGTCAGGGTAGTTGGTCCAGCCAACGTATATGACCTTCACACCGGCTTCCCGGGCCGCGTGGATCAGGTTTTGTGTTGGACCGACCTGTTCCGGGAGGCATTTAACCAGTCCGTTGTCGGGGATGCCCTTGGCAAACCCGCCGTTGGGGTTTAGGAAGTCGTTAAGCATCTCATGGACTATCAGAGCCGTGTGCTTCGGGTCGACTATCTCGGCGAAGGTCTCGGGTATCTCCCGCCCCTTGTATTTCAACATTATGTAACCTCCTCAGGCATGAACAGCGTATCCCTTTTCTAATTCAGGACGTTCTCCGGTGAACAGCGGGCATCATATCAGATATCGCTCCGCCCAATACCCCGTGCATACCTTCTCATAGACTCCCCATCCCTCCCCTGTTACTATCATGTACCCATGCCTCCATCTCCCCCCACCCCTGCCTCGGCGGTGTCGTCCTATCCCGTGCCCACACCCAAACCCAGGGCCCGCTGGTTCATGGTCGGCCTCTGCTGGTCACTCTACTTCTCTTTTGGTCTGACTTTCGGCACCATCTCACCCCTCGTCACGCCGATACAGGAAGACCTGAACATGACGTCGGCGCAGATGGGGCTGGTACACGGGAGCTGGCACGTCGTATACATCTTTTTTGCGCCGGTTGTGGGACTGTTGGTGGACAGGCTCGGGCTGCGAAAGTCGCTGGGATTGGGGGTTCTGCTAATTCTGCTTTCGCTGATCACCCGAGGCTTCTCCCAGAATTTCATTCAGTTGTTCCTGACAGTGGGTCTTTTCGGTTTTGGGGGTCCCCTGGTCTCCGTAGGCTCCCCAAAACTGGTGTCCGTCTGGTTCGAGGGACGGGAGCGCGGCATAGCGACGGGAATTTACTCGACGGGCCCGGCTTCAGGGATAGCCCTGGCGTTCGCCACCGCCAACACGGTGGTCGAGCCCCTGACCGGGTCCTGGCGAGGCATCTCCCTGGTCTACGGAATACTCGTAGCTCTGATAGCCATTGCATGGGTGCTCTTTGCACGGGAACCCGAGACCCGGCCTGCCAGCACTCAACTCGCCACCAGGTCCCTCGCCATGAGCGAGTTCACGTCCATGCTGCGGCTTCGAAACGTGAAGGTCATTTTGATTCTCGCGGCGGGAACCTTCGTAGTGCACGTGGGCAACTCCAGTTGGGCGCCCGCCATACTGGAGGAGAAGGGAATGTCTCTGGACGCGGGAGGGTTGTGGGCAGCGCTCGCAACCGGTGTGGGGCTAATTGGTCTGCTGGCCATACCCGGCTTGGTCAAGCGCGGCAAGCGGGTCCCTATTACAAGTCTGCAGCTTGTGATTTGCGCTGTCGCAGCAACCGCTATGGTTTTCCTGCCGGGCGCCGGGGCCGTGGTCTCGTTGATGTTCCTTACCTTTGCGGCACAGCCCATGCTGCCCATGTGCTCCCTGTTACTGATGGAGACTCCGGGGGTCGGGGCTGCGAAGATGGGCGTTGCGGCAGGACTATTCTTCGCCTCCGCGGAGGTGGGCGGATTCCTGGGTCCATACGTCATGGGTGAACTGCGAGACTCCTACTCCTCACTCGGTCCCGGGTTCTTGATGGTAGCGGCCACAGCCGCACTCCTGGTGCCCATCGTTCTCCTGGTCAGAGAGTCCCGAGACACGTAGCCAAGACCTTCGGCGGGTCTGGTATCATGAGTCTCGATCTCACCCCATCTCGGAGGATAACCCATGCCGTACGGCAGCAACGATTGGCTGGCCCTGACCCCTGAGCTTACCCTGGAACCGGACCTTCCCATCATTGATCCCCATCACCATTTCTGGGACTTCAAGATGGAACGGATGCCCTACCAGCGCTACCTCCTGCCCGAGCTGTTGGACGACGTTAGCTCTGGGCACAACATAGTGGCAACGGTCTTCGTAGAGGCGCGGGCCATGTACAGGGCCGACGCCCCGGAAGAGATGCGGCCCGTCGGCGAGGTGGAATTTGCCCAGGGTCTCGCTGCGGCCAGCGCCAGCGGGCTATATGGTCCCTGCCGAATGGCGGATGGCATTGTCGGACACGCTAACTTGAACCTTGGAGATGACGTAAACCGGGTGCTTGACCGGCTGGAAGCGGCGAGTCCAAATCGATTCCGGGGTATCCGGCACTCGGTTACCTGGGACGACGACCCCAGCGTACCGAACGCTGCGCTCTACAGGATTCCCCACCAAATGTTGAGTGATACCTACAGAGCCGGGGCCCGAGTCCTGGCCAACCGGGGGTTCACCATGGAGTCCTGGATGTATTCGGGCCAGCTGCCGGAACTCGCCTCACTGGCACGGGCCGTCCCGGATCTCACGATAATTTCGGACCACATTGGCGGCCTCATGAGGATCGGGCCCTATGCTGACCGGTCCGAAGAGGTGGTGTCGGCGTGGAAGCGGGACATCGCCGCCGTGGCAGAGTGTCCGAACGTCTACATGAAGCTGGGAGGGATGGGAATGATCAACAACGGTTTCGACTGGCACACTCGTGACAAACCGGTCGGGTCGGAGGAGGCTGCCGAGGAGATGGCGCCCTTCATGCACTACTGCATCGAGAAGTTTGGCCCCGAGCGCTGCATGTTCGAAAGCAACTTCCCCGTGGACAAATGGTCGTTTTCCTACAACGTCGTCTTCAACGCATTCAAACGGCTATCTAGGGACTACAGCGCCAGCGAGAGACAAGCCATGTTCCACGACACGGCAGCAAAGGTTTATAGGTTGCCATCGGGGGTGTAGAGAGAACGTTTGCGTTTGATCCCGGGAGCACATCAATGGCACGACGTATAAGAATCGGCCTCATAGTCCCCTCCTCCGACGCGACATACGAACCCGACTTCTACATGACGGCGCCGTCCAACGTGACACTGCACAGCCACCGCATGTGGCTTCCGGAAAATGACCTCGGGCAAGATCAGATGGACCGCATGAACTCGGAGGTCCTGAATGCCGTCCGATATCTCTGCACGGCCGGTATGGATGCCATTGCCTACGGAGGCACGACATCCAGCTTTTACAAAGGCCCGGGCTGGGACGAAGAGTTGATTCGCATGATCGAGGGAGAATCGGGGTTGCCGGCGGCGGTCACAACTCACTCAGTGGTTATTGCGCTCAGGTCGCTGGGCATTGGTAAGTTATCTATCGCCACACCCTACCCGAAATGGAACAACGACAGGCTGTGGGACTACATGGAGAAATCGGGGTTCGAGGTGTTGAACCTGGAAGCCGACAACTGGACCCGGGAAGCCCCCGACAGGATGATCAACGACCGGGAGCCGGAAGACATCCTCAATTTTGCCGCCTATTCCCTCAACCCCGAAGCCGACGGAATCTTCTGCTCCTGCACCGCATGGCGCGCCCTGGAGATGGTAGACCGGCTGGAGCAGAAGACTGGGAAACCCGCAGTTACGTCGAACCAGGCCAACATCTGGGCCATATTCGGCAAGCTGGGCCTCACAGCACCCATAGAGGGTTTCGGTAGGTTGTTGTCGGAGCCCGCGGCTTTGCCCGCTGAATATTCCCATGCTGAATATTCCCATCCGGAGTGAAACTGCTGTTGATATGCTTGGGAAAGCACATCGCTATTCCGGGACTCGTTCACATATAGAGGTGACACCACCACCATCCCGATGCCCCGCTAGGGACCTACAACTTATCTCTCCCCAACCACCCCCGCCCCCGAAACCCTCCTATGCCGTCTTTCCTGCGGAGGCAGGAATCCATCCCTCCTAAACAACCACCTAAAACCTTGCAACTCCCATCCCTTCCTCCTCCCCCAGTACCGAACTAGAGACGGACGCATGTGCGTTGCACATGCGTCCGTCTCTGTTCTTATCTCCCCTTTCCCCCCGGTACCAAAACTAGAGGCATACACCTGCGCCCTGGTGCAGGTGTATGCCTCTGTTTTTCTTTCCCCCTCTCCCTTGAAGGCCCTAAGGGAGAGGGGGACAAAGGGTACAAACCGGGGAGATAGGTAACACATAAACCAGGGACATGGGTAACACATCGTGGGATTGTATAGGTCAATCTCAGAGGAGGAATATGTGTTGCCTTGGAAAGACACGAGCATAGAATTGGAGCGGTTAAAGTTCATCGAGCGGCACACTGCGGGGGAGGAAACCGTCGCTGAGTTGTGTCGCCGGTTCGAGATCAGCCGCAAGACCGGCTACAAGACAATCGGGCGATACGAAGCGTATGGTGAAGGAGGTCTGGTAGACCTGAGCCGAGCTCCTCACAATCACTCCAACGCCACTCCCACGGAGGTGGCTGAGCGTATCATCAGGGCGAAGCGCACCCATCCCACATGGGGCCCGAAGAAGATCGTCGCCTGGTTGCATTCCTTCGAGCCCTATGTGCGGTGGCCGTCCTCCAGCACTGCGGGGGCCATACTGGACCGTGTGGGTCTGGTGAAGCGCCGAAAGCGACGACGCAGCTCTACACCCTGGGCCGAGCCCTTCGCCCATGCCCAACTCCCCAATGACGTGTGGGCCATAGATCTGAAGGGCTGGTTCCGCACCGGTGACCGAATGCGGATAGATCCCCTGACAGCCCAGGACGCCATGTCCCGGTACTTACTGGTATGCGACAGTCTGCTCCACCCTACCGGCCCGGAGGTCAAACGCTCTTTGGAGAAGGCCTTCCGAGAGTACGGCATTCCCCGGGCCATACGCACCGACAATGGCCCGCCCTTCGCCAGTGTGGGTCTGGGAAGCCTCACCCCACTCTCAGCTTGGTGGGTCAAGCTGGGCATCCTACCCGAACGCATAGAGCCCGGACACCCCGAACAGAACGGTCGTATCGAACGCCTTCACCGAACCCTCAAGGCCGAGACCGCAGCGCCTCCAGAGGCCAACCGGATACGACAACGCCTAGCCCTCGAACGCTTCATGCACACCTACAACTTCGAGAGACCCCACGAGGCCCTGGGCCAGCAACCACCAGGCCACCTGTACACGCCCTCTATCAGGCCCTATCCCCCACGTATCAGCTCCCCCGAATACCAGGCCGGTGTCACCGTACGTAGTGTCCGCAGCAACGGACAGATCAAATGGAAGGGGGATATGATCTACGTGAGCGAGTCCCTCAGGGGTGAACCCATCGGCCTGGTCCAGATGGACGAACGAACCTGGTCCATACGGTTCGGACCCCTCTTAATCGGGACCCTTGATGACCCCACCAGAAGGATCGACAAGACCCCAGTAAAAGTGTTACCTATGTCCCCGGTCTAACTGTTACCCTTGTCCCCGGTCGTACAAAGGGGGAGAGGGTTCCCCGGCGGGGCTGGGGGGCATCCTTCCCCGCAAAAGTGACACGAACCCCTTGACCCGACTCGTACACCCGTGCTAATCTCCCCATCGTTCGAACACCAACCCAACTATCTCAAGGAGGAACCAATAACCCAGGGAAGCCCACTAGACCCACCCGAGGACTCAACGCCCAAGCCCATCCCAACGGCCCCTGCGCAGGCCCGCGGCTCAAGCAAAAGCGGAACGTCCGCCTCTGGCGGAGCGCCATCTCCTCATCCCATCGGGTCCCGTGGCCCTTCCCTGAATCCCAGGCGATGGATGGTCCATCGACTCAACACGGGCAGGCCCCCTCTCATGGAAACCCTGCCGCCTCGATGCATCCTTTCAAGATGCACTATGTAACCGGCATTCACATTGCCGGCGAAGCACAATGCCCCGCCTTTGGCGGGAACCGGGCCATAGGGCCCTCCAGGGATTCCACCGTCGTTGCCATTAGTGCATTCCACTCCATCAGCGACGGTGGCGGGTTGGCGACCCCCGCCCTCATTATGACCGAGCGCCACCAGTGGACAGGTAAGCCCCACACCGAGACTTTCTCGACCCTGACCCACCAAACTCCGGGGCTGTGCAGGCTGGCCTCCCGCCTCCTGCGCCCGAGTCCCGGACCTTCCATCGCCGACCCAAAACCCAACAGACAGGACCAAAACCGAATCTCCAGAATCGAAGATCCGCCTCAGGAGGACTGAAGAAAAACTGCTGTGACCCTTGTCAACCGAACGAATGCAATCAGGTGTACTAAAGCCTATCGACCTGTATAATACCGACAAGTCCCCAGCCGAGCCGCAATAGTGGTAGTGGAGGAGCCCACATGAATGAGTTTGACATTGTCATCAGGGGCGGGACTATTGTGGACGGCACCGGAATCCCTCGATACCGAGGAGACTTGGCTGTCAAGGACGGCCGCGTTGTCCGCATAAGCGGACGTATCCCTGCAGGCGCCGCCAAAGAAATCGACGCCTCGGGCTGCATCGTCGCTCCCGGCGCAATCGACCTTCACACCCACTACGATGCCCAGCTCAACTGGGACCCCTACGCCTCGCTGTCAGGCTGGTTCGGCGTCACTTCCCTGACCATCGGGCAGTGCGGCTTCGGCTTTGCACCCACCCGCCCCGAGGACCGGGAACTGAACATGCGCATGATGAACCGTATTGAGGCAATTCCCCTCGAATCCATGCGGCTGGGAATGCGCTGGGACTGGGAGACCTTCCCCGAATATCTCGACAGCCTGGACAACCAGGGGCTAGGTGTCAACGTCGGTTCAGTTTTTCCGTTTTCTCCGCTCCGGGCCTACGTCATCGGCATGATGCCGTCCCGGGAGCGCACCTCCGTCACCGACGCCGAACTCAATGAAATGAAGCGCATCTTCTATGAAGCCATGCAGGCCGGGGCTTTTGGCTTTTCCGCCGACATGAACACCGGCGACCGACCTGAGGACGGCTCCTGGCTCCCGAGCCACGTGGCCTCCAACGAAGAATATGTCGCCCTCGCCGAGGTGCTCGGTGAATTCGGTGTGGGACATATCGGCTGGACTATCGCACAATCTGGCGGCCTTCCACCGGAGAAGAGTCCGAACAAGCAGCGTGAGTTGCTCACTCAGCTCATGCGGACCAGCGGCCGACCCCTTCACGTCCTTCTGGAACAGGAGTCTGCCCGGGACGAGTGGGTCGCCCGGATGAGGGCCGAGGGACTGCCCCTATTCACCCAGGAACTCGTAATGGAAATCAATGCCGAGTTCCAGCTCTCCGAATACAACCTCTTCGATTCCCTGCCAAGCTGGGTGCACCCCCTGGTAGGTACCATTGAAGAACGCACCCTCAAACTCAAAGACCCGGACATCCGGGAAGAGATGAAGAGAGACGCCGACGCACGGCGGCTGCTCCGCACGGACTGGTCTCGGGTCACGGTGCTTGAGACTATGCACGAGCGCAACTACAAGTACGACGGCAGCACCGTGGCAGAGATTGCCTCTGCCCAGGGCAAGCATCCGGTCGACGCATTTCTTGACCTGGCACTGGACGAAGGCCTCGAGACTGTGTTCTCACACCCCGTAGACCCACGTCCTCTCGACGAAAACATCCTGAGCCCCTACGGCCACGTCTCCGTCTCGGACGGCGGCGCACACACCCGCTACCTAACTACGAGCACCTGGCCCGTAGAGTTCCTCACTTACTGGATCAGGGACAGGCAGATAATGAGCCTGGAGCAGGGCCATTACAAAATGAGCGCTCTTCCCGGCTGGTTCGCCGACTTCAAGGACCGGGGCACCCTCAGGGTCGGGGACTGGGCTGACATCATGGTCTATAATCTTGATGAACTCGGTTTCCAGCACGACAAGATGATTTACGCCCATGACTTCCCGGGCGGAGAACGCCGCATAATCCAGAAACCTACCGGTCTGCGCTACACACTGGTGAACGGCGCAGTTACATTCGAAGGAAACGACTGCACGGGGGCCCTTCCGGGTAAGCTCCTTCGCAGTTGTGACATGGTATCCTGATCCCACACTGATAAGGAGTTGGACCTATGACCACAACGAAACCGCAGCAGGACTACGAACCGAACCTCGTATTGACGAACACGCAATTCGATGTGATAGGCACGAGGCCCATTCGCCACGACGGGGCCGACAAGGTTACGGGAAGAGCCTTCTACGGCGCAGACTTCCCGAAGACCTCGCCGTTGCACGGAAAGATCCTGCGCAGCCCCCACGCCCACGCCAATATCAAGTCTATCGACACCAGTAAAGCCGAAGCCCTGGAAGGGGTACAGGCCGTGGTGACC
This sequence comes from Dehalococcoidia bacterium, assembly GCA_963663085.1. GTDB lineage: Bacteria > Chloroflexota > Dehalococcoidia > Plut-88900 > Plut-88900 > Plut-88900. The sequence goes on along the minus strand of OY760104.1, from coordinate 1,424,206 downwards.
GGAAAAGACTTTCCCGATCCGGGAGACGACCAGGGCCTGCGGTGGCGAAGGAACAACATCCTTGCCGGAGACAAAGCGCTCTACCAGGGCCACGCAATTGCAGCAGTGGCCGCCACCAGCGCCCACGTCGCCGAGGAGGCTGCTGAACTCATAGAAGTCGACTACGAGGTCCTGCCGGGCGTGTTCAATGCCCGCGACGCCATGAAAGAGGGAGCGCCTCTTCTCCACGAGGACATGTACGCCGACATCGCCGGGGAAAAGGCAGACAAACCGGGGAACATCGCCAGCTATTACAAGCTGGAGCAGGGAGATATCGGGAAGGGTTTCGCCGAAGCCGACGTTATAGTCGAAGGCGAGTTCACCTGTCCGACCGTCCACCAGGGCTACATCGAACCCCATCCCTGCACGGCTCTCTGGAACGAGGACGGTCGTGTCCTGGTATGGTGCAGCACCCAGGGCGGATTCCTGGTTAGAGACCGCACCGCAGACATCCTCGACATTCCGGTTTCCCAGGTCAAAGTCATGACCCAGGAGATCGGCGGTGGTTTCGGTGGTAAGACCGAGATTTACATCGAACCGGTCGCCGCTTTGCTTTCGAAGAAGTCCGGCCAGTCAGTCAAGATAGTAATGTCTCGCCGAGACGTGTTCGAGGCCACCGGCCCGACATGCGCCTCTTATGTAAAGGCAAGGCTCGGCGCCACCAAAGACGGAAAGATGGTAGCTTGTGAGTCCTACCTGGCCTATGACGCAGGCGCCTACCCCGGCGCGCTGGTCATTTGCGGCACCATGTGCATCTTCGCCGCTTACGACATCCCGAACCAGATGTCCGAGGGGTATGACGTTGTGGTAAACAAGCCCAAGTCGGCGGCCTACCGGGCCCCGGGGGCGCCCAACGCCACCTTCGCCAGCGAGCAGCTAGTGGACCAATTAGCCGAGAAGCTCGGCATGGAGCCAATCGAATTACGTCTGGCCAACGCCGCCAAAGAGGGTACCCGCCGGATAGACGGCCCCATCAACCCGCAGATCGGCTCTATGGAAATAATGGATGCGATAAAGAACCATCCCCACTATTCCGCTCCCCTGGAAGGACCCAACCGGGGCCGCGGAGTGGGGCTCGGATTCTGGTTCAACATTGGTGAACCTTCAGCGTGCACGATCAGCGTTAACGACGACGGCACCGTAAACCTCCTGGAAGGGTCCGCAGACATCGGCGGTACCAGGGCATCAATTGCCATGCAGGCCGCCGAGGTGCTCGGCATCCGGGCGGAAGACGTTAACCCCGCCGTAGTAGACACCGACTCCATAGGCTTTACCGCCCAATCGGACGGAAGCCGGACCACATTCGCCACAGGTCTGGCCGCCTGCCAGGCTGCCGAGCACGTAAAAGAGCAGATGATCGCACGGGCAGCCCGCATCTGGGAGGTCGATGAAAGCAGCGTACAGTACGAGAATGGCGTCATCAGTTCAAAGTCGGACTCCGAATTGAAGCTGACTTTCAAAGAACTGGCCGGTCGGGCCCGAGAAGTGGGTGGAGCCGTAGTCGGCAGCGCCTCGGTCAACCCTGGCGGCATCGGCGGGTCATACGCAGGTGCAATCGCCGACGTGGAAGTCGACCCCGAGACCGGCAAAGTGGAGCTTCTTCGATACACCGCATTCCAGGATGCAGGAAAAGCCGTGCACCCCAGCTATGTCGAGGGGCAGATGCAGGGTGGTGCGGTCCAGGGCATCGGGTGGACTCTCAACGAAGAGTACTACTACAGCGACAGCGGAGACTTCACCAACAGCAGCTTCCTGGACTACAGGATGCCCACATCATTGGATCTCCCGATGATCGACACGGTAATCGTCGAGTGCCCAAACCCTGGTCACCCGTTTGGAGTCAGGGGAGTCGGCGAGGCAAGCATCGTTCCCCCGATTGCGGTAATTGCCAACGCAATCCACAAAGCCACGGGCGTACGCTTGACCTCGACGCCCATGAACCCGGGTGCGATCACGGAAGCGCTTCAAAAGAAAAACGGTGGGAACGGCAGTTCCTAGGGAAACGTGCTAGCGGGGGCTTTAGCAGCCCTAAGGCAACAGAGGAAATTCAAAGAGGAGGACGCCTGAGCGTCCTCCTCTTTCCTTGTGGTTAGACTATAGCCCCTTCGTCCCTAAGCTGGGATATGTCGTCCCAAGTGTAACCCGCAGCAAGAAGCTGCTCCTCGGTATCCTGGCCAAATTCCGGGGCCACGTCAGGTGTTTGGGCAGGAGTCCGGGTGAATTTGAGTGGTGGAGAGACAAGGGTGAAATCGCCTTCCGAGGGATGGGTCAGGTCCAGGAAGTAGCCGTTGGCCTCAGCCTGGGGATCGGCTATTACCTCATCCAGACTCTGCACCGGTCCCCACATACAGCCCTCGGCGTCCAGCTGCTCGGCCCATTCATCCCGGGTCCTCTCAGCGAATCTCTTATCGAGCAAATTGACTAGTTCCGTATTATTCTCAGAACGTTTTTTCAACGAATCGAACCTCGGGTCGTCAATAAGCTCCTCGATCTCCAGGGCACGGCAAAAGTTAGACCAATACTTATCCCCGTGCACCATCACAAGCTGCATCCACTTCCCGTCCCTGGCCTCGTAAAAATTGAAGATCGGGTTTATTACGTCGGTCCGGAGGTTGCGCTCCACCGGCGCCCGGTCCCTGAGGGCCACTATCAGGTCGGGACCCATGACCCACAGACCCGTGTGCAGAAGCGACGTATCGATCCTCTGTCCCTTGCCCGACCTCTCACGCTCAAACAACGCCATCCCTACCGCGGTGGTCAAGCCCAGCGCCGTCGTCAAGTCGCCAATGGCAGGGCGCTCCTGAACGGGAGGGCCACCCCGCTCCCCCAACATACCCATCAGCCCCGATCGGGCCCAGAAGGCCGCGTAGTCGAAGCCCGAGCGATTCCGCTCCGGACCCTCCATCCCATAACCGGTGAGCACGACGTATATCAGTCTTTCGTTGACCGCGGACAGGTCTTCGTACCGCATGCGGTAGCGCTCCTGCCTATGAGGCGTCAGATTGGTAATGACAATATCGAAATGAGCAGCCAGCCGGTGGACTACCTCCTGCCCAGCAGGGCTTGTCAGGTCCAGTGCGATGCTCTTCTTACCTCGGTTCAACAGCTCAAAGGAGACATTTATGCCGCCCTCGTGGGTGATCACGCCTTTTGCATTGACGTCGAACCCGCGGCCCGGGTCTCCGGTCACGGGATGCTCGACCTTCACTACCTCGGCGCCGAGGTCGGCCAGGATCGTCCCTGCCGCGGGCACAGCAACGAAACTGCCGAGTTCCAGTACCTTTATTCCTTCAAGCAACCGAGACATCGTCTGGTCCTCCTGGTGTTACAGGGGATTACGCCATCTGAGGCCGGGGAACCGACTGAAATCGCTATCATTGGAATGGACCTCCGCCTGATACTCCATTGCAAGAGCGGCGATATGGGCGTCGGTCACCAGGTTTCCGCCGACACCTGCGGCATTAAGGTTTCTACTTAACTGATCCAGGTGAGTGGGTCCCGGGTTAATTGGCATGACGTGCGGGAAACGGAACCACTCACGAACGTAGTCGATTGCCTGGGTGGTTGTCACAGGATTCGCCAGCATCCTACGATGCGTCATCAACCTCAAGAATCCTGTCAAAACAATCCACGGCACCCCCACCCTCTCAGAGCCGTTAATCAGCCCTTCCCACCATTCTAGCGCAGGGTCATGGAAGGGAGTCGAATCATTGTGGGCGTAGACTAGCAGGTTGAGGTCAGGAACAATCACCGGCGTTCCGATTCAAGGAAGTCTTGGACCTCAAGCTCGTCGTTGAGTTGGTTCAGTTTCAATGGATCTACACCGGGAAGGAAGCCACTCCGATTGGGCTTAACCCTGTATTTCGCTGGGGCTTCTCTAATTGTGCCAAGCGAAAGTCCCCGACGGAGTACGTCGTTCACGACTTGCTTGAAGGGTATATCTAGGAGACGGGAGCGCTCTTTGAGCGCCTCGGCCAAATCATTGTCCAATGTCAAGGTAGTTCTCATGCAGACATCATAGTGTGTTTGCATATTGATGTCTAGATGTCTAATTGACCCTTTACCTCCAATTCAGTACGATGCTCCAACCGCAAACCCCCTTCACGGAGACTAACCATGCCACCCGCCTTTCCGGAATCCGAATACCGAGCCCGACTCACCCGCGCTCGAGACCTGCTCCGAAGCCAGGGCCTGGACGGCTGCATCTGCATCGCGCCCGAGCTTCTCTACTATTTCGCCGGCCACGAAGCTTACACCTTCTTCAGTGATCAAGCCTTGATTTTCACCACCGGGGACGACGAACCAAGCCTTGTTATCCGTGAGGTTGACGAACCTGTTTCCCGGGAGACCGCCTGGATCACCGATTTTCGGACTTTCCACTACGGCCAGGATGACCCCGCAGACCTTGTTGGTGATGCGGTAAGGGAGAAGGGCTTGGACGGTGACAAGATAGCCGTGGACATCGGATCATTCTCAGCGTCCGCAGGCTACGTCCAGCGCCTTGGAAATGTCCTGGCACCGTCTCGGATAGTAGATGCCACAGAGCTTATCAACAGTCTGAGGCTCGTCAAGTCTACCAGCGAGATTGCTTATATCCGCGAGGCCGCGTCGTATGCCAACGTCGGCATGGAGGCGGCCATAGGCTCAATCAAACCTGGCCTTTCAGAAATCCAACTGGCCGCCGAGATCGAATACGCCATGCGCTCCCGAGGCTGCGACTACGCCGCCATGCCCACGTGGGTAAGAAGCGGGCCTCGCTCTCCGAACGCTCACAGCCAGGCCACAAACCGTATCATGGAAAACGGCGATGTCGTTTGCATAGAGTTCGCAGGGATAGCCCGGCGTTACCAGTGCGTCACAATGAAGACGTTTTCGCTGGGGAAGCCGAGTCCTCGGGTCCGGGCGATGCATGAGGCGGGTCGAGACTCTCTTCTGACAGGGGCTAAGGCCATAGCTGTCGGCGCTCCCCTGGCCGCCGCAGAAGAGGCTTCCATCGTCCCCATGGAACACAGGGGTTTCTCGCAGTTCTCCAACATGCGATTCGGCATTGGAATCTCGGCTGCGTACCCGCCCAGCTGGGTCGATACCATGAGCATCATCAAGGAGTCCAAAGAAGTATTTCGAGCAGGAATGTCCTTCTATCTGCACACTTCCATCCAGATTCCGGATGAGGGCATCGGCGCGCTGGTCGGGGCCAGCTATCTACTCACCGACACAGGGTTGGAGCAGCTTACACCAGGCAGCGAGGAGTTAGCGGTCATTACGTAGCAGCCGCTAAGGTGCAAACGAAGGAATCGGCAGGCCACCATGGTCGGACACTTCCGTCGCCGAAGTGTGCAGGTGTTTCCCTAGCTGGCCTCGTGTCTAACTACAGGGTCTATCGGAGCCTTGGCCACCAGGCCCGCGGCCTCTTCAAACAGCGCAGCCGCAGATAACAGCGCAGCTTCACCTCTCGGAGGGCCGACGATCTGAAGCCCAACCGGTAGCCCGGACTTGGTAAATCCGCAGGGAACTGAAATGGCCGGACAGGCCGTGAGCGTTAGAGCGAAGGTTAGAAGAAGCCAGTCGACGTAGTTGTCCAGTTCCACACCTTCGATTTCAGTAAGGTATCGGATATCCACGTCGAAGGGCGGGACCGAGACCGTCGGGCAGACCAGCAGATCGTACTTCTGGAAGAAGGTCGTGACCCGGTGATACAGTGCGCCTCTAGCTGCTTGCGCCTTCTCCACATCCCGCCGACTTAAGGCCAACCCCTTTTCAATATTCCAGATGACCTCAGGCTTCAGTTGGTCTCGATGTGATCCGAGCAACGGTTTCATATTCGCCGCGAACTGGGCTGCACGCAGGGTCTGGAAGGTCTCCCGGGCGTCGTGGAGGTCTAGAGTGTCCTCTTCAACCTCGGACATCCCCTCGAAGAGTTTTACCGCGTTGTCACAGAGATTCTTCACTTCTGACGCCACGGGAGCTATGCCGAGGTCGGGGGTGTACGCTATGCGAGCAAGGGGCTTTGGATTGTCCACTGCGTCCACATAGGGGATCTCGGGGGCTGGATAGCTCAAGGGATCGCCCGGATGATGCCCTGCCTCCGCATCGAGCATCAGGGCCGTGTCGCCGACTGTACGACCCATTGGCCCGTCCACTGACAGCGTCTCGAAAGGAAGAGCCTTGGGCCCCTCCGGCACCCGGCCGGGGCTCGGGCGCAGGCCTACAACTGAACAGAAGCTCGCGGGTATCCTCAGACTCCCTCCCAAATCGCTTCCCGTAGCCAGCCAGACTTGCCCAGAGGCCAAAGCCGTCGCCGAACCACCCGACGAGCCCCCACAGGTTGTGCGCGTGTCCCACGGGTTTCGGGTCTTGCCAAATACTTCGTTGAACGTGTTGGCGCCAGCACCGAACTCCGGTGTGTTTGACTTCCCAATCACAATAGCCCCGTTGGCCTCCAGGATACCGACGGAGTAGGAGGACTCCCTGGGGACCCGGTTGGCGTAGATGGGTGAGCCCTTGGTGGAAAGCACACCCGCCACATCCACAAGGTCCTTTACGGCAATGGGCAGACCATAAAGCTGCCCTCGTCCCGGCTCCATAGATGGCTTAGCCATCAGTCTCCTAGCGTGTTCCCTGGCCCGCTCCACGCAGAGTGTGGGAATGGCATTCAGGTGACCATCCGTTTCCTCGATACGTGCTACTGAGGCGTCAATAGCCTCCATGGGGTTAACCTGACGCGTTCTCAACAGCTCGACCATTTGCCGGGCAGTCTGCTTGTACAAATCTTTCATATTTATCTTCCGTCGTCCGATTTCATAACTCGGTGCCCACCAAACTCCTTACGGAGCGCGGCCAGCAGCTTCACACCCAGGGGGCCTTCCTGCCGAGAGCGGAACCGCGCCTGCAGTGAGGCAGCGATCACGGGTACGGGAACAGACAAATCAACTGACTCCTGCACCGCCCACCGCCCTTCTCCCGAGTCTTCCACGTATGCCCGCAAAGTCTCCAGCCCAGGGTCTTCGGTCAAGGCTCGGGCCGTCAGGTCCAGCAGCCATGAGCGAATTACACTGCCGTGTCGCCAGATCTCGGCCACCTGATCAATGTTTATGTCAAATGTGTCGCTGGCCGACATCAGTTCGAAGCCCTCGGCGTAGGCCTGCATAAGCCCGTACTCGACGGCGTTGTGGACCATCTTTACGAAGTGGCCAGCACCCGCCGACCCCACTCTCCCGAGGCCCACTCCCCCGCTCGGGGCGAGGGTTTCAAGCGCGGGAAGCAAGAATTCATAGGCCCACTCCTCACCGCCTGCCATCAGGCAATAACCCTCTTCCAACCCCCAGATGCCTCCGCTGGTACCGGCATCCAGAAACCCGACGCCCTTCTCCCTCAGCATCGACGCGCGGCGCATGCTGTCCTTGTAGAACGCATTGCCTCCATCCACAACTACGTCTCTCGCTGAGAGAAGATTACTTAGAGAGTTGATTGTAGTTTCGGTCGGCTCTCCGGCAGGGGCCATCACCCATATGGCTCTTGGGGAGTCCAGCCTTTGAACCATCTCCTCAAGGGATTGCACGCCTACCGCGCCCCGAGCCTCCATGGAGCGTACGGCCTCGAGTTGCGGGTCATAAGCCACGACTTCGTGGCCACCCCTTAGCAGACGAAGGGCCATATTGGCGCCCATCCGCCCGAGGCCCGCCATGCCTAATTTCAAATCAGTCCCTTTCTATTGTCAGTTACGGACTCGGCCCTCAATCTTAGCCCGTTGCCGCCTCAATCGCCACTGCTTCGTATTGGGGCAGGACAGCTTAGGGTGCATGTTAGAATGACCCTAATCAGATGGTGGCAGGCTTTTGGCGAGAATATGGCAAGCTAGGCAAAACCGGTTGCCAGCAGAGGGATGAAGTTCGCAGGTTGGGAAAACATCGATGATCCAAGCAGTTGAAGAACGAGTCGCGGACATACAAAGGCTTTGCCGCCAACATAGTGTGCAATATCTCAGTCTGTTCGGCTCCGCAGCGACCGGTGAGGGCTGCACGGAGACCAGCGACTTGGATTTCCTGGTTGAAATCCGACCCACGGATGCCGGGGCATATGCCGACGCCTATTTCGGTCTCAGGGAATCCCTGGAGCGCCTTTTTGAACGGCCGGTTGACTTGGTAGTGGGATCCGCAATCAAGAATCCTTACTTTCTCCAATCGGTGCAGGAGACAAAGCTGTCCATCTATGACGCTTCAGGCGAAGAAATACCTGTACGACATTAAGCGCGCAGTCACTTTGCTCAATGAGTTCACGAAGGATAAGACTTTTGTGGACTACGAGAATGACCCAATGTTGTGTGCTGCAGTGGAGCGAGAGTTCGAGATCATAGGGGAGGCTATGTCCCGTCTTGCCGCAGTGGACGAGGAATTGGTCGGCAGGATCACCCACTATAGGCGTATCATAGCCTTCCGTAACGTTTTGATTCACGGATACGCTGACATCGACAATCGGTTGGTCTGGGGCGTTATAGAAGCCAATCTCTCCACACTTTCCCAGGAAGTCGACTCCCTGCTGCAGAGTGAATAACCTGCTGGATTTCTCCCGGTATCAGCTTTTCACTTACCTTCGTATTTCCCGGGCCTCGGCATGAGACTCCCGCACCCAGAATCGACTCCGTTGCTCCCCCACCCCCCTCCCTTTAGAATAGCCTCATCCCGGCCCCCCTCACCCGGAGGACAACAATGAAATTCGACATCGCTCTGCCCAATTGCATGGAAGGGTTTCTGGTGCCGGCCAATTTCGCCGGGCCGGCAGAGCTCGTGCAATTCGCACAGGACGCCGAGAGTCTCGGCTATTATGCCCTCTGGGGGTTCGACTTCACCGCCCCGGTCCCCGAGCTTCGAGGCCGCCCCTCCGACGGCGCTGAACCGAACTGGTACGAGCTTATGGTCAGTCTGGCCAGCCTTTCCGGTGTCACCAAGACCATTAAGCTGGGCGCGGGAGTCGTGATCATACCTTTGCGGGACCCAGTCATTTTGGCTAAACAGTCGGCTACATTGGACCAGTTCAGTAATGGGAGGTTCCTCCTGGGGCTTGGCCTCGGCGGGTCACGGGAGGAGTTCGTCACAGTCAGGCCGAGGAGTCGCGGCGCCCACCGAGGGAACATGCTCGATGAGAAGCTGGACGCTCTGGACCTCCTCCTGAACGGCGATGGCCCGGCCCGCTACTCCGGCAAGTACGTGGAGTTCGGGAGCATGGAGCTCAGCCCCAAGCCCGTGCAGCGGCCCCTGCCGATGTATCTGGCAGCCCACGGCGAAGCCTCTCTCAGGAGGACCGCCAAGTACGGGCTCGGGCCCATGGTCCGGGACCCCGAGACGCCGGCCGTTCTCAAATCCCTTGCCCCCATGCTTGAAGAAAACGGGAGGGCCATTTCCGATATCGACTTCTGCGTTTGGGCCGACCTACGGGTCGACAGAGACCACGACTTGGCAGTCAAACGCTACCAGGACAGCACCCTCGGATATTTCCGAAGGAACATCCCCACGGAGGAACTGGTTGGTGGTCACTGGATCGGCACCCCAGATGAGATCATCGAGAGGCTGGTTGGTCTCAAGAGCATGGGCGTCGATCACTTCATTGTGATGCACACGGCTACCGACGATTTCCAGGACATGCTGGACCAGTCCGAGATCTTCGCCAAGGAGATCATTCCAGCCGTAGAGAAGGCGTAATCAACTCCGGCTAAAGACCGGACAAGGCTCCCGGAACACAAGGAGGCGAACAATGTACCAGACGAATATGTATGAAGGCATGCTGGCCGAGACCATAACCATGCATGGCCACAATGGAGATGCAATCAACGCCTACTTCGCCCGGCCACTGGGCAGCGGCCCATTCCCGGGTGTGGTGCTCATCCATCACCTGCCCGGTTGGGACGAGTGGTACAGGGAAGCCACACGCCGGTTTGCTCACCATGGCTTCGCGGCTATCTCGCCTAATCTCTATCACAGGGAAGGTCACGGCGATCCCGAGGACGTGGGCGCAAGGGTCTGGGCCGACGGCGGAGTCCCAGACGACCAGGCAGTCGGCGACATCGTAGGGGCCATGAAATACCTCAGGGCGCTGCCGTATCACAACCGCAAGGTCGGTGTGTTCGGCACCTGCTCCGGCGGTCGGCACGTAATGTTGACCGTGGGCCGAGAGTCGGGATTCGATGCAGGAGTGGACTGCTGGGGCGGGGGAGTCGTCATGCCCAAGGACCAGCTAAACGACAAGAACCCCGTAGCGCCCATCGACTACACGGCTAACGTTTCGTGCCCCATCCTCGGACTGTTCGGATTGGATGACCAATCACCCACGCCCGAGCAGGTGGACATCCACGAAGCGGAGCTCAAGAAACACGGCAAGGACTACGAGTTTCACAGGTATCCCAATGCGGGACACGGCTTCTTTTACTACCATCGCCCCGCCTACAGGGCCGAGCACGCCGTCGACGGGTGGGGCAAGATATGGGACTTCTTCGAGCGGCACCTAAGCTAGTATTCAAGGCCACTCGGCGCCGATTCCAATCACGCTGGAGAAAAACATGTGCACCATGATTGCAGAAAAGGTTGAGGTCTCGGGGAGTGGAAAGGGCCATCTGGGATGGTTCCCGCTTAAGCAAGCGAACGTGACCTATGATCATCCCTACCACGCCCCCCTGGACCATTCGCTGAACATCAGCTTCGTGAACGAGGACAGAGGGCTGAGCGCCAGGGTTGCGGTAGAGCTTACGCCGGAGTCGGCGATGGCCCTGGTCACGGCAATAGAGTCGGCCCTGGCGCGCCGTCCTGAGGGTGTATAGCGTCCAGCGTTTCACTGTTGCATAAAGGCTGGCTTAGCTCTCCACGCGGGGCGGAGTTTTTGCTTGCGGCGTTTTACGGTTTCAGTTGTGGGGAAGTGGTTTGGGGTATGGAGGGTTGTGAAGACTCCTTAATCGAGTGTGGCCGCTTCGAATGGCGACCAGCCGATCGCCAGCCCTACGGGGGCTGGCAAGGAAGGTAAGGGGGAGAGGATGAGGGTTGCCAGCGCTCCCTCTGCGGTCCGGGCCGCTGCGCGAAGAGTCGGGACGCGGGCATTCATCCGCGGCGCAGTGCCGCAGGCATCCGCTTCTACGCCGGAGGGGGCGGAGCGGGCATTCATCCGCGGCGCAGTGCCGCAGGCATCCGCTTCTACGCCGGAAGGGGCGGAGCGGGAGGTCATCCGCGGCGCAATGCCGCAGGCATCCGCTTCTACGCCAAAGGAGGCGGAGCGGGAATTCATCCGCGGCGCAATGCCGCAGGCATCCACGGTCGTGGGACAAGCTCGCTGGGGGTGTGAGCCGTGGGTAATCATCCGCGGCGAGTGAACGCGGGCATCCGCGTCGCGAAGGCGCGGCGGGCAGGTGGGCCAAGAGGGAGCGCTGGCTATTAGGGATATCCTCAGTGGGTCTATGGGGTGGCCAAGGGACACGGGGACGGGTTTGGGCCAAGGGAGGAGGCGCGTGTCGGGGGCCGGGCGGTCCCATACCACTCGGTTGCGACGGGCCAAAATGCGGGCCATGCGACTCATGGGACTCCTTTGTTCCGCCAGGGGGGCGGATGTTCCACCCTCCGTAGGCGGATGTTCCACTTTTCCTGGATAGGGCCGACGTACGAGGTCGGGGCCTTGGAGGCAATATAGTATGTTTGTTCTATCATGTCAAGGCGGTGGTGACCGAAGTTGGGGGGATCCCTTTCTCCCTTAGAGCCTTCAAGGGAGAGGAGGAGAAATAAACAGAGGCATGCATCAGCGCCAAGGCGCCGGTGCATGCCTCTAGTTTGGTACTGGGAAGATGGGAGGGATAGATTCCCGACCGGGGTCGGGAATGACGGGGGATAAAGAGAGGCGACGGTAAGGGAAGGTTAGTTGAAGTTGTAGAGGCGGGCGGCGTTGCCGCCTGCTATTTTCGCTTTTTCATCTTCCGGCACGCCCGCCAGGATCTCGTCCAGGATCTGCCGAGACCTGGGGAACGTCGACTCCGTGTGCGGGTAGTCCGATCCCCACATCAGGTTGTCGACACCTATCGCTGCGCGGTCGTTAATTCCCCGTCCATCTTCCTGGAAACTGATCAGGATATTGGACCGGAAGAAGTGGCTGGGCAAAACCCCCGGCTTGAAACGGCGCCAACCCGGGCCGCGGTGGGCCCTCTGTGTGTAGGTGTAGTCAAGCAGTTCGATGAAGAAGGGCGCCCACGCGACTTCATGCTCCACCGAAATCACCCTAAGGTCCGGGTGCCGTTCGAAGACGCCTGAGAAAACCATGTGCGCTAAGGAAACTCGCACCCAGTAGTCGGCGGTGGCGAAGAAGGCGGGTCGCACGTTAGTGGGGTCCTGGAACTCCTGGCCGGGTCCCGGCCGACCCGTAGCGACATGTAAGCTAAGCGGCATGCCAAGCTCCTCGGCGGCATCCCAGAACGGTTCGTATTCAGGCCTGTCGTAGGACTTGTCCTCGGTTGGATAGACCGTGATCATCGCTCCGACGAGGCCCATATCGCGGCTCCTGTGCATCTCTTTCACAGCACTCCCGACATCGTCAACGTTGATCATGGCAATGCCCTTGAGGCGGTCGGGAGCGGGGCTGCAGAACTCGGACATAGCTTCATTGTAGGTGGCGCATATGGCTGTCAGCAGCTCCGGGTCTCCGGCGTTGTAGGCCAGCAGTCCTTCTGTCGGGTAAATAACCTCTCCGTCCACGCCATCGACGTCCAAGTCCTTGATCCTGTCGTCGATCGTGAAACCACCGGGCCGGACGTTCTCCCATTTGGCGCTCATCCGCAGGTCTTCAGGGTTTTCGAAGCGCACGCCGGCAAAAGCCCCGCTCTGGAATGAGTTAGTGCGATGACCGTCTATGTACCACCAGTCACCGTTCTCTTCAGACACAACTCGCGGGGCTTTATCTTTATACCGACCCTCGATCCTCGTGGTCCACAGGTCCGGCGGCTCAATTATGTGGGAGTCGGAGGATATCACCCTGTATTCAGCCATGCTGTTCTCCTTGTTTTCTTATCGAGACATGAACGCCGAGACCGCCGAAACGAATGCCTCGGGTTGCTCGTATTGGGGAAGGTGACCACAGTTCTCAATCACTTTCAGTTCAGACCCGACAATCAGGTCCTGAAACGCGTTCCCGTATGGCGGTGGCACTATCTTGTCCGAGTCACCCCATACGAGAAGGGTCGGCGCCTCTATGCGGTGGGCCCGTTTCGGCAATCCCCGGTCCGGTATTGGCCAGATGAACTTGCCGATGGACGAAAGGGTTTTGGCCCGCTCGATCATCGCTTCTTTCTTCTCCTCGGGACTGTCCGGCATGGCAAAGGCGGTCGTGGCCGTTTCCGATTCAGGGTCGAACCAGAAAGCCTCGGCCTCTTCTGAAGGTGTAAGAGTGAAGAAGTCCATGGTGGGAGCCTCGTCCATCCATAGGCCGAGGGGCGCGACGAGCGTCATCCGGGACACGAGTCCCTTCCTGTGCGCAGCCAGTTCAGCCGCCAGCATCCCGCCGTACGAGTGCCCAATTACCGCTGCGCCTTCTATGCCGAGCCCCGTCATCAACTCCTCGTAGAAGAGGACAAGGTCCCACAAATCGTCCAGTTGCTCCAGACCGGTGGAGTCTGCAACTCCCGGGTGCGCCGGTGCGTAGACGTGGAAACTGTCGGCCAGGGTGTCCAGGAATGGGGCCCAGCCACTGAACCCCTGCTCGCCGTGTAGATAGAGCAAGTTGGGCCCCGAGCCCCCTTCTACCAACTGGATCTCGAATTTACCGCCCCGCATGGACAACTTTCTTTCAGTAAAATCGACCAACTGTCTTCTCCGAAATCTTCTAGCCTATGGTGGGAGCCGCCAGAGGTCTCGACACGGCTTGCGGCCACCACGGATCATCGTATTCGCTGAAAATGCCTTGCATACTCGGCATTACCTCTTTGGCGAATAGTTCGGTATTCTTGCGAGCTATCTCGTCGGGCATACTGCCTATGTGGAGCAGGCACATCAGGTGCCCGATCCTCAGCCTCTTGACCGCGTCGGTGAGTTGCTCCCGTACGGTGCTTGGGCTTCCGGCTATGATATGTCCCTTCTCCACGTAGTCTTTCCACCCCAGCTCGTGCGCCGCCTTCGCTGTCTCCTGACCCGTCTGCGCCCGCGCGGAGTTCCTCATTGAGTATATGGACCGATAACCCGGGGCTTCAGCAAAGGGAGGATAGATCCGCAGCATCTTCTGATAGAAGTATTTCACGTGCTCCGCGTAGTCTTTCTCGGCCTGTTCGTCGGATTCGGAGACGCATACCAACTGGAGGAAGCCGAACCTGTGGGGGTTATCATCGATTCCCCGCTCGGCGACGGTGTTCCAGTATCCCTGAACTACTTTCTCCGCCCTCTGGTAGCCGAAGTAGCTCAGGTAGCAATAGACGTAGTTGCGCTTCAGCACCCAGTCCCAGGTCTCCAGGCTTCCGCTTCCCGGAATCCAGACCGGGGGGTGAGGCTGCTGGAGGGGTCGGGGCCAGACGTTGACGTAGCGCAGCTTGGTGTATTTGCCGTTGAAGGCGAAGGGCTTGCGTTCCGACCACGATTTCATAATCAGGTCGTGAGCTTCGGAGTGGCGTTCCCGCAGTTGCAACGGGACCTGGCCGTAGGAAAATGTCGTGTCCATAGACGTCCCGACCGGGAACCCTGCCACGAGCCTTCCACCACTCATTATGTCGAGCATCGCCATCTCCTCAGCCACGCGCAGCGGAGGCTGGTAGAGGGCGAGGCTGTTACCCAGCACTATGAGCGCCGCCTCGGAAGTGGTCTGGGTCAGTATGCTCGCCATCAGGTTCGGCGAGGGCATCAGGCCATAAGCGTTGCCGTGGTGCTCATTGACGCAGATGCCGTCAAAGCCCAGGGCGTCGGCGTGCTGCAACTGGGCAATGTAGTCCCGATAGTATTGCCCACCTTTCTCAGCGTCAAAATGCTCGTTGGGCAGGTCGACCCACGCGCTCCGGTACTTGCTTTCGAAGTCTTTCGGCAGGTCCTGGTACGGCATCAGGTGGAAATAGGAAATTTTCATGTTGGGCTACTCCTGGTCGCCTATGTCGGGACGAAACCTGGACGCATTTTCATCTACGCGCGTTTAACCGGCTACCGCGGGTTGCTTCACGTTGAAGGCCGGCATTACCTCTTCGGCGAACCACTCGAGTTGCTCAAGGATCACCTGGGAGGGGGTGGATATCATGGGCTGGATGTTGATTTCCCGAAGGCCGGGATAAAGCTCCTCCAGCAATTTCATCGGTTCAATCAACTGCTCGGGTGTGCCGCAGAGGAAGTTGCCTGTACGAATTTCGTCCTCGATGGTCGGGAGGCTGGCCCACAACTCCTGTGTCGGGTTTTCTAGGCCCTTCTTCTGCTCATCACTCAAACCCCCGACAAATCCCAGGGGCCCGAACATCTTGGTGTTCTCCTCAAAGTAGGGCCGAGCCTCTTTAATTGCCTTCTCACGACTATCGGCTATGTGGAATTTCTCACCGATTATCAGGTCCTCTCCTAGCTCGGCGTCACGGCCCGACTTGACCAGGGAGTCCCTCCAAAGCTCGACGACCTGCCTGGAAGCGCCGCCGGGTGCAGCCCCACCCCCCGAGATGGCCTTGATCCCATGCTTGATCATGAAATCAATGCCTCGCTGGTTTGAGCTCACAATGGGTTGCCAGCACTCGACGGGCAGGTATTTTGGCCTGGGGACCAGGGTAATCTCTTCAAGCTCGTAGCCTCGGTAGGGCACTTTGGGAGGGATATCGAAGTACTTGCCGTGGTGGGAGAAAGAGCGGTTATTCCAGGCCTTGAAAATGACCTCCACCTGCTCTTCGAAATAGTCCCTGTTGGCGTCCCTGTCCAGCATGGGCGCGCCGAAGGACTCCACTTCCCGGGTGTGATATCCCCGCCCAACACCGAAGATTACTCTGCCGTCGGTCAGGTGGTCGGCGAGGGCGTAGTCCTCGGCGAGACGGAGAGGGTTCCACATGGGCGGGACGTTGAACGCGCAGCCGAATTTCAGGTTCTTGGTGATATGGGCAAGATGCACGCTCTGCAGCAGAAGGTTGGGGAGACATTCGTAGCCTTCCCGTTGGAAGTGGTGTTCCGCCATCCACAGGGTGTGATAGCCGAGCCGGTCGGCGGTCTGGGCTATCTGGTCGGTGATGGTGAGCGCCGAGGCAAGGTCTTCATCCGATAAAAACCTGTCGTTGGCCGGAGTCCCGGCGTAGCCCAGGTTATCGACGTTGACGTGGCCCGCATACAGAATACTGAATTTCTCTATCATCCCTGCACCTCCTTGAACAATTGCAAACCAAGTACGCCTTCAGTTTGATCGGCCAGCAGCTCCCAGCTGACAGGCATAGCCTGACAGCGCAGAGGGGTGAGTGTGAATTGCATTATAGCGGTATCAAAAGCGGCGTGGTTCCTTACCCGTCCCAAGCCCCCGGATACCGACTCTTGCCCCAGAACCCCTCCCCCATCCCCAGGCTCGACTGCAGGCCCGTGCGTTCAAGCATGGTCTCGGTGGCCTTTTGGGCGCGGGTTAGGACCTCCGATTCGTCCACGGTCCGGACTACTCGGCCTTGCATCAGCACTCTACCGTCCACGATTACCGTGTCCACGTCCTGACCGCCGGCGAAGTTGGTGATGCGGTGCACGGGCATGTTGAGGGGGTAGAGATGGGGCTTGTCCATGTCCAGCAGGATGAGGTCGGCCTTCTTGCCGATCTCTAAAGAGCCGATCTCGGAGTCCATCCCCAGGGCTCGGGCCCCGTCAATCGTGCACATCTCCAGGGCCTTGCCGGGCGGGATGTAGGCGCCCTCCCCGAACTGGGCCCGATGCTGCCTCATGCACGAATACATGTGTCGGAACATGTCGTAGTTCATATCGGGTGAGGCGGCATCCGACCCCAAGGCTACCGTCACCCCTGCGTCGAGAAGCTGGGGCACGGGGCAGCGCGCAGGATAGGAGTTTGGAGAGCTGGGGTTGTGGGCTATTTTGGTGTCGGTCTCGGCGCAGATTGCGATCTCTTCATCGGTAAGGCCGACGCTGTGCGACAAAATCACATCCGGGCCAAGGATGCCAAGCTCCTTGTGCGCAAAGGCTATCGTTCCCGTTGTATGGCCATCCTGCGTAAGCAGCACCCCGAGCCGGTCTACCAAACCGCGCACGGTCCGGGCCTCGGCCTTTAGTTCATTCATAGGCAGTCCGGCGTAAGGCGGACGTGTCATGTTCATGGTCGAGGAGGTAAGGCAAACGCTAATCCGACCGTCCGCGCCCCCGTTCCATCTGTTGACGATGTCCTCGGTCGTCGCCATTTGGCGATCAAAGTCGGCCATATATTCGCTCTTGTTACCCGCTTCCCAGCGAGCGAAGCGTCGGGGGAAGGGCGGCGAGCACGGGCCAACGGCCAACGTCTCCCGGATCCCAACCGCTTCTACGGCTTCACAATGGCGGTCGGCGTAGACGGGGTCGTCGGTGCGGATGAGCATCCGGCCACCACCGAAATAGCTGAGCCCGGTGGTCGTCCCGAACTTCAGCCTTTCCAAAGCGGCCAGCGAGGCCTCGGCGTACCAAAACTCTTCGTCCACACCCTCGGCGTAGATGAGCTCGACCGTCTCGCGCCACCTGCCGAAGGAGTCGTGGTCCATGGTCTTGACCAGGGCGTGGCCCGCGTGCCCGTGCACATCCACCAGACCGGGTAAGCAGACCATCCTGCCTGCGTCGATGACGGTAGCAGCTGGGTGGGCAACTTCGATCTCTGCTCGCTCCCCGACTGCAGTGATACGGTCGCCTTCTATCGCCACCGCCCCGTCTTCTATCACCCGTCTCTCCGGGTCCATGGTGATGACGGTAGCGCCTTTTACGAGAATGTCTGCCATATTGTGTCCCCTATCTTGTGGAGCGCGGGTCCTACTTCCGCCCCTTGCGGGCCGTTTCGTAGATCTCGATATACCCCTCCACCGAGCCGTAGGCTATCGCTTCTCCTACGAGGTCCAGGGGCAGGTCCTCAAGTTTCTTGAACCGAATACACGCCTTGCCGATGCTGAGCTTTTTGCCACGCTTCTCAAGCTCGTCCATGAACCAGGCCCTGGACCCTTCATGTGAGTAGATGCACATCAGGTACAGCGCCATATGATTCTTCTGCGAAGCCAACGCGGCATACTGAAGGGGATGACCGTTATAGGTCTTGGGGTAGGTCTCCAGCGGGATTACATACCCAATCATCCCGAAATCCATTATCTCCTCGAACCCATCCGGCAAGCTGTCCAGAATGGCCTTTCGGACCTCTCCAATGGCGTGTTGCCTGTCCTCGGGAAGTTCTGCCAGGTAATCTTCTACGGTCTGGGCTGTGCTCTGCAACGTTCTGAGTCCTCCGTGAATGAATAGTGGGCGGTCAACCCGCCACCCGGGCCCCGAGAGCCGGGGCCGTCCTGTCGAATCTCGGCATCACCTGCTCGCCGAACAGGATCAGGCTGTCCATCACCTGCCGGAAGCTGAGCCCTGGAATGTTCAAAAACAAGCCGACGTGGCTGCAGTTCAGCTCGGTCTCCAGCTCCGCGAGCTTCTCCTCGACGAAGTCCGGGGTCCCGACCCACAGGTGCCCATTGCGGCGCAGAAAGTCGAACCAGTCGTCCGACTTGTCTTCCGCGGTCAGAGTCTCGCCTTCTCCGATGTAGATGTGTCGTCCGACCTTGGCCAATGGCGAGCGGTCGAACAGGAAGTTGGTGCCAGCCCGTGCGGCTGAGAGGGCCTCATTATCCATGCTCTTCACAACGAAGCACGGCTTCATAACTGCCAATCTCTCTCCATACTCCACATCATGTCCCGACGATCTCGCCGCATCCTGGTAGGCCTGCCACCGCTCCTTGATCGAGGCCACGGGCGGGGAATAGCACATGACGTTCATGCCTCGCTCCCCGGCGAAAATATGTGAGTCCATTGCGTCGGCCATCTGCCATATGGGCGGGTGGGGCTTCTGGTAGGGCTTCGGGTGTAGGCCCAGGGCTACCATCTCGCCATCTTCTGCGAAATGGAGCGGGCTCTTGTCAGTTATCTCCTTGACCGACTCCCGCCACCCGGGAACGGGGAACTTGTAAAACTCTCCTTCGTGGATGAAGGCTTCCTGCGTCCACGCTTTGACAATAATCTCCAGGCATTCGGCGAAGAGGCGGTAGTTCACCTCCTTGTTTCGGCGGTCGGCGGCCGGGTGGAACTGGACACCTGCACGATTGTTGGCTCCCCGCATGATCCCGAACTCCATGCGGCCCTCGCTCATCCGGTCCAGCATGGCGACGTCTTCCGCCACGTGTATCGGGTGCCGGTCAGGCAGAGCCGTGCCCAGCGCCCCGAGACGGAGGGTTTTCGTGCGCGGGATAAGGTCTCCGGCCACCAACAGTGGGTTCGGGGCGGCGTTGTAGTAGCCGTCCCAGGCGAAGTGGTGTTCTGCAAACCACATGGTCGTGAAGCCCGCATCTTCCAGGAGTCGAGCCTCCTGCCTCACCTCGGACATCAGCGCGTCCCAGCTTATGGCGTAGTAGGGGTCCCCGACGTGGTAATAAGGCGTGCTGTCGAAACGCATGTAACGCTCCCGGCCGTGCAGTCCCGTCTCAGGCCTAGTTTCCCGACTTTATCACTAAACCCGCCTGTCTGTCCTGACTTTCTGCCGAGCGCCCTATAGCGCCCCGCCCCCCACCCCGATAAGATAGCCCCATGACCCGTAAGCCCATTCAGACCATCGCCTACAAATCACCATCCTCCGAGTCCAAGCGGCTCTACGATAGTGCCAGGCAGGTGATGCCCGGCGGCAACACCCGCCACTCCATAGCCTTCTCTCCATATCCCATATATGTTCGGAGCGGTAAAGGCTGCCGGGTTACCGACGTTGAAGGCCAGGAGCGCGTAGATTTCATAAACAACGCCACTGTGGCCATTCTAGGCCACGCCAATCAACAGGTCATGGAGGCCGTGGCCCGGCAACTGGAACTGGGCACATCCTTCGCCATGCCGACGGAGCCGGAGGTTGAACTTGCCTCCCTGCTGGTAGACAGGGTCGATTACATTGATAAAGTGCGCTTCTGCAACTCGGGCACCGAGGCAGTGATGAACGCCATAAAAGCCGCTCGAGTCTTCACCGGCAGGCCGAAGATCGCCAAGTTCGAAGGGGCCTATCACGGGACTTACGACCACGCTCAGGTAAGCCTAACCCCCGGCCCGGAGTCTTGGGGAGACCCACGCTCTCCCCGAAGCATCGGGGCTTTGGGCTCGACGCCCCAGTCCACCGAAGATGTCGTTGTCCTGCCCTGGAACGACATCCAAGCATGCGTCGACTTGATAGAAGCCAACAGGGAGACACTGGCGGCCCTGATATTCGACCCCCTGTCCGCCTCCCTTGGCTTGGTTGCTCCTAAACCCGGATTCATCGAGACCCTCCGGAACGTGACTCGGGCCAACGGTGTACTGCTCATCGCCGATGAAGTGGTGAGCTTCCGGCTCTCCTATCGCGGCGGCTGTGCCGAGTTCGGCGTCAAGCCCGACCTGGTTACTCTTGCCAAGATAATCGGCGGCGGGTTTCCGGTGGGCGCAGTCGGGGGAACCGACGAGGTGATGGACGTGTTCGACCACACCCGATCCGGGGGAGAATGGCTGTTGCACGCAGGCACCTTCAATGCCAACCCGGTGACTATGACCGCCGGGCTGGCCACCATGAAACAGCTTACACAACCGGTCTTTGAGCGGTTGGACCGCATGGGTGACGAGCTTCGTAGCCGCATTCAGGAGGTTATCGACCGCAGAGAATTCCCCGCTCAGATCTCGGGCAAGGGGTCCCTCTTCTGGGTCCATCTCACCAATAAGGAGTTGATTGACTACAGGTCCTTCGTTGCCTCTCAACACGACTGGCCAGGCTCCGACTTCTTCGCCCACCATATGCTCGACCGGGGTATAGTCTGCATCAACCGGGACTTCGGATGTCTTTCGACTCCTATGGGCCGGGAGGAGATGGACCTGTATATTGAGGCCCTGGAAGCGTCCCTGGAGGCCCTCCGGCCGTAGCCAAGATTCCCCGGCTAAAAAAGGAGCCGAGCAATGCCTACCGAACACTCGTCCCCAGAAGCCCCCTTCCCCGACCACTGGGTTGACGGCCTCGACCCGAACGAACCTGCACTGCAGGTCCATAAACATGCGGATGGCACATGGATCATGCGCCAGTCGTTGCTTGATCACTGGGAGGGCCCGTTCATATATCTCTTTGCTGGAAAGGAGCGCGCTATCCTTTTCGACACCGGCGCCCCCGGTAAATTTCCACTGCGAGAGACCGTCGACGACCTGGTAGGCAAGGACTTTCCCCTGATCGTTGCACACACCCATTCCCACTTCGACCACATAGCTGGGGACCGGCTGTTCGAGGGTCGAGAGAACACGAAGATTGTCGGCCATACCCCCGAGGAGGTTTCCGACTTCTTCGGCATGACTCCCTGGCCCGCCACATCCACCACAGTGGACTTGGGCAACCGGATCATCGACCTGATGCCCATCCCAGGCCACGACGTTTCGGGAATAGCAACCTACGACCGGGCCACCGCCATTCTGATCACTAACGATTTCCTATACCCCGGCAGGTTGTATGTCCGCGATTTCCCGGCCTACAGGGCCAGCCTACAGCGGATGATAGAGTTCACCGAAACCCGACCCGTGTCATGGGTGCTGGGTTGCCACATAGAGATGACTACTGCGCCGGGCGTCGACTACGAACAATCCGCACCCACACACCCTGACGAGCGTCGTCTTGAGTTGGGCATCGAGCATCTGCGGGAGCTTTGGGAAGGGGTCAAGGACATGGGTTCCAAGCCCCGGCGGGAAGTCCACGACGATTTCATCATCGTTCCCAGGCCTGCCTGACAACTAACGCACGTAGTCCCGCGTGAGTTTCTCGTAGAGAGCGATGTTGCCCATCGCGTGGTGGTCCTCGGTGGGGTGGCCGCGTATCGTATCTTCCAGGCGGAACTGCGCCTCTTCTCCGTTGTCCTTCAGGTCGGCCATGAAGTCCCATACTGCGTGCATGGCCGCGTGGACGCAGCCCATGCTCACCAATATCACCCTGTAACCCATTTCCGACAACTGTCTGAACGACACACGGCTCTTGCTCCTGCCCCAGTTGAGAGATGACGAGTAGTTGAAGACCAGTGGAATGCCGGGCCGCTCCTTTTGCACCTCGCTGGCGAACTTCTCAAATTCGCCGAGAGCGTCGGCGTTCCCGAACTCCGACCACACCATGTCCGCTCCGAGGGACGCGTAAGTCCTCCCGCGTCGCACGGCTTCCTCGAAGCTTCCGCCGTCCGCGTCACGGGCGTCGGTCCTGGCTATAATTATAAAGTCCGGGTCTTGTCGGGCGGCAATTGCCGCTTTGAACTTGCCCACGGACTCGTCCAGTGGCAGCACTCTCTTCCCCGCTAGATGACCACACCGTTTAGGTGCGACCTGGTCTTCGATGTGAATGCCCGCTACTCCTGCCCTTTCGTAGCTTTCCACCGTCCTCATAACCGTCAACGCATTTCCGAAGCCGTCGTCCGCGTCCGCGATGACCGGCAGCGTAGTGGCATTTGCGATTTGTGCCGCGTGGGAGACCATTTCCGTGGAGGACAGGAAGCCGAGGTCGGCCTTAGCCAGGAGGGCCAGGGAGGTAGAGTATCCACTCATGTAGACAAACTTGAGCCCGACCCTCTCGGCAATCGATGCGTCCAGGGCACCGGTCACCCCCGTGCTGTAAATGTAGTCGTTCTCATTGAGCAGACGCCGGAACTCTCCGCCATTACTCATGTCTAGTCCTCATCAAGCCTCATTCGGCATATCGGGCGTGAGCAGCAGGGCTAAACTTCCAGCGTCCATCTCGTCTTCCATGTTCTCAACCTTGCCAATCACCTTTTCAATCCTATCCTCGGAAAGTGAGCCCGACGCGTAGGTCCTGAACTTGTCGCTCATTTCATCGAAGGTGTAAGGATTACTTGGGGCGCCCTTCCAGTCCCTTGCCTTCAGCCTGTACTCTCCTCCCGCCGACTCAATGGTGATCTCGCCCATAGGGCCACCGTACGTCTCCCTGGCCACCAACGCCACACGTCCTGCCAGAGTTCTAACGTCCTTGTCCCAGAGCGTCGATTCGCTGAAGACAGCGGGGTTCTTCACATCCCGTATCAGGGCTATGGCGAGGGAGAAGGGCAGGCTGTACTGCGCCCCGAGAATCGTCTTCGGGGTCTTATCTCCGTGTTTCCGCACGACCGTCGGATTGGTTACCACCTTCACCCTTTCTATCTCCCCGGCCTCGACTCCCGACGCTTCTTTGAAGCCTACCGCACTATCGATGATCGGGTGAAAGGACATGTGGCAGGCGTAGCTCTTGCAGCTTATGTCAAATAACAGCCATTCCTTGCCTAAATCCTCTGTCAATTTTGTGGGATCTGGCGTTGGGGAGTAGACGTTCAGAAATCCCTTTTCGCCTTCTAGTACGGTCGTAGGGCCTGTGAACCCTTTCTCGGACAGCAGAGCACTTTCCAATCCGGTCTGAGCGGCCCTCCCGAGGTGGAGCCTCTTGGTCATTGCTCCTTCCCGGGCGAACTCCATCAGCCCCGCACCGTGCGATCCCGCTATGCCCAGCGCATTCACCAACCCCTCCACCCTCAACCCCATCGCCTTACCGGCGCCCATCGCCCCCCCAAAAGGGCCATTGGTACCCGGCCCGTGAAAGCCCGCCTTGTCCTCCACCGCCCGACCTGCCGCCAGCCCTATGCGGCAAACCGCCTCGTACCCCAGGGCAAACGCTTCCATGAATCTCCTGCCGTCGATAACCTCACTTTGCGCAACAGCAAGGAGTGCAGGAAGCACCACCGCGCCCGGATGGCAAGACCCCGGATAGAATGCCTGATCGGTCTCGAAGCCGGCGATTGCCGTGCCGTTAGCCAAGGCCGCATAGGAAGCCGATACCACCTCTCTCGTGCCAAGTATTGAGCAAGGCCCCCCTGCCCCATTCTCCTCCGCCAACTCACGCACCATCTTAGCCCAAGGCGTCTGGGCCCCGACCAGTGCACTGGCCAGGTTGTCCAGCAGAAAAACTCTGCACGACTCTATGACTTCCGGAGGCAAATCGGTATAGCTGGTGTCGTGCACGAATGCAGCAAGTTGGCGGGTCTCGTTCATGGTCTCACCGGCCTCAACTGCGGGTGAACTCGGCGGAATTGCTGCCCGCTATCCGCCCGAACACCGCCCCTCTCATCAAACCCGACCCGCCGGGGTAGTTGTGATAGAAGAACTCCCCCGTTATCTCCCCTGTAGCGTACAGCCCGGGCATCGGGGTTCCGCCCGTATCCAGGACTCTTGCCTCCGTGTCAATCTTCAACCCGCCGAAGGTGAATGTTATGCCTCCGGTCACGGGGTAGGCTGCAAAAGGCGGGGAGTCGAGGGGCAGGGCCCAGTTCGACTTCGGCGGAATTATGCCGCTGGTGCCGTTTCCATCCCTGGTCGATGGATCGAAGGTGCCCCTGAATACCGACATGTTGAATTCCCGGACCGTATTCAGCAGCCCGTGCGGCGCGATGCCAAGGTCTTCCGCCAGTTCGTCTATGCTGTGCGTTTTTACGGGTTCGGAGGTCTCATAACGGGCCTCCAGAAGGTGCATCGTCTTTCTGTCGAAGATTTGGAAGGCGACTCTCGCCGACTGTTCCAGGATAAGCCCACCGGCCTTCGCATAGGTGTAGGCGCCCAAATCCTCACCTTCGTCCATGAATCTACGCCCGCGTCGGTTGACCATGATGCCAAACGGGTAGGAAAGCCGGTTGGTCCTGTCGGTGAGTCGCAGGTCTCCCACGTCGGGGGCAAAGGCGTCGATGGGTGTGGCGTGACATCCGTCCCACTGGCCTGCCTCGGAGGCCCCCGCCTCCAAAGCCATTGTCAGAACTTCTCCGGTATTGTGCCGTGTTCCGCGCACCTTCACGTTCTCCCACTTGCCGCCCAGGTGTCGGGCCCGCATAGCGCCGTTGGCCTCAAACCCTCCGCTTCCCAAGACGACGGCTTTAGCGGCCAGTTGTTGCCGTCCTTTCTCTCCCTCTACCGAGAGTTTGACCATACCTTCAGCTCGATTCACATCCAGTCCCCTCAGCGCCGTTCCGTATCGCACCTCGATCCCAGCCCGCTCTACGGCCTTGAAGAGCGCAGCAACCAGTCCCACCCCCTTGTTCTTAGCCTCCAGCACACTGCCGGGGTTGTATTTCCTCCCGATTCCCGACGCCTCAACCGACCACAGGTGCGTCCAGTCCCACTCGACGCCCAGTCCTGCCATCCATTTCATCGTGCCCAGGGACTCCTCCACCAGCTTCCTGGACAGCTCCGGGTTGGCCTTCCCTTCCGTCACCTTCATCAGGTCGCCATAGAAGCGGTCCTCCGAATATTCGCCGACGTCCACCCGTGCATTTCGTTTGGTGTCCGGCAGGAGGTCCAAAACGTCTTCGATGGAACCGTAGGCGAAACGGAAGAGGCCGCCGCTGAACCGGCTGTTGCCGCCCCTTTCGGCGTGGGACGCTTTCTCGAGGACCAGGACACGGGCCCCGGCCTCCTTTGCCGCCAGGGCCGCCGTAAGCGCCGCATTACCCGCCCCGACCACTATCACGTCATATGGTGTTGGATACGCTGTCATTCGGCCCTCCACGGGCTATTGTATCAGCAGTCAACCGTGCAGAATGCAGGCTTGGACGGTCCCGGGATTGTGTTGCGGGTATTGCATTCCGGTGCAAAGGCCAATACATTACCCCCGGCGCTCGGAATCCATATCGCCGAGGCCGCGCCAAGAAGGAGGAATCGTGCAAGTATTCAACATTAACGAGATGGACAAGAAGGTCGAGGGGAGCAACCCCATGTTCGTCGGCTCGGTCGAGACCCAGAGAATGGTCACAAAGGACTTGTCCGATCATATGCTCATCGGCAACGTGGTCTTCAGCCCCGGGGCCCGGACCAAGCGCCACACCCATGAGACCGACCAGGTTATCGTAGTTACAGGTGGCCGGGGAATCCTCGCCACAGACGAAGAAGAAAATGAGGTTACCGTCGGCGACGTGGTACACGTTCCCGTGGGCGAGATACACTGGCACGGCGCTACCAAGGACTCGTCCTTCTCGCAAATCTCGGTGCTGCTCCCCGGCGAGAACAAGATCCTGGACTAAACTCCAGGAACACCATAAGCATTAGGCTCGGGCCGCAGTCACAGGGAGGATACGAAACGTGAAGATCAAGGCATTGATATTTGTTGCCGTGGCCTTGGCCTCTTTCACCCTCGCCGCGTGCTCAGGTTCAGGGGACGCTACCCCAACCGCATCCGTGTCCAACACCCAAACCGCAGGAGAATCAGCCATTACTCAGTACAGCAGTCCCCCAGCAATGTCTATCGACTCCGAAAAGTCCTACACCGCGACGCTCAAGACCAATCACGGCGACGTCACCATTGAGCTCTTCGCCGCCGAGGCCCCCGTCACCGTCAACAACTTCGTCTTCCTGGCCCGTGAGAACTTCTACGACGGCGTCATCTTCCATAGGGTGATCGACGGATTCATGATCCAGGGCGGAGACCCCACGGGCACAGGCACCGGAGGACCGGGATACCGATTCCAGGACGAGATCGTATCGTCTCTCACCTTCGCCGAGGCGGGTCTTCTGGCCATGGCCAACGCGGGCCCCGGGACCAACGGCAGCCAGTTCTTCATCACCGTAACCCCCACACCCCACCTGAACGGCAATCACACGATCTTCGGGAAGGTAACGGACGGCTACGACGTAGTGCTAGCCATCTCCCAGGTCAACACCGGCCCCCGGGACAAACCTGCGGACGACGTGGTTATTGAGAGCGTAGAGATCTCCGAAAGCTAATTCTCTCGGGTCAATGCGAAGTCATGGAGGTAGGAGCGTGCTGCGCCCCTACCTCCATAGTCCTCAAAACTTCACTTAGTCTCATAGAGGCCGGTGCGGCTGGCGTCTCACCCTCAGTCCTCTGCCCCCGGCCCCGATTAGCTCGCCTTTGTCAACAATAATCTCGCCGCGGGATATCGTGTATTCGGGCCAGCCACGGACCTCTTTTCCTTCGTAGATGTCAAAGCCGGCATTGGACGCCATTTCCTCACCTCGGATCGTCCGCGTGCGCTCCGGGTCCCACACCGCAAGGTCGGCATCCGACCCCACGGCTATCGTCCCCTTCTGTGGGAACATCCCAAACAGCTTTGCCGGGGTAGTCGCTACCAGGTCCACCCATTTGTTAGCCGTAATTCTGCCTGTTCGAACTCCATCGTCGTAGAGCATGGGGAGCATGGTCTCGAGATTTGCCATGCCCGGCAGGAAGTTGCTGACATTCAGATTTGGGTTAAGTTTCTGGTCCCACATCCAGGGGGCGTGATCGCTGCAGACCGTGTGGATGTTTCCTGCATTGACCCCGTGCCAGAGCGCCTCGACATCCTCCGGGTCCCGTAGAGGCGGCCAACCGGTGTATTTCTCGGCATTGGGCTCCTCGTAATTGCGGACGTCCAAGTGGAGATAGAGAGGCCGGGTCTCGACATACACGCGCTGTCCCTCGGCGGGGTTACGCCGCGTAACTTCCAGCGCCGCCTTGGACGACAGATGCACCACGTATATGGTCGCTCCCGTGGCCCGACCGATGGCTACGGCCCTGGCAGTGGCTATGGCCTCCGCGTAGTCGGGTCTGCTGTCGTTGTAGTATTGAATGCCGGACTTGCCCTCGCCGATCAGCCTACGGGCAAGGTACCCGTTAATCGGCTGGTCCTCACAGTGCATCATGGTGATCATGCCTTGCTGGTGGGCCGCATCAATGGCCTTGATGAAGTCCTTGACCCGCCTGTCGAACTGGAACAGGGTGAAAATCTTGATGCTGTAGTAGCCTGCCTCAGCCATTTGGGGAATCTCGGCGATGATCTCGGAGGAGGGGTGGTAGATGATCGGGTGCAGGGTGAAGTCCAGCACCGAGTTGTTCAGAGCGCATTGTTCCGCGCGCTCCAGCATCTCCATCAACCCTTCCTCACCGTTACCTTCTCCTTCGTCCCCCAGCGGGGCTACCATATTCCCAAAGGTTGTAATCCCCCCAATCGCCGCCCCCGCCGACCCCGAGTAATACCCGTCCACCATCCCTCCCCAGTCGGGGCCCAGGCCCTCGTCGGGCTCGAAATGAACGTGCACGTCCACGCCACCCGGTATTACCAACTTCCCTGAGGCGTCGATCTCCCTTGGCGCGTCCATCACCCCACCGATCTGCGCGATCACCCCGCCCCGCACCCCTACGTCCGCCGTGTAGTTGGATTCAGCCGTGATTATGTTCCCGCCTCTGATTACCAAATCCATGCTTGTCTCCTGTGTCTTTTTCGGGTCTCTAAATGTTCGGGAACAGCTCACTGAGCTGCTCCGGGTCTTTCGTGGAACTGAGAGCCAGCATCAGCTTGATCTGCGCCTTTGCGGCACGGAGGCTTCCACCCGGTAGGACGCCGGTTTCAAGAAGGTGCTCTATGCCACCGCTGGTCTTGGCATATACCCCGGTGGCAAGCGATCCTCCGTACGACCGGGTGACCAGCACCATGGCCCTGCCCCTTGCCGCGGCCCGCTCTATTGCCGGCATCATACCCGGCGGAACGCAACCCGGCGCAAATCCGACGATGACGATGCCATCCGAAAACTCGGCTGCCGCATCCACAAGCTTTCCGTCGTCTCCTTCTACCGCCTGTACAATCGACACCCTTGCGTCGATGTTTTCCACCGGGATGTGCTCCCTTATGGTCGGTCGACGCATCATCACCGCCACGCCGTTTCTCACCATCCCAACGGGCCCGAATCCTGGCGACGTGAATGCGTACAGGTCTATCGAATTGCTCTTGACCGCTTCCCGGGGATCGTGCAATTCACCGTTGGCGCAGACAAACACCCCCCACCCCCGAGTCTCGTCCGAAATGGCAGCCAAGCCAGAATCCAGCAGGTTTCCGGGCCCATCGGGGCTGGGGTGAGAATGAGTCCGCATAGCGCCGGTTACAACCACCGGGATATCCAGGTCGAGCAGAAGGTGCAGAGTGTAGGCACATTCGGCCAGGGTTGCAGTGCCCATTGTGAGGACAATCCCATCCGCCTCGTCGGAGGTGGCAATGCGCTCGCATTCCCTGGCGAAGGCCAGGAAGTCTGTCGGGGCCAAGACCGAGCTGGCAACGTTTCCCATCTGAATCACGTCTACCCGTGCTGCCTCGGCAAGCTGAGGAACGGCCTGCACCAGGTCGTCTCCCGTCAGGGCAGCTACCGCTCCGCCCTCAGCCTCATCCCATCTATAGGCTATGGTGCCACCGGTTGCGAGAACTTTCAGCCTTTTCAATTTCTGTCCCCGCTACAGATCCAGTCCGATAACTGAAGTGGATTGAGTCCAGTCTACCTACTTAACCCGCATAACCCGGCCCCCGGTCATTGACTCCAGGTCTTTCGGGTCCAATGAGAACACGGCCTTGGGATTGCCCGCCGCGGCCCAGACTACTTCGTGTTGCAGCAGGTCTTCGTCAATGATCGTTTCCAGATCACCGGCAAGCCCGACCGGCGGCACTCCGCCTATGGTAAATCCCGAGACCTCTCTCACAAAGTCAGCGTCGGGTTTCTGCACCTTTTCCCCGATAGTCCGACCCAGCCGCTTTTCATCCACCCTATTCACCCCACTCGCGACCACCAGCACCCCCCGCCCCGAGTCCCGGCCTCGAAACACCAGGGACTTGGCAATCTGTGCAACGGCGCAGCCAAGGGCCTCTGCAGCCTCCACGGAGGTCCGCGCGGACTTCGGAAGCACTACGGGACTGTACCCATATCCTAACCCGGCAAGAGCTTCTTTTACCTTCTCTACACCCACAGGTTCCGCGTTGCTCATATTGGATTTCGTTTCCAGCTCTAAGTTGCTGTAGCGCAACTATTCTAACCCACCCTTGCCCACCACCCATGCTTACCTATAAAATCCCCGCGCACAGATTACCCCAATTTTCTAGCGAAAGGTACGCACAACATGGCTGATTCTCACATTCAGGAGGAGTTCGGCACTATCGTCGCCAGCGGTGACAAACTCACCATTACACCTCCCCACGGCCTTTTGTCAAAGCGCGAATACACTTTTGACCGCGGTCGTCAGTCCGTTACCATAGCCGACAAAAAATTCTTCATCATGGGTTCCAAGAGGAGCCAGTTATTCGAGCATTTATCGTTCCGGCTCTCAGCATTCGGTACGGAAGCCCACAGATGCATCGAGATGCAATGCCGCATACCCGGCAAACCCTTGATGGTATTTCGGCTGACCGACGTGAGCGTGGATGAGGACAAGCTGGCAGCCGCGAGGCAGGTGATCACCGACTCCACGGGAATCGACCGCTGGGATAACTAGCCGCCCGCTCCCTGTCCTCATCGCAATTCCCGCTGTCGCATAGGAAATCCCGGTTATTTGGCGACCAGAGTGGCCCCACAGGTTGTAGGGTCTTAGACGACCTGTAGTTCCAGGTCTCCCCCGCTCATGGCCTCCAGACCGTTGTCGGTAACCGCGTAGGCGCCGCCTACCAGGATGTGTTGGCGCCTGTCAGGGTCTATGGAACTGGTATGCAGCACGAAGGTCATGTTCCGTTCAAATACCTGGTCAGACTCTAACGTTATGTCGAGGCTTTCAAGCCAGGTCAGCGGGTAAGCGATGCCAACCCCGTATCCGAACCGAGCCCTCACGGACGGATCGAAACCATCCGATACAAGGGAATCTACGACGGCTTGCTCCGCGTCCGCCACCTTTCGACCAATCTCGATGTTCTTGCATCCGGCCCGTATGGCCCGAAGCGCGATGTTGTAGGCATCCCGGGCATCCTGGCTCGGCTCTCCCACCGCGAAAGTCTGCATTGTGGCGGCATGGTACCGGCGGTGAACCCCGGCGAATTCCAGCCCAACAAGGTCACCGGACTCTAAGACACGCCGGTCCGGGGTCTTGTGCCCGATACGCCTTGGCCCGGAGTGAATCCACGTAGGCATGCCTGGGTACTCGGTCCCGGCTTTCCGCATGGCGGTTTCAATCTCACCTGCCAGGTCGATCTCAGTGATGCCCGGCCGAGCCACGGCCCTCGCCCGCTCCAGACCTATGCTCGCTATCTCCGCCGCCTTTCGGACGTATACCATTTCCGCGTCAGACTTTGATAGACGGACGCCGTCCAGGCCCTTGGAAAAATCTTCCAGGCTGGCGGGCTCAAGGATTTCCTTCAGCCGGATCGCGTGAAGACCCGTAAAGGCGTAGGCTTTCAAGTCAGCCCCGACTCTTGATCCGCTGCCCAACCGCTCCTTGACCGCAT
This sequence comes from Dehalococcoidia bacterium, assembly GCA_963663085.1. Classification (GTDB taxonomy): domain Bacteria; phylum Chloroflexota; class Dehalococcoidia; order Plut-88900; family Plut-88900; genus Plut-88900. Next base: position 1,392,774 of record OY760104.1, on the reverse strand, counting down.
TGGCCGCCATCTCCACGGGATCATCCGCCCCGTGCCTGTACAGCCGCACGTCCGACACCCAGGAGGTTACCTCGGCCCGCCCGATGTCCACATCCCGCATCACCAGAGTTGGCTCGTCCTCACCCGGACCAAATACCAGCCCTTGGAACTGGAAGAATGTGTGGGCGTCATATCCGCCATAGTAGTTGAGCAGCTCCGGCCCTACGCACACCGCGCAGTCCAGACCCGCATCCCTGAGCGCTTGCTTGGATCGTTCCACGCGGCCCCGGTATTCTTCTTCGGAAAAGGCCCAGTCCCTGGCTTCCAAGTTGCCGTCAGCCATGTATTTGCTCCTTTAGAATCGCAGCAGGTCGAAGGGGCGGTTATAGATGATCTCGTCAATCAGGTCCGGGGGAATCTTGGGTAGGTTTATGCCCTCACCCCAGTCATTGATGTTCTTGAATGCCTCGGCAGCCTCCATGGTGGTCATCACCGGGAAGTCGGAGCCGAACAGGATACGGTCGGTCACCTTGTACTCGATTGCGACCAGCAGGCCGTTATACAGCTGCCACTTTCGGCGAAACCTCGCCGAGAGGTCAGTAAAGACGTTCTTGTTCTTTCTCATGAGCATCGCCGTTTCCTGCATGTTCGGCTGCCCGAAATGCGCGACGATGATTCTCAGGTCCGGGAACGCCCTGCCAATCTTGTCCAACCGCAAAACGTGACCCCATTCCAGGGTGCCGTTCGGGTCGTACATACCACCCATGTGGAACATCACCGGTACATCGTATTTGTTAGCCAGGTGATAAAGCTCCCACGCCCGAGGACTCCACGGATCGAACCCCTGGTAAACCGGCGAGACCTTAAGCCCTTGCAAGCCGAGGTCCGTTACGCTCCGCTCAAAATCCTCCGCCGAGGTGGGGTCGTTCGGGTCTACCGATGCGAATCCAACGGCCCTGTCGGGATATCGGGCCACGTAGTCGGCTATGAAGTCGTTGGGAATCTTCTTGTAGGAGCGCACAGGGGCGTTAATCACCACGAACTTGTCCGCCCCTCCATCAGCCACCTCTCTCTTATGGTCATCCGGAGCTGCCGCCCCACTCACCACTACACCGTGGTTCTGCATGTCGGCGTGGGCCTGGGCTGTCATGTGGTCCGGCTTCCAGACGTGGGTGTGCCAGTCAATGAGTCGGCGTTGTGATGTCATGCTACAGCTCCCGGGACTTCAGTTTCGACGGTCAGGATGCGGCAACCGGGGCCTTGGCCTCGTTCTTCGCAAACCACGGCATTACTTTCGTGGCAAATAGCTCCAGGCTCTTGAGCACCTTGCTAGTCGGAATGCCGAAGTGGGAATAGGAGACGAGGAGATAGTCCAGATTACACACTTCCTGCAGCTCGTGAACTTTCTCTATAACGTCGTCCGGTGAGCCCACCAGCAAGGACCGGGGCTCGAGGAAGTCCCAATCCATCTTGGTGCCGGGTTCCAGCTCCTCATCAGGATTCGCAAACACTTCCCGTCCGCGGAAGGGGTCGTTGTAGATGAATCCGGACATCACCCCAGCCTCTCCTTCGCGTCGAGCCTGCTCCATGGATGTCGCCACATAGGTAGTGCGCATCACCGCCTGATGCTCCCCGAAGGCGAAGGGTTGTCCCTCCTTCTCCGATCTTACTTCTGCATAGCGCTCCATGCGTTGCTTGATTCTCAGTGCAGGCGGCTGCCAGTAGCAGGCCTTCAAACCCAGTTCCGCCGCGGTGGTCACGGACCTATCCGTGGATACGGTCATCCAGAGGGGTGGGTGCGGCTTCTGGTAAGGCCTGGGAGTCACCCGGAGCTTTGTAACCTTGTCCCCATCCAGCCAGACATCGTTGGGTGGATACAGGGGATGCTTGAACCGGGTCTCCTCGGCCGGGAAGGTGAAGTTCTCGCCCTGATAGGAGAAGTACTCGTTGGCCCATATCTCCTTGGCAACTTCAATTACCTCTCGAAATAGGGTGCGGTTCTCCTTGTCCTTGCGGGGGTCGGCGTTCGGGTGGAACTGAGGACCCTCATAGGGCCAAATCCCCCGACCAAACCCCACATCCACCCTTCCCCGCGTCAGGTTGTCCAGGATTGCCACATCCTCAGCGAGGCGTATCGGGTGCCACCAGGGGGCGATGTTCGCCATCTGCCCGATTCGAATCTTCGACGTCCGTGCTGCCAGGTCGGCACCGAGCAGGATGGGGTTGGGAATGTCGCCCGTTTCGTAGGGTCCGAAATGGTGCTCACCCAGCCACATCGCCTCGAAACCCATCTGTTCCGCCAAGATGGTCTGTTCCCTCAGGTTGTCCAGCAGGTCTGCTGCAGTTGTCGCTTCACCTGCTGCATCCGCCACGGTAGTAAATGCCGCAAACTTCATGTTCCTGCCTCCTTCCCGCTATCCGGAGATGGTCAACGCTTCCCCACTCTTGTCGTGCATTGGAACCGTCGACTTCACTGGCGCCCTGGGCACACGCTTGCTGATGTTGCACAGCACCTCATAGGGAATAGTCCCGATTGTCTCTGCAATCCCTTCCGCGGTTATAGAAACCGAATCACTCTCGCCGATCAGCATAACCTCGTCACCGAAGCTTACTCCCGGCACATCCGTCACGTCCACGAGCGTCGTGTCCATCGTAATCCGACCAACTATCGGCGCAAGCGTGTCCCGCACTATGACCGAACCCCGGTTCGACAAAAGAAAGCTGAGTCCGTCAGCGTAGCCTACGGGAACACTGGCAATGACGCTGTCCCTTTCGGTGACAAATGTCCTGCCATAGCTCAATGGGCTGCCCGCGGAAACCTTTTTGATGAGCGACACGCTGCTCTTGAAGGAAAGTACGGGGTGAAGCTCGGGGTCCTGCCAGTTGGAACTGGGATTGATGCCATACAGCGCCACTCCAGGTCTTACCGCATCAAACCACGATTCGGGATGAAACAATACCCCGGCGCTGTTCGCCGCATGCACCATTCCGACCTCGATATTCCGGGAGTAAATCTCTTCGAGCCCGGAGCGGAATCTTTCCAACTGCAGAGAGGAATAGTCGCTGGAATCTTCGTCGGCGGAGGAGAGATGCGTGAATACGCCTTCCAGCCTGACCGAGGGGAGTTCCATTGCATGATCGAGGAACATGCCAAGGTGCCGGTAATCGATTCCTACGCGCCCCATCCCGGTGTCCACCTTCAGGTGATATCCAACCTCCATGCCCAGCGCCTTCGCCGACTGAGAAAGCCTGCCCAGCGCCTCGATGCTGTGTACCGCAGGGAGCACTCCGTAGTGAATTGCCGCAGCCTCCTCGCCCGGCAGTGCCCCTCCAAAAACGATTATGGGGCTCTCGATGCCCTCTTTCCTGAGTGCGACTGCCTCGTCCATCGTCGCAACGGCAAGGGAGTCGACACCCATGCTCGCCAAGGTCTTCGATACCGTTGCCGCGCCGTGGCCGTAGGCGTCTGCTTTCACCACTGCGATCACCTTGACTCCCTCGTCAATGCGGCTGCGCAGATAGCGATAGTTGTGTTCCAGCGCCCTGAGGTTGATTTCGGCCCGAGTCTTTTGAAAAATCGCTGCCGCTTCGCTTAGAGTCATGTTTATTCTTCGCTCTTCAAGACGCCGCTACCGGGACCGGCTCGGGTGTTTTCTGGAACTTGGGCATCACCTTGGTAGCAAAGTTCTCCAGGCTGCGCATGGCGTCCTCCCTGGGAAGCCATCCGTGGCCGTAGTTGACTACCAGGTATTCCAGTCCGCAGACCTCCTGGAGTTCGTGGATCTTCTCCGCGACCTCGTCCGGGCTCCCGACCAGCAGGTGTCGGCTGCTCAGGAAGTCCCAGTCCATTTTCATGTCCGGGGTGACTTCTTCTCCGGGATTCATGAACACCTGCAATCCGCGGAACGGGTCGTTGTAGGTGAAGGGGAACATGATGTCTTCTCCGGCGATGCGTCGGGCCTCTTCCTTGTCTCGCGCTACGAAGGTATGCCTCATCACCGCCTGGTCCTCACCCAGCCTGAACTCTCGACCTTCCAACTCCGAGCGAGTCTCGGCATACAGCTTGAACCTCTCCTTCAGGCGCAGGGGCGGCGGCTGCCAGTAGCACGCTTTCAAGCCCAATCGGGCCGCCGTAGTCACGGAGCGATCGGTAGAAACGGTCATCCAGAGCGGTGGGTGGGGGCTTTCGTAGGGTTTAGGGGTGACGTTGAGTTTCAGGACGCGGTCGCCGTCCTGCCATGTCGGGTCGGAAGCAAACCGGGGGTGAGAAAAGCTGGTGTTGTCAGCGGGGAACTGGAAGTTCTGCCCCTTGTGGTCGAAGAATTCCTCCGTCCAGGCCTTCTTAATGACCTCGATGACCTCCTCAAAGAGGGCACGGTTCTCGTCGCCTTTTCGAGGGTCGGCATTGGGGTGGAACTGGGGGCCTTCGTAGGGCCAAACGCCCCGCCCAAACCCGACCTCCAACCGACCCCTGGTGAGGTTGTCCAGCACGGCCAGGTCTTCCGCCAAGCGAAGAGGGTGCCACCAGACTGCGATGTTGGCCAGCTGGCCTATCCTGATCCGCTTAGTCCGGGCTGCGAGGTCGGCGCCCACCAGTATCGGGTTGGGGATGTTACCGGTCCCGTGGGGCCCGAAATGGTGTTCTCCAAGCCAAAAGGCTTCGAAGCCCATGTCTTCAGCCATGACGACCTGTTCACGCAGGGTGTCGAGAAGCTGCGCCTGTGTGTAGCGCTTCTTGGGGTCGATCATGGTACTAACGGCAGCAAAACGCATGTGTGTGTATGTCTCCTTGGAATTCCTTTGGGTTAGTCTACTAGGCTATGACCGCCAATTCTATCAAAGATTGGGCCGAAACCCTTATGCCTTGGTGAATTCCGCCAGGGTGGTCACCATTCCACCATGTTCAGTATTAGCAACTGCGTTGACAAAACGCCTATCGGATGTCACAACGGTTGCTCCCAAGCGTTGGGCAAGGGCAAGATATACACAGTCGTATACCGGATGGTCCAAGGCCAAGGCAAGGCGCACGGCATCAACGACCAGTTCCCCATCTTCAGTCCAGTTGACCGCTAATGCAGGAATATTGGATGCGAATGCTTCGGCCTCCAGCGACCTCAACTCTCCCCTGCGTGTTTTGTTACTCAACGCATTCCCCACTTCCAAAGCCATCAGCTGAGGAGCGAACAACTGATGGGGTCCATCACGCAGGAGTTTGGCCGAATCGGAACCTTCCTCATTTACGAACCACTTGACTACAACACTGGCATCTACAACTAATAGTCCATCCAAGGCTTGTGTCCCCTATCACGGTCTTCTCTAATCAATACTTCCGAGGGGGTTTGCTTAGTGCCGCGGGTCATATTAAGCATTTTCTCCGACAAGACTCTGAATCTCTTCTGTTTTTCCTTCATGTTGAATTCGTCATCCGCCACCCTCTCCAAGATTTCTCGGACCTCGCCTTCCAGGGAACGGTTATTCCTGGCAGCCCTGAGTTTGAGTTGTTTCACCGTCTCTTCATCTAGTTTTCGGACGTGAACAGTTGCCATTTCTATCCTCGCTAAACTTTAACCACAGCGATGGCGGATATTATTGCCAGGTAGCGCACCAAGCAATGATAGCATAATGATAGCACACCTGAGCCTTTAGTCGGCAGCGCTCAAGGAACAGCCCCCAATTGACACCCCCACTCCCCACCCCCAATAATACCGGCGAGTCCAGCCATGAACTTCGAGCTTGAATATACCCCCGAGCAGGAAGCCTTCCGCAAGGAAGTGCGATCTCTATTGGAGAGTTGCGGGCTCGACGATTTGGAATTTCCCGTCGACTCCCATGACCTCTCCTACGACCAATACCAGAAGCGGCGCAAGATAGGCCGTGCTCTGGGGGATAAGGGCTGGCTTTGGCCCATCTCGCCGACCCAGTACGGCGGTGGCGGCCTGAGTCTCGATCACGCCATCATCATTGAAGAGGAGATGGGAAAAGCAGGGCTGACCCTGCCTCCTTACTATGATAGTGGCGGCCAGCTCGGAGGCGCTTCCATCCTGGTCTGGGGCAGTGACGAGCAGAAGGCCCATTTCCTGCCGCCCATCTTCAAGGGTGAAGTACGCACATGGCAGCTCCTCACCGAGCCGGAAGCCGGATCAGACCTGGCAGGCGTCAAGACGAATGCCGCCCGAGTCGGCGATGAGTACGTAATCAACGGCGGAAAAATATTCGTCGGCTCGGACCACGGGGCAGAGCAGGCCTGGGTCCTCTGCGAGACCAATCCCGATGCTCCGCGCCACGAAAATCTATCCTGGTTTATCATCCCAATGGACGCCCCCGGTGTCTCAATCCTGCCCATGGACCTGCTGGGCACCGGTAACGAGGGCGGCGCGGGCACCGGCAGGAAAAACACCATCCACTTCGAAAACGTACGGGTCCCGGCATTCAACCTGGTGGGCGGAGAGAACAACGGCTGGCAGGTCGCAACCACTCACCTTGAGCTGGAGCACGGGGGCGGAGGCGCAGTCCAGCGTAATACTCTTGTAGACCGATTTATCGAGTACTGCAAGGAGACCCGACGCGGCGGCCAACCCCTCAGCGCCGACCCAGAGGTGCGCTCACGACTCGCCGACATCTACATCCGTTCAGAGATTGTCCGACTCTTCGGAGTCCGCAATTTCTGGCTTGCCAACGCCAAGCAGCCTCGCTCTTATGAAGGATCCCAGCTTTCCTATTACGACAAAATCGCCGGTCTGGAAAACGCCGAAGCGATGCTTGATATCCTCGGGCCATACGCCCTCGTGAAGGATGATCGCTGGACAGTTCTGAAGACCGCAATAGAGCTCGACCAGCGAAACTCGATTGTCAATCTGCACCCCGCCGGCACCGCCGACATCCAGCGTGTCATCATGTCACGCCGAATCGGCGTCGGCAGGTCCGTCAAGGAGAAGGCCGGGGCCCTGGCCTGAATGGCCGATCCCCAAGCACCGGTAATCTAGATGGACCTATCCCTCACCGAAGAGCAGGAACTTCTCCGTAGGGTCACCCGGGACTTCGTGCAGAGGGAGTTTCCCAAAGAGACCCTCATCGAGCTTGAAGACTCCCGTATGGAGATTACCCCAGATCTCTGGGCCCGCTCCCGAGACATGGGCTGGCTCGGCATGCTCATCCCCATAGAGTACGGTGGCTCCGGCAATACATTCACCGACGCCGCCGTCGTCTTCGAAGAGCTTGGCCGAGGCCCGGTAACCGGGCCCTTCTTCTCTTCCGGCATTCTCGCCGCCCTGACTATCGCCGAAGGCGGAACGGAAGATCAGAAAGGCGCAATTCTCCCCAAGATCGCTACTGGAGAATATGCGGTCAGCCTGGCCCTCACCGAGCCTGACTACGGCTGGACCCCCGACTCCATCGGCATCTCCATAACTTCGAATAATGGCTCTTACAGCCTCTCGGGCGCCAAGCTATTTGTACAGGATGCTCAGTCCGCCACCCATTTCCTCTGCGCCGTGAAAAATGGCGGAGAGGTATCCTTCGCTTTCGTGGATGCACGGGACTCAGGCGTCGCTGTCCGGGCACTGGACGGCTTCATGACCTCCATGTACGAAGTCACATTCGACAACGTAGAAGTCCCCGCGTCCGCATTGCTGAGTGAGGGTTGGCCTGCTTTCGAGCGAGCGGTATCGAAGGCTCTTCCTGTACTTTGCGCCTATCAGGTTGGCGGGATGCAAGCCGTTTTTGACATGGCGGTAGACCACAGCCGGACCCGGGTGCAATTCGGGAGACCCATAGGTCGCTTTCAGAGGGTGCAGGACCACATAGTCCGACTGGTCAACCACCTGGACGCCGCCCGCTGGACCACCTACGAGGCTCTCTGGAAGCTGGACACAGGCCGGGACGCCGAGACCTCCATACACATGGCCAAGGCCGTCACATCCGAGGCTTATGTAAAGGCCTGCGACGCCGCCCACGAGGTGTTGGCAGGTATCGGTATCGATAAGGGCTACGGCTTGACCCTGCACACCCAAATGTCCAGGACCCTCTACAGCTATCTCGGAGACCCGAAGGACCACAAGCGTAAGCTCGGCGACGCCCTGGGCCTTTAAGCGGCAGGAGGCGGCGACAACCGTGTCCACAGCCCCAGTCGAAAGCGAAGGCCCCGGTCTCTTAACTCCCTACCGGGTCCTCGACCTCTGCGGTGAAATGGGCATCCTCGCCGGCAAAATACTCTCCGACCTCGGCGCAGAAGTCATCGCCGTCGAACATCCCGAAGGCAACCCGGTCCGGCAACAAGGCCCCTTCTATAAGGACGATCCTCACCCTGAACGTAGCCTGGTCTGGTGGGCCTTCGCCGCCGGAAAGCGCAGCGTAACCCTGGACATAGAATCGAGGTCGGGCGCGGCAAAGCTGAAAGACCTGGTTGCAGACTCCGACTTTCTCCTCGAAGGCTTTGCCCCGGGGTTCATGGACGGTTTAGGTCTCGGCTACCAAACCCTGCGGCAAATCAATCCGTCCCTGGTTATGGTTTCCATGACGCCCTTCGGGCAGACCGGCCCCTATTCCAGTTTCCAGGGCCCCGACCTGGTCGGCATGGCCCTTGGCGGCCTCACCTTCCTCACCGGGGACCCGGACAGGCCGCCGCTGCGGGTGACCCAGCCCCAGTTCGGCTACTTGACCGGGGCTTCCGGAGCAATTGGCGCAATGGTTGCTCACTATCATCGGCTCGCTACCGGTGAGGGGCAGCACGTCGATGTGTCTGGCCAGCAAGCCGTGGCCCGAGTCCTATCCGAGGCTCCTGCAACCTGGGGGCTCAACCAGATAAATGTCGTGCGCCGAGGCGCGTACAGGGGCATGGGTGGAGAGCGCAAACTACGGACAACCTGGCCCGCCAGGGACGGGTTCGTATCCTATTTCGTGATGGGAGGCGTGCTCGGAGAACGCACAAATGCGCTCTTCCGATGGATGGCCAGCGAGGGCTTCAAGCCCACCTCCGAGGCCCCGTCCGACTGGCGGGAAGCCGACGCAGGACAGCTGCCGGAATGGGTCATCGAAAACGTCGAAGACTCCATGGCTGCGTTCTTTCTCACTCACACGAAGCGGGAACTCTACCAGGGCGCCATTGACCGAGGAATCCTCATGTTCCCCGTCGGCAACGCCGAGGACGCCTTTTCCGACCCTCAACTCGCTGCCCGCAATTATTTCACCTCACTTGTACACCCGAGAGAGGGCCGCAGCTTCCAATACCCGGGTCAGTTCATAAAGTCCACCGCCTCCTCCCTGGGCCCGACACGCCGTGCCCCCTATCTAGGTGAGCACAACGATGAAGTCTTGGGCCCGAAACCTCCTCAACGGAAAACCTCTTCTCTCCGGCGCAGAAACCAGTCCCGGCCCTTCGAAGGGCTGAAGGTTCTGGATTTCTGCTGGGTGGGTGTGGGTCCGCTTACAACCCGTTACCTCGCGGACCATGGCGCAACAGTAGTCAGGGTAGAGTCGCTCCGCCGGGTCGAAGTGCTTCGCACGGCATCTCCATTTGCAGATGGGGAGTGGGGAATAAACCGCAGCGGTTACTTCGCCAACTACAACTCCAACAAGTTCGGCATTAGCGTTGATTTCTCGAACCCGGAAGCCAGGAATGTAATGCATCGCCTCGTGCGCTGGGCCGACGTCGTCACCGAGAATTTCTCTCCAGGCACCCTGGAGCGTTACGGGCTGGGCTACCAGGACATCAAGAAGATAAACCCGGACATCGTAATGTACAGCGCCTCGATGCTCGGGAGAGGAGGCCCTTACGACAGCCAGGCCGGCTTCGGGCCAATGCTCGGCTCCCTGGCCGGATTCGTTCACCACTGCGGCTGGCCCGACCGGACTCCCGTGCCGCCCTACGGCGCTTATACCGACTTCTTCCTCGCGAGGTTCGGCGCTTCAGCTTTAGTCGCGGCCCTCGACTACAAGATGCGCACCGGCCGGGGACAATATCTTGATTTCTCCCAGCTGGAAGGAGCGCTGCAATTCCTCGCCCCTGCAATCCTCGACTATTCGGCCAACGGCAGGGAACAGCAGCGCGATGGGAACCGATCTCCCGCCGCCGCACCCCACGCCGTCTACCCCTGTCGAAACCCCGACACCTGGTGCGCTATCGTCGCAGAGACGGATGAACAGTGGCAGGCGTTAATCTCGGTAATGGGTAGTCCGGCATGGGCCAGGGACTCCAAGTTCGATACCTTGCCCGGTCGAAAGGCACACGAGGACGAGCTAAATGGTTATATCTCTGACTGGACCCGAGCATTTGAGCCCGTGTCCCTGATGGAGACCCTCCAGGAGGCCGGTGTTCCGGCAGGCGCAGTTAACAGTTGTGAAGACCTCTTCTCCGACAAACAGCTAGCGCACAGGGGTCATTACATTTACATGGACCACCCTGAAATGGGTATCCATCCCTTCGATGGCACGGAGTTCATCGGTTCTGCCACTCCAGCCGTTTATAAGAAACCTTCTCCTCAACTGGGGCAGCACAACGAATACGTCCTCAAGAACATCCTGAAAATGACCGACGAAGAGATCGCCGAGGTAGCCGCCTCAGGCATTCTCTATTAGATACGTCTTTGCGTGCCCGAAATGGCCAATTACAGTCCCCCTTGACCCCTCCCCACCCCCGCCCTACGATTGTTCGGTCAGCACGTTAATCCGGTCCGGCAGGAAAAGGTATGTCAGCTATCCATGTCGCCGTGGTAGGAGCGGGTCCGGCAGGTGTCTCTGCTGCCTTGGCAGCCAGGGATGCAGGCGCCCGAGTCACCCTGATCGACGAGCACCCTATTGATTCCTCAATGATGGGGCTCGACATCCCTTATCTCTTCGGTCAGCGCATGACGCCCACCGTTCGGGACCAGGGGCTCATGCTCCAGCGCGTCATAGATGCGAATCCAGGCATTGCCCGCGCACAGGAGGCGGGTGTGGACGTTTTGCCCGGCGTCTACGTTTGGGGCAGCTTCAGGGACCGTGAGAACAGCCGTCACGTATCGAAGTCCGTCCTGGGTCTCGGCAATGACCGTGAAACGTGGATGCTGGAATATGACCGGCTTGTGCTGGCTACCGGCGCCCGAGACCTCTCACTCAGCTTTCCGGGGCGTGACCTCGTAGGTGTGGTCGGCTCACAAGGCATGTGTTCCCTCATCGAGAAATACCAGGCATTCAGTGGGAGTAGGGTGGCGGTCCTGGGATCTGGTGAACTCGCCTTAACAACTGCCTCCCTGGCCCTTGATCACGGCATCGAGGTGGCCGCCATTGTGGAGCCGGGTCCCGAGACCCGCTCTCCGGGGGCCCTTGCCAATGACCTTAAGCAAGGTGGCGTACCTTTCTACACGGCCTGCAAAGTGGTTGAGGCGCGAGGTCAACGAGAAGTGGAGTCTCTGATTATCGATTCTCGTTCCGAGACCTTAACCATCCCCTGCGACACCGTCTGCCTCGCCTTTGGTCTCGTGCCTTCCGTAGAGCTAGCCTATCTCACCGGGTGCGACCTACGATTCGACGCTCATTTGGGCGGATACGTGCCCGCCTTCGACGCTAACATGCAGACCAGTATCGAAGGCGTTTTTATTGCCGGGGAAGTATGCGGCATCGTTGATGTTAATGGCTCAGACGCAGATTTCTCAGTAAGGCAGGGCGCTCACGCAGGCAGGTCGGCGGCGGGCATGACAGAAGGCGGTGTCGATTCACTGGTACCAAGGCCGGGTTCCAACTCTCGACCCGCCATCGAATACTGGCAGGCGTGGCATTCCTCCCTTTCCAGCGGAAACACCGACGAGGTGAACGTCTGTCTCTGCGAAGAGGTCAGCAGGTCCGACCTTTTGGCTGTCTCGCCGCCTAGATATCTCGGGTGGCCTTCGAGACGCATGGGCAACAGGGGCCTGGCGACCCTTTTCGAGGAGGCCCCCGTCAACCTCGACAGACTGAAGCGCCTCACCAGGGCCGGTATGGGTTACTGCCAGGGACGGCGCTGCCGAGAAGAGGTGGCCTTGATCTCCGCCCAGGCCGCGGGCGCCGACCTCTCCGATGTGCCGATAGCAACCTACCGTACCCCCGCCCGTCCCCTCCCCCTTCGGTCTATGTGGGACACCGAGGAGACGGAAGAGGTTCGCGGCGACTGGCCAAAATGGTTCAAGCGGCCAACATTGAAGCCTGGTCCCGTAGACGGAGGGGCTGGATGAAACTGGACAGCGCCGAGGTTGCGATTATCGGGGGAGGAGTCTCCGGGCTCAGCTCCGCCTACTTTCTCGCCAATGCAGGCGTAAACGTCGTGGTACTTGAGAAGGGGCTCATAGGGGAGGAGGCTTCAGCGCGCAACGGCGGCAGCATGAGCCCTCGGACCGACGAACCCTTCGCCATCCCCATGGCCACCCGCGCCCGAGAGACCTGGCTCACCCTCCACGAGGAGCTCGGCTATCCCACAGAGTTCATCCACGAAGGCCGGCTCCAGGTGGCCATGTGGGAAGAGGAGATGGACCTCGTCAGGGCCATGTCTATTAACGCTCCCAAGTACGGCGTCGAGGCCCGTGCAGTGGACCCGGAAGAAATGCGTTCCCTGGTCCCCGAACTCACTGACAAGGCCCTCGGTGGCATGTATTTCCCCAACGCCGGGCATTCCAATCCACAGCGTGCCGTACAGGCTTACGCATGGGCTTGCCAGGACCGAGGAGGACGAATATACCAGGACACTGCCGTCACGGGCATCGATGTTTCGGGTGGCCGAGTCCGTGGCGTACAGACCACCAGAGGTGTCGTCTCCGCCGACATAGTGGTCAGCGCAGCCGGGCCCCAGTCAGGACTGATAGGCGACATGGTCGGGTTGCACGTACCCGTGGCACCTGGCCGCGTGGAAATCATTGCAACCGTCCCCCTGGAGCCGAGATTTACCACCTATATCGCAGGCAACGGTCTCTACGGACGTCAGACCCTGCGAGGCAACCTGGTTTTTGGCGGCGGCCCCCACGAGTGGATCGACGTCACTCTGCAGGACTCTCCGCCCAAGCCCAACACGCCCCTGGTCCGCAACATTTCTCGCCGTCTTGCGGAGCTCTTCCCCGCCCTGGAGGACACGCGGGTCCTCCGCTCCTGGGCAGGCGTCGTGGAACAGACCCCCGACAGCATCCCAATCATCGACAAGCTCAACGACCCTGAAGGTTTCGTTATCGTTTCGGCATCGGGAAACGGATTTGGCCTTTCACCCGCCACGGGTCTCGCCGTCAAGGAACTTATCGTCGACGGGGAATGTGCCGTGGATATTTCAGCCTTCAATTTCGATCGTCTACGCCACGTGCCCCGGGACTGGAGAAAGACCTGGTCCTGGCAAGCTGGCGCGTATAACACCTAGCCCCGAGCCAGGGAGGTACAAAATGCCTAAGGCAGCGCACCAAAAGGACCTCGTAGGGCAGCAGATGGTCGATTATGAGGATCGAGTCGACGTTGCCCGGCTTAAACGGGACCGCCTCGCGCGGCTCCAGGGTGAGATCGCCCGACTGGAGCTCGGGGGCATACTCATGTTCGACCCCGTAAACGTTCGCTACGCCACCGGGTCCCGGTCTGCCGGAGCGTACAACATGCGCCGATTTCAGCGCTCTGCCCTCGTGCCCCGGGAAGGCGCCCCGGTGCTCTTCGGCGACATGTCAGGGGCAGCGGACACTGATGAACTTAGAATCAGGCCCGGACAGGGCTGGGACTTCTTTCCCTTAGGCGTGTACATGAACGAGGCAGTAGAGCTGTGGGCGGCGGGCCTCAAGGACGTTTTGAACGAGCTTGGACTAGCCTCGGAGCGTATCGGCCTTGATAAGCTCGACACCATGGGCTTCGAGACCGCCAAGCGTCACGGCATCCGATTCGCCGATGGATGGGAAGCCATCGAAAAGGCTCGCTCCATTAAGACACCCGACGAACTGACCCTGATGCGGCAGGCTGCTGCCGTGGCCGACATAGCAATCGAAAATACCCGGCAGGCCATCAAACCCGGCGTCACGGAAGATGAACTCTGGTCGATTCTCGCGGGGACGAACCTCAAATACGGGGGCGAACACACCGACGGAAAGCTCCTGGCCGCCGGTGGCAACATGAATCCCTGGTTCAAGGATTCATCGGGCAGACTCGTGAGGCCTGGAGAGCTTGTCGGCTTTGACATCGACATGGCCGGGCCGATGGGCTACTTCCTCTGCGTATCCCGGACCTACCTCTGCGGCGACGGAAATCCCACGTCGGCGCAAATGGATGTCTACAAGACCGGCTACGAGTTTATCCAACGGTCGATGGACCTGTTCCGGCCCGGCAACAGCTACCAGGAAATAGCCGAAAAGGCGTACCAGTTCCCGGAGAAATACAAAGCGCAGCGCTACCCCGTCATGTCCCACGGCGCAGGCATGTCTGACGAGTGGCCTGCCATCGCCTACCCCGACAAGTCGCCCCACGGCTTCGGCCACGAGCCCGGCGTCCTGGAAGAGAATATGGTTATGACCCTGGAGTGTTACGTGGGTGAAGTCGGGGCTGTGGAGGCGGCCAAGCTGGGAGAGCAGATGATAATCACCGCCGACGGCCCCGAGATCATCTCCACCGCCACCTACGACTGGCGGTTCGTTTAATAGCCATCCTTGCTCGACCCCTTTCGACAAGCTCAGGACAGGCTTCGAGAGCCTCCATCCCAGGGCGGCGGGCGAGTCGCTCCTGCGGGGAGTGTTTATTCAGTTGGGGTTTAGTTCTGTCTATTTTCTTTGTTGGGTGGTTGGCGATGGAAGACACTTACTGGATTCGGCTCCCAATCTTTAGATAATGCGGGCTTGAAGGCGTCCCGGGAACATGGGGACGGGGCTCCGCCGCCGCCTAGACCTGGAAGTATGGTCGGACATACGGGTCCGTCATCCGTCATAGGCTCCAATAAGGGTTGGCTGCGCTGTCCGCCGGGGGCGGATGCAGGAAGGGGAAAGTCCAGGGTCAGTTCCCCTCGCAGGAGTACGGGTATATCCAGTTTGCCGCCTGTATCCAGGAGCCGGGAGTGGCGGACAGCCCAGTTTTATTTGATGAAGCGGACGGAGAGCCAAGCGGGCCTCGGCTACGGGCCGCCCCGGTCCGCTCCATAGGTCGGGTTGCTCCGTTAGGAGACTTTTTCAGTACGGTCCAGGGCGTCTTCCATCGCCTGGGGAGTCAGGGAAGGGCCACAGGGATTTAAGTAGAGGAGATGGCGACTGTTGCTTGAGCCGCAGGCCTGCGCGAGGGCCGTTGGGATGGGCTTGGGCGTTGAGTCCTCGGGTGGGGCTGGTGGGCTTCCCTGGGTTGTTGGTTCCTCCTTAAGGTGGTTGGGTTGGTGGTCTAGAATGAGTCTAATATAGAACACACGTACTTATCGTGTCAAGGAGTTGATGTCACTCTTGGGGGTACATCAACCCAGCCCCGCCGGGGAACCCTCACCCCATTAATCCCCCTCTCAAGCTCCGCCAAAGGCGGCCCCTCCGTAGGCGGGTGTTCCACTTTCAGCTTGGCGCACGCCCAAGCGCATCATAGACCCTTAGGGCCTTCAAGGGAGAGGGGGAGATAAGAACAGAGACCCACGTGGATGCGCTGCACCCACGTAGGCCTCTAGTTCAGTACTGGAGAGAAGGTGAATTGACACCCGATCGGGGTCGGGAATGACCGAGGGACCGGGAACCCACACTTCTGGCGTCCACCCCTTGCAAGCCCCACCCGTTTGCGACACCATATGTCCATTCCGGCAACAAGGAGCACACCATGACCGAATACAACACGATTCTCTATGAAAAGCGGCGCAAGGGCGTCCTTATCACCCTCAACCGCCCCGAGACCCTGAACGCCATCTCGCAAGAAGTCGCTTCCGAACTGAGTCAAGCCCTGTACGCCGCCGACGCCGACCCCGAGGTACGCGCCGTCGTTCTTACCGGCTCGGGTCGGGCCTTTTCGTCGGGATACGACATCAGGGCGGGCCGCCCGATGGAATGGCCCTCGGGACTGCCCGAAGGCGCAAATATCGCCGAGCAGATTGAATTTCAGCGGAACCATGACAAGGGCGAGCAGGCCAATCTCCTCCAGATTTGGGACATGGGGACTCCCGTAATAGCCGCAGTCAACGGCTGGTGTCTCGCCGGGGCCTCCTGGTACGCCCTAGCCTGCCACATGACCTTTGCCTCCGACCAGGCCGTATTCGGTCAGCCCGAGGTCCGTATGGGCGACGACACGAACTTCTTCTGGGTCCTCAACGCCGGTTACAAGCACGCCCTGCGCTATGCGCTCACCGGAGACCACCTGGACGCCCATGAAGCCCTGCGCATAGGCTTGATAAACGAGGTCGTGCCCCACGATCAGCTCATCGACCGCTGCTTCTCAATCGTCGAGCGCATAGCCATGAACGCGCCGGAGACGGTTAAGATTAACCTACAGGTCGCGACCAAGGGCCTGAACATGATGGGCCTGCGTAATGCACTGCTCCTGAATGACGAGATGAAGGCCCTGGCGCACCTCTCCCGCAGCAAGGACTTCTACCAGCCCCTGGACGAGGCCCAGCGCGAGGGCGGCCTCAGGGCATTCCTCAAGCTCAGGGACGGCCCATTCATCCCCGAGCCCTTTGGCCCGCGCTCCAAGCCCCGGGACTAGTCTTAAACGTTTGGGAGAATTTCCATGAACGCCAGGACCGCCGACGCCGTGGTCATCGGGGCCGGAATAGCCGGGTGTGCCACTGCCTATTACCTTTCCAAAAAGGGCCTTAACGTTGTAGTCGTCGACAAGGGTGAGGTGGGGGATGAGCAGTCCAGCCGAGCCTGGGGATTCGTGCGCCAGCAGGCCCGCACCGCGCGAGAGCTACCCCTCATGATAGCCGGTGCAATCGTGTGGCAGGAAATGGAGCGAGATCTTGGCGCGAACGTGGAGTGGAACCAGGGTGGTTCGTTGACCCTCGCAGGGGATGAAGAGATCCTCGGCAGAATTAAGGCATGGTTGAAGGTCGGGGAACAGTTTGGAATCGAGACCCGGTTCCTTACCAACGAGGACGTAAAAGAGCTAGTTCCATCCATGCGGGGCGAGTGGCTCGGCGCCATGTACACACCCAGTGACGGTCACGCACAACCCAACAAGGCCACGGACGCCATAGCAATCGGGGCCAGGGAGCACGGCGCCCTCTTCCGCACTTTGGAGGCCGTTGAAGACATTGAAGTCACCGACGGCAAAGTCTCAGCCGTCATCACCGAAAAGGATAGAATCGTCACTCAGAACGTTGTCTGTGCAGCTGGCGCCTGGTCGCACAAGGTGGCCAGGATGGTAGGGCTCACCCTTCCATACCGGATGGTGAGGGCGAGCGTCGGGCAGACCAACCCGACGGGCCACGTCACCGACATGGCTGTGATCGGGCCCCGGATAGCTTTTCGGCAAAGACCAACCGGCGAGTTTTACATCGCACCGGGGCCCGGGGGCACGGACTACGATGTCGATCTGGACAGCTTCAAACACATTCGCCTCTTCATGCCAAACTTCCGTCGCAACCGGGAGATGTTCAAAGTGCATATTGGGACTGCCCTCATCAAGGACATCCTGAGAAGCATCCCCGGCTCTCCCGCACGCCGACACCCCTTCGCACACACCGTGGGCGTCGAGCCGAAACCGAACAGGAAAGTGATTGACAGCGCCCTGGTCACCTTCAAGTCCTTGTTCCCCGACCAGCAGAATTTGCGGATCGAGCACTACTGGTCGGGCCGGATCGACGCCACACCGGACGCCCTCCCCGTAATCGGGGAAGCCAAATCTCCCAGGGGCTTTTACTTCTGCACGGGGTTCAGTGGCCGGGGCATTGGCATCGGCCCGGTGGCGGGGATGGTCACTGCGGAAATCATCGCCGACGGGGAATCTTCCGTTGACATCCACGCCCTCCGCCACAACCGCTTCGAGGAACAGGATATGGACATGATCAAGGCCGTAGTCTAGCTTTTTGTCGGATGTCGACAGGCTATTCCCGCTACCAGCCCCCAGATGGGAAGCGCGGGCCCAGGCCCGATGACAAGGAGAAGGGCGGAGAAGAGAAAAAGCCGAAGGCCCTGCTGGCTGGCGATCCACTAGGCCGGTTAATGGTCCTCCACCCGCTCTTTGTGGGGGTGGTATTCCTGGCTTTTGGATGGGGTTCTCTATTCCTCCTCGCCTGGCGGCTGGACGTCATCACCAGCGACTTCCTCCGAAACCCGGCCTTTATGGTCGGAGACCTCCTCCTATTGCCCCTTTGCGGAGCGCTCATGGCCTCCTTCTACCGATCCTCCGAACCCGGGATGCAACTCGATTTGCGCAGATGGATAGTTGCCACCAGCGCAGTAGCCGCCACTATCGCAGCGGGGGCCACGGCGACATTCAGCATCTTCGTCACCGAGACCTATCACGGAATATGGTCGGTACCCCACACCCTCTTCATCTGGTTCTTTGCCTACGCCTTCGTTTCATTCCTCCCCAGGGCCTTCATACTCGTAGTCTTTAACTTGTCCAGCTTCGGAATCTTTCGACTTATGTTCATCATGATTCTGCCCATGGCCCACATCATGCTCAAGTCTTATCTCGGCGGGTCTCTACATTAGGGGCCGTATTCGAACCGCCCCCCTCCAGTCACCCCTCAAGAAGAGACAGGCACCTGGCTTGCCCTTTACAAAGGCGGGCAATGTTAGAATACCCCCATTCCACACTCTCACAATTCCACTGGAGGCAATGCCATGACTCAAGCAGCCGTATCCAACTGGGGAAGATGGGGCGCCGACGACGGCATCGGGGCTCTAAACCTCCTCACTCCCGAGGTGATGCTCAAAGCCGCCAAACTCATCAAGACGGGCAAGGCCTACAGCCTGGCTGTGCCGCTTGAGCGCAACGGGCATCAGCACGTTCCCTTCCACAAGACCTGGAAGGTCACCTTCACCTCCCCCGGGCCCGACGTCAGCTTCACCGAGGACGTTCTCACCATCGACACCCATTCCGGCACCCACATCGACTCCCTGGGCCACAGTTGGGCAGAGGGCCAGTTCTACAACGGCTACTCAGAGGAGCAGGTGTTCAAGGCCGGTGTCCGTAAGATAGGCATAGACCAGGTGAAGACCATGGTCGGTCGCGGGATCATGCTGGACGTACCCCGTTACCGGGGAGCCGAGCACATGGCTCCCGGCGAGGTACTGACCGGCGAAGAAATGGATGCCGTCGCAGCGTCCCAGGGCATAACTATCGAGGCAGGGGACATCCTTCTCTTTCGCACTGGCTGGCACACAGTCTTCTACAGCGACTACGCTCTTTGGAGCTCGGGCGTCCCCGGCCCTGACGGATCCCTGGCCCCTTGGCTCAAGGAAAGAGACGTCTGCGCCATCGGGGCCGACCAGCCGACCGTAGAGGTGCAGGGGGCCATCAACGGGTATGGCGCCAGCATGCTCCACCGTTTCGCCCTCCGGGACCTCGGAATTTACCTCCTTGAAAACATGAACCTGGAGGACCTGGCCCGAGACCGGGTCTACGAGTTTATGTTTGTCGGCGCTCCTCTCCCTCTCACCGAGGCTTCCGGCACCCCCTGGAACCCCGTGGCCCTGGTTTAGTCACCCAAGTTGGCATACTGCGCAGTTTTCACAACGACGGTCTAGTCGGAGGAACCTCGACAATGGCAACCACCTCGTTTCCCAACCTGTTCAGCCCCCTGACGATGCGCAATGTGACAATACGAAACCGGATTGTCAGCACTGGCCACGCCACCGTCCTCGCCGAGGATGGGATGCCCGGGCCCCGACTCAACGCTTACCAGGCCGAAAAGGCCCGAGGCGGCGCGGGGCTCATCATCTGCTACGGTTCCGCCGCCGTCCACGCATCTTCACCGGCCTTCGATTGGGGTGGCGTCGAACTCTACAACGACAAGGTTATCCCCTACCTGATCAACGCTTCCGCCGCCGTCCACAAGCACGGTGCAAAGATCTTCGCGCAGATATCTCACCGCGGCCGGCGCGGCGGCTCCGACCTGTCCTGGACTCCCCTGCTCGCCCCCTCCGGACTGCCTGAACGCGTCCACCGCGAGACCCCTCATGAAATGGAGACAGATCAGATTAAGGATGTGGTCAAAGCCTACGGAAAAGCCGCGGGCCGGCTCAAGGCAGGCGGATTCGACGGCGTCGAGATCATGATCGGCTCCGGCCACCTGCCTGAGCAGTTCCTGTCCCCCTTCTCCAACAAGCGCACCGACTCCTACGGCGGCTCCCTCGAAAACCGCCTCCGCTTCTCATTTGAGGTGATTGAGTCGGCCAGGGAGCAGGTGGGTGAGGACTTTGTAGTCGGCATCCGGATTGGCGGGGAAGACGAACGCACCAAGGGCGGCCTCACTCGCGCCGACCAGCTTGAAATTATCGAAATGCTTGAGGCCACGGGCCAGATAGACTATCTGAGCATTACCGGGGCCACACCCGAGTACATGATGGGTCAGTCGGAGGCCGTGCCCGCCATGTGGTTCAAGACGGGCCTATGGGTCGACTTCTCTGCCGACGTTAAGAGGGTGAGCAATCTCCCGGTCCTCATAGCCGGACGGATTACCGACCCCATGCAGGGCGAATGGATTGTCTCAGAGAACAAGGCCGACCTCGTAGCCATGACCCGTGCCATGATCGCCGACCCGCACCTTGCCAACAAAGCTCGGGAGGGCAGGGTAGAAGACATCCGTCCGTGTATCGGCAGCAACCAGGGGTGCATCGGCCGTCTTTTCCACGGCAAGCCGATCACGTGCATCCACAACCCCGTCATCAGCCGGGAGACCGAGCTCGCCGTCGTCAAACCCGCCAAGGGCGAGAAAAAGGTCGTCGTAGTCGGGGGTGGGCCTGCGGGTCTGGAAGCTGCCCGGGTCTCCGCGGAGCGCGGTCACAGCGTTGTCCTGTTTGAAAAGAAGGCCGTACTCGGAGGACAGATAACGCCCTACACCAGGGCCGCAGGTCGCGAGGACTTCGGTGCAATTACAATCTGGCTGGAGGAGCAGGCCCGAAAGCTGGGTGTCGACATCCGGCTCGCCACGGAGGCTACCGCAGACTCCATCCTCGCCGAGTCCCCGGACGCCGTAATCATAGCCACCGGCTCCGAGCAACTGCCCCCCGATATTCCTGGCGCAGAGTCGGGGCCCGTGGTGACAACTGAGGAGGCCCTCACCCGAGAAGTCGACTGGGGAGAAAAGGTGCTAATAATCGACCAGGACGGCCACCACAAGGGACCCGCTGTTGCAGAGCAGTTGGCCCTGAAGGGCAGCAAAGTCGAGGTTGTTTCCGACTTGTTCACCATCGGCGAGGACATAGACATCAGCACCAAGCCCTTGGTCTACCAGCGCCTCTACACCAATCACGTTGTCCTCAGCCCCAACACAGAGGTAAAAGAAATCAGGGAGGAGCAGGTAGTCCTTCGCAACATCTACAACGACGAAGAGCGCACCGTGGACGGCGTCACAACCATTGTCCACGCCGGTCTGCGTCGGGCCCAAGATGATCTGTACAAGACACTCAAGGACAAGGTCGCCGACGTCCGACTCATCGGCGACGCCATGGCCCCTCGCCGCATCCACGACGCCATCCTGGAAGGGACTCGGGCGGGGAGGGCGGTCTAGGCTGACTCTGTATCTCGCCTCATCTACCAGCCTAGTGCCGTGTTAGCGTTGTCGGCATAGGCCGCGCTAGCAACACCTGTTCGTCATGCAGACCGATAAGACCTTTACCATCCGTAAAGAAGACCCCCGGACCGACACCTCCCGCACCTTGATATCGGAGTTAGACGACTACCTTGACCCCCTCTACCCTCAAGAGAGCCAGCACGGCTATGACGTGGAGAAGCTGATAGCACAGGGCGTCGAGTTTTTCGTGCTGTACGAAGGGGAAAACCCGGCGGCCTGTGGTGGAGTGAAGTTCTTCGGTGATCCGAAGAACTCTGCCGATAGCTACGGTGAAATCAAGCGGATGTACGTCCGCCCCGAATTCCGAGGCCGCAGCTATGCCAAGAAGATGCTCCAACACCTGGAAGAGCTGGCCGCCGCCAAGGGCTTCCCCAAGGTGCGATTGGAGGTGGGTATCTCACAACCCGAGGCCCTGGGTCTCTACGAAAGGACCGGGTATTACAGGATACCGCCCTTCGGAGACTACTGGGAAGACCCGCTCAGCTTCTTCTACGAGAAAACCTTGGCTAGTTGACTGCTGCCCTAAGCCAGGTAGCCCCCGTCCACCTTCATCAGATTCCCGTTGACGTAGGATGCGGAAGCTCGGTTTTTGAATGTGGTATGGGTCAGCGGTCTTGTTCCCCGTATGCGACGGCTGCCCTAATTCGTATCTCGGCCTTGAAGCCACGAATAGCGTTGGCTAGTGTATTGCCACCAATTGGCAAGCCCCTGATGCCTGTCAACCGGGAAGTTGCCAAACAACTCTTCCTGGGAAACGCTGATAAATCGGTCCGGTTGTCTCAGCAGGTCCTTCCAGACTTCTATGCTGGAGCTACCCTTCTCTGCCAACGCTGGAGAAGTGACTTTATGGAAATCACGATTTCTGGCTGGAGCTATGTGCAGAACAGTCACAAGTTCGGCTCCCGACTCTTGAGCCCGTTCCATTTCATGGGCAAGCAACTGCTGTCTGAAGAACTGGTAGAAGGGCTCATAGAACAAGTCGCTGAAGTTTGGAAGACGAGTCTTGTCAACAGGACAATCCGTTTTGTCGTACAGGGGACGGTATATGTCCATTCTACTGGTCCCACTCTTGGCTTTCCCCAACCATGCACCAGTGTAGGATTCCGTGTATTTCCACTCAATCAATAGTATTTGCCGTTTCCCGCCCTTAAGCGTAACCATTACCGCTGCATCTGCGCTGGTGGCGTTGGCGCCCCTTGTGCGACGGCCGTTCCTAGGAATCCTCTCTCCCAGATAATTGGAAAGCCCTATCCATTCGAACGCCACGAGGCCCTGCTCACACTTCATCGGAACAATTGACTCAATGTCAGGAAATATGGGACGCAGCAGGTCGCATAGAGCATCCCTCTTGTCTGAGAAGGGATATAGAAAGTTGACGCATTGCACCTGGGAGCTGCAGAGATGGTTGCTCGGCCTTTCTCTTGTTCCGTCGTGCCAACTGATCTTCTTGCTTTTGAAGTAATTCAATGCTCCGTCGCGAATTTCGGTAAAAAGGTTTTCCCTGGCATGGTCTTCCGGGAGGCAAAATGGCCGCGGCTTACGTCTATAGACGCCATCAGCCCTTGCCGCCCCCGTGAACTGGCCGGATGTTCTTTTGAACGGGATTTGCCTCTTCTTTTCCTCTTCTAGGAACTTTCCCATTGCCGTCTCCTCATTATCTGATTTGAACAATAGTGGCCGCTCAGCGCATTGAGTTTCGCCCTGAGTTGGTAGTCACCGCGTCTAGCGAGACAATCTGACTGCTCGTTACGCCAGATAGCCCCCGTCCACTTTCATCAGGTTCCCGTTGACGTAGGATGCGGAATCCGAGCAGAGCCATACCACTACCTCCGCCACCTCTGCCGGATCACCCTGGCGATGGAGCGGCGTGCCCTCCAAGAGCTGACGGTTCTTCTTGGGGTCGGCGCCCCACAGGCGCTCGACCATTGGAGTGTCGATTGTTCCGGGGCAGACCGCGTTAACCCGCACTCCCTGCTCTCCAAATTCCAGCGCCGCCGACCTTGTCAGCCCCGCCACCCCGAATTTGCTCCCGGTGTAGGGGCCAAGGCTAGCGCTTCCTTTAAGGCCACTTATCGAGGAGGTGTTGACTATCGCGCCCCCTCCCGACGCCAGCATCGCCGGGAATTCGTACTTCATGCATAGCCAAACACCCTTCAGGTTGATGGCGACCACCCGGTCGAAGTCGGCTTCCGAGCAGGCTACGAGGCTGCCTGTCGGGCCCTCGATGCCCGCGTTGTTGTAGGCGTAGTCGAGGCCTCCGTGGGTCTCGACTAATCGGGATATCATAGCTTCCACTTCTCCTGCGTTGGACACGTCTACGCGTGAGAATTCCACGTTGGCGCCTAGGTCTGCGGCCAGGCGGACTGTCTCGGCGCCCCCGGCCTCGTCCACGTCGACAGTCGCCACCGTCGCACCCCGTTTAGCAAATGCCAGTACCGTCGCCCTTCCAATCCCCGAGCCTCCGCCGGTTACCAGCGCCACCTTGCCCGTCATGTCGTCAGCCATGAGAAACCTCCTTTTCTTCAACCGAGAGTCCCATCGTACCACTCCTTCAAAAGCCTCATGTACCCGAATGATAGAATACCGCCATGAAAGCAATCCGAGTCGAAGAGCAGGGAGGCCCCGAGGTCATGGTCTACCAGGACTTCGAGCTCCCTCCTCCCACCCCCGACCAGGTCCAGATTGAGCACGAGGCCATAGGCGTCAACTTCCGTGATCTATACCAGCGCAGCGGCGAATATCCGATGAAGCTTCCCTACACCCCCGGCACCGAGGGCGCAGGGACAATTACTGCGGTGGGAGAGAAAGTGACCGGGCTCGGCGTTGGGGACCGGGTGGGGTACTACGGGGCTCTCGGGGCCTACGCAGAAATAACTAATGTCCCCGCGCGACGCGTCATCAAGCTCCCCGACGACTGCTCTTTCGAACGGGCGGCGGCGGTCATGGGCCAGGGTACGACCGCTCACTATCTCGTCCACAGCTGCTATCCTCTGAAGGAAGGCGAGACCTGCCTGGTCCACGCCGCTGCCGGCGGTCTTGGCCTCCTCATGGTGCAGATGGCTAAACGACTGGGCGCTACGGTTATAGGTACGGCCTCTACCCTAGCAAAGACCAAAGCCGCAAAAGCCGCGGGCTGCGATGAAGTCATCAACTACACCGAGCAGGACTTCGAGGCGGAGGTGAAACGCATCACCGGCGACGCCGGTGTCCACGTTGTATATGACAGCGTCGGCAAGACCACCTTTGACCAGAGCCTCCGGTGCCTCAGGCGTCGCGGTTATATGATTCTCTGCGGCCAGTCCAGCGGCCCGGTGCCCCCATTCAACCCCCGGGTGCTTAACTCCCTGGGATCTCTCTACCTGACCCGACCCTCGGGGGTGGATTATTCTTCAACACGCGATGAGATGGAATGGCGATTGAACGACGTTCTGTCATGGGTGGCGTCGGGGGAGTTGAAGGTGACGATAGACTCAGTGACGCCCCTGGTGGAGGCCGCCGAGACGCATATCAGGTTGGCGAGTCGGGGGACGGTGGGGAAGCTCCTGCTGAAGCCCTGAGCTCGGTCCGCTTCAAAAAGCCGCGACCAGGGAATGGCCCGGGTATCTGTGGCGTATTCGTGTCTCGGGCTGGCGCTGAATTCTTATGGAATCCTCTCTACAGTCCAACTACCATTGTCATTCGGGCCGACAGACACGACATCATTGCTTAAGGAAACGTTGGAACACTCAGAGTTGGAAGAAGACAAGAAGCCGCCTTCTTGGACAGTGTAGCAAGCGAAACCATCCTGGTCGACCCACAAGGTGTCGTCAACATCGGTGTTGGCGATAGTGCAGCCCTCGCCCATCCGCAGAGTCGTACCGATCTGACAGTCTCCGATGACTGTTTCGAGCCCCTCCGGCCTGCCGCCCCCGAAGCAAGCGGCGGCTAGCAGGAGAGAAATGAGCACAGTTACTACTAAAATCCAGCGTGTCATGTTTTCCTCTCCTTGCAGCGTGCCAAACACAATACCAAGATACCAGGGGATTCTCAATACGCACAGGCATGGATTGAAGCATACTGAGTCTAGGGTTGGCACGGTGATGATAGATGAAATTCATCGTCGCTAGTTGACAAACCCCCGACCCTATACTACAAACTCAACCTGTTACTTAGGCCACCTCTAGTTTGCCCCACGGAGGCCCCATGGCAGAGCTCCTACTGGTCGGCACCACCCACTACCCGCCCCTCATCTATCCCGACGAAGGGATGTACTCTCAGCTTAGTAAGCACATCGAGAGCGACCGCACGCCCCCCGACATGAAGATCGAAGCCAACTGGCCCGAGGCCATGCAGGAGGAGTACGGTCTCAACGGCGCGAACGCCAGGGCTTCCGCGGCCGCCCACCGGGACCGCTTAGTCTCGTCCTTCCGTGCCCTACGCAAGGAAATCGATGACTTCAACCCCGATTTCGTTCTCATCTGGGGTGACGACCAGTACGAGAACTTCCGCGAGGACCTCGTACCCCCCTTCTCCATCTACATTAGCGATAAGTTCGAGACCCAGCCCTTCCACCGCAAATGGTTCAAACCCGACGGGACCCAGGTCTACAACGTGTGGGGAGAGGACATAGACAAGACATTCACACACCGCGGCCACCCTGACGCCGCCAAGTTCCTGACAACAAAGCTGCTGGAGTACGGCTACCCGATGCCCTATTCCTACAAGAATCTCCATTTCAATGGCCTGCCCCACGCCTTTATGAACACTCTCCTCTTCCTGGACTATGACCGCACGGGCTTCGACTATCCGGTGGTACCATTCCACGTCAACTGCTACGGATCGAGCGTCGTGCGAAACCGGGGCGGCAGCTTCCTGAACGCCGAGGAAGGCGCGGAGCCCGACCCACCGGCCCCTTCCCCCAAGCTCTGCTTTGATGTCGGGGCGGCGACGGCCAAGGCATTGATGGACAGCCCCTACAGGGCCGTCCTCATCGGTTCGTCCAGCTGGTCTCACGCGTTCCTGACTCCCAAGAACCACCTTCTCTGGCCCGACAATGACGCCGACCTGGCCCGCTTTGAGGAACTTCGCGACGGCAACCAGCACCTGTGGGCCAATCTCTCCCTTGATCAGATCGAGGAGTCGGGGCAGCAGGAATTGCTGAACTGGGTCTGCCTGGCAGGCGCCCTGACCGAGACCAGATACCAACCCGAAATTGTCGACTTTATGCAGACCCACATATTCAACTCTTCCAAGTGCATGATGGTGGCCCGAGCCCCTGCGGCCACCCCTGCGGCCTAAAGGAAAGCAGGACTATATGGTAAGCACCGCACCGAGAACAGAGGAAGCCGCAGGCATAGCCGAGGTCCGCCCGGACCGCGGAGACGACGCCTTCGGTGCATCCCAGGTCGGCCCCTTTGACTACGTTCCGAGAGTCGGGTTTCGGGAGTACTGGTACCCGGGCATCTGGTCGAAGAAGGTCGGGAGGAAACCCGTCAACCTCAAGATGCTCGGCGACGAACTGGTCCTTTTCCGGGGCAAGGACGGAAACGTCGTCGCCCTGAACGAATGGTGTCCTCACCGCGGTGCCCGACTCTCCAGGGGCTTCTGTGAGTTCAAGGGTACAGTAACCTGCCCCTACCACGGCTACACCTTCGACGAGACGGGCAAATGTGTAGCCGGCCTGATCGAGAACACCAAGTCGCCTTTGGTCGGGAAGATGCGCTCCCGGAAGTACCCGACAGCAGAGTGGAAGGGCATAGTGTTCATCTGGATGGGCCAGACGGAGCCCGTGCCACTGGAGGAAGACTTCCCCTGGGAGTTTAAGGACGCCACGCTGAATGACCGGCGCTACTCCCGGGTCAAGGACTGGGAAGTCAACTGGACCGAGCCCGTCAACCAGGGCATCGACTACCACGAGTTCTACCTGCACCGCAACGTCAACTTCTGGCGCTTCATCGACTGGCGGCTCCCCTTCTGGCGGCCCAAGCCCGTCTATACCGGCGGGGTAAAGATCGTGGAAGAGGGAGACAATTTCATTACGCTGCACCAGAAGAACGTCATCTTCGGACAGGCGGAGTACCCGGGGCTCGGGAAGTGGCCCCGGAAGACGTGGTGGCGCAAGCTGAAATCGCCTGAGGCGCCGGTGTCGGGGTCCATGCCCTCGGCCAAGGGTGAAGCAGCCTGGGCGACGTACAACCACAACTATGAGCTGCCCAGCAAGGTGAGAGTGTGCGTCGGGAGCTTTGTTCACATGCGGTGGGGCGTGCCGCTGGACGAGCACAACACCCGAATGTGGACATTCACGCTGTGCAAGACTCCCAAGACATTCCTGGGCAGGTTCTGGCAGGACGTGTGGTACTACTTCTGGCGCAAGCCCGCGGCAGTTGTTGCGATCAACGAAAAAGAGGACCTGGTGGTGTTCAAGAAGGAACGGCTAAACCTCGACCTGCCGCAGAAGCTCTCGGGGCTGGACATCGGCGTGATACGGTTCCGAAACCACCTGGCAAGAAGATCTCGGGATTTCCGTCGATTGGGCGGGGCCATCGGGTGCGAGAAGCAGCCGCCCGACCCCGCGTTCGTGTCGCATCAGAACGGGGCTTCCAACGAGTCCTGAGCAGAGTTACCCTCATGGAAAAGAAGAAGGCCCCGACGCTGACGTCGGGACCTTCTTCTATCTTGGATCCAGACGTGCCTAGTTGAAACCATAGAGGTTGGCGGCGTTTTCGCAGACTATCTTGCGGTAGACGTCGGGCTCGAGGTGGCCGAGGGTTTCCTCGATGACCTTCCGGGACTCGGGGAAGACGCCGTCGGGGTGGGGGTAGTCGGAACCCCACATGATGCTGTCCACCCCAATCCTCTCCACCTGGTCCATTGACACATATTCGTATTGGAAGGTGGAGAATCCCTGTCGGCGCCAGTATTCGCTGGGCTTCAGCTTCAGGCCCAAGCGGAAGAATTTATCCTCGTACTCCATATCCATCCGCTCGACCACGTAGGGGATCCACCCAATTCCGCACTCCCCGAGCACGAAGTTGAATCCCGGGTACCGCTCGCAGGCCCCCGACAGAACTACGGCCAAAACTATTTCAGCGCCGGACAACTGGAATGTCACCGTGCTCATCCCGTGGTGGACCGGGCCGTATTCAGCTTCATCTTCGGGGTCCGGGGCCCGGAGCTCGAGCCCAAGGGCGTGGAACGACACCGGCATCCCAAGCTCCTCCGACGCCGCCCATAGCGGGTCCCACGCCCCGTGATACATCGGCTTGGTCATCTTCTTCACGTTGATTTCCGCGCCCCGCAGTCCCGACTCCGCAGCAAAGCGCAACTGCCGAGCCGCGTCCTTCGGGTCATGTACGCTGAGGCAGCCCAATGCCGCCAACCGCTGCGGGTTGGCCTTGACGAAATCTCCGACCCACGCGTTGTAGACATCGTAGACCGTCGCCAGGACCCTCGGGTCTTCAAAGCCGGGTATCGAGAAAGCGCCGCCGCCAATAGCAAGGATGCCGTACATCACCTCGGCGTCGATGCCATCTATCTCCTGGTCTTTGATTCGAAGGTCAACGTCGGACGGGTGGTATATTCCCTGGTCGATCCCCGAGAAAAATCCAACATCGTCCATCTTGTCCAGCAGCTTGGACTGTCCCCGGACGTATCTGCTGAAGTTCCCCGTCAGCCCCCCACCCCCAACCCCCGCGACGTCAATGTCATCCACCATCCACCGAGGCCCATTGTCCGTGTCTTTGATGCGTGGCATCTTGCTCTTCATGTCCGCCGGAGCGCCCTCCACAAACATGTCTCCAGGAAGCCACGTTATGTCGAGATGTGTATCTGCAGAGATGATTTCATAGCCCATTTTTGCGCCAGCCTTTCTCGTTATGTAACGTGAACCCGACTATCCCCTGATGAACAGCTCCGTCGGAAAGTCTGTGATTACCTCGTGCCCCGACTCCGTGACGGCTACCGTTTCGCTGGTCCCCACCCCATACTCACCGTGCTCTCTCAGTGCAGGAACCACGTGGAAAACCATATTGGGCTGGAGCACCCGTTCGTCGTGGTGCTTCAGGTCTATGATGTGTCCCTCGCCCCAGGTTGGTGGATATCCAACCCCGAGTCCGTATCCCACCCGTTTCCTGAAGTGCGGCTCGAAACCCCGGGCATCGATAACCTTCTGGCAAGCCTCCTGTACATCCCGAGACCGCGCTCCGGGCTTTATCGCTTCTATCGCCGCTTCCATGGCTTCCTTGCAGGCGTCGTGCATCCTCTGAAGCTCGGGGGTAGCTTCCCCAACCGCAGCCGTCCTGAACAACGGCGACGTGTACCGGTTGAAGGTGGCGCCTATCTCTATTGCGACGGGATCACCCTGCTCCAACTTCCGTCGATGGTAAGTGGTGTGCGCCAACCCCGATTTATACCCTGCCGTAACTATGGGGCTGTTGCAGAAGAACTCGCCGCCCGTGGCCGTCATGGCTCGGTACGACTCCGCGGCCACATCATTCTCGGTCTTTCCTTCTTCAATTGCCTCTATCGCCGCTTTCATCCCCGCCTCCGTACACCGAGCCGCTCTACGGAAATAGCCCAACTCAAGCTCCGATTTGATCAGCCGCACCGACTCTACAATACCCGTCCCGTCCGAAAGTCGTCCTCCGACCATCCCGTCGAGCCTGTTATACGACCCGACTGTCAGGAAGGGGCTCGTCTGCTCTGCCCCGATGCTTGCATTTGAAAGGCCAAGGTCGCTCAGAGTACTGGCTACAGCGGCCTCGGGCTCTTCATGGTCCTGATAGGTTTCTATCGACTCCGTCCAGGACGTAGCAAGAGCGATGGGTCGCTCAAGCAGGCGCAGGACCAGGACCGGCTCCCCGGACATGGGGACCACCAGGCATTGCCAGTTGTTGAACCCCGCCGTGTTGTAACCTGTGAGATAGAAAAGGTTGGCCGGAGAGAACTGCAGCAGCGCATCCAGGCCCTTCGCTTCCATCCCTTGCCGCACCGCCCCCAGCCGTCTCTCGAACTCCTCTTTCGGAAAGGTCTGCCCGAACTGTTCTCCGTATTCCAAACCTTCTCTCCTTGTCGTCTAAGTCCCGACCGCTACACGGGAGGCATAACCCACCCGCCGAACCGCTCCTCGATGTGAGCAAGCACGGCCAAAACCAGGTCCTCTCTCCAGGCCCGTGCCACGATCTGCACGTTGATGGGCAGGCCCTCGGGTGAAGTGCCCGCCCGGACCACACCGCCCGGCCAGCCCGTCAGGTTATACGCCGATGTGTGGCTGTACTCCCGGTAAATGCCGCCCAGTTTCCACGTCCCGTGAGGTGTGGCAGGGAACGCCGCCGTTGGACAAACGACGATGTCATAGTCTTGCATCCAGGCGAGCATATCGGAGCGGTAGTCGTCCAACTCTTCCAGAAGCTTCATCAGCTCTGCGCTGGACACCGGTTCTACAGTGCCCAGTCTGCGCCCGATCTCCTCACTGACCTCCGTAGTTCCCGCCGCATCCAGCATTCTCTGTATCCATGCGCCGCCGTCGGCATATTCGATGCTCTCGTAGAGCCGAGTCGCCTGTTTCAGCGCCTCGGGCACCGACTCCTCGACCTCTACCCCAGCCTCCTCCAGCGCCGAGGCAACGGCCTGCACCATGGCGGTCGTCTCCGCGGTCGGCTCAATATTGCCGTTATTGGAGTGGAATGCCGCTTTCAGTCCTTTTAGCTGAACATCGGCGGGGTCATTCAGAGCCATGGGCACAAGCCCCGGGTCCCGGCCGTCCGGCCCAGCAATTACCCGTAGGACAAGGTCCAGGTCTTCCACGTACCGAGTCATCGGGCCAATCGTAGTCAACGCGTCCAATGCCCCCATCCCCCATGGCACGATGTGCCCAGTCCTCGACACCCGACCCGACGTCGGTTTGATGCCTGTTATTCCGCATACATGAGCCGGGGCCCGTATGCTTCCTCCCGTGTCGCTGCCCAGATCGAAGGGCACTCCGCCGGATGAGACAATTGCCGCGGCTCCGCCGCTGCTGCCGTTCGGGTTCCTGTCCAGGTCGTAGGGGTTGTTGGTACGTCCGTAGATCAGGTTGTCCGTCTCACCGTGCAGGGTCAGTTCGGGGGTGTTGGTCTTGCCCAGCAAAATCGCCCCCGCCTCCCGCAGCCGCTTCACCACCGTTGCATCCTGTCCGGGCACGAACTTCGCCCTGCCGAGAGTCCCGCCCGTGCTTATGACACCCTCAGTGTCCAGGGAGTCCTTGATGGTCATCGGGACGCCGTGGAGAGGGCCCATCGACTCGCCATTGGCCCGAGCCTCGTCAGCCGCTTTCGCCTCCTCCATAGCCCGGTCCGTGCAGAATTGCACCACCGCATTCAGCTTCGGATTCACCTCCTCGATGCGGCTTATGCAGCCTTCCACCAACTCCACCGCCGAGATTTCACCCGTTTTGACAAGTCCCGCCAGGGTCTTCGCCGACGAATAAATCACGTTCTCCATACCGGCCCTCCCTCCGAAGCTAACGACGTGCGACAAGGGTAATACTCTCTGCCTCATTCTTCAATCACAACGCCAACCCGGCCCCCGAGCCGACTGTAAGTGCGCCTGCTGAAAGTCCGCCTATGGAGGAGCGTGAATCCATTCCTTCCCTCGTCAACGCTTGCACAACCCCCCGCCCATCCCCTATCCTCCCACCCTGAATCCATGACTACTCCCACCCCACCCGAAGGACCCCTCAAAGGCATAATAGTCCTGGACCTGAGTCTCGGTCTCTCCGGCGGCTACTGCACCAAGATGCTCCGAGAACTCGGGGCCGAGGTCATCAAAATCGAGCCTCTCGGCACGGGAGACGACACCCGCTCCCTCGGCCCCTTCCTCAACGACGAACCAAACCCCGAGACATCCGCTCCATTCCTCTACTTGGGCCAGGGCAAAAGGAGCGTCACCCTGGATATCGCCCACCCCGAGGCCCATCCCATCATAGAGCGTCTATCCGCCAAGTCAGACGTCGTAATTGAGTCGTTCAAGCCCGGCTACCTGTCTGGCCTGAAGCTGGACTACGAGAGCCTGTCAAACTTCAACCCGAAGCTGATAATGGCTTCCATCTCCTGGTTCGGGCAGGAGGGCCCATATAGTCAATATGAGGGCTCGGAGATCGTTGCCTACGCCTTCAGCGGCTACATGTACATCACAGGCGATCCCGACCGCGAGCCTCTCAAAGCCGGCGGCTACCAATCCGAGTACCACGGCGGCATCTCCGCCGCCATGGCCGTTTTGGCAGCTCTTAACTATCGGGACTTTACCGGCGAGGGCCAGTACATTGACGTTTCCATTGTCGAGGCCATAGCCTCCACCTTTGAAGGCGTTTCCTACTACTCCATGTTCGAGCGCGAGGACGTTCTGCCCAGGCGCCAGGGCACGCGGCTCATCCACACCAGCCATCGCGCCCCCTATCCTTCCACCCTGCTCCCGTGCAAGGACGGCTGGATGCACGTCCACTACGCACCCTCTTTCCCGGATGGTCTTGCGACGCTCACGGGCAACAGCCGCCTTGCCGAGAACGATGTGATGACAGCCCTGGCAGGCCACGCGGATGAGATAGACGAACTCGTAATGGAATGGATGAAAGACCTGACCCGTGACGAGGTCTACGAGCTATCTCAAGAACTGCGCATTCCCTTCACCAAGGTGCAGTCCATCCCCGAGGTCATGTTCGACCCCCAGAACGACGCCCGCACCTTCTTCCGTGATGCCGACCACCCTGTCGCGGGAACCCTGAAATATCCTGGCACGCCCCTTGCCCCGTGGTCCGAGGACGAATCGCCCGTTCGCGCCCCGCTCCTCGGGGAGCACACCGACGAAGTTCTCCGCGACACCCTCGCCCTGTCTGACGCAGAGATCGCCCGCCTCCGAGAGCGGGACGTTATCTAGCCATGCCTTCCGCTGCAAAGAAGCCACTGCCTCTCATCGGCGTTCGCGTCCTCGACCTCACCAATGTAATAGCCGGGCCCGTGGCTACCCGGGTCCTCGCCCATCTCGGAGCGGAGGTAATAAAGATCGAACTTCCCTGGGGCCGGAGCGTCGGCAACATGGCCATTTTCACTACCGACAAGGCTGTGGAGCGACCCTACAACAAGCACGCAGGCTTTAACGAGGTAAACCGAGCCAAGCGCAGCCTCGCGCTAGACCTCGCCGATCCGCGCGGCAAGGCTCTATTCGAAGAGCTCGTCTCCGTCAGCGACGTGGTCATAGAGAACTACAGCCCCCGTGTCATGCCCAATCTTGGTCTCACCTACGACCACCTCCGCACGCTCCGGCCCGATCTCATAATGGTGGCCATGCCCGCGCTCGGGAGTCCGGGTCCGTGGACGAACTACATATCCTTCGGCCCAGGCACGGAGGGGTTAGGCGGCATGTGCCACGTCACCGGATACGAAAACGGCCCACCCAGTAAGCCCGGCAACTTCTACAGCGACCAGACCTCAGCATTCCACGTTGCGACCGCCATCATGGCCGCAATTTGGAAGAGACGACGCACGGGCCAGGGTAAACGCCTTGAAATAGTCCTCCGCGATGTGACAATGGCAGTGATCGGCGAGTATTTCCTCGAATATCAACTCACAGGCCGGTCCCCGACCCGCATCGGCAACCGGCATCACGCAAAGGCCCCCCACAACGTATACCGGTGCAAGGGAGTCGACGCCTGGGTCGCCATAGCCGTTTCATCAGACGCGGAATTCGTCCGCCTCGCCGACGCTACCGGCAATGCCGGCTGGAAGGCCGACTCGCGCTTCTCCACACTGTCGGCCCGACTCCAAAACCAGGACATCCTCGATAATCTGATTGCAGAATGGACTAGCGAACACACTCCACAGGAGGCAATGCACCTTCTCCAGGCCGCGGGTGTCAGGGCCGGCGCCGTCCTTAAGTCCACCGAAGTCCTCACCGACCCCCAATACCAGGCCCGAGGCTTCATCGATCATACCCACCACCCCGAAGGCGGCGATTTCAAGCATCCCGGCGTTTCATTCAAGTCCTCGGGCAATCTAACATCCCTTGGCCAACGTGCCCCTCTCTTTGCTGAGCATAGCAATTGGATTCTCGACGACTTGCTTGGCGTCCCATTCGAAGCTGTCAAAAGCCTCAACGCCGAGGGTGTCGCTCCCCTGACCCCAGTTGTACGGAAATAGCCAACAAGTCCCCGTAATGGCACAATAGACCAGCGAACGCGCTCACCTCTCCGAAAAGGAGGTCAAAGCTGATGTCCCTCAAAGATAAGCACTGCATCGTCGGGGCGGCGACCACCAAGTTTGGCCGGGTCCCGGGGGTCTCGCCCCTCCAGTTCACCGTTGAGGCTGCAAAGCTCGCCATCGAGGACGCAGGCCTTGAAAAGAACGATGTCGATGCCGTACTTTGCAAGTACCCACCGACAGGCTTCAAGGGCCTCTGGGCGCACAAGGTATCCCAGGCCCTCGGCATCCAGCCCGTGATAGCCGCCACGATAGACCAGGCGGGCGCGACTAACCTTGGGCTCGTCCAGTACGCCATGATGGCCATAGAAGCGGGCCTCATAACAACCGCGGTCTGCTGCTACGGCGACAACCCCCTCTCCGGCAATCCCGGCACCTATGGCCGACCCGTCGGCACCGAGGCTGCCTATGGATTCATCGGGGCTCCCGCGGGTTACTCCATGATCGCCCAACGACACATGACCGAGTTCGGCACCACCAGCGAACAGCTTGGTGCAGTGGCCGTCTCCACTCGGGCCTGGGCCTCCAAGAACCCCAACGCCCACAAACGCGACCCCATAACCCTGGAAGACCACCAGGCGTCCCGTTATGTCACCTGGCCCCTCCACCTCCTCGATTGCTGCCTCGTTTCAGACGGAGGGGCTGCAGTTGTAGTCACCTCCGCAGACCGTGCCAGACACCTTCGCAAGCCTCCAGTCTACGTCATGGGAATCGGCCAGCACCACATTGCCTGGGACCTTCCCCACCGCCCCACCCTTACCACCAGCGGCGCCAAGATTTCCGGAGAAAAGGCCTTCCATATGGCGGGTGTCGGGCCCGGAGACATCGACGTCTGCGAGATTTACGATTGCTTCACCATCGTCCCCATCATCACCCTGGAAGACTACGGCTTTTGCGCCAAGGGCGAAGGCGGAGCCTTCGTCGCCGACGGGCGCACGGGCCCCGACGGCTCACTCCCCATGAACACCGGCGGCGGCCTCTTGTCCGAAAGCGGTATGGCAGGCATGCAGCTCCTGGTCGAGGGAGTTCGACAGCTCCGAGGCGAATGCGGCGATCGCCAGGTCAAGGGCGCAGAGACCGCGCTGGTAAGCGGCCAGGGCGGCATCATGCACACTCACGCTACGGCGATTCTGCGGAGGTAGCCCATGACCACCGACTACGCCAAACCCCTCCCCGAAATCACCGAGGACAACCGACCCTTCTGGGAGGGGTGCAAGCAGCACAAACTACTGCTCCAGCGCTGCTCCAACTGTGGTCACTTCAGAGATGCCGCCCCGGTATGCCCCGAATGCTGGTCCGCAGATCACGATTGGGTCGAGGCTTCGGGGCGGGCCACTGTCTACTCATGGATAGTTGTGCACCAGCGCTACAGTAAGGCCTTCGAAGATGATCTCCCGTACAACGTCGCCATCGTCGAGTTGGAAGAGGGCCCTCGGCTGCTCACTAACGTAGTGGACATTGCCAACGACGACATCCGACCCGGCCTCTCCGTTGAGGTCACTTGGGACGATGTGACTGAAGAGATCACCTTGCCCAAATTCCGCCCAGCCTAGTAACCCCACCCCTCCATAAGGAGCCCCGACATGGCCCTTGACTATGAAAAAAAAGGCAAAATTGCCTATATCACCCTGAACCGTCCCGAGGTCCTGAACGCCATGGACCCCGAGATGTACCAGGCTCTTTCCGAGGCATGGGTCGATGTCCGGGATGACCCAGACGTCTGGTGCGCCATCATCACCGGCGCCGGTGACCGGGCCTTCACGGCCGGCGCAGACCTGAAGAAGACAATTCCCCGGGAGCAGGAGAAGTGGCGTTTCTGGCAGACCCAGGACGAGCAGATTCTCAACCGGGGCCTGGAGGTATGGAAGCCCGTCATCGCCGCGGTCAACGGCTACTGCCTGGCCGGGGGCATGACCCTCCTCCTGGCCACCGACCTCCGTGTCGCCGCCGACCACGCCCAGTTCGGCCTCTCGGAGGTCAAGCGCGGAATCCTTCCCGGAAACGGCGGCACCCAACGCACTCTGCGACAGCTTCCCTATCCCGTGGCCATGTGGCTGCTCCTGTCTGGCGAGCGCCTCACCGCCCAGGAAGCATACCAGTACGGTCTCGTGAACAAGGTGGTGCCTCTGTCGGGCCTGATGGAGGAAGCAGAACGAATGGCCGACGTCGTGTGCAAGAACGGACCCCTCGCCGTCAGAGCTATCAAGGAGCTTGCCGTCAGGTCACAATATATGCCCCTTGATCACGGGCTTCGTATGGAAGAGGCCATCCAGCAGGTGCTCATGACCACCGAGGATGCCAAGGAAGGCCCAAGGGCCTTCGCCGAAAAACGCCCCGCCGACTTCAAAGGCCGCTGACCTCCGACCCTCACAGGAGAGCCACATGTCCGACTCCTCAGAACGCTATCAGCTTCCCGCACAGCTCAGGATGGCCGCAGGCGCCGTCCGAGACTATGTCAGGAACGAAATCGTCCCCCTTGAGCAGCAGATTCCCCACGACTCCATACATCTGCCCAAGGACGAATATGATCGGCTCGTTCCCGTTGCCAGGGACATGGGCATGTGGTGCACCGGCGTCCCCAGCGAGTTCGGCGGAGGAGGCCTCTCCCTATTCTCACAGGTCGTCATCGACGAAGAGATGGTGCAGCACGCCGCCGGCCTCTATTGCCCGGTATACGGGACAATGGGCGAGCCCCCACCCGAGATTATCTTCGCCGGCAACGACTATCTCCGAGACACCTACGGAATCCCGACCGTCCAGGGCCAACGCAAGGCCTGGTTCGCCATCACCGAGCCCAGCGGTGGCTCCGACCCCGCCCGTGCTATCCAGACCCGCGCCGTTCGCGACGGCGACGACTGGGTCATCAACGGCAGCAAGGTCTTCATATCTGGGGCACTCTGGGGTGACTGGGGCATAGTCTTCGCCCGCACCAACCCGGAGACCCGACGCGGCGTCACCGCCTTCGTCGTCGAGAACGCGTGGCCAGGCTTCGATCTCACTCCTATCCCAGTTATCCGCGCCTATTCCCCTGCCCAACTCTTCTTCCAGGACCTTCGCGTCCCCTCCCGCAACGTCCTCGGCGAGGTGGACGGGGGGTGGGATATTCTCGCCAACCAGCTGCTTGCCCGGGGCCGCATCCCGTACTCGGCTGCAAACCTGGGCGTTTCCGTCGCTGCTCACCGAATGGCCGTCGAATACTCCAAGACCCGGGAGACATTCGGCGCTCCCCTCTCTTCTCGGCAGGCTATCCAGTGGATGCTCGTCGACTCCGAAGTCGAAATCCGCACCTGCCGATGGCTCACCTGGGAAGCCGCGTGGAAGTACGACGCCGGAGAAGATTTCAAGCAGGAGGCTTCCATAGCCAAGCTCCACTCCGCGGAAGTCCTGGCCCGTGTCGTCGACAGGTCGCTGCAGGTCCACGGCGGCTATGGAGTAACCAAGGAAATGCCCCTGGAACGCTGGTACCGTGAAGCCAGGGTCCGACGCATAGGAGAGGGCGCACAGGAAGTCAACAAGATGCTCATCGCCCGGGAAATCCTGAACCCGGGCGGCGGGCGCAGGTAGATCCCCGTACGCTTTCAATCGATGCACCCTGGCCGATGACTACGTCTTCACAACATCTTATTTGCATCGTGTCTTATGCGTTTGTAAAAAGGCATGAAGCCATGAAGATAATTTTTGCGATTCTCATCATGGGTTTGGTGGTTGGTACCGCATGTAGTGACGCAGATCAGCCGGAGTTCGAACCTCCTGTGGCAGCCGACCAAATCAACGCCATACTCCAGAGAATCGAGGCTATCGAGACCGCAGCAGCAGATCCGGCTCCGGAACCGACGCCGACGGCCACCTTGACGCCTCCATCGACTCCACTTCCTGTTCAGACCGAGACAATGCCTCCTACTGCCGCTCCAACTGCAACGTTGTATCCAACACCAATACCGGTCGGTCGGCAGGACATTTGCTACCGGAGCTTACCTGTCCAGGAAGCGCTGATAAACAAATTTTCGAACACCTACCTGTGTGCGGCCATTCAAGTCGCGGAGTTATTTCGCATTACGGAGCTTAATATTGAAGCAGAGGGCTACCCTCTGAAAAGGACCGACTTTGCCGACATGCCCAACCTCAAAAGGCTTGATGTGGCTACAGACCTGGGCGGGTGGGCGCCGGACGCATTCCACGACCTATCCGGATTGGTGCATCTTCGGCTGAACTTCGACGTGTTTGACTCTAGCCTAACGACCTTGCCTGAAGATTCTTTTAGTGGCTTGCCATCAGGATTGATGCAATTGGACTTCACAATAAGCCCGCGTCACTCCGATTGGGACGAAAAGCAAGCGATAGAATTTCCATCCGACTTATTTGCTTCAGTTCCTCACCTTAAACATCTGGTCATCTATCTCAACAACAATGGACGCGGAGCGCACTTGGAGCTTGATCCCCAGGCCTTATCTGGCCTAAGTCAACTGGAATCCCTAAACCTGAGAGGACCACTTGGTGCCATTCCGCGTGAGATGTTTGCCGACTTAGCATCACTAAAGGATCTGCAATTGGCTTATTCTGTCAGCCGTGACCCTCACATCCTCTACTTTCCAACACTGGAGATGGTGCTGAAGTTTAGCGAGTATTGCAGCAGGAACTCAGATATCTGCGTAGTAGGGGGTCTATTGAACAGCGAGGAAGGGTAAACGGCTCACTACAATGCATCAAACCTTTGGAATACCCGGCGAAGTGTCTAGTCGAGGATGCAGACTAATATCTGTTAACTAAAACTCCCCCGTCGGCTCCATCCCCAGGAAGAACTGTCCCGCCTTCTCGTAGTGCTCCAGCCGACCCTGTATCTGCTGTGTAATTACGTGAGCGTCCTGGAACCGGCGCTGGATCGGGTTCCGCTCGAATATCGCATCAGACCCGCACAGGTTGTAGGCCATGTCCGTCACCTGCGCCCCGACCCTAATCGCATGTGTGCTAGCCAACCGCAAGGTGATGCGCTCCTCCAGGGTTAGAGACCCTTGCTGACACACCGACTCCCAGGCCCGCTCCGCCGACTCAAACAGGAACGCCTTCGCCGAGCGCCATGTCGCCTCCGCCTGCCCTATTGCACGCTGAAACGTCTCCTTATCCCTTAACAATGACCCTTCACGTTCGGCTCTCTTCGCAATACCAAGCTCAATGGCAGCGTCCAGGCCGGCCCTCGCCACACCCAGCGCCACGCACCCGAACCCCGACGAAAAGATCAGCGTCATCGGCATCGCATACAGTGGTCCGTCATCCCAGGGCGGAGCGCCCCAGTCGAATGTGTACGAATCCGGCACGAAAAGGTCGTCTATCTCGAAGTTGAAACTGCCCGTGCCCCGGAGGCCATTCACGTCCCACACGTCCACCAACTTCACGTTTTCCTTACGCGTTACCAGCAAAAGGTCATCTTCGCTCCTCGACCTCATCCTCGCCCCGATCTTGTTCTTCGGGACCAGGGCAATCATCCAGTTTGCGTGATGACACCCACTGCTGAAACGCCAGCTGCCCGAGAGCCGGTAACCACCGTCAACAGGAGTTAATTCAGTCTGTATCGGCGGTCCATTTGCCAGAACAGCCCGCTCATCGCTCCATATCTCCCGCGCCGTCGATTCCGGCAGCTTGACCGACTGCAGCGGGAGTACACAGTTCTGGTTTATGCACCACCCTGTCGAGCCGTCCGACTCGGCAAAGGCCTGCACCACTCTCAGGTAGTCCGGGTATGCAATCTCGTACCCGCCAAGGGCCCGTGGCACGAGCATCCGGAAGAAACCGCCATCCGTAATCGCCTCCGCAACCTCCTTAGCGAGCCCGCGGTTAAGGGTGCCCTCTCCGGCCGTCTCCTGAATCAAGGGCCGCAACCCGCGCGCCGCCTCCAGGAATGACCCCACCTTGCCGCGCGCTACGGCCATCCTCAGACTCTCCGCCATGCAAACACATTTTCGAGCAAGACTGTCAACGTGTTGATCCTAAATCTGGCTGTACCCGGACCCCGGCTTGGTAACCCCCACGCCCTGCCCTTCTCCCATCAGCCCGTATTCCTTCAGGATCTCCTGCGTGTAAGTGACACGGCCCGTGATCTTCTCCTGGGGCTCGGTGGCAAGAAGGAGCGTGGCCTTGGCCATCAGTTCCGGGTGCTCTCCCTTCGGGTCGTCCATGCTGGACACGAGTTTGTGATAGAGGGTGCCGGGGGTCGGGACCACCACAGATGGCGATAGACACGTCACCGATATCCCGTTCTCATAAACCTCCAGGGCCAGCCCCTGCGTGAACCGCTCCAATGCCGCTTTCTGCGCCCCGTAGGTCGTGTCTCCGATATTTTCCTTTGCCTCTTCGTTATACGGCCCTCGGCCGGGCCCAATCGCTGTACTGGACGAGATGTTTACGATACTGCCGCCCTTGGCTTCGATCATATCGGGCAGGACCAGTTGACTCAGCAGGAAAGGCGCATGCACGTTGACCGACCAGGTCCGCAACCACCGGTTCAGTGGATAGTCATTTATCGGAATGAAGTAGGTCAGGGCAGCATTATTGACCAGCACGTCGGCGGAGCCATATGTCGCTTTGGTCTCTTCGACCAGCCGTTCGCAGTCCTCCGGCAGAGAAATGTTCGCCGCAATCGCGGTCGCCTCTCCCCCCGACTCCCGGATCTGCGCACACGTCAATTCCAAGGACCCTTCCAGGAAGTGGTCTCCCTCCTTAAGGGTGCGCGCAACCCCCACAACTCTTGCACCCTCCTTCGCGAACAATCGGCTGATCTCCGCCCCGATTCCCCTGCTCGCACCCGTTACAATCGCAACCTTACCATCCAGTTTACCCATTGTTTACTCCTGCACCCGAGGCTTCCGTTTCCTGCCTCACGGCTCGGCCCATATTATCACGTATTCTCACTTCCCCATGCCTCAATCCTCGAACACGCCACAGTTTACGTGCCATTCCACACTTTCACTGTCATTCCACCTTTTGCGTGTCATTTCGAGGCTCCGCGAGAAATCTAAGGCGTCGGCCATTTACCAACTCCCATTAACCCGGTCTACATTGACCTAGGGGAACGAGGGGCGGCTAGCATCCCTGTGACGTGCCCCCTATCGATAACCCCACACACTTGGAGTAATATGTCCTCATACCTCGCTCTCAAACATTGGAGGCAACATGGCAACCCACGACTACAAGACCGGACTCCAGGAAATCGGCGATGGCGTCTTCGCATATATCCGAGAAGGCATCGGCTGGGACATCTGCAACTCCGGCGTCATAATCGGGGATGAGGAATGTCTCGTGGTCGACGCCATGATGGTCGGCGGCATGGTAAGGACTTTCCTTGAAGACGTCCGCAAGGTCACAGACAAACCCGTCCGATATGTCGTAGACACCCATCACCACGTCGACCACGCCTTCGGCAACCAGTTCTACCGACCGGAGGCCAACATCCTCGGCCACGAGGGATGCCGCGATTCCCTAATGCGCCGGGGCGCCGATCCCGATGTCCTCTCCAAGCGCTGGCCCCAGTACGAAGATGACTGGCGACAGGTGCAACTGACTCCGCCCAACGTTACCTATGACGGCAGCATGACCGTTCACCTCGGGAACCGGTCCGTCGAGCTCATCCATCCGGGGCCCGCGCACACCTTCGGCGACACCCT
Source organism: Dehalococcoidia bacterium (assembly GCA_963663085.1). Taxonomy (GTDB): domain Bacteria; phylum Chloroflexota; class Dehalococcoidia; order Plut-88900; family Plut-88900; genus Plut-88900. The sequence continues at coordinate 1,350,274 of OY760104.1, read as the reverse complement.
GGTCTACCTCCCCGACGAGAAAATCCTCTTCACCGGGGACGTAGCTTTCCAATACCTGGTTCCCCTGGCCGCCGACGGCCACGTATCCAACTGGATTAAGGTCACAAAACGTCTCCGGAACGACATGGACATCGAAACTCTGGTCACGGGTCACGGGCCTGTGGCAAAGAAAGAGGCTATCGGCTGGACGCACCGCTACTTCAGGGCGTTGAAGAGGCACTGCAAACAGTATTTCCGCCTGGGCAAGAGCCCCGAGGACGCAGCCGCGAGCTTCTCTCTCGGCGAGATTGAAGGCTGGGAAGAGCCGGAAAGGACATACATCAACGCCCGGCGCATGTTCCTGGAGATGCGGGGCGGCGACTTTGAGGAGCGCACCGGGTGACCCAGGTCAGGGCGCCCTTTTTCCGTGCCAGAAGGCTCGGGCACGCCAACCTCTTCGTCACCGATGTCGAAAGGTCCCTCGAATTCTACAACCGTGTCGTCGGCATTGAAGAGGTCTACCGTAAAGCCGCGATGGACGATCTGCAGGGGCCCGCAGTCGGAGGTTTCCTCAGCAACGGCAACACCCACCACGATATCGCCGTCTTCCGGCACCCCTCGGCGCCCACCCTGAATCACCTGGCCTTCGAGCTTGAGTGTGAGGCCGACCTGGTTGAAGGCTACCGCGCAGCCGTCGAATCCGGCGCCCAGTTCCGAGCCTCCGACCACGACATCACCCGCAGCCTCTACACCCGTGACCCCGACGGTAATGGTATCGAAATCTACTCCGACTCAACCAGGGAATGGCGCAAAATCCGGGGAGATGGGCGCACCGTCCGCTACGGTGAGCCCGATTGGACCCCCGGCGACCCACCTCGCTTCACCTCTGCCGCCTCCCACAACTATCACGAAGACCCGGAATTGCGCCGCGTCGACGATGCAATCTTCCATCCTAAGCGCATTACCCACGCCGTACTTAGCGTCGCCGACATGGAGGCATCATTAGCTTTCTACTCTGATGTTCTCGGGCTCCGAGTCCTACGTGGCAGCCCTGCCGACGGAATGGTAGTGCTCAGCGGGACCACCGGCGGCGAGCACATCGTCCTCATCCCCTCCCCCGACTCAAAAGCTACGGGTCTCCACCACGCGGGGTTCGAACTGTGGAACGACGCCGAGATTGATGAGAGCAAACGTAAGTTGCGAGAATCAGGCTTGCGCATTGGAAGAGAATTGGATTCGGGCGGGCGTAGGGCGCTGCTGATTCGGGACCCGGACGGCTTTCTATTGGAGTTCTACGTGGAGAGTGGACCCGGAACTCACTGCGCCATCGCAGCCCACGAATAGGCGGCTACCAGCTCCCCTCCACCCGACTCGGAGGCCTTTCCAGAAACTCCTCTGCCAGCCTGAGACCCGTCTCCCTCACCAACTCCCTGTCCTCTTCCTCGGAACCGGCGTGAGCTGCCCTTAGTATCGTGTCACTCCCATACGTCGAGACCTGCCCTTCGCCCGTCGTGTCCAGGCCCTTCGGATCTTCCCCTCGCGATACTGCCCGGATCCCTTCCCGCATCATCTTTCGCATCTGGATAACGCCCCGATCCGTCGTGGCCAGGTGTTCCAGGGCGTGTCTGGCTATCAGCCTCTGCCCGACCTGCGCATCGTAGTCCGCAGGGTACCTCTGCCGCTCCTCGTATGAACGGGCCCGACCTGCCAACTGGGCCGCAACTGCAAATCCCGGGTCCTTCGTATACTTGTCTTCCTCACCCTCCGGCACCCGTACAAAGGTGAACTCCATGGTTTCAGTGTCGTTTTTCGGCACCCGCCACCGGAAAATGCGAGGAAGAGCGCAGAGCATCTCTCGGCCATTTTCGTATTCGGGAGGCAGAACGCGTGGGTCGGGTATTTGAGCGATATTCGGGATCACCCACTCTATAGTCCGAGACCAGATGTCCTCCCCGACCCGCCGAGTCTGGAAGCAGTTCAGTCCGACCGGCGTCTCCATCACGTCGAATGCCCCCACGTCCTTCAACCCCTCCATCGGCCGACCCTCTGCATCCGTGAACTGAACGTTGCTCACCCGGGCATGCAGGAAGCTCTCGTGGACAGGGTCGACCACGTTGTCCATGATTTGCAGCCAGTTGCAGTGTTTGACATTCTTGGTCCCGACCTCCAGCCGGAACCCCGGCCTGTCAAACACGTCGTAGACGGGAAACGGTGGGCGCTTCTCAGGTGGGCCCATGTAGGCGAACACCAGCCCTTGATACTCATGTACGGGGTACGAGCCATGCCGTAGCCTGTCCTTGAGCGTTGAGTTTTCGGGCTCCCCGGGAGTCTCGAGGATCGCGCCGTCCACGTCGAACTGCCAACCGTGATAGCAGCACCGTATCCCGCGCTCTTCGACTACCCCGAACTCAAGGGATGTCCCACGGTGCGGGCAATGCAATTCCAGCAGCCCGACCCTTCCACCCTTGTCCCTGAACGCGACCAGGTCTTCGCCCATTATCGTCAGCCGCAAGGGCAAGTCGCCAAGATCATCTGAATGGGCCACGGGCTGCCAGAATCTGCGCAGGTACTCGCCGCACGGGGTCCCGGGCCCCGTATGCGTGAGCTCCATATCCTCTTCCGGCACCTCACGATGGTGATAAGCGCCGTAGGGCTCGGTCAGAAACGCCGGTCTCGTCGTGGTCATACGGCAATCTACCTGAACTGGGGCATGATGCTGTTGGATATCTCCCGCATGTTGCTCTTCTGATCGATGATCGCGTACTGGACGCAGGAGACCCCGCTCAGACCCAGTTCCTGCAGGTCGTATATCTTCTCGTCGATGTCCTCCACGGGCCCCGACAGATTGATGGCGTCAATCACCCTCTGCGATGCCAGGAGTTTGTGCTTCGCGTGAAGAGACTCGTGCTCGTAGGGATTGAAGTTTTCGTGTATGTTCTGGAATTCGGCCACCAGTCCGGGACTCTTCTTTTCCAGCCGCCGGTACAGCTCCTGTGCCTCGGGCGTGTTGCGTTTGAAAATCGAGCGATAGAGTCCGTTCGCACAGGATGACGCATAGGAGGCAACTTCGTGCCTCGCCTCTTCCTTTGAGCCGGTTATGTAAACTTCAGTCCGGGCCCACGTCTTGATCTTGCCAGGGTCCCGGCCTGCACGCTCCGCGCCGGTCTGTATCTGCTCAAGGTTCCACTTGATGATCTCCGGCTCCCCTGCGCCGAACATCAGAATCTCGTCCGCAACTTCACCGGCCAGCTGCATAGCCCGTGGCCCGAGCGGCCCCATGATCACGGGTATCGACTGACCGTTGAACGGCGTGTTCCTGATCCACTCCGAGTGCCAAGTTTGTCCCCACAACTCTGCATCCCCTCCCGAGGTGTAGGACTTTAGAAAATTCACCGTCTCTCGCTGCATCTTCAAGCTGACCGGGCCCCGGGTTGCCTTACCCGCCTCCCTCGCCCCCGCTCCAAGGCCAATGAAGGCCCTGCCTCCGGTAAGCTCGCGTAGGCTCGCTGTGAAGTTTGCGATTACCGCCGGGTGGTACATGAACGGGTCGCACACCCCTTGGCCGATATGGATGCGGCGCGTATTCATTGCCGCAATGGTCATCATGCCGAAGCACTCCCTCGACACGTTGCTCTGGTCGACAAACGTCAGGTGAGTGTAACCACCCTCGTCGGCGACTTTAGCGTGGTCCGCAATTTCATCGAACCGCAGCTCCGCCCCGAGCCCGATACCAAAGTCCATTCTGGCCATCGCACACCTCCTGGCAGTTCTTGACTATCGGCCTCTCCTCAGCCGAAAAATATCCTTTATGCGGTCAAACTGTCAAACGTCATCGTGGCCCCGCAACGGTACGAAGAAAGAGACCCGAGCCTCAGGCCCAACTTCCCTTGTGTAATGCCCTTCCCCCGACACATCCTCGGCAATAAGCACGTCTCCTGGCCCGATCACCCGCTTGTTTCCGTCCCCGACTTCAATCTCCACAGACCCTTTCATCGTGAAGACCGCAACCTGCCCCGGAGCGTGGTGCCACGGGTTCGACCGCTCGGGATCGAACCGCTGCACTACTATTCCCCCATGTATCACCGCCCGAGCATCCTGGGGCCATCCATCTGTCAGCGCCTCAAGCTCCGGCTCAATGTCCTCGAAGTGCGACCTTCCATCTTCACCGGTGTACAAACGCACAATTGCCATAGTTGTCCTCCCGAAGTGTTTGCTCCCCCATCCATAAACCCATATAACCGGTCATCCCTGTTTCCGCTCCGAAGTTCATCCCCTGTCCATCCGTAGTATGATACCCGCCTTGCGATACCTCTTCAGCTTCGATGTAGACGGCACTCTTGAAGTCGGCGACCCGCCGGGCCCAATAACGCTAGACCTCGTAAGGCGGGTGAAGGCCCTTGGCCACGTCATTGGCAGCTGCTCCGACCGCACCCTCTCCGACCAGGCAAACCTCTGGGAACGTAATGGCATCGAAGCCGACTTCACGTCCCTCAAGTACCAGCTGCCCGATATCTGGGCCCGCTTCCCCGCCGAGCGTGCAATCCACGTCGGCGATTCCTACGTCGATCGCATGTACGCAGAAAGAGCCGGTTATACCTACCTAACCCCGGACCCCGACGCCGTTACCGCCCTTCTTTCTCAAGGTTAACTAGGGTTCGTGTTCGCTATAGCCTCTTCTGCCGTGCATGTCATTCCGAGGCTCCGCGAGGAATCTAGGACTTGCCCACCCACTCCCATCCTAGCCCCACTCCCCACCGACTCCGTCGCAGAAGTTTAGAGTAGCCCTACCACGCAAACGCCCTCTTAGGATTCTCCACCGTAATCTGATGAATCGTCGCCTCCGACACCCCCGCCTCCCGCAGCCACGGCAAGAACGTCCTCTGTATGTGCCCGTAGTCCGGCGCATGGTCTTCTTCCGCCGTAGGCCCTGACTCCGGTGCCCTCCCTACCTCCTTGACGAACAGGTCATGCGACAACAAAATCTGGTCCTGGTAACCCAACCCCAGCAGCCCTGACACCATTGCCGAGTTGGTCCTGTCCGACACCACGGTCTGGATGCCGATAGTGTCGAATGCCACGAAGCATCCTCGTTCCAGTACCTCGATGATTTGCCCGACGTTGGTGGTCTGTGAAACATGCCCGATGATGCATTTCGCCGGGTCCGCCCCGGCATTGATCAATGTATCGATGTGCGCCAGCCCTACGTTTCCCAATGGCCAGTCCGTCGAGTCGGTATGGGTGCCTATCGGTGTCCCCAGCTTTGCCTGCACGTGCGCCGCCGCTTCCAGGACCCGGCGGTCTCGATTGGAGAGCAATTGTTCCAGCGGTGCATCGGGCCCAACGGGTCGCTCATGAGGCTGCAGTCGCGTCCCGACCTTTATGATCCCGCATCGGACACCCTCATCCACTGCTCCATCTTCAATTTCACGCGTTAAGAAATCTTCTATGGCCTCCAGGCTCTGCGCTTCCCAGTAGGCAGGATATCCCCACGCCCCGAAGATACCTGTGCATGCCACTATGTCCCACCCCGAAGCCCGGGATAGCTCCACCATCAGCCCCATGTCTCGGCCCAGGTCATCGGGCGCCCAATCCACGAGCCCTGAAATCCCAAATTCCTCTCCGGCGGCCTTCAGCAGCGCCGTTCCTTCCTCGACAGCCTTCTTCCGGTCGAATACCGACTCCGGGTCGGACGGAGCACCGAGCAGGTGAAAGAAGGTGTGCTCATGGGGAAGAATGTGCCCCATCTCGGACGGGTCTTTGTCGCCTAGGATGGTCCTAATCTTGGGCATATTTTCGCTCCATCAAACTGCTGGCCTTGAACATAGGGGTTCGCGTGTCTACCACGCCAGGACTCTTTTGGGATTCTCGACGGTAACCTGCCTTATCGCCTCCTCCGACACCCCCGCATCTCGCAGCCACGGCACGAACACTCTCTGAATATAACCATAGTCCGGTGCATACTTCAGGCCCGCGTTCGGCCCGCTCTCCGGGACCCGACCAACCTCTCTTACGTGCAGATCGTGAGACAGCAAAATCTGCTTTTCGTATCCCAGCCCAATTAGCCCGATCACCATTGCAGCCTTGGTCCGGTCAGTCACCACGATTTCAATTCCTATCGTGTCGAACGCAACGTAGCATCCCTTTTCCAGTACCTCGACAATGTAGCCCATGTTGGAAGTGTGAGAGGCATGACCGATGATGCATTTCCCGGGGTTGGCCCCCGAGCCTGTCAGGGTTTCAATCTGCTCCAGCCCAACGTTCCCCAGTCGCCAATCTCTTCTGTCGGTATGCGTTGTAACGGGTGCTCCCAACTTGCCCTGCACCCGAGCCGCGGCTTTCAACACCCTTCTGTCCTGATCGGAAAGAAGCCGTTCACCGTTTGACACAGGCGCCGATGGTCTTTCGTGGGGCCGCAGCCGGGTCCCGATCTTTATCACGCCGCACCTTACCCCCTCGTCTACCGCTCCATCCTCAATCTCCCGGGTGAAGAACTCCTCAATCGCTCCGTCGCCCTGTCCTTCCCAGTACGCCGGGTACCCCCAAACACCAAATATGCCCGTCGCCGCAACGATGTCCCACCCCGAAGCCCGTGAAAGCCCCACCAACAGGCCCATGTCCCGGCCAAGGTCGTATGGCGCACAGTCCACCAGCCCCGACACCCCCTGCTCGGCGCCTACTGCCCTCAATTTGGCCGCAGCTTCCTCCACCGCCTCCTCCCTGTCGAATACCGAGGCATGATCAGACTCAGCAGCGAGCAGGCGGACAAAGGTATGCTCATGGGGAAGTATGTGTCCCAACTCAGCAGGGTCCTTGTCTCCTAGCACTGTCCTTATTTTCGCCATGCTCTTCTCCAGTTTCTCGGCTGTGTCGACTCAGACTCCGATTATATCCCACACCCCTCCTTCCCCCGATTGACCAATCCCATTACACTAACTTCAATCCAAGACCGCGGGAGGCAGTCATGCCGGACACAGGAATCATCGAGCGCCTAAGTACAGGCGGACCCATGCTCATGGACGGAGGCACGGGCTCCGAGATTCAGAGGAGGGGCGCCAACGTCCTCATCGACGCCTCCGCCGACTCCGAAATCCTCGCCTGGTCCGCCACCGCCAACGTAGACTATGCAGACGTGGTTCAGCAGGTGCACCAGGACTACTTGCGCGTCGGCGCGGAAATCATCATCAGCAACAATTTCTGGGCCACCCGCAGCCGCCTCGGACTTATTGGCATGAGTGAACAGTGGGAACGCTACGCCCACGCCGCCGGAGAGAACGCCATCCGCGCCCGAGACACAACTAAACCGAGCGCCTATGTTCTTGGAGGCATCGCCGCACCTTACACCCAGGATTACAGGAAGCCATACACCCAGTCCGACGTCAAAACCCTCGGCCCTGAGCGTTACGCCAAAGAGTTCACGGGCCCCGGTAAGGTGTTGGCCGACCTGGGAGTCGACGCCCTCCTCGCCGAGTACGTCGGCTATATCGAGGACTGCGTCGCTGCCGTTGATGCTCTGGCTACCATCGGACTTCCCGTATTTCTCGGAGTCCGGCACATCACTGAATACGGCTGGATGCAGTACGGCGAGACCCTGACCGACCTGGCCAAGGCGCTTGAGGGTCACCCCGTAGAAGGCGTCCTCCTCATGTGCAGCCGCCCGGAGTGCATATCTGTCGGGCTGATGGCCCTGAGCCAGTCCTTCGAAGGTGCAATCGGGGCCTATGCCAATGTCGGTTACAACCCCATGGCCCCTGTCAGCGGCCGCGTCCACAAGGGCGGCGACCTGCTTTCCGGCTACAGTCCCCTCCGCCTCGCCGACTTCGGCCAGGACTGGCTCGATATGGGCGCGAAGATAGTCGGCGGCTGCTGTGCCACGGGCCCCGAGCACATCATCGCCCTGAACAACGTGCTCAACCCTTCTCCACCTCTCGTCGATGACCACCCCGGATATCGAGTCCAGGCATTCAACTGAACCATGCAAAGCGCTTCACTGCCTCCGGAACCCCAGGCCACCGCCCCCGACGGCTCAGCTATCCGTTTCCTATTGAAGCTCAACCGAGGTGAGATGAACCATTTCACCTTGCCGCCACATCAGACCTCCACCGCGGTTGTCCATCGGTCCATAGAGGAAATATGGTATGTCCTTGAAGGCAAAGGCCAAGTCTGGCGTAAACAAGGCGACAATGAGCAGGTCTTGGACCTGATCCCCGGCGCCAGCTTCGACATCCCGCTCGGCGCCCGATTCCAGTTCCGCAACACGGGCCCCGAGCCCTTGTCCGTCCTGATAGCCACCATGCCCCCCTGGCCCGGAGAAGACGAGGCCGTCCCGGCGGAGGGGCCGTGGGCTCCCTCTCAGCCCTGAATCTCAGCGGGGTCGACGCTCCGGCTAAATGAGCAGGCAAGTGGATGCCTACGAGGACTCAATGACCCCGCAGGCCAGGCGGCTGCCGGTGTCCGACTCCTCTTCGCCATAGGCATCGGGCTTTTCGTGAACAATGATCGCGGAGCCGTCATCGTCGAATATTGAATGGCTCTGGCCCGTATCCAGCGTTATGCCATCGGTAAAGAAGTCGGCGCGGGCGTAGCCGTCGGATGCGGCGTAGATATTGGGAAGGTCCCCGCTGTGGCCTCCGGCAGCTGCACCGCGCTTCCAGGCCGAATGGATGAAGCCGTGCTCAGCATCCTCGGGGTTGAAGTGCTCGCCGGCAGCACTGAAGTCGGGAGTACATGCGCCAACCTCGTGGATGATGAAGGCGTGGCCGCCCGGGGCGAGGCCTTTCATATCGGCCATTATCAATACCCCGGTCGCTGCCTGTCGGAAATTGACAGTCCCTATGGCTGTCCCGTCGGGCGCCTTGAGTGTGGCGGCCGCGGTCAGGCCAATTGTACGTTCTTCCGTCTCATTCGATCCGCCATTCAGCACGAGGAATCCAACGACTATCAAGATGACAATAATCACTACGGGGCCAATTAGTATGAGGAGTTCGGGTCTCCTAGTCATTTTGGGTCATCTCCCAGGCCAACTTGCCGCAAAAAACAACTGTGTCCTCTCTTCGCCTTGGAAAATGGAGTGTTGTCTTTGAAGGTAGTTATGATGATAGCACATATCATCAGGGCCGCTGCAATCGTTTGTCCTTCCCTTTCTTCAGTTGACTGTCGGGACGTGTCATGCCACGTAGCTGTACTGGTTAGCGCGTTCAAGCTTTAGGAGTGAAGCCCAGGTGCCCAGTGGAGGTGGCCTTGAATACTGAGACCATTCTGTGATTGATACTAAATACCTGTAGAGATTATACTTGAACGTGACTTAATGACTGCAATCTGCGGTGGCAATGGTGCTCTCTGTGGTGAAGGTTGAGGAGCGCCTTAACCCACTGGGGAAAACTCCTCCAAACGTTCACGCCCCACCCCTCAGTCACACCGTCGATAAGCTCATCCTCGGCCTTGGCCCCCGAGGCGGGGTCACTATGGACGTACGGGCGCAAGGGTCGGGACCCCAGAAATGTACGGCACTTGCGGCGTTGGTGTGAACAAAGTGAAAAGCAGTACTCCCAGAAACGCTGAGCTTCCAACCGCGAGTAACTATGTGGAATCAAGAATGTCGGCCAGCACTCCGTTGGCGAAGTAGGAAAACGCCATGATGTCACCGGAGGGCATCAGGTAAATGCTGGTGATTCGACCCCGAAAGTGGTCGGGCGCCACCGATTGAAGCATGATGGCGGCCGTGGTCATGAATCCCGTGAGGGATATGCCGATTAACACTGTTGCCAGCATGCCCGCGAACAGTTTGGGCGCTGAGGCCAGTACGAAATTGCCCAAGGAACTGACCGCTGCGATTACAAGAAAAAGTCGTCCGAGGCGACCGTGCTCCTGATTGGAGCAATTGCGATGGAGACCAGCGGAGGCCCGAGCCCTACCATCGTGTGCATGTAGGCTACCCTGCCGCCACCTGTCACTTCTACTCTCTCTTGGAGATTTACTCCACCGGCGCCCGCCACCTCTCTATCACATCCTCGTTGAGGTCAATCCCGAAACCCGGGCCCTCGGGCAGGTACATGTACCCCTCCCGAATCTCGGGCTGCTTCACCGGAAGGTCGTACCAGAGTGGGTCCCGTTTCGGGTTTGGGAAAATCTCAACCGCAATCCCGTGTGGCGCCGAGGCCAAGAGATGCAATGATATTTGCGGTTCCTCGTGGTGCGCCATCCCGACTCCAAACGCCCGGGCCATCCCCGCAATCCTTCGCCATTCCGTCACACCTCCCGCAATTGTCACGTCCACGTTCAGAATGTCGACCGCGCCTCGGGCCACCAGGTCCCGGCACCCGTGCCTGGATATCTCGCCCTGCCCCGCATTCACAGGTATTCCCTCCCATCGGACCCGGGCGTTGCCCTCAATCTGGTCCTGCCATTGCACGGGCTCTTCCAGCCACGCCAGCCCGATATCCCTCGCGCCTCTCGCGAACCGCACCGCCTCCTCGACCGTCCAGGCCTGGTTGGCGTCGACACTGAGCAAAAAGTCCTCACCCCCCACCCGACGCGCCAGCCTCGCCCTCTCCAAGTCCTCCTCAATCGACAATTTCCCCACCTTCAGCTTCAACCCGTAGACTCCCATACTCTTGTATGTCTCTATCTCCTCAGCCAGACTTTGCATCGGGTCTCCGCCCCGTATGTAACCGCCTATGGCGATTACCCTAACCCTGTCCCGAAACCCGCCCAGCAGTTTGTACACCGGTTGCTCCAAAGCCTTCCCCAAAGCGTCCCACAGCGCATTGTCCACAGCCGCGATCGCCTGCGTAACGATTGCGTGCTTGCTCATGTTGATCACATGCAGACCGCGCCAGGCCAGGTCGACCGGCGCATCCCACATCCGCTCCCAGTGCCGCTCCACGTCCCGCACGTCCTCCCCGACCAGCATCGGCGCGAAAGTGCCGTTGACTATCTCGCAGATCTTGATGTCGTTCTCATCCTCATCCCCACCATATATCTGCCCGACCACCCCACCCTCCAACTCCACCCGCGTCACGATGGTATTCCTGCTATTGATGTAATACGTCCCCCCATGAAACGGCTCTGCTAGCTTCCTAACGAGGGGGATTGCCTCAATATTCTTGATCTTCATCTAATCTCTATTCTAGTGTCATCCCGAGGCTCAGCGAGGGATCCAGGACTTGCCCACGCTCGGTCTTCCTAAATACACTTTCCCATCCTAAGGCAAGTGTGACATCTCATCCCCCCAACTCCCCCCTCACCACCCGGGCCCCGTCCACCAACGCCTTTAACTTAAGATACGAAATCCAGCGAGGCAATTGGAAGAAGCCGCAGTCGGGGTTCAGGTGCAGCTTCTCGGCCGGAACGTACTTCAACACCTCTCGTATCCTCTCTGCCACATCCTCCGCTGTCTCCAGGTAGAAGGACTTTATGTCTACTACACCGGCGCCCAACTCCTTTCCGCCGTCGAACTGCTTCCAGATGTCGCTCTCGCTCATCTCCCGGTTGGCAAATTCCAGGACCAGTTGATCGGCCTTCACGTCGTTCAAAGCGGGGAACATCCAGCCGTACGTTCGCTTTCCACGGGGCCTGCTCATGAGATTTCCGAAACAGATGTGAAGGGCGTGCTTCGCCTTCACGCCATCGATACAAGCGTTGTAAAGCCTCACCCATTCGTCCACCTCACCGGGAACGACTGCATAGGAAGGTTCGTCCATCTGAATAAATTGGGCCCCCTCCGCGACCAGGGCCTTCAATTCTGCATTGATCACCTCGGCCAGCTGCCAGCAGATCTCCAGCTGGTTCTTGTAGGCTGTCCCGGGCCGGATGTGGATGGTCATGGTCAGGGGCCCGGGGCACGTGACCTTGATCGGCTTGCTGGTATTGGCCTTGGTGAACTTGAACTCCTCCACAATCCCCAGTCCAGACGGAAGGGTCACCTTTTCAACGGCGCGGTATCGGGGCGGCGTGTCGTAGCCATACAGGCCCGTCTTGCGCAGGGGCGGCTCCACCGCGAGCCCCGTCATCCTCTTCGGAAAGCTCTGCACGAAATACCACCGCCTCATCTCCCCGTCCGACACCATGTCGATGCCCGCCCTCTCCTGGTCGAGAATCGCCATCCTGCAGGCGTCGTCATAGAGTTCCTTGATGTCCGTCTCGCCGTACTCGCCCTGGTCGATCTTCTCCAGCGCCGTGAGCATCCAGCCCGGATACGCATAGCTGCCGATCACGCTGGTCGGGAGAATTGGCAGGGATTCGTTGTTCATGGTTCTCGGCGCCTCCGTGGAATGGTTGTAGTTACGGCGAACACGTTTTGTGCAATGATACCCCGGACGCATACACCGCAATCAACTTGCGCTATAATCTCTGAGGCCAATTTATCGGAAGCCCCATATATACGCGACGGAAGAGCATATGCCAAATGACACTTTGTTCCCCGTATCTGTAGTCGGAAGCTGGTCCCGGCCCCCGTGGGTCGTGCAGGCCCTTCGCAAGAAGCAAGCTGGAGAACTCTCCGAGGAGCAGTTCGCCGAAATCGCCGACCAGGCGGTCCTTCTCGCCATCAAGTACCAGGAAGATGCCGGAGTCGACATCATTTCCGACGGCGAAATGCGAAGAGACAATTTCTACTCCTTCGCCGTCGACAAGCTGAACGGCATGAAGCTCATGAAGGTCTCCGACCTCATGGACTACATGAAGGACCGGGCCTCCTTCGAAGAGATCCTTCGGGCGCTCGACGTTCCCGCATTCGCCATCAAGAGCCCCATCGCTATCGACAAACTGTCGGCCCGCAAGCCCCTGGCCCTGGACGAAGCCGACTTCCTCATGGACCACACGGACAGGGAGACCAAGGTCCCCCTACCCGGCCCCTACCTCCTGACAAAGTCCGCCTGGTTCGAAGGCCTCTCCGACACCGCTTACCCGGACCAGGAAGAGCTTTCCAGGGACGTGATTGGCATCCTGCGGGAAGAGGTCTTGACCCTGAAGAAGCGTGGCGTCGACTTCATTCAGTTCGACGAGCCCACACTCTCCCAGGTGGTCTACGGCGACGAAAGCGCCGAGACTTTCATGTGCGCCGCCATGGCCACCCGCAAAGACCCGAGAGACGAGCTTGAGTCTGCCGTACGCATGATGAACGAGACCGTAGAAGGCATTGACGGAGTAAGGTTCGGAGTACACGTCTGCCGGGGCAACTGGAGCCGCAAGGAAAACGTCCTCCTCAAGGGCAACTACGGCCCGCTCCTTCCCTATCTCATGGCAATGAACATCCACCAGCTCGTCCTTGAATACGCCACCCCGAGAGCCGGTGAGATGGAGGTATTCAAGGAGTACCGCAACGAAAAGGAGATCGGCCTGGGCGTAGTCAATCCTCGGACTGAGGAAGTCGAGTCCCCAGACCAGATCGTTGACCGGGTCCGCGAGGCCCTGGACTACTTCGAGCCCGAGCAGGTCTACCTCAACCCCGACTGCGGTTTCGGCACCTTTGCAGAACGGTCCATGAACACAGACCCCATCGCATACAAGAAACTCCAGTCAATAACAACGGCCGCAGAGAAGCTGAGGGTGGAGTTCGGCTAGAAACAAGCCGGCCTACCTGTGGAGGAATTGATCATGGCAGAAGAGCTAAACGGGCTTCGACCCGAGAAACTGAACGACATCCTCGAATCCCTGAAAGACCCCGAGGTGAAGAAGGCCGTCAGCGGCCCCTGGCGCTCCCGCGTAAGGTGGGAGAGCGGCTTCAAGGGTAAGGCCTACACCCGTACCCACACCGTCGAACTTGACGAACCCGAAGGCCTTGACGCCACCGACACCGCAGCCTCCGCCCACGAGCACATCCTTTCCGCCGTCGGCGGTTGCATGATGGTCGGTTTCGTCCTCAACGCCACCAAGCGCGGCATCAAGATAAACGACCTGGAAATCGCCTTGGAAGGCCACTTCGACAACATCCTCAAGTGGGCCGGTCTCGACGACGGAAACCCCGGCTACGGCAAAATCAACGCCAAGGTATACGTCTCCGCCGACGCCGACGAACCTGCCCTCCGTGAGATCTGGAAGCTCGCCGTCGAAGGCTCCCCCGTTGCAAACACCGTGGCCCGCGCCACGGAGATCATCCCCGAGTTCGAAAAGGTTTAACTCCTTGGCTCACCAGTCCTGTTGGAAAAAGAGAAATGTCGGCGATCGCACCGCAATCGCCGACATTTCTAGTCTCACTGAAGGATTGAAAGATTGAGTTCTGTCACCTGGGTAACCCCCGACTGGGTACGCGAACACCTCGCAGACCCCGACATCATTCTCCTCGACCCCCGTCGCCCGATGAAATACATGTCGGGTCACCTGGAGGGCGCCGTCAACCTTCCCGTCTATACCGCATTCGACGATGAAGCCCGTCTCTTGGAGCCCGAGCCTCTGGCCCGCTGGGCCGCAGAATCGGGGCTCTCCAACAATCGCACCCCTCTCCTATACGATTCCGTAGACGGCCAGAACGGCGCCATGTTGTCCTGGATTCTCCAGTACCTCGGCTGCCCGGAAGTCCTGCTCATGGATACATTCTTCGAAGGATGGGCGAAATCCGGCGGCGCTGTTTTCTACCGCCCCGTCCCTTCCACCCCCGCCGATTTCATCTCTACACCCAACGAATCAATCAGGGTTCGATGGGAAGATGTCTCACAGCCTGCCAACGCCTCGCTGATAGACTTCAGGAGCGAACTTGAATTCCTGGGACAGGAAGGCGAGCCGGGAGCCGGTGGTCACATTCCCAACTCCAGCCATCTTGAATGGCGCTCCCTGGTGGGGGAAAACAACTCCTACCTCGCCCCCGACGAAACCCTCGCCTCGATGCTTCAGCCTCTAGCTGCTGACTCTAGCGAGGTTGTTGCCTATTGCCGCACCGGGCCCCGGGCATCCCTAGGCTTCCTCGCCCTCTCCAAGCTTGGCTACACACCCAGGCTCTACGACGGTTCCATGACAGACTGGCTCCGCCACAACGGCCCCCTGGAATCCTCTTAGCCCGCCTCATCCCCTACCTTGCCATTTCCGAGGCCACACGAGGTCGTAGATATACCATCTTTTGGGGGAGATGTGCTCTACGCTATCTCACCCTGCCCCTTCAATTCACCGGAAATCCGTACAGCGCCGCCGCGTTCTCCCTCACAATCTTCCTCTTCGCCTCTTCCCCGATCCCCGCAAACTGCTTCTCCACAACCTCCCGAGAATGGGGCCACGTGCCCTCGTGGTGAGGGTAGTCGTTGCCCCACAGCAGCCGATCGGCGCCGTAGTAGCCTAACGTCGTCATGGCCACGGGATCGTCCCCGAAGGTCACGTATCCCTGCCGCTTGAAATACTCGCTGGGCAGCATGTCCAGCTTGGGCCGGGCGTACATGTGGTGCTTCTGGTAGGCCTCATCCATCGCGTGAAGCTCCCATGCCAGCCACCCCGCCCCCGACTCCACGATAACGAAGTCCATCTTCGGGTGGTCCATCAGCACCCCCGATGAGCACAGGTAGACCAGCAGCTCAATCCCATCGACCAGTGCGCCCATTATGTAGTTGATCACCGCGCCACCAGGCCCCCGCTCCACCCTCGGGTCCCGACCGCTGCTGATATGGAAGTTCAGGGGTATTCCGGTCTCTTCCACCGTCTCCCATATCGGCTTGTACTCGATACGGTTGTAAGGCGGGTCCACGACGCTCGGCAGGAAGAACGATCCCATGCCCATCCCCGCCACCCGACGCATCTCCTGGCAGGCCCAGGGAACGTCTATGACCGGAATCAAAGCCGCCATGGCGAACCTGTCTCGCCGGTCCCCAAACAGTTCCGTCGTCCAGTCGTTGTAGACTCGGGCCACCTGGCCCTGAAACTCAGCGTCCGGCGAGCAGGCCATCTCCAACCCGAACGTGCCCGGATAGACCACCTCCGCCCCGACGCCATCGATGTCCTGAGCGTTGAGCCTGTATTCCACGTCCCAGCCCTGCACCCGGCCCTGCTCTCTCAGCTTGTCTTCCTCCGTCTTCTCGTCCGACCCCATAGACATTTTCTTAGGCCGCATCCCATCCTGGATCATCAGCCGCTTCCCGTCCCGCACCTCGATATGCGGGGCTTTGTGCCTAAGGTGCACGGGCAGTCTCTCCTGCCAAAGCTCCAGGGGTTCGTCCACGTGTGAATCTGCGGAAATCAGCTTGTCTGGAAACATCGTTCCCTCTCCTACCTCCAAAGATAGCACTAGCTTTGATGCCTCACTCTAGCACATCCCCACCCTTTCCTAGCCTCCATAGTATTCGTAATTCAAATAATGACAATGTCATCCCAAGGCTCCGCGAGGGATCTAAGGCGCTTGTCTAATATCCCTCCATCATTACGCTAACACGCACCACGTTCCTCTAGCCTCTCAGGCCCCTACCCCTTATCATCCCACCATGCCCAGAAACACCACTTACCAGTCCAAACTCACCTCCCCCGAGGAGGCCGCCGCCGCCGTAAAGTCCGGCGACCTCGTCTACATCCCCGCCCCACCCCACCCCCAGGCCCTAATCCAGGCCCTCGCCGACCGCCGCACCGAACTCCGCAATGTAAAGGTCTGCATCGACAGCCACGTTTTCGACCCCGGTTGGCTCCAGCCAGGTTGGGGCGATTCCTTCAACGTTATCACCGAACAGTTCCTTGGCCTCGGCATCGACGCCTACAACGACCACCACATAGATTACTCGCCTCTACTCAATACCACCCGTATTCCCAGCCTCATGGCAAAAGGCGGCTCCAGGCCCATAGACGTGCTTCTCATCCTGGTCTCGCCCCCCGACGCCAATGGCTTCTGCAGCTTCGGCTACGCACCTTGGGACAAGGCCAAGTTGGCAAGCCTATCCAAGGCAGTCCTTGCCCAAGTCGACGAGACGCAGATCCGTACGCATGGGTCCAACTACATCCACGTCGATGATATCGACATGATAGTTGAGCACACCGACCCCGTTCTATCAGAAGAAGCGTGTCGGCAGACCATTGATTCTGCATCCGACCCCGAAGTGCGATCCCTCCTCTCCGAGCTCTTCCCCAGGATTTCCGCCGACGAGCGCACCCGATACCTCCCCCAGTTGGCCGTATTGACCCCAAAACAAGTCCGAGCCTTCGCCTCCCGCATGGGTTGGACTGCGCCTCCTGAAATCTCCAGGTCCGTCGCCGACAATGTCGCAGAGCTGGTCCCGGATGGGGCAACCCTGCAGACCGGCATAGGAACTCCCGGTGGATATCTTCCGATGCTAGGCGCTTTCGACGGAAAGAAGGATCTCGGCTGGCACTCGGAACTTGTTGCCCCTGGCGCTCTCTCCCTGATAGAGAAAGGCATTTTCACCGGCGCCCGAAAGACCATTCACCGGGACAAGGCAATCTTCACCTGTCTTCACGGCGCAACCGGCCCCGAGATTGAGTTCGCCCACAACAACCCGGCCATCGAGCTACTCCCCTCCGACTATGTGGTCAGCGCCCGCACCGTGGCCCGGCACGACAACATGGTCTCCATCAACAACGCCCTCTCCATCGACCTCACCGGTCAGATCAACGCCGAGACCATCTTCGGCGGCAGGCAGATCAGCGGCACAGGCGGCCAGTTGGACTTCCAGCTAGGTGCAATCATGTCCAACGGCGGTCGAGCCCTGACCCTCCTCTGGTCCACTGCCCTCGACGGCGCGGTTTCTAGAATCGTCCCGCAATTGGAGGAACACAGCGTCGTCACCGTGCCCCGCACCTTCGCCGACACCATAGTCACCGAATACGGCGTCGCCCGGCTTCTCGGCAAGTCCATCCGGGAACGGGCCCAGGAGCTCATCAACGTAGCCCACCCCAACTTCCGCCCCGAGCTCCAAAGAGCCGCTGAACGCCTCTTCTACCCCTGATTCCCTCCCTCCTCCGCCATTCCGGCCGCCGAGAACCGGAATCCATCCCGCGTGGCGGTGGGGCAGTGTTCGATACCCTCTCCCTGCACTTTAGTTTGAGGAATTGCTATTGGCTAGGGCAGCGGGATCTGCGCAAACATATCCACGGTGTAGCTGACCACCCGTTAACTGAGCATAGGCTCCACCTGCTTCAGCTGAGAGTCGCTCACAATTCGGAAGACGATAAACTGGGGAGCATGTCTAGCCCAGCCCCGTACCGACTTACAACCGTTTTTTGGGGTTGCTACACAGGATTACAGAATCTCGCATCTCCTGTGCAGCGGTAAGCAGTAACCACTTACGTGGGACCCCTCCTTAGATCTGTTGGCCTTTTCCCCAACCTTCCTTGCCTTGATCTTCAAACAAGCCGGGAGGACCATATTGCTGGGCATGGATCTCATGTCCACGTCGGGCTGAGGTTACAGCAACGATATCATGGTCCAAGTACTCTTTAATCAATTCGTTAGCCTGGCCAATTGCTTGGTCTAGAGAGTTGCGGGCAGATTCTGGTTGAGCATGGCTTACTTGAAACCCCATCCACTGCTCCCTCTGCTCCCGGTCATCTCGTACTATCAATTGGACTTCCTTCCAGTCCTGGGCCAGCTGCCGTAACCTATGCAGAACCCGGTCCCACCGGCTGGGATTGGTCACCAAGCACAGGACGTAAGCTGTTCCGTCAGTAGTCTCCCACCAGTACGGCAACTCCGGGTGACCTTCACAGGAGGAGAGGGTTTCTACCAGGCCGGTCTGGTTTAATGTCCACACCAGCTCTCTGACCCCTGGTTCCAACTGCTTGTAGTCCAGGAACCAGGGGTGCATCGCCTGGACATCAGCGAAAGTTGGAAGGAGCACCGCCCGTTTGAACCACCACATATTGCCTCCTCAGGAGACCTCAATTTCAGGTACGTGCAAGGCATCGTACTGTTGTTTGCTAACAAATCTAACCAGTTTGGTGCCGTTTTCTTCCCCAGTAACGGTATAAGTATGTCCGCCGTTCTTACGCATTAGGGTACGTTTCCTGAGGCCGCTCTCTGGTATATCCACTGTCTGCTTGGTTTTCACATTATAGAATTCCATGTTTCACCTCGTGCATCGATATTCAAGCTCTGATTCGCTAATGGATTTCTGGTCTTGACTCTTGGGCTCTTCAGTCAGAACGCATTACTATCCTCCTTGGTCATTTTGTAAGTTAATGATATTTAATATCATAGTTTTATGGACCGTATACTTAGGGTACAGTATCTTTAATTAGTATAAAGTATCATTAGTAGGTTGCCTTGTCAACGCTGATTGTTTCGGAAGATTCCTCCTCTGTCCACGGCCGTCAGGTCATTGGGTTGGGTGGCCTCGAAGACCTACGAATAGCCTCACCAGCAGCGAGAACCCCTTTGATTGGTGCCATAGAAATGCTGGCATTGGCGCCAGGCAACTCTTTGACGCTGTGTTTACCGCCTTAGGCAGACGTTCCTTGCGGAAAGTCCTCACAGCGAGAAGTTCGCAATGCAGTAAGCTCCAGCCCACCATCCTTAGAACGAACTTGGCGTACCTGGTCAAGGATTGGGACAAGCCTTGCACTCCCCACTAGAATGCCTTGTCGGAATAACCCCAATCGAAAGTGAATTCTCGGTTTGGTTTCCGTCGTAACGGAAACTGCCAACCCGATTGGTCAGCGGCATTGGACGAATTACGAGACACGTGGATACAATCGAAACACCAGAAATGAATCAATGCCTGAGCCGCTGCAATTGTGGTAAGGGATGTGGGAATCAACAGAAAAATTCCGCCTATTTATATCTAAAGTCTGATCCCACTCCTTCTCCGGGTGTACCGGCAGGAGATGAGGGTAACTCCCGCAATCCCCGCTCCAACTACTCAACCTCTTCTTCCCAGTGGTAACATGTAGATTACGTAACTCTTCTTATGAGGCATACGGGAAACTCTCAATTGCGCGTTGAACTGGCATACGGTGCCAAGGGCCTGATCATCGACCTTCCCCCCGACCGGACCACGGTCATCGAACCTGCATACCCCTCCCCTCTCCCCAATTCCGGTGCCGCCATCCTTCACGCGCTCCGCAACCCAATAGACTCTCTCCCTCTCCGACAACTTGTCAGCGACTCTCAATCCGTGGCCATCTCCGTCTGCGACGTTACCCGCCCCGTCCCCACGGCTACCATCCTTCCTGTCCTGCTCAGCGAACTGAGCCACGTACCCAATAACCGGATAACCATCCTGGTAGCCACCGGCACCCACCGTTCCAATTCACCGGAAGAGCTATCGCGGATGCTTGGACCCGACGTCGTCAAAAATTATCAAGTCATCTGCCACAACGCCTTTGACCCCGGCTCCCTCGTCCCCGCCGCCCCACCCATCGATGGCACACCCGTACTTCTCAACCGACGCTGGGTGGAGTCCGATGTCCGCATTACCCTTGGCCTTGTCGAACCTCACTTTTTCGCCGGGTTCAGCGGCGGGCCCAAGATGGTCGCCCCAGGTCTCGCGGGTGTGGACACCATCATGAAACTCCACTCCGCCCCCCTCATCGGCCACCCCGACGCCACGTGGGCCGTCACCGAGGGTAATCCCGTACACGACGCCATCAGACGCATCGCCCGGGACACGGGAGTAACCTTTAGCATAGACGTAACCGTGGACGACAAGCACCGCATAACCAGCGTCCATGCCGGCGAGCTATTCGCGGAGCACGCCGACGCCTGTCGCTTTGCCCGCAGCGTCGCCATGCGGCCCACCCCTCAGCCCTTCGATGTTGTTGTCACGACCAACAGCGGCTACCCGTTGGACCTTAATCTCTATCAGGCCGTGAAGGGCCTCTCTGCCGCTGCCCAGGTAGTCAAGCGCGGCGGTTCGATTATCTGCGCCGCCGAGTGCCGGGACGGCATCCCAGACCACGGTGACTACAAAACACTCCTCACCTCCCGCCGGTCACCAGAGGACCTGCTGTCCATGGTCGAGACGCCTGGGTTTTTCCGACAGGACCAGTGGCAGGTCCAGATTCAGGCGAAAGTCCAACTCAAGGCCAGCGTCTATCTCAAGTCCGACTATCTGACCCCCGACCAGATTCAGTCCGCCCACATCCGCCCCGTGTCAGACCTGCAGGCTGCGGTGGATGAAGTTATCAATTCTTATGGCCCCACGGGAACCGTTTGCGTGTTGCCCCAGGGGCCCCAGACCATTGCTTATGTCGACCAGCCCATGCTGGCCGGCGTCAGCGCATGAGGTGTTAACCATGACCAACGTGTACCGCTTTACGGACGGCTGCGAGGACAAGGCCCTTCTCGGCAACAAGGGCGCAAACCTCGTCGTTATGACCCGGCTCGGCCTCCGAGTCCCCCCCGGCTTCGTCGTATCCATCGACGCTTTCAAGGAGTACAGAGAGAGCAACACCCTGCCCCTGGATGAGATCGATGAAGCCCTCGCCTGGCTCTCCGAAAAGCTGGGTCGCTCCTTTGATAACGGCCTCACCGTCTCCGTCCGCTCCTCCGCTCCGGTCTCCATGCCTGGCATGATGGACACCGTCCTCAACGTTGCCAGCCGGGAAGAAGTCCTTTCGTGCCTGAAGACCGTTTTCGGCTCCTGGGACAACCCCCGTGCAAACGAGTACCGTCGCCTCCACGAAATCCCCGAGGACATAGGCACCTCAGCCGTAGTCCAGTCCATGGTCATGGGTAACCTAGACGAGATGTCCGGCACGGGTGTCGTATTCAGCCGAAACCCGAGCACCGGCGCCCGGGGCCTCTTCGGAGAATATCTACCCGTGGCCCAGGGCGAGGACCTCGTGTCGGGCGTCAGGACTCCCCAGAGTATCGACGCCCTTAAAAACCAGATGCCCGACGTCTATGAGGAGCTGGAGGGCCTCTCCCGAGACCTGGAGCAGCACTTCCACGACATGCAGGACGTCGAGTTCACTGTTGAGTCCGGCAACCTCTTCATGCTCCAGACCCGATCTGGCAAGCGCAGCGGTGAGGCCGCCGTGAAGATCGCCGTAGATATGGTCGAGGATGGCCTCCTGACTCGAAATGAGGCCCTCCTCCGCATCACTCCGGACGACATCCGTGCGTTGCTCCACAACCGCATCCAGTTCCCGGAACGCCACCAGGCCATCGCCCGCGGTCTCAACGCCGCCCCCGGTGCAGTCTCCGGCAGGGTGGTCTTCGATCCCTTGGAGGCAGTGTCCGTAGCCAAGACATCGGGCGGTGTGATCCTCGTCCGCCCCGAGACCAGCCCCGACGACATCCAAGGCATCGCCGCCGCCGGTGGAGTCCTGACCTCCCGCGGCGGCCTCACATCCCACGCCGCTATCGTCACCCGCGCAATGGGCAAACCATGTGTCTGTGGTGCGGAGGAAGTGGACGTTGATCTTGAAGACGAGTCGTTCCGGGTCGGCGACGTCGTAGTCCGCAAGGGCGATGTGATCACCGTCGACGGCTCCAGCGGCAGCGTCTACCAGGGTGCTCTCGCCCTCCTAGAGGCCGAGGCCACCCCCGAGCTCGCCAAGCTCTTGAGTTGGGCCGACGAAACCAAGCAGATAGGTGTCTGGGGCAACGCGGACACCGCAGACGGTGTGGCCCTCGCCAAGAAACACGGCGCCGAGGGCATCGGCCTCTGCCGTACCGAGCGCCAGTTCACCGGCAAGGAGCGGCTCGACGCCATCCGCGACTTTATCCTCAGCGATTCCGAGGAGGAGGAAGAGAAAGCCCTGGCAAACCTCAGAAAGCTCCAGAAGCGCGATTTCCTCTCCCTCTTCAAGGCCCTCGGCGATACCCCTGTCATTATTCGCCTTCTGGACCTCCCCCTCCACGAGTTCCTGCCCGTCGAGCAGGATTCTGACGACGCTAAGCTCAAGCGTCGTCTCGAGGACCTCCAGGAGGTCAACCCCATGCTAGGGCACAGGGGTGTCCGACTCGCCGTCACTACGCCCCTCGTCTACGCCATGCAGGTCGAGGCCATCGCCGAGGCCCAGGCCGAGACCGGCGCCCGCGTCTCCATTATGGTCCCGCAGGTCATCACCTTGCAGGAGCTGCTCTGGGTCAAGCAGAACATCGAAGGTAAGGGATTCCGTATCGGCATCATGATGGAGACCGTCCGAGCATGCATGAGGGCCGCGCCCCTCGCTGATGAGGCCAGCTTCTTCTCCTTCGGCACCAACGACCTCACCCAGGCCGTCTACTCCTTCTCCCGCGAAGACGCCGAGAAGAAGTTCCTTACCACCTACCTCGAAAACAGCCTCCTTGACGATAACCCCTTCGAAATCATCGACGTCAAGGGCGTGGGCCGCCTCATGGAAACAGCCATAGGCTGGGCCCGAGAAGAGAAGCCCAGCCTGGAAATCGGCGTCTGCGGCGAACACGCCGGCGAGCCCCGCTCCATCCGCTTCTTCCACGATGCGGGGGTCAGTTACGTAAGCTGCAGCCCCTACCGAATCCCCATAGCCAAACTCACCGCCGCCCAGGGCGCCATCCTGAATCCGCGAGTATAGAATTCCGAGGGACAAGTCTTCGTGGTTGCCCTCCCCAGACGACACACACGCATGTCTCTGTTTGAGTATGTGATAACATGCTCTTGGACTGCTCCCGCCAATCATGCCAAAAGTGCGAGAAGCCATACGCATCGTCGAGAAGGACGGCTGGCAGTTAGACCGGATGAAGGGCAGCCACCGACACTTCAAACATCCAGTCAAACCCGGAACCGTCACCATCCCAGGGCATCTTGGCGAAGACGTGCCTAAAGGTACTTGGAGCAACATATTGAGGCAGGCCGCACTGCGGGAGAGTAAGAGATGAAGAAAAGCTACGTAGTAGTCTTTGAACAGACTCCCAACAACTATGCCGCATACGTCCCCGACTTGCCCGGTTGCATCTCCACCCACAAAACTTGGGACGGCATTCAGGCAATGATCAAAGAGGCCATCACCGGCCATATTGAAGTTACGCACGAATACGGCGACCCCGTTCCGCCTCCGCAAATGTCCGTGGCAGACGCACTGGCCTACCACCGTTCCATCCCCAACGACTATGGTGGCTACTTCCCAGCCCCCCACGACGAGGGAAAAGAGGACCCCGTCGCCATCCTGGAAGTTGAGGTTGAGGTCAACTTGGAAGGCGTTTCCGCCACAGCCTCGGGCGGTTAGGAATTCGCTTAGTCCGGGGGACAGGTGAGGCTTTCACCCCAACCTACACTTGCCATGAACAAGCTCACCTTCGGCATGTCCTTCCATGAGACCTATCGGTACTCCCGGCAAGAAGTCATCGACTACGCCCGAACCATCGAGTCCCTTGGCTTCGACACCCTCTGGATCACCGAGAACGTGCACTCCGGCGCCGACGCCCTTGAACCTCTGGCCACCCTCTCCTTCATGGCCGCTCACACCGAGCGCATTAACTTTGGCCCTTCCGTCATCCTGCTGCCCCTGCGAAACGCCGTCGGCTTGGCCCATGCCCTCGCCTCCTTGGACCGGCTGTCTGGAGGACGTCTAATCTTCGGCGTGGGGGCAGGAGGCAATGTCCCCGGTTCCTTCGAAGCCTATGGTGCATCCCCCCGTCAACGAGGCCGCTATTGCGACGAGGCCCTGGAAGTCATCAAGTCCCTCTGGACGGGCGAGCCAACCACCTTCTCCGGCAAGCTCCTTGACTTGGATTGTACGTTCTCGGCGGACGCCCGACCTCCACCCCCCACCCACCCATTTGGATCGGTGGCACCGCTCCGGGAGTATTGAGGAGAACGGCCCGTCTCGCCGACGGCTTCATCCCCCACAGTATCAGCCCCGAGCTATATCAGGACCTGTGGGGCAAGATAGAGGAACACTGCGGGACGATAGGTCGGGACCCGGCCTCCATCACAAAGGCCATCCAGTTCTACTTCTGCATCGCCGACACCCGCTCCGAGGCCCAACACATCGCCGAAAAAGCCCTTGAACACCGCTATCAGAGGCAAATGTACCTCGCCCCAACCCCCGACACCCACTACGCCATCGGCACCCCGGAAGACATCACCCGCACCATCCAGACTTTCGCCGACATCGGCGTCACCCACTTCGCCTTCTCCAACGCCCGCCCCCCACACCACGTCATGCCCCAAATCCAGACCCTGGCCACGGAAATAATGCCTCGGTTCCGATAAGTCCTTTGTACCCAGTCTCGTCCCCTGTAGGAGTGGGTATCGTACCCGCACTCCCCTCCATCCCCATACGCTATAATGCCCCCCAACACCCCTCCCCACCGGAGAACACTCCCATGAGAATGGACTTCAGCGTCGCCTGGGGCCGAGAGCTTGCCACCTACGAAATCGCCGACCATTCCATCGCCGCCGAACAGGCCGGTTTCGACATGCTCGGCATCATCGACACCCAGAATCTCGCCCGTGACCCCTATCCTGCCATGACAATCGCCGCCCTCAACACCAACCGGGTGCGCATCGGTCCCTCCGTCACAAACACTTTCACCCGGCACCCCGCAGTCACCGCCAACGCCATGGCCACCATCGACGAGATTTCCGGGGGTCGAGCCTGGGTCGGCCTGGGCTCGGGTTTCAGCGCCGCCCGAACTATGGATGTCGGCGTCCAACCCATGACCCTCCTTGAAAACGTCATCAACTTTATCCACACCTACACCTCCGGCCGGGAGGCCGAGTTCAATGGTGCAAAGATGCACAACGAGTGGATAAACCGACGCCTCCCCGTCTACGTTCACGCGGCCGGGCCCAGGACTTGCGACATCGGCGGCAGACTGGGTGATGGACTTCTGCTCGCCTCCAAGGGCAGTCCCATCGTCGCCCGCTGGTGCCTGGACCTCGTCCGACGCGCAGCAGAATCAGCGGGCCGTGACCCCGATGATCTGGACATTCGCGTCTGCCTTCCCATATTCGTCGAGGAGGAAGGTGACAAGGGCTGGGACGAAATGGCCGCATCCGTAGCCACTATGTGCACCGGCTTCTACCTCTCCATCTTCCGCCACGACCGAAACCCCGCCGTCCGAGAACTGATCAGTCGACTCGATGCCGACCTCCTCCAGGAACTAAAGCGCGTCCACGACGCCTACGATTACTACCAGCACGAACGCGTCGACGCCGACCACGCAAAACTCGTCACGCGGCAACTCATAGACTTCGTCGGACTCTACGGCACCGCCGAACAGATCTGCGAACGCATCTATGAACTCCAGCAGGCCGGGGTCAAAGCCCTCGACTGCCACATGTGGACATTCATCGACAAGAAAAAGCAGATGCGCCTCATCGGCGAAAAGATCATGCCCTATTTCAGAAACTAGCCCCGACACGGAGGACAAACTATGACTGAAAATTCCACCCGAGGCATCACCGACTGGCACACCCACTGCTACCTCCCCGAGCACCGCAGCCCCGAAGCCATGGCCGAGCGTATCAAGTACGGCGTCCGAGGAGGTGAGGCCTGGCCCGAGGAGCACCGCTCCGCAATGGATGAAGGCAACATCACACAATTTGTCGTCGTAAACGTCCCCCGGCGCCCGGGCCACGAGGTCCCCAATGAGTTCATCTCCGAGTACTGCTCCCAATATCCCGGCCGAGCCATCGGCCTCGCTTCCGTTCACCCCAACGACCCCACCGCCTTCGACGATTTTGAGAACAGTATCAAGAACCTCGGCCTCAAGGGCCTGAAACTGTCTCCCGTCTACCAGGGCTTCGACCCCTGGTCCCCGGAGGCCTGGCGGCTCTACTACATGGCCCAGGACTTCGGTGTTCCCGTAATGTTCCACATGGGCGGCATGTATGACCCGAAAGGAACCCTCGAATGGGGTGATGTCCTCACCCTGGACAAAGTTGCGCGCGCCTGCCGCAACCTCAATATTATCGTCGCCCACTTCGGTCAGCCGCAGATGCAGGAGACAGTCATGCTCCTGCGCAAAAACCTCAACGTCTTCACCGACCTCTCCGCCCGATTCCACCGCAAGTGGCAGCTCTACAATGGCCTTCAGGTGGCCATCGAGTACAAGGTCACCGAGCGAATCCTCTTCGGCTCCGACTTCCCCGTCATGAAACCCGGCCTGGCCGCCGACGCCTTTCGCAACATCAACGACTGGGGCGACGGCATCAAGCTACCCCCCATCCCCGCCGACTTCATAGACGAGGTCCTTCACAACCGCCCCTTCTCCATTATGGGCCTTGATGCCTGAAACGAACCGACCTTGAAGGCCGGTAGACGGCGATGAATAGCGATCTCCGCTCATTCATCAAGGAGTCCCTGGAGCAGGGCCGGTCTAAGGAGTCCATCCACACCGTCCTGATGGAAGCTGGCTGGGAAGATGGCGAGGTGCGGAACGGCCTGTCAGCCTTCGCCGACGTTGATTTCCCGGTCGCTGTTCCCAGGCCAACACCCTACCTTCACGCCCGTGAGGCCTTCCTATACCTCGTTTCCTTCATAGCCCTTTATGTCTCTGCCGTCAGTTTCGGGCTCCTCGTCTTCGGCCTTATCGACCATACCTTCCCCGACCCTCTGGACTTTCGCGACGGGTTCCCATCCACAGGCGAAGCAACCTCCATTGCCTCGGTCATAGTGGCATTTCCCCTCTACCTGTTCCTTAAGAAGCGTCTTGCGTCGCAGGTGGCGTCCGAACCGGAAAAGCGACGGTCCCTTGTGCGCCGATGGCTGACATACCTCACCCTTGTCATTGCTGCGGGAATCATTCTCGGAGACGTGATTGCCCTGCTTGCCAACTTGCTGACCGGCGACCCAGCCCTCCGATTCTTCCTGAAAGGCCTCACCATACTGGCAGTCACGGGCTCCATTTTCGGGTATTGCCTGTGGGACATGCGCCGTTCGGAGACACCTGCTCCCGATGCCTCCAACGCAAAAACCGTCCAACGAGGCATCTTGGCCGTGGTCGTCCTCCTCGTCATGGCCTGCCTGGGATATTCGATGTTCCTGTTGGGCACGCCCGGTGAGCAGCGAGACCTGAGGCTCGACGATCAGCGAAGGTCCAACCTGATAAACATCGCCCACAACATAGACCTTTACTGGGAACTCAACGGGCAGCTCCCCGAAAGCTTTGATGACATGTCGGGTCAGAGATTTTCCATCTCTTCCATTCACGACCCGGAGACAAACCAGCCATACGAATATCGGGTACAAGAAAACAACGCCTACGAGCTTTGCGCCGTTTTCTCCACCGATTCATCTGAATCCAAGATCGCCTACGGCACATTCTCGGACAATGCATGGGACCACGGAGAAGGCCGTCATTGCTTCCAACTGGAAGCCCAATCGCAGCAACCCAAACCCACCGCTGCCCCGTTCACAGGAGATGGGTAAAGCAAGAGCGACCGTACGTCGGGTCATTCCCTAGGGAACCGAGACCTCTTTACCCATCATTCCCGACCCCGATCGGGTCGCAGATACGCCTCGGGTGTGAATACATCCCGGTGCGGGGCCTTCCGCTCGTCCTGAGCGGAGCTGCAAGTGCGCCTATGGAGCATCGAAGGCTCAGCCGAGCGGAGGGTGGTGTCGCAATGGACCCCCTCACACCCCCCACACCACCTCCCCCAACCCCTTCAACGTCGCCATCCGGTCCTCCGCGGGTAGCCGGAAAGTCACCTCATCCGGTCCCAATGCCACTATCTCTCTGACCCGCTCCCGACACTCCTCAATTCTCCCAACAATCGCAACGTGCCTCACTAAGGCATCCGACGCCAACCCGTCACCACCTCCAGACGGTGACCTGCTGAAAAACTTCGCACCCCTGATGGCCGCAACTTCCTCCCAAAGCGCCTCGGGCGTCTCCTCCTTCCAGCTCGCCGGCGCCCGACGCAGCTGGTAGGTAACTACCGGCCTCACCCGTTCTATCGCGACTGCCGGATCATCGTCCCAGGAAATAGTAAGTTGAGCGTGTGCCTCTACTTCACCTGGTCCCCGACCCGCTGCCTCCGTCGCATGACGCAGCCTCCCGATCTTCACACTCATCACATCCGTATCTGACGGCCCAGCAATGAGCGCTCCCTCGGCCAGCTCGCCCGACATCTCGATCATCCTCGGCCCCCACACCGATAGATATATCGGCACCCGACGCTCGACTCCGTGCACCCAATACCCTCCCGACTCGCCAACCTTCACTTCCTCCCCGGAAACCAGGGCCCGAATCCCCAACAACCTCTCCCTGAACTGGGCCATAGACTCCGTCGGAAATCCAACCGCATTCGCTGATCCCGGCGCTCCCCGCCCCATACCTAGCACTGCCCTACCCTCGCTAAGATCGTCCAGCGTCGCTATTCCGTTGGTGATAACGGAAATGTGCCTCGTTAGCGGATTCGACACCCCCGGCCCGAGCCTGATCTTCTCCGTTGCCTGAGCCGCGACCGCCAACGCCACGTAGGCATCCTTCGTATAGATGGGCGTATCCCACACCCACAGTGTCGAAAATCCCATGGCCTGGGCGTCCCGTGCCACCACGCCAATTTCGCTTACCGGAGCTTGAGGATCGGCCCAGGTTATGATCCCGAAGCGTGTATTCGCCATGCGTCGTTCTCCATCAAATGCTCTCTCCGGCTCGTGTATCCAGACCGCTCGACCAGTATAATCCGTGTCCTACGGAACTTTCGTATACACCAATGAGGGAATGAAGACATGCTCGACCTCCTGATAATCAACGGCCTGATAATCGACGGTGCCGGAGGCCCTGGCTTCTACGCCAGCGTTGGCGTCCGAGGCGAAGACCTCGAGATCATCCGCGGCGATGTCTCCCATGTCGAAGCAGCCCGTACAATCGACGCAACCGGCCACGTCGTCAGTCCAGGTTTCATCGATGTCCACTCTCACGGTGGATTCACCATCCTGAAAGAACCCCTTCACGAGCCCAAGGTCCGGCAGGGCGTTACGACCGAGCTCATCGGCATCGACGGCAATTCCGCCGCACCCTTCAAGACCCAGGAGGACCTTCACCGCTTCATCGAGATGGACGCCGGACTAAACGACAGACCGCCCATGCCCACCGACTGGTCGTCGGTCGCCGATTTCCTCGCCCTATATAACAACAACGTCTCCGTTAACATCTGCTACATCCTCGGTAACTCACCCGTCCGCATCTGGTCCGTCGGTTGGGACGACAGGCCCGCAACAGGCGCAGAAATTGAGGACATGAAATCGGTGATCCGGGAGGCGATGGAAGACGGGGCCTTCGGCCTGTCCACGGGCCTCGACTACCCGCCCGGCGGCTACGCCGACACCAATGAGCTTATCGAACTTTCCAAGGCCACCTCGGCGATGGGCGGCTTCTACCACACCCACACCCGAGCCAGCTTGAAGTCCCAGGGTCTCCTGGCCCCGTGGCACGAGGCCATCGAAATCGGTCGCAAGAGCGGCATCCCCGTCCACCTAACCCACTACCGGCAGGGCGCCCAGGGCGCCGGGTCACACCTTGACTACATAGGCCTGGTAGAAGACGCCCGGGACGAGGGCATGGACGTCACATTCGACTGCTACCCCTACGTCTACTCCAGCACCCGGGCCACCATCGAGCTTCCTCTGTGGACCATGGACGGCGGCCCCGAGCGCATCTTCGAAGTCATCTCCAACCCAGACGACAGGGCCCGACTGGTCGCCGAGATGAAATCCGGCGGCCGGGACGCGACCGCCAACTGGCTGACCAACCTGCAGAAAGAGCACAACAAGCAGTACGAGGGCCTATCGGTGAAAGAGATCGGGCGTATGCGGGGCCAGGACCCCGTGGAAGCCTTCCTGGACATACTCGCGGACGATGGCCTTGACCTGTGCATCGTTGGCGTCGGTACCAACGCCAATACCCTGCCCGCCTTCGTCTCGCACCCCTGTGGCATGGTCGGCAGCGACGCCGTGCTCATGGGCGAGTTCCCCAGTCCCCGGACCTATGGATGCTTCCCCGTCATCCTCGCAGAGAACGTACGCGCCGAGAAGCAACTCCGCCTCCCCGAGGCCATCCGCAAGATGACCTCCTTCCCAGCACAGCGTCTGGGCCTCAAGACCCGGGGCCTTCTCCGCGACGGCTGCAAGGCCGACATTACCATCTTCAACCCCGCCACCGTCAAAGCCCCCGCCACCCGAGAAAACCCCAAGCAATTCCCCCTGGGCATCCCCTATGTCATAGTCAACGGCAAAGTAGTAGTAGACGAGGGCCAACACTCCGGCCAACTCCCCGGCCGAGCTCTCCGCTTCGGCCAAGACTAACAACATTTGCCCATCACTCCCGCACCCCGACACCGAAATCAATCCCCGAGGCGGTGGGGCCGCTCGTGCTGAGGCTCTCGAAGTATGAGCAGGGTGGGGCATCCAGTCCCCTCTCCCTCGATGGGAGAGGGCTAGGGTGAGGGTGCATTCCCCTCCCGTCATTCTCGTGCTCCGACACGGGAATCCATCCCCGAGGCGGTGGGGCCGCTCGTGCTGAGGCTCTCGAAGTATGAGCGGGGGGAGGAGTCCCCATTTGCCTGGAGCGCCATGACTCAACTAGACTACGTACATGCAAAAACACCTAGAAATCCTCTTGGACGAACAAGAATACAGAGAAATCCAAGCCGCCGCCCGACACCAAGGCTTCACTGTATCCGAATGGGTGCGCAAGACACTCCGCGAGGCCCGTCAAGATCACGTCGCGGCTATTGAGTCAAAACTCCGCGCCATCACCGCCGCCGCCCAACACCACTTCCCCACCACCGACATCCAAACCATGCTCAGTCAGAGCACACCCCGCTAATCCCTGTCATTCCGAGGCCCCGGGAGGTCGAAGATGCGCCCCAGGCATGAATCTCAAGCGTCAGCCCTAACCCAACTCCCTTCTTCTCCACCCACCCCCACTCCACACGTTAAGCTAAACTGTCTTCGGTGCCTTGGCAGTGAAGTTCATAAGCCCACTAACCCGCCGACTCCCTAGACCCAAGCCTCGTTGGGCATGGATAACCGTATCCACGCTGATCCCCGCTGCGGTACTGGGTGTGGCTCTTGCCGGAGTCTTCTCTGAAACATTCCGGGATTGGCTGTTGAGCGACGAATCCGGCAGCACTACGATCCGCAACCTCGGCTTGGTCCTGGCAGGATTAATCGCCCTTCCCCTAGCCATCTGGCGCGGCCTCGTCGCCCAAAGTCAAGCAAACGCTGCCCAACAGAGCCTAAGAAATGAACGCTATCAGAAGGGTGCGGAGATGCTAGGCCATGACGCACTCTCTGTCCGGCTGGGCGGGATTTATGCACTGCAGCGTTTGGCCGAAGATTTTCCCGAAGAATACCATGTACAGATACTGCGCCTACTAAGTGCCTTCGCACGTCATCCGCAATCTGATGATGGTCACGAAGAAGAAATGAAGAATAAGTTCGGCGCTCCCCATATACGTGAGGATATCCAAGCTGTCCTAAATACAATCGGCAAACGGGATTTAGAGCAGTTCGATTTGGAATACGAAGACGGCCTTTTCTTGGACTTGACGAATTCTAATCTACAGTTTGGGGACTTGAGGAAGGCATATCTTGCATTTGCCTATCTTCACAAAGCAAATTTGTTCCACGCAACACTAACTGGAGCCGACTTAAGACACGCTCACATTACCTCTGCAGACCTACGAAATACCAGACTAGATGAGGCCGACCTATCTGATGCGCTTATTGTGTTAACGCAGCTATCGGACGCAAATTTGTCTGGTGCGAACCTATCTAGGGTTATTGGTCTTACCCAGTCACAATTGGATCAGGCACGCTCAGATCCCCGGAAACCTCCCACCCTTGGCGGAACCAAAGATTTGAAGACTGGCAAACCCTTGGTTTGGCAAGGGAAGCCTCTAGAAGACTAACCCCTAAAACGCATCCCCACCCCTCACATAAGACCCGAGGTCTTGAGCCGGGTTCCGGTTCACCAGGTTCCGACCATACATCGGGTGCTTCATCCCCCGCACCTCGTGCTCGATATCGAACAGCTTCTCCCCTGACTC
This sequence comes from Dehalococcoidia bacterium, assembly GCA_963663085.1. Taxonomy (GTDB): domain Bacteria; phylum Chloroflexota; class Dehalococcoidia; order Plut-88900; family Plut-88900; genus Plut-88900. The sequence continues at coordinate 1,317,461 of OY760104.1, read as the reverse complement.
CGGGTCCACAATAGCCTGGAACCTAAACTGGTGGTTCTTGATCTCCTCGGTAATTAACCCCCGCTCCGACAGCGCAGTGAACGGCCCCGAGAACCCCGCCACGTATATGGCGATGTGGTGCCCGTCATACTCCGGGATCTCCCCCTCCGACTCGGTGAACCGCAACTCCTGTCCCGCCCCGACGCTCACCTTAGCCATTCCATCCGACATCTCCGCCGGTGCCCCCATCATGTCGCTGTAAAACCTGGCAATCCCCTCCGCCGTCCCCGCTGGCACGTCAAACTCGACGTACGGTATCCCCAGCGACATCTCGCCAAATTTGTCAGACCTCCCGTCATAGCAGTGGAACGTATTCCCCCACGGCCCCGTCACCACCACGCAACAGTGCTTGTCCTCCCACGCAAACTCCGTCCCGGACAACCTCTCCTCCGCACCCGAGAGTCGCTCTCTAAGCCGGTCCAGGTCCGGCGTCACCAGCCCGACGTGTCCCCGCAGGTGCTGGGCTTCGTTCGTCGGCAGGTGAAACTGCTGGTTCCCGAGATTCACCCACATATTCTCCACACCCACCATCAGGTACGGGTCTCGCGTTCCGCCCAGCGCGCTTAGGTAGAACGCCGTCGCCGTCGACTGGTCGGGCACCGTTAAATTAACATGCTCCAACCCGACAATATTCCCGACATCCTCTAGTTCCGGTGTATACCCTTGATCGCTCATATTGCCTCCCTAACGAGGAACTTTGGCCACACGCCTAAGCCTCGTTGCTCGTTCTACCGTTAAACTATTCTATACCACCCTTTTGCAGTACCCCAACCCGCCTAAATCAACCCGCCATTCCGCTGCCCATCGAGGTCAAAGATGCGCCTCAGGGCGTGCATCTAAGATTTGTCCTACCACCTCTCTCATGCCTGACCCAGTGCCGAGGCAGCTTGGTGGAACGCCATACATCTGAGTCTTTCTTTCTCCTCTCTTCCCTAGGTACCGCATTAGGGGCATGTGCCTGCACAAAGTGCAGGCACATGCCCCTATGCAAATTTCCCCCTCTCCCTTGAAGGCCCTAAGGCGTCGGAGATCCGCCTTTGGCGGAAGAGGGGGTCAGGGGGAGAGGGTTCCCGAGGGGTGGGGTGGCGTATCCCCTCCTAAGGCCCCTCCTGATCATAAGTCCTCAACGCCCGAGCCGGCGGCTGTACGTACTCTTCCGCCTCCAGCTTCGACTCATCAAGCTCAATCCCCAGCCCCGGCGCCGTCGGCAGTTCGACATACCCGTCCTTCACCTCTATAGGTTCGACCGTTATGTCATTCGCCTTCTCTGCAAAGTTGACGAAATACTCCGTGATCAGGAAATTCGGTATGCACGCCGACACCTGCACCGTAGACGCTAAAGCCACCGACGTGCTGTTGTAGTTATGCGGCGACACTGCCACGTAGTGTGGCTCGGCCATTGCAGCGATCTCTTTCAGCTCCAGGATTCCGCCGCAGTTGGCCACGTCCGGGTTGATGATATCCACGGCCCGATTGTCGAACACTTCACGGAAAGCAGCCTTGCCGTAGAGGGCCTCTCCCGTCACGACCGGTATGTCTATCTGTCCTCTGACCTCGGCCATGGCCTTCAAGTTTTCCGATGGCACCGGCTCCTCGTACCAGAAGGGCCTGAACCGCTCCACTTGCTTGGCTACGCGCACTGCATTCATCGGCGATAGCCGCCTGTGCACCTCGATCAATATGTCCACCTTATCACCCACCGCCCCCCTCACCGCCGCGATATTGTCCACCGCCGCCTCCTCGACCTCCTTGTCCACGTACAGCCGCCACGGCCCGGGGAACGGGTCGAACTTCAACGCCGTGAACCCCCGCTCCACTACCTCCATTGCCATCGTCGCGTAGTCCTCGGGGTCCTTGGCGCCACCGTACCAGCCGTTCGCATAGACCCGTATCTTGTCTCTACACGCTCCCCCGAGAAGCTGGTAAACCGGCACACCCAGTTTCTTCCCGACGATGTCCCACAGCGCCTGCTCTATCCCGCTCAAAGCGCAGTAGAACTCCATCGACCCTCGACGCCCCGCATAGTCATCGTAGGCCATCTGCGTCGTGTGCTTGATGTTGAACGGGTCTCGACCCACAAGGTAGCGCCCCAGTTCCTCGACGTGGGCCTGGATAGAACGGTCCCGGTCCAGCTGGGTGTACGCCTCACCCCACCCGTGAATTCCCTCGTCCGTCTCCACCTTGACGAACAGCCAGCTCTTCCCCCCGATCATCCCGGCCCGGTGCCCCTTCGAGTAAACGAGGTATGACTTTATATTCTCTATTCTCATCCTGCCGACCTCAATCTACGACAGCTATCGCCTCGACCTCTATCAGTGCCTGGGGATCGAGAAGCCGGTTGACGACGGTAGTGGATGCCGCCGGAAGCTCCGACCCAAAGAACTCCCGACGCACGTCGATCGCTTTGTGATAGTTGGGCAGCGCTGCCTCGTCTATGTAGTCGGTGACCTTGAGCACATCCTTGAAGCTCGCTCCCCCGGCCTCCAGCACCTCGGCGATATTCTGATATGTCTGCCGGGTCTGGGCTTCCACGTCTCCGATGGCGAGGGCCCCGGTCTCCGGGTGATGTCCCGTCTCCCCCGATATGAAGAACAGTTTGCCCTTCTTGACTCCCGGCAGGAAGGTTATGCCCCGTGAGTGGGCTCGTTCCGCCAACACCGTCTCCTTCTTTCCGCCCTTCACGGCTATCATGTTGATCTCGGTCATCCACTCCGGTGCGTTCAGAGCGAGACAAATGACCCCCGTGGAAGCCGGGAAGTCTTCCCTGAAAAACTCCCTCCTCAAGTCCGCAGTCTGCCTGTAGAAGGGCCGAGCCGCGGGGATGATGTAGTCCCGGGTCATTATCACGTCCTCCCGGGTCATCCCACCCTCAGCCAGTATCATGTCGAACTTCTCGAACAGGTAACGCGTCTGCTCGACCAGCGTCCAGGGGCAGGCCCGCTCATCATTCTCGTCGATGTACCAGGGCGCCTGTCCGGCAGACCAGAGAATGTCGTTCTTCAGTACGCCTGGACGGTTTGTACCGCTCTCGTAAGATGCAATGGTCTTTTCCGGATATGGCGGGTATCCGGGGTTGATGTACCGCCTCTCACCGGGACTAATGTCCAGGACAAGGTCAACGCTCCAGATCGCATTCAGATTCAGGTTGCCCTGCATGTAAAGGCCTGTGCCCGGTGCATAATTCGGCCCGAAATTGCGCCTCCACGTCTCGGGGCTGACCGTGGGCGATGACCGAAAAGCCCTATTGTAGTGCGACAGGGGCGGACTCCCCGCTGCGGAAGTGAAGACCGTACGGTTGGTCATGTCCTCCGGCTTCCCCCCGGACGCCTCGATGAGAAACTTGTGCTTCTCCATGATCACGTCCATCTGCTCCACCGCATCCCCCAGGCACTCGATCTTCCCAGTCTCCGGGTTTTCTCGCTCAGCCGTCTGCCCCGACAGATACAGGATCCCGTTCTTCTCCGCACCCAGCGAATACGGCATCTTCGATTGATCGAAGTAGGGCCAGTTAGCCGGGTTGATGAGCCTTCTTTCCGCCATGTTGTCTCCTTGAAATAAAGTGCTAAATCTACTATCCGAGCCGTCATGCCTTCGGGAAATCGGGGCCCGGGTACGCGGGCACGTAGATATCCTTGTACTCCTGCTTGAACCGCTTCCAAACCCTGAGCGTCGATTCCCGTGCTTTCTCCACCACCTCACCCTCGTCCATGGTCAACACCTTGCCGTCCCTCATCACGAATTCACCACCCACCATCACCGATTCCACATCCGACGTCTCCCCGTAGTGCACCAGGTTCGACACCGGGCTGATCGCTGGGACAAGGTGCGCCCGACTCAAGTCCACAAACGTCAAATCGGCCAACTTCCCCGCCTCTACGGAACCTAGTTCGTCCTCCATGCCTACGGACTTTGCCCCGTTTAGTGTCGCCCAGTGCAACAGGTCCTGGGGCATTGGTTTGGGGGGTGAGTCATCCCGCAAGCTCCGGTTCAGAACAAGACCGAAGTTCAGGGCATGGAACATGTTTTCGGTCATGTTGTCGGTGCCAAGGGTGACGTTCACCCCGGAGTCTGTGATCTTCGGCATTTTCGGAATCGGGTACCGGCCCGTCCGGGCGCTGGGAGACGGGCAGTGGGCCATGTGAGTCCCCGTCTCGGCGAGGATTTCCACGTCAGCCTCGTCGCAGAAGAACCAGTGAGCTGCCAGCACATCCCGCCCGAGCCATCCGTTGTCTCGTAGATAAGCCGCCGAGGATTTGCCGTTCACCGACATCACCTGGTCAAGCTCCTTCTGGCTCTGAGCAAGATGAACCGTCCGCCGAAGCCCGTGCTTCTCCGATAGGTCCAGCAGCTTTCTCAGCATCCACGGCGAGCAGTTGTCCGGGGCATGGGCAGCGACCTGGCATTGCACCCGACCCCCATCCATGCCGTGAAACTCCTCGATGAGCCGCTCGGACCTGTCCAGGAACTCCTGTCCCCACTCCTCGGAGTATTCATAGATGCCGTATCGAATTTTCAGGTTCAGGGCGTCGGCGCAGCTTTCGCTGAGGAAGAGCCTGACCCCCGATTCCGCCATCGTCTGTGCATACTGGTAGACGTGCCTGAACGGGTCCACCATCGTCGTAGTGCCCGACCTTATCGCCTCCAGGCAACCAAGGGCATTCATCGCCTGCCGGTCCTCGGCGGTCATGGCGAAGGAGATCGGCGACATGTAACCATAGATAGCATCGCCCCCCATGTCCTCCACCGTGCCCCGAAGCACGGTCAACACCGAGTGAGTGTGTGCGTTGACGAAGCCCGGTATTACCGCCCGCCCCGAGGCATCAATCCTGTCCAGGCTCTCATACTTACGTCCCATCTCCCCCGACTCCCCAACCTCCTCTATCCTCTTCCCCAGCACTGCAATTGCCCCATCCTCGATTACCGTGCCTTCGGCATCGCACGTAATCACCACCGCGTTTTGTATCAATGCATCCATTCTGGCTCGCCCTCCGGCCCTATTCTATCAGCCCCACTCCCGCACAGTGTTATAATCTCCTTGGCGCTCCCGTGGGTGTGCGGAGGAAGAACGGATTGTCATCCAGCCCCAATCGGACTCTCGACTACTTTGATGCCGTTGAGTTCTATTTCGAACAAGGCCTCACCGACGGCCTGCCCGTAGTGCCCCCCACCCCCAACCGTGTCACCGAGTTCCTGTACTCCGCCAACCTCAATCCTTCCGATGTCGTCGGAGTAGTCCCCGTAGGTGCCATCCCCATAACCGCCGAGAAGGTAGCCCTAAACTCCATAATGGCCGGCTGCCTCCCCGGCTACATGCCTGTCATTGTCACCGGCATCGAAGCGATGGTCGACGATAAGTTCAGCCTCAATGCCACTGCCGCCAGCACCTCGGGCGCCTCTCATATGCTCGTGGTCGGAGGCAAGCCTGTAGATGAACTGGGCATAAACTACGGTCTCAACATGCTCGGCCCCGGGACCCGGGCCAACGCGACAATCGGCAGGGCCATCCGTCTCATACTGATGAACGTCTGTGGCGCATTGCCCGGCGTTTTGGACAAATCGACCCTCGGAAATCCCGGCAAGTACACCTCCTGTATCGCCGAGGATGAGTCCCTCACCCCCTGGCCCTCACTCCGCACCGACTACGGTATCCCCGAGGCTCAGGACGCCGTCACAGCATTCGCCTGCTACGCCCCCGTCCAGGTCTCCGACCACCGCAGCAACAGCGCGGAAGAAGTCCTGAGCCGTATCGCCGACGCCATAGTTGCCTATCCATATTACGCCCGCGGCTGCGAAATCATGGCAATCCTGGCCCCAGAGCACCTGGACCATATCCTGCGCGCAGGTTGGACAAAGAAAAACGTGCAACAGTTTCTTCATCAAGCCACTCAAAGACCCATGGAATACTGGAGGTCCCGCCCCGATAGCGGCAAGAACGAATTCCGGAAGGGCATCGGGCTGTCCGGCGTCACCGCCACACCTGACGACTTCCTGATTGTCCCCGCAGGCGGCAGCGCGGGCGGATTCTCGGCTTTCCTCGTATCATGGGGCAGCGAGGTTGACTACAGCCGCAGCGTCACCCGCCCCATTAGACAGTCCTGACCCTGACACCTGTGAGGTGAAATATGACAACTCAAAGTCCCGTCGGAATACCGGTCATGGACCCCAGAGGCGATACCCCCACCTCCAGCAGTTCGATAGCGCCTCGTCCCTCAGATTTGGATGGTAAGACCATCGCCCTCGTTGACAATACGAAGATCAACGCGGGCAATCTCCTGGATAAACTATCAGCCCTGATCCAAGCGGAGTTAGAGCCCGTCCGCATCGTGCGTTTCTCCAAGACCGATGCCACCCGACCCGCGCCCCCAAACTTGATACAACAGATCTCCCGGAAGTGCGACGCCGCAGTCCTCGCCATCGGGGACTGAGGTTCCTGCAGCCAGTGCAGTTTGCACGACGGTATAGAATTGGAGCTGAACGGAACGCCCACCGCGGTCATCATCACCGAGGAGTTTGAGATTCCCGCCAAAACCATCGCCCACATGAGAGGCATACCGGACTATCCCTTCGCCCGGGTCCCGCACCCAATCGGGAGTCTGAACGAAGACGCTCTTATGAAAAGGGCAAAGTCGGCCCTCCCCCAAGTCCTTAGAATCCTCACCCGAGACCCAAGTCAAAGAAATGGACGGAAGCAATAGTGGACAATTCTTCTCTCTCTCCCTCGAATGAAACCAGGCGCGGATCGAGCCTGAGGAGCCTGGGACGCATTCTGGCTTCTCCATTTTCAAGGTCCCGCCGAGAAGCTCAAATCCGAGTGATCCAGACATCTCCCGAAATCACCAACCAGAACAGCCCCGGAGGAAAAACACTGAACTTTAAATCAACCAAAGGCTCGAGGGGGTCCGGAGTCTATATAGACGTAGAGAATCTGCAGGAAGATGCCCAAACCCTCATATCTTCCCTTATGTTTAACTGGCCCAATGCCGCCCCCGCTCCCTCCCGGATGACCCTATACGTCCGCGCAGACCAGGTCGAGCTGTGGCGGCTGTGGACCGTCGACCAGTTCGGCAGCGTCCAGGTGCTGGTAAAGGGAATCCAGCACTTCAGCCGGGACTCGTCCAAGAACTCCGCCGACATCGCCATGGCCACCAACGCCATCGCCGATTTCGTTCGTGGCAGGATCGGTCACATCGTAGTCTTCAGTGACGACAGCGACTTCATTTCTCTCTATGCCGCCATCCGAGACGAAGTTGACGGGTCCCGTGGCCCTACGCCCTTCCTTTGGGCGGTTACGGACCGGCACAAATCGCTATCCGCCAACGTCAAGCAGTTCTTCCCCCGGGATCTACTGCACGTGGTGTCTGCGGATTCCCGCTCGTCCAGGCCCCGCCCTCCCCTCAGGACCCGGCCCAGCGTTTCCAGGCGGCCCGCACGTCCCACACCGGCGTCTTCTCCCCAACCCTCCATTTCACAGACGCCCCCGTCTCCCCCTCCCTTTTCACCGGCGCCTCTCGCCGAGCAGGGAAGTGCCTGGGCGGACATGGCCCGAACCATCGTCCGGGAGCGGCCTGTCGGTACTTTCAAGAGCACAGATTGCCAGGACATCATTCGGCGTCGCTGGCAGAGCCATCGATTGGCTAGGGTGGGAGGCGCAGCATTCGGCACCGAATTCAAGAAGAGCATCTGGCCGGAGCTCGAAAAACTTGGCGTGAAGATCCCCAACCTCAACCGGAAACCCGTCACCTACGAATTGTCCAAAGAGGCCAAGGCCGCAGTTCGGTAAAGGAGCTCGAGAGGGTGGCCGCTCCCTTTCCTCACCTGTTCGAACCTATCAGGGTCGGGAAGTACAACCTGAAGAACCGGATAGTGAACGCGGGACACGCCGCACACTACCAGGGTGAAGGCGGCCTCCCCGACGACCGATACGTCCACTACGTCAGGGAGCGCGCAAAGGGCGGCGCAGCCATGGTCGTCCTCGGAAACAGCGTCGTCTACAACGATGGCGAAGTGCCCCTCTCCATGGCCAATTACGATGATCGAGTCATCCCCGTCTATCGACGCATGTCCGCCGCCACCCATGAGTTCGACACCCCCCTCCTCGCCCAGCTCGGCCATCGAGGCAAGATGGTCGTCGACGCTGCAGGCGTCCTCGGCAGGCCCCTCATGGCCCCCTCCGCCGTCCCCCCACCCCACTTCGCCAGCCCCCAGTACATGCCCCACGAAATGGACATCGAGGAAGTGGAGGAGGCCGTCCAGCAGTTCTCCGGCGCCGCCGCCCGCATCCGGGAAGGCGGCCTCGATGGCGCCGAAGTCCTTGTAGGGCTCGGATACCTCATCTCCGAATTCCTCTTTCCTGACTCAAACCGTCGCACCGACAAATATGGCGGCGGCACTATCGAGGAGCGCATGACCTTCCTCTACGAGGTCATCGAGGGTTGCCGTAAAGCCCTCGGCCCTGACCTTCTCCTGGGCGTCCGCCTCTACGACGACATGGTCGACTACAGCGTCGGCATGTTGGAGCTGAGAACTATCGCTCCCCTCCTGGAGCAAACCGGTGCAATCGACTATCTCAACGTCTGGCAGGGCGCTATCCCTGACCCCAAGTCCTTCGCCGACCACTGGCCCAGCTACTATCGGGAGCCCGGTCAGTACGTCTACAAAGCCAACGAGATCAAGCAGATGGTCAAATTGCCCGTCCTGGGAGCGGGCCGCATCGACTCCCCTGCCCTCGCCGAGCAACTCCTAGCAGATGGCGTCGTTGACCTGGTCGGCATGGTCCGAGCCCTCATCGCCGACCCCCACCTCCCCAACAAGGCCCGTGAAGGCCGCTCCGATGAGATCCGCTACTGCATCGGCACCAACCAGAGTTGCGCCGGACACATCCTCATCGGTCTGGGCGTCGGCTGCATCTACAACCCCGTCACCGGCCGAGAAAAGGAATGGAGCATCCTGCCCCCCACCCATCGGAAAAAGAAGGTCATCATCGCCGGTGGAGGCCCCGCCGGTATGGAAACTGCCCGCACCGCTGCCATGAGAGGTCACGAGGTAGTCCTCTTCGAAAAAGGCCTCCGACTAGGCGGACAGCTTAACCTCATCCTGAAAACCCCCAGGCGAGACCACTTTGAAGAGGTAATCCTTTTCTTCGAACGCCAACTCGAAAGACTGGGTGTCGACATCCGCCTCAACACCGAGGCCACCCCCGACCTTATCCTCTCCGAATCCCCTGACAGCGTAATTGTGGCCACCGGCTCTACCGCATACACCCCCGAAATCCCCGGCGCCGAGGGTCGGCACGTGCTCAACACATGGCAGGTGCTGGATGGATCGGCTGAAATCGGAGACCGGGTAGTCATCGTCGACACCCAGGGCCTCCCCGAGGCCTCCACCGTCGCCGATTACCTCGTCACCAACGGCAAGTCCGTCGAGATAGTCACCGGCCTCCAATACGTGGGCCGGGAGATAACCCCACCCCTCTGGCAGCACCTCTATGAAAGCCTGCTCCGCAAGGGCGTCAAGATGACACCCTTTACCGGAGTCTTCGAAATCCTCGAAGACTCCCTCTACGTCTACGACGTCGTCACCTGGGCCCCCCGCTACATCACCGATGTCGACACAGTAGTCATAGCCGCCGGAGGCCAGGCCGTAGACACCTTATTCCGAGACCTCAAAGGCCGCACCCCCAACCTCCACGCCATCGGCGACGCCCTCCAACCCAGAGACATTGAAGTAGCGGTAGTGGGCGGGCATCGGGCGGCCCGCGCCATCTAGCCCACGCTCACCCTTCTCATTGTCATCCCGAGGCCCCGCGAGGGATCTAAGACGTCGGCCCACAATTCACCTGCAACACACTCAATCACATCGACTATCCCGAACTGTTCGAATGGTCGAGCGTATCCCGAGCCCTACGCTATCTTCCCAAATCAAGGCTAATCGGGACAGCCCCCTAGAGGCAAATCGTATTACTTTCTACTCCCCCTCCCCCAGCAAGAATTGTGATAGAGGAGTGATGTGCTTCGCACATCACTCCTCTATCACAATTAAACAGGGCGGGTGGGCGGGAACCGATTATTCCCTTGCGTGGGTCAAGGAAAGGCCCCCTCCCTTGACCCCACCCCTCACACCCTTCTAATATCTCTCCGCGGTGCGGGAGTAGCTCAGCGGTAGAGCCCCTGCCTTCCAAGCAGGCTGTCGCCGGTTCGAATCCGGTCTCCCGCTCCACATTCCCCCTGTTCGTGCCTACGAACCCGACGAGACCGCCATAACGGACGGTCTTTTTTTCTTGTCCGTTCGCTAATCCGATACCCTGCCTTTTACAGGTCCCGGATGTCCTCCTTCGATGCTTGACTCGCAGACACTTCTAAGTGGGAAGACAAGTAACTAGGATGAACAGACATCGATTCAAGCGACCTGGCGCAATGCAGAATCTTGATATCACAATGTTGCTCAACCACTTCGACGTACACAACCATACCGAGGGCAAGTCCCCAAGGACTGTTCACTGGCAACCCGTTGCATGCAGTTCTTGAGTACCTTGTCAACGTGGCGCCTTGGACTTTAGACGAAGAGTGCGTGAGAAGGTTAACATTGTCCGTAAGACCCCAAGCTCACGGGGTCAGGGCATATATGTGCAATCTTTTCAAAGATGAAGAGGCGTCCGGGGAGGTAAGCCATGAGGCCCCGTGATATCCCAAACTTATTCATTGACAATTCTTGGACATCTGAAGATTCACCACGTTTATCCCGGGCAAAGACGCACTCTGGTGCCCGTGGCGCTACGCATGAACGCTAAGCTCGCGGTTGAGTCTTCCAAAGTACCGCTGGCGCCCATTTTCGGGAAAACGTACCATCATGATCAGCAGGATTGATATGGGCCTGACCTGGCCTCCCCCTCCTAACCCCCTGGCTAGTCGTATGAAATGCCTCGACTAACTGGACATCCTCTCAGGCCCGGCCGCCCCATTTACTATGGATGGTTCATAGTCGGGGCTGCAGGGCTGGTCATATTCTGCACAGGGCCGGGACAGTCTTACGTTTTCTCAGTATTCATTGACTCCATAATCGAGGATACGAACCTATCCCGTACCGGGATTTCGGTTCTGTACACGGTCAGCACTGTGGTAAGCGCGGCCCTCGTAACATTCGTGAGCCGGCTTGCGGACCGTTACGGGCCGAGAATAATGCTGGCAGCCGCCGGACTGGGTCTCGGTGCAGTGTGCTTCGGTATGGCTACCGCGACCAACATTCTCCTCTTCTTCATCGTATTCGCTGGATTGCGCGCTCTGGGCCAGGGGTCGTTAAGCATCAACTGCATCCTGCTGGTGAACCAATGGTTCGTCTCGCAGCGGGGCCGGGCCGTGGGCTTGATGACCCTGGGAGCAGTGATCTCGACCGCTCTTTTGCCGCCTGTTGTCAGGATTCTGATTGACAATGTCGGCTGGCGCGGGGCTTACGCCGTACTGGGTGTGGCCGTAATTGCGCTGATTGTTCCGGTGGTGCTGTTGATCGTCAGAAACCGGCCCGAAGACATAGGGTTGTTCCCGGATGGCTTGTCACACCCACCCGTCTCAGAGGCCAGGCCGGAGACCGTCAGTGTCCGCAGGAATACCAGGGTGTACGGGTCCGCCAGCTTCTGGCTGCTGGCGTTGTCGCTGAGCACACCGAGCCTCGTTACAACGGCGTTGATCTTCCATCAGACATCCCTCTTCCAGGAAAACGGGCTGAGTGCAACTCTTGCTGCGGGAGTCTTTACCATTTACTCCGCTGCGTCAGCGATCAGCTCCCTGGCCACAGGGTTCGCCGCCGACCGGGCCGGCCCCAAGGCTCTCCTTGTTTTCTCGATGGCGACCCTGTTGGCGACCCTGGCACTGGCCTCAGTTTTTGACTCGATGCTCCTGGCAATGGTCTACGTGGTGATGATGGGCGTCTCCGGAGGCTCCTACACCATAGTCCATGGCACGATCTGGGCTCACTACTACGGCCGTATCGGATTGGGCCGTGTCCAGGGGCCGGCGATGACCATTTCCATTTGCGCCTCGGCGGTTGGCCCACTGCCCTTAGCGGTGTTTCACAGCCTGACCGGGACCTATAATCTCGGCATCATGGTGATGATGGTTCTGCCAGTTCTATCGGTAGCTGTCCTGTTCTTCGTCAGACCCGGGGGACAAGCCATTCGGAACAGCTCAAGATGAATGTACATCAACCGTCCTAGGCGTACGTAGGTCTACTGAATGCATTACGTAACGGTGGCAGGACTCAGAATGAAGTCGCCGGTACGAATCCGGTCTCCCGCTCCCCCTACAACCCTTCCAACGCCTGCCCCAAATCCTCCTCGATATCCTCTCCCGACTCTATCCCACACGACATCCGGATCAGCCCGCCATATATCCCGGCTTCCTCTCGCTCCCCCTCCGACAACGACCTGTGTGACGTCTTTGCCGGATGCGACACCGTCGTACACGTCTCCCCCAGGCTCGCAGCAAACCTGATCATCTTCAGAGAACGTATGAATGCCGACGCCGCCTCCACCCCTCCACGCAGCTCGAACGACACCATGCTACCGAAACCACCCTCCAGCATAGTTTTCGCCAACTCATGCTCTGGATGATTCGGCAAGCCCGGATAGTGAACAGCCGACACCGCAGCGTGCCCCGACAGATATTCCGCCGCCCGCATCGCATTCTCACAGACGCGCGACACGCGCAACGGCAGCGTCCGTATCCCCCGCACAATGAGCCATGCCGCAAACGGGTCCAACGTGCTCCCCCACACCCTGTTCGACTGCCGTATCGACGCCATAGTCTCGAACCGACCCGCCGCCACCCCTCCCATCACGTCCGAGTGTCCACCCAACAGCTTCGTCGCACTGTGTATAGCCACGTCCGCTCCCAGGTCCAGAGGCCTCGTCAGCAGAGGTGTCGCCAGCGTGTTGTCCACTACCACCTGCGCACCCCTCTCACTCGCCAAACGCGCAATCCCCTCCACGTCAGTCAAGCGAAGCAGTGGATTGGTTATCGACTCCACCAGAATAACCTTCGGAGACCTCTCCAAAGCCCGCTCAACCAGCCCCAGATCCGTCACGTCTACGAATTCCACCCGGACTCTGAGCCTCGGCAAATGCTGTTTCAGCAGCAGGTTCGTGCCTCCGTATAGCACGTCCCCCGCCAGCACCGTGTCCCCAGCCTCGACCATCGACAACAGCGTGTTCCCGATAGCCCCCATCCCGGAGGCAAACGCAACAGCATCATCGGCATTCTCCAGTTCCGCCACGACTCTCTCAAGGGTCTCCACGTTCGGGTTCCCATCCCGCGTGTAGATAAAGCCGTCTTCTGTCCCTGCGTAGATGTCATCCAGCAACTCAAGGCTCTCGACTTCGAAGACGGATCCCTGGTAAATCGGCGCCATCAAAGGCCTAGTCGTCGACTCAACATCCCTCCCCGCCGACGCACATATAGACTCCACCGACCGCCTCATACCGTTCACTGCACACTCCCTTTCTAGCTAAGTTATTTGCATTGCACGCCAATAATGACCAGGTGGCGGGGAATTCCGCTCGCCCTGAATTGAGTCGAAGGGTCTCAAGAGCGGAATGGACGGGGAATTCCGCTCGCCCTGAGCGGAGTCGAAGGGTCTCAAGAGCGGAATAGGCGGGGTCCTGTCCCCTCTCCCTCGATGGGAGAGGGCTAGGGTGAGGGTGATCCCACTCCTACAGCCAACATGCCACACACCTAAGCCCCCCTACCCCACCCCCAACACCCGCCTGTACAGCAGCAGATTATCCCTCAACACCCGAGTAATCAGGAAATTATCCCGCACGTGCTCCCGGGCCCTGCGCCCCATCTCCTCCGCCATCGCCGAGTCCTGCAACACTCTCATGGCCCTCTCCGCACATTCCTCCGTCGACTCAATGAGAAATCCGGTCTCTCCGTCCAGCACCTGAAGCGTCAGCCCTCCCGCCCGACCCGCTATAACCGGCTTCCCATGCCACAGCGACCCCGTTGCGCTTAGCCCGAAACCTTCCCTTGACGACTTTTGGACCATCACCCGTGCCAGGGTCTGCACCGCGTTCACTTCCCTGTCCGTCATACCCTTGAAGTTCGTGATGAGGTGAACATCCGGGTCCTCCCCCGCCCGCCGCGCCGTCTTCTCGAAGAATCCTAACCCCTCCGGATCGTCTGCCGCCGTGGGCCCTATCATTATCAACTGGATCCCGGAAACCTGCTCCTTGACCAGCCGGTACGCATCCACGACACCCAGCGGGTCCTTCCACGGATCGAACCGCGACACCTGTGCCATAATCGGCCTGTCTGCGTCCACACCAAACGGCGCCAATGCCCGTGCCGCGTCATCGAAGCTCAGGGGCACGTTCTTCTCGTCCAGCGGATCAATCCCCGGCGCAGACACCTGTACCGTCGGTCCCTCATATCCATCCACGACAAACTCATCCATGCTGAACTCCGCCGCATCGTACAGGCTGATGTACTCCTGCAGCTTCGCCCACACGTCGGGTTGTGCATCCGTCAGGTCAATATGACATCGCCATATCCACTTCGTTTCACTACCGCGTCGGTCTCCCAGGAAGTGCAGAATGGGCGCGGGCTGAGGGTCGTGTACGAAGATGATGTCGTAATCGGCGTGCAGGCCGCGTGCGTTCCTCCGGTTGTACTCCAGCCACGTGTCCCACATCTCCGCCGTCCACTCTACCCGCTTGCCTTGGAGGCTGTTGTGCATGCTCTTGGTAACGTCGAAGAATGGCGCCTCACCCCTGATCGTTCTCCACTCCGCCTCGACTCCCACGTCGTTCAAAAGCGGTATCAGCGCCTCGAAAATATCCGCGACTCCCCCGCCGCTCGGCGATGAGTTAACATGCAGCACCGACTTCCCCTTCAACCCGGCCGCAAGCTGCCGAATTTCCTCCACGGCCCCCGACCCCGCTATATCCGCATAGTCCTCCAGCCGCCTGTGTCCCACCTCCCTCACCGGCAGGCTCGTCTTCCTTGTCTTCTCTGTCACCTGAATCTCCTCGCGGGCTTCGCACAAGACGAGGCGCTCGCCTTTACTGCGAGCGCCTCCCTTTTAGTCCCGTCTTTCTTACGATTCTTATGTAGACTAGTTCGCTGCGTCAGGCCGGGTGAAATACCAGGCTCTTCCTCGCCTCTTCTCCCTCGCCTTCCTCTTTGAAGGAAGCCTCTACCGGCATACCTATCGATACTGCGCCCGGGTCCGCCGCATCCACGCCATCAAGCATCGCCGTGATTCCGGGGCCTTCCTCAGTCTGGACCACCGCACTCAAATACGGTTTGTCCCGACCGAAACCCTTGGCAGCCATGCCCGTCGGCACAATGGTAATCGCCGTGAACCCAATGACTTTGCCCTTGCCGCTCAGCTCCTTCCAACCCATGTCAGTGCCGTGGCACTCGGGACAAACGGGCCTGGGTGGCAGGTAAAGTATGTCGCATATCTCACAGCGGGAGGCCATCAGCTTCCCTTCGGAAACGTGCTGATTGTAGCTGGAAATCGTAAAGTCGCTCTGCTCCATCATTATTTTCGCTCCATGATGTGCACGGCACAGGTCCCACCCGTTCCCCCGACATTATGCGTGAGCCCCAACCTCAGGTCCTTGTCCTTCAACTGCCTGTCACCCGCACGTTCGGTAAGCTGCATCCACATCTCCAGCACTTGCCCCGCTCCCGTGGCCCCCACCGGGTGCCCCTTGGACTTCAGCCCCCCTGAAACGTTTACCGTGCAGGGAGCCTCCCGGGAAGTCTGACCTTCGGCGGCGGCGAATGCCCCCTTGCCAGGCTCGAACAACCCGATGTCCTCGATACCTATGATCTCGGCGATAGTGAAGCAATCGTGCACTTCCGCCATGTCCAGGTCGCTTACTGAAATGCCGGCCATTTCAAAGGCTTGGTGCGCAGCAATCCGCGCTGAGGGTATCGACGTGATGTCTCCGGCCCATGTCGCCAGGGGTCCGGCGCTGGCTTGTGCACTTGCCACCACGTTTACCACGTCGTCGGTGTACTCCCGAGCCACGTCCTCGGCGGCAAGGATTATACACGCCGCACCGTCGGTAACCGGTGAGCAGTCGAACAGGTGCAGTGGAGACGCCACCTGAGGGTTGGCCCGAGGATCGTTCAAAAAGTCGAACTCGTCTCCCCATTCGGGCACCGGCCGACCTCTCTTGGCAGCGCTCGCCTTCCTTCTCTCCATGAAGTCGGCAATCGAAACATTGAACTGTGCCTTCGGGTTCAGCGCCCCGTTCCGATGGTTCTTGATAGCTACGTGCATCAGGTGTTCGCGCGTCGCACCATACCTGTCCAGGTACGCCGACCCCATAGCCGCGTACAGGCCCGGGAACGTGAACTGTGCCTGGTCCAGCTCCATAGGTACGTCGCTGGCCGCCGCCAGGGCGTCCTGTACCTCTTCCGTGGCGAGGGAGGTCATCTTCTCCGTTCCACCCACCAGCACAACGTCATACATCCCGGATGCTATCGCCATAATCCCTTCCCGGAATGCCAGGCCGCTGCTGGCACACGCCCCTTCCACCCTTGTAGCCGGTCTCGGCGCCAGTCCCACCCAGTCAGCCATCAGGTGACCAAGATGCCCCTGACCTTCGAACAGGTCTGCAGAGAAGTTCCCGACATACAGCGCTTCGATGGCTTCCGGGTCAATTCCCTTGCTCACGGAGCCGACAGCCTCGGAGTATGCCTCTCCGAAAAGGTCTCGGGTTGTCTTTTCGGCAAAGGCCCCGAACTTCGACATGCCCCCGCCTATTATGCTGACTCCCCTCCCCAGTTTTCGTTTCTTCGCCGCCATTGGCTCCTCCTTGATAGGTTCCTTCTGCTGCGTTGCGTTTTCTTCTCGTAGTTCCTGAGCGCTATTCTTTCAGCTCCAGCGTCGAGACGCTGCCCGTCGATAGCGTAGCTACCCTGATCGCGTGATTATTCGTGTCGGCAATGTATATCTTGCCATTCGCAATGGCCAGCCCCTCCGGCTCATAGAAGAGGGCTTCTCTCGCCGGTCCGTCCTCGAATCCCGTGTCTCCGAGCCCCGTGAAGCTCACCACGGCCTGGCTCAGTGGCTCGATTCGCTTGATCTTGTTGTTGTAGGTGTCCGTCACGTACAGCATCCCCTCGTGCCAGCATACCCCTTGCACGTGCTGAAGCTGCGCCCGGTCCCCGACTCCATCCCTGTCTCCGAAGTCGAACAGGCCCGTGCCCACCA
This sequence comes from Dehalococcoidia bacterium, assembly GCA_963663085.1. GTDB lineage: Bacteria > Chloroflexota > Dehalococcoidia > Plut-88900 > Plut-88900 > Plut-88900. The sequence goes on along the minus strand of OY760104.1, from coordinate 1,300,202 downwards.
GTGTGTTCACCTGCCCCGACTCACCTCTAGTCGTAGTGCGCACCGAGCTCGTCTCGCTGTCGGCGAAGTAGATAGTTTCGCCGTCAGTGTCTATGCCGGTCGGCTGGGCCAGCATAGCATGGCGAAGAGCCCCATCCTTTATGCCTTCCCTGCCGCTCCCCGCAAATGGCCCGACGTACCCGGACTCCAGGTGCATCACCCATAGCTGGTGGAAACCGGCCATTGCGATGTAGAGCATTCCATCCAGGTAGGTCAGGTCCCACGGTGAGTTCAGCGCAACCTCTCCCACACCACCGTCATGGAACATCCGGGCCTGCTCCCCCGTGCCGGCAATCGTCTCCACCCGACCCTCCCGCAGGTCTACTCGACGGATGGCGTGGTTCTCCGTGTCGGCCACATACAGACTGTCACCCGACAGGGTCAGACCATGAGGGTGGTGGAATTTCGCGTCGGCGTAGTCACCGTCCTCCAGCCCCACATCCCCACCCCCGATGACGTCCAGGATCTTTCCATCCAGGGAGATCGAGAGAACCCGGTTATGGTTGGAGTCCGACACGAAAAGCCGAGACCCCTTCTCATCGGCGATGATCTTGCTGGGGAACGAGAGCGTTCCGCCCTCTTCCTTGTGCACCGAAATCCCGGGTATCGGGGTCCGGTCCAGCGTGCCCCTTGCCTCAAACTCGGTGATCATGTCCCGGATCACCCTGTCAAAAGCATCGAAGGTTATCTCACCTTCGTGCCTCCCCAGGATGTTCCCTTCGGGATCGACTACGTAAAGCGTCGGCCACGCTCTAGCCGAGTACTGGCTCCACACCCGGAAGTCCTTGTCGTTCACCACCGGATGTTCGAGTTCGAAGCGACGGATCGCCTTCTCAATGTTCGCCGTGTCCTTCTCCGACGTGAACTTCGCCGAGTGGACACCGACTACAACCAGCTCCTCCTGGTACTTCTCTTCCAGTTTCCGCAACTGCGGAAATATGTGCATGCAGTTAACTCAGCAGTAGGTCCAGAAGTCCAGAATGACAACCTTGCCTTTCAGGTCCTCCATGCTCAAAGGGCGCTCTACGTTCAGCCAGTCGATGTCCTTAGGAAAGTCCGGGGCCCGTACGCTGCCCACCAGTGTCTGTTGTGCCATTACGGCTTACTCCTCATTTTTTCCGAACGCACTTGATGACTCTTAGTTCAATTCCCGGGAACCCTGATCACCCATACCGCGGGGAGGTCGCTTGCGATCTGTTTCCAACTATCTCCCGCATCCTCACTCGCGAACAACTCGCCGTCAGTCGTGCCCGCATACAGCGATCCCGACTCCCCAGGGTCCGACACCAGTCCCCTCACCATCCCGTGCAGCCTGTCGGGAAGCCCGTTCCCGAGCCTCTCCCACGTCGACCCCGCATCCTTGCTCCTGTATATACGCGCCAGCGCCCCACCCGGCCCGCCGAAGGTTGTCGGGTTGTCCGCCGCCGCACCTATGTACAGCTTACTAGGATCACTACTGTCGAGGATTATTGGATGAGTGTATGGGTTGTCCATCCCATCCTGCAGGTGCTCCCAACTCCGCGCCCCGTCCATGGAACGATAGAATCCGTCTCCCGTCGTTGAATACATAACCTTGGAGTCGGCGGGGTGCGAAAGAATATAGTGAATATCCTCGTAGATACCCTCTCCATAGCTCTCCCAAGTCTCCCCGCCGTCCCGACTCCGAATCAGTCCCCCAACCTCCACCCCCGCAAACACCGTATCCGGCTCATCCGCCACGAAGTCAAAAGTGCGAACGTGAGAGATAAATGGAGGTGCGGGGAACGACCACGTCGGGTATGAGGGCAGCTCCTTCACCGCCTTCAATTCGACCCAGTTTTCGCCCCCGTCCCGGCTCCTGAACACAGCCGCTGGCTCAGTTCCGGCAAAAACAGTTCCCGTTTGATGAGGCGAAACACCCAAACCCCTGATGTCCCCTTCCAATCCCTGCGTCCAGGGCCCCGACGGCGAGTCCGCCCAATAGACCCCGTCTCCCGTCACCCCAGCATACAGCCGCCCCGAGGCATCTATCTCCAGCTTCTGCACCCACTTCCCCTCCAGCGACTCGGCAGCCTTGACCCACGAGCCATTCTCCTTCTCCAAAACAAGGAGTCCCGCATCCGTACCGACTAACAGCTTCTTAGACATGCCTCGCCTCCCCTTAGTCAGGTTTCTCCGTCGATCCATTCACCCGCCGAGCCAACAAGTCCGGCCGTATTCTCAACTCCCCGCGCCGGTACGCCATTACTATCTCCGGGTCTACTTCTATCGCGGGCCTCATTTGTGCAAAGTCCTCCGCTGTCAACTCTGGGCAGTCCGGGTCCCGAGCTATGCCAACGCCAATTGCTACATCTTCGCCGTATTTGGCCTCTATCTCCTCAAAGTCCAATTCCAGCGCGGCGAGTTCTTCAATTTTCCGCCGATAGCCATCGGCATCAACAGGATCGAGCATATTCTTGTTTGACTTAGTCTTCGGCATAGCTGTCCTGCTCTTCGAGTTTCGCTTTACGGATGCTGATCACCCGAATCTTGTTATCCCTTATCGTAAACTCCAGGAAGATGTACTGTTTACCCGCATTACCCCTCGCCGTACATCGGGCCTCATCTTGGCGTTCGCTGTACCTAACTGAGGCTGTGTTCCATTCAAAGTCATAAGCTATGTAGAAATCGACCCGGTGCTTCTTAAGGTTGGCTAGTGTTTTGGCCTAGTCCCATTCATATTCCAAGGTTCAACTATAAGCTTTAGACATGGTCCTATCAACTCAATTGCTTACCTTTGTAGCTCTAATTCCTTGTATTGCGCGCCGCCTCCCGTGCCCACTCTATTTCCTGTTCCAGGTTGGGAACAGACGTCAATTCTCCTCGCTCGAATTGCTCAAGGATGTCAAGTTCTTCTGCGTTCAAATTATCATCCACAATTTCCACCTCAACCCTATTCTAAACTGTCCGTACTCTGAAAGCTCGGACCTATGCTAATTGCACTATCAAAATACCACTCTGGCGTCTCCTAGTCCCGCAATAACCCCACCCCCTACCCCAGATAATCTAACGCTGCCTCTGTCATCACCCGGAGCCCGACCTCCAACGCCGTCTCATCAAACCCGAACGTCGCGCTGTGGTGAGGCCCGTATTCCATCCCCTCATCCCCACCCCCAACAATGAAGTAACACCCCGGCACTTCCTTCTGGAAATACGCCATGTCATCCCCACCCATCGTAGGTTCACACTCGATTACGTTCTCACCTCCAATGGCCCGAGTTGCCGCGCTCCGGACCAGTTCCGTCATTACCGGATCGTTCATCACCACTGGGCTCTGATAAATGTCCTCAAGTTCATACGACGCCCCAGCCGCCGCCGTTATGCCATTCATGACCTCTTCTATCCGACCCATTACCCTGTCCCGGGTACCATCATCAAAGGCCCGTACCGTGCCCTTAAGCTCAACTTCATCGGGGATTATGTTAAATGCTGTCCCGCCTCTAATCATCCCGATGCTCAGCACCGCCGACTCCAATGCACCCACGTTCCGGCCCACTATCTGGTGAAGCGCATTCACCGCCTGCCCCGCTACCAATATAGGATCGACCAACGACTCCGGATGGGCCGCATGGCCGCCGGTGCCCCGGACCCTGATCGTGAACTCGTCCACGCTGGCGAACATTCCTCCGGCCCTCACCCCCACCCTACCTGCCTCCAACCCGTTGATGATGTGAAGGGCCAGGGCCACATCCACTTTCGGGTCCTCCAACGCACCTGCTTCGATCATTCCCAGCGCCCCACCCGCCGTCTCCTCCGCCGGCTGAAACGCGAATTTCACGTTACCCTTGAGATCTTCCTTCATCCCCGCCAGCACCGATGCCACAGACATAGCCACGGCTACGTGTCCGTCGTGGCCTCAGGCATGCATTACCCCCGGCTCCCGAGAGCGAAACTCCAATCCGTTAGCTTCTTCAACCGGAAGGGCGTCCATGTCCGCCCTGATAAGCAGAGTCCGTCCTTCCGACCCGCCTCTTAGGAGTCCCGTTACTCCCGTACCCCCCACCCCCGTCTTCACCTCCAGACCCAGTTCCCTCAACCCGTCTGCCACTATTCCCGCCGTCCTGTCCTCCTCGAAAGACAGCTCCGGATGGCTATGTATGTCCCTCCGAAGCGCCACCATTGAAGGTATGGCCTTCTCGAATGTGGGTCTCATGTCTAGCGTCATGGAATGTCTCCTTGAATACAGACTAGTACAGCCCAATGCGTACGGGGATTCTATATCAGGCCTCGCGGCCCATCCAATACCCCCACCCCACCCCTCAATCTACACAACCATTATGGATGCACTGCCCCGTCCGCCCCTCCCTCATTCCCGCGCTCCGACACGGGAACCTAGAAATGGCCTACCCGAGTTCCTCTCACTTTGTGACATCAACCCCTTGTCACACCCCTCACCTCGCCCCCTATAATGCTCCCATGCCCACGCACATTTCCTTCCACTTCCCTCGGTATCCCTCTCTTCGGGAAAACGCGTGCAAAAACGTTTTTTCTCCGCAAATCAATCAAAGCAGGCACGACTTTTGATTGAAACTATCAAAACTCCCCACTTTTAGAGGGTGCGAGTCGCCTCCATGACCCTATCCACCTGCGCCCCCCTCCCCTTGACCCCCGACCCCCTGCGCGGTAACCTATTTCAAAGTATCCGTTAGACCACAAGTCAGGAGAACCACATGGTAACGCTAACTCCCATGGCCCTTGAAAAAGTCAAAGAATTCATGGCCGAGCAGAGCGAGGAAGAGATTTCCCTCCGGGTTATGATCGCTGGCATGGGCTGCGGCGGCCCCCAGTACATGATGTCTCTCGACAACGAGATCGCTGCTGAGGACCTCACCGTGGAACAAGACGGCCTCACTGTCGTCTACGACCCCGAAAGCGCCCCCATGCTTGACGGCTCGGAGATCGACTACATTGAGACCCTCGAGCGCTCCGGCTTCACCGTCAACAACCCCAACTTCCAGGGCGGCGGTGGCGGTGGGTGCGGCGGCAACTGCGCCTGCGGCCGAGGCGGCTAACCCCCAACCCCACAGAATCGGACTTGACGAAATCGGGCCCGCCGGAAGGCGGGCCCTTTCCTTTTGTAGGAATGTAAGAGTAAGTTGCATGTATATTAGTGCGAAAATGATGTTGCAATGACTGTAAATCTCTCGATTAGAAACGTCCCGGATGAGTGGGCTGAAAAGTTGAAAGAGAGGGCTAAGCGCAATCACCGCTCCCAGCAGGGGGAGCTCCTTGCCATCCTTGAAGAAGCCCTAAGGCCCGGACGTCTAACTATGCAAGAAGTTAGCCGGAAGATTCAAGAAATGAATTTCAGCACACCCAACGAATCAACCCAATGGATCCGTGAAGACCGAGATGCCCGGTAAAGTAGTTGACGCGTCGGTTGTCGGCGCAATTGCCTTCAATCAACCCCAAAAGCCGGACGCTGAAGTTCTAGTAGCGGACTATGACTTCTACGCACTGTTCCTCTTGGCCTTCGAAATCGCAAACGTTGCTTGCACGAAAGTTCTTCGCAATCCCTCCGAGCGTCTTGCGATCTTCAGCGGCCTCAATTTGGCACTCGGCTCAGAGATTCATTGGACGCCCGTCGAATTTAGTGAGACCCTCTCCTTAGCAGTTGAGACAGGACTCACCGCCTACGACGCCAGCTACCTCTACTTGGCTCAAACATTAGGGTTGCCTCTAGCCACCTTCGACAGAAAACTGAGTTCCGCAGCCCAGGCCCGAGGCATCTCCTAACCCATCCAGTCTAAGGCCGGATCCGCGTCCTCTTGTGGTTGATGTAGTCCACCAGGATGTACTCACCCAGCCGGTCCGCAGTCGTGAAGAACGCCCGACCCTTGTTTATCTTCGTCACCTGCTCCATGAAGTCGATCAGGTAGTAGCTCGTATCCAGCATGAATACGTTGAGGGTTATCCTGTCCTTGGTGCAACGCCTCACCTCTTGCAGCGTAGCCTGCACCGTGGCGAGGCTGGGCGGCCATGCGAAGTAAGGGTACCCCTGCTCCATATGGGCGGTCGGTTCACCGTCCGTGATCATGATGATCTGCTTGTTGTCACACTTGCGCTTTGCCAGGTACTCGCGTGCAAGCTGTAACCCGTGGTGCATGTTGGTCCCGGGTGCGCTGTCGCTCGCTCCCGCCTCCGGCAGGTCCCGAGCCTTTATCTCCTCCGCCATCAACGAGAATCCGATTATGTGAAGGTCGTCCTTCGGGTACTGCCCGGATATCAGGCTGTGAAGCGCCAAAGCTACCTTCTTGGCCCCGAAGAAGTCCCCGCTCATGTCCATGGACCTGCTCTGGTCCAGCAGAAGCACCGTCGCACTCCGAGTCTGGTGCTCGGGCTTGTAAATCTCCAGGTCGTCGGGAGTCATATTCACCGGGACACCTGGCCCCGACCTCTCTACCGCATTCAATATCGTCCGCGGGATATTCAGCCTGAACGGGTCACCGAATTCATAGGTCTTGGTCTCCTGCACATCCTCCAATCCGATACCGCTCCGCTGAGTCTCGTGAGCAGCGCGCCGGTCCTTCTTCATGTGCCCAAATATGTCCCTCAATGCCTTCTGCCCGATTCTCCGCAGCCCCTTCGGCGAGAGTTCCATCCGGCCATCTTTGAACCGGAGATATCCCGCCTCCTCCATCTCTCGGGCCAGCTCTCTCAGCGCCTCAACGTCATCCTCTGCCTCCTGCCCCAGTACCTCATTCAGCTTCTTTGTATCGATGCCCTCCAGCCCCCGACTCGCCTGCGCACGACGTAGTTGCGCCTCCAACTCCTCCATGTCTTGGAGTTTGGACATCACCTCCATTGCCTGGTCCCAGCTCAACTCCTCTTCCCCTTCGAACGGGTAGCCGCTCCTGCGTCGTCGCGTGGGATGCAGGGCTTCCAGGTTTTCGGCAAGATTCGCCATCAGGTCCGCCAGGTTGGGATCGGTAAGTTGGGATTGAACCATCTGCTCCAGCGACTCCCGGGCTTCATCCGACAGGCTGTTCATCAAAGACTGCATCTGCGAAATCCGCCTCTGCAGCTCCTCGATGAACTCTTCCAGGGTGTCGGGCATGTCTGGGAAAGCCCCCCCGAACCTCTGCTTGAACTCGTTGTAGCCCGAATCCAGCCCCATCCGCTGCCGCTCGAGCATCTCGTTCAGGTCGGACAGCATCTGCTTTATGGCGTCCATCTCACCGGGGTCCATGTTCTGCATCCGCTCGGCCATGTCCCGGGCGTAAGGGTCCAGCATCTTCTGGCGCAGCATGTCCAACAGTTTCTGGAATTCGTCCCGAGCCTCCTCATTGAAGAACTCGTAGTCCATCAGCTCCTTGAACATTCCGCCGGGACTTTCGGGAAGGCTGTCTAACGTGCCCTTCTTACGCTGCACCATCCTTTCCAGCATCTCCTGCATCCCCTCCTCCGGCCCCTCCCTTGTCTCGGATTTCGCATCCTCCAGCCGCTTGTCCAGTCCCCGCCTCTCCATATCGACTATCTGGTCGAGCTTCTCCTTAAGATCGTCCATCATGGAATCCAGGTCGTACTGCTTGAGCTGCCGTTCCTTCTCCCGGCGAAGCTGGTTTATCAGGTCCCTCAACCCCTGCAGCCGCATACCTTGTCGGGTCTGCATCCCCCTCTCGACAAGCCTTTGGAGAGCGGACTCGACGTTTCCGTAGGCCAAAACGTCTTTCGTCAATTCATCCAGCAGCTCTTCGGCAGACGCCCTGAACGGCTCCTGGGTCCCGTCCCACTTCGAATACCTGTATCGAATGCTCAAACCATCACCTGCTACCAGACCATTTCTTAACCGTCATTCCGAGGTCCCACGAGGAATCTGGGGCGGGGTTCAAGATTAGACAAAATATCTCGCTTTTCCAATGCACTCCAGAATGGGGAGTCATGCAATTGTCTCGCTATGACCTAGCCTTGTCCGAAATTACTACCGGAACGAATCGACCGTCCTACTCAACCCCTCTTCCAGAGGCACCGTAGGCTCCCAACCGAACACCCGACGCGCTTTTTCGGTGTTGAGGACTATCTTGAACACTTCGCCTTCGTTCAATGTCCTGTACTCCGGGCTGAGCGTATTGCCGGTCAACCGATTCAAATGACCAAAAATCTCGTTCACCGAAGTCCCCACCCCCGACCCAAGGTTGAATGCGTTATCGTCACCCGACATCAGACATGTAACATTGGCTCGGGCCACGTCCTGCACGTACAGAAAGTCTCGTTCCTGCTCCCCTGACCCATTGATCGTAGCCCTTTCGTTCTTCAACATCCTGCCCGCGAATATCGCGACCACACCGGCCTCACCGCCGGGGTTTTGCCGGGGCCCGTATACGTTGGCATACCGCAATGCCGTATACCTCAGGCCGTACAGATTGCGGTAAATGGGAAGGTAGAGTTCCACAGCCGCCTTTGCTGCACCATAGGGGGCCAAAGGCTGGATCGGATGACTTTCGTCGCATGGCAGGGATATCGGCTCTCCGTAAATTGCGCCGCCGCTGGAAGAGAAGACTATCTTTTCAACGTCATTCTTGCGGCATTCCTCAAGGATATTCAGTGAGCCCATTATGTTCTCGTCCGCATCCACCTTGGGCCCGCGTATCGACTTCGTAATACTCGCCTGTGCCGCTAGATGACACACGAACCTTGGCTTGTGATCCTGAAAGATGCGCCCCAGGCCCGGGTCCCGGAGGTCGGCTTCCAGTACCGGTACCTCTGGGTTGACGTTCCGCCTGTTGCCCGTAACGAGGTTATCTATCACAACAACCTCATACCCTTCCCTCAGCATCGCATCGACGACATGCGATCCGATGAATCCTGCGCCCCCGGTCACCAGAACCTTGTCAGCCATGCTCTCTTACTACTTGCCTCTCATAACCTGCGATGAGTTCCTTGCACAGCCTCTTCTCTGTATGGACAGTCCTGATTGGATGCCCTGAGGCAGGGGAGGGGTCTTATCCCCTCTCCCTCGATGGGAGAGGGCTAGGGTGAGGGTGACTCCATTCCTACGAAAACTGTCTAAAAACATTCTCAAATTTGGGCAATCACCCCGTCCGCAAACAGCCTCAGCGACTCCTCAAGACTCGTGAACCGCCCATTTCCCGCCTGCGTGTTCAACACCACAGTATCAAACCCCGACACAGTCGCCATTCTCTCCACCTGCGCCCGGACCTCATCCGGACTTCCTGCCAGGGCCAACTGGTCTATGAATTTATCCGGCACACCGCCCGCATTCTTGGGAGCATTAGGGTCGTGCGGATACGGCGAGTAACCCTTCTTGATTCGCTCGATTGCTTCCCTGTCCTCCTCTTCAAACAGGTCTGGATTGACCCTGGACAGCAGGCTCGCCACGTGCTTGGACACGTGCTCCCGAGCCACGCTTCCGTCCTTCGCAATTGCAAAGGGCACCCACATGATCACATCGGCCTCCGATGCGTCCTTCCCCGCCTCCCACATCCCCGCGTCGGTCTTCTCCAGTCCCTCCTTCACAAAAGCCGAACCGGATCCCGCCATCAGTATGATGTTGGAGGTTAACCTCGTCGCCGCCTTCAGCATCTTCGGCCCCGTGGCCGCTACATATATCGGGATATCCGTCGGGCCGTCCAGCCAGGAGATGCCACCCCTCACCCCTCCATCGAACTCCGCTTCCCGGTTGTCCAGCAGTTCCGTCAACTTACCGACATACTCCTCCATCTCTGCAATCCGAGCCGGCCTTCGCCCAATCGTCCTGACCAGGCTGTTACCCGTGCTAACCCCAAGGATCACCCTACCCGGTGCAAGCTCATTCAACGACGCAAATGCGCCCGCAGTTACACTCACGTGCCGGGTATACGGCGCAGTCACCCCAGCCCCCAGTTTTATCCGGCTCGTGCCCAGGGCACATGCGGTAAGAGTTACGTACAACTCCCGGCAAAGGACCTGGGAATCTGCGATCCAGAGGCTGTCATAACCCAGTTCCTCCGCCAACTGCGCTATACGCACTACCTCCGGCAAAGGTTGCTGAGCAAAAATGCACGCCCCGAACTTCAATTCTCTCATTGACCTCGATCCCCCTAACCTCGCCATTGTATCACCACCCCCCCACCCACCCCCTCGCCGTCATTCCGGCCGCCGAGAGCCGGAATCCATCCCGCGGGGCCGTGTGGGGCAACCCCCGGCCATGTGCCAAGACCCCCTTGACCAAATCGGAACTAACGTGCTAATGTCTTTCCTGACCCAGACCTCCTTCAACCCTTATGCAAAAGTCTCATCACAGGTTATCCATTGTCTCCACCGCGCCCGTAATTCGCTGCAGGCGTCATTCAATCAAAACAGCTACAAATTCAATCAAGTCCAATCATTGTTCAATCGACTAACAATCAAGACCAATCATTTGTTAATCAAGTTCAATAGCCCGACAATCAAGCCCCGTCAAGCTTGAACCGCGTTAATCCCCCCTCTCCCCGCCTCCCCTTGCGCCACCACCCCCACCCCCTTATCATCCCTCCCGCTATGCCCCAACCTCCAGACCCCAACTCTGCAAGAATAGTCGTCATAGGCGGTGGCACTGGCAACTACGTAGTCCTCAACGGACTCAAGCACCACACCCCAAACCTCACCGCCATCGTCGCCATGACCGACAGCGGAGGCTCCTCCGGCAGACTCCGAGACCAGCTCGGCCAGCTGCCCCCCGGCGATGTCCGACAGTGCCTCCTCGGCCTCAGCCCCGACAACCCCAACGACTCCATCGTGCGCCGCCTCCTCGACTACCGCTTTGACCGCGGCCGGGACCTCCAGGGTCACAGCTTCGGAAACCTCATGCTCGCTGCTCTCACCGAGATCACCGGCAGCATGGCCCTCGCCATCATAGAGGCAGGCCGCATGCTCCAGATCACCGGCCGGGTGCTCCCCGTTACCCTCACGAAGACCGACCTCAAGGCCCGTCTCGTGGATGGCACAGTCGTCGCCGGCGAGGCCAGCATCGACGTCCGCAGCATCAAACCCGGCGTGGTGATCGACTATGTCTACCTTGATCCCCCGGCCCAGGTCTATCCGCCCGTCGTCGAGGCAATCCTTGAAGCCGACCTCGTAGTCATGGGCCCCGGCGATCTTTACACCAGCATAATCCCCAACCTTATGGTCGACGGCGTGGGTGACGCCATTGCGCGTACCCGAGCCAGAGTCGTCTACACGTCCAACCTGATGACCAAGCCCGGGGAGTCTGACTCCTTCAAGGTCTCCGACTTCGTCAAAGAGGTGAAGGGCTACATGGGCCCGAGGGGGCGCATCGACTATCTGCTTGTGAATGACGGCCGCATGCCAAACGACGTCGTGGACCGTTATCGTTCAAGCAATGCTCATCCCGTCGAGCTGGACGACAAAGAATGCGTTGGACTGGTTGGCCGGATAGTCCGTAGCCCGATTGTCGGGCACGGCCCGCAGATCAGGCACGACTCAGGCGCCTTGGCTACTACTATTATGAGCGTGGCCCGGGATCAGGCCTCGTAGCTGATTTCCCCCGACTGCGCCGTCACCTTGTTCAGCTTCCGGTTCAGGTGCAGCCCCTCCAGTATGAACTCCACCCCCGAGGCCACAGTCGCCGGCTTCTTGTCGCACCCCAGCTTCTGCAATCCCTTGTCAAATCCCCCGAGTTTCTTCACAAGCCGGGTGTGCATCCGGGAATGGGCCATGTCCGATATACCTACGCTGGCCCCTTCCTGGAACTGTGTGAGTAACGCCGCGAAGTCCGTAACATCGAAATAACGGGCAAAAACGTTGGCCACCGCCCGGTCAACGAGACCATCCAGGACCTGTTCGCTCCGCTCGTCCTCCACCGTTTCAAGTTCCAGCTTCCCCAGCGTCGACGCCTTCAGATATGCCAGGTCGGAAATCCTCGGCGCCGCCGTCTTCTCGCCCGTGTGGAGCGCCCTTCGCATCGCGTTGCCCAGAATGCTTTCATAGTTCGCCGTCGTAATCCTGACGCTGACCCCCGACCTCTGGTTCACGTCCGGGCTCTTCCGTGCCAGCGCCGACACCTGTGCCACTATCTCCTTCATGAATTCCGGTACTAACGTCGCACGTCCATCCTCGAACCGCCGGGCCTCAGATTCCATGATTTCAATTTCCACTTCCGGCGTCTGGGGATAGTGGGTGCGTATCTGGGCGCCGTACCGGTCCTTGAGTGGCGTGATGATCCGACCCCGGTTCGTGTAGTCCTCCGGGTTCGCACTCGCCACCACAAGAATGTCCAGAGGCAGCCGGATCTGGTAGCCCTTCACCTGGATGTCTCTCTCCTGCATCAGGTTGAACAGCCCGACCTGCAGCCTTTCCACCAGGTCGGGAAGCTCGTTGATGCAGAAAATGCCTCGGTTGGTCCTCGGGACCAGCCCGTAATGCACAGTCAGTTCGTCGGATAGATACCGGCCCTCGGTGACCTTTATCGGGTCTATGTCACCAATTAAGTCGGCCATGGTCACGTCCGGCGTAGCGAGTTTCTCCGCGTACCGGTCGTCTCTGTGCAGCCACGCTATCGGGGCCTTGTCTCCAAGCTCTCGGACCTTATCTTTGCAGACCCGACACACCGGCTCGTATGGGTTGTCGTTGATCTCACACCCTTCCATAACGGCCACTTCCTCATCCAATAGGCTGACAAGGCCCCTTATCATCCGGCTCTTAGCCTGCCCCCTCTCCCCCAGCAGAATGATGTCCTGACCTGCCAGCAGTGCATTCTCAAGCTGCGGTATTACCGTTTCTTCATACCCGAGGATCCCATCGAACAGCGGCTCCCGCTCCTCCAGCTTTCGGACCAGGTTCCTCCTCAGCTCTGCCTTGATGGACAGCGCCTCATACCCCGACTCCCTTAACTCTCCAACCGTACTGGCTTTCGACATCTATTCCACCTTCAAGATGACCGGTTTCGATTCAAATCCCCTCTCCCTTGATGGGAGAGGGCTAGGGTGAGGGTGATCTCTTACCTCTTCTCAACAACTCCCACGACCCCCACCCCAACCGCCGCCCATGTTCCCAAACCCCCCTCCCCAATGTCAAATTGCCCCACCTTGCGGTACACACGCTGCGAATGTACGCTTTCACCATGTCGTCGACCCACACCCTTACCCCCGACACCCTATCCCTCGCCGGAGAGGTAATGGCAAATCTCAACAGCGAGTCCATCTCCGTCTCCCTCGCCATTCCCGGCGAGACCGTGGAAGTCGAAGTCCAGGAGAAAAGGCGAGGTGCGAAGACCGGATTGGCCACCCGCGTGATCGACCCCTCCCCCCACCGCATCGAGCCCCCCTGCCCCTATTTCGGCGAGTGCGGAGGTTGCCAGTGGCAGCACGTTTCCTATTCCCTTCAGCTTGAGATGAAGCACGACATTCTCAGAAGAAACCTTGAAGAAATAGCCGGCTTGAACTCTCCTAACGTATCCCCGACCATCCCTTCGTCTTCGCAGTCCGGATACCGCAATCACGCCCGGTTCTCAGTAGACCGGAAAGGGGCTCTCGGCTTCACCCGCACCGGCACCCGACGCCCTCTCCAAATCGACCGTTGCCTTCTCATGCACGACGATATAAACGTCGTTCTCCATAAGCTTCAGGGCAAGGGTAAAGGCCTGCGCCAGGTCGCAGTCAGATGCGGCGTCAAGACCGGAGACCTTCTCATCCAGCCTACCCTCGACATCCCCGACGCGAATGTCGACTCTGGCCAGTCCCACTTCACCGAGTCCCTGTTCGGATACACCTTCAGAATATCCAGCCCGTCCTTCTTCCAGGTCAACACCCCGCAGGCCGAACGCATGGCCTCCGAGCTACGGGACCGCCTCAATCCCACCGGGGATGAATTTCTTATTGACGCGTACGGAGGAGTTGGAACTTTTGCCGTGCTGCTGGCTCCCTACTACCGGGAGATAGTCACCCTGGAGGAGTCACCCTCCGCCATTGAAGACGCCATCGAGAACTGCAGGCCGTTCCTGAACGTAAGCGTAGTCAAGGGCAAAACGGAAAACGAGCTCCCGAGACTCGGCCCACATCCGGATGTAGTGATTCTCGACCCTTCCCGCTCCGGCTGCCACCCGACGGTCCTTGATACCCTTGCCTCGCTGGCCCCTCGAAAGATAGCCTACGTTTCCTGCGCTCCGGACACCCTTGCCCGGGACTTGGCATTCCTCACCGGCAATGGATACTCTCTTAGGGAAGCCGTGCCCATCGACATGTTTCCCCAGACCCACCACGTCGAATCTATATCCATCCTCGAAAGGACCTGACCAATCGCTGCAGAAGACGGCCCGACTCTGGTCCTCGCCTCACGCTCCCCTAGGCGGCGGGAGATCATGGACGCGCTTGGAGTGAACTACGAAATAGTCCCCGCCAACATTGACGAGACCTCTCTCCTGGACCAGGCCGCCAGCCCCGAGGACGCAGCCCGTAGGCTGGCCTTGAGCAAGGCCGAGGCCGTAGCCCAACTCCGCCCCGAGTCCCACATCCTTGCCGCCGACACCATCGTCTGCCTCAGCAGTCGCATATTCGGCAAACCCTCTGATGAGCAGGAAGCTACAGAGATGCTGAAAGCCCTGCGAGGAAAGCCCCATCGAGTGGTCACGGGTCTCGCCCTGCTCCCACCCCTCCCCGCCGACCCCATCGTCGCCCACACCAACACCTCGGTCCTCATGCGTCCCTATACCGATGAAGAAATCGACGCCTACGTCGCCACCGGTTCCCCTTTGGACAAAGCAGGCGCATACGGAATCCAGGACACCGACTTTCATCCCGCCGCACCCGTAAACGGCTGCTACTTCAACGTGGTCGGCCTTCCTCTCTGCGCCGCCTCCGAAATGCTAAGGCAGGCAGGCTTCCCACCCGTGGTGGACTTGCGGGTCGCCGCAGCCTGCGTCAGCCACCGCTGCCCCTTCGCCGGGTTCGGACACTAGTTGGCCATACCCGAAGGGCCTATTGCCTCCCCCGCCTGCCAGTCACCAGGCCACTCCCCGCGCGGGGCGAAATCATCAGCCCCGCTAGGGAAACCGCTATTGGACATAGCGCCGATATTATCATGGCCAGATGCAGGCTGCCTGATGCTGTCTGCACAGCCCCCACCATCACCGGCCCAACGAAGCTCCCGACCCACAACATTGTGAACATCACACCCTGGACTACTGCCGCTTCCCTGGGAGTGATACCCGGAAGTTCGAATGGAAGTGACGTAAACGGTATCCAGAAGGCCCCTCTGGCCAGCCCGTTGATTATGAAAGTTACTATTAGAATGGGCAGAGAACCGGTGAACAGTACGGCCAGCGATGTAGCAGTCACCAGGATTCCTATGCCGATGAGCGGGATCCGGTAACCCCCGAATCGGTTGATCACCGGCAACATCACAAATCCCCCCACCGCCACCACTACCCCCACTACTCCAATTATTAGCCCGGACTGCACAAGAGACATGTCATATTGCTCTTGCATGAACTTTGGCCAGAAGGTGAACTGGGACATTTGGGCAATCGCATAACCCAGTATCGCAACGCCTAGCAGCCAGGGCTCCTTGTACTTGAACAGGCTCCTGATCGGCGAACCTTCTTGTGACTTCTCAACCTCGCGGTAGTCTGCAGTGCGGTTTTCACGGCCGAGTAGCACCCACGCTACCGCCATTCCGATACTGAAGAAGCCCCAGGCATACAGGGTCTTTCGCCAGTCGTTGTCGAACGCCTCCAGGAGCATTGGTGCCACTACGAAGCTCACCGTAAGGCTCACCCCGAATACCGCGTTGAGTATCCCGCTCGAAAGCTGTATCTCTTTCCGCGGCAGCCATTGCCGCACAAGCAGCACCCGAGACGCCTCCCTGGCTACCGGAGTAATCCCGAACAGTACGCGTCCAATCAGCAGGACTACAAAGTTTGCTGCCTCTGCCTGCAGGAACACAAAACCGGCGCCCAGAAACAGCGTGATAGCCGTCAATAGCATCGGCCTG
This sequence comes from Dehalococcoidia bacterium, assembly GCA_963663085.1. GTDB lineage: Bacteria > Chloroflexota > Dehalococcoidia > Plut-88900 > Plut-88900 > Plut-88900. The sequence continues at coordinate 1,284,218 of OY760104.1, read as the reverse complement.
AACCGGGACATCCACAGCCCGAAGGGTATAGAAAAGACGAGGCTGCCAATAATCGCCGAGGAGCCGAGCCACCCCTGCTCCAGGGGTGATAGTCCCAGGTCCTCCGCCATTGCGGGAAGGAGTACTCCCAACACCAGCGCCCCCACCATCGCCGAGGCGTGAGCGACGTTGAACGTCATCATCACCACCCAGCGGTAGGATGATGGCTTGTTTGTTTCTACGGCGGCGCTAGTCAAGCAGCTTGTGACCCGCCCGCTCAGATTCGTTCTGGCTTATTCGTCTATGCAAGGCTTTTCAAATTCTGTTTCTTGTCCTGCGGGACCCCGTCTCGGAACAGAAGAAGCCCCGCGGCGGCCATTGTAAGTCCAAAGAAAGAGCTTATCACCATCGGCCATACTCGGTCTCCCGTCGCATCCCAGGCTATCCCTACAAACGCAGGGCCCATTACTCCCCCCAACCTCCCCACCCCTTCTATGAACCCGGATGCCACCGCAATCTGTCTATGCGTCACCCCCGGTATCTCGAACGGCACCGTCCATATCAGCGATACAAAAGAAAAGCCGACTCCGTGCAATGCCGTAAATAGCCACAGTAGCGGAATGGATGTCGACATGTTCATTCCCACCGCGGTCCCGACCAGCAGCAATGCCAGCGCTGCCACTATCGGACGGCGCATCCCCCTCGATATCCGCCGCATCAACATCGCCGACAGCAGCACGCTGCCGAAACCCTCAAAGATCGCTGCTGACAACAGCATCCCTCCCGAAACGGTCTGTTCTATGCCTCGCTCCTTGAGCATTAGCGTAGGCCAGAGTGTGAGTATGGAGAATTCCATCACCAGCATCCCTGCCATACCAATCCCCACCAGCCAAACGTCCTTCTCCTTCAACACCGTCCAGGAGGACCCCTCACCCGCGACCCCTCGTCCCTGTAATCCGACAACCGGAATCGTGTCCTCCGTTCTGCCCTCCTTCCCGATCGCCGCCCACACCAGGGTGACAACTACGAATATCATTCCGTAAATCATCAGCGTCCACCGCCAGCTTCCGTCCAGCCACACCTGCAGATAAGGCGTTAGCAGAAGGGCCATCACCGCCGAGGCGCCATATGTGGTGTTGACTATGCCGTTAACAAGCACAATCTCCCGTTTCGGGAACCACTGAGCGGTCAGAACTGCTCGCGCCGGCTGACGAGCCACAATCGCCACCCCGAAGGCCAGCCGACCCAACAGCAGCACCGTGTAATTTGGCGCCCATGCCTGCATTATCACGAACGCAGTCCCGAATGCCAGCGAGCCCAGCAGGACCTTGCTGGCATTCGGCCGGGACAGCCACAGTCCTGCTGGCAGGGACATTATCATCGTCCCTATGAACATGGACGAACCCAGGAACCCCTGCTGCGAGGATGAGAGCCCCAGGTCCTCCGAGATGTTGGGCAGCAGGATACCCAGCGACAGCATGATGAGGGAGTTGAGGATGTTGGATAGGCCCAGGAAGGCCAGTACTACAAACCTGAACCTGGCTGGAGGGCTGTTGCCGGAGTTTATGACAACCCCCTCACCGAATCAGGCGATTTGGACAATATTCTCACGTCGCCGCTCATTCTAAAGTATTCTTTCATCGCGGCGGACGTTTATCTCTTTTCTATTGTTGGCCGCAAGCCCTTTTCGTATACTTTTAATGTAACCCCTCTTTCCCCCATCTCTTACGGCCTGGATGTTGAATTCGCAAACCTCTCGTGAACGACCTTACCGAGCCACAGAGCCTCGACGCCGAAGACTCTCTTACCCCTGCATCGCCGCAGCGTCATGGTATGTTTGCGGGGGCTCGGCTCATCCAGGAAAAGGTCGGCGTCAAGCGCCACCACATGATCGCGGCTGCAGCCGTGGGCGCTGCAGCCGCCAGCGTCGGGGCCTTCTTCCTCCACGATTTCCTCTTCGACAAGCAGAGCCTCATCTCACTGGGTTACGTTGGCGTTTTCATTTTCACTTTCCTGGGCGCGGCCACCATTTTCCTGCCCAGTGCCAGCAGCCTCGTGGTCATCGGAGCAGGGGCGTGGCTTAATCCCTTCCTCGTCGGGATCGTCGCCGGCACCGCCGCCACCCTCGGCGAATTTACCGGTTATGCCATTGGCTACCAGGGGGGCGAGTTTCTCGAAAGGCGCAGCAGGCTTTTCCAACGGGCCAAGGGCTGGATGGACAGGAGAGGCAGCATCACCCTGTTTATCCTCTCCATAATGCCCAACCCCGCTTTCGATGCCGCGGGCCTCGCTGCAGGCGCCAGCAAGTTTCCAATCAAGAGGTTCTTTGCCATCGTATGGACGGGCAAGACCATCCAGGCAATCGTCGGCGCATACATCGGGGAGCGTACGTGGGACTGGCTTTCCGACATAGTCGACCGAATACTCTCCTGACCCATACCGGCGCCTTCGGCTGCTCAGATACAATCTCACCCACATTCAGTGTAAAATTGGTCTTTGCATGCTCAACTTTAGTCAACAATATCAGGTCTTTTAGATAGCTCTATGCCAGTCTACTATCCCGCATTTCTCAGCATCGAAGGCCGACCCTGCCTGGTAGTCGGCGGCGGCCAGATCGCCGAACGTAAGGTAAAGGGCCTTTTGGAAGCCGGGGCGAGGGTCACCCTCGTTAGCCCCGCCGTCACCCCGAGGTTGCAGCGCCGCATCGACAAGGGCCAGGTCGAATATTTTAATCGTGAGTTCCAGTCCTCGGATTTCGAGGGCATGTACCTCCTCATTACCGCCACCGATGATATGCCTCTCAACCGAGAAATCGGCATCGAAGGCCGCAAACTCGGCCTCGTCGTCAATGTTGTCGACGACCCCGACTATTGTGACTTCATCGCACCCTCAATCGTTCGTCGCGGCGAAATCACTTTCGCTATCTCGACAGCCGGGGCCAGCCCGGCCCTGGCCCGCTGGCTCAGACATCAAATTGAAGAGCAGTTCCCGCCCTCGTACGCCGGGCTTGCCAGGGTCATGGCGAAGGTCCGCCTCCAGGTTAGAGGGGGCGGCCACACCGTCAGTGCAGCCAGGTGGCAAAAGTCCATTGATGAGAGCTTCTTGACCCTGGTTAAGCAACGCAGGCTCGCGGAGGCCCGGCGTCATCTTTTCGCCGCGCTCACCGGTGGCCGGTCCGCGGCCAGGTGAGTGGGCCCGATACTGTGAAGAACACCATCCGGCTGGGGACCAGGGCCAGTGACCTGGCCATTGAACAGGCCCGGGAAGCATCCCGAGCCCTCACCCTGGCCTACCCCGGCATTAACGTCGAAATCGTCCCCGTCCATGCCCTCGGTGACCACGACAAGGTGTCGCCTATCGCCAAGCTCGGTGCCCGGGGAGTCTTCGTATCTACATTGGAAGACCGGCTCCGTTCCGGCGAGATCGACGCTGCAGCCCACAGCCTTAAGGACATGCCCACCGATACCGCCGATGGGTTCGTCCTGGCGGCAGTCTTGGAACGACTCGATCCTCGGGATGTGTTGCTGACATCCAACGGCTGCTGCTTGAAAGACCTCGCCCCTAATGCCCGTGTCGGCACGGGAAGCCCGAGGCGCGCCGTTCAGATCAAGGCATCCCGCCCCGATGTTCAAATAACCGGCATACGCGGCAACATCGATACACGCATGCGAAAACTCAACAACGGCGACTACGATGCCATAGTCCTCGCCGCCGCCGGCCTCATCCGGATGGGTTGGCAGGACCGCATAGCAGAATTCCTCCCAGTCGAGACATGCCTTCCTTCCATGGGCCAAGGGGCCCTCGCTATCGAGACCCTCGCCGCCAACACCGAAATCACCCGGCTCTTCGCAGACATCGAACACACACCCACCCGACGGGCCGTGGATGCCGAGCGGTCATTCCTGAGACAGTTGGGCAGCGGGTGCCTCGCCCCTGTTACCGCTCACGCGACACTGAATGGCGATACTTTGAGCCTGGCTGGCCTCGTCGGCCACCCCGACACCTACGAAATCATCACCGGTTCCATCAGTGGCAGCCCTGAAGATCCCGAAGGTCTGGGAATCCGCCTGGCTGAAAGGCTGAAGGCCCGAGGCGCGGAATCCTTGCTTGCTGGAGTCGTATCGTGAGCGGCATCGGGCTGGTGGCCCTGGTAGGCGCGGGCCCCGGAGACCCGGGCCTCATTACCGTCAAGGCCCTTGAATATATCAAGCGCGCCGACGTCATTGTTTACGACAGACTGGTAAATCCGGTCCTCCTGGACCACGCCTCCGAGACCTGTGAACTAGTATACGTGGGAAAAACTCCGAAGCATCACACAAAAACCCAGGGCGAAATCAACGAAATCCTGGTATCCGAGGCCAAGCAGGGCAAACTCGTCGTCAGGCTCAAGGGCGGCGACCCCTTCCTGTTCGGCAGAGGCGGGGAAGAGGCCGAGTTTCTCGCCGCCCATCACATCCCCTTTGAAGTCATACCCGGCGTTTCCTCTGCCATCGCAGCTCCCGCTTACGCCGGCATTCCGGTCACCCACCGAGACCTCTCGTCATCCGTTGCTGTGGTAACCGGCCACGAAGACCCCGACAAGACACGTTCATCCGTTGACTGGGCCTCCCTCGCTCACGGCCCCGACACCCTGGTCATCCTGATGGGCCTTGGCAACCTTCAATCGATCACTGACCGGCTTATCGAGGCCGGTAAGCAATCCGATACCCCAGCCACTCTCATCCAGGACGCTACCACCCCCGACCAGAAGACCGTCACAGGCGTCCTCGTTGATATCGCCCGGAAAGCCAATGAAGCGGGCCTTAAGCCCCCCGCAGTCGCAGTAATTGGAGCCGTAGCGGGCCTTGGAGATCAAATCTCGTGGCACAATTCCCGGCCTCTTTCCAATCGTCGCATCCTCGTCACCCGTGCCCGCAAGCAGGCCAGCGCCCTGTCATTCAAGCTTGCCGCGCTGGGTGCGGAAGTAATCGAGTTGCCCGCCATCGAAATCACCCAGTCGCCCGATCATCGGAAAGCCCTTGAAGATGCGGTCGGCAGCGTGCATGAATATGACTGGGCCATCTTCACCAGCGTAAACGGTGTCTCCCTGTTCTTTGACCGCTGGCGCACCCTCGGCGCCCGACCCGGCTCTCTTAACGGCCTGAAACTCGCCGCCATCGGCCCCGAGACCGCCAGGGCAGTCGAGAGTAACGGTTTCCCGGTCACCGTCACGGCATCCACCTATACCGCCGAGGGCCTCCTTGATTCCCTCAAAGGCTTGGACATACAAGGCGTCAGAGTAATGCTCCCCAGAGCCGAGGGTTCCAGGCCCGTTCTTCCCGCCGGACTGAGGGAGATGGGTGCGACTGTGGATGAGTTTCTCACCTACGGAGCCGCGGGCCCCCAAAGGAAGCCCGAGCAGGCCATCGAACGACTCAAGGCCGGAGAGGTCGATATCGCGACCTTCGCCAGTTCATCTACGGTCAAGAATCTCGTTAGCATGCTGGAAGGCGACGTGGCCGCTCTGAAAGACACCTGTGTTGCCTGCATCGGCCCCGTGACCGCCACCACCGCCGAGGAACTTGGCCTGGATGTCACTATCGTGGCCCGCGAACATACCATCAACGGTCTCATAGACGCTATACTTGAGGGCGTAGGAGGTTCGACATGACTAGTTTGCTTGAACAAATCGTGCCGACACAGGGTTCTGGCTTTCCCACCCAGAGGCTCCGTCGCCTGCGTCGCAGCCAGGCCATGCGGGACCTGACAAAGGAGACTACCCTCAACCCCAGCGACTTCATATATCCGATGTTCGTCACCCAGGACTCTGGTCAGAGACGCGAAGTCCCGTCCATGCCGGGTGTCTACCAGATGTCCCCCGACATCGCAGCCAGGGAAACGGAAGAAGTTGCAGCGCTGGGCATAAAGGCAGTCCTTCTCTTCGGCATACCCAACGACAAAGACTCCGTGGGCACCGGGGCCTACGACCCCAACGGCGTGATTCAAGATGCCGTCACAGCCATCAAGGACGCCTGCCCCGAGACCCTCGTCATCACCGACGTCTGCCTCTGCGAATACACAGACCACGGCCACTGCGGCGTCATAGTCGATGAATATGTCGACAATGACCAGACATTGGAACTCTTGAGCAGGACTGCCCTTTCCCACGCCGAGGCCGGCGCCGACATCGTCGCCCCTTCCAACATGATGGACGGCACTGTCGCCTCTATCCGGGACATCCTCGACCGAAACGACCTGGACCTGACCCCCATCATGGCCTACTCCGCCAAGTACGCCTCCTCCTTCTACGGCCCATTCAGGGACGCAGCCCAATCAACCCCGTCGTTCGGTGACCGCAAGTCCTACCAGATGGACACCCGAAACTCTCGGGAGGCTCTGCTGGAGATAGATTTGGACATCCAGGAAGGCGCCGATATAATCATGGTCAAGCCCGCTCTGGCGTTTCTTGACGTGATATCCAAGGCCCGGGAAGCCTTCCGGCAACCCCTCGGGGCCTACAACGTCAGCGGCGAATACGCCATGGTCAAGGCGGCAGGCCGCAACGGCTGGCTCGACGAAAAGAAAGTCACCATGGAAATCCTGACCGGCATCAAGCGGGCGGGCGCCGACCTTATACTTAGCTACCACGCCAAAGAGGTTTCTCGCTGGCTCAGGGAACAGGAGTAGAGACAACTTTATGAGCTTCGTATCCCTCGCCCTCAAGGAATGGGCAGTCATCACCCGGGCCCTCGCCCAGGGCGAACAATTCTTGGTCCTCCGCAAGGGCGGCATCCGTGAGCAGCAAAAGCGCTTCGTTGTGGAGGGCAACCGGTTCCTCCTCTACCCCACCTACGAACACCAGAGCGCCGACCTCCTCAAACCCCCGTGGCACGACGCCCTCGCCCTTACCGAGACCCAGGCGCCCTCACCCGACACCGTAATCATTGACACCCTCGCTGAGGTCGTGGAAATCCTAGAAATCACCGAACCTGAGCGCGTATCCGCCCTCACCGACTTCTACATCTGCACCGACGACTACGCCCAATACCGCCTCAAGTGGCGTCCCAAGCACCCCCTGTCAATCATCCTGGTCCGTGCGATGAAGCTGAAGCGGGCCTATTCAGTCCCCGTCCTGCCCCGGTACGGCGGTTGCACCTCATGGGTGGAGCTTGAAGAGCCTATCAACGTCACCGGAGCCAGTGCCGTCGTCCCCGACGAGACTCTCCGATCCGAAATCAGCCGCATTAAGGAGGCCGTGGGCACGGCAGTCCCCGTATGAGATACCGAAATATTCCCAATACTGACCTGTCCGTTTCCGAAACCGGGTTCGGGACCTGGACGCTGGTGAGCAACTGGTGGGGCAACGTCAGCGAAGAGGAATCCATCAAGCTTATCCACAAGGCCCTCGATTTAGGAATTAACCTCTTTGACACTGCCGACCAGTACAGCTCCGGCGCCAACGAGGAAGTCGTCGCCAAAGCTCTCAAGGGCCAGCGCAACGACGTAGTTCTCTGCACCAAGGTCGGCTATGACTTCTACACCTTCACCGCCCGCGTCCGGCACAAGGAAAAGCCCCAGAATTTCGAGCCCCAGTTCATCAGAGAGGCGTGCGAAAAGAGTCTTCAACGCCTCCAGACCGACTGGATAGACGTCTATCAGCTCCACAACCCCCGTATCAACGTAATAGAGCGTGAGGACGTGTTCGAGACTCTGGAAGACTTGAAGAAGGAAGGCAAGATTCGCCACTACGGCGTGGCCCTCGGCCCTGACATCGGCTGGTTCGAAGAGGGACAAGCCTCTATGCAGGAGCGATCAGTCTCCACCCTGCAGATTATCTACAGCATCCTGGAGCAGGACCCGGCCCAGGAATTCTTCCCCATCGCTAAAGATTGTGGCACCGGCCTCTTCGTCCGAGTCCCCCATGCCAGCGGTCTACTGGACGGTACCGTCAACCGAGACACCGTCTTCCCCGAAACCGACCACCGCAGTTACCGCAAACGCGAGTGGCTCGATGAAAGCATGCTCAAAGTCGATCAGATCGGCTTCCTCACCCAGGACACGGGCCTGACCATCGGACAGGCCGCCCTCAAATTCTCCCTCGGCCAGGATACCGTCTCTTCCGTCCTGATAACCGTGACCGACCCGGTACAGCTAGAAGAATTCGCCAAAGCCCCGGACCTCCCAGACCTCCCCCAGGAGTACCTTGATCGCATTTACGAACTCTATCGTAACAACTTCGGTATAACGCCCGCCCCCACCCCCGCAGGATAACCTGAACCCACCCCAATTCGACTCACCAGGAGCAAGAATGGTCGCCAATACTGCCACGGAACTCACCTCAACCCAGAAGGAGCTTCTAAACACTCTACAGTGGGACTTTCCCTTGGTAGAAGAACCATTCTCTGAAATTGGCGCAAGGCATGGCTTGACTGAGCGAGAGGTGCTGGATCAAATCGCTGCACTCAAGGACGAGGCGATAATCAGGGAACTCAACGCCATATTCGACACCCGGCGCCTGGGCTACAAGAGCTCCCTGGTAGCCGTCCGCGCTCCCGAGGACCGCATCGACGAGGTGGCAGACGTTATCAGCGAACACCCCGGAGTTAGCCACAACTACAAGCGCGACCACTATTTCAATATCTGGTTCACCCTCGCCGTCCCCCCGGAAACCGACCTCGAAACGGAGCTCGACTCCCTCGCCACTCGCGCCGGCGCAGAGAAGTACCGCCTGTTGCCCACCAAGCACCTTTTCAAGATTGGCGTGAAGCTGGACATGACCAAGGATGAAGTGAAGCTGGAGCCTGAGCAGCGCACCGCCAAAAAGGCCAGACCTAAGGCTGGTCCCCTAACCGAAGAAGACAGGGCCTTCGTGCGGGAGCTCCAGGAGGATGTCCCCTTGGTCCCGCGTCCATTTGACGGCATGGCAGGCCGGCTGGGAATGACAGTCCAGGAGCTGTTGGAGAAAATCCAGTGGTTTCAGGATGTGGGGCTGATGCGTCGGTTCGCAGCAGTTCTCAGGCACCAGAACGCGGGCTTCACTTCCAACGGCATGGTCTGCTGGAAAGTGCCGGAAGAACAGATCAGGAGCGTCGGGGAGATTGCTGCTTCATTTCCTCAGGTGAGTCACTGCTACCAGAGGCCCACCTACCCTGACTGGCCCTACAGCCTCTTCAGCATGGTCCACTCGCGCTCCGACGACAAATGCCGCAAGATCGCCGAGAAAATATCAGAGAAAACGGGCATAACAGAATACGAGATCCTGTTCAGCACTAAGGAATATAAGAAAGAGCGGGTCAGGTACTTCGTCTAGCCGCCACGCGTCTCAGCAACCTCTTGGGACGAGCACTCTGGGCCCATTACGCAGATTGATACAGAGCTAACGAAGGGGATGCCTCTATTCGGCCTCCGCCTCCTTGTTGCCCATCCGGCCCTTTAGAATCTTTACTGCAGCGCCTATAACCGCGGCTACCAGCGCAACCAATACGAATTTCTTCTTCATCTCAGCTACCTCTTTCCTTGGGAGTCGAGGCCCGAGGGAAACTAACGAGCACTCTATATAAATTATATTGATGTGCACTTACATTTAGCAAGTAGTGACCTCGCAGCGTCCATCAATTCCGTCTCGTTGCCCCCAACTGCATACAGAGAGCCTGTCCGAGAACTTCAAAATTGCGACAGGCGGTTGCCCACCGAGATCACGCACGGCTACCATATCCTGAAAACCGGCTCCGCCTCACGGGACCCGCATAATTCTCAAGCCTGCATATGGAGGAAACATGCCCCCCCAACTGACGCCAACCCAACTCGAGTCCCTCCGGAACATCACATCCCCCACAATCGCCAACGCCATCGAGACTTTTGACATCCAGTCCAGGAGCGTCGGCTTCATGGGCCCCGAAATCAGGTGCGTACTCCCAAAACTGGGGAACATGGTCGGATACGCCTGTACGGCGGTCATCAGTGCCCGCGCTCCGGCCTTCAAGGGTCAGGGGCCAACCGCCCGAGACCTCTGGGAGCATGCACTAAGCATCCCGGAGCCGCGGGTCGTCGTCATCAAGGACCTGGACTATCCAAACGCTATCGGGTCTTTCTGGGGAGAAGTCAACGGCAATGTCCACAAGGCTCTCGGTTGCGTGGGCACGGTCACCGACGGAGGCGTGCGTGACCTCGACGAAGTTGAGGAACTGGGTTTCCACTTCTTCGCTTCTGAAGTGCTCGTTTCTCACGCCTACATCCACCTTGAAGCAGTGGGTTGTCCGGTCAGGGTCGGGGGCGTAGAGGTCAGGCCCGGTGACCTGATTCATGGAGACAAGCACGGAGTCATCACCATCCCCCCTGAGATCGCCCCCCGTATCGCCGACGCCTCTCAGCAGATGGAAGACTGGGAACGCCCCATCATCGAGTTCTGCAAGTCTCCCGGCTTCAACATGGACAAACTGCAGGAACTTATGTCAAGGCCCCGCGTTTCCAACTCCCTATAACCCCGGCCTGTTGACCTCCGACTGCTGCTGCGCTGCCTCAAGACATTCCCGGTATGCCGACTCCACTCCTCGCCTTTCGAGCGCCTTGATCCCCTCGAAGGTCATGTTTCCCGGCACTCGGGCATAGTCCAGCAGCTTCTCCATCCCTTCAGGTGTACAGTCCTCGCGTTCCAAAACCCTGGATGTACACCTGAGCGCTGCCAGGGAAACTGCCTGGGCGTCCGCCACCGACAACCCCGCTTCCATACCATGGGCCACCATAGCCTTTACCACTGGAAACAGAAAGAACTGGCTGCACGCCTGCAACACCGTGAACGCATCCTGCTTGCCGTCCTCCACCACCATGACTTCATTGCCGAATCTTCCCCAATACTCCTTCAGAGCCTCAACGTGTTTCACCGCCGCCCCCGACTCGAATGTCATGGCTATATAGCCTTCTCCACTCCCCAGGAATACGGGTGTAAACACCCAAGCCAGGGTGCAAGGCGCCTTGAGATGCTGCCGGTACCACGGCAGTGATATCGACGCTGCGCCGGTCGCCACAATTTGATTCTCCCGAATGACCGGCCCGACCTCCTCCATCAACTCAGCCATCTGCTCCGGCCTTACCAATGGAATAATCATGTCCGCACCTTCGCAAGCGTCTCGGTTGGAAGCCAGGACCCGCACCCCAAACCTCTCGGATACTTCTTCCCGACGCTCCACGCGCCTATGAGTAGCAACTACCTCCACTCCACGCTCCTTCTCATCCTCAGAGGCCATGACCTGTAAGAGCAACTCTGAATAGCGGCCCGCACCCAATATCGCGATTCGCTTTATTGTTTCCATCACTCGCTTCCGTTATATCCGGCCCCTATTGGAGCCGGTTTCGAGCTTGGAAAATCTATGCCGAACTCTTCGGCAAAAGCCTGAAGCGCCTCCACCACTTCCACATGCAGCGGTACGCCGTCTCGGAGCCTCTCCTGTCGGATCTCATGCTCCTTCTGTCCGGGAATCAGCACCGGCTGCTCATCATTGATCCGAGGAGTAGACCTCATGTCTCGAATCATCTCATCCATCATCGTCTTGAACTCCCTCACGGGCCGGAACCCATCCACCCGGAAAGCCCCAAGAAAATGTCCCACCGCCCTCTTCTCCCGTGACATCGTCGCCCCGAATCCCACCCCCGTCAGCACCCCACAGAGAATGTCCACCAGCATCCCTAACCCGAAACCCTTGTGACTGCTCAACTCCGGCATCGACCCCAGTGGGACCAAGGCGCCCCCATTCCAGTAATCGTTGGGGTCCGTCGTGTCTCGGCCATCGGAGTCCACAGCCCATCCCACCGGTATCTTCTCAGACTTCCTCCTCGCCAACTCCAGCTTCCCGACCGCCACCGCACTCGTTGCCATGTCCAGCACGTAGGACGGTTCTTCTCCCGCGGGAATCGCAAAGCTCATCGCGTTCGTCCCGAGCTTTCGTTTGCCACCGAATGTCGGCAGCACAGCGGGAGACGCCTGTGTCATCGATATTCCGATCATATCGTGGGGGAGAGCCATTTCCGCATAGTATCCCGCCGACCCGTAATGCCGGCTGTTCGACACCCCTACCAACCCCACCCCCGAGGCCCGCGCCTTCTCAATCGCCAACTCCATAGCCCTGTGACCCAATACCGGGCCCAGCCCACCATCTCCATCCAGTAACGCTATCGTCGGGCTTTCGCTGATCGTCTTCAGATCGGGTCGCGGGTTGACATTCCTATTCTTCAGTCCTTTAACGTAGGACTGGTGCGCAGAGAGATGCGCTACACCGTGGGAGTCGATTCCCCGTAGGTCAGCATATAGCAGAACGTCCGCGCCAATCTTGGCGTCTTCCCCGCTCATTCCGGAACCCTCTAGAATCGAACTGGCCAGCCGGTGCAGTTCACCGGAGTCAAAGTAGTTATATTCGTTCATGTTCTTCCCCAAGTTCAGGTCTGCGAAATTCTACCCTTTTGGCTAAGCTCTTGTGTAGCACAGCCATGGACCTTCAATAGCCCTCGACTGCCGGGGGCTGGTATACTGAGGCAAGTGGCCCTCCCGAATCCCTGCACTTGATACATCGGTCACTGCCCACTTCAGCGCCGATAGGAATCTTCAATGAGCAACCTCATATTCCTTGAATATCCGGAACTGCGAAAGCCTAAGGTTATTGCCGGATTTTCCGGTTGGGCCAACGCCGGCGAGGTTTCTTCTGGCACTGTCGCCTATCTGAAAAGCAAGCTGAACCCCACCAAGTACGCCGAGTTTGATCCAGAACCCTTCTATGATTTCACCAGTACCCGCCCTCACGGTGTCATCACCGACGGCGTGATCAAAAGCCTTAAGTTCGTCTCCAACGAATTCTTCTACTGGCAGAACGTCAGGGGAGACCACGATCTCATCCTCTTTCTCGGCACCGAGCCCCAACTCATGTGGCGCCAGTTCTCCGAGGACTTCTTCTCCGCCTTCCAGGACAGCGACCCCGACGAGTTGATCCTCCTGGGCAGCTTCTACGACTCGACGCCCCACACCCGGGACTCCATCGTTTCCGCCGCCGTCAACGACAGCGGCATGCGCGACACCCTGGCTGAGTTTGATCTGCAGTTTACGGACTATGAAGGGCCCACCTCCATCCATGCCGTCCTGGAGCATGCCTGCGTAGAGTTGGGTTTGCCCAGCATTAGCCTTTGGACCGGCACACCCCACTACCTCCCCACCGCCAATCCCAAGGCCTGGCGGGCAGTCCTGGACAAGCTCCTGCCCATCCTCGGCATAGACCTCGACCTCCGAGACCTGCACCGCCGCGGTGACCGCCTCGACAAGCAGGTCGAGCAGGCTCTATCCCAGAATCCAAAACTGCAACGCTACGTTCGACAGCTAGAGAGCGCCATCGAGGTCAAGGAAGACAACGATCCCCTCCGGTCCGACGAGATCATACAAAGCCTGGAGGACTTCCTCAGGCAACGCCAGCAAGGCAGCCCCGACGACAAGTAAACCCCTGAATCAGCTACAACCGCCCACCCTTGTACGTCATTCCTGCGGGGCCAGGAATCCATCCCCTCCTCTTAGCCAACCCTCCAACAGCTCAACCCCTTCCTACACGTACGGTCCCAGGAACCTCCCACCTATCACGTGCAGATGCCCGTGCTCCTGGCTCTGCATCGCATCATCCCCAAAATTGGACACCAGCCGAAACCCGTCCGGGCAATATCTCTTCCCCATCTCCACCGCAATCCGTCCCGCCTCAGACATGTCCTGCCAGTATTCTTCCTGGTCCATGTGCTGTTTCCGCACCACCAGCATCATCACCGGGGCCCACGTCAGCTTATTGTCGAACACTATGAAGTTCTCATCCTCGTACCGCACATTGGACGGCTCCACCCCGGAAATAATGTCACAAAAGACGCAAGTAGATGCCATGTCAGTATGTAGGTGCAATTTGAGTCCGAGTAGAGCCTATAGCGAGTTAACGCCGCTCCCTCATCGACTGCCCCCGGCGCGGACGCGAGACTCGTGTTTCTCCACTCCGGTAATCCGGAGCTTCGTCGATACTGAATAACATTGTTAGGGCCGGGTCCGACAACCTGGAACTGATCCTGTCTTCCATATCCTCTAGCTGAAGTGATGTGGTTATTACCGTTGGCAGTCTACTGTTATAGCGGTAGTTTATGATCTGGTACAACTTCTCCTTGGCCCAGGGCGTGGCAGCTTGCTCCCCGTAGTCGTCTAAGACCAACAATGCAACGGTTCGAACCTTGTTGAACAGCGTGTCATAGGTGATTTTCGCGTCCAGTGCGTATGTGGATCGCAGATAGTCCAGTAAGTCCGGTACTACGATGAACAGACCCTCTTTGCCCCGGCTCCGATGGTAGTGAGCAATGGACGCAGCGAGGTGTGTTTTGCCCCGGCCCGACGGGCCCATTAGCACCATCCACCCATCTAGCGATTCCGCGAAGTTGATGGCAGCTCTATAAGCCCCTTCCAGGTTCAGCTTGGCATTCCCACGCAAGCCCCTGCCTCCGGGCTTAAACGTTTCGAACGTCATGCCGGAAGGTAGTGCCAGGCGCAGGCTGTCCATGGAACTGAGAACCGAGGAACGTCTCTCCACCTCAATGACGGTCGATAGTGCCGGGTCCGTTAGCCGGCTTTGCAAACTCTCGTCCAGCCGGTCAAGGGACATGTTCATTGTGATTACCGTAGGAAGCTGGGCGTTAAACCTGTGGTTCAATACCTGGTACAGCTTTTCGGTCGCCCAGGGGCTGCTGGTCTGGGCCCCAAGGTCATCGAGCACCAATAGCGGCACATTCCTCACTTGCTCGAACAGTTCGTCATAGGTGACCTCGCTGTTCGGGCCGAAAGTGGCCCTCAAATGATCGAGAAGGTCCGGGACGACCATGAAGAATGTCCTGACACGCAGGCCAATGCAATAGTTGGCTACCGCTGCCGCAATATGCGTCTTTCCGCTGCCGCTTGTTCCCGTGAGCACCAGCCAGCCCCGCGGCTCAGCAGCGTACCTTTTTGCGGCCTCGTAAGCCGCCTGAAACAGTCGGCGATTGTCCTCATCAGGGCTGCGCCCTTGCGGAATCAGGTTGTCGAAGGTCAATCGGGCCAATGGCCCCAGGTTGCTGTACTGCTCCAGTCGCTGAGGTACTTGGGCATCCCATTCCACCTGGACGCACTTGCAGGGTATCGCCTTCCCAAAGTCAGCGTGCCCGAATGCAACATCCGGTGTCACCCACCCGACACCGTTGCAAATCTCGCATTCCGGGTCGCCGATGCGCTCAGTCGAATCGGCGGCGGACGAGATGCCCGTATCTCCCCTGGAAATACCTGTCCGTATCTTCTCTCGATTTAGTATGTCCCCGATCCGTTCCACCGCTCCTGCCTTCCGTTTTCCATTTCTTCAGAATCGCCTCTATGTATCTCCAGCTCCGAGCCTCGTACTTAACAGCTTCCTGAAGCGCCTCGATAACCCATTCTTCGGGATAGTTATCCAAGGCATCCTTTAGTTCCTCGGACACCAGAGGTGTAAGAGGTCCAATATTGTCCTCATATAGCGAAAAGACATTTGGACGCTCTTCACTGGCCGTAACTTCAACGGACACCCTTCCGAAATCAACGTCTCTGCTACGGATACGCGTCAGATCTCTGGCTGACGTCGGAGTATTCAGCAAATACAACCGATTCCTCAACCCCTTAGCCTCGACCTCCGTCGTGATCAGTATCCCTTTCTCCACCGCCCCCCGCAGCCCCTGCTCCAGCCTCTCGACCCTCTCCGTTATGTCTTCCCCCAGGCCCGGGGCCAGGGTCTTGTCACCCAGCAGTTCCCTGAAGGTCACGAATCGCGGCGAACCCTTCTTCTGCTGGAGGGCCCAGAACACGTGCAGGACTATCTTCAGTTCCCTCGCGTCCTTGATCAACGGCATGAGTCGGGTGAAAAAGACGTTGGGAATTGCCGTCTTTTGAGAGTTTGGGGGGAAACCCTCGAACCCTGGCATCGGCCGGCTACGCCACGCCTACAGGAAGTGGCTCAAACTTCGCAAGATGGTCGATGAACCGCAGCTGTACCGTGCCCGTAGGCCCATTCCTGTGCTTCCCGACTATGATGTCCGCTATCCCCTTCGGGTACATTTGGTCGGGGAACAGCTTGTTCCACTGCTGCTCGTCATAGTAACGATCAGCCTTATAGATGAACATCACCACGTCAGCGTCCTGCTCAATGCTCCCACTCTCTCTCAGGTCAGAAAGCATGGGCCGGTGGTCATTGCGGAGTTCCGGCGCTCGGCTGAGCTGCGATAGGGCCAGCAGGGGCACGTCCAGGTCCCTTGCCAGCAGCTTCAGAGATCTGGATATCTCACTCATCTCCGCCACGTTATTGTCGCCCCTCTGAAGCATCAATCCAATGTAGTCCACTATTATCAGATCAACAGGATTCTCCAGGTGCAGCCGTTTCGCCTTGCTGCGAAGCTCAACGATGTTCAACAGGGCCGAGTCATCTATGTAGATCGGGGCCTGGGCCAGCTTACCCGTCGCCTCGATTACGTTGGCCTCTTCGTCCGCCGTGAATTCCCCAAGCCTGAATTTCCGCGTATCCACCCCCGACTCAGTGGAAAGCAGCCGCTGCACCACCTGCTGTTTACCCATCTCAAGGCTGAATACGGCCACCCGGGCCCCTTGCTCAATCGCCGCCGTGCGGGCGATGTTCAGAGCCAGGCTGCTTTTCCCCAGGCTTGGCCTCGCTGCAAGTATTATCAGGTCCGAACGATGCAACCCCCCCAGCAGAGTGTCCAAGTTGTGAAAGCCTGTCAAAGCCACCGATAGGGGTCCCGCCTCGGTGTCAGGCCCGAACCCGCTCTCTTCGAGATACTGGTCCAGGATTTCCCGGATGTGGACGAAGTCCCGAGACCCCTGCCCGCTTCTGAGTTGGAACAGGATGTCTTCGGCCTTGCTGAGCGCCTCATCTTCGTCGGGGCCCGCCTCATATCCTATCCTGGATATCTCGCCGGCCGATTCGATGATCCGCCGCATCATCGCCATACGATGCACGATGCGCGCGTAGTGCTCGATGTGCGCCGATGTCGGTACCACCGAGATTAAATGACTAAGGTAGGCCGCCCCGCCTGCACTCGTCAGCTTCTCCAGCCGCGATAGCTCATTCTCGACCGAAACCTGGTCAATCGCCACACCGCGGTCGTAAAGGCCAATGCACGCCTGGTAGCACCACCGGTTAGACTCCCGGTAGAAGTCCTCGGGATTCAGCAAAGGCGCGACCTCCGGCATCGCATCGCCGTTAATCAGCAGCGACCCTAAGACCGAGTCCTCCGCATCTATATCGTGGGGTGGCAGTCTTTCCGCGTACATCTATCCCTTATGATGACCCTTTCATTCCCCTGCCGTCTAGGCTGAAGCGCGGTCTCCTACACCCTCTCCCTCTACGAGGCCCTAGCATCACCTTCCCCAGGGCACTGGGAGAGGATTTCCAGTCCCCTCTCCCTTGAGGGGAGAGGACTAGGGTGGGGGTGACTCGGGAGTCGACACCCACTTACGCAAAGGCCCCTGCGAAATCATAGGCCCCTTCCGGCCCGGGCCTATTCGGAATCGCCAGCTTGCTCGGACTGCATCCTTCGCTTGGCCCGTCGGACCGCTGCCGCCGCAGCCGACTCCTTGCCCGCCGCCGATTTCCTCTGCGTTGCAGAAGCCTCACCCTCTTCTTCTGCCTCCTCGACCTCGGAAGAATCCTCCTCCGCTGTCGGTTCGTCCGCAGTTTCCTCGGCTACGGCTTCTTCAGCCACTTCTTCCACAGCCTCAGCTACAGGGGCTTCTTTCGCCTCAGCTGCAGGAGTCTCTTCCTCTACCTCAGCTACCTTAGCCTCTTCCTCCACTTCCGTCGCTGGAGCTTCGTCCTCTACAGCTACAGGTGTCTCTTCCTCCACTTCGGCCACCGATGCCTCTTCCACCACCTCCACCACTGCAGCTTCTTCCTCTACCGCCACAGGAGTCTCCTCTTCAACTTCTGCCACCGATGCCACTTCCTCCACCTCCGCCACAGGTGCGTCGTCCTCTACAGCCACAGGAGTCTCTTCCTCCACTTCGGCCACCGATGCCTCTTCCTCAGCCTCCGCCGCTGGAGCTTCGTCCTCTACAGCTACAGGAGCCTCTTCCTCCGCCTCGGCCACTGCAGCTTCTTCCTCTACAGCCACAGGCGTTTCCTCTTCCACTTCTGCCACCACAGCCTCTTCTTCTGCTTCGGCCACAGGTGCTGCGTCCGACGTCTCCTCAACAGCCGAAACACCCGCTGTCTCTCTTGCCTTGGGCGTTCTCGCTTTGCGCTTACCTGCCGGCTTCGCAGGAGCTGCCTCGATGACCTGAACGGTCACCACGGGCTCAACCTCTTCAGCCAGCTTGAAAGTGACCTCGTAGTCGCCCACAGCCTTGATCGGCTCTGCCAATGCCAGGTCCCGTGCCCGAATCTCCTCATCAATCGCATCTGATACGGCCTTTGCAACCCCCGCCGAGGACACCGACCCATATAACCGTCCCGTGGGTCCGCTCCTCGCTTCGATTGTGACCGTCAGGCCTTCCAGTTTCGGCGCAAGCTCTGCGGCTCGAGCCTCGGTGTTGCCCTGTCTCATGGCCTCGGCCCGTTTCAGGGCATCTACTCTTCGCAGCTGGTCCGGGGTAGCCAGCACTGCCAGGTCCTTAGGGAAAAGGAAGTTCCGGGCGAATCCGTTCTTGACTTCTCTTACGTCGCCTGCTTTGGCGACGTTTTCGACTTCTTCAAGGAATATAACTCTCACTTAGACCACGAACCTTTCTATCGACGCTGTTTTAGCGATGTTAATTGGGTGTCCACCCCACGGCAATTATATAACGACACCGGGTTGCGACAAGGACGTCAGGCAAGAAAAACATACTAACACATGGCCTCCGACAACCCATTTTTCCACGCCCGTCCTACTTCTTCCAACGATAGGTCTATACGGTCGCCTATCGTCAACCGGTCTCCCCCCACCACCCCCAGCCCAGTCACCGGCACCTTTGCCCCCTCCGCCATTCTCCTCACCTCATAAACATTCCCCGGAGCTGCCGATATCACGATACGGGACTGTCTCTCCCCAAACAGCACTGCATCCCACCGCCCATCCACCCCGATCTCCCCACTAAACCCGATTCCTCCCCGAATTGCACACAAGGCCAGTGCTACGGCCAGCCCTCCCATCGAGCAATCGTGCGCCGACCGAAGGAGGCCCTTTTCTATAAGAGATATGCACAACTCCTGCACCCGCTTTTCCAAGTCCAACTCTATCGATGGTTTACCGGCAACAGTTCCGTGCATCACCTCCAGGTACTCACTTCCAGCCAGTCCGTCGGCAGATGGTGGAATGCCCAATAGCAGCGCCTCATCCCCCGACTCTTGGAACTCCATCCGACATGTGAGGGAAACGTCATCCAGGAGACCAAGCACTCCCGCCACGGGGGTCGGGTAAATAGGCTCGTCCATCGTCTCGTTGTAAAGGCTCACGTTTCCGCTGATCACCGGGACCCCAAAAGTGTGGCAGGCTTCCGTCATGCCCTTAATGCACTGCTCCAGCTGGTAGTAGACATCCGGTTTCTCCGGGTTCCCGAAATTCAGACAGTCGGTCACTGCAATCGCCCGCGCCCCGACACATGCCACGTTCCGGGCCGCTTCTGCAACCGCTATCGCGCCTCCCGCATAGGGGTCCAGGTAGCAGTAGCGCCCGTTCCCGTCCGTCGAAAGAGCGATAGCCTTCCGAGTCCCTTTTATCCGCAGTAGGGCGGCGTCACCCCCCGGTGGCACTACGGTGTTGGTCATCACCTGGTGGTCATATTGCCTGTACACCGACTCCTTGCTGGTCACGTTCGGCGAGGCCAGTAACCTCAGCAGAACTTCCTCCGGCCCCGAGTCCGGCATCGGCAATGAGCCAAAGTCGAAGTCTTGAAGTTCCGCCAGACCTTCCGGCTTTCTGCCTTCAATCGTGTACAGCGGAGGCTCGGTAAGCACATCGACAGGCAAATCGGACACCACTGCTCCTTCATCTCTCACCTTCACACGGCCATCGTCCGTGACCTTCCCAATGACATCGGAGTGAAGGTCCCACTTTGACATTATCTCGTCGACTTCCGCCTTCTTTTCAGGGGACACGACCAGCAGCATCCGCTCCTGCGATTCGGACAGCATAACCTCGTAGGGAGTCATCCCTTCCTCGCGCCTCGGTACCCGGGCCACGTCTATATCCACACCACTCCCCGCCCGACCCGCGCTCTCAACCACCGAGCTCGTTAGACCCGCCGCCCCGAGGTCCGCCAACCCCACCAGCAGTCCTGCCTCCGATAGCTCCAGACACGCCTCGATCAATACCTTCTCAAGAAACGGGTTGCCGACCTGCACCGTGGGCCTAAGCTCTCTCTCCTCCTCGAATGTCCGGGACGCCAACCCCGAGGCGCCGTGAATCCCATCCCTACCCGTGTCCGCGCCCACCAGTATCAACAAATTCCCCGTACCCTCCGCTCGGGCCCTCATCAACCCTTCACTCCGCACAATCCCCACGCACATTGCATTCACCAGCGGGTTCCCAGAATACGTCGAAGAAAACACCACCTCGCCCCCGACATTCGGGATGCCGAGGCAATTTCCGTACCCGCTTACGCCTCCCACCACCCCATTGAACAGGTACCGGTTCCGCGCCGAGTCCAGTGGCCCGAATCGTAGAGAATTCATCAGGGCAATCGGTCTCGCCCCCATCGTAAATATGTCCCTGACTATGCCCCCCACCCCCGTCGCTGCCCCCTCGTAGGGCTCGATCGCCGACGGATGATTGTGCGACTCGATCTTCATCACCACCGCCAGCCCATCCCCAATATCGACTGCGCCTGCATTTTCCGCACCCGGTTCCACCAGCACCCTGTCGCCACCCGATGGGAACATCCTCAGCAGAGGTTTGGAGTGCTTGTAGCTGCAATGCTCACTCCAGAGAGAACCGATAATCCCCAGTTCAACCAGGTTGGGCTCTCTCCCGAGCTTGTCCACGGCCAACGCGTACTCTTCGGGTGAAATTGCGAGCTGGTCCAGGGCTTCGGAGTTCACGGTCATCCTATGCGTCCCTCGGCCCGCACCTTAAATTTACGTCAATATGGATCGACAAACATTGCTCCAACTGCTAGGGCGTTGTTCAATAAATGCACGAATATCGAGGCCCACAATGCCCTCGTCCTATGATATAGCCAAGCGAGCAGCAGACCCAAGACGAAGAGTGGCGGAAACCTCAGAGGTTCGAGGTGCGCGGCCATGAATAGCAGTGAGCTAAGCATCGCAGCCCAGATGGGCCCCCACCGCCCCGACAGCCCCGCAAACACGAAGCCCCTGAAGAACAGCTCCTCCATAAAGGGCGCCAGCGCAACGGCAATTATGGCAAGCCCAATGAAATACTCGGTCCCGCCTTCCAGGAAAGGTGTCGGGGACAAATCGTCCGTGTCGACTCCCGTCGCTTCCAGGATCACGTAATAGACCACCTGCACCGACAACTCCGCGATCAGCACGACTATCCCCCACCCCACATCCCGAAGAGCCGGCTTCCGCCAAAATCCCAGGGCGCTCCAACGTACCTTTCGCCGGGACACGGCGAAAAACCAGACCGTTGCCGGCAATGCCAGCTGAACCAGCAGCATCCCCACCAGCAATGGTGCCCCCGTGTACTCGACATCCGCCACCCTCGCCGCCACCAAGACTAACGCGAAGATTGATATGGCTTGGATTATGTAGAAGCCCGTTCCCAGCGCCACGTCCCCAACACCCCACCCCACCCCACCCCCAGAGGGACTAGTCGCGGCAGCGCCGAACGACGTCTCGGCTACGACAGGAAGAATTCGGGTCCCGCATCGGGTGCAAAACTGCCATTCCCGTTGGAGACGCATTCCACAGATTCGGCAAAACACGGGTGGCGGCGACGCAGTCTGCTCAGAAGAGTCGTCGGGAGTATGCATTGGGAAGTGGCCTAGTTAATCCCGCGTCGTGAGATCCTTGCACACCCCTCACCCCAACTCCCCTCGTCATTCCTGCGGAGGTGGCAGATGTCGCAGATGCGCCGTGGCGTACAGGAAGCCATCCCCAGGGGCGGAGCTTTCCGCTCGCCCTGAGCGGAGCTGCAAGTGCGCCTATGGAGCATCGAAGGGTCTCAAGAGCGGAATGGGTGGGGCGTGTCGATCCCAACGAGAGTTTAAGCAAAGATGCCGTCGCGTGCCCAGCAAGAAAACAGGTCCGTATTTCATCAACGCACGCCAGCCCCGACTATCGACTCAAATATATGCAACCCATCCGTCCCCCCGAGAACCGACTCACAGCAACGTTCCGGGTGAGGCATCATCCCCAACACATTCCCTTCCCGGTTCATAATTCCCGCTATCCCATTCAACGAACCGTTGGGGTTCGACTCTGCGTTTATCTCACCATCCTCCGAGCAGTATCGAAACAGCACCCGGCCTTCCTCGTCCAGTGTGTGCAGCGTCGACTCATCCGCGTAATATCGTCCCTCCCCATGAGAGATCGGCACCCGAAGCCTCTGCCCCGACGCGCAGTTGCTGGTAAACACGGACTCCGCGTTATCCACCCTCAAATTCACCCACTCGCACCGGAACTCCAGGCTGTCATTCCTGAGTAGTGCCCCCGGCAGAAGCCCAGCCTCGCAGAGCACCTGGAACCCGTTGCATATCCCCAGCACCAGCCCTCCCCGCCCCGCGAATTCGACTACCGACTCCATCACCGGAGAAAACCGGGCAATAGCCCCGCATCTCAGATAGTCCCCATACGAAAAACCGCCCGGAAGCACGACACAGTCATAGGACGACAGATCCGTTTCCTTGTGCCAGACATAACTGGCCTCCTGGCCAAGCACTTCATCCAGAACGTGATAGCAATCGACATCACTCCACGTCCCCGGAAATACAACTACTCCAAATCTCATGTGTGCACCTTAAGAAAACATCCCTCTTCCATCTCCCTTTACCAGACCTCTTTGTACCTCCTGACGGGGCCGGGAGAGGGCGTCCAACTCCCTCTCCCTTGAGGGGAGAGGGCTGGGGTGAGGGTGATTCGGCTGCCAATAGATCAGTTATGCAAACCCCTCTCGTCGGGCCCTAGGTGCACCCCAGGCGTGAGAGGGCTACATCCTGCCCCGAGTCCCTCAAGGGGCTGAGGGTGAACATCCAATCCTAAACTCGCCATAATGCACACTCACAAAACAAGACCCGGCTCCCTGGCAATCATAACCCAGGACCGGGCCCCGTGACCCCATATATGCTGAAGCTCAACCTGATTTCCCGGTCAGCAACTCCCCGACTATCTGGCTCACCAGCTTCCCGTCCGCCTTGCCTTTAACCTTGGGCATTAGCTGCCCCATCACCTTGCCTCGATCACCCGGCCCTCCGGCACCCGTTGCCTCTATCACCGAACGTGCGATCTCGCTAATCTCCTCAGCGCTGAGTTGCTGGGGTAGGTAATCTGAGATGAGAGCCAGCTCCGCCTCTTCTTTTTCAACAAGGTCGGGCCTGTTCCCCTTCTGGAATGCATCGATGCTCTCTCTCCGCCTCTTGGCCTCCCGGGACAGGATTTGAATCACCCCGTCGTCACCCAGGACGTTACCCTGGGACTTCTCCTCCGACTGCAGACTCGCCTTAATAAGACGTAAGGCGGAGCGCCGGAATTCATCCTTACTGCGCACCGCCTCAAGCAGGTCGGCGTCTAGTTGTTCTCGTAGAGACATTAGCCCATCCGGCCGCCGGCCCCTAGGCTACCTTCGCGCATTACGCCGCTTTCGGGCGGCCGCTGCGATTTTCTTCTTCCGCTTGATGCTCGGCTTCTCGTAGTATTCCCGACGCCTGGCCTCGGAAAGAATCCCGTTCTGCTGCACCTTCTTGTTGAACCGCTTCAGCAGACTCTCAAAGTTTTCGTCTCGCCCCAACCTTACCTCGGACAAATTGGAAGCCTCCCACCTGCGCTATCTATTCCATGCCGTATCAATTTTACGAACGAATTACGATTATATGTACGCTCTTATTGAGTGTCAACAAAACCATCTCCGAAATACCCTCCAAGCCCCCTTTAGACTGCCATCCCGTAGCCCCGCCGGAAATCTGGGACTTGTCCGTCCACCCCCTCCCTTCCATCCCTCGTTCCGCAGAGCAGGTCCCGTACTTGATACGGGGGCCGGGACCTGAAAGGTGTGCGCGGAAACCGACGCCCCTGCACGACTACCATCGTCTCCCTCTTTTCTTAGTCACCCTGTGCCTTCGTCATCTCCGTGTCGGCGGGAACCCACACTATCATTCGGGCATAGCGCACCCTGCCTTACGAACCCTTACTCGGTAGGACCGACGGGCGGAAGATGGCCGTGGGAACGGTCGGCTCCAAGGCTCGGCCAGATACGCAGGAGAACGGTCTCCGCTGGCGGGACGGGCATCATGACTCGGCGCGGGAGGTCGCGGGATGCGAGCGCCCGACTCACCGCCTCGGCCTGGGTAGAATCACACCCCAGCACGACATCGACGCGCGCATGAACGGTACGTCCGCAATGGACGACCGTCGTAAGTGCGCCGGACTCGAGGTTCCGCCACCACGCTCCGTGGACGCTGGTCAACGCCTCGAGCGCGCCGTCGTCCGAGCGCCGGTAAGCGATGGGGGTCTCGTAGCGCTTGCCGGTGCGCCTGCCCTCGAAGCACAGGACGATGACGTGTCGGCTCATCAGTCCGTGCAGTGGCGAGCAGAGCAGTGCGCGGGCTAGAGGGTTGATTTTGGGGAATACAGCTGGTACGAGCCGCCGCACGACCCACCTCGCGATGGCCGTCCTAAGCGAGCACATCTTGATACGCATTCTCATCCGCCGGACCATTCGCTTACCGTTCTCAGGTTAAGCATGCCGATGAGAGTATCGGAGACGGCGGGGACGTGTCTATTATCAACAGGGTGCTAGGCGAGGCCCTCCCCTCACCCGTAGGGGCGGTTCGCGAACCGCCCGACTCCCCTCTCACACTTCCCCTCACTCACAATAACGGTCTCATCCCACACCACCAATCCACTGTTAACCCTCCAACTATCGAAACAGGTGTATACTCCCTCCAACCGACACCCGGCCTTAGTCACCGACACGGGAGCAAGCGCCATGACGAAGCTGAAGGTCGTTCACTATTTGAACCAGTTCTTCGCCGGTATCGGCGGCGAGGACAAGGCCAATATCCCCCCACGCTCCGAGTCCCGACCCCTGGGCCCCGGTAACTCCCTCCACCAGGCTCTCACCTCCTCTGGTGATGGCGCCGTGGTCGCCACCGTATTCTGCGGCGACACCTACTTCACCGAAAATGAAGAATTAGCCCTCGACCGCATCGTCGAGCTTGTCCGGGACTCTGGCGCCGATGTTTTGGTGGGCGGACCCGCTTTTGGGTCGGGACGCTACGGCCTCGCCTGTGCCCAGGTCTGCAAAAGAGTCGCCTCTTCCCTCGGCATCCCCGTCGTCACCGGTATGCACCCCTCCAGCCCTGGCGCCGAGCAGTACAAGGGCCAGGTCTACATGGCCTCCACCGCAGAGACCGCAGTCGGAATGCCCGACGCCATCTCAACTATGGCCAGCTTGGCCGTTAAGCTCGGGCGTGGGGAAGAACTCGGCCCCGCCGACGAGGACGGCTACATACCCACCGGCCGGGTCAAGACCCAGGTCCACGAAAAAACCATGGCCCAGAGACTCGTCGACATGGCCCTCAAGAAGGTCAAAGGTGAACCCTTCGAGACAGAGTGGCCCCTCCCCACCATGGAGAAGATATCCCCGGCCCCCGCCATCGATTCCCTCGCCGGGGCCCGCATCGCCCTTGTCACCGAAGGCGGTGTCGTACCCAAGGGCAACCCCGACAAGATCCCCAGCGGCTGGGCCCGGCACTGGGCCCGCTACGACATCGGTGAAACTTCTGATCTCACCGCCGAGGAATGGCAGTCCGTTCATGGAGGCTTTGACACGACAAAGCTAAACCGTGACCCGGACAGGGTCGTGCCCCTTGACGTGATGCGGGACCTGGAAGATGAAAATGCCATTGGCAAGGTCCACGAATACATGTACTCGACCGTCGGGAACCTCGGCTACGTCGCAAACATGAAGCAATTCGGCCAGGACATCGCCGCCGAGCTTCAGGCGGCTGGCGTCCAGGGCGTCATACTCACGGGCACCTGAGGCACAGGCACGCGTAGCGGCGCTACGCTGGCTAAAGAGTTGGAACGAGCCGGTCTCCCCACAGCCTTCATCACCGCCATGGTTCCCTTGGCCCAGAGCATCGGGGCGAGCCGCATAGTCCAGGGCAAGTCCGTGACCACAACTACGGGAGACCCCACCCTCCCCCCCGACGAGGAAAGAGCCTTCCGCCGACGCCTAGTCGAAAGGGCGCTCAAGTCTCTGCAGTCCACCCCGCAGGACCAGGAGGTCGTCTGGGGCGAAGACCGGGGCTAGACCGCTACCCGCTCCAGGTCTTTCAGGATCGCCTTTGCGGCGTTGTGCCCAGGCGCCCCCGTGATCTCTCCTCCCGGATGGGTTCCCGACCCGCACATGTAAAACCGGTTGATATTCGACCGGTACGGCATCCGTCCGGAGAAGATCTGCTTGGACGTTATGTCTATGTGCCGGATGTTTCCGTCTGTCAGGAACTGCCTGATCTCAATGTCCTCCGGAGTCTGAAGCGTCCAATCGACTATCGACTCCCGGAAGTTCGGCGCATAGGTCGTCAGGATGTCTATCAGCTGCTCCCCGACCTTCGGCCCCTCCACGTCCCACGAACCATCCTTTAGCTCCGCAGGCGCGTACAGAGTCCATGAGGACAATACGTGGTGGCCCGCTGGAGTCAGGGACTTGTCATAGATTGAAGGCATTTGAACGTTCATCACCGGACAGCTTGACGGGTACCCGTTCTTGGCATCGTCCCAGCTCTGCTGGAAGTATTCCACCGAGGGACAGATGCGGAAATACGCCGTTAGTCGAGGGTCATACCCCTCTCCAAGATAGCTGCTGAAGTCCGGCAGCTCCCTCAACGCAACCAGCAGCTTGACGCAGTTCGCCCGAGTGGATAGCCCGTCTACCTTGGTCTTTGTTGCAGCATCCACGTCCCTCTCATCCACCAGGTCCCGATACGTGCGCTTTGGGTCGGCGTTGGACACTACCATGAAGCTCCTGATCTCTTCACCGCTCTCCAGTCTTACCCCAACCGCGGTGCCGTCCTCAACTATCACCTTGTCTACCACAGTGTTCAACCTGATCTCGACACCAAGCGACTCCGCATACCGGGCCATCGCGAAGGGCAGTTGGCTCATACCCCCGCGCGGTATTCCATAATTCTCAGGCTTGGTGAACGCGTTGACCCTCAGGTAGGCCAGGCTCAGTATGCTGCCCGGCGCACTCGGATCACCTGCGTCCTGGGCATCGATGAAATGTGCCTTAACCTGCGGGTGCTCGAAATACCTGTCGACCAGGTCCCTCATGCTGACGGTTAGCATGGTCTCCCACACTTCCTCGTCGCTCGTGCCCCTTACGTCCTGGTACACCTCCGCCAGCGTCGGCGGTTCCCGGAACCAGTACCTGTGCAGGATCGCCGACGCCCGCTCCCAGAAGCTCGCCCATTCCGGAAAGGCCCGGGCATCCTTCTCCGAAAATCGGGCCAGCTCTTCTGCGTTCCGGTGGTTCTCCAGATACGTTATTATGTGGTTGCCGTCGGGGAACGGGTCGAACCGGAACGTTGTGAAC
Source organism: Dehalococcoidia bacterium (assembly GCA_963663085.1). Classification (GTDB taxonomy): domain Bacteria; phylum Chloroflexota; class Dehalococcoidia; order Plut-88900; family Plut-88900; genus Plut-88900. The sequence goes on along the minus strand of OY760104.1, from coordinate 1,256,495 downwards.
GGTATTATGTCCAGCCCGTTGTCCCGCAGCTTCAGATCGTCGATCACCCGGCCCTGCATGATGTGCAGAATGTAGGCGCAGTAGGGAATGGTAAAGCCGGGGGCGAGTTCGTCGCTGACCACGGCACCGCCCACCATTTCAAGTCTCTCCAGCACCAGGACTTTCAATCCCTCCTGGGCCAGGTATCCCGCCGTGACGAGGCCGTTGTGCCCCGCCCCGATGATGATGGCGTCGTATTCGTGCTGCTGCATTTATGTGCTCCCAGGGCCTGGGCTAGTCGTACATGATGACGCTTCTGGCTATGTGTGCGTCCCTCATGTCGTCGAAAGCCTCGTTGATGTCTTCCAGCTTGATCCTCTTGGAGATGATCTCGTCCAGCTTCAGCCGACCCTGGCGGTAAAGCTCCATGTACTGCGGCATGTCCACCCGGAAGTGGTTGGAGCCCATGTTGCTTCCCTGGATGCGTCGCCCGTCCAGCATGGAGGGGCCGTCTATCGTGATCTTGGTTCCCTGCGGGATCATCCCGATGACCGTCGCCGTGCCGCCCTTGTCGAGCATGTCGTAGCACTGCTCTGCAGTGACCGCCTTCCCTATCGCCTCGAAGGCATAGTCCACCCCCAGGCCTCCCGTGAGTCCCTTTACTTTGTCGACTACCTCACCCTTGGATGCATCAATCACGTCCGTAGCCCCGACCCTCTGCGCGAAGCCCAGCTTGTCCTCCACGGCATCTATCGCTATGACCTTCGCCGCTCCGGCGATGATCGCCCCGTTGATCGCGCTCAGCCCCACCCCTCCGCACCCGACAACCGCCACCGTGCTCCCCGGCCTTACCCGTGCGGTCCTCATCGCCGCCCCGACCCCCGTCGTAACTCCGCAGCCTATCAACGCCTGCACCTCGATGGGCACGTCCTCTTCCACTACCACCGCAGCGTTCTCATGTACCAGCATGTATTCCGCAAAGGAAGAGAGGTTCATCGCCTGGTGGATTACCTCGTCGCCCTTGTGCAAGCGTGGCGCATCGTTGCGCCCCCTCTTGAGACCCACCCCTCTGCAGTTCACCATCTCGCCTTGGATGCACTTGTCGCAGGTTCCGCAGAACACCGAAAGACAGGTTATCACTCTGTCTCCCGGTTGATGATATGTAACCTGTGACCCGACCGCTGCCACCGTCCCCGCAGCCTCGTGTCCCAGGATGGTCGGCAGAGGGCATTTGTACAGCCCGTCTATGTAGTGCAGGTCGCTGTGGCAGACACCGGAGGCCCCTGTCTTTATCAATATCTCCCGGGGCCCGGGCTCTCCCACGTCTACCTCTTCAATGGTAACCGGCTCGTACGGCGCTCTCATAACGGCTGCTTTCATCTTCATCTCTAGTGTCCCCCTTGAGTATCGGTCAATCGGACTCGGTCATTCGTAACGTGAATTGACTTGCTAGTTAAAGGTGAGCACGCTCCGGGCCACGTGGCCTTCCTTCATGTCATCAAACGCCCTGTTCACATCTTCCAGGGGCATCTGCTGGGAAATCATCTCCTTCAGCTTCAATCGACCTTGCAGATACAGCTCTATGTAGCGAGGCATGTCTATCCGGAACCTGTTCGACCCCATGCTGCTCCCGCCTATCTTCCTTTCGCTGAGAAGCGAGGGGCCGTCCAGGTGAATCATCGTTCCCTCAGGAATCATCCCGATAACCGTGGCCAGTCCCCCGTCATCGAGCATGTTGTACGCCTGCTCCGCGGTCTCTTTCAGCCCGATAGCCTCGAACGAGTAGTCGACACCCCTCGGCGAAAGCGACCGCACCTTATCCACCGTATCCCCGCTGGAGGCGTCTACGACGTCGGTGGCGCCCAACTCCCTTGCAAGTCCAAGCTTGGTCTCGACTGTGTCTATGGCTATGATCCGCTCGGCGCCCGCGAGCACCGCCCCCTGCAATGCGCTAAGCCCGATCCCCCCCAACCCCAGCACCGCAACCGTGCTTCCGGGCTCCACCTTGGCAGTGTTCAGCGCCGCCCCGACACCCGTGGTCACCGCGCACCCGATCAGCGCTACCTCTTCCAGTGGAACGTCCTGTCGTATCTTACAGGTGGCGTTCTCATGGACCAGCATGTACTCAGCGAACGTGGACAGGAAGGAAAACTGGTGGATGATATTCCCGTTCTGTCTCAGGCGTGGCGGCTCGCTGGGGAGACGCTCCATGCCCTTTCTGCGGCACAAGTTAGGATGCCCACTCAGGCACTTGTCGCATACCCCGCAAAACACCGACAGACACGTAATCACGTGGTCGCCGGGTTTAACGTAGGTGACCATGGACCCCACAGCCTCGATCACTCCCGCAGCTTCATCTCCCAGGACCGTAGGCATTGGGAACGCGTACTTTCCCTCCATGTAGTGCAGGTTGCTGTGACACACCCCAGAGGCCACCGTCCGGATTACCACCTCGTTAGGCCCGGGGTCATCAATCTGCACGTCCTCAATTGTCAACGGAGCATCGACCTCGCGAAGTACGGCTGCTTTCATGGGTCACCTCCTGTTTACCGGGCTGAATGCGGTCTGAATGACAGGTCGAGTGTCGTGGGAGTTTATTATCCTCCGTTACACGGCGTCAACACGTAGTCCGTACACTAAGTTTCCCGCCCAACAGCTGTTCCGTCTCATTCCCCTATTCATGCACAAACTCATTTCGGTGTAACATGGGCGAAACGTGGCACGATAGGTTCCATTCGATCAAGTAATCTTCGGGAGCAAGCCTATGACATCCGCACCTGGCCCCAAGGCCATCATGGAAGGTCGGTTTGACCAGCGATACACCGGATACATCCGCATCCTGGGGGCCCTTTTCCTCACGATTACCGTCGCAGGGATTCTCCTTATCCCATTCTGGCTGGTCTTCAGTATCTGGTACGCCCCCGAGTCCCTTCGCCGCCTCTCCGCCCGACTCACCCCCAACACCATCGAAATCAAGAAGGGTGTCTATTTCCGAAAGGAAATCACCATTCCTCTCAACCGCATCACGGACGTCCGCCTCCATGATGGACCCCTCATGCGCTTCTTCGGCATCCGCGGCCTGAAAGTCGAGACCGCAGGCCAGTCCGGGCAGAACGCAGGCGCGGAGGGTGACCTTGTCGGCTTGGTCGACCCGGTTGAGTTCCGGGACGCCATCCTCCGTGAGCGGGAAAAGCTGGAGGCAGGTATCCAGCCCGCGGTCGACTCCACCCCCTCCCCCGCACGCTCCGGCGACACCGACTCTGTACTAGCCGAAATCCGGGACATTCTCGCCCGAATAGAATCAAAGGGCTGAATGACTCGATGATAACCGGGGTGCGTCGCACCCTAATCAACCCTTATCTGACAAACAAAAGGGATCGGCGAAAGCGCCTAGTGCTTTCGCCGATCCCTTTTTCTACAAATTGTTTGGGCAGCTACTCCGTCGTTACCTTCTCCCCTTCACCGAGTAGAGCGGCCTTCAAAGTATGCCATGCCAGGCTCGCACACTTGACCCGCATCGGGAACTCACTTACCCCCGTCAGAGCCGCCAGCTTACCCAGCCTGTCGATCGCCTCCCCCATCTCCATGCTGCTCTCCCCGGTCACCGACTGGTGAAACAGGTCAAATATCTCCTGGGCCCCCTCTCTATTCAGGCCCTTCACCAACTCCGTCATCATCGACGCAGAAGCCTTTGATATCGCGCACCCCTCCCCCTGAAACCCGACCTCCTGTATTGTCTCCCCGTCCAGTACAACCTCCACGTTTATTATGTCTCCGCACAGCGGGTTGAATCCCTGAGCCGAGCCGTTGGCGTTCTCCAAAGGCCCGAAGTTACGAGGCCGGTTGTTATGGTCCAGCACCGCCTGCTGGTACAGGTCCGAAAGATCGCTCATGTACTAAAGACCTCTATCACCTTGTCCAGGCCCTTGACCAATGTATCGATGTCTGACCTGGTGTTGTAGAAAGCCAGCGACGCCCTCGCCGTCGCCGCAACCCCGAAATGTTGCATCACCGGCTGGGCGCAGTGATGCCCCGTCCGGATGGCAACACCCTCCGTGTCCAGTATGGTTCCCACGTCGTGTGCATGGATGCCGTCCAGCAGGAAGGATACAACTCCCGCCTTATCATGGGCTGTTCCCAAAATCCTCACCCGTTCTATCGATGTCAGCGCCTCGTGAGCGTAAGCTAGGAGCGAACCCTCGTACTCGGCAATCCGCCCCATCCCCACACCCTCCACATAATCAATGGCCGCACCCAGGCCTATAGCTCCGGCAATGTTGGGTGTCCCCGCCTCGAATTTGTATGGCAGGTCGTTGTACACCGTCTTTTCAAACGTCACCGATTTGATCATGTCTCCGCCACCCTGGTACGGCGGCATCGACTCAAGAAGCCCCGCCTTCCCGTAGAGCACACCCATACCCGTCGGCCCGAATACCTTATGCGACGAGAAAGCGAAAAAATCACAGTCCAGTTCCTGCACGTCTACCGGCCCGTGAGGCACGGCCTGTGCCCCGTCAATAAGTACGGGTATATCCCGGCTGTGCGCCATCTCGACTATCGTCTTCACCGGGTTAACCGTGCCCAGTGCGTTAGATGTGTGGGCCATCGACACCAGTTTGGTCCGAGGCCCCAGCACCCGCTCATACTCGTCAATCAGCAGTTCCCCATCCTCATTGAAGGGGACTACTTTCAACACTGCCCCTGTCTGCTCGCAAACTACCTGCCAGGGCACGATATTCGAGTGGTGCTCCATCTCCGAGATAACAATCTCGTCCCCCGCCCCGACCCTGTCCCGGCCATAGCTGCTGGCAACAAGATTTATTCCATCCGTGGTTCCCCTTACGAATATGATCTCCCTGTCCTCGGCTGCGTTGATGAACTTCCGCACCTTGGTTCGTGAACCTTCGTACTCTGCAGTTGCCATCTCGCTGAGAGCATGGAGACCGCGGTGAACGTTGGCGTTGTAGCGCGAATAGTAATCGCTGATCGCATCTATAACGGCTTGGGGCTTCTGGCTCGTGGCAGCATTGTCGAGATAGACCAGCGGTTTGCCCCTGACCTCCTGGTTGAGCGCCGGGAACTCGCTTCTTAGCCGAGCGGCCTCCCGCTCGTCGATGGGTTTACACCCGTCTCTCGCCACCAATGTGCTCACCGGGCCTCCTCGAACACACCCGACTCGGCGAATTGGGCAAACTCTTCGTTCACCAGGGCCATCAGATGCTCTCTGATACGGGAGTCGGATACTTTCGTTACAACCGACGTAGCGAATCCGTACGTCAATATCCGCTTTGCCTGCCCCGGCCCGATACCTCGGCTGGCCAAATAAAATATCTGGTCCGCATCCAGTTGGCCCACCGTGGCGCCATGCGAACACTTCAGGTCGTCGGCGAAAATCTCTAGCTGGGGTTTCGTGTCCACCATCGCCTTGTCGGAGATCAGGAGATTGTTGTTGGCCTGCTGCGCATCAACCTGATGAGTCCCGCGCCGCGCTATCACCTTGCCGTTGAACACCGCCCTGGCGTTCCCTGCCAGCACTCCCTTGTAAAGCTGCCGACTCGGCGTGAAGGAACTCCTATGGTCAACCGACGTATGGTTGTCAATGTGGCTGCTATCCGAAGCTATGTACAACCCGTTCATTTCACAGGACGCCCCCTCCCCCTCCAACCTCACAGATAAGTCGTTGCGTCCTATCCTCGCTCCCAGGTCCAGAGAAAATGAGGAGAATTCGCTGTTTCGCCCTTGAGTAACGTTCGTCGTCCCAACGTGAAAGGCCTTGTCGCCTTCCCTCTGCACCCTGAAATATTCAAGCCGAGCCCCGGCCCCCAGGACAATTTCCGTTACCGCGTTGGTCAGGTATACGCCATCACCACCGCCGTATTGCTCCATCACCGTGGCCCGGGCGCCTTCTCCCAACACGATCAAATTGTACGGATTGGCCATGCAGGGGGTCGGTCCCGAGTCCGCGTCGAATGAGAGCAAGATTGGCGAAGGCGCTGTTTCGCCGGGAGGCACGTGTACGAATCCACCGTCCCTGAGGAACGCATTGTTTAGGGCCACAAATCCGTTGGTTCGCTCGATGGTCTGTCTGTTCAGGTACGGTTCTAGCAACTCCTGTGAATCACTCAGCGCCGAGGCTAAGCCTGCCACTCTGATCGCATCCGGCAGTCCCTCACCCGAAGGAGATCGTCCGACGCATAGACCTCCATGAAAACTGAGGCCGGAGAATTCCGGGATTAACGATGATGCGGCCTCCACCCCGTTCTTACCCGCCAGCGAGAAATTCTGCCTCGCTATCGGCGCGACGTTGGTATATTTCCAGTCCTCGTTGCGAGTTGTCGGAAATCCAAGCGTCTCGAATTCTCGGAATGCTTCCCGGCGGAGCGACTTCAACCAGGCTGGGGCCGAATCTTCCTCGCCCGATTGAAGGCCCTCGAACTGGCCTGCATATGAGTAGTCGCTGCTACGGACCTGCACCAATGTGGGTTTCTCCCTGGCCTTTGAGGGGTAGACGTTTAAGTTGTGGCTGCCTGGTCACGCACCCAGTCGTAGCCGTGCTCTTCCAGGTGACGCGCCAGGCTCCCGTCGCCCGACTCTACGATGCGTCCGTCCATCAGTACATGCACGTAGTCCGGTTCGACGTAGTCGAGCATCCTCTGATAATGGGTTATCAGCAGCACCGCCTTGGACGGAGTCCGCAGCCGGTTTATACCCTCTGCAACTATCCTGAGGGCGTCGATGTCCAGACCGGAATCCGTCTCGTCTAGCACGGCCAGATCGGGCTCCAGGACGGCCATCTGCAAAATTTCATTCCTCTTCTTCTCACCACCGGAAAAGCCGTCATTCAGAGGACGAGTCAGATACGCCGGGTCCATCTCAACTACCTTCAGCTTGTCCTTAAGGAAGCGGTAGAACTCCACGGCGTCCAATTCCGGCAGGCCCCTGTGCTGCTGCAGTGAGTTGTATGCCGTTTTCAAAAACTCCTGGTTGGACACGCCCGGAATCTCGTATGGGTATTGGAAAGCCATGAATACCCCTTCTCGAGCCCGGTCTTCCGGGGGAACGTCCAGCAGAGACTTGCCTTTGTACAGAATCTCTCCACCGGTGCAAACGTAGGAATGGTGCCCCGACAGGACTCTGGCCAGGGTGCTTTTTCCGGAGCCGTTCGGCCCCATGATTGCGTGAAGCTCTCCGGCTTTGACCGTCAGGTTTATACCTTTGAGGATAGGTACGTCCCCGACTCCCGCGTGCAGGTCTCTGATCTCCAGCAAGTCGGTTCCGCCTACCCCGTCGACCCTTCGAGGCTAACCCCGAGAAGCCGGCTGGCCTCCACTGCAAACTCAAACGGCAGCTTCTTCACCACGTCCCGGCAGAACCCGCTCACTATCAGCCCTACGGCGTTTTCCAGCGAGATCCCCCTCTGCTGGCAGTAAAACAGCTGCTCCTCATTGATCTTGGAGGTAGTCGCCTCGTGTTCCATGTTGGAGGAGCTATTCTTCACTTCAACGTAAGGGAAGGTGTGGGCCCCGCACTGGTCGCCGATGAGCAGGGAATCGCACTGGGTGTAGTTCTTGGAACCGCCCGCCCGTGGCCCGATTCTCACCAGTCCCCGGTACGTGTTGTTCCCATGCCCCGCCGATATCGCCTTCGACACGATAGTGCTCTTCGTGTCCCGGCCCAGGTGGATCATCTTCGTGCCCGTATCCGCCTGCTGGTAGTTGTTGGTCAACGCTATCGAGTAGAACTCGCCAACGGACCGGTCTCCCTGCAAAATTACACCCGGGTACTTCCAGGTGATCGCCGATCCGGTCTCTACCTGCGTCCAGGATATCCGGGAGTCGTCTCCCGCACACTTGCCCCGCTTCGTGACGAAGTTATATATGCCGCCCTTGCCTTCCTTGTCGCCGGGATACCAGTTCTGTACGGTCGCATACTTTATCTCAGCATTCCCGAGAGCCACCAGCTCAACCACTGCGGCGTGAAGCTGGTTCTCGTCCCGCATCGGCGCCGTGCAGCCTTCCAGATAGCTCACGTAGCTGTCCTCATCCGCCACGATCAATGTTCGCTCGAACTGCCCTGTATCCCGAGCGTTTATCCTGAAATAAGTGGAAAGCTCCACCGGACACTTCACTCCCTTTGGGATATAGCAGAACGACCCATCGCTGAACACCGCAGAGTTAAGCGTGGCGAAGAAGTTGTCGGTATACGGCACCACCGACCCCAGGTACTTCTTGATCAGATCCGGGTATTTATGCACCGCTTCAGAGAAGGAGCAGAATATAATTCCCATCTTGGCAAGCCGCTCCTGGTGAGTCGTGGCCACCGACACACTGTCGAACACCGCGTCCACCGCGACTCCGGCCAGCCACTTCTGCTCATCCAGGGAAATGCCCAGCTTTTCGTAGGTCTCCAGAAGCTCGGGGTCAACTTCGTCCAGGCTATCGGGAGCCTTCTTGGGTGCGGCAAAATAGACGATATCTTGATAGTCGATTGGCGGATAGGTGACGTTCTGCCAGGATGGCTCCTTCATCGTGAGCCAGTGGCGGTAGGCTCGCAGCCGCCACTCCAGCATGAATTCGGGCTCACCCTTCTTCGCCGAGATCCACCGGACTACGTCTTCACTAAGGCCGGGCGCCAACCTATCCTGTTCAATATCGGTGACGAAACCGTACTTGTATTCTTGGTCGGCTATTGCCTGGATAGTGGCCTTGCTTGCCATCCGCGCTTTCCGTTTCGGCTCGGTTTTTCGGTGGTTATAACGGGTCTGTTACATCAAAAACCGGGGCCTGCCAAGAATGTGGGGGTGCCCCGGTGAATCGCTCATCTAATGGTCTAGGGGAATTATAATCGCTTTTATTATAAAAATCCATTGAAGCCCACGCGGGGTGCCTGCCCACCTTACCCGTTATTCCTGAAAACCCACACCTACCGAGCCGGGACTCCCCTCAAGCGGGGAAACCTGACCGCCTTACCCGTCATCCCTGCGGAGGCAGGCTGAAAGTGCGCCGAAGCAGGAAGCCATCCCTTCCGAAATCGCACCCTCTACCGAGCCGGGACTCCCCTCCCTCCAGTACTGAACTAGAGGGGGAGGTCTCCATCATTCCACCCGACCAGGCGCGAATCTATCCCCCCTCCCCAGTACTGAACTAGAGGGAGACGTCGGCGCAGACGCGCCGACGTCTCCCTCTAGTTCTTATCTCCCCCTCTCCCTTAATGGCCCTAAGGGTCGAAGATGTCGAAGATGCGCCTGGGCGTGCGCCACTAGCGTGAGAGGGGGAGATAAGGTGGTGAGGGTTCCCCGAGGAGGGGCGGGGTGTAGTGCAGTCCCCTCTCCCTTTAATGAGACCCTTGCGAAACTGTTAATCCTTCCCCCGGGGAGGGGCATTCCGCTCGCCCTGAGCGGAGTCGAAGGGTCTCAAGAGCGGAATGGGCGAGGTGTCTTGGTCTTAACTGGTAGCCACGCAAAGGCCCCCCCGATGGACTGCAAAGAGGTCAGGGCCCCTCTCCCTTTGATGGGACAGCGCTAGGGTGTTCCATTTCTCCCTTCCCAGTTGACGCCCGAACACCCGCTTATTACAGTTGTCCCCCGAGACATCAACCCCGAAGGGAGCACCCGACTTGACCGCCAAACATCCCACTCGAATAGAAAAAGACTCAATGGGCCCGATGGAGGTCCCCGCCGACGCCTATTACGGCGCTTCAACCATGCGCGCCGTCCTCAATTTTCCCATCAGCGATCTCCGCTTCCCCCGCTCCTTCATCCGAGCCCTTGGCCTGATCAAGCTCGCCGCCTCGGAAGTCAACTCAGGCCTGGGCCTCCTGGACCCCGACAAGAAGGACGCAATAGTCCGGGCTGCCCAGGAAGTCGTCGACGGCAAACTTGACGACCACTTCGTGCTCGATGTCTTCCAGACCGGCTCCGGCACCTCCACCAACATGAACGCCAACGAGGTTATCGCCAACCGAGCCTCGGAACTTATGGGTGGAGACATCGGCTCTCGACTCGTCCATCCCAACGACCACGTAAACAAGGGCCAGTCCTCCAACGACGTCATACCCACCACAATGCACCTCGCGGCCCTTACTGAAATCGAGACCAATCTCATCCCCGCCCTCCACCGCACCCAGGCCGCCCTTGAATCCAAGTCCCGAGACTTCTGGGACATCATCAAGACCGGCCGCACCCACCTCCAGGACGCGACACCCGTGCGCCTCGGCCAGGAGTTTCTTGGCTACGCCGACCAGATCAAGCTCGGCATCCGACGCCTCGCCCACGCCCGAGAGGAGCTTTCACAGGTCGCCTTGGGCGGCACCGCCGTGGGCACCGGCGTCAACACCCACCCCGAGTTCGCCGCCCGAGTCACCGCCCGCGTCTCCGAGCTCGGCGGCGTTGAAATTCGGGAATCCGAGAACCACTTCCAGGCCCAGAACACCCTCGACGCCGTCGTCGAGGCCAGCGCCGTCCTGCGCACCATCGCTATCAGCCTAACTAAAATTGCCAACGACATCCGATGGATGGGTTCAGGCCCGAGGGCCGGCATCGGTGAGTTGTCCCTCCCCGAGGTCCAGCCCGGAAGCTCTATCATGCCCGGCAAGGTCAATCCAGTCATTCCCGAATCCGTCATCCAGGTCTGCGCCCAGGTCAAGGGCAACGACACCGCCATCGCCACTGCCGCCCAGGACAGCTATTTCGAGATTAACTTGATGATGCCCGTGGCCGCCTACAACCTCCTCCAGTCCATCTCCATACTCGCCGCCGCCGCTGGCAACCTGACTACCCAATGCATCGAAGGACTCCAGGCCACCGACCAGGGCCCGAGAACCGTGGAGCGCGGCCTCATGATTGGCACCTCTCTTGCCCCCGTAATCGGCTACGACCTCGCCGCCAAGATCGCCAAGGAAGCAGCGAAAACCGACCGGACCATCCGGGAAGTCGCCCGCGAACTCACCGATCTCTCCGAAGAAGACCTCTCCCGCATCCTCGACCCCAAAACCATGGTCGAACCCCGAGCCTAGCATTGCTATAGAAAAGAGAAGCGTCGGCGCAATGCGCCGACGCTTTCTTGTTTCAAATTTTTTGTGACTTCTAACTCGGAAACTGGATAACCGACCTCAGGACCTCGCCCCGCTCCATCTCCTCGAACGCCTCCTCCACCTCATCCAGCTTGATCAGCTTCGTCACCGCCCTGTCCAGGTCCAGTTTGCCCTGCAGGTACCAGTTGGCCAGCATCGGGAAGTCCCGAGACGGCAGGTTATCCCCGTACCAGCTGACCCTCAACGACCCCCCTAGCCCGAAGAACTGGAGCATCGGCAGTTCCATCACCATCGTCGGGTCCGGCACCCCGATAAGCGTGCACGTCCCCGCCAGGTCCCGAGACCACAGCGCCTGCAGCAACGTCGCCGGGGTCCCGACAGCCTCGAAGGCGTGGTCGACACCGTTGCCTCCCGTTATCTCCTTGATCGCCTCAACCGGGTCGCCCTTGGTCGCGTCCACAACGTGCGTGGCCCCGAAATCCTTGGCCCATTCCAGCTTGTTGTCTGCAATGTCCACCCCGATTATCGTCTTCGCATTCGCCAGCTTGGCGCCCATTATTACGCTGCACCCCACCCCGCCGCACCCGTACACCGCAACCGTGCTCCCCCGACGCACCCCTCCCGTATAGAGCGCCGCCCCGACACCCGTGGTCACCCCACACCCCAGCAGGCAAGCCTGCTCCGGCGGGCACTCCCGAGGCACAGGCACCGCCTGTTTCGCCGAAACAACCGTGTGCGTGCAGAATCCACCGATGCCAAGCGCGGGCGAAAGCTGTTTCCCATCGCTCTTCGCAGTCATCCGAGGCTGGGCATTCAGGCTCGCCGAGCAAAGATGCGGCTGTCCGACGGCGCAGAACCGGCAGTTCCCGCACGGCGCCCGCCAGGCGATCACCACGTACTCGCCTACACCCGGCGACTCCACCCCCTCCCCCACCGCCTCCACGATACCCGCAATCTCGTGTCCTAGCAGGAACGGAAACTCATCCGTAATCTTCCCCAGCTTGTAATGAAGGTCCGTATGGCACACCCCACTGGCCTGTATCCTCACCAGCACCTCCCCCGGCCCTGGGTCCTCCACCACCATCTCCTCCACCCGTGTAGGCGCACCCGCCTCCCTCGAAATCACCGCCTGCGCTATCGTAGACATGTACAACCTCCGTCGGTCGGAATTTCAAGGGGTAATGGTAGCACAAGGCCCCCTCCCCCGTAGGGGTGCCCCTCGTAGGTACCCGGACGTCCCCCCACCCCCGACTCCCCTAACCATTCCGAGGCCCCGCGAGGAATCTACAGCGCAAGCCCGCCACTCACCCCACACCCGACCGGATGATAGAATGACCGTTCAGCACGCCCAGGTGTCAGCATGAATACAAAGAAGTTCACGTCGGCTGTAAAGGATTACTTTGGAGACCTGCGTAAGATTCGTTCCTCCGGCGGCGGGACGGACGAACGCTCCTACTATCCGCCTCTGGTAAACCTGCTTAAGGCTGTCGGCACAAATCTGAAACCCAAAGTAGATTGCATCAGTGAACTTGCCGAGCAGGGCGCCGGGCATCCCGACCTCGGACTCTACGCCGCAAAGCAGATGCAAAAGGGCACGCCGCGCAAGGGGCAGATGCCCGAACGCGGTGTCGTAGAGGTAAAGTCTGCCGGTGACGACGCATGGGTGACCGCTGAAAGCGAACAGGTCAGGAGGTACTGGGAAAAGTACAAGCTTGTGCTTGTGACCAACACCCGAGATTTCATCCTTTTGGGCGAAGACGACGCGGGCAAACCAGCCAAGCTGGAGACATTCAGGTTGGCGCAGTCCGAGGAAGACTTCGAGGCCCAACTGGAAAAGCCCCGAGGCTTCGCGCAAAAGGTCGGGGCGGGTCTGGGGGAATACCTTTCCCGCGCTCTTTCTCACCGCGCCGCGCTTGTCGAGCCCAAAGACCTGGCATGGCTTCTCGCATCCTATGCACGCGACGGGCTGGACCGTGTGGAGTCGGCTGGCGACACACCTTCCCTTACCGCCATACGCGCCGCATTGGAGGAAGCTCTCGGCGTCCGGTTTGAAGGCGATAAGGGAGCCGCCTTCTTTCGTTCGTCTCTCGTGCAGACACTTTTCTACGGCGTCTTCTCGGCCTGGGTCCTCTGGGCACGACAGACTCCATCTCCCAAGGGCAATTTCGACTGGCGCACTTCAGTCTGGCATCTGCGGGCACCCGTTCTGAGGGCGTTGTTCCAACAGTTGTCAGACCCCGGACAACTTCAGCCGCTAGGCCTCGTCGAGGTGCTGAACTGGACAGCATCCGCTCTTAACCGTGTCGACCGCTCCTCCTTCTTCGACCGCTTCAACGAAGGCGAGGCCGTCCAGTACTTCTATGAACCATTCCTCCAGGCCTTCGACCCCGACCTCCGCAAGCAGCTTGGCGTCTGGTACACGCCAATCGAAGTTGTTCGCTACATGGTCGCCAGGGTAGACCGCGCGCTCAAGGATGATCTGAGCATTGCGGATGGGCTGGCCGCTGAGAACGTCTACGTCTTGGACCCGTGTTGCGGTACCGGTGCATATCTCGCCGAGGTGTTGCAGCGCATCGCTGAGAATCTAAAGGAGCAGGGCTTGGGAGCCCTCACCGGCGCTCGTGTTAAACAGGCAGCTACTGAGCGCGTATTCGGCTTCGAGATAATGCCCGCGCCCTTCGTCGTAGCCCATCTTCAGGTCGGGCTCGCCATGCAGTCCCTGGACGCTCCCCTCTCCGAGGATGGCAGCGAACGCGCAGGCGTGTTCCTTACCAACGCCCTCACCGGCTGGGAACCGAGGGTGCAGAAGCCTCTCCCCTTCCCGGAGCTTGAGCAGGAGCGCGACCGGGCCGACAAGGTGAAGCAGGACACCCCGATCCTCGTGATACTGGGCAATCCTCCCTACAACGGTTTCGCCGGCATGGCTGTGGACGAGGAACGCGAGCTTTCAACAGCCTACCGGACTACCAAACGGGTGCGACGACCCGAGGGCCAGGGCCTCAACGACCTTTACGTCCGATTCTTCCGCATGGCTGAACGCCGTATCGCAGAGAAGACGGGCCAAGGCGTGATCTGTTTCATCTCCAACTACTCTTGGCTCGACGGCCTGTCCTTCCCCGGCATGAGGGAACGCTACCTTGAAGCCTTCGATTCCATCCGCATCGACTGTCTCAACGGCGACAAGTACAAGACCGGAAAGACAACGCCAGAAGGCGACCCCGACCCTAGTATCTTCTCCACTACGGAAGACCCTATCGGCATACAGGTGGGCACGGCAATAACCACCCTAGTGCGCAAGACCAATCACTCGTCTACACAAACCATCGGCTTCAGAAACCTCTGGGGAGGCACCAAGCGGGAAGAACTTACGGCGACGGCAGAAACCGATCCGAATGCCATCTACGACAATGTTGAGCAAAGTCTATCGCTCGGGCTGCCATTCGCACCGATTACGGTCAGTAAGGATTGGCATAGTTGGCCTTCGCTGCCTGACCTGTTTCCGACCTCGTTCCCTGGTGTCAAGACTAGCCGGGACTCGTTCCTAGTAGATGTTGACCTCGACCCGTTGAAGAGGCGGGTGACAGCCTATTTCAACACCGGGCTAAGCCACGATGAAATCGCTCGACTGTATCCCGCGATTATGAATGCAAGTGGCAACTTCAACCCGAGCGTAGTGCGTGACGCCCTACTCAAACGTGGAGGTCCAAATAACAGGGCATTTCGGCCATATGCCTACCGACCATTCGATTCGCGCTGGCTCTACTGGGAAGAGGAAAGCAATTTGCTTGACCGCCCGCGTCCTGAATACAAGCCACATGTTTTCAAGGACAATGTGTGGTTAGTTCTGCAGAACAAGGCACGCCCTGACTTATCACCTCCCATGGTAATTTCAGCCATCGGCGACCTCAATCAAATGAACAGCGGAGTGTATTGCATACCGACATGGCTCCAGGGCGAGGGCCTTGAGCAACGCTGTGATGGAATCGCAAATCATCCCAACCTTTCTCATTCAGCCCAACGCTACGTCCAACGCCTGGGCATGAATGTCACCGATATATTTCACTACGTTCTAGCCGTATTGCATAATTGCAATTATCTGGAGGCCAACGCCGATGCACTCCGTGCAGAGGGACCCCGCATCCCCCTGCCCAGCTGGCCCAACGGCGAGGAACAAGGAGCCGCAGACAAACTCGCCGAATCCGCAGCGCGAGGTCGGGCGCTTGCGGCGTTGCTGGACTCGGACACCCTAGTCCCCGGTGTCACCGAGGGCATGCTTCGTCCCGAGATCTCTGCCATCGCCGTGCCCACAGTCTCCGGCGGCGGCAACATGTCGGGAGACGACTTCGCCTTGACCGCAGGCTGGGGCCACTTCGGGCAAGGCGAGGCAGTCATGCCAGGCCAGGGCCGCGCCGTCGAACGTCCCCATACGGTGGAAGAGCGGTCCGCCCTGGGTGACGACATCCATCCCGTGGGCGATACTACATTCGACATACACCTGAATGACCGCGCCTGCTGGCGCAACGTCCCGACATCCGTCTGGAACTACAAGCTCGGCGGTTACCAGGTGCTCAAAAAATGGCTGTCGTACAGGGAGCGCGGCGTCCTGGGTCGGCCCATGAAACCCGACGAAGTCCAGCACTTCACCGACACCGCCCGCCGCATAGCCGCCATTCTGACCCTCGTTGCCACCCCTCTCCCTTGACCCATCCCCCCACCCCCCAGTACCAAAACTAGAGGCATACACCTGCGCCTTGGTGCAGGTGTATGCCTCTAGTTTTTCTTTCCCCCTCTCCCTTGAGGCCCTAAGGGAGAGGGGGACCAAGGGGGTGAGGGTTCCCCGGTGGGGCTGGGGGGAGTGTCCCCCCCAAGTGTCGCATCAACCCCTTGACCTTACTCGCACGCCCGTGCTAATCTCCCCACTGTTCGAACACCAACCCAACTATCTCAAGGTGGAACACCCGCCTATGGAGAGGAGGAACCAAAAACCCAGGGAAGCCCACCAGACCCACCCGAGGACTCAACGCCCAAGCCCATCCCAACGGCCCTCGCGCAGGCCCGCGGCACAAGTGACCGGCGCCATCTCTTCACCCCACGGGTCCCGTGGCCCCTTCCCTGACCCCCATCCAGGCGATGGAAGGTCCATCGACTCTATGCGGCAGGTGCGCTTGCAAGCCCAGCCGACTCTACGCTCCCACTCAGGTGAGCCTCCGAGTCAACGCTATGCGCATAGCACGCGAATATACGAGCCCCATTGTTGGGCTGGCTGGGGACCATTGCATCCCCGGCCCCGGCTCCACCGTCGTTCCCTCGGAGTTCCCCACCAACCAGCGACGGAAGTTGAGCTGCGCTCCCATCCCTCCGAATGGTCGAAGCGCTCCTTGCGGACGAAAGCCCCCCACCAACCTCGTCTGCTTCAGCAAAGGCACGTGGGGTTTCGCAGGCTGGCCTCTCGCTCCTGCCCATCAGAGTCCCGGCCCTTCCATCGCCAACCACCTCCCAACAAACCAAACCCAAACCCCACAATCGAATAGAAACCCGGCGAGCCACCAACCCACCGCACCGGCCCCCCCAATTGACCCCCCACCCCCGACATGCTACCATCCCAGCCTAGTGACCCCTATCACGCGGTAGGGGTCACATTCGGGTATAGAGCCACCCTGTGCTGGAAGAGTTAGCCGCCCATCCACCTGACAGACACACAGCCGTCGCCATCGGCGTGTTCGACGGTGTGCACCTTGGTCACCAGGCCCTTTTCCAAACCGCCATCAATGTAGCCCGACGCCGGAACCTCGACTCCGCAGTCGTCACCTTCCGCAACCATCCCCTCACCGTCCTCTCACCCACCTTCCAGCCCCGGTACCTCATGGACCTGCAGACCCGCCTTGAATCAATAGCAGCCTTAGGCATCGACCATACCGTCGCCATCAACTTCACCCGGGAAGTCTCCCAGCTAAGGGCAAGAGAATTCGTCCACCGACTCTCCGAAGGCCTCAACATGAAGGTCCTCATCTGCGGACAGGACTTCGCCCTTGGCAAGAACCGTGAAGGAGACCTGGAAACCCTGACCAACCTGGGATCGGAATACGGTTACAATGTCATCTGCCAGGACGTCATCCAGCACGGCGACCTCACCGTTAGCAGCACCGCCATCCGGCAAGCCCTCGCCGAAGGCAACGTCGAACTTGCCCTGCGACTCATGAGCCGCCCCTTCCGACTCTCGGGTACCGTGGTAGTCGGCGACAAGCGCGGCCGGCTCCTCGGCTTCCCCACCGCCAACGTCGACGTCCCCCCCGACCGCGCCCTTCTCGCCGACGGCATATACGCCACCCGCACCATCCTCCAAGATCGGTGCCTGGACTCCATAACCTACATCGGCACTAAACCCACCTTCGACGGCCAAAAACATGCCACCGAGGTATTCATATTCGACTTCGACGAAGACATCTACGGCCGGTCCATCCACGTCGACTTCCTCGCCCAAGTCAGGGGCGACATGCGCTTCTCCGGCGCCCAACAGCTGATCGACCAGATGAATATCGACGTAGAAATGGCCCGCAAAGCCCTCTCCGCAAGCCTCACATAATGACTAACGGCAAATACGACCACATATTCAACCGCGGCGTCACCGAGGTGATCCGTCGGGAAGAAATGGAACAGCTCCTCGACGCCGGTAAACCCCTGCGCCTCAAGATGGGCTTCGACCCCAGCCGCGCCGACATTCATCTCGGCCACACCGTCGGCCTTCGCAAGCTGCGTCAGTTCCAGGAACTCGGCCACCGCGTAATCCTCATCGTCGGCGACTGGACCGCCCAGATCGGTGACCCCAGCGGCCAGTCCGCCACCCGCCAGATGCTCTCCGCCGAGACCGTACGCGAAAACGCCCAGACCTACATGGACCAGTTCTTCAAGGTCGTCGACCGCGACCGCACCGACGTCCGATGGCAAAGCGAGTGGTTCGGCAGCTTCTCCCTCACAGAGGTCATTAAGCTCACCAGCCGCTTCACCGTCGCCCAGATTCTGGCAAGGGAAGACTTCTCCAACCGATTCAAGGCCAACCGCCCCATAGCCATCACGGAGCTGCTCTACCCCCTCCTCCAGGCCTACGACTCCACGGTCATCGAGGCAGACGTTGAGTTCGGCGGCACCGACCAGAAGTTCAACCTCCTCCTGGGCCGCGAGCTCCAGTCCATAGTAGGCCAGCGTCCCCAGCAATGTCTGCTCGTCCCCATACTGGTCGGCACCGACGGCGTCCAGCGCATGAGCAAGAGCCTCGACAACTACATAGGCGTCGCCGAGTCTCCCAAGGAAACCTACTTCAAGGTCATGCGCCTCAACGATGACCTCATCCCAAACTACCTGGAACTCGTAACCGACCTCCCGGCCCGTGATATCTCCGAAATCAATGATGCGCTGGCATCTCGCTCCGTCAATCCCATCGAGATCAAGAAACGCCTCGCCCGCGAGATAGTCTCGCAGTTCCACTCCCACGACGCCGCCTCTTCCGCCGAGACCGAATTCGAACGCATCGTCCAACGCAAGGAAGCCGACGACCTAGTCACCGAAGTCCCGGTATCCTCTCTTAGCTCCGAGGACACGGCCTTCATTCCTCGCCTCCTCGTCGAGCACAAGATCACTTCTTCCTCCGGCGAGGCCCGACGCCTGATAGACGGCGGCGGCGTCGAAATCGGCGGAGACAGGCTCTCGGAATACGCCGTCAACCGGTCGAAACTGGTTCCCGGCACCCGGATGAAGGTCGGCAAGCGCCGCACCCTCATCTTCGTAGACGGCTAGCGGCCTTTTACTTGGCGCTGAATCCGCTAAAATCTATTCAAGAAAGTGCTATGACAAACGCAAAAGTCCACCTCCGCATCCCCGGCCCCACCCCCTGCCCCGAGGACGTCCTCGAGGCTATGACAGCCCAGATGATCAATCACCGTGGGCCTGCCTTCAAAGAAATCCTGGAACGCGTCACGGACCGCCTCAAGGAGTTCTTCCAAACCGAGAACGACCTTTACGTTATGACCAGTTCGGGTACGGGGGCTATGGAAGCCTCAGTAGTGAACACACTATCACCCGGAGACCGAGTCTTGGCCCTCACTATCGGCTCTTTCGGGCAGCGCTTCGTCCAGATCGCAGAAGCCTTCGGCGCAGATGTCGTCAGGCTGGAAGCCCCCTACGGCAAAGCTATCAACCCCGATGACGTAGACAAAGCCCTCGCCGACGACCCATCCATCAAGGCTGTCCTGGTAACCCACAACGAGACCTCCACTGGCGTCACGAATCCCCTTCGCGCCATC
This sequence comes from Dehalococcoidia bacterium, assembly GCA_963663085.1. Lineage (GTDB taxonomy): Bacteria > Chloroflexota > Dehalococcoidia > Plut-88900 > Plut-88900 > Plut-88900. Next base: position 1,237,188 of record OY760104.1, on the reverse strand, counting down.
GCCGAAATCACCCGTTCCCACAACAGGCTCATCCTCGTCGATGCCATCAGCAGCATCGGCTCCATTGACCTACCCGTCGACGCCTGGGAGTGCGATGTAGTATCCACGGCCTCCCAAAAGGGCTGGATGGCCCCTCCCGGCCTATCCATGATCAGTGTCAGTCAGCGGGCCTGGGAAGCATGGCAGACTGCCAAAATGCCCCGGTTCCACTGGGACTTTGGTCAGCTGCAGTCCTACCTGGAGAAGGGCCAAACGCCCTGGACCCCCGCCGTCTCCACTTTCTACGCCCTTGACGCAGGCCTGGAAGCAATGGCCAAGGAGGGCCTCGCCAACATCTTCGAACGTCATGCCTCCGTTGCCCGTCGCGCCCGAGACGGCGCCCGCTCCCTCGGCCTCTCCCTCCTCGCCGACGAAGAAATCGCCTCCAACACCGTCACCGCTGTCAATGCCCCCGATGGCATAGACCTCTCCCAACTCCTCAAAATCTGCCGCGAGGAATACGGCGTCGTCCTGGCCGGGGGCCCCGGTCCTCTCGCAGGCAAGGTATTTCGCATCGGCCATCTCGGCCACGTGACGGAAGCTGACATTGACGTCGTAATAGACACCCTCCGCGAAGTCCTCAAACGTCTTGGGTTCCGAGGCTTGAGTAGCTAGCCAGCTCCGACCAGCCCATGAACGCCTCAAACGCCCACGCCGACCGCCACGCCGAGCTCAAGCACACCCTTAACTTCCACAACCACCGCTACTACGTGCTCGACGACCCTGTCATCACCGACCCCGAGTACGACGTCCTCATGCGCGAGCTTCGAACTATCGAAGAGCAGAACCCCAACCTGATCACCCCAGACTCTCCCAGCCAGCGCATCGGCGCCGAGCCTCTCTCCGCCTTCGAGTCAGTCCAACACCCCAGGCCCATGCTCAGCCTCGCGAACGCCTTCTCCAAGGAGGACATGCTGGCTTGGCGGACCCGGGTCTCCGGCCTCTTGGAAGAAGCTCGCTACGACATGGTTTGTGAGCTCAAGTTTGACGGCTTGGCCGTGGCCCTCACCTATGAGAATGGCCTTTTAGTCCGAGGCGCTACCCGCGGTGATGGCCTCCGCGGCGAAGACGTGACCCAGAACCTCCGCACTATCCATTCCATCCCCCTGACCGTGCCCTCCGACAGCCCCACCCGTTTCGAAGTGCGCGGAGAGGTATACATGACCCTGAGTGGCTTCAGGGAGCTCAACCGCCAACGTGAAGAGGCAGGTGAACCCTTATACGTCAACCCGAGAAACACCGCTGCCGGCACCGTCCGCCAGCTCGACCCCCGTATCGCCGCTCAACGACCCCTGGATATCTTCATTTACGGCCTCGGTTACGCCGAAGGCCCCGTCCCCGACACTCATTGGGAAATGCTCGAATACTTCAAGTCCCTCGGCTTCAGAATCAGCCCGCACTCCGAGCTTGTCCACGACGTTGAAGAAGTCGAGTCCTACTTCAAGCGCTGGGAAGATCAAATGCCGAGCCTCGACTATGCCGCCGACGGCGTAGTCGTCAAAGTGAACGAGATCGCTCTACAAGAGCAGTTGGGTTTCGTGGGCCGGGAACCGAGATGGGCCATCGCCTACAAGTTCCCCGCGGAGCAGGCCACCACGAAGCTCCTGAACATAGACATTAACGTGGGCCGTACCGGCTCCCTCAACCCCTTTGCCGTCCTGGAGCCTGTAGTAGTGGGTGGCGCAACCGTCAAACAGGCCTCCCTCCACAACGAGGATGACATCCACCGCCGAGACATCCGGATAGGCGACACTGTCATCGTACAGCGTGCCGGTGAGGTCATCCCCCAGGTGCTCGGCCCCGTGGCCTCACTCCGTACCGGTGGAGAACGCATCTTCGAGATACCCACCGAGTGCCCCGTCTGCGGCACAACCGTCGTCCGCCCCGAGGGCGAGGCCATGCACCGCTGCCCCAACCTCTCCTGCCCCGCCCAGTCCTCCGAGGCCCTCAAGCACTTCGTGTCCCGAGGTGCTATGGACATGGAGGGCGTCGGCGAGTCTTTATGTGAAGCCCTCCTGGAGTCAGGCCTTGTAAAAGACCCTGCCGACCTCTACTCCCTCACGAAAGAAGACCTCCTGACTCTTGAACGCATGGCCGACAAGAGCGCCTCCAATGTCCTGGCAGCCATCGACGCCAGCCGGTCCCGTCCCCTCCCTCGCGTCTTGATCGCCCTTGGAATTCCCCACGTCGGTGGAGAAACAGCGGACCTTCTCGCCCAACGCTATCCCGATATCGACGCCCTCGCCAAGGCCACCGAAGAAGACCTCGTCGGGATCAACGCCATAGGCCCTATCATCGCCAGGAGTGTGTCCGAGTTCTTCCAGGATGAGGCAAACCTGGCGATCATAGCAAAGCTTCAGGAAGCGGGTGTGAACCTTAAGTCCGATGAGGTCACAATCTCCGGCCCTGGACCTTGGGTTGGCATGAATTTCGTGGTCTCCGGAAAGCTGGACAACTACTCCGGGACCAGGCCCATGCCCTCATCAAAGAGTTGGGCGGCTCCGCCGTCTCCAGTGTGAGTAAGAAGACAAACTACCTGCTCGCCGGCGCCGACGCCGGGTCCAAGCTAGCCAAGGCCCAAACCCTCAACATCCCCATAATCGACGAAACCGCCTTCACTGCATTGGTAGAGGAAGCCCGCAGTGCAACACCTGCCTTGCCCGGAGAAAACGGCCCCTGATGTGGCCCTTCAAGAAGAAAAAGTGGCCTGGCGGAGGCTACGACCTTGCCGTGGTTGGCCTCGGTAACCCCGGCCCCGAGTACGTCGGCACCCGACACAACGTCGGCTACGACTGCGTAGACACGTTCGCATACGAGCACGGCTTAAAGTGGACAGGACGTCGCGGCCCCCTCAAGTGGGCCGAGGGTCGGGTCACAATTGAAGGCTCCGCCAAGCGTGTCCTGCTCGGCAAGCCCCGTACTTTCATGAACCTGAGCGGCGAGGCCGTCCACTACATCACCTCACGCTGGCGCATCCCCGAGGACAAGCTGCTCATCATCTACGACGACATGGACCTGCCCTTGGGCACTATGCGCATCCGGATGAAGGGAAGTGCAGGCGGCCATAACGGCATCAAGTCCATCATCCGCGCCCTCGGCACGCAAGAGATTCCCCGCATAAGAGTTGGCATCGGACGGGATTCCACCGGCCAGACTGGTGCCATCGCCCGGGTCCTGGGTCCCTTCTCCAAAGAAGAACGGCAAACTGTCGACCGTTCAATCGCCACCGCCTCCGAGGCCATAGCCTGCATCCTCGCCTCGGGCCTGGATTCCGCCATGTCCCGGTACAACTAGCAGCCTAAGGGACGACCACCTCTACGGTTTCTATCTCGTCTTCCTCACCATAGACTGATCGAGATTCTGCAACCCCGGAATGTTGAGGGACCGGCAGGGGAAGGCCATCCTTCCTCATCTCTTCCACGTATATCTCCACAGCCTCCGCGATGAGCTTACTTACTTCTTCTTTGGATTCAGCAGCAGCTATGCATCCGGGCAAATCCGGCGCATATGCACTGTAGTTCCTAGGCCCTTTCTCGATTACTACGGCAAATTTCATAGGCGCTTCGTTTTATTTCAAACCAGCCTGTTTCAGAATATTGTTGTAAGTCCCCTTATGCAAATCGTATCCTTCATTTCCTGCGATTACAACAATGCCCGGCTTATCCGGGTGCTTGTATATCCTATGGCTCCCACGCATTCTTGCAATCCGCCAGCCGTCCTCATGCACGATTCGCATAGCCTCTCTAACTTTCGGCATATGCTCCTACCTAATGAGGTCCTCCTACCAGATGCTCCAACCCCCATCCACCATAATCGTCTGACCCGTTATGTAGCTGGAATTCTCCGACGCCAGGAGGAGCAGCAACCCGACCAACTCCTCCGGCTGCCCGACCCTGTTCATAGGCGCAAGCGCCGATATCTTCGTCCTGTTGTCCTCGTGCTTCAGGAAGCGGTCCGTCAGTTCCGTGTGAAAGAATCCCGGCCCAATCTGGTTTACCGTCACGCCTCGCTGCGCCCACTGCTTGGCTGTTTCCCGGGTCAGCCCCGCCATCGCGTGCTTTGCCGTGCAATAGCCTATGCTCGGATCGAATCCTGGTGCCGCCTGGACTCCCTCCACCGAGGAAATGTTGATTATCCTGCCCCAACCCCGCTCCAACATCACAAGACCCGCCTTGTGCGTCAGCATGAACACCCCCATCAGGTTAGTGTCCAGGATCGTGCGGTACTCCTCCAGCGTCGTCTCCTCCATCCTCATTGCCATCCCACCCCGCGCTGCATTGTTCACTACAATGTCTATCCTCCCGAACTCCTCCATACTCTTGGCTACCAGGTCGTCCACCTGGTCCTCCTGCGATATGTCGGTCTGCATCACCAGGCACCGACGCCCCTGCTCCCGCACTCCCTTTGCTGTCTGTTCCAGCCTCTCCTTCCGCCGCGCTGCGACCACAACGTCGGCGCCCGCCTCCGCCAGCGCGTGAGCAAACACCACCCCGAACCCCGAGGACGCGCCCGTAACAATCGCCACCCTATCCGTGAGATCAAACAGCTTATCTATCATTTCGACTCCTCTCTCGTTAACGCGAAACGGCAACCTGCGCGGTGCGCAGGTTGCCGTTCCCTAATCCGTTTCTATGCGTGGTAGTACAGTGCGTACTCGAATGGGTGCGGTCTCATCCTCACAGGGTCGACTTCGTTTATTCGCTTATAGTCGATCCACGTCTCTATCAGGTCTGGCGTAAAAACGCCGCCCTTTAACAGGAAGTCATGGTCGTCTTCCAGCGCCTTAAGAGATTCTTCAAGGCTTCCCGGGACCTGTGGAATGCCCTTGGCCTCCTCCGCCGAAAGCTCGTACAGGTCCACGTCCATCGGGTCTCCGGGCGTAAGTCCTTTCTCTATCCCGTCCAGGCCTGCCATTAGCAGGGCCGAGAAAGCCAGGTACGGGTTTGAGGTGGGGTCTGGAGGCCGGAATTCGATGCGTACGGCATTGGGCGCAGTCGAGTAGGCCGGAATCCTGATGCAGGCGCTCCTGTTCCTGCTGGAGTAGATCAGGTTTACCGGGGCCTCGTACCCCGGAACCAGGCGCTTGTAAGAGTTGGTGCCGGGAGCGCAGAAGGCCATGAGGGCCGGGGCGTGCTTCAGCAGCCCGGCTATGTAGTGTCGGCACATCTCGCTGGTGAAAGCGTACCCATCCCCATAGAAGAGGTTGGTGTCGCCTTTTCTCAGGCTTTGGTGGACGTGCATTCCGGAGCCGTTGTCTCCAAAGATCGGCTTCGGCATGAAAGTCACCGACTTGCCATGGCGCTTGGCCACGTTCTTGGCAATGTACTTGTACAGCAATGCCTTGTCGCCCATCTTGGTGAGCGTGTCGAAGCGGATGCTGATCTCGCATTGGCCCCCGGTCGCCACTTCGTGATGGTGCATCTCCACCCGGATCCCGGCGTTCATCATTTCAGTCGCTATGTCGTTGCGGACATCCGTGAGAGAGTCCATGGGAGGAGCCGGTGAGTATCCCATTTTGGCCGGAGGCCTGTGCCCCAGGTTCCGAGCCTCCTCGCCTCTGTCCCCCAGGGCCTTTCCGGATCCTCTGTTCCAGACCGCCTCTTCCGCATCTATGTAGTAATAGGCTGCATTTGTCTGGTTGTCGTACCGGATGTCGTCCAGGATAAAGAACTCCAGTTCCGGCCCCCAGGCGCTGGAATCGGCGATGCCAGTGCTCTCCAGGTAGGCTTCCGCCTTCCTCGCAACATTCCTCGGGTCCCGAGAATACCCGTTGCCCAGGACCGGGTCCCGTATGTCGCAAAGCAGGCTCAGAGTTCGGCGCTCGAACACCGTGTCAATGAACGCGGACGTCGGATCGGGCACTATCAGCATGTCGCTTTCGTTGATTGGTTGAAAGCCTCTGATGCTCGACCCGTCAAACCCCATTCCTTCTTCGAAAAGCGCTTCGTCCACTTCTACGGTCGGCACCGAAAAGTGTTGAAGCCGCCCGAACAGGTCGGTGAACTTCAGGTCCACGTACTCTATCCCCTCGTCCGCCAACCTCTTGATTATGTCTTTGCCGCTGGTCTCCGCCATGAGTCCTCCTTTGGTCCTTATAGCTCTCTTGCTCTTCTTTTGCCTTGTTACCCTAATGTCTCCCGTAAGTCGAATCATGCCGCGCGATATTTCGGGGTCTGTATTGTCGTTTGGACACGGCCAAGTAGGGGAGTGTCCCCGCTTGCCAACTCGGACACATCGGTCCAACGCCCACGAGGGTCAAAATTAGAGAGGGCGCCCCCCGGATTGGAGGGCGCCCTATACAAGACGTGTCCATTTCTCTTTGCTTACAGTCGAATCGGTTAGGCGTGGGCCAGCACGCCGCAGAAGGCCTCGTAGTCTATTAGCTCCGTGACGGTCGGATTCTCGCCGCACACCGGGCAGTCCGGGTCTCGACGCACCTTGACCTGCCTGAAGTCCATGTCCAGCGCATCGAAGATCATTAGGCGGCCCTTCAGGGGCTCACCGAGCTCAAGCAGCAACTTTATCGTCTCGATTGCCTGGATGGTCCCCACTATGCCCGGCAGAACGCCCAGCACTCCGGCCTCAGCGCAGCTTGGCACCATGCCGGGTGGAGGCGGGTCCGGGTAGAGGCAGCGGTAGCAACCCTGGTCGTGGGTGAACACCGAGGCCTGGCCCTCGAACAGGAATATACTGCCGTGCACGTTCGGCTTCTTGGTCATTACACAGGCGTCGTTGACCAGGTAACGCGTGGGGAAGTTGTCCGTGCCGTCCACGATAACATCGTAGTCGGCGATGATGTCAAAAATGTTCTCGGAGGTGAGCCGCACGGGGTGGGTTATCACGTTGACGTCGGGGTTGATTCCCTTGAGAGTGTCCGTGGCAGAGTCCACCTTGGGCCTTCCAACGTCACTGTTCCGGTGCAGAATCTGCCTTTGGAGATTCGTGATGTCGACAACGTCGAAGTCGACGATGCCCAGCGTCCCGACTCCCGCAGCTCCCAGGTACAACGCCGTCGGAGAGCCAAGCCCCCCCGCCCCGATCAGAAGCACTTTCGAATCAAGCAGCTTCCGCTGCCCCTTGCTCCCGACCTGCGGCATTATTAGATGTCTGCTGTATCTCTGGACCTGTTCCTTGGTGAAAGCGAGCGATGTTGCCATTAAGACACTTCCTCCGCGGGACTCGGCTCAATTCTTGTAGCCCGGCCGTCCCGTTTATCCGCTATCTAAGGACGATATATGGTAACATAGCTACCGCTCTCCTTCAAATAGAAGAATGAGCGAAAAAACAATATCAAAGACCGGAGTAATCGACCCAATGGACACCATAGAACTCGCCGTAGATATCCGAGAAGCCAAGGGCAAGAAAGCCCGATTCCTCAGGCGAGACGGCCTCACCCCCGCAAACATCTACGGCCGCAATCTTGATTCCGTCGCTCTTCAACTACCCTCTGCAGAACTTCATCAAGCCCTGTCCCAGGGAGGCCAGAACGCCGTCCTGGACGTCAAGGTCAAAGGCGAAAAAAAGGCCAGGACCGCAGTAATTCGCAACATCCAACGAAACCCCGTCACCGACGATGTAATCCACGTCGACTTCCTCCAGGTGGACGTCACCCGGGCAATCACCTCCGACGTGCCATTGGTGTTCATAGGAGAGTCGCCCTTGCCCAAGGCACAGACAGTCATATCCCAGATCCTCGCATCTATCCAGGTCTCCGGGCTGCCTATGCAGATCCCGAACTCGGTTGAGGTCGATGTTTCAGTGCTGGAGGAAATCGACCAGTCCATATTCGTGCGTGACCTAACCCTGCCCGACGGCCTGGAGGTCATCACGGACGGCGATCAGATGATTGTCAGGGCCACCCCGGGACGCGTCGTAGAGGTGCTCCCTGGAGAAGAAGGAGAGGACGCCGAAGCCGAGGCTCCCACCGACCAAGCCGCCGAGGCCGAATCCGAATCAGAAGACTCCTAAACCCTGACCCATTTCCTCTCGTCGCTCTGAAACCTCGCACAGTTGTCAGGGTGGGATATTCCCCAAATCGACGCCCTGCCGAGAATGTCATACCTTCAATTGGCTTCCGGTGGATTCTGCTGACCCCCATTGACACCTCTGTAAACCTCTGCTAATATCTGCTTAGAACGCCCGTTCCCAACAGAGGTGCGCATGAAAGCCTTGTCCAAAAAACGCAAACAGGTCCTTGACGCCATTACCGGCTTTATGGACCGCCACAAGTATCCTCCCAGTGTCCGGGACGTCGTCCAGATGTGCAGCATGAGCTCCACCTCAGTGGCCGACTACCATCTAAAGGCCCTGGAGAGAGACGGATATATCCGCAGGGAGTCGGGTGTATCCCGAGGCATAGAAGTCATCGGCTACGATGATCGGGACGCCAACATCGTCAGGGCCCCGCTCCTGGGTTCCATTGCTGCCGGCGAACCCCTCCCCGTCCCCACCGCCGAGCCCTGGGCCTCCCTTGAAACCCTCGAAATCCCCGAGGACATCGTAGGCGGCAAGGAAAACGTCTACGCCCTCAAGGTCAAGGGCACTTCAATGATCGACGCCCTCATCGACGACGGTGATATCGTTCTCCTCCAGCACAGCAGCACCGCCGAAGATGGCGATATGGTAGCCGCCTGGCTAGAGGCTGAGGAGGAAGTCACCCTCAAACGTCTCTACCGTGAGCCGGACAGAATCAGGCTTCAGCCCGCAAACTCCCAAATGGGCCCCATATACGTCGACCCCTCTAACCTCTCCGTAAAAGGCAAGGTCATAGGGGTCATACGCAAACTCACCTAATTCCCCTCTCCCTGGACGGAAGAGGGCTAGGGTGAGAGTGAATCTTTCCTAAGGGTGCTCTAGTCCGCAGAGGGAAGAGGCTTCGGCTGCTGGAGCGTCATCTCCGCACTGCAGCAATGCACTGCACCCTCTCCCGCCTTGGTGCATAGCACCTGGCTCCCGCAGTTCTCACAGACGAACCGTTTGCCCAGCAAGTTTGGCATTCCGTTAAATCCTCTCCGTCGTTTTCAATTCACCGGCCCCCCGGATGGGGCCGTGGCGGCCGCTATTTGAGGACCATTTCCTTGTCGCAGCACATGATCGTGCCATTCCCACCCCGGGTCACGATGAACTCCGACCCGCAGCTTTCGCACTTGTACCGCTTGCCAGTCTGATTTGCCACGTATTGCCTCTTGAATATCGGGCCCGAGTTTAATCCCTCACGCCCAACCAGATTTTGCGCAATTATAGCCACGCCCTTTTCAAAGGGTCAAGACAGCATCGCACTACGGCGCCCAAACGTTGAAATTCTCAAACATGGGCTCTCCGTCATTGTCTGTGAAGAAATCACCCGACGCGCCAACATTGCCAACATCCAGATTGTGGGCCAGATCAAGCTTTGCGACGAGTTGGTCGTTAATGAAAAACCATCCGCACTCCTCAACTACAATCAGCAGCAGGTAATTCTGCCCAGATACAAGCCTCAGTCCAGAGTTCCGCAAATATCCTGAAGCTACGTCCGTGTATGCGTCGTCGCCAACGTTACGGGTTTTGTGGAACCACCACTCATCATCGGTTACTCCGATGACTTCCGTCCGATTAAATTGAGGATTACGCACTGCAAAACCATAGTCCCAGTTCTGCACTCTCGGATTTACAAACTCCGCTTCCACTACTAGGTCTCGAGTCCACACACCACTCCCATGCCATCCAATACTCCCCGGCTCTTTTTCCAAAATCCCATCCGCAGGCCCGTATCTCTTCCTTAATTCGTACCCCTTAAACTCCTCATACCGAGTCACCGCCCCCGCCACCTCATCCCCTGTGTAAGCACCCGTAATGACAGCCACATCTCCCTTACCGGTCGCATTGCTCAGGTCTACGGATGTAACGTAATCCCCGTTCACGAAGAACCACCCTCGCTCCCCAATCGTAACGACCATCAGATGATTGCGCCCTCCGGCGCCTATATCGAGGTTCCTTACTGTTCCTGCACCAAGGCGGTCGTAGGGAGCATTCGCACCAGCGTTTATTGCCCAGCTACCGGTGCTAGACACTACAAACTGTAGAAAGGGTGCATCATCGTCCCAGCTACTATTTCGTACTATGAATCCGTAGTCCCAAGAGTTAGATGAGGCTGAATAGGGATTAACAAAAGTTGCCTCAACAACCATGTCTGAAATCGAAACGTTGGCGTATTCCGTCTTTATAAATCCATCGGACGGATCATGCCGCAACTCTCCATCTGTGGGCCCAAAGTCATATCCCGCGCCCGGAGACGGAGTCGGCGATGGGCTCGGCACAGACGTCGCCGTAGGTATCGCCGTCCCCGCCCTGAGCCTCGGAATTTGCTCCTGCACGGTGACCCCAGATACGGCGAACGCCAAGCCATCAACAGGCCTGCCGCTCTGCGTCTCTTCGTACTTAAAGGTGTTGATTCCCAGGATTTCGCCCGACCTTGAAAGCATCGGTCCACCACTATTACCCGGATTGATCGCTGCATCGGTCTGAATGACCTCGCTCAGAAATCGTGAGTCGTAGCGTATCGCTGATACAATCCCCCGCGTCACCGTGGCCTGCCCTGATAATCCCAGGGCATAGCCGATGGCTACCACCTCATCCCCGACCTCCAGCCCCGACGCATCCCCGAACTCCAACGCGGTGAATGCCCCGCAGCATATGCTCACTACCGCCAGGTCCCGCACCGCATCCACTCCCAGAACCGTTCCGCTATATGTAGTCGCATCCCCAACTGTAACGTTCACCCGAGACTGACTCTCCACAACGTGCTCGTTCGTAATCACATACCCCGTCCTGCCCTGTGTATCGTAAATCACTCCCGTTCCAGTCCCGGAACCGCTCGTTATCCTCACCACCGCCGACCGCACCTGCCTGACCATCGCACTAATACCAACTTCGGGAGTGGGAGTCGGGGAGGGGGCAGGTGTAGGCGTAGCCGTCGGTACGGGTGTGGGCGTGGCCGTTGGCACAGGCGTGGGCGTGGCAGTGGGAATGGGCGTCGGCGTGGCCGTCGGCACGGGCGTTGGCGTGGCTGTCGGCACAGGCGTCGGTGTGGTCGTCGGCACGGGCGTGGGCGCAGGTATAGGCGTAGGGGGAATGGCAGCCATGGTAGCCGCCATCCGAGCCTCGACTGTAGCGTCTATGTCAGGTATGGGGGTAGGGGTAGCCGTCGGCAGCGCTTCAGCTACGGCCATCCTCACCTCCGCACCAACATCCGGCGTCGGCGGTGCAGAATCCCCAGACCCTCCGCACGCGCTTAAGGCCAGAGCCAGGGCAAAAGCCACCACCCCGAAGACTTTCATTGAGTCTCTAACGACTCCTGCATTTCAACCTTCCGCGAAGACCACACAAAATGTCCCCAACCCCGACTACCCCTTCCCCGCAGTCTCCACATACGCAGGCCCCGCATTGTCCGGCCTGAGCCTTATGGCCTCTTTCATGTAAACGTGCCGTATGTCCTTTGCAGTCTTATCCGTGTTGATAAGCACCATCACCCGGACCACCTTCTTTAACCCCTTGGGCACGTCCATCTCGTGACCGCAAATAAGAGCCGTATCCACCCATCCCAGCCGCCGGGCCGCGACCGCCGGATACTCCGCATTCAGGTCCACCGTGGTAGTAAAAGTCGCCGAGGCTATCTGATCAGCCTCAATGTCGTTCGCCTTGATCAACTGCTGGAGGAGTTCAGTCGTGGCCTCCAGGATCGCCTCCGCACTGTTCTCTTTTGCCGTAATAGCTCCGCGTATTCCTCTGCACCACAAAACAAATACTCTCCTATGACACAGCCTCAGCTCAGCCCCGAAGCCCGCGAACGAAGCTCTTAATTCTTTCCACTCGGGCCTCGGGCGCCGACTGTTCAATCAAGTTTATCAACGCGCTTCCCACTGCAACGCCATCGGCCATCGAAGCAGCTCTTTCCACATGTTCCCTCTTCGAAATCCCAAACCCGACAATCAACGGCAAGTCCGTCTCTGCCTTTACCTTTCCCAGAAACACTGACAGATCGCCGCTCATCTCCCGTCTTGCTCCCGTGACACCCGTCACGCTTACACAGTACACAAACCCGGAGGACACCTCCGCCACCCTTTTTATCCGCTCCTCCGTACTGGTGGGGGCCAGGAGGTATATGAAGTCCATGCCGCAGGCTTTCGCCGCGCTCTGCAGTGGCCCAGCCTCCTCATGTGGCAGATCGACGACAATCAGCCCATCGAGCCCTGCCTCTGCCGCATCTTCGGCAAATCGTTCCAGCCCGTAACTCAGCAGCGGGTTGTAATACCCCATCAATATCAGTGGGATGTGCGGGAATCTGCCTCGTGTCTCCCGACAGCAATCCAGGCAGTCCGCAATTGTGATGTTCTGCCCCAGAGCAATCTGGCTGGACCTCTGGATAGTCGGGCCTTCCCCCAGGGGATCGCTGAAAGGAGCCCCGAGCTCGATAATGTCGACTCCCCCATCCACCATAGCCCCCACCATGTCCAGCGTCGATTCCCTATCAGGAAACCCGACTGTTAGAAACGTTGCTATGACGGGTCTATCCGAAGCTCGGGCTCGGTCAAATGTATCGGATAGCCTGCTCAATTATTAGTCACGCTCTTGCCTGACTGTATCTCAGTCGACATTCCCTGGTTCCGCACGCTAACAAGGGGCGAATACTAGCACCCCACACTTTGCCTTTCAACAAACGCAAGAAACTTGAAATTCTTTATCCTATTGAGATGTGAGCCTGGGAGTGCCGCTGAAGACTATCGCCCTTCGATACTGTCACCCATAACTGCTTGACACTTCGTATTTCCGCCCACGTCAGTTACGATTCGCAAGCTATTCCTCCCCTCCCCACACCCTTGACACAACTTTAGCCTATCGGTATCTTGGAACCGCTTCATTGGGAAGTGAAATTCCGTGGCCCTCAGCCTAGGACTCAATCTGTCCCTCGTTTGAGGGGGAAAAGAGGCCCGCCTTTGAAATGGATCGATTACCTTAGCCCTACGTCCCTTAGCGAGGCCGTCGATATCCTCGCCCGTGACGGCGACCGCACCCGTGCTCTCGCCGGCGGCACCGACATCCTCGTTCAGCTTCGCGCCAGGCGTCGCCAACCCGACCTGCTCCTCGACGTCAAGGCCATCCCCGAGCTCAATGAGCTCTCCTACGACGCCGCTTCAGGCTTGACCATCGGCGCAGCCGTCGAATGCTACAAGATCTACGAAGACGCCGCCGTTATTGCGAACTACCCCGCTCTCGTGGACTGCACCTCAATCATCGGCGGCATCCAGATCCAGGGTCGCGCCTCCGTCGGCGGCAACCTTTGTAACGCCGCACCCAGCGCCGACTCCATTCCCGCGCTGATAGCCTACGGCGCAACCGCTAATATCACCGGACCCAACGGTACCCGCAGTGTCCCCGTCGAGGACGTTTGCACGGGTCCCGGCGAGAACATACTCGCAGCCAACGAGCTTCTCGTATCCGTCAGCGTCCCCGCACCGTCCGCCAACTCCGGCGCCCGCTACATCCGCTTCATTCCCCGTAATGAGATGGACATAGCCGTTGTCGGCGCAGGCGTATCGGTGGAGCTGGACGGAGACACAATCAAGTCTGCCAGAGTCTCCCTCGCCTCTGTCGCACCGACTCCCCTCTTCGTCAGGGAAGCAGGCGATGCCCTTGCCGGTCAGCCAATAAGCGACGAGTCCATCCGCAAGGCTTCCTCCCTGGCTCAGGCTGCCGCCAAGCCCATCACAGACATGCGCGGCACCATCGAATTCAGGAAACACCTCTGTGAAGTTTTGACCCGACGAGCTTTAAACACCGCCATCGAGCGGGCCAAGGAGGCGTCTTAGATGCCTAGGAAAACTTACGTACAGACAACCATTAACGGCGAAAGCGTCGACTTCCTCTGCGAACCGCGGCAGAGCCTCCTCGAAAGCCTGCGTGACGTCATTGGTCTCACCGGCTCCAAGGAAGGTTGCAATGACGGCAACTGCGGCGCGTGCACCGTCAAAATGGACGGCCGCATAGTCACTTCCTGTCTCGTCCTCGGCGTAGAGGCCGAAGGCAGCGACATAGAAACCATCGAAGGCGTCGCCGAAGGCAACAACCTCCACCCAATCCAGCAGGCCTTCCTCGAAAACGCCGCCCTTCAGTGTGGCATATGCACCCCCGGCTTCATCGTCGCAGCCAAGGCCCTTCTCGAACGGGAACCCGACCCCTCGGAGGACCGCATCCGGTTCTGGCTTGCCAATAACCTGTGCCGATGCACGGGCTACGACAAGATCGTCAGAGCCGTGATGGACTCCGCCAAGAAGATGCAGGAGGCTTAGAGTTGACAACCAGGCAGGGGACCGACTCCAACGTAGTCCTAGTCAATCAGGAGTTCGATGTAGTCGGCACCCGGCCCATTAGGCATGACGGCGCCGACAAGGTCACAGGCCGAGCGCGCTATGGCGCCGACTACAAGGCCTCTGACCTGCTCTACGGTAAGGTCCTGCGGAGTCCCCACGCCCACGCCCGCATCAAGTCCATCGATACTTCCCGCGCCGAGGCCCTTGAGGGCGTGCGCGCCATCGTAACCTCCGCCGACTTCCCCCAGGCCGGCTCCGACAAGCCCAGCCGGCGCTACCAGCGTAACAACGTACTAGCCGGCGACAAGGCCCTCTACGTCGGCCATGCCGTTGTCGGTGTCGCCGCCCTCAACGACCACATCGCCGAAGAGGCCCTTTCCCTCATCGATATCGAATACGAAGTACTACGACCCGTCACCAGCGCGCCCCAGGGCATGGTCCCCGACGCCCCAATCCTCCATGATGAAATGCGCACCGATGAGTCGGGCGAAATGGGCAAAGACCCCAGCAACGTCGCCACCCACTTCCAACAGGTCCTCGGCGACATAAATGAAGGCTTCGCAAACTCCGATATTGTCGTTGAGAAAGACTTCGACACCGCTACCGTGCATCAGGGCTACATTGAACCCCAGAACGGCAGCGCCTTCTGGAACCAGGACGGACGTCTCCACGTCTGGACCAGCACCCAGGGCGCATTCCCCGTTCGGACCTCCCTATCTCAGATACTGGACCTTCCCGTTTCCAAGATTCGGGTTACTCCTATGGAGATAGGCGGTGGGTTTGGCGGCAAGATTCCAGTCTACCTGGAACCCGTGGCCGCTCTCCTCTCCAAAAAGACCGGCCGACCCGTCAAGATGCAGATGTCTCGCAAGGAGGTCTTCGAGGGCACAGGCCCGACCCCCGGCTCCCACATCAAGATCAAGATGGGCGCCACTAGGGATGGGAAGCTCGTCGCCGCCCAGGCACACCTCGCCTACGAGGCAGGCGCTTTCCCCGGCTCCCCCGTAGGCGCCGGCGCTACCTGCGTCTTTGCCTGCTATGACATCCCAAATATAGTCATCGACGGCTACGATGTAGTAGTCAACAAGCCCAAAACCGCCGCGTATAGGGCCCCGGGCGCTACCAACGCCGCCTTCGCCGCCGAGACCGTGGTAGACATCCTCGCCGAAAAAGTGGGCATGACTCCCCTGGACTTCCGAGCCCTGAATTCAGTCAGAGAAGGCTCCCGACGCGCCGACGGCACCTCCTTCGGAGTAGTCGGCAGCACCCAAGTCATCGATGCCATGAAGACCCACCCCCACTACAACTCCGAGCTAGGGGGGCCCAACAGGGGCCGGGGCGTCGCCGTGGGCTTCTGGATGAACATCGGTTGGAGGTCCGCCTGCTCCATCAGCGTCAACTATGACGGCACTATCAACCTCCTCCTTGGTTCCACCGACATCGGAGGCACCCGAGCCTCCATTGCCATGCAGGCCGCCGAGGTTCTCGGCATCCCCGCCGAGGACGTCAACCCCACAGTCGTAGACACCGACTCAATTGGCTACACCGACGTGACCGGCGGCAGCCGCACCTCCTTCGCCACCGGATGGGCCGCCCACGAGGCCGCCGTAGACGTCCGGGACGAAATGATCAGGCGCGCCGCCCGAATCTGGGAAATCGACCCCGACGACGTGGAGTTCAACAAGAGCGTCTTCAAGTCCAAGTCCGACCCCGAGCTCTCCATGACCTTCAAGGACCTCGCCCGCCAAATGAATGACACCGGCGGAGGCGTCGTTGGCAAGTCCACCGTCGACCCCAAGGGTGTTGGTGTCTCCTTCGCAGGCGCCATCGCCGACGTGGAAGTGGACCCCGAGACCGGTAAGGTCACCGTCCTACGCTTCACCTGCGTCCAGGATGTCGGCAAGGCCGTCCACCCGTCTTACGTGGAAGGCCAAATGCAGGGCGGCAGCGTCCAGGGCATCGGCTGGGGCCTCAACGAAGAATACTTTATGAACCCGGATGGCGGCATGGACAATTTCACCCTCCTCGACTACCGCATGCCCACCTCACTGGACCTTCCGATGATCGACACCGTCATCGTCGAAGTCGCCAACCCGGGCCATCCCTACGGTGTCCGAGGTGTGGGAGAGGCAAGCATAATCTCTCCCCCTGCGGCAATCGCCAACGCCATCTACAACGCCATGGGCGTCCGCATGGAGAACCTCCCCATGAATCCCCCGGCAATCCTCGCCGCCCTTGGAAACGGCAGCTCCGGGAGCTGACCCCATGGCCACCGTCTTCATCCCTTCCTTGATGCGCACCCTATCAGGCGGCAAAGACCGCGTCGAGATTCAAGGCTCGACAGTCCGCCAGATCATCAATAACCTCGACGAAGTGTTTCCTGGAATGCAGGCCCGACTCACAGAGAATGGCCGCCTAAAGGCCGCTTTCGCCGTCGCCGTAGACGGAGAGGTCTCCCAGCTAGGCATCCTCGAAAAAGTCCAAGAGGACAGCGAAGTCCACTTCCTCAATGCCATAGCTGGCGGCTAACACTAATGGCGGGCGGAGCAGGTCCAATCACCTCTCCCTTGAGGGGCTAGGGCTAGGGTGAGGGTGGTCCCAATAACAGTGTCCGACCCTTTGAGTATGTCAAAATGACAACCCCCCACCCCCCAACCCCCCTCACCTACGAAGACGCCCGAGTCGGCTTCGAATTCACCCCCTACGTCTTCCAAGTCACCCGAGACCTCATGGATCGCCTCGCCGGCCTCCTCGAAGAAGACCTCCCTCTTTTCCGGGACCCGACCGCCGCTAGAGAAGTCGGCTACGCGGATATCGTGTCCATTCCCGTGCTTATGAACTGCTACGCCCACTTCATCGCAATCATGGACGCCGCCGGCTACAGACGCCCCGGGGAGTCCTTCCACTCCCGCTCAGGCTTCAAGTTCATCGCACCCGTTTACCCCGGCGACACCATTACCAGCAAGATGAAGATCGTCGATAAATGGATGAAAAGAGACCATCAGTACCTCGCCTTCAACATTGAGAGCCGCAACCAGGATGGCGTTCTAATCGCCGAGAAGTACCACGCCAGCGTCTGGCCCAGCGAGGCAACCGTCCGCCCCACCCCCTAACCCCGAGGAAAACGTCATGGCCCTAGCCGAAGCGACCGCCATCCAAAAAGGCGACTCCCTCCCCATCCTCACCCGCATCATCACCGAGGAAATGGTAATCGCCTACGAAGAGCTGTTCGAAAGAATAGCCGCCCGCAGCGACTGGAAAGCCAGTTTCCACGCCGACCGGGAAGCAGCCTCCCAGACCATGTACCAGGAGCCCATCGCCCAGGGCGTCCTCACCGAGGCCCTCTTCTCCGTCCTGATCACCCGCTGGCTCCCAAACCCAAAAGGCTGGATCGAAGGCGGTACCCTGACCACCAAGTTCATCGCCCCAGTCTGGTACGGCGACACCCTAACCTACCACGCCGAAGTCTCAGACATCCAAACCTCGGACTCCCGCCAAACCGTCCACCTCAGCATCTGGGCTGAAGACCAGAACAACAAAAAAGTCATAGTCGGCGAAGCCTCAGCCCTCCTCTAACCCCCTCTCCTCCCATTCCCGTAGGGGTAGGTCTTGTGCCTACGCTCCCGAGACGCAGCCGCTCACCCTGAGCCCCGTCGAAGGGTCGAGCGGTGGGCGGCCAAGGCTTGGCAATCCGTCACCCCCCTCCCATTCCCGTAGGGGTAGGTCTCGTGCCTACCCTCCCCCGAGGCAGGGCCGCTCACACTGAGCCCCGTCAAAGGGTCGAGCAAGGCTGGACCGCTACTTGCAAAGGCTCACCTTTGCATAGCCCGACACCAACTTACATGTCATTCCGAGGTCCCGCGAGGTCGAAGATGCGCCTCTGGCGTGAATCTCAAACGCAATACCAGCAAACAACACTGCTCTTGGAAACCCAGGGCAAAATCACTGAGGTGGGGAGGCAAACTCCAACCTACGGAATAACCCCCTCATCCTTCAACCCCTCAATCCCCTCCCACGTATACCCGTACTCCAGCAGCACCTCCTCCGTGTGCTGCCCCGTCAACGGCGCCGGCCCCCGAGCCCCGTTCTCCGTCACACCGAACTTCACCGGGAAATTGATTACCCTGTACTCCCCGTACTCCGGGTGCTCCACCGTCTCAAAAGCCTCGATCGCCTCAGCCTGCGCGTCCCCCGACACCTCCAAAAGGTTCTGGATTGGGGCCCATATCACCTCGTTCTCGGTCAAAAGCGGCGCCCACTCATCCCGGGTTTTCGTCGCAAAGATCTTCTCGAAAAGCGCGTTCAACTCCACGCAGTTGGCCTCCAAACCCTCCACCGTCGAGTATTCTGGCACGTTCTCCAAGTCCTTCAGCCCCAACGCCCGACACGCCCGCTGCCAGTATGGGCAGGGGTTCGGATTCTCCAGTATAAGCCACTTCCCATCCTTTGCCTGGTACCAGTTCGTGATCGGGCTCAGGTTCTCATGGCGATACGGCCTGCGCACCGCATCCTCGCCATTCACCAACGTCCTCTGCAGGTCCGTCCCGATAACCCATATGCCAGTCCCGAACAGCGACCCCGCTAATTCCTGCCCCTCCCCCGTCCTCTCACGGTGGTACAACGCCCCCAGCACCCCAGCCAGCAGCCCCAAAGACGTCGAGTGATCTCCCATCCCTCCACGCTGGAGAATTGGCGGCTCTTCCGGCCACCCCATCAGGTTCATAATCCCCGACCGAGACCAGAACGCCCCGAAGTCCATCCCCAGCCTGTCGTACATCGGCCCCTTCTCGCCGTAACCGGTGAACGAAACGTAAATGATGCGAGAGTTCAGCACCTTCAGATCTTCGTACGTCACCTCGAACCTGCGCCTGCGCCTCGGCAACAGGTTTGTTACGAAAACATCTGCGGTCTCGGCAATCTTGTGGACTATCTCCCGAGACCCCGGCTTAGCTAGGTCCAGCGCAATGCTCCTCTTGCCCCGGTTGTCCTGCTCAAATGCGTAGTTCTCCGGGTCCGTCTGCCGGTACCCGCGCCACGGGTCTCCCCTGTGTGGCTCCACCTTTATCACGTCCGCCCCCAGGTCGCACAGCAAAGCCGCAGAGGCTGGCGCAGCCAGCCAGTTAGCTATTTCAAGAACGCGTATTCCGTCAAGTATTCTGGTCATCGGTTAGACATGTACGGGGTGCAAATGCCGGTCAAGTATAATGGCCTCGGCTAACGCACGGCAAAGCGGGTTCCAACAACTCAGAAAAGGACGGCCAAGCATGTTGATAGACGGTCATGCTTACATCTTCGAGCCAATGGACTCAGCAGCCGGATACCCGACCCTCGAGCAAAAGATGCGCGCTGTCCAAACGGAACTGTCCATCCACCACCAACCCGTCTGGCGAGTCCGTGACCGCGCTATCTTCGACAACTCCGTCCTCGCGGACCCCGACTCCGGCGCCCTCCACGACGTTTCGTGGGGCAGAGACAAGGACCGTCTTACCTGGACCTATCAGGGCGAGACATACACCAAGCAGTATCTGCCTCCCATGCTAAACAACCTCGAAATGCCCCCAGAGCGCCTCATCGCCGAGATGGACTACGCTGGCGTTGACATCGCCATCCTACACAACGCCTCTCACCTGGGCCGCAACAACAAGTTCCACTCAGAGGCCACCGCCAAATATCCCGACCGCCTCAAGAGCCTCGTCCACATCCCTGAAACAGACATCCCCTCCGACCCGTCCGCCGCTCTCCGGGAAGTCGAGCGCTGGTTGAACGCCGGAGGCGTTTGCGGATTGCAGTTCTTCACGCGCCCCTACTCGACCGGCGGTTTTTCGGAAAGCTGGAACGCGGGCCCCATGCGCGAATTCTGGCAAGGGATATCTGCGCTGGGACTCCCCGTCTACTTCACCGTGCAGCCTCGGGCCGGTCAGGCGTTCGCAAAGGCGGGCACCGCAAGCTACCTCCAGGAGCTTGAGACCGTCTACAGCTGGATGCAAGACCACCCCGAAACCTCAGTCGTCCTCACCCACGGCCTTGCCTGGGGAAACTTCCGCCAGGACGCCCGCATCATCCTACCCGAAGAGGTATGGCGCGTTTTCGAGTCCAACAAATGCAATCTCCAACTCCTCTTCCCCATACAGCTCGGCGGCATCTGGCAATACCCCTTCAAGAATGTCGAGCCTACGGTCGAAGAAATCGTCAACCGCATAGGCTCCGACCACGTCATCCTGGGCACCGACATACCCATGGTCTGCCGGTTCTGGACATACCGCCAGACCATCGACCAGTACCGCGTCCACTGCCCCTTCCTCTCCGACGAAGACCGTGCCAATATACTTGGCGATACCGTCGCCCGAATCCACAACCTGTAAATGCAAAGACCCCGGAGAACACACATGAACAACGGCTTCAAGGTCATTGACAGCGACATCCACGTCTCCGAACCCCCCAACCTTTGGATCGACTATATCGACCCTGCCTTCAAGGAACTTGCTCCCCGAAAGATGTCCATGAATGGCCACGCCGATACCTGGCAATGCGATGGAAAGCCGCTTCCTGCATTCATAGATTTGCCCGAGCGCCAGCGCGGACTAAAAATCCGCAACGAAATCGCCCGGCAAAAGGCCGAAAGCGAAGGGACCTATCAGCCCGACAAACACCTCTCCGGTAGTCTTGGCCCCGGCGAGGAAGAGGGCTCCCGCCCCGAACACATGCTCAGAGCCGCCGAGACCGAGGGCCTTGACGTGGCTGTCTGCTTTCGCACCATGGCCGCTCACGTCATTGGCATCGATGACATGGACCCCAATCTCGCTGCCGCCATCTGCCGGGCCTTCAACCGCTGGCTCCGCGACTATTGCGACGCCGACCCCTTAGTCCTGAAGCTCGGTGCCCTCGTCCCCATGCACGATGTTGACCTCGCCGTCCGGGAAGCCGAGTTTGCAGTAACCCAACTCGGCGCGGTCACCCTAGTCCTTCCCAGCAACCCCGTCCGCCAGCGCCCCTGGTACGACCCTTATTACAATCCGTTCTGGAACGCAGCCCAGTCCCTAGGCGTCCCCGTCTCCTTCCACGGCATCCAGATGGCCTACCAGGACCACCTCGCCCGGCGCTACATGGACAACCACGCCCTCGGCCATTCCGTAGCCCATCCCGTGGAGCTGATGTGCACCCTCGGCAACATGCTCGCAGGCGGTGTAATGGAGAGGACTCCGACCCTCAAGGCAGCGTTCCTTGAAGGTCACAGCAGCTGGGTGCCCTGGTGGCTCTACTGCCTCGACGAACACGAGGTGATGATGGGCGACAAGGACCGCTTCGGCCTAACCCGAACCCCCAGCGAATACTTCCTCGAACGCTGCTTCGTCTCCGTAGACCCCGACGAGGCCCTCGTCAAATACACCATCCAGGCAATCGGTTCGAAGAATCTCGTCATCTCCACGGACTGGCCCCACAACGACTCCGCATACCCCCACGCAATCGAAACTTTCCTTTCCCTTGATGGCGTCCCCGAATCCAGTCAACGAGAAATCCTCTGGGGCAATTGCGCTCGCCTCTACAACATCTCCTAGGCCAGGGCGCGACCCAACCCAGGGAATAAGTCCATGCTTTCCAAGGTTATCTCGAACGGCGCGCTTCGCCTTGGGATGACCCTACGTGCGACCCCTTTTATAGTTGTCGCCATTGCCTTCGCCTTCTGCCTCCCGCTGTCCGCAGCGGCCTGCGGCCCCGACTCCGATCCTAACATTACCCCCACCCTTGATCTCTCAACTGCTGACTCAATTGAAGTTGTCTACAGTCTCATGCCTTCCGTACGCGGGGGCGACCCGTTGAGTCCGCTTTTCGGAGACATGCCGGAGGACCGCGACGCTATCGAACGTCTTGCCCTCGCAATTGATTCCGCAGTCGTGACCGGCGGCTCGCCCCGACTCTTAGTAGATGAAAGAGGTCGTCACCTTATCGTTATATTACGGCACGGCGAGTCCGTGATCGTAAGGCAGATATTGAAATGCGATGCGCAGCCTGAAATCGCTAGGATGACGCCTGCGTCAGCTGGTTGTACCGGAAGGTATCTCCCACTTGCTGATACCTGGTGGGTGGAAGGCAGGGGCATCGTAAAATCCCCGGACCTCGGTCTTTGGTGGGAGGACATGCCCAGTTTCATGGCGCCTATCGGGTCCATTAGCCTCCCCGATACCATAGATGCCGGGCAGCCATTCTCACTCACCACTTGCTGCTGGGCAAATATCCTTCAAACACCCACCATGGACCTGAGCCTCGTGTCACAGGATGGCAACGAAATCGCGTTGGGCCAGCTCCCGACGGAGCAGGACTTCGCCGAAGCACAGTTGACAGTCCCCGACCACACCCCCCAAGGCCGCTATTGGCTGCGCGTTTCCAACAACGGTTTCTCCGAACTGGTGGAAGTTGTCCAAGTGCAATAGCCTGCGCCTTCATATTTCCGGAATCGGCCCTGACCATTACGAATGCGCGGGCGTGGTAGCCCGGCCTCGTGACCTTTGCATAACCTCTGCTGGAGGGGCAGGGGCCGCTCGTGCTGTCGCAGATCCTCCTCAGGCGGGAGGCACTCGAAGTATGAGCGGGGGGTGGAAGTCAATTGATCTGGCTGGTATGACAGCTGAAAACCGCAGTTACACAAAGACCTCTTGACGGGCTGAAAGTGCGCCTCCGGCGTGAGAGGACTAGAGCCTGCCCCGAGCCCCCCCAAGGGGGTGAGGGTTCCGCTGGCTGAGCAGGGCTACCCTACCCCCGACTAAACAGCGGAATAACCTCTCGCGCAATCCTCTCCGGCATCTCCGTCGTCACTTCCTCCGGCCCCGAGGGACTGAATATGAAGTGCTCCACACCTGCATCCCGGTACTCTCCCATCCGAGCCACAATCTGCTCCGGCGTCCCCAACAGTGCATACTTACGCACTATGCTGTCGAAGGACTGACCATAGTCCCCACCCAACGCCTGGCTCGACATCCGCGCCGCCTCGTCATAGCTGTCATTTATGCAGATCGGCGCCCAGACCGTCGGGTCTATTTCATCCGGGTCCCGGCCCGCGCCCTCGGCGATCTCAACAATCTGCTGCCATCCCTCTTTGAACAGTTCCGGCGAGTACATGTACGGTATCCACCCATCCCCATACAACCCCGTCCTCCGCACCGACTTCCTTCGGCCACCCACATAAATTGGCGGATGAGGCTTCTGCACCGGATGTGGCTTCAGGTCAATGTCTTCCATCTCGTAGAACCGCCCCGAAAACGTCACCGCCTCCTCAGTCCACAGCCTTTTCATTAGCCGGAGTATCTCGTTGGCCCGGGGGCCTCGCTCGTTCACGGGCACACCCATCGCCTCGAACTCTTTCGGGTATTCCCCGCCGATCCCGATACCGAAGTCCACTCGTCCACCCGACAAGTGGTCCAGCGTAGTCACCGCCTTGCACATCAGAATAGGGTGCTTAAGGGGTATAAGCACTATCGCCGTACCCAGCCTTATCCGCTCGGTAACAGCCGCCGCAGCGGCCATTTGCATAAGGCTGTCGTGGATAGGGTGCCGCCAGACTACGTGCTCTCCCGCCCACAGCGTATCAAAGCCCAGGCCCTCGGCCTGCTTGGCCTGTGCTGCAGAGTCACCCCCGCTCTCCTTGAGCGTAATCCCGAACTTCATCGCCGCTCGGGCCCGCTAGCCCATTTCCGCACTGACCTGCTGCAGTATCTCGCTCAGGTTGCTCACTATGTAGTCGACTTCGTCCTTCGTGATGCACAGGGGCGGGCTCAGGAAGATCAGGTTGCCCCGCTGCCGGGTCAGTATCCTCCGCTCCAGGAAGCCCTTGGTCAGCTTGTCCCCGAGCCCCGAGTCCTCGGCAAACTTCTCTTTCGTGTCCCTGTCTTTCACTATCTCCACCGCCGCCAGAAGCCCGAGACCCCCCCTCACGTCCCCGACAATCGGGTGTTCGTACAGCGTCTGCAGCTGCTCGTACATGTACGTACCCATCGCCGCCGAGTTCTCTATCAGACCCTCATTCTCCAGGATGTCCAGGTTGGCCATCGAAGCCGCACTGGAAACGGGGTTGCCGCCGAAGGTGAACAGGTGCTTGAATGTCTTGTCATCCCCGCCGATAAACTCATCCGCCACCGACTTCCGAGCAACCGCCGCTCCAATCGGCAGATACCCACTCGATAGCCCCTTGGCCATCGTCATTATGTCAGGCTGCAGGTCCCAGTGTTCGGATGCGAACATCTTTCCCGTTCGCCCGAATCCAGTGATCACCTCGTCGACTATCAGGAGCACGCCGTACTTGTCGCATATCTGCCTCACTGTCGGCCAGTATTCGGGGTGGGGCACCATCGTCGCAGACGTCGAAATCGGCTCCCCGATTACCGCGGCCACCGTCTCCGGCCCCTCGTGCAGGATCGCTCGCTCTATTTCCTTGGCGCACTCCACGTTGCACTCTGACGCCAGGCTGCAGAACTGGCATCGGTAGTTGTTGGGCGTAGGGACGTGAATGTTGCCCGGTAACAGGGGCCCGAACCCCTGCGTTCCCGGATATCCGCCCAGCCCCATCAGCGCGAAAGTAGCTCCGTGATAGGAGTCTTTTCGGCTGATTATCTTGTACCGCCCTGACTCTCCCCTGTTCTTGTGGTACGCCTTCGCCATCTTCAGCGCCGACTCCACAGCCTCTGATCCACCGCTCACCAGGAACACCCTGGACTCTTTGTCTCGAGACATACCCGCTAAACGCTTGGCCAGCTTCAGTGCTGGCACGTTCGTCGTGTTCTCCGGAGAATAAGTGATGGTCTGCATCTGCTGGTAGACCGCCTCCGCAATCTCCTTCCGCCCGTATCCGATGTTCTTCAACCACATCCCCGACAGCACGTCGATGTACTTTCTGCCCTCCGTGTCTTCAACCCAGCATCCCTCTCCGTCTGCCATCACGTGGAGCCCATCCTCCTTCTCGAAGTCGGCCACCTGCTGCGAGTGGGGCCAGAAGTGATCGAGGGCCATTTTTTTCAGTTCGTCTGCGCTGGGGGACTGGATAGCCGCCATAAAATGACTCCTTTGAAGGGCATCCTTGAAACTTGAGAGCAATGGGCACAGCCCCATCCGACAGGGGCGTCTGGCCTCGATTCTATACCCGCCCGCGAGGCTCGGTCAAACCTGAGTTCTCAATGTCGTAGGCTCACAATACAATGTGAGAATAAGGCAGCATAGTCATCTATCCGGCATTCAATAGCCCCAACTTGATTTGGCACAAATCACCCATCTATCATGATGATTGAGGCAATTTCGTCTTTAGGCTATACGTTTTTTGGCCCGTCCCTCTGGCTCCTTGGGACTGGTTATATAGATCAATCGAATGTGGGACTCCAGCCCTGGTGCCAGCAGACTCTTGAGTAATCACCATGCTCCGACTCCTTAGTGCCAGCAACTTCGCCACCATCGAGCGCCTCGACATGGAGCTCGCACCCGGTTTCAATGTCTTGACCGGTGAAACAGGTGCAGGCAAGTCAATAATCGTGGACGCACTCAGCCTCCTCCTGGGTGGGCGCGCAGATGTTCGCATGATCCGATCCGGCGCACGCCAGTCCAGGGTGGAGGGCATCTTTCTCCTGACTGGAGACCTATCTAAAAAAATCAACGGTGCCCTTGATTCTTTCGAAATTGACTACGGCGAAGAGGAGCTAATTCTCGCCCGAGAGGTGAACCTGGACGGACGCAACACGTGTCGGGTGAACGGGCGAATCGTGCCTCTCAGGCTGTTAAACACCCTCGCAGAAAACTTGGTGGACATTCACGGCCAGAATCAGCACCTATCCCTACTGCGAGTACGCGAGCACATGGATATATTGGACAAGTTTGGCAGCCTGTGGGACCTTCGCACCCAGGTGGCGGAACATGTGCGGAAGCTGATGGACGTACGACAGGAGATGGACCGACTCCGAACGCAGGAACAAGAGCATGCTCAACGGGTGGATTTCCTGAATTATCAGGCGGAAGAGATAAGCGCTGCGGGCCTCAGCCTAGGTGAAGACAAAGATCTCACCATAGAACGTGATCGGTTAGCCAACGCAGAACGAATCATAGCCCTCTCAGACCACGCCTACAGAGCCCTGTACGATGGCTTGAACCAGCAGGAGTCAATCAGGGATCTTATGGGCAAGGTGGCCGGGGATATTGCACAGCTGGAACAGTTGGACCCTTCATTGGGCCGAGACATTGAATCGGTCGACGCCCTCACCCACCAGGTAGACGAGATGGCGCGAACACTCAGAAACTATCGAGACGGGGTCATATATGATCCCGCCCGACTCCAGGATATTGAACAACGTCTGGAATTGATCAGGAGTCTTAAGAGAAAGTACGGCAGATCCATCGAAGAAGTTCTGGCCTTCGGCGAAAGGGCCTCTGCTGAGTTGGAGAATCTACACAACAGCGAACAGCGGAAGGAAGAACTGAAATCTCGCGAACTTGAACTTCGAACGCAGGTCGGCAAGCTGGCAGGTCGGCTCTCCGACGCCCGGCAAATCGCAGCCAAGCGCCTGGCCGAGGCTATCGAGCAAGAGGTCGCCGAGCTTGCGATTCAGCACGCACAGATTCATGTGGATGTCCGTCAGTCGGATTCGGAGGATGGCGTGCCGGTCGAGGCAAGACAGGCAGGAATACAACCGGCACTTCAATCGGATGTAAAATGTCTCAGAAACCTCGCATTCAGCAGTACAGGCGTAGACTACGTCGAATTCTTGATTTCACTGAATCCGGGTGAGCCGCCGAGGCCTCTGGCAAGGGTCGCCTCCGGGGGAGAAGCCTCCAGGCTCATGCTCGCCATAAAGACCATTCTCACTACCGCCGACCAGGTGCCTATCCTGGTGTTCGACGAGGTCGATGCTGGCATCGGGGGTCGAGTCGGGAGCGTCATCGGCCAAAAACTATGGGGTTTGTCCGGGAGCCACCAGGTGTTGTGCGTCACTCACCTGCCGCAAATTGCGTGCTACGCTGACCACCACGCCAGGGTCGAAAAACTTGTCTCACATGAAAGGACCATGACCTCAGTGGAGATTCTGGCCGAGGAGAGCAGGGTGTCAGAGCTCAGTCAGATGCTCGGCTCCGACAGCGGCGTTACCCGCAGAAACGCCTCTGAGATGCTGGAGCAGGCCATGAAGTGGAAGGCGAACTGACGATTCCCTGGCGTGCTGCATTACGACCTTCCACAGGAACGGCTTTGCCCTGCACAACTGAATTCACGGAACTGCAATACAGGGCGTCATCACTTCCCTCACAGAGAAACATTTGCATAACTGTCATTCCGAGGCTCCGCGAGGAATCTGAGGCGGGGCTTTAGGCACGGACGATACTGATCAGTCTTCCAGTGTGTTACAGAGCATTGGGTTATGCAATGGTCTGACAGATAGGGGTGACAGAGGCCCCTGCTTCTCCGTCATTCCCGACTCCGATCGGGCTGTAAGTACGCCTATGGCGTTAATCCATCCTCCTTCCCCCCAGTATTGAACTAGAGGGAGACGTTGGCGCATCTGCGCCAACGTCTCCCTCTGTTCTTCTCTCCCCCTCTCCCTTGAGGGCCCTAAGGGTCGCAGATGCGCCAAGCTGAAAGTCCGCCTTTGGCGGAGCGTGAGAGGGGGATTAAGGGGGTGAGGGTTCCCCGGCAGGGCTGGGGCATCCTTCCCCGCAAAAGTGACACCAACCCCTTGACGATACCTGAACACACGTGCTAATCTCTCCATCGTTCGAACACCAACCCAACTATCTCAAGGAGGAACCAAAAACCCAGGGAAGCCCACTAGACCCCACCCGAGGACTCAACGCCCAAGCCCATCCCAACGGTTGCCTAGCGATCCGCGGCACAAGTGACCGGCGCCATCTCCTCATCCTACCGGGTCCCGTGCCCCTTCCCTGCCCAGGCGATGGATGGTCCATCTGCTCTACGCGGCACGCCCCCTTCCAGGGCCTCTGTCGAATCGGTGCCCCCGTCAGGGGAGCGCCTAAGTCGCCGGCATTCACTTGCTCGCGAAGTTTTACGGCCCGGCGTTACCGGGATTAGGGCCTCAGAGCCCCTACGCGGCTCCAACATAGTCACCATCTGCGGACTCCGTTCCGCCCTTAATGACTTCGAGCCGAATGCTGTCCCGCACAGCAGTCGAGTGCTGATGTGGGACGGATTGTCCCACCCAGAGACGCCCTCGACACCGGCAAGTCTCCCAAGGCATGCGTGGGGGTAAGGCAGGACAGCCGCCGATATGGAACATCCGCTGAGGCGGACCCCCAACGTCGGCGTAGGTGCCATAGTCATCCTGCATCAGAGTCCCGGACCTTCCATCGCCAACCCATCACCACTAGACAGAACCGAAACCGAAGCCCCACAATCGAAGAAAGGCCCGGTGAGTCACCACCTACCGGACGACTGCACGTCATTGTCCGCCCAGCCTCGCCTATGCTATACTCCCAAACGCAAAATTAAGGCTAGACGGGAAGGGAAAGAGCAACTCAAATATGGTACAAGAGACCGTAACGGAAGCCCCGGCCGAACCCCAGGTGGAGGGCCCTACTACCGAGGAACAGCAAGCCCCGGAACCCGTAACCATGAAGCTGCTCCTTGAATCAGGCGTGCATTTCGGACATCAGACCCGCCGTTGGCACCCCAAGATGAAGCGCTACATCTTCACTCAGCGCAACGGCATCCACATCATAGACCTTCAGCAGACTATCACCATGCTCGACGATGCCTGCGACTTTGTCCGCTCCATCGTCCTTGAAGGCGGCGAAATTCTCTTCGTCGGCACCAAGAAACAAGCCCAGGACGTAATCCAGGATGCGGCTGGCCGTTGCGGAATGCACTATGTCAACATACGTTGGCTCGGTGGCACCCTGACCAACTTCAACACCATCCAGTCTCGTATCGACCATTTGGTGCGACTCGAAGACCAGAAGGACAAGGGAGTCTTCGAGTCACTCCCCAAGAAGGAAGCCCAGAAGCTTGAGGACAAGATTGTCCGGATGAATAGGCTCCTCGGCGGCATCAAGGAAATGACCAAGCTCCCCGACGCCGTCTTCGTCGTAGACCCCGGCAAGGAAGACATCGCCGTCAAAGAGTCCCGACGCGTTGATGTTCCCCTGGTTGCCATCGTAGACACCGATTGCGACCCCAACCTCATCGACAGACCGATCCCCGGCAATGACGACGCCATTCGTTCAATCAAGCTCATCAGCGGCAAAATAGCCGACTCAGTACTCGAAGGCGTCCAGCTCCGCCAGAGGCTCGCAGAGGAGCAGCAGAAAGCCTACGAAGAGGCCATGGTTGAGCCTGAAGAAGTTGTCGAGACCTTCGTCGCCGAATCCGAATCTCAGAACCCCGCCCCGTCCGCCCCCCAGGAATAGACAATGCCAATTTCAACCGACTCTATTAGAGAGCTCCGGGATCGTTCCGGGGCCGGTATCATGGACTGCAAACGTGCCCTCGAAGCGACCGATGGTGTAATAGAAGAGGCCGAAAAACTCCTCGCCCAGAAAGGCCTGGCCGTCGCCTCGAAGAAGGCTGGCCGTACCGCCGACCAGGGACTCGTGGACTTCTACGTACACGCCGGCGGCAAGCTTGGCGCAATGATTGAGGTTAACTGCGAGACCGATTTCGTAGCCCGCACGGATCAGTTCAAGTCCCTTGCCCACGACCTCGCAATGCAAGTTGCCGCCATGAATCCCCAGTTCGTCCGCGCCGATGATATCCCCGAGAACACCGCCTACTCCCCCGAGGAAGCGGCCCTCCTCTCCCAAACCTTCATTAAGGATCCCTCAAAGACCGTCCAGGACCTCGTAAACGAGACCATAGGCCAGGTCCGCGAGAATATCCAGGTGCGCCGCTTCACAAGGTTCGAGATCGGTAAGTGACCGCGCCCGCCAACCCCAAATATCGCCGCCTCCTCGTCAAGATCAGTGGCGAGGCCCTCTCTGGCAATAGGGGTTTCGGCATCGACAACACCACCGTTTCCCTGGTCGCGCGCCAGATAAAAGAAGCCAAGACCCCCGACTGCGAGATCGCTATGGTCGTCGGCGGCGGCAATATCTGGCGCGGCGCCGACGCCGCATCCAATGGCATGGACCGCGCTACCGCAGACTACGCTGGGATGCTCGCCACTGTCATCAACTCCTTGGTTATGCAGGACGCCTTGGAGAAAGAGGGCATTGTGACCCGGGTCCAGACCGCCCTCCCCATCCAGTCCGTAGCCGAACCCTACATCCGCCGACGCGCGTTGCGCCACCTCGAAAAAGGCCGCGTGGTCATATTCGCCGCAGGAACAGGCAACCCATACCTGACCACCGACACCACCGCCGCTCTACGCGCCGTAGAAATATCCGCCGACGTAGTTCTGATGGCCAAGAACGGCGTCGACGGCGTTTACGAAGCCGACCCCAAGTCCCACCCCGATGCCAAGAAACTCCCGACCCTCAAATATCTCGAAGCCCTGAACCTTCGCCTCGGCGTCATGGACAGCACCGCCCTTTCGCTCTGCCTCGACAACAACATTCCCATCATCGTCTTCGACTTCCAGGCCCCCGACTCCCTCAACCGAATCCTCCGCGGCGAACACGTAGGTACCCTCATCTCCTAAGCGCCTATTATCCCCTCTCCCTTGACGAGACCCTTGCATAACTGTCATATCTTCCCCACGAGTGGGGTATTCCGGTCACCCTGAGCGGAGTCGAAGGGTCGCAAGAGCGGAATGGGCGGAGTGTCTTGACCCTAACGGGTAGTTACGCAAGAGTCTCTTGACGTGAGAGAGCAAGAGCCTGCCCTGAGTTCCTCTAGGGGGTGAGGGTGATTCCCTTCACTGATACATTCCTCCCCACCCCTTGCCCCCTCCACCCTCACAATATTAAACTTGCCCACATCACCTCCTCACCCGGAAGGCTATTGCTATGCCAGAAACCGACAACCTGCTAGAAGAAGCCGAACTCAAGATGGAGGATTCCGTCGATGCCCTTGCCAGGAGCCTCGCATCAGTCAGGACTGGTCGGGCCAGCCCCGGTCTCATCGAACACCTCCAGATCGACTACTATGGGACCTCCGTTCCTCTCAACCAGCTCGCCTCCATATCCGTCCCGGAAGCCCGACTCCTCACCGTCCAGCCTTGGGACAAGCGCTCCATACCCGCAGTCGAGAAGTCCATCCTCCAGGCCGACCTCGGCCTCAACCCCGCCTCCGATGGCGAGCTCATCCGTATCCCCATCCCTCCCCTCACTGACGAACGGCGCAGGGATCTCGCCAAGCTCGTCAGCCGCCGCGTGGAGGAGGGGCGCGTAAGCATCAGAAACGCCCGACGGGAATCGGTGGACCAGGCTCGGTCCCTGAAGAAGGCCAAGGAGATATCTGAGGACGAGGAACGCCGCACCACAGAGCAGCTTCAAAAGCTCACCGACTCCTTCGTCAAGAAGATCACGGATCTCGGCCAGGCCAAAGAGCAGGAGCTCATGGAAAGCTGACCTCCGCGTTCATTCACTGATGCTGTTTTGGAACAACCCGCTGTCCAACCCATGCCCGTAGAGCAAGTAGAGAACGCATCCGCGTCCCTCGGACCTGTTCCACGCCATGTGGCCGTGATAATGGATGGCAACGGCAGATGGGCCCAACGCCGCAACCTGCCTCGCTTGAAAGGCCACAGCGCCGGAATCTCCAATATCCGCCCCGTCATTGACAGCTTCGCCGAGCACGGCGTCGAATTTCTAACTCTCTACGCCTTCTCCACCGAAAACTGGGCCCGACCCCAGGAAGAAGTGCAAGGTCTCCTCGAGTTTCTAGCCGCCGCCATTCGGGACGAGACCCAATACTTCCACGAAAAGGGTGTCCGTCTCGTCCATATCGGACGCATTGACCGCCTCTCCCCGGACATCCAGACCTCTATCCGCGATGCGGTCGATCTCACCAGGGACAACCGATACATCACCGTTTGCATCGCCTTCGATTACGGCGGACGCGCCGAGATCCTTAGCGCCATCCGTCAGATCGTTGAAGACGGCGTCGACCCCGCAACCATTAGCGAAGACCTGATATCTGACTACCTCTACACCAGGAACATCCCGGACCCCGACCTCATTATCCGCACCGCCGGCGAGATGCGTCTCAGCAACTTCCTAATCTGGCAGTCCGCCTACAGCGAGTATTATTTCACCCCAAAAGAATGGCCTGAGTTCGACCGGGAGGAGATCCGCAAATCTCTACAAGCCTTTTCCCAAAGGCAAAGACGGTTCGGTGGCATTAACTCCTGACTTTCCCCCAATTCCCTCAAGGAGACCTATTTATTACCGATGCTGGAGGGGTTTGGGCCGCTCGTGCTGAGGCCCTCGAAGTATGAGCGTGGGTGGAGGTGTGAGATAGCGATGGCACGACGGGTGCGATTTACAGTTGGCCAGAACTCATTCAATGGGTGCATACCTAGTCGAGAGCAAGATTAGGTAATCATGAGCACCCCACCCCGCCCCTCCAACCTCCTCCTCCGGGTCCTCACCGCGGCCATCGCCATCCCAATCCTCTTTACCGTCATCTGGTTCGGCCACCCCCCACTATCGATAGCCGTAGCCGCAATTGCCGTGGTGGGTGTCCTGGAGCTATACACTCTCCTCTCCTTGCGCTGGCTGTCTCCCGGCACCCTGATCGGCCTTTCCTTGACCGCCGTCTTTCTGGTAGGCGCTGCCTTTTTCGCCGAGGTGGTCCTGCCGGTGCTTGCCGCGGCTACGGTCGTCCTTTGCCTTGGCGTACTCTATCTGAGGCAGCGACAACAGCTGAAGTTCGTCGGCCCCGTGATGTGGGGCGGTTTGGGCGCCTTCCTCATAGCATGGCCCCTGTGCCACTTCATCCTCCTCCGAGATCTCCCACAGGGCGAATACTGGGTCTTCTACACCCTCGCCACAGTCTTCGCCGCCGACACCGGTGCATACTTCGTCGGCAAAGCCGTTGGCCATCACAAGCTGGCGCTCCGGATCAGCCCCAACAAGACAATGGAAGGCGCTGGAGGTGG
This sequence comes from Dehalococcoidia bacterium, assembly GCA_963663085.1. Taxonomy (GTDB): domain Bacteria; phylum Chloroflexota; class Dehalococcoidia; order Plut-88900; family Plut-88900; genus Plut-88900. Next base: position 1,203,788 of record OY760104.1, on the reverse strand, counting down.
CATCGCCGCCGCAGTCGTTCTCGGTACGCTGGCACACTCCCTCATGGGCCTCCCCGGCGCCCTGGCCCCGATAATCGTCCTCTCCGCCATCATCGCCTTGGTGTCCATGCTGGGTGACCTTGCCGAGTCCTATCTCAAGCGGCGAGTCGGGGCCAAGGAGTCCGGCAAGCTGCTTCCCGGTCATGGCGGCGTCCTGGATAGGCTGGACAGCGTTGTCTTCACAGTACCCCTTGTGTACTATTACGCGGCATGATTGACGGGCTAAAAGGTCTTGCCGTAGTGGGGTCTACCGGGTCCATCGGGACACAGACCCTTGATGTGGTTCGGGCTTTTCCTGATAGTTTCAATGTCTTAGGTCTCACCGCAGGCCGGAACACCGACCTCTTCAACGAACAGCTCAACGAATTCTCCCCGTCCTTGGTCTGTTGCCTGGACCCCTCCCCCGAGACCCGCGCCCTTATGGGCAGCGCCTCCCAATGGTCATCCCCCGAGGAAATCTCCTCCCACCCGGATGTCGACATTGTTGTGATGGCAACCTTTGGCCGGATCGGGCTGGAGCCGACCCTCGCTGCCCTCCGCGCCGGCAAGCGCGTCGTCCTCTCCAACAAGGAGGTCATAGTCTCCTCCGGCGAGCTTGTAATCAAGGAAGCTAAGGCCTCGGGCGCGGAGATCATTCCCGTGGATAGCGAGCCCAGCGCCATCTGGCAATGTCTCCAGGGAGAGGGAGAGGTATCCCGTCTCGTCCTTACAGCCTCGGGGGGACCCTTCCGCAAGCGTCCCATTGATGAGCTCCAGGACGTCACTCCAGAAGAAGCCCTCCGGCACCCGACCTGGCGTATGGGCAACAAGATAACCATCGACTCCTCAACCCTGATGAACAAGGGGTTCGAGGTAATCGAGTCCCACTGGCTCTTCGACATGCCTTACGAGAAAATCGAGGTAGTAGTCCATCCCCAGAGCACCGTCCACTCCTTCGTCGAATATGCCGACGGCTCGGTCAAGGCCCAGATTGGCCCTACCGATATGCGGCTCCCCATCCAGTACGCCCTCACTCACCCCGAGCGCTGGTACAACGACCACACGCCCCGCATGGGAAACTTGGCCGCCATGGAACTGACCTTCCAGGAGTTGGACAGGGAGCGCTACCCCTGCTTCACACTGGCCGTCGAGGCGGGCAAGAAAGGCGGAACCTACCCCGCCGTCCTCAGCGCCGCTGATGAAGTAGCCGTACAGCTCTTCCTCAATCGCCGTATCGGTTTCAACGACATCTTCCGCGTCGTCGAAAGAGTCCTGGATCGCCACCAGCCCGTATTCGAACCCTCTTACGAAGACATCCTCGCCGCCGACCGCTGGGCCCGGGACCTTGCCTCAGGCTAAGGCCGTGGCCCTATGACCACGGTCATCCTGTTCTTCGTAGTCATCAGCGTCCTAATTGTCATCCACGAATTCGGACACTTCATCGCCGCGCGGCTCTTCGGAGTACGGGTGGAAGAGTTCGCCCTCGGCTTCCCACCCCGCATAGCCTCCATAGTCCGTGGCGAGACCCGGTACAGCCTCAACGCCATCCCTATCGGCGGTTACGTCAAACTCACCGGCGAAGAAGACCCTGCCGACCCCAAGAGCCTCGCTGGACGCAGCATCCCCGTCAGAGCCACCATCCTCACCGCCGGAATATTCATGAACCTCGCTCTAACCCTCGTCCTTTTTGCCGTCTTCTTCACCTTCCCGCCGGAAATAGTCGGCACAAAGGTCATTGTCGCCAGCGTCGAGCCCGGGTCTCCTGCCCAAAGCGCCGGCATGCTTCCAGCAGACGTTTTCCTCAAAAAAGACATCTCCCCGGACGCCTCCCCTCTGCTTCTCCTGGAACAGCCCACCGACTCCGATCCCTACGGCGGTCAACCCATCGACTCCCTGCGGGACGTCACCGACTACACCGAGGCCAACCTCGGCATGGAAGTCTCCTTCCTTCTCGCCCGAGGCAACACCCCCGTGATTGTCCGTCTCATTCCTCGCGCCAACCCACCCCCAGAGCAGGGCCCCATGGGCATCGGCGTAGGCATATCAGGCGGGGAAGTCGTTACGCGCTTCAGCCCCAGCCTAAGTGTCATCCCCGAGTCCTTCCGCCAACTCTACCGTTTCGTCGCAACCCTCGGCGAGTCCATAGGCAACATCTTCACTTCCACTGAGGGCCGGGATGGCCTCGCTGGCCCAATCGGCATCGCCCAGGTCACCGGGGAGGTTGCAAAGACCGGTGTCCTACCCTTCGTCGGCTTCGTCGCAATCCTCAGCCTCAACCTTGCCATATTCAACCTCCTCCCGATACCCGCTCTGGACGGCGGCCGACTCCTCTTCGTCATCATCGAAGGCATACGCGGCGGGCGTCGAGTCCCGCCCAAGAGAGAGGCCCTAATCCATCTCATGGGCTTCATGTTCCTCATCACCATCATAGTCCTCATCAGCTTCAACGACATCGGCCGCCTAATCCGCGGCGAACAATTCCTCCCTTAAACCCGCACCCATTACAATGTCATTCCGAGGTTCCGCGAGGAATCTGTGTCGGCTTCCTATCCCTTCCCTCCCCCATCAATCCCTCAATCACCCCCTACATCCCTAAAACCCGACCTCTTTCCCACCGTCATTCCCGAGTAGTCGGGAATCCAGGGAGGCAGGGCGGGGCCCTTCCCTCGGAACTGGGCCGCTCACCCTTTGCCCCATCGATGGGTCGAGCGTGGAGCGCCTCACATCAATTGCCCTATCACCAAATGCCCCCGAGATCTACCACTTCTATTGTCATGACGAGGCCCCGCGAGGTCGAAGATGCACCTGAGGCGTGAATCTGGTGTGGGGTTCTATCCCCTCTCCCTCGATGGGAGAGCGCTAGGGTGAGGGTGATTCCTGCCTCGGAACAAACAGGGCAGCGTCGCCAGGACTAAACAAGACCACCCCGTATCCCTCCCTCCCCTCCGGTAGTATAATCAGCCCGTCGGCAGCCCCATAAGCATACGGAGGTACCCTCATGGTGAGATTCGGTTCCCAGCGTGACTTGCTCGGCCAGGAAATCGTGGACTTCGACGAAAGAGTCGATGTCGCTCGCCTCAAGATGGAGCGCCTCGCCCGACTCCAGTCCGAAATGGCTAAAGCCGACCTCGGCGGCATCCTCATCTTCGACCCCGTCAACATCCGCTACGCCACCGGGCACCGACAAGCCGGTGTCTTCGGCATGCGGAGCTTCCTTCAGTACGCCATCGTCCCCCAGGAAGGCGATCCCTGGCTCTCAGACTACGCCGACGACGGGTCGTGGGACTTGGAGAAAGGCACCCTCATTGATTTCTTCCCCACCGGCCAGTACGCCGAAGACGCCGCCCGACTTTGGGGCGACCGCATAGCCTCCAAGTTGAAGGAAATGGGCATCCTTGGCCAGCGCTTGGGCTTCGATAGGCTCGAATTTAACGGTATGGAGTCCCTCCGCAGCCACGAAATACCTCTCGCCGACGCCCGCATACCCTTCGAACGCGCCCGCTCCATCAAGACCGAGGACGAAGTCTCCCTCGTCCGGCAGGCCTGCGCCGTCGCAGACATCTCCATATGCGCCGTCCGTGAAGCCATCAAGCCCGGCGTCACCGAGCAGGAACTCTTCGCCGTCATGACCTACACCAACCTCAAGCACGGCGGCGAGCACATGGACGCCCGGCTGATGTCCGCCGGCGGAAACACCAATCCTTGGGGACAGGGTGCCACCGACCGCATCGTCCGCCCTGGCGACCTCGTCGGCTACGACACCGACATGGCCGGCCCCATGGGCTATTTCGCGGACTTCTCCCGCACCTACCTCTGCGGCGAGGACTACCCGCCTACTGCCGAACAGCGGGAAGCCTACGAGTTGGCTTACAACTTCATCTACGAATCCCTGGAACACTTCCAGGTCGGCGCCCATTTCCAGGAAATCGCCGAGAAGTGCCCCGAGTATCCCGAAGAGTACAAATACCAGCGCTATCCTATGATCGCCCACGGCGACGGCATGTCCGACGAATGGCCCTGCATCTACTGGCCCGACCAGTCATGGAGCGGCTTCGGCAACGACGATGAAGTCCTGCAGGAAAACATGGTCCTCTCCCTAGAAGGTCTCGCCAGCAAGCGCGGAGCTCGGGAGAGCGTAAAACTGGAAGAGGAAATCCTCATCACCAAGAACGGCCCTGAAGTCCTCTCCCACGCCCCCTTTGACGACCGCTTCATCAAGCACGTCCCCGTACCCAAGCCATAGCTGTTTACTCATTAGACACCCGTGCCCACGAAACGGCCCCCCGCTGCGCGGTTTGGCATCCTGTCCCCTCTCCCTTGATGGGAGGGGACTAGAGTGAGGATGATTTCAGGGTAAGCAAGAATCGCGAGGAGGGCTACGAGACTCGTTGCAAGTACGCAACCCGTAAACTCACTAGCCGCTCGATTATTCACATGAGACTCGAAGGCAAAGTAGCCCTGATATCCGGCGGGGCCCGAGGCATCGGCGCCGCCGTCGCCCGACGCTTCATCTCCGAAGGCGCTTCCGTAGTAATCGGTGACATCCTTATCGAGGAGGGTCAGCTCTTCGCCAATGAAATGCAGCAGTCCAGCGCCGAGATAACCTTCACACCCCTCGACGTCACCTCCGAAACCTCCTGGGCCGACGCCGTGGCCCTCGCCATCGACCGCTACGGCAAACTTGACATCCTCGTCAACAATGCTGGCATCACCAAGCGTGACCGCATTGAGGACGAGACCCCGGATAATTGGGACCGCATCATGGAAATCAACGCCAAGGGCGTCTTTCTCGGCACCAGGGCTGTGCTCACCGAAATGAAGCGCCACGGCAACGGCGCCATAGTCAACATGTCCTCCTCCTACGGCAACATCGCCAGCCCCAACTCCGCCATTTACGGCGCTTCCAAGGCCGCAGTCCGCCTATTTACCAAGTCCACCGCTATCCAGAACGCAAGACTCGGCGTACGGGCCAATTCCGTCCACCCGGGCCCCGTCAACGCCCCACTGATTCAGGAATTCCTACCCTTCCCGGGGAAGGTGCGACAGCTCGAATCCCTGGTTCCAATGGGCAGGCTCGGTCAGCCCCACGAAATTGCCGACGCAGTCCTCTTCCTTGCCTCCGACGAGTCTTCCTTCATGACAGGTTCCGAACTCGTTATAGACGGTGGCATCAACGCCCGATAAGCCCGACTTCAATCGCGTAGTTGCCTAACGCTCGTAGTTGGCAATAAAGTAATGGCTCGGTGACGGCAAAAGGTTCCAAACCCAGGAGCAACCATCATGAGGCTTGAAGGAAAAGTAGCCCTCATTTCCGGCGGGGCACGAGGCATAGGCGCCGCCGTCGCCCGACGCTTCGCTTCCGAAGGCGCCTCCATAGTCATCGGTGACGTCCTCCTCGAAGAGGGCCAGCTCCTCGCCAAAGAGATTCAAGGGACGGGTGGAGAAGTCGCTTTTACCCCGCTGGACGTCACCTCCGAATCCGCTTGGGCCGACGCCGTAGCCCTCGCCATCCACCTCTATGGCAAGCTCGATATCCTCGTCAACAACGCCGGGGTCATCAAGCGCGACCGCATAGAGGACGAGACCGCAGACCTCTGGGACCGCACCATGGCAGTAAATGCCAAGGGCGTCTTCCTCGGCACCAAGGCCGTCCTTTCCGAGATGAAGCGCCACGGCAACGGCGCCATAGTCAACCTCTCATCCACCGCCGGCATCGTCGCTGGGCCCAACACCGCTTCCTACGGCGCATCCAAGGCCGCCGTCAGGATCTTCACGAAGTCCACCGCCATCCAGAACGCAACGCTTGGCGTTAGGGCCAACTCCGTCCATCCGGGCCCCATCAACGCCCCCATGATGCAGGAGATTATGGATATCCCGGATAAGCACGTCGAAAATATTGCCCGGGTTCCCATCGGCCGCTTCGGCGAACCCGAGGAGGTCGCCAACGCCATCCTCTTCCTCGCCTCCGACGAATCTTCCTTCATAACCGGCTCGGAGCTCGTCGTAGACGGCGGCATTACCGCTCAGTAGCCCCGACTGCTAAACTATCAGTATGTCTAACCGACGCCAGACCAAGCTAGTTTCCGTAGGTGGTGTCCCTATTGGTGGCGGCAATCAAATCGTCGTCCAGTCCATGACCGACACCGACACCGCCAACGTCGATGCCACCGTCTCCCAGGTCAAACTCCTTGCCGACGCCGGGTCCGAGCTCGTCCGCGTAACCGTCAACAACGACGCTGCCGCCGACGCCGTTCCCCGCATCCGGGAGCGCCTGGACGACATCGGCTGTCATGTTCCCCTCATCGGTGACTTCCACTTCATAGGCCACCGCCTCCTCCGCACCCACCCCGACTGCGCACGTACCCTCGCCAAATTCAGGATCAACCCCGGAAACGTGGGACGCGGCTCCCGCCACGACCAGAACTTCAGCACCTTCATCGAAATTGCCCGAGACCTCGATAAACCCGTCCGCATCGGCGTCAACGCAGGCAGCCTCGACCCCGACATACTCGCCAGGAAGATGGATGACAATTCTCGCAGGTCCGACCCGCTCACCGGCGATGAGGTAGAACGAGAAGCCCTGGTCGAAAGCGCCATATCCAGCGCCTCCGCAGCCGTGGAACTCGGCCTGCCGGAAAACAAAATCATCATCTCCTGCAAGGTCTCCCGTCTCAACCAGATGGTGGAAGCCTACCGGGAGATTTCCCGACAATGCGACTTTCCCCTACACCTCGGCCTCACCGAGGCAGGAATGGGCACAAAGGGCATCGTAGCAACCACTTCTGCCCTCTCCATCCTCCTCTACGAAGGCATCGGCGATACTATCCGCTCCAGCCTCACCCCGGAACCCGGTGGAGACCGCGCCCGAGAAGTTCGTCTCTGCCAGGAAGTTCTCCAGTCCCTTAACCTGCGTTCCTTCCGCCCCGCAGTTACAGCATGCCCAGGTTGTGGCCGCACCACATCCACCCTCTTCCGGGAACTCGCCCGTGACATCCAACAGCATCTCGACAATAAGATGCCCGAGTGGAAGTCCCGCTACACCGGCGCCGAGACACTCAAGGTCGCCGTCATGGGTTGCGTCGTCAACGGCCCTGGAGAGTCCCGCGTCGCCGACATCGGCATATCCCTCCCCGGCACCGGTGAGTCCCCCCGAGCCCCTGTCTTTGTTGATGGCAAGCGCCGCAAGTTCCTCGAGGGCCCCACCATCGCCGACGACTTCGTCCAAATGGTCGAAGACTACGTCGAAACCCGTTGGGGCCCCAACACCCTCAACTAACCCCTCCCCCTCCGTCGTTCCCGCGGAGGCAGGAACCCATCACCTCCCCACACGTCAACCCTCATTTGACCCTATCATTCCGAGGCTCCGCGAGGAATCTAACGCATTCCTCCCCCCAATCAACCCTCTAACCCCACCGACGCCATCAACCCACCCTACCCTCCCCCCTCCAGAATCCCCTTCACCACGTCCGGAAAGTCCGACACCACCCCATCCACCCCCAACCCCATCAACTCACTAACGCCCACCCGGTCCTCCACCCCCCACCCGAACACCATCCTTCCAGACAACCGCACCCTTTCTATCAACCGACGCGTTATGTGAAGCGCCCTCACCCCGATAACCTCGCACCCGAGCGTTGCTAAAACCACTTCCGGGTTTTCCGGTGGAGCATCCACAATCAACCCCATCCGCACCCCGTCTCCCGACTCCTTTACCCTCATCAATAGTCCCGGATCAAACGAGCAAATCCCTATCTTCCCCTCCTCCCCAGACCCCCTCAGAATCTCAAGAAGCCGTCGCAACAATCCAATCTCCTTCAACTCCAACACTACCCCCACCTCCCCCCGGCACAGGTCCAACGCCTCCTCCAGCATCGGCGCCCGACACCCTCCCCCCACATCAAGTCCCATCACTTCACCCAAATCTATTTCCCGAATAGCACGTCCATCGATAATCGGATCGTGCGCCAGCACAAACTTACCATCTCCCGTCTCCTGAACGTCCACTTCCACTGCATCCCCCCCTAGCCTGATCGCCGCCTCAATAGCTTCCAGCGTATTATCCGGCCAATCCCTCGTGTATCCCCTATGTGCAATGTTCAGCACGCCGTCCACCAACGGGAGTTCAAGCTAGCTCTACATCTGCATAGGCATACATCGGATTCGCTGGACCGCTTCCGTCCTCATCAGCCTTTAGCGCAATCTCCCGCTGTATCACCCGACCCGGTCGCGCCTTAATGGGCGCAGAGAACATTGGCCCCTCGACTACACAAGTGTGAAATTCTCCGTTCTCTCCGAGCGGATCGACTCCCTCCGGCAAATCATCCAGAAATTTACTGTCGAACCACCGGCCCGCAAACTCCGCTGGCAATTTCGCCGTATTTACCGCCGTCACCAAAGCCCTGAGCCCTGACCCCGTCATCCGTATCGCCAGATCCCTCGTATCTTCGCCCCATATTGGAAAGATCGGCGTAAACCCCGTACCCATCAGCTTGTCCTCCCGGTACCCGCGTATGTCTTCCAGAAACAGGTCCCCGAAAGCCAGGTGACAGGCTGTTTCTCCTTCCGGCAAGGCCCGCATTCGATCCAGGAAAGACCGCATCGCGTCTTCATAGGCCTCGTTAGGGCACGGATATGGGATTGGGATCTCGTACAGTGGCACGCCCAGCCGCTCTGCTTGTACTCGCAATATCCACCCCGGAGTCGAGTGCAGCGACACCCGGTCGAATGTCGATGTCACAGTTGTGAATACACCGCGTACATCGTATTTCTCCGGCTGTTGCCGCAGCGTATGAAGCGCCCAAGCCGAGTCCTTACCCGACGACCACGATACCAGTACCGGCAATGGTTTATTCATAAATCACGGAGCCTCGGCTCACCTTGGTATTCAAGCACAATTCCCGAACCAACCCCCCCACAATACTAAGAACACAGTTTATTTGACCGATCCCCCAGCGGATAGTCCCCAGGTGCTACAATTCCCACCTACGTTGAGTACAGGAGCCGCCCATGCGCCTTTCCCGAATGTTCGGCAAGACCCTTAGAAGCGAGCCCGCCGAGGCCGAGTCCATGAGTCACCGGCTCATGCTCAAGGCAGGCATGGTCCACCAGGTCTCTGCTGGCGTCTACAGCTACATGCCCCTCGCATGGAGAGTCCTCCGAAAGATCGAAAACATCATCCGTGAAGAGATGAACGCCGCCGGCGGCCAGGAAGTCAGGATGCCGGTAATCCAGCCCCTTGAACTCTGGGAAACCTCCGGCCGAGCCTCCGCCTTCGGTGACAACCTCTTCAAGCTCAATGACCGCCGGGGCCGTCCCCTCTGCCTCGCCCCCACCCACGAGGAGGTCATCACCCAGATGGCCATTCAGCACATCCACAGCTACAAGGACATGCCCCAGATGCCCTACCAGATCCAGACCAAGCTCCGGGATGAGCCCCGACCCCGCGCCGGCCTCATGCGCGTCCGCGAGTTCGACATGAAAGACCTTTACAGCATGGACGTTGACCAGGCTGGCCTCGATATCAGCTACGACAAAATGGTCCAGGCTTACAGGAACATCTACCGACGTTGCGGTCTCCCCGCGCTGGCTGTGGAAGCAGATAGCGGCGCCATCGGCGGCAAGGATTCCCACGAATTCATCCTCATCGCCGAAAGCGGTGAGGACCAGATTGTGCAGTGTCCGGGCTGCGGCTTCGCTGCCAACATGGAGCGTGCCTCAGGGATTAAGACTCCACAGGACAAGACCGGCCCCCTGCCACTGCAAGAGGTATCGACTCCCGGTGTCAAAACTATCAAGGGCCTCGCCGAATTCCTCGGCGTCCCCGAATCCAAAACCCTCAAGGCCGTTTTCTACTCCGCCGATGGCGAGATTGTCTTCGTAGTCATACGCGGTGACCTCGAAGTCAACGACGTCAAGCTCAAGAACCTCCTCCACGCCGCCGAACTCCGTCTCGCCACCGACGAAGAAGTAAAGGCAGCCGGCTTGGTCGCTGGCTCCGCATCTCCCGTGGGCCGAGGCGACCTGAAGTGCATAGCCGACGACTCCATAGAGCTCGGCGACAATTTCGTGGTGGGCGCCAACAAGCCCGACACCCATCTCATCAACGTCAACTACCCCCGAGACTTCCGCGCCGACGCCATTACAGACATCGCCGAAGTTCAGGCCGGTCAGGGCTGCATCCAGTGCGGCGAACCTCTGAGCATTACCCGGGGCATAGAGGTGGGCCACGTATTCAAGCTCGGCACCTTCTTCAGCGAATCCTTCGGCGCGTATTATTCGGACAGCGAAGGGCAGCAAAAACCCATAGTAATGGGCTGTTACGGCATCGGCGTGGGCAGGCTCATGGCCGCCGCCATGGAGCAGAACCACGATGAGTACGGCATCGTCTGGCCCCTCCCCATCGCCCCATACCAGGTGCATATCTGTGGCCTGTCCCTCGACCGACCCGGCGTCGCCGAGGCCGCAGACCAACTCTACGAATCCCTCGAAGCCGCAGGCCTGGAAGTCCTATACGACGACCGGGACGAGTCCCCCGGCGTCAAATTCAACGACGCAGACCTCCTCGGCATCCCCGTCCGTCTCACCGTCAGCCCCCGCAACCTCAAACAGGACGCCGTAGAAATCACCCACCGCACCACCCTCGAAAAACGCATGGCCCCCCTCTCCAAGGCCGTCACCGAGGCCCAGTCCATGCTCTCCATATAAGCGGCTTTTCCTTCCACCCTCCCCCCGTCATTCCGAAGCCCCGCGAGGAATCTGGGGCGGGGAACTCCCCCTCCTACCACCATTCCCAGGCCCCGCAAGGTCGAAGATGCGCCGTGCTGAATGTGGACCACCAGCCTCGGGAGGGTCCGACTATGGCGGAGCGGGAATCTCAAACGCCCGGCCACAAGCCACACCTACCCTAACCATCGACCATTTCCAAGCTCCCGGGGCGGATGGGCCGCTCATGCTGAGGTCACTCGAAGTATGAGCATTGGGGGGGACCACCTCTTGCCAGACCATCGCGTATCCCCTCTCCCCCCACCCCGCACGTTTGATAATCCCCCTCCTCGCAGAGTATCATGGCACATATCGGAGCCTTAACACCCTACCCACTCCTCATGCGAACTCGCGGAGCACATTCATGACTAAAAACGGCTTCAAGGTCATGGACAGCGACATGCACGTCAACGAAACTTGGGACGTGTGGCTCAATAACATTGATCCCGAGTATCGGGAGTTGGCCCCCGTGGGAATCACCAAAGAGCAGTTGGTCATGAACATGGCCATTCAGGGCAAGCCCATCGCCGGCTTCCTGGCCAACGCCGACATCCAGACTCACGAAGAAGAGGCCAACCGACGCAAGGTGGAAGCCGAGCACGGCAACAAGTACCTCAAGCTCGCCATTGACCGTGGCTTCGATCCTGTCTCTCAGCTCCACGCCATGAATACCGAGGGCCTTGACCTCGCCATCATATTCCCCACCCGAGGCATGTCGGTAGCGGGAGTGCCCTACGATGACGGAAAGTACGCCGGCGCAGTGGCTAGGGCTTACAATGACTGGATCTCCGAATTCTGCAGCGAAGATCCCGCAAAGATGCGTCCCGCCGCAATGATACTGGCCACCGATGTCGACGAAGCCGTCACGGAAGTGCGACGCACGCGCAATGAGATGGGATTCCTGTCCGCCTACCTTCACCCCAATCCTCTCCAGGGTCGCAACTGGCACGACTCCGCCTATGACCCCCTCTGGCAAGAGTGTCAGGGCCTCGACGTGCCTGTGACTTTCCACGAAACATTCAAGTGCAGCCTCCCCCAGGCCATCGCAGACCGCTTCTATAACGAACCTGATCACATTTGGACAATGGGTCACGTCGCCTGTCACCCCATCGAGCAGATGTACGCCTGCCTCTGCTTCTGCGCTGGAGGAATCTTGGACCGCTATCCCGAACTCCGGGTCGCCTTCCTGGAGTGCAACACCGGCTGGCTTCCCTTCTGGCTCTGGCGCATGGACGAGCACTACGAGCACCGTATCGACCAGGCCTCCCGGTACCAGTCCGTCCTGCCCAGCGAGACCTTCAAGCGCCAATGCTACCTCGCCATCGACCCCGACGAAGGCCCCGCAGAATACGCCGTAGACTGGATCGGCGATGACAATTTCGTCTTCTCTACAGACTATCCTCACGCCGACGGCAAGTACCCCTTCGCCATCGACGAATTTTTGAAACTGCCCCTATCAGAAGAGTCCAAGAAGAAGGTCCTCTGGGACAACTGCGCCAAGCTCTACGGCGTCGCCAACTAGCAGGAGGGAGCCCCCAATGGCAAAGAACGGCTTCAAAGTCATGGACAGTGACATGCACACCCACGAGCCTTGGGACCTTTGGCTCAACTACATCGACCCCGCCTACAAGGACCGAGCCCCCATCGGTACCAGCAAAGACCCCGTTGACATGAACACCACCATCGAGGGGGATATCCTCGGCGCTTTTCTCTCCAACCAGAAGCACCTGGACCACGAAGAGGAAAAGGCCCGGCTCAATATCTCCCATTCGCGCAGCAACACCTACATGCAGGAGGGTATAGACCGAGGTTTCGACCCCGTATCCCAGGTCAACGCCATGGAGGTAGAGGGCCTGGACGTCGCCAACCTCTACCCCTCCCGAGGCATGGTCGTCGCAGGCGTGGACTACGAAGACGAACCCTTCGCCGACGCCGTAGCCAAGGCCTACAACAACTGGCTCGCAGACTTCTGCTCCGAGAGCCCCGCCCGACTGAAGGGCGTCGCCATGATCCTCGTCTCAAATATCGACAACGCCGTCGCAGAGGTCCGCCGCACTCGCGAAGAGCTCGATTTCGTCGGTATTTATCTACATCCGAACCCCATCCGAGGCCGCAACTGGCACAGCGACGAATACGATCGGCTCTGGGCCGTATGCCAGGAACTCGACATGGCCGTCACCTTCCACGAGACCTTCAAGTGCAACCTCCCCCAGGCCATCGCCGACCGCTTCTACAACGAACCCGACCGTATATGGACTATGGGCCATGTCGCCTGTCACCCCATCGAGCAGATGTACGCCGCCCTCTGCATGTGCGCCGGAGGCATCCTGGAGAAATTCCCCGGCATCCGGGTCGCGCATCTGGAGTGCAACTCCGGCTGGCTCCCCTTCTGGCTCTGGCGCATGGACGAACACCACGAGCATCGGGAGGAACAGGCATCGAAATATCTGAACATGCTCCCCAGCGAGTACTTTAAGCGCCAATGTTTCGCCGTCATAGACCCCGACGAAGAACCATCCAAATACGCCATAGACTGGGTCGGAGACGACAGCTTCGTCTTCTCCACAGACTACCCCCACCCCGACTCTATATACCCTTTCGCCACCGACAGTTTCCTTAAACTCCCTCTCAGCGATGAAGCCAAGAAAAAAGTAATGTGGGACAACTGCACCCGCCTCTACTCCCTCTCCGTATAAATTACCCCGTCATTCCCTAGTAGTCTGGAATCCAGAGGGGCGGAGCGTTCCGCTCGCCCTGAGCGGAGTCGAAGGGTCTCAAGAGCGGAATGGGTGGGGCAACCCCGCTCTCTTGATGTGAGAGGGCTGGGATGAGAGTGAAAAACAAATAACAAGGAAGCCCAAATTGCCACACAAAGCCGACATAGTAGTAATAGGCGGAGGCATCGTAGGCACCGCCAGCGCCTACTTCCTCACCGAGGCCGGAGCCAAAGTAATCATCCTTGAACGCGACGCCCTCGGCAGCGGCGCATCGGGCCACGGCGCCGGAGCCTTCACTCTCCCTCTTCACTTCATCGAGCCCAAATTCCACGCCGACTTCATGCGCCGCTCCATACGATTCCTCAAGTACATCATCCCCGAAGTCGCAGAGCAGGCCGGCATCGACATCCTGATGCGGGAGATGCCCTGGCTGGAGGTCGCACGAAGCCAGCCCACCTGGGACTACATGCTCGAAAGGGGCCCGAACTCCGGCCACGTCATGCTCACGCCCGAAGACATTCACCGCATCGAACCCCGCATCGCCGAGCCCATACTTGGTGGAATACTGGAGGAGGGCGCCGGACAGCTCGACGCCTACCGGACCACTCTCGCCTACGCCAAGGCAGCCGAAAACCGCGGATGTGAGGTTGTAATAGGCGACGCGACCGGAATTGTCCAGTCCGCGGGCAAGGTCACCGGAGTCGAGTCTTCCGTGGGAACCATCGAATGCGACGGCGCAGTCCTCGCCATGGGCGCCTGGACCGGCAAGGCCAAGGAGTGGACCGGTTTCCCCCTTGAAATTGGTGGGTTGAAGGGCGACCTCCTCACCCTTCGCAAAGATGATGAAGACTATTGGCCTTATTGGGTCGCCAGTTTCGAGACCTCCGAAGACGGGGAAGAGCTCCCCGTCCACCTGCACCGCCGGGCCAACGGCCTCATCTATGCCGGCGCCACCGTAGAGCCCGACAAGTTCGACACCATACCCACCGCCGAGGCCCGCCAGGCCATCCTCGAGCGCGTTTCCCGTATGATGCCCCACATAGAAGACGCAGAGCTTGTGGAGCACCTGGCAGGCCCCCGACCTAACCCCTCCGACGGCATCACCGTTCTCGGAGGTATCCCCGGCTGGCAAGGGTTGTTCGCGGCCGTCACCCTGCCGGGCATCCTCTGCAGCGCTTACCTGGGTAAAATAATCGCCGACCTCGTCTTCGACCGTACACTTCCCTGCGACATAGAGCAGCTCAAACCCGACCGCTTCATCAAACCTCTAACAACCCAGTACGGTTACCACAAACTGGTCGCCAACAGAGGAATTTAAACCCTCAACGTCTCCATCCAGGTGGGGTTGGGGCGCGGGGGTCGGGAGTGACCATTCTCCACACTTCGGATCTAGAGGGCCTTGTTGACGGGACTACTCAATGTGGGCATGAGCGGGACAAGTGGGGCTAACTTGGTGGCCTGGCCCATGAAATAGGCCAGGCTTTTGGCTTGCCACATCCGCAGGCTGCGATGAAGATCTGGACTCTTGTGATTGGAATGCTTGGATGGCAACCAGGTTTTTATGACTACCCCGATATTTACCTTACCGACGAGGATGTGAGGATACTGATGGCGTCACCGTTTATCCATAGAATCTAAGAGGTAGATTAAGTGTCATAGGAGAGGATTAATCGGTTCCGTTTCGTCCCGGCTTGCAAAACCCAACCCTATCGGCCCGCCTGTCGTTAGTTTAGTCGTATACACGTATATAATCCCAGAAGAAAATTAGATGATGGAATAGCGCAGGAATAGGGATCCAGAAAATCAGACCGCAAGCAACAAGGAGCCCAAATTGCCACACAAAGCAGACATCGTAGTCATCGGCGGCGGCATCGTAGGCACGGCCTGCGCCTACTTCCTCACCGAGGCCGGGGCCAAAGTCATCATCCTCGAACGCGATGCCCTCGGAAGCGGCGCATCGGGCCACGGCGCTGGTGCCTTCGGAGTGCCGCTTCACTGGATCGAGCCGCCATTCCACGCCGACTTCATGCGCCGAGCCGTCCGATTCCTCAAGTACGTCGTACCTGAGGTTGCCGAGCAGTCCGGCATCGACATCATGATGCGCGAAATGCCCTGGATGGAGGTCGCCCGTAGCCAACCCACCTGGGACTACATGCAGGAATGGGGCCCAACCTCCGACCAGGTCATGCTCACCCCCGAGGACATCCGCCGCATAGAACCCCGTCTCGCCGACCCCATACTCGGTGGAATGCTCGAAGAAGCCGCCGGCCAGCTGGACGCCTACCGAACTACCCTCGCCTACGCCAAGGCAGCCGAAAACCGCGGAAGTGAGGTTGTAATAGGCGAAGCGACCGGAATTGTCCAGTCCGGAGGAAAGGTCACTGGAGTCGAGTCTTCCGTGGAAACCATCGAATGCGACGGCGCTGTCCTGGCCATGGGCGCATGGACTGGCAAGGCCAAGGAGTGGACCGAATTTCCCATCGAGGTCGGCGCAATGAAGGGCGAAATCCTCACCCTACGCAAGGATGACGAGGGCTATTGGCCCTACTGGGTCGCCAGCTACGAGACCTCCGGCGGCGAAGAGATGCCCATCTACCTCCACCGTCGGGCCAACGGCCTGATCTACGCCGGTACCACCGCCGAACCCGACAAATTCGACAACATCCCCACCGCCGAGGCCCGTCAGGGCATCCTGGAGCGCGCCTCCCGAATGATGCCCTTCATTGAAGACGCAGAACTCGTCGAGCACCTTGCCGGTCCCCGGCCCAACCCTGCCGACGGCATAACAGTCCTCGGTGAAGTACCCGGCTGGGAAGGCCTCTACACCGCCGTAACCCTGCCCGGCATCCTCTGCAGCGCCTACCTGGGCAAGATAATAGCCGACCTCGTCTTCGACCGCCCCCTCCCCACCGACATCGATCAACTCAAACCCGACCGTTTCACCAAGCCTCTCACCACCCAGTACGGCTACCACAAACTAGTCTCCGACAGAGGCATCTAACCCGTACCACCCTTCACCCTTAGGAGCAGCACTCGTGGCCGCCCCGGAGTAGAACAAGGCCTCCTATCCCATCCCTAGCCACAAGCTCGTTACATGCCTAATCTTGGTGGGGCCGCTCGTGCTCCGGCCCTCGAGGTATGAGCGGGGCGTGCCTTGGGAGATCAGTATTGCCCCAGTGGATGTGATGAGCCCTAGGCCACAGCTTGGGGGTCCCCCTACTCCCCGCCCACAACAATCTTCGACAACGTACCGCCCTCCACGCTGGCCACCCACACGTCCTTCCCGTCAAATGCCAAAGACACGGGCCCCGTGTCCACGTCGAATCTCCCAAGGCGTATTCCCGTCGGCGACAACCTCATCACGTTATTGCTGCCACCGTTCGCCACCCAGATATTCTCCCCATCAAACAGGATGTCCACCGGCCCATTCCCGACCCTGAATTCTCCCAACCGAGTCCCGTCTAAGGCCAATCTCGTAACCGAATCTGCCTGGTTATCTTCCAGGGGCCCACTGTTCGCAATCCACATGCTGCCCCCGTCAAAGGCTACCGCTATCGGCCTCACCCCGACCTCGTACTCTGCCACCACCCTCCCATCAGCATCCAGTTTCTGTACTGCACTTCCAGCCTCATCCGGAGATCCCAGGAGCGTCACCCAGACGTGCTCGCCATCAAATGCCACCGCCGAGGGCCCATCCCCCACCCCGAATGTCCCCAAAAGCTCACCTTCCTTCGATATCTTCGTTACCGAGTCCTCAATCGGGTTCGCAACCCATAAGTTCTCCCCATCGAACGTCATCGCAAACGGGGGAGTGCCCGCTTCATACACCCCCACCTCAGCCCCCTCCCCCGACAGCTTAACCACTTTGCTCCCCGGC
This sequence comes from Dehalococcoidia bacterium, assembly GCA_963663085.1. GTDB lineage: Bacteria > Chloroflexota > Dehalococcoidia > Plut-88900 > Plut-88900 > Plut-88900. The sequence continues at coordinate 1,186,415 of OY760104.1, read as the reverse complement.
TCCGACGGTATTCCAAGCTCCGCAACCCAGACATTGTCGCCATCAAAGAGAATTGTTCCGGGAGTCCTCCCGATATCAAACCTGCCTATCTCCGTCCCATCCAGCGCAAACCGCAGCACTTCCGTGTTCAACGCTTCCGGGTCGCCGATGCTCGACACCCATACACTCTCACCATCCGACTCCAAATGCGTCGGTGCGACTATGTCCAGGTCCAACTTCTCGACCTCTGGCGGTATATCCCCTGAATCGACTATCGGCAATGGCGTCGGCGTTGCCGCATCCCCGACACAGCCCAGTCCCACCAGCACCGTTATCGCAGCCAACGTTGTAAATGCCATATGTTTTTTGACGTTCATTTATGTTGAAAAGCCCCTTATCGATTTAGCTGTCTTTCTTCCCATACTCTAAACGCTCGCGCCTGTGGTTGAACAGGTGAGGAGCAGGTCCGTGATCCGTGCAATGCTATACTCTTCAAACCAAATATTCGAATGCAGGCACGCAAAAATGGCACAAAATGAGTCCTATCTGATAGTTGGAGCCGGTATAGCCGGTGGCGCCGCCGCCGAGACCCTCCGAAAGCAGGGGTTCGACGGCGAAATACACCTTATCGGCGCTGAGCCCCACCGACCCTATGACCGGCCCCCACTCTCTAAGGAGTTTTTGAGCGGCGCCAAAGAACAGGAGAAGCTCTATTTCAAGACAGAGGACTTCTACACTGAGCAGTCCATAGATCTCCACCTCGGCGCAGAGGCCCTTGCCCTGGACACTTCGTCCAACACTGTGACCCTGTCCAACGGCGATGCCCTCCACTACGACAAGCTTCTCCTCGCCACGGGATCGCAAGTCAAAAGGCTTCCCATCCCCGGCGCCGACCTTGACGGTGTTCACTATCTCCGCAACATCGAAGATTCCAAGGCCATTGCCCAGTCCATGAGCGGCGCTGGTAGGGCAGTCATTGTCGGTGCTGGATTCATCGGATCAGAGGTCGCCGCCATTTGCAAGACCGCAGGCCTCGAGGTCACCGTTCTTGAAATCCAGCCCCAGCCCATGGCGCACATCCTCGGAGCCGAGATGGGTGCAATCTACGCCAACCTCCACGCCAACCGGGGCATCGACCTCCGACTCAGCGAAGGCATCTCCGAGATCCGAGGCCAATCCCGCGCCGAGCAGGTCATCACCGATAAGGGCCACGCCATCGACTGCGACCTCGTAGTAATAGGCGTAGGAATCTCTCCCGCAACATCCCTCGCCGAGGCCGCTGGCCTTGATGTCGAAGGAGGCATACTCATCGATGAAAACTGCCGTACCTCCAACCCGGATATCTTTGCTGCAGGCGACGTTGCTAACTGGTTCCACCCCGGCCTCGGTCATCGACTCCGTGTTGAGCACTGGGACAACGCCCTCAACCAGGGGGCCGCAGCCGCAAAGTCGATGCTCGGGAACCCCGAGTCCTACGCCCCTGTCCTCTACTTCTGGTCCGACCAGTATGACCTCAATATCCAGTACCTCGGTCATGCCGCCGAATGGGACGAAATAGCCGTCAGGGGCAATCCTTCCGAGGAACAATTCTCAGTCTTCTACCTTAAGGATGGCTCAGTGCACGGCGCACTCATCGTGAACAATTTCCGCGACATCAGGCCCACCCGTACCCTCATCGGACAGAAAACCCCCGTCGACGCTCAAGCCCTCTCCGATACATCCACCAACTTAAAACAACTAGCCCGCGGCTAACCTAATCCCCCCGTAGGGACGACTAGTCAGTCGTCCTCCGCAGGCACACGTTCCCTACCCGCTCACCCTTACCCGACCGTCATCCCGACCTCCGAGTCTGTCGCTGATGCGCCGTGCTAAAGGTCCGCCCATGGAGGAGCGTGAATCCATCCCACAAGGGTGGTGCATTTCGTTCGCCCTGAGCGAGCTGCAAGTGCGCCTCTGGAGCATCGAAGGGTCTCAAGAACGGAATGGGGGGAGGCGCCCCACCCCCCTCACCCAAAAATAACCGCCCCACCCAGCCCCGCCGCATACAACATCCCCGCTTGGCCATGCAGCTTGGCCGTCTTCACCAGCCCCATACTCATCTCCCGCCGGTCCTTCCCCGTCAAAACCCTTCTCGCCGTCAGGACCGCCCAGAGCAGCGACGCCAGCCCTACAAGTCCCCAGATCGATACCACACCCGTCACCGCTATTATCACCAGCCCCCCGTAGGACGCCAGCAGAAACCCGACATATATCACACGCCCCACCCGAGGCCCCAGCATCGTCACGAACGTCCTCTTACCACTCTCCCTGTCCTCATCAACATCCCTCAAGTTATTGCAGTGCAGGATCGCCGTCACTAGGAAAGCCACCGGTATCGAGCCCCAAAATGGCGCCCACGCCAATTCTTGTGTTTGAACGTAGTACGCCGCCACCACCATCAGGGGGCCCATGAAGAAGAAAACCGTCGCCTCCCCGAGCCCCGTGTCTCCCAGCGGCTTGGGGCCTGCACTATAGAACACTGCCACAAACACGCTCCCCAACCCCACCGCCAGTATCGGCCAGCCGACCTCCATCACTATGTACAAGCCCATCCCAATCCCAACTGCAAAAATCGCAATGCAGCCAATCAGGACTTCTCTCTCCGTAAGCAGTCCCCGGGCCAGCACCTTGTGTGGTGCTGGAAACTTCGCCTGTCCTCCCTCCCTGCGGTGGTCAGCATATTCATCAGTCAGATTAGTCCCAATCTGTATCGCCAGCGATCCCACCAGCGCAAATGCAAACAGCAGCCAGTTCAGGCTAACCAGATCTGCGGCTATCGCGCTCCCCACCAGCACCGGAACCACCGCCGCACTCAGCGAAAAAGGCCTGGATGCCCAGAACCACGCCCGACCGTAGTTCACAGTTCGTCTGAACATTACGTTAACTAACCGGCTACCAGGGCATATGCCTGTACGGCGAAAAGTCCGGCGGCCGCTTCTCAAGGAATGCGTTGCTCCCCTCCAACGCTTCTTCCGTACCATAGAAAAGACTGTTCGCTCCATGCGCCACCGCCTGCAGGCCATAGACCCAATCCGTCGCCGCGTTAAACGAAGCCTTCAACATCCTCAGCGCCGTCGGGCTCTTTTTCAGCATCTCTTGGCACCAGCGCACCGTCTCGGCTTCCAATTCCTCCCGTGGCACGACCTTGTTGACCAATCCCATTGCCTCCGCTTCCTTCGCCGTGTACTGCTGGCACATGAACCAGAACTCCCGCGCCTTCTTCTCTCCGATAATGCTTGCAAGGTAGACCGCACCAAACCCTCCATCAAAGCTTCCGACCTTCGGCCCCGTTTGCCCGAATATCGCATTCTCACTGGCTATCGTCAGATCGCACAGGACATGTAACACATGCCCCCCACCGATAGCGTAACCATTCACCATGGCTATCACAGGCTTCGGTATCGAGCGCATCGTCCTGTGCAGTTCCAGCACCTGCATCCTCGTAGAACCTGAGTCATCCCGGTACCCGCCAGCGCCCTTTAACCGCTGATCACCCCCAGAGCAGAAAGCCCGGTCCCCGACCCCCGTCAGAACCGCCACCCCCACCTTCTCATCGAACCAGGCATCTTTGAACGCGTCTACCATCTCGTCTATCGTACGCGGCCGGAATGCGTTCAGCACCTCCGGGCGGTTGATGGTGATCTTGGCGATTCCATCGCCTTTTTCGTATATGATGTCCGTATAGGTTGAAGTCATGTCGCCTCCAGGCAGTCGGAAGTGTTTACTCTATCATCCTTCGCCGACTCCCATTCCTAAAGAAATCTATGTTAATCAAAGGCATCGAATGGCAGGGCGTAGCCGTACCATTCAAGCGCCCCTTCCTCACTTCCTCGTCCTCTATACAAACGCGATATAGCTTGGTGGTACGACTCGAGACCGATACAGGCATCTTCGGCCTCGGCGAAGCCCCGGCCTCCTTCATCCGCAGTCCCGCATCCCTCCGATACACCGCTACCGCACTGGAAACCATCGCCCCGGCCTTGCTCACGAGGCCCCTCGCCTCCGCTCCATTTTCCGCCATCCCCCCGCCTTCCCTCGCATTCGCCCTGGAAACTGCCGCCTTTGACTGTCTGGCCCAATCTGAAGGCAAGTCACTCGCAGTATTCCTCGGCGGCTCTTCTCGACCCGTCGAAGTCAACGCCATTATCGGACAGGCCGACCCCGCCGATACGGAGGCTCTGGCAACAAAAGCTGTCCAGGAGGGCTTTCGCACCCTCAAGTTCAAAGTGGGGGGCCGGGACCTGAGCATCGACGAAGATGCCCTTGCCCGAACTCGCAACGGCGTAGGCAATGCCATCAAACTCCGCCTGGACGCCAACCGCGCCTGGCCCGAGAACCAGGCCGCCCTCGCCCTCGACAGTCTGGCAAAATTCTCCCCCGAATTCATAGAAGAACCCGTAACCCCCGCCGACATCTCAACCCTCTCCCAACTCCGCCGTAACTCCCCCATACCCATCGCCGCCGACGAGTCCGTGGAGAATTCAGACGCCGCTGCCGCTCTCACGGATTCAGGGGCCGTCGATATGCTGGTAATCAAGCTCGCCCGAATCGGCGGCCTCACCGCCGCCCGGACCATCTTCGAACACGCTCGCTCTGCTGGCATCGGAGTCGTCCTGACATCCTCCCTTGAAACCGGCATTGGACTTGCATCAACCCTCCATCTCGCAGCGGCATTGGACATTCCCCATGCCTGTGGCCTGGCAACCGGCCCCCTACTCACCCACGACCTCCTTGAGGATCCCCTCTCCCCAACCCACGGCTTTCTCATAACCCCGAACTTCCCAGGCCTCGGCATCTCCATAGACTCCAGCGCTATACAACGCTATGCCCTCGGGCCCCGGGGCCAAGCCCGGCTGTAGACCCGTTATAGCGGTTTCCGTCTACGGATTCCAGGAATTCGCAGACTCTGGTCTCGAACTCCCTGGGATTTTCCAGGTGAGCACAATGTCCTGCATTCGGAATCGAGGCATAGTCCCCCACAGGTGTCAATTCACTCATGGTTCGTGCCAGCGCCAGGAATATCCGGTCTTCCTCACCCGCGAGAAACAGCGTCGGCTTCCCAAGACCCGGTAGACGTTGGTACACACTCGGCTGTGCCCCTGTTCCCATACCCCTCAGGCTGTTGGCCAGCCCCGTGGCCCGATTTCCAAGCCTCTGCCGCCTCAATTCCATTCGTGCTTCCTCACCCATCCGGGCCTGGCTTTCAAAAAGAGTCTGCGATTCCCAGTGTTCCACAAATGACACTACACCCCTGTCCTCAATCCTGATCGCAAGCGCCCTGTCCGCCGACACTCTGCTCGACCTCTCCCTTTCACTCTCTATCCCCCCCGACGCGCCTTCCAGGATCAACGCCCTGCACCGCTCCGGCGCCGTAACGCCCAGGCACAGCGACGCTCGTCCACCCATCGAATATCCCATCCACACCGCTTCCCTTATTTCCAGGTGGTCGGCCAGTCTGAGTAGATCATCTACACAACGTTCCATCGAATATCTAGCCGGGTCCTCCGGTGCATCCGACTTGCCATGCCCTATCAGATCGACCAGCACAGTCGTGTACCGGACTGACAGTTTTTCCGCCAAAGGGTGCCAGGTTGTAAGGTCACTCGTGAATCCATGAAGCATTATCACCGGCATGCCTTGTCCATGCACTTCCACATTCAGACGGATCCCGTTAACGGGCACAAGAGCCAAGGCTAGCTCCTCTCCAAACTGCGCAGCGCGTTCGATGCCGCAGTCACCGCTTTTCGATGCAGTTCCACGTTCCGCTCCCGTGCGCTCGGCACCTCAATCACCGACGTTCCTGTGTCACCAGTACCCCGTACCACGGCCTCCCCAAACTCCTCCCACGTACCCGCCCGTGTGTACCCCAACCCGTACAACTCTGCCACCGACCCAAACTTCAGCCCGTGCGGCGTCCCGTAGACCTGCTCAAAATGCTCGGGATGCTCAGCCTGCGGCAGGAACGAGAATATGCCTCCCCCATCGTTGTTCACTACTACAATGGTCGCGTTTATCTCACTATTCCTGGCCATGAGCAGACCAGTCATGTCGTGGAAAAATGACAGGTCTCCCACCACCGCAATCACCGGGACCCCCGCCCCGCCCCCCGCCCCCAACGCCGTCGATACCACCCCGTCTATCCCGCTCGCCCCCCGATTCCCCATAACCCAGATATTGAGATCCGAAGCTGCCATAAACGTGTCCATATCCCTAACCGGCATACTGTTTCCCGCGAACAGGATTGCCGGCTCAGGCATGTGCTTCCCGATCTCTGAAAATACCTTCCCCTCGAACAACTCCTCCATCCCCGACAGATGTCCCGCGACCCTCTCCCTGACAGACCGGTTGAACCCCAGCCACTGATCGAGCCAGGCGCCACCGTCCGCTCGTCCACTCCCGGACGCCAGCCCACTGCAAAAGGTCACCGGGTCCACCTGTACCACGTTGGAAGCCAGCTGATGCGGGTCCGGCCAACCGGTTTCGGCCGCCAATACATGCCTCGCATCCCTGAATTGCGAGAGGAACGTTCCCAATGACTTCGATGTCGGCCACGCACCGAAACGCAGCACTACCTCCGGCTCCAGCCGCTCCCATATATCCCTGTCCCGCAGGATCAAATCGTAGGAATCAATCACGTTGGATAGGTCATGGGGCCCATACCTGACCTGCGATAGAGGATCGGCAAGGATCGGATACCCTAAACTCCGCGCCGCCCCCGACACCGCACCCGCGAGCCTTGGATTACTCTGCGGCCCGCAAACGATCAACCCCCTCTCAACCCCCCTTATCCTCTCCTCGACCTCTCTCCCCGCCTCCCATCCGTCCGGTGCAGCCCCTGCCTCTATACCCCCCAATATCCCCCCACCCCCGGACACCTCCTTCTCCTCTCCTGGGACCTCAACCGGAGCCAACGGCTCACGGAACGGCACGTTCAGGTGCACAGGCCCGGATGGGTAGCCCGCAGCCGTGGAATACGCCCTCCGCCCGATCGCCGAGGCATATTCAGTGAGCTGAAGGTTCGGCTCAGGGACGGGCATCTCTGCCGCCCACTTCACATGCGCACCGTAAATGCCGGTCTGTTCGATGGTCTGGTTTGCGCCCCAATCTACCAATTCGGGAGGTCGGTCTGCCGTTATCACTATGAGCGGAACGCCCGTCAGCCGGGCCTCGACTACCGCAGGTAGTAAGTTCGCCGACGCCGTCCCTGACGTGGTCATTACCGCAACCGGCTTCCTGGACCCCTTGGCAATTCCCAGCGCAAAGAACCCCGCCGACCGCTCGTCAAGGTGCACCCAGGCCTTGATTCCGGCGCACCGAGCAAAACTGACCGCCAGGGGCCCGGACCGAGACCCGGGGCACAACACCACGTCTCGCAGCCCGGCCGCCGCCAGCCCCTCCGCCAGGGCCCCCGCCGTTGCGTAATTCCGGTTCTCCGCCTTCATTTCCCATCCATGCCTAGGGCATTTCTCAGCCCGAGCATTTTCAACTCCGTCTCCGCAAACTCCCTCTCCGCATCCGACCCTTCAACAATGCCCGCACCGGCGTACAGGTAAGCCCGATTCCCCGACATCAACCCCGACCTGATCGCTATCGCAAACTCCCCCCGACCCTTGTGGTCCATCCATCCCACCGGCCCCGAATACCACCCCCGGTCCATATCCTCCAGCTCTTGTATCAAGGCCAAAGCCTTTCCGGTTGGAACACCGGCCACAGCCGGAGTGGGGTGCAACACTTCAACAAACTCCAGGATGTCCCGGCTCTCGTCATTGACCCCGTGGAAAGCAGTAGACAAATGCTGCACGTTCTTCAGTTTTGACAACCTTGGCGATGAGTCCCGGGAAAGCTCACTGCACAGGCTCCCTAAAGCCTCCTCGACCGAACTGGCAGCGAGTACGTGCTCCCGCACCTCCTTCGGGTCGTTTAACAATGCCTCTCCGAGCTTACTGTCCTCCTTCAGCGTCGCTCCCCGGGCCGCCGACCCCGCGTGGCATATGCACTCCAGCCTTCCATCGGCAAGGGTGACCAGCGGTTCCGGGCTGGCACCCAGGAAAGTGTCCGCCCCAACCCCGAAAGAGAACACCGAGCACCGGGCCTCGCTCTCCATCAATCGGTCCAGCGCCCCCGGCACGTCCATCTCTCCCCGCCTCTCTATCGCTTCCCTGCGGGCTATCACAACTTTCTCCGCCTCCCCCAACCCCACCGACTCCAGCGCACTATCCACTGAATGTTTCCAAAGGCTTGTAGATTCTTCACAATCTCTTAGGTCACCCGCGTCCTCACCGTCGAATTCCGATGCGATTAGGAATTCCTCTCCATTGGGAGATATCAAGCAATTCTCGGTTACCCAGCATCCTTCAGGACTCCACGCATAACACACCCTGGGCACGACCATCATCCCATCGCCGAACCTCCGCCATTCGGAAGATGCCTCAGCCTCAACATCAAACCTGAACCCCCCGAGGGCCAACGGCCCCGTTCCCCGGACATCCGGCCCCTCTACCATGGTCCTATCGATTAGCCCCCGGTACCACTCCCTCACCCTCCGAAACCTGTCAACCCCCGACGCCTTAACTCCGCAAGCGACCCCCAACCCCACAATGACCATTTCCCGGTCTCGCTGCGCCCAGAACACCCGAAACTCCTCGTTGGGTTCCGCGTTGCGGTAAACGTCCGTTGGGCTTACTTCCTGCCTGACTTTCCGTGAACGACTAACGAGCGCCGGATTATCCCTGGCTCCGGAAAGAGTGGACGCTCCGAGAGTCGATATCCGGGATTCGGCGCTCATACCGCCGCCTCTTCCGTTTGTCTTTCAAACATCCCATCCCCGCCCCGAACGCCTATCCCGTTCATAAGAAGTTCCCGAACGGCGGGAGCGCTTTCCATCAGTGGTGCCGGCTTGTCCTGTAGAAGCCACCTCAGGATTATCTCGTTCAGCGCCCCAAGCCACAGCTGCGACACCAGGCTTGTATCTACCGGCCTGATCGCCCCCGCCTCCACCGCCGCATCCAGTTCCCTTCGAATCAACCCTGCAAACTTATCCCTGATTGGCAGGAACTTCCGGTCCATCGCTCGCCCCTGCCCCACTATGTTCACCATCAGTATCTGGGCAAGTTTCCTCTGCTTGGAGAAGGTATATAGCAGGGCATCTATCGCTAGAGGTATCCTCTCCAGCGGATCGGCCTCCGAGGCAATGGATCGTTCCAATTTCCTCACCAGTTTCTCGCTTAACTGGTCGACCAGCCCAAGCGCCATCTGTTCCTTGCTTGGAAAGTGGAAATAGAAGCTGCCCTTGGACGTCCCCGACTGCTGGACTATCTCGTCCACGTTGGAGTTATAGTAGCCCCGCCGGGCAAAGAGACTGGCCGCGGCATCCAGGATGCGCTCGCGTGCGGTGCGGGTTTCCGATTTTGCAGTCATGGTAGACGACCCCTAGCACTAGACCGACCGGTCTGTTTACACCGTCAGTCTATATAGAGACCCCCTGGTCGTCAACCGGTATCGCGCTACTGCACCTCGTCCGACACCCAATACGCAGCCATTGCCGGCTCGATGATCCGATTTACGTTGTATTCCACGTACCCCCGCTCCACCGACGCATCAATAGCAGCCTGGGCCTCGGAGTGCCTCTCCAGCACTGAGTAGGCAATGGCTTGTCCCACGTAGGCCTTTCCTAGCTCCGGGTCCAGCCCGATGGCCTCTTCGAAATCATCCAACGCCAGCCCTGGTAGACCCATCTCGATGTACATGCCGCCCCGGTTGGCGAATGCCAGCGCATTCTCCGGGTCCCGCTCCACCACCTCCGTGTAGTCCGACACCGCCTCACGGGGCCTTCGAATCTGGGAATATGCAAACGCCCTGTTGTAATACGCTGCAACTCTCTCAGGGTCCAGCGCCAGTGTCTCGTCGTAGTCTTCTATTGCGTCACCCCAACGCTTCGTCGCCAGCCAGGCGAGACCCCTGTTGAAATAAGCGTCGGAGAATTCCGGATCGGCCCGGATTGCCTTGCTATACGCAGCTATGGAGGCGCCCAGCTGGCCGTTGCTGAACAGGTCTTCACCTTCCCTGAAACGCGCCACCGCAGCCTCGGACTCGGTGTCCGGGCCTCGAACCCCCTCCCCACCCCCGCACGCGACTATTAGAAATAGGCAGATCCCCGCTGCAGCGAGTTTCAGCATCCCATCGATGGGGACGGCTAAACTACGCTTTCTTGCCGCAGTTTCTCTATTCGTTCTTCGGAGTATCCCAGCACCTCCGCCAGGACGTCGTCCGTGTGTTGTCCCAGCAAGGGTGCAGCCCTATATTCAGTCGGGGAATCAGACAGGTTAATCGGGTTCCCGATCATCTTCCACTCCCCTCTCTGCGGGTGGTCCATTGTCGCGATCATCCCCCGCTCTTGAATGTGCGGGTCCTCGAACAAGTCCTTCGCGTTAAGTACCGCCCCCGCCACGACCCCCTGGCTGGCACACGCATTCATTACTTCGTATTTGGTGTGCTGCAGCGTCCAGTCTTCCACCATCTTGTCGACCTCTTCCTTCCTCTGGAACCGGAGCTCCGAGGAGGAATACCGCTCATCGCCGATTAGGTCATCCCTGCCGATGATCCTCAGTAGGCTGTTCCAAGAATCCGCAATACTTTCGGTGGCATAGACATAGCAATAGTCATCGAGCCCGCCAGGCTTGCACCGGTACATCCGGGAGGGCGCGGTGTTCCAACCGTCGTCTCCCTTCCTCATAATCATGTCGGGGTCGTGGTAGTACCACATCATCGCTACCCTGCCGAAGTTGAACACCGACTCCTGCATCGACACCTCAACTACCTGTCCCTTCCCCGTCCTCTCCCTCTGAAGTAGCGCCGCCACAACTCCCAGAGCCGCGTGGTATCCCGTCCCAATATCCCCTATCGAAGTCCCCATCGGGACGGGTGGCCCGTCTTTGTATCCGTTTGTAGCATAGGATCCGCCGGTGCACTGTGCGATCATGTCAAAGCACTTGTAGTTGCTGTACGGCCCATATGTCCCGAACCCCTTGATCCGGCCTAGCACAATCCTGGGGTTCACCTCCGACAATACGTCATACCCCAGCCCCAACCGCTCTAGGGTCCCGGGACCCTGGTTCTCTGTCACCACATCCGCATTCTTCACAAGGTCCAGGAAAACCGCCTTCCCCTCCTCCGACTTCAGGTTGAGTGTGATGCTCCGCTTGTTTGAGTTCAGAATCAGAAAGTATGGACTATCGACCCCCTTGATATCCTGCGGGGCCACCCGGCCCGGGTCTCCCCTCCCCGGTACCTCAACCTTGATTACATCCGCCCCCAACCACGCCAGGGCCTGGGTAAACGATGTTCCCGCCTCCCACTGCGTCAGGTCTACTACCCTGTAACCTTCCATAGCCTTTTCCATCGTTGTCCCCCTTTATTTTGGTTACCTGTGGATGAGGAGCGTATATAATCCCAGATGTGCCCTGGATGTAACATTCGGCTGGCTGAAAGCCAGACGTGGGCGGAACGGGGCAGCTACATTCTACACCACCAAAAGTTTGCGCCAAGCCCAGACCCCCAGCCATCACCAGACTTCTACATAGCTGTCATTCCCTCTCCAAGGGTGGGGTGTTCCACTCGCCCTGAGCGTAGCTGCAAGTGCGCCTCTGGAGCATCGAAGGGTCTCAAGAGCAGAATGGGGGTGTCTTGGCACTAACCAGGAGTTACGCAAGAGTCTCATCACAGGAGAACATTATGGCAACCGACCTCAGCTTCGTCTGCATCGCCGTCTACGACCTTCAGGAAGCCACCGAGAGGTTTTGTAGCCTCTACGGCTTGCAGGTCATGCAGCCACCCAACGACAACACCCAGTTCGGCTACCGCAACACCTTCCTGGGCAACGGTTCCAGGGCCATAATCGAGCTCCTGGAACCCCTAGGCGACGAGAGCCACGTCCGTAAATTCCTCGAAGCCCGAGGCGAGGGCGTCTACCTCGTCACTTTCGAAGTCGATGACCTCGTGGACACCGTTAAGGGAGTCCGCTCCCAGGGAGGCCGCATCACCGGCATCCCCGAAGATGTAGACCCCACCCCCAGCACCGACTACGTGTGGGTGCACCCTAGCTCCTCCCACGGCGTCTTCGTAGAGCTACTCCAAAAAGGCTTCGGCCCCCTCCCCGGTGGCAACTAACCCACCTCGCTCATCCCGTCATTCCCGAGAGGCCGGGAATCCGGAGGTCGGGGATTCCGTTCGCCCTGAGCGTAGCTGCAAGTGGGCCTCTGGAGCATCGAAGGGTCTCAAGAACGGAATGGGGTTAGGGTCCTCCTCTCTCGTAGAGGCGATTCGTGAATCACTCCCCCCACCCCACCCCGCCCCCCTTTCTACCCGACACCTCCCGGCTGACAAACCGGACAAAAGTACGTCCCCCTCCCCCCGACCACCAACCTCTGGATCTCCCCCGAACACCCGGGACACGACGCCCCTTTCTCCCGAGGCACCAGGAAAATCTCTGGCCCCAGGTCCTCCGTCGGCGGCGCATCCACCGGCATGTTCTTCTCCAGGATTTCTATTGCCCGCGTCAACACCACCACAATCGACTCATGAATCGCCCCCACCGACTCCGCATTCAGCTTCTTCGCCGGCGTCTGGGGATGCACCCCAGACCTGAACAGGATGTCATCGGCGTAGATGTTCCCTATCCCCGCAATCCGCTTCTGGTCCATCAGCAGCGACTTTATCACCGTCCTCCGACCTTCAACGATGCCTTCCAACACTTCCGCAGTAAACGAATCCTCCAACGGCTCCGGCCCCAAACCTCCTACCACCGACCCCGCATCATCCACTAACCACACCGCCCCAAACTTGCGCGGGTCCACAAATCTAAGATCATACCCATCATCAAAGTGAAACACCGTCTGCGTATACCGATGCATCTCCTTCGAAGACTCTACCACTCGCAGCGATCCCGTCATCCTCAAATGGACTAACAGAGTGCGCGAGTCCCTCAGATGGAATAGAAAATACTTCGCCCTGCGGCCCACGTCATCAATCGTCGCGCCCAGAACATCCTCCCTGAACTCACCCGCCGATGGCGCTTTCACCGCCTTTGGCCAGTTCAACGTCACCCCACCCACCCTACGACCCCTCACGCCGGGCGCGATGACACGGCGCATCACTTCAACGTCCGGCAGTTCCGGCATCGGTTACGCCATGTCTCCCCAGTTGGGGCCCATCTTCACGTCAACATTCAGAGGTACGCTAAGCTCCAGCGCCGAGGACATGACCTCCCTGGCCAACCCTGACATCTCCTCAATTTCATCAGTCGGCGTCTCGAAGATTAGCTCGTCGTGGACCTGAAGGAGCATCTTGCTCCTCATATGGGCCTCATCCATCCGGTTCTGCATCCCGATCATCGCCAGTTTCGTTATCTCCGCCGATGTGCCCTGGATGGGCATGTTGATCGCCATCCTCTCAGCCGCCATCCTCACGTTGTGGTTCCGTGAACTGAACTCCGGAAAGTGTCTCCGGCGCCCCAGCACCGTCTGCACGTAACCCTGCGCCCGAGCCTTGTGCTTCGTCACCTCCATGTACTCCTTCACACCCGGGTATCGCTCGAAATACTGGTTAATGAAAGTCTGGGCCTCCTCGTTCGACAGCCCAGTCCGAGACGCCAGTCCAAACCCGCTGATCCCATATATGATGCCGAAGTTTATGGTCTTCGCAATCCGGCGCATGTCCGATGTGACCTCGTCCATCGGGACACCATATACAAGTGAAGCAGTGGCAGCGTGAATGTCCGCTCCGTCATGGAAGGCCTTTATAAGACTCGGGTCCTCTGATATATGCGCCAGCACCCGTAGGTCTATCTGCGAATAGTCCGCCGCCAAGAGCACCCAATCCGGATGGTCCTGCGCTATGAACGCATGACGAACCTGCCCACCTAGCTCCGTCCTGATGGGTATGTTCTGCAAGTTCGGATCGTTGCTCGATACCCGGCCCGTCACAGTCCCGGTCTGGTTGAATGTCGTGTGCACCCGGCCCGTGCTCGGGTTTACCAGGGACGGTAGAGCATCCAGGTATGTCGACTTCAGCTTGGATATCTGCCGGAACTCGAGCACCTTCTCCACTATCGGATGCGCGCCCCTCAGCCCTTCCAGCACCCGGGCGTCCGTCGAGAACCCGCTCTTGGTCCGTTTGGCGCTTGGCAGCGAAAGTTCCTTGAACAGCACATCCCCCAGTTGCTTTGGCGAGTTGATTGTGAACCGGTGCCCGACGTCGTCATATATCCCCGCCTCCAGCACCGCCATCCTCTCACCTAGCTCCAGAGACAACCCTTGGAGCAGCTTCCCGTCCAGAGCGATGCCCGCCCTCTGCATACGCACTATGATCGGAACCAGGGGCAGCTCCACGTCGTCCATCATCTCCCACATCCCCTCATCCCGAAGCTCCTTCTCGATCATAGTCGACAGGCGCAGCGTAATGTCGGCATCCGCCGCCGCGTACGGGCTCGCCGACTCCACGCTCACCCTGTCCATCGTGATCTGCTTGGATCCCGTGCCGATAAGTTCAGTAATCGGCGTCATCTCGATGCCCAGCCTGTCAAACGAAAGACCTTTCAGCCCTAACGCCTTTTCCCCAATCAGGAACGCCGCAATCATGCTGTCGTTAGCCAGCCCTCGCACCTCCACTCCGTAATTGGCAAGGATCATCATGTCGTAGTTGGCATTGTGGGCCGTCTTGGGCAGCGACTCGTCCTCGAACAGGGGGCTCAGTTTCTCCAACACGAAGTCCCGAGGCAGTTGAACCCCCGAGTTGTGCCCCACCGGAATGTAGTACGCAATTCCCGGATTAGCCGATATCGAAATCCCCACCAGTCCCGCAATCATTGCGTTCAGACTCGTCGTCTCTGTATCGAAAGCGAAATATCCCGCCTCCCGAATCTCCGCAATCATCGCCTCGAGAGCACCCTCGTCCCGTACCGTGTGGTACTCCACAGCCCCACCCCCCGAGACCTTACTCTCGGCCTCTTCACCACTCTCCCCATCCCTGCCCGGCAGCCGAGGCAGCAAACTGGAAAATTCCAGATCCCTGAACAGTCCCACCACCGCCTCCCGGTTAAACGCCGCCCTCGCACAGGTTTGAAGGTCTAGGTCCAAAGGCACCTGCACTATAATCCTGGCCAAGTCCACGGATAGCCTCGCCTGCGATTCGTGCTCCTTCAGTAACCCTTGAATCCGCGGCGGCTTAACCTCTTCTACGTGCTTGTATATGTCCTCTATCCCCCCGAACTGCTGCACCAGCTTCGCCGCAGTCTTCGCTCCGATCCCCGGCACCCCAGGTATGTTGTCCGACGAGTCTCCCATCAGCCCCTTCAGGTCTGGGATCAGCACTGGCGGCACCCCGTACCTCTCCACGACCTTCTTCTCGTCATAGAGCACGGTTTCCTTGAACATTCCTCTGGGTATCAGAGCCTTCACGTACGGATTGACCAGCTGGACGATGTCGGTGTCCCCCGTGAGGATAACCGTGTCAATCCCCTGTTCCGACGCCTGCTTAGACAGGGTCCCGAGAATGTCGTCCCCCTCATAGCCGTCCATCTCGTATGCCGGAATCCCAAAGGCCGCAATGAGTTCCCGGGTTCGCCTAAACTGCGCTCTCAGTTCATCCGGCGTCGACGCCCGCTGCGCTTTGTACTCCTCATACTGGAGATGTCTGAACGTGGGCGTCGGCCTGTCAAACACAATGGCGCAGTGGGTGGGATCTATCTCATCCAGGGCCTTAAGCAGCGCACTGGTAAACCCGTACACCGCCCCAATCGGCTCCCCCGTCTTATTCACGGTGAGAGGCGGCAACGCATGAAACGCCCGATGAATCAGCGCGTGCCCATCCATCAACAAAAAGAGCGGCTTCCGTTCCAGCATAGAAGCCTGTTGGGTTGTCATGGTTTTTTCTCTGTCCTCCCCCCTAGCCCAATGCCATTCCGAGGCTCCGCGAGGAATCTAGGACTTGCGTGCTCACACCTATCATTTGGGCCTCTTTCTCTCAATGGGTGGCGTAGACATCATTGTTGTGGGAATGGACGGGAATCCGCTCACCTTGAGTCCGTCTAATTATGAGTAGATGCCGGGTTGCACTTCAGATAAGTCCTACTGCCTTTCCTTAGGCAGGTGAGGGTGAGTCCTATCCCCAGAACCGCCCCGATTATAGCACCCCACCCCCCGCCCCCTTCCTGCTAATATAATCCCATAAACCCCCTTCGACAGGAGACAAAAACATGGCCCTCCGCATCGGCATGCACACAGGCGTTCAGGACGTTTCTTACCCGGATCTCAGTAAACTCTGGCAAATCGCCGACACCAACGGCTTCTATTGGGTATCCGTCTGGGACCACTTCTACGAAAATCCCACCCAGGACGGCAGAAGTCCCTGCTTTGAAGCCACTACGACAATGGCCGCCATAGCTGCAGAGACTGAAAACGTCCGAATCGGCTGCCTCGTTATGGCCATCGGCTACCGAAACCCGGCCCTGTTGGCCAAAGCCACCGTCACCATCGACCATATCAGCAACGGTCGTGTCGAGATGGGCATTGGCGGCGGCTGGTACGAGATGGAGTTCCTAGCCTACGGCTACCCGTATCCCCCGATCAAGACCCGGCTCGACCAGCTTGAAGAAGGTGCCCAGATCATCCGCTCCATGCTCCACAACGAGTCCACTACGTTCCAAGGTGAGCACTTCTCCGTAGACAATGCCTACCTCTTCCCCCGCCCCATCCAGGCCTCCCCGAGGCTCTGGATTGGCGGCCTCGGCGAAAGACGCACTCTCCGCATCGCCGCCCGCTACGCCGACGGCTGGAACGCCGCCTACGTCCCCCCTGACATGTTCGCTTCCAAGTCCCAGGTCCTCGACCAATGGTGCGATAAAGAAGACCGGGACCCGGCCTCCATCACCCGCAGTGTCAACCTCGGCTTTTACATGGGCACCGACGAGGCCGACGCCCGGAAGAAACACGATGATATTGAAAAGGCCTGGGGTGGCGACCCCACTTACAAGCCCGGTGGCATGCTCTTCGGAACGGCAGCTCAGGTCACGGACCGCATAGGTGAATACGTAGACATCGGCGTCACAGACCTCAACATCGCCTTCCGCGCCCCCTTCGACTTCGACGCCGTCCGATCCTTCATAGAAGACGTAATGCCCGCCTTCAAGTAATCTCCCCAACCCTTCCTTACCATCCCAAGCCCTCTTCCGCTGTCATTCCGAGGCTCCGCGAGGAATCTGGGGCGGGGCTCCGCTTAATCCCGCGGTGGCGAGCAATCCAACCCCCTCTCCCTCAAGGAGACCCTTGCATAACCTCTGCTGGAGGGGCCGGAGCCGCTCGTGCTGAGGCACTCGAAGTATGAGCGGGGGGGGGGGGAATTCCGCTCGCCCTGAGCGTAGTCGAAGGGTCTCAAGAGCGGAATGGGTGGGGTGTCGCCTCTAACCCTGATGTGAGCAAAGGCCTCTCGATGAAAGTGCGCTAAGACCGTAGGCTCGCCTGGGAGGGTGAAGGTGAATCCCTACCTCAACCGCTTCATCAACGCCTCACCCACGTGCGCCGGCACGAACGAGTCCGGGTCCCCCCCGAGCTTCACCACCTCTTTCAATAGCGAAGAGCTAAGAAACTGGTGCTCCAGGCTGCTCATGAACGTTACCTGCTCGATATCCGGAGCCAGCTTTTTGTTCATCAGCGCCAGCTCGAACTCCCTCTCGAAGTCCGAGTTCATACGCAGCCCGCGGATCATCACCTTGGCGCTGATCTCTCGGGCATAATCAACGGTCAACCCGGTGTAACCGACAGCCTTGATATTGGAATAGTCCCCCAACGAATCATTTATCAAGGCAATGCGTTCTTCTGTATTAAACAGCAACCTCTTGTTGTCGGGTGTGGAATAGACCGCCATCACAACCTCGTCGAACACTTCTGCGGCCCTTTTTGCGATATCCAGGTGACCGTTGGTTACGGGATCGAAACTGCCGGGGTATAGGGCGATGGTCAAAGACTTCCCTCCGCTCGAAAGATGCTCAACATTGTATCACCGTAGCTTCTCTCTTTTTGTAGCGCAAGTCCCCCATACCTTCCTTCAAGCGGCCGACGCCTTGCATGCTCCACAATCACCACCCCGTCTATCCCGCACAAGCCCTTCTCATCGATCTGGTCAACCACCCGATCAACCGACTCATCCGCATACGGCGGGTCCATGAATATCACGTCGTATGGCCCCGACAGCCTGTCCACGGCTTTCCCCGCATCCATCACATGCACCAGTCCCCGTTCCTCTAGCCGAGCGTTCGTTAGGTTTTCCGAAATCGCGCGGGCCATCGCTTTGTCCCGCTCCACGAAGTCCGCCCACTCCGCTCCCCGACTCAGTGCCTCAATCCCAATGGCGCCCGTCCCGGCATAGAGGTCCAATACCCGGTCCATTCTCACGCCCGCTGACTCCAATATCGAAAACAAAGCTGCCCTAACCCTCTCAGCGCTAGGCCGGAAGGTTGCGCCGGCAGGCGCCTTCAACCTCCGACCCTTCGCCTCACCTGCAATAACCCGCATTCCAGGATTCTAAGTCCCCCTGCATCCGTCCTGCAACGCTCCACTCGTTCCCCGTCATTCCGGCCCCCGATCCGGCGAAACGTGCGCCGAGCTGTAAGTTTGCCTTAGGCGGAGCGTGAATCCATCCCCACAATACCAAACTAGCCCGAATCCTCCCCCTTTCCCTAAGTACTGAACTAGAGGGAGACTCATGTGCGACGCACATGAGTCTCCCTCTGTTCTTATCTCCCCTTCTCCCTTGAAGGCCCTAAGGGTCGAAGATGCGCCTGGGCGTGCGCCACTGGCGTGAGAGTGGGATAAAGGGGTTGAGGGTTCCCCGGTGGGGTGTGGGGCATCCTTCCCCGCAAAAGTGACACCAACCCCTTGACCCGACTCGCACGCCCGTGCTAATCTCCTTACCGTTCGAACACCAACCCAACTATCTCAAGGAGGAACCAATAACCCAGGGAAGCCCACCCGACCCACCCCGAGGACTCAACGCCCTAGCCCATCCCAAGAGCCATCGCGCAGGCCCGCGGCTCAAGCAAATGACGCCATCTCCTCATCCCATCGGGTCCCGTGCCACTTCGCTGATTCCGCATCAGGCGATGGAAGGTCCACAACACTAAACGGCAGGTCCCTTGCAAAGGACCTATGCCGAAGTTAGCCTCGCACACGCCGGGCTAAAAAACTCGGGCCATCCGGCCCTTGGAAAGTCTCCCCCGTCGTTCCTTTCGGAGATCCCCATACAACCAGCGACGGCAGTGAGAAAGCGCTCGCCACCCCTCCGAGTGGCCTAGCGAAGCTGGTGGTAGAGGTGCCCTCAAGCGAGAACCCCTCGCTGTCTACCACATACCCACAGAAGCACGGGGCTGAACCAGGCTGGCCTCCCGCCCCCTGAATCCGAGTCCCGGACCTTCCATCGCCGACCTCCTCTAAAACAGACAGAACGAAACCCCAAACCCCATAATCGAAGATGCTGCAAGTGGAACACCCGCCTATGGCGGGTACGTCGTAGGCGGAGAACATCCGCCTAGAACGGGTCAGCCTCAGGAGGACTAAAGAAAGACCGCGTGCGCCACTAATCTACTGAATGAGTACCCCACCTTGTCACTCCCCTCCCCCAATGATAAAATCACCCCCGACCCGACCATCAAACAGGTCTTCACTTGCCACAACACGACGTACTAGTTATAGGCGCGGGACTCGCCGGTATGAGGGCCGCTCTTGAAGCCCACCGACACGGCGCCAACGTAGCCGTAGTTTCAAAAGTTCACCCCGTCCGTAGCCATTCCAACGCTGCCCAAGGCGGCATCAACGCGGCCATGCCCGAAGAAGGCCGGGAGGATGACTGGGAGTCCCACGCCTTCGATACCGTCAAGGGTTCCGACTACCTCGGAGACCAGGACGCCATCGAGATCATGGCCCGGGAGGCCCCCAGCGACATCATCGAGCTAGAGCACATGGGCGTCATCTTTAACCGGGATGAACGCGGAAGGCTGGGAGCTCGAAGCTTCGGCGGCGCATCCTTCGCCCGCACCTTCTTCGTCGCCGACATCACCGGCCAGGCCATCCTCCACGTCATGTATGAACAGCTCATGAAGGCCGGAATCTTCGTCTATGAAGAGTGGTTCGTAACTTCCCTAATCATGCTCGATGGAGCCTGTAAAGGCGCGGTGGCCATGGACATGCTCTCCGGCAGGATTGAGCCCATTCAGGCCAAGGCCGTGATTATGGCCAGCGGCGGCCTCGGCCGGGTATACGAGCCTTCCACCAACGCCATGATCTGCACCGGGGACGGCATCGCCCTCGCCTACAACGCCGGCGCCCCCCTCATGGACATGGAGATGGTCCAGTACCACCCCACCACCCTCCCCGCCAATGGCGCCCTCCTCTCAGAGGCCGCCCGAGGCGAAGGCGCATACCTCATCAACTCCGAGGGTGAGCGCTTCATGGGCAACCCCCGCAACCCCTACTACGCTCCCAACAAAATGGAGCTCGCCTCCCGTGACGTCGTATCCCGCGCAGAACGCGTCGAAATCGACGAAGGTCGTGGCGTGGACGGCGCAATCCTTCTCGACTGCCGGCACCTTGGCAAACAGAAAATCCTCGAACGCCTATCTCAGATCCGCGAACTTGGCGTCCAGTTCTCCGGGGTCGACATCGTCGAAGAGCCTATTCGCATCGTGCCTGGCATGCACTACCAGATGGGCGGCATCAAGACCGATGTCGACGGCGCAACTTCCATCCCGGGCCTCTACGCCGCCGGAGAGTGCGCCTGCATCAGCCTCCACGGCGGCAACCGGCTTGGGGCAAACTCTCTGCTGGAAACCGTCGTATTCGGCAGGCGTGCCGGCCTCTCCTCCACCGAATACGCCTCCGCCCTTAGCCAGCCTGTCCTCTCCAACACCATCAAGTCCGACGAAGAGGCCCGTATCGAAGCTATATTGAAGAGGGATGCCAACGGCGACCCGCCTGCAGCAATTAGACTTGCAATGGGCCAGTCCATGCACCAGAACGTCGCTGTTTTCCGGGACGACGCAGGTCTCAGGAAGTCTCAGGAAACTCTCGTACAACTCAAGGAGCGATACGCAAAGGCCTCGATTAACGACAAGGGCAAGGTCTTCAACTACAACCTGATCTCCTACCTGGAATTGGGCTTCATGCTCGACTGCGCCGAGACCATAATAATGGGCGCCATCGAACGGAAGGAGAGCAGGGGCGCGCACACACGCACCGACTACCCCCAGCGCGACGACGAGAACTGGCTTCGCCACACCCTTGTCTCCCAACATGAAGATGGACCCCGTATCGACTATGCACCCGTAACTATCACCCGATGGCAGCCCCAGGCCCGGACTTACTAGTAGACTGGAACGCGAGGCAAGATGGAAGTAGCCGTTAAAATCAAACGCTTCAACCGGGAGTCGGGTTCAGGGCCCTACTACGAGGACTTCAAAGTCGAGTGCGAAGAGCACGAGATGGTCCTCGATGCCCTGATAAAGATCCGTGAATATCAGGACCAGTCCCTCGCTCTTCGTTGCTCCTGTCGTAGCGCAATCTGCGGATCCTGCGCCATACGGGTCAACGGCCACGCGGGCCTCGCCTGCAACACCAAGATCACCGACGCCCTCTCCCGCTCCGACACCATCGTCGTCGAACCGGCGGGCAACACCTCGGTGGTCAAGGACCTGGTAGTCGATGCTAAACCGTTCTGGGAGAAGATCAATAAGATTCAACCCTGGCTCTCCCCCACCGGCCCCACCCCCGACCACGAATATATCGTCGATAACGCCGATATGCTGGCCCTAAATCAGGTCATGGGCTGCATCATGTGCGGCGCCTGCGTCTCAGACTGCACCGTCCTGGAAGTCGACAAGCGCTTCCTCGGGCCCGCCGCCCTCGCCAAGGCCCTCCGCTTCGCAGGAGACCCCCGGGACGGGATACAGGAAGACAGGCTGCGCAAGCTGGGTCAGACCGGAGGCATCTGGGACTGCACCCATTGCTTCGAATGCGTACAGGTCTGTCCCAAGGGCGTCGCTCCCATGGAACAGATACTTGAGCTTCGCCGCAAGGCCGTCGACCACGGTTTCGTGAACAACAACGGCGCACGTCACGCCGAGTCTATGTCCAATTCGATAAAGCGAAGTGGCTGGCTGGACGAAAAGCGTCTCATCGTAGAGTCCTACGGCTTCTTTAACATCGGCGCCCTTCTCGGGCTCATACCCACGGCATTTCGTTCCCTCAAGGCCCGAAAACTGCCACCCCTCTTCCATCACAAGCGGCCCGGTGCAGACAAAGTAAAGCGCATTTTTGAAAAGCTGGAAAGCAAGTAATGAAATACGCCTGGTATCCCGGATGTGTGTCACAAGGGGCCTGCCCCGAGCTATTCACCGCCACCCTCGCGGTCGCCGATAAGCTCGGCATTGAGTTGATCGAACTGAAAGAAGCTGCCTGTACCGGCGCCGGCATCCTCAGTGAACGCAACCCCGAACTATCCGACACCCTGAACGCCCGCACCTTCGCCATGGCCGAGCGTCTCGGCCTGCCCCTCATGACCATATGCAGCACTTGCCAGGGCGTCATGAGCCAGGCCAACTACAAGCTCCAGAACGACCCCGACTACCTCGCCAGGGTAAACGAGACCCTTGCCCTCGAGGGCCTGGAATACAAGGGCACTACCAAGGTCAGCCACCTGCTCTGGGTCATCGTCGAGGACATCGGACTGGACAAGGTCGAGCCATTGGTCGAGAGACCACTCACCGGCGTAAAGTTCGCTCCCTTTTACGGCTGCTACATCCTCCGCCCGACCATGTACCTCGGCTTCGAAGACCAACCCGAGCGTGACACATACATCGAGAAGATCACCACCACCCTGGGGGGCATCGCCGTCGATTACTCAGGCAAGACCAAGTGTTGCGGCTTCCCCATCCTCACCATGAACGAAAAGGCTTCCTACGCAATGGCCGGCGACCATCTCGTCGAGGCCAAGGAGGAAGGCGCCGACGTCATGGTAACGCCCTGTCCTCTCTGCCACCTCAACCTGGACGGCGCCCAGCCCAAAGCCGCCCGCCAGAAGAAGATGCAGATAGGCTTACCGATCATCCACCTCCCTCAGATGATTGGCTTGGCATTCGGCATCCAGCCCAAGAAGCTAGGCCTCAACCGGCACATCGTCAACACCAAGAGCTTCATCGCCAAAGTCCCCGCCTAGCTCACTCCTCGCGCCATTCCCACCGGCGATGCAATCTTGGTATTCGTGACCAGGGTTATGGGATCGTTTCGGTATGACGACAGCCAGCCTCGTCAACGAAAATTGCTAGGATCTGTATGAGGTGCTTAAGAGCAAGGCCTGTGCCTGCATTCCGATTCTCAACTACTGAACGGTTCGCATTGAAGCGTAGCGAATTGCCCCCAGCAGGTTTCCAATGTTGACCGGTCCCGACGATCCCCGAGGGCCGAAGCGCTCCAACGCCCTGGCTCGGGTGGCGCGTAAGGCGATAGCCCCTTTTCGCACACGCAACGGAACGACCTCTCGATCGGCAGAGTCCTTTCGCCGCGTCGACCTGCCAAAGGTGCTGACCTGGCTTGGCGTTTCCATCGCGGTATCCTGTATCTTCGGCTGGAGTTTCGGTGTATTGGCGGCGCAGCCCCTTGAAGGCTTCTTCATCACCATCGGCCTGATTGGTGTCATAACCATTGTGAGTGCCGCTATAGCCGTGGTTAAACTCTACTATCCTTCGGTTGTTTCCTCCCTTGTCACCGCCTTGCAGTCCATGCCGCTGTTTTCACCGATTTACGGAAACAAGAGAAAGACTATCCTTTGGGTTGTATTGGCAATAGTCTGCGGCATAGTTATCGGAGGTGTGGTCGGATTCTTTATCGGCTTACAAATGGCCGAGGCCATCGCAAATGCCTTGAAAACCCTGGGCCAGATCATAGTTGCCGCCGCAATAGCAGCCGTAGTGGTGCTGATAATATTGCACTTCCTCCGTCGTTCAACTAAAGGATGACGGAGAGAATGCAGCCGGTACTCTCCCTATTGAAGGCGCCGCTGGCAATGGCTTAACAAAGCACCCTTATAATCCTCTCTGATTAGACTCCCCTCCCATCCCTACACCCGGCGAGAGAGCTAAAGCGCCAGCCTGCCATCCAAGGTCATGCCTATCCCTCTCCCCACCCGTCATTCCCGACGCCGATCGGGAATCCATTCCCGGTGGTAGGACCACTCACCCTGAGCGAGATGCAAATCCGCCTATGGAGGATCGAAGGGTCGAGCGTGAAAGGGACACCACTACTAATCCGTCAGGCCCCCTCATAAACAGAAAAAGCGCCGACCAACAGCCAGCGCTTTCCCTGTTCCCTATTTGACAAAGCACTCAATTCCTGAAATAAGGCATCACCTTCTCGGATATCTCCCTCATCATCCCCTTCTTGTCGATAATCGAG
This sequence comes from Dehalococcoidia bacterium, assembly GCA_963663085.1. Taxonomy (GTDB): domain Bacteria; phylum Chloroflexota; class Dehalococcoidia; order Plut-88900; family Plut-88900; genus Plut-88900. Next base: position 1,161,906 of record OY760104.1, on the reverse strand, counting down.
AACAGCACCGTCGAGACATTGTCTATTCCCAACGGCTCCAGCTTCTCAATCTCCTCCCCGATGTCATCCGGCGTCCCCGTCAACATGAACGTATCGATAACCCTCTGCGACACAGAGCTAGAGTGTGTTGCATCCGTCCGCTCGTGCTCGTAGGGCTCAAAGGCGTCGTAGACCGCCTTGATCTCCTCCACGATACCCGGCTGCACCTCTTCCATGCGGTTCCGCAGGTCCTCGACCTCCGGCGTCTGCCGTCTCAGGAGTGACCTGTACATCTCGCATGCACACGTTGCCGCGTAAGACGCCACTTCCCTCCGAGCCGCTTCCTTCGATGGCGCAACGTAGATCATCGTTCGCGCCCACTTGTCTATGTCGTCCAACGACCGCCCCGCCTTCTCGGCCCCCTTTTCCATGACCTCCATGCTCCACTTCAGGATCGTCGGGTTCACCCCGATCATAATCGCTCCCTCCGCCAACTCTCCCGTCATCCGCAAAGACCTGGGCCCGACCGTTGCCATATACACCGGGATCTGTTTTCGGCTCCACTCCGAGTGCATCAGCGCACCGTCGTACTCCACTTCTCGCCCAGCCGTGTAGCCCTTGAAGAATTCGATTACTCCCCGGAACTCCTCCATCGACCGCGCCTTCATCCCCATCGTCATCACCGAACTGAACCCCGCCCCAATCCCGAGAAATGCCCTCCCACCCGATAGTTCATTTATCGTTGCCGTGCCGTTTGCCGTCACCGATGGATGCCGCGTGAACGGATTGGTCACACCGTGCCCGATGTGAATTCTATGCGTGTTCACCGCCGCCACCGTCATCATAGAATAAACGTCCCGGCACAGGTTCTGCGAATCTATGAGCGTCATCTGCTTGAACCCGCACTCCTCCGCCACCCGAGCGTGAGACGCTACTTCATCCAGGTTCAAAGTCCGCCCCATCCCGACACTAAAATCGAATCTCATCTACTATTTCCTGCCTTTCCGTGCCCCGTATTCAGAGCCGGGAACACCCTACCAACCCCCTATTCCCATGTCAACGCCACCCCCAACCCCATCCCCCTTACCATCCCGATGCCCCGCGAGGGATCTAAAAAGCATGCCTATGACTCAGCCCCCATCATCGACTTACTGCGCTTGAACCAAAATCCCACGCCAAGTACGATTGACTATATACCTAAACAATTCACGGAGTGTCCTCACATGTCTGTACCCCCACAAGGCGAACTACACAGGCCCTTACTGGAAATAGCTGCCAAGGATGGCGGAGCCTTATCTACTAGGCACTATCTGGAACGCATTGTTAAGCAATACTCTCTTACATCAGAAGATTTAACTGAGAAAGTCTCGTCTGGGCTCCCTCGCATTCGCGTCAACATAGGGTGGGGCCTTTCTCTCCTAAGGAGAGCTGGGTTGCTTCATCGGCCTTCTAGGGGACATTTTCAAATTACTACCCTTGGCCGGGATTTTCTCAAGGCAAATACTGGTCATATCAACAATGCCCTGTTGAATAAACGTGCACACCTACGAGACGCAGCTGGAGTGAACTCTCCCTCAAACATCTCTACTACTCTCTCCATCGACACCGGTGCCTTTAGTGATGAAGACGCTTCCCCTCAGGACAAAATCGATGCCGGATACTGTGAGCTAAATGAGCAGCTAGTCGACGACCTGCTTGAAAGCATTTCTCGCATTTCTCCAGATGGCTTCGAGCGGTTAGTGGTTGACCTGTTGGAGAACATGGGCTACGGCAAAGGCGAGACCGTTGGTAGAGGTGGCGACGGTGGAATAGACGGCATCATAAACCAGGATGCCCTTGGCTTGGAAAAAGTCTACATACAGGCCAAGCGATGGCAAAACCAAGTTGGTGAACCGGAGATTCGCAACTTCTCTGGAAGCTTGGATGCTCGCGGGGCAAACAAGGGAGTATTTGTCACAACTTCTCGATTCAGCACCACTGCGCAGCAAACTGCCAATACTATCTCTGCCGGCAACAAGTTCATCCGCTTAATCGACGGCCCGGAACTTGCAAGACTAATGATTAATCACGACGTTGGTGTCATCACCCAATACACCTACAAAATCCAAAAACTCGATGAAAACTACTTCTCCGATGAACCGTGAACAACCCTTTCCCCCCTCTGCTATACTCCCCCCAACACCCCACCCAGACGGACTGCACACCATGAAATTCGGATACTTCGATACCCGCGTTGACCCCAACGGCCACCGCCCCTACGACAAACTAATCGACGACCTACGCGAAGAAGTCGTCCTATGCGAACAGGCCGGATACCACTCCGCATGGGTAGGTGAGCACCACATGGGCCCCGAGGGCATGGACCAGCTCCCCAATCCTATCCTGATGTGCGCCGACCTCGCATGCCGAACCAGCCGCATCCGGCTCGGCCAGGGCGCCAACCTGCTGCCCTACTGGCACCCCATCCGCCTCGCCGAAGACATCGCCATGCTGGATCAGATGACCAAGGGCCGCATAGACGTCGCAATCGGCCGAGGCGTACGCTCTCGCGAGGGTTCCGTCTTCCATCCCAAGTCAGACCCCGCCAACCCCGAGGCCAATCGCGAACTCTTCGAAGAGTCCCTCGACGTACTCATCAACTCCTGGACTAACGAGTTTTTCTCCCACGACGGGCCAAACTACACATTCCCCGCCCCCGGCATTCACTGGAACCACCCCCTCAGCCCCCCCGACCCCCGGTGGTCCGAAGGCGAACTCGTCACAAAGCTGCGAATGATTCCCAAGCCATACCAGAAGCCCCACCCACCCCTCTGGCAGGTAACCGACAGTGACCGCTCAATAGCCTTCGCCGCCGAGAGAGGCATGAAGGTTACCAACTGGCAGCCGACGCCCGCTCTCCTAAAGAAGAAATTCCAACTCTACGCCGACACCCGTTCTCGCGCCGAGGGCCGCACATATCCCTCTGGAGAGGGCATGGCCCTCATGCGTACAACCTACATAGCTCCCACCATGGAGGAAGCCCGCCGGGACGCCGAGGAAGGCGTGCTAATGACCTTCCGTTGGACCCAGAACCGCCGACCCCTCATTAACTTCATGAATCCCGGCGAAGATGTCCAACCCGGCACGGTTCTGGACTGGGACCTGCTGTTTGGAAGAAACCTGTTGGTCGGCCCCCCGGAGTACATCGTCGAAAAGCTGGAGGAACTTCAGGAAACCATTGGACTGCAGGAACTCATGACCTACATGGCCATGCCCTACATACCCCACTCCAAGGTCATGCGCAGCATCGAACTCTTCGCCGAAAAGGTAATGCCCCACTTCCAAAAAACCGCAACCCCCCAACCCCTCCCCGCCTCATGACCCAGCCACATCCCGTCATTCCTACTCTCTCCATCATTCCTCCTGTTCCCTCCGTCATTTCTGCGGTGGCAGGAATCCATCCCTGCCACCAAGCTGGCTCAATAAGTACGAGCTGTCCCTTTCCGGGGGTAGGGCATTCCGCTCGCCCTGAGCGGAGTCGAAGGGTCTCAAGAGCGGAATGGGCGGGGTGTCCGGGGTTACGCAATGCTCCCTCGACGAGAGAGAGCAAGAGCCTGCCCCGAGTCACTCAAGGAGGTAAGGGTGACGATGCAAGGAGTCCCAATTGAAAATCTTCGTTTCCGGCTCCCTCGCCTACGACAGGATCATGGACTTCCCGGGCCGCTTCTCCGACCACATCATGCCCGACAAACTCCACATGATTAACATCAGCTTCGCCGTCAACGGCCTCGTCGAACGACCCGGTGGCACCGCCGGAAACATCGCCTACGCCCTCAAGCTCCTCGGCGAACACCCCATTATCGTCGCCGCCATCGGACGCGACTGCCAACCCTACTTCAAGTGGCTCGACGACAAGGGCCTCGACCGCACCGCAGTCCACTTCGTCGAAGAGGATGCCACCGCCTGCGCCCACATCATCACCGACATGGCCGACAACCAGATAACAGCCTTCAACCCCGGCGCAATGAAACACCCCTCCCCCTTCCCCTCCGAGGCCATAGATCCGTCCGATGCCATCGCCATCATCGGCCCCGGCAACCTGGACGACATGATTGACCTCCCTCAACGGTTTCGTGAACAGGGCATCCGGTTCATCTTCGATCCCGGCCAGTCCCTTCCCATTTGGGACCCCAAGCCCTTGGCCCGAGCCATCGAAGGTTCCCACATCTTGATTTCCAACGACTATGAGTTGGCTTTAATCAAGGAGAAAACCGGCCTGACGGATGATGCCCTGCTCCGCCTGACTGACGCCATTATCACCACCAAGGGAGAGAAGGGTTCGGTAATAGTTACAGGCGAAGGTGAAACACCGGTCTCCGCCATCCCTCGCCCCGACACCCTCGTTGATCCCACGGGCGCAGGCGATGCTTACCGAGGCGGCCTCATCAAGGGCCTCGTAAGCGGCCAGTCCCTCGAACACGCCTGCCGGCTAGGCACAACCTGCGCATCCTTCGCCATCGAGGTCCAGGGCACCCAGGAATACACCTTCACCCCCGAACAATTCCAACAACGCCTCACCAACCACTTCCCCAATTAGCTACAAAAACCTCACTTGCCCAACAGAAAAATTCCTGTCATCAGAGACCCCGCGAGGTCGAAATTGCGCCGTGCTGCAAGTCCGCCCATGGCGGAGCGTGAATCTGGGGCAGGGTCCAGTCCCCTCTCCCTTGACGACACCTTTGAATAACTGTCATTCCTTCCCCAGGAGTTAGGCATTCCGCTCGCCCTGAGCGGAGTCGAAGGGTCTCAAGAGCGGAATGGGTGGGGTGTTTGGACCCACTGGTAGTTACGCAAGAGTCTATACAACGAGAGAGGGCAAGGGTGAGGGTGATGCCCCCCCGTTGCGAGGCGCTCACTCTGAAGACACTCGAAGGGTCGAGCGGGAGGCGGGTATCAGCTCTGCCAACACGTCACCATCATAAATGTCCAACACCACTGCTAAGCCCCAACCACAAAGCCGCACGAGAGGCCAAACCCTTCGCGCTGCTCCTGGTGATCTGTATAGAGATGACGCCCGTCTACAAGTCCGGGTCCTGAGACCTCATCGTGTCCACTAACTGCTGCACCGCCTCCGCAGAACCATTAAGCCCGGCCTGCTCCTCCTCAGTCAATTGCACCTGCACGACCTCGTCTATCCCCTTGGATCCGAGCTTGACCGGGACCCCCACGAACAACCCGTTTATCCCAAATTCCCCGTCCAGATAAGTCGCACAGGGCAGAATCCTCTTCTGGTCGAGGACTATCGAATCGACCATCTGCGTGATAGACGCCGAGGGTGCATAGAAGGCGCTCCCCGCCTTGAGAAGCTTGACTATCTCCGCGCCCCCGTCCTGGGTCCGCTGCACTATCTCCGCAATCCTTTCCGCCGAAAGCAGCTCGGTAATCGGGATGCCGCCCACTGTAGTTAGCCTGACTAGCGGGACCATCGTGTCGCCGTGGCCCCCAAGCACATACGCCGAGACATCGTCCACCGATGCATTAAGCTCCTGCGCCAGGAACGTCCGGAAGCGTGCCGTGTCCAGTATTCCCGCCATCCCGATAACTCGGTGCCTCGGGAATCCGCTCCGACGGAACGCCAGGTGCGCCATGGCATCCAGCGGGTTGCTTACTATTATCAGTATGGAGTTCGGTGACTGCTCAACGACATTCCGCGTCACCTCCCCGACTATCTTCATATTCGTGAACAGCAGATCGTCTCTGCTCATCCCCGGCTTCCTGGGTATCCCCGCCGTTATGACAACTATATCCGACCCCGCAGTCTCTTCATACGAGTTCGTCCCCACGATCTGCGAGTCATACCCGACAACCGGCCCGGCCTGCAGCATGTCGAGCGCTTTGCCCTGAGGCAGACCCTCAACGATGTCCACCAACACTATGTCGGCGTAGCCCTTCTCCAAGAGCCTCTGGGCCGCCGTCGCCCCGACATTCCCCGCCCCGACTACCGTTATCTTCTTTCTCATTGACGCCTTCCGACTTTATTTCTCTTCCCAGATCGCGCAACTGCTCGAGCCCGCGGTCTTCTTAGGAACCCGTTTTTGAATTTCTCCCGGTTACCCCGCCTATACTCGGTACGGCTTGGCTGGGAATCTATTTGTTGCTTTGTTTAGGGAGAGTGCCCTTTGCCTATGCGTAGACCAGCTTCTCCCATTTCGCGTCCAGGTCCGGGTCATTCACTGTCGAGACCAGGTATTCCCCGAATTCCTTGCCCGTCGCGCCCGTGTCCCGGCCCGTCATCACCAGCCTGCGCTCGTATTGACCGCACACGTCCAGCGCCTTGTTCAGCTTCTGACCGAGCTCCCGGTAGCCGATGTGCTCCATCAGCATCGCCCCGGCTCGGATCATCGAGCTTGGGTCAGCGTACTTTGCCCGGCCTGTTTTCACCATCCTCGGCGCGCTCCCGTGGATCGCCTCGAACATCGCATATTCGTCACCCACGTTGGCGCTTCCCGCTGTCCCGACTCCCCCCTGCATCTCCGCCGCCTCGTCCGTCAGGATGTCTCCGTAAAGGTTCGGCAGCACCAGCACCTGGAAGTTCTGACGTCGTTTCGGGTCGATCAGCTTGGCCGTCATGATGTCGATGTACCAGCCCTCCCACTCGATGTCCGGATAGTCTTTGGCAACCTCCCGGGCCATGTCCAGAAACTTGCCGTCCGTAGTCTTGACCACATTGGCCTTTGTAACTACGGTCACATTGTTCTTTCCATTGTTCTTAGCATACTTGAATGCAGCGTCGATTATCCGCCGGGACCCTGGGCTCGTGATTACCTTGAAGTCCACCGCCAGGTCGTCTGTAACGTTCACACCCATCGTCCCCACCGCATACATGTCCTCCGTGTTTTCACGGAAGAACGTCCAGTCGATTCCCTCCTTCGGAATGCGCACGGGACGGATGTTGGCGTACAGGTCCAGTTCCTTCCTCATCCCCACATTGCAGCTCTCGATGTTTGGCCACCCGTCACCCTTTTCCGGCGTGGTGGTAGGTCCCTTTAACGTGACGTGGCACTCCTTGATCGCTGCCAGAACGTCATCGGGTATCGCTTTAAGGTGCGCCGCCCGATTCTCGATCGTCAGCCCTTCAAGCACCCGAAACTCGACCTTGCCCGCCGCAACAGCATCGGATAACAGCTTCTCCAGCACTATCTGTGCTTCTTCGGCTATGAACGGCCCGATCCCGTCACCCCCCAATATCCCAATGACCACCTTGTCGAGCTTCGTGTAGTCTGTCTTGACAGCCTGGTTCTTGATCCGCTCTACCCTGGCGAGCTGTTGCTCCAACATCGTCGCAAACTGCTCTTGCGCCTTTTCTATTACCTTTGAGTCCGGCAACGTTTAATCCCCCTTCTATTCTTGGGTCACACCTTCTGGCTCAGGTTATCTGGTTTTCTTTATTGGTTCCACTCTCTCCCTACCCTATTCGCGCCAGCACGTCTCCCTTCCCTACAACTTGGCCCGGACTGCAGGGCAGAGATAGCACCTTTCCGTCCACCGGGGCCGGAAGCGAATTCTCCATCTTCATCGTTTCTATGAGGATCACCGCTTCTCCCGCCTTCACTTCAACGCCCTCCTCCACCAGGTTCCTTATTACAGTCCCGGGCATCGGGGCCACAATAGCAGTGCCCTCCCCTGAGTCCCCAGCTGCGGCCGTCTGGGTCGAGGCCGGAGCAGCAGCAGGTCTCGCTGGCGGAGGACTCGGCGGAGCGCTCGTCCTGGAAGGCGCAGGTGGCAGTGGAGCACGAGTCTGGGCCGGTGCTGCCGGCGGCGCCGCCGAGGCCGCTGGTGGAGGCGTAGCCGCCGTCTCCCCGGATCCTTCTATCACCACCAACACTTCTCCCTTCCCCACGGCCTGTCCCGGCTGACAGGGAAGCGACGCTATCTTGCCATCTATAGGCGACGGTAGCGAGTTCTCCATTTTCATGGTCTCTATCAGGACAACTGCTTCACCGGCCTTTACATCCGCTCCCTCTTCCACCAGGTATCTGATCACGGTTCCCGGCATCGGTGAAACTATGCTCGACGAGCCTCCCGGCCCCACTGACACCCTTGCCGTTGGCGCAGGGGTAGGCGCAGCAACAGGTGGCGGCGCGGATACCGGCCTCGGCGGTGCAGCCGCACGAGCCGTGCTTGCTGCCGGCGGTGGTGGCGCCTGAGGCCTCAGTCTGCTGGGAGTCGCCGGAATGGCTGCCACGCCCACCGAGCCCTCTGACGATGGCTCTATTTCGACCCTGAACTCCTCGTCGTCCACCCATACGGTGAAGGAGCGCCGGCCTCGTGCCCGAGTTCCGGCCTCACTGCCTTGCGGTACCAACTTACCCTCCTTGGCTTCCTCTATTAGCCTGTCTTCGTCTTTTACGTCTTCCATTGTCCTGGGCTGCACCGAGACAGGAATCTCGTCAAGCCCATACTTCCACTTCAGAAACTGCTTCCCGGTGGAAGGGAACAGTGCATAGGTTAGTACATCTTCTTGGCTTTTGGCTATCTCCCCAGCGTCTTTCTTTGCCTTTTCCATCTCCCCGTCCAACCCGTCCGCAGGACGGCCGGTGACCGGAGTCTGTCCCTTGGGATAGTCTTTCAATATAAGAGCTGTTAGTTCGGGGGCTATCGGCGCGGGCGGCCTGCCGTAAAGACCGTACACGTAATCCTTGACCTGATTGGATATCGACTTATATCGCCCTAGAAGCACATTCTGGACTGCCTGTGTCCCGATTATCTGGCTGGTCGGGGTTACCAGGGGTGGATACCCCAGGTCCGCCCTGGTCCTGGCCAACTCTTCCTGCACCTCTCCCAGCCGGTCCAGTGCGTCGGCCTGCTTTAGCTGCGACTCCAGGTTGCTGAGCATCCCTCCCGGGACCTGGTGATGGATTACCGAGGTGTCCGTTACTGCCAACCTGTCGGTTCGCAGGTATTCCCGGTATTTCGGAAACACGGACTCCAGGTGCTCGCACACTTCCTGCGCCTTTGCTATGTCCAGGTCGGGCTCCCGTTTGGCGCCGTGGAGCGCGGCCATCATCGATTCTGTCGACGGATGTGACGATCGCATCGCTAACGGCGAAAGTGAAGTGTCCAGCACGTCCACCCCCGCCTCAATCGCCTTCAACGCCGACATCGAGGCCATACCGCTCGTGTGGTGGCTGTGTAGTTGGACCGGCACGTCCAGGTTCGCCTTAAGCGCCTTGACCAGGTCATAGGCGTCGTAGGGCCCGAGCAGCCCGCTCATATCCTTGATGCAAACGCTGTCGGCCCCCATCTCCTGCAGCTTCTTGCCCATTTCCACGTAGTAGTCCAGCGTGTACACCGGCCCCCCGAGCCGCGCCTCGGTGATTGTGTAGCTCAACGCCCCCTGCACGTGCTTCCCCGCCTCCTTTATCGCAGCAAAGGAGGTCTCCATGTTTCGCTCGTCATTCAACGCGTCGAAGACCCGGAATATGTCGATCCCCGTCTCCGCCGCCGCCAGAATGAACGCCCTAACTACGTCATCGGGATAGTTCCGGTATCCGACCAGGTTCTGTCCCCTAAGCAGCATTTGCAGCGGCGTCTTGGGCGCTAACCGTTTGAAGGTCTTCAGCCGCTCCCACGGGTCTTCGTTCAGAAACCTGTGGGCTACGTCGAATGTCGCCCCGCCCCAAACCTCCAACGAGTGAAACCCCATGTCGTCCAGCTTACCGACTATGGGTTCCATGTCCTCCGTACGCAGCCTAGTCGCAAGGATAGACTGGTGGCCGTCGCGTAGGGTTACATCCGTAACGCGTAGGGGTACATTGCCGTTCGTTGTCGCTTCTTCTGGCATTGACTGGTCTGATGCGCGGGTTACAGAGGAATGTTCCCGTGCTTCTTGGCGGGTGGCTCCTCTTCCTTGTGTTTCAACATTTCCAGGGCGGCTATCAGCTTCGGCCTCGTCTCGGCGGGGTCGATTACCTCGTCCACAAACCCCCTGGACGATGCCTGGTACGGGTTGTTGAAGTTCTCCTCGTAGTCTCGTATAAGCCGCGCCCGAGTCTCTTCCGGCGTGTCCGATTGCCGGATCTCGTTCCTGGATATGATGTTCACCGCCCCGCTTGCACCCATCACCGCTATCTCCGCCGAGGGCCACGCAAAGTTGATATCACCACCTACGTGCTTGCTGCTCATCACTATGTAGGCCCCGCCGTATGCCTTCCGGGTGATCACCGTTACCTTGGGCACCGTCGCCTCCGAATACGCGAAGATCAGCTTTGCCCCGTGCTTAATTATCCCGCCGTACTCCTGCTCCGTACCCGGCATGAAACCGGGCACGTCCACGAAGGTAACCAGGGGTATCGAAAAGGCGTCGCAGAACCGCACGAACCGGGCCCCCTTCAACGACGCTGCAATATCTATCACCCCGGAGAGATGGGACGGCTGCTGCGCCACTATCCCCACAACGCTGCCGTTCATCCGCCCAAATCCCACCACCATGTTGGGCGCATAGAGTGCCGCCACCTCCAGAAAGTCCCCGTAATCTACGACGCGTTTTATGATCTCCGTTACGTCGTAGGGTTTGCTGGAGTCCGGGGGCGCTGCCTCACGTAGCGATTCATCAATCTGTCCGGGGTCTCCCGAGTATATGTGCTCCGGAGCCTCGTCCTCGAAGTTTGAGGGAAGAAAACCGAGCAGTCGACGCACCCCGTCAAGGCACTCCTTCTCGGTTCCGAACATGAACTGCGCCACCCCGCTCTTCGAGGCATTCGTGTAGGCCCCACCCAGCTCCTCGTGAGTCACCACCTCTCCCGTCACCGCCTTGACCACGTCGGGCCCCGTGATATACATCTGCCCGATTCCCTCCACCATGAAAGTGAAGTCCGTGATCGCCGGAGAATACACCGCGCCCCCTGCTGCGGGCCCGACAATGACGGATATTTGAGGTATCACCCCGGATGCCTGTGTATTCCTGTAAAGGATGTCTCCTACGGCCTTCAGGCTGATTACGCCTTCCTGGATGCGCGCCCCTCCCGAGTCATTGATGGCTATCAGGGGCGACCGGGTCTTGACCGCCAGGTCCATCGCCTTGCAGGTCTTCTCTCCCACCGCCTCCGAAACGGAACCCCCAAACACGGTGAAGTCCTGGGAGCACACGAAAATGGTGCGGCCGTCCACCTTGCCATAACCCGTGACTATGGCGTCTCCCATGAACACTCGGTCCTGCAGCCCAAAATCCGTCGCCCGATGCGTAACGAAGGGGTCAAGTTCGTTGAAAGTGCCGGGGTCCAGGAGAAGATCTATGCGCTCGCGGGCCGTCAGCTTACCCTTGGTATGCTGGCGTTCTATGGACTTCAGCCCGCCGCCAAGCCGACTCTGGTCCCTCAGCTTGGCCAGTTTTCCCAGATTGTCGTTGGATGTCATTCCGGTAGGGGAAGTCACCGTGGAAGACTCAAGAGCGGCATCGCATTTGGGGTTTGCCGAACGCTCTCCGTCATCCATCCGGCTGCCGAATGCTACCAGAATATACATACCCACACAACCTGAATGCCCCCAACCACCCCAGGTGCTAAAATTAAACCAGGCTGGCTAGTACTGGAATTTGCAAAACATATGAAAACCGAGACCCATCCCCACCCCACCCCCTTCCCCTGGGGCCAACGCACCTTCGTAATGGGGATAATCAACGTTACCCCTGACTCCTTCTCCGGCGACGGCCTTGGTGCTGACGTCGACGCCACCATCGAGCAGGGTCTCAGCTTCGAGGCCCTTGCCGCCGACATGCTCGACGTAGGCGGCCAGTCCACCCGGCCCGGCCACACCCGGATTACCGAGGAAGAGGAGCTCAGCCGAACAATTCCGGTAGTCAAAGCCCTGGCATCCCGTTGCAGCATTCCTATCAGCATCGACACCTTCTATGCCCGTGTCGCCGCCGAGGCCCTCTCCGCAGGCGCATCCATCATCAACGACCAATGGGCGCTCCAACATGATCCCCGGATGGCCCCCCTGGCCGCCGAGGCCCAAGTTCCCGTTGTCCTCATGCACAACCAGAGCGGCACCGACTACAACGACCTCATCCCCGACATCAGGGCCAGCCTCTCATCCAGCGTAGAAAACGCCCTCCAAGCAGGCGTCCTCCCCGAGAACATCATAATCGACCCCGGCCTTGGGTTCGGGAAGACTCTCGAACACAACCTGGAAGTTGTGCGTAGACTTTCGGAGTTTAAGGGTATCGCTCCCGCCATACTGGTCGGGCCTTCCCGTAAATCGATGATTGGACGCACCCTTGAGTTGCCCGTAGATCAGAGAGTTGAGGGCACCGCAGCCGTCGTGACCCTCTGCATCGCCAACGGCGCAGACGTCGCAAGAGTCCACGATGTCCGGGAGATGATCAGGGTTTGCCGCATGACCGACGCCATAGTGAGAACGCCCGTCAACGGCCATGAGAGTGTGGAATAACTCAGCATTCATTTCACCTGGGGCCTACGCCGCCCTCGTACTCGAGGCGGGGCAGGAATCCGCTCATCCTGAGCGTAGTCTAAGGATCGAGCAGATGCCAAGTAGATTCTCCGATATCAGGCAGGCAGCGCAAAAGTCTCCAAATAAGGCAACCTAGTCATGTCGACTACAAGCATCGGCCACAAATCTAAGGTCTACTTGGGCCTCGGATCCAACATCGGGAACAAGGAAGCCAACGTCGCCCGAGCCATCCAACTCCTCCCCGATCAGGTCATGGTCACCGAGGTTTCGTCCATCTACGAAAGCGAGCCGGTTGGCTTCAAAGATCAGCCTTGGTTCGTCAATGCCGTCTGCTCCGCCTATACAGACCTTTCCGCAGCGCGGCTCCTGGACTACTTGAAGCACATAGAAAACCAGATGGGGCGGATAATGAGCTTCAAGGATGCTCCTCGTGTAATCGATATCGACATCCTCTTCTACGAAGACCAGGTGATAGACACCCCGGACCTCACCATTCCCCACCCCCGCATCGCCGAGCGCGCATTCGTTCTCCACCCTCTATCCGAACTCAACCCCCTCCTCTTCCACCCAGCCAGGGCACGGACCGTCGCACAATTGCTGTCCGCCCTCACCGAACCGGAACGGGTTAGAAAGCGCCGGTGGAGCACTCTCTACGGCAAGGACCTCATCTCCAGGCCCAAGGGAGGAACGCTGATCGAAAACGAAGAAGGTGGCCCCGAGACCCGCTCCTAGTCCCCTATTGGCGCATCTCTTGGGGAAGGAAATTAGGGATCGAGTCTATTATCGGGTAGGAGTGAGGGCACCGCGGGCATAGCAGAGACCCCGAAACAACCTCATCTCCCTCCTCTTGCTCCACAGCCAGTCTTAGCTCACCCTTGCACTCGGGACACGCCAGGATATCCATTAGGTCTTTTTTCATATTGGAAACTCCGGGAACCCGACGCACCACTCGGCGCCCGGGCCTTTGCCTTTCGGCCCCTGTCTAACCATCCTCCGTCCGATGCGTTATATTATACCTGTGAGACCTCCGAGTCTCTCGTTATTGAACTAAGATAAAAGCTAGTAATTTCTAGCGCCTGAACACCTATCAGACCGGTTTTTCGGAGACGCCAAATGAAGGCAACCCGCCTGACGAAACAGCTCAACATCCAGTCGCCCATAATCCAGGCCGGAATGCCCTGGGTCTCCAACGCAGAGCTAGCCGCTACCGTATCCAACTCCGGTGCCCTCGGCATGATCACCCCCAATGCCGGTCTCCCTGAAGACGGCGACGAAATTGAAAACTATCAAACTCAGCTCCGCAAGATCAAGGCCCTCACCCCGCGCCCCTACGGCGTGTGCCTGTTCATGGACCATCCCATGCTCGACATCCTTGTCAGCATCACCACAGAGCAGGCCGTCCCCATTGTAGTCACGGCAGGTGACGGCGCCTCCGACCAGACGGGCCACCTGAAAGATGCGGGCATTACGGTGTTCCATTTGGTGGGATCCGTCCATCAGGCCCGAAGCGCCGAGGCCCGGGGCGCGGATGGTGTCATAGCCACCGGCCTTGAAGCCGCAGGACCCGGCAGCACCGACCGGCTATCCCTGGTTACACTTGTTCCTCAAGTCGTCGACGCCATTGAGATCCCCGTCATTGCCGCGGGAGGCATCTCGGATGGACGTGGCCTGGCAGCTTCCATAGGGCTCGGCGCCAGCGCCGCCTACATTGGCACGCGTTTCGTCGCCACCCACGAATGTGTCGCTCACCCCAATTTCAAGGACGCCATAATCAACGCAGTCGACACCAGCACCGCCATCGCCGAAGTCAACTCTTGCCCCACCCGTCTCCTCAGGAACCGTGCCTTCGAACATCTCCGCAGTTCCGATAACGGCAAAGACCCGGCCTCTGCATTCTCAGATGAGCAGACCCGGGCCTCCCTTTTGGACGGCGCCACGGATGAAGGTCTGATTCACTGCGGCGCCGGTGCCGGCGTGGTCAACGAGGTCATGAGCGCCGCCGAGGTGGTCAAGTTCCTCGTCAGCGATGCCGACACCGCCATGTCCCGCATCCGCTAACCCCCCCCGACACCCTCCCCATCGCCCCACCCCCTCCCCTCCCGTCATTCCCGACTCCGATCGGGCTGTAAGTGCGCCCATGGCGTGAATCCATCCTTGGGCGGGGCCGCTCACCCTGAGCCCAATCGAAGGGTCGAGCGAGGGGCGGTCCGCCTTTGGCAATCCGTCACCCTCCCCAGTCCCTACACCTCCGCCCTCAGCTCCACACCCGCCCGCTCTTCATGCAGCCGGATTACCGCCCGAGAGTCATCCTCACCCCACCCCCGATCCACTGCTTCCCGGATATCCTTCAATGCCAGCTCTATCGCCGGCATGGGTATTCCATATTCCTCTCCCAGTTCCGCTGCCAGCGTCACGTCCTTCATAGCCAGCCTGAGTGCAAAATCAGGCGAGAAGTCTCCCTTTAGCACCTTTCCGGGTATGCTCACGTGCAGTGCTACCCCCCGCCCCACCGCCCCGTCTCGCACCGCCTTCCACACGACCTCCGGCTCCACACCTGCCTTCACCGCCATGGTAAAGCACTCTCCCACCGCCTCCATGAAAGCGTAATTAATGGCGTTGTGCGCCAACTTGCAGATAGTCCCACACCCTATATCGCCGCAGTACTGCGCTTTATCACCGATGGCATCCAAAACGGGTTTACATCGGTTATACGTCTCCTCATCCCCGCTTACCATCACAGCCAACCTGCCCGCCACGGCGCCCGGCACCCCGCCGCTCACCGGCGCGTCCAGCATCACGCACCCCTTCTCCCGAAACATAGGCTCGATCCGGCGCACCAGGGAAGGTCTGTTGGTGGTCAAGTCCACGTACACGGACCCCGGCTTTATCCCCTCCAACACCCCTCCTTCCCCGATAGCAACCGCTTCCATCTCTGGCGGCCCGGGTAGTGATGTAAACGTGATGTCGCTTGCGGCCGCCACCTCCGCCGCCGAACCCGCCCCCGAGGCCCCCATCTCCAAAAGCGGCGCCATCGACTCCCGCCGGAGGTCGAACACCGTCATCTCGAATCCGGCCTTCGCCACGTTACGGGCCATCGGCCCCCCCATGTTTCCCAGCCCAATAAACCCGACTTTCATTTTCTCTGTTCTCCTTTCAAAAAGCCCAGCCTCTACTCCAACGCTCCCCAAAGATCGTCTGCGCTTAAAGGTGGCCCGTCGTCCGACACCCCGGCCCGAGACTCCACCGGCGCCTGCATCGACTTGTAAAACTCCGGCGTGCCGTATTCCCGGGTCTGAATCACCACGGGCATCGGCACAGAGTGCCCGAATATCAATGCCTGGCGGTTCGAGTCGAGGCCCGCCAGCACGGTCTTCAACTGCCTCCCCCCCGACACCCCCGAAAGCACCCTGTCAACATCCCGTTCATTATCCAGCAGGCAGCATATCTTCGTCCCAATCTGGCTCATCACCTCCTCGTCTATCCCGCTGGGACGCTGGTCTATGACCAAAAGGGTCACGTTGACCTTCCTCATCTCCCTGGCGATCACCCCAAAAGTGGTCTGCCCAGAAAGTCCCGGCCCCAGGAACTTGTGCGCCTCCTCAATCGTGATCATCAGGCGAGCGGGATCAGCGCCGCCCTCTCCCAGGGCCCTTTCTGCGTTTCGCACATATTGATCGTGGATACGCCTCGTCAGCAGGTTGGCCACCAGGATGTATGCGGCCAGGTTGTTCTCATATTTCCCGAATTCCAGCACGACGCTCATACCTCTCGCAAGGTGGTCCAGAATCTGCTTCACCGCGTCCCCACCCCCGTGTGCCGTCAGGAAATCCATCCTTCTGAGTATTTCCAGCCGTCTTGAAAGTGCCGCAAGGGCAGCCGGGTTAACGTTTATCCTATCCGCTAGCTCCGCTAGCCCTTCGCCCATATTCAGGAATCGCTCCAGCCACCTTCCCTTCCCGAACTCCCTTTCCAGCATATACGCCGCTTCTGCGGCAACCTGGCTCAGATTCAGGGTCTCCCTCAGCAGGCTTATGTCCTCCGGTTCGATCTCTTCGTACCCTATCCTGACTTCGTAGTCGGTACTGACCCTCCTGCGTCGGGAACTGTCCGGATCTAGCGTGAATACCGCTACCTTGGACGGGAATAGCTGTTTCAGGCCTTTTACCTTGTACCGTTCTTCGCTCCTGCCCTCCCACCCGTATTCACTGTGCATGTCGAATACCAGGTTGACCGCCGTACCCTTCTGGATAGACCCCGCGAGCAGCAGCCTTGTCAGGAACGTCTTTCCCGTGCCACTCTTCCCGAACACGCCGTTGCTCCGCTTCGCATATTCCTCCAGGTCCAGGCAGACTTTCGTCTCCATGTCCAGCGGGTTGCCGACGTGGAAATGCCGCTCGTCCTCGCTCCCGAACACCCGAGCCATGTCCTCCTCCGACGCCTCCGTTACCCGAGAGAAGTGTGGTGGTATCGTCCTTACCGGCTGCGGCCCCTCCACCCCTGACTTCTCCCCCACCCCAATCGTCAACATCGGCGTCACCTTCAGGCCTCCGTACAGCGCCGTTCCTGCAAGCACCTCTGCCACAAACGGGTCCAGCGGGTCCGGTGGAAACGCCGAGAGCCGGGCGTCCGAGCTTTCCAGTGATACGTCGGTCACCATCCCGAAGAACCGCTTGGCCCCACCCTGTATAACCGTGTACCTCCCAACCGCCATCTCCTCGACCGGCGCACTGCCGTCCAGTTTGACGGTCAAGCCTTCGCTGAACGAACCCCCCACCACCCGGCCCAACGGGACTCCTGGCCCCGCCTCTTCCATCACGGACGTATCCCCGCCAAAAGGGTGTAGAGCCTCTGAGGTTCCGAGGCCAGCAGCACCGTGAGCGCCTTGCCTGCCCTGACCAGAAACTCACGCCTGTCCCCCGACGCCCCACTCAACCGCCTCAAGCAAGCCCCGACCAGCTGGTCCCCCGCCGGACCCCGCGCCCCGGCAAGAATGCTCAGAAACTCCATCGACTGTCCGAACGCCGCGGCGTCTTCGGATGGGCAATCATAGACGAACGTATGCACCCTCGGAGGACGGTCGGGCAGTCTCTGTATCACCGTGCCGTCAGCCGTGCCTCCACCCATGTACCCGACAATCTGCGCCCTGAACTGCGTCATCAGCAGCTTCTCTATCTGGGGATTGTTCGCGTACAAACCCTCTACCGAAGTCTCATCCTCGCCCCGGGCCAGGGGCCTTCGCCCCGGTTGAATCGATGATGTACCCGCCTCCGACACCACTCCCACTATTTCCAAATCGCCGTCAGGCGCCAGCACTAGGCTGCCCAATGCCGGAGGTTCGTGCAGGCGATAGCACTGCGCCAGGAACGCCGTGGAATCGCTCTCGATCACCTCCCCCACCCGGTCCGCCAACCGCCTCTCCCTGCTCTCCAAAATCGAATTCATACGCCGGATTGTAGCACGTACCACCCCCATCCCCACCCCCACGGGCGGGGCATTCCGTTCGCCCTGAGCAGCGCTGCAGGTGCGCCTATGGAGCATCGAAGGGTCTCAAGAACGGAGTGGGTCGGGTTCCTCCCCGGATGCGGGACCGCTCACCCTAAGCAAGCTGCAAATCCGCCTATGGAGGATCTAAGGGTCGAGCGGGGGGGCGGCCCACGACTGTCAATCCGTAGCGCCTCCCTTCATCCCAACCCATCATTCCGGCCGCCGAGAGCCGGAATCCATCCCCTAGCGTGGGGCCGCTCACCCCGAGGCACTCTAAGTATGAGCGGGGGACGTCCACGCCCGACCAATCCGTCCCACCCTCTAACCACCCCACCCCCTACCGTGCCTCACAAAAAGGCAGCCCTAAACTGGCAAAGTCATTACGGGACACATCACGCAATCCATCCGGCACGCACCCCGTAAACTCGTTTCCGTCGGAGATGATCATCCGATTCAAGTCGTTCAGCTTGCCTAGCTGCGCCGGTATCACCCTTGTCAAAAGGTTGCCGCATAGTGAGGGAAGTGCAAAACCTTATGGTAAGTTCCTACGCACGGATTCTTTGGGGGCTCATTTGCAATTGTACCCGCGTTTTAGCTACGACTTGGAATCTTGGAGCGCATGAATCGACTCACCAATCTGGCTCAAAGATGAATTGGCCCGTAGTTCTCCATGCGCACGCCGATTTGCTTGTGGCAATACTTGCAAATGATAGCTTGGAAACCAATTGAGGAATCGCGCTTTACCATTTCATACGCGTGGTCGCGTTCAAGCATTTCGTCGGGCAGGAATCCTTTGGAAATGGGGCCAAGGATGTTAGCGGGATGCCGTTTGCAATGGCGCTTTACGTGCATCCATGTATACACCCACTTTATCGGGGATATGACTATGCGAAACAACGCTGGTATTAGAGCCAAGAATATTTCCATGAAGGTTCTCGTAAACCGCCTCCCTCTTCCTCGGGCTCCGCAGAAACTGGCCCGACCCTACCTCATATCGTCACTTCTTCTTCGGCTTGGTGTTGAGGGTCAAGCGTGCCACTCATTCGGAGGTGGCGTCAAGGATGGATTCGCGGAGCGGATGCTTGACGGGTCCGGCCTCGCTGCTTCTTCGGTCTTGGCATTGTGTTTCTCCTTGGTGGCCGAGTGGCTCACTGTACGGTTTAATCCGCGTGTGGGCAAATGTACCGGGAGAGATGCTTATTCTTTGCTGCCATCCCCTTGAGCCTCCAAATCGTAAAGTCGAGCCTCGGTATCCAGCAATCTGCGGTACAAGCATATTACTAATTGTGAGAGAGTCGTAATTGCATATTCCGCCGTTGCTCCCCTTTCATGCCATCCAGTTAGAGCATCGTCAAAGTTCTTTCTGTGATTTTCTGAATCCCCTATCAGACTATCAAAGTGTGGATACCAAAAGCCCAAGCCAGAACGCGATGGGTTATTTGGGTTTCGGTAAGAGTGCAGACATGCAAGATGATTGCATAGCATCTCTTGGACATCATCTTGAGGGGGCATTGTCATTGTGTTCTCCTTTGCGATTGACGTGAGCACCCATTGATTTAATTGTGTTCAACCTTTGCTTCGTCACACGTTATCCTATTTCTCAAACATCGCACTTTGCTTTGAAACCCGACCACCTTGCGCCCGAGCAAGCCAGCGCCAAAACGACCCTCACCACTCCAACTACCAACGGAATAAGCCCCGGGTTTGCCTTACGCCATACCGCCATCACCCAACTCTCCATCTAATTCTCCTACCATCAATTCGTCTCCCCACTAGTTTAACTACCGGTCGCCCCTTAGTCATTCCTGTAGATGTTAGGTAATTCATTGACAGATTAGTGTAATTGAAGACACTAATTTGGAGGCGAAGAGCCGCCTTCCTGAAAGTGGAACATCCGCCTCAGGAGGGTCCGCCTTTGGCGGAGCGGGAGTCTAGGGCGGAGAGTCCTGCCCCCCGGCCAATGTGCAATCATCCCATTGACTCAATACGACCATCTGTACTACATTATCCCCAGCCCCGACACCTGCGGGATCTTGCCGACATCCTTACCCTCGCCCCCTGTAATCGCCGCCCTGCAAACAGCGGCCCCCACGAGGCCAGGCTTGCATCACCCCTCATACTCTCCGCCTTTATGGACCGCCTTTCCCTTCATTCTCTCCGCCTCACTGAGCCCGCCATGCAGAAAATCCACCAGACCGTCAAGGCCCTTCAGTCCCACGGACCTAAACGGCCCAGAACAAGACCACTCTTGGCACGGACCAAGCCAAAAGGCCCTCGAAATTTAAAGATTTCCCGAAAATAATCAAAAATCACGCCTGAGTCCGCGCATCAATCAAAAACTGCCGCCGGACGCTAAACCCACCGGGTCTGCTTGCTCGCCGCCTTCGCCGACTTCGCCATGCTCACCCCACCACCCCCCAGCTCGATATCCACCATCCGCCAGAACTCCTCACGGTCCGCCCCGTTCACCACCGCCTGCTCGTGCGCCTCGGCCAACGCCAGGGGATATCCTTGACCCAGTCGGCACTGCTCCAGCACCACCGAATGCACCAGGTCCACTAGGTCCTCCCGCCGGCTCGCCCACCGAGGCATCTCCACCCGTCCCACCTCCTCCCCAACGTTCACGTAAAAGAACTCCACGTGGTGCTCCCGGTAGCTGTCCCTCACTATCGACGACCGGCTAGCAAACAACCCCGACCTCTCTCCCACCCCCAGCAACCTCTCAAACAGGTCCCGGTCCCGTATCATCGAGACCACGTCACACTCTCTCACTTCTGTTGGCGCTGCCACACACGCCCCGCACCCCGTATTTCCACTCCTGTAGCCTGAGCAATGCCTGTCACAGTCGGGGAAAGGAGTATGAGGACACAGCAGCACCCTCAGGCTGTTCACAACCTCAGCGCTGCCTGGGTAACTGATATAGGATGCCAGGGCAACCGGCGCCTTCTCGGAAAGCTCCCGAAAACCGTCTAGCGCCCCCAACAACCCTCGCTCCAGAAACATCCGCCTTACGAAGTCCGGCGCGCCACCCCCAATCAGTCCGATCGGTACGAGCGTACCATCCAAAAGGCACACCGTCGGCGCCCGAGGCGGCTCCTTCTCCATCTCTCTGAGCAGGTACCGGAACTCCTCCACCATCCGCTTGATCCCGACCATTGCCGGGTTCATAAACTGCTCCGTAGCCGAGTCCGGGTCCCTCAACACCAGGTCCTCTTCCCCGGCATACAACCTCGGCTCACTCCGAAGCTCAGCCCCGTGCCCCGACCCATACCGCAGCGCCGCCAGGCCTATGTTGATCAGGTAGCACCGCGCCGGCCCGTGCCGGTCCGAGTCTATGCTCGACCCGTCCACCGAGGCCGTAACATAGTCCTTGGGCATGACCGGAGCAGGGTATTTCGCAGACATTGCCTCCAGTGGCTCCGACACCAACCACGTCACCTTCGCCTTTTCAATCCGAGCCCTGATCGCATCCGTATCCATGCCCGGTTGTTCTACCAGACCAAGCGCCGACTCCAGGTGCTCCTGCCACCCCCTCTCCCCAGACCGGATTTCTTCCGCCATCCGGGCTATTTGCCCGATCACCTTGTCTATTTCCAGGCTCACCTGAGCACCCTGTTATCCCCGACTCTGCGGGTAATCCTCTGCTGGTCCAGATACTCCATCAATGCCAGCGCATATTTCCTGCTTGTGTTGAACATGTCCCTCACCTTGCCAACGTTGATCTTCCCCGCCGACTTCGTCTCCTCGACTATCCGATCCCTCATCTCCTCGTACGCGCCCGCGCTGAAAATCACGTCTTGGTTCACCCTCACCACCTTGCCTTCATCCACCAGTCCGGCTACCAACTCTCCACTTATCCCCAAATCTGTAGGCGGCGAAAAGGGATGTGCATCCAACGCAGCTAAGTACTGTTCCACCTCAGCCTGCTGGTTCGCACTCAGCACCCGAGAGTGTTCCGGCAGACGCACCGCCGACCCCTCTTCCACCAGCGTTCCATCCTCTACCAGCTTCTCGACAACCTTACCGAATACCTGCCCCCCAAGCCCGAGCCTGCTCCTTAACTCTTCTTTCGGCAGCCCGACCCTCAACGGGTGTTGCTTGTGGTAAGACTCCAGTGCCGCCCTCGACTTCGACACCACCCCACCCCACCCTCTCCCCGAGTACAGCACCGTACCGTCCGTTACCTGTCCATTGTCCAGTGCCGTTATCGCGCTCCATTCCAGCAAGCTTTCGAGCGCCGATGCAATATCCTTCGCTGCAATACCGCTCTCCTCCACTACCTTCTTCAGAGAGCTAGGCTCCATTGATTCCAACGCCTTGAGCAGCACTTCTTCAGGCCGACCCTCGGCAAGAACGCTGAGCCGTTCCACTACCGGCTCGCTGAATCGCTTGTGCCTGCGGGCCAACGTCTCGATAACTTCCCCACCCCCCAGCGTCCCCTGGTGCGACCGTATGACAAACAGGTCGCCCTTCACCGCCGCTATCGGATATTGCAGGTGAAGCTGCGCCCACCCCGACTCCCCCGGCCCCAGTTCCTGCTCGTCCAGCAGCCTTACACGAGCCAGCGTCTCGCTCGTCCCCAGGTGCAGCGTCACCGAGGCCCGGTGCTTCACCGCCACCGGCGAGTCCTGCACTACCCGGAGTCTCACGTCCAGGGCTTCGCTCTCCTTCAACCATCCCCGGTCTGTCAGGATTTGACCCCTTGATATGCTCTCATGGCTGATCCCCGACAGATTTGCCGCCACCCGCGTCCCCGGCATCCCGGACTTCACACTCTGTTTATGCGTCTGGATACCCCGCACCCGACCCCTCTGCCCACCCGGCGCAAGCTCTACCTCATCCCCCACCGAGAGTCGCCCCCCGACCAGCGTTCCAGTCACCACCGTCCCGAATCCCGATATGGTAAATGCCCTGTCGATCGGCAGGCGAGGGTGTCCGATTTCATCCCTCTCCGACACCCCATCCAACTCAGAGTCCAGTGCGCCAAGAAGCTCAGGCAACCCCTGTCCAGTCACTGAGGAGACGGAGAGCATACGCACATCCTGCAGGGTAGTCCCTTTCAGCGAATCGCTAATATCAGACGTGACCAGCTCCATCCAGTCCTCATCAACCAGGTCGCTTTTGGTAACTACCACCAACCCTTGGTCAATACGTAGCAGGTCTATGATCGCCAGGTGCTCACGGGTCTGTGGCATCACCCCCTCGTCAGCGGCCACTACCAGCATCGCCAGGTCTATTCCCCCCACCCCCGCCAGCATGTTCCTGATAAACCGCTCGTGGCCCGGCACGTCGACTATGCTCACTTCCCTACCACTTGGAAGCTCAAGCCACGCAAAGCCAAGGTCTATGGTCAAACCCCGTTCCTTCTCTTCACGCAGTCTGTCTGGGTCTATCCCGGTAAGAGCGCGCACCAATGCGGACTTTCCGTGATCAACATGCCCCGCAGTCCCGATTACGTACATCTAACCTCTCTTTGCCCCCGAGCCATCGTAGAATATCACCCGAAAATCCTCCCCGCCAACGCTCCCCACTGGTGCTTTGGGACGTCCCGCCCGGCCTGCAAACCTCTTTTCAATGTCATTCCGAGGCCCCGCGAAGAATCTAAGGCGTTTGCCCTTAATCCTCGCATCTCTATAGCCTCACACAAGACGTCCATCTCCCCATCACTCCTCATCTCACCCCCCTACCCGCCGACCTACTCAGGCCATCCCTAAGCCCTCACCGACACAAACCTCTGAAACACCTCGTTCCCAAGCAACCTCCCCCGACCCGTCAACCTCCACCTCTCCCCTTCCTTTTCCAACAACCCTAACCCTTCAAATTCCCGGAGATCCGCCCCGAACATCGACTCCAGTGATCTCCCAAACCGCTCTCTAAACCCTTCCTCAGACACCCCCTCCATCAGCCGCAGCCCCAACATCATAGTCTCCCCCATCTCCAGCGCTTTCGATATAATTTCCACCTCCGACACGGGCCCCACTCCCCCCACTGCCTCGGCCATCGCCTCCCCACTGTCAATAGGCAAATTCCCCCACCCCCCTCTCCGATTCAATTCTCCCACCTTATCCACGTACCGACGCGGGTTCTTCTCTTCCCAAAACCTGCATCCCCCGAGAAACGAATGCGCCCCCGCCCCAATGCCGATGTAAGACTCATTACGCCAGTACACCAGGTTATGACGGCATTCCTTCCCAGGTCTTGCCCAGTTGGATATCTCATACTGCCCGTACCCTGTCTCTCCCAACACCCGCGCCGCATGTAGATACATCTCTGCGGCCAGGTCCGGGTCGGGGTCTGCAGTTGTCCCCCGTTCAACGTCCCTCGCAAGAGGAGTCCCATCTTCCAGGGTGAGCGCATACAACGAAAGATGCTCGGGGCTGAGGGTTCGGGCACGGTCCACCGTTTCAACCCATTCGTCCAGCGTTTGCCTTGGCAGTCCATACATCAAGTCCAGGTTAACGTTGTCGAACCCCGCCTCCCGAGCCATCTCAAAAGCCCGCTCAGCCGCCTTCGCCGAGTGCCTTCGGGTCAACGCAATCAGATGCCTGTCATCAAAACTCTGCACCCCGATGCTCAGCCGGTTGACCCCCCCCACCCGCAATCCCTTGAGCCGCTCCACGGTCAGGTCCCCGGGGTTCGACTCCAATGTAGCTTCAATGTCATCATCGCAGATGAATCCCCGGTGGCAGGCGTCCAAAATCCGGTACACGTCTCCGGCAGGCAAGAGTGACGGCGTCCCACCCCCAAAGAATATCGTCGGCGCCCGAGTCCCCTTCCCCAGCGCCTCGCCCCACATCCCAATTTCGTCCACCATCGCCGACACATAGGCGGGCATCAGGTCTTCTATGCCCGCGTATGTGTTGAAGTCGCAGTAGTTGCACTTCGTAACACAGAAAGGAATATGCAGGTACAGCGAAACAGAGGAGCCTTGGCTAGACATTAAACAGAAAGTTGATTACGTCCCCGTCTTGGACCCGATATTCCTTCCCCTCCTGCCGAATCAACCCCTGTTTCCTGGCCTTCACAAGGCCTTGGCACTTCATCACATTCTCGTACTCGATGACCTCCGCCCGAATGAAACCCCGCTCAATATCTGAATGTATCTTTCCGGCAGCCTTGACCGCAGCAGTGTCCCTTACCACGGGCCAAGCCCGCGCCTCATCCGGGCCACAGGTGAGAAACGATACCAGCCCCAGCAGTTCATACGATACCCGCAGCACCTTCTCCAGGGCTGGTTCTCCTCCGTTCATCGAGGCCCTGAACTCGGCAGCCTCTTCCGCATCCAGCTGCGATAGCTCCTCCTCCAACTTCCCGCACACCGCCGACACCAAAACCTCTGGCCCACCGAACTTTTCCATGGCCTCCCGTTCCAGCGCGTCCATACTATCCAGGTCCTCTTCCCCGACATTCAGCAAGATTAGCTCAGGCTTGGCCGTGAGAAATTGGTAACCGCTGAGTGTCTTCTGTTCGTCGGCAGTCAAGACCTGGGAGCGCATGGGCACGCCGTCTTCCAGCTTTTCTCTCACCTTATCTATCAGGGCCTGCTCAGCCAGCAGTTTGTCCCGCTCCTGCGCCCGAGCCCCCTTCAAGCTGTCCTGCAGCCGTTCCGCCTTCCGTTCCAATATGGTCAGGTCCGAATACGTTAGCTCCAGGTCCAGCACCTCGGCATCCCTATATGGGTCGACGCTCCCTTCCATATGAGGTATCGAGGGCTCGTCGAAAGCCCGCGCGACATGCAGCAAAGCATCCGCCTGCGAAAGCACGTTGAGGAGCTTACCCCCAAAGCCTTCGCTCTTCCCGAGCCCTCTTGGCATGAGAGGCACGTCAAAGTACTTCACCTCTGCCTGTACTATTCTCCGGGAGTTGAACAGATCAGAGAGGGGCTGTAACCGGGAGTCCGGCACCTTCGCCATCCCGACCGCCGCCCTGTCGGGTTGATTCCCCTGTCCCTGGCTCCCTAGCCCCGTGAGTGCATTGAATATTGTCGTCTTACCGCTCTGCGGCAGCCCTATAATTCCTATTTCCACTATTGCCTTTTGCTGTTTGGGAGTTGATGTCTATTCGGCCTAAAATCTGTGCCCCTCATGCCGCCAAGCAAGTATCTCTTCCAACGTCGCTCTAATCTTCACCCCTTCATCTCGACAGCGCAGAAACCTCTCTATTGCCCTCTTCCGCCGCAATCTGTCCTGTGACTCATCTGGTACGAGGTGTGCAATTACCTCTCCATACCGCGTGATCACGATTGTCTCACCGGCTTCCACTCTTCGAAGCTACTCAAACCATCGACTTCTGACTTCTGTCACTGGAATCTTTCTCATAACATCACAATATCCAGACTATTGTAACGTCTATTTCTCCAGCACAGAAACCAATGTGTTGCTACGCATTCCTTGACAACCGACCCTCCCCACCCTAATGTCACATCCGTCGTCAACCCCATCCCCGACCCTGATCGCGAGGTCATCCGCATGAGATTCGACAGCGGCTTGTATGTCCACAGCGGCCAGCCCGAGGGCTATCCTTGGATCGAAGAGTGGCGCTCCGAAGCCCGGCTCTTCGAACAGGCCGGCTTCACCACGGTCTGGAGCGCCGAGCACCATTTCTTCTGGGATGGTTGGGTCACCCCCACCCCTTCCAACCCCGTCCTGACCTGCGTAGACCTCGCCGCTCACACTTCCACGCTTCGCCTCGGCCAATGCGGCGTTTCCATAACCGACCGCCACCCGGTCCACGTCGCCGAAGATATCGCCATGCTCGATCATGTTAGCAGGGGCCGCGTCGACTTCGGGATTATCCGCGGCATTAACAACCGCGTGAACGGCAATTTCAACCCGAACGCCGACAGGCGAGACAAGAGGAAGAACTACGCCCTCTTCGAAGAATCCCTCGAGATTATCCTGAAGTGCTGGACGGAGGAAGCCTTTAGCCACACCGGGGAGTTCTATACCCTTCCCATGCCCGGCTGGAAGGAGCCCGTCGCCGATATAGCCCGGGACCGACGCTATAACAATCCCGACGGTGAACTCATCGCCCTTGGAGTCCTGCCCAAGCCATACCAGAAACCTCATCCTCCCGTCTGGCAGATGGCCGACTCCGCGTCGTCTCACGCCTTCGCCGGGGCCAGAGGCTTCGGGGCGATGTCCTGGGGCCGCACCCTGGAGGGGACCCGAGAAGCCTGGTCTGCCTACCGGGATGCCGCCTCCGTGGCCCAGAGCCGTGACGTCCCCATGGGCGAAGGCGTCGCCATGATGCGCCCCATATTCGTCGCCGACACCATGGAGGAGGCACGGCGCATCATGCGCCCCGTCATCGAGACCGCCATGACCTACGGCGCAGGCAAATGGGCCAGGCGCACCATGGTCGGCAAGAACGAACCTGTTTCCGACGAAGATCAGGCCGAAGACTGGCTGGATTTCCTGACGAAGCGCGGCCACACCCTCGTCGGCACACCGGAATTCGTCGCAGAGGGCATCGATAAATGGCGAACGGAGATCGGCTGCCAGCACGTCACCATGTATTGGCCCCTCCCCCACCTCACCTACACCCAGGTCATGCGCTCCCTCTATCTATTCGCTGACAAGGTTATGCCCCAGTTCTTGGACAAATAGAGGATGTGGGGAAAGGACACCGCCATGTGGAAGGTTGCACTCTTGGCCGCATCCTTGGCCCTTTTGGCATCCCTCGCCGTCTCCTGCGCCGACGGACCGCAGGTCGTGCGCATCGGCACGGACGGCGAGTATCCGCCCTATAACTTCGTCAACAACGCCGGTGAGGTGGACGG
Source organism: Dehalococcoidia bacterium (assembly GCA_963663085.1). Classification (GTDB taxonomy): domain Bacteria; phylum Chloroflexota; class Dehalococcoidia; order Plut-88900; family Plut-88900; genus Plut-88900. The sequence continues at coordinate 1,134,212 of OY760104.1, read as the reverse complement.
TTTCGAGGCAGACTTGATGGACGAAATTTGCAGTCGAGCCGACCTGGAATGCGAATGGCTTGTCACCCCTTGGGACGGCATCTTAGACAGCCTCATCGCCGAGGAATTTGACGTCATAGTCTCAGGAATGAGCATCAATGATGAAAGAGACCGGGTCATAGATTTCACCCAGCCCTACCTACCCCCGACACCCTCCATTTATGTCGCTCTCCTCAACGCCTCTGAAGACGCCCTCAGTGGCGTTATAGCCGCGGGGGTGGCCACGGTCCACTCTGCCTATCTCTCCGAGACTGGGGCAGAGTTTGTTGAATTCGACACAGGCGAGGGCGCTGTTGCCGCCATCCTCAGCGGAGAGGCTGACGCCGGACTGTTTGATCGGGAATTTGCTCACACCATCATCGCCGAAAGCAACGGCAGCTTAGGTGTCATTGGCCGGCCCGTGCTGCTGGAAGAGGGCATCGGTGCAGGTGTACGGGAAAGCGACGAAGACCTGAAAGACAAGCTCAACGCCGCCATAGACTCCATGAAGCAGGACGGCTCGCTCAACGACCTGATCCGAGAGTGGTTCGACGATGACGCCGAACTCTTCTAGCTAGGCAATCTGCGCAGGCCGGAAGCGGCTATACCTTCAACATCTCCAGCGTCCGGTCGAAGATCGTTCGCTCCTTGCCGCCCTCGATCACTGCCACCGACTTCACAGCCGCAACTAGATGGTTCCACCTGTACGGCTCCCGGGTCGCGTAGAACTCGTCTACCAGCGCCTGGTGATGCTTGATGCCGTGCAACTCCGTGAAGTCATCCCGGCAGATAATCTCGCCTATTCGCTGTAACAAAGCCTCGGGGTTGTAACGGCGGTCGGCATAACGTTGCGCCAATAGCATCGACTCCTGGACTTCGTTGCCCAGTTCCAGGTTGTCCACACCTATCTCCCGCCAGTTAGCCCACGGCTGCCCCTCGATGCTCTCGACAATCCTATCCAGCAGCTCGGCCTCTCCCATCTCCGGCAAATACTCCGCCTGCGAAGGATCAAACGGTTTCTCCCACAGCATCCGAGACCCGTTGAGGCACTCCGGGCCCGTCAGGCCCGTGATCAACGCCTCGATTTTGTGCCGGAGGCTTACCCCTTCCACGTTCAGCAGATAGCGCCGACCATTCGTGCCCGTGTGCAAGTGCGAGTCCATCGGGTTTCCGTAGCTCGACTTCAGGTACGCCTTCGACGCGCCCACCGACAGCGCCTCCCCCGCCCCCTCCAGAGACATGCCCTCCGACAACGCCTTGGCCATCGGCTCCATGCCATCCAGGTAGTTCGTGCACTGACCTATGGCCTCACCCAACTTCCCAATTGACTCAGCCTCCCTGTCTCTCGTATGCTCCGGAATTTCCCGGTCCATGAGCGAATATTTCTCTATCAAGTTGGTCACGTCTTCGAAAACCGACTCCTGCGTCCTGCTCAGACTGAACGGGTTCCGGGCCTGGTATCTAACCACCACCCTCATTAGCACGGGAGCCCACTCCCACCCGATAACGTCCAGAGCCCTGAACGTGAACATCGGATACACAAAGTAATGGTCGTCAATGCTGTTCCGGGACACGGAAGCCGGAAGCAGAAGGTCCAGCGTTTCACCGGGTATCCGGTTCTCCTGCAGCCACAGGTAGTACTGCTCCGCCAGGCTCGGCTTGCGCACCTGGATGGACCTCAGCAGCGCCTCTTCAGTGGAGTTCATCATGTCCGGGTCATCAGAGGCCTCGGTCCCATCGGACAGATGGTACGACCCTATCATCGCCCCCGTTCCTTCCAGCGCATCCATTGCCGGCATGATGTACGGCCCCATCTGCGGGGAGTTGACGTGGTTGTTGCACAATGCCACGTGCTGCACTATCGGCATGAACGCCATCTCGCCGCTCAGCCTGCGGGACGTGTTGTATACACCATGAATCCCGCATATCGGGTGGACGGGGCCCCCGTGATGCTCAGGAGGAAGCTCCGTGGATCGGCACACAGCCAGGGCCCCTGCCCTCAGCAGGTCCACCGCCGGGGTCCCGGCCCTCAGCTTGTCCAGCGTACGCTCGATTATCTCGCTCGGGTCCGTCTCTTCTACAAACTGGACCAGCTCCTCAACTTCGTCCCGAAATACTATTCCCCTGAACATTCCTTCCTCCTGTAGAGATACGCGGCCCTAAGCCGAGAAAATACTAAATTACACCCGCCGTCTTGAGCTCTTCATACTTGGACCCGTTTATTCCCAGTATTTCGTTCAGCACTTCCGCAGTGTGCTCTCCCAACAATGGTGCAGGTTCCATTTCAAATGACGAATGTGCAAGCTTTATCGGATCGGCGATGATCTTGAACTTGCCCCTCTGCGGGTGGTCCATGTCTACAATCATTCCCCGCTCAATTAGGTGCTTGTCCGTGTGGATATCCTCGGCGTTTAGCATCGCTCCGCACGGGATCCCTGCCCCGCCTATCTTCTCCATCACTTCATACTTGTTGTGCTGCATCGTCCACTCTTCGACAAGCATGTTCACTTCCATGCCGTTCTCGCGTCTGGCCTGGCTGCTGCTATAGCGCGGGTCCCCGATCAAGTCATCCCGACCCATCACCTTCAGCAACTTGGGCCACATGCTGTCCCCGATAACCGAGCTGACATATATGAAAGCGTAATCGTCGAATCCACCCGGCGCACACCGGAATATGTCCCCCGGGTACACCCCTGCAGTCGTCGTCCCCCGACGGTCGGGAGCCTTGCCGGTCATATTGTACGTCATCATCATCACCCGGCCCAGGTTCACCACCGCATCCTGCATCGAGACTTCAAGCTCCTGACCCACTCCCGTGACCTGCCTCTGCCACAACGCCGCCATGATCCCCAGCGCCGCATGGTATCCCGTCCCGATGTCTCCCGCCGTAATTCCCATCAATGTTGGTGACCCGCCGGGGTGTCCGGTCATCGCCGCCGCCCCACCGGCCATCTGCGCAATCATGTCGAAGCTTTTGAACCCGCTGTAGGGCCCGTATGTCCCGAATCCCTTCACCCGAGCCAGTATTATCTTCGGGTTCACCTGCGACAAAACGTCAAAGGTCAGCCCCAATCGTTCCAGCGTTCCGGGCCCAAGGTTCTCGGCAACAATATCCGCATTCCGAACGAGGTCCAGAAATATCTTCTTCCCCTCTTCGCTCTTCACGTTAAGCGTCAGGCTGCGCTTGTTCGCATTCAGCAGAAGAAAATAGTAGCTGTCCAGACCCGGCACATCCATCGACGCCCTTCTACCCGGATCACCCTTCCCCGGCGCTTCAACCTTTATGACGTCGGCGCCCAGCCACGCCAGGGCCTGGGTGCAAGTGGTTCCGGCCTCAAACTGGGTTAGGTCTATTATCCTGATGCCTTCGAGCGCCTTCGCCATACGCCCTCCCGATACTCGACTACTATTGAAGGAAATAATATCACACCCACCCTACTTAACAGACAATGAGATTGGGATGGTCCCTTTTATTCGCAATAATCCTTGTTTGTGGGGAGATGAGCTATTCCGTTCGCCCTGAACAGCGTCGAAGGCTCGCTAGAAGGGAATGGGGTGGGGAGGTTCTTCAGCAAGCTCTTTGCGGCAGTTCCACCACCGCCTTACCTTTCTTCAACACACGAGTCCCATCCTGGTTCTCAATCCACAACTCGCACTCCACCACCCCACCCTCACCCTTCCCCGACACTCTGCCCTTACAGGTAAGCGTGTCTCCCGGAAACACAAAGTCCCCATACCTGAACGAAAGCCGCTTCAACGTCCCCCCAATGCCCGCCCAGTCCATAACCAACTGCGCTAGATACCCACCCATCTGCTGGCCGTCTAGGAACTGCTCCTTCATCCCCTTTCCGTTTGCGTACTTCATGTCATGGTGATAACGATGAAAGTCCCACGTCGCCGCCGCATACATCACCATGCTGACAGTCGATATCTCCTTCACCAGCACCGGTATCTCATCCCCAACCTGCACATCCTCAAACCACACCCCCGACTCTCCAACATTTGCCTTGTCAAACATCTCTCTTACTACCGTCTACAAGGATGTTGTCGTACGGGCCGGGGCCGCTCCTGCTGTCGAAGATCCGTCTCTGGAGGGAGCCCCGTTGAAGTAAGAGCGGGGAGGGGACCAGATTCGCCGAGGCATCTGCATAGTCATCTCCTACCCCTCCCTAAAGATCAGGGTCTCGTGATTCACCGCCAACAACTCTCCCCGCTGGTTCGTATACCGGATGTCATATTCCAGAAAAAACAAAGTCCCCGACCGCCCCTTCTTCTCCCGCACGTTCGTTACCTTCCAGTGGGCAGTCAGCACGTCATCGGGCCGCAAGGGCTGAAAGAACTCGTAGTCATTCGACGCCCGAATCTCCATCCCAACAGGCAGCCCGAATCGCCCCGCCGCCCCACCCGTCTCATCCACCTCACCCACCATGTACTGCAGCGTCTCGCACACCAGCGTCGGAGGCGCAATTATCCCTCCATACCGTGTCCCCGACGCATATTCTTCGTCCAGATACAGCTGGTTCAAGTCCCCCTGCGCCTGCGCAAAAGCCCGTATCCCAGACCTGCCGACCTCCTCGGGAGATGTAATCTTCATCTCCCTGCCGACCATCTTCTTCAGTTCGGCCAAAACCGCGCTTTCGGCAATCAACTCATAGCCTCCTTAAACGCGGTGAGTATATCACCCCGATTGCCCTCTCCCTTGCCCCGTGTTACCTTGCAATCACACCCGCGATACGGAGGCCCCACCATGAGCGATTACCTCGACCAACTCTCCCAATTCGTCTCCGACACCACCTACGACACCCTCTCCCCCGACGCCCAGGCTGCCGCCAAGGACGTCATCATGGACACCTTCGGCGCGATTGTTGCCGGCTCCCAGCTCCCGGAGAACCGTTCCCTCGCTCAACTCGCCTCCGAGCGCTCCCAACCCTCCGTCTCCACCCTCCTCGGGTACAACCTCAAGGCAGAGCCCATGTTCGCTGCTCTTGCTAACTCCGCCGCCGGTGTCGCCCTGGAGATGGACGAAGGTAACCGCTTCGGCGGCGGTCACCCTGCAATTCACTCCCTCCCCGGAGCCCTGGCCGTTTCAGAGGAAATGGGTGTCGACGCTAAGAGGTTCATCGAAAGCGTAATCGTCGGCTACGAAATCGAGTCCCGCATCGGCGGCGCAACCAAACCCCGAGAAAACGTCCACTCCCACGGCCACTGGGGAACTGTGGGCACGGCTGCCGCCATTGCCAAACTCCGGGGCTACTCACCCGACCAAGTTCGCGCAGTGATTAACCTAGCCGCCTCCATGAGCCCCGCAAACACCTGGACTACCGCCTTCCGTGGTGCGACCATCCGCAACCTCTACCCCGGCCGCTCTGGCTTCCAGGGCATCCTAGCCGCCCACCTCTACGAATGCGGTTTCACCGGCCTCGATGACGCCCCATCAGACGTATTCGGGACAATCATCGGGGACTCCTTCAGCCCCGACGCAGCAGTTCAGGGTCTCGGCGGTGAGTTGCGCATCCAGCAGAACTACTTCAAATTCCACGCCTGCTGTCGCATCAACCACGCCTCAATAGAGGCCGTTTTGGACGCCCGTGCCCGCAATGGCCTGGACCCCGACTCCATTGAGCGCATAGACCTGCGCGTCCACAGAATGCTCGATGGTATGCTCGGCCCCTACCCCGACAATGTGCTGGCCTCCAAGTTCCACGTCCCCTACGCCGTTGCCGTCACCCTGCTCGAGAACAAGACCGACACCACCGTCTTCCACCCCGACACCATTGCCAAACCCCAACTCAAGGCATTCGCTTCCAGGGTAAACGTGAAGCAGGACCCCGAATTGGCCGCTGCACCAGAAGGTTCACCTCTCGCTTACGCCTCTATCCACTTGAAAGACGGCACCGTTGTAAAGGGAGAGACTAGCACCCTTTGGGGAGACTACGGAAATCGAGCCCCTCGCTCCCAACTCCGGGACAAGATCCATTTCCTCTGCGACCACATCCTCGGTCCCGATGGCGTCACCCGCCTCGTCGAATGCACCGAAACCCTTGACCAACTCCCCGACATCCGACAACTCACAACCCTGGCCCAAACCAACTGAAATAAGCTCCGCCATTTACCCTCATCCCAATTCCCTCCCACTGTCGTCCCTGTGCCCCTTGACTGTCATTCCGAGGCCCCGCGAGGTCGTAGATGCGCCTGGGACGTGAATCTGGGGCGGGGCGTCCGGTTCCATCTCCCTTGACGGGACCCTTGCACAACCGTCATTTCTTCCCCAAAGGTGGGGCATTCCGCTCGCCCTGTCGAAGATCCGCCACTGGCGGGAGCGGAGCTGCAAGTGCGCCGTGCTGTAAGTCCGCCTTTGGCGGAGAGCATCGAAGGGTCTCGAGAGCAGAATCCACGGGGTGTACCTGCCCTAATCCGGAGTGCACGAAGAGTCACTCAATCGATCGAAGATGCCCCGAGGCGTGAATTCATCCCCTCCCCCGAAGGGGCAATCCCTCGTGGTTGCCCTGGGAGGGGCCGCTCACCCTGAGCCGCGTTGAAGGGTCGAGCACCGGGTGGCCCAACCCAGCCAATCCGACGCTCCGACTATCCCCGCCCAACCCCCTAGAAAGGCGCTGGCATAGGCCCGAGAGGCACTTCAATCAGTACCGGGCTGTCCAACTCAATCGCCTTGTTCAGCGCCGACCCCAACTCCTCCGGCGACTCCGCCTTCATCCCCACCACCCCGTACGCCTCCGCCAGCTTTACGAAGTCGGGGTTTTTCAGCTCCGAGCCGATAACCCTTCCATTGAACATCTCTTTTTGGTCCCGCAGCACGTTCCCGAACGCTCCGTCATTGAAGACGATACCGATTACGTTTATCCCGTACTGCGACGCCGTGGCCAGTTCCTGCGAGTTATATAGGAATCCCCCATCCCCGCACGGAGACACGACCACCTTGTCCGGCTGAGCCACCTTAGCCCCGAGAGCCGTCGGGTACGCAAACCCCAGGTTCCCCGCATACGACGACGTGAAATACGTCCTGGGCTCGTAGGACTGGTAATAAGCCCTTGAGTAATACCCAACCTGCGTCATGTCCGGCACCAGGATCCCGTCTTCCGGGATGCACTCCCTGATGGTCCGCACGAACCCACCCAGGGGTTCGACCTGGTTGACCGGATCGTAACGCTGAGCCCTCAGCGTCTCACATTCCTCCCTCCGGGAATTCGCCGGAGGACCCACCTCCCGACACCCTTCCAGAATTCTTCGGAGGGCCAGCTTTGCGTCTCCGGCCACTCCAACGGTGTCGGTATGGTTGCGCCCTATTTCCTGTTCGTCGATGTCTATCTGCACCACTTTCTGCTGTTCCAGCGCTTCCACCCCCGCAAATCTCGTACCCACGGCCAGTATCACGTCCCGCTCCCAGAAATACATCCGAAGCCCATCACGCGTCTGCCCCGTCGACCTGCCCCTGGTCACCCCTATCGATAGATAGTTCTTGTCCGAAATTGCCCCTTTCCCCTCCGGCGTCGTTATCACGGGTGCTTGAAGATATTCGGCCAGTGCCAGCAGCTCCTCGCTCGCTCCCGAGGAATGCACCCCACCCCCCGCCCAGATCACAGGTCTTTCGGCCTCCATCAATACCGCAACCGCATCCTCAACGTCATCCCTTGACGGTGCCGAGTCCGTCTTGGCGGCAGGTCTGCTCAACTCTATATCAGCCACCTCAGCCAGCGTCTCCGGCGGAATCTCGATTTCTACCGGACGAGGCCTTCCATTTCTCAGCTGCCTGAACGCCTCCTGAACAGTACCCGGAACTTCCACGGCATTGAGAATCCTGGCGTTCCATTTAGTCACCGGGTCGATAACATCTATCTGATCGTTGACTTCGTGCAGTATCCCCACGTCCCGACCGATGTTCTTCTTGTTTATCTGCCCCGAGATCATCAATACGGGTGACGAGCAGGCATATGCGTTGCCCAACCCCGCCCCAGCGTTCTGGAGCCCGGGCCCCGGGACCACCATAGCCGTCCCTATCAGTCCCCCCGCCCTTGCGTATCCGTCCGCCATATAAGTCGTTGCCTGCTCGTGCCGGGTCGTGATGAAACGTATATCCGGAGTGTCGTACAACGCATCCATTGCGTGGTAAAGCTGCACCCCCGGCAACCCGAAGATCACCCTCACACCCTCGTTGTAAATCGAGCGTACCAGTGCCTGGCCGCCCGTCATTTCTGCCATTCGGTTTCTCCTATTCAGTCCTCAATTTTCATATTCGAAGTCCACACCTCACCCCACCCCCTGCCTCGGGGCCAAGTTGTACAACTTTGCACAGTTATCCCACAAGACCTTCCGCTTTGTCTTTTCACTCACCTTGTCGTAATTCAGGAACGACTCCACCGCATGTGGATAGCTGGAGTCGGTATGCGGATAGTCGGTCGACAGCACCACGTTGTCATCACCAATCGAGTCCACAAGGTGGTGCAGCAGTTCCCCGTCCGTCTCCGTCGAAACATAGCACTGCCGAACGAAATATTCGCTCGGTTTCAAGTCCAGCTGTATCTCCTGGCTGTCGCCGTACGTTTCCCACTGGTCGTCCAACCGATACAAGACCCAGGGCGCCCATGAGCAATTGCCCTCTAGGAACGCCATCCTCAGCCGGGGAAACCTGTGCAAAAGCCCTCCCGCCGTGACACACCCTATCGACAGCATCAGTGGTATGGGAAACGAGAACGCGTGCACCAGCACCAGGTTGTTCGGATGGTCCCGAAACCAGTTGCCCGGATTCTTGGCCGCAAACCCCTGCGACGTATCGTGAAAAGTGACCGGGATGTCCATCTCCTGCATGGCGTCCCATAGTGGGTTGCATTCCATGTCGTGCACCATCCGGTTATCGACCACCGTCGGTAGCAATGTTACCGCCGCCATTCCCAACTCCTCGATGCATCTGCGAGCCTCATCCACCGCCGCCGGAATGTCGGTCAAAGCCAGAATCCCCGATCCCTTCAACCGCGCCCCGTCCACCGACGCAAACTCATGTAGCCAGTTGTTGAACGCCCGACACACGGCGAACGTATAGTCCGGGTCCTGCCCATCCACCTGGATCGCCATCTGTGCGAACGTCCTGAACAGGATCGCAATGTCAATCCCTTCCACGTCCATTGCCCTCAGCGTCATCTCAGCCGTATAACCGTGCCTCAGTTCCTCCGCGTACACCTCGGCCTTCCGGTCGTCGAGACGCTTCCGGGAAACCATCTCCTTCTTGGTCCACTCATCGGAGACGCCCGGATCGGTCTTCACCACGAAGTCCTTGTGCCCGCTCTCCGGGCGCGCCATCCACACCGGCGCCGCCTCCCGATACCGGGGTTCCAGGTATCGTTCGTACATGTCCGGCGGCTCCATCACGTGGAGGTCGCTGTCGGCTACAAGAAATCCGTTTCTCACCATTGCGTATCCAAGCCCGAGCCTTAACCGGAGACCCGTGCGAGCACGGGTCTCCGGTTAAGGCTCGGTAATTCAGTTGAGACCCAGCTAACCGCCGATATTCTGCGCGGGAATAGATTTCTTCGGGTCTACGAACGGGATCGGCACGACTGCCGCGTCAACCGGCCCGTCCTCCGGCAGCACCGCCTTCAGCTTCGTCCCCTCCGCCGTCATGCCTATCGGCATCATCGCCAGCGCTATGTTGCAGTCCAGCCTCGGCGAGAAGAACGCGCTCGTGACGTACCCCACCTCGTTCTCCCCAGACTCATCCTTAACAATAAAGTAGTCGGGGTTGTACCAGGTTATCGGCGTGCCACCCATCGCCAGACCCACCATCCTCTGCTCTATCCCCTCTTCCTTGATCTTCACCAGCGCTTCCTTGCCGATGTAGCCTTCCTTGTTGAAGTCCACCTGCCAGTCCAGGTTAACCTCGAACGGATTAGTCTCGATGTCCATGTCCTGGCCGTAGGACAGTATTGCCGCTTCCAGCCGACGCACGTGGCTCGGGGCTATGACGTGAAGGTTGAACTCCTCCCCCGCCGCCAGGACCGTATTCCACATCTCGTCGGAATTGTCCACGGCGTCGTGCAGGTAAATTTCAAATCCCACCTCGGCCGAGAACCCCGTCCTGGATATGTCCACCCGGAGCCCGTTCAGGTCCGTCTGCCAGATCGTGTAGTACTTCATGTCCATGATCCCGTCGCCGAACAGCTTCCGCATCAGCTGCACCGACTTCGGCCCCTGGATCTGCACCGGCGAGATGTCGACCTCGCTGATGTCCACATTAAACTCGCCCTTGTAGTTGACCCCCTGGCACCACAGCAGCACGTCAGAGTCCGAGATGCTGAACCGGAATTCGTCCTCCGCTGTCCGCAGCAATACCGGGTCGTTGATGATCCCGCCCTTCTGGTTGCACAGGATCACGTACCGTGCCTTGTTCACCGGCAGCTTCTTGTAAACGTCCCTGGTAATCACCCTGTCCACAAACGCCGCTGCGTCCGGCCCCTTCACCTGGATCTGCCTCTCCACCGCCACGTCCCACATCGTCACGTGTTTGGTGATGTACTCGTACTCCTTCATCAACCCGCCGTCCTCGGGCTTTACGTATGCCCGGGGGTGATACGTGTGGTTATACGTCGCGAAAGCCCATGCCCCTGCCTTAACGGCCAGGTGCCAGTACGGGCCCTTGCGCAGACGGGTAGTGATCTTGATCTTCGCATCCACGTCGCCGCTCTGCCTCATGTTCAGGGGCAGGGAACGCTTCTTCAATCGCAGCATTTAACCAGTCCTCCCGGTCTCAATTGACCGTAGAATGTCCGGACGCTCGGGCGCCGGCACTCAGTTAAGAAACCCGTATAGCTTCCCGGCGTTTTCATATACCAGTTTATGTCTCATCTCTGCGTCAAGCATTCCAAGGTTGCGCTCTATCGTTTCCATCGAATCCGGCCACACGCTGTCGGCGTGCGGGTAGTCAGACCCCCATAGCACGTTACCCGTCCCAACCGATTCAATTACATCCGCCGTCAGCGGTTCATCCTGGAACGTCGAGTACCCGTGCTGCCTCCAGAGTTCGCTGGGCATGGCGCTCAGACCGAGCTGGAACAGCCGGTCTTCGTACTCCACGTCTATCCGATGAATCACGTAGGGCAGCCATCCTATCCCGCACTCGCCAAGCACGAATTTGAAGTTCGGAAACAAGTCGCATGCTCCCGACAAAAGCACGCTCGTCATGAACTCCGGCCCCGATAGCTGGAACAGCGTGTACATCAACCCCAACGAGATCGTTTCATACCGCTCGTCCGCCCCCGACTCTGGCTGTCGGTAGTTAAGCCCGACAGTGTGGAAGGAGATCGGCATGTTGCATTCGCCGGCCGTTTCCCACAACTCGTTCCATTCCTCCTGGTAGATCGGCGACGACGCGCTGGACACGTTCATCTCCGCACCCTTCAACCCGAGGTCCGCAGCCCGCTTTAACTGCGCCGCAGCTATCGAAGGGCTGTGACTCGATATGCAGGCCAGCGCAGCCAGCCTGTCGGGGTTTACCTTGCAGAAATCGGCGGCCCATGCGTTGTATATGTCGTACACGCACGTCAGCGCCTCCGGGCTCGAAAGCCCTCCTTCCGCATCGGAAAATCCCGTGGATACCCCCAGGATGCCGTATATCACCTCGGCCTTGATCCCGTCAGCGTCCTGGTCCTTGAGCCTCAACTCCGGCGTGCTGGGATGGAAATTGCCCGCATCGGCGTCCGAGAAAAATCCCATCTCTTCCATCCGGTCAAGCCTCTTGGACTTCCCCGGCTGGTACGGCTCATAGGAGCCCGTCAATGCTCCCGCAGCCACAAACCCGAAACTAGTGTTCTCGGCCTTCCAAATCCGTCCCTCATCCGTCTCCACCACCCTCGGCATCTTGTCTTTCAGTGAATCCGGGGCATTGGACACGAACAGGTCCTCCGGCAGCCACACTATGTCCATATGGGTGTCGGCAGAAATTACCGTCTGCTCCACGACTGTACCCTCCTCTCCTTAAGAGGTAGATTGTCCAAGGCCCTTGCCGCCTGCCATAAGCATGGAATACCGATCCACGCTGATAGTCGGCATATTGTATTCCCAACACCCAATTAAAGAAATACTTTCCACAGACAATTGCAAAAACCTGCACTCCGTCCCCCTAATCCCCAGGCCCCTTTCGAAGGTCCGTCTTTACTAGAAGCCCCGCCAAACGTACTCAAGGATCGTATCGTGGTTGGCCTTGACCACGCTCCCCATTGCCCTGTCATCCCAAGACCCCGCGAGGTCGAAGATGTCGAAGATGTCGAAGATGCGCCTGGGTGTTCGTCGTGCTGAAAGTGGAACCCCCGCATCGGGAGGGTCCACCTTTGGCGGAGCGTGAATCTGGGGAGGCGCCCTAACCCCTGTAGACACCCTCGCACAATCGACATCCCGGCCACAAAACCCCAATCCATCCTGGCGCTGCGGCATCCCTTCCCCCGTAGGGGCAATCCCTTGTGGTTGCCCGTGGGCGGGGTCCCAACCCCCGGCGAGACCTTCGCATAATTGACACCCCCACCCCTCACACCGTCATCCCAAGGTCCTTTCCTCCACCCATTCCGAGGTCTGGGGAGGAATCTTAAGCGCCCTGCTCGGCACTCAGACCTGACCTCTCACTCTCGCGCCACCACCCCTCACACCGTCGACGCATCGGCAGGCTGCGGCTCACGCTCGATCAACTCCAACATATTCCCATCCGGGTCATACACGTAACAGACCTTTCGAGCCCACGAATACACTGCGTCCGGCCTTAACGCCGGAGGATTCACGAACTCCATTCCCTGCTCCGACAACTCCTTATAACAAGCGTCCACATCATCGACAATCAACCCCAGGTGCGCCGTCCCCACCCTATTTCTCGGCGGCCTCGTCCATGCAGTCACAGAAGGTCTCAGGAAATGCACAAGCTCGACCGCATGCCGCAAATCATTCCCCAGGTAAACGACATGCACCTTGGCGTTCTCGAACCCCGTCAACTGCGTCACAAGGTCCCCTTCCAACACCATATTTCGCTGCTCCCTCAACCCAAGCACATCCCGATAAAACTCCAACGCCCGCTCCATATCCGACACCACAAACCCCGTATGATTCATCCATTCGACTTTCACTTATCCGTCTCCCTCTCGTATACATCTGTACAACCGTCATTTCATTCCGCATTTGGCCGTCATTCCCGTGCCCCGACACGGGAATCCATCCCCGGAGAGGGGCCGCTCATCCTGCGCGACGAGTCGAAGGGTCGAGCGGGGGCGGTCCGCCTTTGTAAATCCGTCCCGTCTTTAAGACCCCACCCCCAGCACCCGACCCGCATTCCCCCCCATCATCAACCCCATCGCCTCCTCCGATATTTCGCACCCGTACTTCTTCCCCATCGACGGCAACTCCTGGCACAGTTCCACATATGCCTTCAACGACATCTCTTTCCTGATGCCCGGGAAATCGCTCGCCCACATTAACCTCTCCCCCCCGAGACTTCGCATCATCTTATCAATCGCCCGCACAGTCCCCTCTTCATCGGCCTTGAACTTCGCCTGCCACTCGCTTATCTCCGGGTACAAGTTCGGGTGCGACTTCGCCACCGTTATGCAGTCCTCCCACCAATCTCCGCCCGCATGGCCGAGTATCATGTCGACATTCGGAAAGTCCGCCGCCACCCTGTCGAACTCCAAAGGATGCGCCGACTTCCCGTACAGCAGCGGATGAAACCCCGGCCCGGAGTGAAACAGCACCGGCAGCCCGTTTGCCGCACATATCTCGTACAGATCGTAGCAAGACCTGTCGCCTGGGTAATACCCCGTAGTCGGGTGCAGCTTGATACCCGACACCTTCCCCGCCTTGACCGCCGACTCGAATTTTTCCGCCGACCTCGGCCTCTGCGGATCGATTCCGTAGAATGCAATCAACCGGTCCGGGTACAAGTCACGGGCCTGCGTCAGCATCTCATTCTCTTCCTCCACCCCCACCTCAGGCTCCCCGAACCGCAGCCCGAAGTCCGCCAGGATTATCACGCTCACGTCCACCGATGCCCCGTCCATCTCCTCCACAATCTCCCTCGCCGCCCGACGCCAGTCAAAATCAGAAGGCTCCGACCCTTCCCAACGCGGATCGCCCGCAAAAGTCGCCGGATGCCTCTGGTCCGCCGACCAAACATGCCGGTGCACATCAATAATCATCTTCCCACTGCTCCCGATTCTCTACTTTGCCTAGCAGCCATTCCATCTCCACCTCATTACGTCATTCCTGCGGAGGCAGGAATCCATCCCCCGAGCACAACTCACATATCATACCCGCCCCCCCACGCCCTTCATTCCCCGGTTTGGGGCCTGCGCACCCTGTCGAAGACCCGCCTCAGGCGGAAGCGGAGTCGAAGGGTCTCAAGAGTGGAATTGGGGTGTCTCGTCCCCGTGTGGAAGCACCCCCCTCACCCCAAAATCCCATCAATCGCCAACTCCAATTTCTCCGCCGACTCATCCAATCTACGCCGCCTTCCCTCCACCGACTCCTCATCCTCCCGCAGCCGCTCCTCGTACTCCGCCATCCGTCTCCTGCACTCCTCCGGCGCCGGTCCCCCATACAACGTCCGGCGTTCCACGAACGCCATCGGGTCCAGCGCCTGGGCTAGCGCATCTTCACTCAACCCCACCCCTTCCCCCATATACTCCACCGAAGCCTCATCCAAAAGCTCAGGCGTCACGTCTCTAGGCCGAATCCCTCGCGCCTCCGTGAACCGCACCAGTATCCCGACAATCTGGTGCGCTGTTCTCCACGGCAACCCTTTCTCCCTGACCAGCGCGCCCGCCACATCCGTTGCCTGAGCCCAGTGTGCCCCTGCCATCTCCCTCATTCGGTCCCGCTTCACCTCCAGCGCCGGCATCAGCTCAATGAACCACCCGAGATTCCTAATGGCCATATCAAACGATCGGAACAGTGCGTCATCCATATATCGAAGGTCCATGGTCGGGTCCCCGCTTGCTGCCTTCTGCACAGCGAACGATGCAACAAGCCCACCCATCGCATCAGCCACCGCCCCCCGAACATATTCCAGGCTATCCGGGTTCTTCTTCTGCATCATTATGCTGCTCGTCCCGCAGAACCGGTCCGGCACGTCGATATACCCCGCCTCTGACGTAAACCAGAAGTTCAAATCCGACGCCCACCTCGACAAATTCAAATGCACCGACGCCACCGCCATAAAGCTGTCCAACGGCGTGTCTTCATTGAGAATTGCGTCATACGTGTTCGGCAATACATCGTCGAACCCCATCAGTTCCGCCGTCCGATGCCGGTTCAATGGGAAGTCGGACCCCGTCATGATCGCCGACCCTGCAGGACTCTGGTTCGCCCAGCTGTACGCAAACGCCGCCCGACCGAAGCACCGCTCCAGGCTGGACGTCCACGCCAAAAGCTGATGTCCCAGCGTAGTCGGCTGCGCATGCTGGCTGTGCGTGTAAGCCGGCATCACCGCTTCCAGGTTCTCCCCGGCCACCTCAAGGAAAACGCCCCGCAGCCTGTTGATTTCTCCCATCAGTGTCACCAGCCCATCTCGCTGCCGACACCGACGCCACACCGCATGTAAGTCCCCCGAGCTACGACCCAGGTGCATCCGACCCCCCACTTCCTCCCCCAAACGCCTGATCAAAAGATACTCCCCTGAGTGCATCGCACTCCCCGCCTCCAGCCTCGACTCCGCAACCTTGTCCGGCTCCGTCCCCCGAAGCACACTCAACATTGCCGCCACGTCATCCCTGGGGATGAGACCTTCTTCCGCCAGCATAACCAGGTGGGCCTTGTCAAACAGGTGATAGGGATACAGCGCAGCTTCGTCCTGCCCTTCCGAAAAAGCCGGCAGATCGGCCAGCATCGGCTCCATCAACCGGATACCCGCCGTACGATATCCCTTATACTCCTCCTGCTTCTGCTTCCTCACTCCACTGCTCCTTTCCCTCACCGGACACGTATCAAAACTGAACACTATCCTACATTCTACTCCCCACCCCCTTAGCAAGACCTCTCACCTCACCAAGTCCCGTCTCCACGAACACCCTTTTAACCGTCGTTCCGAGGCCCCGCGAGGAATTTGGGGTGGGGTCTGTACCGTCCTGTCCCCTCTCCCTTTGATGGGAGAGGGCTAGGGTGAGGGTGATCCCCCTCCCCGTGCACCCCACCACCCGCTTGACTCCCTCCACCCACGCGACTACCTTTTCAACCACAACCCTCACCAGCAAATCGGAGCCCGACCATGTCAAACCAAACCCCCTCCATCTTCAACCAAAACCTTGACCCCACCACCGCCAACCACCAGCCCCTCACCCCCCTCACCTTCCTCGAATGGGCCAAGACCGTATACCCCCACAAGACCGCAGTCATCTACGGCGACACCGAATACACCTACCTCGAGTTCGCCCGACGCTGCCGACTCCTCGCCTCCGCGCTGGCAAAACGTGGCGTCGGCCTCGGCGACACCGTAGCCATCATGGCCCCCAACACCCCCCCGATGCTCGAGGCCCATTTCGGAGTCCCCATGATCGGCGCAGTGCTCAACGGCATCAACATCCGCCTCGACGCCGCAGCCGTCGCCTTCATCCTGGAACACGGCGAGGCCCGATTCCTCATCACCGACCGAGAGTTCTCGCCCGTAGTCAAAGAAGCCCTTTCCCAGGTCACACGACCCATAATAGTCATAGACATCGATGATCCCCTCGCTCCCCCAGGCGACCTCCTTGGAGAAACAACCTACGAGTCCCTCCTCGCAGAAGGCGATGAGGATTTTCAGCCTCAACCCGTCTCAGACGAATGGCAGGCCATCGCCCTCAATTACACCTCCGGCACTACCGGCAATCCCAAGGGTGCAGTCTTCCACCATCGAGGCGCATTCCTGAATGCCATGGGCAACGCCATGATGTTTGGCATGAATAGGGACAGCGTCTACCTCTGGACCCTCCCCATGTTCCACTGCAACGGCTGGACATACACCTGGGCCGTCACCGCCGTCGCCGGCACCCACGTCTGCCTCCGGCGCATAGATCCCGCTGTCATCTTTTCTCTCATCAAAGACCATCGCATTACGCACATGTGTGGCGCACCCGTCGTTCTGGGCATGCTTATCCACGCCCCCGACAATACGAAGCAGCATTGGGGCCATATCGTCGAGATAGCCACCGGCGGCGCTGCCCCACCTAGCCCCGTAATTGCCGCTATGGAGGGCATGGGCTTCCGAGTCACACACCTCTACGGCCTCACCGAGACCTACGGCCCCGCCAGCATCTGCGCCTGGCAGGATGACTGGCTCTCAATGCCCACCGACGAAAAGGCCTCCATGCTCGCCAGACAGGGTGTCCGATACCCGACCCTTTCCTATCTCACCGTAGCCAACCCCGACACCCTCGCCCCCGTCCCCGAAGACGGCCAGACCATCGGCGAAATCATGATGCGCGGCAACACCGTGATGAAAGGCTACCTCAAGAACCCCACCGCGACCGACGAGGCCTTCGCCGGCGGCTGGTTCCACTCCGGTGACCTCGCAGTCGTCCACCCCGACCACTACATCGAGATCAAGGACCGCTCCAAGGACATCATCATCTCCGGCGGCGAGAATATTTCATCCCTGGAAGTCGAGGAAGTCCTCTACCGACATCCCAAGGTTATGGAGGCTGCAGTAGTCGCCAAGCACGACGAGAAATGGGGCGAGACCCCCTGCGCTTTCGTAACCCCCCGCCCCGACACCCCTAACATCACCGAGGACGAGCTAATCACCTGGTGCCGCAACAACCTCGCCCACTTCAAGGCCCCCAGAAAGTTCGTCTTCGGCCCCCTCCCCAAGACCTCCACCGGCAAAATCCAAAAGTTCGCCCTAAGAGAACGCGCAAACTCCCTCTAACCAAGGACTGCAAAATCTGGCCGCAACCCTTACACGACTGTCATGCGGAGGCTTCGCGAGGAATCTGGGGTGTGGTGTCCGATTGGTAAAAACAACCCGATCTTGCTGTCTGTACCACAGTAGCTAGCTACTTAATGGCCTACAGCAGGGAGGAACCCCTGCACAACCACCATTCCGAGGCCCCGCGAGGATTCTCAAGCGCTAGCCAACCTGAGCAATCTTTCTATCCACCCAACACCTCCCCATCGTCATTGCGGCCGCCGAGAGCCGGAATCCATCCCGCGGGGTGGCGGAGCGTGCATCCATCCCCGGGACTTGCCATCCCGTCCAAGCATGCCGGGCGTCAGCACTGGACATCTACGCCTCCGAATACGCCCCCGACTCCAGGTCGAAGACGTGCTGTCGACCCCCATCCCCACCCAACACAATCGCCAGGCAGGAAAGCTCTTCACCCTCCGCCCACTGCCGGTGTATGTTCCTCGGCGAGTCATACCAGTAACCCAGGTCTCCCCGCTCGACATGGTGGTCGGTGACCACCTGTAGAGATGCCTGCCCCGACTCATCATCGTCTACACGCCTCCAGACCGTGAACCTTTCCCTGCCGGCTACACCGCACTCCAGCCCCCAACGAAAGTGGCTGTGGATCGGCGTAGGCTCTCCGGGTGGAAAGCTCGCCAGAACGAACTTGTAACGGCCCTGCGGGTCAACGTGGAGTATCCTGCTCGGCAGCCCCGTGCTTCCCACCGACGCCGCTCCCTGCGTGGTTAGATCACCGCCCTCCGCTACCAGCTTCTGCAGCCGAGGCCCCATCTCCCAGATCGCCTCCACCGTTGGCCCTCTTTCATCCAGAATCCGGTCTACGTCCGCCACGAAAGCGCCTACTCCATATCCCATGTTTTCACCCTTCACTTCCCATTCGAAGTTTATTTCCATCGGAGGCTGGGAGCCCCATATCGTCGACCCCCGCCCGAAATGTGTCATTTTGGGGCCAGTCTAGGCTTGGCAATAAAACCCGTCAAGGATTGGCCCGACCGCCGGATAAAGAGTATTATTGGGGAGCGCTTCTGGTCCATCACGGTTTTGCTTATGGCGCAAGCTTGACTCTGTGTGACATCGTGTTTGCAGGACGAGGCACGGGCCCCGGCGGTCGCCCGGCCTCCTACGAATGAAGTCGTGGACGGGGGTTTTATGATCATCGGCGTGCCCAAAGAGACCAAAGACCAGGAAAACCGTGTCGCCTTGACGCCCGCTGGCGTTTCCGCTCTGACCCGCAGCTCCCACAAAGTGCTCGTCGAGCGCGGGGCTGGCCTGGGAAGCGGCTTTTCCGACAAAGAATATGCCAGCCAAGGCGCTTCTATCGTCCGGGACCCCGAGGACATATTCTGGTCTTCGGACATGGTCGTTAAGGTCAAAGAACCCATCGAGCCTGAATACGAAATGCTCAGGCCGGGCGTCATTCTCTTCACCTACCTGCACCTCGCAGCAGACCCGGATCTCGCCAGGTCGCTCCTCGAACACCGAGTCACCTCTCTGGCCTACGAGACCGTCCAGGACGACTTCCGCGGCCTTCCCCTCCTTGCCCCCATGAGCGAGATCGCAGGACGTATCTCGGTACAAATAGGTGCCCACTACCTGGAGAAACAGCACGGCGGCATTGGGAAGCTCCTCGCCGGCGTGCCGGGCGTCCCACCGGGCACCGTCACCGTTATCGGCGCCGGAATGGTCGGCTCAAACGCAGCCTTGATAGCCCTGGGTCTCGGAGCCAAGGTGATTCTGATTGACACCAACATTGGGCGGCTGCGCCAGATGGAACAGGTGCTCGACGGCAACCTCGTCACCGTTGCAGCCGGCGTATCCGCCACCTCACAAGCCGTCGCGGAAGCAGACCTCGTGATCGGCGGGGTCCTGATTCCCGGAGCTAAAGCCCCCAAGGTAGTGACCCGAGACATGATTGGCCGCATGACAGCCGGATCTGTCGTAATCGACGTCGCAGTCGACCAAGGCGGTTGCATCGAGACCTGTAAGCCGACCACCCACTCCGACCCCACCTTCCTCGTAGACGGTGTGGTCCACTATTGTGTGACCAATATCCCCGGCGCAGTGCCCCGGACTTCCACCGAGGCCCTCTGCAACGTTTCCTTCCCCTACATCGAAGAAATTGCCAATCTCGGCCTGTCTGAATCCCTGGGCCGAGACCCCGTCCTCGCCAAGGGCCTCAACACCTACGAAGGCCAGGTCACCAACCGCGCCGTCGCCGACTCCCTCTCCCTCCCATTCCAACCCCCCGAGTCCCTCGGCGCGATCTCATCCAACTAAATCCGAAAGGCGGTGCAACCGGATGGCATCCGACTCCAACTTCGAAGCCCTCGCCCGCAGCGCGGGGCTCGACAAATTTCCTGAAACCCTGGACTTTATTGAGCAGGTGTATGTCAGCTACAGGCAACAGCTCGACACGCTCTATTCCGTCGACCTGGATGGTGAAGAAGTTCTGACCGCCTATCAGTATCTCTACGATTCAGACTAAGGAGCTTATTCATCCATGCCATCGACAGAGCTGCACTACCTCACCATAGAAGAAGCCTCTCAACTGATTCACAACCGAGGGCTGTCCTCCGTCGAGCTGACCCAGGCCCATATCGATAGAATAGACTCCCTCAACGACACCCTCCACGCCTTTCTCACCCCCACCCCCGACCACGCGCTCCAGCAGGCCGAAAATGCCGACGGAGAACTCGCTTCAGGCAACTCCCGCGGCCCCCTCCACGGCATCCCCATCGCCCTCAAGGACCTCTGCGACACAAAGGGCATCCGCACTACCTACGGCAGCCTGGGCTTCAACGACCGCGTCCCGGACTCCGACGCCACCGTTACCGAACGCCTCCGAGACGCAGGTACAACTATGCTCGGCAAGCTCACCATGAGCGAACTCGCCATGATGGGTCCTCCCAGCAACGGCCCAGAGGCCCGCAACCCCTGGAATACCGCTCACGCCCCCGCCGGGTCCAGTAGTGGATCTGGCGTCGGCGTTGCCGCGGGCCTTTTCTTCGGGGCCCTCGGGTCCGACACCGGTGGCTCCATCCGCTTCCCTGCCTCCTGGAATGGCATTTCCGGCATCCTGCCCTCCAACGGCAGGGTTAGCCGAGCCGGTGTCATGCCCCTTAGCTGGACCATGGACAATATCGGCCCCATGTGCCGCACGGTAGAAGATACCGCCATCATGCTGAAAGCCATCGCCGGCCCCGACCCCCGGGACCCCACCACGTCATCCGCCCCCGTGCCGGACTACCGCTCCCTGCTCACCGGAGACGTGCGCGGCCTGAAAATCGGAGTGCTGCGCAGCTATTTCGACCGACATCCCGGTGCAGTCCAACCGGAAACTCAAGCCGCCGTGGATAAGGCCATCCTGGACCTGGGAGAGATGGGAGCAGAAGTAGTGGACGTGGAGATTCCTAACTTGGAGTACACCAGCGCCGCAGGCGCCCCAATCTACATCGCCGAGGGTTACAACATATTCCAGAAGGACTTCTACGACCGACCCGACAAGTTCGGTGAGACCGTCAAGGCCTTCCTCCTGGCTGGTGCCCTCTTCACCGCAAACGACTTCATACAGGCTCAGCGAATGCGTAGCCGTTTGAAGCGCGAGGTGGAAGAACTTTTCGGCCAGGTCGACCTCATCGCAGGCCCCGCCACCCTCAGCACCGCCGTCTCCCTCGCCGAATTCGACCCAATGTCCCTCCTCAGCTCCGTCCGCGGCGACACCTCAGTGGTATTCAACCTCACCGGTTGCCCCTCCATTTCCGTACCTTGCGGTTTCAGCAGTGACGGCCTCCCCATCGGTCTCCAGCTCTCAGGCCGCTACCTCTCCGAACCCACAGTCCTAAACGCCGCCTACGCCTATCAGCAGTCTAACCCCCTCCACAAACAACACCCACCCATCTAAAGCCCAAATGTCCCCCATAGGAGTTGCCCGGCGGAGGGTGGGATTGGTCCAGTCCCCTCTCCCTTAACGAGAGCTTCGCATAACCTCTGCTGGAGGGGCCGGGCCGCTCGTGCTGAGGTACTCGAAGTATGAGCGGGGGGTGGCCCACACTCCTTCAACCCGTGAAGTCCATTCAGTGCCAGTTCACACCCTTCACTGTCATTCCGAGGCCCCGCGAGGAATCTCAAGCGCGCCTCCGCAATGCACCCCCAACCGAAGAAACCCCACGTTACTCCGCCATCCCTATGCAGTCAGGTGACAGTTACACCTCAGCCGTGAGTCCTGCGGCGGCATGAGACTCGCTCACATCCACAAGCGGGGCCGCCCACCCTGTCGAAGATCCGCCGTGCTTAAAGTCCGCCTTTGGCGGAGCGGGAGCCCCGTCGAATGGTCGAGCGAGGGGCGGCCCACACACTGCCAACCCGTCGCACCGAGCCCCAACCACCACGCGAAAAGGGCGAACACGCTACGCGCATTCGCCCCTAAATTCCGGCAGTTACTCGCTAACGCCTATGCTCCGTTAGCCTTCTCCCCATGGATCCCCTTCAACACCACACCCGGCGACATCGGCAGCTCCCGGAACCTCACCCCCGTCGCCTTGTGAATGGCATTCGCCAGGGCCGCGAGGGCCGGTACTATGTTCGACTCCCCCGCCCCCCTCACCCCGAACGGGTGCCCTGGATTTTCCTTTTCGACTATCACCGTCTCTATCATCGGTATGTCCAGGGCCGTGGGCATCCGGTAGTCCAGCAGCGTGAAATTCGCCATCTTGCCGTCGTCGCCCATGAAGTACTCTTCGCTGAGTGCCCAGCCTATCCCCTGGGTGCTTCCGCCTTGAATTTGGCCCTCAACGTAGCTCGGGTGTATCGCTTTCCCGACGTCCTGGAAGGCCGTGAACTTCAATATTTCCACCTTGCCCGTCTCCGGGTCCACCTCCACGTCGACAATATTCGCCGCATATGATGCCCCGGACCGCGTCGGGCTTACGTTCCCCCGACCCACAACCGGCCCACCCGTCTGTCCCAGCTTCGAAGCCATCTCCTTGAACGTCAACCGAAGCTCGGGGTCCGACTTGTGCCTCACCGACCCATCTACATACTCGACCTGGTCCTCCTCCACCTCCCACAGTAACGCCGCCCTCGATATCAGCTGTCGCCTCACGTCCATCGCCGCGTCATAAGCCGCAATGCCCATCTTGTAGGTGACACCGCTGCCCCCGGTAGGAGAGGTCTGCCCCACCTCATCGGTATCCCCTATGCTGGGGTTCACGTCCTCTACGGGTATCCCCAAAACCTCCGCGAGTTGCAGAGCAATCGATGACCGAGACCCTCCAATATCCACAGCTCCTTCCACGAGGCTCACCGTGCCGTCACCCAGCACGTTGGCAATTGCACACGCCGGGCCCGTGTTATTGCGGCAGAACCCCATGCTTACCCCCCGACCCCGGTTCTCCCCTTCCAACGGCTCGCTGTAGTGGGGGTGGGCCATCACCGCCTCCATCACTTCCTTCGCCCCTATAACCAGGTTCTTTACCCCGTCCGCACGCCGAGTCCCTTCAGTGGCGACATTCAGCATCCGAAGCTCCATCGGGTCTATGTTCAGGACTTCGGCTATCTCGTCCATCAGATTCTCGACCGCCCATACCACATTCGGCGCTCCCGGCGCCCGATAAGCAGCGGTCTTCGGCTTGTTGTCCACTATGTCGTAGGCATCAACCAGCAGATTGTCAATCACGTACGGCGAAAAGATCGCCGCAGCCGCAGCCGCCAGCGGAGCCCCCGGAAACGCCCCGGCCTCGAACAGATATGTCGCTTTCGCCGCAGTTATCCGGCCCTCTTTTGTAACTCCCAGCTTCAGCGACACCTTGCTGCCGCACGTCGGGCCCGTGCTCTCGAACACCTCCGCCCGACTCATCGTCATCTGTACCGGCTTGCCCGCTTTCCGAGACAGGACTGCCGCAACTGGCTCCAGGTAGGCGCTCAGCTTCCCTCCGAACCCTCCGCCGATTTCCATCGGCACGATCTTCACCTGCGAAAGAGGTAGACCAAGGATTTGCGCAACTTGAGACTGGATCAGGAAATGTCCCTGGCTGCTGCACCAGATCGTCACCCGCCCGTCCGCCGACCACGATGCCGTAGCATTCTGCGGCTCAATATATCCCTGGTGCACCGACTTGTTCTTGAATTCCCGCTCTATGACTATGTCCGCGTCGGAGAAACCCTTCTCAACGTCCCCGAAAGCGTGCTGAACATGGTCCGCCACATTCGGCCCGTCAATCCCGTTCTCGCTGGACCCGTTCTTTGGCCAGTGCTCGTGCAGCGTAGGGGCCTCCGCTTTCAAGGCCTCTTCTATGTTTGTAGTCCACGGAAGCAGTTCGTAATCGACGTCAATCAGCGCCAGCGCCTCTTCCGCAGCCTGAGCGCTCGTTGCTGCTATCGCCGCCACCGAATGGCCCTTATACAGAGCCTTCCCCCGGGCCAATATGTTGTCCGACACCCCTTTCGGGAACACATTCTCCCGGCTCACGGGGCCCAAATCGGGCAAGTCCGTTGAGGTAGCCACGGCCCGAACATCCGGATGTGCCTCGGCCTTGGAGGTGTCGATAGAAATGATGCGTGCGTGTGGGTGTGGGCTCCGCAGAACCTTGCCGTAGAGCATGCCCGGAAGACTGATGTCGGCCCCGTACTGGGCCCTGCCGATAACCTTGTCAACGCCATCGTGCCGAATCGGCCGGCTCCCGATAACCTTGTATTCCGGCTTGGCGGTAGTCGTCATATGCAAAACCTCACTGAAAATCGTGTCTATTGCATCAGGGCGAAAAATCGCCCTAATTCTACCACGACTCCCAACCCCCCTCTCTCCCTTTTATTCGTTATCCCGGCCACCGAGAGCCAGCTGTAAGTGCGCCTAGGGCGTGAATCCATCCCCAGGATTAGGCCATGCCACTTACCCCAACCCAACCTATCCCACACTCCTGCACAAAAGCGACACTCCACAAAAGCAACCGAAACTCCCCTCCCGACTCATTGCAACCCCTCCCCCCACCCCCTAAAATTTACCCATGCCCTCGCAGGACAGATACGGCCTCCCTCTCACCACCAACTCTTCCAAAGCCGCCGACTTATTCGTCCAGGGCATAGACGTTCTCCTCTCCATGAATTTCGGCTCATTGGAGCTTATCAAGCAGGCCGTTGAGTCCGACGACTCCTTCGCAATGGCTCACGCCGCCCTCGCTTATCGCTACATGTACGAAGGCAAGGTCAGTGAAGCCAAGGCAAGCGTCAAGCGCGCCGAGGCCCGTTCCTCCGGCCTCAGCCGCCGAGAACGCCTTCACGTCGCCGTCATTGACTCCTACATCCATAGCCCTGGCCCGCAGGCCCTCTCCCTTATGACGGAGTACCTGCGCGAGTTCCCTAGGGACATCCTCGTCCTCTACATCGCCAACAACCTGCTCTTCTACGGTTGCAGCGGCGGCGGCTCCAAAAGCTACCCCGCCGACCAGTTGGCCTTATGTAGTGAAGTGGCCCCCAATTACGGCGATGACTGGGCATTCCAAAGCCGGTACGCCTTCGCCTACCACGAATCAGGCATTCTCGATGAAGCCCTCCGCCTCGCCGAGGCTTCTCTCAAGACCCGTCCCGACAACGCAGACGCCTCCCACTCCGTCGCCCACGTCCTCTTCGAAAGAGGCGCATCCCCGGACGGGGCCCAGTTCCTCGACGAATGGACCGAAGACTACGACCGCCGAGCCCCCTTTTACGTCCATCTCGCCTGGCACTATTGTCTCTTCGAGCTCTCCCAGGGTCACTATGGCAAGGTTCTCGACCTTTACAACGATCGCATAGGCTCCGCCGTAGCAGCCGGAGACGGCGGCGCCCTTTCCGACGCCGCAGCCCTCCTCTGGAGAATGATGCTCTACTCGAACACCGTTCCCCCCATCGACTGGCAGGCCCTATCCAACCTCGCCGAGCCCGCCATCCGCACCGAGGGCACAGCCTACCGAGACGTCCACGCAGCCCTGGCCCTCGCCGGCGCCAACAACTGGGAGAGGATGTCCGGCCTCGAGGCACGCATCCAGGAGAAAGCCGACTCCGGAGACCCCCTCTCCTCAGAGATCATGGTCCCCCTCCTCAAAGGGCTCCGGCTCTTCGCTGAGGAGCAGCCCGAGCAGGCCTTGGCCATCCTCGACCCTCTCTTCGGCCCTTCGGTCATGGACCAGGTTGCCCGTATCGGCGGTAGCCACGCCCAGAGAGAAGTATTGGAGGACACGCTCATAGCCTGTTACCTGGAAACGGAACGTTTCGACAAGGCTGAGGCCATGCTCCGCACCCGCCTCTCCCGCCGCCCCTCCACCCGAGACCTCTTCTGGCTCGCCCGCGCCGAGACCGGCCTGGGCAACTCTGAGGCCGCCCAGCGCGACCTTGCACAAGCTGACTCGGACTGGACTAACACCAACCACGACCCCGACTCTCCCGAGCTCGCCAGCCTCCGTGCATCCTCGGCAAACGCCGGTTAGCGCACCCTTTCACCAGCCCTGAACACCCCCACCACCTTCTCCAATACCTTCAGGTCGCGTGTAGGGTCTCCATCCACCAGCAGAAGGTCGCCCTCCTTACCGGGTTCGATAGTGCCGACCTCGCCGCCGAGCCCCAGTGACCGCGCCGCATCCCTAGTTCCCGATAGAAACGCCTGCTCAGTAGGCATTCCCACCTCCACCATGGAGTCCAGCTCCCGGTGGAACTGCCCGAACGGGTACGCCCCCCACCCACAATCCGACCCCCCGATCATCCGAGCCCCCACTGCCACCAGTTCCCGGAATACCTCTCCCCTCTGCCGGATCGTATCTTCGTTCTCCTCCAGCTCCATCCTCTCCTCAACCGAGATCGTCCCCTCTTCCCTTTTGGCTTCCAGCGCCAATGTCGCCGCCCGACGTATGTGAATCGTCGGATTTATCCACACCCCGGACTCCGCTATCCTCTCTCCAACTCTCGGGTCCCATCTGCTCACGCCGTCCTCATCCATGAAATTACAGTGAATAATCATGTCTACCCCAGCATCCAGGCAGTACACAACCGCCTGTGTGGATATCGCATGACCGGCCACCAGTCTCCCTCGAAGATGCGCCTCCTCCACTACCGCCCGAAGCTCTTCTAGCGTGTACGACGCCCGCTCAGGCATGCTCCCCCTCGTGGTGCCTCCGCTAGTCATAACCTTGATGAAGCTCGCCCCATTTTTGATCATCCGGCGCACCGCAGCCCTGACCCCATCCACACCATCGGCCTCGGCCCCCATCATCCAGCAGTGGCCCCCCGTAATGGTCACGGGGTTGCCGCAAGCGACGATCCGCGGCCCCGGCACGATATCCCTTCTTATCCCCTCCATCAGCGAAAAGACGACCTTGTTCCAACCTCCGTTGTCCCTCATCGTCGTCACTCCGCTTTCCAGGGCCATCCGCGCACTCTTTACAGCTTCTATCAGGTGAATATCATCCCCGTCTTCGTGCACCTCATCGACCGACAGTCCCGTGCCCGGCATATTCGTGTGCGTGTGGCAGTCGATTAGACCCGGCATTAGTGTCGTCCCGGGAAAGTCCAAAACCGTCCCTTCCATGTCCCCGCACTGAGACAACTCCGACTGCCGAGCCACCCACTCAATCCCTCCCCTCGACACCTTTATCGCCATCCTATCCTGGACATCTCCACTCACTCCATCTGCCAGCCTCCCCACCTTGATTATCGTCGGAATCCCGTTTCTGCTCATATCTACCGCCTTTCCAAAATCATCCTCTTCCCCCCCCAATCCACCTATATATTACTGTCAATCCTTCCCCAGGGGTGGGGCATTCCGCTCGCGCTGTCGAAGATCTGCCTCAGGCGGGAGCGGAGTCGAAGGGTCGAGCAGCGGGGTCTGTACGACCGGGGACATGGGTAACAGTTAGACCGGGGACATAGGTAACACTTTTACTGGGGTCTTGTCGATCCTTCTGGTGGGGTCATCAAGGGTCCCGATTAAGAGGGGTCCGAACCGTATGGACCAGGTTCGTTCGTCCATCTGGACCAGGCCGATGGGTTCACCCCTGAGGGACTCGCTCACGTAGATCATATCCCCCTTCCACTTGATCTGTCCGTTGCTGCGGACACTACGTACGGTGACACCGGCCTGGTATTCGGGGGAGCTGATACGTGGGGGATAGGGCCTGATAGAGGGCGTGTACAGGTGGCCTGGTGGTTGCTGGCCCAGGGCCTCGTGGGGTCTCTCGAAGTTGTAGGTGTGCATGAAGCGTTCGAGGGCTAGGTGTTGTCGTATCCGGTTGGCCTCTGGAGGCGCTGCGGTCTCGGCCTTGAGGGTTCGGTGAAGGCGTTCGATACGACCGTTCTGTTCGGGGTGTCCGGGCTCTATGCGTTCGGGTAGGATCCCCAGCTTGACCCACCAAGCTGAGAGTGGAGTGAGGCTTCCCAGACCCACACTGGCGAAGGGTGGGCCATTGTCGGTGCGTATGGCCCGGGGAATGCCGTACTCTCGGAAGGCCTTCTCCAAAGAGCGTTTGACCTCCGGGCCGGTAGGGTGGAGCAGACTGTCGCATACCAGTAAGTACCGGGACATGGCGTCCTGGGCTGTCAGGGGATCTATCCGCATTCGGTCACCGGTGCGGAACCAGCCCTTCAGGTCTATGGCCCACACGTCATTGGGGAGTTGGGCATGGGCGAAGGGCTCGGCCCAGGGTGTAGCACTGCGTCGTCGCTTTCGGCGCCTCACCAGACCCACACGGTCCAGTATGGCGCCCGCAGTGCTGGAGGACGGCCACCGCACATAAGGCTCAAAGGAATGCAACCAGGCGACGATCTTCTTCGGGCCCCATGTGGGATGGGTGCGCTTCGCCCTGATGATACGCTCAGCCACCTCTATGGGAGTGGCGTTGGAGTGATTGTGAGGAGCTCGGCTCAGGTCTACCAGACCTCCTTCACCATACGCCTCGTATCGCCCGATTATCTTGTAGCCGGTCTTGCGGCTGATCTCGAACCGGCGACACAACTCAGCAACGGTCTCCTCCCTCGCAGTGTGCCGCTCGATGAACTTTAACCGCTCCAATTCTATGCTCGTGTCTTTCCAAGGCAACACATATTCCTCCTCTGAGATTGACCTATACAATCCCACGATGTGTTACCCATGTCCCTGGTTTATGTGTTACCTATCTCCCCGGTTTGTACCGTCCTCTCCCCTCTCCCTTGAGGGGAGAGGGCTAGAGCCTGCCCCGAGTCCCTCGAGGGGCTGAGGGTGGAATTGGTCCGAAACTCTCACACGTCAGTCAATCTTTCACACGGTGGTGCCGTGCAGTTCCCCACCGTCAAGGCAATCTCCTCACCCTCGGCATCACCGCCCCCGAGAACAAATTCGCAATCGCCAGAATCCCCCCATTTATCAACATCGCCCTCGGCGCTCCCAACATACCCGCAACCCACCCGACTTCAAGGTGCCCCGAAGGTGCAGTCCCTATAGCCAACACCCAGGACCCCATCGCCCGACCCCGCTGCTCGTTCGGAACATTTTCCTGCATCAGCGTCTTGTACAGCGTGTCCGCCGCAGTCGCACACGCATTCACCACCGCTATCACGAACAGGTAGAAGATGAAATTCTCATACAAACTGAACGCCATAAGCCCGAGCCCGAATCCCCCCGCCGACAGAAAAGCGTACAACCCCTTCTTCCCGGAATTTCTTAACCTCGCCAGGCTGAACAGCCCCGCCAGCCCCCCAACTTGGACCGTCGCAGACATTACACCCAGCCCCACCGACCCCACACCCAAGACTTCCCTGGCAAAAACCGGCATCGCGCTCTGATGCGTGAACCCGAATATCTCAGTTACCGCCGCGAGGTACATCAGCGCCAGCAGCACCCTGTTCTGTCGGATGAGCCGCACCCACCCCACCAGGTTCTCGAACACCGGTCTCGGGTGCCTAACGGCTGCCTGCCCTACTTCGCGGGTCCCCAACAGCACCACCATCCCCACAATGTACGTCGCCCCTATCAGCACGTACTGTCCTTCGATGCCCACTTCTCGGATAACGAACCCAGACCCCAACGACCCGATCAACGCCCCAAACCTGTGGCTTGAAGACATCAGCGCCAACCCGTTCAGGCTTCTCTCCGGTCCCACTATGTCGTAGGCATACGCCTGGCTCACCGTCCCGAAGAAGGCCTTTAGGCATCCCGCCACCCCGGCAAGCAGGATTATCGGCCATATCTGCACCACATCCATGAACATGAGGATTGCCATAATCCCCGCCACCCCACTCCCCCCCAGATACACGAACCGCAGGAATACTCTGCGGTTCACCCTGTCCGCCACGGACCCCGACACTATCCCCAGGAAGAAGAACGGCGCCATCCCGGCCGCAAAAGCGACGCCAACTAGAAATGGCTCATCCGTCAACTCCAGCACCAGCCATCCCAGTGCCACCATTTCCATTCCCCAACTGAGCGCGTGGAATACACCTCCACCCCACAGGAAGCGGAAATCACGATACCCAAATGATGCCCATACCCCGGGCCGGGCTGCGTAAGCTGTCTGAGCCATGTTAGAAAGTCCGCCTGCGCCTCCCGGAGCCCGGGCAGCGAGCGTCGAGACTGAGGCCTATTCCGGCACTCCCACGAGGCCCACCCTCAGCATTGCCTCGATCTCTTCCGAAGAGTACCCCACTTCACCCAACACCTCCACCGTGTGCTGACCCAATAACGCCGACGGCGGGTTGTCTACCGTCCCAGTCTCCGAGAAATGGACCAGTACACCCGGCTGCTTCAGCCCCGTGTAAACCGGGTGATCGCCTTCGTAAACCATCCCCGTATCGACGGCGTGACCGTTCTCGTAAAATCCTTCCAGGTTACCTTCCGCCACCCTCACGCACGGCACCCCCTTCTCCACCAGCCGAGCCTCCCACTCCCGCGCAGTGCCCCTTGCGAAAACTGAACCGATCACTTCGCACAAATCCTCATTCCACGGGTCTATTGCGGACGCATCCTCAAAGCTCACTCCCGGCTCATCCCACTCACCGTGCAGCGCGTCCTTCAGCCGCTCCCACTCCTTCTCCTGCACACACGACAGGAACACCCACCCCTCCTCCGTCTCGTACATCCGGTACAGCGCCGACATCCCCCGCACCCCCGAATCCGCCAATGGGCGATCCTTCTTCCCTTCGTACCGCATGAAGTCGTCCGACGTAGCGAGAGCCCCGGTCTTCATCAGGCTCATGTCTATCTTCTGCCCCTCCCCCGTCCTGTCCCGATGATTCAAAGCCATTAGCACCGCAACCGCCAGCATCAGGGCATTCGTGTCGTCGCAGATCGCCGTCCTCAGAAATATCGGCCCCCCGGACCTTCCCCCGTTCCAGGCCGTCAACCCCGACATCGACTGGAACAGCGGATCAAATCCCGGTTTCCTGGCCTCCGGCCCCGATGGCCCATACGCCGTGCTGTGCACATAAATTATGTCTGGCCGAATCGCCCTCGCCGACTCATAGTCGATACCCAGCCTCTCCGCCACCCCGACCCTCATGTTGTGCACCAGCACGTCACTCCGCTCAATCAGCCTCCTGATTACCTCCCGGGACTCGGGTGCCTTCAGGTCTAGCGCCACGTCCCTCTTCCCTCGGTTAGACCCCAGGATCAGCATGGGAATGCTGTGCGCACCCTCCCCTTGAAGCGGCTCCACCTTCACCACATCCGCCCCCAGGTCGCACAACGCCATTGGCCCCAGCGGCCCCGCAATGTACGCCGAAAAGTCCAGCACCCTCAACCCTTCCAGCGGCGTCCGTTTCATATTCCCTTCCATCCCTCCCCCCGACGAGTCCTCTCCCACGTCCGAAGTCTCAGAATCGCCGAACAATTCCTCAGGGGATGTAGGCATCGGTACCCAGCTTGCAGGCGCAGGTTCCCGCACCTTCCCTGGAGTCTCCGAAAACAGTATCGGATGCCCGACTTGCTTCATGTCACCCAGCACCGGGTCTTTCACATCCACCACCAGCCCGTTGTGGTGCACCTGGGGCACGTCCATATACTCCTGCGTGGTCAAAACCGGGGCCATCGGTACGTCACCCGCCTCAAAAACCTGGAGCCACTCCGACCGAGGCCGCTCCCGCAACCTGTTGCCGATAATCTCTATGGCGTCCAACCGATACTGGTCCTCCGGCCACCCGGTCGGAGCCGTATCAAACCGGGGGTCGACCACCAGGTCAGGGATGTCCAAAGCTATGGACAGCTTGTCCCAAAACCATCTCGTCAAACAGCCGATGTGTATCCATTTGTCATCGGCGCAAGGGTACATCCTGTAGGCCGGCATTCCACCATGGGGATGGATGTTGTTCACAATGAATGGTGGCAATTCGTTGGATATGGGCAGCACCGGGTACCGGATTGCTATCGCTCCCTCGTACATGCTTGTCCACACCCGCTGCCCGAACCCCGTCTCATTCCTCACGTGCAGCGCCGCCAATATCCCCTGCAGGGCCAGCATCACCGCCCCAAAACTCGCCACAGGGGAAGACGGGTACACCGGCCCCGGTCTCACCCCGGCCTGCTCCGTCATTATCCCGGATGCCGCCGCCGCTATCCCCTCATACCCAGGAAGGTTCCTTAGAGGTCCCTTCTCCCCGAAAGACGATATAGAGCAGTAGATCACATTTGGTTTACGACTTCGAACCGCCTCATATCCAATCCCAATGCTATCCGCCACCCCCACCCTCCAGCTCTCCAGCACAACGTCCGCCCGAGAAGTCAGTTCCAATGCCCCCTCCACCCCCTCCCCCGTCCTCAAGTCCAACTCCACACTCCGCTTCCCCCTGTTCCACACCCGAAACCCTGGCTCCACCTCCAACGGCTCCCTCCCCGTCCCTGCAACCTTGACTACATCAGCCCCATAGTCCGCAAGGAGCATCGTAGTCAGCGCACCCGGAAACCCCCGCGAAAAATCAACCACCCGCAACCCATCCACCGGCCCCGGCAAGAATTCACTCTCCATCCTGACTGAAATTTCTACCCACCTCTCTTTTTTCCGTCATCACGATTGTCCCTTTAATCCTAGCGCCCCGCAAGGAACCCGGACCAAAGTATGCTGCAACCCCATTCATTTAACCGTCATTCCCGAGAAGTCGGGAATCCAGGGGTAGGGCCGCTCATCCTTCGATAGCCTCAGCATGGACGACATCTCCCCATCACCATTCCGAGGCCCCGCGAGGAAGCTCAAGCATACATCCCTGTATTCGTTCAGTCCTCCACCCCTCACACTATTCCTTACTCTCCCCATTGTTAAGGTATGTCAGCCGTGTTGCTGAGCAACACGGCTGACATACCAAATAAAACAGGGCGGGTGGGCGGGCTCCATTTAATCCTGGGGAGAGATGAGGGGTATCCTCCTCAGACTACAACACCACCCTCTCATCCTTCATCTCCGAAATCTCCTCCCACGTATACCCCGCTTCCAGCAGCACCTCCTCCGTAGACGCCCCGAACTCCGGGCTCGACGCCCTCGGCGTCAGAGGTGCCCCGTCTAGCTGAAACGGGATAGCCGTCTCCCTCAAATGCCCCAAGACAGGGTGATCCACCCCTATCACGTACTCATTCGCCTCCACCTGCTCCCCGGAGATCACCTCCTCTGGTTGCGTTACCAGCCCCCAGGCAATGTGCTCGTCATCCAGCCGTTTACCCCACTCATCCAGCGTCCTTTTTCTGAACTCCACGTCGAATATCGCCACCATCTCCGCGCTGTTTTCCCTCCGCGGCTCTAGGAGAGAGAATCGGGGATCCTCAGTCAAATCTTCTCTTCCTATGGCCCGGCAGATGTTGGGCCAGAATCGGTCTCCTTGCAAAACCGTCATATAAATCCACCGGTTGTCCGAGGTGTTGTAGATATTGACCAGCGGGTTCGGAGGGCTTTTTCTCGAATACTTCGGAGGCGTCTTACCCGTTCTCAATGGCGCCCAGAGATTCTCCGCTGCAACCCACGTGCCGGTGGCCAGCAGAGAACCGTCCACCAGCCCCCCTACGCCCGTCCTTTCCTTTCTGAACAACGCTGCCATCATCCCAGCAAACAGGAAAGTGCCCGTCGACACGTCTCCCAGCGACCCCCTCATCCTCACGGGCACCGCATCCGGGTCCCCGATCGACGCCATTATCCCCGAGCGGGCCCAGAACCCAATGGAATCGAAGCCCATCCTGTCCTTCTCCGGCCCCCGTGGCCCGTATCCCGTCCCCCGCACGTACACGATTCCGGGATTGACCTTCTTAATCGATTCATAGTTCACTTTCAGCTTATCCAACGTAGACAGCCGAAGATTGGTAACGAACACGTCGGCCTGCTCACACAGCTTGTAGAGGACCTCGCGCCCCTTGTTCTGGGACAGGTCCAGAGCAATAGCTCGCTTGCCCCGATTCATCGTCTCAAACACGTAGTTGGGGTCTTGATTCACGGTCGCATCCGTCGGGGTCCACCCCCGGGCCGGATCGCCGCCCGTCTCCAGATGCTCGACCTTGATCACGTCCGCACCGCAGTCCGCCATGATCACGCCGCACGCGGGCCCCGCCAGCCAGATCGCCAGCTCCACGACCTTTACGCCCTCTAAAGGCAACATATGCCTGACTCCCTCAATCTCCGTCTAGCTTTCGGGCTCGAACCCCTATCACTCTTCCCCACCCTAGCCGCAGATTATACCAGCCACCTCCGTTTCGCTCTTTGCGCAAGCAAGAGCCTGCCTTCTGGACCCAACCTATCCATCATTACCCTGTTATCGGTATGCCTCTGTCATTCCGATGCCCCCGCGAGGAATCTGACGCGCTTGCAGAATCCAAACACCAATCCTCACGTCACCTCTTAGTGACGGCCACCATTCCCCACCGCAAGCCATCCGCCGACTTGACAAAGCCCATCTGCACCCGTGACCATTGCCCCCACCCACACCGCCCAATCCACCACACCATGAACGTCGAATACGCCTTCATCTGCGACTACGCAGAGTCCTCCAACAAACTCACCGCCGTTGGCATCGGAATCGACACCATATACGCTAAAACCGTTCCGGTTGTCCATCAACAGCTTTTCGCAGTCCTGGGTCTCAACTTCACGATCAATGAGACCCGACGCACCAAGGTATTCGAAATGCGCGTCCAGGACGCCGATGCCCATGACGTCATACCCCCCGTAACCGCCAACCGTGACATACCGGCGCCCGGTAAAGGCCTGACCTACCGCACCTACCGCACCGTCAACGGCCTCTACGGCCTGCGCTTCCAAAACTTCGGCGACTACCAGATTAGCTGGATCATAGACGGCGTAGAAGTCTGCACCCGACACTTCCGCGTCGCCCAAATGCCCGAACAATAACCCCTCTTACCGCTCCGTAGAGGCGATTCGCGAATCGCCCCCACACCCAATTCACCACCCACGTCCCGCGTATTCCGCCCCCAATTGTCGTGCCATCCCGAGGCCCACGAGGGATCTAGGACTTGCCAAACCACGTTGTTTAGCCGGTACGCATTCCTTTCAACTTCACGGATCACGCCGACGGACTCGGCCTCAACGCCTTGATCCTCTCCACCATCCGAGGAAGTATCTCCCCCGAAGGCCCCCTTAACACCACGTCACACCGCCCCGATATCACAGTCTCATATGGATTAATCTCTATGAGCGCTCCGCCGGCCGCCTGGATCATTCCGGGAAAACCGGCAGCCGGATAGACTTCCGCCGTGGTCCCCACCAGCATCATGCAGTCCGACTTCCTCGACTCCCGCTCGCACTTCACCATCACGTCAAACGGTATCGGCTCCCCGAACATCACTGTGTCGGATTTGATTATGCCCCCGCAGTCGTTGCAAAGTGGCGGATAGTCCGTGATTTCATACTCCTCTGCCGACCACCGAGAATTGCACCCGATACACCGCAGCTTCGTCGAATTCCCGTGAATTTCGGCCACGTTCCTGCTTCCCGCAACCTGGTGCAAGTTATCGACATTCTGCGTGATGATGCACCGTAGATATCCCATCTCCTCCATTTCCGCCATTGCCACGTGTCCCGGATTTGGTCGAGCCTGCTCGAAAGTGCTCCGGAACTCGGCCATTGGCCCCTCGTCGCTGTTCCGCTCCAGCCAATATCCCTCCGGGTCCTGAAGCATCTTTCGGTAGCCGTCCATCTCGGGCTCACCATACTTGGTCCAGATTCCCCCGGGGCCCCTGAATGGCGGAATCCCACTCTCCACCGACATCCCAGCCCCGACTAGGGCCGTCGCATACTCGCAACCAACTATCAACTCCGCGGCGCTCTTTATTGCGGCCTGCAACTCGACATCATTCACGGCTGTACTCCTCCTTCTCTCCCAAACATTCCAACCCCAGGCCAATTGTCATTCCGATGCTCCGCGAGGAATCTGGGGGGCAGCTACGAAAACCATGAATACAACTCGCTGTCCTAGCCCTTGCTAAGAGTTGCGCAGAGCTCTCCCCGGTGGTAGGGCTCCGGGCTGGTCTTTCGGATTCCACACAATCACAGGAGATCACGCACCTCCCACTAACATTCCCCCCTCCACCCTCAACAGTCGGGCCTGTGCCCTAACGTTCTCATCTATCCGGTCAAGATCGGTAGTGGTGAGAATGGTCTGCTGGCTGGCCAAAGCGGTCTTCATCACCCGCCGACGCCTCGTCTCGTCCAATTCCGACAGAATATCATCCAGCAGCAGGATCGGGTCTTCGCCCGTCTTATCAACCAGCAGGCTCACCTCGGCAAGTTTCAAAGTAGCAACGACAGTCCGCTGCTGCCCCCGAGACCCGTACAACGCCGTATCCCGCCCCTCGATTTCAAACTGCACGTCATCCCTGTGAGGGCCCACTACCGTCACCCCTTGCCCGATCTCTCTATCCATGTTGGCCGATAGCCGCGCCTGCATCACCGCCCTGACCTCTTCGACATCTTCAACTCTAATATCGGAAAGCTCCTTCGGATTCGGGACGTAGTTCAGTGAGAAAGTCTCATCGCCGCCGGTCAATTCCCCGTAAATATTCGACCCCAAAGACGCCATCTCCTCAATCATGTGTCTGCGGGAAAGGTGTATGAATGCAGCCTCTTCCGTCAAAGGCTGGTCCCACACGCGCAGGTGTCCGCTCTGGCTCTTACCTTCCCTGATCGCTCGGAGCAGGTGATTCCTTTGGGTCAGGATGCGTGTATACCTTTGAAGCGCCTTTAGATACTGCCTGTTCATCTGCGAAATCGTTACGTCGAGGTACCGCCGCCGCACCGACGGAGACCCGGTTACCAGGTCGACATCCTGGGGGTCGAAAAGCACGGCGTTTAGAGTCCCCACCACATCCGACGCCCGACGCGGCACTCCGTTCACCCGGGTCTGCTTCCGAAGGCTGAAATTAGACTCCTCTTCCACGCCGGTTTCCCCCCTCTCCGCCACCAGTCCCACATCCAGTCTCGTAGTCTCGCCACCTCTGGTAAGTTGCCCGTCGATGCGCGCGGCCGGCAGCGGATCATCCATAGCCCCCCAGTTGATAAGCTCACGTTCGTTGGAAGCCCTGGTAGACTTGGTTGTAGCCAACATATACACAGCCTCTAAAATGTTCGACTTCCCCTGCGCGTTATCGCCCCACAGGATGAATGTCCCCGGCCCGAGAGGCAGATTTAGAGAAACGTAGTTTCTGAAGCCCGTAAGGGCTAGGCTTTCCAGGTACAAAGAACTCCATCCGCGCAGGAAATTCGAGCTGTTACACTCTATTAGCTATCAGCCCAAACCCGCAAGATATCTCCATCCCCAGAGAAATATATGTTCTCGTGAGACAACAGCAGCGGACCTAGCCCATATTCTCCCTCCCCCGTCATTCAATACATCTCCACCCCACTCTCTCGCCCACCCCTCGTCATTCCCGACCCCGATAGGGTCGCAGATGCGCCACTGGCGTGAATCCATCCCCCGGCGGGGCATTCCGTTCGCCCTGAGCGAAGTCGAAGGGTCTCAAGAACGGAATGGGCGGTGCCGCTCATCCGCCTTAGGCGGAAGACACTCGAAGGGTCGAGCGGGGGGTGGCACACGTACTTCCAATCCATCTCGCCTGCCCTCACCCCACCCCACCCACTTTAATACTGTCATTCCGAGGCTCCGCGAGGAATCTGGGGCGGGGTCCCCAGCGACGACAACCATGAATACAACTCAATTTCTTGACCCCTACCCGGAGTCACGCAACCGTAAGACACCAAAGCCCCGCCGAGGCGAGTGACACGGACCCCTTGCCCCACCCCACCCCTCTCCTCCTATAATCCTCCTATGCCCAACTGCCTGCCACTGCTCCCCTCCCCCCATACTCAGCATGGTAACGGCATGCCCGGAAAACTTTTTCACCAGAACAATCGTACAGGCACGAATTCAATCTAATTCAATCAATAAACCTTCATTGCATGCCAATCCTCCGGCCCGACATCCCGGGGATTGTCCGTCGTAACTGCCGCATGTAATATGTCCCCGCTCATGCGAGGGCACGACTAACCCGGCCCCCGAGCGCCAATCAACGAAATCCCAGGAGAAACACATATGAAATTCGCGAGATACGAAGTGGATGGCCGTGTAGCCTACGGCGTCGTCGAAGACGGCGCCGTCACCGAGATCGAAGGAAGCATCTACGGCGACGTAAGCAAGACCTCAACCCGACACAACTTGAGTGACGTCAAGCTCCTGATGCCTTGTGAACCGACCAAGGTTCTCGCCGTCGGTCTCAACTACGCCAGCCATCTGGGAGGCCGCAAGAGACCCGAGGTCCCCGGCATCTTCTTCAAGACCCTCACCTCCCTCCTGGACCCCGAGGGCACCATCATCCTACCAAAGAACGCCGGCCTCATCGAGCACGAAGGTGAGCTTGTAATCGTCATCGGCAAGCGCGCCAAGTCCGTATCAAAGGAAAACGCTCTCGACTATATCCTCGGCTACACCGCAGGCAACGATGTTAGCTGCCGACCCTGGCAGCGCGGAGACCTCCAGTGGTGGCGGGCCAAGGGTTCCGACACCTTCGGCCCCCTCGGCCCCTTCATAGACACCGGGGTCGACCCCTTCAACACCAACCTGGCCGTCCGCATCAACGGTGAGACCGCCCAGGAAGGCAACACATCAGACCTCATCTTCGATGTCCCGACCATCATCAGCTTCATCTCCGCCTCCATGACCCTGGAACCGGGTGACGTCATCTACACCGGCACCCCCGGCATCCCCGGCTCAACCAAGGACGGCGATACCGTCGAGGTGGAGGTACAGGGCGTGGGTGTCCTGCGCAATTACGTCGCCGACGAGGCTTGAATGAAGACGACGGACGTCAGGCCCAGACCATGATCATTGACTGTTATCCAAGCTCCTTCGCCCAGTGGGACTCCGCCGCGGGCTACAAGTCCCGCGCCCAGAAGATGGAGGTCATCCATCGAGAGTTGGCCACCCACCACCAGCCCGCCTGGCGCGCCCGAGACCGCACCCCCGTCGATAACAGTTCCCTGATCGACCCGGACACCGGCGAACTCACCGACGCCCGGTGGACCCGCCACATGGGTCAGCTCGCCTGGGAATACGAGGGAGAGACCTACGTCAAGCAGTATTTCCCTCCCATGCTCCATAACATGGAATGCCCACCCGAGCTTATGATCGCCGAGATGGACTACGCGGGCATCGATGCCGGTATCCTCCACACCCACCCCCACAAGGGCAGATACACCTTCCAGAACGAGTTCCAGCGCAACGTCGTCAACCGTTACCCGGACAGGCTGATGCGCCTCGTAATGGTCGAGGCCCACTCCATCCCCTCCGACCCGGATAAGGCAGCCGAGGAAGTGGCCTGGGAGGTCTCGAACTCCAGGAGTCCTTCAGGCCTCCAGTTCATGCCCCGCTACTACTACAGCCCTCCATTGCACGACCAGCAGGGTCACCGGGACCCTTGGGACGAGGGAGCCATGCAGCCCTTCTGGGATTCCGTAACCAGGCTCGGAATCCCCGTTTTCTTCACCATGATCGGCAAGGGCCTCGCTGGTCCCAACCCATACGGCTCGGCCCTCCTTGAAGAGTACATGGACGAGCTCCGAGTCCTGGGCCGCTGGATGGAACGCTACCCGGATGTCAACATGGTCATAACCCACGGCCTCCCCTGGCGCGCTTTCCTGGACGGTGACCGTATCCACTTCCCCAAGGACATCTGGGCGATATTCGATAATCCCCGGTGCCACATGGAGCTTATGTTAACTATCCAGATGGGCGCCCTATGGGAGTACCCGTGGAAAGAGGCCGAGCCCACCATCGAAGAATGCGTGAAGAAAATCGGCTCAAACAGGCTCATGTGGGGCTCGGACTGGCCGATGGTCGGCCGCTACTGCACCTACAAACAGTCCCTTAACCAGTACCGCCTCCACTGCAACTTCCTCTCAGACTCCGAAAGAGCCGACATCCTCGGAAACA
This sequence comes from Dehalococcoidia bacterium, assembly GCA_963663085.1. GTDB lineage: Bacteria > Chloroflexota > Dehalococcoidia > Plut-88900 > Plut-88900 > Plut-88900. The sequence continues at coordinate 1,093,870 of OY760104.1, read as the reverse complement.
CCGCCGCCCGCGTCATGGGCCTCCAATAACTCCTCCACCCTCCGTCTTTCCCGAGTAGTCGGGAATCCAGGGCTGGGTCCCGGCAGTGTTTGTCCAGTCCCCTCTCGCTCCGTCATTCCCGAGTAGTCGGGAATCCAGGGCTGGCTCCCGGCGGTGGTCGTACAATCCCCTCTCCCTCCGTCATTCCCGAGTAGTCGGGAATCCATCCCCAGGGTAGGGGCCGCTCGTGCTGTCGAAGATCCGCCTCAGGCGGGAGGCCCTCGAAGTATGAGCGGGGGTGGAAATTAGACCATCTGGTTAGTATGCCAGTTGAAAACCGCAATCACGCAAAGCCCTCTTGACGGGAGAGGGTGAGGGTGAAAGGGACCGTTAATAGTCACACACCTTGAGTATCGGCTTGTTGGAAATTCAGCGCCGACCCAACACCCCACCCATCCATCCCGCCAACTCCCCCTCCTCCAGCACCCTGATGCCCAGCCCCCGAGCCCTCTCAATCTGCTTCCCAGTCGTATATCCATACCCGGCCAGGTAACAGTTCACCCCCAACTCCATCGCAGACTCCAGGTGCGCCACCTGGTCATCCACAAAGTGGATATCTGCATAGGACATGTTAGCCGCCTCTGTCACCAGTCGCATGTGAACGTTCTTGTCCGGCGAACTCCCGACCATATCCTTGCCCAATACATGTCCGACCGGCAGTACAAACCCGTTGTGCTCCAGGATTCCCCTGGAAACCGTGCTCGGCTTGGACGTCGTCACAAAAACGCTGCCAAATTCTCCGCCTCTATCGCCAAGGGCTTGCGTCATCCCGGCATAAATGGGATTGCGGTCCATCCACCCCCCTTCATCCCTCTCCCGAAACCCCGCCCGATACCGCTGGAAGGCAGCCTCCAACTCAGGCCCCGACTCCACCCCAAACAGGCTCAACAGGTCCGGGAACCGAGCCTCCAGCGCATCATCGAAGTCCTTCTGGTCGGAAATCGGCAGACGCAGGTCCAGGCAATACAGGATCATCAGGTAGTCGCGCCCATCCCGTATTAGAGGCCTCATCCTGTAGAAGCCATCCCGGAAATAGTCTGGCACCGGAGAGGTCATCGGGTCGAATCTCTCGCCCTTGGCCTGGCAGAAAGCCCCGTAGGCGGACACCACACACTCGGCGGCGCTGTCGCATATCACACCGTCGAAATCCAATGCTATGACGTTGTAGTTCATTGTATATACCTGCATGTGAAAGCCTTCCTATCCGTGAAACGTAGTGGCGATAGGAAGGCTTCGGTTGACTGAGATGGCATCGACTATTATCATTGAGTCTACACTACTCTCTTTGAGGGGGACACACTCATGCCCTTGGGCGGCTTCATCGGTGGTCCAGGTATCGGCCTACCCGAGATACTCATAGTTCTCGTAATAATCGTCATCATCTTCGGCGTGGGTAAGCTGCCCGAGATCGGCGGCGCCTTGGGCAAGGGCATCAGGGAATTCAAGAAGTCTTCCACAGAGGTCGACAAGGTGATCCAGGACGTCAAGGAACCCTTGAAGGCCGAGGCGCCTAAAGTGGAGCGGAAGCCCCACATCCCCGAGTAGTCTCACCCCTCTTCCTACTCGTTCTCGAAATTCCCATACTGTCTACGAACGCGTCCTTAGCCCCTCCACGTCCACCCCAACCTCCGACGCTATCGCCAGTACCTGTTCCCAGTGCTCCTCCCGCACCGGCACCCCCTCCCTAGACCTCCGCTCGTACTCCGCTTGGGCCCGTTCCCCGGGTAGCACGATCTCCCCAAACCCCGAGGCCCGTTTCGACCCTTTCACGTTCCTGACCATCTCATCTACCTTGGCTTTGAAGTCATCTATTGGTTGGAGATTGCCAACGTTCAAGGCCATCAGGAAGAATCCCCCGGTCCAGGGCTCATCGGGTGTCGGCATAAAGGGCATTGGCTTGGCAGTCGTCCCGCCCGATGCAATTCCCGCAAGCACGTCCACGAAGATCAGCCATCCCATCCCCTTCGGCCCGAGCGGCAATATCGCACCCAGTTGCTCAGACCCCCGCTTTGATGGATCGACGATGAGAGGCACTGGATCACCCGTGCGCCCCCCGTCAGGCCCGACAAGCGGGTCGTCCGCCATCACCTCCTTGTCCCTCGCCGAAAGCACAACGTGACCGTGCGACACTGAACTCATCGCCCCGTCGAAGATTATGGGTCTTTCGTTGCCCGCCGGTACTACGAATGCCAAGGGGTTGGTATTGAACACCGGCTCCCGACCTCCCCACCCCGCCACTAACGGCACCCCATTGCTCATCGCCAACCCTATGAAATCGTGCTCGAGAGCCCTCATCGCATACGCCGAAGCCATCGTAAAATCGTTGGTATTACGCACCCATACGATTCCGACCGTGGACTCCTGCGCCTTCCTGATAGCCAGTTCCATCCCCCTGGTAGCGACTATCTGCCCCGGCCCGCCATTCCCGTCCAACAGCGCATAAGACGGACCTTCATTGACTGTCTCCGTCGGCGTTCCGAACCGCACGGCCCCACTTCGAATCCACGGGTACACAAGATCAATACACGCTACGCCCTGTGTGTCCTTCCCGTACAAATCACCCTTGACGAAGGGCTCCGCAAAGAGCCGGGCCTCATCCTCGGACGCCCCACATGCACATGCTATGGTCCGGTACACCTCTCGAAGAAATTCCGCTCTCTCAATTCTCATCTACTTTGTACTCCTACGTATTTTGTATCGGAGAAGACGTTTGTATTGATTCCTTATGAACAGGCGACTCTCCGAACAGCCGGGGGTGGGGAATTCCGCTCGCCCTGAGCGGAGTCGAAGGGTCTCAAGAGCGGAATGGCCGGGGTGTCCAGTCCCCTCCCCCTCGATGAGACCTTCAAATGATTTGTCCTACGGGTGGATGGGCCGCTCGTGCTGAGGCCCTCGAAGTATGAGCGGGGGAGGAGTAGGGCGATCGAGATGGCACAACAACTCTGACCAACGACTCTGCAAGGGCATACGCACAGGTTTGGTTTATCCGGATATTTCCGGATCGACACCCAGGATTTTCCATGTCAGGGCGGTCGAGGTTACTGCTCCAACTCCAGCATCCGCCGCTCAGCCGCCTTGAGCCTCCGACGGTTCGCCAGCTTGGCGAGCCATATCCCAATCTCATAAAGCACAATGATAGGACTGGCCAGAAGGGTCTGGTTTATCGGATCGAAGGTGGGTGTGAATATGGCCGCAGCTATAAACGCACCGACAATCGCCAACTTCCTCCTTTTGGCAAAGCTCGCCGGCTTTACAACCCCTAGTCTCGCCAAAAGGGTCATGACCAGTGGCGTCTGGAACGAAAGCCCGACCCACAACGTCAGCGCCAGGATCAAGTTTATGTAACGACCTATCCTGATATTGGCCTCGGCTACGTCGCCTCCAAAGCTGAAGAGGAAATGTATGGCCGGAGGCAACAGGATGAACCATGCAAACACCACCCCCACAGCAAATGATAGGACTATGCCGGGGATCGATATCAGCACGTACCGCTTCTCTCTGGCAGTGAGACCCGGAGCAGCGAACATCATCATCTGGTAAAGCACCACCGGCATTGCCAGAATCAACCCGCCTAGTAGCGCCACCTTGAAATAGGTCGTTATGAATTCGGTCGGGTCTATATAGACCAGGGGAGTGTCGCCCGCCGGGCCCTTTAGAAACTCCAGAACGCGGAAGGTGAATACCGCAGCGATGCCCGTGCCCACAACCAGCGCGATCAGCGACTTGATAAACCGGCTGCGCAGCTCGTTCAGATGGGCCAGTATGGACAGCTTGTCGGGTGCGCTCATAGTTGGTGGGGGCCGGTGCGATTAGGCGGGGGATCCTCGTTTGGAGAAGACGTAGCGTCCTGGTCCTTCTCCTCTGATCGGAATCCCACTGGTTGGTCCGTCGTATCGGTGGTCTCGGCCTTCGACTCTTCCACGGCAGCCGACGCGAAGCCCTGCGCCGCTCGCTGAAACTCCTGGACCGCCCCGCGCAGTGACGTGAACAGTGAAATGAGTCTGGAAGGCCCGAACAGCACCAGGGCCAACACCAGGATGACCAATATTTCCAGTATTCCGACGTTTAGCGGGTTCAAGTCTGAGCGCTGCCTGGTTTAGTGGCCCCCTAATTGGTCGCCTTGGTGAGTATAGCATGGTCAACTTGTCGCCCCTTCCCCCTCCCCTCCCACCCTGTTAACATTCCCCGCGCATGGAACGGGAACAGCTACAGCAATTGATCCTGGAGTCCGTCGAGGATTCCGCCATCGAACCATTCAAGGGCCGAGTCCCTGTCGGCCTCGGCAGGTCCACCGCCCGAGCCTTGGTGTTCAAGATAACCTGCCACTGTGGCGTCACCGCCATGCTTTCGGTCGATACACCGGAAGACGCCACTGAAGAGAAAACCCGCGACATGGTTCCTCATCTAGCCAAGGCCCTGGACAATCAGGCTGCTCAGTTCAAGCGCTTCCCATGCGAAGCCCACTCCCGAATGTCTATGGGTTAACTTCCCCTTCGCCAGGAGATAATTATGCAATCATCAGACGTAGTCATACTCGGCGGAGGAATCGCCGGCTGCCTGACCGCCTATTACTTGGGTCGGAGCGGAGTTAAGGCCACAGTCATTGAACGTGAGGCCATCGGCAGCCATGCCTCCGGGTACGCATTCGGTGGCCTCAGCTATCACAGCGGCTCCGGCATCCCCGGCCCGGTCTTCCCCATCGCCAAGGCCGGCTATTTCCTCCACAGAGACCTCTACGATGATCTCCTCGAGGCCACCGGCGTCGACACCCACTACCGCAAGGGCGCCAACGTCAAGATGGCCTTCACTTCCGAAGAGGCCCGAGACCTCGAGGAGGAAGTCGCCTGGCAGACCGAACTCGGCATCGATTCCAAGATCATCGACCTCAAACAGGTGCATGAGATCGAGCCACGAGCGAATCCCGAGGCCATCAGCTTCAGATACATTGAGGAGTCCGCTGCGGTAGAAGCATACCGGTTGTCTATCTCGGTTATGCAGGCCGCAGAAAAGCTGGGCGCAGTCCTTAAACACGGCAATGTCGTCGGCATAAAGCGTAATGGCGCCCGCCCCGAGGCCGTATTGACCGAGAGTGGTGAGGAAATCCCCTGCGACACCGTGGTAGTGGCTATGGGCCCCTGGAGCACCGAAGCCGCTTCCTGGCTCGATTTTCCCGTTCCCATCTGGCCGCTCAAAGGACAGATAGTCCGACTCGAAATGCCTGGGGAGCCCTTGGCCTGCTGGTTCGGATACCACGATAGCTATTGTGGCACCAAGGCCGACGGCCTCACCTGGTGCGGCACCACCGAGGAGGAAGCGGGATTCGACGTTTCCACAAACGTCGAGGCCATGAACAGCGTCATGTCCGACGCCATTAAAATGATCCCTTCCCTCGCCGACGCCCGGCTTGCCCTCCAGACCGCCTGCCTCCGCCCCATGGCCTCTGACCTGTTCCCAATCGTCGGGCCCGTACCCGGATGGGAGAACGTCTACATGTGCACAGGCGGTGGCCGTAAGGGCATACTCCTCGGCCCCGGCATGGCCAGAATAGTCTCCGACCTCATCACAGCCGGACAGTCAGACATAGACCACTCCGGAATCCTCCCCTCCCGCTTCTCCAGAGACTAATCTCTCTTCTGCCCCCTCACAATTCCGATGTCCCGCGAGGTCGAAGATGTCGTAGATGCGCCATTGGCGTGCGCCTCGGCGTGAATCTAGGACTTGTGCACTCGCATCTCTCACACTAGCCTCCCTATCCGTCATTCCCGACCCCGATCGGGTCGCAGATGCGCTACTGTAGTGAATCCATCCCCGGTGGCTGGGGTAGCTCACCCTGTCGAAGATCCGCCGTGCTGAAAGTGGAACATCCGCCTCTTGAGGTCCGTCTTGCGCGGAGCGTAACCCGATCCCTGGGGGCGGGGCCGCTCACCCTGAGGCACTCGAAGGGTCGAGCGGGGGGCCACGTACCGCTAACTCGTCGCGTCCGTCCCCCCACCCCCCTTACCCTGCCATCCAGAGAGCCCTATCCCATCCCGATGCCCCGCTAGGGATCTACAACACCAATCCGATTATCTCACCCCTCATCGCCCACCACCCGATCAAAAGAGCAATCCCCCACCCCACCCCCACAAAAAGAACCCCCGAACTCTCGCCCGTGCGAACAATCCGGAGGCTTCTAATCTAAATTGGGACGGGATTGAATGGAAGAAAGAAACTCGCTACTTCTTCTTGGCACTCCCGCGACGCCCTGACGCCGCTTTTGGCTTGGCCGAAGGTGTCGGGTCGCTCATCATCTTGTTGAGGTTCTTCACTAGCCGGGACGCGGTCCTGGACGCCTTGTTAGGGTGTATATAACCCCGGGACCCGGCCTTGTCCAGAGAGGACACCGCCGCCCGAGTAGATCTCTGCGCCGCCGCCACGTCTCCCTCATCCGTCGAAGTTCTCGCGGTCTTTACCGTGGTTTTAAGCGCGCTCGTCACTCGCCTGTTTATTACCGTCTTTCGAGCCGTCACTCTCGCCGATTTCTCTGCGGACTTTGAATTGGCCAATCTGATTCGTTCCTCCAGGCACTCGGATTATCCGACCGGCTTTGCGGCCTGCGAAAGGTGGTCGCTTCTCCTGACCCGCAGCACTCCGGGCACCTTCTCCAGCCGGTTGAATATTCGGCTTAGCTGGCTGATGCCGTTCGTGCCTAGGCTCAGGTGTTCAGTAACCGTCCCGTCCTCGTGCGTCTCTGTTAATACTCCCGATATGTTTACTCTTTCTGCCGAAACTACCGTCGTTATGTCTCTCAGCAGCCCCACCCTGTCCTTACCTTCAATCTCGATTCTAACAGGATACAGCCGCGCAGTCGAACCCCACCCCACCTCGATTAACCTCTCCGGCTCCTTCACATTAGTGATATTGTGGCACGATTTTCGGTGAACGCTCACCCCTTGGGCCCTCGTAATGAAGCCCATAATCTCGTTGCCCGGCAAGGGCTGGCAGCACTTCGCCAGACGGGTCAACACATCCCCGACACCCAGTACCGTAACTCCTCCGGTAAAGCCCGCATCGGCATCCGGCCCCGTACTAAAGTCGGGCGTTTGCTTCTCCGTACCGGACAGCCGAGTCGTTATCTGGTGTATGCTGATCGCCCCGGACCCTATGGCCGCGTACAGGTCCTCCCGCGTGGTAAAGCTCAGCTTGTCGGCTATCTCATCAACCGTATAGTCCAGCGCCAGCCGCCTGCGTTCTTTCTCGATGAGGTCTTGCCCTCGCTGTATATTCTCGGCCCGCTCTTGCTTCCTGAACCATACCCGGATGGCCTGCCTTGCCCCGGCCGTATTGACGTATCCTAGGTCCGGGTTGAGCCAATCGAGCCTCGGTCCCTGGATCTTGTTGCTGGTTAATATCTGTACCGTGTCGCCATTCTCCAGTTGGTGGTCCAGAGATGTAAGTTTCCCGTTTACCTTGGCCCCGCTGCACTTATGTCCGATGTCCGTGTGGATCCTGTATGCGAAATCTATCGGCGTGGCGCCTGCCGGAAGCTCCTTCACCTCCCCCTTGGGCGTGTACACGAACACCTGGTTCGGCAGAAGATCAGTTTTGACCGATTCAAGGAACTCCTCCGCGCCAGACACATCCCTCTGCCATTCCAACAGCTGCCTCACCCAGGTCATTCTGTCCTCGAAATGGCTCGTGCCCTTCGCTCCCTCCTTGTACCGCCAATGCGCCGCAATCCCGAACTCCGATACCTGGTGCATCTCAAAGGTGCGTATCTGCACCTCCATCGGCACACCCCCCTGGGCTATGACGCTCGTGTGCAGCGACTGATAGCTGTTCTCCCGGGGGTTGGCTATATAGTCGTCAAACTGCCCGGGTATCGGATGCCACAGCGCGTGCGATATTCCCAGTGCCCCGTAACAGTCGGCTACCTGCTTCACCAGGACCCGCAGCGCAAACAGGTCGTGGATCTGGTCGAACTCCTTGCCCTGCGCGGCGTACTTCGCCATCTTCCTGTGGATGCTGTATATGTGTTTCGGCCTCCCGGTCACTTCCGCCTCTATCCCCGCATCATCCAACGCCGACTTCAACAGATGCGTCACCTGCGAAACGTAACGTTCCCGCTTTGCCCTTTTCTGCGTCAATAATCGAGATATCTCCCGGTACCTGTCGGGTTGCAGCACTCGGAAGGCCAGGTCTTCCAGCTTCCACTTCAGGTCTGCCATCCCGAGCCGGTGAGCCAGAGGAGCATAGATGTCCAGCGTCTCCCGAGCGATATTCAACTGCCTCTGCCGGGGCAGGGCCCTGAGCGTGCTCATGTTGTGCAGCCGGTCGGCCAGCTTGATCAGTACTACCCGGATGTCCTGGGCCATGGCTACCAGCATTTTGCGCAAGTTCTCGGCCTGAGTCGCCGAGTCATCAATGTTGTGCCCGTTTGACCTGCGAATGGCCATGAGTTCCAGCCTGGTCAGTTTGGACACCCCGTCGACCAGCTTCGTCACCTCCGGCCCGAACCGCGCGTCCAACTGTTCCGGCGTCACATCGCAGTCCTCTATAACGTCGTGAAGCAGGGCCGCAGCAATGCAGTTCGAATCCAGTTTCAGGTCAGACAGGTGAAGCGCTATCGAAAGTGGGTGTTGAATGTATGGCTCCCCCGACTTCCGCACCTGCCCCCTGTGACTCAACTCCGCAAAATCATACGCGTCAGACACAAACCCGATCCTGTCCTCGGGCAAATACCGCTCTAAACTGGATAGAAGCTTCTCTTTATTCATAGCTCAAGTGGAATGCTAGGCATAATCCAGTATAGCCGACCCTCCCATCCCCTTCAATTGCATTCGATAGGGAGTCGTCTATAGAGGCATACTCACATCTAAGACATTCGCGAACATGATTGGATTGCCAACGCGTTTTCAATTGAGCCCGAATAGTTTCAATTTACTCCTTGGTTTCCAAGTTATTCATTCCTGTTTGGTTTACGTTAGAAGATCCTGACCTCGCCATTAGGCGCTGTACATTCTTGCGAGCAGCTATGACGTCTATCTGAGCCTTAACAATCCTGTCCAACTCCTTCCCGTTTCGATAATCCGCCGGCACTACGGAGTGGACACGACCTTCATCCAGGAGGTGCTGTGTCTTTTCCAGAGCAAACTTAGTGTTGGGTTTATAGACTGCTATGGAAACCCCACCAAGCTGCTTAACCAATCTAAAGCATGGAATGTCAGTTTCGCCATCTCCTATATACACCATATTATTGAATGGAACAGCTCGCTTATTCTCTGGTACAAATTTGTTTATTTTTCTATCATCGCTCAGATCGTGAGCATCCTTGTGAATCCTGAAGAGAAACTGTGTCTTAGTAGTAAAATTTACAGCTACCTTCGGCCAGCATGCCACGCCATTCTCGTTAAACAAGAACCTTGAAGCATATATCCTTTTGACGTTTTCGAATAGAGAGGTTCCATCAATGATCTCTCCGTTACCGGACGAAATTATGTAATGGTCGATTCTTATCTTGTTCTCCTTTGCATACTCGTTAATCCGATCGAACCAATCAAGCACGCCATGAAAAAACTTGATGCCTGCACCGCGATCCGTGAAATTCTCTAGCCTCACAGGTACATTCGCAGACCTAGCTTTCTCAAGCATCAAGTACATATACATAAGGATTGGGTCGGCTTGTTGTTCCCTCGCCCTTTGGTTCACTTCTGCCCAGAATTCATCCGGCTTCATACCTATATCCGGAATGAAACTATTCTCTTGCAGATTACCCGGCGCCAGAGTTCCATCGAAGTCGTATACGAACGCCATACGTGTGTTTTTGTTAGGCATTTGTTTTTAGCATCCCTCCAACTAATGAACGCTACCAGGGTTCAGGGAGTCAGCCCCGCCTGTTCCATACGAAACTCAATGGCAGCGACGGGATCTGGAGGACCAATCGAGTGGTTGATGTCCTCATAGACCGTTGCCAGGTCTACCAGAACGCTTAGCTCCTCCTCCGCTGCAGTACCTTCCTTCGAATCGAATAGCTCTTCTATCCGTGCCAAGGCCGCTTCGTAGTCTTCTTCTGTTCGGATTGTCTTTTTCTGGTTCATCCCCCTACCTTTTCAGCATTGACGCTGTAGAACTCTGCATGAGTCCAAAAACATTTTATGCAGAACATGTTCTGTTGGTGCCGGACCCAAACCATCAACCGATACTTGTTGCCACCAATGTTGAATACGACTCAGTTGTTGACCAGAATGCTGGCCCTAGAATATCTATCTTTTAACCGGATCGGCGAAGCCCACTCTGCATCTTTGGCTTCTCGATACCATGCTTTAAGAGGCTGCTCGGAGTCCGGATCGCGCTCCCATTAGTCACAGAGCGTTTTCCTGGTGATTATCCGTATCGCACACTATCACTGCTCCGACTATGCAGGCTTATGCATTGCTCCCATTTTACATGTAAGTAGTAATTGCCATGCTGGCACTATTCATATTCACCGCCTCATTGGGCAAGCTGTATTTCATGGCTCGACCAGCGCGCTTCAAGTAATGGAATCCACCAATCCGCTAAAATCCACACATGACACCCGACCCCTGGCGCTACATCCTCCACGCCGACCTCGATGCTTTCTACGCATCCGTGGAACAGCTCGATAACCCCCGTTACAGGGGTCACCCCCTGGTTGTAGGTGGGTCACCTACCGTTCGCGGTGTCGTCGCAGCCGCCTCCTACGAGGCCCGAAAGTTCGGCATCCGCTCCGCCATGCCCATGCGTACCGCCGTCCGACTCCACCCTCCCATCATCCGGGTCTCGCCCCGTTTCGACCGATACCGGGAACTCTCCGAACAGGTCATGGCCGTCTACCGCGCCCTCACCCCCCTCGTCGAGCCCCTCTCCCTCGATGAAGCCTACATGGACATCAGCGAGCAGGTGCCCCGCGGCTTCGTGCAGCGTACAGCGGCAGAGCTGAAGTCTGACGTGCGAAAGGCCACCGGCCTTCCGGTCACTGTGGGCGGCGGAATCTCCAAGACCGTCGCCAAAATCGCATCCCAACTCGGCAAGCCCGACGGCCTGCTCCTCGTCAGACCCGGCGAGGAGGTGGAGTTCCTCAGACCCTTGGACGTTGGCCTTCTCTGGGGTGTCGGTGAAAAGTCCGCCGAGCTTCTGCGCCGCTACGGCATCGACACAATTGGAGACCTCGCCGACCGTAAGGACGCATGGCTTAGCAGCACCTTCGGCAAGCGTGGCCCGGAGCTTAAGGAGCGAGCCCTCGGCCTCGATCGCGAACCCGTAGTCCCCTCCCGGGAGACCAAGTCCGTCAGCTCGGAGACCACATTCCCCAACGACGTCGGAAGCCGAGACCATATGGAATCCGTCCTCAATGACCTCTCCGATGAAGTAAGCTCCCGTCTAAAGAAGGATGGACTCCGAGGCAAAACCGTATCCATTAAGCTCCGCCTCTCCGACTTCACCACCTTCACCCGACAGCAGACATCTCTCACCCCCATTGACGACACAGCCGATATTTTCCGCGCCGCGCGCACCCTCCTTCGCCGCGAAATGAAGCCCGGCCTGGAGTTTCGTCTGTTAGGCGTCGGCGTATCCGGTTTCCAGGACTTCGGCCAGTTGCCCCTATTCCACCTGGACGAAGATGGACCCTGATTTGCGGACACGTCACCTTAGACCCCCTGCGCTATAATCTCCTCGGCCCCAACCGACACCCTTCGGAGGACACCGCCATGCAGTTCGGATGCACCCTTCCCAATCGAGGAGAACTCACCTCAGCCGAAAACCTCAAGGTCATGGCCCAGACCGCCGAGAAAAACGGCTTCGACTCCATCTGGGTCAGCGACCACATCGTCATCCCCACCGATATCGCTCCCCTTTACCCCTACAGCGACTCCGGTGAAATGCCCTTCGAGGGCGACACCCCCTACTGCGAACCCCTTACCACCCTCGCATATCTTGCCGGGCAAACGAATTCTGTCCGGCTGGGGACTCATGTCCTCGTCCTCCCTTACAGAAATCCCGTGCTGGCGGCCAAGATGGCCTCGACTCTGGACTTCCTTTCCGGCGGACGAGTGATCCTCGGCATTGGCGCCGGTTGGATGGAGGAGGAGTTTGAGGCGCTCGACTCCCCTCCCTTCGCCGACCGCGGTCTCGTCACCGATGAATATGTTGCCCTCTTCCGCGAACTCTGGACCAACCCATTCCCCGAGTTCAAGGGACGGTTCGCTCACGCTTCCGGCTACAACTTTTCTCCTAGACCGGTGCAGCAGTCCGGCATTCCAATATGGGTCGGTGGTCATAGCGGCCCCGCCATAAGACGTGCTGCCAAACTGGGCGACGCCTGGCTCCCCATCGGACTCCGTGGCACAGCCGGCTTGGAGCCCGAGGAACTCAATACCAAAATTCAGTTCCTCGCCTCCCTCATCGAGAAGGCAGGCCGGGACCCTGCCTCCGTCAAGACCTGCTTCAGCACGGATCTCGGCTTCGATTACGGGTCTGGCAACGCCGATCGCAGGACCCTATCCGGCAACCCAGAGCAGATCGCCCAAGACATCCGCCGCTACCAAGAAGTCGGCGTTGAATACTTCCTATTCTCCTACAGGTCCGGCTCAGTCACCGAGGCCCTTGAATCAATGGAGCAGTTCGCCACCGAGGTTAAGCCCCTGGTCGCCTGAACCGCTCATATCTACTCCTGGGGCTTCTGTAAACATGGATCCAACTCGCTTCGACCTACAGCGCATCCACACCGCTCAAGACGTCAAGGAACTCGCCGAGCGGTACGACAACATGGCCGAAAACTACGATGAATCTTTGGGAGGTGAGTGGGGCTGGACCTCTCCCGAGTACACCGCAGAAGTGCTTTCCCGATACACATCCCCCTCCGCCCGGGTCCTCGACGTCGGCACAGGCACCGGCCTGGTGGGTGAATGCCTTTTCAGACGCGGATATCGGGACGTCTTCGGCCTCGACATGGCCCAGGAAATGATGAAGCAGGCCCTTCCAAAGAATGCCTACCGGGGCCTTTACCGCGCCCAGCTTGGCCACCCCCTCCCCTTCCACCCCGACCAGTTCGACGCCGTGGTCTCCGTTGGCACTATGGCAATGGGTCACGCCCCGGCCAACTGCCTCGAAGAGCTTGTCCGCATCACGCGAACCGGAGGCCACATAGCCTACACCCTAAGGCCCGTCGTCTACACGCATATGGGGTTCAAAGACGTCCAGGACAGCCTCGAAGCCCGAGGCCAATGGAAGCTCCTAGAAAAAACCCTCCCCTTCGCCCCCATGCCCAAGAAAGAGCCCGACTTCTTCTATGAAGTCTGGGTCTACCAGGTCCTCTGACTAGGGCCGACGTGCGCCCATTTGTGGCTGCGGCCCTCACCATTCCTGCCAACTCACGGCCTACAGTGCAGAGGGGTCCAACCCCCTTCCCCAGTGAGCTCTCCGTATAACAGTCATTCCGAGGCTCCGCGAGGAATCTGGGGTGGGGCATTCCGCTCGCCCTGAGCGGAGTCGAAGGGTCTCAAGAGCGGAATGGGTGGGGACCCAGGTTCCCCGTCAACACTATTCAAAAGATTCCTTGGAGAGGCCGCTCGTGCTGAGGCACTCGAAATATGAGCGGGGGCAGGCCCGCGCATTGCCACTTCATCACGTCACACCTTTAATCAGTCACCCTCAGTGTCCTCAACCTGTTAATCGCCGCCGCCAGCTCCTGCGGCCGAAAATACGCCAGGTTCCCCGGATGTGGCCGAGACGCCAGCGCATCCAGCCCCGAATCCCTGGTCAACTCCTCCAGTTCATCAATAATCCCCCTGACGTCCCTCCCGCTCCTTCTTACTCGTTCCGCCATTGCCTGTCCTATCGCCTCCACCTGCCCGTGCTCAACAATCTGCTCCACCGCCGTCAGGTCAATGTCACTCTCGCCGAAAGTCAGCGTCCTCAGCCCCCGGGGCCGCGTATATGACTGCCTGCGACCCTTTACCGGGTTCAACGACCCTGCCACCGGCTTCCTCCTCAATGATGGCTGGAATGTTTCCGTATGCACCCCCTTACGTCCCGTCGGATGCCTCCTCGCTACTTCCCTTGCCTCCTCAGTCACGTCCACAGGTACGTACTCCACCATCGATATCACCGTGTCCGCGGCCTCGAAATAGTCCCCCGAGCCCCCCATAACCAGCACCGTCGATACCCCATGTTCCTCGAACAACTGCCTCACACGGTCCAGGAAAGGCGTAATCGGCTCGTGCTGCTTCTCGATCAACGCCTCCATCCTCCGGTCCCTGATCATGAAATTCGTCGCCGAGGAGTCTTCGTCCAACAGCAATACCCTGCACCCCGACTCCAGAGCCTCGATGATGTTCGTCGCCTGGGACGTCGCCCCACTCGCATTCGGCGTGCTGAACCGGCTCGTGTCCAGCCCTCCCGGCAGCCCCGCTATGAACGGCGATATATCCACCCCCGCCACGCTCCTGCCGTCCTCCGCCCTTATCTTCACCGCCGTGGCATCCGTCACAACCAGCTCGCGCCCGTCACCCGGGACGTGGTTGTACACTCCCCTCTCCAGCGCCCTCAGCAGCGTCGACTTCCCGTGAAACCCACCCCCGACTATCAACGTCACCCCCTTCGGCACCCCCATCCCCACCACCCGACCCCGGTTCGGAAGTGTGAACTCTCTCCTCAACGTCTCCGGCGACTTGAACGGAATCCCCCCGTCCAGGGGCCCGGCTTCCACCCCACTCTTCCTCGGCAGTATGCTACCATCAGCCACAAACCCCACCAGCCCCGACTCATCCAGCATTCCCCGCAGGCAGTCCGCATCTTCCGCCGCAAGCACGTGCCTCGTCACCTCACCTCCATCTGCACTGTCAAACAGCAGCGACGCGTGCACAGCCTCCGGCAGCCGCCTCACAAGAATATCTTCCGCCTCCCGCCCCAACACTCTCCTTCCCGCCGCCGGAAGCTCCACCAGGAAACGCACCTCCACCGACTCCCCGTCCACCAGCACGGCGCTCCGCTCCAGTATTTCTTGCCCCGGGAGGGTTGCGGGCCTCATTCCCCCATCCCTCGTTGCCACTTTTCTCAGAGCCCCAATCCACGCTCTCAATATCCAGTCCCGGAGCGCAATCTCCCGTGACCGCGACTCAAACAGGTGCGCCGGGAACCTGACCGCTCTCTGTGGCGCCCTCACGTGCACACGGCTCGGCGATGCAAACGGGTCCCCCTGCACGTGATCGATGTTCAGTGTGAAAGCATCAAATGCAAACCGTTCACCGGTCAGCTCCTTGTATGCACCATACCCCCGACCATCGATCCTCCTCAGTATTGCCCTCAGTCTTTCCATGCCTCCCTTTTATTTCCCTCCAAAATGTGAGAAAACTATATCAGCCACTCGGGCGCCATCGAAAGCCCGACTCCCGCAAGTCTTCACCTACCTAGGAGCCAACATGCAAACCGGCCCTGCCCGACAACTCCCCAACTCCGTCCTTCCCGAAAAATACCGTCTCTCCCTCTCCCCGGACCTGCAGAATTTCACATTCGAAGGCCGCGTAGACATCGACGTCCAGGTCCAGTCCTCTACCTCCGAAATCACCCTGAACGCCGCCGAACTTACCCTCCGAGAAGCGTCCCTCACTCAAGGTGACACCCGGGTCTCTGCCCGTTCCCTTTCCGTTGACGAAGACTCAGAGACCGCAACTATCACCCTGGACTCCGAAGCCGCCCCCGGCCCCGCCACCCTTTCGATCTCCTATCAGGGCATCCTAAACGACCAGCTTAAAGGTTTTTACCGCAGCCGCTATCAGGACGCAGACGGCAACGAGCAATACCTCGCCACAACCCAGTTTGAGGCCACCGACGCCCGCCGCGCACTGCCTTGCTGGGATGAACCCGCCCTCAAGTCGACCTTCCAGGTCTCAATGACCATCCCTTCTCACCTCACCGCCGTCTCCAACACCCCGATAGTAAGTGAGACCAACGGCGGAAATGGCCTCAAGACCGTCTCCTTCGCCGAGACCCCTCGCATGTCTACCTACCTCCTCGCCTTCATCGTCGGCGACCTCGCCAGCGTCGAGGCCAAGGCCCCTAACGGCACCCTCATGCGCGTATTCGCCACCCGAGGTAATGAGCGCCTCGGCCAATTCGCCCTCGATACCGCCATCCGACTCCTCGAGTACTACAACGACTACTTCGGCATTCCCTATCCCCTCGAAAAGCTGGACCACTTCGCCATACCCGACTTCGCCGCCGGCGCCATGGAAAACTGGGGCGCCATCACTTACCGGGAGGTTGCCCTCCTCTTCGATCCCGAAAACTCCGCCGCCCCCACCCGACAGCGCATCGTCGAGATCATCGCCCACGAAATGGCCCACATGTGGTTCGGTGACCTCGTCACCATGGATTGGTGGGACGACCTCTGGCTCAACGAAAGCTTCGCCTCCTGGATGGGCAACAAGGCCACCGACGCCCTCTACCCCGAATGGTCCATGTGGACCCAGTTCCTCTATCAGGATGTCGGAGAGGGTCTTCGCATTGACGCCCTCCGCAATTCCCACCCCATCGAGGCCAACGTCAAAGACCCGGGCGAAATCCGCGAGATATTTGACGCAATCTCCTATAACAAGGGCGCTTCCATCCTCTGGATGCTTGAACAGTACCTCGGCGAGGACACGTTCCGAAACGGCCTCCGCTCTTACCTCTCTCGACACATGTACGGCAACGCCCGCGGCGCCGATCTCTGGCAGGCCATGGAAGACGAATCAGGTCAGCCCGTCATATCTCTCATGGACTCCTGGATCAAGCAGACTGGCTTCCCCGTCCTCACAGTCGAGGCCTCTTCCGACGGAAAAGCCCTGGCCCTGACACAGGAACGTTTCCTTTATGACCGACTCGCCGGCCAGGACCCCGGCCCCGCCACGTGGAAGGTCCCCGTCAGCGTCATCACCTCCGAATGCTCCCCCACCCCACCCATCCTCATGGAAACCGCTAGACATTCGTTCCCTGCGGAAACCAACCTCAACAAAGCGCGTTGGACAAAAGTCAATCCCGGCCAAAACGGCTTCTACCGAGTCCGCTACTCCCCCGACGCCCTGTCTTCCCTTATCGATGCCGTCGCTTCCGGCGAACTCCCCCCCACCGACCGCCTCGGCCTCCAGTCAGACCTCTTCGCTCTCGTCCGCGCCGGCATGGAACCCGCCATCCGGTACCTCGACCTCGTGGGCGCCTACAAGGCCGAGACTGACGCCACCGTCTGGACAGACCTGTCCACAAATCTACGCCAGCTCGAAGTCCTCCTCGCCGACCACCCCTCCCTGGACCAGTTGCGAGCCTTTAACAAGACGGTCTATGAAGACATCGCATCCCGGCTCGGGTGGGATGAGTCCCCCGGAGAAGGCCACCTCGACGCCCTACTGCGCACAACCGTTCTGGCACGAGCAGGCGGCCTCGGCAACGAGGCCGTGCTCGAAGAGGCCCGCAACCGATTTCAGGAATTCTTGCGCAACCCGGATTCCCTCCGAGCGGACATCAGGGGTGTCGTCTACTCCCTCGTCGCCCTGGACGCCGACCGCGACCTCTACGACACCCTCTGGGACATGGAAAAGAAGGCCACCCTCCAGGAAGAGAAGCGCCGCCTCCTAGGCGCAGTCTCCCGCCCTCGTGACCCGGTCCTCCTCCAGGATACCCTCGAACGCTCCATCTCTGATGACGTTCGTGCCCAGGACACGCCCCTCGTAATTATCAGCGTCGCCGCCAACCGCTTCGGTCGAGACTTGGCGTGGGACTTCGTCAAGGAGAACTGGCCCGAGTTTGACCGCCGTTACGGCAAGGGCGGTTTCATGATCATGCGTATGGTCTCCATCACCGAAGACTTCAACACCATCGAAAGGGCCAACGAAGTCGAAGCCTTCTTCCAGGCCAACCCCGTGGCCGGTGCCCAACGCACCGTGCAGCAGTCCCTGGAAAGCATCCGCCTCAACGCCCACTGGCTGGACCTCAACGCCAACCCAATCGCCGACTGGCTTCACACCCACACTCTCCCCTAATTCCATATCCCAATTTGAACGTATGAAAATGCGGGGACCTGCCAAGGCAGGTCCCCGCATTTTCATACTAAAAGGGAGGGTGGGCGGGTCAACCTTACCCTATAACACATCCTTCAACCCCGTCTCCAGTTCGTCCAGAGACGCATAGCCCTCGTATTTCGCCCTTATCAACCCATCCTCGTCGATAATGAACACCCAGGACTCATTCAAGTAGTCCTCCGACTCCGTCAGACCCCAGTCCACCACCACCGGCGAATACACTCCCATGTCCAGGCTCGACTGAATTTCTACCGGGTTGTCGTAGATCTCAACGTGGATGAAGTTGGCCTGTTCTGCATAAAGGTCTTTCAGTTCGGTAACGGTGTCCACCTGCGGTCCGCAAGTCGGGGATGTGCAGAACCCGGGGCTCGACATCACCACCACCGACGGCATCCCGGACTCCAGCGCCTCGGGTATCGTCAATTGGTACAAGTCGATGTCCGCCCGAGGCCAAGTGGTTATCTCCATAAGTCCCGATTCATCCGTCGCTGTCTTGTTCACCGTCAACGGAGGCGCAGACCCTATCGATGGCGTGAAGCTCTCATCTTTCACTTCTACGTCCATCACCGTCGAGGCCAGGGCTTCCTCACCCCGGGCTATCACCGCCTCAATTTGCCAGTCACCGGCCTTGTCGAAAGTCAACTCCGATACATAGTTTCCCCTCGTCCCGAACGGCCACAGATGGAACCTGCCCGTTACGGTCTCAACCTGTTCCCCGTTGTACAAGCTTCTAACCTGTATCTGCGGCAGCGACACCAGGCCCTGTGAAGTCTGTAGTACGAAGGAGATTCTGTTCGCCCCCACCCCCAGGTCCTTGGTCCCGAGCAGGCCCTCCAGGTCCGGGAATGTCAGGTCTGCCATCCCTGTCACCGGTTCTTCGGTGGCGGCAGGTGCTTCAGTAGGAGGTGGTGCCGAGGTCGGTGTGGGCGTTGCGGCCTCGCCCCCGCCGCATGCCAGCAGGGTCAACAGACCCGCGGCCACTGCAAGAACAAGCAATGCCGCCTTGCCCCCCGCCCGAGACTTGCGCATTTGTCTAGAACCCCGTTGAGTATGACCCGAAGGTGAATGCAAAGACATTGAAGTCCTCTGAGTTTGAACTAAGCTTCAGTTCGTGGCTCCCGTGGGCCGGTAATCGAATTAACCTGTACATCCTTGGCTCATCTACCGTGATGACCGTCATATTTTCCCCGTTCATACGCAGATCGTCGCCCCATGCTTCCTGGGGTACGGGCTGGTCATCCAGCGTTATCACCACGTCGTACGGTTCGGTGTTCTCGGAAGCGATCACCACGTTCACGGAAGTGCCGAAGAACTTGAGCGTTAGGTAGTCTTCCAGGTTCTCCGTTTCCCTGTCATGCTCGATGCTTTCCAGCCCCTTCAGCCACGCCCCTTTCAAATACAGGTAGTGGTTCTGGTGCTGTCCCGGATCGGAATACGTTTCGGAAGCGTTGACCTCGGTGAAGTAGTAGGTGTTGTTCCCTATGTACGGCACCCCTCCCCCCGAGTTTCGACGCGCCCCCGCATACAGCTCCCGGGTCTGGACCACCCTTCCCTGATCGTCGAATGCCCCTTCATCCAGCTGTGGGCCCCTGTCCGCATTGACTTCAATATCAGACACGTCAGACCCAATCTCCTCGAGCAGGTCTCGGATCCACTGCTCCGTCTCGTCATACCGACCCTCTCCGAAATGCCGGTACCGAATTACTCCCTCGTGGTCTATCAGGTACTTCGCCGGCCAGTATCGGTTGTTGTAAGACCGCCATGTCCTGAAGTCGTTGTCCTGCGCCATCCGCCATCCCAGGTCGTGCTGCTTCACCGCCGCCACCACATTGTCGAAGTCCTTCTCGAACTCGAACTCCGGCGTGTGCACCCCGATTATGTTCAGGCCCAGGTCGTCATATTTTTCATGCCAGTCTCTCAGGTACGGCAGGGTTCGCAGGCAGTTGACGCACGTGTAAGTCCAGAAGTCTACCAGCACCACCTCGCCACGAAGACTGGCCAACGTGAACTCATCGGTGTTGATCCAGCCGGCAATGCCGCTCAGGTCCGGCGCCAGGCTCCCAACCTCCCCCGCCACCTCCGAATAAACCTTCGGCGTCGGCGACTCCACCGGCCCCGAGGGCGTTGCTGTAGCGGCTGTCGTGGCCGTCTCCTCCGTAGAATCCTCTTCGGTTGTTGTCGCGGTACTCCCCTCATCGGCAGGGGTGCTCTCACTTCCGCACGCAGCCGCCGTTATTGCCAGGATCAACAGCAAGGCGACCAGTCCCAGGCCCATCCTCTTCATTCGGAGATATTTCTTCATATTGGTCCTCTCGATGGTCTATGCGAACGTCAGGTCCTTAACCCGCGTTCCGGTCTTCAAACTCCACACCATTCATCATCGTTTCCAGATTAGATAACGTTCTGGTCTGGCAAAGGTAATGTGCAAAATCGCATCTACCCTAATTTTGCCATATTACGCCGGCCACCGAGACCAAAGACCCGCCTACGGCATCCGCCGGACACTGATCATACGCCGTTACTTTCCCTGAAACCCCCTCCCCCAGCGCCCGAAGAGCCAGGTATATAGGCGTCAGTCCGCAGATGCGCCTCTGGTCTCGCTCTCCTACTATTCCCCGCAGAAACCCCTCCGCATCGCCTTGGCATACGGCTTTCAGGGACGAATCGTCGGCTCTCTTCAGAGCATCCCGCTCCCCCCGACCCCAGGGCGTCGGGTCCCCAAAAGCCGGGCCTACGTGTGCCAGGTCCCCCGCCGCTATCACCAGCGTATTCCGGTCTTTCATCACCCCCCTCAACTCCGCCACCACAAAGTCGAACGCGTCGATTCCCTCCGTCACCCCATTGCCATGCACGTAGCGCCCCATGTGGCCGCATAGCACGGGCAGAACTTTAGGCCCCCCTCCCGTTCGATTTCCCTTCTTGACCAGGTAGTGCAGCCAGACCAGTGCCAACTCTATCGAGTGCTCCTTGATATGGTGCTCCTCTTCCTCGAACGCCGACTCCCCACCCAACCCCACCGCCAAGGACTTCACCAACTCTTTGTCCGTCTCAAGTGGGCCCCAAGGTGTAGCGTAGCTTTGCAGCGTCGGAGTTATCTTGCAGTCCCCACCCGCATGGTCGGTGCCGAGAATTATCGCCAGTTCACACTCCCGGGCCGCCTCACCGACATGCCGCCACGTCTTCGCATAACTCAGATGTCCCCGATGATAATCAATATGCGGACTCAACACCCCCACAACACTTCCCTCCTTCCCCTCTCCCTCGATGGGTCGTAGATGTCGAAGTTGCGCCCGTGCGTGCGCCGAGGCGTGAGCGGGATAGGGTGAGGGTGATTCCCTGGTTCCCACCTCCTCCATATAACCATCCAACGTCTTTTCCAAAACGACCGGGTCCGCTGGATAGCTTGGCCCCGCCAATGCCGGAGTCCTGTACGGCAGACCGCGGTAAGTCTCCAGCACCCGCCCCCTTGCTGCCTCAAACCGAGACCCTTCCAGCAGCAATGCCTCATCCAACCGGCCAAAAAACGCGTTGACCTGCTCCTGGGTGATGGAGAGCCCGTGAAGCAGCATAGCCGCCGTTCTGATACTCCCCAGGTCCCGTTCCCCGTCGCTCAACGCCAGTAGGGGAATCAACTGCACCGGCGCAAGAAGCTCCTCCCCCGACAACGACATCGGGTCCCGCAAATGCAGGTACTCCCTACCCCCCTGCTGCACCCTCTTGATATCCAAAGCCCTTAGCTTGGGCCGCATGTCCGCTTCACTCATCGCACCCCAAAATACCACAGCCTTGCCGAACCCTCATACAGGCGCTCATTCTCCGAATTATTCATCCGATTGTGGCTCCCCCTCCCATCCCCCCTCGCAAATCGTCCCCAGCCACGACACCATCCCCGACAACTTCTCATACGCCTCGAGCCTCGCACCGTCCTCCCCTAACTCCTCAGCCTCCGCCACAATCGATGCCATCTGTCCAACAACCCGAGGCCCCAGCTCCATCGCCCCTTCACTCCCCGATGTCGCCCACTTCACCAGTACGTACCGGGCAATCACCCCTACAGGCAAGTTGAGGTTCCGACTCATCCCCTCTAGGGTGGGCATCGGGTCAATCTGACTGTAGAGCGCCACGTCCCGCTTGAAATTGGCATCGGGATCAACCTCGTCTATCGCATCTTCAAATATCTCCAGTCTGACCGTGGGGAGTTGCATACGCCATTGCCTTTCTTTCTTGCGCTAGGCTCAATGATATAATGCGCCATCTTTCCCCGTCCCCACCCCTCCCCTGATGGCACCCGAAGACAAAAACTCTTCCCAGCTTCTACTCGGCATCGACATAGGTGGTACGTCCCTTCGCGCCGCCCTTGCCGTTTCCCCAGCCTCCATACTCGCCAAGGCCCGCCGACCCGCCCCCGCCGACCAACCCCCCGATGCCATGGTCAATGCCATCAGCCGGATGTACCGAGAACTCCTGGAAGAAGTCGGTTCGAATGCTGCAACTGCCGTTGGTGTCTCCTCTCCCGGCCCCGTCGACACGGTAGCCGGAGCCCTCGTCGATCCTCCCAACCTCCCCCAATTCACCACCGTACCCCTCAGGGATATGCTCCAGCAAGCCCTCGGCCTCCCCGTCACCCTCGAAAACGATGCTAATACCGCCGCCATCGCCGAACACCGCGTCGGCAATGGCCAAGGCACCCGACACATGGCCTACGTAACCCTAAGCACAGGCATCGGCGCAGGCATTATTTCCGATAATCGATTGGTCCGAGGCGCTAGAGGCGCAGCCGGAGAGGTTGGGCACATCAAGCTCATGGTGGATGGTCCTCAATGTGGCTGCGGGCAAAACGGCTGCTGGGAAGCCCTCGCCTCAGGCTCCGCAATCCGTAAGCAGGTTCTCCATCAAATCGAGGGAGGCCGCTCATCCACACTGAGTGACTGCAACCCTTCCTCTATCGACGCCCAGGTCGTCTTCCAGGCGGCTCAATCCGGCGACCCACTCGCCACCGCCGTCCTCGACCAAGCCGCTTATTTTACAGGCATAGGCCTCGCCGCCATCGTAGACATCCTGAACCCCGAGATGGTAATAGTAGGGGGAGGCCTCACCCAAATGGGTGACCGTCTCCTCGGCCCCGCATTCAAGACCTGCCGAGACCACATCTTCCCCCTCCACGAAAAGTCCCTCCGTTTGGCAGTCAGTAACCTCGGTGACGATGTATCATTGATCGGGGCCCTCGTCCTCGCCCAGGAGTTGGGCCAGTCCCAGGATGACGTGCAATAGATAATGAGGAGCAGGTGAACATGAAGTTTCAGAAGTCCATTGAACTCCACGAAAGGTCCAGCCGCTCCCTCGCCGGTGGAGTCAGCAGCCACCACCGACGCGGAGAACTACCGGTCCCCCTCTTCTTCGACCACGGCAAGGGCTCCCGACTCTACGATGTCGATGGCAACGAGTTCATCGACTACTTCATGGGCAATGGCGCCGCTATCTTCGGCCACTCCCCTGACTTCCTCCTGGATTCCGTCCGTAATGTTCTTGACCGCGGCCAGATGTTCGCCGGCCAGCACGACCTCGAGATTAAAGTCGCCGAACTCATCACCGAAAAAGTGCCCTCAGCCGAGATGGTGCGCTATGGCAGCTCCGGCACCGAGGCCGTCCTCGCCGCCGTAAGGATTGCACGCGCCTACACCGGCCGTCCTCTCATCATAAAGTTCGAGGGCCACTACCACGGCTGGGCCGACCCCGTCCTCTACAGCGTCGCCCCAAACGTCCAGGACGCCGGCCCCTACGAATCCCCCCTCCCCGTCCCCGAGTCTTTAGGCCAGTCCCTCGGCTCAGCAGAAGAAGTCATCGTCCTCCCCTGGAATGACCTCGAAGTCGTCTCCAAAGCAATCCACAAACATCCTGACGAGATCGCCGCCATCATCATGGAGCCCGTCCCCGTCAACACCAACAGCGCCTTCCCCAATCCCGGCTACCTGGAAGGCGTCCGTAAGCTGTGTGACGAAAACGGCATCGTGCTCATATTTGACGAGGTTATCACCGGATTCCGACTTTCCGTCGGTGGCGCCCAGGAGCTTCTCGACGTAACCCCCGACCTCACAACCTTGGCAAAGGCCGCCGCCGGTGGCTTCCCCTTCTCCGCAGTCGCTGGCAAACGAGAAGTCATGCAGCCAGTCGCCGAGGGTCGAGTCATGCACGCCGGCACCGCCAGCGGAAACCTCGTCTCCCTCGCCGCCTCCGAGACCACCGTCAACAGCCTCAGTGCCAACAACGGCGAAATGATTCGTAGAATGCACCACGTCGGGACCCTGCTCATGGACGGCCTCCGAGATCTCGCCCGCAAGCATGAAGAAGATGTCCTAGTCCAAGGCCCCGCACCCATTTTCAACATGGCATTCACCCCCGAGACCTCCCTCTCCGACTACCGCTCCTTCTACGAAAAAGTAGACCACAAACGCTACGTCGCATTCCGCCAGAAACTCCTGGAGGGCGGCATAAGGGGCAACATGCACGGCAAATGGTTCCTCTCCACCGCCCACACCGAACAAGACATAGAACAAACCCTATCCGCCGCCGACCAAGCCTTCCGCTCCCTCTAACCCCCTCTCCCCATCCATAATCCCCAAGCGACAGGGCAGAGGGTGCGCCTCTGACTGAAACCATCAGGAAGGGCGGGGCCGCTCACCCTGAGGCACTCGAAGGGTCGAGCGGGGGGCGGCTCACGCATTGCCAATGCGTCGCGTCCGTCCATCATCCCCAACACCCTTCTCAATGTCATTCGGAGGCCCCGAGAAGAATCCATGGCCGATGCGTCCAGTCATTCTCGGCCTTCCCTCAGTTCCGAACTTTCAGGGAAAGCAGCCAAAAGCAATATTTCACCTATTCATATCTCCCCCTCTCCCTTAATGGCCCTAAGGGAGAGGGGGATAAAGGGGGAGAGGGTTCCTTGGGTGGTGTGGCCTCCCCTACAACCGAGTCCCGAACCTCGCCTTCTTGCCCAGTCCACTCCTTATCGCCCCCTGCGCTGCCGAAACAAATCGGTATATGTAGTACCGCGTCTCCACAGGGTCTATCATCTCCTCCAAGCCAAAGGCCTCTGCCGTCTTCCACGGCGACGAGTCTTCCAGCAGCTTCGCCTCTATCTGGCTCCGCTTGGCGTCCGGGTCTTCCGCCGACTCTATCTCCCGTCGGAACGCCGCGAACACGCCGCCTTCCACCGGCATGTCCCCGAACTCTCCCGTCGCCCAGCCAATCCGTAGGTGCAGCCGGTCCGGGTTGGCCGTCGAGTTGCACGCCATCCCGAACGCCTTCCGCATATGCACAGTAACCATCGGCACCGTGGACTCCATCATCGCCTGCAGTGCTCGCATGCCCTTGCGCAGGGTCCCTTCCCTCTCCGCCGCCTCTCCAATCATGAAGCCCGGCACATCCACCATGTAGACTATGGGAAGGTTGAACGTGTCGCACAGCTCTATGAAGCGTGCCTGTTTCTGCGATGCCTGCGCGTCCAGCGCCCCGCCGATGTACATCGGATTGCTCGCCAGCACACCCACCGGGTATCCCCCGATTCTCGCCGGCCCGACAATCAGCGACCTCCCCCAGTCCGGCCCGATCTCGAAGAACGACCCCTGGTCGAATATCACCTCAAGGATGTCGTGAGAATCATAGGCCTTCTTTCTGTCTTCCGGAATCAGTCTCAGCAATATGTCGTCCTGCCTGTCAGGCGGGTCTCCGGTCTCGACAAAGGGGGGCATCTCCCAAACGTTCTGCGGGAAATAGCTCAGGAATTGCCTCATCTGTCTCACTGCATCCTCCTCGTCCTCCGCAACGTTGTCAATAGTGCCCGAGAGTTGTGTGTGAATGTGTGCTCCACCCAGATCGAACTTGTTGACCCTACGCCCCAGGGCCCTCTCCACAACCGGCGGGCCTCCCGCAAATACGCACGCCGTCTCCCGCGTCATTATCGAAAAGTGCGAAATCACCAACCGTCCGGCGGAACCTCCCGCACACGCTCCCATCCCCGCAGCAATGACCGGCACTTCACCCAAGAGTTGATAGCTTCTACCAAAGCTCGCCGAGCTTACTATCGGCGCGTGACCCGTGGTCTGCTGCATCCCGACACCGCCCCCCACTCCTTCCACGAATATCATCAAGGGAATCCGGTATTCGTGGGCTAGGTCCTCCAGGAATCCGCCCATGCCGCCCTTCTTCCGGTCCAGCCCGATAGTGTGGCCCGCGCTCACCGTAAAGTCCTCGCCGCCTAGCGCCACAGGCCGGCCATCGACTTCCGCCAGGCCCATGATATAGCTCGCGGGCGTTGGTTCCAGCTCTTTTCCTTGGGAGTCGTACCGGTGGTCGATCGCCATCGTCCCGACTTCCAAAAAACTGTCCGGATCAGCCAGCATCCCTATCCTGTCCCTCACCAACCCCCCTCCCCGTGATCGCTGCTTCTCCACGGCGCGCTCGCCCCCGTGGGTCATCGCCCGCTTTCTCCGGTATACGAGCTCTTCTCTGGCCTTTTCCCATGTGAACGACTGGGTCATCTTCTCTCCTCCTGCGAGTTTTCTTTCATGTCTCCTCTCCCTTGGCTAGACAATTGTAACCCCCCTCAAGGGGTTGGGAGAGGTGTCCTATCCCCTCTCCCTTGATGGGAGAGGGGATAGGGTGAGGGTGATTCCTGTTTACGGATGGCAGTTACGCAAAGTTCCTTTGACGGCTGAGGGTGATTTTACTTCACAACCAAATCCAACGGCATCCTCGAAAGCCTCTCGGCCCCCGACTCCGTCACCAGCACCGTCTCCCCCGGCGACATCGTAATTCCCCGTGTACTGTCCAAAAGGATCATGTGCATAAATATAACCATGTTCGGCTGAATGACAACCGGGTTGCCGGTAAACAGCATCGGGTAGTCCATCCACGTCGGCGGGTACAAAGCCCCAAGACTGTAGCCACAGGCATTCAGTCGGTGCTCCCGGAATCCCGCGTCATCGAAGGTCTTGGCATGAGCGTCGAACACGTCGCCAAAGGTATTGCCCGGCTTTGCCGCTGCCTGTGCCGCCTGCAGGGCGTTTACCCCTGCCTCGTGCATCTTTTCATACTGTGGGTCGTATTTCCCTGTTAGAGCGGTGCGCATCAGGCAAGCATGATAGTGTCGATACGCGGCCCCGAACTCCAGCTGCACCTGGTCATCCTGCCCGATGTCTCCGTGCCCCGTGATGTGCCTCACCATCAACGCCCTCTCCCCCGACCCGATTATCCACCGCCCCGCCGGGTAGTCTCCCCCGCCCCGGAATACGGCTGCGTGCATCCCCGCAAAAAGCTCCAGTTCCGGCACCCCCGACGCGATCAAGTCATATCCTACTTCCAATGCATCATCCGCCAGCGATGCCGCCTTCCTCACATATTCGACTTCCTGTGGGCTCTTCACCAAACGGATCTCGCTCACCAGGTGCGAGGCGTCTTCCCAGCTGCAGAATCCGTCCAGCGCGCTCTTCATCATCTCCCACCGACGCCCCGTCAGCGTCCATGCCTCCAGCTCCGCCCCGAGCTTTTTCCCTCTGCACCCCTTCTCTTCAAGCACCTTCTTGACGTCCAGCCCCGGATTGGCGTCCCCGCTGTCCATCCATATCCTCACGTCTTCAATTACCGACGTAAACGCCGACTGCCGCAAGTCCGCCGACCTTGTCACCAGTGTCATATCTCCATCCGCGCCCATGTAAAGACACTGGAACTGGGAATACCCCATGGTGTCATACCCCGTCAGGTAGTACATCGTCTCCTGCCTGAAAATCAGCAGCCCATCCAGCCCATTCGCCACCATCGACTCACAAGTCTTCCTCCTCCTCTCCGCGAACTCCTCCTCACTAAAATGCAGATGCTTGCCCATCTAGTCTTCCCCTTTCCTGGTTCTTATCCAACTCTCTCTTTTCATTCGACCCGATCCCTCGAACATCCCTTCCTGGGGGAGCCTGTCCGCCCAAGGCGGATCATTCCGGCCGCCGAGGGCCGGAATCCATCCCCGTGAAGGGCCGCTCACCCTGATGCACTCGAAGGGTCGAGCGGGAGGCGGCCCACCACCGCAAACCCGACACATCCTTCCATAGCTACTCGCCCTTGCACTGTTATCCCTTGCCTTTGATCACCCCGGAATCACCGGCAACGTCACCCGAGACGGATACGCCCCATTATGCAGAATCGTCTGCGAAGCAGGCTTGCTTTCCGTCCCTTGACCCAGAGCACCCCCCGTATTCGGGTTCCGGTCGAACCTTGGGAAGTTGCTGCTCGAAATCTCCACCCGGATCCTGTGCCCCGACTTGAACAGGTTGCTCGTCGCCCACAGGTCTATACTGTACTCGTACACCTCTCCCGGCGTTATCAGCTTCGCCTCTTCCGTCGACTCCCGGTAACGCGCCCTGATGATCCCATCCGTCAGGTTAACCGCCCCGCCGCACGGACACGCATCCACCAGCTTAGCCGTGAAGTCCGTGTCCACCGCCGAGGACGCTGCATACAGCGTAACCGTCACCGGCCCCGTCACCTCCACCGGACTCTCCAGGACCGGCGTCGAGTAGACCAGCACATCCTCCCGGGCCTCGATCGCACTTTGATCAAAAGAACCGGGTGGAGAAGACGCGGAATCGCAGCACAGTCCCCCGCCCCGGGTCGGAACGGGGTTGTTCGGGTTGTACAAGTAGGCGTCGAAAGGCTCGTCTCCGGGAGGCTCGGTGCTCAAACTCCCGTCACCCCTCACGCTGTTCGCCCGACCGCCGCTGTGCAGGTAGTAGTCTGTGTACTGTGTCCGGGCCAGCGGCCACTCCTTCTCACTCCGCCACTCGTTCGCCCCCATCACGAATATCCGTACAGGGTCCTCCTCCCCGACCCCGTCGTCCTCGCCTTTCAACCAGTGGTCATACCACCGCAGCTTGGTCCCCTGGAAGTCGAAGGAAACCGCACTCGCGCTCGGCCCGAAATTCACCTCGCCTCCCACACTGCCCGGTGTATCGTCATGAAACCAAGGCCCGACTACCAACCGTTGCCCATTTCTCGCCGCGTCCGTCGCCCCGTTTTTCTGCATCCCGGTGAAGTTTCTGAGAGCTCCCCCCAGGAAAATATCGAACCACCCACTCATGTTGTAAGCCGGGACCTCGATAGTCGAGTGCCGCTCCCTTATGTTCACCGATTTCCAGTACGAGTCATCCTCCGAATGGTTCACCCAATCGTTGAAATATTGGGCCAGCGCCGGGTTCTTGAACAACGGGTGGTCCGCAAAGTTCAGCGTCTCGAGGGCGGCATCCATGTCCTTCAGCGCTTCCATCATCCGCGCCGAGTCCGTAGAAACCTCCCCATGGTCCCGCTCAATGTGTTCAATGTTCGACATCGCCAGAGACACCGCCCAGCTCATCGTGAAGAATAGCTGGTACGCCCCACCCTGGTACGTCCACCCCTCGTAGTAGTCGTCACTCGTTATCGAAGGAACGATGCACCTCAAATGCGGAGGCTTCGATATCGCTGCCAGCCACTGCGTAGCCCCGACATACGATCCCCCGTGCATCCCCACCGCCCCCGTGGACCACGCCTGAGACGCGGCCCATTCCACCGTGTCATACCCGTCGTTAATTTCATTCTTGAACGTGTAGAACGTACCCTCGGAGTTGTATCTCCCCCGGACGTTCTGCATTACAAACGCGTACCCCTCCCTCGCCGCCCGGATCGGGTCCAGGCTGTTCACCCGCGTCGAGAACGCGTCCTTGTCATACGGCGTCCGGCACAGGATCACCGGGTACCGACCCGGCGTGTCCGGCCGGTAGACGTCACTATATAAAATCGTCCCGTCCCGCATCCGGGCCGGAACATCCTGTTCCACTCTCACCGTCTCCGGCTTACTCATCCGTCACCTCCCAACTTGGTTCCCATCATTCCGATGCCCCTCACTGTCATTCCGAATTCCCTCCACCGCCATCCGACACCAATTCTATTGTCATTCCGAGGCTCCGCGAGGAATCTCAAGCGTCGGCCCGCTGCGAACACCTGGCATAACACCGAAACGTCTTCCCAGGGGGTTGGGGTGGGACAACCTCGCCCTCACCCCCGCAAAAACCCCCCCACCAACCCCGACACCTTCTCCCGCTGCTCAAACTGCGGCATATGCCCAGCCCCATCCAATATCTCCGTCCTCACGCTCGCATTCACCATCCTCTCCGAAAACTCACGCGCGTACTCCGGCGGCACCAGCGCATCCTGCCTCCCCCACACTATCAACGAAGGCGCCGACACCCGGTATATCCGATTCTTCAGCCCCTTGTCCGGTATCGGCCACGTGAACTTGGACGTGCAGGCTATGGCCCATGTCCTCGCAATGGTGAAGTCCTTGAATTCCTCCTCGTCCTCCGGTACCTGCAGGTACTCCTTGGCGATCTCACCATCGGGGTCGGCAAATATCGCCTTGACCAACGCATCCGGGCTCATGGCCGTCCAATCCAGCACCGGGTGCTCGTCCACCCAGAACCCTATCGGGTTCATCAAGACCAGCTTGCTTACGCTGGCAGGATTGGTCGCAGCGATCTCCGCCGCGAGCATCCCTCCATACGAATGCCCGATAATCGCCGGCGACTCCAGCCCCAGCGCCTCGAACAGGTCATAGTGGTACAGCACCAGGTCCCACAGCGTATCGACCTTTCGGATGTCGTCCGGGTCATGCAGCCCAGGGTGCAGCGGCGCATACACCGAGAACTCCGAAGCTAGGTCGTCCAGGAAACCACCCCATCGCAGCCCCCCCGCCCCGTGCAGAAACACTACGGGCGGCCCTTCACCCGCCGTCAGCACCTTCGGGTTCAGCAGCCCATCCCGGATCTTGGGAAACTTCTCTTCCACCGTAACCATTCTTTTCTCCTACTGAGATTCCCAGTGTTTTTCTAGGAATCTCCCCAAACACTCGATTTTTGCGTATCTTCTCATTTCCTCAACCACCCCCTGCAAGACCTGTAATTCCGAGGCTCCGCAAGGTCGAAGATGCTGAAAGTGCGCCTCAGTCGTGAATCTGGGGCGGGGCATTCCCTTCGTCATTCCGGCTCTCGGCGGCCGGAATCCATCCCGCGGGGTGGTTGGGCAGCTCGTACTGTCAAAGATCCGCCGTGCTGAAAGTGGAACATCCGCCTCAGGAGGGTCCGCCTTTGGCGGACCCGGAGGCCCTCGAAGTATGAGCGCGGGGTATTCAATCTCCTCTCCCTTATAGAAACGTCTGCACAACTGTCATTCCTTGCCTAGGGGCGGGGCATCCCGCTCGCCCTGAGCGGAGTCGAAGGGTCTCAAGAGCGGAATGGGCGGTGTCCGGTCCCCTCTCCCTTGAGGGGAGAGGGCTAGGGTGAGGGTGATGTCACCTCCTCAAGTTTTCCTTCTATAACGCGGCTTGCGAGTCCTGACTAGACCCTTCCTACCCCACCACCGCAGCCGGCGCTTTAGTCTTCAACTTCTCCGGCCACCAGTGGTTCTCCCACTCATCGTCCCACGTGTCACGGATATGCGGCAGCACCTCCTTCGAGAAAATCTCAATGTTCTTCAGCGTAAGCTCATGCGGCATGGACCCGATATGCAGCAACACCATCAGGTTCCCGACCCTCAGTCTCTTCACCGCATCCTTCAACTGGTCCACCACCGACTCCGGCCCGCCGCTTATCACATACTGGTTATCCACGAAGTCCTTGAACTTCCAGTCTTTCCACTGGCCCGTCTGCTCCGCCCGACCCCCGCTTAACTGCTTGACCCGGTTCACCAGGCTCTTGTAGTCCTGGTACCCCGGCGCCGCCTGGAATTCGGGGGCTACGGCCATGCACTTGTTGAAGAAGTACTGGATGTGCTTCTCGTAGTCCTTCTCCGCCTGCGCATCACTCTCAGACACCGCCACCAGTTGCAGGAACCCCGCCCTGTACGGGTTCGCATCCAGACCGTTCTGCTCCACCCTTTCCCAGAACCTCTCCATGATCTTCGTCGCAAAGATGTTTCCGTAGTAGCTCAGGTAGCAATAGCAGTAGTTCATCTCGCACACGAAGTCCCACGTGCTGCTGCTTCCCCCACCCGGGACCCATACCGGTGGGTGGGGCTTCTGTATCGGCTTCGGCCAAACGTTGACGTATCGCAGCTGTGTGTACTTGCCGTTGAATGCAAACACCTCGTCCCGAGTCCACGCATCCACAATCAGGTCATGCGCCTCGCGGTACCTCTCCCTCTGGACAATAGGCGGTATCCCGTAGCTGAAGTTGGCGTCCGCAGACGTCCCCAGCGGCATGCCCGCAATCAGCCTGCCCCCGCTTATGCAGTCCAGCATCGCATATTCTTCCGCGATTCTTATCGGCGGATGAGTAGTAGGTAGTGTGGCCCCCATCTGCACCAGCGCCGCATTCTTCGTCCCCCGCGCCAACACCGACCCCATTACGTTCGGGTTGGGCATGAAACCGTATGCGTTCTGATGATGCTCGTTGACGCATATCCCGTCCATGCCCATCTTGTCCGCGTAGATTAGCTCGTCCAGGGTCCAGTTGTAATACTGCCCTACCCTCTCCGGGTCCGCGAGCTCCGACCACGGCGGGTCCACCCACACCGAGTGATACCTGTCCTCGAAGTCGTCGGGTAGCTCCCTGTGGGGCATAAGGTGGAACATGGATACCTTCACGATTGCACCTCCTGGTGGTTTGGTCCACCCTCTCCGCAAGTCCCCTTATCTTAGGGTCAACGTTCGTGCATATTAGCACAAACCCGCCAACGGACGGGATCCTGGTCCCGGAGTGTGGCGCCCCACAATGTAGGATTGACAGATCGTCTCGCTGTCTCGAATATATGCCTACGGTTCCGCTGGAAAATCATGCAAGCATCACGCGCCAACGAGCAGCTCCGCTACGAATCCGACGAACGCAGTCCCCCCCTGTTAACTTTGGCGGTCGCTTTTCAGTGCATCATGCTCATCCTCGCACCGCTGGTTATGACCGTGATCATTACCGGCAAGGCAACAGGCCAGGATGACGATTACCTGAACTGGGCGCTCTTCGCCATGTTGATCATTGGCGGTTTCATTACTGCAATTCAGGCCATCCGGCTGTGGCGTCTCGGGTGTGGCCAGATGGTCATTATGGGACCGACTATCCAATTCGTCGTGGCCAGCGCTGCAGCCGTTTCCGAAGGAGGCCCGGCGCTCTTGGCCACGGTTCTGGTTATCTCATCCCTCTTCCAGTTCGCTGTCGCTGCATGGCTCCCATTCTTGAGGCGCATCATCACACCCGTCGTTACCGGAACTGTCCTCATGTTGATCGCCGCCACCCTGTTGCCGATTGTCTTCGACAGGATGATCGATGTGCCGGAAGGGTCGTCTCAATCTAGCGGCCCAATTGTGGCCCTCATCACCATCGTGCTATCCACCGTTCTGGCCCTGCGTGCCCCCGGAATATGGAAGCTATGGTCTCCGGTAATCTGTATTGGCATCGGAACCCTAGTTGCCGCCTTCCTCGGCCTGTACAGCTTCCAGCGGGTGCTCGACTCCTCCTGGGTCGGAATTCCCGAGCCCCAATTCCCGGGCTTCGACTTGTCCTTTGGCGTCGAGTTCTGGGCCTTGCTGCCTACCTTCGCAATCCCCTCCCTCGTCCTTGCTATCAAGGTGACCAGTGACAGTGTTCTTATTCAGACCGCTTCCCAACGCGAGCAGCGAGCCATTGACTTCCGCCGAGTCCAGGGTACCGTCGGAGCCAATGGGATTGGCATGATTCTGTCCGGCATCGCGGGTGTGCCGCCAACGATGCCTGTTTCAGCTACAAGCGTATCTATCATCAACCTCACCGGAGTCGCCAGCCGAGCCGTTGGCTTCGCCGCTGCCGCTATCTTCTTGACTATAGCGGTCTTCCCCAAATTGACCTCCATACTGCTCACTATACCCGACCCGGTTATGGGCGCTTATCTCCTCTTGATTATGGGCATGTATTTTGTCGGGGGAGTCCGAACAGTCATCCGGGATGGCCTCGACCAACGAAGAGCCCTCATCGCTGGTCTGGCTTTTTGTGCCGGGCTCGGCATGCACCATAACAACATCTTGGCGGTCGCCTTGGGAGACAGCGTGGGATCACTCCTCGGGAATGGCGTAATGACCGGAATGATTGTCGCCATGCTCCTGACCGCCTTTACCGAGTTCAGCGGCAAACGCCGGAAGCGGCTCCAGGTCGATTTGTCCCTCTCTTCCCTTCCCCAACTGGACGAGTTCCTCAGGAAACTCGGGTCCGAGTTAGGATGGAATGCCGAGTCGACAAACCGACTCAGCGCAGCTGGCGAAGAGACCCTGTCAAGCCTGCTCCTGTCCACAGAAGATTCAGATGCCGCCACCCCTCCCCGGCTGCGCGTCACCGCTACCCCTGGAGAAGGATCTGCGGAGCTGGAGTTTGTAGCGTCAGT
This sequence comes from Dehalococcoidia bacterium, assembly GCA_963663085.1. Taxonomy (GTDB): domain Bacteria; phylum Chloroflexota; class Dehalococcoidia; order Plut-88900; family Plut-88900; genus Plut-88900. The sequence continues at coordinate 1,059,359 of OY760104.1, read as the reverse complement.
GGACGATCACGAGAACATTCAGGACAGGCTTGCCTACCTCGGAGACCAGACCGAGATCCCAGACCCCAGCGAGATCTCCTTCCGACTCTTGCGCCACTACGCATCCTCCGTACAGCACAGAAAATATCACGGCATCGACGTCGTCACCGTCCAGGTCGAAGGCTCCCCCTAGGCAAGTTGAAGACCGGGCACCCCGGAACTGGCGTCCCACCCCCACCCCCCAACAAAGATAAACCGGCGGCTCACGTACCAACCGCCGGTTACTATGCCCCTGTTGCCACGGGAACCATTTCCCGCAACCAGCTTAGTCCAACCTGTCCAAAAACCTCAGCATCAAATCATTGAGAATATCCGGATGCTCGATCATTATCGGGTGCCCGCACGCCGTGATCAGATCGTACTGCGCCCCCGACACCTTCTCCGCCACCAACTCCGACCCCGGTATCGACATCACATCCTCGTCCCCTACCACCACCATCATCGGCATCGTCACCTTGCTGAAATCCGGCTCGGGATCGAATGTCCCGCAAGCAGCTAGGTCCGTGTAGCACACTTCTCCCGGTGTGCCGCTCATTTCCCTCGCCGCCCATTCCTTTATCTCGGACGAGGTCTGCCGGGAGTACATCTCATCCGACTCCCGTCTCATCTTGTCCGGGTCGGTTTTCCAGGGGCTGATTTCTTCGTCTCCAATCTCCCAGCTCGGGCTCGATCCCACCATGACCGCCCCTTTGAGCATCTCACCGTGATGAACTGCGAAGTCCAGCGCCATCGAACCGCCCATAGAGTGTCCCGCAAACACAAATGGCGCCAGATTTAGGGCATCGGCCAACCCTTTAACGAAAGCCCGATAATCTTCCGCATTGTCGATCCCCTCCCCACCCGAGTCCAGGTGCCCTGGTAAGTCTACCGACACAGGACTGTGGTCTTTGGACAACGCCTCCATCTGGTGATGCCAAATTTTGTGATTGTCCGTGGCCCCGTGGATCAGCAGGACCGTGTGCCCCTTCCGGTTGCCTTCTGCAAACCCTTCCGGAGCATCGAAGTTAACCTTGCTGCCGTTGACCGTTACACTGCCCATAGCCCCTCCCTGATTGTCGAAACCTGAGACCCGATAACGCAGCCTCTTACTCAGAAGGCGCTACCACCAGCGCCTGCCCCGTCACCGCCCTCCGACCCTCCGTGTTCTCGATATATACGTCCACGTCTATGCAGTTCTCGCCGTCCCGCACCTCTTTGTCCGTCACCACCCCCACGCACTGTATAGGTTCTTCATGCTTCACCGGCGCCCGAAAGATGATGTCCAGCTTCTTCAGCGTAATGTTGGGCGCCCAGTCGGTTATTAGCTGGGACAGGTAGGCCATGCTCATGATTCCCGGAATTATCAGCTGGTCGACACCCTCGCTCCGAGCCGTTTCCAGGTCCGTGAACCTCGTCTTCTCCTCCAGCCCGTAGGCCCTGCAAAAAGCCTTCACCTGCTCCAGCGTTGGCTTCTTCTCCAGCGGCCCTAGCTCGTCCCCTACGTCCACCTCGTCGAAATAGACCTCTACGCTCTGTTCAGTCATTGGGCTCTTACTTCCTCCTTACGGTGGACATTCCTACTCTTGCGACCGTCTCGCCGCGCTGGTTTGTAAAAGTATGCTCCCTCACCACAAAGGCCATCGGCCCCGACCTCCCCGTCTTCTTGTACACCGACTTCACCCGTGCTACGCATGTCAGCACATCCCCCGCCTTCACCGACGCCTCAGGCTCGATGTATTGCCCGGCCATATAGTCGAATCCCTCGAAAGCAAGGTTCAGATCGTCCGGGCCTTCGAACTTGGCGAAGATGGTGGCAATTAAAGCCGAGGTCTCAGCCCCGCCGTCCGCCCCCTCCCCCGTTCCCTCGTTGAAGTCCCTGATGGTCTGCGCGGTCACTTCGAATGATCCCAGGTTGTACTCCTCATCGAGTACTCGTTTGTTAAATGTCAATTCATCCTGCTGTGTCATCTGGGTCCCTGTCTTGCAACTATATCGATTTGCCGCCCTCCAAGGTCATATGCGGCATTCATTTCGGGGTTGGATAATAAGCCACGCCTTCCTTCCTGTCCAGACGTTCATCCCCTCTTGATGGTCGAGGGCAATCGCTTTAGGAAACCTCTGAATAAGTCGTAGTCGCCACTTTCTTTCGTGATCCCCACCCCATTCGTCATTCCCGAGTAATCGGGGCGAAGATGCGCCCTGCTGAAAGTCCGCCTTTGGCGGAGCGTGAATCCACCCCCTCCGTCATCCCCACCCCATCAGTCATTCCCGAGTAGTCGGGAATCCATCCCTTCCCCCTTCTTCACCACCCACACACCTCTTCAGACCATCCTTAGGATTCTGCCTCCTTCTCCTCCGACTCCCCCTCTTCTATATCCGGAGCGAACGTTCGTATTAGTCCCCGGGCAATTACCCTGTACAACTTGCTGGATACGTAGAGGCCCGCCACTGAAATAATTCCCAGGACTGCCAGGGTAATAGGCGTAGCTATGCTCCCCAGGAATAGAAGTTGGGACAACAACGGCAGGCTCCAGATGAATAGAACGAGCATCAACATCAGCAGGAGAGCGTCCCGCATGATCATCGCGAACCCTCTCCTGTAAACACTGCTGGGTGGCAGCCCTGCCCCCGGCACCCGACGCGCAATGCTGTTGTTTATGTAGTTGCCCACTTCGTTGGTCAGCCTCCGCAACGACAACCATATCGCGATCGATGCAGGGAGAGCCAACGCCAGTACGCTTCCGCCTATGATCAACCCCACTGTTTCCTGGCTTATCCGCATCAATTCGGCAATGTCTTCGTTGAACCGTATCACCACACTCCCGACAGTTAATAAGAGAATTATTACCCCCACGTTAACCAGCGTAAGCCGAGTGTGGTACTGCACCCTGGCCGCCTCTTCACCTCTGAGCCGCAATAGGCTTCGCGTTGCCCTGATCCAGTCGGTCGTGTAGCTAACGTACTGGCGCGCCACTCTCGGAGACCACCTCTGCAGCAGATTGGCCAACAAATCTCCGCTGCGAAATATGAACGGGTAAAACAGTGATGTGATGCCCGTGGCCACGGCAACAACCGGGTACAGAAACGGCCCGACCGCCCCGTGAAGCGCCCCCGCACTCACTATGGCCAGAGAAAACTCTCCGATCTGCGTCATCCCCGTCCCAACCTTGATCGCAGTCCTTCCATCCTCCCCGGTCACGAATGTCCCGAGCGTATCCGCTATGAACTTCCCTCCTATGAACACCCCGGAGACTATTAGGGCCGGCCAGATGTGGTCCGACATGTCGGATAGGTTCACCAGCATTCCTATGGATATGAAGAACAGTGCCGCAAAGAAGTCCTTGACCGGAGACACAAGCCTCACCAGCCTCTCCGACTGCTTGGTATCTCCCAGCACCGCCCCCACCAGGAACGCTCCCGCCGCCGGCGAAACATCCAGCTCTTGCGCTATCAGCGCCAGCCCGAAGCACATGGCGAGACTCGCCAGCAGCATGATCTCGTCCGACTTGTACCTCGATATGAATCTGACCACCCCGGGCGCGACTATCGCCCCTATTCCTAACGCCGCAAAGCCGAAGACAACTAGCTTCAGCATCAGCGACCCCACTGCAATGGGTTCCACCGACCCCGACGTCGCCACCCCCGATAGCACCGTGAGCAGAATGACCGCCGCCACGTCCTCTATCACCAATATCCCGACTATTATTTGTCCGTGAGCGTGGTGCAATTGCCCGGTGTCTCTCAGCATCTTGTAGAGGATTGCAGTGCTGGAAATCGCAATCGCCGCCCCCAGGAAGATCGACTCCGTACCCGTCCATCCCAACAGCGTCCCAATCTCGTACCCCACGGCCATCATCAAAGAGATCTCCAGCACCCCGATGACCAGCACCCTGAACCCGACACTCCTCAACCTCTTCCATCCTAGGTCCAGCCCCAGCGAGAACAGCAATATGATTAGTCCAAGGTCCGCCAGCGCGCTTATCAGTTGGACGTTTTCCACCGGCGGATTGGAGAGTGTATACGGCCCGATCAGCAGCCCCCCCAGCAGGTATCCCAGAATTGGCGGCTGCTTTAGGACTCGGAACAGCACCACCGCCCCACCCCCCACCGCCATCACTATGGCAAAGTCGCGCAGCAGCGCAAAGTGCTCCGTCGAAGACTCCTCAGTCTCCGCCAAAAACGGCAGCAACACACCCAACAAATAGTCCATAGCCCTTTAGTAGTTCCCCTGCCACCATTATATGACGCGGCCCCTTCCAAATATGACTTCGCCCCTTCCAACTCTTACCCCACCCACCACCTCCCTTCCCCGTCATTCTCGTGCCCCGACAGGGGATTCCATACCGCGGGGCGAGGCGTCCAATCCCCTCTCACTTGACCAGACCTTTGCATAATTGTCATTCCGATGCCCCGCGAGGAATCTGGGGCGGGGATCCCTCCGCCCGCCCCTCCCCTCTATCCTTTATAATCCTCCCCACTACCACCCATTCCCTCACAGGAGGCTCGACATGGCAGACTTCAAAATCGTCTCCGCCGACTCCCACGCTGAGGAGCCGGGCGCCATATACGAAAAACTCCCCGAGGAACTCCGTCACCGCAAGCCCCACATCGAGGTTGTGGACGGCCGCAGGTACCAGGTCCTGGACGGCCAGCATCCCATCCTCCTTGACACCCCAAACCCTCTAACCGAGACTGACCTGCGCAAGGAGTTCAGGGGCGGCGAGGACGTAGGCCTGGGGGTCAACCGTGAATGGGGTACCGACGTTGACCTCAGACTCAAGGACCAGGCCGAGGACGGGGTATCCGCCGAGGTTATCTACCCCAACGGCATCTTCGAAGCCTTTTCCTCCCCCGAGCCCCGCTACCAGCTGGCCGTCTGCTCCCTCTACAACGATTACTACTGGGACGTTTTCTCTTCCCACTCCGATGTCTGTATACCCTCCGCCACCATCCCGGTCATAGACGTAGACGCCGCAGTCACCGAAGTGAAGCGCATCGCCGCAAAGGGGTACCGCTCCCTCTCGGTGCCGGTCAACTTCGCCGCCACTCCCTACAACATGCCCGTTTATGAACCCCTCTGGGCCACTGTGGCAGAGCTCGGCCTGCCCCTCAGCTTCCACGTATTTACCACGTCAGAATCCGTGCCGGATGAACAATCTCGCAGGTTCCTCAAAAAGGAAGAGACCCACGGCAGAGACCTCGTTGGCATGGTGCTCGGCATGGCCGAGGCTATGGCCCCCCTCACCGCCCTCACCGCCGCCGGAGTCTTCGACCGCTACCCAGACCTCCGTATCGTCCTCGTCGAATGCGGCATAGGCTGGCTCGCCTGGGCCCTTTACGCCATGGATGATGTCTACAAAGCCCGACACATGTGGCAGTACCCCAACTTGGACAAGATGCCCAGCGAATACTTCAAGACCAACGGATTCATCACCTTCGGCGACGATCCCATTGGCCTCAACAATCTCGAATACACCGGCGTGGACGGCCTCATGTGGGGCAGCGATTACCCCCACGACGAAGGCACCTTCCCCCACTCCCGAGAGGTCATCGAACGCACCTTCTCCGCAATCTCCCAGGAGGACAAGGAGAATATCGTTGGCCGCAACGCCGCCCGACTCTACGGAATCAACCTCAACTAACCTCCGCCCGTTAATGGAGCCTACTCAATGCCTGACAACGAAGCCCCGGACATATACCAGGAACTCGGCATCCGAAGAGTCGTCAACGCCGTCGGTACGGCAACCGTTATGGGCGGCGCAGTCCCGAGCCCACGAGTCCAGACCGCGATGGACCAGGCCAGCCGGTCCTTCGCCAGCATGGATGAGGTCGTGACCCGGTCCGGCGAGGCCATCGCCTCAGACCTCAACGTCGAGTCCGCCTTTGTCACTGCAGGCTGCTTCGCCGCCCTCGCCCTTAGTGCCGCCGCCGCCATGACCGGCCCCGATGCCGACCTCATAGCCCAGCTACCCGACACCACCGGCCTCCGCGACGAGTTCCTCATCCAGAACCGCCACCGCTATCACTACGACCGGTCCGTCTCCGTACCCGGCGGAAAGCTGGTGGAGGTGGGCGACGAAAACGGCGTCACCCGTACTCAGTTCGAGGACGCCATCGGCCCTGACACCGCCGGCGTTCTCTATCCCGCCCACATGGACGGAACTGAAGGAACCTTATCCCTCTCCGAGGTCATCTCCATCGCCCACTCCCGAGATATAGCCGTCATCGTAGATGCCGCCTTCCAGGTCTATCCCATCCAACGGATGAGGGACATCGCTACCTGCGGCGCCGACTCCATCTGCTTCAGCCTCAAGTACATGGGAGGCCCCAATTCCGTGGGCTTCATGGTCGGAAAGAAGTCCCTCGTAGATTCCGCCCGACTACACGGCTTCACCGCCTTCGAACTGGAGAACAACCGGGCCTTTGGGCGCGGCTTCAAGGTCGACAGAGGAGAAACCGTCGCCGCCGTGGCCGCCATGCGCGAATGGTTCACCCTGGACCACGATGAGCGCGCCAGAGACCAGGAGCGCCGTTTCCAGGTCCTCGTCGAGCTCCTCGGAGACATCCCTAACGTCACATTGCAGCAGGGCTGGTTCGGTCAGATCCCGTGGATGCAGCTCCGGGTCGTCCTCGACGAAGAAGCCCTCGGCATGACCGTCACCCAGGCCGCCGACGCCCTCAAAGCTCTGGATCCCTCCATCTGGACCCGCCCCGACGGCGACGCCCTCTCAGTAGCCGTAATAACCCTCAACCCCGGCGAAGAACAACTCGTCGCCCAAGCTCTCCGCCAAGTCCTCGCTCGATAAACGCGATCCCGGTTAATCGTCATTCCTGCCTCCACAGGACTCCAGGGGTGGGGAATTCCGTTCGCCATGAGCGGAGTCGAAGGGTCTCAAGAACGGAATGGGTGGGGAATCCTGTTCGCCATGAGCGGAGTCGAAGGGTCTCGGGAACGGAATGGGCGGGGCGTCCTGTCCCCTCTCCCTTGATGGGAGAGGGCTAGGGTGAGGGTGCATCGTATGTCACTCAAACTTCTCCCAAGTCCTTACAAGGGCAACAGTAACCCCAATCACCACCCAACCCTGATGTACAATCACCCAAAGCTCTCACAAGGAGGTGGGGCATTCACCCCGCAACACCATGCCAAAGATAAACTCCGTCCTCGGCCCCCTCGACACCGCAGACATGGGCTTCACCCTCTCCCATGAGCACGTCCTCGTATCCTCCGCCGGCATCCAGCAAATCTACCCGGAGTTCATCCCCCGTGACGCCATCATCGAACGCGCCATCAATGATCTCGCAGTCGCCCGCGCCGAGGGTGTCCAGACTATCATCGACGTCACCACAATCGACCTAGGCCGAGACATCCGTATGCTCGAAGACGTCTCCCGCGGCTCCGGCGTAAACATCATCGCCGCCACCGGCACCTGGCGAGACATCCCCCGCGTCTTCTGGGAAGCCTCTCCCGACTCCATCGCCGCCCTCTACATCCGCGAGATCGAAAAAGGCATCGAGGGCACCGACATCAAGGCCGGCGTCATCAAGGTAGCCAACGACAAGGGAGGCGTCACCCCCCAGGGCGAGATCATCCTCCGCGCCGCCGCCCGAGCCCACAAGGCCACCCGCGTCCCCATTTCAACCCACACCTGGGCCCCCGAGAGGGTCGGCCTCCAGCAGGCCATAATCTTCGAAGAAGAGGGTGTCGACCTCAACCGCGTCTACGTCGGCCACAGCAACGACACCACAAACGTCTCCTACCTCATTGAACTCCTAGAAAAAGGCGCATGGATCGGCCTGGATCGCTACCCCGGCTTCGCCTCCGAAGGCACCGACACCCCAGACTGGCAGGACCGTACACGCACCGCAGTCCGACTCATTGAGGCCGGCTACGGTCACAAGATAATGCTCAGCCATGACTGGTCAATTCCCATCTCTCGGCCCAGCGAGGAAGAAATCGCCAAACGCGAAGCCCGCAACGCAGACGGCTACCTCTTCATCCACCGTCACGTCATTCCCCTCCTCAGGGAAATGGGCATCTCCCAAGACACAATAGACCAGATGATGGTCCACAACCCCCGCAACTTCTTCTCCGCCTCCTAGCCTCCCCTCCCTCACCCCTTCCGTCATTCCCGACCCCGATCGGGAATCCATCCCCGGAAGCGGTCAAGGGCGGGCATCCAGCCCCCTCTCCCTTGATGAGACCTTTGCATAACCGTCATTCCGAGGCTCCGCGAGGAATCTGGGGTAGGGTCGAACCCCTTTCCCCATAGGGGCAAACCCTCGTGGTTGCCCGTCCCAGGGCAGGTCCGATCACCCTTCTCCCCACCCAAACGTCGAGGCGGGTGGGCAGGACTCCACCTACCCTTCGCTGCGGCTGGACATCACCTCCCGCACAAAATGGCATGGAGCCGAAGACCCATCCAGTCGAATGACATCACCACCTCAACTAAAACAAAACACATGTGCTATCTTCACCTGTATGACCAAACACCCGGAAATAACCTCCCGACAATCCATCAGCATCAGACCTCCCATTCGACACATCTCAGGCACAAAACTCCGTTGATCAAAAACCAATTTCTTAGAAAACAATCAAGATTCGTGCCTGTGCCCGCGCAACAATCAAAAGTCTCTCCCCCGCCTTAACTCACACCTCCCCTTGACACCCCATACCCCGACTTGCTACTATACGCATCCGCAATCGCTTGCAATAACATGTCATTGCAACTAAAAGCCTATTCGGTGTTCAAATTCGCCTCCCTCGTAGGCGTATTCGCATTTTTCGCTGCCGTCATCCTCGCCTGCGGGTCCACTCAGACCACATCCGGCAAGCTCAACGTCGTCACCACCGTTGCCCCCATCACCAGCATCGTCGAAAACATAGGCGGTGCCCGAATCCAACTCCAGGGCATAGTCCCCGAGGGCACAAACTCCCACACTTATGAACCCTCTCCCTCGATAGCCAAGACCCTCGCTCAGGCCGACCTCATAATCGCCAACGGCCTCTTCCTCGAAGAGCCCACCCTCAACATCGCCGAAAGCGTCAAACGCGCCGATACTCCCATCCTCCTACTCGGAGACAACACCATCACCCGAGACCAGTGGGCCTTCGACTTCTCCTTCCCGGAGTCCGGCGGACATCCTAACCCTCACCTCTGGCCCGACCCCAACCTCGCCCTCCGTTACGCCCAGCTTGTCCACGAATCCCTCGTTTCTCTCGATCCCACCAACAAGGACTACTACGGCGACAACCTCGCTTCCTTTACCGTTAGAATAGACCGCCTCGACACCGCCATCAGCGAGGGTGTATCCACCATTCCCATAGACAACCGCAGACTTCTCACCTATCACGACTCCTGGGCCTATTTCGCCCGCACCTATGGCGTCGAGATAATCGGCGCAATTCAGCCATCTGATTTCAGTGAACCTTCCCCACAGGAAATGGCCCGACTCATCCTCCAGGTCCGAGACCTCGGCGTCCCCGCCGTTTTCGGCTCCGAGGTTTTTCCCAGCAAGGCCCTGGAGCAGATCGCCCGAGAGTCCGGCGCCCGATACAGCGATGAGCTCGCCGACGATGATCTCCCCGGCCTGCCCGGTGACCCCGAACATTCCTACCTTGGTCTCATGACCAGCAATATGATCACCATGATCGGAGCCCTAGGCGGCGACGTCTCACCCTTCCACAACCTCGACTCATCCCTCGTCTTCTCGGACCCATCCTCCGCCGTATACCCCCAGTAGGAGAATCCTTGCTCCATCCCGGCGCCCATAGACCCGCCGCCGGTACTCCCATAGTGGCCCTGGACAACGTCACCTGCGGCTACGATGGCCAGCCCGTCCTTACCGGCATGGACCTCCAGGTCATGCCCGGCGACTTCGTCGGCCTCTTGGGCCCCAGTGGCTCCGGCAAGAGCACCCTCCTGCGCGTCATCCTCGGATCGGTTCGCGTCTTCTCTGGCAAAGTGTTGATAGATGGCGTACCCGTCGGTCCAAAGCGGCCCGTCGTCGGCTACGTCCCCCAGTTGGAAACCATCGACTGGAATTTCCCCGTCACCGTGCAGGAAGTTGTCCTCATGGGCGCCGCCATGCGCAAACCCTTCCTCCCGTGGCACTCCTCCCGACAGGCCCGCACGGCCCGAGAAATCATGGAACGTCTCGGCATCGCCAGTCTCGCCCATAGGCATATCCGACAGCTATCCGGCGGCGAGCAGCAACGCGCCTTCCTCGCCCGAGCCCTCATCAGCAGTCCCAGGCTCCTCCTCCTCGACGAACCCGCATCAGGCGTCGACATGAAGACCCGTGACGATATGATGCATCTCCTCCACGAGCTTAACCACCAGGGCGTGACCATCGTTATGACTACCCATCAGATCAACTCCGTAGCCGCCCACCTCCCCCGAGTCGTGTGCATCAACGGCGGAATCGTCGCCCAGGGCCCTCCCACCGACATCTTTACCCCCGAGATCCTCAGCCGCACCTACGGCGCAGACATGCCCGTCATCCGCTACCAGGGCCTTGCCCTCGTCGCCGAGCGCCCCCACGCCTACGGCGTCACCACCGATGAACACACCGGAAAGGAACCCCACCTCCCCACCCATGCCCCCGATTCTTGAACCCTTCCAGTTCGAATTCTTCATTAAGGGCTTGGTAGCCGCCACCCTAGCCGGAGGTTTGTGCGGCCTGATTGGTGTCTACATAGTCCTGCGCGGAATGGCTTACATTGGACACGGCCTCTCCCACGCCGTCTTCGGCGGAGCCGTCGTTAGCTACATTATGTCTATCAACTTCTTCATCGGAGCCAGCGTCTGGGGCTTCCTCTCCGCCCTGCTCATATCCCTCACCACCCGCAAACGGGTCATAGGCGCCGACGCCGCCATCGGGATTGTCACCACCGCCAGCTTCGCCCTCGGCATCGCCATCATAAGCACCCAGCGCACCTTCACCCGCAGCTTCGAAGCCGCCCTCATCGGCGACATCCTCGGCGTCGAACGCGGCGACCTCGTAGCCCTCACCGCCGTTTCAATAGGCACCGTCGTACTGGTACTTCTCGGCTACAAGCTCATCCTCTTCACCACCTTCGACCCGGAGGTTGCCCGCTTCTACGGCGTCCCGACCCACTGGGTTGATACCGCATTCTCCCTCGTCCTCGCGGGCGTCATCGTAGTTTCCATGCAGGTATTGGGTGTCACCATGATCGCCGCCGCCATCGTCATACCCCCCATCGTCGCCCGACTCATCACCAACAAATTCTCCCACATGCTCGTTCTATCTGCCGCCATCGGCACCTTCTGCGGCTTCTTCGGCATCTACATCAGCTATTGGGCCGACGTTTCTTCCGGTGCCACCATCGTGCTCTTTGCCGCCGCCCTCTTCCTATTGGCCATGGCCTGGAGCAGCCTACGCCGATGGCTGCCCTTCCCCCGTGACCTTCACCCCCTTTAGCAATTCCTCGCCCACTACCATTCCGATGCCTCGCGAGGAATTTCGAACTTGCCCATTCACCTCTCTCTATGGGACTTCTGCAAGACCCAGCACCTTGGCCTCCCCAGAGCAGTTCATCCTGGCACCCCTATCGAGATATGGCCCGACTACAGCCCAATGAACTCCGCAGCGTTGCCGCCCAGCACCATGTCGAGCTGCGTGGAGGAAAGTGAAAGGGATGCCAAATGGTCCGTGTCTGCGACCTGGGATGCGAATGGATAGTCCGTGCCGAAGCAGATTTTGTCGGCGCCGTGGTTGTTGACTATCTTCTTCAGCGTGTCAGGAGCGAGTTCTTTAACGGCTGGAGGCCACGATGTGTCGATGAGGACATTGGGTAGCCCGACCAAATGCGCCTCCGCCTCGTCGAGCATGTAAAAGCCGCCCAGGTGGAATGCGATTATCTTGAGTTTGGGAAACTGCCGTGCGAAATTTGCGATCCTGTGTGGCGCCGCGTAGCCCGGTCTTTCCTTCATCAGGTGGGGCATTGAGCCGCAGTGAATGGCTACTACCATCGACTCGCCGATCTCCTCGTAGAGGGGAAACATGGCCGGGTCGTCAGGGTGGAAGCGATTCAGAATGGGATGAAGCTTGATTCCTTTCAAGCCGCGGGAACGAATGCGCTGGATCTCGGCAGGCTTGTCTTCCAGTAATGGGTGTATCGCCCCAAAAGATACCAGGGACTGGTCCTGAATCCCGACCAACCAGTCGTTGACCCCTTCGACCTGGTCGGGCCGTTCCGCTATGCCCATCACCGCGGACTTGTCGCAGCCCGAATCCCCCATGTGCGCCTTCAGCCCGGCAACGGTGTTGTCGAATGGCATATCCAGTTGTAGAACGCCGGTCGTGTGCCGCTCCACAATCTTGGCTATTGGCTCCGGCCATACGTGGGTGTGGACGTCAACTCGCAATACTACCCCCTTTACTGGGGTTACATTATAGTTGGCTCGCTTGACATGAACGCATAGAGGGGGACGCAACCGTGAAAGCAGTACCAATGGATATGGAAGGAAGAGTCGCTATAGTGACGGGTGGGGCGCAGGGTATCGGTAGGGCCACCGTCGCAGAGTTGATGGGGAGAGGGTGTCAAGTGTGCGCAGTCGACCTACAGGGAGACAAGTTGCGAGAGTCGATAGCTCACCTGGACCCGACTGGCAAGTCCGTGTTGACCCTCGAAGTAGACGTTATCTCAACAGAGCAGGTGGAAAAGATGGTGCGTCAGACGGTGGAGCGCTTCGGGCGATTGGATATTTTGGTCAACAACGCAGGCGGAAGCGGACACGTCGGAATCGACCACATAGAAGACGTGACGGACGAGATATTTGAGAGGGTCGTGGATGCCAACCTTAAAAGTGCATTCCTTTGCACCAGGGCCGTGGCCCCGATAATGAAGGAACATAGATACGGCAAAGTAGTGAATCTATCCTCGATATCTGCGAAGGGAGCATTCGGCGCGAGAGGCCCGTCGGCGGCCAGGTTGCCTTATGCAGGCGCCAAGGCCGGGATTATCGGGCTGACAAACCAGCTCGCCAGGGATCTGGGCCCTTGGGGAATAACCGTGAACGCAGTAATGCCGGGCGTGATAGTCACGGAGCCCGGGGCCCGGGTGGCAGAGCGGTTCAAAGTCCTTTCAGACGAAGAGCAGGATCGTATTGTGGCCTCGATACCACTCGGTAGACCGGGCAGGGCGGAGGAGGTGGCATCGGTAATAGGCTTCCTGTGCTCAGAAGCAGCCAGTTTTGTGTCGGGTGCAACTATTGAGGTGACTGGAGGGGGATAGACAACCTCTCGTGGATTCGCTGGAAGTGCAGATGTGGTATAACGGAGGTAGGAAAGAGTCTGTACGTGGCCACACCAGCTGACCTATGAATGCACGGCCACGGAGATCTAAAACCCTGGAGTTAGGAAGAGATATACCGACATGGGAGTAACACACGTGGCAGCCGTAGTTCGTAATCCGGCTCAGCCGGACAGGACATGGGAGGGCTTGTTTCTGGTGGATACAGGCGCGACCGATTGCCTGGTGCCGCGTCAATGCCTGGAGTCCATAGGCCTCAAACCCCAGGGGCGGAGGACATACGAACTGGCTGACGGCAGTGAAATCCGCATGGACGCCACGGCAGCCCAAATAGAATTTATGGGAGATTTCGTCGGGGCCACTATCATATTCGGAGACTCGGATGCCGAACCTCTGCTTGGGGTAACAGCGCTGGAGTCGGCGGGCATCGAAGTGGACCCGCGCAACCAGAGTCTCAAGAAACTACCCGCTATAAGGCTAAAGGCGGTTTGGCCTGCGCAAGGGTGAGATAGATACATGGACCCGGAATACATCCGCAACTTCTGCATCATCGCCCACATAGACCACGGCAAGTCTACTCTAGCCGACCGCCTCCTTGAGTACACTGGCACTATCTCGCCGCGGGAAATGAAAGAGCAGCTGCTCGACGACATGGACCTCGAGCGGGAGCGAGGCATCACCATCAAGGCGAAGGCGGTGCGCCTTCACTACCAATACGAGGACGGAGATGCCTACGAGCTCAACCTGATCGACACCCCGGGCCACGTGGACTTCACTTACGAGGTGTCCCGCAGCCTGAGCGCCTGCGAGGGAGCGGTGCTGGTGGTCGACGCCTCGCAGGGAATACAGGCGCAAACCCTGGCAAACGTGTACATGGCGCTGGAGCAGGACCTGGAGCTTATACCGGTAGTCAACAAGATAGACCTGCCGAACGCCGAGCCCGACAGGATAATAGACGAGATATGTGACGCGCTGGGCTTCCGACCCTCGGAGGTCCTCCAGGTGTCGGCGAAGGAGGGGCTGGGTACGAAGGAAGTGCTGGACGCAATTGTGGAGCGTGTCCCGCCCCCAAACCACGATGGTTCTGGCCCCCTCCGTGCCCTGATCTTCGACTCCAAGTACGATTCCTATAAGGGAGTCATCGCATATGTCCGCGTCTTCGATGGCAAAGTGTCGAGCGGCGAGGACCTTCGGCTGATGTCCAACGGCGCAGAATTCGAAGGCCAGGAGGTAACCGTATTCACACCCTGGCCCAAAGCGGTACGCAGTCTGGGCAGTGGAGAGGTTGGCGGCATCGCCACAGGGTTGAAGGAGGTGAGCAGGTGCAGGGTCGGGGACACTATGACAAGCGCCGGTGTCCCTGCCTCGGAGCCGCTGCCCGGGTATCGACCCCTCAAGCCAATGGTGTTCGCAGGGCTATATCCGGTCGACACGCGGGAGTATACGTCCTTGCGGGACGCTCTAGACAAGCTCACCCTTAACGATGCTTCACTCATCTATGAGCCGGAGGAGAGTGCAGCTCTGGGTCCCGGATTCCGGTGCGGTTTCCTTGGACTCCTGCACATGGACATCGTTCAGGAGCGGGTCGAACGGGAGTATGGGCTGGACCTGATCACAACCTCACCAAGTGTGGAGTACAGGGTTAATCTGAGGAACGGCGAACTCCTGCTTGTGGAGAGTCCCACAGACCTGCCCCACGGAGGAGAGATCGACTCTATAGAAGAGCCGTGGCTGGACCTGACCATCATAACGCCCGACACTTTTATAGGCACGGTGATGGAGTTGGTCCAGGAGCACCGGGGAAAGTACGTCAAGATGGAGTACCTGTACGCGGGGAATGGCAATGGAGAGTCGGGTGGACGCGGGCGGGTCTCTCTGGAATTTCAGATGCCCCTCGCCGAGATGCTCGTTGAGTTCTACGACCAGCTGAAGTCCAGGACCAAGGGCTACGCTTCACTGGACTATGCTTTGACGGGCTACATGCCTGCGCCCTTGGTCAAGTTGGACTTGCTGGTGAACGAGCAGCCGGTGGACACACTCTCTCTCATCGTGCACTCGGACCATGCCTATCGGAGAGGCAGGGCTTTGGTCCAGTCTCTGCGTGGACTGATCCCGCGCCAGATGTTCGACGTGCCGATTCAGGCTGCAATCGGGAGCCGCGTGATCGCCCGAGAGACGATCAAGGCTCTGCGCAAAAACGTGCTTGCCAAGTGCTACGGCGGTGACGTGACTCGAAAGAGGAAGCTGCTGCAGAAGCAGGCAGAGGGAAAGCGACGCATGAAGCGGGTCGGGAACGTGGAGATCCCACAGGAAGCCTTCATGGCGGTGTTGAAAGTGGGCAGGGACGGAAACTGACCTAGCCGCTGGAAACATCCAGTCCGGCAAGGAAAGCCCTCAGGTCAGCCCCGATCCCCGGATGGTTAATCCCCATGCTCACGGACGCTTGGATTAGGCCGAGTGGATTCCCGGCATCGTAGCGGTCGCCTTCGAATTCAAGGGCGTACACCGGCTCATTTTCCAGCATGTTGGCGATGGCGTCCGTGAGTTGGATCTCGCCAAGGGCGCCGGGCGTGGTCGTCGCCAGGGCCCCCAGTATGCCGGGAGTCAGCACATACCGACCAACTATGCCCAGATTGGATGGAGCATCCTCAGGCTGTGGCTTTTCGACCAAGCCCCTGACCCTGTGCAGGCCGGGACTTATCTCTTCTTGTTCGATGACTCCATAACCGGATATCCGTTCCTTGGGTATTCTCTGGACGGCAAGCACGGAGCCCCTCCGAGAGTCGAAAACAGCCAACAACTGATGAAGCACCGGTGTACGGGCGCTGATGACATCGTCCGGTAGGAGAACGGCGAATGACTTGTCCCCAACCTCGTCGGCTGCAGTAAGGACCGCATGGCCGAGACCCAACTGCTCGTACTGCATGACCGAGGAGATTTCCAGACACTCGGCAATCCGTGAAACGCCCGAAATCAAGTCCGTCTTCCCCTTGGACTCCAAAAACTCGTCGAGTGCGGCTCGAGGCTGAAAATATTCTTCCAGTGCGGTTTTGCCGCGGGAAGTGACAAGCACGGCACGCAACAGGCCGGAATCGACAGCTTCCTCCAGGCCATATTGGATAACAGGCTTATCGATTAGTGGGAGGAGTTCCTTCGGAACGGCCTTCGTTGTCGGGAGAAAGCGGGTGCCCCAACCAGCTGCTGGTACTACGACGGTCCTGACGCGATTTGAAGGCGGCATGGGGTCGCGGTAAGGCCTATGGCCAGGACTGACCGAAGTAATCGGTCTCTACGATCCGGCCCGTGAACGACGTATCGGAAAGCCCGGCCAAATAAACGGCGGATGGCACGACGGCGGCAGGTTCCTTCCACAGTGACCAGTCGGTGTCCGGCGGATATGTAAATAGCGCTCCCTCGGTCTTGACCCTGCCCGGGTCGAGACCATTTACCGCAACGTTGTTTTCTTTCATTTCCAGCGCCAGCCCCTGCGTAAAGCGGTCAAGGGCGGCGTCGGACGCACCGTACAGCGTAAGGCCTTCGAGATCATGAGCAGCCCCCGACGTGACGTTGATTATGGATCCTGACCTCTGCTTCACCATGTGAGGCAGGGCAAGCATGCACAGCTCAATCGGGGCACGGACGTTGATCTCGGCCATGAGACCCCAACGCTTGATGCTGGTATCGGCTACGCTGGTGTGGAGAATGATGGCGGCGTTGTTGATCAGTACGTCAATCCTGCCATACGCGTCGATCACCTGCTGTATGAGGGCGGCGCGGTTGTCGGCATTAGTGAGGTCGCATCGGATGGGGAGACACTCGCCGCCTTCAGCCCTGATCTGTTCTGCAGTCTCGTGGATGGTGCCGGGCAGCCTGCTCTGGCCTGGGGCGTCGGTTCGTGCCATTACCACGACTTTCGCTCCCTCTTTGGCAAAACCAATGGCAAGACCCTTGCCGATCCCCCTGCTGCTTCCCGTGACTATAACTACCTTATCTTTCAGCTTCACCTTAGTCTCCAATTTGTGAGTCTCCACGAGCATCCAACCGCACCGATTCAAATTACACCATGTAAAGTTGGTTGACCAGTCCCTTCCCGATCTAGGAAACCTCTGAACGAGTCGTCGCCGCCACTTTCTTCCGTCATTTCACCCCATCCGTCATTCCCGATTAGTCGGGTCGAAGATGCGCCTATGGCGTGAATCCATCCCCCCTGCTCCGTCCTCCCATAGCGACAAAGACCTGATGACTTTCAGCGCTCACATACGGCTCCGGGACTTTTGAACCCCACCGAGCATGATCCCAAAAAGCAAGAGGCCCGGCGCCTGGGCGCCGGGCCTCTTCATTTCTTCCTTTTGTTTACGTCAAGATTAGACCATCCGACGAATCAGCTTCCTAGCTATCCACACTCTGTAGGAATCCCAGCCAGAGGTCATTCCACTCGCTGTTATTCTCTCCACTGTACTTCTCGTTTTCGAAGATAGCGAAGGGAACGTTGGCGGGTGATACCGGTAGCGAAGGAAGCACGTGCTCGTAGTCCGGTCCCGTCAGGAATTCCGCTGACTTCAGGTTGAGAGGTCCGTAGGAGATGTACTTGGATTGCGTGGCGTTGATGTGCGGGTGACCGGTCCAGGCAATGAACAGTTCCGCAACTTCGTATGCCTCGGGGTTCGAGTCTTTGAAGCCTTTAGCCATTACCAGCGCACCCGTTCCAACCAAGTGTCCGCACTCCCAGCAGATTGCGAGCGGCTCACCTTGCTGCTGAGCATCGAATATCCTGCCGTTCCAGGCCGTGCACATTACATTATCTCCTGAAAGCAGGAACTGCGGACAGTCCGAACCGGTCGTCCAGAAGTTGTCCGGAGGGTTGGCCGACCAGTGTTCCAGCGCGGCCTGTACGTCCTCCTCCGTGGGCGCCCCAAGCCTTTGCCTCCACTCAGGATCGCTCAGCCGCCCTGGGTCGATAGCCAGCAGCGCGGAGAACCAGCTGCCCCTGTAGGAGTCTCTAACACTCCTCGGACCCGGGAAATTGTCCCGGTCGTAGAACGCTGTCCAGTCCGTAATGGAGCCTTCGGGGAAAGCGTCAGTGTTGTAAGCCAGCACCGTGGACCACGTGATGCCGCCGCCGCCGCCGTATGGCGTGTTGACTGTCTCTACGTGATTGCGGTTGTCTACTACGCTCAGATCAAGCCTTTCGAGATTGCCAAGACCTATCTGCGCCCACAGTTCGCGGCCGCCAACGTCCATTACGTGCCAGCTGAAGTTACCCGTCTCTACCATTGCCGGAATCCTGGCGTAGGACATCGGGCTCTCTTCAACTATCTCGATCCCGAACTTCTCCACGAACGGCTCAATGTAGGCCTGCCTCTGTGCAGCCTGGTACGCACCGCCCCAGGAGGTGAAGACGAAGCTCTTGCCCCGGTGCTTCTCTAATTCAGCTTCCAGCTCCTCAAAGGTGGCCGGGTTCTCTTCCGTCCACTCGGAACGGGGCCTGAGGCCTGTTTCTTCCATGGCTTCCGTGGTCGCCGTTGCTTCAGGCATCGCCGTCGGTTCCATTGCGTCATCCGCCGGCTCTTCCTCCGGCATCGCCGTCGGTTCCGGCATCGCCGTAGGCTCTTCTTCCATCGCTTCCGGCGTCGCGGTCGCGGCTTCACCGCACGCTGCGACCACCATAAGCACTACAAGGAGAATGCTCAACCCGGCGAGTATTCCCCTCCGCCTCGTGAATCTCTTCTTCCTAATTGCTTTCTCTCTCATAATCTCTCCTCAGGCTAAATCCTTTTACCTCTGGACCCTTTTTCAACTCCGGCCTGTATAGGCAACAGGCCGCTTTTCACGTCTGGTAACTGCCATTAAGCTCGACTCACATCCAAAGTCTCTGGGATTTTTTGGTTATGTACCCAGTCTTTGAGCAACACACAAAAAGGAGTGCCATTTCTCTGGAATGTCTGAATAGACAGAACGTCGCAGTGTTTGATTACGTCCTGCGGCGTTTACTGGAACATCACAATTGTGAAAAGTTTGCAGATTATAGCATAGCTGGCATCGTTATCAATAGTTGAAGACCCTTCTCTCATATTTCCTAACGGACCGAGCCCCCGCAAAGTTCCATCGGGATGGTTGATGTCGAGAGTAAACCGGTGTACGTTCGGACCTGCTTATTCTTGTAGCACGATCCAAAAGCAAGAGGCCCGGCGCCTGGGCGCCGGGCCTCTTCAATTCTTCCCTGGTCTTGAGACCTTTAGGGTTTTTCTCTTCTAGCGGCTAGTTGGATGCCAGGCTCTGCTGGTATTCCAGCCACAACTCGGTCCACTCGGGGTTCTTCTCTCCGCTGTACAGCTCATTCTCAATAACCGAATACGGCGCATTATCCGGTGAAGTCGGCAGGGCTGGCCGTACTGCGTCGAATTCCGAACCATCCTGGAACGCAGCTGACCTCAGGTTCAGAGCGCCATAGGTGATGTACTTGGAGATGTTGGCGTTGATCTCC
Organism: Dehalococcoidia bacterium; assembly: GCA_963663085.1. Taxonomy (GTDB): domain Bacteria; phylum Chloroflexota; class Dehalococcoidia; order Plut-88900; family Plut-88900; genus Plut-88900. The sequence goes on along the minus strand of OY760104.1, from coordinate 1,039,581 downwards.
GGCAGTCCCGTCCAGGCAATGAACAGCTGTCCGAGGTCAAAGGCCTCGGGGTTCGATTCTTCCAGGCCCTTGGCCATCACAAAAGCGCCTGTGCCGATGAGGTGTCCGCACTCCCAGCAGATTGCCAGCGGCTCGCCCTCTACCTGGGCATTGTATATCCTGCCGTTCCACGCCGTGCACATGTCGTAGTCGCCCGAAATCAGGGTCTGCGGGCAGTCCGATCCGGTGTGCCAGAAGCCGTCCGGAGGACTGGCTTCCCAGAGTGCCAATGCTTCCTGAACGTCCTCATCCGTTGGGGCGCCAAGTCGTGCTCTCCAATCGGGATCGTCCAGCCTGCTATGGTCGTTGGCCAGAAGGGCTGAGAACCAGCTGCCTCTGTAAGAGTCTCTCACGCTTCGTCTCCCGGGGAATGCATCCCGGTCGAAGAAGTCGGCCCAGGTCGTGATGCTGCCTTCTTCGTATACATCTGAGTTGTAGGCCAGCACCGTGGACCAGGTGATTCCGCCGCCGCCGCCGTACGGCGTGCTGACGGTTTCCACGTGGTTTCGGTTGTCCACCACGCTCAGGTCAAGCTCTGCCAGGGCGCCGATGTTGATGTGGTTCCACAGTTCTCGTCCACCAACGTCCATCACGTGCCACTTATAGTTGCCCGTGTCTACCATCACGCGGATGACGGCGTATTCCATCGGGCTCTCTTCGACAATCTCGATACCGAACTGCTCACTGAAGGGGACTACGTAGGCTTGCCGCTGGGCAGCCTGGTAAGCGCCTCCCCAGGAGGTGAACACGAAGCTGGAGCCACGGTACTTCTCAATCTCAGCTTCCAACTCGGCGAGGTTCGCCGGGTTCTCTTCCGTCCACTCGGAACGGGGCCTAATAGTGCTCGGTACCTCGGTCGGTTCCATCGCTTCTACAGTAGCGGTGGCTTCAGGCATCGCCGTCGGTTCCATCGCGTCATCCGAATCATCCGGCATCGCAGTCGGTTCCGGCATCGCAGTCGGCTCTTCCATCGCTTCCGGCGTCGCGGTCGCGGCTTCGCCACATGCCGCCAGAATCATCAGTGCTACCAGAAGTACGCTCACTACAGCGAGGGCGCCCCGCCGCTTCGTAAGCCCCTTCCTCCTATATTTCCTATCTATCATAGCTGCTCCTTGACTATCTCTTTAGACCCTTTGTTATGTAGGCCTGGTCATACTTCACAGGCCTGGCAATTGTTGCATCCGCTCTTTTTGTAGACTCACCTCCAGAAGTCCTGCGAAGTTCATGATTGTTAACAGCCTTTTGCTGAACCGCCTGAAAATGCCAAAAACCCCAGAGGATAAATGGGGTTATAAACACATAACGTCGCAAAAGTAAGAAGGTTACCTGCGGCGTTAAAGCAGAGCGCAATAGGTTGTCCGCGTGATAGCGGTATTATATCGGTGTCATGCTTCTTGTCAAGGGGCACGCCGGTGTGCCCTATTCCACTGCCCCATAATTTTCCTGGCTCGGTTAAGATGCACTACCCCCTATTCAGCGGTCTCCCGATCCAGAAGAAGTCCGGTTGCACTCATTTGAACTTTCCGACTCCCTTCCCTTCGTTGCCGCAAATCCACACAGGATGAAGCCCGACCGCTCCAACTTTCTTGCCCCCTTCAACTGCCAACCCCTATATAATCCCTGCAAATATGCTTCCACCCCTCCAAAACCGGCCCCCGACTCAGGCCTTGGGCCCAATGAAAGTCCTCGACCTCACCAATTACGTCGCCGGACCCTTTTGTACCAAGCTCCTCGCCGACTACGGCGCCGAAGTCATCAAGGTGGAGACTCCGGGGCAGGGAGACCCCGGCCGAAGGCTGGGCCCCTTCCCCGAAGACTCCCCCCACCCCGACTCCAGCGGCTTCTTCCGTCACCTGAACAACAACAAGCTGGGCATCACTCTGGACCTGAACCACACAATCGGGGTCAAGATATGCGAAGAGTTGGTACGGTGGGCCGACGTAGTCGTCGAGAGCTTTAGACCGGGGGTGATGGACGATTACGGCCTTTCATACTCCTCCCTTTCGCACATCCATCCTGGCGTAGTCCTGACCTCCATCTCCAATTTTGGACAGACAGGGCCATATAGGCACAACAAAGCCACCGAGATAATCGAATACGCCATAGGCGGCCCGATGCTTTTCACCGGCACCTCCGACCGGGAACCCCTGAAACTCGGCGGCAGGGTGGGGATGATTTTCGCAGGGCAGGAGGCTGCCATTGCAATTCTCATGGCCTTCTACCGGGGCATGGGCATAGAAGACGCCGGTGACCACGTAGACGTATCTATCATGGAGACCCAGGCCGGCTCCATCGATAGGCAGACTGCCCTCCTGCTCAACTACCAATACACCGGCAACAGGTTCTCCCGCCTGGATGCCTCGCAGGCCTATCTTGGCGGCGTTTACTCGGCGCTCGACGGCTACCTGGACGTGCAGGTAATCGAAAGGTTTCCTCAGCTGCTCGCGGCAATGGGCCAGCCCGACACCATAACCGAAGACGAGGCGGTATCCCTGGCTCAGTTCCTGGACAAATGGGAAAATGCATCTGGCAACCCTTTGGAGAGTGGAGAACTGATCAAAGAATTGGGTGTTATGTTGGAAGAGTGGGTCCGCTCTCGGCCAATGGGCCAGGCCTGGGCCCAGTTCCAGAGACATGGGACCCTGTCCGCGTCCTTCAACGATGCCGCCGGCGTTCACGCCGACCCAAGTTTCAATCTCCGAGGCTTGTGGACGGCAATCGAAAGCCCGTCATCGGGCCTCAGCCGGCTCCCCGGTCGACTTTCCATCCTGGAGCGCACCCCGTGGCAAGCCCGCAGGCCCGCGCCCTCCCTTGGTGAGCACAACACTGATATCTATAGCGGCATTCTCGGATACAGCCAACGTGATCTGTCAAAGTTGCACCAGATGGGGGTCATCTAGACTCAATGCCAAATCGCAAGCTCCCCCTGGATGGAGTTCGTATAGTCGACCAGACCCTTGCGTGGGCCGGACCCTTCGGCGCCCAGCTACTGGCCGACTGGGGTGCGGAGGTAATTCGGGTCGAGCCCCTCCAGTTCATGCAGCGCGCCACCCGCGCCCCGAATATCAGGCCCTTCAAAAGGCCAACCTCCAACTGGGCCAACGACTATCCCGATGGGATACCGGGAGAGCGGCATTGGAACAGGCACCTGATGTTTCAGGTCCACGCCCGGAATAAAATCAGCATCACCTCCGACCTCCCAGACCCCGACTGCATGGACGCGTACCTGAAACTCGTGTCCATCTCGGACGTAGTCATGGAAAACAACGTGCCTCAGACCTACGCCAAGATCGGCGCCAGCTATGAGATGCTCCGGCAGGCCAGGCCCGACATCATTCTGGTCAGGCTTCCCGCCTATGGCCTCGACGGACCGTATTCTACATACCGTGCCGCAGGCCGGCAGATGGAGTCTCTGGCCGGTCACAACTGGATTCGAGGATACAGAAACGAATCACTGGATGAATCAAGAGACCTGATTTCCGTCAGGGGCACGACCTACCTCGCCGACGCCGTGGGAGGAGTCAGCGAGGCCTTCGCAACTATGTTGGCCCTCTGTCACCGCAAAGCCACGGGGGAGGGTCAGGTGGTGGAAGTAGCATCCGCCGAGGCGGTGGTGCACCACATCCCCGAATCGGTCATCGACTACGCACTTAACGGCCGCATCCAGGGCCCGCTTGGCAACACCCATCCATCAAGGGCTCCCCAGGGATGCTATCGATGCAAGGGCGATGACAACTGGCTGGTCGTTTCCATAGGGACTGACGATGAATGGTCGGGCATGGTCCGAGCCATGAGTCACCCTCTTTGGGCCCGAGACCCGCGTTTCGCCTCAGTGCTTGGCCGCTACCGCTGTCAGGAGGAGATTGATGAGCACATCTCCGCCTGGACCCGAGACAAAGACCACGTCGAGCTCATGCATCTTTTGCAGGCTGAAGGTGTCCCGGCTGCCCCTGTCTACGACCAGGAAGAACTCTTCGCTGACCCTCACATGGGTTCTCGAGGGTTCTTCCAGGAACTTCACCAACCCTCAACAGGTACACACCTGTATCCCGGTATGTCGTGGCAGATGGCCGAGACCCCGAATCCCATCAGGCGCCCGTCTCCCATGCTGGGCGAACACAACGAGCTTATCTACAGGGACCTCCTGGGCTTCACCGAGCAGGAATACAAAAAGCTTGAGGATGCCGGTCACATCGGCATGGAATACCCGCCCCACCTCTACCCCTAACCCCTCGCTAGTACCCCTGATAAAGCCTGCTTTTGACCCTCATTCCTGCGGAGGCAGGCCCAAGGTGCGCCTTGGCGTGAATCCAGGGGTGGGGTATTCCGCTCGCCCTGAGCGGAGCTGTAAGTGCGCCTATGGAGCATCGAAGGGTCTCAAGAGCGGAATGGGCGGGACCTTTCGACCCTAGCCCGTAGTTACGCAAAGGTCCCATCAAAGGGGTGGGCAGTGTAAACTCCAGCTAGCTAACCCCGAGGCCTGCCTTGCCAGAGTGCCTACGAATGCTCGTATTCTAGAATGTAGGTGTGCTGACCCTCGTCGTTGTCAATTTCTAGCGTCCCCGAAATGCCCGCAAGCTCTCCCGTGCCCGAATCCGGCACGATTATGACCGTAAGTTGCGCGTCACCCCTGTCCATAACTCCGCTGTGCTGAAGCGCAAATGATCCCGTCTTCCCGTCCACCGAGCCCGTGAAGTGTTCGATGGCCACGTAGGCAGCCGAACCGGGAGTGTCTGTGAAGGCCGCAAGCATCTGGGCCTCTGCGGCGCCTGACATCCCGCCGGAGTACTTCTTACGCACGACACAGCGATTCATCTTCAGCCCATCCTGCTCCAGGAACGGTGGCTCAAATTCCGTATCGACATCCATAGGTCCGCGGGCCGTGGGCATATAAATCTCCCTATCTCGTATCAGGTCTTAATGGCGGGGGAATTTATCCGACTTTGCATTCTCCCTCAAACCTGCAACTGTCAAAATTGCGACGATGTCCGCTCCCTGAAGACTCACTTCCTGTGTCTGCGAGAATCCTACCTGACCCTCGGCAGCACCTCTTTGGCAAATCGCTCGTACATCTCCGGCACTTCCTCAGATCGGCACTTCGCCGAAATGATGAAATGGGTCATCCCTATGTCGATGTATCCCTGGATGCTTTCAATGCAGTCATCCACCGTTCCGATAGCGTAACACCCCTGGTCCCTATCCCTCGGCTCCCGACCCATCCCCTCCCGTACCACCGACCGCAGAGTACCCCACGCCTTTTCCTTGGACTCACCCAGACAGGTATACATTAGGCATGCCCAGTCCATCGCCTCTGGGTCCCGCCCGAAAGATTTGGCATAGTCCGTTATCCTGTCCTTGCATTCCCTGTAGGAGCGTGCGGGAGCGCTGTTCAGAAACCCATCCCCAAACCTTCCGGCCCGCCTCAATGGACCTTCCACTAGCTTTCCATCCCAAAATGCGGAGGTCCAGATCGGCAGACTGCCCTCCCGAACGGGCCTGGGCAAAATCGTCAATTCTTCAAAACTGATATATTCACCCCGGTAGCTAACATCCGTTTCATGTACCAGTAGTCGGAGCACGCGAAGAGCTTCATCGTTCAACTTGGCTCTGGACACGTGGCCCACCTGCGCCGCACGTAAGTCCGTCCGAAATACCCCGAGCCCCGTCCCCAGTATCAGCCTGCCATTTGATATGGCATCCAGTGAAAGCGCCGTTTTCGCCAGCTGCACTGGCGGCCTCGCCGGAAGGATCAGCACACTTGTGCCCAGGCGAATGTGCCTTGTCCGAGTGGCCGCCCCGGACAGAATTACCAGGGGGTCCAGGTCGGGAGTGGTTAGAAGATCTGGGACCCAGAAGGAATCGTAACCCCAGGACTCTGCCTTCTCTGCAAGAGAAGGAGGCTCAACTACGTCCAGAGGCGTGCTTCTCGGGTAGGTAGCCCCGAACTGAACGCGAGCCATAAATTTAGTGTCCCGCGCCCCTACCCGACCATGTCACTACTGCGAAGCAGCTTGCCGGGCAATTCTCCTGTGCAGTCATTCCCCTCGAAAGTGACGGTGCCGTTGACTATCGTGTAGCGCAGGCCCGTGGGCTTCTGGATTAGACGCCGCTCGTCTCCCGGGAAATCGTTGGCGAAGATTGCCTTGTCATACATGAACCCCAATTCGTCGAGGTTGTAGATCATTATGTCGGCCCATGACCCAACCTTCAGGGTGCCCCGATCCTTGAAATCTGCGAACCAGGCGGGTAGGGCGCTCATCTTGTAGTGGGCCTGTTCCAGGCTCATGATCTCCCTGTCCCTGATCCAGAACTGGAGCCAGTACACGGGCCACGTGCTTCCTGTAGCGAACTTGGTGTGGGCGCCGCCGTCTGAGACGGAGATGTGGCCGTATGGGTCATTGAATCGCCTTGCCATTTTCTGGATTACGTCTTCACCTCGCATGGTGGGCAGTGCGAACGTCGTCTCCAGGTCCTCATCCAGCGCCAGGTCAATAAAAGCGTCTACGGGGTGCTTGCCCGTCATTTCGGCCACCTCGCTGATGGGCCTTCCTTCAAATTGGACATTCCGTTCGTGAGCGGTTTCCAACACCTTGAGAAAGGTCCAGGTGGTCCGGAAGTGCGGTACTCTCTCCACGTCTTCCTTCATGGCCTGTCGAGTCTCGGGCACCCTCAGCTTGGCGGCTCTCTCCTCGGCGCTGCCCACCAGGGGCTGCACCCAGTTGGGCATGTAGTCATATAGGTTGTACTCGGAAAGTTTGAATTCGCTGTCGAAAGGCGTACACACTAGCTGCGTCACCAACGGGAGCCCTTCGGCGCGGCACGCCTTCAACCAGTCCCGACCCTCGCCCAATTGGGCATCCAGTATATGAAGTGGACGTCCGCTCTTCCTCATCAACTGCGTTGTCATGTTTCGCACGGCCGTACGCTCGTCCAATTCCAGTCCCGACCCAAGTGTCACCCCTATATGACCGACTCCGAACCCGCGCATGACATCCGCCATCGCCAGGAACTCTTCGTCAGAGGCGACTACGGTGGGCAGGACGCTCCCATCCTCGGCCCTGTCTTCCAGGTTCTTGTCCAGGGCAAAGCCGAAAGCGCCCGCCTCCATGCTCTCATGAAACATCCGCTTCATCGCGTTTAGCTCAACGTCGGTTACGGACGTCCTCTCCCGCGCCGCGTACATTCCCAGCACATAGCCGCGCATCGGCGAAAATGGAAAAAGCGCCCCGACGTTCAGCCCCAGACCCTGCCGATCCAGACTATCCAGGTACTCCGGAAAAGTCTCCCAGTCCCAGCGCATTCCCAGTCTCATGGACTTCAGTGGTATGGCCTCGATCCGGTCCATCATCCGCATATTCAGGTCACGGTCTTCCGGCCTGGTTGGTGCGAAACCGAATCCGCATTGGCCGATGGTAAGAGAGGTTACCCCGAACCACCCGGACAGAGAGGCGTACGGGTCCCAGTTGAGCTGGGCGTCATAGTGGGTGTGCAGGTCGACTGCCCCGGGCGCTACAAAGCAGCCGGACGCATCGATCTCTTTGGCCGCACCCGCCGGAATGTTGCCGCTTATCATCGCCACCCGACCGTCTTTAACCGCAACGTCGGCCTGACGACGCGGCACCCCCGTGCCATCTATAACCGTCCCACCCCTGATTACCAGATCGTACTCTCTCATTAATAACTCTCCCGTTCTTCGTTTAGCGTGAGCAATTTCTCAATTGGCCTGGCACGGCCAATACTAACACAGGACTGGCACGAGCATTTTGCTGTCGCCTTGCAATAGTTTCTGGCCGATTAGAGAACCCTGCACACTGTCGGTTCCCAAATCTGCCCTAGGAACCGAGCCCGTACAGGTTTACCGCATTCTCCCCGATGATTTGCCTCTGCTCTTCCTCGGTTAGATCGCCGATCTTCTCTGTTAATTCCCCTAACGGGTCTGTATGGCCTTCTCCGTGGGGGTAATCGGAACCCCAGACCAGCCTGTCCGCTCCCAGCATCCGAGCAGTGAAAGAGAATGCCTTCTCATCCGGCTCACCGGAAATCCAGCACTGCCTCTTGAAGTAATCGCTGGGAAGCAGCGTGACCCCCGGCTCGCGTGACATCGCCGAGTCCATGGCATCCAGCCACGCGGGCATCCAGCCGCAATGGGCCTCCACTACTCCCAACTTCAGATTGGGAAAACGCTCGAACACGCCTCCCTGGAAGAACGTGGTAAACGCCAATTGGCAGTCCAGCTTTTGCATGAGCCCGTACCAGAAGCCGTTACTCGTAAAGGTGGCCTTGTACAGATCGTGGCCCACGTACCTGGGAGTGCTGCTTACGTGGATTCCGATTGGCAGGTCTATCTCCTCCGTCTGGGCCCAGAATGGATCGTAGTACTCATCCCCGTATGGGATTCCGTTCACCGGAGGGTTCGGGAACATGTAGACTCCCTTAGCCCCGAGTTTCGCACTCCGCTTCACCTCCTCAACCCCGTTTCCCACCTCCATCAGCGAGATCATCGCAATGGGGATTAGCCTGTTCGGGTAAGGGCGGCAAAAGTCGATGATCCAGTCGTTGTACACCCGGCAGTACGCCGCCGCCAGGTCGGCGTCACCACATTCCGTCTGCCAGTTAAGTCCCAGGGAAGGGTATAGGAACGCCATGTCGATGCCGTGGGCGTCCATCCACTCTATTCGGGCATGCGGGTCCCTGGACCCGGGAGTCCTGCAGTCCTCCCAGTTCAGGAGTTCCGGCTTGTCCTGCTGCCGCCTCCAGGCGGCACCTTCATCCAATGTCCCCAGGAAACCCAGGGCACCGTCGAGCACCTGTGACCGATTCCCGTCAATCTGCAGGAAGTCTATCCCATCCTCCCCCCTCACCACCTGCATGGCCCTGTCACGGTATCTTGGCTCCAGGTTCTCCTTCCAAAGGTCCCCAGGCTCCATTATGTGTCCGTCGGCATCCGCTGCCACACCTTTATTTCTACCGTTTGCCCCCATGTTTTTGGCCTCCCTTCTATCGTCCCTGGAAATCCGTTAATAGTCCTTAGATGCTGAATTCGTCGGTGTACACCGCCAAAGCGTTGCTTTCACTCCCATGTCCTCGGCAGCCCGTCTACACCCTGGGCCCGTTCCCCTTTCGACGTATGCGCTCAGTCGCAGCTCCCGCATATTTTCCTCACTACCAGGACTTCAATACCGGCAGCACTTCCTTAGCGAATAGCCTGAGTCCCCTTTCTGCCACATGGAATGGCGTCCCACCGAAGCGGAATGCAATGTTCAACTCGAAGTCCCCAAGCAGGGCTCTCCGTTCCTCCAGTCCTCGTAGGATCTTGTCCGGCGTACCCCAGCTGGCGGCCTTCATAAAGCCTTTAACCGCCCCTTCCAGTCCCGCCGACCGAGCGATTTCTGCCTTCTGTTGATAGGCATCGTAACCCTTCACCGACTTGAAGTGATCGCTGAGGAATTCATAGTGGTAAAAGTTGCTCTCGACAAATTTGCCCTGGTACTGAAGTGCTTCCTCTTCACATTCCTCAAGATCGGGCCCGCATACGGCGAACTCAGTCAGCATCAGGGTTGGCGGCTCCGTGCCGTGAAATTCCCGGTGCAGCTCTCGACCGCGCTCGATTCCCGCCATCCGCATTTCCCACGGACGGTCCGCAAACATGATTATGTGGGCCCCCAGCTTGGCCGCCGACATAATCGAATCGTCGCTGGCGGCAACCGCATACACCCGACCGTCGAAGGAATGCTGTGGCCTGGGTCTGAGTTCAGTCCTGGCCTGCTTGTAATATGTCCCGTCTCCCTCGATATACCCCGTCCTCAGGGCGTCGACTATCATTGGGGCCGCCTCGTCGAAACGCCCCCGGGATTCATCCATGCTGATGCCGAAGGCATTGAATTCACGCCTCGCCAGCCCTCGCCCAAGACCCAGCCTGAGCCGCCCATTGCTCAACATGTCCAGGACCGCAGCGTTTTCCGCCACCCGCAGCGGGTCATGCCAGGGAAGTATCACCGCAGCCGTCCCTACGTCTATGTCGGGATGCTTAGCCGCAAGATGGGTCATTAGCTGGAGATTGTCCGGCACAAAGGAATAGTCATTGAAATGGTGCTCCGTCGACCACAGGCAATCGAACCCCGAGTCAGCAGCTATTTCAGCAAGGCGCAGGTCCTCTTCCCACATCAACCCGTCCGACCCCTCTTCCCAGCCATAACTCGAGAAAATCATCATCATTCCGACATCCATACAAATACTCCTTCAGATTCATGCCAATTTCTCGCCCGCCCTGAGCAATTGGCATCAAAAGCTGGGCTTGGTGGAATAGGGGGTCAGCTGCAGCTCATGAGTCCAGCAAGACCTGTCCTGGGTATGCAGATAGTAGAAAGCTTCGGCAATCTTATCGGGATTCATTAGCAACTCTGGCCTCTCCTGTGCACGCTGCAATGCCCGCGTCCCGGGAGAATCGATAAGGCCGTCAATCACCACATTGGCAACGTGCACGCCGTGCTCGGAATATTCCTCCGTCAAAGCCTGCGCTAGGCCGCGCATTAGCACCCTCGGATAATATAGCGACTCTCCGGTATGCCGCTTTTTCCCTCGCAATGCCCACTGGTTGTTGGAAATCAGGATTGTGCCTGCGCCTCGCTGCCGCATCGCTGGCAGCGCTTCCTTGGCAACCAAGAAAGGACCGCTGCTTGCGATGTGCTGCGCAGTCTCGAACATTTCGAAGGGAATGTTTTCCATCAGTTCTTTTTCCGGCGGAAGCTCGCGCCCTTCCAGGTAGCCCGCGTTATACACCAGTACATCCGGGTCTCCAGCCTGCTCACGAATCGACCTAAACGCTCCCGTTATCGAATCCCGAGAGGCCAGGTCCAGCTCGACTATCATGCTTTCCCCGCCCCGCTCCCGGATCGCTTCCTCCAATGGAGTTGCGTTGGCTGCCTTGCGCGTGGTCAATACGACCAGGAAACCCTCTTTTGCAAACTTCAGGGAGATGGCGCCCCCCACCCCCCATCGCACCTCCGCCGGCATGTCACTGTCATCAATCGCCCTGCCGTGCACCAGGTGAGTGTTTCGGCCGTCCGACTGCCACTTGGATGTCGCCCCCACAATAACTGCGACGGGTTTGCGGGTTGAGTCCATAACTGATTCCTTTCATAGATACGCCGGCTGCCCGCATTCACTGATGACTGCGACCCCTTATGGAGATATTTCCTGAGCGGGGCCTTCAAACACATCAATATGCACTGGGACAGCACCAGTATAGGACAAGGCGGGCAGAACCGGCTAAGCGCCCTTAGCGCTCGATTAGCCGGTCTTCAGTTCCGTCAGCTTGCCGTCTATGCTCTCTGCCTCCAACGACAACCGTTCCCATTCCTCCCACAACGACAGCGCCTCCTCCTTGAGCACACGGTATTCCTCCCCGGAGAAGGCAATCTGCACCGGATCGTCAAACTGGTCGGGAGCCGAGAACATCGCCTCCAGCTCCGCTATCCGGGCCTCATGGCCCGCAAGGGAGTCATTTAGCTTCTCAATCAGTTTCGCGAGCCTGCGTGACTCCTTGCTCAGCTTCCGGCGCTGCCGCTCTTCAATGTTGATAGGTTGCCCGTATCGTCCCACAGCCCGGTCCTGCTCCGGAGCTTCGACAACCCGTTCATTGGCTGCCGAATTGGTAGCCTGCACATTCCTCACAGTTTGCTTGCGGTAGAGATAGCTATCGTAGTCCCCCGGGAACACTGCAAGCCTGCCTCCGTCTATCTCGATAATCTTGTTCGCAACCTGGCCTATCAGTGTCCTGTCGTGGGTTATGAAACAGATAGTGCCGTGATAGTCCCCCAGGGCATCCGCAAGAATCTCCCTGGAAGCAATGTCGAGGTGGTTTGTAGGCTCATCCATGAGCAGCAAGTTGCTAGGCTGGAGAAGCAGCTTGGCCAGCGCAACCCGAGCCTTTTCCCCGCCGGACAACACCGAAATGGTCTTGAGTACATCATCACCGCTGAACAGGAATCCCCCGAGAGTCGTCCGCAGGTTCTGCTCCGATTCCCCTGGCGCCGACTCCTGAAGCTCTTCGATGATCGTATTGTTCGGATTGAGGAGTTCAAGCACGTGCTGCGCGTAGTAAGTGGTGATTACGTTATGTCCGGTCTTTCTTTCCCCACTTCCATACGGAATCACGTCTGCCAGTATCTTCAACAGCGTCGTCTTCCCTGCGCCGTTCGGCCCGACCAGCGCGACCCGGTCGCCCCGCGAAAGGGTCACGTTAATGCCCTCGTAGACCACATTGTCGCCATAAGACTTGCTCAAGTTTTTTAGCGCAATTACCTCGGCCCCGCTGCGCGGGGGTTCGGGGAACGAGTAGCGGACCTTCTTGGTGGCCCTCGGCAACTCGATTACCTGGATCTTCTCGATTTGCTTTATCCGGCTTTGCACCTGGCTGGCCTTCCTGGCCTTGGAACGAAAACGGTCGACAAAGCGCATTTGTTTCTGTATCTGGCGCTCCTGCCTCGCAGAGGCCGCTCGTTTGACCTGGAGGTCACGCTCTCGTGCGATCAGGTAATCGTCGTAGTTGCCCCGGTGAAGCGCCACCTCGTCCGGCTTGATGGCAAGCACCTTTGTAGCCGTCTGGTTCAGAAATGCACGGTCGTGCGAGGTCACCATTACCCCGCCCCGAAAGGAAGCCAGGTGCCTCTCAAACCACAGGTTGGCCTCAAGGTCCAGGTGGTTGGTTGGCTCGTCAAGAAGTAGAAGGTTGGGCTTCCTGAAAAGAATCCTCGCAAGACCTGCTCGCATGACCCAACCGCCACTGAATTCACTCATGGGCCGGAGAAAGTCGGTCTCCTTGAAGCCCAACCCCGATAGAATCGCCTTGGCCTCGTGCTCACGATCATCCCCTCCCGCCGCCTCCAACTCCATGTCAAGCTTGCCGAGGCGCTCCAGCAGACAACCTTGCTGCACAGGATCGGTCTCCGATGCCAGCGCATCCTGCACGGCTGCAATTTCCTCTGCCAGGGCATTCACCTCTGACCCGGCATCCAGCACCTCATGGAGAAGAGGTTTGCCCATAAACGAATCGGGCTCCTGCTTCAGGTAGCCCATAGTCACATTACGTTGCCTCGAAACGCTCCCCGTGTCCGTCTCGACTTCCCCGGACAGGATATCCATCAACGTGGTCTTCCCGGACCCGTTCGGGCCCACCAGCGCGATGCGATCACCGGCGGCCACATTGAATGTAAGCCCACTGAACAGAGTCCTGCTCGAAAAGGCCTTGCTGATGTTTGAAGCAGACAGCATATCGCTCTACAGAATTATCACACTATCCACCGCACGAAAGTAGGGACGCCGGTCGGGGGTACTTAAATCTCATCAGGCCTGTTGGCCTTGAGTGCACTCTCTGCAAACTCTTCGCTGGATAGTCCCTATCTGAGGAGACCCGTGATGCAGTGGAGGTCCCTGCCCAGGGCGCAAAAGTCCTGTTGTATTGCATGAGATTCAATTGCGCGACCGGGGCCCAGGTAAGGCGGTTCTTTCGTCCGCACCTCCCCGGCGATCTAGCTGCGGAAGTGGGGCATTATCTTCCTGCCGACTTCCTCCAGCATCCACTTTTTGTCAATGATAGTGTACGTAGCCGTGGAAACAGTCGTGACCCCCGCCTCGACTAGCTTGTTGATACCTTCACAGATCTCATCCACGGATCCGACCAGGTGAATGCAATCGATTATGCGCTGGGTCATATGCTTTGCATACGGGGCATCCATCTTTTCAAACCAGGGATCGTATCCGTCTTCCCGCGTGAACTCGCCCTTGGCGGCAGCGAACCTCTTCATTTCGTCGACTATCCCCGGGCTTTCCCTGTCCAGGTCTTCGAACAGCTTGATTATCTCTGGCTGTTTCCTGTTGCGGTCCAAAACGTGCATGCCGAACGGCACGTACCCCGACATCTCCCTGTGAGCCTTCTTCTTGTCATCCGTGACGTATATGTAGGAGCGGACGCAGATGTCTATCTTGGTCGGGTCCCGACCCGCCCTCTCGGCGCCCCGGTAGATGTTGTCCACCTTCCACTTGACCAGGGCCGGAGGTCCGCCCATGAAGTAGACCCCGTCGGCCACCTCCCCCGCCAATTGCAGCGACCTAGGACCGTCTGCGGCAAGATAAAGGGGAACGGGCCCGCGTATCCACTCCGAAATCATCCTCTGCCCCTTGTACTCCGCCTCCTCCCCGGCCATGAAGTCCTTGACGAACATGGTCGCGTCTCTGAGGTCCTGATGAGGAATGGGCTTCATGATCTTGCCGAATGGTCCGCCGGCGCCCATTCCCAGGAAAGCCCGACCCCCCGTTAGCTCGTTGAGTGTGGCCGCAGCGTTGGCGATGGTCGAGGGATGATACGTGAGTGGGTCTACCACCGCCTGTCCGATGCGTATCCGCCGGGTGTTCAGAGCGGCAATGGCGCACATCATGTGCACTTCCCGCGATAGATAAGGCTCGTCTACCAGGGTCATGTGAGAGAATCCGGCCTCGTCGGCAGTGCGCGCCAGCTCCGCTATTTCATCAATTCTCTCGTTGCGCCCCATGCCGACGCCAAAGTTCACTTTAACCATAGCTATCCTCCGGACGAGCTATCTTTCCTATCGACAGACCTCATGCTATCACAGGATTTGCCAATGTCTCGTCTTACATGTCTATTCCCACTTGACAGTGTTTTCCCACACCAGCTTATCGGGCCAGACTCCGCCCCAATGAGATTGAACGCAGTAGTGGGCCGCAATGATTAAGACAGCCATTTTGTCGCATGGAACGACTGAAACCTCCTCCTCCAAACGGTCATGTATAGACATGCGCGCTGTAGAGCTTATGGGGCCCCCCGTACCACCCCTCCCATCCCGAGCCCCGCGAGGGGTCTACAGCATCCCTCCCTGAATCCACCCTTAACCTCACCGCTCACACACCCCCTTCCCCCCAGTACTGAACCAGAGGGAGACATGGGCGCAGACGCGCCAACATCTCCCTATGTTCTTATCTCCCCCTCCTCTCAGTACCAAAACTAGAGGCAAGCACCTGCGCCAAAGCGCAGGTGCTTGCCTCTGTTTTTCTTTCCCCCTCTCCCTTGAAGACCCTAAGAGTCGCAGATGTCGAAGATGCGCCTAGGCGTGCGCCAAGCTGAAAGTGGAACACCCGCCTACGGAGGGTCCGCCTTTGGCGGAGCGTGAGAGGGGGACCAAGGGGGTGAGGGTTCCCCGGCGGGATGGGCAGGAGTGTAGGCTCGCCTCAGCGTGCGCCTGTGGCGTGACTTTATGCATTCCCGGATTGTGGGGATTCCGCTCGCCCTGAGCGGAGTCGAAGGGTCTCAAGAGCGGAACGGGGTGTCCTCCCGAGAGTGACACCAACCCCTTGACGTTACTTGAACGTTCGTGCTAGTCTTCCCACCGTTCGAACATCAACCCAACTATCTCAAGGAGGAACCAAAAACCCAGGGAAGCCCACTAGACCCACCCGAGGACTCAACGCCCTAGCCCATCCCAACGGCAGCATCCGCACTGCCCGCGGCTCAAGCGAAAGCGGAACGTCCGCCTATGGAGGAGCGCCATCTCCTCATCCCATCGGGTCCCGTGTCCCTTCCCCCACCATCCAGGCGATGGAAGGTCCGTAAACACTCTATACGGCATGTCCCCTCCCGGGACCCTGCCGTCTCGGTGCCCCCTGACAAGGTGCACTATGTAACCGGCATTCAAATTGCCGGCGAAGCACAACCCCCCGCCAATGGCGGGAACCGGGCCGTAGGGCCCTCCAGGGATTCCACCGTCGTTGCCATTGATGCATCCCACTCAATGAGCGACGGTGGCGGGTTAGCGCTCCCCGCCCTCATTATGACCGAGCGCCACCGGTGGACAGGTAAGCCCCACACCGAGACTATCTCGACTCTGACCCGCCAAAACATTGGGGCTGTAGCAGGCTGGCCTCCCGCCCCCTGCATACAAGTCACGGGCCTCCATCGCCAACCCCTCCAAAACAAGACAATCAAAACCCCAACCCCACAATCGAAGATGCTGCAAGTGGTTCATCCGCCTACCGAGGGTCCGACTCCGGAGGACTAAAGAAAAACCCGATGTGTCACTAATCTACCGAAAGGAATACAAACCCTATCGTTCCCAACCTCCAATATGTTAGTATCCGACATCCCTTGTAAGGCCATAATGCCCCATTGAATGGGGCGTATAAAAGGAGTGGTTAGTCCCTTGCTCCCACGGCTAGCCATCCGAGGGGGGAGCCTACGCTAGGTAGACCGTAGTGATAAGGGATCGCTAAGGAGGACCCCGATGAAATTTGGCATCTTCACCAATCCGGCTATGCCCGGTGTAATCACAGACGGTAAGGAGCTCGCTCCCATCGGACGTAACAACGAGCGTTACCAGGAACTTCTCGACGAACTGAAGCGCATCTGTTTCGCCGCCGAGGAACTGGGCTTCGACTCCTTCTCCACCACCGAGCACCATTTCCACTCCGAAGGCATCGAGATGTCCGTCGCTCCCCTCCTCCTCTACACCGACCTTGCAGCCAGGACCGAGAGAATCAAGTTCGCACCTCTTGCCATCGTGCTAACCACTTGGGACCCCATACGCGCCGCCGAAGAGCTCGCCATCCTGGATCACCTCACCAAGGGCCGTATGATGGCCGGTTTCGCACGCGGTTACCAGGACCGATGGGTCGGAGTTCTGGGCCAGAAATACCGGGTCAAGGGTACGCAGTCAGACAAGTCAGCCACGAACGAACGAAACAAGAGGCTGTTCGAGGAAAACTGGCAGGTTGTGAAAGCCGCCTGGACACAGGAAGTTCTCAGCTTCAAGGGCGAGTTCTACGAAGTCCCCTTCCCCTACGAGGAAGGGATCCGAGGCTGGGCCTTGGACCAGATTACCCGTGAACGCGGCGCGCCCGGCGAAATTGATGACGAGGGTGTCATCCGAGGCATCTCCGTAGTGCCCAAGCCTTACCAATTGCCCCACCCCCCCGTCTTCATGGCATTCTCTCTCAGCGAGTCCAGCATCAGGTTCGCCGCAAGAGAGGGCATGATCTCCCAGATACAGGTTTCCCGCCCCGATGACTTCAAGCGTCTGTGCAGCGTCTATCAGGAGGTCGCCGCCGAAAACGGCAGAGACCTGGGCCTCGGAGAGAACGTTGCAGCGCCCCGCTACATCTATCTGGGCAAAACTTACGAGGAAGCGCTCGCCCGCGCCGAACGTACCCTCGGCTGGCAGTACGATGAGTACTTCGGTGCATTCGGCTTCATGGAGGCATTCCGCAACCCCGAAGACCCCGAGGAACCGAAACCCCTGCGCTTCAAAAACGCCGCCGAGGTCACCCAGCGCCTCATCGAGCACCAGTACGCCCTGGTCGGTACCGTCGATGACGTCAAGCGTCAAATGGAGTCCCTGTCCCGCTGCTATGATGGCGGCAGCCTGGAATGGTTCTCCTACCAGCTTGACCAGGGATACATGCCCATAGATGAGGCCATGGATCAACTGGAGACCTTCGGTTCTAAGATCATGCCCGAGTTCCAGGGCTAATCGTCCGCGTTCAAATAGTGCAGCTTGGCCCTCCTGTAAGCGAAAGGGAGAAGCTCCGATAGCATGACTAAGGTTGTTGATGCAGACGGCCATATCCTTGAGCCTTCCGACCTCTGGGAGAAAAACCTGGAACCCGAATACCGGGACCGTCCCATTCGCATCAGGATGGATAGCGACGGCCTGGAGTATTTGGAGCTTGCGGGCAAGAAGTCCGTCTGCGTCAGTGGCGGCGGATTCAACAGTTTCGGAAGCCTGGACGCCGACATCAAGTCACTCCGTGAGACCTCCGAAGACGCCGGAGGCCCGACCTACGAGGAAAGCGTCCCCGAAGGCGCCCGCAACTTTGATGTTCGGCTCGCCTGGATGGATCACCATGGCATCGACCTCGCCATCGTCTATCCATCCTTGCTGCTCGGGTGGCAGGACGAGGTCGAGGACGCCGGCTTAGCTTCCGCTTACTGCAGGGTCTATAACACCTGGCTTACCGACCTTTGCCGCCCATATTCGGACCGCATGGTCCCCATTGCCCACGTTGCCCTTCACAACGTTGAGGACGCCGTAATCGAGGTGAATAGAGCCGCCAAGCTAGGCGCCAGGGGCGTCTACCTGTTCGCCACCCCGGTCTACGACATCCCCTACGGAGACCGCCGTTACGATCCGTTCTGGGAAGCGTGCCAGGACCTTAATTTGCCCATCGGAATCCACGTAAGCAACACCCCTAAACATGCTGGACGTCATCTTTACCAGGGCGGTTTCCACTCCAACTACTGGTGGTTCAATGTCATGTACAACCAGGACTGCCAGATGGCCTTCACCTCCTTTTTCCAGGGCGGGGTCTTCGAGAGGTTTCCCAAGCTGAGTGTCGGAGTCGTCGAGACCGGGTGCGGCTGGATAGCCCACTGGCTGGAGCTCCTCGACTCCAAGTACAAGATCACCGGCCACCCAGACATGACCATGCTCCCCAGTGAGTATTTTGACCGTCAAGGCTGGATAACCGGCGAAGCCGACGAAAAGACCTTCCCACACATGGCCCAGCTCGTCGGAGCCCACAAGCTCATGTTCGGCTCAGACTATCCCCATGAAGAGGGCCACGAGGAGCCGGTCTCTGAGCTAAAGGAGACCATAAATCCCCTGTCGCAAGAGGATCAGGACCTGATCTTGGGCGGAAACGCCCTGAGAATCTACAACCTTCAATAGCAATTGTTCCCCGCTTGTCCGGCAATCCGAATACCGAGGCATCCGCATGGAAAACTTAGTCGTTGACGTTGATGGGCACGTCGCCGAGCCCATTACCGAGATCATGGACCAGTACCTTGACCCACGGTTCAAGGACCGACCACTTCGCCTCCTCAACGACGAAAACGGCTTGGAGTACCTGGAGATCAACGGCAAGAAGTCGGCCTTGGTTCAGGGTGGTACCGGCCTGGGAGTCGACGCCGGCAAAGCCTTCGGCGCTGATGACTACGAACCATTCTTCACCCCCGGTGGAGTCCACTATTACGACGGTATGATTCCCGCCTCTAACCAGCCCGATGCCCGTGCCGCTTGGCATGATCAGGAGGGCATAGACAAGGCTGTCCTCTACCCCACTATCGGCATTTCCTGGGAGGACGAGTGCGACGACCCCAAGGTGGCCTCCGCCTATTGCCGGGCCTACAACGACTGGATCCTCGACTTCTGCAAGTCTCACTCGGACCGCCACTATCCCATCGCCCACATCCCCACCCTCGACGCCTGCGAAGCCGCCGCCGAGGTCCGCCGCACCGCCGCCCTCGGCATCAAGGGCTTCATGGTCTATAACACCGCCACCAACGGTATCTACTACGGCAACTCCTATTTTGACCCATTATACGAAGCCGTCGAAGAATCCGGGCTCCCCCTGGGAAACCACGTCGTCAGCCAGATCAACTATCTCGCCCAGGACCAGCACCGCTCTATCGACACCATGGGTGACGATTTCTTTTACGTCACCATGGTCATCCCCTTCCAGTCCCAACTTGCCCTGATACACATGATCACCGAGGGCGCCTTCGACCGTTTCCCCACTATGAAGTATGTATTCCTGGAGACCGGGGCCACTTGGCTCGCCTATTTGCTCGAACGGCTCGACGATAAATTCAAGAGCCAGAGCCACTCCACCGCCTTCAAGGAGCAGCCTAGCGACTACTTCCGACGCCAGTGCTGGATCTCCCTCGAACCTGAGGAGGAGCTGGTGCCCAACATCATCAATAAAGTAGGCGCAGACAAGTTCTTCTGGGCTTCCGACTTTCCCCACCACGATGGATTTCCCGGGGTTGTAGGAGCAATAAGAGATCTCCTCAGCCCGCTGTCCGATGAAGACGTCAACAAGGTCATGGGCCAAAATGCCGTGGAGGTATATAACCTTAGGTAACAGCACAACGCCGAATTCCAGACAAAATGACTGCCGAAGAACACATACCCAATATGAGCGCCGACGCCAACGGTGACTATCGCCTCGTCTGCCGAAACATCTGGAAAGTCTTCGGTGACGGCGCTGATAAGCTCGCCGAATCCGTAGACCCATCCCTTTCCCGAGAAGAGGTGCTGGCACAGACCGGCTGCGTTGTCGCCGTCAAAGACGTTTCTTTCGAAGTTCGCGAAGGCGAGACCTTTGTCATCATGGGCCTCTCTGGCAGCGGCAAGTCGACCCTCGTCCGATGTCTCAGCCGCCTCATCGAACCCACCCGAGGCCAAATCCTGATAGACGGCGAGGATGTCCTCGCTATGAACAAGCAGCAACTCAGGGATATCCGCCGCTATAAGATGGGCATGGTATTCCAGCACTTTGGCAACTTCCCCCACAAGAGAGTCATGGAAAACGTCGTCTATGGCCTGCAAATCCAGGGCATGGACAAGGTCACCCGGCATAAGCGCGCGGCAGATGTCATAGAACTCGTCGGGCTCATGGGTTGGGAGGAGCGCTTCCCCCACGAATTGAGCGGCGGCATGCAGCAGCGCGTCGGCCTCGCTCGGGCCCTCGCCGTCGACCCCCAGATCCTCCTCTTCGATGAACCCTTCAGCGCCCTCGACCCCCTAATCCGCCGCGAAATGCAGGACCAATTGATCAAGCTCCAGCAGCTTGTCCAGAAGACCATGGTCTTCATCACCCACGATTTCCTTGAAGCCCTGAAGGTCGGGGACAGGGTCGCAATAATGAAAGATGGGGAATTCGTCCAGGTAGGCACTCCGGAAGAAGTCGTCTCAGCTCCCACAAACGACTACGTCCGGGACTTCACTCGAGACGTACCACGGTCCAAAGTGCTCACCGCCCGTTCCGTCATGACCCCAACTCGAGTATCCGCATCCTCCGACGAATTGTTGTCCGATGTAGTCACCAGGATGAATGACCGGAATTGCGACTGCGCCGTGGTGGTAGATAATCAGAATCGATTCAGGGGAGCCGTGCATCTGTCCGACATACCCGATGGCGCCATCGAAAACGCCAGCGTGGCCTCCGTAATGTGTGACTCATGTCCCACGGCTCAGCCCGGTACCCGCCTGGAGCAGCTCATCCCCCTGGTCATCTCCAACGACGATCCAATAGCCATCCTCGAAGATGCCGAATGCGTCGGCAACATCAGCCGCCAGGCCGCCATGTCTGCACTCATCAGTGATGATGGTGTGGCAACGTGATTCGCGTAGGCGCCCTCCCTACCCAGATTCGCCGTAGCGGAGGCCGTTATCGAATCTATTTCTGGGCCGCCGCAGCCGTAGCTGCCTACCTCCTGGCCTACTCCCTCGCCAGGACCAACGCCGGCACCGATTTCGGGGACTGGCCTAAAGATTGGGAGTTGCCCATCCAGGAGCCCATCGACAACTTCTTTGACTGGATCGGCGACACCTTCTCCTGGTTTTTCAATCCCATCTCAGATGTAATTGACGCAGTCCTTTCCTGGATCGACTCCTTCCTCCTTTGGCTCCCTTGGCCCGTAGTTGTCGCCACTACCGCTTTTGTGGGTTTCAGGTTAGGTGGCAAATGGCTTGGCCTATTCTGCGGAGCTGCGACCCTGTATATAGGCCTGAACGGCTACTGGGACTCCGCAATGCTCACCCTGAGCGTCGTGGCAGTTTCGGTATTGATCGCCGTCGCCTTTGGAATCGTTGTCGGCATCCTGGCCGCCTCCAGCAACCGGTTCGAAGCAATCGTCCGCCCGATTCTCGACACCATGCAGGTCCTCCCTGCCTTCGTCTATCTCATCCCCGCCTTGGTTCTCTTTGGAGTGAGTGGCACCCAGGGGGTGTTCCTGACCGTCATCTATGCGATTCCACCTGTCATCAGGCTAACGAACCTCGGTATTAGGCAGGTTCCCCTCGCCACTATAGAAACCGCCCACTCCCACGGGTCTACATCCCTGCAGACCCTCTTCCAGGTGCAATTGCCCCTTGCCAAGAGTTCCATAATGCTGGGCATCAACCAGACCATAATGATGGCCATATCCATGGTCATCATCACCGCCTTGGTGGGTGTGCCGGGGCTCGGCAAGGATGTCTGGTTCTCGCTAAGGGAGGTCAAACCGGGTGAAGGACTTGAAAGTGGCATAGCCATAGTCCTCCTCGCAATCATCTTCGACCGTATAAGCTACGCCCTTTCCCAATCTGACCCAACGTCCTCCAATGGCATCCTGACCGATGCCTCCATATCCGAAGGAGCCCTCTCCGAAAGACTTAGGGCGTTTGTGGCACGCTACCCCACTCAGGCATTGGGAGCCGGAGTAATAGCCATGCTGCTAATCGTCGGATTGGTGCTTCCGTTTCTCAAGGAGTTCCCCGACGAGATCACTTTCTCTATCGCCGGTCCTGTAGATGCTGTAGTGGACTGGATGGCCATCAACCTCCACTTCATTACCAGTTGGATACGGGACAGCTTATTCCGGGAATTCGGCTTCGCTCCTATCCAAACATTCCTGTTGTGGCTCCCTTGGCCCGCCATGATGGTCTTTGCAGCCGGACTGTCTTACCTCACCGCCGGAAGGGGAGTGGCGCTTCTAGCAGTAGTAGGCTTGGTATTCGTGGGCATTGGTGGTGTTTGGGATGTCACCATGGACACGCTCAGCCAGATACTGACCGCGGGAGTATTCACCGTGGGTGTAGGGATAGTCCTGGGGGTCCTGTCCTCTCAAAACAGGATTTTCGAATCCATCCTCCGCCCCATCCTGGACACCATGCAGACAATGCCTATTTTCGTCTACCTGATCCCCGTCATAATGCTATGGGGCATCGGACCCCTTGTCGGCATCATAGCTACAGTCGTATATGCCATTCCACCCGTGGTCCGTATGACCAGCCTCGGCCTCAAGGAGGTCCCGACCCAGGTGATAGAAACCGCCCAGTCTCACGGTTCCACTGGACTGCAAACAATGCTGCAAGTTCGCCTGCCGCTAGCATTTCCTACCATAATGATGGGCGTCAACCAGACCATTATCATGGTCTTGGCCATGGTAATTATCGGCGGTCTCGTGGGCGGGCGAGGCTTGGGTGAACAAGTCTACATCAATTCCATCTATCTGCGGATGGGACATGGGCTTGTATCCGGCTTGGCAATCGTATTCATGGCTATGGTCTTGGACCGCATGACTCAGGGTAAACGAGGAACAACGCGAGCTTTCGCTGATGTAAGATAAGAACAATCAGCCTCGAGGCCACGGGGCCTCTCTCAGGAGTGATGCCTATGAGAGAATAGCGCCGAATTCAAAGCCCAGTACTAACTCCAACCTCCCCAACCCGGAAGGGAGAATCGAAAATGAAAAAAGCAAAATCCAAATGGGTTGCCCTCGCGGTGGCCTTGGCATTGATAGTCGTCCTCGCCGTGGCTCTTGCCTGTGGCGGGTCCGACGAGCCTAAGGGCACCGTAGTTATCGTTGACCAGGACTGGGACGGCCAGCTCGTAACCACCCGAGTAGTTCAGATACTGCTTGAACAGGAAATGAACTACACTGTGGAGACCAAGTTTGCTGCCGCCGACTCCGCACCACTGTTCATCGGCCTCGAATCTGGCGACTTCCACTTCGTCTGCTGTAACTGGCCCTCGTACAGCTTTGCCCTTCTCGATGAGTATGTGAATCCCGGCGGCAAGGAGTCCGTGGAGCGCTTGGGGTCCACCGGCATCATCGGCGGGACCGGTTGGTACACCCCCTCCTACGTCGTAGAGGGCGCCGACGCACCCGCACCCGGCCTGGACAACTGGGATGAGCTCGACCAGTTTAAGAGTGTCTTTGCTACCACCGACACTGGCGATAGCGGAAGGCTCCTTGGTTTCACGCCCGTGTGGGACGACAGAAGCCAGGAAAGACTAGACGCCATGGGCGCCGACTACCAGGTCGTTTTCGCAGGCTCAGAGGCCGCAGCGCTCGCCGAACTCGATGGCGCCTTCAAACGCGGTGACCCCGTCCTTACTTACCTCTGGGAACCCCACTGGGCCCACGCCAAATACGACCTCGTCTCGATTCAGATGCCGCCTCTCACCGACGACTGCTACCCCGCAGGCAACGCCGATGACTTCAAGTGCGGCTGGCCCTCCGACGATGTAGCCAAGCTCGTCTGGCCCGGCCTTAGTGACGAACTACCCGAGGTATATGAGTTCCTCTCCAACTTCCAGATGACCAACGCGCAGCAAAACGAAATGGTTCTCAACGTTACTGAGAACGAGATAACCCCTCGCGAGGCCGCTCAGGCTTGGGTCGACGCCAACGAGGACGTCTGGAAAGCATGGATTCCCTAGACTGCCTACTTTCGGCCTACTCACCGAAGCGCGTCTCAATTCAAACTTGTAATCATGGGTCACGGGAGGGGTTGATCCCTCCCGTGACCGGACTCGCAGAGGTTTGACAATGAAGTACGACCACATCGTTGTCGGCGCGGGTTCCGGTGGGGCCGTCCTGGCCAGCCGACTCTCGGAAGACCCTGATCGCTCCGTTCTCCTGATAGAGGCTGGCGCAGACTTCCCCGATGTCGACAATCTCCCTCCAGAGTTGAAATACCTCTATGGCCCCCGACCCACCGTCTTCGAAAGCCATCACCTCTGGAACTTCGAGGCCCGTACCACCGACGAGGCTATACCAACCATGGTGCCACGTGGTCGGGTCACCGGTGGCACCAGCGCCATCAATGGCGCCAACTTCCTCCGCGGCGAAAGGGAGGACTTTGACCTCTGGGCGGAGGCCGGAAACGATGAATGGGCCTTCGAAAAAGTCCTCCCCTATTTCAAGAAGACCGAGTCCGACCAGGACTTTGACAGCGATTACCACGGCAAGACCGGCCCGATCCGCTGCCGACGCTTCACCCCCGACGAGTTAAGCCCTTTCCAAAAGGCCTTCTACGACGCCTGCCTCGACTACGGCTTCCCGGACTGCCCCGATCACAACCGCCCCGACTCCACAGGAGTTGGCCCCCTCACCTTCAACATCGTAGACCGCGTCCGCTGGAGCACGGCAATCGGATATCTGAACCCCGCCCGACATCGCGTGAACCTCAACATCCGTCCCAACTGCGTAGTCCACGGCATAATCTTCGATGGAAACAAGGCTGAAGGCCTGCTGGTTAACAGCGGTGGAGAGATGTTCACTGTCTACGGCGACGAGATAATCCTCTCCGCCGGAGTCATAGGCTCTCCCCATATCCTGACCCTCTCCGGCATCGGCCCCGCCGACCAGCTCGTGAATCTCGGCATCCCTGTCGTGCAGGACCTGCCCGGCGTCGGCGCCAACCTGCGCGACCACATGAATCTGGATCTCACATGGGAGTCCCTCGCTCCCATGCGCCTGGCTGAAGAACAATGCGCAGAAGGAGCCATTACCCTCCGCTACACGGCCACGGGATCACCCTGGAAGAACGACATGGTAGTCTGCATGAACAACCGAATGTCGGAAATGCCCGGCCTGCCCTTGGACGAAGCGGCAGAAGTTCTCGTCGGCTGTCAGTTGTTGATCTACATGAGCCTTTGCAGTGGCCAAATGAAAGTAACTTCGACCGACCCCCGAAAGGCCCCGCTGCTCGACTACAACTACCTGGAAGAACCCCTCGACCGTTCCAGGTTCCGGGAGGGCGTTAGGATCTGCGTCGACCTTTTCAAGAGGTCCGCCTTCAATGGCCTCATAGGCAAACGTCTGGAGCCCTCCGACGAAATCTTGGAATCCGACGACGCCCTTGATCTATGGCTAAGGAAGAATGTCCGCACAGGCCATCACCCCGCCGGCACCTGCAAGATGGGGCCTATCTCAGACCCCCTCGCCGTCGTCGATCAATACGCCAGAGTTCATGGCGTTGAGGGTGTGCGCGTGCTGGACGCCTCCGTAATGCCCCACTCCCTCCGAGCCAACCTCAGCGCCAACATCATGGCCATGGCAGAACGCGTCGCCGACTTCATCAAAGAAGGGCGCTAGCCCACGTCCACCGAGTCTCGAATTCCCTGGCCCTACCGGGTCCCCGGTGGCCCGACTCGCACCGTGATTATGTCCGTGTCACGGAACTGCTGATGCCGTACCGAGGACGCGTAACGCCGTAATAACCTGAGCGATATCTCAGTGTCTATCGGAGTCTCCTCTTCGTGGTCCTGCATCTGCCGGATCCTGTCCTCCAGATTCTCGTCCGCACCTCCACCTCCTATGAATTCCAGTTCCGCAATAGGGCCGTCGCTTGACGCTACTACCACCAGTTGTCGTGGTATCACATCAGGGTCTTCTTCCTCTTCTTCGTTTAGCTCCGCTTCCAGGTCTAGGGGCGCCAAGGTCAGGAGTGTTTCCTCCGCCACTGCACTTAATCTGTCCTTCATCGCATCCCCCCATCTACGTCGCTCTGCGAACCGGATAATGAACTGCGTCAGCTCCGGAAGGGAGTCGATATCTAGCTTTGCCTGGAATCGCATTCTCCGGTAGGCCGTCAACTCCAGGAATATGATCATCAGCACCGCGGAAACGCCGCCCGTAGTAACGGCGCTCTTGAGCAACGCACCAACCACTGGCCCAAGGTCCGGCAGATTGAACAGGGTGAACTGGAAAGACGCCCCTATCCAGAACGATATCCCAGCCACTAACAACCTCGACCTGTTCTGCTCGTTTTGAATAACCGTCCGAGCTCCCTCTACAAACAGCGTTCCCACAACAATCAGCAGGTAGCCTGCCATTACAGGCCCCGGTATCGTGCTCAGCAACCCCGACGCCTTCGGCAAGAAAGCCACCAGTATGAATACCACGCCGATAACGTACGCAATCTGCCGAGATGCTACCCCCGTGGTCTGCGTGAAAGGCACCGCGCCCGGATTTATAACTAATGGCACTCCCCCAGCAATCCCCGACAACAGGTTTCCAATCCCAGTCCCCGCCAGCGCACCCTGTACCCTTCGGAAATCGATCGCCCGAGGCTCCCGGCTGGATGCCCTTTGCATCGATATCGATTCCCCATTCACCTGGATGGATATGATCACCCCCAGGAACAGAAATGACGGCACCAGGACCCAAAAATCAACACTGAAGTCGAACCCCAGGCCCGGCCACTCAGCCGGTATCCCTACCCAATCAGATCTAGCCACCAGGCCCGTGTCATAGATTCCCAGCGCTGCTGCCGTTGCGCACCCCGCCGCAATCCCCACTACCGGGGCCCACAACCTGATCAATGCGTTGCCCCTCAGGGTAAGTGCAACAACTATGACCAGCGTTACCAGTGTGGTTATCAGTGAGGCCTCCGGCTCCTCCTGCGAAGCATCATCCAGCAGCGCAAAAACAACCGAGGCCAGCGTGATGGACAGGATCATGATCACAGTCCCGCTGACTATCGGTGTCACCACCCGCCTCAGTACGAACAGCCATTTGGCAATGACCAGTTGGAACAGCGCCGACGCAATGATCAGGGTCGTTAGCGTTGCAGGGCCCCCATCCACAACCGCAGTGATGCAGAAGGGTATCGCAAATGCCGCCGTGAACATCGGAAGCACCGCACCGCCCCCCACCGGCCCCAGCCTCTTGGCTTGGATAAGGGTGGACACCCCCACCACCAGTAGGGATGCAAACACCATCCAGATTAGGTAGGACTCATCCCGCCCCGACTCCCTAGCAACAACCACCGGCGTCACCAGCAGTGTCGCCGAGGCGATCATGCTGAATTGCAACCCGAATCCCAGGGATGTGCGCAGAGGGGGTTGCTCGTGGACTTCGTACTTGGGATTCCGGGCCGCTGCTGTAGCCGTTGGAATAGCCTCCAATTTCTAATTGCCGAATGGAACTTAGCCGATTCTACTAAGAATCGCCACCATTTGCGACATCGCGGGCAATCATGGGCCTGCCCCGCAGCTTTGTTAGATGAATTGCCCGCAAGTCTTCCACTCTCTCGACCCGGCGGAAAGCCATCTTTCATGTAAGCTGTTAAAATACCTCCCGCAAAGCCATGCAGACATCAAACCGTCATACTCCCGACAAGACTACCGGTCAGGTGGGCCTGCATTCCCGAGACTCCTCCGCCAACTACGCTGGCCTGTTCTTCATCTTGACTGCCGTCGTCACTCTCATCGCTGTCATCACCCGTGTTTCCGCCAACGCCGACCAACCCACCTTGGCCGAGTCCCTAACTGCCATCTCCGAAAACCGGACGCTCTATGGAGCTGGGGGGGTCACCAGATTCGTTTCCGGAATCACACTGTTGGTTGGGGGGTGGCTTTTGTTGCGTTCGTGGCTTATCAGGGAGCGATTCGACAGTCCCTTGTTTCCGGCTTTCCTTGCTTTGTCAGGAGTAATAACCGCCGTCTCTGGAGCATGTGCCATTGCATTGGCCGTACTTGCCCCTACTACTGGAGCCATTGGTGCAATCGGCGCCCCAACCGAATTTGTCGCCCTCCTGCGATGGCTCCTGGGGAAAATCGGATTCACCGTAGCGGGCTTGGCCATTCTTCTCGCAGCACGACACCAGTGGAAGGCCGGCGTCCCGTTAAAGAAGATTGCACCCGTTTCTGCTGTAATCGGCGTAGCTATGCAGTTCATCTGGTGGGATGCCGCAACCATTGTCCATCGTATTACGGGCATAGCCTTCCTTCTCTGGTTAGTCCTGATAGGATTTATGCTCATAACAGGACGGACAGAAAGACACTTCATCCGTAGGTCAGATGCAGCAATCCAGAACTAGAACAGTCTCATCCGGCTAACTTCAAAACCCGCGGTGAAAGGACCTGGTTACTAACGTGATAATTCCGAAGCTGGCCATCCGCATCACTGTCATCGCTCTCCTTGCCATATCAGCGCTTACATTCGCAGCATGCTGGGAAGACATCCATCCCACTCCGGAAGAGCACCCCACCCCCACCACCCTTCCCCCGACCCCCACGGCCCCACCTCCAACACCAACACCGCAGCCAACTGTAGTAGACCAGCTCAGGATGAACGCCGAGCAATTTGAATACGCCATTGGCAAGCAGGGTGGGGAGCTCACCTTCGCCACCATATCAGAACCCCTCACCTTCAACCTGGCTATTTCTACGGACGCATCATCATCCGGGGTCCTCGGCTACCTCTTCGAAGGACTGACCGAGACATCCTGGCTCACGGACGAAGTCGAGCCCGCCCTTGCCGAGTCCTGGCAGCATTCCGAAGACGGCCTCACCTGGACTTTCAGCCTTCGCAAAGACGTACGGTGGCACGACGGCACCCCCTTCACCGCCCACGATGTGGATTTCACCTTCAACCGCATCATCTACAACCATGAAATCCCGGCTAGCAGCCGCCCCTCTTTCCATTTCCGCGTCCTCAATGAAGAGACCGGGGTCTGGGAAGAAAGTCCCATGTCAGTTACCGCTCTGGACGACTACACCGTCCAATGCGTCCTTCCCATACCATTCGCCCCCTTCCTCCGCTCAATGGGCACTGCCATCTACCCCGAGCACTTGCTTGATAGCCATGTTGAGGACGGCACATTCAACGAGACCTGGGACATCACCACGGACCCCGCAGAGATCATCGGAACGGGCCCGTTCACAATCGAAAGCTATGTGCCCGGCGAGCGCGTGGTACTAAAGCGCAACCCCAACTACTGGCTCAAGGACGCGGAGGGCAATGCCCTCCCCTACCTTGACCGCATAGTTCAGGTCATCGTCGCGGACCTCGAAGCCGAACTCGAAAAGTTCCTGGCCGGAGAGTCCGACACCCACGGCGTCCTTGGTGAGGAGTTGGCCGACCTCGAACCGTTGCAAGAGGATGGAAACTTCACTATCTACCAGCGGGGCCCGGCCTTCGGCACTACCTTTCTGACCTTCAATATGAACCCCGGAAGCAACCCGGACACCAACGAACCGTACATGGAGTCCCACAAGCTTGCGTGGTTCCAAAACAAGGAATTTCGGCAGGCAGTTGCCCACACCATAGACAAGGAATCCATCATCACAGATATCCAGCACGGCGCCGGTTACCCACAATGGTCCTCAATAAGTCCCGCCGCCGGGGACTTCCACAACCCGGATGTGCGCCGCTATGAATACGATATCGACAAGGCCAACGCCATCTTGGATGGTCTCGGCTGGGTGGACACCAACGGCAACGGCATCAGGGAAGACCCCCATGGCAACGAGATTGAATTCTCCCTTGCCACCAATTCCGGCAACAGTGTACGTGAACGAGTTGGAGACAACATTAGTAAGGGCTTGGAACAGCTGGGACTGAGCGTGCAATACGAAAAGATCGACTTTGGAGACCTCGTCTCCCAACTCACCCAGACCTACGATTGGGAGGCCATTCTCATAGGTTTCACCGGCAGCCCTGACCCCCATTCCGGCATCACTTTATGGCACAGCGGCGAAAACCTACACCTTTGGTATCCAAACCAACCCTCACCCGCTACCGACTGGGAAGCAGAAATCAACGAGATCTACATCATGGCCGGCCGTGAACTTGATCGTGCCAAACGTATCGAACTCTACCACCGCGCCCAGGAGATTGATGCCGAGAACGTCCCCTTGATCTACACCACCCTCTCGGAGCGGCTTTCAGCCATCCGCAACGTATTTGGCAACGTCACGCCCACGCTCTACGGCCTCTACGACACCCGCTACCTCTACCGCACTGACTCTTAGCCCCATCTTCCCTTCTCCCTTTCAACCCTGGGGGTCATATAGTGGAGAGTGACCCCTGGGCTCCGTCTCGGCGATGCATGGCTGTCCAGATCGTCGGTTTCTGAGTTGAAAGTTGACACTCGCTGTCGGCTAGGTCCACTTGGCCCTCTCGATCCCATATTCCAGCAGCTAATTGGGGCATTTCTATTGATATGCTATGCACCACCCGTATCCTTCAACCGATTAGCAAGTTGCCGATTTGGTTGAGATAGGATAAGTCGGCAACTATTGAGGCTGGCGCACCACCTATTCCGACGGAACGCCATAAGCAAACGTGTGCTTTAACTTAGACTACGACCTTCAATCATTACGCGGAGACCTCTTTGGGGGAGTCATTGCCGCAGTCGTAGGTCTGCCTGTGGCCCTTGCTTTTGGAGTCGCCTCGGGCAATGGCGCCGTATAGACCCACAATGGCGCCATTGCCGTAGGTTTCTTCGCCGCAGTTTTCGGCGGCGCCAAGTCCCAGATTTCCGGTCCCACCGGCCCCATGGCCGTGGCCATGGCCGTCATCGTCACCACACACTCGGAAACCCTCTCCGAGGCCTTCACAATGGTAGTGCTGGCCGGCGTCATTCAAATCCTACTGGGAGTCCTTAGAATTGGACGCTTTGTGTCCTACACACCCTATTCCGATATATCCGGGTTCATGTCGGGCATCGGCATCATAATCATGTTGCTGCAGATCTTGCCCTTCCTCGGCGCAGACACATTAACAGGTGGTCCCAGAAGCGCCATCCGCGCTATACCAGATGCTATCCAGTCATTCAACTCTAGTTCCTTCATTATCGCCATTGTTATCCTTGCCGTTGGGGTTCTATGGCCCCGCCAACTTAGGAGATACCTCCCACCTACCCTCGTCGCCCTCATCGCCGGCACTATAATCGGAATCCTATGGCTGACCGATACCCCGGTCATCGGTAAAGTTCCCACAGGCCTTCCCGGGTTTGTAATGCCTCAGTTCGACGCCGGGCTACTGGCCAACGTCATTCAGCCTGCCCTCATCCTCGCCCTCCTTGGCTCCATAGACAACCTGCTAACTTCCCTGATAGCCGACTCCATCACTCGAACCCAGCATAGCCCCAACAGGGAATTGATTGGGCAAGGCATAGGGAACGCCATCGCCGGTCTGATAGGTGGTCGCCCGGGTGCGGGTGCAACACTCGGGACGGTTGTCAACATACGGGCAGGCGGCAGGTCACGACTTTCCGGAGTATTACGGGCCGCCATTCTCCTGGCCTTGGTTCTCGGTCTGGGGAGATATGTCGAATCTATCCCACATGCCGTCCTCGCCGGTATCCTCATGAAGGTCGGCTGGGACATTATCGATTGGCGATTTCTGACTCGAGTCCTCAAAGTCCAGAAGGAGTACCTTCTGGTGATGGTGATCACCCTTGGGCTCACCGTATTCCTTGACCTTGTCACCGCTGTGGCTATTGGACTGATAGCAGCTGGCACGGCCGGCGCCCGACAGTTCGAACGCCTGGAGTTGGACAGGGTAATTTCTACTCCCTTGCTGGACATCAGCTTCCTGGGTACCAGACCTAATAGCGAGGACTATGAAGAAGTGGATACATTCTCGGCAAGAGTGGGCCTTGTTGCTCTCAGGGGCACCTTCTCCGTGGCATCATCCAACAAGTTGGTTAGCACCATTAGCGCCGACATCCGGGATCACGAAGTAGTTATCTTCGACTTTTCCGATACCGAATATATTGACGATAGCTCGTCCCTTGTAGTGGAGTATATGATTTACGTCGCCCATGATCAGGATACCGACTGTATCGTCATAGGTCTCAAGGGAGCCCCGGCCACCACCCTTCGAACGTTTAACGTCCTGAAGCGGGTCCCCTCGGAACGTTATGTCGATAACCTGGACGGCGCAAGGGAAACAGCAAAGCAAATCCTTCGCGATAGGGAATCACGCCTTATTCCAGCTCAAGCCTAGCCGGGATTGACTAGCCCGTATTAATACAGATACACTGTTTCACGATCAGCCTAAGCCATATCAATTAGGGAGCCTTCGGCAATGAATTACCGTCGCATTACCGTTATAGCCTTGATCATCCTCTCCGTTGTATTGATCATCTCTATCGCTGCCTGCGGAGGAGGAGACGGAGAAGACGGAGAAGACGCAGGGCTCGATCCCACTGCCACCAACCCTCCCCAGCCCATCTCTACGGCCACTGCTGCAGTGGCCGATGATCTCCCTGACCTTACGCCCACTCCCGAATCTGCCGATGACGCCATCCCTCCCCCCACCCCTGAATCCGAGGACACCGTTTCCGGAGATACCACCGACACTACTGACGACGACACCCCCACCCCTGTCCCACCGGCCCCCACCGAAGAGGAAGTCCTCGCCGCCTATGCCGCTGACCACGCCGGTGGCCCTGGCGCCATTTTCGTCGGCGACCCGAGCCAATTGATCGGACCCCCTCCTCACCCCGGTCTCATGTTCGAGGCAACCGAGGCGCAGTACCTCCAGGCCTTGACCGGCTCCATTCTGGGATTCCCAGATTTGGGTATCGCAAGCCACATGTTCATTTACACCAGTGACTACTACCAGGGGCTCATAAAGAAAGCGCGGCTTACTAACCCCACCGAACTCACCTCCTCCGGAGAGAACATTGAGATTCAGCATGCCTGCATTAACCGCGTCCTCGCTACCTGTGTTCTGATTCAAACCTATCTGGCCCCTAACCTGGAACAGCGTACCAATGGACAAGTGAGGCTCACTGTTACATCATTCCCAGAGCTTGGCCTCGCCGGGCCCGAGACCCTCGAACAGGTCGGCAATGGCACGCTCGACATGGCTAACATTTACACCGGCTACGTCGCAGGGGCAGTTCCCGCTCTTGAGATACAGTCCCTCTGGGGTGTTTCCCAAGACTGGGAGACTTCCTACTCCATACTTACGGAGTTGGCCCCGGACGTCGACCGGATAATCCTCGAATCCAGCGGGGGAAGCCCCGTGGTCAACCGCAACTGGTTCGGAGGCTCTGATCAGTGGTTCTTCGGCAACAGCCCTCTGGCCGCCATCGAGGACTTCCAGGACATCAAGATTCGCTCCCATAGCGCCTCCATCTCCGACTTTATTACCGGCTTGGGCGCCGAGCCCGTCTTCCTCGGCCCCGGCCAGTC
Source organism: Dehalococcoidia bacterium (assembly GCA_963663085.1). Lineage (GTDB taxonomy): Bacteria > Chloroflexota > Dehalococcoidia > Plut-88900 > Plut-88900 > Plut-88900. The sequence continues at coordinate 1,005,765 of OY760104.1, read as the reverse complement.
TTACACCGCCGTGGAAATCGGCCAGGTAGACGCAACTACCCTAGGTATCCTCCTCTCCTTTTCTGACAGGATTCACGAGGTGACCGACCACCTGGCTGGTCCCATTATCGGCTTCGGGTATACCAACAACGTCATCAATAAGGACATCTGGGACGATATCCCACAGGACCTGCAGCAGATCATCATCGAAGAAGGGGCCAAGGCCGAACTGGAAGCCCTGCGCATCGCTCCCTTTGATAACCTCTACTCCCTTGAGGCCAATAAGGCCGTGGGTATGACGTTGGTTCCCTTCTCCCTCGAGATTCTCGACTACATAGATTCCGTTGTCCTGCCGGAGTACATCCTGCCCGGTTGGAGGGACCGACTCGGATACCCCGAAAGGAATGCCGACGCTATATCCTCCTACAACGAGGTAATAAGCCCCTACACGGGCTACCGCTTCAACGAAGACGGCTCCCTCAGCGAGGTTCCCATAACCAAGGGGTCCCGCGCCAAATAGCATTCTTCAAACCCTGAACTAGAAGAGGGTGAATCAGGTGCCATGCGCCTGGTTCACCCTTTTCTCTACTCTGACCCTCCTGTTTACCCGTAATTCCCGAGCGATCGGGATTATGGCGGACAAGGCAATGGATTTTTGTTATCTAAATTGCACCCACCCCCGACTCTCCCTACAATCTTCCTAGCTCCATAACCCACCGAGCCGCACATGACCGACACTACTAAATCCACCTACACCGCACGCAGCACTCCTCCCCTTTACCTGCTCCATGGCATCCGCGCCGTCACCCGAAAGGCCGACGCACTCTACAAGTACCTCGGATACCTCTGCGGCCTCGAACTCCTTCTCCTCGGGTTCTTCATCACCTACCAGGTCGTGGCCCGAAACCTGGGCTGGCCCCGTGCCCCCGGCACCGACGCGTTGAGCGGGTACATTCTCGGAATGGCTGCTACCTGGGGCCTCGCCTACACCCTTCGCTCTGACGCCAACGTCCGCATCGACGTCCTTCTCCCCCGCATGGGGCCGAAAGTCCGGGCCATCGCCGACTTCGTCGCTATCATGGGAATCGCTTTTCTGGCCTACGTCGTCACCTGGAAGTTGTGGGGAGACGTCATCACGTCATACCAGCAGAATCACTACAGCAACGCCTCCCCCCGTACTCCTCTCTTCTTCCCTAAAGCCGTCATCGGCGTTGGATATACGCTGCTGCTGATAGCCACCCTTCAAATGATGCTGTCTACCCTCGCCGAGTCATGGCTCCCCCGCCTTCACAGGCTCATGGGCGGCAAAAGCATCAGTCCCGAAAACCCCAGCGAAGGTGCGGGCCCTATATCAACCTCTCCTACTCCAAACCACCTGGGACGGCCACCGTTAAAATGATTCGGCCTACTCGCTTTAGATGTCATTCCGAGGCCCCGCGAGGCCGGAGATGCGCATCAGGCGTGAATCTGGGGTGGGGCATTAAGATTGAATGTCGTCTCACGTCCTTCCGGTATCTAATGGGCCGGTAAGTTACGCAAAGGCCTCTCAATGGGCCATGGGTGCGCCTTAGGTGTGAGAGGGTGAGATCCAGTCCCGAGTCCCCGGGAAGGTGAGGATGACCAATACACCACAAGTACAGTTTCGCAAAGTCGGCAGAGAGGTTAACCCTTGGCCATAGGCGTAGCATTCAGCTTGATGAGTGCCTTCTTCCTGGCAGGCATGTATGTCGCCGGGGCCTTGGGCTGTCTCTCACTCATCATGCTCTTCTTCTTTGGCAAGCCTGCCCTGTGGAACATCATGGCCAACAAGGCTTTCGACGTGAATACCGGGTTCATCCTTGTCGCCGTGCCGCTCTTCCTCCTAATGGGAGAGCTAATGAACCGATCCGGTATGGGCGAGCGTATGTACTCCGTAATCTCCCGTTGGGTCTGGTTCCTCCCTGGCGGCCTCATTCACACCAACATCGTCTCCTCCGCAGTATTCGCAGCCTGTTCAGGGTCCAGTGTCGCCACCTCGGCAACCATTAGCCGAGTAGCGTTGCCCTCCTTCCGACAGCGCGGCTATTCCGAGCGAATCGTCGTCGGGTCCCTCGCCGCCGGGGGCACGCTGGGTATCCTTATACCCCCCAGTGTCAGCTTGATACTCTATGGGGTCCTGGTGGAGGAGTCGGTCGGGCGCCTTTTCATGGCCGGATTTGTCCCCGGCCTGCTCCTCTCCGTGTCCTTCATGGTGATGATCGCAATCGTGGCACTGGTCTGGCGACGCATGGCCCCGAGGGAGCAGGGCTACGGCCTAGGCTCCTTGTACGGCTGGCGCATCAGGGTGCTGAGCCTCTTTCAGATGTTGCCGGTTGTTGCCCTCATAGTTCTCGTTCTGGGAGTCATCTACCTGAACATCGCAACTCCCAGCGAGGCCGCCGCTTTCGGTGTTACGGGCGCTTTCGTCCTGGCTATTCTGTTCAATTCCGGCGGATTGATCACGCCGGTCGCAGGACGAGTCCTTGAGCGCACCGGACTGATTCGGCTCCTCAGCCCCGCCACCCGAGACTCCCTCCTCTCCACCCCCATCCCCGACCAGGCAACAGTCTCTGCCGTCGTCGAGAGTAACGTCCGCATGGTCCAGGACTCCGTCCTCTCCGCTGTTCGCACCACCGGCATGATCTTCCTCATTCTCCTTGCAGCCCTGACCTTGAGCTTCGCCTTCGCCCGACTCGGCATCTCCCAGCAAATCGCCGAAGTGATTTCTGACCTTCAGCTCAACGATTGGCAGCTGGTCCTGGCCCTTGTCCTCTTCTACCTCGTATTGGGTACTTTCATGGAGAGCTTCGCCATGATGGTCACCACGGTTCCCATTCTCCTGCCCGCCCTGAAGACCGCGGGCGTGGACCTTATATGGTTCGGCGTCATCATGGTCATCCTGGTCGAGGCAGCACTTATCAGCCCTCCTGAGGGCATCAACCTTTACGTCCTTCACGGCGTCCGCCGTGATATTGACCGGGAGCAGGCCCAGTCAACCGGTCAACCGGTCCCCGAAAGCACCATCAAGGACGTTTGGATAGGCGTCCTTCCCTTCATGGCATGTATGGCAATCGTAGCCGGACTTGTGCTGGCCTTCCCCCAGCTCGCCCTCTGGCTACCCAACCTAATCTACGGCGCCCGTTAGCTCTTCCTCAACACGCTTTGGAGAGCGTCCAGTCCCCTCTCCCTTGACGAGACCTTTGTATAACCTCTACTGGAGGGGCCGGGGCTGCTCGTACTGTCGGAGATCCGCCTCAGGCAGGAGGCACTCGAAGCATAAGCGGGGGGTGGAAGTTAGACGATCTGGATAGTACGACAGTTGAAAACCGCAGTTTCACAAAGGTCTCTTGACGGGTCGCAGATGCGCCTCTTACGTGAGAGGGCTAAGGTTAGGGTGATACATTAAAAGGCACCCCCGACCGCCTCCATCCGCACCTCCACCTCCAGCCTCGTCTCCCCACCCCCCCGGAACACCCCCCGAGTCGGGGCCACGTCATGGTAGTCTCGACCCACCGCAACCCGTACATGCTGCTCGCCCGTAATCCAGTTGTTCGTCGGATCGAATCCCACCCACCCAATCCCTGGGAAACGGCACTCCACCCACGCATGTCCGGCCGCTGCTGGAATCGGCTGACCTGTATCATCTTCCACATACAAATAGCCGGATGCGTAACGGGACGGTACACCCCATAGACGGGCAATCGATATCATCACGTGGACATAGTCTTGGCAGACTCCCTTCCCGGACTCCAGGATGTGTTCGATTGGAGACACTGCCGATGTGCTGCCCGGCAGGTACTCGAAGCTCTCGTACAACGTAGTCGAAAGATGTTTAAGCGCGTTGAGCGGGTCTCCCTGTGGGCTTCCCAACCCGTGCCTCGATATGAAATCATTCAGCTCGGCAGAAGGCCGGGCGAACCTGCTTGGGTGAGTGAAAGCCCAATCCTCCACCGACTCCCCCCATCCCTCGATCTCTCCCCATGCCTCCAATGCCAACGCGTTCGGCAGGGTTTTCTCCGAATCCACCTCTACCGTGGATAGAGCATTTATCTCCAATGAATCATGCCGCTGGTGGATACTGAGAAAATGTTTTGTATTGCCGAAATAGTCTAGTTCATGGGTGAGTTGAACAGATGGGCCCGCTGTTATCTCAAACGACAGTAGAGACTGTCCCTCTTCCTCCCGAGGCTTGAAGCAAAGCGTCATTGCAGAATTGCTAACAGGCGAGGAATAGAAGTAACGGGACGTATGCTGGATTCTGTAACGCCTTGGCTCTGGCATTCCGTCGAGAATTCGCTCTTCTAATCTAACCCGAAAACGCGGGCAGCACTTCCTCGACCATCAAGTCTGCCGCCACCTTCTTCTCCCCTTCGACTGCCTCCACCGTAGGTCCATACACTACTATCCTGTCGAATCCCATATCCACCACTTGGCGGATCCGCCTTACGCACTCCTCCGGAGGCCCGACTATCGCGTGCCTGTCCACGAATTCCGCAGGCAGCACAGCCGTCGAGCTATGGTCACGTACATCGTAGTTCCTGTGGACTGCCGTAAGCACCTCTTGGTCCTGCTGTGTCACGGGCCCGTTTGTCTTCCCGTGCATGTTGGAGAACCGGACGGCCGCGGCCAACTCGGGCGTAAGCCCTCTCGCCACTTCGATGTCGGGATGGCAGGCCACACTGAGATAAGTGCCGTAACGGATCCACTCCGAGTCCAGCCCCGACTCCCTTCTAGCCTTTCGAACCTGTTCCATTCCCCACTCAAGCCTCCCGAGGTCCGCCCCCACTGCCAACATCACAATATCGGCATGTCTTGCCGCCGCAGCAATCACCCTCGGCCCCGAGGCAGATACCGCCACGGGCACCTTCGCGTCCCTCGCTTCGAGCCACGTGAGCCGGCTGTCCTCCGGCGATTCCGCCAGTCCTAATGTATCTACGTGTGGCGCCATCCCCCGGCCAAAAGTGAGTTCATCGAATGGGACGCCGTCTCCCATTAGATAGGCCTGTAGGGCCTTGAGGTACTCCTCGAAAAGCTTCGTGTACACCGGCGCATGGCCCACGTGCGCCAGCGCCGAATCACCCCTCCCGATCCCCAGGACCGCCCGCCCGTCCGACACCTGTTGCACGCTCGCGATAGCCCCTGCGGTGATTATCGGGTGCCGGGTCAGGGGGTTCGTAACGTCAGAACCGATCTTGATTCGCTCCGTCGCCATAGCCGCCAGCGCCATCGCCACATACATGTCCCCCGAAACGCTTTGAATATCGGCAATCGATAAGCCGTCCCAACCGGCCTCTTCAGCCCTCCGGGCATGTTCCATAATCAGGCGTACGTCCGGATTGGCGTACGTCCACATTTCGACTTTGTTACTCACAACACACCAATGTAATGCCGCAATGTCCGCCCAAATGTTTACCCGACGCCAGAGTCTCTGCGCCTTCTTTACCGTCTTCCCAAAGTTTGAAGCAAAGTCTCATCGGCAAACCTATTACCAGCGTTGAATAGGAATAACGGGTAGTGCGCTAAATCGGTAGGACCCTTGGCCTGGCATACCGTCCAGATTCCGTCCTGCAAGCCTAACCTGAAAATGCCGGAAGAACTTCCTGAACCATCAGGTCCGCGCAGCGCTTCTTCTCACCCTCCACCTCATCAACCGTCGGCCCGAGTACGACTATTCTGTCGATGCCAAGATCGACAACTTCCTGAATCCGCCTGATGCAAGTCTCCGGCGGCCCGACTATCGCGAACCGGTCCACGAACTCCGGCGGCGGTGCAGCCGCACCGGTGTGGTCCCGCATGTTAAACCCCTCATGCACGCCCGTCAGGACTTCCTGCTCCATCTGGGTAACCGGCCCGTAGGTCTTCCCGTGCATCACCGAAAAACGGGCAAAAGTATCAATAAACGTTATCAACTCCCTAGCCACTTCAACTTCGGGATGACAGACAATATTCAGATAAGCTCCGTATCGGATCCCGTCCGGGTCCAGCCCCGCCTCCGCCCTCGCCGATCGGGCCTGTTCCAGTCCCCACTTTAGCCTTCCAAGGTCTGCCCCCAGGGCAAACGTGACTATGTCGGCATGCCTCGCCGCCGCCCCTATGACTCTCGGCCCGGACGCTGCAACCGCAACGGGTACCTTCTTCTCCTTGGGGTCCAGCCACTTCAGGCTGCTGTCATCCGGGGCATCCGCCAGCTTCAAGGTATCCACATGCGGCGCCATACCTCGCCAGTGCGTCAACTCATCGAAAGCCACGCTTCCTCCGCTAAGGTAGGTTTGCAGCGCCTTCAGGTAATTCTCGAAGTAGCTGGAGTACACGGGCGCATGTCCTACGAACGCCAGTGCCGAGTCACCCCGTCCGATACCGAGTACCGCCCGGCCCTCGGACGCCTCCTGAACGCTCGCTATCGCCCCCGCAGTCACTGCGGGATGTCGGGTCAGCGGATTGGTAACATCCGTGCTCAGCTCTACTCGCTCAGTCGCCGCGGCGGCCAGAGCCATACAAACGTAGGTGTCTGCTCCCAGGTTCTGGGAATCGAAAATCCCGATGCCATGCCAGCCCGCTTCTTCCACCCGTTTGGCATAGTCCGCCGCTTGTCGTGTGTTCCCGCTTACGGCCGTCAGAATCTCTACTTTGCTTTTCATAATACCCCGATTCTATCCCAACCTGTCCATTCTCTCTTAGGGGTAAGTACCGTTCCGCCAAGCCCTACACATCATCCCCTGGTCGCCACCTCCGAAAAACTGCTCACCTCGCCAAGCATCGGTGGGGTTCGCCCAGACTATACTAACCCGAAAACACGGGTAGCACTTCCCTGACCATCAGTTCTGCCGCCAGCTTGGTATCACTCTCTACTGCATCCACTGTCGGCCCAGTGACAACTATTCTGTCGATACCGAGGTCGATGACCTCCTGGATTCGCCTGATGCACTCTTCCGGTGGCCCGACTATCGCGAAGCGGTCCACGAATTCCGCGGGCCGCGGGATGTCCGCGCCGTGTTCTCTCATATCGAACATCTTGAAGCCCTCGTGTAGACTCGTAAGCACCTCTTGGTCCTGCTTGGTCAAGGGCCCATAAGTCTTGCCATGCATTACCATCAAGCGTGCAGTATTATCCAGGTGGGGATACAACCCCCTCCCCACATGCACGTCTGCAGTTAGGTTTTGGGAATCATAAAGGGATATGCCGTCCCAACCGGCCTCCTCGACCATGCGAGCATACTCGGCGATCGGCCCCACTGCCGGCCCGACTGCAGTCAACATTTCAACTCTGCTTCCCATCGAACCCCAATTGTACCCTACTCGTCCACCCATTCCCGATGCTTTACTCGTCCGTCATTCCCGACCCCTTTGGGTCTCAGATATGTCGTGGAATGAATCCACATGGAAGTGGCCGCTCGTGCTGTCGAAGGTCTGCCCCAGGCGGGAGGCCCTCGAAGTATGAGCGGGGTGTGGGGAGCGCATTGCCGCATCGGCCGATTGGTCAACCCCATGCCATCTCTCCTTGCAATCCCAAGGCTCCGCACTGAAAGTCGTCCTTTGGCGGAAGGATCTAAGGCGTAGTCTCATCCCCCAGCTCCCCCGCTTGCACCACTGGCCCTCTGGTGGGAAACTTAATACTCGGCGATGTCCCTAATCCATCGCCTTGCCCAGACTAGGCGGAAGTGTCGGAATCGGTAGACGAGCATGATTTAGGATCATGTGCCTTTGGGCGTGTGGGTTCGAGTCCCACCTTCCGCACCACCCCCCTCCACCATGCCCCGCAGACGCAACACCCAAACCCGTGAACTGGACCTCCACGGCCAATCCTGGCCTGAGGCCCGCAAACTCTTCGTAGACTTCTACAATCAGTCGGTCTCGTCAGGTAAAGGTCGGGTCCAGCTAACGATAATTCATGGCTGGGGCGCATCTGGAACTGGAGGCACACTACGTAGCAGGCTGCGGCGTTTTCTCTCCGGGAACCCGGAGAGATTGGAGTTCACACCAGGTGAGGACATCGATGGTAATCGAGGCTGCACCTACGTCACCCCCCTGGAACACCTCCCCGACGCCAACAATGCCCTAGCCGAGGCCATCTGGGACTACTGCCGCCAGCCCCGGGCCATGAGCAAGGTCGTTGGCAGGTTCCGACGCCACGGTGACCCTCAAGTCATGGAAGCCGTTCGCCACCTCAAAAAACAGGCCCGCCTCACAGAGACCCACAAGGGCAAAACAACTATGTGGGAAGCGCGTTAGGCCGCCTCGGGCCTATTTCATCCTGCCGATGGCCTCCGCCGGACTGATAGCCGGAATCGGGGACTTTGTGTAGTCCTTCAGGTTCCTTGTGACTATCGACGTAGCTCCGCATTCCCGGGCCGCAGCCACCTGCAACGCATCTTCAAAGTCGTTCATCGGGAGCGAGGCCGCGTACCTGACCCCCTCTGCATCCGTCTTGGCAACTTCCACAATATGTGTCAACTGCACGATGAAGTCGCGGGTGCTGAACCCTCCATGTCTGGGAGAGACAATGTAGTACAGGTTCGAGATGCTGTGCCAGGCTATGCAGGCCCTCTCATATCCCTGTTCCACGAGGTCCAACACTTGGGCCGAGGCTTCGGCGAAAGGCACATTGTCCAGGGCCACGTCGATCAATACATCTGTATCGATGAGGATCATTGCAGGTATTTCTGGGCGAGAGCCTCCCCCCGCGGGTCTTTACCCTCAGCCTTTTGAAACCTCCCCCTCCATCTGGAGGAAAAGGTCGGCTCGTATTTAACGGCGGCTTCCCTCAAGGTCCTCTCCACAAGGGAGGACAGGGATTCCCCTCTGGAGTAGGCGAATTTCTTGGCTTTCGGTATTAGTTCTTCGTCTATTGTTATGGTGAGTTTCTTTTTCACTGCACTCTCCTCCCCAGCCAACCGTATACGTGCATTATACACACGTATACTCCAATTTCAACCCCACAATCCCAAATCGCTGGGGGTGGTTGCCGGTGGCCTACTCTTCCTTCTTCACCCGAATTTCCCCATACGTCTCATCTCGCCATTCAAGTGCCGCCCTGAGGCCCTTCTCTTCGATCATGTCGGTGAATATCTTAACTTGGGGAGCCAGATGCGTGAACGCGGAGTTCTCGACAGCCAGCCTCTGCGAAGCCGCGTATCCCATGTTGTCCAACACCTTGTTAACCAGAGACTTGTTGGGTTCCAGCAGGTCCAGTGGTTGCATCGCAATCTTCTCTGCCAGTTGGTCCACCTCCGACTCCAGCTCCTCCGCTGGCACCGACTTGAATGTCAGCCCAATCCGCTCCGCCGTCTTCCCGTCTATGTTGTCTCCCGTAAGGAGTACAAACTTCGCCCACTGTGGCCCGACCAGGTACGTCCACGCGTGCCTCAGTACGCTCTGCATGCCCTTTACATCCGGGCACCCGATCTGTGCATCCTCCGCGGCTATGATGAAGTCGCACTGGAGGAACAGGTCCGTGGCCCCCGCCAGGAAGTAGCCATGCACCTGCACAATGGTCGGCTTGCTCAGGCCCCGGATGACGTCCGAGCCTTCGGTCCAGACCCGGGTCACCTTCTTGTACTCGTAAGCCGTAGGGGCGTTGCCAGTTCGGTCAGGCTGGGCCGGAGACAAATCGGCCCCTGCCGTGAAAGCCCTCCCGTTACCCTTGATGACTATCACCCTTATCTCTCTGTCTTCGTCCATGCCCTTCAGGGCATCCACTATCTCCCTTACAAACGACTTGTTAAGCGCATTAAGCTTCTTCGGTCGGTTCAATATCACGTATCCGACCCTGTCCTTCTTCTCCGTTAGAACGTATTCGTAGTCCATTTTTCCCTCCGTCGTCTTGCTCGGGCAGGCTTAGCCCGACTTTGCCTATTTGCCGTTATTGTCCGAAAACCTGGGCACGACTTCCGTGCCAAACAACTCGATGCTCTTCATATATTGCTCGAAGCTAATAAACGGTATGCTCGGGAATATCTGGAAATGCTGGAAGTTGATCTCTCTGTTCAGCCTGTCCAGCTGCTCTGCAAGATGGTCCGGCGTCCCGATCATGATCACGTTATGCTTCCACAGGAAGTCAAACCAGTCGCAGTTAAGGTCGTCATTTGTCAGCGTCTCGTTGGCGCCCAGTAGACCCTGCCGCACCCGACCCATATGCGCCTCGATGTTGCCGTAAAGGTCGTTAATCCCCGGCCTCGCTACGTTGATGGCCTCCTCCATTGTCTTCGCACAGAAAGACATGAACTGGATCGATGTCTTTTCCCCTAACGGCAGACCACTACCCGCACTCTCCGTGCCTTTCTTATATGCCTCGAAACCTTCCCGGATCCCTTCCAAGGACCTTGCTGACCCCATCCCAAACAACCCCCGAGCCCCGGCCACTTCCCACGACCGATTGCTGGTAACCATCTGCGTAATTGGCGGATAGGGCTTCTGGTATGGCTTTGGCAGAACCGACACCTTGACCAGTTCTCCATCCGGCGTGTAGTGGGGAGGAGTTAGAGGAACACCTGGATCGGTTTCCATCCATCCCGGTAGCGGGATCGTATAGAAGCGGCCCTTGTGGCTGAATGCCTCTTCAGTCCAGGCTTTTATGATTATGTCTAGAGACTCGGTGAACAGAGCGTAGTTCTTTTCGTTGTCTCGCCTATCCGCCTCCGGGTTCAATTGTGCTCCCCACCGAGAATTGAACCCCCTTCCTATTCCGAACTCCGCCCTCCCTTTCGTCATGTGGTCCAGGGTGGCGATGTCTTCGGCCACACGAATGGGGTGCCAGTCGCAGATCGAGGTTGGGCTTTGTCCCACCTTCAACGTTTTGGTGTGAAGGGCTATGTCCAGACCCGTCATGATCGGATTAGTAGCCGTGGAGAAGAAGCCGTCATGCCAAAGATGGTGCTCCGCAACCCATGCCGTCGTAAAACCTAGCGCCTCCAGCGCCCGGCCATATTCCCTGTATTCATCCACCTGGATATGCCAGGGAATGACCTTCTTGGTATGCCAGAAAATCGAGCTATCAAATCTCATCTAGGCCCTCTCTTGAACACCGGATATTCGTCTGCAACTCATGACGATTTCAAACATGTATTGACTAGCCCTCTACCGGCTCAGCGAAAGTCAACGCTCTCTTGGGATTATCTACCAGTATCCGTTGAATGTCTTCTTCCAGGAAATCCTTGGTCTGCATCCTGGGTGCCATGTATTCCAGGAAATAGCAGTACCCCTGGCCTCCGTTCTTCACCAGTTGTCTCTTCTGAGCTATGTCGTGCGACACAAGTATCTGGCCCCCGTGCCCCTCGCTTATCAGCCACACCATTGTATTAAGCCGTTGCGCGTCATTGAGTATATCTATATGAGCCGCCGCAGGAAAAAACGAGGTTTCCTCCCCGAAAAAGTCGTACTCGAGGAAGCACCCCGTCTCAGCTAGCCTCTTCAGCAGTTTCTTGTCAAAGATGGTCCGTTCGAGGTGACCAATAATCACTCGCTTGGGATCGGCCCCCGACTCCACCAAGATCTCCATGATCTCCGCCGGGCTAGATTGGTCCCTGCCTGGGTGTACCAGGATCGGCGCCCCGGTCAGCCCCTGCGCCCGAGCCGTGGCCCGTAGCGCCTTTCTTTCATTTGGTTCCAGTGGCCAGGAACACCCGACCTCCCCCATAATCCCAGAACGTATCCCCGTGTTCCCGACGCCCTTCAACACGTCTCCCCTTATCTCCTCGGCCAGCGACTCCTCGCTTTTCTCATCCATGTCCGCCGGATGCGTCACCCCGACATAGAATGAGGATCCCATGATCACGTGCACGCCGGTAGCCCTGGATATGCGGGTCAACGCCACCGGGTCCCGACCAAGGCCTATGTTCGTCGCATCCACCAACGCCGACCCACCGAACTCTTTATACAACCCGACTTCAGAGATGATGGTCGGAATGTCATCCAGATTGGAATTGTCCCTGTTTACATTCTGCCCGTGTTGAAGCCATCCCAGGATCTCAATGCTGAATGGAGCCTCATATTTTGCTTTCTCACTTGCCTCCGCCGGCCCTTCAGACACCCCTTCGAACGTTGCCAGCAGGTGTTCGTGCGTCATAGTAATGCCCAGGTCCTCCGGTTCTATCGGCCCAAGCACCGTCTGCACCTTCCCCGCCAGTCTATCTGTATTCATTGGACATTCTTAGTTCCATGTGTTGAAGATGGCTCACAGTGAGTCCCATGCATGGCCGTGGTTCAGGCGCCTGGAAGCCGAGTCACGAAGTGCACAGCCAATTTGAAACAGAGTTGGGCATTTCACTCATTCTGTCGAAGATCCGCCTTTGGCGGGAGCAAAGCAGTAAGTACGCTGCAGGAGAATCGTACGGTTTCAAGAACGGAATCGCCGGGGGTCCGATACGCCATCCACCTCATACCACGCAAAGGTCTGCTGGTTCCGAAAAGACCGCTAGGTGTCGTCTATCCCTCCACAGGTTCCACGAAAGTAAGCGCCCGCTTGGGATTTTCAACAAGTATTCGTCGAATGGCCTCCTCCTCGAAGCCCTTGAGACGCATCCTCGGCACCATGTACTCGAGGAAATAGCAGTATCCGTGCCCCCCGTACTGCACCAGCCGGTTCTTGCGAGCTATGTCATGTGACACCAGAAGCTGACCCCCGTGCCCTTCGCTGATAAGCCAGGCAAGCATATTGAGCCTCTGTCCGTCATTGGGCATGTCAATGTGAGGCGCGGCCGGGTACAGCGACGTCTCCTGCCCGAACACGTCGTACTCCAGGAAGCATCCTGTTTCCGCTAGGTCTTTTAGCAGTTTTTTGTCGAATATCGTCCTGTCCAGATGTCCGACAATCACCCGCCTGGGGTCCGCTCCCGCCTCCAATAAGATCGACATGATCTCCGCAGGACTCTCCTGGGCCCGACCCGGATGAATCAAGATCGGCGCCCCCGTCAACCTTTGCGCTCGAGCCGTGGCCCGAAGCACTTTCTTCTCGTTTGGGCGCAACGGCCACGTGCACCCCACCTCCCCCATAATCCCCGACCTGATCCCCGTGTTTCCCACACCCTTCAGCACGTCACCGGCTATCTTCTCCGTCAGCGACTCCTCGCCTCTGTCATCCATATCAGCAGGATGGGTAACACCCACATAGAACGACGCTCCCATGATCACGTGCACACCCGTCGCCCGGGAAATGCGCGTCAGCCCCACCGGGTCCCGACCCAGCCCCAGGCTCGTAGCGTCCACCAACGCCGAACCACCAAACTCCTTGTACAACCCCACTTCCTTAACAATGGTGGGGATGTGGTCCAGCTTGGAATTATCCCTGTTGATTCCCCTCCCGTGGAGCAGCCAGCCGAGAATCTCTATGCTGAAGGGAGCTTCAAACTTCGCCTTGAGACTCGCCTCCGTCGGCTCCTTATACACCCCCACCGTCGACACAAGCAGATGCTCATGCGTCATCGTCACACCCAAGTCATCCGGGTCTATCGGCCCTAGGACAGTCTGCACTTTCCCCGCAAGACTAACGCTATTCATACCCTTTCCCTCGCACTAGCTGTCATGCTCTGCTGAAATAGAACCCTCTTATGTCTACAGGACACTCTCAAGGCTTATTACCTCTTTCCTCTCACTCAATGAGACCTCTGCATAACGTCTCGTGGAGGGGCCGGGCCGCTCGTGCTGAGGCTCTCGAAGTATGAGCGTGGGTGGAGACCACATGATGTGGAAGGTACTACAAAGGAAATGTATGACCGTGCACAAGTCTATCGAAGAGAGAGGACTGGATTGAGGATGATCCAGATTCCGTATCGGCAGTTCCGTCGGGACTGATTCCACCCCCACCCCCTAATCCCTTATATTGAACCCCCTGTAAACCTCCGCATATTTCACGCCCCTCGACTTGCCATTTTCACTCCGCCACAACCGCATATACTTCTCGGCATCCTCCGGCTTCACCTGGCTCCTGTGCTGCTTCAAAGCCTCAATAGCTGTCTCTATAGTGTCCGTGACGTCTATCACCGTATTGGCATCCTCACTACGGTCCATCACCAGCAGTTCGGCAACCTTATGAGGCTCGAAACCCTCGTCCAGAAGCTCGGGAAACGTGAGCCTGTCCCGAGCCGCCGGGTACACCGCCGACAGAGTCGCTTCCCCAACAGCGATGTGGTCTGGATGCCCAATGTAGTCTCCGTTGTTAAAGCTGCGTACCGGGCATGGAGAGATAAGAATGTCGGGTTTGTGCCTTCTTATCTCTCTCGATATGTCCTTGCGCAGTTCCAGAGACGGCGTGAGCATGGCATCCTCGTAGTCCATGAACACCACTTCACGTACACCTAGTACGTCTGCAGCGTCCCGTTGCTCCTGCCTCCTCATCTCGGCCAGCTGTTGGTTGTTAATCTCCGGGACGTCAGTGCCTTTATTCCCATTGGTGCATATGACGTATACCACGTCCATTCCATCCCTGCACCACTTGGCCACCGTCCCGGAGCATCCCCACTCCGCATCGTCGGGATGGGCCACTATCACCATCCCCCGTTGAGGCTTGATATCGTCTTCCATGCTCCTCCTACCTCTTTGTACTTATCTTCGATTTTCTTGCCTGTTTCAAGTCGGAAACCCGACCCTCAGCCGTAACGTTCTACCATTTCCCGTATCAACAGCGTCAGGCCGGAAATGATTATGACTGCAACCACCGCAAACCTCAACATCGACTCCCTCATCCTCCCGATCAACCGGGACGCCACCCAGAACCCGGATAAAGTCGCCGGAAGAAGCATCAGGTTAAGTAGCCATCTCTCTCCCGTGTAGATGCCGAATATGACGTACAGGACAATTGCAAAAACCGCAACCGTCGAGTAGTAGACCGCAATAGTCACCCGAATCGTCCGGGCCCCGTGACCCTGGTTGAACAGGTGCCACGCTACTATAGGGATCCCCACCCCCAGCCCCGTCACAAGTGCTGACCCCGCGAAACCAAAAGCCGCATCCGAGACCCTGGATTTGGGGATCGGAAGCCTCCTCCTAGAAAGGCTTACTACTGCCAGCGCTATTATGACCGCCCCAATCAGGATCTTTATCGCATCCGGCGCGAGGTTTTCCAACACCAGCAGTCCCACCGGCGCCCCTGCCAGCCCCGCAATTACAAGCGGTTTCGTAGATTCCTCAGACACCTCCCTTCGGTTCTTCGCCCCGATCATCGCCAACCCCACGAACGACAACGTGTTGACCGCCAATACCACGGGCTGCGGCTCCAGCACCAGCAGTAGCATCGGAGACAGCATCATCCCCATCCCGAATCCCACCAACCCCGCCACCGCTGAGCTTAGGAATACCGCACCCATTGCAAACGCAAGCTCAGGCCCCGATAACAGCATCAGCAGGCTTTCATCCTCTTATGGCCCCCACAATCACGGTTTCAACTTGCCCGTCATCCGAGTAGAATCCAAATACCATGTCTATCCTCTTAACCAACGCCACTATCGTCACCGGCAATCCCAACAGGGACATCCTCTACGATTCCGCCCTTACTGTAGACAAAGGACGCATCGCCGCCCTTGGCCCCACCCCCGACCTCCTTTCCCAGTTCCCCGATGCCGAACTCGTCAACTGCCGAGGCAAGACCATCTTCCCTGGACTGATCAATGCCCACACCCACCTGATGCGCACCGTTGGGCGAGGCATCCTCGAAGATACGGGTTACCCTAACACTCTGCAATATCCTGAGGACATCCGTGACGTCCTCACCCACGAAGAAACTCTGGCTATGGTAACCCTTGGGGCACTGGAGTCCATAAGGAGCGGAGTCACCTCCATGCTCGAAATTGGCCGGACCGTTGGTGCCTTTGCTCCGGCCCTTGCCAGTACGGGCCTTCGTTTGGTCCTCTCAGAGGCTATCGATGATCTTGACCCCCAGTCCGCCCGACTCGGCATTTATGAATACTCCGAAGAAAAGCGGGAAGCCCGTCTCGCGGTTAGTGATGACCTCATCAAAAGATGGCACGGCGCATCCTACGGCCGCATAACCTGCTTCCTGGCCCCGGGCACTCCGGAGTCCTGCTCACCCCAGCTCCTCCGTTCCGTAAGAGAGATGGCCGAAAGCCATGATATCGGCTACACCATCCACCTCTGCCAGAGCATGGTCGAAATGAACGCCATCCAACGCGTTCACGGCGTCAGGCCCACCCACTACCTCTTCGCCAACGAGTTCCTCGGCCCCCGACTCCTCACTGCCCACAACCGCTACGTTGACCACTCGGAAATAGCAATGCTCGGGTGGGGCCGGGTCAACATTTCCAACAACCCGGCCATTGCCGCCCGACGCGCCACCGCGGCCCCCGTTCTGGAGTTGGAAGCCGCCGGTTGCAATATCGCAATGGGCTCAGACAACATGACCCACGACATGGTCGAAGTCCTCCGCTCCGGCGTCTTCCACGAAAGGGTGCGTCGCAACTCCCAGATGCATCCCATGCCTGAGGACATCCTCGAGTGGGCAACAATGGGCTCCGCCCGAGCCCTTCGCCTGAACGAAAAAGTAGGGTCCCTGGAACCCGGTAAACACGCCGACCTATTCATCATCAACTCCTCCCGCGCCCACCTGGTGCCAAACCTTCGAATAGTCTCCGCCTTCGTCCACAACGGTCAGGCCGGTGACATCGAGTCCGTCATGGTCGATGGCCAATGGCTAATGCGCGACCGAGAAGTCCTCACCATCGACGAGCTCCGAGTCGTAGAAGCCGCGCAGGAAGTCGGAGTTCGGGCCTGGCAGCGGCTCCTTGACCACTACCCTAACGTCCCCTTCCCATTCACCCTCACCCCAAGTTAGCCACACTCAAAGGTGCTGGGAGGAGGCGTCAAGTTCCCTCTCCCTTGAAGAGACTCTTGCATAACTTGTCCTGAGGGTGGTGGGGCCGCTCGTGCTGTCGCAGATCCACCTCAGGCGGGAGGCACTCGAAGTATGAGCGGGGGCGGCGCAGTGCTGAGACATACGACCAAATGGCTTAGGTCTACAGTTACGCAAATATACCTTGAGGGAATAGTATGATTCCCCATACCCGAGCGATGGCAGGCCGCGTTCCAACCTCCGCACACGCTATAATGCCCCCACCGCGAGTCTTCTTATCTGTAGGCATGGAACATCCGCCTCTGGCGGAAGGAGGCCCTCATGCGCGTAAAGCCCCCGTCCCTCGACACCCTCTCCGATATCGCCGAGTCCTATGGCTTCGACCTCACCGAAGAAGACTTGAACTCCTTCCAGGGTCTGATAGCCCCCATCATGTCCTCCTACGAAAGGCTCGACCAGCTCGCTGAGCCAACCCTCCCCGTCAAGTATCCGAGGACGCCCGGCCACCGCCCCTCCCCCGAGGACAACCCCCTCAACGCCTGGTATTGGCGCAGCGAAATCAAGGGCGCCGACACCGGCCCCCTGGCGGGAAAGACTGTCGCCATCAAGGACAACGTGTCTGTATCAGGCATCCCCATGATGAACGGCACTGCGGTCCTGGAAGGCTACGTTCCGGTCGCAGACGCCACCATCGTCACCCGAATCCTGGATGCCGGAGCCTCCATTCTGGGCAAGGCCGTCTGCGAAAGTATGTGCATCTCTGGCGGCAGCCACACCTCTGACACCGGCCCCGTTCGCAATCCCTACGACCCGACCCGTAGCGCCGGAGGATCGTCCAGCGGTAGCGCCGCCCTTGTCGGCGCGGGCGCTGTGGACATGGCCATCGGAGGAGACCAGGGTGGCTCGATCCGCATCCCGGGTTGCTGGTGTGGAATCTATGGTCTGAAGCCGACTCATGGCCTCGTTCCCTACACCGGTATCTTCCCTATCGAGATCACCCTCGACCATACCGGCCCTATGGCCCGTTCCGCTGCCGACTGCGCCCTCCTCCTCGAGGCCATCGCTGGCCCCGATGGCCTGGACCCCCGTCAAAACGCAAGCCTCCAGGCCGAAGCCTACACCCAGGCACTGACCGGAGACGTCTCCGGCCTCCGAATCGGCGTACTGGAAGAGGGCTTCGGCTTTGACGGCCTTTCGGAAGAAGATGTCGACGAAATGAATCGCCAGTCCGCTGCTGCCTTTGAAGGTCTCGGCGCTCGTGTCACCAAGGTTTCCGTCCCGTGGCACAAGGACGGCGTCCATGTCTGGAACGGCATCGGCATTGAAGGCCTGACCCTCCTCATGATCGCCGACAACGGAATGGGCACCAACTGGAAAGGCCACTATTCCACCGGCCTCCTTGACGCCTTCGCCCGGGGTCGCCGCACCCGCGCCAACGACTTCTCCGAGACCGTAAAGATGATCGTCCTACTCGGCCAGTATATCCACGACGACTACCACGGCAGGTATTACGCCAAGGCCCAGAACCTCGGCCGCAGCCTCAAGGCTGCGTACGATCGTGCCTTCCAGGATGTCGACCTCCTCCTCATGCCCACCCTCCCCCTCAAAGCCACCAAGATCCCACCCTCCGATGCCTCTCGCGAAGAATACGTCGCCCGAGCCCTCGAAATGATCCCCAACACCGCCCCATTTGACGTCACCGGTCATCCGGCAATCACCGTCCCATGCGGCATGTCAGACGGACTGCCCGTCGGCATGATGCTTGTAGGCCGCACGGGTGAGGACGCCACAGTCCTCCGCGCCGCCGACGCCTTTCAACGCAACGTCTACTCCCCCGACTACCCGTCCTGACACGTAACCCTTTCTAGTCGGGGTGGGGCCGCTCGTGCTGTCGTAGATCCGCCGTGGTGAAAGTCCGCCTTTGGCGGAGCGGGAGGTTCTCGAAGTACGAGCGGAGAGGCGGAATGGCGATAGTCTGACCAAAAGGTTGAGGCCTACAGTCCCGCTAAAGTCCCGACGAGATGAACAATGGAGACCAGTGAACACCGTCAAAGGCTTTCCAAGGCATATGCCCTCAAAAGTGAAGACCAGCTCATAGAGCAGTACGACTCCTGGGCCACCGACTACGACGCCGACCTCGCCGCCTCCGGCTATCGTATGCCGCCCGTCATTGCCGGGCTGGTAGTCCGCCACATTCCCGCCACGACCGCCCCATTACTGGACGCAGGCTCCGGCACCGGGCTCCTCGGCGAGGCACTACACGTGCTCGGCTACTCGGACATCACCGCCCTCGACATATCCGAGGGCATGCTCAAAGTTGCGGCAAGTAAGGGGATCTACCGCGCCACCCGCCAAATGGCCCTTGGTGAACCCCTGGACTTCCCCGACTGCTGCTTTGCCGGTGTAGTGGCAATGGGTGTCCTCACCGTAGGGCACGCACCACCCTCATCCCTGGACGAGCTTGTGAGGATAACCAGGCCCGGAGGCAACGTAATATTCAGCATGCTCCACCAGGAACCCGTGGAAACCGACTTCAGGCAAAAGCAGGATGACCTTGTTCGCCAAGGCATCTGGCGCCTGGTAGAAGACACCCCCTACTTCCAAAGCCTCCCATACGGCGAACCGGACGTTTCCCACAAGGCCTACGTCTACAGAGTCCTCTAAAACTCTTCGAACTCCTTTCAGACCATTGCTGGAGGAGCCGGGTCGCTAGTGCTGTCGAATATCCGCCTCTGGAGGGAGGCACTGGAAGTATGAGCTGGGGGTGGCTTACGCCTGTGAAAGCCTCCACTTCAGTCAGCCCACCTCTGCTGGAGAAGCCGGGGCCGCTCGTGCTGAGGCACTCGAAGTATGAGCAGGGGGTGGCCCATGCTTGTTAAAGCCTCCACTTCAGTCAGCCCACCTACACTCCCTGCCCCTCACCCCCCAAGAACTACCCCCGCAAAGCTCCTCATAATCTCCTCGATAGTGGGATATGGCCCCCCCGCCCCCGGCAAGGTGATTACCACCTCCGAAATCTCCGGCATCTCCGCCAGTGCCGCCACCTTCTCCTTTACCTCCCCCCGGTCCCCCGACACCGTCAAACTGTCAATGAACGGGTCGAGCCCCGGTACAGGCTCCGTGTCACCCCCGCTCAGAGTGGCCATCTTGTAGTCCCGGTTGAAAACTTCTATGGTCTGCTGCTCCTCTTCGCTGAAACGGCTTATGTCCACCATTTTCAACATCGTCAACACCCTGCCTTGCACGTGTGCCCGGGCCACCGCCAGGTCCTCCGCCACCGACGTTATGACCCATACAGCCTTCTCCACTTCTCCCGGATTTCTCCCCACCTCTAACTCCCCCTCCTTCACTAGTTCTAGTCCCTGCCTGACCTGCGACGGCACGGCCCCGTAGTGAATTAACACGCCATCCGCAACCCGACCCGCCGACCTTGTTGTCCTCGGCCCAGACACCGCGAAATAGATCGGTATTCCCGTCGGGCCATCCAGGTACGATATGCCATTCCTGACTCCCCACCCGAACTCCACCTCCCCACCCCCCAACAGGCCTCTCACCTTACCTACATACTCCTCCAGTGACGCAATCGTTGACCTCTTCGCCCCGATACTGTTCACCAGCGTATTCCCGACACTCATCCCCAATATCAGCCTGCCCGGGGCAATGTCATGTAACGTGGCAAAAGCCCCTGCAGTCACGCTCGCATGCCGTGTCCGGGGCGCCGTCACCCCCGCGGCCAGCTTGATACGAGACGTTGCCAGGGCGCAAGCAGTCAGAGTCACGTACAGCTCCCGGCACGTCAGCTGGGAATCGATCATCCACACGCTCTCATAGCCCAGGTCCTCGGCTAGCTTCACCTGCTCCACCACCCGAGGCAGTGGCTGGTTGCTCACAATGCCAACACCGTACTTCATCAGTTCTATTTCCTTCGCAATAAAATATGGCGTTATACGCGCGCCACTAAGGAGGATGATTATAGAAGCTTCGAGGGTTGCTGATAGGAGATTCAGACTCCGGAGACGCCCCTACATGTCCCGGTAGACCGCCAGCCCTTCCGGCAGCTTGTCCGACCGTTCCAACCCAACATACCGTGCGTTGCCCAAATACGTCCGCACGAAGTCACCCAGCAGGTTCCCAACCCGTCTCATTCCCGTCCGTACCCCCTCCACCCCGTGACCCATAATCACGCCGAGGGACTCGGGGAGCACGGGATCTTTCAGGTCCCGCACCATCTGCGCCTCCGCAATACTCAGCACTCGATTAAATGCTACCACCTTACCGGGTTGCTGGGAGTAGGAGTACTTGATGTGGGCAAGACTGTAGGACAGGTGTCTGGCCTTGTCCTGCAGGCACCGGGCGAACATCGCCTTCTCTGCTGGGTTGTGGGCGTAAAGCTCTCCGTATCGGTAAAGCGTTTGTGTGAACGATCCTCTGAGCACGTGCAGGAACAGGCTGGTGGATGTCCAGTCGTTGTTGCTCTGTAGGATTACTCTGTCCACCTCCGCCCGGCTCTCGAGGCCCAGGCCACCACCGTTGCTCAGCGCCCGCTTGCGGAACACGTCGAAGTGCCGTGCGGCGTCAAACACCTCGGAAGCCAGGAAGACCTTCACCTCGTGGTAGCCGTAGGACATCTGCTGGATCCAACCCGCCACTGTTTCGTACTCCACATTCGCCTGCTGACAGAGTTCGGTGCACAGCTGGCACATCGCCCGTTCAACGTCGTCCGGCAATGGCTCGATGGTGTCCCAGGGGATATCGGTCGCCGGGACCCAGCGCTTTTGTATCGCCTCTTCGTAAAGGTCGGCGGCGTTGTCGGCCCACAACTCCCGCTTGTGCCTCAGGTTGATATTCGCAATGAATGCCCGTTCCACTCCGGGGTGTGCGCCGCGTAAAGACCGGGTGCGGTCTTCGTGGTATTCCGGGATTTGGCCGTATATCCCAACATTCAGTGACCCGAGAGTCAACCCCTTCTTTCCAGGCTTGACCTTGACTCCCCACTCCAGGTTTTGCTGCATCCAGTCGAGCGAAATATCCGGGGCAGCGGCCTCTTCTTCCTCTGCTATCTCCTGGAGGATACGCTGATGTTTCCTGACTCCAACCTTATCCCCGGCTTCTGGCTTTTCGTCGGACTTAGGCATGTTCAGCTAACCTGAAACCCATTCCGAAATAAGAGAACAAAACACAGTGCGGCCAACTTGCGGTTCGGGCCCGACTCTATCAGTTGCGGAGCAGCTTCAGGACTTCGGGGTTCGCCCGGCCGTTCGTGAAACGCTCCTCGAAACCCGCCGATTTGACCCTTTGCACCCACTCCCGCATCTGCCGACGGTTGATCGCCATCAGAAGGCGCCATCCCTCGTCGATGTTGTCCTTGCCCCCACCCAACAGGACGGCCATGGACGCCGTGCTCGCCATGTCCTGACCAGCCCCGACAGTCGACCCCTGGAATAGGTACTCTTCACCTTCGTCTAGGTATGTCTGCATCTCTTCTCGGCGCTCCGGTTCAGTCTGGCCAACGTAGCGCATATGCATGATGCCGAAGGCCACGTGCCGGGACTCATCTTGCGCCGCAAGGCGGTACATCCGCTTCTCAGCCTCGTTCTTCGCCAGCAGTTCTCCCGTGCGGAAGATCGTTAGCACTGGTGATTCGCCGATGACGTGGACCCGGGCAGACATCTCCGAAAAGTCCCTCGCCATGTCGATGCTTACCACCCCGCCCCCCATCGTATCGTCCGACGACCGCATCAGGCCGCCGCCGTTCGACAGCGCTCGCTTGCGAAAAACGTCGAGGTGTCGGGCCTCATCCATCATCTGCGTCATCAGGAACATCCGGGTCTCAAGGTAGTCGGGACTTATGGTTGCGACCCATCTACCGGGTATGTCTGCGGCCACAAATTCAATGTCGCTCAGGAAGGTTGTAAATTGGCATGCCGCCCGCTCTAGGTCGTCAGGTAGGGGTTTGAGCGTCTCCCAGGGTATGTCCGTCGCCGAGCTCCACTGGCGTTGCAGCGCCTCTTCATACAGACCGCCGGCGTTCTTCAGCCAAACGTCCTGCTTGGAGTTCACGTAGTATGCGCCGCTCCTGTAGTTCCACTCCCGGGCCGCCGACCCGCGCTGCCGCCCTGACCGGATGGAACTGCTCTCGGGAGCTTCCCCATAGGAGTCCATCTGGATGTCTTCCAGGGTCAGCCCGTGTTTGCCCGGCTCGGCCTTCATCCCCCACTGGCCTTTGGAGTCCATCCAGTCCAGTTGAGGTTCGTAGTGCTCGTCGTAGGTTACGCCCGGACCCGCGGAAATGGTGGTGTTCGGCATGTCGATTCTCCCCTATAGGCCGCTACCCTATCCGATACCAATTTACCACGCTCAATATACTTTCCAATTCCAGCCCGTGTCAAACCGCACTATTTGGTGCTAACCTCCATCCTTTGCATGGTACAATCCGCCCCATCACACCCAGACCCGTGGCCCGCGCTAAACCCACAGAAAGTGAAAGAGGAATCTGCGACATGACTACCACCTCCCCCATTTCCATTAACGTCAACGGCACTGCCCACACCGTTGAAGCATCGCCTGACAGCACCCTTTTGGACGTCCTGAGAAACGACCTTGACCTGATTGGTGCAAAGCAGGCGTGTGACATTGGGGAATGCGGTAGCTGCATTGTCATGTTCGGCGGCAAGGGCGTCATGTCCTGCCTCCTCCCCGCCCGACGCGCACAGAACAAGCCAATTGTCACCATTGAAGGATTGGCCGACTGGCATTCCGAATCAAAAGATTCCCCTGCACCTGAATCCTCAGACCTTCACCCTCTCCAGCAGGCCTTCATAGACCTCGGCGCCTCCCAGTGTGGCTATTGCATACCGGGCATCATCATGGAGGCCTCAGCCCTCCTCGCAAAGAACCCCAACCCTACCCGAGACGATGTCGTCAAGCGTCTGTCCCGTAACATCTGCCGCTGCACCGGCTACGTGAAAGTGGTAGAGGCGGTGCTCGGGGCTGCAGACGCCATTCGCAACGGCACGTTGACTACCAGGGGATCATCCAATGGTGGATCGACTGTCGGGGCCAGCATCACCCGCGTAGACGACAGAGACAAGGTCACCGGCGTGGCCCGCTATGCCGCCGACCTCAAGATGTCCGGCGTCCTCCACGCCAAGGTCCTTCGCAGCAAGGTCCATCACGCTAACATTATCTCCATTGACACCAGCGCTGCCGAGGCCGTTCCCGGAGTAGAGGCCGTTGTCACCGCTAGGGACATCCCCGGAAGTCCCGTGATGATCAACGCCAAGCCTCAGCGGTTCCTCTTCCCGACCGACAAGATTAGATTCATGGGCGAAGCCCTCGCCGCCGTCGCAGCGCACTCTGAAGAAGCCGCGGAAGAAGCCCTCTCCAAGATAGTGGTCGATTACGAGGAACTTCCGCCGGTGCTCGATTTCCGCAAGGCCGATGACCCGGATGCACCGCTAATCAACCCCCCGGAACCAAACACTATATTCTCTCGGAGGGTCATTTCCGGCGATGCCAATACCGCAATGGAAAAGGCTGACGTCGTGGTCCGGAACACCTTTTCCAGCCCTAGATGGGAACACTTCTACATGGAGCCCGAGGCCGGACTCGGCTACATCGACGATGACGGCCGCATTTTCCTGAACTTCCCATCCCACGAACCCTTCGAAGGCCATGCCTTTATCGCCAGCCTCCTCAATCTCGAAGAGGACCGCGTAAGAATTGTCTGCCCCACTATGGGGGGCAACTTCGGCGGTCGGGAGGATTACGTGACAGCCGGGGTAATGGCCCTCCTGGTATACAAGACCCGGAAGCCCGTGAGGGTGGTCTTTAGCCGGGAGGAATCTCTGCTCGGATCTTCAAAGTGGTTTGGCTTCGAAGTGGACTGCACTACCGGCGCCACGAAAGATGGAAAGCTCGTCGCTGTCGACACCCAGGTCCTTGTGGACGGCGGCAACTGGAGCCACGAGCCAGGGCAGGAGATTAACGACTGCGTAGGCCGGAACTCCTACTTCCTTACCGGCCCTTACCTGGTCCCCGATGTCAAAATCGAGGTAATGGAAGCCTGTACCAACAGCGCCCGCGCCATACCCATCAGGGGCATAACCAGCATCAACGCAGCTTTGGTCCACGAAAGCCAGATGGACATCCTCGCCGAAAAGCTGGGCATGGACAAGCTGGACTTCAGAATCAAGAACGCACTCCGGGCTGGCGACACTCTCCACACCGGCATGTACTTGGAAGAAAGCGTTGAGGTAAAGGCCACCCTTGAGCAGTCTAGGAAACCCTATGAAGAGGCCCGCGCCCGTGCTCAGGCTTCCCCTCCCCCGGCCCCTTGGAAGAGAGGGATAGGCATCGGGACGGGATGGAGAGCGGTTGGCGTGGGCGGAAGATACTTCGCCGCCGCCGAGCTGCTGGAATCGGGCAAGGTCCAGGTCTTGGTTGGTGCAGTAGAGAAGGGCCAGGGCAGCAGGACCGCAATGGCCCAGATAGCCGCGGGAGAGCTCGGCTTATCCCTGGACGGCATCGAAGTGGTCATGGGCGACACCATTGCTGCACCATACCACCACATCACCGCATCCCAGGGCACCATCACCCTTGTGGGCGGCGCAGTTCACCAGGCCTCGAAAGCTCTCAAGAAGGCGCTGCTGGAGATCGCTTCCGAAGTCCTTGAAGACTCCCCCGACAACATTGAATGCTCCGGCGGACACGTATTATCCTCCCGGGCCCCGGCTGAAAGAATCTCCTTCCAGGATATGTCCAGGCATTTCGAGGCTAAGGGCATCGAGGCCAGGTACGAAGGCTCCTTTGCCTACAAATACGCCAAGACATACAGCGAGAAGTCCAGGCAGCAGGCCTTCGACCCGGTTACCGGCCAGGGCTCAAACTGCGACATATTCTCCTATGCCACCTGTCTCGCCGAGCTGGACGTGAACACGGAGACCGGCCAAGTCAAGGTCAACCGAGTCACCTACGTCGCCGACTCCGGCAAAATCATCCATCCCCTCAGTTTCGAAGGACAGTGCCAGGGAGGCGTAGTCTACGGCTTGGGTATGGCCCTGAGTGAACAATACATCCCCGGCGAGACCCGGACCATCAAGGACTACGGCCTCACATCCATCAAGGAGGCCCCCGTGGAAATTGACGTCATTACCGTCGAAGGAAGCTATTCCCAAGGTCCTTTCGGGGCCAAGGGCGGCGGAGAAATGAGCGACGTTCCCATCGTCGGCGCCATCATAAACGGCATCGCCGACGCCACCGGCGCCCGAGTCTACGATCTCCCCGCCACCCCCGAACGAGTCCTGGAGGCCCTGTCCCGAGGCTAAGCCTCGCCCTCTCGGAATAATAGTGAAAACCATTCTGGCGATCCGGGACAAGCGGGCCTACGGTTGGGCCGTCCTGGTCTCCTTCACCATCAACTACGCCTTAGTGGTTGTGGTGTTCATGACCCTCGGGCTTCTGCTTCCGGACATCAGAGAGGACCTTGGCATTGATGTCCGGGGGGCCGGCTGGCTGGCCTCATCCCTCCTAATAGCCAACCTCTTCCTCGAAATACCTATCAACTGGGTCCTGTCCAAGTTCCGCCCCTGGAGGGTGGCCACCATCGCCTTCCTTGGCACGCTGGCTATGGTCTTCCTTCATTCCTTCTCCCCTACCTTCACCATCTTGGTTATCGCCAGGGTGGGCCTGGGAGTCTTCTACCTCTCAACCCAGCCACCCAGGACTCTTCTAATCCTCATGTGGCTGCCGAAAAAGAGCGTAGGACCCGCCAATGGGGTGCTCTTCGGCATCATGGCCCTCTTCGAGGGCATGGGCTTTGTCCTGATTCCACAAATCAATGCCTGGACTGGCGGATGGCGAGAGACCCTGTTCGTGTGGGCCATCCTCTGTGCCATTGGGACGCTCGTCTGGACTATAGTCGGAGTCGACCGCAAGTCCATGCAGCTGGAACCCAGCCCCGAGCCCCAACCCCAAAACGGGACGCCCCTTCGAGCCCTCATCAACTACAAGGAACCTTGGGTTCTTGGTCTTGGCATTGCCTCAATGATTGCCGGCAGGATGGCCTTCGATACCTGGTGGCCAACATTCATCACCGAGTCCTACGGAATCGAGCAAACGACAGCCGGACTGATCCTCGCAGTGATCTCGGTTTCCGGCTTCCCTTCCTCCCTAGGCCTTTCCGCCATACCCTTCCTGGTCCGTAACCCGGGATTGGCAATGATTGCAGCGGGTGTCCTGCTTGCCGGTAGCTATATCACCATGCTTTTCACCGGGTCGCTTCTTTACTTGTTCCTCCTGGGTTTGGTCAACGGCCTGGCTTTCGGTTTCTTCCCACTCATGATGGCATCCTTTTACAATCTGCGCGGCATTCAGCCCCGAGACCTTGCCATAGTAGTGGCCCTGGTCTATACCATCATGTGGGGCGGAGCGGCCATTGGTCCGGTCCTTGCCGGGTTCCTAGCCGGCGAGGAGGAAAACCTCAAGCTGGGTCTCTTTGCCCTCTGCATGGGCCCCTTTGGCATGTCCTTCGCCGGCATGTGGCTCATGCTCCGGCGTCGCCCCAACGACACCCAGCCCAATTCTGCTGTACCCTGATACCTGTCTTCCGGAAATTTCCAGAACCTCATGTCATCCCAACCTGAGTACATAGGACCCTACCGCTGGGTCATCGTCAGTTCCGTTACGGCATTGACCGGGGCGCACCTCGTACTCATCTATGTCATCGGTCTCCTTCTCCCCGACATCGTAGACGACCTGGATCTATCCCCCACCGAACAGGGCTGGCTCGGCTCCTCCGTCCTTTTGGCGAACCTCGTCATGGCCATCCCTTTGAACACTTTGCTGTCCAGGTACAAGCCTTGGAGAATTATTGCCTTAATGTCCCTGGCCGTTGCTGGGTTCGGTTTCCTCCAGGGCTGGTCTCCTATTCTGGCAGCCCTGATTATAGGAAGGGTGGGTGTGGGCCTTGGCTTCGCTGCAACTATGGCCCCGCGCGCCATGATGCTCCAGCAATGGTCTACCCAGCGACGCATAGCCCTTACCAACGGCGCATGGGTTTCAGGAGTCGATGTCGTAATGGGCATCGGATTCCTGGTCACTCCCTTTGTCTTGGACTGGATTGGCAACTGGCAAGGCGTGTACTACTTCTGGGGATTTGTCAGTCTCGCTCTAGCCCTACTCTGGATCATATTCGGCAGAGAGAGGGCTACCGGCGAGTACCGACAGAGAATGGACGCACAGCAGGGCAATCCCCTGACTGTTTTTCGAAAATACCCCGAGCTCTGGATCATCGGTGTCGGAATGTTCGGGGGCATGACCGCAAACACCGGTTTCCAGACCTTCTGGCCCCGTCTCGCCGAGGAACAGCTTCACATTGACCCCAAGATCGTGGCCCTCACCCTCTCGATGCAGGCCTTCGCCACCGCGCCCCTCGGCTTTCTCGTCAACGCCGTCCCCCGACTCGTTCGCAGGCAACCCCTCATCCTCGCCGTCGGCGGGATTGCAGTCTCCGCATCCTACATCGCCCTCCTGTATGCCACTTCAACCCCCACAATCTTGCTTCTCGGTGTCGCGGAGGGACTGTCCCGTGCCTATTTCCCCGTCCTGATGACCATGGTTTTTCTGCTACCGCGGGTCAATCCCCGTGAGGCTGGAATCGGCCTCACGTTCATAGAAACCTGCATCTGGGGAGGCGGGGCGCTCGGCCCCGTAGTGGTCGGTTTCATGGAGGAGGCCACGGGAGACCTGCGGACTGCCATCTTGATAATCTGTTTTGCCCCTCTGGTACTGGTTCCAGCATCCCTTCTCCTGGTCATCCGACGCTGGGATCCCTTCGCAAATCTCAACGCCGTCCGAGCCCCAGGCTCCTAGCCCAGGAACCTCCAGTCGAACGGCGCCTGAGATATCACTTCAGGCCCGTTGTTGGTAATTATCACCTGCTCTTCCAGCTTCACCTGTTCTAGCCCGTCCTCCCGGCCCCAGCTGGACTCCACCGAGATAATCATGTTCTCTTCCAACACTCCGGGATAGTTCCCTAGTCCTGTGTCGCTCCTGTCTGAAAAGAAGATCGCCGGATATTCATCGGACATTCCGTCCCCATGCGCAAGTATCGTGTACCGGTTCGCCTTGTATTCCTCAGGCACCTCGGGAGTCTTCTCTGATATCTCCTGAAAGCTTGCACCTGCCCTGTACAGAGGGAGGCAGTCCTGCAGGAACTGGTAAGCCCGCTTATATGCATCCGACTGCTCTTCGTTCGGCTTCCCGTCTCCGCATAGATATGTCCGGGATATGTCGGCGAAATATCCCAGCGGGCCTGCCATGTCCGTGTCGATGGTAACTAGGTTGCCCGGCAGCACCAGCCGGTCCGACGCCTCCCGCTTGAGCCACGGATTCGTGTTCCCGCCCGCACACAGCAGCTTTGAGTCCGTCCTCTCTCCACCGAACCTCAGGTTCGTCGACGCCAGTACCGCGTACAGGTCGTTCTCGGTTACTCCCGGCTCAATCGCAGCTTGAACGTTGGCCAGGGCCACATCCCCGATTGCACAGGCTTGCCTGATAAGCACCAGTTCATCTTCGGTCTTGACGGCCCGAGCCATGTCCATGGGTATCAGCCCATCCTCCAGGATGATTCCCTGCCCTTCCAGGGCGCGTACGGTCGCCATGTCCGCCCTGTCTATGCCTATTGGCTCCCCTGCTATGTGCAACTCGGACAACACGTCCCGCATCTCCACTGCCCATCGCCTCGTTGCCTCCGACATGAAGCTTGCCGTCCTCCACGATGCGATGTTAAACGCAGGCCGACCCACAACATCATTTTCAAGGACCGGGGTCTCCGTCACCGAGGGCATAAACAGGACCGGCTTGCCCTCCCGGGGAATCACTGCGTGCCGACCCTTCAAGTGCAAGAAGAAAGTTTCAAAGTTCCGTGTACCCACCGCGTAACGTACGTTTATCGGGTCGAACAGCAGTAGCCCGCCCAGATTCGCCCGAGCCAATTCAGCCTGAATCCGACCAATCCTCTCCCTGCGTAGCCTCCGCACATCAATCCTCTCCTCGTAGTCCACCACTTGCGTCCCCATAACGTCCTTTTCATGCATTTCCTTCGCACACATAGTGTTATCCCTCACCCATCTATTGTTGCCTCTACCGGCGCCAACGCGATTCTAGGAGTCGGTTAAACCTCGGTCAACAAAACGTCACTGGGCCATTGCCTTACTACTTACGGGAATGTAGCATTGTCCAGTCCGTATTCAGGGTCTCAAATTACACAACCTAGAGGAACAAACGATGCAGCAAAAAGTGGTGTCCGCCGACTGCCACATAGACCTGAGCTGGTTGCCGGAAGATCTTTTTATCACCCGTGCCCCGGCTCACCTGCAGTCCGCAATGCCCAGGGTCGAAGACACCGAAGACGGCCGCTGGTGGAAAATCGAAGATGCAGTCATATCCAGGGTGGCCGGATCCGGGCTTAGCGGCACCGGCGAGAAATACGTGCCCGGCTTCTCTCTCCACCTCGACAAAATGGAGGAAGAGGGCTTCTTCTCCGACGCCGCCGAGGGCCTCTATCACCCCACCACCCCCGACCTCCGGCTCCGAGACCAGGACATAGACGGCATCAGCGGTGAAGTAATCTATGGCATCCTCGGCGTTGCCAGCGGTTTCGCCGCCGGGGGAGACGCCGTACGCAACTCAGAAGCCCTCGGCGCGATCTACGAAATCTACAACGAGTGGGTTTCCGAGTTCTGCGCCACTAACCCCGACCGCTTCATCGGCTTGGCATGTCTCACCAGCCATGACCCTAACCTGGCCGCACAGCAGTTAGCCAGGGCCGCCGACCTCGGCCTCCGCGGCGCCGAGTT
Source organism: Dehalococcoidia bacterium (assembly GCA_963663085.1). Classification (GTDB taxonomy): domain Bacteria; phylum Chloroflexota; class Dehalococcoidia; order Plut-88900; family Plut-88900; genus Plut-88900. Next base: position 975,114 of record OY760104.1, on the reverse strand, counting down.
CAACGTTTCAAGCGCCTCGACACCCATCTACCAGCCGGAATGGGACGCCCTCTGGGCGGTCTCAGCGGAACGTCAAATGCCCATCTCTTTCCACACCGTCGGTCTTCCCTACCGGAAGCCTGACGCCGGCACTCCCGACTACTGCCAATACGTTGCAATGGGAATTAACTTCACCTTATTCCAACTCTCCGGCGCCGAGTATCTCGCCAGCACCGTCCTGTCCGGCGCCTGCTCCAACCACCCGGACTTTAAGTTCGTCCTCGGAGAGTGCGGCGTTGGCTGGATACCATACGTCCTCCACCGGCTAGACCAGGAGTACAAGGACCGGCTCTTCCATCTGAACTTGGAAATGGACCCCAGCGACTACTGGCGACGCCAGGGTCATTCCACCTTCCAGGACGAGGTGATCACTCAGGAACTGGTAGACCTGGTCGGTGTTTCCAACATCTTGTGGGGCTCAGACTACCCCCACCCTGACGGCATCTGGCCCGAGTCCCAGCAGCTCCTCGAAACCAACCTCGCCGCCCTGGATGAGGAAACTCGCATCAACATCACCTACCGCAACGCCGCCGAACTCTACCGCTTCAACTAACCAGCGCCTAACCTCTCTCCCACAGAGACCTTTGCATTGCTGTCATTCCGAGGCTCCGCGAGGATTCTAGGACTTGCCCACTCAGCTGCCTCCCCTCACCCCTTTTCCGTCATTCCTGCGGAGGCAAGAGTGTGGATTCACATTTCAAGTGCAACACGCTTTCCAAAAATATCTCGCCGGAGTCCTGTAGCCCAGACGCTTGCGAGGGGTATTGTTGTAGGTCTGAAGCATCTGAGTAAACCTCTCCTGCGGCAACGCCGCCAAGTCCGTCTTGCGGGGTAGAGTTCGCCGCAACCGGCCTATGGCGTTCTCCACACCTCCCTTCTGCCAGGGGGAGTGGGTATCGCAGAATAAGGTCTCTATACCCAGTTCATGGAGCCGATAATGGAGTGCAAACTCGGTACCGTTGTCGAAGGTCACCGTCTGCCATCATTGGAGGTGCAACTGACCGAGCACTTAGGACATAGCCTCGGCGATGGGTCTGGAGGCCTTACCAGCGGGTCTGAGGCCTATGAGGATGCGGGAGTGGCGTTCGTGCATGGTTAGAACTGCATCTCCATAGGTTCTGAACAGCATCAGGTCCGCCTCCCAGTGCCCAGGAGTGCGGCGATCAGCAGCGTTCCGGGGGCGTTCACCAATGGGGCGTCGCATAGCCATGAAGGAGGCAGGACTGCGCCCTCTACGGCCTCTCCAACCACGCCTCGACTTGCCCACTTATGAAGGTAGTGTCTCCACCCGTAGTCCTTCTTCCGTGCCATCTGGCCATATATGAACCTGTAGATGCTCTCATGGGAGAGGACCCTCTTGCCTGATTCCATCGCCAGCCGCCCTGCCACCTGCTCCGGTGACCAGCCCTGCTTAAGTCGAGACAGGACCTTGTCCCGCAACCCCTCATCCCGTTCCAGCCGAGAGCCGCACCATCTCCGGGCATGGGCTTGCTGGTCTGCATACCTGGGGTCGTATCCCTGGGTCCTTGAATCATTGCGTTCAACTCCCCAGCCACTGTCGATGGTGAGCGATCCAGACTTATCATAATTTGCCGTACCGAATATCCCGAGGCTTGTAGTCAGGCAACCTCACACCCCTCTTCAATGGTGACATGTTCATAACTCTTTCCCATGACAACATCTTAACCAAGGGTTGCACTTCGTTTGTGAGTTTAGAGAATACATCCCAGGGCCGCTCGTGCTGTCGCAGATCTGCCTCAGGCGGGAGACTACTCGAAGTATGAACGGGGGGAGGCTCACTCAGTGCAAATCCGTTTCCTCCCTCCAGGCAACACAGCACCAATACCTATCATTCCGATACCCAGCAAGGTCAAAGATACGCCTCAGGCGTGCGTCTCAAGCACCCCTCACCATCCCCATCCTTCCTTGTCCTCCCCCTTACCAATGAATAACCGGAAATGCCGCCAGGCGGCATTTCCGGTTATTCAAACTAAACAGGGTGGGCGGGTGGGACTCCAATTAGTCCCGGTGCGTGGGGAGGGGCTCACCTACTTCCCCCACAGCAACCTCAATCTGACCCCGACTCCAAAAAACAGCAGTGCCGTATGTGCAAAACACATACGGCACTGTTATTCAAGCTTAGAGCGCTAAAACCTATGAAGCCGCCACCGGCGCACGACTAGACTCCCGCGCAAACTGCGGTATCACCCTCTCATTAAACAATTCCAGGCTGTGATACACCGTCGAGAACGGCACGAACCCCGGGTTCGGCCACAGCGTAACATGCTGGCAATCCAGGTCTTCCTGCAAGTGCGCTATCTTCTCAGCCACGTAGTCCGGAGACCCGACCCAGATGATCTCCTTCTTCTGCGCAAAGTCGAACCAGTCCATATTCAGATCGTCGTCCGTTAGCTCCTCTCCCTCTGCCACCGACCCCTTGCGCCCCCATCGGTCGTTCACCCCCACCGCTGCCTTGAAGAACGCATTCACTCCAGGTCTCGCCTCCTTCTCCGCCTGCTCCTGCGTCTCCGCTACATGGGTCAGCCTCATAACGTTCAGGCTCAATCCATCAGGCGTCCTTGCAAAGGGCATCTCCCTCCCGAAAGCCTTGGACGCCGACGTCTGGTACGCATTCCACGCCTCCCTCGCTCCTTCAAACGACCGACCCACCGTGGTAGTGCATATCCCCCGACCCCCTGCAAAAGCATAGGAGCTTGTACTGTCCGCAGCCTGGTAAATCGGCGGCCGAGGCTTCTGGTACGGCTTCGGCATCACGTGCAGCCCTATCAGTTCTCCGTCCTCCGCGAAGTGGGTCGGGTCCCCCGAATATATCTCCGGGTCCTTCTCCTTCCACCCGGGGACCGGGTACGTGTAGAAACGGCCCTCGTGACTGAAAGCGCCCTCGCCCCACGCCTTCAGCAGAATGTCCAGCGTCTCGCTGAACAGCGCGTAGTTCGTCTCTCTGTCCCGCCTGTTGGCGTTGACGTTGAACTGGATGCTTGCAGTGCTGTCCGTCCCTCTGGCTATCCCCACGTCCAGCCGACCCTTGCACATGTTGTCCAGCATCGCCAGCTCTTCCGCCAGCCGGATCGGGTTCCAGTCCGGCAGTATGCAAGCCGTCTGCCCGACACGGATCCGCTCCGTCAGCCCGGCGAAGAAAGTGCATACCTGCACCGGGTTCGGCGCTGCCACCGGCCAACCGCTGTACCAGAAGTGGTGCTCCCCGACCCAGACCCCCGTAAAGTCCGTCTGGTCATAGAGCAGGGCGGTTTCCTTCCACTCCTGCGTCAGCTTATCAGCCGGGTACCGCTCTACCTCGTGGTAATAGATATTGCTATCGAAGCGCATGTTTCCTCCGCGTCTCTCAGACACTTGTGCGGGATCAGGCCCTCGTCACGCTACTATATCAGACTCACGATTGGTTTGATTAGTACCCCCGCGCCTCCGCCCGACGCAGCAGGTCCACCCCTCCCCTCAACACCCCCGCATCGCCGTCTACCATCACGCCCGTTGGCCGCGCAAAGCTGTGGTTCGCGTAGTCCTCAGGCCCGACCACCATCCGGTGTCCTCGTGCCTTCAAAGCCTCCACCGTATCCGCGTCAACGGCCTCGTGGTAAGCGGTGTCCAGGCCACTGGCGTCGACCCTCGGAGCCGCTATCGCATCCTGCATCCCCATCTCGAAGTCCACCACGTTCATCACAACCTGCGTCACCGCATTGATGATCTTCCGCCCCCCCGGAGCGCCGACAGTCATCAGCGGCTTCCCATCCTTCAAGACCAGCATCGGCGACATATTCACCAGCGGCCTCTTCCACCCCGCTATAGAGTTCGCACGCTCGGGGCTCGGGTTGAACCACAGCATCCCGTCCGCCAGTGTCACCCCCGTACCACGACACCCAATCATCGACCCGAAGCTGTTCACCATCGTGTGCGTGCAGGACACCATGTTCCTGTCCTTGTCTATCACGCTCAGGTGTGTCGTGCTGGACTTGGGCGAAGACCCCGACATTTCATACTCCCCGCCCTTCGATTCCGGGTCGAAGGCCCACGGGTCATGTATGGCCGTGTCCGCGTACGCCAGCCACGGCGGCGTATCTCCTTCCGGCTCCAGCCTGGCGTTAACTCGGTCCATCTCCGCTGCCAGCGCGGCCCCGTATCCCGCGGAAAGCAGCCCCTTCAACGGCACCGACACGTACTCCGGGTCCCCGAGAAACCGGTAACGATCAGCAAACGCGTGCCGGGTCGCTTCTATGAACAGGTGCAGCGTCTCGACACTGTTGTGCCCCCGCGCCCCGAGATCGATGTTGTTCAATATCGAAAGTGTCTCCATGCCCGTCGTACCGCCGTTCACCGCCCTCGCCCCAAGCACGGTATGTCCCCTGTAAGACATCGAGACCGGCGCGACCTCTTCCGCCTCATATCTCTCCATGTCCTCCATCGACAATATCCCCCCGCCCGACTGCACCTCTTTGACAATCGCCTCCGCAATCTCGCCCTTGTAAAACGCATCGGGGCCGGACTTCGCTATAGCCCTCAACGTCTGACCCAGATCCCTCTGCACCAGCCGTGACCCGACAGTCGGCGGGAATCCCCTGTTCAGAAGCAGCCCCGATATACCCGGATACCTGACCAACCGCTCCATTTCGTCGGATATCGACGCCGCAGTGTACCAGTCCACCTCGAAACCCTGTTCTGCAAGGTGGATAGCCGGTTCCAGCACCTGCTCCAGCGGCAGGGACCCGTACCTGCTGTGGGCCATGCAGAAACCCGCTATCGTACCTGGCACAGTGGCCGACTTCGGCCCAATTATGTTCTCGCCATTGGCTACACTCTGCAGGCCGATATCCATGATCGCCGATTCCGACACCGTGTACATGTCGGCAGTCGCCGCCCCCGGGGCCCGCGGGCTGAACTCGATCACCGTCGACTTCCCCTCGTTCGCCAGGTGTATCAGCATGAACCCGCACCCGCCGATGCTAGTCATCATCGGCTCCACGATGCAGGCCACCACCCCCGTGGCCACCGCCGCATCCACAGCGTTCCCACCCGCTTTCAGCATCTCCAACCCCGCCTCCGACGACAAGGCATGGTTTGCTGCCACCACTCCGTTCTCGGCGACCACCTCGTCCTTGCTGACCCTCAGTTTGCTATTCAACGACATCTGGTCTGGCCTCCTGTATCGCTATCCGTTCGCCCTGAGTTGGTCGAAAGGTTTCCGAACGGATACAAGCGTCTGTTCCACACTCAACGCAGTACGCGTGGACTTTCAAAAACTTGAGTCTGGGCCTTATTCGACAAGCCCCGCCAACACTTCCCTAACCGACTCCATCGGTACGTCGTCCCTGATAACCGGCTTCCCGACGTCCTCCAGCAGAATCCACCGGATCGCCTTGCCCCGCACCTTCTTGTCCAGGAACATCGCCTCTATCAGCCTCTCGGGGTCCAGTTCCCGCATCGACGTAGGCAGCCCGAACCTCTGCAATATTCCCGTCATCCGCTCCACAACCTCACCTCCCAACCCAGCATGCTTACTGCTCAGCCGCGCTGCTCCTACCATCCCTATCGACACCGCCTCCCCGTGCAAGAGCTCACCGTATTCCGTCGCCGCCTCCAGCGCATGTCCAATAGTGTGCCCGAAATTTAGAATCATCCTCCAACCGGCCTCCTTCTCGTCCCCACCCACCACCTTGCCCTTCAGACCCGAGCTCCGCTTTACTATTTCCGTCGTCATCTCAGGGTCCAGCGCCAACACTCTATCCAGGTCCCCTTCCAGCAAGTCCAGCAATTCCGGGTCCATGATCATCCCGTGCTTTATCGTCTCCGCCCACCCCGAAGCCAGCTCCCGGGCCGGCAGCGTACTCAAAGTCTCCACATCCGAAAGCACCATCCTGGGCTGGTAGAATGCACCAATCATGTTCTTGGCCCGGGGGTGGTTTATCGCCACCTTCCCCCCAATCGCCGAGTCCGTCATCGCAAGCAGAGAGGTTGGAACGTGGACCAGGGGCACGCCTCTCAGGAACGTCGCCGCTGCATATCCGGCCAGGTCTCCCGCCACCCCTCCCCCCAGCGCCACCACGGTGCTTCCCCGCTCCAGCCTCTCCGCCACCATCCAGTCATACATCTCCGTCAGCGCATCCCCCGACTTGCTCCTCTCACCCGACGGCACCGTGTAGGCAGCCGCCTCAAACCCCACCGACGTTAGAGAGGCCAGCGCCTTCTCACCATGGACGTCGAACACCCCTGCATCCGCGATCAGCGCAGCCTTCCCGGATAACCCCAGGTTCCGCATCCGTTGCCCCAACTCCGACAGATTCCCCCACCCGACAAACACCGGGTATCTCCCCCCCGGCGTCTCTACTACGAAGGATGCCCCCATGTCCCGGCAGTACGGCGACTCCGCCTCCCGGCCTGCGGACCTCTCCGGCGGAAACAGTGCCGCCGCTTCCTTCCGTCGCCCAAACTTGCGCTGCGCATACCTGGCTCCCCTGATCACCTCTCTGACCACTTCGTCCGCGGTCAAGTCGTCCGTGTGCACGGTCCAGTCGGCAGTTGCGTAAAAGCGTTGCCGGTACTCCTTGAGAGCCTCGATCCTCTTTTTCGGTTCGTCTCCCTCCAATAGCGGGCGCACCTGTCCTTTTGTTTCGTCCCCAATGTGTCTTTTCAGCCTCCCGTACAGGAAGTCTGGCTTCGCTTCCAGGCACACCACCACCCCGCTCCTCGCCATCGCCGCCCGATTCCCCGGGGCCAGGGGCGCCCCACCCCCCGTTGACACTATCAACCTCTTACGACCGCTGAGCTCCTCCAGCAGCTCTTTTTCCCTGGCCCTGAATCCCGGCTCTCCCTCTCGACGGAATATCTCCGGAATCGGCGTTCCCGTCCTTGCGACTATCTCGTCGTCCATGTCCACGTGCTGCCGGCGCATCCGCCGCGCTAGCCTCCGCCCAATCGCCGACTTCCCGCTCCCAGAAAACCCGATCAGGTATACGTTCCAGTCCCCAATCCTAGTCTGTTGCCGGTTATTCATACGCACCAACTATCAACAAATGTGGCAAAAACTATGGCGGGCGGAGTGGTATCCAGTCCCCTCTCCCTTGAGGGGAGAGGGCTAGGGTGAGGGTGAAGGTAAAATCAAGAAAACAACCTCCGCAGAGCCTAGCGTCGCTCCCCCACCTCCACCGGCCCCTCCACAGTCTCCTTGTAAGACCTGCAGTTCCGCACCGTCTCTTCAACATGGTCCCCACCGAACTTCTCCATCACCGCATCCGCCAGCACTATCGCCATCATCGCCTCACCAACTATCCCCCCTGGCGGCGCTTGGCAAACGTCGCTCCGCTCATAGTGGGCCTGTATCTTCTCACCAGTCGCCAGGTCTACCGATGGAAGAGGCTTTGCCAACGTCGATATCGGTTTTATCGCCACCCTCACCACGATATCCTCACCATTGCTCATCCCCCCCTCGATTCCTCCGGCCCTATTGGAAACTCGCCTCCACCTCCGCTCCCGTGACCCGTCGAATGGCTCGATAACATCGTGGACTAGTGAGCCAAACAACTGTGCCTGCTCAAACCCCGGCCCAATCTCGACACCCTTCACCGCGTTGATGCTCATCATTGCCTGCGCCAGGTTCGCATCCAGCTTTCTGTCCCAGTGAACGTGGCTCCCGAGCCCTATCGGCGCCCCCGAGGCCACCACCTGGAACACCCCACCCACCGTATCCCCCGACTCCTTGGCCGCGTCTATCGCCTCTATCATTCTCCGTTCAACATCCGGCTCATGGCACCGCACCACCGATTCCTCAACCACCCCCCATTCCTCCGGCATCGGGTTCTCTACTCCATGACCGGCTATCGACAGCGTATTGCTGTGTATCTCAATCGAAAGCTCGTTGAGGAGAGCCCTGCACACCGCACCCACCGCCACACGGGCCGCCGTCTCCCGGGCGCTGGCCCTTTCGAGGATGTTCCTCACGTCGTCCTGTTTGTACTTCAGGATACCCGGCATGTCGGCGTGTCCCGGCCTCAGCCGAGTCACTTTCTTCACCTCTCCGTTTACGGCCTCCACCGCCATCACCTCTTGCCAGTTCTCCCAGTCCCTGTTCTGGATCCACATCCCTATCGGGCTGCCTAGAGTCACGCCGTGCCTCACGCCCGACTTGATAAGCGCCCTATCCTTCTCTATCTTCATCCGGCCGCCTCGCCCGTAACCCTTCTGCCTGCGCGCCAGGTCCTTCTGGATGTAGTCTTCACTCAGGGGTAGACCTGCGGGTATCCCCTCAATAATGATTGAGAGTCCCTGTCCGTGGGACTCTCCACTGGTCAGAAACCTTATTTTGCTCATCTATTTGCCATCGCTTCTTGTGCCGCCCTGAACATCGCTTCTACCGGCGCCTCGCGCCCGAACCACAATTCAAACGCTTCCACCCCTTGAAATACCAGCATCGGCAACCCACCCAGGGTCTGCGATCCGGCCTCCTTTGCCTGCTTCAGCAGTACGGTCTCTTCAGGATTATATATCAGGTCGTATACCAGGCCGCCGGGCACGAGCCTGTCCCGACTCACAGGCGACGCTTCTTCCATCGCCGTGTGCTTCATCCCCACCGACGTGCCGTTCACCAGCAAGTGATATTCGAAATCTTCCGGTATATCCCCCTCCACTAACACCCTTACGTCCGGGTAGGCCCGAGACACTTCCTCCCTCAACCTCTCCGCCCGAGCCACTGTCCTGTTCACCAGCATTAACGATGCCACCCCCTCCCCCGCCAACCCAAACGCCACCGCCCGACCCGCACCTCCTGTCCCCACCAACACTGTATCCTTGCCTTCAGGCTCATATCCGCCATTCTCTCTCAGACCACGCAGAAAGCCCGGTGCATCAGTGTTGTACCCAATAAGCTTGCCCTCTCGAGAAACTATAGTGTTCACACTGCCTATCAACCTCGCCCCTTCACTCACCTCATCAAGGAGTGCCATCACCGACTCCTTGTGAGGAATCGTTACGCTCGAACCCACAAATCCATCCGACCGGAAGCTTTCCAACCGTCTTGCCAGGTCTTCAGGAGACGTCTCCCAACCTTCATAAGTGGCGTCGATGCCTGCCGCATACAGGCCTGCCTGCTGAAACACTGGAGAGATTGAATGCCCCAGCGGATACCCGATAATTCCGAGAGACTTGCCCATGACTATTCAGATGCCGAGGGTCGGCTGAACCCCACGTTCCGTGGCTTGAAGATACTCCCGCAGTATCACCGCCGCCGCCACCGAGTCCCGTCTCCCCTTCTTCCTACTCCTCTTCGTCCCCGACTCTCTCATAATCCCATCCGCCGCCACCGACGAATAACTCTCGTCCCAGGTCCGCACGGGAATCGATATCCGCTCCGCCAGCAGGTCCACAAATACTTTGGTCTTCTCCCCCTGCCTCCCGACTCCCCCGTCCAACAGCACCGGCATACCCACTACAACCTCCCTGATCTCCTCGCGTTCTACCAGCCCTGCAATCTGATCGATAGCGCCCGCCCGGGTCCCGGCCCTTACCGCCTCCCGCGGCTCGACCACCATACCCGTCGGATCACTAACCGCCACCCCAATTCTCACGTCCCCCACGTCCAACCCCAACAACCTCATTCCCAACGCTCCGCCTCAAAGGTTGGTTCAGGTTCAATAAAGGGACGGTAGTCCCCTCTCCCTTGAGTGGAGAGGGTTAGGGTGAGGGTGAATGGTCCCTCGGAGACATCACCCTTGGGATTCATTGTCAACACTCTACCCCCCACCCTCCCTCACCAACCGAGCCACCTCACCCAACGCCTCCGAAACCTTTCTCTTGTCCTTGCCACCTGCCTGCGCCATCTCCGCGCTTCCGCCCCCACCCCCACCCGCAACCTTGGCCACCTGCTTCACGATGTTTCCGGCGTGTAGACCCTTCGATGCCAGGTCCGGCGTCGCCATAGCCACGAACATCGGCCTGTCGTTTATCACCGACCCCAGCACCACGAAAACACTCCCCAGTTTCGACTTCAGAAAGTCTCCCATCTCCCGCATCGTCTCGACATTAGGCGCATCCACCCGTGCCGCGACTATCTTCGCCCCGTCCACGTCCTGCACCTTCGCCAGCAGCTCCTCCGCCTCCCGACGCCCTGCATCACGCTCCAGCCTGTCAGCCCGTTTCCGCTGCGTCTCAAGTTCCTCCATTAGCGCCGTAATCTTCTCTGAGATATCTTCCGGTGACGACTTCAGCTGCGCCGATATTTCGTCCACCAGGTCATATCGTTGCACCAGCAGGTCTTGCACCGACCCTCCCGTCACCGCTTCGATCCTCCTGAGTCCCGACCCTATGCTCCCCTCGTCCGTCACCTGGAAATTCCACACCTCCCCAGTCCGGCCTACGTGCGTTCCTCCGCATACCTCAAAGCTGAATCTGTCGTCCCCGTCTCCCATCGACACCAGCCTGACCACGTCCGGGTACTTGTCCCCGAAGAACGCCAGCGCCCCCCTGGATAGCGCCTCCGCGTAAGGGGCTTCATCATTGGTAATCTGCAGGTCGGAACTGATTTGTTCGTTCACCAGGTTCCGAATGTCGTGGAGGTCGGCGCTCCCCAGCCCGACCGGGTGCGTGAAGTCGAACCTCAACCTGTCCGGCGCAACCAGCGACCCCGCCTGCCGAACGTGCTGCCCGAGCACTTGCCTCAACGCCGCGTGCAGCAGGTGTGTAGCCGTATGGTTCCTCGCCGCCTCTTTCCGGTGCCCCGAGTCAACGGTCATCCTGACCGGATCCCCGACACTCATCTCCCCATCCACTACCCGACCCTGATGCACGTAGAACCCCAGCATCGTCGCCTGCGTGTCCTGCACCATGAACCGACCGCTCACGCCCGTTATCTCCCCCCTGTCCCCGACCTGTCCCCCTCCCTCGGCATAGAACGGCGTCTCCATCGTAACCACTTCCGCCTCCTCTCCCTCCCCCACCCTCTGCGCCGACACCCCTTCCCTCAGCAGCCCCACCACCACCGACTCCCCGGATAGGTGCTCGTATCCGGTGAACTCGGTAGTCCACACCCCTGCCGCTGCGTAAGCTTCCGCCGTCTTGTCCCTGCCAAAACCCTGTGCGGACCTGCTCCTCGCCCTCTGCGCCTCCATGGCTTTGTTGAAGCCGGCCATGTCCACCCGGAACCCGTGCTCTGCAGCAAACTCTTGCGTCAACTCTGCGGGGAATCCGTACGTGTCATACAACATGAAGGCGGTGCTGGGACTGATCTCATCGTCAACTATCGTTATGTGCCCGTCCGCTTCCACCCGAGACTGCCCGTCCATGATTGCCTTCAGCTCAGCCATGCCCGCGTCCAGCGTGTCGTGGAAACGATCCTCTTCCTGCTCGATTACCTTGAGCACGAACTCCCGGTTCCGCTCCAGGTCCGGGTACGCTTTCTTCATATTGTCGATAACCGTCTCGGCTATCGACACCAGCACCGGCTCCCGCACCCCGAGCTTCCTCGCGTAAGTCACCGCCCGCCTCAAAATCCTCCTCAGCACGTACCCCCGACCCTCGTTGGCCGGTACCACGCCGTCGCTGATCAGGAACGTCGTGCCCCGGGCGTGCTCCGCCAGCACCCGCATCGCCACATCCGTTTCCTTGTCCGACCCATACGTGCGCCCCGTAACCCCCGACACTTTCCCCATGATCGCCTGGAACCCGTCGGTCTCGTAGACATTCGTCACGCCCTGCATTATCGCTGCCGTGCGTTCCAACCCCATCCCTGTGTCTATGTTCCCGTTAGGCAGGGGGGTGCGGTTGCCGTCAACATCCTGGTTGTACTCGGTCAGTACCAGGTTGTAGAACTCCGTAAAGCGGTTGCAGTCGCACGCTGGACCGCAGTCGGGCTTCCCGCAGGAAAGTTCCTCCCCGAAATCGTAGTAGATTTCCGTACACGGCCCGCACGGCCCCGAGTCCCCCGGAGGACCCCACCAGTTCTCGCTTTCGTCATACCGCACCAACCGCTCCTCCGGCACGCCCAGGGCCCTCCAGTACTCGTACGACTCGTCATCACTCAAGAAAACGCTCACCCAGAGTTTTTCCGGTGGCAGTTTCAGCCGCTCGGTAACCAGTTCCCATGCCCACTCAATCGCTTCTTTCTTGAAGTAGTCGGCAACACTGAAGTTCCCGAGCATTTCGAAGAAGGTCAGGTGGTCCGCATCCCCCACCGAATCTATATCCGTGGTGCGAAAGCACTTCTGGCACGATGCTATCCGTGGCGCGGGCGCCTTAGCCTCGCCCGTGAAGAACGGTTTGATTTGCACAACCCCCGCGCTGGTCAACAGCAGAGTCGGGTCCCCGATGGGTATCAGGGACGAACTGGGTATAACCAAATGCCCCTTCGATTCATAAAAGGACAGGAATTCCCGCCTCAATTCGTCGCTGTTCAACTCCGCTCTTTTCCTTGGGAAGCGCCCAATCCCGATAACGTACTGTCGTCCTGAACTATTTCAGAATTGTAGGCAAACCCCCTACCCCAGTCAACGAACCCCCTCCTTCCCCCATCACTTCCTCTCCATCCCTCATTCCCGACTCCGATCGGGAATCCATCCCGGGAGCGGAGGCCGACGCCTACCTCCTCCCCCATCCCCATCCGTCTTTCCTGCGAAAGAAGGTCGCAGATGCGCCAAGGCGGGATTCCATCCCTTCTGAAGGCACACTCCACGCCGAGCCGGAATCCATCCCCTGGGCGGAGGTGCCGCTCATCCTGTGCTTCGTCGAAGGGTCGAGCGACGGGCGGCCCACGTACCTCCAACCCGTCAAGGCCGTCCAAGACTATCCCACCCCTGTAACTGTCATCCCGACGCCCCGCGAGGGATCTGGGGCGGGACCTATTCCTGCAAACCCGCATCGTACTCTTTCAGTCCTGTCGCAGATCCGCCGTGCTGAAAGTCCGCCATTGGCGGAGCGGGATCCCCGTCGATGGGTCGAGCGAGGGGCGGCCCACATCCGGTAACCCGTCGCGACAGCCCCTCCCCACCCCCATGCTATAATCCCACCCTCTGAAGGGAGGCCGCCTTGCCCTACCAACGAGACCTTCTGCCCTCATTCGCCGGTATCAACACCTTCGCCCGTGCCCCGCGGGCCGAATTCGAGGACATAGGCCCGGGCTGCATGGCCGTCCTCGGTGTACCCCACGATGGCTCTTCCACCTCCCGACAGGGCGTCAGGCAGGGCCCCCGCGCCATCCGCGAAGCCAGCGCCGACTTCATCTACGAACTCCAGGCCTCCAAGTCCGGGGCCCTCATCGACGTTATCTCCGGCCGCGTACTGAAAAAACCCGAACCCTCTGCCCTCGTTGACCTCGGAGACGTGAGCGTATCCCCCAGTGACACACAAGCCACCATGGACGCCTGTAGGTCCGCCTTCTCTCGCATCGCCGAGGCCGGTGGCAGCCCCGTAGCCCTGGGCGGCGACCGCTTCATAACCTATCCTCTCATCGAAGGCGTGAAGTCCGGATCGGGCCGCAGCCTTGGCCTGATTCGCCTCTCCTCCCAGCTCTCCCTCGCCGACCCCGACTCCCAATACGGCCCCGACTGGTACGGTGCTTCAATCCGCCGCATCCTGGACTCCGGCGCTGTCGAGGCCCGCAACACCGTTTTGGTCGGGGTCCAGGGCTACATTCCCTACCGGGAGTGGGAGTACGCCCGTTCACAGGGCGTCACCGTGATAACCGCCGACTCCGTGAAAGCGGATGGCCCCCAAGCCACCGTCAGCCACGCGTTGGAAATCGCCGGACAGGACTGCGACGCCGTCTACTTGAGTCTCGATATCGGTGTCGTCGACTCCGGCTACGCTTCCGGTACCGCCGACGTCGTGGTCGGCGGCCTCACCCCCCGAGACCTGCTTTCACTCGCCAGGGAGCTTTCCGAGTTCCCCAGGATTGCCGCCCTTGATGTCGTAGAAGTAGCCCCCGGCCTTGACGTCCGCGGCCGTTCCGAACGCCTCGCCGCTCAGGCCATTATCGAACTCATGGCGCACCCCGTTTTCGGGGCATAACCCCGAACCTCTTATGACTATGCAATCGACCCCCGTATCTACACCAGGCATAACAACCTTCATGGGCCTGCCTAGGGGCGACCTTGAGCACCTCAAGGAAGGGATGGCCGCAATCTGCGGTGTCTCCTATGATCTGTCCTGCACTAGCAAGATAGGGTCGCGCTTCGGACCCCGAGCCATCCGGGATAGCTCCGACTACTACGCCGGTGCCTTCTCCCGCAACGACCTCGTCGAAATCACCACCGGCGACCGCATGAGTGGCGCACGACGTTTGCAAATCCTTGACCTCGGCGACTTCAACGCCTATCCGCTGGACTGGCCCCGCACCGAAAAGGAGCTCCGCCGCTCCCTCTACGAAGTGGCATCCACAGGCGCGACCCCCGTCGTTCTCGGCGGCGACCACTTCGTCTCCTACCCCCTATGCCTCGGCTACGCCGACGCCGTCCGCGAACGCACTGGCCGCAACGTCGGATACCTGCAGCTCTCCAGCCGCCTGGACCTCGGGACCCGAGACCCGGTCTGGGGAGACGTCTGGCGCGGCGCCACCGCCCGCCGCATCCTGGACTCAGAGGCTGTCGACCCCAAGAATATGGTCTGGATCGGTGCTAACGGCTACCTCCGCCGCGAAGAGTGGGACTTCGCCCAGGAACGGGAGTTGTCAATCTTCACCCTCGCAGACGTGCGCCGCAGAGGCCTGCAGGAAGTCGTCGAAAATGCCATGGCAATAGCCGGCGATGGATGCGACTCGGTGTACGTCAGCATAGATTTCGACGTGATGGACGGCGGCATCGTTGCCGCCACCTCGGACCCGTGCTTTGATGGCCTCACCAACGTTGAGCTGCTCAAAGCCGTTGACATCCTCCGCCGTAAGAACGCTGGCGCACTGGACCTCGTCGGCATGAACCCCACCGTCAACATGGTATCCGCCACCGGCCCCCGACTCGGGGCCTGGATCGTCATCCGATTTCTCGCCGGAGAGGCCCTTGCCTATCCCTAGGCCCTGACTTAGCAATGAAAGACTTCGCATACACATCATCTCCCACCTTCATGGGCGCTCCTCTCGTCGGCCTCTCCGACGTTCAACCCGGCATGACGGTGATAAGCGGTGCCCCCCACAGCCTCCGAGACCGCTTCGGCGAGCGCTACGGCCCCCGAGGCATCCGGCAGCACTCACTCCCCCTGGCCCACAGTTTCGACCGGGCTGAAGAGGGTTTGATAGACGTGTCCACCGGACGGACCCTCATCCGCCCCACCGACTCCCCTCTCGTGGACATCGGTGATTTCAACAGCTATCCCTCAGACGTCATGAAGGCCACCGAGGGCATAGCCGGTGGAGTCTCGGAGGTCGTGCTGAAGGGTGGCTTCTCCGTATGTCTCGGCGGCGATCACTATGTCGGCTTCCCGTCCTGCCTCGGCTACACCCGGGCCCTCAGCCAGATCAGGCCAAATGCCCGCGTCGGCTACATCCACATAGACGGGCATCTGGACTTCGCCGACTCCTACGGGCCCTACGGCAAGTACATGAACGGCACCAACGCCCGCCGGATCTCCGAACTGGACGCTATGGAGCCCGCCAACATGGTATTCATAGGCATCCAGGGCCCGTGCTACCTTGACCAGGTCGAGCTTATCCGCCGCTACGGAGGCACAATTTTCACTAGCGAGGACGTAG
The DNA here is from genome assembly GCA_963663085.1 of Dehalococcoidia bacterium. Classification (GTDB taxonomy): domain Bacteria; phylum Chloroflexota; class Dehalococcoidia; order Plut-88900; family Plut-88900; genus Plut-88900. Next base: position 959,381 of record OY760104.1, on the reverse strand, counting down.
AGGAGATGGGACCCGAGACCGTCGGCCGCCGCGCCGCCGAGCTTGCCCTCAAAGGCTGCGACTCCATCTACATGAGCTTCGATATAGACGTCATAGACGCCGGATTCTCCGATGGCACGGGCTCGGTCACTATGGGCGCAATGACCGCATCCACCTTGTTCCGCATCCTTGGCCCCTTGTCCGAATACCCCATCGGCGCAATGGACCTCGTCGAGACCTCCCCTCCCCTCGACCCGGGCAGTCGCACCCCCCGCTTCGCCGCAGAGGCCCTCATAAAGCTAATCTCGCCAAGAATCTTCGATATCTATTGAGAACACTGCCGACTCGCAATGAAGAAGAGCGCAATCACATGGCCCATGCTCCTCTCGGGCTGCATCCTGTTCTTCATCGCGGGCATCGTGCTGTGGTTCCTCCACGGCCTCTTCCACGAAAGCATAGGCATCTCCCTGCTGCTTTTATGGGTGGCAGCCGTTATCGCATTTTGGGCCACCGTCCTGTTGATTGCCCTAAAGCTGTTCAAGCAGATTTGGCAGAAAGTCTAGCGCTTAGGATGACGAGACCGTAATGCCCATCCGCCGAGGCCCAATACCCAAGACCGGTGGCCTGCTCACCTTTATCGGTGCTCCCACAGGAACCATCGATGAACTGTCCGCGGGCATGTTTGGCGTTTTCGGCGTCCCCTACGATGTCTCCGCCCCCGACCAGCTCGGCCCCCGGCTAGCACCCAAGGCATACCGGGAGACCTCCACTTACTTCCAGATGATCACCGCTCGGGACAGTACCCTCGTCGAAATCAACTCCCGCCTCCATACCGACACTAACCTCATCCGCAATCGTGTCCGTGACCTGGGTGACCTCCCCGTCTCCCACGTCGACTGGGAGATCATGTCGTCCACCCTTCAGGATGCCGCACAAACAATTACAACCAGGGGCGCAGTCCCCATAGCTCTCGGCGGTGACCACTTCATCGCATCTGCTTTGGCAGAGGGCTACGCGAATGCGACCGGTGGGCCTATCGGCTTCATCCAGCTCTCTAGCCGCCTTGACCTCGGCCTCCGAGATCCGGTCTGGGGAGACGTCTGGCGCGGCGCCACCGTCCGCCGACTCCTGGACTCCGGGGCCGTCCATCCGAAAAACCTCGTATGGATAGGCGCTAACGGCTACGTCCCGCTGGACCAGTGGCAGATGGCCAACAGGCTCCCCTCTACTCTGATCGACGCAGGACAAGTCCGGCGCCGCGGCATCCCCGACGTAATAGCCGAGGCCCTTGACCGCGCCTCCGCTGGCTGCTCAGGTGTCTTCGTCGGCATCGATATCGACGTCATGGATGGCGGCTATGTCGCAATGACCGGTACCCCTCGTTTCGATGGCCTTCGCAACGTCGACCTCTTCGAGGCCATGCCCCTCCTCGCCCGGGGCCCGGTCGGCGGCATAAGCCTCTGCGGCCTCAACCCCCTCATCGAGACCATGAGCCTCGTCAAGACCGGCCAGCGCTGCGGCGTCGAGATGCTGGTCCGTTTCATCGACGAAAAAATTAGAATATCCGAGGCGACAAAGTGAGACCCTTGAATAACCGTCATCCCGAGGCTCCGCGAGGAATCTGGGGTGGGGTGTCCCGACAGACAACGCTCCGCATCTCCAACACCATGTACACCTGTTCAGACAATTGTGGAGAGGCCGCGAATTGAGCGAGTTGATTCACCACACAGAGAACTTCGGCGCCGCCACATTCCTCGGCTCGCCTTTTGTTGCCCTGGACAAAGTGGAACGCGGCATGGTCGTAATCGGCGGCGCTCCTCACGACAGCACACACACCAGCCGTTTCGGCACCAGGATGGGCCCCCGAGGCATCAGGGAAGGCTCCCTCGCCATGGCCGAACGTGTACGCCACGCGGGCCCCGACGGCGTCCTGGAAGTCACGTCCGGCAACCACCTCACCACCCCGGACTCCAACCGGCTCGTAGATGTCGGAGACTACAATGTCTATCCCTCAGACGTGATGAAGTCCACTGAAGGCATCGCCGGAGGAGTGGAAGAGGTTGTGAAGCGAGGCGGATTCTCCGTTTGCCTCGGCGGCGACCACTACGTGGGCTATCCCTCATGTCTCGGCTACACCCGGGCCGTCTCCGAACTCACCCCCAAACCCCGGATCGGCTACATACACATTGATGGCCACCTCGACTTCCGGGATGACACCCCCGTCTGGGGCAAGTACAACCATGGCACCAATGCACGCCGCATTTCGGAACTTGATCTGGTCAGCCTATCCAACATGGTCTGGATCGGTATACAGGGTTGGTCCGACGAGGAGCCCGTCAACGCCATCGACTCCCACGGCGGCCTCATCTTCACCGCCGCCGATGTCCTGCGTATCGGCCCCGAAGATGTCGCCCGACGCGCCGGCGAACGCGCCTCAGCAGGTTGCGATTTCATCTATATGTCAGTCGACATCGACTTCATAGACACGGGCTTCTTTCCCGCCACCGGCTCCGTCGTCAACGATGCCATCACCCCCGACATCATGGCCACAATCCTCCGCGTCCTCTCCGCTTACCCAATAGGCGCCATGGACCTCGTCGAGGTCGCCCCCCGCATCGACCCCTCAGGCCGCTCCATGATCATGTCCACAGACCTCCTCCTCGCCCACATATCCCCCCGCATCTTCAACGTAGCCTCCCCAGCCTGACCCTCCCTTAATCATCATTCCCCACCTCGATCGGCCTGCAAATACGCCTATGGCGTGAATCCATTCCCAAGGCGGGGGCTCGTTCCTACCCCCTCTCCCTCGATGAGTCCTTTGCATAACTTTCATTCCTTCCCCAGGAGAGGGGTATTCCGCTCGCCCTGAGCGGAGTCGAAGGGTCTCAAGAGCGGAATGGGTCGGGAGTTTTGGCCCTAACTGGTAGTTACGCAAAGGTCTCTCGGTGGGAGAGGGCTGGGGTGAGGGTGACACCCCCCGCATCTGAGGGGCCGCTCGTGCTGAGCACCGTCGAAGTATGAGCAGTAGAGCAACCCACAACCTCCAACCCAACGCCCTTTCCTCATCCAAAATCCCCGTTCACTCCCACCTTTACGCCCCCGTCATTCCCGACCCCGATCGGTAATACATCCCTGGGTGGAGGGGCCGCTCGTGCTGAGCACCATCGAAGTATGAGTAGTAGGGCAGCCCACAACCTCCAACCCAACGCCCTTTCCTCATCCAAAATCCCCGTTCACTCCCACCTTTACACCCCCGTCATTCCCGACCCCGATCGGGCTGCAAGTGCGCCCACGGCGTGAATCCATCCCTGGGTGGAGGGGCCGCTGGTCCTGAGGCCCTCGAAGTATGAGCGGTGGGGCGGCCCACCTATCTCCAACCCGTCAGACCTGTCTAGACCTTTCAACCCCTTACACTGCCACCCCGAGGCCCTTCTTTCTGTCATCCCGAGGCCCCGCGAGGGATCTGGGGCGGGGCCCGCTCCCGCAAACCCACCACGCCTTCCTTGGGTTAAACTAAGCGCACCAATGGGAATCATGGACAAAATTCGCGGCCTAAGCTGGGTCGTCGGGTCCCGAAAAGGCGAAAAAGCCGTCAAAGAAGGGCGATACGAAGACGCCCTGGACCACCTTGATGAAGCCATCGCCCAAAACCCAAAGGATGCCTTCGCCTACTTCTACCGAGGTCTCGCCCACGGTGGCCTGGGGAACCTGAACGCCGCCATCCGGGACCTGAACTCGGCCAGAAAGTTTGGGCCCGAAGACAGCGCTCTTCTCACCAACCTTGGCACCTGCTACCTCAGGAAAGGGCAGTTTGCCGCCGCCCTCAAGGAATACAAGAAAGCCCTGAAGATAAATCCTAAGGACGCCCGAGCCCTGTTAAACGTAGGAATCGTCTATGCCAAGCAGGCGGAAGCCGCCCCACCCCGGTCCGAGCCGAGGCTCTCCGCCCGTGCCCTCGAGTCCCTGGACAAGGCCATTATCAGCGATCCCCGTCTCCCGGAAGCCTATCGGGAAAGGGCGCTCCTCCTCACCGACAAGGGCCGCCTGGACGAGGCCATTGAAGATCTCAACTATGCCGTCACCCTGGACGACACCTACACCGAAGCCCACGAAGACCTGGATAATCTCCATCGCCGGCTCGGAAAAGGTGACAAGGCGGACGGAGACCAAGCCCCCACTAGGGAGTTGGGTCCCGGAAATTAACCGTGGTCGGGCCGACCCCTACGCCTTCCCGTACTCATCCCTCAACACGCGCTTCAGCACCTTACCCAAGGGGTTGCGTGGCAGCGCATCCACGAATATCACCGACTCCGGTTTCTTAAAGCTGGCCAACTGGCCCCTGCAATGCTCAATTATGTCTGCTTCGGAAGCCTGGGCCCCGTCCTTTAGCGCCACAATTGCACGGACCGTTTCGCCCCACTGAGGATCGGGCACCCCGATGACAGCCGCCTCGTCGATCGCCGGGTGTGAGTGCAGCGTCGCTTCCACCTGCTCTGGCGAGATGTTCTCTCCGGCCCGGATTATGATGTCCTTCGCCCGACCCGATAGGAAGATATAACCAGCCTCGTCCATGTACCCCATGTCGCCGGTGTACAGCCAGCCGTTCCGGATCGTGCTGTTGGTCGCCTCGTCCGCCTTCCAGTAGCCCTTCATAACCCTCGGCCCCCGAGCCACGATCTCCCCGACCTCGTCGATCGGCATCTCGCTCCCGTCTTCGTCGAATATCTTCACCTCCGTGTCGCCAAGCGCCCGACCTATGGACCCCAGCCTCTTTAGTTTGATCGCCCTCTCCCCCGGCGTACCCTCAATGACGTGGTCCTCCGGAGTCAGCATAGTAATCGTGGACGCCGACTCCGTCTGCCCGAATGCGTTGATGAACCGTGTGCCTGGAAACACCTCGATAGCTTTTGTTATCACCTCTACGGGCATGGGTGCCGCGCCATAGGTGATGACTTGCAGGCTGCTCAGGTTACGTTCAGGGAATTCCTCATGCTCCATCAGCCCCTTCAGCATCGTCGGCACCATCATGGCCCGGGTCACGTTCTCAGTCTCGACCAGTCTCATCCAGTCACTCGCCTCGAACTGGCGCTGCACAACCAGCGTCCTGCCGCCGTATACCGCAGCCAGGACCGCCTGCATTCCCGCTATGTGATACAGGGGTACGGTGAGTATGTTCTTCTCCTCTATCTCCGGGTCGGCGGGGCTCACGTTGTTCAGCACGTAGGTTGCCAGGTTGTCGTGGGTCAACATCACACCCTTGGGCTGACCCGTGGTCCCTGCCGTGAACATCAGGATTGAAGTGTCGTTGTCATCAATGTCCGTGAACACCTCTTCAGGGTCCGCCTCCGCGATTATCGACTCATACTCCAGCATTCCTTCTGACGGCCCTTCCACCGAGATCAAATGCTTCATGCCCGGAATCTGGTCTCGCATGGAATTGATCATTTTGATGTAGCGCTGCCCCAAGAATAGCGCCGAAGCCTCCGAGAAATTGATCATGAACTCCAGCTCTTCAGCCCTAGCGCGGAAGTTCAGCGGCACGTAAGTCGCCCCAAGCTTGGCCGTAGCGAAATACACCTCTATGCATTCGTTGCAGTTGACCTGCAGCATGCCCACCTTGTCTCCCCTCCCCACACCCATCCCCGCAAGCGCGTTGGCCAGCCGGTTAGACCGTTCTGCCAGCCCCGAGAAACTCCACCGGTTCCCTTCAAAGATTATCGCTTCCCTGTCGGGACATATGGAGCTGGAGATAAGAAGAAATTCAGGCGTGTTCATTCCGCGTTCCCCTGTTTTTTAGGCTATGGGCCAATATTCTATCGCGCCCTTCAAGGATTATCTATCGTAGACTCTCCGAAGCTCTCGGGCCAACCCCGTTTCCACCCCCAGCCCCTCCCCTAACGGCAAGTCCAGACCCCGGCGCATGGCCTGTTTCGCCGCCTCAAGAGCCTCCGGCCCGGACTCCAGGAAACCCCACACCATCTCTTCACACCTTGCCTCGAGCCCGCCCTCCGGCGTAATTTCACTGATCAAGCCTAGAGCAAGCGCCCGAGCAGCATCCATCCGTTCCGCTGTTAGCAGGGTCCACAGTGCCGGTCCGACACCTACCGCCCTCGGAAAGGTTTGCGTCGCCCCTGCCGCCGGAATAAATCCCAACGATGTTTCCGGTAACCCGAATATCGCATTTGGCGCCGCTATCCTTATGTCGCAGCACAGGGCAATCTCCAACCCGGATCCGAAAACATAGCCATGCATAGCAGCTATCGTAGGAATGGGCAGGTCCATAAGCACTCCCCATACATCCCGCTCCCACCGCACCTGCCGCGCTATCCTCTGCGAAGGTGCAGTCCCAAATTCCGTGAGGTCCGCCCCTGCGCAGAACGCCCGGTCCCCCGCCCCCGAGATCACCAGTGCCCTCACCTCCGGGTCATAGGAAACCGCCGTCAGCGCCTCGAACAGGTCGTCTCGCATCTGAATGTTGTACGCATTCAACACCCTCGGCCTGTTCAGCACGATACGGGCAACGGGACCCTGCTTCTCGAAGATTACCGTCTCGAAACTGCTCATCGAGTCGTCATTCACCGTGGAACTCGGCCTTTCGCCTCTCCAGGAAAGACCTTATACCCTCTGCTCGGTCAGACGTCGACTGCAGGATCACCGTCAGGTCCTGCTCCAGCCTGAGCCCCTGGTCCAGCGTCATGTCCATGCCTTTGTTTATAGTTTCCTTCGCGTACTCCAGTGCTATCGGAGCATGTCCGGCTATCTTGCGCGCCAAGGTAATGACCTCGTCTCGGAGACTATCTTTGGGAAACAACGCGTGGACTAGGCCCATTCCCAGGGCCTCCTCAGCATCAACAGTCATACCCGTCAAAATCATCGCCCCCCCCCGCCCCCTCCCCAGCAGCCTCGGGAGCCTCTGAGTCCCCCCATCCCACGGCATCATGCCGTGCCGGATCTGGTCCATGGCAAACGTAGCCTCGTCGGATGCGATGCGAAGATCGCAGGCCAGCGCCAACTCCAGCCCCACCCCACAGGCATCTCCGTTTATCGCCGCAACCACCGGCATCGGCAGCCGGGCAATGTATCTCGACGCACCAACGATCGCCTCCTCCCCTGCTTCCCGCATCTCCTTCACCGCTTCCTCAGTCCCCCCCGAAAACCCTGCCCCCTCCCCAGTCACCACAACAACCCTAACACCCTCGTCATCCCTAATCCATTCGACCGTAGCCGCCAGGTCCTCGCACATCGCCGACGATACCCGGTTGGATTCGTCGTCTCCTTTCAAGGTAAGGAGCGCGACCGGTCCGTCGATTTCAAGGCTTATGTGAGGAAGTTGCATTGCGTGGAAATGGAAGTCCGCTTCTGAGCCTGGATTCGCCGATTGTAGCACAGCCAACCTTGCAATCGGACCGGAGACTAGCCTCAGATTTGCTCGCTCACTGGCGGAGGGGCCGCTCGCGCTGAGGCCCTCGAATTATGAGCGGTGGGGCGGCCCGCGTACCGCCAATCTGTCACGCCTGTCTCCATCCCAACCCAGCCCCTTTACCCCATCATGCCGAGGCCCCGCGAGGAAGCTCGGGCGAAGGCAACCCCACCCCTCTCATGGACGCAAATACCCGCCTATGCTAAGCTGACCCGGCCACAAGACCAGTAAACAGGGGGTGCGCCCTTGCAATTCGGCTTCTTCTCCGTACTAGACAACCCCGGACTCAAGCTGCCCTATAACCAGATCCTGTCCGAGCTTTCCGAACAGACCCGGGCCATCGAGCAAGCGGGATTCAACGGCGTGTGGCTTGGTGAACATCACTTCGGTGGGGAGGGATTTGACTGCATCCCCAACCCGCTCTTGCTCCTTTCCCACCTCGCTGCTCAAACAACCGCTCTACGGTTGGGTCTTGCCGCCGTAATAGTGCCCCAATGGCACCCTTTGCGAATCGCCGAAGACATTGCCATCCTCGACCAGCTGAGCGGGGGACGAGTGGAGTGCGGCGTCGGACGAGGCATCTTCCCCCGAGAACTCACCAATCTCAACATTGACGCCGACCGTCGCAACGATGCGAAAAACTGGCGTCTATTCACCGAAACCGTAGAGATTATGAAAAAGGCCTGGACGGAGGACCCTTTCACCTGGGACGGAGAGTTCTATAAATTCCCCCATCCCGGCGTTCAGGACAGCCACTCCTGGCACCCCCGTGACCCGAGATACCGCTCCGAGACCGGCGAGTACGTCGGCATGTCCATCCAGCCCAAGCCCTTCCAGTCTCCCCACCCCCCTCTCTGGAACGTCGTAGACAAGACCCCCGGTTTCGTAGTAGCCGCAGAGCTCGGTCTCAAACCCATGACTTGGCTCCGGGCCCGCAACGGTCTCAGGGAAGCCTTCTCCACCTACCAGGAGGCCGCGACACGCGTCAACGGCCGACCCATGGCGCTCGGGGAAGATTGCGCCCTGCTGCGCACTACCTTCGTCGCCGAGACTATGGAGGAGGCCCGCAGAATCGCCGAAGGGCCTCTTAACCACCTCTGCCAATACGTGGGGGGTGTACGTGCCCGTTCCATCTACCTGGACCCCGGCGAAGAGCTTACAGACGAGGACAACGCAAAACCCTGGTTCGACTTCCTGATGGACAAGGACCATATCCTCATCGGAGACCCCGAGTTCGTCGCTGAGAAGATCCGGGCCATCGGTCGAGAGTACAAGCTGGAGAGCCTCTTAACCCTGATGGCGATGCCCGGCCTCGACCACGCCGATGTCATGCGCTCCATCGAACTCTTCGCCGAAAAGGTAATGCCCCTCGTTGAGGAACGGCAGCCCGCCGTCGGCTAACCGGAGTCGGTCATCCCAGCATCTCCAGCGCTTCCAAATGGCTCATGGATACGCACGTGAAGATCGGCGTGTCCTGCAGCGTGTAGGAACTGGCCTCAGTCCCCCGCAGCTCCATCACCAAATCCAGAAAGTCTGACGGGCTGTCCGACTCGAACGACACCATGAACTCCTGGTCGTCTATACCGAAGGAATAGCTCGTGTTGATCTTCACGGAAGGGTACTTGTGGCCCGTGGTGATGTGGGAGTCCATCATCCTTTGCCGCTCCGACTTGTCCAGGGCATACCACGCCCGAGTCTTCACGAACGGGTAGACGAACAGGTACTTGGCCTCCGTTGGAGTGATCTTTAGCCTGCTTCCTTCTTGTCCCGGATGTCGGTGCTTGTCCGTGTATATCGACTTCCGGGTCATCGCCAGGTAGGAATACGGAGTATCCAGGTGGCAGCCCAAACCGGTCGAAAGTAGCGCCGAGATCATTTGCTGAATCGGCGCCAGTTCATCGCAGGCATTCCAGATCAGCAAGTCTGTATCTCCCCTGGTCCCGACAGTGCTATAGCTCTTCACCATCATCCTGTCCGAATATTCGTCCAGAATCGCCAGGAATTGTCCCCTGCCATCAGCCTTTTCACTTGCCGAAAGCCCGCGCCACGACTTGTCCGCCTTGAAAAAAGTGTATTTGACATACGATCTGCCGCTACTCTCGCTCACGATTTCTCCTACCTGTCTTTCTTTACCCCTACCCAGCACAGGCTCTTATAACCGTCATTCCGAGGCCCTGCGAGGAATCTGGGGGAGGGTCTGATCCCCTCTCCCTCGAGGGGCTGTAAGTGCGCCGTGGCGTGAGAGGGCTAAGGTGAGGTTGAAGTTTAGCCCACAACTCAATAATGAAATGGTAGCATTTCTCATTCGCAACCCGCGCGTCCAAACCACCCCCGCGACCTTCACAGATGCGGCCTCCCCACACCCAACGCCTCCCAGATAACCCGTTCCAATACCGCCCGGTCCCTCGCCCCTGTTACCGTGGATACCGCCTCTCGCAGCGTTTCTAGATAAGCATCAAGAAAGTACCCGTCGACATTCCCCGTCAACACCTCTATCCGGTATTTCTCTATTGCCCCGTTCATCATCCTGCTCAATCCCCAGTCCCCATTTCTCCTGAGCAGCCCTAAGAGAAACTCCCCATCGCGCTCAAGCGATATCCTTTGGTCCGGATACTCCTTCGCCCTCTCCACGTCGTAGGCAAAGTACGCAAGGGACTCGTACACCACCTCATCCTCCCCCCGACCCCTCAGCCCCGACACTATCTCCGCAGCGAAATCGGCGTCAAAGTAGGAAATCCAGTATATCAACCGAGCCGGAGGCACCCGTACAGGTCCGGACTCCAATACCAGGTCCAACGTAGTTTCCAAATCCGAACGTAGAATGCCCATGGCCTCTTCAGGCTCATAAGCAATAAGCTCCGATACCCTTGGCTGTGCATCCCTGATAATCACCAATGTCTCTTCCGGGTCCGTGGAACCCCTGACAACTACTCGGTCATACGCCTCCTCATTCGTCCGCACGTCGATTGCGAAATTCCCTGAACTGTTGTCGAACAATGTCTTCAGGCCTGTTGCAAAAGCCTCCTGATCGGCAGCAGCCGTGATGCCAAGGGCATCTACCAACTGTGCTGGCCGCACCCTCTGTCTCGCCTTGGCTGGCGTCAGTTCCAGCAGGTTCACGGCAGCCTCGTCGGTAAGGTTGGCCATAATCTCCGCTGCAATTCTCCTGTCCGTACTGAACAGCAGATCAATGAGAGTGTCTACGCTCTGTTGCAGCTTGGTCGGATTGTCTATTTCGTATCTTGCAACCAGTTGTTCAGCAACTATAGCCCCCGCCGCCGCGTCCCCCCTCCCCACCTCGACAATCCTCTCCACGTCCCCGATGAAGTGCCGAAGCTCTTCCACAAAAGCATCAGCGCCTTTGGGTAGTTCATGGGTGGGGGTGCCTTCCGCTTCGGGTTCCAGCACCGCAAGCAACAGCCGGTCATCCAATACCGGTAGGAAATTGTAGAGGAAAGGGTCCTCTTCAAGTTGCGAGGCCAGGTACTCCACCGCCTCTCCATGCCCCCGACTCATCGCCGACTCCAAAGCCTCGAATGCCTCCGCTATGGAGTTTTCAGCGCCTTCAATCTCGTATTCCTCGACCAGGTCCGGGTGCCGCTTGTTAATGGCGAACATCTCCCGCAGATAACTTCTCCAGAACGGGAATCCTCGGTCTACATTCGCCGCATCCGTCAGGCTGTCATCGTCATTGAGCACCGACTCAAACTGCTCCACAAAGTCGATTAGCCTCTGCCTCTCCTCCCCGACAAGTATGTCTCTCACTTCCTCCTCCAACCTCGACTCCTCACCCCGCCCTACCCCCGAATAAGCATCCCTCGGTATGTGCGCAATCTGAAGATAGCCATCCGTTAGCCGCTTGTCCTCGCCGTCCAGGCCCGCATACCATCCCATCAAATCGGCCCACGTTTCGTACCCCCCATCAGACATGTACTGATCGAAGTATTTCCTCAGGATTGGCGGTACCAGGCCCAGATCTCCTGCCGTCAGCCTCGGAATGTCCGCCTCGCCCGCGTGGATAAGGTCCGGCAGCCGACCCCGGTTGAGATTGGGGAAATTCCTGAATCGCTCCCTCAGGGGCTCATACCTGTCCGGGGGTTGGAGCATGAAGCGCCGCAGGTCCTCGTGATACCGCATCATCGCCGACGAAATGGTCTCCCCTTCAGCCACTTCCCACGACAGCTCGGGATGCCCTGTAACAGGAAATGCTCCCCAGTATGAGTGCCCCAGCTCATGCGCCACTACGTCCGGCCTCGCCTGCCCCACCCCCGTGAACCCCCGATAACCCGTACTCCCGTACCACGCTGGCCGACCCTCCATCTGGAGCACGTTCAGGGAACCAACAACATCTCGACCCTCAGCAGTGATGTTGAACAGCCTGTAGTAGGCATCCAGCCGAGCTTGCACCCAGTCCGGCTCGTTCTCAGTAGCCGCTACTGTTTGCCCGCATGCCGAAGACACGGCCACCAGCAACCCCAGCGTCAGCAGCGCTGATACCACGAGAAGCATCCTCGGCCCGAACCCCGACTTAGAACTGCGCCCGCGGCCTCTGTTCAATCCATCTACGCCCTTAGTCCCGGACTTCGGGGTTGGGAGTATTGGGCAGTGGTTCCCCGTTCAAGCCCGCCAGCAAATTGTCAACAGCCATCAGGGACATCTTCGTGCGCGTCACCACGCTCCCACTCGCTATGTGCGGCGCAATGATCACGTTCTCCAGCGTCAGCAGCGGATCGTCCATCGAAATCGGCTCCACCTCCGTCACGTCCAGCCCCGCCGCCGCAATCGTACCGTCCTTCAATGCGTGGTACAAAGCCGTCTGATCGACCACCGGCCCCCTCGAAGTGTTCACCAGCACCGCCGTCGACTTCATTCCCGAAAGGGTATCTGCATTTATGAGGTGCCTGGTCTCGGGTGTAAGGTTCACGTGGATACTCACGAAGTCGGACTGAGCCAGGAGTTCCTTGACGTCGGAGCAGTAAGTCGCCCCGTACTCCCTTTCCCTCTCCTCGTTGCGAATTACGTCGTAGTAGACGATGTTCATCCCGAACCCCTTGGCCCGCTTCGCCATCTCCACCCCGATCCGTCCAAAGCCGATTATCCCCAGCGTGGAGCCGTGGATGTCTTGTCCAAGCAACACCATTGGTCCCCAGGTCTTCCAGTTCCCGGCCCTCGTGTACCGGTCCCCCTCCGACACCCTGCGGCCCGCTGCCATGAGAAGCGCAAAAGCGAAGTCCGCCGTCGTCTCAGTCAGGACACCCGGCGTGTTCCCCACCGGGATCCCCCTCTTGGTCGCCTCAGCCACGTCGATGTTGTCAAAGCCGACAGCCATGTTGCTCACAACCTTGAGATTCGGCGCAGCGTCAAAAAGCTCTGCATCAATCTTCTCGGTCAGCAGGCAGAATAATCCGTCTATGTCCTGGACTTCCCGGAGCAGCTCGTCCCGGGACGGCGGCATCTCCGAGTCCCAGTACTTCATGTCGGTCGCCTCTCTTAGACGATCGACGGCCTCATCGAATATCTGTCTGGTTACGTAAATCTTGGGTTTGGCCATCAGTGACCTCCGGCGAATGTATTGCGCTATTCTACCTTTCACCAACCCCCTTTGCTACTCCACCCTCCCACCTTTGATCTCGCTCACACACAGCTATGACTCACCCTACTCTCACTCTGTTATTCCCGAGTAGTCGGAATCCATCTCCGGGCGGAGCATTCCGTTCGACCTGAGCAGAGTCGAAGGGTCTTAAGAACGGAATGGGAGGGGTCGTTTACCCACCGCAGGCGGAAGGCACTCGAAGGGTCAAGCGTGAGCCCGCACACCTACAACCAATCCGCCACACTTGCCTTCACTCCACCCTCTTTTTACCGCCATTTCGACGCCCCTTGAGGTATAGATGCGCCTCGGGCGTGAACCTCAATCACACCTCTCTATATCCATCCCGTTCCCCCTCCCCCTCAGTATTGCATTAGAGGCCCACGTGCGTGCTCTGCACGCACGTGGGCCTCTATTTTTCTCTCCCCCTCTCCCTTGAAGGCCCTAAGGGTCTACGATGTCGAAGATGCGCCTGGGCGTGCGCCTTTGGCGTGAGAGGGGGATCAAGGGGGTGAGGGTTCCCCTGTGGGGTAGGGCGTCCTGTCCCCTTCCCCTTTCCTCTCACCGGGGATGGGGCCATAGGCTCGCCTCAGCCAGTGACACCAACCCCTTGACTCAATAGGAACATGTGTACTATATTGTTCCACAGGCGCCGACATCCTGCGTCGGCCCTAATCAAGGAAAGGTGGAACACCCGTGCAATTGAAAATGGAACACCCACCTCGGGAGGGTCCGCCTTTGGCGGAGCGGAACTAAAGGAGTCCCATGAGTCGCACCAGTCTCAACAGGCCTCGTCCTCCCCAATCGGTATGCTACCGCACGGCCACCGACACGCGTCTCTTCCCCAAACCATTTCCACCCACCATCTTACAACCCAACCCCCACTACAAGCGCTGTCCAAAGGCCCTACGCCTACGCCTTCGCAGCGATCAATCACCGTCCCGCCCCCTGTATGGAAGGTCCCCGGACAAAACACGGCACGCCCTTTCCAAGAGCCACTGCCAAGTGCGCGCCCCACTCACCCGGCGCAAAGGTTTCGCCACCTCAGGCGACGCCCCGGAGCACAGCGTAATGTCTCCACCTTGGGCCATAGCGCCCTTACCGGACTCCCCCATCGCAGCCTTCGGAGAGGCTGACCCTACAAGCGACGGCAGAGAGTCCACGCTCCCATTTCTCCGCATGGTCGAGCACTTCTGGTGGTCGAGGCCCCATCGCGAGACCATCTCGCGTCTCCTCCACATCCTCTCAGAAGTCCGGGGTTGCCGCAGAGCCGTCACCGATGTCAAACCTCCGCTGAGGCGGACACCACCCATCGGGACAATGGCCGGGCACTTCTGGTGGTTGAGACTGCCCCACAGCGAGATTTCCTCGCGTCTCCTCCATGTCCTCTCAGAAGCCAGGGGCTGTCGCAGAGTCGTCGCCGATGTAAACCGTCCCCAGGGGCGGACACCTCGCATCGCTACAGGCGTCGCCGACATTCTGTGCAACCGCCCGGGACCTTCCATCACCTCCCCCACCCACAACCCCACCCATCCCTCACCACCCATCGGAGGCCAACCATGCCCAGAGGAGGCCGCCGGCCCGGCGCCGGCGCACCCAAAGGAAACTACAACGCTTTCAAGCACGGCAGAAACTCCCGTCGCATCCGGGAACTCGCCGAAATCCTTGCCCTTGTTCCCCCCACCCGCCGCCCTATACAAGGCGACCCCCACGAAGCCAGGCTCGCATCAGCCCTCACACTCTCCGCCTTTATGGACCGCCTTTCCCTCCACTCCCTTCGCCTCACCGACCCCGCCATGCAGAAACTCCACCATACCGTTAAGGCCCTTCAGCCCCCCGGACCCAAACGGTCCAGGAAAAAGCCCGCTCGTGGCGCGGACTAGGCCAAAACCGCCTCGGGAATTAAAGATTTTCCGAAAAATAATCAAAATTCACGCCTGAGTCCGCGCAACAATCAAATGCCCCACCTCCACATCCACCCCTTGCCCCTTCATCCCCCCATCCCCGATAATGACCCCTGAGACGCCGCCTTAACGCCTATCTTGGGAGGAGAGACGCTATGAGGGCCACCGACGCCGCTATCGACTTCATCCACAGCACGCAACTTGATGACATCCCCGCCGATGTTCAGCATCTCGGTAAACGCGCGATACTCGACACCGTGGGAGTCTCCCTGGCCGCAGCCAAAGACGAGGCTGTTGCCATCCTCGCTGAGACCCTCGCCGGCCGCGAGGGCAGCTCCACCGCAACCGTCATTGGCCGCTCACGCCGCACCGACGCACTCTCCGCCGCCCTCATTAACGGCGTCCTCGCCCACGCCCTGGACTTTGATGATGTAAACGACTCCTGCATGGGCCACCCCAGCGCACCCCTCGTCCCCGCCGTCCTGGCTCTGGGAGAGGAGCTGGGAGCATCCGGCGCCCAGGTGCTGGAGGCATTTCTCATCGGATTCGAGCTGGAATGCAAGCTCGGCCTTGCCATCGGCAACGCCCACTACGCCAAAGGCTGGCATGCCACGGCTACAACGGGAACAATGGCCGCCGCCGCCGCATGCGCCAAGCTCCTCGGACTGGACCGCGAGCGTATAGGCATGGCCCTTGGCATCGCCGCATCCTCCTCCGCAGGGATGAGGATCAACTTCGGCACCATGACCAAACCCTTCCACGTTGGACAGGCCGCCCGAGGCGGCCTCATGGCTGCCCTCCTTGCCTCCAATGGCTTTACCGCCTCCGCAGACATCCTTGACCACCCCATCGATTACACCCGCGTCTTTGCCGACAAAGGAGAGGCCGATGCCTCCCGTATCGTCGGAACGCTGGGCAATCCATGGGACATCGCATCCCCCGGCCTAGTGGTCAAGAAGTACCCCTGCTGCAACAGCACCCACCGAACCATCGATGCGACCCTGAGCCTCGTCTCGGAACACAGTCCCTCGCCCTCCGAAATTGACAGCGTAGTCATCTCCATGCCCCCCGGCGAGGACATCCCCTTGATCTACAGCCGGGCCACCACCGGCCTCGAGGGCAAGTTCTCCATGCAGTATTGCATCGCATCCGCCATCCTGGATGGCCGCGTCGACCTAAATACCTTCGACCAGGCCAGCGTCGACAGGCAGGAGGTACAACGGCTCACAGGCCTCGTCAAGCTGGAACAAGATGACACGCAGGACCCCGTCGTAGTCAACGCGGGAGGCCACGTAGACGTCACCATCAATATGTCCCCAGGCAGCTCGGTTACTACCCGCATTGAGCAGGCCCGCGGCACCCCCGAGCACCCCCTGACCGACCAAGAGTTAAACCAGAAGTTCACATCTTGCGCCGGAAGGACACTGGATCCCGCACAGGTGGCACAGGCCCTTGCCCAGGTCTACGCCCTCCAGGACCTCCCGGACATCGGGACGCTGATGTCCACCATAGCCACACCGGCTATGGCTACAGCCCAGGGCTAAAATACGGACCCTTAACCGCCAGGTAAGCGCCCGTCGGCCCCAAATACGCTAGTCTGACAGCTTCGCCGACCTTGCAGTATTTGAGCTTGACTATGGTCGGGGGGAGTGTTACATTTACCAGCACGCATTTGCACCTTAACAACTGAATAGTGGAAGGAAGCCAATAGCTAGGTAAGTAAAAGAAAACTACATGGCGAGTTTGATCCTGGCTCAGGGCGAACGCTGGCGGCGCGCTTTATGCATGCAAGTCGAACGGATCTCTCCGTGAAGCTCCCGGAGGAATCCCAGGTCTCAACCGGATGCCCGATTCGTCGGACGGAAGGAGCGGGCCCGGAGGACTGAACGGATTGGATCGGATCACAGAGGTTAGTGGCAAACGGCTGAGTAACGCGTAATCAACCTGTCCCGGTGTGGGGGACAACCTCGAGAAATCGTGGCTAATACCGCATAACATGGTCTGCCGAAGGGTGGATCATCAAAGGCTCCGGTCGCATAGGGAGGGGATTGCGTTCTATCAGGTAGTTGGTGAGGTAACGGCTCACCAAGCCGACGACGGATAGCTGGTCTGAGAGGATGATCAGCCAGACGGGGACTGAGACACGGCCCCGACTCCTACGGGAGGCAGCAGCAGGGAATCTTGCGCAATGGGCGAAAGCCTGACGCAGCGACGTCGCGTGGGGGATGAATGCCTTCGGGTTGTAAACCCCTTTTGTTTGGGACGAAGTTCTGACGGTACCAAACGAATAAGCCTCGGCTAACTACGTGCCAGCAGCAGCGGTAATACGTAGGAGGCGAGCGTTGCCCGGATTTATTGGGCGTAAAGGGCGCGTAGGCGGCCCGGAAAGTCTTTTGTGAAATCTCCCGGCTCAACTGGGAGGGGTCAGAAGAAACTGCCGGGCTTGAGGGGAGCAGAGGAGAACGGAATTCCCGGTGTAGCGGTGAAATGCATAGATATCGGGAGGAACACTTGTGGCGAAGGCGGTTCTCTGGGCTCTTCCTGACGCTGAGGCGCGAAAGCGTGGGGAGCAAACCGGATTAGATACCCGGGTAGTCCACGCCGTAAACAATGGACACTGGGTACAGGGGGTATCGACCCCCTCTGTGCCGAAGCTAACGCGTTAAGTGTCCCGCCTGGGGAGTACGGCCGCAAGGCTAAAACTCAAAGGAATTGACGGGGGCCCGCACAAGCAGCGGAGCGTGTGGTTTAATTCGATGCTAAGCGAAGAACCTTACCTGGGCTTGACATGTCGGTAGTAGAATCCCGAAAGGGGGACGAACTGTAAAGTCAGTAACCGTCACAGATGCTGCATGGCTGTCGTCAGCTCGTGCCGTGAGGTGTTGGGTTAAGTCCCACAACGAGCGCAACCCTCGTCGTCAGTTGGATCTCTCTGGCGAGACTGCTGCGCAGAACGCAGAGGAAGGTGGGGATGACGTCAAGTCAGCACGGCTCTTACGCCCAGGGCTACACACACGCTACAATGGCCGGTACAAAGGGTTGCCAAGGAGCGATCCGGAGCTAATCCCATCAAAGCCGGCCCCAGTTGGGATTGGAGGCTGAAATTCGCCTCCATGAACGCGGAGTTGCTAGTAACCGCAGGTCAGCACACTGCGGTGAATACGTTCCCGGGCCTTGTACACACCGCCCGTCAAGTCATGAAAGTTGGCAACACTTAAAGTCGATGGACCAACCCTTCGGGGAGGTAGTCGCCTAGGGTGGGGCTGATGATTGGGACTAAGTCGTAACAAGGTAGCTGTACCGGAAGGTGCGGCTGGATCACCTCCTTTCTAGGGAGTATTTCTCGCACCCACGTGGCGCCGAGACATCTCCTAGGTCGGTCTCTCCGGCTCATACCGGAGAGTTTTCCTCCCATAGGGAGGACCGGCTTCCTTCCACTATTGAGTTGTTAAGACATTAAGAAGAGGCGGGCCGCTGAGCGGCCCGCCTCTTCTTTTGTTTGCGGGTATGGACCGGTCGATTGCTAGACCGACTCAAGGAAGATCAAGATGAGCAATATAAAAGTGGCCCTCTATCGGGACAGGCAGGCGTGGGTCGCTCAGGCCCTGAACGTAGATGTCTCATCGTTTAGTAATACTCAAGATGAGGCGAGAACGGCGATTCAAGAAGCGCTCAAGCTGTATTTTGAGGGCTCAGAAAACAGGGATGTCACAGAAGTCTCGGACGTGAGAGTCGAGAAGGTCAGCGTTGCCGCCCTACAGTAGTCAATACGACTTTACCCAATCGCTCCCTTACTCCCATATCTCATAAATCGCCATTCCGCCCCTCCCCCAACACCCGTTCCACAAAGTCCCCAACCTGCTCCCGTGAGCGCTGCCGCTGATAGTCATGCATGAAACCGTGCGGGTGTTCCGGTGCAAGCATTTTTAGCCCCTACTCCTCCAACGACTCCGCCAATATCTCTACCAGGTCCTTCGCCACTATCTTCCCTTCCTGCTCCTTCACCCGAATCCCGTCTTCGAACATCTGCAAGCAGAACGGGCACGACGTCCCAACCACCTCCGCCCCCGTCTCCAAGGCGTGCTCGGTTCGCACGTGGTTGATCCTCTTCCCCTTGGAAGATTCCTCTATCCACATGTGCCCGCCCCCCGCCCCACAGCAGAATCCCCGACTCCTGTTCCGCGCCATCTCCAGGGTCTTGATGCCCGGGATCTTCTTCATCATTCGCCGCGGCTCTTCGTAAACGCCGTTATGCCGACCCAGGTAGCAGGAGTCGTGGTACGCGACATTCTTGTCTATGGGCTTCTTGGGCTTGATCTTTCCCTGCTCCATTAGCTCATCTATGAACTGGTTGTGATGGAGCACCTCGAAGTCCCCGCCGAACTGGGGATACTCGTTCTTCATCGTGTTGAAGCAGTGAGGGCAGGCAGTGACAATACGGTTGATTCCGTGCTTCTTCAGCGTCTCGATGTTCTGTTCCGCCATGAGTTGGAACAGGTATTCGTTGCCCATTCTGCGGGCCGGGTCACCGTTGCACGTCTCCTCATCCCCGAGAATCGAGAAGTTTACCCCAGCGGTGTTCATCACTGAGGCTAGGGACTTGGCAATCCCCTGACTTCTCTCTTCCAGCGCCGGCGTACACCCTACCCAGAAAAGCACGTCGGGATGTGGGTTGTCTGATATCAGCTTGACGTCGACACCCTCGGTCCAGTCAGTGCGGCTAAACTTGGTGCCCGCCCACGGATGCCCCCGCGTCTCCATGCTCCGCAGCGCAGCCTGGCCGGTCTCTGGCATCTTGCCCTCTTCCAGAACAAGGTGTCGGCGCATGTCTACTATGCTGTCGATGTGTTCGATGGCGACAGGACATTCCTGCTCGCAGGCGCCGCAGGTCACGCAGTCCCAGATGGCTTCCTCGCTGACTATGTTGCCTATTACAGGGAGCGTGGCGCCGTTTCCATTGCCATCGCCGCCTTTGGCCAGCAGGGGCCCGACATCCAGCAGGTGGTCCTTTATTCCCTCGATAACGTGCATGGGCGAAAGGACCTTGCCTGTAAGGTTGGCTGGGCAGGCGTCTGAACAGCGGCCGCAGACAGCACATGCGTAGCCATCCAACAGCTCTTTCCATGTGAACTCCTGGACAAGGTTCGCCCCGAAGCTCTCTGCAGTCTCAATGTCCTTGATTGGGTGTAGGGTGCCTCGGGGGTTGATGTCGTGAAGAAAGGCATTGATCGGAGCCCCTATCATGTGCATGTGCTTGGAGAAGGGGATGTACATGCTGAACCCGATGATGAGAGCTACGTGGGCCCACCAGAAGACGCCGTGAAGCGTGTTGACAATGGCGAAACTGGCCCCATCAAAGAGTTTCCCCAGAGCTGTGCCGACCGGCGACGCAACGTGAGGGCTGACTTCGGCAATCTCCCCCTGGTTCACCATCGCGTTATAGAAACCTTCCACCAGGAAGGTGAAGATCATCAGGTTGGCAATGGCCGCAACGATGATTACGGCGTCCCGACTGCGGGTCAGGTCAAAGCTCAGCCGCCGAGGCTTGGCCAGCCATCGTCGCACCAAGGCCCAGGTGAGGGAAGTCAGAATCGCAAGGCCCAGGGCATCAAGAACGAATACGTAGACTTTGACCCCGGTGTCGGTGAGGATGGTCTCGGAAATATGCGGGTTTATCGAGTCGAGAAATACGAACAGGACATAGCTAAGGGCAAAACACAGAAATCCCCAGAACACGGCTACGTGACCCAGTCCTGCTTTGTCCTTCAGGGACACCCGCTGAAGAACCTTCCTCTGCGCCAGCACTACCACCAGGGCGTTGAAACTGCGCTTCAAAGGCTGATCGAAGCGGTTCTCGCCCTTGCCAAGCATGATCAAACGGAATACCCGTGAATAGACCACATAACCGGCAAATCCGAAACCAAGAACGGCGAATGCGAACACGCCAATCCAGATGGGAATCACGCCAAAGATTTCGCCTGGTGGGACCATGTTTTCAGTATCTCCTAAGAGGTAAGACTATCTCGGGCAACCGGTGCGCGAGTGTAGCATGGGGTTATTGGCACGGACAAGCGAAGGGGCCGGCCCGCCAATGGCAGCGCCGACCCCCTTTTTGCACTCAAGAACTAGTGGCAAGACTGCGGTTACACCCCCGCTTTCTTCTTAGCCTTCGCCTCCACCGGAGAGGTCGAAACGAGGTGCCTCTGCATCTCCATCTCCTTGGGCGTAAACCCCAGGGCCAGGCCCACTAGCTGGGGCAGATGTAGCACCGGCAGGTTAATCTTCCTGCCCTTATGGGTTTCCGCCCGACTCTGCGTCCCGTCCAATTCCAGGTGGCAGAGAGGGCATGGGGTTACCATGGCATCCGCGCCCTTGTCCTTTGCCTCAATGGTGTGGTTGCCGCACATCTCCAGCGAATTTTCTTCGTTGGGATATAGGATGGGGAAACCGCAGCACTTGCCCTTCCCCTTCGTCGCAACAACCTCGCCGCCCAAGGCAGATATAGTGCCCTCCAGTGCGGTTTTCCTGCTCTCTTTACCCTTCGGCACGACAACCTCGGGAGGACGCCGTAGGTAGCATCCATAGAAGGGCGCCACTTTCAACTCTTCGAGGGGGTTCACAACCATTTCTTTCAGCTTGTCCAGACCGAAATCTTCTTCCAACACCCACAGGAAGTGCTTCACGTCCGTGGTGCCCTTGTATTCAAGACCCTCTTCATCCAGGTAATCGTGATTGATCCTTGCTCGGTAATCAGGGTCAGTTACTAGGCGGTGGTTGGCCTGCATTAGGCATCCCTGGCATGTGCTGCAAATGGTCATGATGGGAAGTCCCATTGCCTCCGCCTTGGCAAGAGTCCGGGCATTGATCGGGTCAGATACCTCCCGGCTCAGGACTCCCGCGCCCGTGCACCCGACGTCTTCCATCTCCACCAGTTCAATGCCAAGTCTTTCGGCAACTTTTAAGGCGGCGGGGTAGAGCTCAGGACACCCGCCTTTCGCGACACACCCTGGGTAGAATGCATATCTCATTTGCCGTCTCCCTCCCATTTTTCAAATATACGCTTGATTCGTTTGGCCCCGGGCCGTTTCTTGTGGAGGTATGGCAGGGGCGCTTTACGGTGTGCCATGGCCTTCGCAGCTGTCGGGACCAGGTGCATCAGCCCGCCTATGTTAGTTAAGCCTTCGCTTTCGATGGCGAGACGGGCTTCGTCCAGCCAGCCGCTGGACTTGATGGACTTGGCAAAGCTGTCGTTGTGGCGCACCACCCGAGGCGTGCCGATGCCCCGCTTAATTGCCTCATCTCTCAGCGACAGTATCCTGTCCGTTGGGTCTATTCCCTTGGGGCAGTGCTCCGTCGCCTCGAAGCAGTGGACGCAGTCCCACATGCCACCCTTCTGGCTGAGTTCGTCGAGCCGCCTCACGGTCACCCTGTCCCGAGGATCGGCAACCGGCTTAAAGGCCTTGGTGAGAGCCGCCGGCCCCAGGAACGTCTTGTCTATGACCAGCACGGTGCACCCTTCGTCACACATTCCGCAGAGGGTGCAGCTTGAGGCTTCCTGTAGTTCCCTGGTTTTCTCCTGGGATACTATGTGCTCTTCCGTAGCGCTCGGCGGTGACGACTCGGTCCAGGGCTTTGCGGCAGCGTACTTTTCGAGCAGGAACTCGTCCTGGTCATATATGAGGTCCTTGACCTCTTTGACCAGCCGAGGCGGGTCCAGGGTTATTTCACCATCCACCTGGGCCTTCGCTACAGGCATCCGGCAGACCCACTTGGCCTTGCCGTTGACCCTCATCGTACAGTCGCCGCAGAAACCCGTCCGGCAAGAGCCTCGGAAAGATAGAGTGGCGTCCTGTTCGTCGCGGACTTGGACTAAAGCATCCAATACCGAGCTTTGCTCGTCTACTTCTACGGAGTAAGTCTGGTGGCTGCCGTTGCCATTGGACACGGGGTCGTAGCGGCGCACCTTCAGATTGACCTGCATCTAGCTGCTCCCTTCCGGTTTCCAGCGAGTAACCGTCACGGGTTCATATTCCAATTGAGGCCCGCCACCCGAGGTCCGGGCCACGGTGTGTTTGAGCCAGTTTTCGTCGTCTCTATTCGGGAAGTCCAGGCGGGCGTGAGACCCGCGGCTCTCCTCCCGAGCCAGGGCGGAAGCAACCGTAACCTGGGCTATGTCCAGCATGTTTCCCAGCTCAATTATCGATGCGACCTCTGAGTTATAGCCGGTTGCTGGGCCCTGGATGCCGGCAGCGTCACACCGCTCGCGCAATTCCGAGAGTTTCTCAGCCGCCGCATTAAGGCCGGAGGCGTCCCTGTATATGCCCACATTGTCCTGCATTAGGGAAGCCAGTTCCCGTCTTATAACACCCGGGGATTCGACTCCCTTTTCCCTCGCTGATATACCCGCAATTCTCTTCTCCTCGTCCGACTGTTGGGCTGAGATGTCGGGAGCGGGTCTTGCGTTTCCCGCGTGTCCTGCGGCTGATGCCCCTGCGCGCCGCCCGACGGCCACGTTCTCCAGCAAAGAGTTGCCCCCCAACCGGTTCGCACCATTCAGCCCCGAGCTGGCACACTCACCGGCTGCGAATAGTCCTACTAACGGGGAAGCCCCTGAAGCATCTATCTTGATCCCTCCGATGGGGCGATGCATGGCCGGTTGAATTGGCAGCGGGTCCTTGGTTATGTCTACGCCCGTCAGATCTTTGACAAGCAGGCGCGTCTCTGGAAGCCGTTGAGCCAGCCAATCAGCGTCGAGACTGCGGAAGTCAAGCAGGACCCCCGAATTGCCAATTTCATCGGCCACGGCTCGAGTGACCACGTCATTGGAAGACAGTGCAATTTCAGCGTTTTCGTCGCTACCAGAGATCTGTCCGTCGTCGGAGCGGACCAGTACAGCACCTTCACCCCTCGCAGCGGCGGTGATCAGGAGGCCATTGGGCGCCAGGGCCGTTGGTGTGAATTGGACCATCTCCATGTCACGCAGGGGAGCGCCGGCTCGGTAAGCCATAGCAGGCCCATCAGCGGTGGACGCAGTCGACCCCGTGCTGTTGCGGTACATTCGTCCCATTCCCCCGGTTGCCATGACAACTGCACCTGACGAGTAGGCAGCCAATCCACCGTCCTTCAAGTTGCGGGCGAACACACCCTGGCATGAACCGTCATCCATAGTAATCAGGGAAACGGCGGACCATTCATGATGGACCGGTATATGCATCCTGAGGACTTGTTCGAATAGGGAATTCAGGATGTTGTGACCCGTGGCATCGGCACAATAGCAGGTGCGAGGATCGGAGGAAGCGGGGAAGCGGGTCTGGTGGATGCGCCCTTCTGCATTGCGATCAAATGGGACACCCATGTGCTCGAGTCCTATGACCCGGGCGGGCGCCTCCCGACATATGGTCTCAACCACGTCCTGTTCGGAGAGATATGCTCCCGCCTTCACGGTGTCGAGCCCATGAGACTCCCAGGCAACGCCACTGCTGAGGCCCGCGTTAATGCCGCTGTGAGATCCCGATGAGTGGCTGCGGAGGGGGTGCTGTTTGGAGAGTATGCAGACGCTGGCGCCCTGCTCCCGCGCCGAGAGCGCAGCGCTCATTCCGGCGAAGCCTCCGCCAACTACTACTACGTCATATCGAGGCAATGGCTCCTCCTGTTTGGAAATAGGCTGCGCCTGTGAGGGTTGCAGCCGCGGCGTGATTATATTTAATGGCTGGGCCGGGTGTCAAAAACCTGCACGGTCTTAACATCGTGATATCATGTCCTCGGTTGCCCGCTATATCACTGTACCCAATCGCAAAAGGGAGGTCAAAACGCATGGTCTTGGGCTGGTTAAAGGTGGAGGAAGCCCTCGAGAAGATCCTCGGTTACGTCAATCTGCTTGAGGTAGAGGAAAAGCCGCTTTTGGATTGCCTTGGGCAAGTGTTGGTTGAGGACGCCATATCCGAGTTTTCCATCCCTCCGAGAGATAACACCGCTATGGATGGCTACGCTGTCCGATGGGGGGACATCCAGGGCGCAACCCCCGGATCCCCAGTAACCCTGAAGGTCATCGAGGAGCTGCCCGCAGGCAAGATCGCCGAAAAGACCGTAGTGGAGGGTGTAGCCATCAGGATAATGACCGGCGCCCCCATGCCCGACGGCGCCGACACCATTGTCCCCTTCGAGGACACGGACGAGGAAGACCAGAAAGCAGCCTCCGGGCGGGGCGGAGTAGACCGAATCGATATCCGCAAGGCGTGGAAGGTCGGTTCCAACATCCGGCGTGCCGGAGAAGACGTGGTTCCCGGAACGGTCATAGTCAAAGCCGGCGCGACGCTAAGGCCGGCGGAGATAGGAGTTCTGGCCTCATTAGGCAAGCCCACTGCAAAGGTATATCGAAAGCCTGTGGTCTCGGTCCTGGCCACGGGAGACGAGCTGCTGGAGGTCGGCGAGCCACTGGTTCCGGGCAAGATTTACAACAGCAATAACTACAGCGTCGCCTCTCTCGTGCTCCGTTACGGCGGCATACCCAAGCTCCTCGGCATCGCACGAGATAACATGGAGTCGTTACAGTCCAAGATAGCCGAGGGCGTGGACGCCGACATGGTGATTACCTCGGCGGGAGTGTCCAAGGGCGACTACGACATCGTAAAGGACGTGCTGGCTCAGGAAGGCGAAATCGCCTTCTGGATGGTGAAGATGAAACCGGCCCGGCCCTTGGCCTTCGGCCTGCTTAAGACCCGTGACACCTCCGGACGCATGCGGCAAGTGCCCCACCTGGGTCTCCCTGGCAACCCCGTGAGCTCCATGATCGCATTCGAGCAGTTTGGGCGGCCTGCACTCCTGAAGATGCAAGGGAAGAAGGACCTGGCCAAGCCTACGGTGGACGCCATTATGGAAGACTCAATCGTTAACACTGACGCACGGCGGATTTTCGCCCGGGCGGTAATCACAAGGCGTGACGGGCAATACTACGCCCGAACCACCGGCCCTCAGGGCTCTGGCATTCTGACTTCGATGTCCCTTGCCAACGGCTTGGCCATAGTGCCCGAAGATGTGGAGTCCGTAAGCAAGGGTGACATAGTCAAAGTGCAAATGCTGGACTGGGGGCTTTAGATGCTCCCATCGCTACCCCACCCGGAACCCGTGAAACGCAGCCTCTGCAACAGACCATGAAACTTCTACCGCCTCGACAATAGCATCCGGAGGCCCGACGTGCAGCTTGCATAACAGGGCTTCCAAGTCAATCTTTGACCCTTCAACAATGACCTCTACGGATCTGCCATCGGCCCGGTTGTAGGCGTAACCGGTCAATCCCATCTCCTTGGCCAACTCTTGTACGAAGTAACGAAAGAACACCCCCTGCACTCGGCCTTTGACTACTGCGGTCAGCCTCATCTTGTCATGCAATTGCTCAGCCATCACAGTAGTCTACCTATCTGCATACCAGTTTGAGTAGGGTGCCAGTCAAGCGTAACGCGGTGCGGCATAGAATCGTCTTGCATGCCCAAAAAGGCCAAGCCTATAATTGTGTCTGTCGGAGGAGGGGGACAAGTGAAGCGACAACGCCTTATGGCTGATCGGTTCGAGCGCCTGGGATCCGACAAGCCGGGCGACGACGTACTTCGACGAAAGGGCCGTTCTCATCATCCGCTTAGGCTGAGACCTAGGCTTCCAGGGGTGCTGAACTTTTGGAAGGTGGTCTTCACGGAGACACCTCTGCTCCTTTCGCTATCCATTGTTGCCTTCCTGGCAGGCGTGGTGGCCACACTCATCTACTTCCTAGAGAGAGACAGCAACGCAAACGTAAACGGTTTCATTGACGCCCTGTGGTGGGCAATATTCACCATGCAGACCCACGGCAACAGCTGGAGACCCGATTCCTTCTGGGGCAGTGTGGTTGGGGGAGCATGGTCGATTGTCGGCACCATAATATTCTACGGTGCCATCATCGCCAGCGTTACGGTCTTCTTCATGCGCAGGAGAGAGCGCACAGAGTTGGAGCTGATAACGACGATCAAGCGCAACCTGGACGATCTGGACAAGCTGAGCATGGAGGAACTGGAACTCCTGCAGGAGTCCACCAACAATCTTGTCTCTCTGCACATAGAGCAACTGAAGATGCGCAGTCCGAACAGGCTATAATGCCCCCTCAAAGTCTCCGAGAGTTTAAATAGACCAACAATGATTTATAGAAGGATAATGGTGGCAGTGGATGGCAACACCGCTGATGAGGAGGCTATCGCACTGGCTTGCAGCTTCGCTCAGGAGAGCAACGGCGCTGTCTTCGTCCTCTACGTCATCGAGGTGCCTTGGTCCTATCCCCTTGACGCCGAGATGGGGCTGGAGGTCCGCAAGGCGGAGGCCGTACTGGACTACATGGAAAGCGTGGCCAAGAGCCAGCATACCTCCGTCCAGACCGAGGTGGTACAGGCGAGAAACGCCGGCCTGGGAGTCGTCAAGGCGGCCATCGACAGGCGCATAGACCTCATCGTGATGAACACTCTATATGAGAGAAAATACGGAGAGTTCACACTGGGCAGTGCGGCCCCCTACGTGCTGGAAAACGCCACGTGTCACGTCTGGCTATACCGCGGCCCTATGAATGGTGCAGGGTAGCCGCAGGAGCAAATCCTGCCCCAGTCCATTGGGCGGGTACACACTGTGAATTCTGGGATTTGGTTATGAATATAGTTATCATCGGTTGTGGTCGAGTCGGTGGAAGACTGGGAACGGTCCTGGACGCCGAGGGCCATAAGGTGACCGTTATGGATGTTGACGAGGACAGTTTCCGTTTCTTGGGGCCCGGATTCCGCGGCAGTGCTCTAATCGGAGACGGTACCGATGACGACGACTTGGCTCGGGCAGACATTGATGATACGGATGTGTTCATCGCCGCCACCCGAGAGGATAATTGCAACCTGTTGGCATCCCAAAAGGCGAAAACTCAATTCAAAGTCCCCAAGGTGGTATGCCGACTCCATGACCCGATTCAAAAAGACCTGTTCCGGGATTTGGGGCTCGAGACTGTTAGCCCAACCACAGTGACCGTGGAACTCCTCAGAGACGCCATAGAGAGGTAGGCGCGTACAGTTGTACATCTTGCTGGTCGGAGGGAGTACGGTAGCCTATCACTTGGCCAAAAATCTTCTGGCTCGATCCCACGAGGTCCTGATCGTAGAACGGGACCGTGCGCGCAGCGATGAACTCGGTAGAGATCTGGGCGATGTGATGCTGCGGGGAGACGGGTGCGAGGCCACTGTGCTGGAGTCCGCCGGCGCATCTCGTGCAGATACCCTGATAGCCACAACCGGCCAGGACAGGGATAACCTAACGGCTTGCCAGGTCGCCAAGTCTAGGTTTCGTGTATCCCGCACAATTTCGATAGTCAACGACCCGCGAAATGAGTCCCTGTTCAAGAAGCTTGGCGTGGACGTTACCATTAGTGTGACAAGCCTGATAATGTCACACATAGAACACCAGCTCCCTGAAAATGCCCCCGTCCCACTCCTGGACTTCGATGCCTCGGGAGCCGAGCTCGTGTCCGTAAAGATACCAGGTGATTTGGCCATTCAGGGCAAGCGTCTGGGAGAACTTGACCTTCCCGCCGGAACGTTCATATCCCTGATTATCGATAGCGAAGGAATTCCAAAGGCCCCTAACCCCGATCTCGTGCTCAACGAGCATGACGAAGTTATCGCAGTTACCGCACCGGAAGACGAGGAGACGCTGCGTTCAGCTCTCTTCGCTGACAACTCATCAAATACACCATGACTAAGCGTCTGGGATTCCTGGGTCCCCGAGGCACCTTTACCGAAGAGGCCGCCATACTCTACGACCCTCAAGCCGACTTGGTTCCTCTACCATCGGTTTCCGCTGTGGGTTCGGCTGTTGTATCAGGTATGGTAGAGGAAGGTGTGGTTGCTATTGAGAACAGCATCGAGGGTTCGGTGACCGACACCCTGGACCTGCTTATACATGGATCTGAACTCGCCATAAAATACGAGGTTGTTCTGCCAATTCGGCACTGCCTCCTCGTGCTTCCGGGCGCTCAGGCAAACGACATCAAGGTGATCTACTCTCATCCCCAGGCCCTTGCTCAGAGTCGGGTTTTCCTGGAGAAATGCTTCCCCAAAGCTCAGATGGAGGCCGCGCTCAGCACCGCCGCCGGTGTTCAGGAAGTGAAACGGAGTGACGGATCTGTCGCGGCCGTGGCTACGAGGCGTGCAGCCGATATATATGACGTAAAGGTCCTCGCCTCGGACATTCAGGAAACAATGACCAACGAGACTCGATTCGTGGTTCTGGCAACCGGTGACAATTCCTGGACAGGGACGGACCGCACCTCTCTCTGCTTCTCCTTCGATGATGACAGGCCCGGGGTCCTGGTTGAGGTGTTGAGCGAATTCGCACAGAGGAACATCAACCTGAGCAAGATACACTCCCGCCCCTCCAAGGATGCGTTAGGCCGTTATATATTCCTGGTGGACCTGTTCGGCCACCGGGAAGACCCCCCGGTGCGCGAGGCTTTAGATCACGTGGAACGGGTCACCTCTCGGTTCCGGGTATTCGGCTCCTACCCGCGTTTCGGAGAGTAGGCGAAGCCCCAATTCCTAGGGCAGGAGTCGAGGAGATGGATTAAGACTTCTGATCGGGCGCCGCACCCCTGCGTCGCTTCACCATCTCATCCAGTTCGGCAACCTTCTCAGCCGCTGCCTTCTTCCCGACAATGATAGCTTCGTCGATGCGTGTCTTGAGCTCGTTTTGCAACTCGGACGTAGGGGAGTCGGGAGTCTGACCATTCCCCCCCTGGTGTTGGAACCGCGGCGATGTCGCCAGGACAATCGCAGCCCCTGCCGCTCCCCCCATTAGGAAACCTATGATGAATGAGAACATAAGAAATACTCCTTCGAACTGGTTGAAACTGCAGGAACGCGATAAGTCATTGCATGAATAGGGATTGCAATGTTCGTCGGACTTGCCCGAGAGCTTTTACTTGGAGAACTTGCTCAGGAAGCCAAATGCTTTCTTGGCACCTGCAACTACGCCCCAAGTCTTGATAAGCGGCCTTACAACTCCGTCAGTGATAATAGTGGACGTTGCAGCTACGTTCCCTAATGTGACCCGTGTGTTTTCCAAGTTACCCTTGGCTGCGTCTATCAGTCCTCCCATTTTGCGGTAAAAGAGGAATGCAATGAGTATCAGGAGGACGACAAGCAAGGTTCCCATGCCGAAGAATACGATTAAGACTACGTCTCTGATCGAGCCCAGAACTAGCAGGTCCAGCAACTACGTCCTCCTTAGAAGTCCGGCGAGATGGTAGCACACGCCTATAGGCCCCGCAATCTGACATCGTCATCCCCTGGAAATTGAGAGGCAATGCAACGAAGCGGACGTTGCTCAAACTCTGATCCCGAGATGCAAAAGCCGCCATGAATAGTCTACAAACACTAAGAATGGCAATCTTTTCCCCATCCCCTGCCAAAGCGAGAAGGCCGGAGTGTAACTTGGCTTGCACGACAGCTAAAATCGCCGGTCGACGCCCCCAAACAAGAGGGTGGGCCTACACGGGCCAAGGAATAAGCCTTACGACTTATGTCTCCTTGCGCGAAGCTATATTGGCCATTTGGGCGCGACCACGCGCTTCATCTGAAATTGAAGTCACTAAGTTCGAGTCGGGAAATGTTAGAGTCGCCGGGTATTGGCCCTAGCGGACCCTGGGCATGTGGCCTACGCCACTACCGATTGGCTCGTTGATGAATACGTCGCCGTTGCGGATTTTCAGGTTATATCCGC
Source organism: Dehalococcoidia bacterium (assembly GCA_963663085.1). Taxonomy (GTDB): domain Bacteria; phylum Chloroflexota; class Dehalococcoidia; order Plut-88900; family Plut-88900; genus Plut-88900. Next base: position 928,714 of record OY760104.1, on the reverse strand, counting down.
ACTTGGGATTGCTGCACACCCAAGCCTTGTAGCGTATGGCAGCTCCTTGTCCACCGAAATCCGAAAGCGGCAACAAGTCTCCACTATTACAAGCCTGGCATGTAGGAAATGATTCAGACACCTCTCTCCCCCTCCACATTGTTATTTTTTTTACAAAGTGCTGTAGCTGAAATATAACACCTGCAGAGGCGGTTTTGCAAGTAAGTACACACGTCCAGCAGATTAGTGACATGCCAGTTTTTTCTCTAGTTGTGGAGTCGGGGTTAGCGGCCGGTCGCCCCTACGGGAGAGGGATGTCCCATGTCTTCCACCCCTGGGGATGGATTCACGCTCCTCCAGAGGTGGATGTGCCACTTTCAGCTAGGCGTACTTACAGCCTGACCGGAGTCGGGAATGACGGTGGAGAAGGCGGGAATAGCGGACAGGGAGAGGACGAGTTATTCAGTTGGGGGGTGGTTGGTTTGTTGGGGGGATCGGCGATGGAAGACACTTACTGGATTCGGCTCCCTATCTTTAGATAATGCGGGCTTGAAGGCGTCCCGGGAACGTCGGGACGGGGCTCCGCCGCCGCCTAGACCTGGAAGTATGGTCGGACATACGGGTCCGTCATCCGTCATAGGCTCCAATAAGGGTTGGCTGCGCTGTCCGCCGTAGGCGGATGCAGGAAGGGGAAAGTCCAGGGTCAATTCCCCACGCAGGAGTACGGGTGTATTTAGTTCGCCGCCTGTATCCAGGAGCCGGGAGTGGCGGTCAGCCCAGTTTTATTTGATGAAGCGTACAGAGAGCCAAGCGGGCCTCGGCTACGGGCCGCCCCGTTCCGCTCCATAGGTCGGGTTGCTCCGTTAGGAGACTTTTTCAGTACGGTCCAGGGCGTCTTCCATAGCCTGGGGAGTCAGGGAAGGGCCACGGGGACTTAAGTAGAGGAGATGGCGACTGTCACTTGTGCCGCGGGCTTGCGCGAGGGCCGTTGGGATGGGCTTGGGCGTTGAGTCCTCGGGTGGGTCGGGTGGGCTTCCCTGGGTTTTTGGTTCCTCCTTGAGATAGTTGGGTTGGTGTTCGAACGGTGGAAAGATTAGCACGGGTGTGCGAGTAGGGTCAAGGGGTGAATTCAACACTTGCGGGAGGGACACCCCCCACACCCCACCGGGGAACCTTCACCCCCTTTGTACGACCGGGGATATGGGTAACAGTTAGACCGGGGACATAGGTAACACTTTTACTGGGGTCTTGTCGATCCTTCTGGTGGGGTCATCAAGGGTCCCGATTAAGAGGGGTCCGAATTGTATGGACCAGGTTCGTTCGTCCATCTGGACCAGGCCGATGGGTTCACCCCTGAGGGACTCGCTCACGTAGATCATATCCCCCTTCCACTTGATCTGTCCGTTGCTGCGGACACTACGTACGGTGACACCGGCCTGGTATTCGGGGGAGCTGATACGTGGGGGATAGGGCCTGATAGAGGGCGTGTACAGGTGTCCTGGTGGTTGCTGGCCCAGGGCCTCGTGGGGCCTCTCGAAGTTGTAGCTGTGCATGAACCGTTCGAGGGCTAGGCGTTGTCGTATCCGGTTGGCCTCTGGAGGCGCTGCGGTCTCGGCCTTGAGGGTTCGGTGAAGGCGTTCGATACGACCGTTCTGTTCGGGGTGTCCGGGCTCTATGCGTTCGGGTAGGATGCCCAGCTTGACCCACCAAGCTGAGAGTGGGGTGAGGCTTCCCAGACCCACACTGGCGAAGGGCGGGCCATTGTCGGTGCGTATGGCCCGGGGTATGCCGTACTCTCGGAAGGCCTTCTCCAAAGAGCGTTTGACCTCCGGGCCGGTAGGGTGGAGCAGACTGTCGCATACCAGTAAGTACCGGGACATGGCGTCCTGGGCTGTGAGAGGATCTATCCGCATTCGGTCACCGGTGCGGAACCAGCCCTTCAGATCTATGGCCCACACGTCATTGGGGAGTTGGGCATGGGCGAAGGGCTCGGCCCAGGGTGTAGAGCTGCGTCGTCGCTTTCGGCGCTTCACCAGACCCACACGGTCCAGTATGGCCCCCGCAGTGCTGGAGGACGGCCACCGCACATAGGGCTCGAAGGAATGCAACCAGGCGACGATCTTCTTCGGGCCCCATGTGGGATGGGTGCGCTTCGCCCTGATGATACGCTCAGCCACCTCCGTGGGAGTGGCGTTGGAGTGATTGTGAGGAGCTCGGCTCAGGTCTACCAGACCTCCTTCACCATACGCTTCGTATCGCCCGATTGTCTTGTAGCCGGTCTTGCGGCTGATCTCGAACCGGCGACACAACTCAGCGACGGTTTCCTCCCCCGCAGTGTGCCGCTCGATGAACTTTAACCGCTCCAATTCTATGCTCGTGTCTTTCCAAGGCAACACATATTCCTCCTATGAGATTGACCTATACAATCCCACGATGTGTTACCCATGTCCCTGGTTTATGTGTTACCTGTCTCCCCGGTTTATACCCTTAATCCCCCTCTCCCTTAATGGCCCAAAGGGAGAGGGGGAGATAAGAACAGAGGGAGACGTTGGCGCAGACACGCCAACGTCTCCCTCTAGTTCAGTACTGGGGAGGAAGGGGAGGGGCATCATTAAGTGTCGAGAGACAGCAATCCGATGGGTTTAGGGTCAGCCTGCCGAGGCTCTACCCCTGCGGAGCCGTGCGGCCAACGCGTCCCGGACTTCGGGGTAAGCGTGTTTCGTCATCCTGGCCGGAAGCTTGGGCTTGGGGCCCTCATCCTCTACCTTTAGGCATACAAGGGTCGGCCCCGGCTTTTCCAGGATCTCAGGCAGCGAGAGGGAAAACTCTTCCAGCTCGTCGAACTCGAAGACGTTGGGGTAGCCCGCCGCCTTAGCCAGTCCCGTGAAGGAGAATTTATCCGCACCTGGTAGCGGCTGCGCTCCACTGAGTCCATAAACGTCGTTCTGGTACACGAAATGGATGAAGTTCTTTGGAGCCATGTTGGCTATCGTGACCAGGGACCCGAGATTCATCAGCAGGCTGCCGTCCGAGTCTACCACCTGCACCTTGAGATCCGGCCTTCCCAACGCAAGCCCCAGACCTATCGATGACGCCTTGCTCATGGAGTTGATAAGCGGCAGATGGAACTCCCGCCGGTCGGAAATCGAGTCCCATAGGGTGAAGGGAGTCTCAGTAGTGATCATCACGGAATCCCCCTGGTGACGGGAGATTAGTTTGAGGGCTTCGATTCCCGGGATCATCCCTGCTGGTACTCCGCCCCGATGAGCACGGCCACCGGCTTAGATTGCTCCTGCGTCTCGGCGTAGGCCTTGGGAATACGGGTCACGTCTTCGTCCGTCTCTATCAGATGGTAGTCGATACCCCAGGCCCCGAGAACGGGTTCCAGGTAAGTGGCAGCAGAATCAACTATGGGGCCTTCCCGCTTGAATCCACGATAGCCGATGAATATCAGAAGTGGCAGTCCGACGTCCAATGCCAGGCCGCGCACCGCGTCGCCCGATTCATAGAATCCGGTACTCTGGATCATGCACACGGGTTTCTGCCCACCGAGAATCAGGCCCATGGCAATCGGTATCGCCTCACCTTCCCTGCAGACGGGGACCAACTTGATGTCCGGGTCCGAGGATACGGCGTCGTAGAGGAATCGGCTCTCTGTATCGGGGAGCCAGACAACATGGCTGACACCCAGCTTCTTCAGCTCGCCGAGGATGGCGGCTGGGGTGAGCGTCTTTTCGTCAGTAGTCATTGCGGGAGGGATGTTAACACACGTATAACCTGGGCCCTAATCCGAGGGAATGATCGCCCGGCGATGAGAGGCGACGCCTATCTTCTTGTCTCCCTCAGAGGCTTCAATGGAATAGGTGAGCTTGTTCTTGTCGACCCCGGTGAGCTCGGATCGAACAGTCACCTTTCCGCCGATCGAAGTGGGCGCGATGTGCCGGAGCCCGTCCACGGCGAAGCCTACGGTAGTGAATCCCTTGGGCAGCAGGTGGTCGGTGGCCTTGATGCTGGTATCCTCCATCAAGCCGAGCAGCGCCGGTGTGGAAAGAACGTCCGCTCCTTCCTTGCCGGTCCGGTTGGTCGTCATCTCCTTGTCAACGGTGATGACCTGTTCGGCACTCTGGCCTGGTTGGAGCTTGCTTGTGTCCATATGCTAGTCAATCTCCCTACGGGTTATTTGGCCCAACGGCTATTCTACAACAACCGTGCATAGTCCCCTAGCCGCTGCTCCCCCACCGACGCCGGTAAAGCAGGTAAGCGATAAACAAAGAGACAGGAATGATCAGTATCAGCGCTCCGAGGAATAGTACCGCGGGCCACCCGTCTACACCGAATGTCGTATCGAGGAAGTGCAATATGGCGTCAAGCAGATCGGGGTCAATGGCGCCTTCGTGGTGGGCAAGGATGATGGAAAACACGGTCAGGGCTCGGTGTCAGGGACTTAGCGCGGGGGCCGGAGCCTGGTATTTCATAGAGTATTTCTTCTCCTGGATGGTGAAGGCAGACAGGGCGGCGGGAATCAGCATAAGTCCTGCAATGGAGAACGGAAGCATATAGCTGCCGGTTAGATCGTACATTTCCCCTGCGAACTGGACGGCGACAGCGCTCCCTATCTGGTGTGCAAGGAAGGCGATGCTGTTCATGGTACCCAGCGTCCTGAGACCATATACGTCTGCAGTTAGAGATGTAGTCAAGGGCGCCGTGGCCCACCATGAGAATCCCCCGATAGCCACGAAACTCCACAGCCCCCAACCTCCGGGCAGGAGCAGCAGTGCGGCGTAACCAAGCCCCCTGGTTGCATACACCAGCGCAAGCAGGTTCTTCCGTCCCATCTTGTCGGAGATGAGGCTTATACCCACTAGTCCGACTATGTTGAGTCCGTTCATGATGCCGAATGCAAGAGCCGCCGTGGATGCGGTGATGCCCTTGTCCACGGCGTAGGGTACGAAGTGTGTTCCCATGATGGCCGTGGTTGCGCCACAAACAAAGTATGCTGAACCCATCTGCCAAATGGGCGCCGACCTGAAGGCTTTTCTCCAGGACTCAACCTCCAGAGGGCCTTTAGCTTGAGAGGTAGGTGCACCAATGCCGCGCCCAATTTCTCGTACCGGAGCACTATCCCCGTCGGGCTGGAGGCCCATCTTGTCAGGGCTTTCCCTGAGGATAAGAAACGCCGCCGGCACTGCGAATACAAGTACCAGCGCCCCAAGGACGGCCCAGGCGATGCGCCAATTGGCTGCATCTATAAGATAATTGGTGAATGGCACCAGAATCATCCCGCCTATGGACGCCCCGGCCATGCTGATACCCAAGGCCACGGCACGATGCCGGCGGAACCACTTTGCAATCATCGCTCCGGTTATCGGGTCCCCTGCCCCGCTGGCAGCTACAGATTGCACTACGCCGAACAGGGCTATCAGAAACAAGAGGTGAAACGTCTGCATCAGCAGAACGGTAGACACGCCCAAGACAATGAGGCTCGGCACCACAACCTTGCGGGCACCGTATCGGTCATAGATGCGACCGAGAAATGGCTGAGTAAAGCCGTTGACCAGCAGCCCTATGGACGCGGCCAGCGCAACGTCGCCCCGGTCCCAACCAAAATCACCTTCCAGGGGTATGACGAATACGGTAAAGCTGGCTCGCCCTCCCAGGGAGACGAAGTTTATGAATAGGCATACGCCTACTATCAGCCAACCATAGAAAATAGGACTGCGGGAGGACCGGCCTGCCTGGGGCCCGTTAGAATCAGCCAAGATTAGTTCCGGGGGCTAAGGTCCGGGGGCTAGGAACGCAGGGTAACACTAAGGCGAGAGGATTGGCAAAGCGACTTTGCCCTTGTATGTCATGTTAATCTAGCACCCGAGGCGCCGTGCACGACTCCCCAGATGCTGCTCAAGCGGAGGTCAACCTATGACAACCTCGAAGCCGACCTTTCTGACCGATACCTACGCAGGTTACTTTCACCGTGACGTTCCTGCAGAGGACATCGACATCACCCACGTCGGGCCCGGCACTCCAACCGGGGAGTACTTAAGGCGGTTCTGGCAGCCGGTGGCCCACTCCGACGAGCTGACCGACCTGCCCGTCAAGATACGCATTTTAGGCGAAGACCTGGTGGTGTTTCGGGATGACTCCGGAAGGGCGGGATTGCTGGAACTCCACTGCTGCCACCGAGGCACCTCCCTGGAATACGGCAAAATCGAGGACGGCGGCATAAGGTGCTGCTACCACGGCTGGCTCTTCGACATTACCGGCAAGATCCTGGAGACTCCCGGAGAGCCGGATACCAGCACGCTGAAGGACCGCCTCTACCATGGCGCCTACCCGGTCCACGAGTTTAACGGCATGGTATTCGCCTACATGGGCCCCCCGGACAAGATTCACCCCTTCCCGATGTACGATGCCTACACAGCCCCCGGAATGAACCTGGCCGTCGGGACTAAGAACATCAAGCACTGCAACTGGCTCCAGGTGATGGACAACGTTGTCGACCCGATGCACGAGGCCTTTCTCCACGCACGTATCAGCAATGTCCAGTTCACGGACTCCGAGGGTGCTCCGGTCGAGGCCTTGCTGGACGTGGGCGTATTCGACGTGCTGGAGTCGCCGATTGGGTTGATGTGCTGCGTGACCCGCCGCATTGATGGGCACATCTGGTCCCACAACGTCGAATACATAGCCCCGAATATTGCCCACATCCCCCTCCCCCCCGACCTGCCCCTCCAGTACAACGAGGGCCAGGACCAGGTCTGCCTCTTTCCAACACTTTTCCGGTGGCGCGTGCCCCAGGATGACAGCAATACGCTCGAATTCACGTTTACCCGGACGCCGGAGGGCCAAGTGGACGAATACACCAACAATCCCGAGTTCGCGACCATGGCTCAGAATGCGGGGGCTGCCCGGCCCTACGAGGACCGCCAACGCTTTCCCGCCGACTACGACGCGCAGGTCGGGCAGCGAGACATCGCTGTCCACGACCTGGAACACCTGGCGACTACGGACCGGGGCGTCATCATGATGCGCCGCATAATCCGAGACGGCATCCGTGCGATGGACCAGGGCCAGGACCCGGTCGGCGTCTTCCGGGTACCCCCGTCCGACCCCATCCCCACCTACGGCTACGAGACCTCGGCCAAGGTTCCTCCCGCCCCAACCCCACAGGAAGATGCAGAGCTAATCCGCCAAACGGGTCTTGGTTTTGCGAAGGGTTATCTATCTAAACCGCCGGCGCAGTCCCCGTATTTGAGGATTAAATAAGTTAGCTCATGCCCGACACCCGGTTCGACATAGCGGTGGTTGGGGGTGGGGTGGTCGGGTTGGCAACTGCCCTTCAGTTGTCCCGACGCTTCCCCTCGGCCCGGTGCATTGTGCTCGAAAAGGAGACCGGTCTCGGGAGGCACCAAACGGGTCACAACAATTGCTGCATCCACACGGGCATCTACTATCGCACGGGGTCCCTGAAGGCAAAGAATTGCGTTCGCGGGGCCCGGATGTTGAAGGCCTTCTGCGACGAGAATGGCGTCGAATACGACAACTGCGGCAAGGTCATCGTGGCGACAAACCCGCAAGAGGTCCCGGCCCTGGAGGAGTTGTACCGTCGAGGTACGGCCAACGGGGTCTCGGGCCTTGAGGTCGTTGGTCCCGAGAGGCTGCGGGAAATCGAGCCCCACGCCAACGGCGTGAAAGCCATCCACTCGCCTGAAACGGCCATCGTGGACTACAACGCAGTCACCGATGCTTACGCCCGATTATTCAAGGAGTCGGGCGGGGAGGTGTGGACCGGAGCCCGGGTCAGGGGGATAAGGTCTCGGGCGGGAGGGCTGGACATAGACACCGGGCGCGGGACGGTATCCGCTCGATACCTGGTCAACTGCGCCGGCCTCCATGCCGACCAGGTAGCAGCTATGGCTGGCGTCAAGACTAACGTTCGTCTAATACCCTTCCGCGGCGAGTTCTACGCCCTTAAACCGGAGGCCAGGCATCTCGTGCAAAACCTCATCTACCCGGTCCCCGACCCCCGGTTCCCGTTCCTCGGAGCGACGTTCGGCAGGATAAAAGGAGGCGTCATCAGGAGCGGCCCCAACGCCATGGTAGCCGGGTCCCGAGAGGGATACTCCATCACTGACATAGATCCGAAGGAGACGTGGACTATCCTTTCAATGCCCGCTTTCTGGAGGATGGCGATGCGATACTGGCGCACTGGCCTACAGGAGATCTACTTCTCATTGAGCAAGAAGGCTTATGTGAAGTCGATGCAGAAACTGGTGCCCGAAGTCGAGGCGGGGGATTTGGAAAGATGGGGGAGCGGGGTCCGTGCCCAGGCAGTGCTGCCCGACGGAAACATGGTAGACGACTTCGTGATCGAAGAGACCCGGAACGCGGTGCACGTAATCAATGCCCCTTCTCCGGGGGCCACGTCTTCGCTTTCGATAGGGGAATACGTTACTGACCGAGCCGTTTCCATCTTTGATCTGCCTTCCAATTGACGGGCGCAACGCTCACTCGCTAGAGTGCTGGCCGCCTAAGTCTTCACACCCCAGCACCACGCAGCAGGCGTGCCCACACCCCTCACCCCGACTACTCTTCCACCTCGTAGCTCAACCCACCTCTTTACCTCTTCACCGTCGAGAGGCGCGCCATCCCAGGTCTTGCCCGCCTCCCGGGTGTCGATTCCCAACAGGTGCGGGATCAGAGGTATACGCCAACGGTCAAGAATCCCCCAGATTAGCCGACCCCTCCACTCTATCCGGCGCTCGGTCTCTCCGTTGTACTGGAAAAGGAATCCGCCGCCTCGCCTGAGGATCCTTAGCATTTCGGATACGTTATGGAGAATTATCTCCTTCTGAGGTACGTGCTGGAATACGAGGAAGCTGAAGGACAAGTCCAGGGCGCCATCCGGGATTGAGGTGAGGTCGAAGCCGTCGGATACTTCCCAAATGACGTTGTCCAATTCTGGGCAAAGGGAACGAGCTTGGGAGACCATCTCGGGGGATACGTCGGTTGAATGGACGTATCGGAACCTCCGCGCAAGGGCCTTGGTCATCCGCCCCACCCCACACCCAAGTTCCAGCATTGCCGAGTCCCCGGGCTCGATGCCCAAGTCCTTGACAATGGGGTCAACGAATAGCCGGCAGTCCCTCTCGCCGGATTCGAAGAACTCGTCGGGGTCCCACTTGTGGCCGACTTTCCAGGTGGAGTAGTAGAAAGCGTCGGCGTGGGCGCGGTCATCCCAGTCCCGCCGCATACGCGGGCCCCACGTTTCTCTTGTGTTGCGGTCATCCATCAGAGATGGGCCATAGTAGCGGAAATGTCGATATGATGTGCAACTGGGGTGATGAAGGCGGAAAGACGAGGAAGGGAGTCGGGCGGTAGAATGACCAGTACCGGCTTCGCCCGTTGCCGGACTCTCATTACAAAGGAAAGTGGACTATCCAATGATTCGACGAGTGGCAATTATCGGTGCTGGAGGGTTTGGGGAGATCATGCTGGCGGCAATGACCGGCCCCGATGAGAGGGCTCAGGGAGTCGAGATTGTGGCATCACACAGGCGTCCCGAACGCCGTGCGGAACTCAAGGAGAAATACGGCATAACCGTCTACGCCGACAACCGGGAAGCGTGCGAAGGAGCGGATGTAATCTGTCCCATTGTCAGGCCGAACCAGATGGGCGTCCTTATGGAGGAGATAGGACCTGCCATCGGGAGCGAGCAGACTGTTGCTACGGGGGCCGCTTCCTTGCCTCTTGCATTCTACCGTCGGTATCTGCCTTCGCAATGCGCTCTAGCATGGGTCTTCCCGACCTCGTTCATGGCCCTAGGGCGGGGTTACCTAGCGATTTGCCCCGAGCTAGGTTCCGACCCGGAGCGCATCCGAGACCTTGAATCCTATTGGGGCCGCTACTGCGAAAAGATCATCACCATCCGGGAGGAGGCGATGGACACCTTCGTCTTGCTCCACGCTGCAGGGCAAACCTTCATATGGCCGGTGCTCAAGGCCTTCGTCGAGTTCGGGGCGGCTAACGGTTTCACGGGCGCAGAAGCACAGGCGATAGCGCTGAGCACCCTGGAGTCGATGGGGAGATGCTTGAGGACGCAGGACGTCAGCCCCATTGGGTTGGAAGGGATGATGGAGGAGTACTCCGTTCCGAGAAGCCTTACCGAGTCGGGCCTTGCGGTGCTCAGGCGCAACTATGTGGAGTCGATCTACGCCCAAACCCTGGAAGCGGGTCTGACACAGGCGCGGGCCAACCGAGAAGACGCGCTTCGCACCCTTGGTCAGCAGGACTCTTCAAAATGATGGGTGAGAGGGCCGGACGGAGGATGTCCCAATAAATCCCAGACCGAAATTGTTCTACGGGTGGTGGATCGTCATCGGCTCAATTCCGGTGTCAATCATCACGGGAGCATTCTTCTACGGATTTTCAGCCCTGTTCGACCCGATTATCGAGGAGTTCGGCTGGTCGAGGGCCCTGACTTCGGTTGCGTTTGCGCTGCAGCAGGGCGAGAGCGGGATAGCTGCGCCGGTGGTCGGTGTGCTCGTGGACAGGCTGGGCCCGAGGCGCGTCATCATGGTGGGCGGGGTCATCTACGGGGTCGGCTTCCTCCTTCTGGGCTACATAGATGGATTGTGGATGTTCTACGTGATGTTTCTGGTCATCTCCATCGGCTCCAGCGGGTGCAACCCCATCGTCACGTACATTGCTGCGGCCCAGTGGTTTCGCCGAAAGAGAGGCCGGAGCATGGGGATCATCTCGCTGGGATCGGCGTTCAGCGGGATCATGGTGTACCTGCTCGTGGTGCTTATTTCCCAGTTTGGATGGCGGACCACGGTACAAGTGCTTGGTATTGCATCATGGGTGGTGATCCTGCCTCTGGCCCTGGTATTCAGGCATCGGCCCGAGCAATACGGCCTCCTGCCCGACGGAGACTCGGCAGAGACTGCCTCCCCCGTCTACTCCAGACGCACCGAGATCGACTTCCGTTTCAAGGAGGCTCTCTCCACGCGAACGTTCTGGTACCTCGGGGCAGTGTTCACGCTGTGGACCGCAGTCCATGGGGCCGTAATATCCCAATTGATCTCTGCCCTAAAGCTGGATGGCAATGTGTCGTTGACGGTGGCGGGGGCAGCGGCCGCAGGGGTGCCGCTGTTCAGCATGATAGGGCGGCTGGGGATGGGGTCGCTCTCGGATTTCGTCGACAAGAAGACTGTCGTGGTAGCTAGCCTCGTGATACAGGCCGCCGGACTAGTCCTCTTGGCCAACCTCACGACGCCATTGCTGGCTATAGCAGGGTCATTTTTCTATGGCGTGGGGTCGGGTGGGGTGATACCGGTGCGGTCGGCGTTGCAGGCCGACCTCTTCGGCGCCAGAAACTTCGGCACGATACAGGGCGGACTCCGGCTGCTGTCCACGGCAGGAGGCGTAGCCGGCCCAATCATGGCCGGTGGAATAGCCGATGTGCGGGACTCCTACCAGCTGTTCTACTACTTATGCGTCGGGGCCCTGGCAGTTGCGGCCGTGTTCGTAATGCTGCTGAGGCAGCCTCGGGCGCCGGGGCGGGGAGCACCCTAAGAAGAAGAGACCGCCCTATCCAACCTGTACCTCCCCACCACCCCCGACTCCTCCCCCCGCCCCACCTCTTCCGCCACGATTTGACCCACTATCGCAGCAAGCGTGATTCCGCTGTGCATTACCGCGGCATAGGCCCCATCAATGCCAGGGACGGGGCCTATCAACGGCAAGCCGTCGGTGGGCAAGGGCCGGAGACCGATGCGGAATTCTTCAATGGGGAGAGAGCCTATTCCTCTAATGTCGCGCGCCGCGGTGTCTCGGAGACCGTAGAGCCATTCAGGCGGTTTGGATGTATCAGTGTCTTCGTCGGCCATGAGATCGAAATCATCACTGCCGATCATGACGCCGCCGTCCTCCGTTGGTCGGCAGTGGTATATGCCGGGATATACCACACCATTTAGCAGGGGCCTCGGGGTGCGGAACTTGGCCAGGACACCTACAGAGCGGCCCACAGGCAAGCGATAACCCAGAGGTGCAAGCAACCCGACACTCGACACCCCGGCAGCCACGACGACCTGGTCCCCAGACACCAACCCAAAGCCGGTATAAACGCCCGTGGCCCGACCCCCTGAATTAGCTACCTCAAAGACCGAGCATGAATCAAGGAGTCGGGCGCCCATAGCTACAGCTCTGTCGCACAGGGTTCGAGCCAGCGTCTCTCCCTCCACCCAACGCTCGTTGGGTAGATATAGGACGGGCCCGTCATGGTCTCTCACCCGGACGTTCGGTTCGATATCGGCGGCCTCGTCGGGGGTAATGACCTCGTGGGGATAGTCCCACTCCTCCAGCTCGGCAAGAATACGGTCGAAAGTGTGCAGACCTCCGGCCATCGACCCGGGCCAGTGGAGAGCACCCCGGGGCCCGATCCCACCGCCAGGCCCTAGCTCTTCTTCCAGCCGGGCGTAAGCCTCGACGCCCAGGCGGCTGAAGCGGTGGTAATGCTCGGGGCGCTTCAGGACGGCGTTGACATAGGCTGTCGATGTCCCTGAAGTGCCTCCGCCCGGCTTGCCCCGCTCTACGATAGTCACGCGTGCGCCCGACGCGCTGAGATAGTAAGCTATTGCCGCCCCGATCACCCCGGCGCCTATTACTATTGCGTGCAAAGTTCCACCGGCGCAGATAATACTGACAGTCGGGTATATGGGCAACCGAAACGAATTGAGGAGCCGAGACAAATAACCATGAGCAGCGAATCCCTTACCTTGCAAGCATTGAATATCGCTCCGGTGAAGTCCCTGGGCTTGTTCCATCCAACAACGGTCCACGTTAGCGAAACTGGCGTTGTGGAAGACCGCAGGTTCCACGTTATCGATGCCGCCGGTCGGCTTATGACCCAGAGACAGATTGCGAAAATGGTGCAGGTCAAAGCCGAGTACAATTCCGACCCCGAACGCCTGTCGCTCATCTTCCCCGACAGCTCGATAGTCGAAGACGCGCCTGAGACCGGGGACATGGTGAAAACCTTCATATTCGGGCGCATGGTCGGGGGGCGGGTGGTGGGGGGTGGTTTCGCCCAGGCCCTGTCACACTTCTGCGATGCAGAACTCCGGCTGGTGAAAACCGACCAACCCGGACAATGTCAGGACGCCTACCCTATCTCCATCCTGTCGCAGGCCTCTCTGGACCAGTTGGGAGACAAGGCCGGGGTGTCGAAACCCATCGACAACCGGCGATTCCGACCGAACTTCTTCATCGATAACACGACGCCCCACGAGGAAGATTCATGGGTGGGCGAGGAAGTCTCGGTCGGGCCCGAGGTGCGGGTAAGGGTCGTGGCTAGGGACCCAAGGTGCGCCATAACCACCCACGATCCAGACACCGGGGCACGAGACATGAACACGCTCCGGGTGATCCTAAACTACCGACCCGACCCGCAGGCAGCCTACTTCGGGGTCTATGGTACGGTCTCGAAACCGGGCGCCGTTTCTTTAGGGGATAGGGTGGAGGTAGTGAGGTAGGGGTTACTCCTGGCCCGGGACCCAGAGCCCCTTGCCCTTACGGTCCTGGTCAATGCGCTGCATGACCTGCTGGAACACCTCGTAGGGCTGGGCGCCGGATATCAGGTACCGGTCAAGGATAAAAGCCGGAACGCCTGAGATACCGTAGGCCCGAGCCTGCATCAACTGGTTCGCAACAGTGGGCCGATACTTCTCTCCCCCTCCCGACGACTCGTACTCGTCCCAGTCCATCCCGCACTCTTCGAAGATGTCTTTCAGCACGTCGTTGACGCCTATGTTGCGGCCCTCTTCCCAAAAGGCCTTGAACACAGCCTTGTGGAAGTCATCGAATTTGTCCTGTTCTTTGGCAAACTCGCTGGCCTCGAAGGCGGGGATGGTGAATGGGGTAACCTGTTGGCGACGCATCTTGGAGAGGCCAGCAGCCTCGGCGGCGTCCTTCATGTGGCCTCTAAGATCGGAGGTTTCGCCTTCCTTGAAGGGTCGGGGTGTACCCTCGGGAGGGGTGCCGGGCACAAGCTCGAAGGCAAGCCATTCGACGTCAACGTCGTATTCCTCAGCCAATCTTTCGGTCCGTTCCAGGCCGATGTAGCACCAGGGTCAGATGTAGTCGGAGAAGATTTGAACTTTAACGGGTTCCATGTGAAATACCTGCCTGTGTCTGGGGAGCCGGGCCTCGGGGCGAGTGTAAGAGGGGGAGGCCAGGGTGTCAATTTAGATACTAGAGTTTCGGGAGCACGTCCTCGGCGAGGATATGGGTCTGCTCGGTGGGGTCGTAGACGGGATTTAGCATGAGCATGTCCAGGTCCTCCTCCACCACGCTCGCCAACTCCTCGATGACCTGCTCTACAGAGCCGTAAACCGCCACCCGGTCCGCCAGCTCCGAGTTGTGGTAGTACTCCCCGAACCATTGGCGCATCCTTCGGCCCACCGACTCCCTGTCCGGCCCAATCCCAATAAATATCCGCTTCGATATCGGGAAAGCCGCCGGGTCCCGACCCTCCTCATCCAGAAGTCCCCGCACAAATACAATTTGGTCTTTGAAGTCGGCAATAGAAGATGCTCCGGCGCCCATCCAGGCATCGGCGAACTTTACCGCTCGCACCAAGGCGGGCTTGGCGTGGCCGCCGATCCAAATCGGGGCGCGGGGCTGCTGGAAGGGCTTCGGAGCAACGGTTACCCTGTCCAGTTCCAGAAACCTGCCTTTGTAGGTGACCTCCGGCTGAGTCCAGAGCGCCTTGATAACCTCGATTTGTTCCTCAAAGCGGGCGGCTCGCGCCTCGGGAGTAATGCCGAAGGCGGGATATACATGGGTGTCGCTCCCGATTCCCAGTCCGAGAATAAAGCGTCCGCCGCTGATCTGGTCCAGGCTCGCTCCGCTCTTGGCAAGATGTACTGGACTGCGATAAGGAGTGACGACCACGGAAATGCCGAGTTTCAGATTGGTCGTGTGCCGGGCGGCGTGGGCCAGAAGGACGAATGGGTCCAGGGTCTGGATGGTCCCTATCGCCTGATCGTGGGTCCAGACACTGTCGAAGCCCAGGGACTCCACCAGCTTCAGGTTCTCTTCGATCACGGATATGTCGAAAGGACCGTCCGGGAAGGTCTGGGGGACTGCTATGCCGACCCTGGTCCGTTTGCCTATGACTATGCTAATGGTCCGCCCCTCCTGGTGCAGTATGGAGCTATTGTAGCAGGGGGTGACATGGGCGAGGCGCGAAGGGGAGTTTTGATTGAATCAATCAGAAGTTCGTGCCTATATGATTGTTCTGGCGGTAAAAACTGTTTTCCCCGGGTATGGGGGGATGGGGTGGGAAGGAGACGCGTGCCGGCAGCCGGGCAATGAGATACCGCGCAGGATCGGCGGGGCCTGTTAAGGCTTGGGCGACTCATGAGACTCCTTGTGTTCCGCTCCGCCAAAGGCGGACCCTCCGTAGGTGGGTGTTCCACCCTCCGCAGGCGGGTGTTCCACTTTCAGCTGGACGGAGGGTCCATCTTTCCTTGAATAGGGCCGACGCGGGATGTCGGCGCCTGTAGAGCAATATAGTACACAAGTTCATATTGGAGCAAGGGGTTGATGTCACACTGAGAGACGCGTGTGGACTACCCCCGATGTTGGAGTTAACCTTATTACCATGGCCGAGACCTCCGCAGAAAGCCAAGAACCGGGCCTTCTCCGGGGCCCGGGCTCTCCCGTAACCACCGCGGGAGACCTGGGCGCTACAGCCTCCAAAAAGAGGCCGAGAGTTTTCTATGGTTGGTATATGGTCGTCTGCGGTTGGGTATCCCTGACCCTCGGATACGGTGTCCTGTTTTCCGCTCCCTTGATATTTTTCGAATCGTGGTCCGACACCTACGGCTGGAGTCGAGGCACCATCTCCAATGCGTTTTCACTAACGCTCCTTGTCGTGGCACTGGTGTCGCCCGGCGCAGGCAAGATCACCGACAAATACGGCTCGCAGCCCGTCATGTTCTTCGGCGGGGTGATGTTGGGCCTGGGTACGTTGCTGCTCCGCTGGATCGTAGAGCCGTGGCACCTGTATGGAGCGTTAATGATTGCTGCCCTGGGGTTCGCCTTTGCCGTAGCAGTGCCCGTCAACGTACTCCTGGCTCGCTGGTTCGAGCGTAGACGCAGTCTTGCAATAGCTATTGCCTACACGGGCATAGGCGCCGGAGGACTGATCACTATCCCCGTAGCCTCAGCCTTCATCGAAATCTTAAGCTGGCAGACCACGACCACCATATTGGCCATTACAGTCTGGGCCCTGCAAATTCCCCTGAGCATATTCGTAGTCCGCCGAGACCCGCAGTCCATGGGCCTGCGCCCCGACGGCGACCCGGTAATCAGCGCCCCTGCCGGAGGGAGACCCTCAAGACCGGGAACCTTTTCGTACGAGTCGGTCCCCGGGGTAACACTGAGCCAGGCAGCAAAAACGCTGAAGTTCTGGGTAGTCGGCGTGCTGTTCTTCGTGGCGCTATGCAGTTCCTTTGGGACCTTCACACAGACCCAGCCTTTCCTGGGAGACCTCGGTTATGTTCCCCAGGTGGCTTCGGCCCTCCTTGCCGCCAACGGTGGAATGGTGATATTCAGCAAGTTCATGTACGCCTACCTGAGCGACAAGGTCCCCATCAAGGCTATCCTGGGCACGGCCACCCTGGGCGCGATGATGGCCCCGACCATGATGTTCAGCGTGGTCTTCCTGGATGCACCGCGATTCCTGGCACTGTTGATACCGCTCATCCTCGCCAGTGCGGGGACGGCGTTCAGCGCCATTGTCACCATCGTGGCGGCCTCTTCCTTCGGGGTGAGGCACGTGGGCGCGATATCAGGAGCCTTGGGAAGCTTCGCCCTTTTCGGGATGGCCGCGGGCCCGACCATCATCGGCAACATGTACGAATTGAACGACAGCTATGCAATTCCCTCCGGGATGTTCATGGCCTGCATGTTCGGCGCATTCCTGATGCTGATGAAGGGGCCGTCGCTGGGGGGAGGCAATGCACAATTCTCACTCCGATTTCTGAGAAGGCGGGGGGTCGGTGAGAAGGGACTGGGTCTGCGCTCCGGAGACAGCGCTTGAGTTTCGACTTCGACGTAGGTGTGATAGGTGGAGGGATTCTTGGGCTCTCAGCAGCGCGTGAGTTGGGACGCAGGCACCCGAGTCTCGGCATCGTTGTCATTGAGAAAGAGCAAGAGCTTGCCCGTCACCAGACGGGGCACAATAGCGGCGTCATCCATTCCGGCATCTACTACAAACCCGGGTCTTTGAAAGCTCAGAACTGCGTTGTCGGCGCTCGATTGCTTACCCGGTTCTGCGACGACCACGGCATACCTTACGAAAAATGCGGCAAGGTCATTGTTGCAGTGGACGACTCGGAACTCCCTGCCCTGGAGGAGCTATATCGTCGGGGGACGGCAAACGGAGTCCCCGGCCTTCGGAGGATCGGGCCGGATGAGCTGAAGGACCTTGAACCCTACGCCCGAGGCGTCGCCGCCCTTCACTCCCCCGAGACCGGGATAATCGACTACACCCAGGTCGCCCGGGCCTACGCCTCGGATTTCGAAGAATCGGGGGGCCGGGTCTCTTTAGGGACAGCATTGATGGGCATCAATTCCTTGCCGGATGGAATGGAACTTGTCACGTCAGTCGGCGCCCTGCGGGTGAAACACCTTATCAACTGCGCGGGCCTCTACGCTGACGTAGTATCTGAAATGACTTCCCCAGAACGCAACGTTCGTATAGTTCCATTTCGCGGGGACTACTACACGCTTTCACCGCGAGCCAAGGGGCTTGTGCGCGGCCTGATCTACCCGGTCCCGGATCCTGCGTTCCCATTCCTGGGCGTTCACTTCACCAAAACCGTCCGCGGTTACACGGAGGCAGGCCCCAATGCCGTTCTAGCTTTCGCCAAAGAGGGATACACTATCGGCAAGGTCAACGGGGGAGAGCTGCTGAGGACCTTGTCCTTCCCGGGATTCTGGCTGCTGACTTTGCGCTACTGGCGAATGGGAATGCAGGAGCTTCTCAGGTCTGTGAGCAAGCGAGCTTTCTTGAAGGCGGCGCAAAGGCTCGTGCCTGAGATACAGGAGGATGACCTAGTGGACCGGGGCGCGGGAGTAAGGGCGCAAGCGGTCGACCGAAAAGGCCGACTCCTGGATGACTTTCTGATCAGCAGCGGCAATAATGCGGTACACGTCAGGAATGCGCCATCACCGGGCGCTACGGCATCCCTTGCCATAGGCCGGCAAGTGATCGACGTGGCCGAAAAGACCTTCGGGCTATAGGGATGTCAGGAAGGGAGTAGATCATGGCGGGGCCACTACTGGTAGACGCGCACCTTCACATATACAGGAGTCGGGAATGGGGTGTAAGACGGCTCGCAAACTACAGCATAGGGGAATATGGAGAGAAGGAAAACGTCGCTTCTACTAGCTCCAATGGCAGCGCAGAGGAAGCGATCCGGGATATGGCAGACGCTGGTTTCTACCGTGCGATCGTCGCCAACTTGTTCGTTGAGGACCAGGCTCGGGACTTCGCCATATTCAACCTCGACCCCAATCTGACCGATGCCCAGCGCGCCGCTGCCATCAGCGAGATCGAGTCATCAACTCCAGAATTGTTCCAGGAATTCAATAGCTGGGCCTGCGACCTCGCCGCAGAGAACGAGAGCCTCATCGCATTCGCAGCCGTAGACCCCAATGCCTTGCCCGGCGAGGAAGGTGCGGCATATCTCAAGGAGTTGGTCGAAGATCGGGGGGCCAGGGGTGTTAAGGTCCATCCCGCGCTTCAGAAACTCGAAATGGCCGATCCCCGAATGTGGCCCATATACCGAGTCTGCCAGGAACTGGGTGTGCCTTTCCTCACTCATTCGGGGCCCTCTTCCGACGGGTCTCCCTACGCCGAACCTCGGTCTTTTGCGCCGGTGCTGGAAGCATTTCCTAATCTCAAGTTCATCATCGCCCACATGGGCGGGGCCACCTGGGAGCAGGCTCTCGGAATTGCCGAGGCCTTCCCCAACGCATACTTCGACAGCTGCGAGGTGATTGAGTGGACAGGCGCACCCAACGCCCCTACGGACGAGCAGCTTGCGCAGCTCATACGTGACATCGGCCCCGGTCGCGTCATGATGGGCTCCGACTACCCCTGGTACGGCTTAACCCACAGCGTTGATCGGATTATGGAGTTGCCTATCCTCACGTACGGCGAAAAAGAGGCGATACTGGGCGCCAATGCCATTGAGATTCTGGGGCTTTAGGCCCTACGTTCATTCAAGTTAAAAGGAGATTCCAAGAGTTTGAGCGGGGTAGATAATAAGTCGGGGCCCGTGGTCCTGGTAATAGACTACGGGGCGAGCAACCTGAGAAGCGTCCAAAAAGCGTTCGCCAAGCTGGGGTACGAGGCTCGGGTGTCGAGTTCTGCGGGAGACATTGCGAAAGCAGATGCGCTGGTATTGCCCGGACAGGGCGCCGCCCGACCCACGATGGACGGCCTAAGAGAACGAGGGTTGGTAGAGCCGGTCCTTGGAGCCATTTCGGAGGGGAGACCCTTCTTCGGTGTGTGCATGGGTTTGCAGGTGCTGTTCGATTTCTCCGCGGAGGGAGATCAAGAGTGTCTCGGGGTGCTACCGGGGTCGGTCGAACGGCTGCCCAAAGGCGTTAAGCAGCCGCACATGGGATGGAATAACGTCGAACAGAGTCGATCCAGCCTTTTATTCAATGGCATCCCAGACCGCTCCTACTTCTATTTCGTTCACAGTTATCACCCCGTGCCCCGGGACCCGGGCCTCACGCTGGCCACCACCGACTATGGCCGCACATTTTGCTGTGCCGCAGCCCGAGGAAACGTGGTGGCTACGCTATTTCACCCGGAAAAGAGCGGGACACTTGGCCTCAGGATGTACGAAAATTTCATGCAAAACTGGGTGCTGCAACAGCGATGGAAGTAATCCCGGCCATAGACCTGAAAGAGGGCAGGTGCGTCCGGCTCCTGCAGGGTGACTTCGATAAGGAGACCGTCTTTTCCACTGACCCGGGAGCAGTGGCCCGGAGGTGGGAACAGGCCGGAGCGCCAAGAATTCACGTCGTGGACCTCGAAGGGGCCGCCTCCGGCCAACCCGAAAACGCCGAGGCTGTGGCCCGCATCCTGGAAAGCGTAAACGTGCCGGTACAGCTAGGGGGTGGCGTCCGCAACATGCAGACACTGGAGGACTGGTTGAGCCAAGGGGTGCAACGCGTGGTTCTAGGCACCGCTGCCGTGGAAGACCCGGACTTCCTTCAAGAGGCGCTGCGAATACATCGAGACAGAGTAATAATCGGCATAGATGCGAGGGATGGCCGGGTGGCTGCATCCGGATGGAAGAGGACAACGGAGGTTGATGCGATCGACCTGATCGGACGGGTGAAGGACTTTGGGGGGCAGCGCATCATCTACACGGATATTTCGAGGGACGGGATGCTTTCGGGGCCGAACCTTGAGTCGGTGCGTCAGGTAGTGTCGAAAAGTGCGGTATCGGTTATAGCTTCAGGTGGCGTCTCAACCATCGAACATTTGAGGTCGCTGAGAGACCTGGGGGTGGAGGGAGCGATAGTCGGGAGGGCGCTCTACACCGGTGACGTGAATCTGAGAGAGGCTATACAGGCAACAGGCTAGGCGGGAGACTTGCACATGACTGCAGAGAAAGCAAAGTCGACGATTTTCATAGACAACGAAAGAGTCAGGGTACTGGAGTGGCGTTTCGCTCCAGGGGCGGAGGTGGGGCATCACGTCCACGGGCTGGACTATGTCGTGGTACCTATCATGGACGGGAATCTCAGGGCGGTGACCTCCGAGGGGGAGTCGATCAATCAACTAAAGGTCGGCCAGCCCTACTTCAGAAACGCGGGTGTCGAGCACAACGTCATAAATGCGAACTCGGGCGAGTTCGCATTTATAGAGGTGGAGATAAAGTAGAGGTCCGGCAGACCTAAACTTCTTATCGCCAGTTTTCGTCTGAGGGGTAGACGTTGGTGCCGAGAGTGCGGGAGTAGGGCTTGGCAAGCCAGTCTTTTGTCGTGTCCCGCCATTTGACGAAGTGAGGGGCCTCCCTATGGGCGGCTATCGCAGCCTCATCCTTGTAGACTTCATACAGGTGGACCCGGTTTGGATCTTCGTTGTCCTGCAGGACGTCGAACCGGAGACATCCGGGCTCGTCATTATTGGCGCCCTTGGCGTCCAGAAGCAGTTCCTCCATGAACCGATCCTTGTACTGGGGTTGGATGTCGATAGTGACCAACAATGCAATCATAAGTTTCTCCTGAAAGTGATTCTGTTAGCCCGACACTAGAGGGGCAGATTCACGGCATTCCCGGACTGCGCACTCCGAGTCACGGCCTCGGTGAATTCCATGTACTTCAGCCCGTCTTCGAAATTGGTCAGCTTGATCTTCTCTTCACCCCGTATTGCGCCGATGAACTCGTCTTCCACACGCCAGCTGCCGCGCTTTTCGGGTGCTATGGGAATCTCCTTCAACTCGGAATCACCCTTGCGGCCTCCAAGGAGGGTTTGCCCAGAGCCGTCTATGAACAGGCTCCCCTCCGACCCATTTATCCAGATGCCCGACTCTTGCCCCAGTCCGATTACCGAGCTGATCCTTATCCGGGCCTGCGCCCCTATGAACATGCGGCAAATCACGTCTACGTGGTCCGGGACGGTGATGAAAGCCGGGCTTCCGTCTTCGTCCGGACGGATAGGAACGTTTACGGAGGTCATCGCCATTACTGCCGAAGCGGGTCCGACCCATCGCATGAGAGCCTCGTACCAGATGCCCATGTGCAATATGTTGAGCCCACTGAGCTCTCTGTTCTGCCTCCAGGCTATCGGGGATTCCCGTTCCAGGAACTGGTTGCCGTTCACGTTCATATCGATGGCGATAATGTCTCCGAGGTAACCGTCCACGACTAACGACCGAATGGTCTCGTCTATGGCGAAGGTGAAGGGAGAGGGAACGATCTGGGTGACGAGTCCGGGGCTGGCGTTGGCGGCATCCAGCATGTCATGGGCTTCGGCGGCGTTCATGGCCATGCGGGCTTCGGTCATTACGTGTTTTTCATTGTCCAGCCCGGCCAGCGTCATGGAACAGTGCAGGTAGGGCCACGTGCCTATGCAGATGGCGTCTATATCATCGTCCGCAACGAGGTCTTGCCAGTTTTCGACGACTTTGGGAATGCCGAACTGGTCGGCGACCCTTTGGCTCGACTCCCGGGACCGGTTACAAACACTGACCACCTCTACGCCATCTATGGCCTGGAAACCGGGGATGTGTCGTTCCCTGGTGTTTTTCCCCGCTCCAATCAGGCCGATTCTCACCGAACTAGCTCCCATGGCAGGTTCCTCCAAAGGGATGAATAAAAAGGGTTTGCCCGCTTCCGCAGGCGCGGCGATTATAGCACGGGCCTACCCAGTGTTTCCCTTGTTGGCGCACCTGCATGAATGGCCTTTGACATGAGGGATTGCTAGACTATGCAGACTTCGCGGCCGGCAAAATTCAGGTCGCGGGAGCAAGGATGGATAGCTCGCATGCAACTGGAATTCGCAACTAGGAAAGTCGAAGCGCAGCCGATCCTGGGTATACGCACACCGGCAAAGATGTCCGAGATTGGCGAAGTGTTGGGGTCGCTTTTCGGGGAGGTTTACGCACACATCAAGGAGACCGGTCAGGAGCCGGCCGGGATGCCGCTCTCGATCTACCACGCGATGGACGGCGACACCATAGACCTGGAATGCGGCATGCCCGTAGGGTCGCAGCTGAAAGGGTCTGGACGCATAAAGGCCGGTAACCTTCCCGCTGCAACCGTAGCGACGGTCACTCACCAGGGCCCCTACGAGGGACTCCCCAAAACATGGGAAGCGCTCGTGGAGTGGATAGGTTCGCAGGGTCTTCAACCTGCAGGAGCGCCGTGGGAAGTTTATGTGACCGACCCAGGAGCTGAACCCGACCAGTCCAAGTGGCGCACCGATATCTTTTTCCCGGTTCGTTGAATGGTATTGGCGAATGGCCGCTCCGGGCTAGATAGTATCCCATCTCTATTGCCGTGCCAGAATAGGCCCGTTCAAGCCACAAACCCTCTAGGCAGCCGTATAACGTCACAATGGAAATTTCCAAGGGGGCAATAGCCCTTTTTGTACTCCTCATGGCCTGGACCATCTGCGGTGTTCTCTGGACATTTGGAGTGGCCGTGGTGCTCTACGGTGTCCTATGGTGGGGGATCGGGTACCTGGTAGGCGGGCTGATTGTCGCCGCAATTGGCTCTACATGGGCCTATAGAATCAACAAGGGGCCAAACAAATAACTCTCGCGAGGGATCGAGGCGTCGGTCCGTCGCCCATTTTGCTAAAATAGAGTTAGGGCATCCTATCCACTAACCAGGAGGAACCTACATGGCAACAACATGTGTAGCTTGCAAAAGGAAATTTGAGGTGCAATTGATGCAGCTGAACAACCAGCAGTATTGCGTCGACTGCTTTAACGTGGTGAAGGCCAAGGAGAAGTCGCAGTAAGTTAATGTAATAGCGTCCCTTTACGGGGCACTACACCAGCCCTTAATCAGGCCTCGGTTGGCTAAGCTGACCGGGGCCTGAATTTTATTTCTAGCACAGGGGAGATACACGACGCTCGTTTTTTGACAGGTTATTGACAAATTTTGAACCTAACCTAAAATTGGCATAGTAGTTCTTCTTTATATCAGTCCAGAAAAAGGGGGTTGCAGTTGGAAAAGATAGTAGATGTCCAAATCAACAAGGCCAATGCCCTTATCACATTAGGCTCCATGTACCGGAGCGCCGCCGACGCCATCAAGGAGTATGTCAGCAACGCCCTTGACGAATGGGCTATCGCCCGTTCCGAGGGCCGTGGCGAAGACCAGTGCCAGGTCATCTTCACCCTGAACAAGAAGTCCATCACCATCGACTACAACGCTCCAGGCATGGACGCGGAGGGCTTTGAAAAGGCCCTCAGACACGTGGTTGACTCAGCAAAGCGTGACTCAGCCATTCCCCAAATCGGGAGGCTTGGCATAGGGCTGTGGGCTTTCAATCAGGTCGGGACCAGGGCGATGTTCCTGAGCAAACACACAGTGAAGTCGCCGACTCTGAAGGTCATCCTGTCTCGGGATTCCGCGGAGGCCCAGATCTCGGATGCGGCCCCCGTTGAACAGCGTGCCAGACCCGGAATGACCATAACAATCACCGGTCTGTTCCAGGACCCGACCCGCCGCTACGGCCCTCTATCCCAGGCCCGCCTGAAGCACGTCCTCGCCGACAGGTTTGACGTGTACCTCAGGACCGGCCAGCTAAAGCTCACCATCAAGACGGCCAAGGGAGATTCAGAAGTCTCGCCCGTTCAGCTTGACCTGCCGGAGATCGGCGCCAAATTCCAGGAGATGCATCTTCCCGGAGAACCCGACAAGGTCTTCAGGACTCGCTTCTGGTTCGACCCCTCGGGACAGGGACGTGTGGCAATGCGCCACACGGGTGTCGTGATCATCGAAGACATCCGCGAGTTGTTCGAGCAGGAGATGGCCGACAGCATCCTGGTTAGCGGCCTGATCAAGGGCTTCGTTGACGCCGAGTTCCTGTCCCCCCTCCCCGCCCGTGCCCAGTTCTTCGAGGATGAGTATCTGACCAGGTTGTTGGACGCCCTTCAGGAAATCGGTGTCGAACTGGACAAGGAGATTACGGGATTCCGAGATGAGGCGGAGAACGAGCGTATGCAGACGCTGTTCCGTCGTGCAACGAAGCTGGCCCGGGAAATCTTCAGCCAGGACGAGTTCATGGACCTCGAGCTCATCGATGGGCTGCGCAGGGTCAGCAATGCGAACGGAGGAGCACAGACAACCAACGGTGACTCCATCAAGGATCCGGCCACCAACGGTCACGAGACCAATGGTCACAAGGAGAACGGGAGCAATGGTCACTCCCGCAGGGCGGCAAGGGCCATCATCCGACGCTCCGACTTCGGCGGGGACGTTCGGCACCGCAGCCGCCTCAATGAGGGGGCCATCGAGATAAACATCAACAACCCCGATTTCCTAGCCCTATCCAGAGTTCCCCGCTCCCACCAGGTAGCCTACGTGGCCATGCTCCTAGGCAAGGAAATTATCGCCTTCAACGACTCAAGCCGCGCCAGCGATGAAGCTCTGGAAAAGATGGCCGCCTACGGGACTCGGGTCTTGTCTAAAGTATGGAAATAGGGTGTATGCGGGCGCCCTAACCCTCAGCCCTGGGAAGAAAAATAGAGCGGCGAGTGGCTAAGCCACCCGCCGCTCTATTTGTTTCGTGTTCTCTTACTTTCCTTTAGTCTGGGAAAGGCTCGACGCCCAGGACTCTACCAGGTCCAGCCGAGACTGAACGAGATCATTGTCCAATGACCGGGCGACGTTGGGATATCCTGCACGGACCAGCATGGGCACCATGCGGCTGCGCAGCTTGTCCATGGCCCAGGGAATCGGCTCGCCGTTGGACGTGCAGTCCAGGAAAAGGCGCTCGTCCCGGCCGTCGGGGCCGTAGTGATAGTGCGGGGCATCATCGAAACAGTCGAACCTGAGCAGCTCCGTGCGCTTGCCTTCAAGTTCGGAGTAGACGTGAATCGCGACCCCCTCATCTCCTCCGAAGTGCCGATAGTCGAGGGCGAAGTCGATGTTGCCTGCGGGGATAGTCTCCATCTCACCGACTACTACTTCATGGTCCATGTGTTGTTCTGCTACTTCTTGCATCGGCACTACCTCCGTAAGAGTAATGGTCTGCTGCGAATACCGCTCAAATGATGCACCAGCGTAATATCCGCGTCAAGGAATCGGCCGAGGATGGGACTGGGTCAATAGCCCTTGTGCTTGTCTATGACGCCTGTGAGTGGTCGGCCTTCCAGGTAGCGCTTGAGGTTATCGCAGAAGACATCAACTATACGGGCGACACGCACCGGAGACCCACCTGCTGTGTGAGGAGTAATTACCACGTTGTCCATGTTCCAGAGGGGATGGTCGTCGGCGAGGGGTTCTCCGGGGGACGTGTCGAGGCCCGCGCCTCCTATCACACCATTCTCCAATGCCGCCAACAGCGACGATCCATCGACTATATCGCCCCGAGTCACGTTTATCAGCAGGGCATGGTTGCGCATGTGGGAAAAGGCTTTGGCGTTGAATACGCCTCTCGTCTCATCGGTTAGGGGCAGGCAGATCACCACGATATCCGACGCCTCAAGCAGGTCGTAGAACCGGTCCAGCGGCCAGACCTCTTCTACAAATGACGGTCGATTGACCTGTTCCGAGTCGAGGGCCAACGTGCGCATCCCGAACCCCTGCGCCCGGCGCGCGACCTCTACTCCCGTGCCTCCCAACCCGAACACTCCCATTGTCATGCCAGCCAGCTCCCACGAATTCGCTCGCATGGACATCCTGACTCGCCATGTCTTCTCTCTTAGCGCGGTATGTATTCCCCGGGTTAAGGCTAGGATCAAGGCCCAGGCGTGATCGGCGAGGTGAATGCCGACCGTGCCCTTGGCGCTGGTCAGGGTCACGTCACTCTCCGCAAAGTCGTCAAAAAGGACACCGTCGATGCCGGAGCCAATGGACTGGACCCAGCGGAGGTCTCGGGCCTCGGCGAACATCTCGGGCGAGAAGTCCCCGAATACGATTTCCGTGTCACGAATCTCGGACTGGGTTTCCTCGACGGTCTGAGGGACAACTATGTCAAGGTCTTCCGATACTGCCTGGATTTTGTTCAAATGCTCCCGCGTGAAACCCTCCGTAACTACTACGTTCTCCTCCAGGCGCACGTTAATCATCAGCTTCATGGTGATTCCTGTCTCCGAATTGCGAATATGTGCTAGGCGCCCAGGGCCCCTGCCTCTTCGAATATTGACGCCAGACGCGTGATTCCTTCTCGTATTGTCTGTTCATCCTGGTGGCCGAAAGCCAATCTCAGGCAGTGCCTCCCCTTTCCAGATGGAGAGAATATGGGACCCGGGCCAAACCTGATACCCTGCTCTTTCGCCTTCTCCAGAATCGGCATAACGTCGGTCCCTTCCGGGAAGCGGAGCCAGATGAACATCCCCCCCGGTGGGTGAGAGCATTTGACCGCCGGCCCGAAACTCTCGCCGATGGCTGCCAGCATCACGTCTCGCCGGGACTTGTACAGCTGCGACACTTCATTTACGTGCTCGTCCCTGTGTTCTTCCAGGTAATGAAGGGCAGCCAGGATGGAGAACTGGCTCGGGGTTGCGCCTTGCTGGATCGTACCCACGCGTTCGGTGATCTCCCGCGGTGCAACTATCCACCCCAGCCTCATACCCGGTCCGATGATCTTAGAGGATGAACCGCAGTACATCACCGAGCCGGAATCGTCCATGGAGTGAATGGCAGGCTTGTTCTCGCCTTCGAAGCGAAGGTCGGCATAGCAATCGTCCTCGAAGATGGGGACTCCGTGCCTGCGCCCGACGTCCAATATCTGCGCCCGCCGCTCGGAACCCATGTCCTGGCCCGTCGGGTTCTGGAAGGTCGGAACGGTATAGATATACTTGACTCGCTCCCCGGCGGCCTTCAGTTCCACTATCTTCTCTTCCAGCAGTTTTGGGCGCATTCCTTCTTCATCGCCGCTTACCTCGACAATGTTGGCCTGGAACCGGCGCATCACCCGGATGGTGCCGTTGTAGATGAACTCGTCGGTCAAGACTGTGTCGCCGGGGTCCAGGAAAAGTTCGTTTAGCAAAACCAGGGCCTGCATGGAGCCGGCTGTAAGAGTTACGTCTTCCGCAGCCACATTCATCCCCCTGTTACGCGACAGGTTCTCGGCTACGAGCTTGCGCATACCCGGATGTCCCTGGGGATGAGGGTAGATGGCCAGGTCTTGCGCCTCTTCATCCAAGCCTTTCTGCAAGGCCTTAACCAGATCTTCCGACGGGAAGGTTTCCCCATCGGCAAAGGCGATGGCGAAGTCATATTCGAAGCGCTGCGCCAATGGGTTCACGGCGTCGGGCTTGGGGGGAGTCGTTGAGGCGAATAGAGATTCGTAATCGGGTGAAGAGGTGGTCATGCAAGGCTCCTTCTCGGGGAGTCGGATACTGATCGTCGATCCTCGGCTATACTACCACCAATACCGCTTATCCTCCTCATTCCATTTGACATTAAAGACGGCTGACCCTAGACTTTTCTCCAACGGAAATCCAAATAAGGGGAGCTTGGAGAGCCAGGCTGAGAGGGCGGCCCAATAGATGCCACCGACCCCTAAGACCTGAACTGGGTAATGCCAGCGGAGGGACAGGTATCGGATGTGAAAGCCGCCTCCAATAGGCGGTATTTTTATTATGGGGCCGACTCTCGGCCCGCCGGGGGGAGGGTGCAGAAGTGAATAGGGAAGACACCCTGACAATCGGGGAGCGGACTTTCAAGTCGCGGCTCATCCTGGGCACTGGAAAATACCGCAACTACGAAGAAATGAACGCTTCCTTCGAGGCCTCGGGAGCGGAGATGATCACCGTCGCTCTCCGCAGGCTGGACCTGGATGAACCGTCGAAGAAGACCCTCCTCGACCACATCGACTGGAACAAGTACGTAATCCTGCCCAATACGGCCGGGGCCCGGACCGCAGAGGAAGCGATCAGGACAGCCCGCCTGGCCCGCGCCATGGGCCTCTCAGATCTGGTCAAGCTGGAGGTCATCCCCGACTCCAAGTACCTCCTCCCAGACCCCATCGGCACCCTCGAAGCCGCCCGCGTCCTTGTCGAAGAGGGATTTGTGGTACTTCCCTATATCAACGCAGACCCTGTTTTGGCCATGCGGCTGCAAGAAATAGGGACGGCAACTGTCATGCCCCTGGCCTCGCCCATAGGATCGGGCCAAGGGATGGTCACCTTCGACCAGATAAAGATCATCATCGAGCAGGCGACAGTGCCGGTGGTTGTGGATGCGGGCATAGGCGCTCCTTCTGATGCAGCGATTGCAATGGAGATGGGTGCGGATGCGTGTCTCGTGAACACCGCAGTCGCCCAGGCGGGAAACCCGGCAATGATGGCCGAGGCTATGGCCCAGGCCGTCCAGGCAGGCCGAGGCGCTTTTCTGGCGGGGCGCATACCCAAGAAGAGCTATGCGTCGGCCAGCAGCCCATTGGAGGGCGTGGTACGCTAAGCCCGCGCGACCTAAAGGTGCTATCATTGCGCCGACTTTTCACTTAGCGTACTCCTACGCCCGCACAGTCCGAACAGGGAGGTCCCCGTGGCCAATTCATCCGATGTGCTTATAGCCGGTGGGGGAATTATCGGCTGCTCCATCGCCTACCATCTCGCTCAGCTGGGCATCAAGAGCACCATAATCGAACGGGAGTCGATAGGGAGCCAGGCCTCGGGAGCAGCGACAGGTCTGCTGGTCGCGCTTAAGGAGGCGGGGGCGCCCGCAGCCTTTACCCAACTAATCGAAGAAAGCTGCAAACGCCACAAGGAAATCATCCCCGAGGTTGAAGAGCTATCGAAGATAGACGCTCAGTACGGGGACTTCGCATGGACGGAGATCGCTTGCTCAGATGACGAGGAAGCTGACCTAAAGGAAGCATTCGCCGAGGTGATTAACAGTCCGATAGCGTCATGGATCTCCGAATCGGAGCTGAAAGAGCTCGAGTCCCGTGTAACTCAGGAGGCCATTGGCGGGGTCTACATAGGTGGTCAGGCACAGGTTGACGCCTACCGACTAACCCTCGCCTTCGCCCAGGCCGCCGAGGCCCTTGGCGTTACTATCCGATACGGTGAAGTTACAGGACTCAGGCAAGAGGCCGGTCGAGTCAAAGGCCTTGACACCTCTCTCGGGCCCATAGACTCGAACACCGTAGTCCTTGCCATAGGATCATGGAGCAAGCGGGTCGAGGAATGGATCGGGATGGATGTTCCGGTGGAACCCCTGAAAGGCCAGACAATTCACGTCGAGATACCCGGCGAGCCACTCCCCTGCATGATCCACCACGTCGACCGTTACGTCGCTCCAAAGAAGGGCGGCACGGTCATAACCGGCACATATGACGGCTTCATGGGATTCGATACTTCTATACACGACCAGGGCATCGCCAAGATTTCGGAAGGCGTCCAGAGCCTGTGTCCCGGCATCATTGAAAGTAAAGTGGTGAGCCACGTAACCGGCCTGCGGCCTGCCTCCGCAGACTGGCTCCCGATTCTCGGCGCAGTGCCTTCAATTGAAGGTGCATACATAGCGACCGGGCACCAGCGGCTCGGCATTACCCTCAGCGCAATCACCGGCGAGTTGATGTCACAACTCATTAACGATGGCAAACCACGGATCGATTTACACCCCTTCCGTGTTGACAGGTTCGAGGGTGTAACAATGGAAATGGCAAGGGACCGCTTCGGGGCCGTCCACTGATATCCGGTTCTATGGCAACTCTCCTTGTAAACGGAAAACGCCGAGAGGTGGAGACGCCTGTCGGCCTGCTGGGTTATCTTGCATCCCACAAGATAGAGCCGCGCATGATAGTAATTGAATACAACGGCGAGATCATCAAACGAGACCGCTGGGACGGGATCACCCTTCAGGACGGAGACAAGCTGGAAATAGTGCACATGGTAGCCGGCGGCGCCGGTACGAGGCCCCAATGACCGCATCAACAGAAGTAGCAATAATAGGCGGGGGGATCATGGGCGGGTCCATCGCCTACCATCTTGCCAAGCTAGGCGTAAAGTCCACGATTTTCGAGCGGGAGTCCATCGGCTGCGAGGCATCCGGTGTGGCTACCGGCATGATCTCGGCCATGTCCATCGACACCCCGGGACCCTATCTTGACCTAGCCCGGGCCTCCTTCGAAAAGTACAAGACCCTCATACCGGAGATGGAAGAGGCTTCGGGCGTCCACACCTTTTACGGGGAGATCTCCTGGCTGGACCTGGCTTTCACCGAAGAAGATGAAGCGGTGAACCGCGCCAACATGAAGTGGAGGCAGGACCTCATGCCCAAGGTGTCCTGGGTGACAGATGACGACCTTTCCCGAATCGACCCTCGCATAACACGCGAAGCCAGGAGCGGCCTCTACCTCGAGGAACTTAACCAGGCCGACGCCTATCGCCTAACTCTCGCCTACATCGGCGCCGCCGAGTCGCTCGGCGTTGAGGTCCGCTACACGGATGTCAAGGGGCTGGAAAAGAATGGGACCCGAGTCACCGGCATTATCACCGAAGATGGTGTAGTGCCCTGCGGGACGGCAGTCCTGGCAATGGGCGCGTGGACCTCCGAGGCCTCGGATTGGATCGAGGCGCCGGTCCCCATTAGGCCGTTCAAGGGCCAGATGGTAGAGCTGAAGGCGCCGGGGCCGCCGCTGGGGGCCAACATCCACCACGGCCGATCTTACGTAACATCCAAGCTCAACGGGACGATACTGTCCGGAAGCCACGACGGTTTCCGGGGTTACGATAAGTCGGTGTCTCAAGAGGGCGTGGAACACGTCCTGGAAGGAGCTCTCAAGGTGTGTCCGGCCATGGAAGAGGCGTCGATTTCATGGGTTATAACGGGTCTCCGGCCCGCCACCCCGGACGAAATGCCAATTCTGGGCCCGGTCCCCGGTCTTGAGGGCGCATACATTGCTACAGGACACATGCGAAAGGGCATAACCCTGGCTGCCATGACCGGTGAGTTGA
Organism: Dehalococcoidia bacterium; assembly: GCA_963663085.1. Classification (GTDB taxonomy): domain Bacteria; phylum Chloroflexota; class Dehalococcoidia; order Plut-88900; family Plut-88900; genus Plut-88900. The sequence continues at coordinate 897,050 of OY760104.1, read as the reverse complement.
TCGCCGACTCAATTGTCGACAACGAGCCTCGCCTACCGATAGAACCGTTCAGCCTCACCCGCTTCGACGACCGCCCCGATCCCTGGGCCGACTCTTAGCCTTACCAGTCCTGTACAATGGCCCCGAAACCCTTTTGGAGGCGTCAAATGATGCTTGCTGGCAAGAAAACCAAGGTGGGCATAGCCGTGCCCCAGATGTTCCCGTACGGACCCGTGGACATGGGCTTCGTCGAGAAACACCTCAAGCTGGTCGAGTCTCTGGGCTATGACAGTGTTTGGACCCAGGACTCGGTGCTCGGGACCATGGACACCCTGGACCCCTCCACCCTGCTGGCCTACGCTTCCACGGTGACTGAGAGGGTTGGCCTTGGTATTTCGGTGCTGGTGCTGCCATTCCAGAACCCCGTACACTTGGCCAAGATATCGGCAAGCCTGGACCAGCTGTCCGGTGGGCGTCTTATGCTGGGAGTGGGAATAGGTGGGCACGAGGACAGATACCCGTCCTTCGGCTTCGACGCCCAGCACCGCGTCACCCGGTTCGAGCACACCGTCGACCTGATCAAACGACTCTGGACCGAGCCCCAGGTCACCTTCAAAGACCGCTTTTGGGACCTGCAAAACGTGAGCATCAACCCCAAGCCCTTCCGGTCCCCCAGGCCGCCCATCTGGTTCGGCGCTCACGCGGAGCCGGCGCTGGAGCGGGCGGTGAGAATCGGGGACGGGTGGATGGGAGCTGGGTCATCGACCACCAACAGTTTCAAAAGGTCAATTGCACACGTTCGCTCCTACATGGCAGAGGTGGGTCGGGACCCTGAAACCTTCCCGGTAGGCAAACGGGTCTACCTGGCCATCGACAACGATAAGGAAAGGGCCGCACGAAGGCTGGAGGAATGGTTTGACGGTTACTACCACGACGCCGCAAGGGCCCGTAAGGTTTCGGTGATCGGGTCCGAGGAGGAGGTCATTGACGGCCTCGGCCGGATCATGGAAGAAGACCCGGACATAATCATGTTCAACCCCGTATTCGAACTGATTGAACATGCCGAGAGAATAGCCAGGGACATAGTCCCCAAACTCTAACCCCCATGCACATCATCGACTTCCGAAGCGACACCGTAACCCACCCCACCCCCGAGATGTATGAGGCCATGCTCAACGCGGAGCTTGGAGACGATGAGTATGGCGACGATCCCACGGTCAACCGTCTTGAAGCCCTCGCCGCCGAGAAGCTCGGCAAGGAAGCCGCACTATTCACCGTGTCCGGGACGATGAGCAACCTCGTTGCCATCCTCACGCATTGCAAGAGGGGTGACGAGCTTATCGTCGGCGACCAGTCCCACATATTCCTGGAAGAAGGTGGTGGGGCCTCGGGGCTGGGGGGCGTTCATATTCAAACGCTTGCCAATGGTGAACGGGGACTGCTTGATCCCGATGAAGTGGAGCAGGCCATCCGGCCCGATGATCCCCATGACCCAAGAACGGGGCTCATAGCTTTGGAGAACACCCACACATTCTGCGGCGGATCAGTCTTAACCCAGGACGAGATTGGTGCTGTGGCCTCAGTGGCGCACGGACATGATCTCCCACTGCATATCGACGGGGCGCGGATTTTCAACGCATCGGTATACCTGGAAACACCGGTCTCGGAGCTGGTGAAGGAAGCGGACTCGGTGAGTTTCTGCCTGTCCAAGGGGCTGTGTTGTCCTATCGGCTCGATGCTCTGCGGGAGCGCCGAGTTTATCGACCGGGCGCGTTACTGGCGTGAGACCCTGGGCGGTGGCATGAGACAGGTGGGAGTGATCGCGTCCGCGGGTATCGTAGGGCTTGAGACAATGATAGACCGGATGGCCGACGACCACGCCAGCGCCCGACGCCTGGCCAAGGGGTTGAGCCAAATCCCCGGCATAGACATCGACCCAGACAAGTACCCCACCAATCAGGTCTACTTCAGGGTTGTCTCAGGCACACCGAAAGACATGGCGTCGAAGCTGGAGAGCCTCGGCATCAAGGGCGGCACGGGCGACCAAACGTGGCGATTCGTCACCCATCACGGGATCGGGCCGGAGGAGATAGACCAGGCCCTGGACATCGTGGAGTCGGTTTTCGGGGAGTACGCTACCTAGCCTTGCAAAAGGCAGAGCTCGTTGCCGTCCGGGTCTGCGATTACCGTCCACCTCTCCCCGTGTTCCTGGAATGACCCAAGTGATTTGCCGCCCAGGGCCTCTACTCGGGCCAAGGCAGCAGGCATGTCCTTCACCTTCACGTCCATGTGCAGCCGGGTCTTGCTGGTCTTCTTCTCGGGAACCTGCTGAAGATATACCGTCAGACCGCCGGGAAGGGGTTCGAAGTTGAGGTATCGGTCATGCGCCGCATTTCGTTTAACGCCCAGCAACTCCGAGTAAAATGCCTCGGCCCGAGGCAAATCGGAGACGTCTATCCCGACCTGGGTCAAAACTCCCACTGCCTCACTTTGTTCTGTCATATTTGAAACTCCTTGGTCATTTAGAATCGTCCTGGACCCATTGCACTTGCGCAGGCGCTTGTACAACCGCGCCTCGTAACGCTTAGTCTTTCGAGGCTTTACTATCCAGGTCGAAGTTCATCAGGCAAAACTCGTTGCCATCCGGGTCGGCGAAAACGGCAAGGCCGTCCGTCGGCTCCCCGTATTCCTCATTCAGAAGCCTTGCGCCCAGGGCCTGGACCCTGGGCACGGCAGCCTTGATGTCGGGTACCGTAAGGTCGAAGTGTATACGGCTCTTGGTGGTCTTTTTCTCGGGGACCTGCTGAAGATAGACGATGACGCCATTGGGAAGAGGTGTGAAGGCAATGTATTCGTCCCACGCCGCATAGCGCTTGACATCCAACAGGGCGGAATAGAAGGCCTCGGCCCGCTCAAGGTTAGAGACGTCTATGCCTAAGTGATTTAGAGAGCCTACGGCCCCGGACTGGTCCGTCATGATGTCCTCCTCCATAAATCTGATGTGCCTAGATACTAGCAGGTTGCCGAGCAGATGCGTGGTCTTGAGTGCTGTGCTTAGGCTTCCTTGCGCGCATCGGCATAGCGCTTCCTAAAAGGTCAGCACACTGGACTGGACACGATCCGTCCGTCGATTTTACGGGGGAGTAGCAGGCCCAGGTCTTTGCTCCCCGACAGTTCGCCATTCTCCACCACAACGTTCCCCCGGAGTATGGTGGTTACGGGCCAGCCGTGGACTTCCCATCCCGCCCAGATGCTGTAGTCGGCGCCGTGCAGGTCCGAGAGTTCGAGGGTCTTGTGATAATTGGGGTCGACTATGGCGATGTCAGCGTCGCTGCCGGGAGCCAGGGCGCCTTTCCTGGGGTACAGCCCGAGCAGCCTCGCCGCATTCGCCGACGTTATGTCCACGTAACGCTCAAGGCTCATGCCCCGCTTCACCACTCCTTCGCTATATCCGATGCCCATGCGGGACTCGACACCCTCGCTGCCTCCCGTCGTGTCCTCAATGGTCTCGCCGCGGAGTTTATGGGTCTTGTTTGTCCAAAGCTCGTCGGTGGCCAGAGTGGACAACCGGCCGTCCAGCAACCCATCCCATAGCGCCGCCTGGTCAACCTCGGTCTTGAGGGAGGGATATGTGTGGTAAAGGGCGCCATCGGGCCGTTCGTAGTCCTTGTGGTTGAAGGAGGCATAGTGATGAAGGGTCTCGCCGTAGACGGGCAGGCCCTTGGCCCGGGCCTCGGCTATGGCCTCGACCCCCTCCCTGGCGCTCACGTGCACGAGATACAGGGCGCAGCCCATCCACTCCGACAACCGGATTACCCTTCTGAATGATATATCCTCCGACATATTGTTGTGCACATGATGCATGTACTTGCGGTGCACCTGCCCGAGATGCGCCTGTTTCTTGTACATGAACATCACGATGTCCTCGTCCTCGGCGTGGACGAGCATCATGCCGCCCCCTTTGGCCACATGGCTCATGATTTCACCGAGGTGGCCAATGTCGGTCATCTGTCGGGGGCGGTGAGGAGTGGTGTTGGTGGTCCAGACCTTGAAGCTCGGATAACCGGCCTCGATCACTTCGCCAATCTGCTCCATGACGCTGAAGGGCAGTTCTCCCTTGGTCGAATACAGAGAGACATGATAGGAGTAATCGACGTGGCTGTTGCCCTTGAAAATGGCTTCTTTCTTTTCCAGGGTCTCGAACAGGTCCTCTCCAGGCTCCCAGTATGCGAAATCGACCAGCGTCGTGGTGCCGCCAAACAGGCAGGCCCGACTGACATCCTCGATGCTGCCGGTGCTGACACCTTCCTGAGCCAGAGTGGGCACGGTCCACGAGCAATGCGCGTGGGGTTCGACGCCCCCCGGCACTACGATCTTGCCCTGGGCATCAACTACCCGCTCTACGTCGGAAGTAGAGGCCCCGGGTTCAGCTACCGAAACAATCCGGCCATCCTTCACGGCCACGTCCCACGAGCCTACGCCCCACGGAGCAACAACTGTCCCGCCACGCACCAATAAGTCGAGCATTTTGGACCTCCTCCCCTGTAACCCTTGCCGGACTCAATCGTACAGGTGGGCAGCGTATTCCGTGCCCACGTGTCCCGTCTCTTCCAAACCTTTGAATTCCGCCTCCGTCACTCCCAACAACTCCTTGAAAACGTATTCGTTATGCTCCCCGAGCATGGGCGTCGGACGCCTGATTCCGTTGGGTGTCTCAGCCATTTTCCACATCATGCCAGTATAGGCATGTCTTCCGGTGGACGGCTGCTCCAGCTGCTCGAAATAGCCCCGAGCCACCATTTGAGGGTCTTCGTAAAGCTCCCGCTGGTCATGGACCGCACCCGCGGGCACGCCCTCGGCCTGGAGCAAGCTCATTAGCTCAACGTGGTCCTTGTTAGCCATCCATTCTTCAAGGTGTCCATCGATCTCCTCCTGGCAGCGGTAGCGGCCAAGGACCGTATCGAACCTCGGGTCCCGGGCCCAGTCAGGATTGCCCATAGCCCGCTTAAGCGCCACCCATTCCTCGTCGCTTCCCACCGATATAACCAGCCAGTTATCCTCTCCGCGGCATTTGTAGCACCCCTGGGGGGCACGGGAGGGGTGGGCATTGGTCAAGGCGCTTTGGATGCGCCCGTTCACCTGCCAGTCGAGAGTCGACTCCGGAACATAGCTCAGTATTGCCTCGGTGGTTGCCACCTCCACCAGCTGCCCCTGTCCGGTCCTCTTGCGATGACACAGGGCCATGAGGGCGGCAAACGCCCCGGTTACCCCACCAACGGCATCACCCAAAAATGACGTGCCGGCGTCCGTGAATGGCCCGTCCCTATAGCCGCGTATCCACGTATGCCCGGCCGCCGACTCCATCTGCGGACCCAACGCCCTGTACCTGGCATAGGGGCCGGTGAGCCCGTAGGCCGGTATGCGTACCATTACGATGTCCGGTCTGACTTGATGCAGCTGATCATAGCTGGCGCCAATCTTGTCGTAGGTCTGGGGGACGTTGTTTTCAATGACGACATCCGAAATGGATGCAAGTTGAAGATGGGTGTCCATGATGTCGGGGGCAGGTATATTCGAGGTCATGCTGAGCTTGTTGCGGCCGTGAATCTGGAAAACCGCGTTTCGGTTCCAGTGGCGTTCGCCGGGGATCTCGTCGGGATAGCTGCTTGCCCAGTCGTATAGTCCGCGATCCATCGGCAGGATACCGGTAGCTCGCGTCCCGTACTGGAAAATGGAGATCGGCTCTACACGAATGACCTCGGCGCCCCAGTCGGCCAGGAGCTGCGTTCCAAAAGGCCCGACCCAGGCGAGGGTCATATCGATGATCCGCACACCTTCCAAAGGCAATCGCGCAGACATCAGACAACCCCCTCCTGTCGCAGCATGGACAGCTCCCGGCGGCTCAAACCAAGAATACCGCAGTAGACGTTCCTGTTGTGCTGGCCGATAGCCGGGGCGGGTCTGCCAATCTGCCAAGGGGTACGCTGCATGATCATGTGGCGAGCCGGGAATACTCGACGTCCATACCGGGGATCCTCAATGCCGGCCCATACGCCTCTTGCTCGGAACCCGGGGTCGGAGGCCACGCCTGCGGGATCGTAGAGTGGGGCCGATAGGGTTCTTCTGGCCTGGCTCTCTGCCCAGCCTTCTATCTGGGTGCGGGTCGAGACCCACTCGGCCACCAGTGCGTCCAACTTTTGTACCACACGCGGGGTTGCGAGAGCCATTGTCACGTCGACTCCATTCTGTTCGAAAAAATCCGGTTGCCCGAGAAGGGCCAAGAGCCTTGGGAACCTTCCTGCAGACTGCACGTCCATATACCCATCTTTGCCGGGATAGACCTGGGAGAACCCTTTATTTTCGCCGGCGTACCGGGAGTACCGCTTGCCGGTGTATACGTGGCTGAGAAGAAGCGCCATCTGCCTGTCGATAGTTCCGGCCTGGGTCTCCATAATCGATATGTCCAGGTGGTCTCCCGAGGCCTCGCTGCCCATCTGCCGATACAATGCCGTAAGCGTGGCTATGGCCGCAACTTGACCGGCAAAATACATCCCCACCCGTCCCCCGTGCTTCACCGGTTCTCGGCGGGCGGCGCCGGTGAAGAGCATGGGGCCTCCGGTTGCATATTCCACAATCTCGGTGGCCTTGCGATCCTTGTAAGGCCCATTCTGCCCGAAATTGGAAATAGACGTGAGCACCACGTCCGGATTCAACTCTTTGAGCCGCGAGTATCCCAGACCGAAACTGGACATCACACCCGGCCGAAAACTTTCGACAATTATGTCGGCCCAGGGCACAAGTCGCTCAAATAGCCTGACTCCCGCGGCCCGTTTCAGGTCGAGCGTCACCCCTAGCTTGTTCTGGTTCAGGAATTGGAATAGGGCGCTGGAATCAGGTGCAGGCAGGTCATCATGGAAAGGCCCGAGCCTCCGCCCCGGATCACCGTGACCCGGCCTTTCGACCTTTATCACCTCCGCGCCGTAGTCGGCGAGAAGCTTGGTGCAGAAGGGCCCGGCAGCATAATGGGTCAGGTCGAGGACCCGGGTCGCGGCAAGGGCCTGTTCAGGAGGCCGGCCATTGTAGGTTTCCGACATTGTAGTTGCGCTAATATAGCGGTGCGGATGTCCGCGGGCAAGGAGAGAGTTTCACAATTTCGCCCTGGAGATGACCTATGGCAAAGCCGAAGTTCGGATTCCACTATAGCCGCATCGAGAACGTAATACCTCCCCCCGACTTTGCCCATCTGGCCGAGGAGATGGAATTCGACTCGGTGTGGGTCCCCGAGGCCCTGGTGAACGAGACTCCCGCCGGGGACATTATGATGACCATGAGCGCCCTCGTGCACCAGAGCAGCAGCATCACTGTCGGGGCGGGGGCCGTGCTATTGCCGCTTAGAAGTCCGGTGGTGCTCGCCAAGGAGCTGGCCACACTGGACATACACTCGGAGGGAAGGATCATTGTGGGGTTTGGGGTGGGGGGTCCTCCAGACTCCCACCCCGACGCCTTCGAAGCCTGCGGGGTGAGCATGCGGGAGCGGGGCGCCCGCACGGACGAGGCCTTGGAAATTATGACCAAACTCTGGACCGGTGAGGCCGTGGACCATCATGGCAAATTCCAGAGCTTTTCCAACATCCGCCTGGAACCGAGGCCCTATCAGCGTCCCCATCCACCCCTTTGGGCAGGAGGCGTTTCCGACAGGATGCTGAAACGGGCAGCCCGCTACTCGGACGGCTTCTATCCCGTGCGAATAAACGCCGAGGAGTTCGCCGCGTCCTGGTCAAGGATTGTGCGATATGGGGAGGAAATGGGAAGGGATGTCTCGGGGATGTCCCGGGCCATACACCTCTTTTATCGCATTGGCCCTACACAGGAAGAAGCACTGGCGGCGGGCGAGGCTGAGTTAAATCGCAGGCGCGGATTCGAGGTCTCCCTCGTAAACGACGGAAGGTATGCGTTCGGCGACGTGGACGATTGCGTGAAAACCGTGGAGCGATTCCTTGAGGTGGGTGTCGACCACGTGGTATTCAACGCCATGACGCCTGCGGATGAGGTGCCGGAGCAGCTGAATCTGCTGGCCGAAGGTGTGATATCCCGCTTTCGCTAAAGCTCGATTACTCCGCCGAAATCGCGTCCCAGAGCACCCAGCCTTCTTTGGAATCGCCGTAGCGAACGTGGGCCCGTTGGGATAGGGAGCCGTAGATGTCCTTCTGCTCCTCGAAAACCGTGACCTGGGTGGGGTCGGTAATCTCGTCAAGGACCTGGGAGCCCTCCACCGCGCTCATCGGCTCACTCCAGACCCGCACTACGCCGTTCCATTTCTTAAGTATTGCCTTGGTAACATTGGCGCTGTAAGGCCCTACCTGTTCAACTTTATTCATCGACATTTTCTGCGGATCTCCTTCTTAGCTGCCGGTACTCTTCCAGCAAACGTCTCTCTTCGTCGCTAAGGTCGGTGGGCACTCCAACCTTGATCACGACATACTCGTCACCCATACCCGAGCCTCTCAGATGTGGCAGTCCCTGCCCCGAAAGCCTGAACTTAGTGCCGTGCTGAGTGCTTTCGGGAAGAGTGACGGTCAGGGGCCCATCGAGGCTAGGTACGTCAACTTCGCCTCCAAGTGCCGCCGTCGCGATGTCTATCTCCTGCCGGACGTAGAGGTCCTGCCCACGGCGCTCGAAGCGGGGATCAGGCGTGACGTTGAGGACGACAAATAGGTCGCCGGGCAGGTCGGGCCCCGCTTCACCCTCGCCCCTGACCTGTAACGCATGTCCGTCTTCCACGCCCGGAGGTACGTCCACTTCCAAGTCTACGGTCTCTAGAGTCTTGCCGCGGCCTTCACAGGTCGCACATGGGTCGGTGATAACCCTTCCGCTGCCCCTGCACGTACCGCACGTCAATATCTGTCTCACCACCCCGAATCCCGACCGTTCCTCCCGCACCGAACGCCCGGACCCATGGCACGACTCGCATTCACCCTCGCCGCCAGCCTCGGCCCCAGAGCCCCGGCATCCGGCGCAGGTCGAGGCTCGATCCAATGTGATGGTCTTTTTCAGGCCGCTGGCTACATCATTCAGGGTCAATTCAAGGTCGTAGCGAATGTCGGCGCCCTTGCGGGTACGTTGGCGCGTCCTTGTCCGTCCACCAAACATGCCCCCGAAGGAGTCTCCACCGAACCCGAACAGGTCGCCCAGGCCGAATTCGCTAAATATGCTGGAGAAGTCCACCCCTCGGAAGATGTCTTCCTGGCTATAGCCGTCCAGCCCAGCGTGTCCGTACGCGTTGTAGAGATCACGCTTCTTGGGGTCGTTCAGGACGGCATAGGCCTCGTTGACGTCCTTCATGGTATCCGCCGCAGCAGCGTCTCCCGGATTCCGGTCCGGGTGATACTTCATGGCCAGGTTGCGATAGGCCTTCTTTACAGCCTTCGCGTCGGCGTTCCGGTCGACTCCCAGGACCTCGTAGTAGTCCCGCTTGGCCACCGGGTTAGCCCCCGACGTACTTCCAGCTTACGCGGTCCCAGGAGTAAGAAGCCGAGTTGCACACGTTGCAGAGGACGGTAGTGATATCGCCATCCACCTCGCGGCGTACACTGGCCAGCTTCTTACACTTCCTGCAATAGACCTTTTTGCTCGTTATTTTCATTTGAAACGCCTTAGGAAAATAATTGACTGTTGTCCTAATCTTTCGATACAGAGCGACAAGTGCGGGGGGACGACCCCACACCCTATTTCTTGGCGGGCGGGTGCTGGCGAAAGGCTGGCTTGGACGGAGTCCTGATGTAGTAGTCCACCTTGGAGGCAGTGGCGGACATCAGCTTCTGTCCCTCGGCGCCGCAGGTAGGGCAGGGACCTGGGTCATCCGCCCTGCTGATTGGCCTCATTAATTCGAATTCCTTGCCGCAATCGGCGCAGTAATATTCGTAAATAGCCATTACAGGTCTCCTGGAACCGCTGCCAAATCGCGGTTGTCTCTATTCATCCTCCTCGGGCTTCCAACCCGTCTTTTCGAAAACCTCTTGCAACTCCTGGATGCGCCCCTTCACAATGTCCTGCACCTTGGACTCTATGTCCGGGGTGATAATCAGAAGCGCTATCTGGTTTTTCCGATGCCAGACCTGAAGGTTTCCGAAGGTCTCCTGTACCCAGTAGCCCTTTTTGACCTGTTCTTCGGTCAGGTAATCGGTCGGGGCTATGTCTTCAATGTCGGCCACTGTTGCACCTCCAAAAGGGATCGAGCTGCCTTTGGTTCCGCCGCCCGATTTTCGCCGAGGATAGTATACGTCCTCGGGGGAGTATGTAAAGAATACGCCGATTTCCCCCAAGGGAGCGTCGATTGATGGAATTGCCCGGCGTCTTCTACGATGAGTTGCTCCAGGTCATTCCACTTGGGGAAGGTATTCGTTGCCTATGTGGCCCATACCCTCCAGGACATCATATTCGGAGTCGGTGTAGCCCAGAAGCTGCTTGTAAACATACTCGTTGTGCTCACCGAGCCTCGGAGGCGGCGTCCTTATCGCATTGGGCGTCTCCGAGAGTCGGCCTATTATGGAAGGGTATTCATGCTCGCCGGTACCGGGCATTGAGATGCGCTGGAAGAACCCTCTACGTCGGAGTTGCGGGTCCTCCGTGACCTCAGCGTGATTCGAAACCTGCCCCGACGGCACCCCCGCCTCCTGGAGTATCGACATCACTTCTCCCTTGGTTCGCTCCCGGGTCCACTGCGAGATCAGAGCATCCAGTTCATCCTGGTGCTCATACCGGCTCAGGTAGCTTGCAAATTTTCTGTCGGCAGTCCATGACGGGTTGTCCATTACCCCGCATAGCGCATCCCATTGCTCTTCCTTCTCCACCGCTATCACCACCCATTCGTCATCCCCCGAGCATGGATAGCAGCCGTGGGGGACCATTGTCCGATGCCGATTCCCCAGGGTGCGCTGGACCCGGCCATTGGCGAGGCGATCGATATTTGCATCGCTGATGTACGACGTGAAGTTCTCGACCTGGGCGAGCTCTATCATCTGGCCCATGCCGGTGCGCTGTCGATTTCTCAGAGCCATCAAAACGGCCAGGGCGCAGTTTATACCGCCCGCTGCATCGCTGTAGAAGATGTCGGTCTGAAACTCGAGGCCCAGATCTGCGTAGCCCCGCAGGCTGGCGTGCCCCGACACACCATCAATGTGACTGCCGAGAGTGCGGTACCCTCTGTAGGGTCCCTGCAGGCCGAATCCAGGCATTCTCACCATGATGAAGCCGGGATTGATCTTCCTGGCTCTTTCGTATGAAATGCCGAGTTTATCGGCGGTGGTGGGCACGTTGTTCTCAATCAGCACGTCGGCCACGTGGAACAGCCTCTCGAAGACCTCCTGACCCCCTGGGGCGCCCAGGTTGACTGTCATGCTCTTCTTGTTTCGTGCGTGGACGTTAAAGGAGGGGGTCCTGTTCCATGGCATGGGTTCTGGGTCCCAGTCGGGATAGGCGTTGTGCCAGTCGGAGTCCGAAGTAACTTCCGCCCTGGATACCCGCGCCCGTTGGCCTCGCGCCATCGGCTGAAAGTGGTCGATAGGCTCCAGTCGGATGACCTCGGCGCCCCAGTCGGCGAGCATCTGCGTCGCATAAGGCCCCGCCCAGACCAGGGTGATGTCCAGTACCCTTATCCCTTCCAGCGGCAGCTTCGAGTTCGTCATGTCCCTTGACTAAAGGTCCCCCTAGACCACTCCCGCCTGCTTCAGCTTGGACAACTCTTCCCTGGAAAAACCCAAGAGCCCACCATAAACCTCCAGGTTGTGCTGCCCCAGGGTCGGGGCTGGGCGGCGCATTGCCCACAATCCCCCGTACATCTGGAACGATTTGCCGGGCATCCTCACCATTTCTCCGGGGGACCTCTCGATGGTCGGCCAGTAGGCCCGGGCGCGGAAGTTGGGGTCGGCGGTCAGAAGTGCGGAGTCGTAGACCGGCCCCGAGAGAATTCGGGACCCTTGCGCAGCGGCGAAAGCATCAGTTACCGGGCGTTCCTTCAACCACGGGTCGAGCAGCGCATCGAAGTAATCGTGACTTTCAGGCAATGACCGCGCCTCCATAGTGGAGAACAGGGGCTCCTCCATTAGCTCACTCATGCCCAACATGTTCAATCCCTTGGGTATCATTGTGGCGTCAGGGAACATGTTCAGATAGCCGTCCTTGCACAGGTGGACCGATCCCCCACCCCCTTCCAAGTTGTCGCGCCCCGTGACGAAGCCCGCGTACTGGTAGGCCAGCAGCATCGCCGAGGTGCGGTCTATGCTCCCCGCCTGAATCTCCTGGATAGATTCGTCGACGTGCTGCCCCACCCCCCTCTCTGCAGCTCCCCGCAGCGCTATCATCGAGTGCAGAGCGCTCATCACTCCGGCGTGGAACTGGATAACGTGTGCCCCTACTTTCATCGGCTCCCTGGATTGCAGGCCCGTCACGTTCATCAGCCCGCTCATTGCGTAATACACGGCGTCAGACGCTCCATATTCGCTATAAGGGCCGTTCTGTCCGAAGTTGGAGATTGAAGTAAGTACGACCTTCGGGTTGCGTCGCTTCATAGCCTCGTATCCCAGGCCCAGGGACGGAAGCGTCGATGGTGAGAATGCCTCGACAATAAGGTCGGCCCACTCGACCAGTTCCATGAAGACCTTGGCCCCGGCACGGGTCTCGAAGTCCAGCGTGACGCCGCGCTTGTTGTTGTTCAGGTAGCGGAAGAAGCCGCTCTTCTCTAAACCGGGGAGATCATCAATGAAGGGAGTAGAGGCGCGGCCCGGGTCTCCGGAGGGCGGCTCGACCAGTATGACGTCCGCACCGAAGTCTGCCATGAATTTCGTGCAGACGTGACCGGGGATGCGCCGGCTGATATCCAGGACTCGCAGGTCTTGAAGCGCCTGATCGTGCAATTCAGTGCTTCCCCTCTTCCTGAAAAGCAAACCTTGGAGAAATGCCGGAAATTAGTAAAGCCGCAACATATTTGGAAGCCGGTGACGAACTTTCACCCGCTATTCGGGGCCTACCTCGTCGGGGATGTACTCGTCCTGCACCTCAACGGTGAGCCAGTTTTCGAAGCAGACGCCACTGGACAGGCTGGTCACGCCTATCGTGGCTCGGCCTCCGAGCCCCCGCGCCTCGCCCAGTACCTCGACGAACAGGTCCGTGGCCCCGCTGGATACCCTGTTTACGTCGGTGAATTCAGGCGTACACACCACAAAATTCAACGACCTCACTATAGCCACTATCTTGTCCAGGTCCCCGACGGCATACTTGATGCCTGCGAAGCAGTGGATCGCCGTGAGCCGCGCCGCCTCGTAGCCTTGCTCAATGGTCACGTCTTTGCCCAAGGTCCCGATAGCTACGGGCCCGCCGTCCTTCCAAGGGAGGTGGCCGCTTAGATACAGCACGTTCCCGACCCTGTGGTGAGACTTCATAGTGCCGAAGGTCGCGCCGGGATAGCCTTCCTTCGAATAATCGGGCAGGGTGATGCCCATCTCCGCCAGCTTCGCTTCTATTCTCATGGCTGAGACCTCCGGAACGACAGGCTAATCGAACACCCTGATAATATCGTAAGACGTGGTGCGCTGGGCAGGTATCCGGCCGATGTCCTTGATCAGGTTCTGGAAGTCTTCCGGCGACATGTACTGGCCGTAGGGCGCCCCCGCCGACCTCGATATCTTCTCGTTCATCAGCGTACCGCCGAAGTCGTTGGCCCCGGCGTTCAGGCAGACCTGGGCGAACTTCTGACCCAGCTTGACCCACGACACCTGGATGTTCTTGATCCAGTTGTTGAGCATTATCCGGGAAACGGCGTGCATCCTCAGGTCTTCCATGCCCGTGGGCCCGGGTCTCACCCCGCCCTGCTGGTACAGAGGCGAGTCCCAGTGTACAAACCCCAGGGGTACGAATTCGGTGATCCCACCGGTCTCCTTCTGAATGTCCCGGATGAGGGCTATGTGGTTGGCCCAATGCACCGGTGCATCGATGTGGCCGTACATTATTGTAGAGGTGGATGGCAGGCCGACGTCGTGGGCAGTCTTGATGATCTCCACCCAGTTCTCGGCGCTGAGTTTGTTCTTGGTCAGGCGCTGTCTTATCTCGGTGTCCAGGATCTCGGCTGCGGTACCCGGAATGGAGCCGAGACCAACCTCCTTTACCATGAGCAGGAAGTCTCGGATGCTCAGGCCCGTCTTCTTGCTGCCATACTGCACCTCGAACGGTGAGAACGCGTGGACGTGGATGCCCGGGACCCGCTCCTTGATGGCTATCAGCATGTCCCGGTACTCGTAGCCGGTCATCTTGGGGTGCAATCCCCCCTGCATGCAGACCTCGGTAGCTCCAGCCTCCCAAGCCTCTTCTGCCCGGTCCGCGACCTGTTCTATGGAAAGGGTCTCGCCCTCTTCATCACCGAAATGCTTGGCAAAGGCGCAGAACTTGCAGCCCGTATAGCAGATATTGGTGAAGTTGATGTTGCGGACGGTAACGAAGGTGACCATGTCGCCGACGGTGCGCTTGCGCAGCTCGTTGGCGGTGGCGCAGAGGGCATGAAGCTCCAGGTCCTTGGCGTCGAAGAGTGTTATCGCCTCTTCCACCTCGATGTCGACTCCGTTCAAGGCCCTGTCCAGAATGCGCGCCGTTTCCGGCTCGACCGCCGAAAGAAGCCGTTCAAGGCTGGATTCAACGGCGCCGGGCAATGCAGTATCAATTACCATCGGGTCTCCTCGTCCTTTACGTAGCCATCCCCGTCGATGAAGCCGCGCACGGCGCCCTCCATAACGGGGTTCAGATATCCGGGTTTGTCCACAATGTATTCGGGGTAGATCGCCAGTCTTTCCCTCAACTCAAAGCCGAGTGCCTCGGTGTTCTCCTTGAGCTCCGTGATCATGGGCCAGGCCTTCTCAGGGTTGATGAAGTCCTTGGTGACGGGGGACACGCCTCCCCAGTCGTTGATCCCGGAGGCCAGGTAGAACTGGTATGCATCCGCGGTGAGGTTGGGTGGGGCCTGGATGTTCATTTCGGGGCCCAGGACCAGCCGAGCCACGGCGATGGTAACGGCCATGTCAACCGCCGAGGGTTCGCCGTGACCCCTCATGCGGGTGTCGGGCTTGGCTCGGAAATTCTGAATTATCACTTCCTGAATGTTGCCGTACTGTTCCTGAAGATCTTTGATGGCGAACAGGGTGTTGACCCGCTCGTCGAGAGTCTCCCCGATACCGATAAGCATCCCGGTGGTGAACGGCACCAGCATCTCCCCAGCGTAACGCATGGTCTGGATTCGTATCGCCGGGTCCTTCCCGACACTGCCGAAGTGGGCCTGCCCCCTCTCCAGTAGCCGAGGACTGGCATTTTCCAGCATCAGTCCCATGCTAACTGTGACGTCGCGAAGCCGGGCCATCTCCTCACGCTCCAGTACACCGGAGTTGCTGTGGGGAAGGAGCCCGGTCTCTTCGAATACCATACGGCACATGTCCACAAGGTAGTCGGTCATGGAGGGGTAACCAAGTTCCTGAAGATGCGTCCGGGCCATCCGGTGCACGTCTTCCGGCTTCTCACCTAGGCTGAACAAGGCTTCCTTGCATCCCGCCCGCCGACCGGCCTTGGCCACCGCTAGCACTTCGTCGGGAGTCATGGTCTTGGCATCGGGGTGCCTGGGGCCCTTGACGAACGTGCAGTAGCCGCACCGGTCTCGGCACAGATTGGTCAGGGGAATGAACACCTTGCGTGAGTAGGCGACGCGCCGTCCTTTAGCCCTTTCGGTAACGCGGGTTGCGCAGGCCAGGAGGGCGGGTATCTCCGCGCCCTCAGCCCGGACCAGCCGGTAGGCCTCTTCTCTCGATAACGGCCTGCCGTCAAGGACCTGTTGGAGGCAACGCTCGGTTTGGATATCGGTGGAAACGTAGACCACAGGTGTCTCCGAGAGCGGCAGTTACCGTTGAGTAGTCAAAGTCGGGTGAGAAGCCAAAATAAGCCTGTCAACAAGCTACCACGCGGAATGGCCGCGAGTCTATCCACAGGCCTATTGAATGTCAAATCCAAATTCCTTCCATTTCGATGGCCCGGCGCAGGGGTGGGGAAGATTCATTTCCCAATGCAGAACCGGGAAAAAATGGTGTGCAGCAGGTCTTCGGTTACGGTCTCTCCGGTGATCTCTCCCAGAGCCGTCAGGGCAGCAGTGAGATCTATTGTGACGAAGTCATCGGGCAGGCCTTGATTCAGGGCATTTTCAGCGGAGGCCAGGTGTGACAACGCAGATTCCAGTGCCGACTTGTGCCGAGCGTTAGACACCAATACCTCCCCCGACCCCAAACTCTTGCCGTCGAGCGCCGCCTCAACCATCCTCTCTCTCAGCTCATCCATCCCTTCACCCGTGATCATTGAGGCTCGGACGGCATTGGGCGGTACATCGGACAGGTCGGCAATAGATGGCAGATCTGATTTGTTGGCTACCGTCACAGACCCTTTCTCCGGAAGCCGACCAATCAGATCAAGGTCCTGGTCGTACAAGGGTTGACTGGAATCGAGAACGAGCAGGACCAGGTCGGCTTGGGCTAGGGCCTTCCGGCTCCGCTCTATGCCGAGATGCTCCACGGGATCAGAGGTGTCGGTCAAACCGGCTGTGTCTACCAGCACAAAGGGTATGCCCTGGATGTTAGCTACCTCCTCGACGGTATCCCTTGTTGTCCCGGCGATGGGTGTTACGATAGCCCTATCGTGGTCAAGAAGCCGGTTGAGCAGGCTCGATTTGCCAACGTTGGGCCGCCCGACTATTGCGACCCGAACGCCGTGACGGTAGACCATACCTGTGTCCGCAGCGTCAAGGAGTTGGCGTACGGTAGCGCTCGCCGCGCGGATCGCGGGAAGCGGGTCTTCCACCGGAACATCGTCATCCGGGAAATCGATGCGTGCGGTCAGATACGCCAGGACTTCCAAAATGGCGGTGCGAGCTTCCTTGATCCTTTGTGAAAGCCCGCCTTGAAGCCCGTTTAAGGCAACTCTTAGACTCGCGTCTGTCTTGGCCTCTATGACGTCCAGTACGGCTTCGGCCTGGGTTAGATCTATGCGGCCGTTGAGGAAGGCGCGCAGGGTGAATTCTCCGGGAGCCGCGGCACGGGCCCCGCACCGAAGAAGGGCATTGAGAACGGCCTGCAGAGGCACGGCCCCGCCGTGGCCGTATATCTCGACGGTGTCCTCGCAGGTGTAGCTATTCGGGGCCAGCATGCAGGTAGCCATCACCTCGTCCAGTACCGAGCCATCGTCAGGGTCAACGATCCTTCCCCGGCTCATGTAGCGATGGGACAGCCTGCCATTGAAGACTTTGGAGGCGAGTGCCAGGGAATCCGGGCCCGAGATCCGCACAACGCCGATAGCCCCCTCTCCGATGGGCGTGGAAATGGCGGCTATGGTGTCGTCGTACACTGCGTAGGGCCTCCCACGCGGCAATTATATGCCAATGGGGAACGCGGTAATGAAGGGTAAACGTCGGCTATACTGGGCCGGAACTCGGGAGGCCAGGATTGCAAAGACTCATCTTGTTCGACGTAGACCAGACCCTCATCAGCACCAGGGGCGGAGACCGTAAGGCCCTCAACACTGCCTTTAGTGAACTGCACGGCATCGAAGAGGCCTTCGAGGGCATTGGTTTCGGGGGCCGCATGGACCTCTCGATAATGGACCAGGTCTATTCGCATTGGGGAGTGAAACAGGGGGATCGGCGCTTAGAAGATTTCAAGTCACGGTATTTCGAGCTTCTTGAACAGGTACTGAAGGACTGGGAGTCGGGCATCGTCTACCCGGGAATACCAGATTTGCTGAAAGCCCTAGACTCGAGAGCGGAGGTCCAGTTGGGTCTGGCGACCGGCAATTTTCGGGAGTCGGCATTTATCAAGCTGCAGAAATATGGGCTCCACGGCTTCTTCGAAGAAGGTGGCTTCGGGGGAGACCACCCCGAGCGCCCCGAGGTCGTGGCCGACGCCATAGCCAAGTGCCAGACACTCTCGGGACAGGTCTACGAACGCAAAGACATCTTCGTCATCGGAGATTCGATTTCAGACGTGGAGGCCGGTCGAGCCAACGGTATAAATTCGATCGCAGTGGCTACGGGTCACTACGACACGGAGAAATTGAGATCATTGGGCCCAACCTTCGTATTCGAGGACCTTTCGAATACGAAAGTGGTGTTGGCCGCGTTGCTAGGCTAAGTGAGTTCTGAAGGCTAGTATTGCAGAGACTCATCCTCTTCGACGTAGACCTGACCCTGGTCTCCAGCACGGAGTGCAATCTCCTTGCACTGAATTGCGCCTTCGAGCAGGTCCACGGAATCCCCAACGCATTCAATGATGTAGTTTTCGGCGGCGGGCTGGACTTACCGCTAATGACGGAGATTTACAGGAAATGGGAGCTTTCAAAGGGCAACCCAAACGAGACTCCAGACCTGTCGGAATTCAAGGCTGTCTACTATAAGCACCTTGCGAGTCGATTGGAGACCTGGACGCAAGGATACGCGTGTCCCGGAGCAGGAGATCTGCTTGAAGCGCTGGCTCGAGAACCGGGTGTACAACTTGGCTTGGAGACGGGCAACTTCAGGGAAGCTGCGTTCATCAAACTACGGAAGTTCGGGTTGGACGTTTTCTTTGAAGAGGGAGGCTTCGGGGGAGACTGGATGACCCGCACGGATGTGGTGGCCGACGCCATAGCCAGGTGCCAGGCTAACTCGGGCAGGGTCTACGATTCAGCGGAGATCTTTCTCGTCGGCGACTCACCTTCAGACATCGAAGCGGGTAAGGCAAACGGAATCAATACGGTTGCAGTTGCAACAGGACGGTGCGACACACAAACCTTGCGCGCGTTGAGGCCAACGTTCGTCTTCAAAGACCTGTCGGATACGGATAGGCTGTTGGCGGCCCTGCTGGGGAAAATCAACTAGGCCGAGTTAAGCGAGGCCTGGAACATGTGGTACTGCACGTACTTGGCCAGGGCTCGGCAGGCCCGTCGCAGGTCGGTGTAGGCAAGCAAGCCGGCCTCGGCAAACGCACTTCTCAATTTCTGGTAGTCCATCTTGATCCGAGGATCTCGGATTCGGACGGGCAGCAGGATGACCACGGGCTTTCCGTTTGAGTGGTTTCTGGCAATTTCGGCAAAGTCCTCTGCGACCGCTTTCTCAGGTTCGGACTTTACGTCGATGTATTCGTTGAGGCTGGGGATCATGAGCAGAATGTCGATGGACGGGTCTGCGGTGACTAGGTTCGCCGCCTGTTGCTGCTTTTCCCTGACATTCGCCATGAAGGATAGGTCGACGGGATTTCGGACACTGTTGCCAGCGTCGGGAATGAACTCCCGGAGTTGGGCACTGGTCTCGGAGGAAAGCTCGGCCATATCCAGGCCTTCTTCGGAGCAGATGTCCGAGGCCGCAACGCTATTCCCCCCACCGCTGCCGATCATCGCGAGGCGGTTGCTGCGGGTAGCAGGGAGTTGAGAAAAGGCCTGCATGACATCCACCACCTCTTCGACGGATCCGGTTCGAACAGCACCCGTCTGACGGAAGAATGCATCCCATATCGCGCCCTGCCCGGCTAGGGAGCCGGTGTGAGAGGCCGCCGCACGGGAGCCCGACTCACTGAGGCCGCCCTTCCAGATTATTACGGGCTTGCGGGGGTTTATGTCTCGAACAAGTTTCAGCAACTTGGGGCCGTTCTTGACACCCTCGATGTACATGCCAATGGCGTTGGTAGTGTCATCCTGGCCCAGGAATTCCAGGTAGTCGGCGCTTTCCAGGACCAGGGCATTGCCGAAGCTGATTACCTTGCTGACTCCTATACCTACATCCGCAGCCCGGAATATGAAGTCCATGGCATGCCCACCGCTCTGGGCTACAAAGGCCGCGCTGCCGGGCCTGTTGGTAATATCGCCGATAGTGGAAAATTGGGCAGCCGGAGAGTGAACGCCAAGACAGTTAGGCCCGACCACGCGGATGTGGTTTCGTGTCGCTACCTCCCTGACAACCTTTTCCATCTCTAGACCCTCAGTCGTGGAGGTCTCCGAAAATCCGGAGGTAAAGACATGGATGTTCAGCGCCCCGACGGACGCGCAGTCTTCCAGAACCGTTGCCAGGAACCGGGCAGGGACGGCGACGGTGACAATCTCGGGGACTTCGGGTAGCGCTGAAACGGAAGAGTAGGACTTGAGTCCGAGAATTTCGTCGGCCTTGGGGTTTACAGGATAGATAGTGCCCTGATACCCAAGCTTCAGGAGATAGGGTATGAACTGGCCCGAAGGGTTGCTCCAGGCCGCGGACTCTACGGAAGAGACTCGGGAAGCGCCAACTACGGCAACAGACTTGGGATTGAAGGCCTTGGCGAAATCAGCCCCGAGGGGGGTTATGGATTGAATAAGTCTTGGTCCTTATCAAGGTTGAGGGATCGACCGAGAGTTCCCGGGGCTGATCCCCCGAGACGCAGGTATTATACCGATACGTGCAGATAGCCTCAAGATGCGGAGCACTGGTAGCTTCCCGAACGCTAGGGTATACTCACGGCGCATGGCCCCGCCGACGCACCATCCTGAGTGTGGGCCAAGGAGACCTACATAGTTAACGACACCTTTACCAACCACCTCCGGCCCAGAGTGGCCATTTTCATCGACGGAAGCAACCTTTATCACGCCCTGGAAGAGTCCTGTAAACGAACGGACCTCAACTTCCCGAGATTCGTGCAGAAATTATTGCGGGGACGCAATCTGCTTAGGACCTATTACTACAATGTCCTCCAGGACAGCCGGCGCAAACCGCAGGGATACGGTCAGCAGCAAAAATTCCTTTCAGTGCTCCACAACACTCCTTATTTGGAAGTAAAGTTGGGTCGCGCCGCTATCCGGAAGGGGGTGGCGGTAGAAAAGGGCGTGGATATAATGCTGGCCACCGACATGCTACAGCTGGCATGGAAAAACCTGTATGACACCGGAATCCTGGTGAGCGGAGACGCGGATTTCGCCTATGCAGTAAAGACGGTCAAGGACATGGGCAAGTTCATAGAAGTTGCCTGTTTCGAAGTGAATCAATCGAAAGACCTGGTAGAGATTTCAGATTCCATCATCGAACTTACACCCGAGTTCTTCGAAGGGGTCTGGGCCAACAACTGATGCCCTAGGACCCACTATTCTCATCTTATGCAGCTGCTAGACTTGTTGCACAACCGGCCCCCGAGCCTTCCCGATATCAGGAGATCACCCAATGTATCTTGACGGGCTCGAAATAGCAGGCCTGGGCGCGGGAATGGTCTTCCTGGCCCTGGTCGTCATGCTAGTAGCGACTCTTGGTCTCCGTCTCACCATCGACAGGCTGGGAGCGGTCCGCATCGGGAAAGCACGTACCGCAGCTACCCCGACCATCACCCCAACTGATGAATCGCCGCCTGCCTTCGCGCCTGCCATGCCGGAAGAGGCCCCTTCGGCAGAGCGCGCGCCCCGGGACAAGGCGGCGCGCGCCGCAGCCATTGCCGTTGCTCTTTACCTTACCGAGGAGGAAGAGGCTGAAGGCCGGAAAGGCCGCTAGAGCCACACCCCTGTGATGCTTGTCGAGGAACTGTTCGAAGGATTCCTGGGCCTAGAGTGGCGAGACGTCGTGATGATGCTCGTCGGCGGGGTCTTGATCTACCTTGCCATCAGGCACAAGTTCGAGCCCCTGCTCCTTCTACCTATCGGCCTGGGAGCAATGGTGACGAATCTTCCCCTTGGCGGTGTGACCGGAGAGCACGGGATTTTCGGCGTGCTGAAGGGCGCCGGTCTGGACAACGAACTATTCCCGCTCCTGATGTTTTTGGGGCTCGGCGCCCTGACGGACTTCACGCCGTTGTTGCAGCGTCCTTCCACCATGCTCCTCGGCGCGGTGGCACAGGCAGGTATATTCGTTAGCCTGATGGCGGCCATAGCCCTGGACTTTTCGTTGAGGGAGGCCGGCTCCATAGCCATCATAGGTTCGGCTGACGGACCCACGACTATATTCGTCGCCAGCCAGCTCTGCCCCGATACGTCGACATGTGAGAACGATGTGCTAGGCCCCGTCGTGGTCGCGGCCTACTCCTACATGGCAATGGTCCCTTTGATCCAACCGCCGATTATGAAGCTGCTTACTACCAAGGCGGAACGCAGCATCCCCATGGAGTACACCAACAGAGAGGTCCCTAAACTCCTGAAAGTCATGTTCCCCATCACTGTCCTGATCATTGGCGGCCTTCTGGCGCCCAAGGCCATACCCCTGCTCGGCATGTTCATGTTCGGAAACCTGATGAGGGAATCAGGTGTGGTGGACAGGCTTTCCAATACGGCGCAGAACTCCCTGATAAACATCGTGACGATTTTCCTAGGGTTGGTGATAGGTTCAACTATGACCGGAGAAAGCTTCCTGGACCTGGGAACGCTCAAAATATTGGGCCTGGGCTTGGGCGCATTTATCATCGGTACGGCGTCGGGAGTGATGTTCGGGAAGGTGATGATGGTGCTTTCGGGCAGGAAGATCAATCCGCTGATAGGGGCGGCAGGCGTCTCGGCAGTGCCGATGGCGGCCAGAGTCGTGCAGCGGGTAGGCCAGAGCGAGCGCCCGGACAATTTCCTAATCATGCATGCGATGGGCCCCAACGTGGCAGGGGTCATCGGCTCGGCGCTGGCGGGAGGCGTAATCCTCTCCCGAGTCCCGTCCCTCGCGGGCTAGCGCATCACATCCTAGGCCCGGGTATCGGAGGTGAAACATGGCCTCGGACCAACTGGTTCCTGACCTCATCGGATACAACGGAAACGTCATAACCATCGATCCATACAAGCCTCGGGCCCAGGCCTTTGCCATAAGGGAAGGCGCGTTCGTGGCGGTTGGAGAGAACGATGAGATTAAAGACATGGCCGGGCCGCACACTCGAAAGATGGACTTCGCCGGGAGCACGGTTATCCCGGGTTTCAATGACGCCCACATCCACGTCCTGAGCAGCGGAATACGACACACCCTGATGGCCGACTGCGCCCTCCCATCGATTGGCGAAATCCAGGAGGCCATTCGGTTCCGGGCGGCGGATACGGCTGCCGGTGAATGGGTGCAAGGCTTCAAGTTCGATGACACGAAAACCGCCGAGAACCGATTCCTCAATCGTCAGGACCTGGACGCGGCAAGCCCTCACCACCCGGTACTCGTGGCCCACCGGGCAGGGCATGTTTACTACACGAATAGCAAGGGGCTGGAGAGGCTGGGAATCGACAAAAACTCGCCTGACCCGTCAGGGGGGCGGTATGGCCGGGACGCGATGACCGGCGAGTTGGACGGAGTGCTCTACGAGACCGCAGCCGATCCCATAAGATTCGAGTTGCTGTCTAAGGTCACGCCCGAAGTGCGTCGGGAGGGACTCAAGACCATCTCCAGGATGTTCGCTGCTGCCGGCCTGACCTCAGTCCACGACGCCCTCGTCACCAGCGATGACGTAGCCATCTACCAGGAATCATGGGAGCGCGGAGAATTGCCGCTAAGAGTGTATATGCTCGTGCACTACAGGTATTTCGGGGGATTCAAGGCGTCGGGTCTGAAGACTGGATTCGGTGACGACAGGCTGCGGCTGGGGGGCATCAAGATGGTAAGTGACGGAGCCATAGCCTCCCGTACCGCCTACCTGTCTAGCCCCTACGAGGGGAGCGACAGCGATTGCGGAATTCGGGCTATTGAGCCGGATGAAATGGACGAGATGGTAAGAGAGGTCCATGACGCCGGCTACCAGGTCTGCGTACACGCCAACGGGGACGCGACAATTGACATGGTGCTTACCGCCTACGAGAAAGCGCAGAAGGCAAACCCGCGGCAGGACACTCGACACAGGCTGGAGCATTGCACGCTGGTTAATCCGTCGCTCTTAAACAGGATGAAGGCTCTGGGCGCTGTAGCGACACCCTTCTGCACTTATGTCTACTATCATGGCGAGAAGATGCAATACTACGGCGAAGAGCGGGTGAAGTGGATGTTCGCTCAAAGGTCGTTCCTGGACTATGGAGTCGTGGCTACGGGAGCTACGGACTACCCGCCCGGGCCCTTCGAGCCCCTCCTCGGGGTCCAGAGCTGCGTCACAAGGACGGACATCAACGGCAACGTCTGGGGCGCGAACCAGCGCATCTCGGTGGAGGAAGCGTTGAAAGTCTATACGATGCACAGCGCCTACGCTTCCTTCGAGGAAAACCTGAAAGGTTCAATCACCGCGGAGAAGCTGGCCGACTTCACGGTTCTGGCCCAGGACCCGACCGCCGTTGATCCCTTCACCATCAAGGACATCCCCATCGAGATGACGGTGGTGGGCGGCGAGCCCATCTACGAGGCCTAGGGGCTGTCATGCCATCTCCCGCCCTGACCCCCGACAAGCTGCTCCTCAACGCCAATATTCTAACTGTTGACCCGCGCGACGCACGCGCCGAGGCTCTGGCCATTAAGGGCGGCAAATTCGTTGCCGTTGGGGCCAACAAAGACGTGGAACATCTGGCAGGGCCCGGTACGAAGGTCATCAACCTTGCGGGTAAGACGGTGGTGCCGGGGTTT
The DNA here is from genome assembly GCA_963663085.1 of Dehalococcoidia bacterium. GTDB lineage: Bacteria > Chloroflexota > Dehalococcoidia > Plut-88900 > Plut-88900 > Plut-88900. The sequence goes on along the minus strand of OY760104.1, from coordinate 872,518 downwards.
ATCGACGCGCATATCCATGTGATGAGTACCGGGTGTAAACTCGTGTCTCGCATGGTGGACTGCGAGCTTCCGACCATCGGTCTCGTTCAAGAAGAGTTGAGGCTGAAGGCAAGAGAAACGCCACCCGGCGAGTGGGTCATGGGCTTCAAGTACGACGACACCAAGACCCCTGAAGGCCGGATGCCAAGCCGCTGGGAGCTCGACGAGGTGAGCCGCGATCATCCCGTGATAGTGACCCACCGGGCCGGACTAAAAAGCTCGGTGAACGAAAAAGGGCTGGAGGCATTCGGGGTGACGCGGGACTCGGCGGGGCCGATCTCCGGCCCATATGAGAAAGACCCGGAGTCGGGCGAACCGAATGGCGTCCTCTACGAAGCAGGGGAAGAGCGTATCCGGTTCTTCCTGATGTCGCAGGTCGATGCGGAAGAGCGGCGACGGGGGCTGAAGACCATAACTAGCATGTACGTGGCGGCAGGCCTGACCAGCGTCCACGATGCAATGGTCACCCCCGACGAAGTAAGCGTATATCAGGACTCCTGGGAGCACGACGAACTGCCGCTGCGTGTCTACATGCTGGTCCACGAAAACTATTTCGAGGCGTTTCGGAAAGCGGGCATACGGACCGGACTCGGCGACGACAAGCTGAAATGGGGCGGCATCAAGCTGACCAATGATGGCGGTATAGCCACGCGTACCGCATACCTCAGCGAACCGTACATAGGGACTGACGATCACGGGCTGATGCTGTTCGAACAGGATGAACTGGACGAAAAGATTCAACGCATCCACGAGGCCGGTTACCAGGCCTGTGTTCACTCCAACGGCGACGCAGCCATCGACATGACTCTTAAGGCCTTCGAAAGGGCACAGGCAGGATATCCAAGACAAGGTGCCCGCCATCGGATAGAGCACTGCACCGTCGTGAACCCGGACCTATTGAGAAGGATTAAGGCCTTGGGCGTAGTGCCAACCCCCTTCGGCGCGTACGCCTATCAGCACGGGGAGAAGATGGCGTTTTACGGCGAGGAACGAGCAAGGTGGATGTTCGCCCATCGCTCGTTCCTGGACTACGGCATACCGTGCACCGGGGCGTCGGACTTCACGGCCAGCCCTTTCGAGCCACTTCTTGGCATCCAGTGCTGCACCACCAGGACCGACAGCGAAGGCCAGGTCTGGGGCCCGAACCAGCGTCTAAGCGTAGAAGAAGCGCTGAAGATATACACGTTGAACGGGGCCTACGCCTCCTTCGAGGAGAACATCAAGGGCTCCATCACACCGGGCAAGCTCGCCGACCTCGTAGTCCTGGCCCAAGACCCGACCTCCGTGGACCCGCTTAGCATCAAAGACATTCCAATAGAAATGACAATGGTTGGTGGGGATGCGGTGTATGAGGGGTAGATGAGGGACACGGAGGGTAGAGACAATGGCAGGTAGACTGGACAGCAAAATATGCGTCATCACCGGCGGCAGTCTCGGCATCGGGAGTGGGACGGCAAAAGAGTGCGCCCGAGAAGGTGGAAAAGTTGCAATCCTTGATATCCACCTAGAGGGCGGCAACAGTACAGTTGCGGCGATACGGGAGTCGGGGGGCATTGCGACGTTTATTGAGACTGACGTGTCCCAGGCCAAAGCAGTTCGGGCAGCGGTGAAACGGGTTGTCGAAGAGTACGGGAGGATAGACGTGCTGGTGAATGCAGCCGCTCTTCAAGTCCAGGCCCCCCTCCTGACAGAGGTAACGGAAGAGGAATGGGACACCGTTCTGGACATCAATCTGAAAGGACCGTTCCTCTGCAGCAAGTACGTGATTCCCGTGATGCTGGAACGTGGAGGCGGCGCAATCGTGAACGTCTCGTCTTCAGTGGTTCTTCGGGGGAGCGCTTTTTCTCTGCCGTATGCGGTTAGCAAGGCTGGGATGGTCCAGCTTACCAAGACTACAAACAGCCAGTATTGCCATCAGGGTATCCGGGTTAACAGCGTGATCCCGGGCCTCGTGGACACGCCGGGGGCCCAGGGAGTCGAGGGAAAAGCCGGAATATTCGACGAGGTGGCCGCGGGAATTCCCGTAGGGCGACCCGGCCAACCGGAGGACATCGCCAAGCTAATCGTGTACCTTGCCTCGGATGACGCAGCATACGTGTCGGGCGCAGCAATGGTGATCGACGGCGGGAGAAATTCCAAATGAGCAGGATAGTCGTACTTGGGGCAGGGACGCCCACCCCCACCCCCGCCCGCTTCGGATCGTCATACGTGGTCGAGCTGAACGATCAACACCTGATGTTCGATTGTGGGCCCGCGGCGACTCACAAACTCGTGAAAGCAGGATTGTGGCCTACCCAGATCGACCACCTCTTCTTCACACATCATCACTTCGATCACGATGTCGACTACCCCTGTTTTCTCCTCTGTCGGTGGGACCAGGGCGCAGGGCGTGAGAATACACTCAAGGTTTTCGGGCCAACCCTAACGGAGTCGATAACCGAGAAACTGATAGGTGAGTCGGGGGCCTTCGCCCACGATTGGAAAGCGCGGGTAAACCACCCGGTAAGCCAACGAGTCTACGTGAACCGAGGCGGCACCCTTCCAAGGAGACCCCCGGAGGTCGGGGCGAAGGACGTGGGTCCCGGAAAAGTCTGCTCGGGTCCCGACTGGGAAATCATTGCAGCCCCGGCGGAGCACGTCCAGCCGTGGCTCGACTCCCTGGCCTATCGAATGGAGACGGACTCGGGAAGCATCGTCTTTACGGGGGATACGCAGCCCTGCGATTCCGTCACCGAATTGGCGTCGGGCGCCGACACCTTGCTGTGCATGTGCTGGGACGACCAGGACGTGATGGACGAAAACGGCGAGCATGTTGGCCAGTGCGGGACAACGGGCGCCGCAAGAATGGCGCGGGACGCGGGGGTTCGGAGACTGGTTCTGGTGCACATGGGGCCAGGGCTCTCGGGGAGCGAGGCAAGGGGCAAAGCGGAAGCCGACGTGCAGGCAGTATTCCCGGGAGAAGTGGTCTTCTCCGACGAGCTGATGTCCATTCCCCTCTAGCCTTTGCAGCTAGGTAGTCGGGGCAACTGCCTCCACTGCCACGCCCCGGATGTACATCCCCCTGGTCCTTCTTTCGATAATTGTGATGGCTACGAAGGCCAGGAAGCCCCCGGCTGCCACCGAAAGGACCCACTCAGGTCCAAAGCGGTCCCCCAATGCTCCGTTGCCGAAGTTGGCGAACGACATGATGCCGGCGGCGTGCAGGATGTAGATGCTGGTCACCCGGCCCCGGATGCCGTCCGGCACGACAGACTGGATGAGGATCGACGACAGGATCATAAAGCCCGCCTGGGAAGCGCCCATGAATGCGGTGGCCAACATGGCGAGCGGAAGGGTCGGGGCGAATGCCAACCCCAGGGGGCTGAGTCCACTCACGACTCCATTAATCAAAAGCAGCCTGCCCCTTCTATGGGGCGTCGAGAGTGGCGCTATAACCAGAGATATCAGTAGCGCCCCGACCCCGACCGTCACGTTCATCATGCTGACGCCGAAAGCGTCGGTGCCGAGCTTCGTCTCCGAAATCACAGGCAGTAGAGACTCGAAGGACATGACCAGGGCACAGTGGAAGATTACCAGGGCAAAGACGCGGACCAGGACAGGGTGGCGATAAGCATAGATAAACCCTTCCGCAAGATTCCGCAGGTGGCCTCGGGCTGATTCGATGACTCCCGTGGATCGAGTGTCGATTCGTAGCACTAGGACAATGGCGATTGCGTAGGCGGCTCCGGCCATTGCAAATGCCCATCCGATATCGAGCAGCGCCAGTATGGGAGCAATAGCGCCCGGCCCAAGAGCCCGCGTGCCGTGAAAGGCGGCGTTGACCAGCGCATAGGCGTTTACAAGGTTTCTTCTCGGGACCAGGTTGGCCGTCAGTGACTCAAGACCTGCGACTTGCGTAGCCATGGCGCTTCCGGTGACGAAGGCTATCACCACCAGATGCCAGACCTGGACAAAGCCGAGCAGCACCAGGACGGCCGTGCCGAAGTGAATGATTATCTGGAACCCCATCGCCCAGGCCAGAAGGTCGCGGCGCACCATTCTGTCGGCCAGGAAACCTGCGAACACGGGGACTAAAACGTAGGGGATCATCGCGGCGAAAATGACGAAGCCCGCAGAGGCGCTCGGATTGTTTTCGGCGAGATCGTAGGCCAGCCAGCCCCGGGCCACGATAACAGCCCAAGCGCCCGCGTCTGCGCTCAGGGCGGCAAACCACAGGTGGCGAAAGTCCCGGTGTGCAAGGGCGGGCAGAAAACGGGTCCTGGCTACATGAGACGCGTTGCTGCCCGAAAGGGGATTCATGCGGGCATTATAGACCTTTGGGACGCGGGCGTGGTTACGGTCGGGTTGACATAGGGCAGCAGGATAGCTAGATTCGACGGCACTTTGTGACCGGACCCGTTGGGAAAGCGACAAATTAGTTGGACAGAAACACAGCAGAAGCAGTAGTCGTCGGGGCTGGTATCGTCGGCAGCAGCATCACCCACTACCTTTCGGAGAAAGGGGTAGGGGTGACGCTTCTGGACAAGGGGTCGATCGCGGGCGGGGCCACGGGCAAGGCCACGGCCGTCATACGCATGCACTACACAAACCCTTGGGACTCGGCAATGGCGAAGATTGGCGGGGACGTGTACTCGAATTGGGGAGACCTGATCGGCGGAGACAGCGGTTTCGTCAATTCCGGGTTTGTGTTCATCGTCGGGGAGCAGGAGAAGGAAAAGCTGCACGCCAACGTCGACATTCTCAGGCACGAGGCAGGGATAAACACCTACGCCCTGGACCCCGACGCCCTCCAGGAACTCCTCCCGAACTGGTACGTCGGCGATGTGGGCGCTGCCGCCTATGAGCCTGACAGCGGTTACGGCGACCCCCATTCCGCCGCCACAGGTTTTGTGAGGCGTGCACAGGAACTCGGCGCGGAGGTTTCACAAGGCGAGGAAGTGTTGAGAATAGTTGAGGAAGGCGGCCGGGTCACAGGCGTCGAGACCAGCAAGAGAACAATCTCAACGGAGAACGTGGTGCTAGCGGGCGGCGCTTGGTCGAAACAACTGGGCAAGGGAGTGGGACTCGATCTGCCAATCAATGGCATGCTGCTGTCGATTGGAGTGCTCAAACGACCCGAGGTTTTGCACGGAACTCATCCCGCGTGCATCGATGCGGCAAACGGCATCTACTTCAGGCCCGAGCCCGGAGAACTGACATTGCTCGGATTCAGCAGTGTAGTAGACAGGCATGAGTCCCCCGAAAACCTTGACCCAGACAACTACGATGCGGAGCCTGACATGAGATGGTCCCTGCGTACCAGCCGCAGGATCGCCTCCCGTATACCGGCTATGGAAGATGCTGCCTGGGTGAGGTCATGGAGTGGGGTGGATGGCAACACGCCGGACGGTCACCTGGTCCTGGATAAGGCCCCGGGGATAGAAGGTCTGTACCTGGCGGTGGGGATGAGCGGTACGGGCTTCAAGATCGGACCTGCGGTTGGCAAGTGCATGTCCGAGCTGATCGTGGACGGGAAAGCCTCGAGCGTCGACATCCATCCCTTCCGATTGGCCCGCTTTGAAGAGGGAGAGGTACTGGTGGGGAAGCATGAATACAACTACTATCTGTTCAAGCAGGATGAATAAAGGGAGAGACTGCGAATGAAAGATGTCAGTTTCATAACCGACTACGTCGGGATACCGACCTTCTTTAACGCACCGCAAATCGGGCTGGAGGATGTGAAAGAGGGGATGGCCGTGGTTGCGGGAGCGCCCATAGACATGGGCATCCTGTTCATGAGGCCCGGCACGCGGTTCGGGCCGAGGAGCATCCGGGAGGCGTCCCTTATGTACAGGGGCCTTCAGGACGTCGCCTCTGAAAAGACCTCGGTTAACGTGGACACACACGTCGCCCGGCGCTTGAAGTCGCAGATCAACATCGGCGACCTGGGTGACTTTCACGTTAACCCGCAGGACATCATGAAGACGACTGACTCTGTGATCGAGGGCATCGCCGACATCGTTAAGCTGGGCGGGGTCCCGATCCTGCTGGGCGGCGACCACTACCTCGCCTATCCTGGTTTCGAGGGTCTCGCACAAGGGATGATGGAGCGGGGTGAGAGCCCGAAACTCGGCTACGTCCACATAGACACCCACACCGACTTCCGGGACAGGTACGGGAAACTGGGTCGGTATAACCACGGCACCTGCGCTCGGAGCATAAGCGAAAACTCGGTGGTCTCCTATAAGAACATGAGTTGGGTCGGGCTGAATGGCACAATCATGGACGCCGACATCTACCGGATGTACAAGAAGCAGGAATTGAAGATGTCGACGGCCAATGACGTTCGTACGCAGGGGATGGAGCACGTGCTTCGGCAAGCGATAGAGGAAGCAGCGGACGGCACCGACGCGGTCTACGTGAGCGTGGACATCGACGTCGTGGACGCATCCCAGGCGCCCGGGACAGGGGCGCCGGTCTTCGAAGGTATCCAGGCGACGGACCTGCTTGAGGGGATGTCTATACTAAGCGAGTACGACTGCGTGAAGGCGATTGATCTGAGCGAGGTTTCTCCACCCGTAGACCCGAACGGCAGGACAGCGTACCTGGCGGCCAGTGGTCTCATCGGATTTCTGGGCAATTACCTGTTCGACGTGGTGGACCTGGACAGCTAGGCAGAGACATGACCGTAGTGGTCGGGGCCCGGGCTCGACATGAACTAGGAGACATGACGTGAAGGATATTGGATTTATTACCACATACGTCGGAATCCCGACCTTCTATAACGCTCCCCATATCGGTTTGGAAGACGTGAAGGAGGACATGGCGGTAGTTGTTGGAGCGCCAATCGACAATGGCATCCTGTTCCCAAGGCCCGGGGCCCGGTTCGGCCCCAGGAGCATCCGTGAGGCATCCCTTATGTACAGGGGCCTCCAGGACGTCGCCTCCGAAAAGACTTCGGTGAACGTGGACTCGCACGTCGCCCGGCGCCTCAAACCTCAGCTTAACCTGGGAGACCTGGGTGATTTCAACGTCAACCCGCAGGACATCATGCAGACTACGGAATCGGTCATTGAGGGAATGTCGGACATCGTCAAGCTTGGAGGGATACCTATCCTGCTGGGCGGGGACCACTACCTCGCATACCCGGGCTTCGAGGGCTTTGCGAGGGGGTTGATGGAAAGAGGAGAAAAGCCCAGGCTGGGCTATGTGCACATAGACAGTCACACGGACTTCCGGGACGGATATGGAGACTTGGGGCGTTACAACCACGGCACCTGTGCCAGAAGAATAAGCGAAAACTCCGTGGTCTCATATAAGAACATGAGCTGGGTCGGGCTGAACGGCAGCGTTATGGACGCGGACATCTACAAGATGTACAAGACCCAGCAGCTCAAGATGTCCACGGCGAAGGACGTTCGAACCAATGGTATGGAGCACGTGCTTCGCTCGGCCATAGAGGCGGCGGCGGATGGTACGGACGCTGTTTACGTTAGCGTGGACATCGACGTTGTAGATGCATCCCATGCGCCTGGGACCGGCGTACCCGTGTTCGAGGGTATAGGCGCGAGGGACTTGCTGCAGGCAATGGCAATTCTGAGCGAGTACGACTGCATCAAAGCCCTTGACCTGTGCGAAGTCGCCCCGCCCCTGGACCCCACCGGCAATACACCCTACCTGGCAGTCAACGGGCTTCTCGGTTTCCTCGGCGACTACCTCTACGACGAAGTGGATTTGGACAGCTAGGCGGAATTGAACGCAAATGTTTGACCTGTTGATATCCGGCGGCCGAGTCATCGATGGCACGGGCCAGACCTGGTTCCGCGCCGATGTGGGCGTGAATGGGGACACGGTGACCGTTATCCGAGGAGACGCGTCGGGCGTGCAGGCCGCGCGCACTATCGACGCCACGGGATGTGTTGTCAGCCCGGGTTTCATCGACATGCACTCCCACTCCGACCTCTCTCTGTTGAGCAACCCGAAGCACGAGGCCAAGCTGGCGCAAGGAGTCACAACGGACGCTCTCGGGCAGGACGGACTGTCCTACGCACCTTCCTCTCCCGAAAAACTTGAGCAGCTTCTCTGGTATCTGGCTGCGGTTAACGGGACACCACCCGCCGACGTTCGTTGGGGCTCCGTCAAAGAGTTTCTGGACCTGTTCGACAATCGCGCCGCCTGCAACGTCGTCTATTTCGTTCCGCATGCCGCCGTGCGAGTGGAGGCAATGGGCTGGGAACAGCGCCTCCCGAATGACGACGAACTCGCCCACATGAAGGCCCTTGTGGAAGAAGGGATGAGGGATGGCGCATTCGGCTTCTCCACGGGCCTCACCTACGTCCCAGGCACCTACAGCGACACGCATGAACTGACGGAAGTCTGCAAAAGTCTCCGGGCTTACGGCGGCACATACATCACCCACTGCCGCTACCATCGCGGCGATGGCCTGCTGGACCCGTTCCGGGAGGCGATAGACATCGGGGCCGAGGCTGAGGTCTCGGTGCAGATATCTCACTTCCACAGCCCCGTGGACGGCATGGGCGAGCGGATGATCGACCTGATTGACGAGGGGCGGAACAGAGGCGTGGACGTCACATTCGACCAGTATCCCTATCCCGCCGCCAGCACCCTGCTCCTCTCCCTAGTCCCGGCATGGGTCCATGCGGGCGGGCCTTCCAGCTTTATGGCCCGAATCAACGATCCCGGCGTCCGCGAACAGATCGCCGATAGCGTCAACCCCCAGTGGGGCGGTGATATGAGCGATTACGTTTTCAGCCAGATTGGCTCTGCCAAGAACAAGGAATGGGAGGGCAGGTCGCTGGAAGACCTGTCTCGGGCGTGGGACAAGTCCATCGTAGATACCGTGTGCGATCTGCTGATCGAGGAGAACCTGGACGTTGCCTTCGTGGCCCGCACCGGCAACCCCGACAACATACGCACCATTCTCCAGCATCCTGCGCACATGGTCGGGAGCGACGGCCTGCTCACGGGCAACAAACCCAACCCTCGCACCTACGGCACCTTCCCATACCTGCTTGGTCAGCTAGCCCGAGACGAGGCCGTGGTCTCCCTGGAAGAAGCCGTGCGAAAGATGACCTCCATCCCGGCCCAGAGACTCGGGCTCTCCGATCGGGGCATCCTGCGCAACGGCATGAAGGCCGACATAGTGGTCTTCAACCCCGACACCGTCCAGGCCACTGCCACCTTTGATGAGCCCGAGCAGCTGCCCATCGGCATCTACTACGTTGTCGTCAACGGAAAGCTCGTCATCGACCAGGGAGAACACACCGGCGCCCTCCCCGGCAGAGCCCTTCGCCACTCCTAGCCCCCCAATACCTCTGCCCACTGTTATTCCGAGGCTCCGCTAGGTCGTAGATGCACCGTGCTGAAAGTCCGCCCTTGGCGGAGCGTGAATCTGGGGTGGTGTCCGGCCCCCTATTCCTTGACGAGACCCTTGCATAATCTCTGCTGGAGGGGCCGGGGCCGCTCGTGCTGAGGCACTCGAAGTATGAGCGGGGGTGGAAGTTAGACGATCTGGCTGGTATGACAGTTGAAAACCCCAGCTACGCAAAGGTCTCTTCATGGGAGATGGCTGGGGTGAGGGTGATCCAGATCCGGCAACTCCGCCAGGCTCCACCCGGTTGACACCCTCTCACACCGTACTTACCCTATCCCCTACGGAAGGGTAAATGACCCGAAAGGGGGCCTCCCATGGCGGAACAGGTTTTTGACCTGGAGAAGTTCAACGAACAAGGCTACCTCGTGGCCCGAGACGTCCTGGACACCGAGACCGACCTCGCCCCCGTTTTTGATGAGTACGATCAGCTATTGGACCGCCTCTCCCGCATGTGGCTGGAAAGGGGCACGATCACCGACGCATTCGAAGGCATGCCCTTCAACGAACGTCTCGTCAAGATAGCCGTCGCCACCCGAGGAAACTACTACCCGTACATCGACATATCCTTCACCCAGACCGACGTCGAAGAGAAAATGCCGGTCCACACCGGGCCCGCAGTCTTCAACGTCCTCAGGAGTCCCCGCCTCCTGGATGCCGTCGAGCAGTTCATCGGCCCCGAGATATACTGCAATCCCGTTCAGCACGTCCGCATCAAGCCCCCCGAGAACGCCCTGCCCGAGGACATGCTTAGCGACTCATCCGTCGGGTACACGGCCTGGCACCAGGACCAGGGCGTAATTATCCCCGACGCCGACGAGTCGGACATCCTCACAGTCTGGATTCCGGTAGTTGAAGCCACGGAAGAGAACGGGTGTATGGCCGTTGTGCCAGGAAGCCACAAAACGGGGCTGGTGCCCCACTGCCCGGCCAAACCCGAGCTCAAGCACGTACACATCCTGGAGGAGCGTCTCGGCGGGGACGCGATACCCGTGCCACTAAATCCCGGCGACGCGCTCTTCATGCACAAGCTGACCATGCACCGCTCCCTCCCCAATCGCAGCAACGATATCCGCTGGAGCTTCGATCTCCGCTACAACCCGACGGGTCAGGCCACGGGTAGACCCTGGTTCCCGGGTTTCGTCGCCCGGAGCAAAGCCAATCCAGAGTCCGTCCTCTCCGACCCCGAGGAATGGGCCTCCCTCTGGGACCGCGCCGGCGAAATCCTCGCCGCAGGCCCGACGCCGGTATACAACCGCTGGAAGCCCGGCGACCCCCTCTGCGCCTAACCCCCTTTTCGAGACATTTGCATTACCGTCATTCTGAGGCTCCGCCACGGCAGTAAATACGCATGGCTGCAAGTCCGCCTAAGGCGGAGCGTGAATCCATCTCTTTGGTGGGGTATTCCACTCGCCCTGAGCGGAGTCGAAGGGTCTCAAGAGCGGAATGGGCGGGGCTCTTGGCCCTTGGCCGGAGTTGCATAAAGGCCCCTCCTAGGGGGTGTTCGAGCCCGTCCTCCCTGGGCGCATCGGCCACTCATCCTAAGCCTACAAAAGCACTGGTGACAGTCAAGCTCCCCCACTGTGACACGAGCCTATTGCCTGGACCTCCCCCCTCCCACCTATAATGTCGCATGCTCATGTTCATCCTCGTACCGTTCCGCAGCACCCGCACCTACTCCCAGGGTTGGCATTAAAACTTTCTCCAAAAACAATCAAAATTCGTGCCTGTTGCATTACATCAATCAAAACCGTTCCTCTTGGAAAGTTGCAAGCCCGTATTCATAAGTTGGCCTTCTTCTAGGCTTGGTAATCAACTAAGAGGCTCCACGGCAAGGGCAGAGACTCGGGGATGCTGTAAGATAAGAGGCATCAGTCCCGACATAAAAGCGGAGGTCGTTTTTCATGCGAGAAGTAGCTATTGTCAGCCCCGTCCGAACACCCGTGGGCAGGTTTGGAGGAACGCTCAAGGACATACCCGCGGAGGACCTGGGCGCCCTGATTGTCAGGGAAGTCGTGTCCCGGTCGGGTGTGGACCCCGAGAGAATTGACGAGGTCGTCCTGGGCCACGGGTACTCCAGCGGCGAGAACCCAGCCATTGGACGCCTGTGCGCCATGAAGGCCGACCTTCCTCTTCAAGTCACAGGCTATCAGCTTGACCGCCGTTGCTCCTCCGGGCTCCAGGCCATATTAAACGCCTCCATGCTTGTGCAGACCGACAACGCAGACGTGGTCATTGCAGGCGGGGCGGAGAGCATGAGCGGGGTGGAGTACTACACCACCAAGGCTCGGTGGGGAGGCCGGATGGGCTCCATGACGCTCCACGACCGTCTGGTCAGGAGCAGGGAAGCCTCCTCTCCCGAAGAGCGGTTCGGCTACATCGCCGGGATGATCGGGACGGCTCAAAACGTCGCCGATCACTACGAGATTTCCAGGGAAGAGCAGGACGAGTATTCCCTGCGAAGCCATCAGCGCGCTGTGGCCGCCGTAGAGTCGGGCAAGTTCAAGGAAGAGATAGTCCCGGTGCCTGTGCCCCAGCGCCGAGGCCCGCCCGTGATGTTTGACACGGACGAAGGCCCCCGCAAGGACACCTCCATGGAATCGCTGGGCAAGCTGAGGCCCTTGATGAAAGACGGCTCGGTAACGGCAGGCAACTCCAGCTCTCAGAACGATGCCGCCTCGGTGTGCCTTGTAGTCGCAGCCGAGAAGCTGGACGAGTTGGGGCTGGAGCCGATGGCCTACCTTAAGGGTTGGGCGTCGGCGGGCGTGCACCCGGCATACATGGGTGTCGGGCCTGTGCCGGCCGTGAACAAGCTGTTTGCAAAGACGGGATACGGATGGAAAGACATTGACTTGATCGAGTTGAACGAGGCCTTCGCCTCCCAGGTGCTCTCCGTCGTACACCAGTGGCAGGCCCCCAGGGGTGACATCCATGACATTCTCAACGTCAACGGATCGGGCATATCCCTTGGTCACCCCATAGCAGCGACAGGCGCCCGGATCCTGGCGACGATGCTGCACGAGATGAAACGCCGGGGATCGAAGCTCGGGCTGGAAACCATGTGCGTAGGCGGCGGCCAGGGCGTAGCCGCTCTGTTCGAGTTGGCGGCGTAGCATATGAACGGCATCCATGACATGGGTGGCATGCACGGCTTTGGCCCCGTGCCTATCGAGACTGATGAACCTGTTTTCCACGCGCCCTGGGAGGGTCGGGTTTATGCGATGGCGATTGCGGCAGGCAAGAAACGGGTCACGGAGCCCGTCGGCCTACGGGCGTACATCGAAGGTCTGGAACCGGCCCGCTACCTGGGGTCGAGCTATTACGAAAGATGGATGGGTGCATTGGAAGATGCCCTCATCAGCAAGGGCGTTGCCACCAGGGAAGAACTCGACCGCCTAACGGAGCATTTTGCAGAAAAGCCGGATTCCCAGCCGGAACGCCGCGAAGATCCAGAACTGGCCGCGAAAGTCGCAGCGTCCATTTTCAGTCATCGGTCTCCTCAGAGAGAAACCGACAGGGAGCAAAGATTCAACGTCGGGGACCGAGTGCGTGCCCGTACCATCAACCCAATCGGCCACACCCGTCTGCCGAGATACATCCGGGGCAGATCGGGCGTCGTGACCCGCCTGCACGGCGTTCACAGCTTTGACGACAGCAAGTCCCAGGGGCTCGGGCCCCAGCCGCAGCATATCTACAACGTCAGGTTCGAAGCCCGGGAGCTGTGGGGGGAAGAGGCATCGGATACGGAATCGGTTTATATCGACATGTGGGACAGCTATTTGGATGCAGAGGACTAGGCAATGAGCGAACACCACGACGATCATGACCACGAGCACGAGGAGGAGTCCTACGCTTCCCTGCGCGCCAGGGCGCTCGAATCCCTCCTGGTAGAGAAGGGATACATCACCACCGACGCCATAGACGCGCTGGTTAAGACCTACGAAGAAGACATAGGCCCCATGAACGGGGCCAGGGTAGTGGCCCGTGCCTGGGTCGACCCGGAATACAAAGCCAGGCTGCTGAAGGATGGCACAAAGGCCATCTCGGAGCTTGGATATCAGGGTGCAGAGGGCTCGGAGATAGTTGTGCTTGAGAACACCGCGGATGTCCACAACGTGGTCGTCTGCACCCTTTGTTCATGCTACCCGTGGCCCGTGCTCGGCCTCCCGCCGACGTGGTACAAGTCCTTCGCCTACCGGTCTCGCATGGTCATCGAGCCGCGGGAAGTGCTGAAGGAATTCGGGTTGGACGTGGACGAGTCTATCGAGGTCCGGGTCTGGGACAGCAACGCCGAAATCAGGTACATGGTCCTGCCTGAGAGACCCAACGAGACAGATGCCATGAGCGAAGAGGAACTATCGAGTCTCGTGACCCGGGACGCTATGGTGGGTGTGGCAAAGGCTCGGGTGCCGGAGACGGTGGGACGGTAACGATGGACAAAGCAGCAAATAGTCAAATCGCGGGGATGGGCGGGGCTGAAGCCCTACCCCGTAAGAACGGTGAACTGGTCTTCGAGATGCCCTGGGAAAGCCGAGCCTTCGGTCTGGCTGTCAGCCTGAGCGATGCAGGAATAGTGGACTGGCCGGAGTTCCGGGAGGCGCTGGTCTCGGCCATCAGGGAGTCGGAAAATCAGAAGGATGGTCGCTCCTACTATGAGCAATGGCTCTCGGCCCTCGAGAGAGTTGCATTGGAAAAGGGGATGGTGACGGAGGAGAGCCTGCAAGGGCGGATGCAGTGGTTGGAAGAGGAATCTAGACACGGGCACGATTAACAACCATTCCTTATAATCCCCTCGACTCATCTGCGAATCAAACGGAACTCATAAGACAAGGGAGGTAGAGCAGATGCTGTTCGGCAGCGTCTTCATGTTCAGGGACCCGGGCCTTTCAACTCCGTACGACCAACTGGTACGAGAGATGCGGGAATATGTGCTGCTGATGGAGGAGTTGGGTTTCGACTACCTGTGGCTCGGGGAGCATCACCTGGGCCTGGAAGGATTCGGCAATTCCCCAAACCCCTTGATGGTCGCCGCCGACATGGCGAGCCGCACCAAGAACATGCGCATTGGATTTGCCTGCCTGGTCCCGAGCCTGTGGCACCCCCTCAGACTGGCCGAGGATGTCGCCACCCTGGACCACCTGACTGAAGGTCGGATAGAAATCGGCTTTGGGCGCGGGCCCTGGCCCCGGGACACGGTCCCCTACCACCCGAGCGCCGATCCGAGAGACGAGCCCAGGTCCCGGCAATTGATGCGGGAGAATATCGAGATACTGGTAAAAGCGTGGACGGAAGACGTGTTCTCCCACAAGGGCGAGAACTGGACCTTTCCTCCGCCGGGGGTGCCGTGGAACACGCCATATGCACCACCCGATCCCCGGGCCACGGAGGACGGGATTATCACAAAGCTATCCGTTTTTCCGAAACCCTACCAGAAGCCTCATCCGCAATTGTGGGGCACGGTGTCATCGCCGAACTCACTGAAGCAGACGGCCGAGTTGGGATTCAACGCGGTCACGTGGAGGCCCTCAGTCCTGCAGATCCGCGAATGGTGCGAGATCTACGCGTCCATCCGGTCGAAGAGGGAGGGTCGGGAGTTTGGGCTGGGGGAGGGGTGGGCGGTACAAAGAAACACATATGTTGCCGACTCCATGGAGGAGGCAAAGGACGACGCCGAAGAGGCGTTCCTAAGGGCGCACGGTTTTGTGAGCAGCTTCCACACGGATGTCGCCCAGTCCTTGCGGTTCTATATGAACCCCGGAGAGAAACCCACTGCCGACATGAATCTGGACTGGGACTTTCTGAACGAGCGCCAGTTCCTCGCCGGTCCTCCCGACCACGTCGCCGAGAAGGTGCACGAGCTTCAGGAGGTCTGCGGCGTTAACCACCTGCTGACCAACTTCCCCGGTGGCGGGGGCATACCCCATCACAAGGTCATGCGCTCGCTTGAACTCTTCGGGACGAAGGTTATGCCGCAGTTCAGAAAAGAGGCGAATGCCGCGCCCATGGCGGCAGGTTAAGCCTCGCCCGCTAGAGTATCCTCAAAATTGGAAGGGGTCCCCCTTGCTGCCCAGACGAAGCAAAGTAGAGCATACGCGTCCCACATCCCTCACCGCAGATACCAATGTTGCCGTTCCCATGAGAGACGGCACTATTCTCCGGGCGGACGTGTACCGGCCCGCCGGGCCCGGAAAGTGGCCGGTGCTGCTGTCACGTATCCCATATGGCAAGCACAACCCGCGGTATCGGACCCTGCACCTCGACCTCGTGAGGGCTGCAGCCCGAGGATATGTGATGGTGGGCCAGGACGTGCGAGGGCGCCACGCCTCTGATGGGGAGTGGTACCCCTTCCGCTTCGATGGACAGGACGGCTACGACACCGTGGAATGGTGCGCTTCCCAACCGTGGAGCGATGGCAGCGTCGGGATGTTCGGCATGTCGTACCACGGTGCGTCGCAGTGGCTCGCAGCTGTAGAGGCCCCACCGTCTCTCAAGGCCATCGCACCCGGGTTGACCTCGGCAGACCTGTACGACAGTTGGACATATCTGGGCGGAGTGTTCGGGCTGTGGTGGACTGGGCACTGGTCGGCGGGCTTCGTGCTGGACAACCTCACAGACGCTCCCCCCGAGTTGGCGGATGCCATAGCCGAGACCCGAAAGTGGGCACGGGAACCCATGGCCTTGTCAAACTACCTGCCTGTCAGGGACATGCCCGCCCTGAAGAAAGTCGCCGATTACTACTACGACTGGATGGACCACCCGACTTACGATGACTACTGGAAGAAGATCGGCGCATGGGACAGGTTATCCAACGTCAAAGTGCCCGTATTGAGCATCGGAGGATACTACGACAGCTTCATCAGGGGCACCGTGCGTTCCTACGGCTGGCTGAGGGAAAACGGGTCTAATGAAGCCGTTCGTGATCAGCAGCACATCGTGCTCGGGCCCTGGATACACAGCCATCTGCTCCCCCCCAATTCCGGACAGCGTTATTTCGGGGGAGGTGCGTCGGGGCCGGGTATCGACTACCAGGGGATGGTGCTGGCGTGGTATGACCACTGGCTGAAAGGCGAGGACAACGAATTAGACACCGACCCCCGGGCCTACTACTTCACTATGGGCGACAACAAATGGCAGGAAGCCGAGTCCTGGCCTCCTGAGTCCCGAGACACCTCTTTCTTCCTGAGAAGTGCAGGCCGGGCTAACAGCAGGCATGGAGATGGTTCCCTCAGCCTTGATCCTCCTAGAGAGCAGGAAGCCGCCGACTCCTACCTGCACAATCCGCTAAACCCCGTCCCGACGGTCGGTGGACCCTACGTACGCGGTATACCGGGCTTCGTGGAAGCCGGCTCCATAGAGCAGACATCGGCGGAGGTCCGGGAGGACGTGCTGGTATACACGTCTGCGCCGGTTGAACGTCGGCTGGAGGTGACCGGTCAGGTCAAGCTAGTCCTTTGGGCTGCATCTTCGGCGCGAGACACGGACTGGGCCGCCACGGTAAGCGTCGTTGAGCCCGGCGGCAAGTCATACAACTTCTGCGAAGGTATCCTCAGGTCCTCATACCGGGAATCCCTGGAAGCGCCTTCCCCAACAGAGCAGGGCCAGGTCTATGAATACACAATGGACCTGGGCCCGACCTCCATAGCATTCCAGCCGGGGCAGGCCATACGACTGCGGATTGCTTCCAGCAACTTCCCCGCATTCGCAAGGAACCTCGGCACGGGAAGCGACGCATATAGGGCGGCTGCGGCTGACGCGGTCACTGCGCTTCAAACCGTACTGCACGACGCCGCACACCCCTCCCGGCTCGTGTTGCCCATCGTCGAATCCTAGACCCTCGAACCTCGTCTGAAGGGAGAGACATCAGATGAAAGCGGACTTCAGTGTCGGTATGGGTCGTAACCTGTCCATGGCAGAAGTGGTGTCCCACTCCAGGGTGGCGGAGGACTGCGGGTTCTCCCACCTGACTATGATCGACTCCCAGAACCTCTCCCGAGACGTCTACTCGATGATGACCCTCGCTGCATTGAACACGAAGCGCATCAAGATCGGGCATGGAGTCACAAACCCGTTTACTCGTCACCCGTCGGTCACCGCAACCGCGACGGCTACCGTAGACGAGGTGTCGGGCGGCAGGGCTTTCGTCGGGATAGGGGCGGGGTTTAGCTCGGTTATAACTATGGGTATGAAGGCCCGGACCATGCAGGAGTTCCGGGAGACGGTGCAGTTCATAAAGGACTACACAGCCGGCAGGGAGGTGGAATATCACGGGTCCAGGATGCACTCAGAGTGGATACGGAGACAGGTGCCCGTTTACATGGCTTCCATTGGGCTGCGATCGCTGCGGTTAGCGGGGGAACTGGCAGACGGAGTGATGCTCGGTGGGGTGCACCCGGTGATGATGCAATGGAACCTGGAGCAGATCGCCCGAGGCGCGGAGTCCGTGGGTCGAGACCCGGGTGAGATAGACATCTGGGCCCGGACTGAAATCCTGGTGGCCGATTCCAAAGAGGAAGCACGCCGGGAAGTTGCGTCCTATGCCATGAGTTGGGCCTGCAGTTTCTACGGGTCCCTGTTCCGTCGGAAGGCTCCCGAGATCGAAGACCTGCGCCAGCGCATTGAGCGGGCAGAGCCCGGACTTATCGACGAATTCAGGATAGCCTACGAAGCCTTCGACCCCTACCAGCATGAGAAAACGGACGCCGACCACGCCAAGCTGGCATCCCAAAGACTGATCGACTTCTTCCTGATGCCCGGCACCCCTAACGATATAGGTGAGCAGATATCTGGAGTGCTCCCACTGGGAGTCGACAACATCTCCACCGTGCTGTTCACAATCATAGACAAGAAGGGAATGATGAAGCGGATCAGCATGGAGATCATGCCCTTGTTCAGCAGCTAGCCGACTGTTACCCCCGCTTCCCTACACAGCGCACTTCTGTAACCATGTCATCCCAAGGCTCCGAGAGGAATCTGGGGCAGGGTCCAACACGCTCATTCCCCCATAGGGGCAATCCTTTGAGGTTACCCTCCCCCGGGGCGGGGTAGCTCACCTTGAGACACTCGAAGGGTCGAGCGGGGCCACGCTAATTTAGGGAATTACATGCTTGTGTATCCAAACACCTGATAGGTCGCAACGATCCGACCCATCATCTGTTTTGGTACATTTGTGGAGTAGGTAGGTATGTCAAATAGGCTTTATATCCTGAAGAACGATATTATGCCAGGTATATTTAAAGTCGGGTTTACAACCGTATCTGGTAACAGCAGGGTAGATAGCTTGAGTGCGGCGGTACCCGAAGATTTTGAAATTGTTGCTGAGTACGAGTTTCCGGCGACACTTTCTTATAAGGAGTTACATTCACTAGAACATGAAGCGCATCGCCGCCTCGAGGAGTTTAGGCTCTCTCAGAGCAAAGAGTTTTTTACTGCGACAGAAGACCAAATAAAATTGGTGCTTGAGGACCTGAAGGAAGAATGTGCCCAACACATGGCAATGGGGCTTTCCCCGTTGGGGAAAGCCCGGCAAGCCCCACTAAATATTTCAGCGGATAATAGAAAGAGGACGAAACGACATTCCGCCCTGGTTCCGCCCCCTCACTGGCATATCTGGCAGCAGCAGAAAAAGGAAGGGCAAAGGGTAACGTATTTGGCATTGTTACCTCGCACCTATTGGACGAAAAGTGGAGCGAAAGGAAGGGCCACGAAAGACCAAAAGCAAGGCATTTTCAGCATCTGCTCCCCCTGTGAAGACCGTAATTGCCCTGACTATGGACGTTCGAGATGAATACGATACTTGGTCAGCTTAGTAGGTTGGCCACGATATCGAGGGTGCTTCATTTTGGGTATTCAAGTACATAATTCCCCTAATTTAAGGCCCGAGGCCTGTGCGCCCAACCCCTCGCCCTCCCATCCCTAGGCCCCACGAGGAATCTGGGGTGGGGCCCGGTCTGCTCTCCCTTGTGAGGGGGGAGGATTAGAGTCTACCTCGAGTCTCTCGAGGGGTTGAGGGTGATCCGGTGACCTGCATGGCCAGTATTCCGGTACCCTCCCGCGCGGTTTACGCCGGAAAAGTGCTCCGCAGCCTAACCTACGTCTGCGCCCACTCCGGGTCCGACGATGTAACGAGCGACGGAATTATAAAGCGGAAATCGCACACCTTGTCACCTCGGGTCTTCACCTTGTCCCACCCCACCACACCATTCGGGTGGAAGGCCTCCACCAGCCCTCTGTGCACTTCCATGTCGTAGATGTACCCGAAAGCCAAACCCTTGTTGCCCTCTTCCGCCCAGACCTCGGCGCAGGGGCAGTAGGTGCAAGTGGTGTGCATGACACCTGGCGAAAGGTGATTTGACCCCCGAAAAACGAACGAGGTGGAGTTCGGGTCCCGACGCTGGATGATCTCCGTCCATGACTCGAAGTTCAGGGGCATCTCGTTTCTGATCGCCTCATCCTTCATCCCTTCGCCCCGCTCATATCCGAAGTCATACAGGGACTCGCGCATGATCTTCTCGGCAGTGGCGTCGAACTTGGCCTCCATGGCCCGGGCCACGTACATCCCCATGGCGCCAAATACACCGAACGTCCTGCGGGAGAACAGGATTGAGGAGGCCACCGTCTCCATCCGGTCGCTTGGCATCTCATCTGACGCCCCCATTGTGTCTCCCGAGTACGAGAACGTGATTGTCATCGGCCCCGAGCCGTCCGCCGGAATCTCTGAGTGCGATACGGACATTTCCTCGTCGAAGCCATCAGCTATGCCTTGCAGCGTATTGCTCCAGTAGGAGGCCAGTATCTCGGCGCCGTCATGCTTCGAAAAGTACTCACTGCCGGGTATGCCGGGCAAAGTAACCGTCGCCTCGGATGGCCCGCCCTCCACTTCAACCACCGAGTCCGGGTGGGCAAAGGCCAGGTCCGCAACATCCCACGCCCTCAGTAGGGAAAGGGCGTCGTTCCCCGAGGCCAGCGTCATCGGATTTTCCGCCATCGACTCCCCGCGATACCGACCAGCGAGGCGGAATCCCTCTGCCAACGTGCGCATTCCCGCTTCCCCAAGCCGCGCCCGAGTGTGTCGGGCCAGGTGTCTAAGGAGCATCCAGTAGTATTCGTCGATGATTTTCAGCGATGCTATGCGCTGGTCCCTGGTTGCCGCTGGGTCACTGGTCATGATGCGCCTCCTTGCGGAATAAGAGCAGGAGCTTTGCCGGCCACGGCAGCCGGTCAGGCTACCACTGGACGAACATGGGCATTACTACGTGGACGTAGCTAATATCCTCGGAGGTGGAAACAGGCCTGAGGACTCCTGGGCTGGAGGGGCTGGAGGTTTCGAGGGCGACCATCCCGTGGCCCAAGACACCGAGGACCTCTGTCAGATACTTGCTATTGAAGGCGATCTTGGCGGGGTCTCCCTCGACGGTGGCGCTTATCTCGCCCTCGTTGTTCCCGACTTCCTCGGAGCTGGCGGATACGGAAAGCCCCCCGATACCGTCCTCTTCACCTTCCGAGGTCTGCAAGCGGACTATGCCGCTGCCGTCCCGGGCGAAGATCGATGCGGCACGGGTGGCCCTGGAGAACTCGCCAACGTCAACTGTCGTCTTGGAAACATGTTCCTTGGGCACAAGCTGGCTGTAGTTGGGGAAAGTGCCTTGAATAAGCTGGGAGACAACTGCTGCAGTCTCAAACTGGAATAGGACCTGGGTCTTGCCTTCGTTTACCTTTATCTTGACCGCGTAATCCTGGCCGGCTGATAGGCGGCTCACTTCCTGGAGAGACTTCGCAGGAACTATGATGGCGCTGCTCTCAGGGAGTTCAGCAGCAAGCTTGGTCTCGTGGACTGCCAGGCGAAATCCATCGGCGGCAGCAAGGACTAGGGCGCCATCCTTAAGCTCTATCTGTACTCCCGTGAGGACAGGGCGTGAGTCTTCGGTTGCTGCGGCGAATGCAACGCCGTCAATGGCCTTCTTGAGTTGTTCAGAGCCTATGTCGACTTCGAACCCGTCTTCAACGGTGGGCGTGGGAGGAAACTCCTCGGGGTCCGTACCTGCGATGTTGGCCTGGAATCGAGCGCAGGTGACATTGAGGCTCTTACCGCCTGGGGCGCCGGTCAGGTGGACCTCTTCGGGTGGAAGGGAGCCTACGAAATCGGCAAGCAGTCGGGCGGGAACGGTCACAACTCCCTCTTCTTCAACTTTGGCGCCAATCCAAGTGGTAATGGTAAGTTCAAGGTTGGTGGCAGAGAGTTTGAGACGGCCTTCGTCGGTGGAGATCAGGACATTGCTTGTAATGGGGAGGGGGGTGCGGGAGGCTACGGCACGACCAACATTGGCCAGTGCGCCGCTCAAATTTTCCTGGAGACAGACAGCCTTCATGGGTGGTTTCCTAAGTGGGGAGTTTGGAGGGAAGTATACATCAGCGCCGAAAAACAGGTCTAGGGGCGGGGTATGGCAAAGGGGCCTCCCGAGAGTCGGGAGGCCCCTTTAGCTTCATGGTAGGTCATACAGGTCAGTGGGCCAGGGCCACAATAACTCCTATTACAACGGCAAGAATTATGCTGGCCACAATCACCTTTGAGGGTTTGCCTATGAGGATTGGGGACAGGGGTTTGTAAATGGGCATCATGATGGCCTGATATGGAGCTTCAAAGGGTCGCATCAACAACTCTAAGAGCGTGAAGACCAGGGTTAACGGTTGCAAAAGCACTGTCATGATTCTACTCCTATCTCGATTTGATGCTGGTGATGGTTGAACTACTGCCAGATCGCCGGCATGTTGCGAGCAGCCACCATAAAGAAGAGCATGGGCACGGAAAGGAGGGTATTAACTCGGGAAGCTATGGCAGCGGTGGAGGCCCATTTGGGGTCGGGGCCGGGTGCATCGGGGTTTTCCGTCTGGGCTACATTGGCCGCAATAATCTTCTTCTGGTTGGGCCATATGATTAGCCAGACGTTCAGGAACATGAAGATGCCGAAGCCACCTCCAACCATGATCGAGTTGAATGAAGCAGACCCGACGTAGCCATCCCAACCTAGCTGGAATCCACGAGAGATTATCCACGCAACCCCGGCGAGGAAGGTGACCATAGCAGCCCATCTGAACCACCATAGGGCTGAAGGAACCAGGTTGACAAAAGCGTCACGCCTGGAGTCTCCCTGCAGTTTAGGGAAAGACGGGGTCTGGACGAAGTTGAAGTAGTAAAGGAGACCGATCCAGGTGATCCCTGCGAGTATGTGGAGCCAGCGCAGAGAACCCAAGTAGTATTCCCAAGCCATAGTATCCTCCGTAGTTTCTAGTTATTTCCGAGGGCTAAAGAGCACACAGAACCGTTATGAGCTTCCTCGGAATCCGCCAAACGAACCAACGGTGTATCTACCCTTCATCCCCCCCTTTCTTCATTCAGATTAGAGGCCCGAGCAGATGATCCATTAGCTTAGATGCGGGCAATATACTACAACCGGGTCGGCATTCCAAGGGGTATTTATATTCCTCGCTTGGCCTCCCTAGCCTTCCAGCAGCGCTATGAAGTCCTCCCGAGGCGGCGAAAAGATGTCCAGCGCCAGGGCCTTGCCGGAGGTGGCAACGGCCCGGTGCTCGACGCCGGAGGGAACCACGTATGCATCGCCCTGTTTTACCGTGCGCGCATCCCCGTCAATGGTGAGCTCGAACTCCCCTTCCAGGCACATGCCAGCCTGCTCGTTGGGATGGGTGTGATATGGGACTTCGGCGCCGGGCTCCAGGGTTATAAACACCATCATCACCTTGTCGCCCCAAAGAGGTTGTATATGGGCCCCGGGTGCGATCTCATTACTTTTCAGGGCTCTGGGGTTGTAGAAGGGCATAGTTAATCTCCTTAGCTATGGTCTGAGCCGGACGGCAGGAAACATGTTACCACCCCGGCACATGTATAATGACCCGACAGTAAGATTTTGGGAGGGTGCATGAAGGCGCAAAGGATAATCTCCACCATAGATTCCCACACCGCAGGGGAACGCACCCGCATGATCACCGGCGGGATATCCAATATCCCCGGCCCGACCATGGCCGACAAGCGGGAGTACTTTGCCCAGCACCACGACTCCGTCCGAAAAGCTCTCCTGCTCGAGCCCCGAGGTGACGCCGAGATCGTCGGCGCCGTCATTACCGACCCGGTAAACCAGGGCAGCGACGTCGGCGTCTTGTTTATAGACTCACTAGGTTTCGAAGGCATGTGCGGTCACGGCACCATCGGCATCGTCACAACCCTCATCGAGACAGGCCAGATAACCCCGGTCCACCCTTACACGGAGGTTCGAGTCGACACTGTAACCGGCACCGTCATCGCCCGTGCCGCCGTGGACCATGAGGGCAACGTGAAGGAAGTGACCTTACGCAACATCCCATCCTTCGTCTACATGCGGGACGCACAGGTCGACTTCGAAGGCGGCAAAGTCCTCACCGACATAGTCTATGGAGGAAATTTCTACGCGATACTGCCCGTGGAGCGCCTCGGCATGGAGTTGGACCCCGGCAATGTCAGCCAACTCGTTCAACGAGGTATCGCCTTCCGGGACGCCACCCGAGACCAGCTTGAAATAAGTCATCCCACCGATCCCGGCATCAACCCCCTTCACGGCGTCGTGATCTACGTAGACAACCCCTCCCCCGGCATCCACGCCCGTAACATCATGACCTTTTCCCAGCGCTCCTTTGACAGGTCTCCCTGCGGCACCGGCACCTCCGCCCGGCTGGCTCTCCTTCACGCGCAGGGTCGCATTGGCGTGGGGGAGGAGTTCGTGCACCAAAGCATATTGGGCACGGTCTTCCGTAGCCAGATTGTCGAGGAGAGTAGGGTGGACGGGTATCCGGCGATAATACCGGAGGTCACGGGTTCGGCTTATATAACCGGCTCCCACCAATTCTTCATCGACCCCCGGGACCCCCTGAAAGAAGGATTCCTGCTGGGATAGGGTGATGCGGCCAAGGGGGCCGGGCGGGGCTAACTATCCAGCAGGGCGTCCCAGGGATTTACGAAGGCTCGGACGGAAATGGGCTGGTCCAGCAGGGGCTCGAGGGTCTTGGCGGCCGCCTTGTGCTCGGGACTTGAATCCCATTTCTCCCAATCCTCCTTGGCGTGCCACGTGCTGACGATGATAATGGTTCGGGGGTCTGCACTGTCTGAGAGGGTCTCGCCGGAAACGTACCCGGGGAAGGTGGTGGCCTGCTTTCGCATATCCAGAATCTTATCGGAAGCCTCGGCCTCGTGGCCTTCCTTGATGTGTCTTTCTATCAGGACTCGTACTAGCATGGTCTCATCTCCCTTCAGCCTGAGGCCGCCGACGAGGTCGGTCTGAATTCCTGCTACGGGGCCTGTTCTACGGCGGATTAACGGGGCGGTCTGCGGCAACCGTAAGTAGCCTGGGACAAAGCTATTATACCAAGGGTGCGTAAGTCGCGGGGCAGGCCCTAGCCGAACAATCCCTTCTTCTTCCTGCCCAGTTTCGATAGGAAGCCGTACCACTGCGCCTCCGCCTTGTTCTTGCGGTCAAGGTCCTTGATACGCTGCTTCATTATCTCAATTACCCGACGGTCTTCACCCTTGTCTAACCAGTACCCATGCTCTTCCTTACAGGTGTCGATAGGGAGATTGTAGGCTCGGTAATTAAAGGTGGTCATTGCTGCGCCGCAAACGGGGCAGTTGATGTCGCTGGCACGAGTGTTGTATTCCATCATGCCCTTGAGTTCATCCTTGTCGAAGGCAGTGTCCTCCAACTGATCAAGCTCCACATGGTCTAGCCAGAGACCCTCGCAATTGGGGCACCGATCTATATCTATACCCTTGTGTTTTTCCAGGGTGAGGTCAACGGCGCATCTGGGACAGTTCATGAATGTATCTCCCAGTCCGGTGCTACTCTACGATTTCGGTGTCCATGGGCGGGTTGATGGATATGTGAGCGAAGGCGGAATGCTTGGTGGCCCCGTGCCAGTGGACTTCTCCCGGTGGGACGTGGATCACCATTCCGGGTGTCATGACCTGTTCCTCTTCCCGCGTAGCAACGATGCCTTCACCCTCTGTGGCGAGGAGTACCTGGTCGTTGGTATGGGTGTGGAACTTGGTACGGGCCCCGGCTGCGAAGTAGACGTGGAGCATACCGAAGGCGTCGGTGTGGTCCTTGTTGATTAAAGGCTGGGTGCGGACTTCACCACCGGTGAATATGGGCATGGAACTGATTGCTTTGTCGATTTTGTCGGGGTCGATTACGTTCATAGTTCCTCCGAGAAATGGGAGATGTGGGTTGGTTTGATGATAACATACCGCAGGCTCCGCACGTTCCTGCAACATGCTCAGAGTCAGGCTGGTTCTCCGAAAGGGGCTAGCCACGAATTGACTTTGGGTGGAGGCTGGGAACAGAATGGCGTGGAATTGGAAATGGGGGTAGCTTGCAATGTCGGGTAAGAATTCTCGGGGGTACAGCGAAAAGCTGACAAGAGAGGACGTGGCTCGGCTGGCCCGACTCAGGGGCCTGCCGGTAGAGGAAACAGACCTGGACGAGATCAGATTTCGCCTGAACGCGCTCAGCGACGCCCTCTCAGCTCTAGATGACCCGGAGCTGGACTCGACCGACCCGCTGCCCATTTTGCTGGACAGGGAGGCGCACTGAGATGCCGTCTACAGACCTGATTTATCAGCCCGCCCATAAGCTCGGGGCACTGATGCGGCGGAGGGAGCTGTCGCCGGTGGAGGTTGTGGACGTATACCTAGCACGGATCGAGGAGATAGATGCAAAAGTCAGGGCATACATTACTGTATGCGGGGACGAGGCCCGTGCGCAGGCACGGGAAGCGGAGGCCGCGATATCAAGGGGCCAATACATAGGCCCAATGCACGGCATACCTGTCGCCGTGAAGGACCAGTTCGACACCGCGGGCATCCGCACTACCATGGCCTCTCGAATCTTTTCAGAGAACGTCCCTGACGGTGAATCCACGGTCACGGCAAGGCTCCAAGCCGCGGGGACCATATTGCTGGGCAAACTGAACATGACCGAATTCGCTTTCGGAGACACACGCGATTTCGTGTTCGGCACCCCCCGGAACCCGTGGAATCTGGACAGGATACCCGGAAGTTCGAGCGCCGGTTCCGGAATAGCCGTATCGGCTGGCATGGCGGCAGTGGCCATCGGAGAGGACACGGGTGGATCTGTCAGACTTCCTGCGGCGATGTGTGGCATAGTCGGGCTCAGGCCGACCACGGGCAGGACCAGCCGCTACCGGTCCTTTCCCATGTGCTGGTCCATGGACACCGCGGGCCCTATGACCCGGACTGTTCGGGACTGCGCGGACCTCCTTGCCATCATAGCCGGCCACGACCCCAATGATCCCCTCAGCAGTACGCGGCCAGTTGACGACTACTCCTCAGGTCTCGACGGCGGTGTGCAGGGCATGAAGATCGGATACCTGCACCAACTCATCAACCTGGAGGGTGTCGACGAGGATACCCGCAATGCCGTCAACGCCACGAGAGACGTGTTCCAGTCCCTCGGGGCCAAAACCGTGGACGTGAACATACCCCTGCTGGAGCTTGCAGGCCCAATCTACATAGCAATCGGTGACTCGGACGCCGCCGACACTCACGAGTCGCTGCTGCGGCAGAGGCACAGGGAATACGACGTGGCCACCCGCACCCGACTCATGGCTTCGAGCCTGATACCGGCGTCTCTGTACCATCGGGCCCAGAGGGCCAGGCAGTTGCTCAGGAAGCGACTCATCAACGCCCTGGAAGACTTCGATGTCCTGGTCGGGCCCGTAGTCTCCACCCCCGCCCCCGAAATCAGGGAAGTCAAAAGAGTCTTCATCAGCGAGGCCGACGTACGTGACCGCATATTCGGTGCACGAAGCCTCACCACTCCCTTTAACCTCGCCGGTCTGCCCGCCATATCCATACCGTGTGGGTTTTCGGAGGACGGGTTGCCGATAGGGCTGCAGATTGCGGGCAGTGCCTT
The DNA here is from genome assembly GCA_963663085.1 of Dehalococcoidia bacterium. Taxonomy (GTDB): domain Bacteria; phylum Chloroflexota; class Dehalococcoidia; order Plut-88900; family Plut-88900; genus Plut-88900. The sequence continues at coordinate 845,137 of OY760104.1, read as the reverse complement.
TGATGAGGCGACGGTATTGAGGGTGTCCGCGGCATATGAAGGAGAGACGGACTGGCACCAGCGGGTGCCGCCCATTTAGGCAAAGGGCTTTGATAAATAAATAGAGGGTCGGCCCCGTGGCCGACCCTCTATTCGCGTCCAGAGATGAAGCTAGCTGCCGTTGGAGAAGCGATACAGTTTGGCGGCAGTGTCCCGGATGATTTTCATTCTCTTCGTATCGTCTTTGAGGCCCTTAAGGTTGTTTTCAATGGTTTCCTGGGAGTCGGGCCAGACGCCGTCGGGGTGGGGGTAGTCGGAGCCCCACATTACATTGTCTTCGCCTATGAAGTCGATCATGTCGCCGGCGAATGCTTCCTTCTGGAAGGTGGAGTAGCCCTGGCGTCGCCAGTAGTCGCTGGGAATCATGGAGAGCGTGGCGTCGCCTTCGTCCTCATGGTCCATGCGGTCAAGAACATAGGGAATCCAGGTCACACCGCACTCGCCCAGTACGAACTTGAGGTCGGGGTGCCGTTCGCAGGCGCCGGACAGGACCATACTTGCGAGGATTTCCGCACCGGACAGCTGGAATGTGACCATGTTGATGACGCGATGGGTAAGAGCGTACTTTTGAGCATCACCGGGTTCAGGGGGTCTGGGGTAGAGGCCCGTTGTGTGGAAGGATAAGGAGACTCCGCATTCGGCGGCGGCCTCCCAGAGTACGTCCCAATCGCGGTAATACATAGGTTTGACGGAAGTGCCGACACCGAACTCCACGCCTACCAGGCCCATGCCGGCAGCCCTGCGTAGTTCATCAGCGGCAGCCTGGGGATCATGGTTGGGGAGACAGGCGAGACCTCGGAGCCTGTCAGGACGCTTGCTCGTGAAGTCGGCGATCCAATCGTTATAGATTCGATATACGGAGGCAACAAGTTCCTGGTCTTTTAACTTGGTGGCAACCGCAAACATTCCATAAATGACCTCAGCGTCGACGCCGTCAACATCCTGGTCCTTGATCCTAAGATCTGGATCGGTGGGGTGGTAGCGGCCCTCAGCAGCATCTTGAATGAATCCGGTTGCATCCATCTTGTCTACCCGGGTCTTCATTCCGGGATTGTAGGTGGCCACCTTACTGAAGTGTCCAACGTCTTCCAGGTAGGTACCGTCGGCCCACCACTGATCGACGCCGTCACGAGACTCGACCCTAGGGACCCGGTCGGCGTACTGGGGAGGGGCCTGGGAGGTGAAGAGGTCCCAGGGCAGAAAGCCGAGGTCAACGTGTGAGTCCGCAGAGATTATGTTGTATTGCATCGTCCCCTCCTGTGAGTATGCGCTGGCCGGTTGTGTTGAGGGGAGGATAGCACCGAGGGGGATTAAGTCAAGCTGGCGGTGGAGTCACACTCACCTTGGTACTCGACGGCTGAGGCAGAAGGGTGCGTAACATTAGCCGAAGCCTATGCCCTTCTCTTTCAAGCTTACGAATCTCTTTTCGTCGGGATGGCCGATGATCACATGGTCCAGCACGTCTATGCCGAGAAGGGCGCCGGCTTTCACGAGTTGGGAGGTGACATCGGCGTCCTGGGAGCTGGGTGTGGGGTTCCCAGAAGGATGATTGTGTACGATGACTATGGAAGTGGCGTTAGCTTTGACCGCAGATCTGAATACCTCGGAGGCCCTGATTTGTGAGGAGTTTACGTTGCCGATATAGACCTGGTGGACTTCCATGACCCGGTTCTTCGTGTCAAGAAGGACCACCTTCAAATGCTCTTGAGTGAGTAAGCTCATCTCATCCCCAAGCAGTTCGAATACGTCCTCAGGTTTGCTCACAGGGCGCCTATCGTGTCGGGGGTCATTACGAAGGCGTTGGCCGAGTTCCAGCCCTGCCATGATCTGGGCGGCCTTGGCATTGCCAATCCCGTCAAGCTGGGTCAGTTCGCTGAAGGTGGCTCCGGCCAGTCCCCTTAACGTACCGTATTGGGAGATGACGCGCCGGGCCATATCCAGGGCGCTCTCCCGATTGTTGCCTGTACGCAACAGAATGGCGATGAGCTCAGCATGGCCAAGGTTCCGCGCTCCGTGATTCTGGAGGCGCTCCCGAGGCCTTTCGTCCGAGGGCATTTCTGATATTCGAAGAGTGTAACGAGGTTGGTGTTCTTCGGGCATTTTATGGCTCTACAGTCCCGATAAGCAGGAGGTCTTCTAACAAGCCATAGCATGCCTAGCTAATGCTAATGTGTCAATTCCGGATCAGTTATTTCTCTGGAATGACAATTATGCAATGGTCACATAGTGACAGTCTGGATCAACTCTTCAGCTTGACCATTTCAGGGTCGTAGAGGGGTTCTCGGGAGACGGTGGCGTCGAGGAGTTCGCCAAAGTACTCAATCTGCACCTTCGTTCCCACCTCGGCGTGTTCGATGGGGAGATAGCCATAGGCAACACCCCTTCCGATACTGTATCCATAGTTGGCGCTTGTTACAAACCCCGTGGGTAGACCATCAATCAGTATGGGTTCGTTTCCCATAACGACCTTGGAAGGATTATCAATTGTCATGCAGCAGAGCTTTTGTGTGAGGCCTGCTTCCCGGGCCTCGACGAGGGCATCGCGTCCGAGGAAAGTCCCCTTCTTCATTCTGACGGCGAAACCTATACCAGCCTCGAATGGGTTGTATTCAGTGCTGATATCAGCGCCCCAGAGCCTGTACCCTTTTTCGATGCGAAGGGAGTCGAAGGCGGCTGCACCCATCGGAGTGACACCGAGTGGTTGTCCTGCTTTCCATAGAGTATCCCATAGGCGCAGGCCGAACTCGGTGGAGCAGTAGACCTCCCAGCCTAGCTCCCCAGCGTATGAGATTCGAAGCGCAAGGCACGGCACGTCCCCGAAGGTGACCTGTTGGCCGGTCAGGTATGGGAAAGACTCGTTGGAGAGATCATGGTCGGTGACGGACTGGGCGAGGTCCCGGGCCCTGGGGCCCCAGAGCCCGATGCAGCAAAGGGAGGATGAGACGTCGGTAAGAGAAACGGAGCCATCCTCGGGGAGGTGGGACTTTATCCAAGCGAGATCGTGAGGTGCGAAGGAGCCGCCGGTAACGATGAGGAACCGGTCGGATTCCAGGCGAGTAATGGTGAGGTCGCACTTGATTTTACCCTGGCTATTGAGGAGGGAGGTATAGGTTACGCGGCCAACGGGTCGGTCCATCTGGTTACTGGCAATCCAGTTGAGGGTCTCGAGAGCACCTGGGCCCTTGATCTCGAACTTGGCAAAGGCGGTCTGGTCGATCATGACAACGCGCTCGCGGGCAGCCTGGTGTTCCGCGTAGACTACAGGCGACCAGTTCTGGGCCTCCCACCCCTCGCGGTTGGGAACCGGGTTGCCGTCCAGGAGCTTTTCGTTGGCAGAGTACCACTGCGGCCGTTCCCAACCGGCTACTTCGAAGAACTGGGCCCCGAGCTCTTGTTGCCTCGGGTAGAAGGGGCTCAGGCGGACGCGTCGGGGGTCTTCCATTTGCTGGAGGGGATGGACGATGTCATAGACCTCACGGTACTGCTGGGCGGATCGAGCTTTGACGTAGGTATCGGCAGACATGTGAGGGTGGAACCGGGTGAGGTCCGCTTCGTGGGGGTCGATTTCCGGGGAGCCGTAGACCATCCACTCAGCTAAAGTCTTGCCGATGCCTCCGGCGTGGGCCACCCAGACAGCCTGGGCGAGCCAGAACCCCTTTACGTTGGGGGCTTCGCCCATTAGGGGCATGCCGTCAGTGGTGAAGGAGAACATGCCGTTAATTGGTTCGAAGATCTGATTATCGGCGAGGCCCGGCATTAGCTCATCTATAGCGAGGAGGGAGTCGGCGAAGAGTTCCAGCTTGAACGGCATGACGGCAGGTGTGACCCTGGCCATTTCGTATGGGACGATATCATCCGCATTTACGAGGATGGGTTCATTCTGATAGGTCCCAACCTCCATGTATTCGAAGTACTCCCGGGCGTACATGGACATGTCCTGGTGCCGGACACCCGGACGCGTGATCTCCCTAGTGTGACCCGCAAGCTCCGGAAGTGGGCCGATCTTAACCAGGGGATGTTGCATGGGATAGTAAGGAATTGGCACCCCAACCATGCGCCCGATCTTTGGCCCCCAGATACCGGCACAGCCGACTACGTGCTCAGCCTTGATGTTGCCTTTATTGGTGACAACGGTGTCGACGCGTCCGTCCCGGGTTTCGATGTCGGTGACCTGTGTCTCACCATAGAATTTTGCGCCCAGGGCCTTTGCGGCGTTGGCCATGGCTTCATCGGCGCGCACGCCCTTGACCAGGCCATCGGTCGGGTTGTACATGGCGCCCAGAATGTTCTCGGAGAGCAATGGGAACATGTCCCGGGCCTCCCTGGCCGAGATGACCTCCGCTTCCAGTCCCCATGACTTTCCAAATCCGACCTTGCGCTTTAGTTCCTGCAGACGCTCAGGCGTCCAGGCAACCTCCAGTCCACCCACCTTGTAGAAGGGACACTGGCCATCAACCTCCAGGGAGTTGAAGAGTTCTACGGAGTATTTGGCCGTCTCCGAGTAAAACTTGGAGGGGTTAATTTGGAAAATGAAGGCCGGTGCGTGGGAAGTCGAGCCACCGGTGTCGGGCAAAGGGCCCTGGTCAAGGACGACTATGTCCGTCCAACCCAGCTTGGCAAGATGGTAAGCGACGCTGCAACCGGCTATGCCGGCCCCGATAATCACAACTCTAGCCTGGTCTATCATCGGTTAGGGCCCCTTCTCTCACTAGTTTGGAATTAAGCCGCGCAATTTTAACAAGGGCATGGGCGGGCGTCGACAAATTGTACTCGTTCGGCAGGTTAGTGACACATCGGGGTTTTCTTCGGTCCTCCTGAGGCAGATGTTCCATCTTCGATTGTGGGAGGTGGGGTTTGTGGGTTTCGGTTTGTCTGTTGGGTTTGGGTCGGCGATGGAAGGTCCGGGACTCGGGCACAGGGGGCGGGAGGCCAGCCTGCGCAACCCCACAAGGTTTTCTTGGTTCCGGGGCGGACCGAGAGAGTCTCGGCGTGGGGCGCATACCCGTCTACCAGCGGCGCTCGACCTCTCTATGAGGAGGGAGCGCGAACCCGCTTCCATCGTATATGACTACGACGGTGGAGTCCCGTGAGGGCCCTGAGGCCCAGGCCCGACAAAGTGGGGCCGTACCTGTGTTACCGGCGAAGTTAATGGCGGTTACACAGTGCGCCCATCAGTAAGGGCGCGAAAAGGCAGGGTCTCAATGAGAGAGGGGCTGCCTGTATTGAGTCGATGGACCTTCCATTGCCTGGGTAGGGAAGGGGCACGGGACCCAATGGGATGAGGAGATGGCGCCGTTTGCTTGTGCCGCGGGCCTGCGCGAGGGCCGTTGGGATGGGCTTGGGCGTTGAGTCCTCGGGGTGGGTCTGGTGGGCTTCCCTGGGTTCTTGGTTCCTCCTTGAGATAGTTGGGTTGGTGTTCGAACGATAGGCATATTAGCACTAGTGTTCCAGCTGGGTCAAGGGGTGGATTCAACACCTGGGGGGACACCGACCCCGCCCCACCGGGAAACCCTCACCCCCTTTATCCCCCTCTCCCTTAGGGCCGGGAAGGGAGGGGGAGAGGGGGTTATGTCGCACTTCTATGAGAGTAAGGCAACAAATTTGGTGTGGTCATTGTGGTACATTAGCGCGATGAACGGCGTTAATACGGAATGTGAGGAACGGGGCTCGGTTTATTCCTCATGTTGCGCCCCGATAGGCCTCGGCTTCGGCACCCCCAGGTGAGCCTCGTTACGGCGACAGGGACGGAGGTGCAGGAGGGGGGCTGGCGGGTCCTTGTCTATTTCACCATCGGTTTGGCCACCGTGCTGGTGGCCACCACCTCGCTGGGCCTTTTTCTACCTGACATCATAGATGATCTGGACTTGTCGCCGGCGGAGCAGGGTTGGCTTGGGTCGTCTTTGCTGCTGGCGAACGTGGTTTTCTCCATACCTATGAACTGGTGGGTTTCGAGATTCAGGCCCTGGAAAACGGCGGTGGTGGGCTTCGTGGCGGCGTCGGGGCTGATTGCGCTGGCAGGAGGGGCGCCGGGTTTCGGGATGCTGATATTCGCAAGGATCGGGTTAGGGATCGTGCTCCAGGCATGTCAATCGCCCCGCAACATCCTGATCCTCCAGTGGATACCAAAACGCCGGTATGGGCTGGCCAACGGATTCTCGATCTCGATAGTCGACATTCTGATGGGCACCGGGACCGTGTTGATCCCGTACATGCTTGGCTGGTTTGGAGGCTGGCGGGAGACAATGTTCGTGTGGGCCGGGGTGGTTATGGCAGCCGCGATGCTATGGATGGCGATGGGGAAGGACAGGGGCAGGCCCGAAGCCCGGGAAGCTGGGGACGACACTGCACACGGGTCTCCACTTCGCAGCATCATGAAGTACAGGGAGATCTGGTTCATATGCCTGGGCATGTTCGGGATGCTGCTGGCGCGGTTGGCTTTCAGCAGTTTCTGGCCTCGATACATGGGAGAGGAGTATCTGATTGACGTCAGAACCACGGGCATTCTCATGGGCATTGGAACATTTGCCATGGCGCCGGCGGAACTGGGAGTTGTGGCGATTCCTTTTTTCGCAAGGCACACCACCCTGGTGCTGCTGGCGTGCGGAGTAGGACAAGCCCTGACCTATATTGGCTTGATCGCGACGGACTCGTTCCCCCTTCTGATTCTGCTATGGATAGTAGGCGGAGTCATGTTCAGCTTCTTCCCGATTCTAATGACACAGATATTCAATCTGCCGGGTATAACACAGAGAGAGGTTGCGGTGGCATCGGCCACGGTGTTTGCAGCCTTGTGGGGAGGTGGGGCGGTGGGGCCAATCCTGGTCGGATTCGTAGAGGAGGCAACTAGCGATTTGAGGTTTGGGTTATTCATCAGCTCATTCGCCCCGCTGATGCTGGTGATTACCGCCCTTCTCCTGGCAGTCTACCGCAGAGAGACTCCCGAGTTGACCAAAACTGATAGGATAGCCCGTCGTGCAGGCAGTGTACCGGACTAGAACAAGAAATTGAGTATGAGAATGCCAGTAGGAATAAAACACGTGCCCTGGATTGTTATGACCATTCTGCTAGTTGGCGTTGTGATAGCGGGTTGCGGGGAGTCGGGTGAAGGAGAAAAGCTGACCATTGGGATGGACGTGCCGGAAATAGCCCAAGATGCAACGATGATCGACCTGGAAGCGATTCGTGGAGACTCAGAGTTGCTGAAGGAGGCGGGGGAGGTGCTGGGGGCGTTGAACAGGAGTATCGGCAACACGGGGGTAGGCAGTTCCGACCTGCGAAACGCAGTGACGTATGTCGTAAACGACCGCCGGGTCCTGATGGTAGAGGGAACTTTCGACACAGAGGACGTGGCTGCCAGGTTGGAGGAAACGGGCCACGGGGTCAGGAAGGTCAGGGGCACGGATGTTTGGAGCGGAGATGCCGGTAATGTCGCGCTGCTGGGACCGGGGCGTATGGTGGTCAGTTACGACTTTACTACCACCGAAACCGTACTGGTGCAGTTGGAAGAGGGGCGCACACTGGACCAGGTGGAAGCTGCGAGGGAAGTGCTGCAGCGCGTGCAGGGCACTGCCTACATATCCCTGACAACACGGTGTGAAGACGTGGCTCCCGGATGCCAAGCTCTGGGTTTCTCGGCATCCGGGCAGGATAGTCCAATCGGGACATTTGACCTTGTGTCGTGGTACGGCACAGCCTCGGAGGCGGCGGAGGCGGAGTCAAGCCTTGCCGACTTCGCAACCATAGAGACCCTGTTCAGCAGTGCCACCACCACCACCGAAGGCCGGACGTTCACGGCCAGCGGTGAGGGCGAACTAGCCGAGATATTCCGCGGTGCGGACTCGGAGTTCAGGCTTAGGCCCTAGGACTGCGCTCTAGGCGAGTTCTACGGTGGCGCCGGCAGCTTCGAGCGTCTTCTTGACGGTCTCGGCCTCTTCCTTGGCGGCTGCCTCCCGGACGGCCTTGGGAGCGCTCTCGACGAGTTCCTTGGCTTCGCGAAGCCCGAGGGTGGTGACCTCACGGACAGCCTTGATCACGTTGATCTTGTTGGGGCCGATCTCCTTGAGGACTACGTCGAACTCGGTCTTCTCTTCAACGGGCGCAGCAGCGTCGGCTGCCGGGGCTGCAGCAGCTACGGCGACGGGGGCCGCTGCGCTGACTCCGAACTCTTCCTCAATAGCCTTGACGAGCTCGGAGAGCTCCAGGACGGACATGGCCTTAATGGACTCGAGAAGTTCTTCCTTCGTGGCTGCCATATCGAATCTCCTTACGATGTACTAACTTGCTGTTTCTTCTTGCAACTGGTCGACACGGGCGCTGAGGGCGGTAACCAGTCCCCGCACCTGGGCGCTTAGAAAGAACTGAAGGGCAGAGATGGGAGCTATCAGAGCACCGGCGGTCTTGGCTATCAACTCCTGCTTGGACGGAAGGGTAGCCAGTACACCGACCTCATTGGAGGCGAGTGACCGGTCTCCCATTACTGCGCCCTTAACGGCCAGAATGCTGCGTTCCTGGCGGATGTGGTCTATCAGGACTTTGGCAGGCTCCGTAGCTTCGCCGTAACCGAAGGCGATGGCGGTAGGCCCTTCCAAGAACTGGACAAGGGGCTGCATCCCGGTCTGTTCAGCGGCGAGGCGAGCCAGGGTGTTTTTGATAACCCGGTATTCGACATCAAGCTCTCTGAGTTTTCGGCGCAGCGCAGTCACTTCCGGCATGGCCAGGCCTCGGTAGTCCGTGGCGATGGCTATGGTGCATCTTCCGAGCCGGTCTGCTATTTCCTGGACTTGTTGTTCTTTCTTTTCCGTAGCCATTCATTTACCGCCTTGAATTAATCTTCTCAAAAATACTAAACCCCCGGACGCCGCCCAGGGGATTTTCTCAAGCTCGCTCTTATTGAGTAAGAGCAGTCAACTTGGCGAATCACCTGGGCAGGCTGAAAGATTAAGGCTCCGGGGAGCCGCCCACCGTCTGCGGCGAACTATTTGGTTGGGTTGGGTATCTAGTATTCCCTCTTTATCGGGCCTATTCTGTTGCTCCCAAGGTCATTGCGGACTGGACGTCCATGTTAATACCTGGTCCGTGGGTTGTGGACACGGATATTTTCTTAATGTACTGGCCCTTGGCGCCGGATGGTTTGGCCCTGACCACCGAGTCCAGAAAGGTAGCCAAATTTTCGAGGAGGTCATCCTTTTCGAAACTGGCCTTGCCAAGGGGGGCATGGATTACAGCCGTGCGGTCTAGCCGGTATTCGATTTTCCCCTTACGTGAGTCGGCGATGGCCTTGGGAAGGTCGGGTTGCTGCACAACGGTTCCGGATCGGGGGTTGGGCATGAGGCCACGCCGACCCAGAATTCGTCCCAGCTTGCCTATTTTGCTCATCATCTCCGGCGTGGCAATAGCGGTATCAAACTCGACCCAGCCGCCTTCGATACGTTTGATAATATCGTCGGCGCCTACGAAGTCAGCGCCGCTTTGCTCGGCCAACGTCGCGCCTTCACCCTGCGCAAATACGAGCACCCTGACCTGTTTGCCGGTGCCATTGGGGAGCATCGCGAGGCCGCGCACCTGTTGGTCGGCATGCCGGGGGTCGAGGCCCATGCGCATGTGAATTTCAACCGTCTCATCGTATTTGGCTTTAGCAGTCTGCTTGGCGAGATCGACTGCCTCATCAGGTGTGTAGGCCTTCGCCTTGTCGATCAAAGCTGCAGCCTCTTCGTATTTTCTGCCTCTCTTAGCCATTAAGGTGCTCTCTTATCTGTAGGGTTGTCCGATACTAGACAACCTCAATGCCCATATTGCGTGCAGTGCCTTCAATAATACGCATGGCGCCTTCAATATCATTGGCATTGAGGTCCTGGAGCTTGGTTTCAGCAATCTCTCGGATTTTGTCTCGCGGTACTGTGCCGATAACCTCTTGGCCGGATAGACTGCTGCCCTTCTCCACACCCGCTGCGCTCTTAATGAGAACAGCGGCGGGCGGGGTCTTGGTCACGAAGGAGAAGGAAGCATCCTGAAAAACGGTAAGCTCGACGGGTACGATTGTCCCTGCCTGGGCTGAAGTACGTGCGTTGTACTCCTTGCAAAAGCCCATGATGTTGACCCCGTGCTGACCGAGCGCCGGTCCGATAGGGGGCGCCGGGGTAGCTTTTCCGGCTTCGATTTGGAGCTTGAGTACAGCCTTAATTCTCTTTGGCATTTTCTTTAGTCCGGCCCGCTGGCGGGGTTACAGCTTCTCCACTTGCAAATAGTCCAATTCAACGCCCGTGTCCCGTCCAAAGAAGGATACGAGGACTCGGATTTTCCCTTTGTCGGGGTAAAGATCATCGACTGTGCCGATGAAATCGGAGAACGGCCCGTCTATTATGCGAATTTTCTCGCCTTTGTCCAAGCCGACTTTAACGCGCGGGGCCTCGGCTTCCATCTGTACGACAATGGCCTTGACCTCCTCGTCTTCCAGCGGAACGGGGCGAGGCGGGTCGCCTGAGGTGACAAACCCGGTTACGCCCGGAGTATTCCTGACCACATACCAACTGTTATCGGTGAGAGCCATGTTCACGAGGATGTAGCCGGGGAAAACTTTCTTAGATACCGTTCGACGCTGGCCCTCGCGAATATCGAGTTCTTCCTCGGTTGGCACCAGGACCTCGAATATCTCGGCGGCGGCGTCCATGGACTCGATGCGATGCTCAAGATTGTTCTTTACGCGATCTTCGTAACCGGCATAGGTGTGGACTACATACCAGCGGTGGTCGAGCTTTGTGGTCTTGGATTGTGAAGTCATGGGTGTCTAATCCGCCCTCACCATTCGGCTATTCGGCAGGCGTGTCTTGATCAATGCGGCCCTAAAACAGGAGGAGGTCCATGAGGATGGAGAAAACCTCGTCTACGACCCCAAGGAATGCGCCCATGGCTACCGAGACGATCACAACCATGGTTGTAAGACGCTTGGTCTCTTCCTTTGAAGGCCAGTTGACCTTGCGCAGCTCGGCTATAGCCTCCGCTATAAAGCGGAATCGGCCGAGAAACGGCCCAGAGGATGACATCCTCGCTCGGGCCGGAAGGGTGAATCGTCTCATTCAGTTTCCTTGTGCTCTGCTCGTCTCACGTAGGTTTATCTGGTCTCCCGATGGAGCTTGTGTTCCCGGCAGCGGGGGCAGAACTTGGATAGCTCCATCCGTCCCGAGTCATTCCTCCGGTTCTTGCTGGTAGTATAGGTCCTCTCCCGGCAGTCTGTGCAGGCCAGGTTAACGACCATTCGTACGTCTTTTCCTTTAGCCATAATTCAATTCCATTTTCCCAGTGTGCTGGGCAGGCTAACTGCTGACCTTGGTGAACACACCGGCGCCAACAGTCCTGCCACCTTCCCTAATGGCGAAGCGAAGCTCCTGCTCAATGGCGACGGGGGTTATGAGCTTGATACCCATGGTGATGTTGTCGCCGGGCATGACCATCTCTGTCCCATCGGGGAGTGCGATCTCGCCGGTGACGTCGGTGGTGCGGATGTAGAACTGGGGCTTGTAGCCGTCGAAGAAGGGCGTGTGCCGTCCACCCTCTTCCTTGGTAAGGACATAGACTTCGGCGTCGGAGGCCATGTGCGGGTTGATGGATCCTGGCTTGGCCAGGACCTGTCCTCGCTCAATTTCGTCCCTCTCAATACCCCTGATCAGGCAGCCGACAGCATCGCCAGGTTCGGCGTAGTCCAGGGTTTTGTGGAACATCTCAACACCGGTAACGGTTGTCTTTCTTGTCTCTCCAAAACCGACTATTTCCACCTGGTCGCCTGTCTGGACGGTGCCGCGCTCTACTCGGCCGGTTACCACTGTCCCACGACCCTTGATACTGAAGACGTCTTCAATAGGCATTAGGAAGGGGAGCTCAGAAGGCCGTTCCGGCAGCGGTATGTAGCTGTCCACCGATTTCATCAGGTCCAGGATGGGCTGGTATTCGGGGGCATTGGGGTCGGTGGAATCGGATTCGAGGGCCTGCAGAGCGCTGCCCCGGATGATTGGGATATCGTCGCCGGGGAAGTCGTATTTGGACAGGAGCTCTCGTAGCTCCAGCTCTACTAGCTCAAGAAGTTCGGGGTCGTCCATCTGGTCCGTCTTGTTGAGGAAGACGACGATGTAGGGTACGAGCACCTGGCGAGCAAGAAGAATGTGCTCCCGAGTCTGCGGCATGGGGCCGTCCGGTGCGGAGACGACGAGAATGGCGCCGTCCATCTGGGCTGCACCGGTGATCATGTTCTTGATGTAGTCGGCGTGGCCGGGGCAGTCGACGTGGGCATAGTGGCGGTCCTCGGTCTCGTATTCGACGTGCGTGATCGCGATGGTAAGGCCTCGGGCCTTCTCCTCGGGTGCGTTGTCGATGGAGTCGTACGGACGGAAGGATGCGCCGCCCTGCATGCCAAGCACCTTGGTGATGGCAGCGGTCAGAGTGGTCTTGCCGTGGTCGACGTGACCGATGGTGCCCACGTTAGCGTGGGGTTTTGTTCTTTCGAAACGTTGTTTAGCCATCTTAAGACTCTCCTGTAGTGGAGCCCACAACCGGATTTGAACCGGTGACCCCGTTCTTACCAAGAACGTGCTCTGCCACTGAGCTATGTGGGCCTACTGAATGCTCCTTTTCACACTATTATAGGTTCTTTTTGTGGTGGAGGGGGCAGGATTCGAACCTGCGTAGCCTTTCGGCAGCGATTTTACAGACCGCCGGTTTTAACCACTCACCCACCCCTCCTTATGTAAATGGTTCTGTTACTGGACTCTGCTCCCGTTGAGGCAGTCGTCTAGGACAGATCGCTGCCGGTTGGAGGTTGGAGCCCGAGAGGGGATTCGAACCCGCCAACCTGCCGATTACAAATCGGCTGCGCTGCCATTGCGCCACTCGGGCAGAAGGATGCGGGCTGTTACCTCCCTGATCATTTCGTCTGGGGGTCAGCGCATGGCTGCGCCGCCCGATATACAATGTCCTAGACTCGAAAGTACCTCCTACGAAGGGCCCGCAGAAGGTACGATAAGGAACTCCTCTAAATCTTCCAATCAGTATAGGAAATTGGCGCATATAAAGTCAAGGCTAAAACCGGGTTTGAGCAACGAGCGGAGAGCCAGGTCTCGGGTAACCGTTTACTACGATGGGACGTGCGGCCTGTGCAAAGCCGCGGTGAAGTGGATGAGGAAAGCAGATTGGTTCCGGCAAGTGAGATGGATACCCGCGCAGGAGTTGGACACCCTGCCGGAAGGTCTGACACTGGCCGACCTGGATAAGGCTATGTATCTGCAAGACTCCAGGGGCCGATTGTACGGAGGCTTCTTCGCAGTAAGACGGCTGGCGCTAATATTGCCGCCACTATTTCCGCTGGCCCCATTCATGTGGCTGCCGAGTGCCCGATTCCTGGGAGTACGGCTGTACTCTCTTATTGCCCGGAATCGGGGTTGCTTTCTGGGTAACGCAACAGGAGGTTCGAAGCCTCCTCGGTAACGATTCGGTAGACGTCTCTGAGGGGAAGCCCAGACTCAGCGGCGATTGCGGCGCAGTCATCGTGCTCAGGCGAGACAGAGACCGGTTTGCCGTTCTGGATTTTTAGCTTGACCCGCACCGGCCCAATGCTCGTGTCAACTCTCTCGATTCTGCGCTCCGCCTCGTATCGAAAAACCTCTCTCACCCGAACGCCCAGGGTGGTTGTCTCCCGAAAGAGATTGCTGACTACTGCCTCTCTATGTCCGGGATCAGCAAGGACACTGACCATAACCGCAGGGCGGCCCTTCTTCATGTGTATAGGCGTAAACCAGACATCCCGAGCACCGCTCTCTAGGAGTCGATCCATTATATATGGGTAAATCTCTGGGTTCATGTCATCAATGTTGGTCTCAACGACGATTAGCCCGCGTGCCCCAGGCCCGGAATCCACTTCTCCCAGCCAGAGGCCCAGGACGTTTGGGTATTCGCCCATGTCCTTCTGGCCGATACCGTATCCTGCTGTTTCCACTCTCATATCCGGCTGTGCGAATTCGGAAAGGGAGGTCATTAGGGCAACCCCAGTCGGGGTGGAAAGCTCGGTGGCGGGAGCGTGGGGGGAGGCAGGGGCAAAGGGGGCTTTGGCAAGGGCCATGAGCTCCACGGTAGCAGGCGCTGGAACAGGCAGACGCCCGTGCTCCGACCATACGGTCCCGCTTCCAGGAGGTACGGGCGAGCAATGGACTTGCTCGATGCCAAGCAGGTCCAAACCACAGGCCGCACCGACAATGTCCACGATGGCATCGACTGCGCCGACTTCGTGAAAGTGAATCTGGTCCACGGGCACGCGATGCACGCGTGATTCGGCCTGGGCCAGTCGTCCGAATGTCTTGATTGCCTTGTCCTTCACCGCGGGCTTGAGACGGCTTTCGTTGATCAGCGAAGTAATGTCTTCAAGGTTGCGACGGGGCTGCGCACCCCTGGCAGCAGTGACGGATACACGGGTGCCGGAAATAGCGGCCCGGACATCGTTACAGGCTCCTATCTCGTACCCGTCGATACCGAGTTTGGAAAGCTCGTTGCGGAGTGAGTCAATGGGCAAACCGACATCTACCAGTGCCCCGAGGACCATGTCGCCGCTTACGCCGCCAATGCAATTGAAGTAGGCAGTTTTCATGCCGTCTCCAGAACCATTTGTCTCATGCCCCATTCTATGTCGGATTCATCTCCAGAGACATCCTCTGCCATACATTCAAGGTCATTGTGCAGGGTTTTCAGAAAAGACGTGCCGAACAGGGAAATGGCAGGGTGGGTGGCGCCCCAGGCACGGATGTTCATGGAGAACATCACCGCGGCATCTCGATTAGACACGGGGAGACGTCGTATGGCATCCGAGGCGATTTTGAGTGGCGCCCCGTCGAGCAGGCCTGGAAGTTGAGCCCCTGCACAAAGGGCCGTACCCTGGGCATCCAGGACTCGGGCCAGGGAAGTGAGATAGCAGTCCAGAACCGGATTGTCGGCATGGATCCAGTCAACTTCCTCCACAAGAAGAGCGCCCCCAGTTGAAAGTTGAGAGGCCCAACTCTCCAAGGCTTGCCTGCGGTTTGAGAGATGAGGAAGCAGAAAGCGGCAGAAGACCAGGTCAGGGGACGGAACGGGAAATGGAACAACAGTGACATCATGGTTGATAAATGAGACCCGAGACGGTGCCGACTGCGATGCGGAAGAAACGAACTGGGAAGACATATCAATGCCTATCACCTTTTCGAAAGGGAGAAGATCGGCAATGAGTCGGGTGGTGTGCCCGGGCCCACACCCCAAGTCGACAGCCAGGTCCGTGCTCTGTGGTTCAAAGTTGGAAAGGAATTCGCGGGTCGGCGCCTCGAAAGTACGGGCAAGGATATCCAACCTGCGCTGCGCCCTTGCTGAATCTCCGAATAGGTAGCTCATGGCACGGAAGGAGACAAGGAGGAGCGAGATTACGCTCTGCTTTTGCTTGTAGCCGCGGGCGTCGTAGAAGGTCGTCGGGAGAGTTGCAGCACCTCATTGAGGCTGCCGGACCGGAAACCCGACATATCTAACGTGACGTAGGTATAACCAAGGGTGCGGAAGTGTCGGACCAATTCCTGGCGGACATCCTGTTTGGCCAATAGGCTGAAACCGTCATCGTCAACTTCAATTCTGGCGATACGGTCGTGGTGGCGGACACGCAGGTCTCGGATCCCGAGGTTCCGCAGGTATTCTTCGGCGGATTCGATCTGTCGCAGGACCTCCACTGTCACCTTGTCCCCGTAGGGTACACGGGAGGCGAGGCAGGCCATGGCGGGCTTGTCCCAGGTAGGCAATCCCCGCTCTTTGGAGAGTTGTCTGATCTCGCTCTTGGTAAGCTCAGCCTCGCAGAGTGGACTGCGTACATTCGACTTGCGGGCGGCGTCGAGGCCCGGGCGGAAGTCTCCCAGGTCATCGGAGTTGGTGCCGTTTGCGACCCAGTCGAAACCCTCCTGCTCTGCGATGGGGAGCAGGTGTGAGTACAGCTCACCCTTGCAGAAGAAGCAGCGCTGCGGACTGTTCTCCTGGTAGCGAGGATTCTCGGTCTCGAAGGTGTCGATGACACGATGTTGGAAACCGAATTGACGCGCGATTGCCTGGGCGTCCTTCAGCTCGGAGCGGGGAATGCTGGGGGAGTCGGCGGTTACTGCAAGGGCGCGATCACCAAGGGCTGAGTGGGCCTCGACCGCCAGGAACGCACTGTCCACACCACCAGAATACGCAACGACCACGGACCCCATATCCTCCAGGATTTGATGGAGGCGTTCGGCCTTGTCAGTTGTATTCGCAGTTGCGTTCATGTTTACCGGTCGGGAGGTTCCAGGGCAGCCCTTACCGCCTCCGATAGGTTCGTTACCTTAACAATATTCATGGATTCGGGCGGCATGAATCCCTTGGGAGTCAACGAGGGTATTATACCTGTATCAAGGCCAAGCTGGGTGGCTTCCTGGAGGCGTCGGGCCAGATGGCTGGCGGAGCGCAACTCACCTCCCAAGCCAATCTCCCCAACTGCGATTAGACCGCTCTTAACGGGTCTGTCCTTCAGGCTCGAAAGGATGGCTAGAGCTACGGCTAGGTCGGCAGAAGGTTCCCGTATACGCATTCCACCAACTACATTGACAAGAACGTCCTGGTTGGAGAGTCGAACCCCCATTCGTTTGCTGAGTACGGCGGTGATAAGAAGCAGGCGATTGACGTCTATGCCGTTTGCGGTCCGGCGAGGAAGGTTGAAAGGGGTCATATTGGTTAGGGCCTGGACCTCGACCAGGAGAGGTCGAGTGCCTTCCATTATGGGGACTATGACTGATCCAATCCCGCCGGACTTGTGCTCGGACAGGAGGGCTCGGGACGGGTCCAGGACATCAATCAAGCCTCGTTCAGACATTTCAAAAATGCCAACCTCATTTGTGGATCCAAACCTGTTCTTCTCACCGCGGAGGAGTCGGTACGGGCTGTAGACGTCGCCTTCCAGATAGAGGACTACGTCAACCATATGCTCCAGCATTCGGGGGCCGGCGATGTTCCCTTCCTTGGTCACATGTCCAGATATCATGACGGGCACCCCTGAGTTCTTACTCCATTCCAGCAGACGCCAAGTGGCTTCCCTTACCTGGCCGGGGCTTCCGGGGGACGTACCGGCATCGCTGAGGAAAACGGTCTGGATGGAGTCAACGATAGCCAGGTTGGGCGAAGTTTCCTCCATGTAATGGAGAGCGGCATCCAGATCATTGGAAGCGTTGACAAAAAGGTTGCTGCCCTTGATGCCGAGCCTAGTAGCCCGCATCCTGATTTGCTGCTCGGACTCCTCGCCGGAGACGTAAAGGACTCGAGCCCCGCGCCCGGCGATGTCTGCCGCGGCCTGTAGGAGCAGCGTAGATTTGCCAATGCCCGGTTCGCCGCCAAGAAGGACAAGTGAACCGGGGACAATGCCACCACCCAATACGCGAGAGAACTCGGTGGATGCCAGGGACATACGGTCATGCCCTGCAGTCGTAACGGAAACGAGTTCTACCGGGGGTCTAGAGACGGGTGGTGGCCCTGATGAGCCGGGTCTGGAGGCCCGGTGTATGACTTCCGTCAAGCTGTTCCAGGTACCGCACCTCGAGCATCGGCCTTCCCAGCGGGGGGTATCAGCCCCGCATTCGTTGCAGACATAGGTGGCCTTGGATTGGGCTTTCGGCATTGGTCTATGAGGTTACGGAGGGGTTAAGGTGAAACAAAGAAGGGAAGCCCCGTGGGGGCTTCCCTCCTGATTGTCAAAGTAACTGGGGGGCGTGGCTCAGGACTTGGCCAGCTCGGCAACAGGTCCGACAGTAATCTCCTCACCGTCCACGTCAATGAAAACGGTATCTCCGGGGCCGAAACGACCCTTTAGCAGTTGCTCGGATAGGGGATCTTCAATGACATCCTGAATGACGCGTTTGAGGGGTCTAGCGCCAAAGGTTGGGTCGTAACCCCGGACGGCTAGGAGTTCTTTCGCACTATCGGAAATCTCCAGGCTGACACCCTTTTCGGTGAGATTGGCCCGGACCTCGTCAAGCAGTAGGTCAACGATTTGGAGGATGTGATCCCTGGTGAGTGCGTGGAAGACCACAATGCCGTCGATACGGTTGAGGAACTCGGGGCGGAAGAAGCGCTTGACCTCGGAAAGGACTTTCTCTTTCATCCGCTCGTATGACTCTCGGGAGGCTTCATTTTCGTCCATGGCAATCGAGAAACCGAGGGAGTTGTCGCGCTTGATAAGCTCGGCGCCGATGTTGCTTGTCATTACGACGATGCTGTTTCGGAAGTCGACCTTTCGTCCCTTGGCATCGGTCAAGTGGCCGTCATCGAAAATCTGGAGGAGCAAGTTGAATACGTCCGGGTGAGCCTTTTCTATCTCGTCGAGGAGGATGGCAGAGTAAGAGCGTCGGCGGACGGCCTCAGTTAGCTGGCCGCCCTCGTCATAGCCGATGTATCCGGGAGGAGCCCCAACCAATCGAGCTACGGCGTGGCGTTCCATGAATTCGGACATGTCAAGCCTGATGAGGGAGTCCTCGGAGCCGAACATGAATTCGGAGAGGGCTCGGACCAGATAGGTCTTACCAACACCGGTGGGGCCGAGGAAGATGAAGTTTCCTATGGGCCGGCGGCGGTCCTTGAGACCGGCGCGCGCCCTCCGTACGGCCTTCGCGACGACATTAATCGCCTCATCCTGGCCGATGATCTTTTCGTGGAGGGCCTCTTCCATTTTGAGGAGCCGCTCGATCTCTTCGGTGGCCAGCCGGGTGACGGGAATGCCGGTCCACATGCTCACTACCTCGGCAACATCATCAGCGCTGACGCTGGGCCTGTCTTGGTTCCGCTCGGACTTCCACTCAGTCTCCATCCCCTCCAATTCATCGGCTAGGGACAACTCCTGCTCCCGCAACTGGGCAGCGGCCTCATATTTCTGGGACTGGATGGCGGTCTCCTTGTCCTTCTTAACGGATTCCAAGGCAAGCATGGCTTCTTTGAGATACACGGGCATTGTGGAGTTGCGAATGCGGACTCGAGAGGACGCCTCGTCAATAACGTCGATGCCCTTGTCCGGGAGGAAGCGGTCGGTGATATATCGGGAGGCGAGGTTTGCAGCTTCCTGAATCGCCTCATCGGTGATATCCAGGTCGTGGTGGTCCTCGTAGCGGGACTTCAGGCCTCGGAGGATTTCTACGGTCTCGTCAACTGAGGGTTCCTCTACCTTGATGGGCTGGAAACGACGTTCCAGAGCAGGGTCTCTTTCGACCTGCTTACGGTAGTCATCCTGGGTGGTAGCGCCGATACACTGAAGCTCTCCGCGGGCAAGGGCAGGTTTGAGCATGTTGGCGGCATCGACCGCACCTTCCGCTGCGCCCGCGCCAACAATGGTGTGCATTTCGTCTATAAAGAGAACGCAATTGCCTGAACTCTTTATCTCGTCAATTACCTTGCGCAGTCTCTCTTCAAACTCGCCGCGGTACTTGGTCCCGGCAACTAAGGCGCCGACATCAAGTGTGACCAGCCGTTTGCCATGCAGGGTGTCAGGAACGTCCGATTTGGCAATCTTCTGGGCAAGCGCTTCAACTATGGAGCTCTTCCCCACTCCCGGTTCCCCGATGAGAACGGGGTTATTCTTGGTCCGACGACTCAGGATCTGAATGACCCTTTCGATTTCCTTACTGCGGCCGATAACGGGATCCAGCACCCCGTTCCTGGCCTTCTGTGTCAAGTCGACGCCCAGCTGGTCCAGGGTTGGAGTCCGGGCCGCGCCCCGGGAGGACTGGGCTTGAGACTGCGACTGGCTGAGAAGCCGCGTAGTCTCCGCACGGGCCTTTTCAAGATTGACGCCAAGGCTTTCCAGTACCCCGGCGGCTACCCCGTCGCCCTCTCGGAGGAGGCCGATCAGAAGGTGCTCGGTACCGATGTACTGGTGATTGAGGCGTCGGGCCTCGTCTACTGAAAGTTCAATGACCTTTTTGGCCCGGGGAGTAAGGCCAATCTCACCACTGGCAGCTCTCTCCCCGCGACCGATGATGAACTCGACTGCCGACCTGACTTTGTTGAGCTGCACACTGAGATTGACCAATACCTTGGCCGCTACACACTCTTGTTCCCTGACCAGGCCCAGGAGTATGTGTTCGGTGCCAATATAGTTGTGGTTAAACTGCTGAGCTTCTTCTTGTGCCAGGGAAAGAACTTTCCTCGCACTTTCGGAGAATTTTTCAAATCTACTGGCCATGTGCTGCTCCCAGCTGGACGAGGGGGTTAACGTCCAATAAATGGGTTTTTGCCGTACTAGTCGTTGTATTCACCACCACCGTCATCCATGCCGGACGAGCCGTAGAACTCATCCCGGTAGCGCTCTGCGAATCCGTAGGAGCCGACCTGTTTAAGGCTGAGGGCGAGGCGTCTTCTTTCCGGTTCTATTCTCAAGATTTTGAGAGTCAGTTCCTGACCCTCGGAAACTACATCCGAGGGATGCCGGACGGGTCCGTCACTCAATTCCGAGATGTGGACAAGTCCTTCGATGGCTGGGTCAAGCCGGGCGAAGGCCCCAAAGGTGGTTACCTTGGTTACGGTGGCCGTAACGGTCTGACCAACGTGGTATTTTTCGTGAATCGACTCCCAGGGTTCGGGGTGTAGGCGCCGGAAGCTCAGAGCTACCTTCATGGACTCGCGGTCTACTCTCAGGACATAGACATCTACTTCATCGCCAATGGCGAGGGTCTTTTCAGGAGGCTCTACCTGGCCCCAGGAGAACTCGGACAGGTGGACCAGACCATCTACCCCACCGATGTCCACAAATGCACCGAATTCACGGATTCCCGTGACCCTGCCCTTTCGCACCTGGCCGGTATCCAACTCGGCGAAAAGGCTCTGCCTCTGGGCTTCTCTTTGCTGCCGCATGACCTGCTTCTCCGAAAGGATTAGCCTATTGCGGCGGCGGTTGATTTCAATAACCTTAAGCTTTAACTGGTTGCCCACCAGGTCGGAGAGCGGATTGTGGCTGGGGTCGGCGGAGGGATCGAATACTATGGGACTGGACAGTTGCGACATGGGGACAAAGCCCCGCACACCCTCAACGTTGACCAGGAGGCCACCCTTGTTGAAATCAACTGCCTCGCCCTCTATGACATCCCCGTTATCAAAGTTCCCCTGAAGTACGTGCCAACCCTTCTCACCCTGGGCGCGGTCGACGGAGAGGTATATCTGGCCTTCGCTTTCGTCGGACTGGACTACATATACAAGGACATCGTCCCCGAGGCTCAACGCCTCAATCTCCTCGGCGGAGAAGGTGCGCATTTCACGGGCGGGGACCATACCCTCGGTCTTTGCACCGATGTCGACGAGCAGTCCCTCACGGTCTTTCTGAACGATGACGCCTTTTACTATGTCGCCGCGTCTAATCGTGGCGACGTTTTCTGCCTCGTCCAGCAGTTGCTGCATTCCGTATGAGGAACTGTCCTGGGATTCGGTGTCTTGTCCTTCGGAATCGTTCATAAGCCTGAATTCAATTATATTTAACGCTTGGTGGAGTGTAAAGGTAAGGGGGGACTACCGCAGCGAGATGAAGGCATTGTAGGTGGTTTATCATAAGGAATGCAAGAGGAAAGGTAGGGGCCTCTAGTAGCTGCCATTTGCGTAAGTTTTAACATGAAAAATGCCGCGTGTCTTTTGGTATTTCGGCAGCAACAGAGATATCTACAAGGATGTAATACAAGGTTTTGCGCGGGTAATGGGCCTGTGTTATACTGCGCCCCGAAAACTAGGAGATTTAGATTTATTGGACCCACAGCTAAAGCAAGACATAATCGGTTCGTACCGGCTTCACGAAAACGACTCAGGGTCGGCAGAAGTGCAGATAGCCCTACTGACAAACAGAATAGGGTCTATCACGGAGCATCTGAGAAGTCACAAGCACGATTATCACAGCCAGCGGGGTCTGCTTAAACTGGTAGGCCAACGCAGGCGGCTTCTTGAGTACCTGAACCGTGAAGATGTGGGGCGTTACCGCTCCATGATCTCCAGGTTGGGACTGAGAAGATAAAGTTGCGGGCGGCCTGATACGGACCGCACTTGACATCAATTAAATCGTTTCAACGAGACTTGGGTGGCCTACCCCTTACCATAGGCACAGGGAAACTCGCAAATCAGGCCCACGGCTCGGTTACCGTCGTATATGGCGATACCGTAGTCCTAGTGACGGCCTGTGTATCGGCTCAGCCCCGACCCGGCATCGACTTCTTCCCCCTTACCATTGACCTTGAAGAACGTCACTACGCGGCCGGCAAGATTCCCGGCAGCTTCTTCAAAAGAGAAGGTAGACCGGGAGTCGAAGCCATACTCACTGGGCGAATGATAGACCGGCCGCTCAGACCCCTATTCCCCAAGGGCTTTCGCAATGACGTCCAGATAATCGCCACAGTGCTTTCGACAGACCGGGAGCACGAGCCCTCGATACCGGCGACAATCGGGGCGTCGGCGGCTCTTTCGATATCTGAGATACCCTTCGACGGGCCGGTTGGTGGCTCCCGGGTGGGTTACATCGACGGCGAATTCGTACTCAACCCCACCTACAGTCAACTTCTCAAGAGCGATTTAGACCTGGTAGTCGTCGGGACTAAGGATGCGGTCGTGATGGTGGAGGCGGGGGTCAACCAGTTGCCCGATGACCTGGTCCTGGAAGCCGTCAAATTTGGGCAGGAAGCTAATCTAATAGTCATTGATCTGCAGGAAGAGATGGTCTCGGCCTGCGGCAAGACCAAGATGAAATTGCCCTCGACAGCCGCCCCTAACCCTACACTTGAAAAGGCAGTGCTGGACCTGGTTGGGGAACGACTAAGATCGACCAGCAAAGTGGTAAGGCGTGAGGAACGGGAGTCGGCCATAGAGGACCTGGAGAAGGAAGCCGCCTCCACCCTGGCCGATAAATTCCCCGGTGAAGCGGTTGGGGATGTGGTGCGGGCGCAAGTGAAGAAGATAGTGCGGACGAACATCCTGGACACGGGCACAAGGCCGGATGGCCGGGGGCTCGAAGAGTTTCGCCACATCGAATGTGAGGTGGGGTTGCTCCCGAGGACTCACGGCAGCGGGCTATTTACCCGGGGCCAGACCCAGGTGCTATCAGTCACTACCCTTTCGTCCGCAGGCGATGCTCAGAAGATTGACAACATCAGCCAGCACACCAGAAAACGGTTCATGCACCACTACAACTTCCCGCCCTACAGTGTGGGAGAAACGGGAAGGATAGGCTCGCCGGGGCGCAGGGAGATAGGGCACGGCGCCCTGGCCGAAAAGTCGCTTCTTCCAGTGATACCCAGCGAGGAAGATTTCCCCTACGCCATTAGGCTGGTGTCGGAAGCCCTCAGTTCGAACGGCAGTACTTCAATGGCCAGCGTATGTGGCAGCAGCCTGTCGCTGATGGACGCCGGTGTACCAATATCCCGACCCGTCGCCGGTGTGGCCATGGGCCTGATCACGGATGAGAACGGACGATACTCCGTACTGACGGACATAGCGGGCATCGAGGACTTCATGGGAGACATGGACTTCAAAGTTGCCGGCACCTCCGAGGGCATGACGGGCTGGCAGATGGACCTGAAGATCAAAGGTCTCAGTTTCGAAATAATGGAGAAAGCCCTCAAGCAGGCCGTGGCAGGCCGGATGCACGTCCTGGACCTGATGAACAAGACGATTCAGCAGGCCCGACCGGAACTCAGCGAATATGCCCCGAGGATGACGAAGGTCAGCATAGACAAAGAAAAGATCGGACTGGTGATCGGGCCCGGTGGCAAGACCATCAGGTCGATCGTCGAGACTACGGGTGCGACCATAGACGTGGAGGACGACGGCACAGTGATAATCGGCTCGTCGAATTCGGAATCCGCGAAACGTGCCGTAGACATGATCAGAGGCCTGACTAAAGAGGTAGAGGTGGGTGAGCAATACACGGGCAAAGTCGTGCGGATTATGAACTTCGGGGCTTTTGTGGAGATTTTGCCCGGCAAGGATGGGCTAGTCCACATCAGCGAGTTGGCAGACTACCGTGTGGAGTCGGTTGAAGACGAAGTGAAGGTTGGGGACGAGGTTTCGGTACTGGTGACCGAGATTGACTCGATGGGGCGCATAAACCTGTCCCGCAGGGCCATGCTTGAAGGCGGAACGGGACTCGGACCGGAAGACGGTCGCTCAAGTTCGGGCGGCGATAATTCCGGATCGGGTGGGGGCTACAGGTCCGGGAACCGGGACAGAAGACCCCAGGACCGGCGTCCGCCCCGGGGTGATAGGCCGCAGAACAGATATTCGGGGAACCGGGACCGGAGACGGTAGCACGGCAGCCCTGAAACAGGGGAGGAAACGCCGTGGCAATTCTCAACGTAGCTGTTCAAGGAGCGACTGGACGCGTAGGCTCCGAGATACTCTCCGCTGTTTCCAATCATCCGGATATGCGCGTTGCGGGAGCGGTCTCCCTGGACGCAGACGGTTCACCTCTATCGCTTCCTGACGGATCGGGTTCCGTACCCCACACCCTTGACTTTCCATCCCTGCTACAACACGTCAAGCCCGACGTAGTTGTGGACTTCAGCCAGGCCGAAGCCGCCTTCGCGACGGCTAGCTATGCCATTGAGAACGGCGTTCACGTTGTGATAGGCACCTCCGGGTTGACCGGAGAGCAAGTGTCGAAGCTAGATGGCCTATGTCGCGAGCACGGGGTGGGTGGGGTGATTGCGCCAAACTTCGCTCTTGGGGCGGTGCTGATGATCCACATGTCCAAGATTGCAAGCAAGTTCTTCGACTATGCAGAGGTCATCGAGCGCCACCACGAAACCAAGATAGACGCTCCGTCCGGCACCGCCCTTGCTACCGCGGAAGACATGGTGAAGGCCAAGGGCAAACCATTCAAACTTTCGGTCACTGAAAAAGTGAACCTGGCCGGATCCCGGGGCGCGGAAATTGGTGGGGTAGCCGTGCACAGCCTGAGGCCACAGGGTTCGGTGGCGCACCAGGAAGTGATATTCGGGGGCCTGGGCCAGACTCTGACCATCCGACACGACACATCGGGCCGGTTATGCTACATGCCGGGCGTGCTTATGGCCCTGGAGGCTGCACCCAAGCGAGTAGGTATAGTTTTCGGCCTCGACGCGCTCCTGGGCCTTGACTAAATCCTACTAAGTTCTATTATTCCCCTCTACATGGGCGCGTCCTGTGCCCAAGACTGAGAAACAGACATGTCTGGACAAACCAATGTTGCAATAGCCGGGGCCACGGGCCTGGTCGGCAGGCAGTTTATAAGCATCCTGGAGGAACGGAATTTTCCGATGTCGTCCATCCGGCTGCTGGCCTCCGAGAGGTCCGAAGGTAAGAGGATGCTGGTCAATGGCGATGAGGTAGAAGTGGAGCGCCTCCACGAAGGTTCATTCGAAGGTGTGGACATCGTACTGTTTTCCGCGGGGTCGGGAGTGAGTCGCAGGTACTCTCCAATTGCGGCGGAATGCGGGGCGGTGGTGGTGGACAACAGCAAGGCGTTCAGGATGGAAGATCACGTCCCCCTGGTGGTTCCCGAGGTGAACGGAGGCGATGCTCTTCAACACCGTGGCATCATCGCCAATCCCAACTGCTCGACAATTCAGCTAGTCGTGGCCTTGAACCCGATCCACGAGGTGAACCCGATCAAAAGAGTGATTGTGGACACCTACCAGTCGGTGTCGGGGGCCGGTGGGGCCGGGGTGCAAGAGCTGGAAGACCAGACTGAGGCAGTAGTTGCGGGGAAGGAGGCCAAGGCTGAGAAAATGCCCCATCCGATAGCATTCAATGTGATACCGGAAATCGACACCCTGCTGGACAACGGCTATTTCAACGAAGAGTGGAAGATAGTGCAGGAGACCCGCAAGATAATGCACGCTCCTGAGATGGCAATTTCGGCGACGGCGGTACGCGTACCCGTCTATGTGAGCCATAGCGAGGCCGTACACCTGGAACTAACGGACCCCATGGGCCCGGACGAGGTCAGGGAAATCCTAGCCCGAGCCCCAGGAGTCACTGTCATAGATAACCCTGCAGCGAGTGAGTATCCGCTTCCCGCGTCGGCAGCGGGATCTGACGACGTGTACGTGGGCCGGATCAGAAAAGATGTCTCACACCCAAACGGCATAGCCATGTGGGTCGTGGCTGACAACGTCCGAAAGGGAGCGGCTCTGAATACCGTGCAGATTGCCGAGATTCTGGTGTCAGGGCAGGAGAACGGGGCAAGGTCGTCGGCTCCCGTTCCTGCAGCCCGCGCCGTCTCCCTCTAGTTATCGGAAACTGATATGCTGCCCAGCATTTCATCAAAGCTGGACGGCATGGTGCATAATGGGGCCCAGGAATGTAGAGGCCGTACGGGCATCAAGCGCTGACAGCGTAGTGAAGGGAGGAAAAAGATGGGAGAGATAGGAAGACTTCTCACCGCGATGGTGACCCCCTTTGACACATCTGGGGAGGTGGACTACGCAGCAGCTAAGCGCCTGGCCTCGGCTCTAATCGACTCGGGCAGTGACGGCCTCGTGGTCACAGGAACTACCGGGGAGTCACCCACGCTTTCCTCGGAAGAGAAGATTAGGCTCTGGGCGGAAGTGAAGTCCGAGATTGGCGATCGAGGGTCGGTAATAGCGGGATCGGGCAGCTACTGCACCGCGGAATCGGTAGAGCTTACCCAAGAGGCGGAGAAAGCCGGCGCAGATGGAGCACTGCTGGTTGTGCCTTACTACAACAAGCCGCCCCAAGACGGTCTATACGAGCACTTTGCGTATATCGCTGGAAGCACGTCCTTGCCTTGCATCATTTACAACGTACCAAGCCGCACGGTAACTAATATCCAGGCCGACACGGTGGTCAGACTTAGCGAGATCGAGAACGTCATAGGCATTAAAGAAGCAAGCGCCGATTTTGATCAGATAACGAAGATAATCTCTGGAGCAGGATCCGACTTCAAGGTGTGGAGCGGAAACGACGGTGACACCTTGCCAATCATGTCGTTGGGGGGATACGGCGTGGTGAGCGTGTTGTCTCATCTTGTGGGGGTCCAGATCAAACGTATGATTGACAGTTTCGTCAGAGGGGCCAATGAAGAAGCTGCGGAGATTCACGGCAGGCTTCTGCCTCTTGTGAACAGCATGTTCGTCGTATCCAACCCGATTCCGCTAAAGTACGCCATGCGCATGATCGGGTTCGACGTTGGAGGAACTAGACTACCGTTACTTGGTCCGGACGAGGCCACGGCTGCCAAGATCATGGCGGAGGTTGTGAAGCATCGGATGGACTTGCCTATTCCGGCTAAAGTCTAAGCGCCAGGACAAGTAAAGCACTGAAGGGGTCGGCAATGCCGACCCCTTCATCATTCTCGAAAAGTCGAAGTAGAAGAAGCGTTAAGGGAGCGGGCGGAGGAAAATGGACTCCTCGCGGCGGGGCCCCACGGCGATCAGGTCAATTGGAGCTGAGATGAGCTCCTGGATCCGCTCTACGTACTGCCGGGCCTGGGGCGGCAAGTCCTCAAAGCTGCGTGCTTCTCTGGTGGAGGTCTGCCAGCCTGGTAGCTCTTCATACAGGGGTTGGCACCTTGCCAGGACTGCAGCAGTGGCTGGGGGCTCTGTCAGGACTGACCCGTTGAGCTGGTAGCCGGTGCAGATCTTGATGGTTTCCAGGTCATCCAGGACGTCCAGACGAGTCAGAGCCACTGAAGTGTAGCCATTTATCATGGATGAGTAGCGGCCCAGCACTGCGTCGAACCAACCGCATCGCCTGGGCCTACCGGTGGTAGTCCCGTATTCGAAGGCCTTCTCCCGAATGTGATGGCCAATCTCATCCAGCAGTTCGGTGGGGAAAGGACCTGCACCCACGCGGGTGGCATAGCTCTTGTAGACTCCAATCGCCGAGCCAATCATGCTTGGGCTCAGACCGGCGCCGACGGCTGCGCCTGCAACTATGGGCGCCGAGGAAGTAACGAAGGGGTATGTGCCGAAATCGGGATCCAGAAGGACCCCCTGTGCTCCTTCCATGATTACCAGTGCACCATTTTCGGCGGCCTGACGAACTGCGCTCTCGGTTTGCTCTATAAAGGGTCGGAGTCTTTCTCCGTGCGCACAGTATTCTTCGAAGATTTCATCCAAAGAAAGGGGATCAGCGCCGTACAGCTTGGTCAGTAGCGCATTCTTGTAGTCGAGGACGTATTCCAAACGTTCGCGGAAGGAGTCGGGATCCAGGAGGTCCCCGACACGGATTCCGAGTCGGCCGGTTTTGTCCATATAGGCGGGCCCAATGCCCTTCCTGGTAGTGCCAAGTGCCCCCGACCCACGTGCATTCTCCTCCAGTTCGTCGAGGAGAATGTGGTAGGGCATAATCAGGTGAGCGCGGTCACTAATCATCAGGCGCTTGCCGGGCGTCAGGTCTACGTGATGGTCTTCCAACTCTTTAATTTCAGATAGGAGAGCCGGAGGGTGGACGACTACACCGTTTGCAAGCACACAAGTGGCCTTCGGGTTAAATACGCCCGCGGGCACCATGTGGAGTTTGAACTCCCCATAAGCGTTCATCACTGTGTGCCCGGCGTTGTTGCCGCCACCGTACCTGACTATAAAGTCGGCGTCCTCAGAGAGGAGATCGACGATTTTACCTTTACCTTCGTCGCCCCACTGGGCACCGACGATTGCTACTACTGGCACCTTCGGTCCTTTCGTTTTCGGTATCGGGTCTGGGCCGTCGGGGAGTATAACACGGGGTACGGCTTTCCCCCACCCCGTGTGCTCGTTCGGTAGGTTAGTGTCACAGTGGCCTTTTCTTCAGTCCTCCTGAGGCGTATCTTCGATTGTGGGGTTTGGGTTTTCGTTTTTGTCTGTTGGAGGGGTTGGCGATGGAAGACACTGGCTGGATTCGGCTCCCTATCTTTAGATAATGCGGGCTTGAAGGCGTCCCGGGAACGTGGGGACGGGGCTCCGCCGCCGCCTAGACCTGGAAGTATGGTCGGACATACGGGTCCGTCATCCGTCATAGGCTCCAATAAGGTTAGCTGCGCTGTCCGCCGGGGGCGGATGCAGGAAGGGGAAAGTCCAGGGTCAGTTCCCCTCGCAGGAGTACGGATATATCCAGTTTGCCGCCTGTATCCAGGAGCCGGGAGTGGCGGTCAGCCCAGTTTTATTTGATGAAGCGGACGGAGAGCCGAGCGGTCCTCGGCTACGGGCGGCCCCGTTCCGCTCCATAGGTCGGGTTGCTCCGTTAGGAGACTTTTTCAGTACGGTCCAGGGCGTCTTCCATCGCCTGGGGAGTCAGGGAAGGGCCACAGGGACTTAAGTAGAGGAGATGGCGACTGTCGCTTGAGCCGCGGGCCTGCGCGAGGGCCGTTGGGATGGGCTTGGGCGTTGAGTCCTCGGGTGGGGCTGGTGGGCTTCCCTGAGTTTTTGGTTCCTCCTTAAGGTGGTTGGGGTAGGTGGTCTAGACTGTACCTAATATAGAACACACGTACTTAACACGTCAAGTGATTGATGTCACTCTTCTATGTGAACGGGGCCATTCCGACCACCCAAGAGCACCGTCAACCCATCCATTCCCTGGATGTCATGCCAGAGTGCGCGGCTTGACAGGCATGAACGGCGGATTATACTCATTACTGACGAGGCACAGAGCCGATTCCGAAGCACAAACTCAACATCGGGTGTTTCTTAGTCGAAAATCAAACATATACGCCCTAACTATTTGCGCCCGAAAACGTTATAGGGTCGTGAGCGGGATTTAGCTCGCGTTAAGACACAACTTGAATAATACTCAGACACTTTTGATGGGTGGCGGAAGTCTTGATCGGCGGGGTCTTAGTAGGAGGGACCATGCTCTTTAGGTACTTGTTTACATCAGCACTGTTGATAATTCTGGTCCTGGCACTTGCATTGCCCGCGGCAGTGTTGGCGCAGGATGAAGAAGAGGTGGAGCCGTGCCCCGCTGGGATCACCCTGGAGCTTCCGGCAACGGGCATCAGCCTGGAGGCTATTACCACCACGGCGAACCTGGACACGGTGCTGTGCAACGGCACAGGCCGTGAAATGCTGGTCAACCTTGAAGCGAGCGGAATGCCTGCGGACTGGACCGCTAAATTCAGGCCGAGGGTTGGCAGCTTCCTGATTACCAGCATATTGCTGGACCCCGAGCAGCGCACGGACATGCAGCTGCGGATTAGGGGCCCTAGAGACCAGAGCGCTGCCGATTTCACCCTGACGCTGCAAGCTACTTCGGACTCGGGTGAGGTGCTGGTTGAGAAGTCGCTGAGAGTGCAAAGAGTAGAGGGCGAGCCGACAGACCCGGGCCAGGTGACGGTAACGGCCAGCTACCCCTTCCTGAGCGGCCCGACCACCAACCTCTTCGAGTTTGAGATGTCGGTTGTGAACAACACGCCTGAGGATGTATCCCTCAACCTTGGCGCTTTGTACCCGCAGGGTTGGACGGTGCAGTTCCTCCCAGCCTTCGGAGCTGAGAGGCTGATAACCAATGTGAGCATAGTGACCCAGTTGAACCAGCGGATAAAGGTGCGGGTATTCCCGCCTGCGTTGTCTCCGGCCGGTGACTACCCGATTCTCGTCCGGTTGGCGGATGAGGAGGAAATATACGTCAAGGAAGTGCCCCTGCAGGTAACTCTCACCGGTGCCTTTGACGTATTCATGACCACCCCGGACGGGCGGCTGAATGTGAACGCAGATGCAGGCAGCCCGCAAGCGGCTACGGTTCGCATGGTTAACACAGGCACCGCCGACATTGAGAACCTGGGGTTGATAGCGGATACCCCCGCCGGCTGGGACATCGAGTTCCAGGTTCCAAACGTGGAGTCGCTGCCGGTAAACAACAGAATTGACGTACCCGTAACAATTACCCCTCCGGGCGACGCTGTCCCCGGCGACTACCTGATCACCTTGCGGGCCCGCAATAACGACGTGCAGGACCAGGTGTCGTTGAGAGTAACGGTTGAGAAGTCGACGATCTGGCAGTGGGTCGGAATCGGAATCCTGGTTGCGGTAATCATTGCCCTGGTTGGGATGTTCGTGCGGCTGGGTAGGCGATGAGCGGACCGATAATCGAGACCGAAGGGCTGACCAAGAGGTACGGTAACTTCACCGCGGTCGACAGCCTGGACCTGAAACTTGAAGAAGGCGAAGTCTTCGGCTTCCTGGGCCCCAACGGGTCCGGCAAGAGCACGACGATACTGATGATCCTCGGGCTTACCGAGCCTACCGAAGGGTGGGCGCGAGTATCGGGTTTCGACCCGACCCGCAACCCGCTGGCAGTGAAGAGAAACATAGGGTACCTGCCTGAGTCGATAGGGTTTTATAACGACCTGACCGGCCAAGAGAACCTGCAGTACACGGCGCGCCTGAACAACATGCCTCGGGAAGATAGCGATGAGCGCATAGAGGACTTGCTCGAACAAGTTGAACTCTCCGGGGCCACCAGCCAGCCGGTAGGACAATACTCGAGGGGGATGCGGCAGCGGCTCGGATTGGCCGACGTACTGCTGAAGCAGCCTCAGCTGGTGATACTTGACGACCCGACGCTGGGTCTCGACCCCGCCGGAGTCAACTGGCTCCTACAACTCATCAAGGAGATGAGCGACGAGCAGGGAATCACCGTGTTCATATCCTCCCACCGCCTCCACGAGGTACAGCGGATCTGCCATCGAGTTGGGATAATGTCCCACGGCAAGATGGTGTTGGAGGGTCCGGTGAACGAGCTTATGAACCGGCAGGAAGAGGGTTTTCAACTCGACTTGGAAGTGGACAATGTGACGCCGCAGTTGTTGGACGCCCTGAGGGGCCTGCCGACGGTAGAACGGTGTGAGCCGTTGGGCAACATGATTACTGTCTCATCCAAGGAACAGGTGAGGATTCAAGCCCTTTCCGTGGTGCAGGCCCATAATGTGGACCTGCTCCAGTTGCAGACCCGCAACCGGAGTTTGGAAGAAATCTACCTGAGGTATTTCCAGGAGGTCTAGCATGGGAGCTATCTTCTGGAAAGAGATGGCCGATCACTTCGGCAGACGGAGATTCGTCTTCCTGTTGGCCTTGGTATTCCTTGCGATAATCTGGGCCCTCTCGGTGATTTTCGGGACGGTGCAGGATGCAGCAAGCAGCCGCGAGGAGTTCCTGTTCCTCAGGGTGTTTTCCTCCAACAGTGACGTGCTGCCCTCCCTGTTATTCTTCATCAGCTTCTTCGGCCCTCTTGCAGGGATAATCCTGGGATTCGACAGCATCAATAGTGAACGGTCCCAGGGCACGTTGGCCAGGGTGCTATCCCAGCCGGTGCACCGGGATTCGGTGTACAACGGGAAGTTCCTCGCCGGTCTCACTACGCTGGCGGTCATTCAAGTATCGACGATACTGGCGATTGTCGGGGCTACGATGGCGTCCCTGGGAATAGTCCCGGACGGCGAAGAGATAGTGAGGCTAATTGGGTTCGCCATCGTGTCGATAGCGTACCTCGGCTTGTGGCTCGCCGTGTCAATGTCGTGCTCGATATTCTTCAGGAGCACGGTAGTTTCAGCTATGGTCGCGATAGGCTTATGGTTGCTTTCGACATTCTTCCTGATCCTGGTTGCCGGGGCGGTAGCAGACTTCTTCGTCGGCGAGGTGGATACTCAGGAATTGGCGATAGAACACTTCAACCTGGAAACTTGGATATCGCGTATTTCGCCGTCGTTCCTGTTCTCCGAAGCATCAGATACCCTGCTGAACCCGACTGTTCGTAGCCTTGGGGTACTGCTCCAGGACCAGGCTTCGGGTCTGTTGAGCAGCCCGATATCTGCAGTCCAGAGTTTGCGGCTGGTATGGCCGCACATCGTGGCCATGATATCGGCGGTGGTGGTGTTCCTGGCAGTGTCTTACACGAAGTTCATACGTGAGGAAATAAGGTCGTAACTCACCTGGGGAAGCGGTGATTCTCCCCTTCAGACTCTTGAGAGACAGCATCGGGCGGGTGGCCAAGCCACCCGCCCGATTTTTTTGCTAACAACGTTACGGGACACGAGTGGCGCCTCTTCGACAACATCGACTGTGCAATGTTCAACTGTTGTCAGCGCGTCGGCCAATCTCTACAGTAGTACCAGCAAGAGCGGACAACGGATAAAGAGACAGGGATATCAGAGCGGAGGTCGGCTGTCATCGCACCTGTACGACAGGCTGTGAAAGGGATCAGGTGGGAGAGCGCTGAAGCTCGAGTTAGGGAGGGGTGGAAGCGGTGGGAGGGAAACACCCTGGTCATGTTGTCGCCGGTGATCCTGCTGCTGGCTATTTTTTTCATATTGCCCCTGGTGCAAGTCCTGCAGGCCAGCTTTGGCGGTCGGGGGCCATTTACTCTTGAGTTGTACGAAAAGGCAATCTTCGGCGATATAACTCGAACTTGGTGGGAAATAACCATCGAGCAGACGATAGTTACCACAGCCGTCTGCCTGATCCTGGGCTATCCGGTGGCCTACTACCTGGCATCAAGCACGGGTCGGAGGCGAATGTTTGTCTTGATAGCGGTGGTTGTGCCGTTTCTCACCCACTTCGTGGCGCAGACATCGGTGTGGCGGGTAATACTCGGGCGAAGGGGCTGGATAAATGAGTCGCTGACAGGCCTGGGCATAATCGACGAGCCACTGGAGATTCTGTTTACCGGCATCGCGGTTGAATTGGGTTTGGTCCAGACCTTGCTCCCGTTCATGGTGCTTTGCATTTATGCGGGCATGCGGGGCATACCGAGGGCGTTCATGATGGTGGCCCAAGCCCTTGGCGCCGGACCCCTGCGAGCCTTCCTGAGAGTGTATCTGCCCCTAAGCATGCCTGGGGTTTGGGCAGGGATTCTACTGGTTGCGGTCCTGACCATCGGGTCCTTTGCAGCCCCCGACATTTTGGGCAATATCCCGCATCGAGGCATTGCTTCACACCTGCGGGGCGGGGGCCAGTTCAACTCGGCGCTGGCGATGGTCACACTGGCTGGAGTCTTGTTGCTTTACCTGGCTTTCGTGAGATGGATCGGCTTCAGGCCTCTTTACCAGGCCGGGGAGGCTTTGACAGGCTTAAGGGGCGAGGAGCAGGGGCAGCCCTCGGGGCGGCGGTTTTTGCTCGGAGGCGTGGTGGGGCTGATTTGTGCGTACTTGCTTCTGCCGCCTCTGATGGTGGTGGTCCTGTCATTTAGCAAGTCGTCCTTTGTGAGATTCCCGCCAAGGGAGTTCTCCCTGAAGTGGTATGGCGAATACTTCTCTTCGGCGGACCCGCTGCTTCACTGGATGGAAGCAACTGTGAGAAGCGTAGAAATAGCAGTGTTGGTAGTAGTGTTTTCGCTAGTGTTGGGGGGCATAGTCTCATACGCTCTGGTGAGGGCCCGGCTGCCGGGCAGAGGCTTGATAAACAGTTTCTTCATTGCGCCATTGATAGTGCCGACAGTCGTGACCGCAGGCGCGATTTTTCACCTGTACTTCTACAGCACCGTGCTCAGGCACCTGCTGGGGACTTTACCGGCATGGTAATACCCCACACGGTACTGGCCCTGCCTTACGTGATAATCATCCTCACTGCAACGCTTCGGAACATAGATCCGATTCAGGAGAGGGTAGCTATGAGCCTGGGGGCAAACCGGCTGACGACCCTGCG
This sequence comes from Dehalococcoidia bacterium, assembly GCA_963663085.1. Lineage (GTDB taxonomy): Bacteria > Chloroflexota > Dehalococcoidia > Plut-88900 > Plut-88900 > Plut-88900. Next base: position 810,467 of record OY760104.1, on the reverse strand, counting down.
CCGGATACTGCTGCCCCAGATGTATCCTAGCCTGGCTCTAGCCGGCTTTTTGGCTTTCCTGGTGTCTTTCAACGAGGTGATCGTGGCGCTGATTTTGAAGACGCGGGACTTCCAGACCCTTCCGATGAACATGTGGGCGGGCAGGACCGCCGAATTTGCCCCCATGATGGCAGCAGTATCCGTAATGGTCCTTATTGGGGCTGGGATATTGTTTGGCGCAGTCTGGTACGTAAGACTCCGGATGGAGAGGTCTCAGCGACCCATAACGTAGGTCTCCCGGCGAGGGTCTGCACCTCCCATTAAAACGCCGTTTTCCTGGTCGACCACTATGGCGGAGACGGAAGAGGTGTGGGCCTGAGACCACCCATGAAGGGTCTCGACGTCATGGCCTCTCTTTTGGAGTTCTGCACTGGTGTCAGCGGATATCCGGCCCTCGACACGCAGCCTTCCCGGAAGGTAGGTGTGGGGCCAGAATGAGTTGGGGAAATTCCAGGAGGTTACCCTGGGAGCCTCTATGGCCTGCTGAGGCCTCATCCCGAAGACGGCGATGTTCAGGAATGTCTGGATCATTCCCTGGGGTTGGGCGTCGCCGCCGGGGCAACCAAATGGCATGAAGAGTTTGCCGTTCTTAAATGCCATGGCGGGGTTGGGTGTGAGACGGGGCCGTTTCCAGGGCCCGAGGCTTGACGGCATGTCCGGGTCGAGCCAACTCTGGTAACCCCTGCCAGACATCACGAGCCCCAGGCCGGGAACAATGGGACTTTCGGAAACGGGGTCGGAGGGGGTTGCGGAGAAGGCGTTGCCCCATTTGTCGACGACACAGGTATAGCTGGTGTCGGAGGCCGAGGCTCCGGCAATGGGGACTGGCCTGGCGCTTGCCGGATTTGCTACGGCCCTGTCACCATTTGGAGGACTCTGGAAAGGCCACGGGTTGCCTGGGTCGGGCATGCGGCCCAGGGCGCGGGCCAGGTCGATGTCCGCCCGGCGGGACCTGGTATATCCCTTGGAAAGTATTCCATCAATGGGCACATCTATGAAATCGGGGTCTCCATAGTACTGGTGTCGGTCTGCGAAGGCGCGGTCCATGGCCTCGGTGTATAGGTGCAGATAATCGGCTGAGTTGTGCCCCAGGGATTCTAAATCATCGTCCTCCAGCATCTGAAGGACCTGCGCTACAACCGGGCCCTGGCACCAGGGCCCGCAAGTGTAGATTGTGTAGTCCCGGAAACTCGCACGCACCGGCGGCTCGATCTTCACGGTGAAGTCATGGATGTCCTGGTAGGTAATGAGACCGCCTTGTTCCTCGCTGAATCGGGCCATTTCATAGGCGATGTCACCCTTGTAGAAATAGTCCCGTGCGGCGCGAATAGCCTCCGGCCTGCCGAGATGTGCGTTGGCAGCCTCGACGTCAGCCAAGCGCTGGAAAGTGCGCCCCAGATCGGACTGGACAAATATGCTGCCGACCGGCGGAACGTGGCCATCGGGCATGAAGATCTCCCTGGTAGAGGGCCAGTGGGCCAACGTGCCGGTTTTGGGGTCGGCATCATCTAGCAAGCCTTCATAGGTGACGGGGTTCATTGGAAACCCGTCGCGGGCCAGCTGCAGTGCCGGGGTAACGACTTCGCCAAAAGTCATGGTGCCGTAGCGTTCCAGGGCGGTGAGCCAGGCGTCGGGGGCGGCGGGTATTATGCTCTGGAGGATCCCTTTGGAGATTTCGCCGCCAGAGTGTTTCATGAAGTAGTCTATGTTGGCGGCTCTGGGCCAGCGTCCCAGGCCACTGATCGTGATTACCGAATCCGAATCAGCGTGGTGGATGATGATGGGCGCCACACCGCCAAAATTTGTTGACTCCGGGAGGAGAACATTGATGGCAATGCCTGCGGCGACGCCCGCGTCAACCGCGTTACCTCCCTGCTCCAGGATGCGGTATCCGGCCTCAGCGGCGAGGTAATGACCCGCTGCAACCATGTGTGTGGTTCCCATGAACGTCGGTCTCATGCTTTCGATGCCCGGGTAGGCCATGACTGTATCTCCTCTTTACGATTTACCGCTGCGCTAGGGAGTCGCTCCCTCGGATACGGCTCGAATGGCTTCCTCCATTATGGCAAGAGCCCTGTCTATCTCAGGCTCACCAATGACGAGGGGCGGGGCGAGGCGTATGACCGGAGTGCCGTGAGTGGTGAAGAGTATGAGGCCCCTTTTGAGGCAGTAACTGGTGATTTTGTCCATCAGGTCGGGAGCGGGGCGAGCAGAGGCTTTGTCGGTAACTATTTCAAGCCCGAGCAGGAGACCCACCCCGCGCACATCCCCGACAATCTCATACTGGTCCCGCAGCGCTTCAAGCCCCGACCTGAAGTATTCGCCCATGACCTCCGCCCTCTCGACAAGGCCCTCGGCCTCTATGATGTCCAAGTTGGCCAGACCAACCCCACACAGGAAGGGATCACCACTGTGCGAAGTGCTCTGGGCGTAGCCCCCCTCCTCAAGTCTCTCGGCCACGGATTCTGAGACGAGAGTCGCACTCAATGGCACGGCCCCGCCGAGGCTCTTGGATAACGTCATGACGTCGGGGACGACGTTGTGGTGCTCGGCGGCAAACCATTTACCGGTTCGTCCCAGGCCTGTGAGAGCTTCGTCCATTATCAGGAGTGCGCCCCTTTCGGTGCAGAAGCGCCTCAGGGCCCGCACGTATTCAGGAGGCGGAACAACTATCGGACCACCCAGGACCGGCTCAATTATGACAGCGGCGGGTTCGCCGGTAGTGTTGAGATCGATCATATCTACGGAATAGTCGAAGCAGGCCAGCGAGCAGCCGCCCTGCCGAGAGCAGAAGCGGCAGCGGTAGGAATTGGGGGTAGGGAGAAATGTAACGCCGGGCAGGCCGGGGCCGTACTCGGTGTGGCCCCGACGATACCCGCGTCCGGTGACACTCCATGCGGCAAATGAGAGGCCATGATAGCTCTCGGACAGGGACACCAGCTCCTGGCGGCCCGTGGCGAAGCGGGCGATGCGGATGGCGGTCTCTACGGAGTCCGAGCCCGTGCAACCATAGAAGGGCTTTTGCAGGTCACCCGGGGTAATCTCAGACAGGCGTTTTGATAGGGCAACTTCTTGCGGGGTGGTGAATGAGGACCCGGTCTGCATGAGTAGCGCAGACTGACGGGTCACGGCATCCAGGAGTCGGGGGTGGCTGTGCCCGACGGAAACACAGAGCTGCCCCGACATCATGTCCAGGTATTCCTTACCCTCCACGTCCCAAAGGGAGCAGCCTAGCCCTCTATCGGGCACTATTGGGAACTTTTGCCAGGTGTTAAGAGACCAGCGCTCTCCGGCTTCAATCCATTGCCTATTGGTTGTCAGATCGAGTCCGGGCAAGCTTCCCACCATAATCTGCTCCTCATAGGGTGTGTTTGCCGGAGGTTTCGGGAGTATTATATTGCGCTTGACGGGTGAACGCTTGTTATGAAGAGAAAATGACTTGCCGATAGGCGAAATATCAGTCCTGGCGTCCGCGATGCTGTTCTCTATAACAGGGATCGTGCAGAAGACGCTGGTGTCCCGATTCAGACCTCTGACATTGGGAGCGCTGGGATCGGGAGGAGGAGCCTTAGCGGGACTGATCTTCGTGCTGACTATCGGTGATATCGGGGAACTGACCCGGATCCCGACTCTTTACCTGGTCCTCGGTATTCTTGGCGGGATTATCAACATTGGGCTGGGCGAGCCCTTATACCTCCTCTTCCTTAGAAACGTCGACATCAGCAAAGCTTGGCCGATGGTGGCAGGTCTACTATCGAGCTATTCGCTGCTATCAGGGATATTCGTGCTGGGAGAAGCGCCCTCGCGCTACGACATAGCGGGAGTGGCAGTAATAGCTATGGGCGTGTACCTGCTTAGCTTCGGTCAACGCAAGTACACAGATAAGAACCAGGCCTCATGGCTGGGCATTAAGGGTGTGCTATTGCTGGCTCTGGTGGCGGCATTTTGGGTATCGGGGCTGACGATACAGGGTTTTGCTTTGCGGCACATGGATCCGCCAATGTTGAATATGACCCGGCTTTCAGCAGTCTGCATTTTTCTAACCGTTATGTCTACGCTGGGCGTAAACGAAATACTGCTGCCAAGTGAACAGGACGCGGCGCTAGGGTTCGGAAGTCGGGTCAAGAAGGCGCTCTCCCAGGGTCTAGTGGCGCGCACCGTGCGTCGGGTACTCAAGCTTGAAGGGCCCATAGCTCATCGAGACTCGGACCGCCGGAGGAGGCGTTTCCGGTCCGGGTGGTCATACCGAATAGCAGGAGTAGCTGTAACGAACGGGAGCATATCCCTGGGTGTGGCCAGCATGCTGTTTCTGGTCGGGATTGACAGAGCGGGCCTTTCGATATCCGCAGCGTTATCGTCTACACAGATATTCTGGACGACGACGCTGTCGGCGATAGTTCTCAGAGAACGGGTGAATCTCGCCAGCATAACGGGGGTGCTTGCCCTGTTTGGAGGGATACTCCTTATCCTGCTCTTGTGACCACAGCCAGACCGCACACTGCTCCCTGCCTGTTCTTACTAGATGAAGGTGTCGTGGCCGTATTGCCAGGCAGCTTTCTACCCACCGGGACGGTTCGCCGAGGGGCCAACCTTGGGTACGTAGGGGGATGTCCTGATAACCTCCGTAGAGCGGTATCGCTGCCCGATGGGTCGAATCCCGTCCAACAACGTATGGGCGCCTGTTCTTTGCCCTGACACCGCCTTTTGCACCTTCGTGAGGTGTCTGGCAACGCCGTCGATTGTATGATGTTGCGAATTAAGGATGAACGCTCGTGGTGAAGAGAGGTTGACATGCCGATAGGAGAACTGGCGGTGCTGGCATCCACGCTGGTCTTCTCCGCGACCGGGATTGTGCAGAAGAGGCTAGTAGCGCGGTTCAGACCCCTTACGCTGGGGGCCCTGGGGGCGGCGGGAGGGGCGCTGGCGGCGCTGTTGTTCGTGCTGACCACCTCCGACATCGCTGCGATTCCACGCATTCCGACTACTCACATGGTACTCGGGATTCTTGGTGGCCTCATCAACATCGGCCTGGGTGAACCGCTTTACCTGCTCTTCCTCAGAAACGTGGACATCAGCAAGGCGTGGCCGATAATGGCAGGCCTGCTCTCCATCTTTTCCCTGTTTTCCGGGATAGTGATACTTGGGGAAACGCCCTCGGCATTCGACATTGTTGGCGTGGTAGTGGTGGTAACGGGGGTCTACCTGCTGAGTTTTGGGCAACGCAAACATACGGACAAGAACCAGGCATCATGGCTGGGATTCAAGGGCGTATTTCTGCTATCGGTGGTATCCGCCTTCTGGGTGTCGGGGCTCACGGTGCAGGGCTATGCGTTGCGAGAGATGGACCCCCCGACACTAAACGTGCTCCGGCTATCTGCAGTGTGTATTTTCCTGACAATCATGTCGTGGCTGGGGGTGAGCGAGATACTCATACCCAGGGAGGAAGACTCACAATTGGCTTTCGGGAAGAAGGTCAAGAAGGCGCTCTCTCAGAGTTTGGTAGCCAGGACGGCCGCAAGGTCATTGAGGCTCGGGGGTAACGCTTCTGTAGATATAGCTCACAGGGACTCGATGCGGAGGAGGAGACAATACCGGTCCGAGTGGTCATTCCGGCTGTCCGGGGTGGCGATTGCGAACGGGGCGGGAATGCTGGGAGTAGCGAGCATGCTGTTCCTTATTGGTATTGAGCGGGCCGGGCTTTCCATTTCGGCCGTACTGGGGTCCACGCAGATATTCTGGACCACTATGCTCTCGGTGTTAGTGCTGAGAGAACGGATGAACCTGGCAGCGATAGTCGGTATAGCAGCGATGTTCGGCGGGATAACGACAATCCTGCTGCTGTGATCATGGCCGGACGACGCTATATTTACTATGCTCTCACTCAGTGAAGGTGTCGCGCTCCAACAGCAGGAAGACCTCCCCCCACTGAGAAGCGTCTTCGAGGGTCCATTCGCCATCCGAGGCCCCGACCCTTAGGCGAATGCCCTCCTCTCCACCGTAGACAAGCAGGGCAGACCCTTCACCCGAGTCATCAACCAAAGCCGCGAATGCCGTAACAGCACCCTCGGAAGACCACCCAACTACATCGAAAATGCCTTCAGTTCCATCCGGCGTGAAGGCTGCGACCCGGGAGATAGGTCTCGGGTCCCCGATGGTTTGAAAACTGCGTGTCACGCCAAAGAGACTGTTCTCCGACTCTTCCACTTCAATGACTAGCAGCACAGAGATATTCCTCAGCTCATGCCTCTATGCTGCGCATGCCGGAGCGCTGCATCTGGGCAGTTGCAAGATATTGTTCGAGGAGGACGCGGGCTTCGGGCTTGCGGAGGTCCAGGGATGATATGGCGATGGCCCGGTAGAATACCCCTGCCGGGACTTGAATTGCCGTGGAGGAACCGGGCTCAGGCAATTCTACTCCCAAAGCTTCGGCCATGAACTCGGCCTGCAACTCCCCGACTCCCGTAGCGTGGCATTTGGTCACGGCACGGCCGCGATGCAAGAGAGTCACGCCGGACTTGGACCGCCTCAGTATTAAGGGAATGGCGGCGCGCGGTTTCTCGAGGATTTCCTCGGCGTAGTCTTGGGCTCTGGACCGGCTTATGCCCATGCAGACCTTATACCGCGCACTCTCCCTCGCCGCGCTCTACCTTGAACATGCGGGTCTTTCCCCAGTCCATGTAGGTGTTGAGGTTTTCCTTGTTCAAGGGGCCCGTCTCTTTGTAGGCGCCGGCAAGCACCTCGAAAGGCTCGGTGCCAACGCGGTCGACGAATCGGTTGAAGACCTCTTGGGGCTCGCGCTTTTTCTGGTAGTAGTGAACGATGTCCTGCACGAGGCTGGGAACCTTCTTGGCCGGGACCTTCGTCTTGACTCTCTTTCCGAATCGGGCGTCATCATCGCTGCCGAAGCTGCCGCCGATGAAGAGTTCGTATGAGGGGATCTGGCTCTTGTTGGCGCCTCGGGTAGCCGCTCCGTGGAATCCGATGTTTGCGATGTGATGTCGGGCGCAGCCATTGGGGCAGCCACTGATCTTTACGTGGAGGGACCGGACCAGCGGGTCCTCATAGGCCGCCTCTTTAAGAGCCTGGCCGACGGCCTGACCCAAACCCATTGAAGATGTTATGCCCAGCTTGCAGCTGTCGGTGCCGGGGCACGAGACCACGTCCGTTATCTCTCCTGCTCCCGATTCCCCGAGGCCTGCGTCCTTAAGCTGACGCCAGACTTCCTTCAGAACACCTGTGGGAACCCACCGGTACACCACGTTCTGCTCGACGGTGGTCCGGATGCGGCCGCCGGCAAATTCTCGGGCGATGCGGCTCAGGATGGGGAACTGCTCGGTTGTGATATCGCCGAGGGGCAGCTTGACCGTGACGACGTTGTACCCCTCCTGTTTCTGGGGACGCACGTTGGACGAGACCCATCGCTCGAAGGCCGGAGACACCTGTCCGTTGCTCTCTACGGGTACAAGGGCCGGAGGCTCGTCCATTAATTCAGGAGGAAGCTCCATGAGCGGCTCCGGTTCGTACGACTCTTGAGCCCAGGGCTGCTTCAGCTCTTCCTCGACCTGCTCACGGAAGGCGTCGATGCCTATCCGGTCGATGTAGAACTTGATCCGCGCCTTCATCCGGTTACGTCGGAGTTCGTCCGTGCGGTTGAATATGCGTATGACGGCCTCGCTGACACGGAGGTAGTCCTCAACCGGAACGAAGTCGTAGAGTGTGTAAGCGAGCCTCGGCATGATGGAGGTGCCGCCGCCGGTTATCATCTCGAAGCCGCGGCGCTCGACACCGTTCTCGTCTACACGGACCCTGGGCTTGAAGGCAAGGTCATGGATGGCGGTTACAACGCAGTCATCATTGCAGCTGGCGAAGGCGCACTTCATCTTTCGGGGAAGGGCCTGGGCCTGGGGATGTCTGACGAACCACCGGGCGAAAGCCGCCAGGTATGGGCCTACGTAGAAGGGCTCGTCAGGAGTGACGCCGGAGAGGGGACAGCCGATGACGTTTCGGACGGTGTTGCCGCAGGCCTCACGGGTGGATAGACCGGCCTCGCCAAGTATCCGCATCACGTCGGGTGTGTCTTCCAGCTTGACGAAGTGAAGCTGTATGTTCTCTCGGGTGGTAACGTGCCCCTTGTTCAGTGGGACGTATTTGCCGACGATTTCTCCTACGGCGTCGAGTTGGTCCGCTGTGAGGCTGCCTGCAGGCATCTTTATGCGGATCATATGGACGTCGGGTTGTCGCTGCCCGTATATGCCTCGGACCAGCCGGTATGCCGTAAATTTCAGGGGATCTTCCCAACCGCCCTTCTGGAAGCGAGTGACCTCCGTCTCGAAGTCGGAAACTTCCTGGGGCAGGTAGGGAATAATCCCCTTTGAATAATCCAGGTCGGCCTTGTCCTTAATGGAAGGCTCTCTTTCAATCGTAGTCATGTCGCCCTGATTTCTCCTGTTTCGTTATTGCAATAAAAAGCGCCCCGTCGATTCTCGTTCATCGTCGGGGCGCAACGCAGTGCTAAGTTTTTAGCGCCGGCCCTATTGCCGGCAGATACAGAGGCAGAATTCGGACCAGTATCTGATACTCATCGGTGATGAAGCTTAGCGTTGTTTAGGAGTGAAGTCAAACAGAGCTCTCACCCTAGCGAGTGCAGCGCCTGTGAAAGTTGATATATCAATATCTAGACAACCGCACTACCCAATTGCCAATAGCTTCGACGTCTACGGTCAATCTGCCCGGATACACGGTGTCATCACGATCATTGCCGACGGATATAGGCTCTTCAAGATGCCACTCCTCGACGAAAAAGGCCGGTAAGTAACCTGTCCCACGCCTGCTATCCCCTATTCCCATCGCGAAGCGTGCCGGCAGGCATTCACCGCTGCTGCAATCCAAGTTTTCAGTTACTGAGACTTCCAAAACCCAAGCTCCTTCGACTAGCGTCACGGGTCGAAAGTCATTTCCTATTCCAGAGATTTCTATCACTTCTATTGGGGTAGGAGTAGGTGTTGCGGTAGGAACAGGAGTCGGAGTCGGAGTTGGAGTTGGAGTTGGAGTCGAAGTTGGGGTCGGGGTCGGGGTTGGGGTAGGAGTGGACGTAGGAGTTGGGGTGGGAGCAGGCGTGGGCGTAGGGATAGCAATCGCGGTTGGATCTATCACAGGAGTTGGAACGGGACTAGTTGACGCATCAGAGGCTGGGGTTGGGTCGGGTGAAGTAATCGCTGTGGGAGAAGGCTCCGATGCCGACGAGGTGTCGGGCACAATGAGCGATGGTGATGGGATAGGAGAAAGACTAAGAGGAATGTCAATATCGTTGGTTGCAGAGTTCGTCTCAGCGGGCCTCGGGGTCGCAGCGACCGCACATGAGGCGAATACGAGGAGAGCTAATCCGGTCACCAGCCAAAACTGGGCTTTCGTTACAAGCGCCAACTTCAAGACACCCACATCGGAAGGCTGCAAAATTGTTGAGGGCTGTGGTTTGATTGAATCTTGAACACAGGCACGAATTTTGATTGTTTATGCAATTATTATCCGAGTTGCAGGCTTTTGTGGCTGACTTATGTTACATAGAGAGTCTTTTGCTTAGTCGGATGCCTGGAGGGACGACTTGGGCTGAAGAACGGGGCTGAGGACGTTGCTGCGGATATGCGGGGGAGTGTATGTTGGAAAAGGGACTGGCACAAGGGGCAAACAGCATAGTCAGGGAGTAGGGCAAGCGTAAATGGGATGGAGTGATTAATTGTAGATCAGAAAGCGACCTCTCCCAGTTCGTCCGACTCCGTAGTGATGAGGTCAGACCCCGTCTCAGTGACTACGTGGGTGTCCTCCCACAGCAGGTGCAGTTCCTTGTCCCCTATCCCCGGCTCCGTGCTTATAACCGTCCCGACTTCCAACACCGTATGGTCGGTGGGAGTAACGCTGGGCGGCTCCGTGAACTGTATTCCCTGCCCGTGACCCATGCGGCTCCCACCGGTAAGCCTCTCAGGGTTGTCCGTCTCCACCCCCAGGTCTTTCATCGCCTTCACACCGGCCCTGTGAATGTCTGCTGCTTCAACTCCCGGCCTCAGCGCATCTACCATGCGTCGGTTGACTTCTAGCAGTTGTTCATAGAGCCGTTTCTGTCTATCGCTGGGCGGTCCCAGGGAGACCATCCTGGGGTAGTCCACGGTATACATGCCAACTCGGGCCCCCGTATCAATGCCTAAAATGACGCCTCGTCTCAAGGGCCTGTCGTAGTGAAACGCGTGCTTCGCCCCAGGCAGCTCGGACTGTATGTCAAATTGGAAGTGGACAAAGGACGTGCCGTCGGCGCCTTCATCCAGTACAAGCTTCTGGAACAGGCGCGCCAGCTGCCGCTCCGTTACTCCGGGAGTCAAATAGTCCGTGTACAGGCGATGTCGTGCCCTGGCCGTAATCCGGGCCGCTTCCCTCATGTGCGCCACTTCCTCATCAGACTTGACCATACGAGTCTTGATGATGACGTCCGCAGCATCAACAAACCGGGCCTCGGGCATGGACCCGACTATGCTCAGGTAGTCACCCACCGGTACACCCATCCTCTGCTCCTGGCCCAATTCCGCCCCTATCCGCCCGGCGCTCAAACCTCTGTCCCTTAGCGCCTCACCTACTAAATCATACGGAAACTGGAGCACGTCAAAATAGTCCCGTATATCGGTTATATATGTGCTTTCCTGGATATTGTCCCGTCCCTGGGATACGATTATTGGATCGCCGACGGCAGGTAGAATGAAGGCCGAAGGACGAGCGAGAGACTCGTTGGGGCCGATGCTCGGGGCTCCTCCCACAAAATAGTGGAAGTTATGCTCTCCGGTAATCAGCAGCGCATCCAGGTCGTTTTGTGCCATCAGTGACCGGGCCCGCGCAACTCGGCGGTCCATCTCCTGACGGGAAAACATGGGATAGGTCGGGTTTGCCTGTTCCAATGGGTTACCTCCACCAAATCGTCGCTTAAGGATAGAATCGAAGATTAAACCGGAAGCCTATCCGTAGCAACCTGGAATTTCCTTTTGACAGAACACAACACAGAATCCTAGACTTCTACTCGCCCGACAGAGCAATATCATGAAAATAGAACGTGTCGAAGTCCGAGCCGTTGCGCCCCAAGTACAGCGCTTCACCTGGTCCCATGACCTCCCCGACCAGTTCTCCACAAACACCTTAGTACGCATCTTCACCGATGAAGGAGCCGAGGGTGTGGGCGGCGCATGGAACGCCACCTCATTCGATTACGACCGATATACCGCCGAGACACTGCGCCATCTCGCCCCAGTCCTCGTGGGTCGAGACCCATTGGACAGGGAGGGGATCCGCAGAGATCTCTGGCCCCGGGTCTTCCCTGTACCTCCCCAGGCCCTTGCCGCGATAGACATCGCCCTGTGGGACTTGGCTGGGAAAGTCTCCGGGCTGCCCATTTACAAGCTAATGGGCGCCACCCGAAACCGAATCCGCTCATACGCGAGCACTCCCATGCTGGATGACATACCCGCATACCTGGACTTCGTGGAGACACTGTTGGGACAGGGTTTCACCGCTGTCAAGTTCCACACATGGTGCATACCAGAGCAGGATACAGCCCTGGCACGCGCAGTCCGTCAGAAGCATCCCGGCGCCGAAGTCTCGTTCATGCTGGACGCGGAGAACAACTACGACAGGGAATCGGCTCTCCGGGTTGCCAAAGAGCTTGAAAGCCTGGACTTCACCTGGTTCGAGGCCCCTCTCCCAGACTACGACCTCGAAGGCTACCGAGCTTTGGCCGAGGCAGTGGAAATGCCGGTACTCCCCTCAGGAAACTGGATCATGGACCTGGCAACTTTCGAAAGTGCGGTAAAGTCGGGGTGCTGGCGGTCATCCCGGACGGATGCGCTTATCCTCGGTGGGGTAACTCCGCTGCAAAAGGCTGTCGAGATCAGCCAGGCTGCAGGCATGAACTGCGAGATCATGTCTTGGGGTTACAGTCTGAACTCGACCGCCAACCTCCACCTGATGCTCACCACGGACAACTGCACTTACTTCGAGCAAACCATGCCGTACGAACCCTACGAATACGGCATGATCGACGTTGTCCGCACCCAGTCGGATGGATACGTCTACGCTCCGGAAAAGCCGGGCCTGGGTCTGGACGTCGACTGGGAAGCTATGGAACACGCTGCCATCCACAGCCTGACCTTCCCCTAGTCGCGCTCGTACTTCCTCCCCAACTCTTCCTCCCACCTCAAGTACTCTATCGCCCCTGCGAAGTTTCGTCCCGACCCCGTAGCCACCAGGTCGTCCGGCGGTGTCATCACTCCTGACAGGCCCATTTCCAACGGACGCCCCTCAGCAGCCCAGCCCCGAGTACCCCCCTCTAACGACACCACGTTTTCGTACCCCATCTCCACCAAAGCGAATGCGGCCAGCATCGACTCACGGCCCTCGGGGCTCATGATCACCAAAGGTGTCGACTTGGAGAGCACAATTCCGTCCACCAAGAGTTCCAGGGAACCTCGAGCCACCCATCGACTACCGGGCGGATGTCCCTCCGAAAACTCCCCACTCGTCCCAACAAACAGCGCTGCCGCAGACCCTTCGAGCATACTGGCCACATCCCCCGAAGGCATTGAGGAGACACAGGCCTGAGCTTCTTCCAATGTGGCGGGGCCGGCATCGCGGATCCCCGACTCAAGGTCCATTCCCGCTTCCTCCCAGGCCCTGGTTCCACCCTCTACCACTTGAACATTCGGGTATCCCATCTGCCTGAAAAAGGATCCGGTCACCGAAGCCCGTGCTATTCCGTCACAGCAAAAGACAATCTGTCCTGCCTTCACCCCTACCACGTTGTCGCTCTCCTGGACGGCCTGACCGCCCGGATGCCACCAGAATCCCGGAATATGGCCGGACTCAAACTCCTCTCGCGTCCTCACATCCACTAGATAAACGTTCTCTTTGCACTGCTCGGACAACAATCTCTGCAGTCCACCAACAGTCAGGTAGTTCACTCCGTCTTCTTCCGCCACTCTTCGCCCGAAGGCCTCGGCCTTCCCTAAAGCATCCACCGACGGCGCATTTAAAGTCACCCTGCCCGACCCCTTCTCCAAGTCGAACCCTGCAAGTTGCCAACCCATAGTCCCGTTTCGCAGTCCGTAGATCTGCCTCACGCCCATTCGCTGCAAGAGACCGGTGCCAACAATGCTCCGCGTACGGCCGGCGCAGTGCACCACCACGGGGGTATCCTCGGTATCCATCATGTCCCAGATGCGCAGGGCCAGTTCCCCGCCGGGAAGGCTGCGGCTGCCCGGAATGCAGAAATTGTTGTGCTCCTCCGGGGTCCGGGAGTCGACCATCACGAATTGCTCACCGCGGGATATCCAGGCTTCGAGCTCTTCGGCGGTTATTTCCGGGACCCGCTGCTCGACCTGAAGCCGTTCGCCGAAATCTTTGCTGGGAACGTTGACACCCCACTCTGATCCGTAGCCAAGGGACGTCCATCGGTTGATTCCACCATCCAATACCGACCCGTTCTCATACCCCATGCGCTCCAGCGTACCAAGGGCCAACGCTGCTCTCCTGCCGTCGTCATCGCAGACTATAATCCTGGTTGCCCGATTGGGCACGAGCCTGGGGAGTCGGTATTCAATCAGGCGGCGAGGCAGGGGACAGGCGCCGGGTATGTGCGCCAGGTTGTATTCTCCATGTTCCCGTACATCCAGCAGGGCTATGGGAGCGCCTTCATCCAGCAGGGATGCAAGCTCTTCTGAGGAAGTGATTGTGGGCATCTCCGTCCTTGAGAATGGGCAGATGAGGCTAATCTACTACTCGTTGTCGTACTTGGACTTGCTCTGGAATTCGACCTTGGCGCCGGTCGCCATATCGAAACGGCAACGCTCAATATCGCTCAGGTCCTGGCCGTAGACGTGGATTTCCACCGTTGGCCGGGAGTCGGGGTTGTCGATCTGGTGTATTTCGTCGATGCCGGGGACCAGCAGGCTCACCTCACCGGGCTTCGACACTGCGTCTCGGTCCTTCTCCAGTCGCCCGAAGCCGGGTCGACCTTCTTCAGCGTGCCAACGGAACCGTATCTCGTTCAGTGTGTTGTCCAGTACTCCGATCATGCCCCAGACGTGATGGTCGTGAGGATCAACGTGGTCTCCCGGGCCCCACACCTCCGCAGAGACCAGCAGGCTGTCCGAGCGGTGAAGAAGATATGAACCATGAAGTCTGCCTTCACCCTTGCTGGAAGGCACCCGATATTCCTCGGGTATGCAGCTCGGGTTGTTTATCAGCCTCTCCAGGTAAGAAGACCCCTTGTCCAGGACCGCCGAATCATCAACGCCCTTGGCCTGGAGTTCCTTAATGTCGTTTACGAACTGGTCCAGAGTGTAACTGCTTGTAGCCATGCGACTCCTCCCACTAACTTGCTTACGGCTGCATGGGCCATCTTATACAATTGTACACGCTTTAGTGTCTCATTACCCTCCCAACAGGCGCAGGGAATCCACGAATATGCTAAGACCGGGTCTAGTTTTGCCCTGTCACATCTAGCTGTTACAATAGGAATAGTATTGAATGGACGTTTAACAAGTATCCCGTGCCCGCAAAAGCAGCAGGGCATTACTTAGGGACTGAAAGCATGGAAAGGACCGAAGATGGCTAGGAGGAGATCCAGGTTTGTGGCTCCCAAGGGCGCCATGACCGTTAAAGAAGCCGCCGAATCCACAGGTTACAGCGTAGCCCGAATATCGAAACTCCTGGGTGAAAATCGGATTGTAGGCTCATTCAAACGCAAAGGGAGAAGGCTCATCCCCATCCCAGTGAAATACCTGACTACCAGGGGTGAGGAGAAGCTGCTCGACAAAGCCCAGCGTGGAAGGTCGGCCTCCATAGTCGATCCCAATGAGGTCCGAGTAACGGGAGAGAACTCTTTCATACGCCTCGCACCCTCTGAGGGGGCGGAGTTTACCACCGTGGTAAGCCACTGGCGCGTGCTCTTCTCTCCGGCTGGAGCCGGACACGCAGTATTCATGCGGTCCGACCTTACAAACAACGAAGTAGTCGCCTATTCCGACAACGTTGCACTGGCCCGGTGGTTGCAGGAAGAGATTGAGTCGATGATCAATCCACCCTTTTCGGACACGTCTGTGCGCGTTATCGAGGCGGAGTTTGGAAGAGAGGGCGATGTTCGGTCTTACTACACGGAACGTGTGATCACTCGCGACGAAGAGCAGGACATAGCCCTTACCTGGTACGACACCATAACCCCCTTCGCCATCCATGCCCCGCCCGGGACCGGCGGCCGCAGCCACGGCGTCTACAGCATCATGACGCCCGCTCGTCGAGCCCAGGTGGTAATCAACGGCGAACATGCCTCGGGCGATGCCCAGCCCGCCCAGCGCGACGGCACTCCGTCCACCACGGCCTGCCTTGCATGGTCTGAGTCCTGGGTCAGACCCCGTTCGTAGGGCCTTCCCGGTAGAGAATCATTGGCGACGCCTCTCATACCTCGGAGGGTACTGTTCGGCAATCCCGACAAGGCCTCTCCGACTCTAAGCCCAGATAGTCTGCATATAGCTTTTCTGGCGCCTGTAGAGGGAGTCCTTAACGTATGGGTCGGCCCGGCATCCGACCCCGGGGCCGCCGAGCCGGTGACGCAGGACGCCGGGCGAGGCATCAGGCTCTACTTCTGGGCCTTTACCAACAACCACCTGATCTATCTTCAGGACAAGGGCGGAGATGAGAACTGGCGCGTCTACACGGTAGGGCTCGAATCACGCGAGGTCATTGACCTCACACCTCTGGAGAATGTTCAAGCACAGATCGTAGGAATCAGTTCTGACCATCCCGACGAGATAATCGTCGGGATGAACGACCGTAATCCTCAATACCACGACCTGTACAGGGTGAACGTACGCACAGGGCAGAGAGAACTACTTCACCACAACGATAGATTCGCGGAATTCCTGGTAGACCACGACTACCAGGTGAGATTCGGGACTGTGATGACTCCCGACGGAGGCAGCCAAGTCTTCGAGACGGACGGCCAGGGCGGGTGGACCACATTCATGAAAGTGGGGAATGAGGACGCACTTACAACTGGCCCGACGGGTTTCGACCGGTCCGGTAAGACGCTTTATTTGATCGACTCCCGATTCCGCAATACGGCCGCCATGACTTCCGTGGACCTGGACACCGGTGTCAAGACAGTCCTTGCAGAAAGCGACCTTGCAGATGCGAGCGATGCCATGGTCCACCCCATCACCAGGCATATCGAGGCCGTCGCCTTCACCCACGAAAGAAAAGAATGGCAGGTGCTGGCGGAGTCGGTTGCCGGGGACTTGAATTTCCTTAGGTCTGAGGAGGATGGCGACGTTGAAGTGGTAAGTCGGACGCTGAATGACGATATGTGGATAGTGGCCTATAGATTGGATGATGGCCCGGTCAAGTACCATCTCTATCGCCGTTCCACCCGCCGACTTGCATACCTTTTTTCCAACAATGCCGAGCTTGAAACCGCAGCTCTCGCCAAGATGCAGCCTGTGATCATTAAATCCAGAGACGGACTGGACTTGGTCAGCTACTACACCCTTCCGGCAGAGAGCCTTGGAGAATGTTCCCTTTACCCCACCCAGCCCCTTCCCACCGTGCTGCTGGTACATGGAGGACCCTGGGCTAGGGCTGACTGGGGGTACGATCCCCATTCTCAATGGCTCGCTGATCGGGGTTATGCCGCGCTAGTGGTTAACTTCCGTGGGTCTACCGGCCTGGGCAAGAACTTCATCAACGCAGGCAACCTGGAGTGGGGCCGCAAGATGCACGACGACCTGCTCGACGCAGTGAACTGGGCAATAGACGCCGGAATATCGGACCCCCAGAAGATTGCCGTGATGGGAGGCAGCTACGGCGGCTACGCGGCACTGGCCGGTCTGACCTTTACGCCCGATGTCTTCGCATGTGCAGTCGACATTGTCGGCCCTTCCAACCTGTTAACGCTACTGGAGTCGTTTCCGCCGTATTGGCAGCCGATGATAGAGCTATTCACCAGCCGCGTCGGAGACCATAGGACCTCCGAGGGCCGGGCTTTGCTGCAAGAGAGGTCACCCCTTAGCTACGTGGACCGCATTCAGAGACCCCTGCTGATAGGCCAGGGCGCCAACGATCCCCGGGTCACGGAAGCGGAGTCTACGCAGATCGTCCAGGCCATGGGCGAACGGGACATACCCGTCACATATGTTCTCTATCCTGACGAAGGGCACGGTTTCGCGCGGCCCGAAAACAGGCTTTCCTTCTACGCCATCGCCGAGGCCTTCCTGGCACAGCACCTCGGGGGCCGGTTCGAGGAAATAGGCGACGACCTTGAGGGATCGTCGGTGTCGGTTAAAGAGGGCATCAACGAAGTGTCGGGGCTCGCAGAGGCAATCAGCAAACACGAAGCCTAACTACCACGTCGAACGCCGGACTAGCGCTACCTAAAGAGCGAATCCGGATGTTCAAGAAGCTGCTTCAGCCGGCGCAAAAAGGCGGAGGCCGGGGCGCCGTCCACGACCTGGTGGTCTACTGTCAGGCTTAACGTTGCCATCTCTCTTGCAACTATTTCGTCGCCGATCACAACGGGTTTTTTGGAAACTCGACCAACCCCCAGGATTGCGCTCCGACCCGGATTGAGAAGAGGTGTAAACCCGTCAACCGTGCCGAGAACGGTTAGTGTGAAAGTTCCGCCGGTCATTTCGTCGGCCTTTAGCTTCCCGTCTCTGGCCCGGCCGGATATGTCTTTTCTCTCGGATGCAAGTTCCGTAACCGTCTTGGCCTGCACATTCTTGATCACCGGTACCACCAGTCCCTCATTCAGCGCCACAGCCATCCCAATATCGACCTGATCGAAGTAGTGCACCTTCCCGTCCGAGAGAACGGTGTTTAGCTGGGGGTTCTTGAGGAGCGCTTCGGCGCATGCCTTCATGATAATGTCCGCCGCCGAAAGAGGGACATCATTGCCCCGAGAATGCTCTCGGCGGAGGGCCGTGACCTCAGTCATGTCTACGTCCAGGTGGAAAGAGAGCTGCGCCGCATTGGACACGCTCCGGCGCATGTTGGAGGCGATGGCCTTCCGTATGCCGGCAAGGGATACGATTCTGGAAGGAGTCGGAAGACCGGGAGGCAATGTGGCCTTTTCGTCCTTTTCGGGTGAAGGCGCCGACCCCCTTCCTTCAGCATAGGCCGTCACGTCCGCCTCGACGATTCGGCCTCCCGGACGGGCCGGAGGCACGAGGGTTATATCAATCCCCAGGCTGGCAGCAAGTTTCCTGGCGCTCGGCGCGGCCCGTACCTCTCCGCTTGCCTGAGTACGCGCTCCGCGGGCTGCAACAGAGGCTGCCGGGCTCGCCATGGCACCAGCGGGTATAGAGGCCGGAGTCTCTGGTACCGGCTCGCCTTCCTTCAGGATATGGGCGATAAGCTCTTCGATAGGGACTACGTCCCCTTCGTTGACCACGGGATGGAAGATGCCGGACTCCGGAGATTCAAGCTCGTAAGAGATTTTCTCCGTGGTGATTTCAGCCAGGGGTTCACCCTGCTGAACGGTGGTCCCTGGCCCCTTGTGCCATTTGGCCAAGGTGCCTTCAGTCATAATCATGCCGAGTTGCGGCATCCGGATGGCAGTCGCCATAGTCTGGCCTACTCCTTCAACCCCTTGGCCGTCTTTGAGGCGGTGTCTCCAGACGGGATGCGGGAAGCCTTCATCAAGCTTCCAATACCTCAGTTGCGGCCTGGATAACCTTCTCCTTGGTCGGGGCGAAGAGGCGCTCCAGCATGATGCTGTAGGGCACTGGGGAGTGGGGAGGACACACCCTTCTCGGTGGGGCATCCAGATAGTCGAAGGCCTGCTCGGCGATGAGGGCAGAGATGTCGGTGGCGATACTGCACCGGGGATAGTCCTCGTCTACTATGACGGCACGACGAGTCTTCTTGACGGATTCGAGGATAGTATCCTCGTCCATGGGGGAGAGGGAGAGGAGGTCGATGACTTCGGCGTTAACTCCCTGTTGTTCCAGGGCGTCGGCGGCCTGGAGACAGAGGCTGGTTGTATAGCCGATGCCGATCATAGTGAGGTCTTCCCCTTCCCGGGCCACGTTGGCCTTTCCAATGGGAACGATATAAGGCTCCTCCGGGACCACCCAATCTTCGGAGGGTCGGAGGCCGGCCCGAGTCCTGCCAAGAAGCAATTTGTGGAGGAATATGATGACCGGGTCATCGTCACGGATGGCCGCGGTCATCAGGCCTTTGGCCGTGTAGGCGTCAGAAGGGACTACGCACTTGAGACCGGGGAAGTGGGTGAATATGGAATAAAGGCTTTCGGAGTGCTGGGCTGCGGCCCCTGCCCCTGTTCCCGTATTGGTGATGATCGTAATGGGCAGGGTAACTTTGCCGCCGAACATATAGTGCATCTTGGCAGCGTTGTTGGTGATCTGGTCTGCGCAGACACCGTAGAATCCGACGAACATGAGCTCCACGATAGGTCGGAGGCCGGTTGCCGCTGCGCCGACACCGGCGCCGATGAATCCCGCTTCGGAGATTGGGGTGTCGAGGACGCGCTGGGGGCCGAATTTGCCGATGAGCCCCTTGGTGAGCTTGAAGACTCCGCCCCAGGCGTCTTCGAAGCCCTGGTCTTTCTTGCCCGGCGCGCCGGCGACGTCCTCGCCCATCACAATCACCGAGGGATCGCGGTCCATTTCCTGGGTAATTGCCTCGTTTATGGATTGAACGAAGCTGATTCTGCTGCGTTCGGTCGTTTGCGATTCGGTGGTAGTCATGGGATTCCCTTGAGTATCAGGAGATTACGTGGCTGAGCCTAATAGCTCACATACACGTCGGCGACGAGTTCCTCGGGTTCTGGCCAGGGGCTATCATCCGCAAATTGCACCGCCTCGTCCAACGATTGCAAT
The DNA here is from genome assembly GCA_963663085.1 of Dehalococcoidia bacterium. GTDB lineage: Bacteria > Chloroflexota > Dehalococcoidia > Plut-88900 > Plut-88900 > Plut-88900. The sequence continues at coordinate 790,506 of OY760104.1, read as the reverse complement.
ATTGAGGCGTCGATACTCTCCAGTTCCTCCCCGGTGCTCAACTCTTCGTTCAGCAGCCTGGTCTTGAATGTCACGATGCAATCCCTGTTCCGGTAGTACTCCTCCTCGTCGCTGGTGCGGTAGCGGAGGGGGTCGTCGGCGCCGTGGTGGCCATAGTAGCGGTAGGTCTTGGCCTCGATGATGCTCGGCCCTTCTCCGGCCCGAGCCCTGTTCACCGCTCTCTCCATGGCCGCCGAGACGTCAAGGACATCCTGTCCATCCACCGTCTCTCCCACAATCCCATAAGCAGAAGCCCGATTGGCCACTGAGCCACCGGCGAGCGAATATTCCACCGGTGTGGACTCCGCATACCGGTTGTTTTCACAGACGAATATCACGCCCAGATTCCAGATTGCCGCCAGGTTCATGGCTTCGTGGAGGGCGCCCTGGTTGGCGCCGCCGTCCCCGAAGAAAACTACCGCTACCTGGTCCGTGCCTCGGATTTTGGCGCTGAGAGCAGCGCCCGCAGCCACCGGGACATTGGACCCTATGACCCCGTTCGCGCCCAGCATCCCGACATTCTTGTCGGCGATGTGCATGGTGCCGCCCTTGCCCTTGTTCGTGCCCGTGGCCTTTCCCATTAGCTCGGCCATCATCTCCTTCATGTCGACACCCTTAGCCAGGCAGTGGTGATGACTCCGATGATTTCCGAGAACGTAGTCGTCCTGGCGCAGGCAATGACAAATCCCTACGGCTACAGCCTCCTGGCCGACGGAGGAATGTATGCCCCCGACAGGTTTTCCGGCGTCACCCTCCCGCCGGGCTCGTTCCTCGAATTCACGGATCGTAACCATTCCCTGGTAGAGGTCCAAGGCTGTTTGTTTATCCGGCATGGGGTGAACTTCAGACATGATGAAACCTCGTCGCAGCTAGAATGCGAAACCTACTTCCTCCGCGGCCCATCATACTTAGGCCGAAATTTGCCGTCAACAATCGCACAACATCCCTGACCGCCAAACACTCCCTCTATACATAGGGGTGTACAATATGAATATAGACACCAGCAGACCCGGAGGAACCATGCGAATTGATGTGGTCACCATAGATGTCAAACCAGAGTACCGGGAAAAATTCATTGCAGAGACTATACTCAATGCAAAGGGCTCCGTTACCGAACCGGGCTGCGCCAGATGGGAAGTGCTGGTCGATACCGACAACCCCACCCGCTTCTATCTCTATGAGGTCTACGCCGACTCCAACGCCGAGGATGCCCACATAAAGACGCCACACTTCCAACGCTGGGAAAAGGCTACGGAAAACTGGTTCGCCAAGCCCTACGAAGTTGCAGTGTGCAACAGCGTATATCCCGAAGATGAGAAGTATTAGTCACATCCGTTAGATTATGTTTACTATAGACGCTGAAGCTTAATATGGATTCTCAGACGCTGCTTGATGCCATTGGAGGCCGGAGCTACCGGATTACTCACCCGCGTCGGCGGGTAATCGAGAGCATTGCCGGGAAAGAGAATAATTTTACCGCAGAGGAGTTGCACGCGGAGATAAATGGCGTTGGAAGGGCCACGGTATACCGGACTATAAAGTTGCTGGTGGAGCAGGGACTGCTGTGCAAGATCAGTCTTCCGGACGGGTCGCCCCGCTACATGTTGACCATGAGCGGGCACCATCACCATCTGGTATGCGTATCTTGCGGCCTGGTCTCTGAATTCCATGAATCAGAGATTGAGCAGCTCCTTTCAGAGTGGGAAGCGTCCGGCAAGGGCACGGTGGTCGGGCACCGGATTGAGGTGTACGTGGTGTGTACCGCCTGCCAGACCCGATTGGGCGGCCCTGCCAACTTCCGAACTCTATTCCCACACCCCCTGATATCTGATCAGGAGAACTGAAAGGCGTCGCTCGCTCTTTAGTCTCTCCGAGTATCTCACCCCGACCCTTCCCTGGGAACGTTATGGACAAAGACCTGCTTTCAATGGCCGACCTCACAGGACCAGAGGTCTGGGACCTTATTCACAGCGCCGTCGAGTTGAAAAGCCAGCGCACTACCAATCTCTTGGAGGGCCAGGCCTTGGCTCTGGTCTTCGAGTTACCCTCACTGCGGACAAGGGCCAGCTTCGACGTTGGCATGCGACAACTCGGCGGACAATGCGTCTACCTGTCTCCGCAGGAGATCGGACTCGGAACAAGGGAGCCGGCTTCGGACGTAGCCCGCGTGCTAAGCCGCTACGTTGATGGGGTAGTTGCCCGCACCCGACGCCACCAGACCGTCGTAGACCTCGCTCATTACGCCACCGTCCCCGTCATCAACGGCCTCTCCGACGGCGAGCACCCGTGCCAGGTCCTCGCCGACCTTTTGACCATATACGAACACAAAGGCAGGTTGGAGGGCCTCAACATTGCCTACGTCGGCGATGGAAACAACATGGCGGCCAGCCTTTCCCTGGGCGCTATGCTGGTCGGGGCTAATTTCACTATGGCCACACCTAAGGGCTATCTCCTACCTTCCGAGACCGTCGGCAAAATAAAGGAGCTAGGCGCCAACAGTGGAGGTGTCTTCGACATCAACCCCAACCCGGCGCAAGCAGTGGCCGGAGCAGACGTTATATACACTGATGTATGGACGAGCATGGGCCAGGAGGCAGAGTCCCAGCGCCGACTCCGGGACTTTGCCGGGTACCAGGTCAATGCTGAGCTTTTATCTCATATCGGCGAAAACACAATATTTATGCACCCCCTCCCCGCTCACCGCGGCGAAGAGGTGTCCGACGAAGTAATGGAGCACCCATGCTCCGTGGTCTTTGATCAGGCTGGAAACCGCCTCCACGCCCAGAAGGCAGTACTCGCGCGGCTTCTCGGCCGTTCCTAGTCCGGCAGGCGACCTGGGAGTATTCACGATCAGATGTCTATAGTAGCCATAGTAGGCCGTCCTAATGTCGGCAAGTCGACTTTGTTCAACAAATTCGTCGGGCGGCGCATGGCCATCGTCTCCGATACGCCGGGCACAACCAGGGACCGGGTCGCGGCCCAGGTGACCATAGGAGGCAAGAACCTGATCCTGGTGGACACCGGGGGGTTGGACCTGGGGCAGGAGGACGAGATTCACCTGGGTGTAACGGACCAGGTAAAGACCGCTCTTTCAGAGGCCGCGGCAATATTGTTCATGGTGGACGGCAGAGACGGCCTGACTGCAGCCGACGAAGATCTCGCCGATCTCCTCCGAGTCTCGGACAAACCCGTGTCCTTGGTAGTGAACAAGATCGACAACTCACGCAGAGAGGCGTCGTTACAGGAATTCTACCGGCTAGGCATGGGTGACCCTACCCCGATAAGCGCATATCACGTCAAGGGGCTGGACCAGCTTACAAGATGGATAGACGCCAATTTGGATGCTCCGGAACCGGAGCCGGAAACCGGAGCAATGAAGGTCGCCATCGTGGGCCGGCCCAACGTCGGCAAGTCGATGCTGCTGAACAAACTGTTCGGGCAGGACAGGGTTATCGTAAGCGAAGTCCCTGGCACTACACGGGATGCCATTGACACTGTCCTGGACTACGAAGGTGAAAGCATCGTCCTCATAGACACCGCGGGCGTCAGGAGGCGGGGAAAGATTGGACACGGGATTGAGAAATACAGTGTCCTTCGGACCATGGAGGCAATATATCGTGCAGACGTGGTGCTGCTGGTTGTCGACGCCTCGGAGCTTATGACTGCGCAGGACATGCATGTTTGGGGATACGCCAAGGACGCTTTTCGTGGCATGGCGCTGGTGGTGAACAAATGGGACCTGGCCGAAGAACTGGACCTCAACATCAAGAACACGCAGCCGTTTCTACAGGACCGACTGCGAGCCGGTGAATACGTACCCATCCTGTACACCTCCGCATTGTGCGGTCAAGGCATCTCAGAGCTGATGCCTATGGCCTTGGGAATATTCAATGAGAGGGGTAAAACGATCACCACCTCGGCGCTCAACAGAATGTTGACCAGGTCCGTGACTGCCAGCCCGTTGCCCCGAGCCCGGGGCCGACGATTGAAGCTCTTCTACGTGACCCAGACCGGCACCCATCCGCCCACCTTCACATTCTTCGTCAACGATCCTGCACTCGTACACTTCTCCTATCAAAGGTTCCTCGAAAACCGCATCCGTGAAGACTTCGGGTTCGAAGGGACGCCTATTCAACTCAAGTTTCAGCGGAGGACTCGCAGCGAATGAAGGCCCTATTCCTGATAATCCTGGGTTACCTGATCGGAGGGGTACCGACGGGAAAAATAGTTGTTAGGAAGTCCAAGGGCGTGGACATTCAGAAACGCGGCAGCGGCAACATTGGCGCTGCCAATGTCTATCGTGTCGCCGGACCGTCGGCCTCAACGGTAGTCTTGCTAACTGACACCTTCAAGGGCCTCCTGCCCGTGCTCATTGCACGAAAGGCCACCGATTCCAGCCTGGTTCACGCTTTGGTCGGAATCGCCGTCGTACTGGGACACATTTGGCCGGTATTGCGCGGATTCAAGGGGGGCAAGGGGGTTGTGACGAATCTGGGGGCGTTGCTGGCCCTGGCCCCTGTGCCAGGCCTCATTGCAGCCCTCACCGGTGGTTCGGTGATGGCAAAGTTCCGCATATCTTCCCTCGGTTCCCTTTCCGGTACCGCAGTGGGTGCGTTTTGCCTTCTTATCGCCGTGCTGGCCGGCAAGAGGCCAAAGTCATACTTACTTCAAGCCTTAATCCCAACAGCAATCATCTTCTATGCTCACCGTCAGAACTTCAGTAGGTTGCTGGAGGGCACCGAGAACAAACTCGAGTTCGATGCCGAGGAAGGACAGGCCGAGTCCTAGCTTCGGCTGAACACTAAGGCCAACCAATCATCCTTTGTGGCGCGGGATTTGAGCGACGCGCCACAGGAGTCAAAGGTCTCCTCGACAGCCGGACCCTGATCTTCGAGAAGCCCACTTAGCACCGCGACGCCGCCAGGCGCCAGCGAATTCACGATATGCGACGCAAGCCCAACTATTGGGTTTAAGGTTATATTGGCCACGATGATGTCCCATTTGGGCCCCGGGTTTTGGGGATCGTGCCGGATAGTACCTTCAGCCACCTCCACCAGTGCCCGGACACCGTTGGCCTCCACGTTCTCCCTCGCCACCTTAACCGCTACCGGATCGACATCCAGGGCCGTGACCCGGACCGCTCCAAGCTTGGCGGCGGCTATGGACAGTATCCCCGAACCTGTACCTACATCCATCACACTCATCCCGTTCTCCACCAGTGTATCCAGGGCCTCGAGGCACATGCGGGTGGTTGGGTGTACGCCCGTTCCGAAGGCCATTCCCGGGTCCAGGTTGACTACTATTTCATCATCTGCAGGCTGATAGGTTAACCAACTCGGGCAGACCACAACTCTCCTGCCCGCATGCTGAATTGTGAACTGCTTGCGCCAGGCCTTGGCCCAGTCCTCCTCCTGCAGCAACTGGGACTCGAGTGGTCCAACAGGCCGGACTAGCCCCAGGAGCCGGACGACGACTTCCATCTCTGCCTTCAGTTTCGCCTGGGTGTCGTCATTGAGGGCATAGGCCCTGACCATCAGCCGTGTTTCGTCTGTAGCTGGTCCAAGCTGCTCCACGACAATTCGCTCGCATCCATACCGCCGAAAGGCTTCACAGATCGGCTCCGTCGACTCAGCGTCTACTTCTACTGAAAGCTCTACAAGTTCCAAATCATTGCCTTATTGCAACGGGTGAGATGAAAGCTATACACAAGGAGGCCCGACCCAGCAATACGGGGTCGGGCCTCCTTGCGGCGTTCTACTCAATCTCTCGATTACCGGAACACTTCCCTGATTTTTGCAAATATCCCCTTGCCGTTTCGGGTAGATACCCCCGGCTTGTCGAGGGTCAGGGTTAGTTGGCGAAACAACTCCTGTTCCTCTTTGTTCAGCGACTCGGGAGTAATTACGTTTACGTTTACTATCTGGTCGCCGCGGCCCCCACCCCGTAATCGATAAGCGCCTCGGCCTCTCAACCGGAGGGCCGTCCCAGTCTGGATGCCCGATGGCACCTTGAGCATTACCGTGCCATCGATAGTAGGAACTTCCACTTCATCCCCTAGAGCGGCTTGGGCAAAGTTAACCGAGTAATCAAGCACCACGTCGTCGCCGTCCCGGTTGAAGTAATCATGCCTCTGGACCTTGACAGTCACGTAGAGGTTGCCCGCTGCTCCGCCCCGCGTGCCCGCATCGCCCTCCCTGGTTAGCCGGACTTGTGTGCCATCCTCCACTCCCGCGGGAATCTGCACAGCTATCTTCCTGTACATCTTCACCCGACCCACTCCCCGGCATTGGCTGCAAGGCGTGGATACTACACGACCCTCACCACGGCACTGGTCGCAGGCGGTGACGTTGACGAACTGACCAAATAAGTTCTGCTGCACTCTCCTGACACTGCCATTGCCGTTGCATGTAGAGCAAGTAACAACATCTGTGCCTGGCTCTGCCTTTGACCCACGACATTCCTTGCAGACTTCAGTCCTCTGGATTTCGACATTTCGCTCGGTGCCGAAAACTGCATCTTCAAAAGATACCGTTACGCCGTGGTGGATGTCTCCGCCACGCTGTGGGCCCGACTTCGCGCCGGCATTTGATCCGAAGAACGCCTCGAATATATCCCCGAACCCACCGAATCCCCCCATTCCCTCAAACCCACGTCCGTACCCTCCACCCGACGTCCCGGCATGCCCGAACCTGTCGTAGGCGGCACGCTTGTCGGGGTCGCTGAGGACTTCGTAGGCCTCGTTTATCTCCTTGAACTTGGCCTCGGCATCGGGGCTCTTGTTTCGGTCGGGATGGTATCTGAGCGCGAGCCGGCGGAACGCTTTCTTGATCTCTTCCGGGGAGGCGCTCCTCTGCACTGACAGCAGGTCGTAGTAGTCCGTCTTCGTGGTCATAGGATCTTGATTATCTCAGTTTAAAACAATACACGCTCACAACAAGAGTCCTACTCGGGCCCTTGTTGTTCTTCTTCCGAAGCGGTTTCCTCCTCCGCTTCGCCCTGCCCCACCTTCACCATGGCAGGTCGTATTACACGATCGTGGAGCTTGAACCCCTTCTGGAACTCCTCGACAATCTTGCCCTCCGGCCCGTCCCCGTGCATCACGGCTTCGTGCAGGTTGGGGTCGAAATCTTCTCCCAGAGCTTTGATTTCGGAAAGTCCCACGGCCTCCAATGTAGAAGCGAGTTTCCGCTCAATCAGAAACAGGCCCTCGACCCAAGTCATGCCTAGTATGCTGTCGGGGATCGTGGCCCGGGCCCGTTCAAAGTCATCAACCAGGGTGAGCATGCTGCCGATCAGGGCGGCATTGGCGAATTTCGCCAACTCCTGCTTCTCCTGGTCCACCCGCTTTTTATAGTTGGACAGATCAGCCTGGGCCCGTTGCCAGTTGGCCAGGTTCCTGTCTGCCCGCTCCTTCTCCTGTTCCAGTAAGGAGGCCAAGTCCTCCGATCTATCCTGGCCTTCCGACTCCTCCTCGTTGCTCTGGGGCTGGGCTTCCTCGGACTTGTCTGTAGTGTCGTTCATCTTAAGGTCGGATCAGCGGGGAAAGCTCTCCTCTATGGAATCACTCATCAGGTGCGCTAGATAGTTTACCGCAGGAATGTTGCGCCGGTAGGCCATCCGCTTGGGCCCGAAGATGCCAATCACGCCCTTGATCCCGTCCGCAGCGCCATATTCGGATACGATGAGGCTGAAATGGCGCATCCTGGAGACCCTTACCTCGCCGCCAATGGCAACCCGAATCCCCGGCCCGGAATAGACCTGCTCCATAATGTTCTTCAGCCGACCCCTCTCCTCCAGGATCTCCATCATATCTCGCAGGATCTCCGCTTCGGCCAGCTCCGGTTGCTCGAAGATTTGCTGGAGACCTTCGAACAAAGGGTCTTCCAGGTCCCGTTGCTCCTCTTCTTCCATGAGACCCTTGACTAGCCGAGCCACATTCTCCTCCAACGGCGAAAGCTCGAGATCGGTATCCACGATATCTGAAGGGGCCACTCCTTCGAAGAGGTGGTTGAGTTTGTTGCTGACGCGCGTCAATTCATTTCTCGGGACTATCTGCTCCAGGGAGATCATCTGGCGCAGAATCTTGGCGCCCCATAGGACCACCAGGGTCATCACCATCAAATCATGAATGGGAACGAGTTCGATACGCTTCAGCCGTATTCGGGACGGTTTGGGCGCAGTGGTCACGGCGAGGCTTCCCGTGAGCCTGGAAAGAGCCTCGGCAGCCGACCTTGCCCAACCTTCCTGGTCCATAGCCACATGCACAAGACGCTGCCGAATGTGGCCCCTCTCCCTGGGCCCAAGGGTCGGGTTGGCCAGAAACTGCCTGACATAGGTCCGATACCCCAGGTCGGTGGGGAGCCCTCCGGCTGAGGAATGAGGCCTCGTGATGTAACCGTCCTGTTCCAGAGCGGCCATCTCTGAACGAACGGTGGCCGGGCTCAGCGCCTTGCCCCACTTCTCCGCAATGTGCTGGGACCCTACGGGCGTGACGGTGTCAATATGCCCCTCAACTATGGCGTTGAGTACGGATTCTCTTCTTGCTGTTAACAAAAAGTTCTCCTTCTAGAAGGTGGGGCCGTCCGCCTGAATACAGGTTTGGCACCCCGAGATTTGGAGTGCCAGCTACTTCCGAATTTATCAGCAGGTGCTGGATGTGTCAAGTTGAACGTCAGTGTTGCGCGTGCCTATCCGCTTTTCTATACTTTTGAGAGAAAGAAAGGTGAAGAGTTGGATATTACATGGTTCGGGAGAAGATGCTTTTCGATAAAGACTCGGGAGTTGGGGGTCGTGACTGACCCGTATGACGAGGTGCACGACAAGGTCGTCCGAGCCCCGTTAGTCAAGGCCGTTACGTGGAGCGGCCCACCCACCGGCCCGCCTTCACTTTTCGCCCCGGACGGAAGGACCGAGACTCCAAACGGCAAGTCCTGGCGGGAGATAAGGGGCCCGGGAGAATACGAGATCTCGGAAGTGCTCATAACGGGGGTCGGCACGGCCTATCACACCTCGGAGGGAGAGGATGGCCCCGGTTCTCCGGGTAGAAATACGGTCTACGCCATAGAGGTGGAGGGCATCGTGGTGTGCCACCTTGGAGATTTGCAGAAGCCGTTGGAGTCGGGACAAGTTGAAAAGTTGGGAGATGTGAGTGTTCTCGTTATGCCTATCGGGACGGTGAATAGTGTAAAGGCTTCTGTAGAAGCGGCCCGAGTCCTGGAACCGAGCATCGTGGTGCCTATGGACTATCCCGGACCGGGCTCAGCAGAGTCTGAATCGCTGTCCCGTTTCATGAAAGAGATGGGCGTCCCGGCCCCCGAGGGACAGCGGCGCCTCCATGTTACGGCTTCCAGCATGCCGGACCAGACTCAGGTGGCGTTGCTGGAAAGCTCGGCGTAGCAAGAGAAACCCCGGGCCCCGTTCCTACAATCTGGGCAACACCTGCTCTGCAAAGAGCTCAGCCTGTCCTTTTGGATCGAACGCCGGGGCTAGCAGTACCAGGTCTATCCCTTCCGCCATCACCTCCCGCAACCCCTCCGCCACCTCCTCCCGGTCTCCGTATACGGCGACCTTGGAGGCGAGAGTCGGGTCTCCGTAGATAAAGCCCATCATCTCTTCAATCTTGTGAAGAGCCCTCGACTTGTTCGCATCCAGGGCCACGTATACTCGCTTGGAAAGTGGGAACTGGTCCTGACTCTTGCCTTCGTCCTTCATGAATCCCCGTAATATGCGGACGTGTTCCCGGAATTCTTCCGTCGACGTAGCCCCCGAACCCATCCACCCGTCCCCCGACTTCACAGACCTTCGAAGTGCAGGAAGAGCCCTTGACCCGAACCATACTGGCACGTGAGGCTTTTGAGCGGGCCGGGGACTGATGGATACGCCTTCCATCTCCCAGAACTTACCCTTGAACGTCACCCTGTCCTTGGTCCAGAGTTCCTTCATTAACGCCAGTCCCTCCACGAAACGGGCCAGCCGGTCTTCCGGTCGGATCCCGAAGGCCGGGTAGTGCTCCCGGTGTACTCCCACAGTAACCCCGAGGATGAACCTGCCATTGGATAGCTGGTCGAGGCTGGCAACGGCTTTCGCCAGGAAAATCGGGTTCCAAAAGGCCGAGGTCATCGCCGAGACTCCCAATCTCACCTTAGAGGTTAAGGCTGCCGCGTAGGAAAGCAGCGGAATCGGTTCCAGGTTGGGTACTCGACCGAACACTCCCTCACCTACCCAGGCGCTGTCGTACTCCAGTTCCTCCAGGCGCACCAGGAAGTCGGCGATGTACCGGGTATCGACCACGCCGTCCGGGAACTTCTGAGGAATCGCTACGCCGAACTTGGTCGATCTGTTATCTGTCATTCGTATTTCCGAGTCCTCTCAGTTCATCGGTCTTCGTCGAATCCAGGGTCAGCGTTTCCGGATGGATGGCAACCTTATATATTTCACTGGCCGCACCTGGCGACACATAGCCGTCCACTACGTCTCTTAGCACGGCCTCCGGGTCTCGTTCCTCGGGATTCCCAAACCCGCCTGACCCCGAAAGCGTCGTGCTCACAACGTCATCTGCTTGGAGTCGGTATGTTCCCTTGGAGTGGAAGGTCTCTTCGGCCGGGATGCCGGGGTTGCGCAGCGTTCGGCCCAGGGGACCTCCCTTTCCACCAAGTAGACCCTGGGGATGAGTGACCTGCCGATCGGTCAGGTTGGAGAAAACCACGTCGTCTGCCAGGACCCGTACGTCCTTGCGCATAGCCGTTCCACCCCTGTAGCGTCCCGGGCCCCCGCTGTCGGTCACGAATTCGAGACGGTCTATCATCACCGGGTAGGTCGCCTCAACTACTTCTACAGGAATGTTCTCCAGGTTGAACGCCGAGCACAGGCCGTCCGCTCCATCTTTCGTGGGCCGAGCCCCCACCCCGCCAATGACCATTTCGTAATATACAAAGGGTTTGCCCGTCCGCGGATCAATCCCGCCATAGTTCGGGTTGGCCCAGTGGGAGCTGTTGGCTATGGCCCTGTCGGGGGCGGCCTTGGACATTGCCAGCAGAATCGTATCCACCATTCGCTGCTGCATTATTGCCCGTGGCCCGACCGCCGCCGGGGGTCTCGGGTTAAACAGGCTGCCTTCGGGGGCTATCACTTCTATGGGCCGGATACAGCCCGCATTCTGGGGCACCCTATCCTGTACGGTGAGAGCCTTCAGGGTGAAGTAGGAATATGCCCGAGTATAGTTGAAGGTTGAGTTAAGGCCCGATCGGGTCTGGGGACTGCTCCCCGTGAAATCGACAGTCAGTCCGCCATCCTTAACGCGCACCGCAACCTTCACAGTAAGGCGGCCCGTGTCCTGGCCATAGTCGTCGAAGTAGTCCTCGGCCTCGTACACTCCCTCCGGCAACTCCCGGATTGCACTCCTCATCGACTCCTCGGAGCGATCCAGGATTTGGTCCATGCAGTCCATTAGTGTATCGGAGCCGTAGGTCTCAGCGAGTCCCACCACACCCATTTCTCCGATGCGGTTGGCATTTCTTTGGGCCCGGACGTCGCCCATCACCTTATCCGGCACCCGGACGTTGGACTCCAACATCCTCAGCACTTCGCGGTTGGGTCGACCCCCGTGATAGATGCGCGTTGGCAGGAACCTGATGCCTTCTTGGTAAAGGTCCGTGCTGTCTACGGCCTGGGAGCCGGGGCCCGCACCGCCTACGTCAACCATATGCGCACAGTTGGCAGAGAAACCTAGTAGCTCTTCCTTCAGGAATATAGGGCTGACCTGGAAAAAATCGGGCAAGTGGCCCGAGCCCAGGTATGGATCGTTCAGAAGTATGGAATCACCCGGTTCCAACTCCTCGACCGGGTATTCTTCGATGATGTGTTTTACTACGAAGGGCATGGACCCGAGGTGACCGGGACTGAAGTTGCCCTGGGCTATCAGCCTTCCCCGTGCGTCGAACAGTGCAGTGGAGAAGTCTCGTCCTTCCCGTACCCCGAGAGAGTAGGCAGAACGACGAAGCGCGGTGCCCATTTCTTCGGCTATCGAAACCAGGCCGTTCCAGACCACACTGAAAGTGACCGAATCAATCTCACCCATTACTCGCCGTCAATTCTTCAATTTCGACAAGGATGTTGCCGAACCGGTCAACGACTGCCTTGTCCCCCGGCAGCAGCACAACCGTCGACTCCTCTTCTTCAACAATGGCAGGCCCAGTGATGATAGCCCCCCTCCCCAACCCGGCTCTTGAGAAAACTGGTGCATCTATAAAGCCACCCACTTCAGGGAAGTAGCTGGGCCTACAGGAAACGGCAACGGGGTCCGACTCGTCTGGCTGTAACTCCGGCCACCGGAACTCACCCCTGGAGTGTATAGCCCTCAATTTCCAACCCGTGGCCCGTACTGGTTGGTCGGGTTGAGCGTAACCGAAGGTCTCGGCATATTTTTCGTGAAAAGCGGTCTTCAGTTCTTCTACGGCTTGGACATTAAGTGAGACTCCAGGCAGGGGCACGTGAATATCGAAACCCTGCCCTTCGTAATGCATATCCGCGGACGCTGCGAACTCTACACCTTCCGTCACACCACTTTCCTGCATGATGAGCCGGCCTCCGGCTACCATCTCTTCATAAATTGCATGCACAGGGCCAAGCATGGACTCCTCAAGCGCTGTATCAAAGGTGCGAGCCAGGTCGAAGACCGTGTCTGCGGCCAGGAGCCCCGCAGCGGACCCGACTCCTGCGCTGGACGGCAGTAAAACACGAGAGATCCCTATTTCTCGTGCCAGCCGAGAGGCATGTACAGGGCCAGCACCCCCAAACCCGACCAGTGTATACAGTCGAGGGTCCTTCCCCCTCTCGACCGTCGCCAGTCTGATGGCCCTGCGCATGTTGGCGTTCACCACCGTATGCACGCCCCACGCCGCTTCTTCCATCGATAAGCCCAGCGGCTTGGCCAACCGTTCCTCAATACCCCGCTCCGCCGACGCCTTGGCCAGCTTCATACGTCCGCCCAGAAAGTAGTCCGGGTTCAGGTAACCCAGGGCAAGGTCTGCATCAGTGACCGTGGGTTCCAGTCCTCCGGAGCCGTAACATATGGGGCCTGGGCTCGCTCCTGCGCTGTCCGGCCCCACTGCAATGGTCCCCATGTCTACCCTTGCTATGCTGCCCCCGCCCGCGCCGATTTCAACGAGGTCGATTCCCGGGACGCTAATCGGCAAGCCGCTTCCCGCCTGCATCTTCATACGGTCTATCTCGATCTGGGAGGTAGTAGAAGGAGACCCGTTCTCGATGAGACATATTTTTGCCGTAGTGCCACCCATATCGAAGGAGATCATGCGGTCGAGTCCCAGCTCCCGCGCCATGCTCGCAGCCATCAGCGCCCCCGCCGCCGGCCCCGACTCAATGACGCGTACTGGGGCCTGGTTGATAATTTCAACCGTCGCCGTCCCGCCATTCGCCTGCATCACCTGCAGGGGTCGGGTGTAGCCCTCATTGCTCAAGGTGTCCTGAAATCCCCTCAAATATCCCCGAACAGCAGGCATAACGTAGGCGTTGGCAACCGCCGTGCTGGTGCGTTCGTATTCCCTCCACTGGGGTGATATGTCGCTGGACAAAGTAACAAGAGCAGATGGGATTGCATCAAGGATGATATCCCGCACCCGACGCTCGTGGGCCGCGTTGGCATAGGAGTGCAGCAACGCCACCGCGAACGACTCGACCCCCAAATCCCTGAGCATCTCGACCGCCTCCACAACACTATCCTCGTCGAGCGGTGTCCAGACCTCTCCGGCGTGGGTCATCCGCTCATCCACCTCCCGGATGAACCGCCGAGACAGCAAGGGCTGCACCTTGTCCAGGAACAAGTCGTAGATGTTCACCCTCAGTTGGCGTTGAATCAGAAGGACGTCTCGGAACCCCTGAGTCGTGAGCAGGCCCGTGACAGCACCCTTGCGCTCGACCATCAAGTTGGACGCAACCGTAGTGGCATGTACCACCTGCTCCATCTCGGCAATCCCGCGGGCTTGCAGCACGCCGCCTAGGCCTTCGAGTATCCCGGCGGTCAGGTCGGAAGGCCGGGTCGGGTGTTTGCCGATGGTGAGCCAGCCTGTCTCCCGGTCCTGCAGGACATAGTCGGTAAACGTTCCGCCGACATCTATTCCGAGTCGATAGCGCAACTAAGTCTCCATGAAAAAGCCTCCAGGGGCCTCGACGCCCATTATACCCACGCCGCCTCACACCAAAGTGGTATCATCAACCCACACTTCCCCCAGGAGGATCCCGATGCCAGACTACAAAATCACCGTAGGAAACGCAGAAGTCCTCTCCCTAACCGACGGCGCAGACCGAGCCCCCGCCACCACCCTCTTCCCCAACGTAGCCCTCTCGGAGTGGGACGCCTACCCCGACCTGGTTGGAGATGACGGTAAGGTAGACGTCAACTTTGGCAGCTTCGTCATCCGTTCCCAGGGCAAGACCATCCTGGTAGACACCGGATGGGGCAAGGACTACCCAGGCGTCCTGATGGACGAACTGAGCGCAAAAGGTGTCTCCATCGAAGAAATAGAGATTGTCGCCATAACCCACCTTCACGTCGACCACGTCGGCTGGAACATAACTGAAGAGAATGGCTCTTCACGGCTCACCTTCCCCAACGCCACCTATTACATTCCCAAGGCCGACTACGACACCTACAACCAGGACCTGGAAAACAACGCCCACATGGTCACCCAGGTCAACCCCCTCGAGTCCCTCGGCGCGATGGTCCTCGCCGACAGCGAAGTGTCCCTTACCAGCGAAGTCACCATGGTCCCGACTCCCGGCCACACCCCCGGTCACATGAGCCTCGGCATCCTCTCGGACGGAGTCCGTGGCTACATCCTGGGCGACGTCATAAACTTCGCTCCCCAGACCAACGAGACCCACTGGGAGATTATCTTCGACACCGACCATGCCCAGGCTCGCCAGACAAGGGAAGTAGTGCTGGAACGCCTGCTGCAGGACGGGTCGGTGATAGGGATGGGACACTACATGCCCCCGAGCTTCGGCAGGCTCATAAGAAAAGAGGGCCGACGCCTCTGGCAGGTGATCTAGCCAACCTCCTCCGTTGGCTAAATCATTTCCCCTGGGTGAGACTCTTGCCCAATTGTCATTCCGAGGCTCCGCGAGGAATCTGGGCGGGGGATTCAGGATCGGATAACACGTCTTATCTGCCTAATGAGTTCCGCAGAAGGAGTTGCCCAAAGGTCTCTGGCTGAAGGCCTTTCCCATCACGATTACCGTATTTGAGGTTTCGCCTCCGCATCCAATCTTGCCCAATCCACCCGACCCCCCTCTCCCAGCAGCCCCAGCCAGCTTTCCGTTTCAACAGCGAGTTGCCCGGTGTCCAGCCCGAAGAACGATGGCGTGAATACCTTCAGCAACCTCAGCCCCTCGCTCAGTTTGTTTCTGCAGCCTCTCAGGTTATGTCTATTTGCGTGGTGAAATCCGACTGCGATCTTAAGCACTCCCTGGTAGAAATGACGCAGCGGATAAGGCGTGACCAACCAGAGCTCTTCAAGGGTCTCGTGGCAGTCCCAGAAGAAGCTGGAATTGAACTGCTCAACGGCCTTGTGGAGAAGGGCTGGGGGTGAGTCTGGAAGAGCGTCCTGGAATGGCGCTACGCCGACTTCTTCCAGTCTCTCCAGCCAGAGCATGTCCGTACGACGTCTTCGACGCCTCGGAGGCCACAATGGAAGCTCCGCGTCCATGATCAGATATCGCCTTTATCCATATGGCCCCATCATAACCGTTCCCAATTGACGCTGACACAGGCAACCCCATAACATACCGCGCAAGGCGGTTGAAAACGCGATACGAATACGGGAGGCGACTCATGGACCAGGCACTCAAAGATGTGCGCATCTTGGATCTCACACAGTACGAGGCCGGTACCACTTGCACCCAGGCCCTTGCCTGGCTCGGTGCGGACGTCATCAAGGTCGAATCCCCGGGGCGCGGCGACCCGGGCCGGTACAGCACGCCGAGAAACAACGACAGGGACAGTTACTACTTCATTATCCTCAACTGCAACAAGCGCAGCATCACGCTTAACCTGAAAACTGAAAAAGGCAAGGCCATCTTCTTCGACCTCCTTAAGACCTCCGATGTAGTCGCCGAGAACCTGGGCCCCGGCACCCTGGAACGCCTTGGCCTCTCTTACGAGGTCCTCTCAAAGATTAACCCCCGCGTCATCCTTACGCGGGTTAAGGGTTTCGGGACTTACGGACCCTACAGTCACCTGAAGGCTTTTGACATGGTGGCCCAGGCCACGGGCGGCTGCTATACAACCAATGGCTACCCGGATGGGCCGCCTATGCCTACCGGTGTGTCCTTCGGAGACATCGGGACCGGATATCACGCCGCACTCGGCATTACCGCCGCGTTGTATCAGCGGGAACGGACGGGTCGAGGCCAGTCTATCGAAGTAGCCATGCAGGACGCTATGGTCAACTTCGCCCGGGTCGGCATGATGCGCTACTACGAAGACCCCGACATCCATATCCGGGGCGCATACCACAGTGGCAAGGCCCCGTCCTGGGTCTACAAATGCGCCCCAGGCGGCCCCGACGACTACGCCTATATCTACGCCGACGAAGGCCCTGCCGGTGCTTGGGAGATTATTCTGAAGACCATTGGCAGAGAAGACCTCATCGGAGACGAGCGATATTCCGACTCCAGAAAGCGCTGGAACCATAACGACGAAATCACCGCAATGATCGAAAATTGGACGACCAAACATACCAAACATGAAGTGATGCGTATCCTGGGCAGCGCGGGCGCTATAGTCGGGGCTTGCCTCAACCCGCAGGACATCCACTCCGACCCCCATCTCATGGAACGGGGCATGATTGTGGATATAGACCACCCGCAGCTTGGCCAGTTCAGAACGCTCGGGTCACCCATCCAGATGTCGGACTCACCCACAACCGTCACTGCCGCCCCCCTCCTGGGCCAACACACCTCTGAGGTGCTGAACGAAATCCTGGACTACGGACCTGAGGTCATAAAAGAGTTGGCCGGACAGGGAGTGGTCTAGGCATTACTCCCTTATCGGAAGAGCAAAAGACAAGGTCGAATGTGCCTGAACACATTCGACCTTATCTTTTCACCCTCGTAGTAATGTG
The DNA here is from genome assembly GCA_963663085.1 of Dehalococcoidia bacterium. Lineage (GTDB taxonomy): Bacteria > Chloroflexota > Dehalococcoidia > Plut-88900 > Plut-88900 > Plut-88900. Next base: position 773,329 of record OY760104.1, on the reverse strand, counting down.
AACGCCACTTGGTGGGCGTTAGCGATTCATGTCCGAAATCTGCTTGTGGATTACCCGGTCGATCTGAGACCCGATCTGGTCGCTCATCTTCATCGCCTTCGCCTCATCGGACTCACCGGTTTCCTTTTCGAACATCCCCTTCAGTTCCTTGCGGCTCTTTAGGAAAGGCATCGACTTCTCCACGAAGTCTTCGCTGTACTTGTGCTTCGTCGGGAACCGGTGATTACTCAAAGACACCAGTTTCCAGGTATCCCCACTCCCGCAGTTATCGCAAGTCACGCTATCAGGAATCTCGTACTTCCTGGTGAAATGGTTTGTAAGTCCGGCGCAAGACCGGCACCCATATTCGTATATCGGCATGATCTTTTCGCTCTTACCCTTCTAGACTCTAGCGGCCCTGCCTGCGCTTTTCTATCAGATCAAGCAGTCCTTGCCTGCCTATACCAGTCTGCTGTCTCCCTAGTATTGCATAAAGTGTCTTCTTACCAAGAGACTTGCGATTGTAGGCCACTATGGTCGACCTCATGTCCCCTTCCACACACTTCTTGAAGGCTATTCCGTGCCTTGTATTTCGCCCCTCCTGCCATCCGTCATATCTCAGAAGACTAATCAGTTCTCTCGATGCCAGTGCAGGCAGATCAGCCATGCAAAGAAGCTACTAGGGGAGTTGTGTCGGAAACAGCTGGTAAAAGGAATATTTGCGGCTGAAACAGTTGTAATTCTCGCCCATTGTTCCATGGCCGTACCGGTAAACTTGCAGACGTTTCAGTGGGCATCTCCGCGTGCACCTCTACTCCCCGCTCATCAATCACTTGCCCCAATCGTCCGGTTTCCTCCAAAGTCACCAAATGCAGGCCCACTAGGTCCCTCAGTTCTTCTTCCAGCTGCACCAGTGATTCAGCCGAGGTAGCCGTACCCAGCTCCACGCACTTCCCAAACCAGCCTTCATCCTCTGGCTCGAAGCTAAATGTCAATACGGCGAAGCTCATCGTCATCCTCCTGCTCTTTCGCGGGATTCTACCGATATTTTAACCACTGTCAACATCAAACCATGGACAGCGTATCCTTGCCCTATCCCCTTCACCCAATCCCGTATATCCGAGCCGCGTTTCCGTACACAATCTTCCTCTTGCTCTCCTCGCTCACCCCCTGGAAAGTCTTCTCAATTACTTCCTGCGAATGGGGGAATGTCCCCTCGTCATGGGGGTAGTCGCTGCCCCAGACCAGGCAATCATCGCCGAGAACAGGAATGGTGAAAAGGGCCACCGGGTCGTCTCCGAAGGTAACGTGGCCCTGGCGGCGGAAGTACTCGCTGGGCTTCATCTGCAGCTTGGGGGAAATCCACATGTGCTTCTTCTCGACCTGCTCGTCGAGGGCATACAGGAGCCACGCGAGCCACCCCGCCCCACATTCTATGACCCCTACGTTGATGCCCGGGTGCCGCTCCAGCATCCCTGAACTTATGAGCATGGAAGTGGGCTCCTGGCCTGCAGCCATGCTCATCACCATGAAGTTAAGCGCCCCGCCAAAGCCATTGTCCTCGCCCCAGTCATCAGGGTAGGAGTCTTCGGCATCCGAAAAGGCGTGAAGGTTCAGGACGACTCCGGCGTCCTCTACCGCCTGCCAGAGGGGTTCATACTCGGGTTGATTGTAGGTCCGCTCACCCGACGCAATAGGTATCTTGACGGCTCTGTAACCAAGCTTGCTGACCCTCTTCACCTCTTCCACCGCGGCAGGTATGTCGGTAATGGGAATTACGCCGACAGGCACAAAACGGTCCAGGTGATCGCTGAACAGATCTATGGCCCAGTCGTTGTAGGTTTGCGCAACGGCGAACTCATAGGCTGCGTCCTGGGCCATGTGAAGACCCAGGGTCTCGTTGGGGTAGATGATCTCGCCGTAGATGCCGTCCTTGGCAATGTCCGCCAGCCGACGCTCGATGTCACGGCCACCGGAATCGTCGTCTCGGAATTCGCGGACTCGGTCTTCTTCAGTCTCACGGGCCTCGGCAATGTCCAGGCGTCTCGGCTTTCGACCCTCAACCATCCGATACGGGACGCCGTCAATCACTTCTACATGGGGCAGCCGAGCCAGGTGCTCCTCCGACAACCGAGCCGTATACATCTCCTTGGGCTCCTGTACATGAGAATCCCCGGAGATAATTCTTGTTTCAATCATTTCTTCAACTCCCCAATCTTCTGATCGCCGTCATCCCAGTCAATTTGTCCCATTATATTACGATGAATTCGTCCACAATAATCTCTAAAACTACAATCTCCCATCCCTACCCCCATTCTCCATCGTTCCTGCCGCCGCGAGCCGGGACCCATCCTCAAGGGAGGGGGTTCCGTTCGCCCTGAGCCTCGTCGAAGGGGCTCAGGGCGAACGGAACGGGGTGGGGACTCCCCTTCCCAACTGTGACATCTACTCCTTGACGTATATGAACATGTGTACTATATTATTCCCCGGCCACCGACCCCGTACGTCGGCCTTATTTGAGGAAAGGAACAGGACTAAAGGAGTCCCATGAGTCCCACAAGCCTTTATAGGCCCCGTCCTCCCCGAGCGGTACGCCACCGCCCGGCCACCGACACGCGTCTCCTCCCCATACCCTATCCCCGCCTCGACCATTCCCTGGGGCGGGGCATTCCGCTCGCCCTGAGCGGAGTCGAAGGGTCTCAAGAGCGGAATGGGTGGGGTCACCTCCCCTGTTCTCCCCATCCCAACTCCCACTACAAGCGTTGCCCAAAGGTCCCACGCCTACGCCTTCGCAGCGATCAATCACCGTCCCGTTCCCTACATGGAAGGTCCCCGGACAAATCACGGCACACTCTTTCCAAGGGCTGCTGCCAAGTGCGCGCCCCACTCATCCGGCGCAAAGGTATCGCCCCTTCAGGCGACGCCCCGGAGCGCAGCGTTATGTCGCTCCCCTGGGCCTCCGCGCCCTTACCGGACTCCCCCGCCGCAGCCCTCGGAGAGGCTGACCCTACAAGCGACGGCAGAGAGTCCCCGCTCCCATTTCTCCGCATGGTTGAGCACTTCTGGTGGTCGAGGCCCCACCGCGAGAGCTTCTCGCGTCTCCTCCACATCCTCTCAGAACTTCGGGGCTGTCGCAGAGCCGTCACCGATGTCAAACGTCTGCTGAGGCGGACATCACGCATCGGGACAATGGCCGGGCACTTCTGGTGGTCGAGGCCCCACCGCGAGACCAGCTCGCGTCTCCTCCACATCCCCTCAGAAGTCCGGGGCTGTCGCAGAGTCGTCGCCGATGTGAAACGTCCGATGGTAGGGACGCCACTCATCGGTACAGGTGTAGACGCCTTCTCGCGCAACCGTCCGGGACCTTCCACCACTCCCACACGGGAGCCTGTCCGCCCAAGGCGGATCATCTCCTCCCTTCCCTCCAGTACTGAACTAGAGGCAGAGGTTGGCGCTGAAGCGCCAACCTCTGCCTCCGTTCTTATCTCCCCCTCTCCCTTGAAGGCCCTAAGGGTCTATGATGTCGAAGATGCGCCTGGGCGTGCGCCTTTGGCGTGAGAGGGGGGCCAAGGGGAAGAGGGTTCCCCGGTGGGTTCGAGGGGCTGTCCCTCTCCCATCCGTCATTCCCGACCCCGATCGGGTCGCAGATGCGCCGAGCTGAAAGTCCGCCTACGGAGGAGCGTGAATCCATCCCCGGATGTGGGGCCGCTCACCCTGTCGAAGATCCGCCGTGCTGAAAGTCCGCCTTTGGCGGAGCGGGAGGTCACTCGAAGGGTCGAGCGGGGAGGCCACGTTTGCCAATCCGTCGCGCTCATCCTCCCACGCCCCCAGGACGGGAAAATCTTAATTTTCCGGAGAACAATCAAACTTCACGCCTGAGCCCGCACAACAATCAAAGATCCGCCTCAGGAAGCCCGCACTCCTTTGCCCTAAGCCATGTCCCTCGACAAGCTCGCGTCGTATAATCGCCCGGTGCCCCATGCCAACCCCAGGAGGTGCCGACGCCCATGAATTACGACATGGAGATACCAACCAGCCGGGAAGCGGTATTCGTGCCGATTCCGTTCGCCGGGCCCCAGGAGATAGTCAAGATAGTCCAGGACGCCGAGAAACTCGGCTATCACACCGTTTGGGGCACAGACTTCATGACCCTCGCCCCGGGCGTCTCACCCCTGGAAGACCCCGACCCGCCCAACTGGTACGAGCTCATCGTGTCCCTGTCCTACCTGGCCGCCGTCACGGACAGGATCATGCTTGGCACCGGTGTCATCCTGCTTCCCTATCGGGACCCGGTGATACTCGCCCGGCAGATCACGACACTGGACCACTTCAGCAACGGCAGGGTTGCCTTGGGCTTAGGCCTCGGGAACCGGGCCGAGTACGAAATGGTCCAACCCAGGATGCGCAAAGTGCACCGGGGCCGCATGCTCGACGAAAAGATGGAGGCCCTTCACCGGCTTCTCGACCATTCTCAGAGGACGGTCAGCTACTCGGGGAAATACGTCGAGTTCCGGGACGTGGAAGTCTATCCCAAGCCCGTGCAAAACCCGCTTCCCATCTACGCCCCGGGTCGGAACCCGGACGCGCTGGCACGCATAGCAAGGTGGGGCAATGGGCTTTTTACGGCGGCCTCAGCTGGCAGGAGCGCCATCGACGTCCTGGAGCCGCTCCTGCAACAGCAGGGCCGCAGCCTGGAGGAGGTCCACGTCATCGCCGAAGGTGAGCTGAGCCTGGGCGCCACCCACGAGGAAGCTGTGGAGCGCTACAGCACCAGCATGCAGGGGCAGTTCCGTCTGGCTAAAGGCTTTCCCCTGGAATCCATCGTGGAGCAGAACTGGATCGGTACCGTCGATGAAGTGGTAGATAAGATTGGTAAGCTGAAAGACTTGGGCATCAACCACGTCAACGCCCTTCACATCGCCGGGGACACCATCCCGGAGATGATGGAGCAGGTGGAGTCCTTCGCGAAGGACGTGATGGCCAAAGTGGGGTAAGGAATGGGCTAGTCGGGGGTGGGGGAGGAACGTTCTGCCGATGGGGGAAGGTCCCACTTCTTGGAGAGCAGCAGAGCGGCGATGGTCATGAACAGGGGGGCCATGCTGGTGATGGTGATGGCCAGCCGGACGTCCGAGGTGAGGTCCTGTATAACCCCTGAGATGATCGGGCCCAGGAAGGCGCCGCCCCATAGGGACATGAAGAGTGCCGAGATGGCGACGACCGTTTCCCGGGGCTTGATGCCCGGGAGTTCGTAAGGGATGGTCGTGGCGGCGGGAAAGAATGTCCACCCGAGGCTCTGCACCACGAACAGCAGGACCAGGATCCACAGGGGTCCCACCCAAAGCAGTCCCATTGAGGAGGCGACGAGGATAATCCCGGAAAGCATGAGCACCGTCCTCTTGCCTCCCTTGCGGCTCACGTACAATCCGACGCTGAGCCCGGTGAAGGAAGTGAAAAGACCCCCGATGCCCATGACCACCGCGGACTCGAGCTCCGACATTCCAAAATGGTCCAGTCGGAAGCTGGGCCAGAAGGTGGAGAATCCCGTGAAGTTGATGCCCTGGCCGAACATCCCGAAAGCAAGAAGCCAAAGTTCCTTGTAGCGTTTGACGATGGCGAATGGGTTGATGCGCTCTACTGGGGCCTGTACGGTGGTTGCCAGGCTCTTGCCGTCCCGGCCGAAGAAGAGCCATCCGAGGTTCAGGACAAGGAGGCTCAATCCAATAACGTAGGAAGCGTTGCGCCAGCTATCATCCAGCACCCTGATCAGCAGGGGCACGGCCATGATACCCAAGGCCACGAATCCCCACATGAAGTTGCCCATAGTATTGGCAATGACGATCTCCCGAGGCGGCACCCAGCGGCGGATGAGCATGACCCACGCGGGTTCTCGGGCGACGGCGGTGACGCCGTACAGGAACCTGCCGAGAAGGAGCAGGGTGTATACCGGGGCCCAGGCTTGGAAGAATATTAGGCCCGCGGCACAGAAGAGGCTGATGGTGGTGATGTGCTTGGGGTTGAAACGGCTAAGAAACCAGCCGAACGGAACAGCCAGGAGAATATTTGCGAGCTGGGACGCCCCGCCCAGGAAGCCTTCCTGCAAGGCCGATAGCCCAAGTTCCTCCCGAATGCTGGGCAGCATGAGCCCCAGGCTGGAAAGAAATACAAAGCTCCATAGATGGGGCATCATCCAGGAACTGAGCACAACCCATCGGTATCGGGGGTAGACGGTGGTAGGGGCGTAGATCGTAGTCATCGACTCGGGGCCCAATTGGCGCACAGGCCCTGGTAATGTGCCCCTGAACTACTGGGCAGTTTCATTGCTGTAAGGCGGCGCAAGTCTAGGCTTGCTCCATGGTCGTTCGGGATCGCAAGAGGTTTATGAGTCCGACTACGGCCACCACGGTCCAGGTGCCCTCCAGTATCACGAAGGGGAAGAACTCGATGAGGATTGAGGCGGTGCACGCAAGCGCGCCTCCCACAAGGTTAAGAAGGACGTATTTGTAGGTGCGGCGCTGCATCAAGCCAAACAGGTTGAAAGAAAACCCGACCAGGATCATGCTGACGCCTACAGTACCCAGCACTTCGGCAAACGACATTTCAGCCCTCGAAAGTATTGCGGTTTTGGACGGGGAATGGGACAGGCGAAAATGAAGGCTATCGCATTATCCCCATAGCTTGGAGAAGTTTAACGCCCTGGGGCAATGACCGTACGCCTCTTCAATGTTCACCATGATCCCCTGCTGCACTTTCGAGTTGTCGTCCGGGTTGTGGACTTCCAGGGCGATTTCCAGTTCAGCTAACTCATCCCTTGTCACGAATTGGGTCTTTCCATTTACGCGCACCGTATCCCCGATGCCCGGGATAAAGAAGATCAACCCGACTTGCGGATTGTCAGTCATGTTGAGGTAGGACTGGAATAGCCTGTTCCCGGCCACGTCTGGGATGAGCAGACGGGTGTCATCCAGAACTTTCACAAATCCGGGTTTGCCTCCCTTGGGCGACGCGTCGCAGCTGCCGTCGGCGCCGCTTGTGGCCATTACCAGGAAAGGCGATTGAGTGATGAATTCCTTCTCTTTCTCGGACAGGTAGGACTTAACTTTTGTTGCAGGCCTCTTCTTAGGGAACCCGAACTCGCGAGTGAACTTGTTGTCAAATTGCTTTTCGATCTGCTCTACTTCGATCATCTTTTCCTTCTCCGTTCCGCTCAGCCCAGGCCATACAGATTGGCGGCGTTCGAATGCGTGATCCTTCGCTGCTGGTCGTCCGACAGGGGCTCCAGTACCCGACTCAGCACCTCCCGAGACCGGGGCCACGTCGACTCCCGGTGAGGATAGTCGGATCCCCACATTACCCTATCTACCCCTACCATAGATAGCAGCGGCACAAAAACCGGGTCTTCCATGAAGGTGAATAGAACGTTCTGTCTTATGAAATCGCTCGGTAGCTTGCCGTCCTTGAAGCTTATCTCAGTCACGTATTTGTGTTCAGCATAGGTCATGTCCATGCGGCGTATGAAGTGAGGGGCCCAACCCACATCGTGCTCTACCACAGCCAACTGAAGGGTCGGATGACGTTCAAATACGCCTGCAAAGACCATGTCTGCAACCGAACGCATAGCCCAATAGTGATAAGTGGACCTGAAGGAAGCATCCCCTGATTTCTGCTCTGCCATTACGAAATCGCCGATGCTGAACCTGCCAGGCCCCGGTCGCTCCGAACCGGCATGCATGCCCAGAGGCACGCCCAGGCCCTCGGCCCTTGCCCAGAAGCTGTCATAGGATGACAGGCGATACGGGGCTTCATCGCCTGGGTGGGTCGGTATGGCCGCGGCACGCAAGCCTATACGAGTGCACCTTTCGAGCTCGGCAATCGCATCATCCAAGTCCTCGATGTTTATGAGTGCAGTCCCCGCAAGCCTGCGGGGATGTGAACCGACAAACTCTGCTGTCCAGTCGTTCATTGCCCGGAAGCAGGCGGACATGAGCTCACCACTGACCGGCGAGGTGTAGATGCGAGTCCCGATGGTGGAATAGACAACCTCGGCGTCAACGCCATCCTCCGCCATAGCCTTCAATCTTGCTCCAGGGTCATATGCGGCCTCGGGCACCTCCTCCATACGGGCAGCGAGACCGAGCCCTTCCAGCCCCGAATATCGGCGTCCTGCCTGCGACGGCGCCCCTAATGAGCCGAGGTTGACATCGTCCCCGACCACCCAGCGGTGCGAGCCACCATGTTCCACAAGTCTTGGAGCAGCGTCCTTGAACCGGCTGTCGATCCGCTTCTGCCAAAGATCGGGCGGCTCTACAACGTGCGAATCGGCAGAGATCAACGAAGTTATGGCCATAGGCTTTTTGCAATCCTTACTGGGGTTGTAGGTATCCGTAGATTACAGGCGTACCGAACATCGGGCCTCCGTCCAATGACCAAGGAAAGCAGAACTGTCGGGGCCTATTACAGATGGCGGAGAGGGTGGGATTCGAACCCACGGTGCATGAAACATGCACACCGGTTTTCGAGACCGGCACCTTAAACCACTCGGACACCTCTCCGCGAAGGAAAGTGGTGGAAAGTTTAACCTAATGCCGACGATTGTAAAGAAGCTAGTCAACCGAGACTGGGGTCTGCTTGCGGATGGGCAAAAGGTCGGGCTAGCTGTAAACGGCCTCGGCAATCGGTGTTGCCGGGTCATTTTCTCTCTGAAGGTCGGCCAGGACTGCCTCGCTGGCATTCCGGCCTGGCACCCCAGTTACAAATCCTCCAGGCCAGACTCCGCCGCCGGTTAGATACAAACCCTTGAGGGGAGTGCGATAGTCGTTGGCCAGCCGGTGAGGTCTTGGCCCGAACAGGTTGTGGGGCAGCATCTCACCGTGGGTGATGTTGGATCCAATGATGCCCAACTCAGCCTCACAATCGATAGGGCTGAAGCTGCGGTAATCGATGATCCGATCCGGCAGGTCGGGCATATATCGGGAGACCGTTTCTATACACCGCTTGGCAAACTTGTCCTTCTCATCGTCCCAGGTGCCTTCCGCCAGATCATATGGAGCGTGCCAAATATTCCAGCTCATTATGTGCTTGCCCGGAGGCGTAAGCTCCGGCGAAACCACGGAGGGAATCAGCCCCCAGATTATCGGGGTATCGGAAGGGTATCCCGCTATGGCCCCGACCGTCGACTCCTCAATGTGCTCCATCGAGGCAGCCACTCTCACTTGGCAAGTGGAAGCCTGTTCCTGTGTAAGATCGTCGGGCAGGTTGGCGTAGGTGGGAAGTCCGTCCAGGGCCAATGCCATCTTGAAGGCCGCCCCGCGCATCGGGACCCGTTGCACTTCCTCCCGCATCGTCGACCCGACTGCCTCGTCGTCAAGCAGCTTGCCGAACAGCGTCTTAGGGTTGATTGCCGATACTACGATTGGAGCCTTGTAGACCGCTCCGTCTTCGCATTCGACCCCGCTGGCTCGGCCCTCCCTGTGCAGTATCCGGGCCACTCGTGTTTTCAACCTCAGTGTGCCGCCGAAGCCTAGGCATCGGGTTGTTATAGCATCAATGATGGCGCCCATGCCCCCGATTGGGTGCCCGGTGGAACCCCGTAAGGGCATTCGGCGGAAGTCGTCGCTGGGGAGGGAGGCCGCTGACGCAAGGGCCAGGGGACGAAGGATCAGGCCCGTTGCAGTGCCAGGCGCCGACTGAGGGACCATGCCGGAGTTGGAAGCGAGGAGGCCCAGGAGAGTCCGGGCCTCATTGGTCTTTAGATGTCTATATAGTATTTCGCTCAGACTCCCCACAAAGACTTGCTCGAACATGTCCTTGTCTTCATCAGAAGTCAGGCCTGCAGCCATGTACGCCAGACCTGGACAAGGTCTGAATATGGAAGTCCTGAGCCGGGTGGCGAAGTCCTCCAGTTTGGCAACGAAACCCCTATACCGGTCTCCCTCGCCAGAGCAAATGGCATCAAGTTGCGCGCAGACCCTGGCCATGTCCCGCCATACTACGAAGGGATGCTCGGGGAAGAATTGGATCACCGTCGGGTCGGAGCGGAGGAACCTGAGGCCCGCGCCGGCGAGGTCGAGTTCCTCGACTACCCTTGTTTCGAGCGAGCCGGGAGAGTTGGAGAAGCTGGCGGTGTAGCCAGGCATGAATTCGAAGCTGCCGCTGGGGCCACCGAAGACTTCCCGTGACTCAAGGACGAGAACCCGGAGGCCGGCTTTTCCCATATATGCGGCGCAGACCAAGCCGTTGTGCCCACCGCCTACTACGATGGCGTCCCATTCGCCCGTCCCATTCGCCCTAGGGTTTGTCATCCGCCCTCCAGCACCCCTGATCCGGCAATCCTGCGTTCTCGCTTATATCCCGTATATCCTTGCCGTATTCCCACCGACCAGTTTGGCCTTCTCCTCTTCGGTGCAGTCCGCGAGTGTAGTTTCAATGAACTCTTGAGACTTGGGCCAGGTTCCCTCCGAGTGTGGGTAGTCTGACCCCCAGAGAATGTTGTCGATTCCTATGATGTCCCGGTTCTGAATGCCGAGTGCGTCCTCCTGGAAGTCCGCAAAGCAGTTGGTTCGGAATACGTCACTGGGAGCCAGATCACCGGGAATTCGGTATCCGTCTTGGCCAGCGGCCCTGTCGTTGTAGCTGAAGTCCATGCGCTCAAGCCAATAAGGTATCCAGCTGAGTTCATGCTCCGCCACACCAATCTTCAATTTGGGGAACCGTTCGAAGACACCACTGAGGATTACTTCGGTGAGGGATACCCGTACCCAGAAGTCGGCATTGTGAAGGAGGAAGTTGGCAAAGTCGAAGGGGTCAAGAAGGTTGCGGTCCCAGCCTCGGCCTGCTTGGACCCTCGCAGTCGAGATGTGAAAGGTCAGCGGTATGCCCAGGTCCTGGGCACACTCCCAGAGCGGATCGTAGTCGCGGGAGCGATAGCTTTTGGCGGCAACGTATTCGGGAATAGTCGCTCCGACGAATCCCATCTTCACGCAGCGCTTTATCTCCTCGACTCCCTCCTCCACGTCGTCTATGTTCACGACGGCCACGCCCTTCAACCGACGCGGGTTAGCCTGGCAAAACTCCGCCGCGAAGTCGTTGTAGGTATTGTCGATGGAAGTGAGCAGGCTGCTGTCCTCGACGAACGGATATAGAAAAATGGTCAAGCTCGGGTAGACCAGGCCTATGTCCAGACCATCAATATCCATGTCCTTGACGGCTTCTTCGCCGATATAGGCGCCCGGACGCACTTCCTCCCAGTCCACAACCTGGTCTAACTTGCCGTCTTCTTCCAGCCTCTGGCCGGGCTGTGCGCCCATAGCGAAAATGTTTAAGAGAGGCTGGCCATCAATATGCCAAAACGGGCCATCGGGAGTCTGCCTGACCGTAGGCCCACGTTCCTTTAAGTGAGAAGGAAGCCTGGCGGTCCAGAGGTCTGGTGGCTCGACTATGTGGTTGTCTGATGAAATAATTCTGTAGTCGCCCACGCTTTTTCTCCTCCTTAACTCAGTCTCGCCTTCGATAAGCGAAACTAATCCATTCCTATGTGAGTCTCAGGAAGACGGCGATTCGCCCATCTCCTGTCCATCAGGCGTATTGGCCTTGGATATCTTTACCTTGCGTATCCGTCTTCCAGTGGTAGTGAGCACTGAGACCAGGAATCCATCCTCACGTATCTCGTCTCCGGGAACTGGTATCTTGCCCAAGCGGTCGAAAATGAATCCCCCCACTGTATCGAAATCCTCCCCCTGGATATCCAAAGACAGTGCTTCGTTCAGGTCATCGATGCTGACCGCTGCGTCCATTATAACTTCCGCAGGACTTATGGTCTCGATTTGAGGTTCGCCGATGTCGAATTCGTCCTCAATCTCTCCGACTATCTCCTCCATCAGGTCTTCCAAACTAACCAGCCCGGCGACCCCCCCATATTCGTCTACAACTATTGCCATGTGAACGCGTTTTTTCCTGAATTCCTGTAAAAGTTCATCTACCCGTTTAGTCTCAGGGATGAAATGGGGAGACCGAGCTATCTGGGTCAGGCTAAGCCCATCTCCAGACTGTCCCCAATAACGCAATACGTCCTTGGCATACACCACCCCGATAACGTTGTCGATTGTGTTTTCATATATCGGGATGCGGCTCACACCGGCGTCTATCACAGTTCGAACCAACTCGGTTACCGAGGACGTCGCATCAAGAGCAACGATGTCGATGCGGGGTACCATGATCTCCCTGGCAAGGGTCTTGTCCAGGTCCAAGATCGAGCGAACCATCTGGGTCTCGTCTTCTTCAAGACTCTGGGCTTGGCCCCCCTCATCGACAAATGTTGGCGCCACATCTTCGCCCGACTTCCTCGACCGTCCAAACAGGGACAGGAGCCAGGCCCAGAATCCGCCTTTAGAGCCATTCCCTGCTCTGGATCGGCCATTGCCCACCCTGCGTTGTGTCTGCCCGGCCTCTTGCTGTCTCTCTTCTATCATCTGTCTCCGTTCAGCCTAACAGCCTTCCATCCTCGCCTTTTCTCGCGCCGGGACACCGAACGCCAGCGCCCCCTCGGGCAGGTCCTTAGTTACCACAGACCCAGCGCCGGTGACGGCCCGGGCCCCGACTTTTACCGGGGCTACCAGCATCGATCCCGACCCTATGAACGCCCCATCCTGTATCACAGTTCGATGCTTCGCCGAACCATCGTAGTTGCAGGTAACGGTCCCCGCCCCGATGTTTACGCTAGCTCCGATTTCGGCATCACCCAGGTAACTGAAATGCCCCACCTTCGTATCCCGGCCCACGACCGTCTCTTTCACCTCAACGTAGTTACCAATGTGAACTCCCTCAGCGAGGCATGCGCCGGGGCGCAGATGACAGTAAGGCCCCACATCTACACGGCCTGCTATTGAGCATTCCTCAATAACCGACCCATGAATACGACAGTCATTGCCGATGCTAGAGTCCCTTATCACCGCATTGGGTCCTATCTCACAGCCTTCACCTATACTGGTCTTGCCTTGGAGTATTACGCCCGGATGCAACTGAGTGTCCATTCCCACTTGTACCGAGGCATCTACGAAGGTGCTAATTGGGTCGACAAGGGTCACCCCCTTCGCCATGAGCCGCTGCCGTATGTTTGCGAATGCTATAGCGGTGACCCGAGCGAGGTCTGCACGATCATTGACGCCCATAGCTTCGAAAGCATCAACCGGCGTGACGCTCTGCACTGGCACGCCATCGCGAGAAGCGCTATCCACCAGGGCGGTAATATAGTACTCGCCGGTAGGTGCAGGTTGGAGCTCTCGAAGCGCGGGCCACAGCCAATCGGTGCGGAAGCAGTAAGCCCCACAGCACACTTCGTTGGATGCCAACGCAGCGGGACCTGCATCCCGCCACTCTACCACCCCCACAATTTCTCCTTGCTCTCCCCGGACTACCCTACCCATCTGACCTGGATCTTCCACATCGCACGTGAGGAGAGTCATCGCTGACTCAGAGTCCATATGTCGGTCCATCATGTGGCCGAGGGTCTCGCTGCTGATAAGAGGCATATCAGCGTTGAGGACCAGCATGTGATCGGCGCTGCCTACTAGGACTGGCTCAGTCTGAAGGAGCGCGTGCCCCGTTCCCAGTCTCTCGGCCTGGACAACACGTTTCATCCCATTGGGTGAATGCGCCAAGTCAGCAGGAACTTCAGGTCCGACCACCGAGACCGTAGTCGCAACAGGAGTCTCCGATATTGCCTGCTGGACCCAAGACAACATATCTCTGCCCGCTATACGGTGCAGGGCCTTGGGAATGCGGCTCTTCATACGGGTTCCTTTACCCGCTGCCAATATCACACCTGCCCAGGTTGCCATTTGCTCTTATAAAAAATAAGCCCTTTCTCTTATACGCCGCACGCGCGGGGCACGAGAAAGGACTGCTAGTCCAGGAACGTACTTATTAGGGCTGCCGACTTACTACTTGGAGGGTCCTCAAGCTCAATCATCTCAATCTCTGAACAAATGATAAGTAGCGCAAATATGACTGTCAAGTAACCGCAATCTACCATTTGGCCTGGCCTGCTGCGTGGTATACTCCGAGCCGATCAAAGCCTTCGATTTCTCATCTTGTTGAAACGCCCTTGTTTTCCCGTCATTTCACACCTCTAGGCCATTCCACAGACGGCAGCCTGCACCAGGCAAGTACCCGAGCGCTGAGGATATAGTTTGCTGTTTTCCGGTGGAGAATCCAACGTTTTGGAGGCCGTAACCCACCTGGTCTTCCAACTGGGTTTCATCCTAATCCTGGCCAAGCTGGGGGGAGAGTTATTCACCCGATTCTTGAAGCTCCCGGCTGTCATCGGCGAGCTGCTTGTGGGTGTGGCAATAGGTCCTTACGCCCTGGGCAATTACATAAACCTGAGTAAGATCATTCCCGGGTCGGGCCTTGGAATACTCTTTCCCAAGCCTGATGTTCCCACCGACGCCATAAGCCTGGAGTTGTTCTCCATATCGGAGATCGCGGTCATCGTACTTCTCTTTTTCGTTGGGCTGGAAACCAACCTTGGGCAATTCATACGTTACGCGAAACCGGGTTCGGTTATCGCTCTCGGCGGCGTCGTTGCTCCCTTCATCCTGGGCGTAGTTGCAACCATCATGTTCGGTTATGCAGACGGCATAGGCAGTGCTGAGGCCCTTTTCATGGGCGCTGCCATGACCGCAACCTCGGTAGGCATCACCGCCCGCGTACTGAGCGAACAAAAGAAACTTGCTACGCCGGAGGGAGTAACCATTATGGCCGCCGCCGTCATCGACGACATTTTGGGAATCCTGATTCTCACCCTAGCCGTAGGTGTCGCCGACACAGGAGCAGTCTCACTGATTGACATATTGATAGTGGGAGGAAAGGCGGCCGGATTCCTGGTGGTCTGGTTTGGAGGTGGACTGCTTGTCTCCCGCTATGTATCCAAATTCATACTCTCGCTAAGGGTAACCGGAGCGGCGGTTGTTATTTCGCTGGGCCTTGCAGTATTGTCGTCTGGACTCGCTGAGAGCTTCGGTCTGGCCTTTATTATCGGGGCCTACGCTACCGGTCTTGCTCTTTCAGGCACCAAACTTGCTGAGGTGCTTGTTCATTCACCGGTAGGAGACGACAGCGGTGGCCGTAAATTGGATCCCCCCTTCGTGGTTTTGCATGATGCTCTCGTTCCTATCTTCTTCGTAGTGCAAGGGATGCAGGTGGACGTTACGCTATTCGGCGGAGTAATTGTGTTCGGCCTGGTTCTCTCGGCCTTGGCAATAGTCTCCAAGGTATTTGGCTCGGGACTTCCGGCGCTGGGGCTAGGATTCAACACATTGGGCGCCTCCCGCATAGGGTTCGGGATGCTTCCCAGGGGTGAAGTTGCATTAATCATTGCGGGGATTGGCTTGAGCAAAGGCGTGATTGGAGGGGAACTCTTCGGGGTCACGGTCTTTATGACCATCGTGACAACCTTGCTGGCCCCTCTCGCACTTCAGCCACTTTTTGGGAAAGATAAAGCGGGGATTCGGGCAAGCCTGGAGGAACGCATTCTGCCCCATGCTCTAGCCACTCCGTCTGAGGAGCAACCCGAAGTTGGAGGAAAAGAGGACTGAACATGTACTCAGCTTCTCTTCCTCCAACTATCAAAGATGTTTTGGGAAAGGGGGTTGGCCCTGTCCGGCAACGCCTTTCCCAACGTACCAGTCTTGCACCCAGCAATGAGCGATACTATCCTTTAGGTACGCCCCCGTAGCTCAGAGGATAGAGCGCCAGCCTCCGGAGCTGGAAGCGTGGGTTCGAGTCCCGCCGGGGGTACCAGTACTTATTCTCTTGCCCCATTGCTCTCCCATATGAATTGGGGCCGATATTGCATCCTGCTGTTGGGGCAACACGCACTTGGCAACGGGCAGCCTTGTATGACGTAGCCGGATTTCCGGCCAAGTGCAAGCCCGCAACCTTCAAATAGTCTGTCTCGCTAGATCTAGGACCACTATCTGCCCTAGGGCTGCCATTCAATCACATGGCTACAGCCAACCTCGGGTATCCAACCAAAGTAGTAACTCAAAAGGCGTTGCTTTTTCCAAAGGATATGGGGAGATTTCAATAATTCCGGGGCCAGTTACATCCTTACAGCACGATCTGTTTCGGAAATTTCACGATGGCCCCTGGTAGGAGCGAGTGCTTCGTTAGGATGTATCTCCCCAAGCTTGGTTCTAGGGTCGAGGAGATGATGGTGAAGAGACAGGTAATAGGAGCAGCGCGAATAGCTTCTGGAGATCCTCTTCGCAGTTCTAGAAGCCGTAAACCATCTAGGACTTCTAGTAGTAGGGGAGTTCAACCAGTGCGATACCCCCGGTGACAACATACCCCGCAGTTCCCGCCCTGGGCTACCCTGAGCAACTGTTTCTACCGACTTCACAGTCGTAGGTAGTACCTGCGACCATCGATGCCTCTGGACTATCTGACATCTTGCTTTGCGCAATAGCCTCGCTGCCGAATTCCTTGGTGTAATAGGCAACTCCCGGGGGAGAGCAAGCCATTGAAACGCTTTGGAACTATCGCTTGACCCTCAACAATATCCGCTAGTTATCCACTAGCCTATTGAAGCTCGCGCGTTCTAAGCTCAGGGGAAGATAGTAATCCAGATCAAGAAACCCGACGAGGGTCCCTATAACCTGGGGCCCTCCCGGTACTCAAACGTGTGCCATATCAGTTCATACATCCATATTGCCATATATAACTCACGCCCTATAACTATGGTATAGTGGACTATGATATGTATTAATGAACACCAAACTATCATTAAGGCTTGCATAGTTGTTCGCTTAATGCAAATGTCCTATGTTAGAACCTCTCCAAGAAGCAGCCTTGGCCCGCGACTGGCATAGTACATGATTCCTTGGATTTGGTGTCCCTCAGGAAAAGAGACTGTATCTGAAGCGTCAGTCAGTTCATGTAGAGTCAGGGCATTGAGCCAATTCCGGAGGAAACATTCTCAGGGCAAGTCCCGAAGATAAATATTGGCAATACAGGCCATCAAATAGATAATCCAGGACCGCCGCTTAGGGAAAACAGCAAAAGCATTCTGGCTCTTGTTGTCCCGGCCATCGGTGCGGCACTTGCGGCGCTGATCCTTGGGACTGCAGCGGCGGTAGCGCCTGAAGCGGTTTCAGGCGAGACGAGATCCTCCGGGACCAGGCTGCCGACAGCAAATCACGAAAGTTTGAAACATGCCACTGACGTTATCGGATGGCATGATCCACTGCCCAACGACCCCACACTGTTGTCTTCCAAATCTGGCAGCAATGCACCGGATGGGCAGGACGAGGGACACTACTACGTTGATCTTCAACTAGGCCAAGCCGATAACATCGGGCAGCCGGGGCTATTCTTTAAGCCAGGCCTCTACGGAGAGGAGGTAAGGCCGAGGCCACAGGACCTCAGCGCTGTCAACGATGGCAAACCGGCGCTGACTTCTCTTGTTGTAAGCACTGGCACCATTACTCCAGAGTTCCCAGGCACCGCAGACGAATACACAGTTCCGGACGTTCCCTATAGTGCCCAAATGTTAACTATAACTGCCATCGCGGAGCCCGGCGCCGACGGCCCTTACTTTTATGACTTTTCGTGGGGATCCTTGGAAGACCTAGACAAAATGACTTCAGGCCACCAGATAGCCTTAGCAGTAGGTGAAACTACTGTCAGGGTAAGCGTGTACAAGGGAGACCCGTATAGGGACTACACGTTAGTGATTACCAGAGCCAAGCCCACGGTTAGCATCCGGGCTTTAAGTCTAGAACCTGCCACCGAAGGAGACACCTTACGGTTCGAGATCAAAAGGTCAGCAGCTACAACGGAAGCTTTGGCCGTTCGAGTCGCCGCGGACGAGCTCGATGCAATACCGGGCGAAGTCCACGATGACATACTACCTAACTCCATAGAAGATAAGTCGCCGCTGTACTACATCGAGGCCGATGATTCCACTGCCATTTTGGAGATTGAAACCACGAATGACGACAAATGGGAGAATCATTCGAAAATCGAGATGGAGATTGTGTCCGACGACTCTTACTCTATAGCCTCCGAAACCGGTGTCGCCACGACAGTCGTACACGATGACGAATTCCTGGCCTCGGGAGCGGTGCTAACAGCAGCACCCAATCCCGTCGGGGAGGGGGATGGGAATACGGTAGTGACAGTGACTGTCACTACCAAAGGTAACATTCTTCCTCACGGACAGGTCACCATCCCCGTAACCACATCCGCGGGCACCGCCAGTGGCGGCACCGACTATACGGAGCTGGATTCCACTCTCACCTTTTCTGAAGGTGACTTTTCCCACGTGGAGGTCGACGGGAATTCGCACTACAGCGCGATCAAAACTGTTGATATATCCATAACTCCAGACACGCTCGATGAGGGAGATGAATCATTCACTGTTAGCATGGGCGCTCCTTCCGATAGCCTAGTCACGTTGGATTCTGACTCCACTGACTTATCTGTCACAATTACTGACGACGACCTAACCGTCACGCTACCCATACTCACGGCTGTGACTATTGGCAACGAAACACTCACTCCCTCTTTTTCCTCCAATCACCTCTTCTATGAGGTTCCTAACGTTACGTACGTGACCCATCTGCTAACCATCACTACCACTCCGGAGACCGGCGCAACCGCGTCTTTACTCGATTCTTCTGACAACGCACTAGTCGATCTGGATGATGCGTTGGATGGACACCAAGTCTACCTGGCTATCGGGGAGACAACGGTCAAGATCAGAGTAGCCAATGAATCCCTTTCGCAGGACTACACCTTCGTCATTACGAGGGCAAGGCCAGAAGTTAGCATCAGGTCCGTGACTACCGGGCCTGCCACCGAGGGAGACACTCTCAAATTCGAGTTGAGGAGGTCACTTGCGGCAGGCGATGTCTTAAATGTTAATGTCACCATCGGCGAGCTAGGTGTTGACGCCGAGTCCGACCCAGGCGATCTGTTTCCCGATTCGGAGGAAGGGGTGTCGCTGTCTTATGAAATCGCAATAGATGAGTCGACGGCGACGGTAGAAGTGGAAACAACGGGTGACAACACCTGGGAGAATCACTCGAATATTGAGGTGAATGTAGTAGGGGGCGACTCTTACACCATTAACCCAGAAAGTAGGACTGCGTCGGTCATAGTTAAAGATGATGAATTCGTGGAGTCGGAGGCCGTGCTTAGCGTTTCCCCAAATCCCATCAGCGAGGACATGGTTAAAACAATAGCCACCATCACAGTGACTACGAAAGGTGAAAAAGGGCCTCACGGCAGTATCACGATTCCTCTCACTACTTCCGACGGCGCAGCAACTTCGGGGGAAGACTACGTGGAGATAGACACCACGCTAACTTTCTCCGAATTGCACTTCGCCCAGATCGACCTAGATGGTAATACTCGTTACAGAGCTTTCAAAACCGTCGACATCTACATCACACAGGATAATATTGATGAAGACAGTGAGTCCTTTAGCGTTGCTTTGGGAACCCCATCAGACAATCTGGTCACCCTAAATACCGGTTCCGCCAATACATCCGTCGCGATCACTGATGATGACGATCCACCCGTCCTTAGTTCTCTTTCACTGAGCGTTGGGACACTAACGCCTTCCTTTTCACCCAACCAGTTCTCCTATGATGTCCCCGACGTTGGGTATGGGACTCATGTAATAACTGTTGCTGCCACACCCGCATCCGGTGTCGAAGTCTCCTTTTTGGACTCTACCAACAACCCTTACGATGATCTTGACGATATGGTCGACGGTCACCAGGTCTACTTGGAGATTGGCGAGACAACATTGACAGTTCGGGTTGTCAGAGGAGCTTTGTGGCAGGACTACAGCTTGGCTATAACAAGAGCGAAACCCACGGTCAGCATAAGAGCTTTGAGTGACAACCCCGCGACTGAGGGCGATTTTCTACGCTTCCAGATAGAAAGGACGGAAACGGCCGGGGACACACTGGAAGTACGGGTGGGGATGGACGAACTGGATGTCATTGTTGGGCAGGGCCATGGAAACTTACTCTCGGACATCATTGAGGGCACTTCGCCCCTGCGGGAGATCGAATCCGGTCAGAGCATAGCCATATTCACCGTAGAGACTGTGCCCGACACAGCATGGGAAAAGCATTCCAAGGTTGAGATGAGAATAAAGCCCGAGGATTGGTACAGCATAGATCCTGGTGGAGCTATAGCCACGATAGTTGTGCGTGACGATGATTTTCCGGAGGCGGAGGCCGTATTGAGTGTATCCCCCAATCCTGTCAATGAGGGTACAAACCAAACGACTGCAACCATCACCGTAACCACTGATCACGACAAAATGCCTCATGGCCAAGTGTCGATTCCCCTCACAACCTCGGACGGGTCTGCTAAGGCAAGCGAAGACTATGTAGCATTAAAGGACAATCTAGTCTTAGTAGAAGGGGACTTCTCTGACATTCAGCTAAATGGCGACACGCTCTATCAAGCAACCAAGGCCGTGGACATTATGATAGTCCAGGATGATGTGGCAGAGGATGCAGAGTCCTTTGATGTGATGATGGGATTGCCTAGCCAGAGCAGCGTTGGTATAGATTCGGATACCAGGATTGTCTCAGTGCTCATCGACGATGACGATAACAGCAAACCCACAGTCACGATTACTACTGTGCCTTCTCCGGCGAGCGTGCTCGGGCGTGGGGTTGTAAATCTAGACGGTGAGTCTAGCGACTCCAACAACGATACGCTCACGTACATCTGGAGCACGACTCCCGCGATCATCGGTGAGTTTGGCGACGCCAACCTGGAGGACACCACATGGACGGCGCCCGCCCCTTTAACTGAGACCCAGACCATAACCTTGACCCTTACCGTGACTGACAATGGCGAACCCCAAGAGCAAGGGACAGCTACAGCTATAGTCACGGTGGAAGCAAATCAGGGTCCATTGGCTGAAGCCTCTTCATCGAGCGGCACTGTCCAGGGCGGCGGTATGATCGCACTGACCGGTGGCGGGTCCGACCCTGAGCAAGGTGTCCTAACGTACAAATGGTCTGGCGATGGAGCTTTCAACAATGCCGCTGCCAAGGACACCTTGTGGACTGCCCCTCAGGCCACAAACCAGGACCAGACCGTCATCCTGACCCTGACCGTCACCGATGAGTTGGGGTTGGATGATACGGACATAGTACAAGTAGTCGTCGCGGCGATGAACGACATGCCTTCGTTTCCTGCATCTGAAACGGGTGAACGCAACATTCGTGAAGGAAGCGGAGCAGGATACGACGTGGGCGAGCCTGTAGAAGCTGTTGACGAAGATGGAGAAAGGCTTATCTATGTGCTTGGTGGGCCTGATGCCTCATCTTTCGAGATCGACGGCGCAGGGCAGATTGTGGTGGGCAGCAGTACAACACTGGACTATGAAATCAAGGGTTCGTATTTGGTGACTGTATCAGTGTCGGATGGCAAGGATGTACATGGAAATACCGACCCAAGTGTAGACGACGTTAAGGAAGTAACCATAAGTGTGGTAGATGTTGAGGAGGATGGCAGGGTGTCACTTTCACCTTCATCGCCGCAGGTGGGTGAGACGATGACCGCCAGTGTGACGGACCCGGACAACTATACTCCGCTCGACAACTTGGGACTCATTCTCACCAGTGCGGTGGAGTCGTGGACCTGGGAGCGTTCAGACAATTCCGATGGGCCTTGGGTGACCATCGCCAACATCTCAACAGCCGGTTATTCACCTGTGGTCGCCGATAAGGGGCAATATCTGCGGGCGACGGCTGTCTACTCCGATCGGAGGGGGCTAGCTAAGACCGCAGGGGAGGTGTCGGGGGTGGTGGGGCAGGGCATACCCTCCGCTCCAATCTCGCCGATGATTACTTATCGTCGCGACGTCAAGGGTTTGATGGTGAGTTGGTCCCCGCCTTTGAGCGATGGAGGCGATCCAATTACGGAATATCTTGTGCAATGGAGGCCAACACTGGGACCGGGTTGTCCCGAGAATGGAGGATGGGAGAACGGAAGTGGTCCCGGAAACTACGAGGGCAGTGATGAATGCGACACTGTGATTAATGAGCAAACCGTGACTAGTACAACGTATGCAATTAACACTCTCGACTCCACTGCCCTTGTCGCGGGGAACACTTACGACGTGCGGGTGTCTGCCGCAAACGCAATGGGAATCGGGGGTTGGTCCGAAGTTGTGCGGGCTCGGACACCTTCGGCAGACGCAACCCTAAACTCACTAACTATTGGACCAGTGGATATTAGTGAGTATAGGGCTGGAACTTTGTTCTATGCGTTAACCGTCAGCGGCGCGGTAGCGCAGGCAACGGTATCCGCCACAACCGCCGATTCGAACGCTACGGCGGTCTTTAACCCTCCAGTCGACTCCAACTTACTAAGAGAAGGCCATCAGATAGCCCTAAATCCCGGCGATACCGTGATTGCAGTGACGGTGACCGCCGAGAACGGGGAGACTGCACTAACTTACACGATCATCATTACGCGGGTAATGGGCAACAGCGCACCGAGGGTATCCGTCTCACCAGATTTGGCTACCGTGAATGGTTACAACGGCGTGTCGCTAAACGGTACATCGAGCGACCTGGAGAAGGACAGGCTTTCATATTCCTGGACGGCCAGCATTGATATCGGGCATTTCGAGGATGAAAGCCGGGAGGACACGATGTGGATAGCACCGGCTCCTCGGGGGGTTGCTCAGACCGTTGTACTGACGCTGACGGTGAGGGACGGCAAGGGCGGCAGGGCAACTGACAGGGTAGTCGTAACGGTGAATGCCCGTTAGGCGGCGACGAGGCCCGGGCACCAGGCACAGATGCCGAGGGCAAGCTCCGGGGTCGGCAAGGAGGATACTCCTACTGGGCAATGAAACTAAGGTCGGGTCCTGCGTTCACGCTGACGGTGTATTCCGTGCCTGAATCGAAGTCGGCGCCCAGGGGGACAGCCGTTTCGACTATGGGATAGTCGGTCGTGCAGATTGCGGAAGGGTCGGCGACTTCGTGGTGGGTGATGAGGACTTCAAACCGATTGGGCCCATTCCGCCGGATTTCGAAGCCGTTGAAGTGCGAGCAGCTGCTTCCGGCGGGCATGCCTGAGACGACGCGCAGTTGATATTGCGGTGGGTCGCTTTCGAGTATCTCGATCTCTCGGCTTTCGATTGGGGAGTCGGTGATGAAAGTGTGGCCAAGATCGGGGTCTGGGAGGGTGAAGGTGGTGGTTGCCCGGTCATTGACTATAACCCGATAGGTCTGACCCGGTTTGAGCCGGTCTCCAATGGCTTCTACCGTATCGAGCGCCACCACCTGATCCTGGCATGGGATTGCCCATTCGGTGGGCGGCCGCTGCATCAAGGTGACCTGAACTCTGATGTTGCTGCCGTCCATTTCCAGGCTTTGAGCACCGGGCCTGGCGCAGCCTTCAATGGTGGACTGGAAATAGTTGATGTGCAGGAAGTGTTCCTGCTCGTTGGGGATCAGGTTAGCCGAAATGATTGTCGCCGGGACTTCCACCCAGGTTTGCCAGTCAGGGTCGGCATCATCGACCAGATCAGGAGGGGGTTCAACGAGCACCAGCAGCATATCGACACGGTCGGGGTTTCCACGGGTGATTACGTCGTAGGCGGTGTCGTTGATGAATGCTAGCCGGCCGTCGGATTCGATGATGCGGGCAGAAATGCTGTAGGTATTTCGTGAATCAATGTCTTCACGGCTGTATTCAACCTTGAATTTGATGGGGACCTGGCCCGGATTTGAGATGGTCTGACGGGCGATGAGCTCGGCGGAGGCGTCGGCGTAGGATGTGTCTCGGAGCTCGACAACTATGGTTGCGCCCTGGGTGAGAGCCAACCTTTCCCTGTAATTGATGGCGCCGCTTACGGATGCGTTCGGTGTCTTACCAGAAGGCACCTCTATTGTTGCGTTGGATGAGTCCGGTGCGTCCTGGCAAGCAGCTATCAGAAGCAAAACAAGGCTAAGGCCCAGGGCCAGGGATAGTACAGACGTAATTCTAAATTTCATGTTTCCAACCTCGGTGTCCGGGATGGATCAGGACTACATTTGTATAGACGCAACAGGGCGTATATTTGTTCCCCAGATCGACCAGATACATTGCGTGCGTCGTCCGTGATGCACGCTTGTTCAGCGGTGGCGAGGTTCAGAGACGGGTGGGGGGCCATCCAACCGGAGCCTCGGGGGGCCGGAGAAGGCAACAACTACACAAGGCATGTTGTCCAGGACTTTGCGGGCGAACCAAAACGGACCCCACCACGGCAACCTGAGCCTTCGGTTCAGTTTGATCGCGCCCAGGGCAAGGGCAAAGCGGCGGCGGGGAAAGCCCGGTCTCTCGGCCCAGCGGTCGATGAAGTTGAAAATGTGAGGGAGACGTTCGTCGGTGTTCCGGAGGACTCGGGCTTGGCCAGGGATGTCATACCAGGGCTCGGACTCGACCGTGTGCAAGGTTACGACCGGATGCGCGGCAATGTTGGCTACCCAGTCTCGGCGCCCGGGGTAGCCCGACAGTACAACCTCGTCATTTCCGTTCCAGTAGTAGGTAGTCTGTACGGTACGTTCGCCTCCTGACCTGCGTCGGGTCATGGTAGTGCGGATGTAGAAGCTATCTCGGAGGATGGTGGGGAGGGGGTGTGGGAGATTAGTCATAGGCATGCCACGGACTAGTTGGGAGTAGAAAGCGGACTAGCCCCACGGTAGTGCGTTGAGAAGCCTAGAGCGCCTGCATGGCGGTGAGGGCTCACAAGTGCTGTGGAATTGTTTCCCTAGACAAATCTTGTTAGCAAGTCTTAGGCCAGGGTCTCTAAAATAGTGGCTAAATTGTGGCCCGACGTTGCCGGCGGCAACGGCTTGCCGTCTGCTCGGTACAACTCTATTGCGTCTTCTACAATGCGGCAAAGCTCTTCAAACACCTTGCGCTCGTCGTTGCCGTGACAACCTCCGAATACCAACCCTGGAGCACTTCCGACGTAGCATTGGTCAACCTGGGACCATTCCACTATCTTCACATACCGAGCACTGTCATTCATGCCCTGGACTCCTCAATGGCAAGTCTCACTGCACGAACCTGGTAGTTCTTTGCATCATCCCCAAGGTTGCCCGCAATTGTAACAGGCCTACGAACGCTGGGATGCACAAAATTCGATGATCCCCTCGTACTCCTCGGTTGACGAATCCTGCTCGTTCCAAATCCCTCACTAATGTGCGAACTTTAGGTGGCAAGATTAACAGTTCGGGGGAAGGATTGCGTGCCACTTATATCAACATAGATCGAGTGTATTCTCAATCAATAAATCGGCATGGGCGGAACGCCACTTCACAAAATAGGAGGGTTGGCTGGGGAACCAGGATTCGAACCTGGGCTTACGGATCCAGAGTCCGTTGTCCTACCACTAGACGATTCCCCACCGGGGATGCAATTTTAGCAGACTGGGACAAGCTAGTCTAAGCGGCGCATCAGCCTTCCACTCCGGCTGCCGACTCCAGCGTACTTACTGCATCACTAAGGCGTCTCACGCAACGGTCTTTTCCCAGGACCGACATGGTGTCGAAGAGGGGTGGGGCTGCCGTTCGGCCCGTGACTCCAACTCGCAGGGCGCCGAACAGCTGGCCTGTCTTGATCCCCAATTCTGGAGCCAAGGGTCGTAACGCGCCTTCCAGAGTCTCCGCATCCCAATCTTGAAGGTTCAACAAGGCTGCAAGCGCCGCTTTCAGGGCGGCAGCGGCGCCCTCCTGGTCCATCTTTTTGGGAACCAGGTCGACCGCATCGTGTGACAGATCTTCCACAAAGAAGATTTCTGCCAGTTCCGGCAGGTCCTTCAAGGTCTTGGTCCGTTCCTGAAGGAGGCCGAGGACTCGGGCTGCGTAATCCTTGTCCAAGGGCCTGGCAATGTCCTGGGGAAGACCTGACTCCAGGGGCGGTAAGGCCACATCCATAAATTTATCGGCGGACAGTTCTCTAAGGTAGACGCCGTTCATCCAAGTCAGTTTCGTTAAATCGAAGATGGCGCCAGTTTTGCCGACCCGCTCCAAAGTGAAATGTTCGACGAGCATCTCACGGGTGAAGAGCTCGGTGTGGTCATCGAGGGCCCAGCCCATGAGCGCAAGGTAATTGACCATGGCATCCGGGAGGAATCCGAGATCTCGGTAGTCGAGGAGGGAGGCCGCACCGTGGCGTTTGCTCAACTTGGAGCGGTCGGGGCCAAGGATTATTGGCAGATGGCCGTATCCGGGGGGAGTCATGCCGAGAGCCTCGTAGAGGAGCTGATGCCGGGGGGTGCTCGAAAGCCACTCCTCCGCTCTGAGGACATGGGAAATCTCCATCAAGTGATCATCGACCACGTTGGCCATGTGGTATGTCGGGAACCGGTCGGTCTTGATGAGCACGAAGTCGCCGAGTTGGTCAGATTCGAAGGAGACATCATCGCGAATACGGTCATTGAAGGTTATGGTCCGGCCCTCCGGGACGCGAAACCTGACGACTGGAGTGTCGGCGTCACCGGCAGCCTTGGCCTGATGCTCGGATGTGTCTCGGCATCGACCATCATAGCGCGGATTCTCTTTACGCTTGGATTGCTCGTCCCGGACGAATTTCAGCCGCTCCGCCGAGCAGTAGCAATAATATGCGGAGCCACTGTCAATCAACTGCCGGGCGTAACGGTCGTAGATATCCAGCCGCTCGGACTGAAGATAGGGGCCAAACTCACCGCCAACCTCGGGGCCCTCATCCCAATCAAGGTCCAACCATCTGAGGCTCTCCAATATGGCCTCGATAGCGCCGGCCTGAGTACGGGCCTGGTCGGTGTCTTCGATTCGGACGATTAGGCGACCGCCGTTGTGTCGAGCAAACAGCCAATTGAAGAGGGCGGTGCGAATATTCCCGACGTGGGGAATACCCGTGGGGCTGGGTGCGTATCTAACTCTTACTTTTTTGTCTTGCATCATGAGGCGTCAATTCTAGCATCCTGCAGCCGTCAAAGATTCCAAGAAGCCGGAAAGCTCTGCCGGCAGATGTGAATTCACCTCCGTTTTTTCCTTAGTAGTGGGGTGCCTAAATGAGAGGTAGGCCGCATGGAGAAAGTGGCGTGTGAGACGCGGGTGGCGCTTGCCGTACACCGAGTCTCCTATTACCGGATGCCCTATGGCCGACATATGCACACGAATCTGGTGTGTCCGGCCGGTTTTCGGGGTGATTCTTACAAGCGTACATCCGTCATATACGGCTACGGTCTCATATCCGGTTATCGACTCTCGGCCATCCTGTACAACTGCAATCTCCTTCCGGCGTCTGTAGTGCCTGCCCAGCGGCGCCTCTATAACACCGTTCGGCGGAGAAACCGAGCCTTCTACCAGGGCCAAATATGTCTTGGTCACTGTCCTGCTCTTGAATTGAGCGGACAGGTCCCGATGCGCGTCCGCAGTTTTGGCGACGACAAGCAGGCCGGAGGTATCCTTGTCGAGCCGGTGCACTATTCCTGGTCTTGACGGGTCGCCGACATTGGCCAAGTCCGGCAGATAGGCGAGCAGGGCGTTGGAGAGGGTCCCGCTCCCGTGCCCCGGGCCTGGGTGGGTTGGCACTCCCGCGGGTTTGTCTACCACCAGTATGTCGGAATCTTCGTAGACGATGTGCAAGTGAAAAGGCGGGAGTTCTGAAGTATCAGGTTGCTCGACCCGCCGTTCCATCAACACTACGTCCGAAGCCTTCAGCCTGTATCCAGCGCGGACTACACGTCCGTTAACTCGAACGGTTCCTTCGGAGATCATCTTTTGGAGATAAGAACGGGATAGCCCGGGGCAGAGGTCGGAGAGGTGCTTGTCGAGTCTAGCGTCCGGCTTTGCAGGAAGAGTCCGGGCTCCGGGACCCGGCTCAGGGAGTGGCGCCGTCACTGGCCTTATCCTTGGAGTCCTTGCTGAACAGCAGGGCTATGGCAAGCAATACAAACCCAATAGTGATGGAGGAGTCAGCCACGTTGAAAACCGGCCAGACCCGGAAGTCTACGAAGTCGACCACATACCCGTAGGCAACCCTGTCTATGAGGTTACCGATGGCACCGGCCATCTGCATGGTCAAACTTATTGCCAGCAGTTTACTTGCTCCACCGCTCTTGAAAAACACGATTGCTATGATTACCACCCCAACAGCCGCAGCTATGGTGAGGGCAAAAGTTTGATTAGTGAAAAGGCCGAAGGCGCTACCCGTGTTCTGGACATAGGTCAGGCGAACGGGGCCATTTGCCGGAATGGACTCCCCAACCATCATAAGGTTTTTCACAAGGGCCTTTGTTGCCTGGTCCATCGCGAGGATCGATAGCCACAAGGCAAGGAGGCTCAAGTTTCGTCGATCCTTGATTATGGCTGTTAGACGCGATTTCATAGCTAGTTCCAAGCTTATAAATCTTATCACTAGCAGGCTACGGAAAAACCCTTTTGAGTCTGCCCACAGCCCTCCTTGGCAAGGAAGGGGGAGAAAGTTAGATCTGAGGGACACCCTCAGACTCCCGGCGAGGGGCTCTGCCCCTCTGCACACCCCATATTTCAGCAGCCTGCCAAGTCTTAGTCATAAAGCTTATCACTAGCAGGCTACGGAAAAACCCTTTTGAGTCTGCCCACAGCCCTCCTTGGCAAGGAAGGGGGAGAAAGTTAGATCTGAGGGACACCCTCAGACTCCCGGCGAGGGGCTCTGCCCCTCTGCACACCCCATATTTCAGCAGCCTGCCAAGTCTTAGTCATAAAGCTTATCACTAGCAGGCTACGGCAAAACCCTTCTTGAGTTTTCCCGCAGCCCTCCCTGGCAAGGAAGGGGGAGAAAGTTAGATCTGAGGGACACCCTCAGACTCCCGGCGAGGGGCTCTGCCCCTCTGCACACCCCATATTTCAGCAGCCTGCCAAGTCTTAGTCATAAAGCTTATCACTAGCAGGCTACGGAAAAACCCTTTTGAGTCTGCCCACAGCCCTCCTTGGCAAGGAAGGGGGAGAAAGTTAGATCTGAGGGACACCCTCAGACTCCCGGCGAGGGGCTCTGCCCCTCTGCACACCCCATATTTCAGCAGCCTACCAGGGCTTGGAGGCGTTCCTTGCTTCTATCCGTCTCTACCCGATGTGGCAAGGCTAAACGCTCTCTGGAAGAATTGCCCTGCGGCATCTGCCATTTGGTCAGCCTTGCGCGTCCAGAAGTGATCTTCACCATCGATGATCAAGCGCTCCTCATCCTCGGTGGCGGCAAGCAGCCTTTCCGCCGGCAAGAAAGCGTCTGAGTCTCCGCAGATGATGAGTTTGGGGCCAGCAATAATTTGCCAGCGTCTGCCTGTGATGCTGGACACTACGGGAGACACTGCAACGACGGGTCTCTGGGCACTGGTCTCGGCGGCCATGCGCATGACTATCTCCGCCCCGAATGAGTAACCGATCAAGCCGACATCACCGGGGTCAATGGTGGCCGCACGGCCGAGAAACGATATGGCTGCCCTCAGGTCGTCAAGTTCTCCTCTGCTATCATCGTACTGACCCTCGCTGCGGCCTACGCCTCTAAAATTGAAGCGGAGGCTCGGAATACCAAGCTCTGCGAGCCTGTTCCTTATTGCCAGTACCACTCCGTTTTCCATGTCTCCTCCATAGAGGGGATGGGGGTGGGCTATGACAACCGCCGCATGATGGTCAGCTTTGCCGCCTGGCGAATTTGTCAGGACTCCTTCTATCTTCAATGCGCCAGAGGCAAAGGTAATGCTACTGCTTTCCAACTTCTCTTCTCCGTTCTATCCGATATACCTGATTTTAGTGCATAGGAACGACATGATGCGGCCTGCACTGGTAAGCCTCAACACCCGATGCTAGAATGGGCCATCTCCTGCGGAGGGCCACCCCCATATGAAAATCGTCGATCTTCGGAGCGACACGGTAACACAACCCACTCCCGAAATGCGTGAGGCAATAGCCAACTCCAGTCTTGGAGACGACGTTTTCGGGGAGGACCCGACGGTCAACCGGCTGGAGGCCATGGCAGCCGAACGGTTGGGCAAAGAGGCTGCAGTCCTCGTGTCCAGCGGGACGCAGGGCAACCTTACTGCCATCCTGTCTCACTGCCAACGGGGGGACGAGGTAATTCTGGGCAACAAGTCCCACAGCTACCTTTATGAAGCAGGGGGAGTGTCGGCGTTCGGGGGCGTGCACGTACGGACAATAGGTACATCCGAGGACGGGTCTCTGGACCCGCTGGACATAGAAGGCGCCATCCGACCCGAGAACCAGCACTTTCCCCATACGGCATTAGTCTGTATGGAAAACACTCACAACCTCTCTGGCGGTACGGCACTCGGAGCTGGACAGATAGGCCCCGTAGCCAAGGTGGCCAAGAGTCACAACCTACCTCTACACCTGGATGGCGCCCGATTATTCAATGCGTCGGTGGCATTGGGTGTTGGCGTACAGGAACTCACG
Organism: Dehalococcoidia bacterium; assembly: GCA_963663085.1. Lineage (GTDB taxonomy): Bacteria > Chloroflexota > Dehalococcoidia > Plut-88900 > Plut-88900 > Plut-88900. The sequence continues at coordinate 742,886 of OY760104.1, read as the reverse complement.
GAGCCTTTCGACTCGGTGACGTTCTGCCTATCCAAGGGACTTTCGTGTCCTGTCGGATCGGTGCTGTGCGGGTCTGAGGAGTTCATATACGAGGCTCGGCGAATTCGCAAGGCGCTGGGCGGCAGCATGAGGCAAGCGGGAATCATTGCGGCGGCGGGAATAGTGGCGCTGGAAACGATGATTGACAGGCTGGCCGAGGACCACGTGAATGCCCGGGCGATAGCGGAGGGGCTCGCCGAGATTCCGGGGCTGAAGCTGGACCTGGAGCGGGTGCAGACAAACATGATAATGGTGGATGTCGAAAAAGAATTCCCCAATGGCGGAGTCGCCTCGGCCCTGGAAGCGGAGGGGGTGCTAGCGCTGGACCGAGGGGGCGGCAGTCTCCGGCTGGTAACGCACTACGGCATCGATGAAGCAGATGTAGGGCAGACAGTTGAGGCGTTCCGGGCGGTGATGAACTAGCCATGGTCAAACTAGGGATAATGCTGGAGGGTCAGGAGGACCTGACCTGGGAGAAGTGGCACGACTTCGTTGACAGGACGGAAGGCCTGGGTTTCGAGTCGCTGTGGAGGTCGGACCATCTTCATCCACTGGTGCTGGGGCCGCAAAAGGAGGCGTTGGAAGCGTGGGTATCATTCGTAACGCTGGCGGCCCGGACCGAACGGATACGTTTTGGGGCGATGGTAACGCCCATGACGTTCCGGCACCCGAGTGTTCTGGCCAAGATGGCAGCGTCGATCGACGTGTTGTCCAAGGGGAGACTGGAGATGGGGCTGGGGGCGGGGTGGTGTGTGCCTGAGCATACGGCATTTGGCATTCCCTTCTACGATTGGAAAAAGCGCTACGGGATGCTGGAGGAGGGGCTGGAGGTAATCAAAGCCCTCTGGACGGAGGACAAAGCCACCTTCAAAGGGGAGCATTACACCCTGGAAGGCGCCACGTCTTATCCGAAGCCCGCACAGTCTCCGCACCCGCCATTCGTGATAGGTGGAAACGGCGAGAAGCGCACGATTCCGACAGCCGCAAAGTACGCCCAAGAGTGGAACGGCATAAACCTCACTGTGCAGGGATTCATAGCCAAGCGAGAAGTGCTGCACAGATCGTGTCAGGAGATAGGCCGGGACACGGGTGAGATTTCGACATCCCTGGCGGCGACGGGGATCATCGGGCGGGACGACGGGGACTATGAGCGTCGGTTGGGCGTCGTGGCCGGAATGCTGAAGTCCAGGAAGGAAATCGGCGATGCCAGTCCTGAGGAGCTAATGGACAAGGGTTTCATAGTCGGGACTCCGGACCGGGTGGTGGAGCGGATTCTTGCTTATGCGGAGGCGGGCGCGTCCCGGGTGATATTCCAGCTTTACGACTACGAAGACACGGAACTGCTGGACCTTATCGCCGAGAAGGTGCTGCCTCGGGTTTCTTAGTTACCTGATCGAGGAGAGACTATTCGTCGGGACGGGGTGGGGGGCGTCTCTCATTCAATCTCTTTTCGATCTCCAGCTCGAATCCCTGGCCTGATGGCTCATAGTACCTATGCCCGGATAGTTCATCCGGAAGGTGCTGTTGTTCCACGTGATGTCCTTCGTAGTCGTGGGCGTATTTGTAGCCCTTGCCGTATCCCGAGGCTCGCATCAGGCCGGTGGGCGCGTTTCTCAGGTGGAGGGGCACGGGGAGGTGGTGGGTCTTTTCCACATCCTCCTTAGCCTTGAGATATGCCGCGTATGAGGCGTTGCTCTTGGGGGCCGTTGCGAGGTAGACGGCGGCTTCGGCCATGGGGATGAAGCCCTCGGGCATTCCGATGAAGTGGACGGCCTGCTGGGCGGCTACGGCCACTACGAGGGCTTGAGGGTCGGCGAGGCCAACGTCTTCGGCTGCGAGGATGACCATTCTTCTCACGATGAATAGAGGATCTTCGCCGGCTTCGATCATGCGGGACATCCAGTACAGGGAGGCGTCGGGGTCCGAGCCTCGGAGGGACTTGATGAATGCGGATATGGTGTCGTAGTGCTGGTCGCCGCTCTTGTCATATCTCGGGGTGCGGCGCTGGAGGGCGTCGTCTATGGCATCAACATTGATGACTTGGGCGCCGGTTGCCAAGGCCACCGAGACCGCCAACTCCAGGGTGTTGAGGGCTATGCGGGCGTCGTTGCCGGACAGGTCGACGAGACGGTCCAGGGCGTCGGGTTCGAGGGTGATGTTGTCGCGTCCAAGGCCCCTCTTTTCATCGGACAGGGCTCGTTGGACGATGGTGCGGACCTGGGACTCGTCGAGGGGTTTCAGGGTGAATACCCGGCATCGGGAGAGCAGAGGGGCTATCACCTCGAAGGATGGATTTTCGGTGGTCGCGCCTATGAGAGTGACAGTGCCATCCTCGACGTGGGGGAGCACCACATCCTGTTGGGCCTTGTTGAAGCGGTGAATTTCGTCAATAAAGAGGATTGTGTTGCGGCGATACATGCCCCGGAGGTCTTTGGCTTCCTTGATCACCTGTCGTAGCTCGGCGACACCGGATCCGACGGCGCTTACCTGACGGAAGCTGGCCTGGGTCTGGGAGGCGATGATGCGGGCAAGGGTGGTCTTGCCGCTGCCCGGAGGGCCCCAGAGGACAATGGAAGGGAGCCGGTCTGCTTCGATGCTGGCTCGGAGGGCTCTGCCCTTGCCGATGAGGTGCTCCTGCCCGACGTACTCATCGAAGGTGCGGGGACGCATACGGGCAGCGAGGGGGGCGTCGCGGGCGAGCTGGGCCTCGGTGGAGGCGTCGAACAGGTCTTTACGTTGGTTCGCCATCTCTTCCTTGCCCCTCCCTAACGCGGAGCCAGCGTTACTACCGTAACCCCCCAACCACCCTCCTCGAGAGTCGCGCCCCGGAACGAGCTTACCAGTTGATGTCCGGCCACCCACTCCAGCACGGCGCTACGTACTTTGCCTTGACCCTTACCATGCACAATCCGGACATGGTGCAGGCCGGACAGGAAAGCGGTATCAAGATATTTGTCCAGCTTTATCAGGGCTTCCTCCACCCTCATGTGCCGCAGGTGAACTTCCAGCGGTGGCGGGTCCATTGACCCGACAAGGAAGGCAGAACCACCGCATACGCCGCACTCGGAGTGTCTTTCTCCCCATCCGACACCTTCTACTCTGGAAGCACGACAGGTGAGGCAGCGATAGGTCTCTGTCTGTCTCACGGCCAAGGGTGGAGCTAAACGGGGCCCGTGTCCAGGGCCCGGGCCAGCGCTTCTATCAGGGCCGCTTCCTGCTCCGGCAACACAGTTCGGGGATCCAGCAAGAGGGCGTCGTTTTCGATGCGGGCTATAACAGGGATGGGGTTGGTGCGAAGGGTCTGAGCGAGGGAATCGATGCCGACGCCGTTTGGGGGGCGCACCTGCAAGGCCCAGGAGGGAAGGGTGTCGCCGGGGAGGCTGCCGCCGCCGATGGTAGATCTGGTCTCGGCGACGGTGGTCTCACGTCCGATACGGCTGCGCCAGGCCTCGGCCCTGCGCCTGATGGTTTCCTGTGGCATGGATATCATGCGCCAGACGGGCACCTTTTCCAGGTGCTCCTCCTTGAGGTAGTGGAGGAGGGTGGCAGTGAGCGCGGCCATGGTCATCTTGTCGATGCGGCCGGCACGGGCAAGGGGGTGGCGGGCCAACCGGGAAACGAGGTCTTGCCGACCGGCGATGATGCCCGCCTGCGGGCCTCCAAGCAGCTTGTCGCCGGAGAAGGCTACGAGGTCAATGCCGGCAGCAATACCGTCCTGGGGTCTCGGCTCTTCGGAGAGGCCGAATTCCCGGGTGTCGACGAGACAGCCGCTGCCTACGTCGTGGACGACTGGTATGTCCATCTCCCGGCCCAGTGCGGCCAGATCCCGAGTTTCTGGAGCATCGGTGAAGCCAATGACCTTGAAATTGCTGGAGTGTACCTTTAGGAGCAAGGCAGTGTTTTCGTTTATGGCGTTGCGGTAGTCGGAGAGGTAGGTGCGGTTGGTGGTGCCGACCTCGACGAGTCGGGATCCGCTGGCCCTCATTATTTCCGGCACGCGTACGCCGCCGCCGATTTCGACGGCCTCGCCCCGGCTTACGATGACATCGCGGTCTCGGGCAAGGACACTGAGCAGCAGGTGAAGGGCCTCGGCGTTGTTGTTCACGGCGAGGGCGGACTCCGCGCCCGTGAGCCGACTTACGAGGGACTTGAGGGTCGCGTCCCGGCCTCCACGTTCTCCCGCTTCGAGGTCTATCTCCAGGTCCGAATATCCGGCGCCTGCCTCTAGCGCTGCCGCTGCAGCTTCTTCGCTAAGCGGCGCCCGGCCAAGGTTGGTGTGGATGACGACCCCCGTGGCATTTATCACGCGTCGGGGGGAGGGTTTCCACAGGGTTTTGGCCTTCTGCGAAATCTCCTGGACGAGGGTTTCGAGGGAGGGCACCGGGCCTCCATCCGATATGCAGTCCCGTGCCGCCTGCAGCGAGTCTCGGGCGAGGGTGACCAAGGCTCCGTGGGAGTAGGTGTCAACCAGCGCCTTGGATTCCTCGGTCGCGAGGATTCGGTCTACGCTGGGCAGTCCTCGGAACTTGTTGTTGTCTGTGGCAACCATAGTCAGTTCGTGGGGCGATTTTAGCACGTTGGGTTTATGGGCTGGTACAATCGGCAAAGGTCAGGGAGTGGTCGATGCATGAATCGAGTAGGGAAAGGGCGATATGACGGACTACATGGTTATCTCAGCGGATTCCCACGCGAACGAGCCGGTGGAGCTGTACGACCGTCTGCCAGAAGAATATCGGACCCGGGCGCCGCGGGAGGTCACTATCGACGGGCAACGCTACCTGAGGCTTGAGGGGGCATACGATCTGCCCCTGGATGCGCCGAATCCCTTGACGGAAGAGGATATGCGCAGGTTCTTCAGGGATGCGGAGGAAGGACAGGACCTCATCGCCAGCAATCCCAACGACCTTGCCGGGGGCATTGATATTCCTGTCAGGTTGTCGGACCTGAAGGATGATGGGGTGTCGGGTGAGGTGATCTATCCTCAAGGTATCTTCAAGTGCTTCGCATCGCCGGACCCCGGCTACCAGAAGAACCTGACCGGTGTTTACAACGATTGGTACCATGAGATTTTTGGCGGGCACCCGGACAAATTCGTGACCTCGGCGCTGCTGCCCATGGTTGACATGGGCCTTGCGATAGAGGAGGGGAAGCGGGTTGCACAGCTAGGGGGCCGGTCGTTCTCGGTGCCGGTAAGCATGCCCTTGCTGCCGTACAACTACCCCGAGTACGACCCGTTCTGGAACATGGTCGAAGAAACAGGGGTCCCCGTGGCATTTCACGTCTTTACGGTGGGCCCCACGGGCCAGAACCCGGAGGGTACGGCCAGAAGCGGCCCGGGCGAGGACCTGTCCAGCGAGATTGTGAACATGGCCCATGCGATGAACCCCCTAACACATCTCGTGGCATCGGGGGCGCTGGAGAAACACCCCAATATGAAGTTCGTGCTGGTGGAGGGAGGGGTGGGGTGGCTGGCATGGGTGCTGCAGACTTTGGACGAGATGCAGCTAAAACGTCACATGTGGGCCGAGCCCAAGCTGAACATGAAACCCAGCGAGTACTTTCATCGGCAGGGATACGCCACCTTCGGGGACGACCAGGTAGGATTGATGACTCGGTACGTCATCGGGGTGGAGAACCTGATGTGGGGGAGCGACTACCCTCATGACGAGGGGACGTTTCCCCACTCCCGCGAAGTGATAGAGCGGACGTTTGCAGATGTGCCTGAGGATGAGAAGAAGAAGATTGTGGGTGAGAATGCGGAGAAATTGTATGGTTTTTCTCGACAGTGAGGGCCTTGGGGCTTGTGCGATAGTGATAGACCAGGCGCGTTACCCCGTCAGGAATGCCCCGCCCCAGATTCCTCGCGGGGCCTCGGAATGACAGATAAAGTCGGAATGACAATTAGAGAGAACTTGGTGAAGGACTGAAGGAGGAGAGATGTCGGAGTACAGAGTTATCTCGGCGGACTCACACAGCAATGAGCCGGCGGAGATATATGAAAGGCTGCCGGTCGAGTATCGGGCTCGGGCCCCGCACGAAGAGACTATCGACGGGGAAAGATATATGATCTTCGAGGGCCAGCCTCCCTTTCCGATCCACGCCCCGAATCCGTTGAACGAAGACGACATGCAACGGTATTGGCGGGACGGGGAGGATCTCGGGAGGCAGCAGCACCGTGAGGGTGGGATGGATGTCGAGCTTCGGCTTGCCGACCTGGAGAAGGACGGGGTCAGCGCCGAGGTTATCTACCCCCAGGCGGTGTTCAAGATGTTTGCGTCGCCGGACGCGAGCTATCAGAAGGCCCTGGCGGAGATGTACAACGACTATCACCACGAAGTGTTCGGCGAGCACAGCGACATCTTTGCCATGACCGCCGAGATTCCCATGCTGAACGTCGAGGATGCGATAGCTGAGTCGAGGCGAGTGGCGAACTTGGGGTACAAGAGCTTGTCCCTGCCCTGCAACATGCCTACCAAGCCCTATAACCACCCGGACTACGAACCGTTCTGGGACGCGGCGGAAGAGCTGGGCATCCCCCTGGCATTCCACGTATTCACGTCGGGGCCGGACCCGGCGGCGACGGCCGCTGCCGAGCAGTATGAACGGGCCACGGGGGTTGGTGAGGACCACCTGGCGAGCATTACGGGCATGGCGGCAGCAATGGGCCCGACCATCATGTTGATAGCCTCCAATGTCCTGGGACGGCACCCGAACATGAACTTCGTGCTGGTGGAGTCGGGGGTGGGGTGGCTGGCATGGGTGCTGCAATGCCTGGACGAGCTGCATGAAAAGCGTCACATGTGGGCAGTTCCCCACCTAGAGCTGCCACCCAGCGACTACTTCAAACGCCAGGGTTACGCCACGTTCGGGGATGATTTGGCTGGATTGCTGACTCGGGAGATCACGGGGTCGGACTGCCTGATGTGGGGCAGCGACTACCCCCATGATGAGGGAACATTCCCCCACTCTCGGGAGGTGATAGAGAGGATTTTCAAAGACATACCGGAGGATGAGAAGCGGAAAATAGTCGCGGAGAATGCGGCGAGGTTGTATGGGTTTTCGCTGTCTTGACTAAGTTCAAGGGCTAATCGTAAGGTACGCCCACTCCCTGAAAGGCACATTAGCATGCAGACACCAGAGCATATTGAAGAGTTCCTCAAGCAAGTCCAGGTAGGCGTGCTTTCGACGGTGGACACTCGAGGTCGGCCTCACGCCATACCGATGTGGTGCATCTACGAGGATGGCGAATTCGTGATGTCGACCGGGTTAGGCTCCCAGAAGTACAAAAACATCAAGAACAACGAGAACGTCATGCTGGTGTTCGATCAGCGAGAGACACCCTATTACGCCGTGATGGTGCGGGGCACGGCGCGGCTGGAGACCGTCCACTCGATAGATACGATCAAGGGGATTGCCACGGCGTACCTAGGGGAAGAGGGGGCGAACAAGTACCTGGGAGACCGGCCAGATGATGCGGAGTCGGCGACGATCCGGGTGACTCCGACTAAGTTCATCGAATACCACGGTCTTAGCGGTCGGTAGCGTACCAAGCCCAACCATTCGACAACCGAGAGGTATCCAAATGGACCTGGTCTTCCTGGGCGGCAACGTCATAACTATGAACGGCTCGGGAGGGCGCGCGGAGGCGGTGGGCGTGAGGGACGGCAAGATTGCGGCGGTGGGAGCGAGTGCGGAGATTGGGAAGATGGTGTCGGAGGGGACGGAGGTCGTGCCCCTGGCGGGTAGGACGCTGATCCCCGGTTTTGTAGACCCACACAACCATTTCTCGGCGACGGTGTTCGACCCGGTGGCGGTGGACTGCTGGACGCCCCCCCATGAAAGCATCACCGGAATAAAGGATGCGATAGCTCGGGCGGCGGGCGCCGCTTTGCCCGGCCAGTGGATTTTCGGATGGGGCTTCGACGGTAGTTACGTACGGGAAGACCGGAACCTGACGTATCGTGACCTGGATGATGCAGCGCCGGACAATCCGGTGTGCATCATGGACGGGTCTCATCACAGCTGCTATGCGAACTCGATGGCAATGCGGCTCGGAGGAATAGATGCCGCCACGCCCGACCCGCGTGGCGGTGAAATCCTGAAGGACAGCCAGGGCCAGCCGTCGGGCGAGCTATGGGAACGGGCGATGGACCCCGTTCACTCGCTGTGCCTGAAGGACCACGTGGACCGGCACGGGGAGGGGGGTGGCGAATTCGTCTACCGGAACTCGATGAAGCATTTGTCGGTGGGGATTACGTCGGTAGGGGAGGCGCTAGTGACGCCGGATGCGGCTCGGCTATACAGGTTGGCGGATGAGCAAGGCAAGCTGCCCATTGCGCTGCGACAACAGCTTGGGGGGCTCACGTTCTTTCGGGTGCCGGAGAAGGCTTCACGAGGCGAGCTTGGAACAGAGGACACGTCAGACAGGCTGCGGGGTGGGACGCTAAAGATTTTCATGGACCCGGTATTCCCGGACGCGGCCAATTTCAAGTGCCAAGACGGTGGAGAAATGGAGCGGGTGGGGTCGATTTACTACTCGCAGGAGGAGGCGGATGAACTGGTGCTTTCGGCGCACGGGCTGGGGATGCAGGTGATCATCCACTGCCTGGGGCCGTGGGCAATCGAGCAGGCGCTGAATTCATTTGATCGGGCCTTGCGAGAGAAGCCGGTTTCCGATCCCCGGTTCCGAATCGAGCACTTCACCCTACCAACTCGCGAGCAGATAGAGAGGGCCAAGTCCCTGGATGTGATAGCGTCGGTGCAGCCTCCCTTCATATACACCTGGGCCGACAGGCAAGCAGTCCGTGCCAAAGAGTTGGGCCGCACGTTCGGAATTGAGCCGTACCGGAGCATGATTGACGCAGGGCTAACGGTTGCAGGTGGATCGGACAACCCGTGCGCGCCATTGGACCCGCTCATCGGGATAAGAGCGTCGGTGAACAGAGTTGCGCGCAGGACCGACGAGGCGGTTTCTGCGGAGGAGGCGGTGACGCCGATGGAGGCGCTGAGGATGTACACGATCAACTCGGCGACGGCGCTGAGGAGGGAGTCGGAGGTTGGTTCGATAGAGATAGGAAAACGCGCCGACCTGGTGGTGCTGGGGCATGACCCGACACAGGCGAACCCGGACTTTATAACAGACATTGCCGTGGAACACACATACGTCGACGGCAAGTGTCTCTACAGCAGGTACTAGGCACTGGAGACAACGATGCCTGAGCAAGTGGAATACGACATCATCATAGTCGGGGGTGGGCATAACGGGCTGACCGCCGCGGCCTATCTTGCCGACGCGGGGATCAACGTGCTGGTGCTGGAGCGTCGGGAGGTGGTGGGTGGGGCGTCGGTGACGGAGGAACTGATACCGGGCTTCCGGTTTTCAACGGCCTCGATGGCTTGCGGCTCGCTCCAGGACAAGGTGGTTGAGGACCTGAAGCTGCGGGACTACGGCTACGACGCCTACAGCGTCGATCCTCCATATACATTCATTTCCCCGGACAACACCTACCTTTGCGCCTGGAACGATCCAGACTTATTCAGGAAGGAGATAGAAAAGTTCTCTTCCAAAGACGCCGACGCCTTTTTCGAGCAGTCTCGCTTCAATCAGCGCTACCTGGAATACCTTGAGCGATTTTGGCTGAGGACGCCTCCGACCATGGCTGAGTTTGCGGCCCAGTTCAAGACACCGGAAGAGCAGGAGGCCTATAAGTTGATCATGTTCGGGTCGGCGGGGCAATATGCCCTGAGCCACTACGAATCTGACGTGGTACGGGTTATGGCTACGGGACTGGCCGCCTCGGGAAACGACGTATCGCTATTCAGCAAAGGGAACATGTTCAAGTCGGTCTGGGGCACCTTGGCGGATGCCACGGGCGTACACGGAGTCTGGGGGTTCAGCCGGGGAGGCATGGGCGCCATCACTCAAGCAATGGCGGAATCTGCTGAGGACCGGGGAGCGAAGATCAGAACAGGGGCGGAAATCGAGCAAATTCTTGTGGAGGATGGCCGGGCCAGGGGCGTAATTTTGACCTCCGGGGAGGTGATCAGGTCGCACGCGGTAGCCTCCAATGCCGACCCCAAGCGCACCTTCCTGAAACTTGTCCCAGGTGAGCATATCGAACCTCGTATCAAGAATGACATGAACAATTACCAGCTGCGGGGCAACTTTGCCAAGATCATGTTCGCTCTGGATGCCCGACCTGAGTGGGCCTGTTTCGAAGGCGAGGACCCCGGGACCCGGGACCACGGAATCATCTGCACAGCGCCATCCATAGAGGTAGTTGAGGAGTCTCGGGTGCAGGCTCTCAAGGGTGAAATACCGGATGAATTATGGAGTTTTACCATAATCCAGTCCTTGAGTGACGACACCCTCGCCCCACCGGGCAAGCACACCATGACGGGCTACTTCCAGCATGTCCCCTACGAACTGGCAGAGGGCAGCTGGAATGACGAGTCCAAAAGGCAAGAACTCACCGAACGCTGCCTGGACCATTTGCGAGCGTATGTGACCAACCTGGACGATATAATTGTAGACAAGGTGCTGTACAGTCCACAGGACTTTGAAGACCTGTTCTATCTAACCGAGTCCACAATGCACCACGGGGACCTATTCCCGGACCAGAATTTTTCTCTACGTCCCTTCGCGGGTTATTCGGACTACAGGACTCCGGTGAAAAACCTGTATCTGTGCGGGGCGGGGGCGTTCCCGGGGGGCTCGGTGTCCGGGGCGCCGGGGCATAATGCAGCGCACGAGATTATCAAGGACTGGAGAGAGGGGCTGATAGGGTAGACCTGCTGGGGGAGGGCGGTTTCCGAACCGCGCCTACGGGAATTGAACACGTATAACTTCACCCAGGAGGAGAACGGGGAAATCCCAGATTCACGCTTGCTGACAGGAGACTGGAATGGCTGAGAAATCGGCATACGACATCATCATAGTCGGGGGTGGGCATAACGGACTGACGGCTGCGGCCTATCTTGCCGACGCGGGGATCAACGTGTTAGTGCTGGAGCGTCGGGACGTGGTGGGTGGGGCGGCTGTGACTGAGGAGTTGATACCCGGATTCCGGTTCTCGACGGCGTCGATGTTTTTGGGGATGATGCAGCCGAAAGTCGTTCAAGAGTTGAAGCTGGGGGACTACGGGTACGATCCCTACAGTGCTGACCCGCCATATACATTCCTGTTCCCCGATAAGTCATATCTGTGCGCATGGAACGATCCGGACTTGTTGAGGCAGGAGATCAATAAATTCTCATCTAAGGATGCGGATGCCTTCTTCGAGCAGCAGCGCTTCATGCAGCGATATATGGAGTACATCAGGCCGTATTTCCTGAGGAAGCCTCCCACGGTTGCCGAGTTGGCAGCCCAGTTCAAGACGCCCGAGGAAGAAGCTGCCTACCGGACCATCATGTACGGGTCGGCGGGGCAGATTGCACTGGACGCGTTCGAGTCGGACGCGGTGCGGGTGATGGCCACAGGGTTGGCGGCTTCGGGGAACGACATCTCCCTATTCAGCAAGGGGAATATGTTCAAGGCCCTGTGGGCCAACATGGCGGAGGCGACGGGGGTGTCGGGAGTTTGGGGATTCAGCCGAGGCGGCATGGGGGCGATCACCCAGGCCATTGCGGCATCCGCCGAGGCGAAGGGTGCGACGATTAGGACGGGTGCAGAAATCGAGGAAATCCTCGTGGAGGACGGGAAGGCGATAGGTGTCGTGCTGATATCGGGAGAAGTGATTCGGGCACGAGCAGTGGCCTCCAACGCCGATCCAAAGCGGACCTTCCTCAAGCTGGTCCCGGGAGAGAATATCCAGCCCAGCATCAGGCGTGACGTGGAGAACCTGAAGATGAGAGGGAGCCTAGCCAAGGCATTCATCGCGCTGGACGGCCGCCCAGAATGGAAGTGCTTCGAGGGAGAGGACGTCGGGACCCGGGACCAGGGGTTCCTGGGATTGGTGCCTTCGATTGAGTTCGTGGAGGAGTCTCGGGTGCAGGCGCTCAGGGGAGAAATACCGGACAAGATCTGGGCATTTCTGCACATCCAATCCTTGACGGACGATTCGCTGGCCCCACCGGGGAAGCATGCCATGACCTGCTACTTCCAACACGTGCCATACGAACTGGCGGAGGGAAGCTGGGACGATGAGGCCGCCAAGCGGGACCTTGCGGACAGGTGCCTCAACTACCTGCGAGAATACATGACCAACCTGGACGACATCATGATCGATCACGTGGTATTCGGACCCCGGGACATTGAAGACCGGTTCTACCTGACCGAGGCCACGATGCACCACGGGGACATAACCCCGGACCAGATGTTCTCCCTACGTCCATTTGCGGGTTACTCGGACTACCGTACGCCGGTGAAGAACCTGTACCTGTGCGGGTCAGGAGCGTTTCCGGGGGGGTCGGTGTCAGGGGCGCCGGGGCACAATGCGGCGCAGGAGATTATCAAGGACTGGCGGGAGGGGTTGATTGGGTAGGTGTGTAGGGGCAATTGCCCCGGGATAAGTTGAGTCCTGCCCACCCACCCAGTTTTTTTGTTTTGTCAGATAAGTTGCCAAGCAACATATCTGACAAAGGGAATAGCAAGCAAGGGAGAGGGAGATGGGTAATCCGGTAGTGCATTTTGAAATAGCATGCAAGGACGCGGGAGCAGGCCAGGGTTTCTACAGGGACCTGTTCGAGTGGAAGATAACGTCCGACAATCCGTGGAACTACGGTCTGGTGGAGAAGGGGTCCGAGGAAGGGATAGGTGGAGGGGTCACCGGCGTGAACCCTGAGATGAGCCATCCCGGGGTGATGATCTACGTGGAAGTGGAGGACCTGCAGGCGACGCTGGACAAAGCTGAGAGCCTGGGCGGCAAGACGGCTATGCCAATTATGGAGATTCCCGGAATGGTTACCCTGGCCCACTTTTCCGATCCAGACGGGAATATCATCGGAATAGTGAAGTCTGCGGAGTAAGTCTGCAAGGGGTCTTGAGTAAACCCAGGCAGCCGGGCCGCGGGGCCCGGCTGCCCAGGGATCAGGCGGCTGGCTTCATCTGCTCCGAAGAAACCGGTCTGTTAACTACCTTCAACGTGCGGCGGGGGATCATGGCAGCGACATCGGCCTCGTTGAGGTCACGGCTGCACTGGAAGCACGTGATGTAGGGGCCAAACAAATCGGTGTCGGAGAACAGATCGCCTCCGCACCTAGGGCAACCCTTTAGCCAGAACATTGTCCCAACTCCTTTTTCACCGGCCTGTCGAACACGGATGTCCGAGCCCAGAAGGGCCCGGGACATTTAACATCCCTACGCTTTCTATAACGATGAAAAGGCGATTTGGTTCCTTGTCGAGGGCCGGTGTGTTCCAGGAGGTGCTACAAGCAGGTCTTTTCGATGCGGGTGCGGGTACATCCAAGGCTGGGTTGAGGGGATATCCGGTTGACTACCATTAAAGAGTCGTTTTAGTATTGGGTTCCACGGACCTCGGGGCGCATTCGTCTAGCGGCCTAGGACACCGCCCTCTCAAGGCGGAGATCACGGGTTCGAATCCCGTATGCGCTACCAGCCCTTTTCCTCGCCTCTTAATGCTGCCTGAGTCTCCAAGACTATCTTGGTTCATTCTCCGCTTTGAGACCTTGCATAGCTTCGGATTACACTTGGGTTCTCGCCAGATCGACTAACCCTCACCCCATTAATCCCCCTCTCACGCCAAAGGCGCACGCCCAGGCGCATCTTCGACCCTTAGGGCCTTCAAGGGAGAGGGGGAGATAAGAATAGAGGCCCACGTGTGTGCAAGGCACGCCCGTGGGCCTCTATTCAGTACTGGGGGGAGGGGGGACAACTGAAGAAGGCGGCACTACAGCTTGTTCGGAGTTTTCCTGGAAGACGTTGGCGCTAGTAGGCTACTTTGGTGTCGGCGGCGACGATTTTGCCTTCTTTGACCTTGTTTACGACGTATGAGAGGTCGCTGATGTACTCTTCGACTATGGGCTTCTGGATCAGCGAGAGCATCATGTGTATGGCGTTGGGTTCCTGAATGCGGCTGGTGTACCAACCGGAGTCTGACATGCCGTCTGCTACGGCGAAGATGTCGAAGTCATTGGAGCCGTAAGTGAAGATGGTGAGCTGCGGATCGCCGTAGGTTTCAAGGCCATCGATGCGATTTACGCCGTCCATCAGGGCTTCCCTTATGTGAAGGACCTCCTGGGCGATCCGCATGTATCCTTCCTCGCCCAGGTAGTTCATCACGGCCCATGCGGAAGCTACGGCCCCACCGGGTCGGCTACCGACAAAGGTTTGTGTCGAGTAGAGGCCCTTGGACCACTGGTCGAAGACGAAACCCTGGTATTTCAGGTACTCAGCGTCGCTGTAGAGGACCGTGGATGCGCCCTTGGCAGCATAGCCGTTCTTGTGAATGTCCGCGGATATGGACCTTACGCCGGGGATAGCGAAATCGAAGTCGGGTATGGAGTAGCCCAGCTTTCTGACGAAGGGTGCGATAAAGCCTCCTATGCAGCAGTCGACGTGGAGCCAGAGGTCCCGGGAGCGGGCCAGGCTTCCCAAGTCTTCGATTGGGTCGATGACGCCATGGGGGTATTCGGGGGCTGAGCCGACCATCATGATTGTGTTGTCGGTGATGGCCTCGGACATGGCGTCGACGTCGGCGCGGAAGTCGGAGCCGGGATTAACCCTTACGACCTTCAAGTCGAGGAGCTCGGCGGCCCTGTCGAAGGCCGGGTGAGCGGTGCGGGACATCAATATCTCGGGAGTGCCTTTGATGGACATGTTGGCCCGGGCCCAGTCTCGGGCGGACTTTATAGCGAGGAAGATGCTTTCGGTGCCTCCCGTAGTCATACTGCCGGCGGCGTTTTCTCCGCCGTGAAGGAGACCGAGGGTTAAGTCGATAACTTCTTCTTCCATGTTGGCGAGGCTGGGGTAGACCTTTGGATAGACTGCGTTTTCGTTGAAGAACATCGTATAGGCGTCATGGGCGACCTGTATAACATCGTCGCCAGCGTAATATAGGAGACCCGAGATTTTTCCGGTACGCCAGTCGATATCCCCCTGGCGGGCGTCGGTGAGACGGTCTTTCAGCTCGTCCCAATTGGAGCCGGTTTTCGGAAAGGACTTACTCATAATTTGTCTCCTGAATTGTTCAAAGGGGTGTGGTATGCGCCCGGTTCTTGGACAAAGGTAATGTCAAAAGGAGGTTGCGTCAACAGTTGTTCCAACGTGGCGAGAACGGCTGCCTGAATAAAAGAGGGTTGACCGGTTATACCCAGCCCTCCTAGAATGCCGACTTGTACCCACCGGAGAGCCGTTCCTTATGATATTGGAGGAAACATGGTCAAGATTCGGAACACAAATAATAAGATGACAAGAGGTCGCGTCATCCTGGGGGTTCTCGGCGTTCTGCTGGTAATCCTGCTGGTTGCAGCGGCCTGTGAAGGCCCCGCCGGACCTCCAGGTCCCGCCGGACCGGCCGGGCCTGCTGGACCTGCCGGAGCCGCCGGCGACGCCGGACCTGCCGGGCCTCAGGGTCCGCAAGGCCCCGCAGCGGGTGAAGACCCGTTGCCCACAGCGACCCCAATCCCTCCCACTCCAGTGCCTCCGACTCCCGTACCACAACCAACCGCTACTCCGGTAGCCATGGTGGATGAGGTAAGGCCTCCGTCCGAATGGACGATAGAAGAACCGGCGACGCTCGAGGAAATTGAAGCGGAGTTGGAGAACTACAGGGGCAAGAGCATAACCTACGGAACCTGGGGAGGCGCCTATACCGCCGCAGAGCAAGTGTCTTATTTCGATCCCATTGCTGAACAGTTTGGGATTGAAGTAATCGCGGACGGTACTGCCAATCCGAATACGAAGCTGCGGCTGATTGCCGAGACTGGAAACTTCGACTGGACCTTTGCCCTGGGAACAACCCCGGTCTTCGCCGAGCTTGGTGAGATCGGGCTCCTGGAGCCCCTGGACAAGAGCGTGGTTGACAACCGGAGCTTTGCGGGGATCCTGAGGGACCACCCCTACTTCGCAGGAGTAGGTGGCATAGCATCCGAGCCCCTGGCATACAGCACCAACACCTACACCGAGGAAACTCGGCCCAAGACCATGAAGGACTTCTTCGACGTGGAGAACTTCCCTGGCATCCGCGCTCTGGACAGTCGTGGATGGACGTGGCTGCGCTATGTGACGGCCGCCTACTGGAGCGAAAACCCCGAGCACATTGGTACGACCGAAGGCACCCTCTCCCCCGAACAGATCGATGAGGCATACACGTACCTAGATGCGATACAGCCCCATGTTGACGTCTATGCCGCATCATCCTCCGACTGTCCCACTTTCCTGATCGTAGGCGAGGTGGACATGTGCCTAACGGGCAACGGCCGTTTCGGTGCAGCCATTCTAAATGGCGACCCCCTGCAGATGTCATGGGAGGCCGGTCACCTGATGACCACCTTCGCGCAGGTCATTCCCATCGGCTTGAGGGAGGCCGAGCCGGAAAAGTTTGAGCTGACCCAGCTCATCATGGCCTACCTTTCCTTCCCAGAGATAAATGTCCGAATTTCCGGCGAGATCCAATACTCTCCCATCAACCAGGATTCCTGGCCGCTCCTTGCCGGACCTGAATTCGACGACGACCGCCAGTTCCTCCCCACTTCGCCGGTGAACGCCCAGTACGGTTGGCTCGTTGACGAAGTATGGCAGGCCAAGGCTCAAGGAGTAGAGACCGAGCGCTTCGTGGCTTGGCAGTCTCAGATTAACTAAGGCTGAAGAGAATAGATCGAAGGTCATAAGTAGAAATGGTGAGGTCGGGTGTCAGGAGCATGATGCCCGGCCTCACTGATTTCTTTGAACAGCGTAATCGCCGGTCAGCGGTTGTTTTTCAAGCCGGGGTCCGGTTCGGTTTTCGTGTAATGCGCGGGTTTGCGCTCTGCCTTACTTCACGTTGCAAATGGCCTCGAGCGCAGGTCGGTTGTACGGGGTAAGGCTGTCAAGTAGGGTGGCGACAGGAAAGCTGTACAATCTTCACCATCGTACGAAATGCAGGCACGATTATGTGCAAGGTGAGGACTTATTCGTAAAGGATGTCTGATGACAGAGAAGCTCAAGTTGGAAGATGCGCAAGTAGGGGATACGATAGGGCCGTACCGTTATCGGGTGACCCGGGAGATGGCGGAGTACGCCGCTTCCAAGGAGATGCTGAGCAGTTCTCGGTATTCGAGGGGCAGCGCTATCGCTCCAAGCGCCCTGACGGACAACGACTATTCACTGGCATTCATGGTGAACTACAACCCCGGGGACGCCATTCACACGAAGGCGGAAAACCATTACATCAACCCGCCGATAGTCGGGAAGGAATTGATCGTAACCGGGGCGATATACGACAGATTCAGCAAGAGGGGCAAGGACTTCCTGGTATTCGAAACGACCACTCGTGACGAGGATGGTCGGGAGATAGTGAAGAGTAAGAATACGCTGCTGCTAAGCCTTTGATGTTTGCCTCAAAGAGACTTTGCGTAACTCACAGCTCCGGAACACACTGGAAGGCCTATCTGCATCATCCGTGCCTAAAGTCTCACTCCAGATTCACGCCGGAGGCGCATCTTCGACCTCGCGGAGCCTCGGAATGACGGTAATGCAGAGGTATCTCGAAGAGTGAGCTTTGCATAACTACCAGTCGGGGCCAAGACACCCCGCCCATTCCGCTCTCGAGACCCTTCGACTCCGCTCAGGGCGAGCGGAATGCCTCACCCCTGGGGAAGTGCAAAGGTTTCATATAAAGCAAGAGTTTGTATCATAGAGAAGATCGTATCCAGGAAAGGGATAGAGTATGACAGTTGCAGCGGGGGATTTGGTCCCGGGATTTAGCATCCCCTCACTGACCAGGAAGATTTCGGCAGAGGAGATAATTTCAAACAGCAGGGGCAGGGAGTCGTTGTGGGGGCAACCGGCGGCGGGAAAGAACATGCACAACGACACTGAAACCGCCCACTCAATCGGGGCACGGGATGTGGTGGCCGGGGGCATCGACACTATGAGAGTGGGCTGGGAATTGCTCTTCAACTCATTTGGGGAGCGTTGGCTCAATGGCGGCAAATTATCTTGCACATTCATCAACATGGTGTGCGGCGGGGATGAGCTAACGGCCAAGGGAGTCGTGCGAGAAGCTGCTGATGGGGATGCTGCGGACCACGTGTATCTGGACATCTGGCTGGAAAACCAGGTTGGGGAGAAGGTTATAGTCGGGAAGGCCAGCGTTCCGGTAGGCGACGCAGGTTAATGACGAATTCGCCACAGGCCCTGGAGGGTATAAGGGTGCTGGACGTGGGGGAGGGGCTGGCCGCTCCCTATTGCACCAAGATGATGGCCTCATTCGGGGCGGAGGTGATCAAGATAGAGAACCCTTCGGGTGGCGATAGCCTCCGAAGAACAGGGCCTTTTCTAGATCACGTACCAAACCAGGAGACCAGCGCTCCTTTCCTGTACCTGAACACGGGCAAGAAAAGCGCTACCCTCGACCTCAAGTCCGCCTCGGGTGTGGAGACTTTCAAGAAGCTGGCTGCCAAGGCAGACGTGATTGTGGAGGACTCGGCGCCGGGGTCGATGGCCGAGTTGGGGCTGGGGTATGACGTTCTGGAAAGCATCAACTCCGGGTTAGTCATGGCCTCCATAACGGGTTTCGGGCAGTCGGGGCCTTACCGGGACTACAAGGCCAACTCTATGATCAGCTACGCGGTCACGGGGTTGATGTACATGAACGGCGAGCCCGGCAGGGAGCCTCTGACCGGGAGTGGACACATCCCGGAATACGAGGCTGCAGTGCAGGCTTACAATGCGATTGTCGCGGCGCTTTACTGGCGGGAGGAGAGTGGGGAGGGGCAGCACATCGACGTTTCGGTGATGGAGGCAATGGCGTATTTCCACGAATTCGCCATAGTGGTCTGGACTCACGTGGGCATTCAGAACGAAAGAGCCGCCAACCGCCATCCGGTCGGGATACATCCCCTGGCGTTGTATCCGTGCAAAGACGGATATGTTTCGATCAGTGTGGCCACTCCAGACCAGTACGACAACCTGATGCTCTTGATAGAGAGGCCGGACCTGCTGGATGAACCCAGATATGCCGACCGTCACGAGCGTTGGAACCTGGCGGATGAATTTGACGAGATATTGCTGCCGTGGCTATCAGAGCACACTGCGGACGAGATCGTCAGGCGAGCGCAGGAGTTGAGGATACCTTCCGGGCGACTTAGCGACTGTGAGCAATTGATGAGCGACGCCCAACTGGCGGCAAGGGACTTCTGGGTAGACATCGAGCATCCATACGCGGGTAGACAGACCTACCCGGGCGCTCCGTTTAAGATGACCGGTACGCCCTTTCAACTGAGTCGGGCTCCGCTGCTGGGGGAGCATAATGAGGATGTGTACGTGAACAGCCTGGGTCTGAGTCCGAAAGAGATGGCGCAACTGAGGGAGGCGAAGGTAATCTGATCCGTCAGAGGCGGGAAAAGCTATTTCATTTATGAAGGACGCGTCAAAACAATCGGCTTTGAAGGGTGTACGGGTCCTCGATTTGACCCGGGGCTGGGCCGGCCCAATCGGGGGGCGGTTCCTGGCGGACTTCGGGGCGGAGGTGATCAAGATAGAGGCTCCGACGGGTCGGGGGCTGGCCAGCGTGGACCCTCCCGAACCCTTGAAATACATGCGGGTTGTTCATGCGCCCTATCCCAATAACGACCCGGGCGATGAACCTTACAACCGGTACGCACCTTTCAACGAGTACCACCGCAACAAGCTGAGCCTCACGCTGGACCTGACTTCGGAGGAGTGCAAGGAGATATTTCGCAGCCTGGTACTTATATCCGACGTGGTGCTGGAGAACTACAGCGCAAGGGTTATGAGAAACTTCGGGTTTGACTATGCCTCGCTGACCAAGCTGAACTCCTCCATAATCATGGTCTCGATGCCGGGTTTCGGGACGTATGGGCCGCAGGGGCACTTCGTAAGCTACGGAAGCGACATAGAGCCGAATGCCGGGATTACACATTTGATGGGGTACGCGGGCTCGGGGCCCATGAGGCATGGCGAGGCGTACGCCGACCCGAGCGCCGGGGTACATGCGGCCCAGGCCATACTGAGCGCCCTCTTCTACAGGAGACGCACAGGCGATGGGCAATACGTAGACCTATCCCAAAGCGAATCCATGATAGGTCTGGTAGGCGAGCACCTGGTGGCCTACAGCATGAACCGGGAGGAGCCGGAGAGGGTGGGAAACAGGCATCCGGTGTTTGCCCCGCACGGGTGCTACAGGTGCAGGGGAGACGACAAGTGGGTGGCAATCTCGGTGGAGAGCGATGAGGAGTGGGAGGTCTTTTGCGAAGTGTTGGGCAGTCCCGAGTGGGCGAGAGACGAGAAGTTTGGGAGCCAAGAGGGGCGTCGGGAGAACTGGGAGGAGCTGGATGCCAACATATCTCGGTGGACTTCCGACAAGGACTACAAGGAAGTGATGCATGCTCTTCAGTCGAGGGGCATAGCTGCGGGGGCGGTGTTTACGAACCAGGACGTGGCGGAAGACCCTCATCTGAAAGAGCGCGGCTACATATGGGACGTACCGCACGCGAAGGCCGGAACCCAGCAGTTCCTCGGGGCTCCAATCCAGCTCTCGAGGACGCCAGTAGTTCTGCACAGACCCGCGCCCATGTTAGGCGAGCACAATGGGTATGTGGTAAGTGATTTGTTGGGTATGGGGTCGGGACTAGTAGATGAACTGCAGGGAGCGGGTTTGATGGTCACGAGGCCGCCGGTCTGATTAGCCGTGCCTCAATATGTTAGCGGCCTTAAGAAGGAGCAAGAATAGATGACCGCCAATGATTCCCCGTCTCCGGCCAGCTGGTCCTTGCAGCGCCAATGTGACTTCATATCGAATTTGTACTGGTTATGGGTCGGGGGGATGACGGTCGTTACGCTCTTTCAGCATGGGGAAGATACGGTTGTTAAGTGGCGATTCAAGATGCTCAACCGGCACCAGTCGGGGCATTTCATCGAGGGGCTGAAGAAGCTCGGAATAGACCCTGACAAGGAACCTGCGGCGGTTGTCGCGGCGAAGTATCACTATTTCTCCAATGGGCTGGGGGGGATCGACCTGGAGATGGTGGTGGAGTCTCCCAAGAAGGCATGGATCCGCTACAACTCGCCCTACGTGCCAGACGGGACCGGCTGGCTGGCCAATCCGCCGAGCGTGGGTCGGGCGCCGTTTGAAGGATGGCATCCATTTAACGGAGTGCGGCTGAACAAGCCTCGGTTGGGGTTTGTGCTGTGCAGGGGTTTCGCCGACGGTGATCCCTATGCCGAGGGATATTTCCTGGAGTACGACCATGACCTCTCGGAGGAGGAGCGCTTCAGGTTCGACCCGTCCGAAACCATGCCTCCGTTTGACCGTGAGACTGCGCCGAGGCTCGACCCCGAGGTCTGGCCGCCGGACCGGATATCCAGGTCCAAGCGCAATTTCGGGAGGGGGTATGTTGAGGAGTCGATACTATCGCTTTATGAACTGCTGGACGCTGCGACCATAGAAAAGATTGTGCGGAAGTCGTACGAGGGCATTGCCATCCAGTACGGGAGGCAGCTGCTGGAGGAGATGGGCATCAATGGCGGTAATGCCGGCGCCCTGGCCTCCTTCATGAAGCATCTCACGGACATGACGGGGGACGAGGCAGAGCTTTCGTCTCTATCGCCGGACAAGCACATATTGAGGACAACCCGCAGACGGCTGTTCGAAGTGCAGAAAGCGCCGGTAGAGATACACCGGGCTATGTTCGGGTTCGTGGAGATGATGGGGAAGATTGTGGGTCGGGGGATAGGGGTGTCTCTAACGGCTCTGAAGGAAGAGGGATCTCCCTACGATGAGATTGTTTTCGAGGACGTGGGGGAGTAGGGGTCGGGTGGCCGGTCCTGTCTAGGGTCTAGGGATCGTCTAAACAAGTGGATGGTTGGTGAAAAAGAGGGAGGGGATGGATTCACGCTCCGCCAAAGGCGGACTTGCAGCACGGCGCATCTTTGACAGGGCGAGCAGAATACCCCACCCCAGATTCACGCCCAAGGCGCATCTTCGACCTCGCGGCGCCTCGGAATGACGGTTATGCAAAGAGATCATGCGTGGGGGACATTCTCAAGGATAGAAGAGTTTTTGGGCGGCTTTGCGAAGGTCGTTGCGGAAGTCGGGGTGGGCGACGGATATTAGCTCCTGGGCTCGTTCACGCAGGGACTTGCCAAGGAGTCGGGCGATGCCGTACTCGGTGACTACGGTGTCGGCGAAGGTGCGAGGGATGGTGACGACTCCGCCTTCGGGGAGTTGGGGTACGATTCGAGAAATCGTGCCTCCGGCTGCCGTGGAGCGGAGCAGGGTGATGGCCATGCCGCCCTTCGAGAGAACGGCCCCCATGTGAAGCTCGGGCTGGCCCCCGGTCCCGTTCCAGAGTAGGCCGCCGATGGTCTCCGAGTTGATCTGACCGGTGAGATCGACGGTTATGGCGTTGTTGATTGCGTAGTAGTTGTCGTGGGCGGCTACGGTGCGGATGCTGACCACGTATTCGGCGTCGTAGAGTTCAATCAGAGGGTTGTTGTGGGCCCACTCGATCTCTCGGGGGCTGGACCCGTGGACACTGGCGCCGACCAGCTTATCGCGATGAATTGTCTTCCGGTTGCCGTTGATAATCCCATCCCGCACGAGGTCCAGAACCCCGGGGGCTGACATCTCTGAATGCCATCCCAAGTCTTTCCTGGAATCGAAGGCGCCTAGACGAGGAAGGTATCGGCCAGGGCTGCCGACACCTATCTGAATGGTACTCCCATCGGGCACCAACTCGGCAACGTGGTCTGCGAATGGTTTGTCTTCCTGGGGAGGGTTGCCCCAGCCAAAGTCACCGGCCAGGGCTCGAATCTGGACAAGGTTTTTGTCGCAGAGATTCGGCACCCATTGCTGGCGCTCGATGCCCGACATGTGGGGTATGTATCCCAGGAGTTCCGACTTCACATTCTCGTCTTTCACATCATCAATGATCGCCTTCGCTTCTTCTATCGTGATCTCGGGTGGGATGTAGTGCACGGACCTGTCGATTTCGGACAGGTGGATATAGTTGTCTCCGTAAGTGCGAATGAAGGTAGGGTCGTGCTGGGCGATCACCTTGCTTGCGGCCTTGGCCCAACAGCGGCTGTCCCACATGCCCGCGCCGAAGCTGCAGTAGCCAAGTTCGTCCGGGGTGGACATCCGAACAATCGCGACGTCTGCATGAAACCGGGGCTCGCGCTCTTCTCGGTAGGGCTTGAACTCGTGGGAGAGTACCATGGGGTAGTAGTCAATTAACCTTTTATGGTGCGGTTGGCGAGAGAAGGCCCCGAGATAGAAATGGGCGATCAGGTTGAAGCTGTCCTGGTATCCCCCACCTAGCCAGTCCTGGTGTTCGAAGGGTCCCTGGAACATTACCCTCACGTCCGAAAGGTCGGCGCTCCGGGCGGCCAGAGCGTTGGGGATAAAGCTGTTCACCGCCGGGTCAAGGTAGACTCGGTCTCCGGAGTTGACGATGCGGACGGCTTCTTCGGCGGAGATGAGGCTTTTGTTGTAGTGGGCTATCCAGTCCATGGTTTTGGAATGATCCTCACCTTAGTCCTCTTACGCCTGAGGCGCACCTACGGCCCGTCAAAGTAGCTTTGCGTAACTACCAGTTAGAGTCAAGACACGCCGCCCATTCCGCTCTTGAGACCCTTCGACTCCGCTCAGGGCGAGCGGAATACCCCACTCCTGGGGAAGGAACGATGGTTGTGCAGCGGTATCGTCAAGGGAGAGGGGATATGGTCACGGGATGGCGGCTATAGCGTCTATTTCGCAGAGGGCTTCGGGGAAGCCGCCCATACTGTCGACGGCTACGCTGGTGATGGCGGGGGGCCGACCATTGAATACCTCGCTTCTTATTTCCAGAGACTCCTGAAAGTAGCCGGGATGACTGATGAAACAGGAGAGTTTGAGGACATCATCGAAGGAGCATCCTACGGAGTTGAGGGCTATTTCAACGTTTTTGAGGGACTGGCGGAACTGGGCACCGAAATCACCGGGAAGCACCAGGTTTTTGTATTTATCTCGGGCGACCTGGCCTGAGACGTAGGCGAGGCCGTCGGCGACGACTGTGTTGCTGAAGTTGAATGGAGGAGGCAGGTCGGGGGAGTTGACGAAGTCGGCTTTGGAGGGAGGAGCGAGAGCTACTGCGTCACCTTCTATCAGAGCTTGAGTGGTGTCGAGGGCACGGACGGAGACTACGGAGTCACCGGGCCAGTCAACCTCGAAGACTTCCTCGCGGATGCGGTAGAGTTCTCGATAATAGAGGGGATTGGTGATGAAGTAGTTGATCTTCACTAGGTCACTGAAGCCGGCGCCGAATTCTTTGAGGGAGGCCTCGATACTCTGGTAGACGGCGTGGAGCTGGCCGGGGAAGTCGGTGGGCAACTCTTGATTACTACCGGCAGCAGTTGTTTGGCCTGAGATCAAGATGGTATCACCGGCTCTCACTGCTGCTGCAAAAGGCCCTGTCCGCAGTGGCAATCGTTTTATGTTCTGTCCGAGCCGGGCGCAGGCTTCGATTTCGATGAGGGCGTCGGGGGAGGTTAGAGATGCGACGACAGCAGTTGTGCCGGTGGGGGGATGAGTGGGGAAAATCCGGGTGCAAATGTCGTGGAATCGTTCAACGTGTAGGGGGTTTACGAGGTAAGCGGTGAGTTTGACTACGTCGGAAAGGTCGGCACCGGCTTTTGCGAGGACTTGATTGACACATTCGAAGGCACGTTCGGCCTGGGCCTCGAAGTCACCCGCACTTATGATGAGGTCAGCGCTGTCTCGAGCTTTTTGGCCCGCAACGAAGACCCAGTCCCCGGCTCTCGTGCCTTGGGAGAGGGCGCCCGGCGTGCCGAGTCCGGGGGGATTGATCAGTTCCACAGTCATGTATCAGGCCCTCTTTATCAGTGCTTGCTGATCGGAGTCGGGATGCGCCAAGGCTTGAACGCTGTCGTCTCCGGCATTGTACAAGAATCACGGGGCAGGCACGGAAAGGATATGTGCGCTGCCGTCAGCTATGTCTCGGCATTTACAATTGACCTGCAATGCGCACCTGTATTCGGTAGTATGAGATACTCGCGGGACCAGGTAGTTCAAGGGGGAGATCCACATGTCGGACCTGATGATAATTTCTGCGGACTCACATGCATCGGAGCCGTCCAGCCTGTTCGAGCGGCTGCCGGAGGAGTACCGAAAGCGCGCGCCCCGGACGGAGGAGAGAAACGGAGGCATCTATTACATCCAGGATGGGCAAAGGCCGCTAAGGCAGGACATCGCACTATCACAGCTCACCGAGGAAGACAAACGGCGGGAGTTCAGGAGCGATGAAGGGGCGGGGCAGGGGAGGGAGGCGGGCACCGATCTGCCGCTGAGGATAGCCGACATGGAAGAGGACGGGGTGAGCGCTGAGGTCATATATCCCAACGGCATATTCAATGCCCTGGCCTCTCCGGACCCCGGGTACCAGGTGGCATTCAGCCGCCTCTACAACGATTGGTACCACGAGATTTTCGGGGACAACATGAACAGGTTTATGCCCTCCGCAATGATTCCCATGGGAGACATTGAAGGATCCGTGAAGGAAGCAAGGCGCACGGCCAAGCTTGGATACAGGTCGTTCTCCTTGCCGGTGCTTCTGTCCAACCTGCCATACAACAGGCCCGACTACGAGCAATTCTGGGATGCGATGGACGACGTGAAGGTCCCCCTGAGCTTTCACGTATTTACGGGGACTGACCCGATACCAGAGGACATGGGGGAGGAGAACTCCCACGGGGCGGGCCTGATCTACATAGGACTGGGGATGACGGTAGCGATGGCTCCGTTGACAATGCTAACGGCATCCGGGGTGCTGGAGAGGCACCCGGAATTGAATTTCGTCCTGGTGGAGTGTGGGATAGGCTGGCTGGCGTGGTACCTAAACGTGCTGGATGAACTCTACGACAAGAGGCACATGTGGCAGCAGCCCAAACTGACTCTGAAGCCGAGTGAGTATTGGAAGAGGCAGGGATTCGTGACATTCGGGGATGATGAGGTGGGTTTGAGGAACCGGGACATTACCGGGGTGGACTGCCTGATGTGGGGCAGCGACTATCCTCACGATGAGGGCACATTCCCGAATTCCAGGGAAGTGATAGATAGGACATTCCGTGAATTGCCCGAGGAAGAGACGCGGAAGATTGTCGGGGAGAATGCGGCGAAGTTGTACGGGTTTCCGATGAGCTAGGGGAGGCTAAATCCAGGAGCCAGTAGGCAGGTCTGCCACTGTGAGACCTTTGCGTAACTCTTGGCAAGGACCAAGAAAGCGAGGTGTATTCATCGTTTTCGCAGCTTAGACCCCCGCCCCAGATTCCTCGCGGGGCCTCGGAATGACAGTTATACAAAGGTATCTCTATGCCTGACAGCAGCCGCAGCATAGATCCGAACGATTTCGAGTTGACCCGGGCGCCGGTGCTGGATGCTTCACTACCTCCTCCGTATTTCTTCACTTCGCAGGAGTTCTACGAGCGGGAAGTCGAGAATATCTTTCTGCGGGAGTGGTTGTGTGTCGGGCGGGTGGACCAGCTACAGAGATCGGGGGATTTCTTCACCATCGACTGGCCGGAGGCACCGGTGTGTGTGGTCCTGGACAAGAACGGTGAGATGCACGCGTTCTCCCCAGTATGTCGTCACCGTTCAACTCTGGTAGCCTCGGGAGAGGGGAATGCCAGGTTCTTTCAGTGTCCATACCATGGGTGGACGTACTCTTTGTCTGGGGAACTGGTCGGGGCTCCGGATATGGACCGGACCAGAGAATTCGACAAGTCGCTTTACTGTTTGCCGCCTATCAAGGTGGAGGAGTGGGAGGGATTCATTTTCGTGAATCTGAACCCCAAAAGTGCACCCTTTGGTCAGCGTTTGGGGAGCTTATCTCAACGGCTGGAGCCGTATGAGATGAAGAAAATGAAGCTTCACGACAGGCAGGAATACGAACTGGGATGCAACTGGAAGATATACGTGGACAATACCGCCGAGGAGTATCACGTAAACTACGCCCATTCCGGTTCCATAGCCCCTTACTTTCCCACCCAAGCCTTTACCCCCGACGACAGCCACGGGACCTGGGAGTTGCTGCTGGGCAAACAGTCAGGGGAGGCTCAAACATTGTCGGGGGAGTCGGTACTGCCTAGTAATCCCCGTCTCTCGGAAGAGCAGGCCGGAGAGTTGGCAATTGTCATCATTTATCCCAACATGGTGCTAGTCAACAATGCAGTAGGCATGAACTACGGCATTACTCTGCCTCTGGGGCCGGACCGGTGCCGGTTGTTAATGGGGAGCTGCTTCCCGGAGTCGGCGATGCAACACCCTTCATTTGAAAAGGCGGCGTCCCGGCTGGAGGAAGCTCGGGAGCAGATTATGAGGGAGGACACGGCTGTCTGCGAATCTGCACACAAAGGCATGAAATCCCGGATGGCGAGCAGGGGTAGATACAGCCACCGGGAACAACTCACGCATCGGTTGCACAACTATGTGCTTGATCGTGTGTTGGGGTGAGGATGAGGTTCAGAGGAGCAGGCTTAGTCCATCCTAGCGAATACGTCTTCCCAAGCCTTTTGTAGGTATTCGCGTCGGGCCGGAAGGTCTGAGGGGAGGTTCAGGAAGGTGAAGGCCATATAGCCCGAGTTGGACTTGTCCCGATACTCGGCGATCTGCTCTGCACACTGCTCGGCGTTGCCTACGATGGCCCATTCTTCAAGGTTGCGAAGTTTATCCAAGCTGAGGTCCACTGCGGTGCGTTCCTGCATGCCCCAGCCGCCGTAGAGGGAGGCCGTGTTTTCTGCTGTTCCCCTGGCTTCCTGGATAGCGGAATCCCGGTCGGAGGCTAGGCTGATACAGCGGTGACCGGCATAGAATCCCTCGTCCGTGTTCCCCAGCTTCTCCAGCTCTTCCCAGTAGATCGCGGCGAGGGACTGGTGGTCGGCCCAGCTGACGTAGGGGCCGACGAGACAGGCATCGGCGATGCGTGCGGCCCTGGCCGCGGCCCGGGGGCCCTGGCAGGCCAGCCAGATAGGGGGTCGGGGCGAATGGACCGGCCTAATTCCCATCTGGGCGCCGGTGACCCTGAAATATCTACCTCGATAGGTCACCTCTTCTCCCGACCACAGCATCTTCATCAACTCTATGGACTCTTCGAGCCTACCCACCCTCTCGGAGCGGTTAGAGCCGACTATCTCAAGCTCTTTTTCTCGATAGCCGAGCCCCAGGCCCAGGATAAACCGACCATTGGAAATCTGGTCAAGGGCTATGGTCTGTTCCGCTATGGCGACGGGGTTGTGGAGAGGCATGAGAAGAACGCCGGTTATCAGCCTTATCCTGGAGCCGGCGGCGGCCAACCTTCCTAACAGGGGCATTGGGGAGACCCATTTGCTAGGGTGGGAGACCCAGTGCTCGGGGGCGTAGGCTCCCCAGAAGCCCAGTTCCTCGCCGAGGCTGAGGAGGTTGGCGGTCTCCTCAATCTGGTCGTGCATCGGTCGTTGGGGGTCGGACATGAAGTTTCTGAGGTTCAGGCCGAATTTCATGTTGGTTCTCCTGGTTTAGTGGGAGCCGGTTAGATACTAGTGCTGTGAGTGCTACTTAAGATCACCCTCACCCTAGCCCTCTCCCCTCAAGGGAGAGGGGGCCAGAGCGCTCCCCCGGCCTCGGATTCACGCCTTAGGTGCACGTCTAAGGCGCACTTTCAGCATCTTCGACCTTGCGGAGCCTCGGTATCACAATGATGGATGAGCCTCGTTCTAAGGAAAGCTACTTTAGGAAGGGGTTCCACTGGGTCTCGGCGCCGATGTTGGAATGGGGGCCGTGTCCGGGGAGGACAATGGTGTCGTCGGGGAGGGGCAAGAGCTTGGTCTTGATGCTATCGATTAGCTGTTCCCAGTTGCCGCCTTCAAAGTCGGTGCGGCCAACGCTGCCCCTGAACAGGGTGTCGCCGGTGAAGACCAGGCCGTGGCCGTAGTACGAGATGCCACCGGGCGTGTGGCCGTGGGTCTCGATTACTGATAGGGAGAGGTCACCGATCTCTATGGAGTCGCCTTCTTTGAGGAACAGGTCGGGTTCCGGGGGATTGCGAAAGCCGGGGATGACGGAAGCGGAGTCGGGGGGCTTTTCGAGCATGTAGGCATCATTTTCGTGGATGGCGAAGGGGGCGTTGGTGGCGTCCACCATATCGGCGACGGCGCCGATGTGGTCCTCGTGGCCGTGGGTCGTGAGCAGGTACTTGACGGTAAGCCCCGAGTCCTCGACGGCACTCATAATGGAGCGCCACTCGGCGCCCGCGTCCACTATTGCGGCCTCCTGGGTTTCGTCGGACCCGATGATATAGGTGTTCTCCTGGTAGGGCCCGACCACTACGACTCTGAGGATCATTTTATGAGGGGGCTCCTTTGTCATATTCTTCAGGTCAATCTAGCGGGTGGGGTGGGGGGTAGTCAACAACTTCTAGAAAAGTCGATTCCGAGCCTCTAGCCCGACGGCCCATTGTGCGGGTTTTCACTTGCACGGGCATGGCCCCTATGCTATATTCGGGCCAACTTTTCCGGGGAGGCTTTGGGTGCTGGCCGACTACGGCTATATAGGTCTCTTCCTTCTACTAGCAACCTTTATCCCCATCTCGATGATCCTGATGCCGTGGGCCCTGTCCCTGGTGAGGATCAGACCTCGCAACCCGACTCCTGTAAAGCTCGACACCTATGAGTCGGGGATGCGGACTGTCGGGGGGTCATGGATCCGGTTCAACTTCCGCTACTACTTCATTGCCCTTCTGTTCGTGATATTCGACGTGGAAGTGATCTTCCTATTCCCCTGGGCAGTGCACTTGGACCAGTTGAAAGTCTTCGGCTTGATAGAGATGGGCATATTCATCGTCATTCTTCTTATCGGCTATTTCTACGCCTGGCGTAAGAAAGCCCTGGAGTGGAGCTAGATTGATGCAAGGCAACGAAGGAAATCTGCCCATGCTGGGCACCT
Organism: Dehalococcoidia bacterium; assembly: GCA_963663085.1. Lineage (GTDB taxonomy): Bacteria > Chloroflexota > Dehalococcoidia > Plut-88900 > Plut-88900 > Plut-88900. The sequence goes on along the minus strand of OY760104.1, from coordinate 712,752 downwards.
CCATAGACGTGCAAGCCCTCGACCTGGCTGAGGGCGAAGAGGTCAATGCACTAAAGGCGGCTTCCCAGTTCCCGAACCCGGACCCCGTTATCGAGGTGCCGGCCGACCTGAAGCGGAGCATCCTGGTGACGAGTGTCGACTACATACTGAACTGGGGTCGGCGGAACGCGGTGTGGCCACTTACGTTCGGGCTTGCGTGCTGCTCGTTTGAAATGATCGGGGCGGCGATGTCCCGGTACGACATAGCTCGTTTCGGGGCGGAGGCTTTTCGGGCCACTCCTCGGCAGGCCGATCTTATGATAGTTGCGGGGACATTGACCTGGAAGATGGCCGTTCCTGTGAAGCGCATATACGAGCAGATGGCGGACCCGAAGTGGGTAATCTCGATGGGTGTATGCGCTACGTCGGGCGGGCCTTACTACGAGTCTTATTCGGTGGTGCCGGGTGTGAACCGGATAGTACCGGTGGACGTCTACGTGCCGGGCTGCCCACCTCGTCCCGATGCCCTTCTATACGGCCTGATGCAACTGCAGGAAAAGATCAAGAAATACAGCATTGCCAAGACGAAGAGCTAGCCTAAAGTGACCACCGAGCTTAACGTCAAAGACCTGCGTCAGCAGATAGGGGAGCAATTCCCCGCCGCTGTCGTGGAAGACGAGGGCGATGCCCTGGTTGTCACCTCCGGGTCGCTGGCCGAGGTGGCTCGGCACTGTTTCGAGGACCCGGACCTGGCCTTCGATTTCCTGGTGGGGGTGACGGGGGTGGACTACATAGACCACTTCGAGGTTGTTTACCACCTGGTGTCGATCAAGCACAATCACTCGGTGGTGCTGAAGACGCGGGCGTATTCGAGGGAGGCTCCGTCAGTGCCTTCAGTGTCGGGCATATGGCAGGGGGCAGTGCTGCAGGAGCGGGAGGTCTATGACCTGATGGGAATCAGATTCGAAGGCCACCCGGACTTGAAGCGAATACTGCTTTGGGAAGGGTTTCCCGGGCATCCACACCGCAAGGACTTTACTAACGCGTAGGGACAGTACCCCAATAGGCGATGATGTTTGCAGTCACGACAAATGAACTGAGGACGCGGTGACTCTTAAGACCGAAGAGGTGATGGTCAACATCGGGCCCCAGCACCCGAGTACGCACGGCGTGTTCAGGATGCGGGTCACCTTTGACGGTGAGGTAGTAACCGACCTAGAGCCGATATTCGGGTATCTGCATCGCGGCACCGAGAAACTGGCCGAGGAGCGTACTTACACCCAGATAATTACACTCACCGACAGGCTGGACTACCTGGCCTCAATGTCCAATAACCTGGCGTACGTGCTGGCGGCGGAGAAACTGGCGGGCATTGAGCCGCCGGAACGGGCGATGTACATCCGGGTGATCATGGCAGAGCTGATGCGCATAGCCAGTCACTGCATGGCGCTGGGATTCTTTATCAACGACCTCGGGGCTCTTGCCACGCCGCTTATGTACATGTTCCGAGAGCGGGAGAAGATTCTTGACCTTTTTGAGATGGTGTGTGGAGCCAGGATCACATACAGCTACATGCGTATAGGCGGGGTGAGCGGAGACCTTCCGCCGGAGTTCATGCCTGCCCTGACCAAGTTCATCAATGAGATGCCTGGCTATATAGACGAGTACGAGGCTTTGCTGCGGGAAAACGAGATCATCGTGTCCCGTACAAAGGATGTGGCTATCCTCGCGCCGGAAACGGCAATCAACGCCTCGATATCGGGGCCGATGCTGCGAGCCTCGGGGGTGGACTGGGACCTTCGCAAGTCCGACCCATACGAAGTCTATGACCGGTTCGACTTCGATGTCCCGGTCGGACCTACGGGGGACACTTACGATCGTTTCCTTGTCCGGCTGGAGGAGATGCGGGAGAGCGTTCGAATCGTCAAGCAGGCGATGGAACAGATACCCGGGGGTCGGTTCCGTGCGACGGCTCCAGCGCTGATCCGCCCGCCGAAAGGCGAGGCCTACGCACACGTGGAGGCGCCGAAAGGCGAGCTAGGTTTCTACCTCGTTAGCGACGGCGCCATTTCTCCCTACAGGTGCAAGATCCGGGCCCCGTCCTTCATCAACCTGACCGTTCTTCGGGAGCTTGCCATAGGCTGGAAGCTGGCCGACCTTATTGTCATTTTGGGCAGTGTCGACATCAACATGGGTGAGGTGGACCGCTAGTGGACTGGTTCTACGAGCTCTGGAGAGAGCTGGGCGAGGTCATCCGCGGGTGGATAGAGGCCATCGTGCCCGACTCGGCGGAGGGATGGGTTACCTACCTGGTGCTCGGGCTGCTGAGCATACTGGTGTTGATCAACATTCCGATGGTGTTGGTGCCCATTCTGATCTATGTGGAAAGACGCCTGCTTGGCAGGTTCCAGAACAGGGTCGGGCCGAACAGGGTCGGGCCTTTTGGCATTCTCCAGCCGATAGCGGACGCAATAAAAATCATGACCAAGGAGGACATCATCCCCAGGGGCGCCGACAGGCTGGTATTCACCCTGGCGCCCGTGGCCGTGATGGTCCCCGCCTTGCTCATGTTCACAGTGATACCCTTCGGGGGGGAGACGTTCCTGACTAACCTCAACGTAGGCATCCTGTTCATTGTTGCCGTCACGGCCGTCGAGACCATTGGGGTGTTCATGGCGGGGTGGGCATCGAACAACAAGTACGCCCTGTTTGGGGCGATGAGGGCCGTGGCACAGCTAGTCAGCTACGAAATCCCGCTGGTTATCTCCATCATGGGGGTCGTGCTAATCGCCGGGTCTATGGCGTTGAACGACATTGTTGGAGTCCAGAGCAGCTGGCCCCTGATACTGTTCCAGCCGCTGGGATTCGTGATCTTCTTCATGGCGGTCTCGGCGGAGCTAAACCGCTCGCCGTTCGACCTGATGGAGGCGGAGTCGGAGATCATAGCGGGGATCCACACCGAGTACAGCGGCGTGAAGTTCGTGATGTTCCTGACGGCGGAAGGCATCTCCCTAGTCGGGTATTCGGCTGTGATGGCTACGTTATACCTGAGCGGTTGGGAGGGGCCGGGTCTGCCGGGCTACCTGTGGCTGCTTGTCAAAATAGTCTTCATATTCGGGATCTTCGTATGGACGCGGGCGACGCTACCAAGACTGCGTGTAGACCAGGTTATGACTTTCGCATGGAAGTTCCTGTTCCCACTCTCACTGCTGAACGCAGCCATAACTGCGGTGCAGGTGGTGGTATGGTCGGACGGTCTGCCTCCGTGGCTAATACCCGTAAACATTGCCATTGCGATAGGCCTGGTCGGAATGGTGCACAAGCTCATCGGCTTCCAGGGTGAGACTCGACAGGTGGTGCCCGGCGGCACCGAACGGCTTGAAGCCTTGTCCAGACCGGTAGCCGGAGGAAGTGAATAATGTACGGCTTTGGAATTGCCAAAGGGATGATAGTTACCTTGAAGCACCTCTTCAGGAAGCCCTTTACCGTCCAGTACCCCGATGAGCAGGTTACTCGGGGCACGCGGTTCCGAGGCTACGAGTTCACCTGGTACGAAGACCGGTGCACGGGCTGCGCATCCTGCGCCAAGTACTGCCCGCTGGGAACTATCAAGATAGTGACTCACCCCGAAGGGGACCGGAAGCAGGGCCTGGACTACGCTATAGATGTCTTCGACATAGACACGGGAAGATGCATGTTCTGTGGGCTCTGCGTAGAGGCGTGTCCATACGACGCTTTGTTCATGGGGTCGGGGTTCGAGCGGGCGGTATACAGCCGTACGGACATGGTCGTGCACGTGGACGACCTACGGGAGCGAGAGAAGCGGCCGAGCGCTTTCTTCCGGCCCAACCTGGACGGGACCCGATACCTGCCTGAGTATTCACTACCTTCGGACGGAGCAGGCCGACCTTGGAAGGGCCGCTGGGCTAACGATGGCGAGCCCACACCTCAGTCCCCGGGAAGCGGAGAGAGATAGAGAAACCCGCGTATGGAAGTCGGCATAGCCATAGCCTTCTGGATTCTCGCTTCCCTAGCGGTGATTTCCGCCGCCGCGGTGGTTCTGCTGAGAGATATTTTTCGCGCTTCGTTGTTCCTGATATTGTCCTTCCTGTCGGTTGCGGGGATATACATAGTCCTTCAGGCGGACTTCCTGGCCGTTGCCCAAGTACTGATATACGTCGGTGCGATATCGGTACTTCTGATATTCGCCATCATGCTTACGCGGGACACTCAGCAGGGGAATCCCTCAAACCGGCTGTCGATACCCGGTGCGTTTCTGGCGGGGGTAATCTTTTCCGCGATCATCGTGGCTATATTCACCACTGACTGGCCGCTTTCATCGGAGGCGCCGCCGGAGTCGACAACCGAGCTTCTGGCCGACGCGCTGTTCAACCGCTTCGTACTCCCCTTCGAGGTAGCTTCTGTTCTGCTATTGGCCGCCATGATTGGTGCGATAGTCATAGCCCGACAGAGAGAGGTTGATCGGAATGATTAACCTCGAACATTTTCTAGTCCTAGCGGCGATCATGTTCTGTATCGGGCTTTGGGGCGCGCTGTCGAAGCGGAACATAGTGGCGATCCTGATGTGCATCGAGATCATGTTCAACGGAGTGAATATCGCGTTCATAGCATTCTCCCGGTACAACTCCCCGACCCTGCTCACTGGGCACGTGTTCGCAATTTTCGTGATAGCCGTTGCCGCTGCTGAGGTGTCGTTGGGGTTAGCGATCGTGATTGCCGTATTCCGAAGCCGCCAGACCGTGGAGGTCGGCGAGGTAGGGGCACTGAAAGGCTAGGCCCTAATACACTCATGAGCTGGATGGAATTCAAACGCGTCCCTACTCTGATGGTCGCCGAGATGTGGAAAGACCTATTCGAGGGCGAGGGGCTTCCCACGCGCATCCTACCCGAGGGCGACATCCTCGACTGGGCTGAAGGCGTGCCGTTCATCGTCTATGTCCCCAAGGGCCGCGAGCACGTCGCCGACGAGATTCTCAGGAAGATATAGATGATCCCTGAAGCGGCAAGCTGGCTAATCTTATTCCTTCCCCTGATCTCGTTTCTCCTCATCGTATTCGTCGTCAGGCCCTTGCTCGGGTCTGCAACCATGCTGGCGGGTTTCGTGGCGGTCCTTGCGATCGGGGGGTCTTTCGTCTTGTCCGTCTGGGCGCTGGCGTCCGTTATAGATGCCCCGGGACATCTGCAGGACTATCCGAGCCACTCGTGGTTGGATATCGGGGTGCTGCAAATCAAGGTCGGGATCCTGATGGACTCCCTGACGGCAATCATGCTGATCGTGGTGTCCGGGGTGAGTTTGATGGTGCAGTTGTACTCGCTGGGGTACATGAAGCACGACGCCTCGATAGCGCGGTTCTTCGCGTACATGTCGCTGTTCACGTGCTCGATGCTCGGGTTGGTGATGGCGGACAACCTGATATTGCTCTTCGTCTTCTGGGAGCTTGTAGGACTTTCGTCATACCTGCTGATAGGGTTCTGGCACGACAGGCCAACTGCGGCGGCTGCTGCGAAGAAGGCGTTCATTGTCACGCGCTTCGGAGATCTTGGATTCCTAATCGCAATTCTGGGCGTGTACATGACCCTTGGTTCGGAGGGGCTGGACATTGCGTACCTGAACGAGGCCGCCGGAGGTCCCCTGGCCGGGATTGCGTTGACCTTGATCGCACTGGGGATATTTGCCGGGGCGGTGGGGAAGTCGGGGCAGTTCCCGCTTCACACCTGGCTCCCCGACGCGATGGAAGGACCTACGCCTGTCAGCGCCCTAATTCACGCTGCCACGATGGTAGCCGCAGGCGTATTCCTGGTGGCCCGCATGTTCCCCGTATTCGAGGCTTCGACGGCGGCGATGACCACCGTGGCCTACGTCGGTGCGGGGACTGCGCTGTTTGCGGCGACCATGGGCCTAGTTATGACCGATATCAAACGGGTATTGGCGTATTCCACGGTTAGCCAACTAGGGTTCATGATGTTCGCCCTGGGGGTCGGGGCGGTGCCTGCGGCCATGTTCCACCTGTTCACCCACGCTTTCTTCAAAGCCCTGCTGTTCCTGGGGTCGGGAAGCGTGAACCATGCCACGGGCACTTATGACATCCGGCGCATGGGAGGCCTGGCCAAGCCAATGCCCTGGACATTCGCCACGTTCCTCATAGGCGGCCTGGCAATATCGGGGATACCGCCACTCTCAGGATTCTGGAGCAAAGATGAGATATTGGCCGCCGCATGGCACGAGGAGAAGGGAATCTACATTCTCGGCATAGTGGCGGCTTTCCTGACGTCCGTGTACATATTCAGGCTTATCTTCATCACTTTCCTGGGCAAATACAGGGGAGGCGAGGAACCACAGCACGGTGAGCACGTACCAGACCATCCGCACGAGTCCCCCACAATCATGGTCTTGCCAATGCTAATTCTCGCAGCCGGGGCGATCGCTGCGGGGCTGGCTAACCTGCCGGGATTCTCGATATTCGGCATTCCGGAGAGCTGGATGTCGGACTTCCTCACGGGCCACGGGGAGCCGTTCCCCACGGGCATCGCCGTGTCGTCCACGATCGTTGCAGCTGTGGGGATTGTAGTGGCTTACGCGATATACGTGCGCCGGGTGATCACACCCGAGAAAATCACGGCCGCATTCAGTCCCGTTCACCGAGTCCTCGCCCGGAAATACTACATGGATGAGATATATGAGACGGGCATCGTGCGGAAGGTGGGGTTGGGCATCGTGGCACGGGGCGGGGACATGATCGATCGAAACGTAGTTGACCGGATAGTTAACATCGTTGGCGCCATAGGTCGGCATTTCGGCGGAGGAATAGCGAAACTGCAGACGGGCCAGGTGCAGGTCTACGGGGTCGGGATATTCGTCGGGCTGATAGTCATTATGGCCGTCTTCTGGTTCGCCACAGGGTTTTAGAGATTTGTTCACAGGCATACTCAGCTTAATAGTCTTCCTGCCACTGGCCGGGGTGCTGGTCATATTGCTGCTTGGAGAACGGGACAAGCATCGGAGCAAGCATGTGGCGCTGCTGGTCACCCTGGCCACGCTTGCCCTGGCTATCGCGGCTGCGGTGCGATTCGACACGTCGATCAGCGAACCGCAGTATGTCGAGCAGTACCAGTGGATACCGTTCATCAACGTGGAGTACTTCTTCGGGGTGGACGGGCTGTCCATGCCGATGGTAGTGCTCACCGCTCTGCTTACGGTGGCAGCGATCATCGCCTCTTGGCACATCACACACCGCACGAAAGAATATTTCATCTGGATGCTCGTGCTGGAAACGGGCGTCATGGGGGTGTTCACTTCGCTAGACCTGGTGCAGTTCTTCCTGTTCTGGGAAGTGGAACTGGTGCCGATGTACCTGCTCATCTCCATCTGGGGAAGCGGACGACGCGAATACTCGGCGATGAAGTTCCTGATATACACGGTGGGTGCGAGTGCGCTGATGCTGGTCGGGATCCTGGCGGTCGGGTTTGCGGCACACAATGCGGGCTTGGCGAGCCCATTCAACATGATCGAGTTGGCGAAGACGGGGTCGGACTGGATACCCAACCTTTTCATCTCTGCGGAGCTGGTATTCCTGCTAATCATGGCTGCGTTCGCCGTGAAGCTCCCTATCTGGCCCTTCCATACATGGCTTCCCGACGCCCATACGGACGCCCCAACTGCTGTCTCCGTCATGCTGGCGGGCGTGCTGTTGAAAATGGGCGGTTACGGGATTCTCCGCATCTCCGTGGGACTATTCCCAGATGTCCTCAAGGACGAGGGTCAACTCACGTTGATGACTACCATGCTTGCCGCCTTGGCTGTCGTCAACATCCTGTATGGGGCCTTCGTCACGTTCCAGCAGAGCGACCTGAAGCGGCTGGTCGCGTTCAGCAGCGTGAGCCACATGGGTTTCGTGCTGCTGGGTGTCGCCTCATTGGACGAGGTGGGAATGACGGGGGCGGCGTTGCAGATGTTCACACACGGGACGATCACGGGCCTGTTGTTCTTCCTGGTCGGGCTGGTATATGACCGGGTCCACACACGGCACATACCCGATCTCGGGGGGCTGGCGAACAGGATGCCGTTTATAGCAGCGGCGTTCCTAATCGGAGGGTTGGCGTCGCTGGGGCTGCCGGCGACGTCGGGGTTCGTTGCGGAGTTGACCATATTCCTGGGAACCTTCCAGGAGTGGCGGGTGGCCACGGTGCTTGGGGTGATAGGGATTTTCTTATCGGCGGGCTATATCCTGTGGACGCTGCAGCGCACCATGTACGGCACCCCGACGACCCGGTTCCAACACGTCGGGGATGCGGGGATTATGGACAAGGCCGGCGCCGTGCTGCTAATCGCCCCGATCCTGATAGTCGGGGTGTATCCGTCCTTTATCACCGATATGCTGAGGGAAGGAGTTGCGCCCATTAGCGCCCTATACGGCGGCTAAGCCAGGCAAACGCTAATGTATCCCGACGACCTATATCTGTTAATGCCGGAGCTGGTCCTGGGCGGGGCCGCGGGCATCATCATTCTTCTTGACCTTGTTCTTAAGAACAAGAACGTGCTGGCGCCGTTATCACTTATCGGGATTGGGGCGTCGGCGGCGCTTTCATTGGTGCTTTGGCTGAAGGTTGACGGGTTGGAGTCAAATGCACTGACGGGATTCAACGGGTTCCTTGTTGTAGACCACTATGCTCTGTTCTTCAAGTTCCTGATTCTCGGGGCGACGGCATTGGTGATCGTGGCCTCCCACAACGTTCCGGCGAGCATCAGGGCCTTTCGCGCCGAATATCTTGCGCTGATTATGATGGCCTCGGGCGGCTTAATGCTCCTGGCCGCGTCCACCGAACTGATAACCATCTACGTCTCACTGGAGTTGAGCGCCCTGGCTACCGTGGCCCTGATCGCGCTCACCAAGGACAATCGTTCGACGGAGGCCTCGCTGAAGTTCCTGGTCTTGAGCGCGATCAGCTCGGGGATCATGCTGTTTGGGTTCGCCCTGATTCTCGGGCTTACGGGGAGTACGAGGCTCCTGGACATTGCCGACAGGCTCACGCCATTCAGCCAACTAATCGAGCAGCCGGCGTTGCTACTGGGGGTGATCTTCATAGTGGCCGGGTTCGGGTTCAAAATCTCATCGGTGCCCTTCCAGATGTGGGTGCCCGACGTGTATGAAGGGGCCCCTACCCCGGTTTCGGCGTATTTGTCGGTGGCGAGCAAGGCGGCGGGATTCGCCGTGATAGTACGGGTCTTCTTCCTGGCGTTTGGGTCGGTTACCGAGGAATGGGCTCTTCTCTTCGCCATATTGGCAGCGGTGTCCATGTTCATCGGGAACCTGGTTGCCATAGCTCAGACCAACATAAAACGTATGCTGGGCTACAGCACGATAGCCCATGCAGGGTTCATCATGGTGGGCCTGGCGGCTACAGGGAGAGAGGGAGAGGTCCTGGGCGCGGGGCCGGGGGTCGAGAGCCTGATGTTCTACCTGGTCGCCTATGCGGCCACCAACCTGGCTGCATTCTTTGGTGTGATAGCGATTTCCGGGGTTATCAAGAGCGAGTTAATTCAAGACTACGCGGGGCTCGGGCGCCGGAACCCGGTGCTGGCCTTGGGGATGGCAATATCCCTGATTTCCCTTATGGGCATCCCCCCAACCGCCGGATTCTGGGCCAAGCTGAACGTCTTCAAGGCTGCAGTCGAGACCGACCTGGTGTGGCTGGCGGTGGTCGGGATGATCAACAGCGTGATCTCCGCCTACTTCTACCTGAAGGTGATAAAGGCGATGTACCTGGCTCCCTACCCGAGGGAGAAGGCGCTGGAGACAAGCCTGCCAGTTAACGCGGCCATGGCCGTCACGGTGCTGGGAGTCCTGTTCATGGGCATCGTGCCGAACTACGTAATGGACCTAGTCGGGACGGCGGTTACGACGCTGGGATGATGGCCAAGCGATGATGGGCATCTATCTCTACGTTTAGGATTTTGCGTTACTTGGAATAATGCCGGGTTCCACGATCAACGCCTAGGTGTTGCAAGTTACATAAGGTCAGTGGTTAAAGGACCTCAATCCCTTAATCATGAGTCGAGTCGCCGTTCACCTCTACGATCAGCGTTCCTCAAAGGAGAAGTGAATCGAATATGCAATGAGCTTGATATTGGGCACAGCCTTTGCAGCTATTATTAAACGAGGATGAAAGTCATTTGCTACCAGAATTCCTCGGACAAGACGACTCGAATCATCGCTCACGCTGCCTATATAAGATAGAAGTTGTGCAATGGAGCCTAGATCAGCAGTACCAGCCTTAAGCTCAACTATTACCATATAGCCGTCAGCATCCTCGGCAGTTATATCAATCCTACCAGCTTCTACTGTCTTCTCAACGCCGCCATCTACTATCCTCAAGCCGCGCTCAAGTTGTTGAATATTGGTACGCAAGGCCTTTTGCAGGTCTCTTTCCAATCCAAATTTGAGGCCAGATGGCTCATCTTGTATTGGGGCTGAATCAGAACCTGCATACCCAAGGTAGTGAGGATTGATGGATGTGTTTTGATAATCGAACACACTTTTCCCCGATTGCGTTTCCGTCGCTAACGGATTCTGAAAGGACCCGTCTACGCCCAAGAACCATTCTCTTTCTGGAGCCACTAAGCGAGATACTCCCATTTTAGTCATAAGCTTGATTAGAGAATCCACACTCGTATTTTGCAACAACTTAGTTCTGCCACGTAGGATGCCCTTTTTTATCAAGTCCTCTGCAGAAAATTCTTTCAGAAACTCTGATATGTGCATCTCTTTCACTGATTGCCTACCTAATTTATTGGGCTATGCGAGGGATCGTTTTCGGTCAGTCAAATAGTCTTAGTTAGCTGATTTGTCTCGTGGCCCGCTCGGTCTCTTCCTATAAGTCTGCAACCCCGTATGGCGTGTGAGGACGTTAAAGTCAGCGTCCTGGTGGAGGACTGAGGCCCCGGCGCTCATGGCTACTGAGGCGATCAGGCAGTCTATGAGCTTGCGGACCGTTTCTCCCTTACGACGACATCGGCGGTATAGGACAGCGGCATTTTCGTAGTCAGTTGGGTCAGTCGGGAGCAAGACTGCCCGAGCCAAAAGTCTGCGCAGGTCCCTGAGGTGGAACTCGTCCCGGGCCCCGGCCAGCACTTCCATGCGCACGGCGTCGCACGTGGCGATCTCCTTTGATAGCAGTTCATCGACGAGAAGGCATACGGGAGAGCCCGTGTCGCGGAGGAATTCAATCCAGGCGGAGGTGTCTATCAGGATCACAATGTGCGACCCGAGCGCATTGCTTCCAAGTCACCGTCCCAACCGGTACCACGGAGGGCACGGGCCTCTTCAAGGGATAGGGACTCAGCAGCAACAATGCGGAGGGCGAAGTTAACCGCTTCGCGCTTGGTTGTAATCCGGTAGCGCGCCATCACCTCCGCTACTGCCCGGTCATCTATGTCTATGTTTGTGCGTGTCATACACCAACCATACACTATGTATGGTGGGAATGCAAAGCTGCAGTTGGTAAGCCCACAATAAAGGGGACGACCCGACGGAATGGCCAAAAGTGAAGGACTATGCCCCGAAGCGGTCTCCTACGGACAGGCCTGATTGTTCGATGTATTCGGGGGCGGGGATCTTTCGGGAGTCGGGGGGTTGGACTCGCTTGATCTTGACCGACCCGCTGCCAGCGCCAACCACAAAACCATCATCTTCAATGGCTAAGACTTCGCCTACCGCTCCAGATGCAGACCCCAGGGCAGAGTCAAAGAACTTGATTTTCTGGCCCTTCAGCGTGCCCCATGCACCCGGTTGCGGGTTTGTGCCCCGGATCAGGTTGTAAACCGTCTGTGCATCCTTCTGCCAGTCGATCTCTGCGTTATCGGGGCGGCAGATGCCTTCGTAGGTGGCCTGGGACTCGTCCTGGACTATTCTGGGGGCGTTGCCAGCTTTTACCAAATCAATCGATTCAATCATTGCGGCTACGCCATCCGGGAACAGGTGATTGAAGTAGACGGAGCCGACAGTATCGTCGGGGCCGATGGCGGCCTCTTTCTGCATGAGGATGGGGCCAGTGTCGAGGCCTTTGTCGGGCCAGAATATTGTCAGGCCCGTCTTGTCCTCCCCGTTGATGATCGCCCAGTTGATGGCGCTCGCTCCGCGGTGCCTGGGGAGAAGGGAGGGGTGGTACTGGATGGTGCCTAGAGTCGGGGTCTCCAGGACCCTCTCCGGCACGAGAAGCGTCACGAAGGCCATAACCCCGATGTCGGGCTTCATTCCCGCGATTGTGTCGTATATCTCGTCGGTCTTCATGGACGTTACCGTGACCAAGGGGACGCCCAACTCTTCGGCCTTGGCGGACAGTGGGTCGGGCCTGCCACGCCTCTCGGGCGGTGCAAAGACTCCCACAATCTCATCGTCTCCCCGTTCCACGAGCTTTTCCAACACCGCGGCCCCAAAAGGCGCCTGACCTATGACTATTATTCTCACCTGCGTACCTCCATCAGACCTAAGCTCGGCAATATCAGACCGTCCATGAGCAGCGGGAGTCTCGACTTGGATTCCGGCTGCGCTTTATACTTGCTGCTTCAACATCGGGCCTGCCAGCAGGCCCATGACCCGAGAGGGGACTAATTGTCAGAAGAGCAAAACATAGGACGGGTAGCCGTATTCTACCATCCGCGGCTCCCCGCGGCCCGAGCGCTAGCCGATGACCTGCTGGGCATCCTCGCGAAAACCGGCGTCAAGGGATGGACACGTTCGGCGTGGGATGAAGAGATAACCTCAGAAAGCGTGGGGGACAGGGACCTGCTGATCAGCGTTGGGGGAGACGGCACGATGCTGCGGGTGTCCCATCTTGCGTTGCCATCCGGGATACCGGTGCTTGGCGTCAACATGGGCAGGGTGGGATTCATGAATGAACTGAACCCGGAGGAAGCACGCGACGACTTGCCGGGGCTACTTGCCGAAGGGGGAAGAATCGAGCGCCGTGCTACGCTGCAGGCGGAAATCGTCCCTCCACCTACCTCAGCAGGTGGAGAGGGCAGCGGGCGGAGGACGTACTTTGCACTCAACGACGTAGTAGTGGCTCGGGGACGAGTGGCTCGGGTGATACGTATCGAGGCTCGAATAGACGGCGACTTGTTTACAGTATACAAAGGAGACGGGGTAATCATCGCAACCGCCACGGGAAGCACGAGTTATTCGATGGCGGCCGGAGGCCCGATTCTCAATCCCCTGACCGACGAATTCGTACTCAATCCAATTGATTCTCATTTGACTATATCCAACGCCCTGGTCCTTCCACCCACTTCCAGAATTGAACTGACCGTGAGTACGGACCACGAGGTGATTATGAGCGTTGACGGCCAGATCGAGGCGGACCTGGAGGACGGGTATACGGTCTCGGCGACCATCAGTCCCAACGCGGCGCGATTTCTTAGGTTCCAGCCTCCCGGTCGCTTCTATTCTACGGTCACGGAACGGCTGACCAGAATGGAATAGACCCAATGTCTATGGCCGAAAAACCTGAAACAAAGTCGACGCGCATCTATGAAGGCAAAGTCGTCAACCTCCGGATAGACACGTTTAGCCTTCCCGATGGGCGGGAAGCCAAGATGGAAGTCGTGGAGCACGTCGACGTGGTGCATATACTGCCTGTCGACGATGATGGCAACATGCTATTGGTTCGGCAATACAGGGCTGCGGCTGGCAAGGAATTGCTGGAGACGCCAGCCGGGGGAATAGAGACGGGTGAAGACCTGACTGATGCAGCACAACGCGAGCTAAGGGAGGAGACCGGTTACCGGGCCGAGAATTTCAGGCTGTTAGCCTCGGTGTACAGTTCTCCAGGGTTCTGCACCGAGCTTAATCATCTCTTCCTGGCCACGGGCCTCTCTTACGATCCCCTTGAGCCCGACGCCGACGAGGATATCTCCGTTGTACCCGTCACGCTTTCCGAGGCCGTGGACATGGTAGGCACCAACCAAATCGGTGATGCGAAGTCGGCCGCGGCCATCCTCCTTTACAAATCCCTTGGCGCGACATAAAATGCCCTCGTTCCCACTCCTTCTCCCAAGGGGTCTTTTTATTTCCCCTGAGGCTCTATGCCATGGCGCTTAAGAAGACATACTTGACGCACAGGCGTTTTGAGGAGCTTAAGCAGGAGCTTCACCAACTCCGCACCGAAAAGCGCCACGAGATAGCCGACCGCATCCTTCACGCCAAAGACTTTGGCGGTACAGACGACAACGCCGAGTTCGATGACGCCAAGAACGAGCAGGCGTTCATCGAGGGGCGGATCATGACCCTGGACAACATGCTGCACAACGCCACCGTCATCCCCGACGAGCACCGGAAGTCGGCCTTCGTAGACGTGGGGGCCAAGGTAACCGTCCAGAACGAGTCCGGGCGGACCATGAAGTACGTGATAGTGGGCAGCGATGAGGCGGACCCCAAGGCCGGCAAAATCTCCAACGAAAGCCCGGTGGGCCAAGCTCTCCTGGGGAATAAAGTCGGGGACGACGTCAGGGTAATAGCACCCGCCAGAGTCCTAAAGCTGACAATCAAGAGCATTGAATAGCCAGAGGGGCCTTACGGCCGTTCCTCAATCCTTTCCGCATGGCCGATAGAGGCGAAGACCTTTTCCAGCAGCGACTCTCCAAGGTTGAACGTCTGCGCGCCCAGGGCATCGATCCGTATCCCGCCCGCCTCAAGCGCACCCATACTGTAGCGGGCGCCTTGACTTACTTCAGGGCCGTCGAAGAATCGGGGCGGGTGCCACGGCGGTCTGTGGCGGTGGCCGGCAGGCTGATGGCCTTACGCGGCATGGGTCGGGTCACATTCGCCGACATCCGGGACGGCACCGGGTCCGTCCAGCTTTTCATACGGGGCCGCGACCTTCCGCCCGATCAGCAGACGGTACTATCGGAATTAGACACAGGGGACTCCATCGCCGCCGAGGGGCCCATGTTCCGCACGCGCACCGGCGAGGTAACCGTACGAGCCCAATCCCTGACCCTGCTAACCAAGGCCCTCCGCCCATTGCCTGAAAAGTGGCATGGGCTTACGGACGTGGAGAAGCGGCACCGTCATCGCTATCTCGACCTGATATCCAACGACGACGCACGTCGCATATTCGACATTCGGGCCCGGTTCATCTCGGCGATGCGCCGTTTCATGGACGACAGGGGATTCGCAGAGGTGGAGACGCCCATCCTGCTTCCCGTAGCTGCGGGGGCCATGGCTCGGCCATTCGTGACAGAGCACAACGCTCTTGAACGCACCCTCTACCTACGCATAGCCACGGAACTCTATCTGAAACGCCTGATAGTCGGCGGGATAGACAAGGTCTACGAGATCGGCCGCATCTTCCGTAACGAGGGGATCGACACCAAGCACAACCCCGAGTTCACTATGATGGAAAGCTACGAGGCCTATGCCGACTACAACGACGTGATGAGCATGGTAGAGGATATGATGGCCTATATCACGCAGGAAGTGCTTGGCACTCGGTTAGTCCAGTACGGAGGCCAAACCTTGGACTTTACTCCACCCTGGCTCCGGGTCTCGGTGCGGGATGCGATTCTCGGGAGGAGCGGACTGGACATCGCAGACCCAATATATGCTGACGCCGAGGCCCTGCGAAGGGACGCGGAGGCCGTAGGCCAGCGTGTCGAGGGGCTAAGTCCTGCGCAGCTTTATGACAAGCTGCTCTCCACATTTGTCGAGCCGTACATAGTCCAGCCTACTTACGTGATAGACCATCCGGTGGAGATGTCTCCCTTGTCCAAGCGCAAGGCAGACGACCCGCGGTTTGTGGAGAGGTTTGAAGGGTTCGCTGCCGGGATGGAAATAGCCAATGCCTTCACGGAGCTTAACGACCCGATAGACCAACGAGAGCGCTTTGCCGAGCAGGAGAAGTTCAGGCTGGAGTTCGGTGACGAGGAAGTCGATAGGCTGGACGAGGACTATCTTCTGGCCATGGAGCACGGAATGCCTCCTACCGGCGGCCTAGGGATGGGAATAGACCGGCTAGTCATGCTGCTAACTGACCAGCAGTCGATCCGGGAGGTCATTCTGTTCCCGCAGCTGCGTTCCATCGACAGACGCTCCCCGTAATGACGCTCCCCAATCCCTACGCTAGACACAGCTGTCTTATACTGTCCCCGCAAACTCAGAACGAAGAGCGCCATTCATGCTATCTATCAACCTAATACGTGAGAAACCGGAACTTGTGCGGAAAGCGTTGGAGAGGAGGGACGAGGACCCGGGTAATCTAGAGGCTGCAATCTCGTATGACCAACTACGCCGTACTACTCTCGCCGTGTCCGAAGCCCTCCGGGCGCAACGGAACTACGAAAGCAAGCGACTCTCGCGAATGAAGGTAAAGCCCCCAGAACTTATAGCTGAAATGCGCGAGATTGGGACTAGGATCAAGGCCATGGATGTCCAATTAAAGGACCTGGATGAAAAGCTTGGAGATTCTCTACTCCGCATTCCCAACATACCCCTTAAAGACGTGCCCGAGGGTGTCGACGAGACGGGGAACGTACCGGTCAAGACGATAGGGAGTGCGCCGAACTTCGATTTTGAGCCCAAACCGCACTGGGAGATTGGGGAGAGGCTTGATATCCTGGACTTTGAACGCGGGGTCAAGATGTCAGGTTCCCGTTTCTACATCCTCAAAGGCAGAGGAGCCCGGCTACAGAGGGCACTAATTTATTGGATGTTGGACTTTCATCAGTCCCGAAATGGTTACACCGAAATCTATCCACCCTTTGTAGTCAAGGAGGAGGCTCTCAAGGGGAGTGCGCAGCTACCAAAGTTTGCAGACAACCTATATCGCGATCACCTCGAAGACTTATGGCTCGTACCCACCGCCGAGGTTCCTCTTACGAACCTGCACAGGGACGAAATACTGGATGCATCCGATCTCCCTCTCAAGTATGTGGCATATACACCCTGCTTTCGGCGGGAAAAGATGTCGGCGGGTAAGGACACTAGAGGAATCAAGCGGGGGCACCAGTTTGACAAGGTTGAGATGTACAAGTTTGTCGCACCGGAGGACTCGGAAGAGGCGCTACAGTCGATGCTGGGCGACGCCGAGGGGATAGCGGAGGCCTTAGGGCTGTCCTACCGGGTGCTGGAGCTATGCACGGGCGACCTGGGATTCCACGCCGCCAAGTCCTATGATGTGGAGGTGTGGGCGCCTGGTTGCGAGGAATGGCTGGAGGTGAGTTCCTGCAGCAACTGTCTCGATTTCCAGGCCCGCAGGGCAAACATCCGGTACAGGCCTTCGGAGGGAGCGAGGCCAAGGTTCGTGCACACCCTGAATGGGTCGGGGTTGGGATTGCCGAGAGTGTTGATCTCAGTGCTTGAGACTTATCAGCAGGCAGATGGGTCGGTGCGGATTCCGGATGTTTTGCAGGCCTACACGGGGTTCGACGTTATAGAAGCACCCTAGTGCTGTCGTCTCTCTTCTACATCAAAGAGGGTATCATATAGTCCGTCCCATGCCCGGAGGGATGGCCGAGCGGTTTAAGGCACCGGTCTTGAAAACCGGCGTGCGCGTCAGCGTACCGTGGGTTCGAATCCCACTCCCTCCGCCATGCCACCCTTTACTCGTATGTTCCCACATCACCTCTTAACATCTCAATATTGCTCAAAAACATAGCTAGTATCAGTATCATTAGCGTCTTTTCGTCTTCTCATAACGTCTCTGATGATGTCCTTTAATCCCTTGTTTTATCACCCTAAGTGTGGCAACTATTGTGGGAACTCCTTTGCGGAGAGCACACTTCATGAGGCTATCAGCAACAAAAGCAAAGGCACTCTGCAAACCCGGACGCTTCACCGACGGAGAAGGTTTGCACCTGTTCCTTGGGAAGACAGGAAAGAAGATCTGGGTACAACGCATCACTATTGACGGAAAGCGGCGGGACATCGGTCTGGGTGGTTATCCGGCTGTATTGCTGGCGCAGGCGAGGAAGCGTTCTGCTGACATCCGTACGGCCGTTGCTGAGGGGAGAGACCCCCTTGCGGCAAGCACAAACCCGGCATGCCTACACTCAGGGATGCTGCCTACACCGTCCATAAGGAGAACAAGCCTCGTTGACGGCCGCAACGCCGCCCGCTGTCAGCAGCGCCAAAGTGAATCGCTACACGGTAACGGTGACCTTCGACGAAGAGCTCGCTTCTGTGGGCAGGGAAGTTTCCATCTCTCCGTTTTTACACTGTCGAAGTGTCTGGTAGGGGAGAGCATTGCAACGTAGCCTGATAAGCTAGGGATTGCTTCGGCATGTGGGCAGCTTCGCCCGAGTGGCCTCGCCTTCCTAATTCAGGGCGATCTCCCAGCAGAAAGTTCGCAAATCGGTACGCCTTCGCCCACCAACTTGGGCTCGAACTGTCCTCAAAGGTTCAAGAATACAGACAGGGATATCGAGCCCCACCAAAATACCTTGTAGAAACATCCCCACCTGAGGATCTATCAGTTGAGTAGTTTCCGTCACCAATGAAGCTGTCAGGTGAACGAGCAACGCAATTGGACGAGGTACGGCCCTGGTGGATACAATAGACGCACTGGAACAGATGCAATCTTGGAGCCGCGGCCATTGTTGTAAGGGGTCTGGGAATATTTAGCTATCTTCCGCCGACCCATAGCTGGATATTGATCTCAGTCCCACGCCACTTCTTCAATCGCTGGATCAAGGAACGCAACCTCATCCCCGACTCATGCTTGAAACATCGCAAATAAGGGGCCTCATGGACAGGTCGGCGCTGATTGTCATAGACATGCAGCACGACTTCCTCGACCCCGACGCCCCCTACGCCTGCGCCGACGCCGATCCCGTCATCGAAAATACGCGTCGCCTCTGCGACGCCATGCGGGCCCGGGGCGCCCCCATTATCTACACCCGTGAAGTCCATCGCGCCGACGGCATCGACCGCGGCCGAGAAGGCGACTCCGAACCCGTCCATTGCGTCGAGGGCACCCCCGGCGTCGAGATCGTTCCCCAACTCGCTCCTCACAACGGCGACTACATCGTCGACAAGCGCAGGTTCAGCTCCTTCTTCCAGACCGACCTCGCAGGGCTTCTCAACGGCCTCCGCGCCGAGCTTATCGTCGTCTCGGGAGTCACCGCAAATGCCTGCGTACTGACCACCGTGATAGACGCCTATCAATATGACTTCCACACCGTTACTATTCAGGACTGCGTTTCCAGCAAGGTGGGACTCCTCCTGGATGAGAACTACAACGACATGATGCGGCTCTACAAATTCTATTCGAACCCCCTGCGCCTTGATGAATTCATAGGCCTTCTGGAGGACTGATCAGTGCCCGGTTACCACATTTGGACCGTCGGATGCCAGATGAATGAAGCCGACTCCGAGCGCCTCGCCAACGCGCTCGAAAAGATAGGCTGCGACCATTCACCTAACATCGAAGACGCCGATATCATCGTCTTGAACAGTTGCGTGGTAAGGCAGGGCGTCGAAGACAAGGTCGCTGGCCGGCTGAACTCCCTCAAACCCCTCAAGCGGGAAGACCCCAACAGGACCATCGCCCTAATGGGCTGCATGGTCGGGCCCCGAGACGAGACCCTGAAGAAACGCTTTCCCCACGTCGACCTGTTCCTCAGGCCTCAGGGCTACGATCCCCTCATCCGACGCCTGTCCGATGACGACGGTACGTGCCTCGATAACCTCGGGCCCCTGGTCCCCACCCAACCCAGGATAAGCGTCAATGTGCCCATCATCCACGGCTGCGACAAGTTCTGCACCTTCTGCATCATCCCGTACCGCCGAGGCCGTGAGCGCAGCCGCCCCAT
Source organism: Dehalococcoidia bacterium (assembly GCA_963663085.1). GTDB lineage: Bacteria > Chloroflexota > Dehalococcoidia > Plut-88900 > Plut-88900 > Plut-88900. Next base: position 692,948 of record OY760104.1, on the reverse strand, counting down.
CCCTGAGCTCGTTGAAGAAGTGTCAGCCCTCGGACAGCGCGGCGTAAAGGAGGTTACCCTCCTCGGACAGAACGTCGACTCCTATGGCCAGGATCTCGCCGATGACTCGGACCTCGCCGACCTTCTGGCCGCCCTCGACCCCATTGACGGCATCGAACGCATCCGCTTCCTCACCTCTCACCCCAACGACATGAGCCAGAAGCTCATAGACGCCGTGGCCTCCCTGCCCAAGGTCTGTGAGCACATCAACCTGCCCATCCAGGCGGGAGACGATGAAGTCTTGGCAACCATGCGCCGCGGCTACACCTCGGCAGAGTATCTGGAGTTGACCGGACGCATCCGGGACACCATCCCCGGCGTATCCATGAGCACCGACATCATCGTCGGTTTCGCCAACGAGACAGAAGCCCAGTTCCAGCACACCGTCGACATCTTGGAAGAAGTCCGCTTCGACAAGGTCCACGTAGCCCCATATTCCGTTCGGCCCGGTACCATCGCCTTCCGCAAGATAGACGACTCCCTCGAACAGAACGAAAAGATGCGCCGCCTCCACGTAATAGAAGAGGTGCAAAAGCGTATCGCCGGAGAGCTGAACGAGCCCCTTCTCGGCGCCGAGCAGGAAGTCCTGGTTGAGCGTCGTCACAAAGGTAAGTGGCAGGGCCGCACCCGCACAAACAAGCTCGTCTTCCTGCCCGTCGAAGAAGATGACCTCACCGGCAGGATGGTCAACGTGCGAATCGAAAAGACCGGGCCCTGGTCCCTCCAGGGGACTCCCATCACCACACCCGCCCTCCTAGTCTAACGTAATAAGTTCTGTCAATCCCTTCCACCCAGCGCATCACAACCATCCAGCCCCTTCCGTCATTCCTGCGGAGGCAGGAATCCATCCCCGTCCTGAAGCAACGACACGGACAAAGTCTCACATCTCATGCGTTATCTTCTCGTAAGAATAAGAAGGCCTATAATTCCTTCAGTTGACTAACGGATAGCGGCCTCCGTTCCCGGAAGGCAAAATTGACCAAAGCAGAAGAACTCCTCGACTCCCTCAGAAGCGCCGGTTTCCGCCTCACGCCTCAGCGGGTGATGATCCTTTCCGCCATCGCGTCCAGCTCCGGCCACATGACCGCCGAGGATATCCACGAAAAGGTCAAAAAGACATACCCGTTCATAGACATCGCCACCGTATACCGCACCATCCAGCTGCTCAAACGCCAGCGCCTGCTCGTCGAAATAGACCTCGGCAGCGGGGCCTACCAGTACGAGGTAACACACGACCAGCGACATCACCACATAGTCTGCCGGGACTGCGGCACCACCCTCGACATAGACCACCACCGCTTCCTCGAACCCGTCCGTGTCGCCCTCCAACAGGAGTATGAATTCGAAGCCGACCTCGACCACTTCGCCATTTTCGGCATCTGCCGCCAGTGTCGCTCTAACAACTGATCCTGCCAACCTCTTCCGTCATTCCCGCCTCCAGGCTAGTCACATATACTGAAAGTGCGCCTTATGCTCGCGCCAGGGTGTCAATCCATCCCCTAAGGCCGGTCCCGCGTCGAAGGATCGAGCGAGGGTGGCCCACATCTGCTAATCCTCCACGTTCGCAGCCCAATAAACCAACTCCAGCCTCTCTTGCCATTCCGAGGCCCCGCGAGGAATCTGGCGTTGGAACATTCCCCTTTCCCCCCAGTACTGCATTAGAGGGCCGCATGGGTGCGACGCACCCATGCGGCCCTTTATTCATCTCTCCCCCTTCCCCGAGGAGCGCCCAAGACCCGACCCAATCCGGGGGCCATGGGGCCCACCCCCTCCACTGGGTAGTGTCTCAGTTTAAGTAATGTGCATTGTACGTGGTAAAATGGGTATGCATGTGGGAGGTCGCAATTTATGAGATCACCAGATAGTCCATTCGTGCTAAATGCTCTTAAAGGGAATAGCTGGCAGTACGACTCTAAGGTTCAAGTTATCACCTACCCTATCCCCGACACAATGGCTAACTATGAGGTAGATCTCGAGTGCATGTGGGACTCCCACTCAATACTTGATTGGATATCTCAGGTGTCCAAGAAGACTTGGGCAACTAGTGAGTGTGTCGGAGACATGGTAAGTTTGCTGGATGCCATACTGGATTTTCAGGGCAAATATTGTGGCGGTGGAATGCTGGGTCCGACGAAAGAGGCGCAGCGCTAGATTTCCTGATAGAAGAGACCAGTAGCTCAAAGAACGACCCCTCGGCTGCGCTAGAGCCAAGGGGTCTGACATTTAAACCCCGACTCTTAAGGAGGATTCACAATGTCCGATGCATTAAACCTCGACGCTCTATTCATGGAAATAATCGGTGGGCACACCCCCCGTCCTCCAACCCCACAGGAGGCAATCAGGTATTTCATGAGACCACGAGGCAGACGCCAGAACCTTGTGTTTGCCTTCTCCCCCGCCCCGATGGGGCTCTCCGTTTATTCTGCTCCCAATGACTAAGGATCTCGAGCACTATTACCTGAGACTGGCTCTTAAACGAATTCTCGGGCGAGTGCTTAAAGAGATAGTGCTCTGGGCCACCGCCTTTTTTGTGTGGGTGGGACTTCTGCTCCTAATCGCCTTCTTGGGCTGGGTCGATAGGGGCTTCTTGGAGTTTTTAGAGGTGGCTTTGTGGTCGGTCCTAATGCTGCCGGTTATAGTCGTGATGAAACTGACTGGCGAACTGGCCTGGTGGTACTGTGGAACCCACGGACGAAAACCTCACCCTCCTCGGAAGTAAGTATGGGAACTAGCACGTTCCCTATACTCCTGTCTTGACACCCTCCCACCCCCTCCGATAATCTCCCCCCGACTTGCCGGTCATATACCCGACGCCTCATTGGGCTGGCCTCGTGCCCCCCTGAGGTGGCGTCGGGTGCTGTCGACCGGCAAGTCACAGCCAGTACCAACCGAAGGGGGGTTCCACATGCTCAACGATCTCCGGGAACAGCACAAAAAGGGACAGAAGGTGATGAGTGGGAGGGGGTGTGGTGTAGCGTGTGTGACACTGATCTTGCTGATGGTGGCAATCCCGGTGACGTGCGGCATCTGGCTATACAGTAGCTATGAGGAGTATGAGGAGGGGGAGAGGACTCCCGCCACAGCACGGCCTCGATCTACTGCCTCTACTCCTACTTCCAGCATTCCCATTCAGATTCCCATACCCGGCTTCGGTGACGGTGTTTGGCGAGTAGGTCGGGATATAGGGCCGGGTACGTACCGCTCTCCAAGACTGGACCTGTGCTATTGGGAGAGACTGAGCGGGTTCGGCGGTACTATCGACGACGTGATTACGAACGGGATTGGAGATCACGAAATGATAGTTGAAATCAAGGAGACCGACCGCGGATTTCTGTCCGATGGGTGCCACTGGTGGACTCTGATTGATCCGTAGAGAACGGAGGAGTAGTGGGGGTATTTCCCGTCCTTGTACGCAGTATTAGAATGCGCTAAGCTTACCGAGGAGTGACGCCATGCCCACAGGACCACAGGGACAGAAACGCCCCATCAGCCCCGTATCCACCGCCGTGATGGTAGGCCGAATAGCTACCCACCAGATCACCGAGGAGTACGCTCAGGACGAGAGGGAGCTCCAACCTGCGGCGAACGAGAGAATGCCCGACCCCTCAGACTAACACTAAGCTCACCCATGCGGGGTATTTCTTGGATTACCCCGTAACTGTACATTGTGTGCATGCACCAGCTACCGACGCACACTAGGATTCAGATCCTCAACATGCTCGTCGAGGGGTCGAGTATGCGTTCAATCTCACGTGTGTTGGGAGTCTCAATCAATACGGTGACGAAGCTCCTTGTGGAGGCTGGCGAAGCGTGTGAGGCCTTCCACCACGACCAAATGAGGGGTATTCAGGTTCGGCGTGTTGAGTGCGACGAGATTTGGTGCTTCGCCTACGCCCGACAGAAGAATGCCCTTCAGATTCAAGGTAACCCAAGTTGGGCGGGAGATGTATGGACGTGGACGGCCCTTGACCCTGATTCAAAGCTCATGGTGTCATGGCTCGTGGGAGACCGCACTCAGTCCTCTGCACACGAATTCATGCTCGACCTGAGGTCTCGTCTCGAGGGACGGGTCCAGATCACCACAGACGGCCATCCCGCCTACGTTCCCGCTATTGAGTCAGCATTTGGAGCGGAGGCCGACTTCGCACGAATTATCAAGGTGTTCGTCCCCCACCCGGAGGAGGACAGCAGGGTGATGTCGGTCTCTGAGATCGTCTCAGGCTCTCCCGACGAGCGGTTCATCAGCACCTCCCTAGTCGAGCGAATGAACCGAAGCATGAGAATAGGAGTGCGGCGGTACACGAGGAAGACTGACGCCTTCTCAAAGAAGATCGAGAACCACCGGCACGCCCTGGCTCTCTACTTCACCTACTACAACTTCGTCCGGCGTCACTCTTCGATACGTACCACGCCTGCTGTTAGAGGCGGGCTGGCTGAGACACCTCAAAGCATGGAGTGGATTCTGGGGATGGTGGAGAGCCGACGTATGAGGGCGAGGTGGGGATCGAGACGTCCATCGCTAACCGAATAGCAAATCGTCTATTAAAGGTATCTCGGTCACGGCGACTACGGTGATCAGGTCTTCGACATCATACATGATTACATAGTCTGGCGTATCATGGAGGCGTCGTACCGGGCCGAGTTCCGGCATCTTGACTCCTATTGTGGGGTCAGCCTGAATCTCATCAATCCCCTCATCAACGATTGCTCTATCGTCTTCGGGTAGTGAATCCATCTGTAAATGCGCATGAAAGGTTAGCTTGACTTCCATCGTTTTCGCGCTTCATCTAAAGTAATTAGCCGACCCTCATCGATGTCGGCTTGCCCCGACTTCATGTCTTGATGTAGAGCTCTCACGAAGCGCCGCACAGTCCTGTTAAAGCGTCTGTCGAACCTCTCTCTGGCACGTTGTAATGAGGGAGACAGTGACGTAACGACACGTTCTGCTAAGGTCATACCATCCTCCATCCGCTCCTGGCATTATTCCCACTAACGCGGAAGGCCCCAACGTGGCGTTGGGGCCTTCCGCGTGTGTTTTGGTTTGTTAGGTCTAGGTACTTGGAATCTAGCTGCTAGATACTAGTTACTAGAGTCCAGGTTCCTAGGAGCCTAATAGTATAATACCCCATGTCAACCCCCTGAGCAAGGGTTGAGGTATATCCCAGAGTGAGTGTAACCGACCACCTGATCAATTTGCAAAATTGGTCAACTCAAACTGAGACACTACCCTCCACTGCGCACTGTTGACACTAACACCCGTCAGGACTAAAATTTCTCAGGTTTAGCACTCGATTTGTTGGAGTGCTAAACAACCCTCGGAGGACTGAATGCCTTTATACGACTACGAATGCTTGGCTAACGGCCACCGGTTCGAGGTGCGCCAAAAAGTCAGCGAAGTCGGCAACGCCCCCTGCCCATCCTGCTCTTCCGATTCCCGTAGGATATTCCACTCCGTTCCCATCCTCTTTAAGGGCTCCGGCTTCTACTCTACCGACCATCGCAAAGGTCAGGCTAGCTCCACCTCCTCCAACGGCAAGGAAGAGTCCTCCGAGTCCGAGTCCAAATCTGACTCCAAACCCAAGTCCGAGTCCTCTTCTTCAGACAAGTCCTCCGAGAAGAGTTCCGACAAGGTAGCCTCCAAGACCGACAGTTAGCCCCCTTTGAAGGCTCTCCTCCAAAGAGTCTCGCAGGCCTCCGTCACCATCGACGGCGAAACCGTCGGCAGCATCCACACTGGACTCTGTCTTTTCCTATGCGTCGAGCAGGATGACACTGAGCAAGACGCCGACTACCTGAAGGAAAAGTGCCTGAACCTCAGAATCTTCCCCGACAAAGAGGGCCGATTCGACAGTTCGGTCCTGGACGTCAATGGCGGCCTTCTAATAATCAGCCAATTCACCTTGGCCGCCGACACCCGCAAGGGCCGCAGGCCCAGCTTTACCCGAGCCGCTCCCCCTGAAATCGCCGAACCCATGCTCGACTACTTCGTAGCCGAGTGCCGGACATCGGGCCTCAAAGTAGAGATCGGCAAATTCGGGGCCCACATGCAAGTCGAATTGTGCAATGACGGCCCCGTAACAATCTGGCTGGACAGCCGAGACAGACTCACCACTCGCCACAGCAGCTAGTCTACTAATGGCTCCAGGGGTGGGGCATTTCCCCCCGCCCTGTGCAAGGTCGAAGGGTCTCAAGAGCGGAATAGGTGGGGGGCCACAGTCCCCTCTCCCTTGATGGGAGAGGGCTAGGGTGAGGGTGATCCTGATTCAAGGGTCTGGACACCCCTAGGCTACAACCCAGCGCAAAAGCGCCCCCCTACCCCACAAAATTCCTCGGAGGACTGATCGGCACTCCCTCCGCAAACCTGCTCGGCCTGAACGCACTGATGTCAATCGACGTCTTACCATCCACAATCAGCTCGGATATCAGCTTCCCGCTCATCGGCCCCATCGCAAACCCGTGCCCCGAAAACCCCGCCGCCACTATGTACCCCTTCGGCTTGTCCACCGCGCCGAATACCGGCAGCATGTCCGGCGTCAGGTCAATTAGCCCCGCCCATGCCCTCTCTTCCCGTACGCCCTTCAACCACGGCACCGCCTTTACCAGGTTCCTCAGACCCTCATCCACAGTCTGCCTGTTCACCCTCGGCTCGATATCCGACCGCAAAGGCCACGTCCGCCCGATTCGAGAGATCAACGGCATCCGGGCGTGGAAACTCCTGGGGAGCGCCCTACCCACGTGGAATTTGACCAGCTTGCGATGCCGGATGATCTGCGGAAGCCACACGCGGATGTTGTCGAACGTGTCCCGGGTTACGTCGTAGTCCCGCGGGTGATTGTATCCCCGGGTGAACAGGATTCCTCCGCCCGGCTCCTGCCTGAACCCCGAGTTCGGGCCCCGCACAAAGGGCATTATCCTTCTCGAAACCGGCTCCGTTATCGCCTGGGTCTGTCGGATAATCCGCACCGGGAACCGCTGGCCCACCTTACGGCCAACGTGGTTCGCCCATACCCCCGCCGCATTCACTATGTAGGGCGCATCAATCCTGCCCATGTCGGTGCGTACCGAGGCGACCTGCCCGTCACTTGTGTCGATGTCCAATGCCGCGCAGTTGGTCAGCATCTCCACCCCCGACTCCCGTGCCGCCATCTCAAATGCCTTGGTGCTTCTCTCCGGATCGGCGTGCCCGTCCGAAGGTGAATACAGCGCCCCGAGGACCGGGCCTTCCAGACCGGGTACCAGCTCTCGGCATTCCTCGGGACTGATGACGTAGGAATCAACACCGTGCTCCTTGGCCAGTCGAGCCCCCCGCTCGATCTCCTTCATATCCGCTTCATTGTCCACGTAGAGCAGGTTCCCGCCGCTCACGTACCCAATGTCAGCTCCCAGCTCCTTTTCCAGTCCCTCCCACATCTTGATGCACTCCAGCATGAAGGGATATTCCACCGGGTTCCGACCCTGCACCCGTACCCCACCCGTATTCCGCCCCGATGCTTCTCCTGCAGTGTCTCCCTTCTCCACCACCGTTACCCTTTTGCCTCGCTTGGCCAGGTGATAGGCCGCGGCGCACCCCGTTATCCCCCCACCAATGATCACCACATCCACATCTCTGTTTCTCATCATCATGCGCCCTCTTCCTCCAGCCTTTTCTCTAGCTCCGCTACCCTCTGCTTCAACCCTCGTTCCCGTTGCCAACTTTCGGTTGCATCCCTCATTATCGCCGCCACACCCTCCATCTCTCCGTCATCCCCCTTGATCAGTACCACCGTGAACTCCAGCGATATCCGGCTCCCATCCCTCCGAATGCCCGGCACTGATAACAGCTTGTCCCCGTACTCGGTCTCCCCAGTCTCAACTACCCGCCGATACCCTTCCCAGTGCCTCTCCCTGTATCGCTCCGGCACAATCAGATCGAGACTGGACCCCAACGCCTCCGACTCTCCATACCCGAATATCCTCTCCGCACCCCCATTCCACAACCGGATCTTCCCGTCTCCGTCAGCGAAGATAACCGCGTCGCTCGAACCTTCGAATATCTGCTCTAACAACCGGGTTGTGTCTGGTTTTGCGTTCAACGCGTCCCTTTACTAAAAGTGTTAACTTGGGATAACTGCGCCCGATATTCCCCCATTAACAGTAGATGTCAAACAGTTCCAACTCCCCTCGACTGCCATCTCCCATCAACCTAATCGACCGATCTACCTTCTTCGACCAAGGTTTCACAGGTTATGTGGTTCGTGGCTAGTTCTCTGCTGACGATTGCATATTCATCAGACCCAGAGACACTGACGTGCCAGCTACAGCCTCCTTCAATGCGTTCACCTTTAATGATGTGCATGCGACTCTCTGCTAATCGCTCTTTATTGCGGTAAATGACAACCCCATCTTGTTTCAGCCATTCGGAGATAACGGGATCATTTACGTCCAGTCTGGGTTGGAATGGCCATAGCATTAGGTAATAGGCGATGAATAAAAGGAGCAAGACTAGGACGGTTGTGCCGACGACAGAGATAGAATATTTCATCATGTTTGAGACTCCAGAAGGCCGGCGTCCACCCGACAACCCTAGCACGAGCATTGATTGAGATTATTCATGTTGTTCATGATCCCGCCTGTCTGATCCCTGCCCGAGAATGCGTATGCTCCTGAACACTGCTACAACAGTCCGTTGTTGCTCCGGCGTCAGGTCTTCGCTCACAATGTGCAGGTTGGGGCCACCCGTCCTGTGGAAGAAGGCGCCCGTGTACCCGGCCCCGGGATCCATAGAAATGAGGAGGCTAGCTCTAACATCACCTATCTTTTCGTAGCCCTTGACGTAGGTGTGCTCTGGATCGGCGGATGGAGACCGGCTCCAGGAGAGTCCGCCGAAGTCAAAGGCCAGCCGGACCCCTTCGCCCACGATTTCGCCTTCGTAGTACTTGATGTAACTGATTTCCTCGAGCACATTCAGTCCCCACCCGGTAGGCAGGCGCACAGAGAATCCCGTCTGGCTCGATCCTCCTGGGACCTCCATGACCCTCCAATCCGCAGATGGTTTTGCATCTGCAACAGTGGACGGGATGAATCCTGTGATACTTACCCGTCGTCCGGTGTGCTTGTCGACGATAACCCGATCCCCCAGTGGCTCTTGAAGATAGACCTCAACGCTATCTAGGCAGTCTCCTTCGCCCGATCGGAAATCCGAGTCAACCTTGACTTTGACCTGAACGTCGACATCCGACTCCCGCAACAGCGAAACTGCCGGGTTTCTGTTGCAGGAGGCGACAAGGAGTTCAAGCCTCTGGGGAGAATGGAACATCACTTCAACTACCCGTGCTTCACCCCGGCCCGTGAACACAAAAACCAGCGCCACTATGGATAGCAAGCCGATCACCACTACCACTCCAATGAGGCATCGTCTACGTTCCGACAATAACCCTCTTGTAAAGGGCCCGGTATTCATGGAGTTCCTCGTAGTTATTGATTCCCCCTTATACCATTCGTCATAAGGTATCCGGCATTGATTGGACATGCCTGGCTGTGGGTTAACTTAATATTGGGTCCCGTGCAGCACCGTGCCTGCCTCTCCGCCTTCTCTCGATATTCCCCCCATTCCCGAAGGAAGTCAAACCATCTCAGGCTCTCTATTCGTCGCCGCTCAATAGCGGACCTTCCGCTCGCACTACGGAAACCGTAAAGATATCAAGAACGTCCGGCCTGATTGCACCACTGAGACTCTTCATCGCGATGGCCCGGAGGTCTTCCAGAACGGAGTCAGGGGCTTTGCTGTCCAGCAAAACAGTTGTCCGTATCTGATGTGTCTCAAAGTCAAAGTAGGTTACGGCGTCAATCACTTCAGGGGCCTCGCGCATTGCGAAGTGGACCGCTTCGAGCCCCCTTCTCTTTTCGGTCTCAGTGAAGCCAAGGTTGGTGCGGACTTCGACTGAAACGCCACTGTGGCTACTGGTGAATCTCTCGATCATGTCGCCTACCCCTTCTGGAGCAGCGCCTGCGAAACCCACCCACGCGTGATTAGCGTCCGCGATCTCCGATCCCGTGAAATCTTCGGGAAACACTCGGCGTATCCCCATTACTGCCAAGCCAAAGTTGTCGTTCCATGCATACCGGTCAATTGCTTCCTGGAGAGACATCCCCTTTTGGTCGGCGACGGCTTGCAGGTCGCTTAATTCCGCGTCGCTGGGTGGGTCGTCGATTTCCGGCGGCTCCATCTCCGCTAACGGTTGCTCATTGGCGCCCTGTTCAGGTTTACTATAGGGAGACCCAATCGTGCTGACGGGCACCAATTGCCCGGTGTGCTCGTCCACAAGGACCCGATCTCCCAGGGGCTCTTGAAGTCGGACTTCAACGATGTCCAGGCAGTCATCGACAACTAGGGAAGGAGTAAAGAATGCGGTCACCTTAACCCGCACTTCGGTATCCGTCTCCTGCAACAGCGACACTTCCGGGTCCTTGTTGCACGAACCAACAATGAGCGTAAGCCTGTCCGGGGCACTTAACTCCGCCTCCATAACACTCACTTCTCTCACTTCACCTTCTTCTACCTCGCCTTCTCTTACGTCTCCTAACCCGACATCCCCACTGCAACCCACAAAAACCAGCAGCCCAGCTACCACAACTGAGACGACAAGAAGACCTATATGGCCCGACAAAAGGCAGTTTCTTGAAACGGAACTGGCAGTGTCTTTCATAGGTGCTCCTGTGGTTGGCCGCTCTCGCCATCGTGTTCAATATCATTAGGCCAACGTGAAGACTTGACCCAGGTGCGCACCCAGGGGCATGTCTCAGACATTCAGTTTGATTCAGTTGGTAGCTACGTAGATACTCAAAGCATCATCCATAAGATCTGCTCCAAATACTTCACTCATTCCCGAACATTGTCAAACCACCACCCGTCCTTCTGATGCCACCCCAAAGGAGCCCCGACATGCCTGGAGAATTCCTCTTCTGCCCCGTGTGCCGCTCAACCCTGGAATCAAGGGTCAGAGGTGGCAGACCTAGGCCCCAATGTCCGGAGTGCGGTTACGTCCAGTACCGTAACCCCGTTGCGGGCGTCGCCGTAATATGCCGCCGGGATCAGGGGATCCTCATGGGCAGACGGGCCGCTGGGCAAAATCGGGGAGGTGAATGGTGCATCCCATGCGGCTACGTCGAGTGGGGCGAGGATATAAGGGAAACCGCCAGGCGGGAGATGCTCGAGGAGACCGGCCTGATCATCGAGGTCGGTCCCGTCTACGACGTCCACTCCAACTTCCACGACCCCAGGTCCCTCACCGTCGGTGTCTGGTTTACCGGCACAGTCGTCGGTGGCACGATGAACGCCTCCGATGATGTCGATATGGTTGACTTCTTCCCTCTCGACCAGCTCCCCGAACCCCTTGCCTTCCCCACCGACAAACTGATTCTGGACAGGCTACGCCGCGAAGGTTTCCCAGACGGGCTTTAAGAATTGCCCGAATAAATCATACCCCAATCCGTTTGCCTTGCAACAAAGTCAAGGTTGTACTAAACGGATTGGGGCACAACAACCCAGGGCACCTCACTTGTCCAAATTGCTGTTGATGCGGTTCCGGTAACCGCCTAGCCAGTCACCCCCAACTCCGACTCAAACTCCGTCAGGGAACGGTCCAGCGCGTCCAGGATCTCGTCAACCTGCTCCTTGGTTGCGATCATTGCTGGTGCAATGAACATCGGCAGACCTCGGTTAAGGTTCTGCGGCCGCCTCGGGCCCCAGAGGCTGGAGTAGAGAGCTAGCCCGTTCTTCAGGGCTATCGCCTGGAACCGCTCTTCGGCGTTTATCTCCGGCGAAAAGAACTCCAGTGTCTCCTTATTGCTGACCAGTTCGGGCACCATCAGCATTCCCTGGCCCCTCAGGTCCGCTATGGTCGGGTGGTCGAGAAGGGCCTTGCCCTGCTCGTGCATGTATGCCCCGACCTCCGCCGAGTGCTCCACCAACCCATCCTTTTCGATTATGTCTATCACTTCAATCCCCACCGCACACGCCACCGCGTGCCCCGAGTAAGTGTACCCGTGGGTGAAGTGCCCTCCGTCTGCAAAGGCCTCGTTGACCTCGTCCGAGACCGTCACCGCTGCCAGGGGTGCATAGCAGCTCCCGATTCCCTTGGCCGTGACCATCACGTCCGCTTCCACGTCATAGTGTTCCATACCGAACCACGTTCCCGTCCGGCCCCATCCCGTAATCACCTCGTCAATGATCAGTAGCACGTTGTACCGGTCGCATATCTCTCGGATCGCCTGCCAGTACTCGGCAGGCGGCGCCAAACCGTAGTCCCGGCCTTGGGCCAGGGGTGTGGCTATGAACGCCGCCACATATTGCTCACCGGCGTAGTAGATAGCTTCTTCCAGCTCACGGGCGCACTGCACAGCGTAGTCCTTGGGGTCCATCCGGGGCGGAGTCTCCCTTTCGCTGTGCTGCTTAATGTGGGGCCAGTCGGTGAGCATCGGCGTGTAAGCATTCCGGTTGCCGGCCATCCCCGCCACCGACAAAGCCCCCAGGCTCATTCCGTGGTAGCTCTCATAGCGGGATATGATTATGTGCTTCTCAGAATTGCCCCGATTCAAGTGATATTCGCGGGCTACCTTTATCGCCGACTCCACAGCCTCAGACCCACCCGAGGCCAGGAACGTCGTGTTCAGGCTTCCAGGCGCCTTCTGGCTGATTCTCTCGCACAGCTCCGCCCGAGGCCGGTTGGACATGATCGGGTGGCAGTAAGCGAACTTCTCCGCCTGCTTTGCCATCGCCTCGACTATTCTCGGGTCGCCGTGCCCAAGGTTCACCGCCATCGGCCCCCCCGACGCATCGATGTAGCGGTTACCGTCCTCGTCGTACAGATAGATCCCCTCGGCCCTTTCCAGGACAGGCGTGAAGGGATGATAAGAAAAAGCACGGTCCCAAATTCCCTCGGGCTCCCTGATCGTTGGTCTCGGGTTTTCCGTAAGAGTCATGTCCTTATCCTCCTGTTTCGGGCTAGTGACTCGGGAGTAGATGTCTACCTTTTCGAAGGAGTCCCTGATGCCCTGTCAACTCTTGCTTCAAGTGAGTTTCCCCGTATGTTACCAGCCCGATGTCCGTCAATACCAGCGGCACTGGTTATCCTTCTTTGTGAGACACGACCTGACACCCCCTCCCCATTGGCAGTATCATTCCCCAATCCTCGCCTTCCGGAGAAAATCACATGGAAGCTCCCCTCAAAGGAATCCGAGTCCTCGAGGTAGCAAATTGGCTCGCAATACCCTCTTGCGGCGCCATGATGTCCGACTTGGGCGCCGACGTAATAAAAGTCGAGGCCCTTCAGGGCGACACCTTCCGCACCGAAATCCGGGACGCCGACTTCGGAACACCCTTCCCCATAAGCTACGCCTTTGAGTTGGACAACCGCGGTAAGCGCTCCATCGCTCTCAACCTCACCCGACCCAGCGCTATTGAGGCTGTCCACAAACTCGCAGCCAAAGCCGATGTCTTCACAACCAACCTGATCCCCAGACGCCAGGAAGCCTTCAACTTGACTTACGAAGAGCTTTCAAAAGACCACCCTCGCCTGATCTACGTCTCCTTTAACGGCTACGGCGCCCAGGGCCCCGACAAGGACCGCATCGGCTTCGACTACACTGGCTTCTGGACTCGCTCCGGCGCCATGTCCCTGTTCAGCCGACCTGGTGAAGACCCGGTCAACCTGCGCTCCGGCTTCGGAGACCACACCAGTTCACCCGCACTCCTTGCAGGCGTGATGATCGCACTATGGGTCAGGGAGAAGACGGGTCGTGGCCAGAAGGTTGCTACTTCCCTCCTCAACATGGGCCTTTGGGTCATAGGCGGCGATCTTTCCCGTTCCCTTTATGCCCGACAGCACCCATTCCAGTGGAAGAGGGAAGAGTCGCCGAACCCCCTCCAAAACACCTACCAGACCGCCGACGGGAGGTGGATAAACGTAGTCTCTCCGAATACCAACCAGAAGTGGACCGGCTTCTGCCGAGCCCTGGAGCGCGACGACCTAATAACCGACGTCCGGTTCTCGGAGCCCCTCGCACGACGCGCCAACACCCGCGATCTGATCCCCGAACTTGACCGCATCATTGGTCTCAGCACCCTTGAAGACCTGGCCCCGCGCCTCGACGCCCACGGCGTCACCTGGGCCCCCATGCAGGACCTCATGGACGTAATGTCCGACCCTCAAGTCCGAGCCAACGACTTCATAACCACAGTCGACCACCCCACCCACGGCCCCTACGAGACCCTCGCCACTCCTATTAAGTTCAGCGAAAGCGAAGTCAAACCCCGAGGCGCAGCCCCCGAGATGGGCCAACACACTGAAGAAGTCCTAGTCGACGAACTCGGCTACTCCTGGGACGACATCGAATCCCTCCGCCAGGACGGCGCAATAAACTGACACCCCCAACCCAACCGTCATTCCGGCAGCCGTGAGCCGGAATCTATCCCCTTCCACCCAGTACTGAACTGGAGGCCCGCACGGGTGCAAAGCACCCGTGCGGGCCTCTGTTCTTATCTCCCCCTCTCTCTTAATGGCCCTAAGGGTCTATGATGTCGAAGATGCGCCTAGGCGTGCGCCAAGCTGAAAGTGGAACACCCGCCTACGGAGGGTCCGCCTTTGGCGGAGCGTGAGAGGGGGATTAAGGGGATGAGAGTTCCCCGGTGGGGCTGGGCAGGGGCCATAGGCTCGCCGAGGAGAGTGAGGGTGATTTTCTCCCCCTACCCAACCCCACCCCCCGCCGTAACAAACTCATTCCCAGCAAAGACTTACCTTATACACCACATTAAGTTGCATTAGAGTTACAATACCAACGCCATGGCAATCTCCATCGCCAGACCCTCCCGACTCCGACTCCGGCGCCCCAACGCCGAAGCCCTTATCTGGCTTCTAACCGCTACCCTCCTCCTCACCGGCTCCCTGGTCCCCGATGCCAACCCAGACATGCTCCGCAACGTCGGCTGGGGAATACTTAAGATCCTGCCCGTGCTTGCCATAGCATCACTGCTCGCCGGAGCCCTGACCCTCGGCAACTGGTCAGACCGAGCCCTCACCTGGCTCAGGGGCGGAACCGCCCGTTCAATTTTCATCGCCAGCCTGATCGGAGCAGTAACACCCGTATGCGGTCTTGGCGTCCTGCCCCTAATAGCATCCCTCCTTCGTCGCGGCGTCCCCCTGGCGCCCATCATGGCCTTCTGGGTCTCGTCGCCCGTCACCGACCCCAGCATGATGCTGGTCACCGGCGGAATAATCGGCGCCGACTTTGCCATAGCCAAGACAATTGCCGCATTCTTCATCGGTCTGTTCGCCGGAATGGTGACCGCAGGCCTGCCCGGCTTCCGAGGCTCGGTCCAGGATATGATGCGCACCGACGCTCTCGAAAAATGTGGTTCCTGCGAAGCTGACCGCTCCCGTTTCTGGCCCGAGGTCATCAGCAACTCCCGACTCGCCCTTCGCTGGCTTGCCCTCGCCCTGGTTCTGGAAGTCTTCCTCCAACGCCTCGTCCCCGACGAATGGATTATGTCCCTCTTCGGTGCTGATGCCGGAGCTTCCATACCCCTCGCCGTCGTCGTCGGCGCACCCATGTACCTTGACGGTTACGCCTCCCTCCCCCTCGTACGCGGCCTCCTCGAAATGGGCATGAGCTTCGGAGCGGCCCTCGCTCTCATGGTCTCCGGTGCGGCCATCAGTCTCTACGCCGCAGTCGCCGTAGTCTCCGTAGTCCGCGCCCGGGTCTTCGCCCTCTACGTCATCCTCGCCCTAATCGGCGCAACCGCAGTAGGCTACGCCGCCAACCTGGTCGTCTAACCCCCTATCCTCCCTACCATTCCGATGCCCCGCGAGGAATCTCAAGCGCGAGCCTACCCGGCACAGCCCTCTTATCCATCTACCCTCTTAACCCTCCCCAGGTGGCAGGGCCGGATCCCACCCCCCGAGGGGAGCCTGTCCGCCTTTGGCGGATCATTCCGGCCACCGAGAGCCGGAATCCATCCCCTGGGGCGGGGCCGCTCACCCTGAGCGACGAGTCGAAGGGTCGAGCGGGGGGCGGCCCACATACCTCCAACCCGTCACGCCCGTCTTCCACCACCCCACCCCCTCCCTCTGTTCTTCTCTCCCCCTATCCCTTGATGGCCCTAAGGGTCGAAGATGTCGAAGATGCGCCTGGGCGTGCGCCAAGCTGAAAGTGGAACACCCGCCTACGGAGGGTCCGCCTTTGGCGGAGCGTGAGAGGGGGATAAAGGGGGTGAGGGTTCCCTGGCGGGGTGGGCAGGGGTGTAGGCTCGCCTCAGCGTGCGCCTGTGGCGTGACTTTATGCATTCCCGGGTTGTGGGGATTCCGCTCGCCCTGAGCGGAGTCGAAGGGTCTCAAGAGCGGAACGGGGTGTCCTCCCGAGAGTGACACCAACCTCTTGACTCAACTCGCACACTCGTGCTAATATCCTCACCGTTCGAACACCAACCCAACTATCTCAAGGAGGAACCAATAACCCAGGGAAGTCCACCCGACCCACCTGAGGACTCAACGCCCTAGCCCATCCCAACGGTCGCCAGGCGACCCGGGGCACAAGCAAACGTCGCCATCTCCTCATCCCATTGGGTCCCGTGCCCCTTCCCTACCCAGGCAATGGAAGGTCCATCGACTCAACACGGGCAGGCCCCCTCTCATGGAGACCTTGCCGCCTCGGTGCATCCTTTCAAGATGCACTATGTAACCGGCATTCACCTTGCCGGCGAAGCACAATGCCCCGCCTTTGGCGGGAACCGGGCCGTAGGGCCCTCCAGGGATTCCACCGTCGTTGCCATTGGTGCATTCCACCCCATCAGCGACGGTGGCGGGTTGGCGCCCCCCGCCCTCATTATGACCGAGCGCCACCGGTGGACAGGTAAGCCCCACACCGAGACTTTCTCGGCCCTGACCCACCAAACTCCGGGGCTGTGCAGGCTGGCCTCCCGCCCCCTGTGCCCGAGTCCCGGACCTTCCATCGCCAACCCTCTCCCAAACAGCCAGAATGAAAAACGAGCCCCCACAGCTAAACAACCCTTCCAGCCTCGTCCCTCCGCCCCTCTCTACCGTCATTCCCGTGCCCCGATCGGGTCGCAGATAAGCCGTGCTGCAAGTCCGCCTTTGGAGGAGCGTAAATCCATCCCCGGCGGGCGGAGGGGTGGGGTGAGGGTTACCTACCCGCCCCTCCGCTTCTTCCCTCTAGGCGTCAATCAATCAAAACGGCTATGAATTCAATCAACCTTCAATCAATGTTCAATCAAT
This sequence comes from Dehalococcoidia bacterium, assembly GCA_963663085.1. Classification (GTDB taxonomy): domain Bacteria; phylum Chloroflexota; class Dehalococcoidia; order Plut-88900; family Plut-88900; genus Plut-88900. Next base: position 675,642 of record OY760104.1, on the reverse strand, counting down.
CCCAATCATCCTTTAGCGTACATGCCGCCGCCCACACACCCCGCCCTTGACACTGCTTTGGCATAACAATAATCTTCCCTCACTACATTCCAGTCTCAAGCGACACCCAGGAGCGCCAACCCATGCCCATGGTCCTTGAAGGTATTACGGTCATTGAGCTCGCTACCGGCCAGCAGGGGCCCGTGGCCGGCGCCCTCCTCGCCGACATGGGCGCCGACGTCATAAAGATCGAGGACAAGGACCTCGGCGATCCCGGCCGCAACGTCCGCGGCGAGACCCCAGGCAAAGAGCCTTTCCCCCTCTCCTACTACTTCGAAAACAATAACCGTAACAAGCGCGGCGTAGCCCTCGACTACACCACCGAGGCCGGACTCGAAGTCGTACGCAACCTCGTCACCCGCGCCGACATATTCCTCTCCAACTTCCCCGTCGCCACCCTCGCCAACATGGGCCTCGACTACCCGAGACTCTCCGCCGCCAACGACAAGCTCATCTACGCCGTCGCCACCGGCATGGGCGTTTCCGGCCCCGACAAGGACAAGCCCGTCAACGATATTACCGCCCAGTTCCTCGGCGGCATTCAGAGCCACGGAAACTCGGATGGGCCAATTCCTTTCTGGGGCGGCATGGCCAACCAGGAAGACGCTATTCTGCTGGCATTCGGCATAGTGAATGCCCTTATCGCCCGGGAGCGGCATGGCGTCGGGCAGGAAGTCTACTCCGCACTGCTTGGCAGCCAGATCAACTGGGCCGCCCTCAATGTCCAGAGCAACATCTTTAACAAGAAAGAGCCCTGGGGCATGAGGAAAGAGGCCCCCCTCAGCCCTTTCTGGAACTACTACCAGGCCAAAGACGGCAGGTGGCTCTGCCTCGGTTTCCTGCAGGAGAGCCGAGACTGGCACACCCTCTGCCAGGTCCTCGAACGTGAGGACCTGGAATTCGACCCCCGTTTCGATACCAACCCGAAGCGTACCAAGGAAAACAACCAGGTTTTGATTCCCATCATGCGGGAGGCCTTCGCGCAGAAAACCCTCGCCGAATGGGAGGAGATTCTTGGCAAACATGATCTGGGATGGTCCATACTGAATGACTATGAATCACTCACCGATGACCCCCAGGTTGTAGAGAATGAATACATCGTGGACTTCGAACACCCCAAGGTCGGGCCCGTGCAGTTGGTCGGCATACCCGTCCGACTGCAGGAGACCCCCGGCAGCGTGCGCACCCCGGCCCCCGAGCTTGGCCAGCATACCGAGGAAGTCCTGAGCAACATCGGAGGCTACGGCCCCGAGGACCTGCAGAAACTCAGGGAACAGGGCGCCATCTGATAGCGAGGAGGAGCGGAAAATGGTAATGGCACTTGAAGGAATTCGAGTAGTGGATATGACCGTCTGGCATCACGGGCCGGGCGGAGGCACCTTCCTCGCCGACATGGGTGCCGAGGTTATCAAGGTCGAAGAGCGCATGTCCGGCGACCCCGGTCGCCATGGCGGCTCTCTCGGTGGTGTGGAGAACGAGTACGGTCTCTCCTACTACTTCGAAAACAATAACCGGGACAAGAAGGGCCTCGCCATCAATCTGAAGACTGAGAAGGGCCACGAGGTCATCACCCGCCTTCTCAAGAAGTCCGACATCTTCCTGTCTAACATGCGAAAGTCCGGCCTCGGGCGCCTCGGACTCAGCTACGACGAGGTCAAGGAGATCAATCCTGACATCGTCTATGCTCACGGCTCGGGGCAGGGCGACAAGGGCCCCTTATTGAATCGGCAGTCCAACGACATTATCGGCCAGTTCTGGGGGGCCTATGTCAGCTACGGGTCCGCCGAAGGCCCCATGTCCATCTGGTCCGACTTCGCAGACCGCGGAGGCGCAGTCATGCTCGCCTATGGCGCTGCCCTCGCACTTCTCGGCCGGGAGAGGCATGGCATCACCCAGGAAGTCAATACCTCCCTCCTCGGCGGTCAGGTCTACCTCGGAGCCCTCAATGTCCAGCAGCGCCTATTCGAAGGCGAGGCGGTCAGCCCCCTCTCCAACGGAGACGGTCGCCTGCCGAACCCCCTCTACAATGTCTACCAGGACAAGGAAGGGGACTGGTTCTGCATCGGCACAGAAGGCACCGACGAGGAATGGGGCTCCCTATGCCAGGCCGTTGGCTCACCGGGCCTGGAATCCGACCCCCGCTTCGACACCCAGGCAAAGCGCACCAACGGCAGTTCCGCCGACCTGTACGAAATCCTGAAGTCTCGCTTCGCCGAAGATACCATCGAGCATTGGGCCCCAGCCCTTGACGCAACTAGCCTGCCCTGGGCACGTCTCCGCAATTACACCGAGGTTATCAATGACCCCCACGTCCTCGAAAACGAGTTCATCGCGGAGCTTGATCATCCAAACCAGGGCAAACTCCACTACGTAGGCCTCCCCGTCAAACTGGGCAAGACCCCCGGCAAACTGCGAATGCCCGCCCCGGAACTCGGCCAGCACACCGAGGAAATCCTCACCGAGATCTGCGACTACTCCTGGGATGAAGTCATAGAAATGAAACTCGCCGAGATAGTCAATTAGGCACCGTCGGCCCTTCCAGTGGGCGATACCCCGCGAAAGTTGCTGCCTATGGGCAATTTGGAGAGGCGGCAACCCTTTAAGCCAACGCCCACACACTCTCCGGGGTGAGGTAAAATTATACCCCTATCAGGTTCAGCACTTGCTGATGCTATCTCCGCTCTAGAGGAACAAGAAATGACCATAAGTGAGAGTCCAAAGGTAGAGGAAGTTTCCTCAGAGGAAGCTGCGCGGCGAATGGCTATCATCAAGCAAATGCTGGCAGAACGTAATAAGCGCCCTGCGGTTTCTAGTGAGGAGATAAGGAGAATGCGTGACGAAGGCCGCTATTAGTGGCCGTTGTCATTGACGCTTCTGTCGTCCTGGCCTGGTATCTCCCGAACGAGCAAGGAAATGCAGCAGCGGACGCGGTAGCATTGCAACTAGCAAGGGAGACTGTTATTGCACCGGGTATCTTCTGGTATGAGGTTCGTAACATCCTCCTGCGGTCGGAACGGCAGGGACACATCGATTCCGAAGATACTGAGCAATTCCTCGGTCACCTCCGTGCCCTCGGCATTGAAATGGACCTAGAACAGAATGAGGTGATTGTCTTGGCGTTGGCACGCCGTCACCAGCTCACCTTCTACGATGCAGCCTATTTGGAGACTGCATTAAGGCGCCGGGCAAAAATCGCAACCCTTGATGGCGCCCTTGCATCTGCCTCCGTTATAGAGTCTGTAGAAAACCTCATCGGATAGTCCGGCCCCCGAGCCAACTGCAAGTGCGCCGCTAGCGTGAGTCCATCTCCACCCTGCGCTGCGTGTTCCCTTCGCGCTGGTTCCGTCGAATGGTCACCGCACGGGGTGGAGCTCTAAAAAACGTCCCATCCCCACGGGTATAATCCCCTCATGCGCTACCCCTGGGCCAACATCCTCCTTCTCCTCTTCATCCTCGCCGACATGATATCCGGCTTCTTCGGCCTCATCTCCGGCTCCGAGGACCGCGCAATCTATATCCTGCTCCACCGTATCTCCGGCTACGGCATTCTCGCCGTCCTCGCATGGAAAGTGGCCAACATCATCAGGTCTTTCAAGTGGCCTAAGAAGAAGCCTGTCCGAATCGCATCTCTGGCCTTGGCAATAGTCTTGGCCGTGACCCTGGCCCTGGGCCTGGTATGGTCCATCTTCGGCGACTTCAGTTGGTGGATGTTCAGCGGGCTAAGCTGGCACATCTACGCGGGCGTCGTTCTCGCTCCTCTGCTCCTCTGGCACGGCTGGTATATGTTCCGAGGCCCACCCATATCCTTCTGGGCCGAGCGCCGGTCCGTCCTCCGGTTCGGCGCCCTCGCTGTTGTGGGATTCGCGGCTTGGCAGCTCTCCGAAGGCATTGCCCGCGCAGGATCGCTGGCCGGTGCTAGCCGACGCTTCACCGGCTCCTACGAAAAAGGCAGCTTCTCAGGCAATGCCTATCCCGTAGTCTCCTGGCTGAACGACCGCCCCCAACCCATCAACCCCGACACCTGGTCACTGAAGGTCTTCGGAGAGGTGCAGAAGGATACAACCCTCACCTACGCAGACCTCACTCGGCTCTCCGAAGAAACCGCCACCATAGACTGCACGGGAGGCTGGTTCTCAAAGCAGCGCTGGGAAGGAGTTCCACTTTCTAGAGTCCTGTCCCAGGTAGGCCCCTCCGAATCTACACGAAGCATCCTCGTACGTTCGGTGACCGGCTACTATCGTCGCTTCCCCCTCGACGACGCACAACACTTCCTGTTGGCCACCCACGTCACCGGCGAGCGCTTATCCCACGGCCACGGCTTCCCAGTGCGCCTCGTAGCCCCCACCCGACGCGGCTTCGAATGGGTAAAGTGGGTCACCGAAATTGAAATCACAGAGACTCCATCCTGGTGGCAGCCACCCCTCCCCACTCAATAGTTAGCCTGTGACGGGCCTTCCTCTACAACCCCGCCAACGCATCCGGCAACTCCGCCAGCTTCTCGACGCACGCATCCGGCACGACAGGCACGTGGTCCCAGCTGGCCCCACCTATCAACACCGCCTTCATCCCGACCCGCTGCGCACCCAGGATGTCCGTCTCCGGCCTGTCTCCCACGTGCACCGATACCTGAGCCTCCGTCCCAATAGCCTCCAACGTGTCCAGAAATAGGCTTGGTGCAGGCTTGGCCAACCCCTCCTCATCCGAAAAGGTGAGATGCCGCAAGTACTGAGCAATGCCGATGTCGGCCAGGAACTTCCGAGCCAGGCTGCCCGGTGTCGTCCCCGAGTTGCATATCAGGGCGATCTTGTACCCCTCATCTGTGAGAGTTGAGAGGGTCTCCAGTACCCCTGGCATCAAGGCAGGTGGGTGCTCCAGAAAAGCATTCAAATGCCTCTCCGATACCTTCTCCTTACCCTCAGCATCCAGCGATTCTGAAAGCCCCTGCTCTATCGACTCCAGGAAGTCTTCCACCTGAACTTCGAAGGGCGTGTCCAAACCCCGTATGCGAACGTTCTCAAACTTCGTCTGTGAGTCCCAGTACATCTCCGCCACCCTCCCCCTGGTGCAGTCCACCCCATACTCTGACAGGATATTCGTCGTCGCATCAATGCGCTTCTTCGCCCGGGCCACCCCACCCCCCGCCACATCCACAATTAGCGTATTCCACAGATCGAAAGTGATCCCCTCTATCGCGCTGTTTCTCATGTCCCTATTCAGTCAGCCTTTCCCGCGCCGTGGGAGTGTTTCCCAACTTCAGTTGATTTGGCTTCTACCTGGTCCCACACTTGACCCAACTAACGTTCCCCTAAATGAAAGGGGGCGGGTGATTTCCCGCCCCTCTAGTATTCGATGACGGTTGTTATTGGATAACCCTTGATCCGGTCTCGACCTCCCAGCTCCCTAAGCTCGACCAGGAAAGCAAGCCCTGCCACCACCCCACCCAGCTCCTCCACCAGCCTTACCGTTGCCTCCGCCGTACCCCCTGTCGCCAGAAGATCGTCGACTACCAGCACCCGATCTCCCTCCGACACCGCATCCATGTGCAGTTCCATAGAATTGGAGCCATATTCCAGATCGTAGCTAACTTTGACCGCCTCCCGAGGCAGCTTCCCCTCTTTCCTCACCGGAAGCAGAGGCTTGTCCATCTCCAGCGCAAGGGGCGCCGCTATCAGAAACCCCCGAGCATCTATCGCCGCGAAGGAGTCAATGTTATTCCCCATAATCCCCTGCTTGATCAGGTCTAGCGCATGGCGAAAGGCCGGAGGGTATTGGAGGAGAGGCGTGATGTCTCGGAATAGAATGCCCGACTTCGGAAAATCGGGGACGTTCGCAATGTATTTCTTGAGGTCCATTCGGCCCAGTTTCAAGGTCAATTTATCGGACAAAGTAACTTTAACGGATTTCAGGGGGTCAATCAAAGGTTGGGGGTGGAGTTAGCTCCCCCGCCAAATGCAGTGCAAGTAATCCGGCCTACTGTCATAATGAGCTCATGCCTGTGACGATAACTATAAGAATTGTTCCAGAAGAAATGCGCGACAAATTGAAGCAGCTCGCTGCAGAATAAGGACTGTCCTTGCATAAATTCCTGCTGAGAGAGCTTTATCGCATCGTATCCCGTCCAAAGCCAAGTGGATCAGGAACATAGAAAAAAGAAAAGAGCCCAAGGCACCAAGGTCCCGACATCCTTAATCCTGCAAGCGAAGGATGTGTACAGGAGATGACGCGGCTTTCATTGTTCGAGCTACGACGGCTATAATCCCCCCCACACCACCCCCCGCCCGAAAGGCTGTGCCATGACCAGCAAGCCCCGTATGAAGTTCGGCGTGTCCCTGGGCCAGGAGCGTGTCACCTGGCCTGAAATCGAGGAGGCCGCGCTTTTGGTGGAAGAACTCGGATTCGACTCCCTGTGGTGTCACGACCACTTAATCCCCTCAGACCCGGGCCGTAACGAGGGCCCTTGCCTGGAGGCGTGGGCGATTCTAGGGGCTTTTGCCCGGATGACGAAGAACGTGACTATCGGGCCAATGGTGGCAGGGAACACCTATCGAAACCCGGTGCTGCTTGCAAAATCGGCGACAACGGTGGATATCATCAGCGGGGGAAGGCTGATATTCGGGATCGGGGCGGGGTGGTTTGAAATGGAGCATACCGCGTATGACTTCCCCTTCTACACCGTTGGAGAGAGGATCAGCCGCCTGGACGAGTCCGTCGAGCTAATCAAGAAACTCTGGACCTCCGAGGGGCCGGTAGACTTCGCAGGCAAGTACTACACTCTCAAAAGCGCCCCTTTCGACCCCAGACCGGTCCAGCAACCCCATCCGCCCGTCCTCATAGCCGGGGGCGGCGAAAAGCGCACGCTCAGGGTGACGGCAAAGTGGGGCGAAATGATGAACATCAACGGCAACGCAGATATCGCCGCGCACAAATACCGGGTCCTGGAAGGGCACTGCCGGAGCGTCGAAAGGGATCCCAGCAAGATAGAGAAGACTGCCAACGGCGCCTTCGTTCCTCCCGAAAAGATGGATGACTGGAACCAATGGATGGACCGTCTAGCCGAGACAATGCCCGAGCAGAGGAAGGCCCGGGGTGAGGGCGGAGTGGTGGGCGACATGGACTCCACACGGGACTGGGTGCGGGGACATGCTGAGGTCGGGACCCAGCACGTCATCTTCACCATGCGGTCGCCCTATCCCCTGGAGTCCCTCAGGACCTTCGCCAAGAAAGTAATGCCAGAGTTCAGATAGGAGTTAGCCATGGCTGAGCAGAGAGACATCCCATTCCCAGTCGAGGAGTACAGGGCCCGGCTCACCAGCGTGCAGGAGCGCATGCGCTCCCGTGACATTGACCTCCTTCTCGCCTACACCCCTGAGAACATCAATTATCTTACCGGCTACAACACCACCGGATATTACGTCTACCAGTGCCTCCTCGTACCCGCCGAACGGGACCCGATCATGGTCACCCGGGAACTGGAGACCGACAACGTCACCATGGGCACATGGCTCGACGACTATCGCATCTTCTCCGACACCGAAGACCCCGTAGTCACCACCTGCAACGCTATCGCCGAATTCGGTTACGCCGACAAACGCGTAGGCTTCGAATCAACTTCCTGGTTCCTCCAACTCCGCGACTACCAGCAGACCGTCTCCCTCCTACCCAACGCCGACATCAAGGACGGCGGAAACATCGTCGAGGAGAACCGGGTCGTCAAGTCCCCTCTTGAAGTCGAGTGCATCCGGGAAGCTGCCCGCATAGTCGCCAAGGGCATGCAGTCAGGCATCGACGCCGCACGCCCCGGCGTCACCGATAACTATGTCGCCGGAGAACTCACCCGCACCCTCTACGCGGAGGGCAGCATCTACTTCGCCGGACAGCCCTATGTAGCCTCCGGCAAACGCACCGGCCGAGGCCACATCACCTTTGCCAACGTCACCTTGGAGCCCGGCGACCCCGTCTTCTTCGAAATATCCGCCAATGTCAGCCGCTACAGCGCTTCACTTATGCGCACCATCTCCCTCGGCCCTCCCGACGACGAGGTCAAACGCATTGCCGAAGCGTCCATAGCCGGCCTAACCGCTGCCGTCGATAACATGGGACCCGGCATGACTTCCCATGAGGCCGATTCCTTCTGCCGCGACGCCATCACCAAGGCCGGCTATGGCAAGCTCTTCAACCACCGCACCGGCTACTCCATAGGAGTCGGATATCCGCCAGGATGGGGCGAGGGCCACATCATGGACATTAAACCCCACGACCAGCGAGTCCTGAAGCCCGGCATGACTTTCCACTTGACCCCCGCCATTCTCATCCCCGGCGTCGCTGGCCCCGGATTCAGCGAGACTATCCTCATTACCGATGACGGCGCAGAAACTCTCACCAGCTTCCCCAGGGAATTCCTTGTCAAGCAGATCTAACCCCACTCCCACCTCCGGGACTCAATCCCAATGAGTCCTAAAAGACGTATGGAATTCGCCTGCCTTGTTGCCGCATCCAACACCACCTGGCCCGAGTTCCGCCGCATGTGCGAGACCGTCGAGGCTCTGGGCTTCGACCACCTCTGGGTAGCCGACGTCCTTACGCCCGCCGATGCTGACTTGTCCCATGGGTCGGTCCTCGAATGCTGGAGCCTGCTCTCTGCTCTAGCCTCCCTCACCCGTGAAATTCCCATCGGACCCTTGGTTTGTGACCACACCTACCGGCACCCCGTCATGCTCGCCAAGATCGCAACAACCGTCGACATCATGAGCGAAGGCAGGCTGACATACGGCATAGGAGCGGGGTGGGCCGTAGAGGAGCACCGCGCCAATGGCATCCCCTTCGCCCCCATCGGCGATCGGGTAGCCCAAATGGAGGAGACGATTCAGTTGACCAAGCTCTTGTGGCAGTCCCCCGGTCCCGTCACCTTCCGCGGACGCCATTTCACACTGGAAAACGCCCCCTTTAACCCCAAGCCCCTGCAGAAGCCTCACCCATCCGTCATGATCGCCGGCGGTGGCGAGAAACTAACCCTACGCGCCGTGGCCCGACACGCCGATCAGATGAACGTCTACGGCAGTCCCGAGCTCGTTGCCCACAAGTTCGATGTGCTGCGCCAACACTGCCTCAATGAGGACCGAGACTTCGACGAAATCAAGAAGACCGTCCTCGTTCAGTTCGTTCCTCCCGAACGTCAGAAGTCTTATGACGATTTCCTGGCGAAGATAGCCGCCGAGCAACCCGGTATGCTTCTCCGAGGCCAGAGCCAGGCTATGACCGGAAACGTGGACGATTGGCGCGAATGGGTGAAAGCCCGTTCTGACATCGGCGTCGACCAGGTAATCATCAACCTCTATACGCCATACCCCTACAAAGCCATCGAACAATTCGCCAAAGAGGTCATCCCCGCCTTCCGCTAGAATTATCTCGCCACCCCTGTAGGGGCGATCTGCGAATCGCCTTCCCCCCGTCCCGCAATCGAATTGGAGGTTCACATGTCAAAGGTTAAGTTCGGCCCCATCTACACCCGCATCGAAGACCTCATGGGCCCCGTGGAGCTCGCCGAAAAGTCCGAGTCGTGGGGCTACGATTCCTTCTGGGTCCCGGACTACATCCTCAAACCTCGCCTGGACGCCCTTATCGTCCTGGGCGCGGCCGCCCAGCGTACCTCCACCATCCAGCTCGGCACAGCCGTAATGGTCCTTCCCTACAAGGATCCTCTAGTGCTTTCCAAGTCAGCCCTTTCTGTAGACGTCCTGTCCAATGGCCGCCTCCTACTCGGCGTGGGCATTGGCGCCAACCCGCGGGAATTCGATGTTATGGGACTCGACATCAAATACCGCGGCCGCGTCTCCGACGAGCGTCTCGACATCATGTCACGTATCCTCAATGGCGAAACCGTCACTCACCATGGACGCTTCCACTCCTTCGAAGACGTTGCCATTGGCCCGCCTTCCGTCAGCAAGCCCAGGGTGCCCATTTGGCTCGGGGCTCATTGCGGCAACGGCTGGGCGGAGGGCGCCCTCCGACGCGCCGGCAGGTACGCCGACGGCTTCATCCCCACTGAGGCCACCATCGACCAGTATAAAGACGCCATGGACCGCATTTCTCGATACGCGGAAGACGCAGGCCGAGACCCTTCCTCCATCGAATGGGGAATTTTCATCTTCATCATCATGGAAGATTCCCGTGAGTACGCCGAGCGCAAGGGAATGGCAGAACTGGCCGACAGGCTCGACAGGGACTACCCGTTCGTACACGGCAGGGCCGCGGCCGCCGGCACAGTGGACGAATGTATAGAGGCCATACAGGCTTACGTCGACATCGGAGTCACCCATTTCATCCTCGACTCCGCCTCCCCCGCCGAGGAAATCGTCGAACAATACGAACGCGCCGCCAATGAAATAGTCCCCCACTTCCGCTAAATCCCAGCCCCCCGTCATTCCAGCATCCAAGCCGGAATCCATCCCCACATATTCGTCATTCCCGACCCCGATCGGGAATCCATCCCCGGGAGACTGGGTATTCCGTTACGACCTGAGCGGAGCTGAAAGTGCACCGTGCTGTAAGTCCGCCTTTGGCGGAGCGCATCGAAAGGCCTCAAGAACGGAATGGGGCGGCCTTCTTGGTCCAAGCCCAGACTCACACAAGAGTCGATTAAAGGGCTAGTGTGAGCCCGAAATCCCCCTCACCAACGGCAACACCTCCCGACCAAACTGCTCGTACTGCTCCATCGTCTGCTCCGGCGAGACGCCAGCATTCATCACAAAGTGCGTCACCCCCGCGTCGACGTACTCTTGAATCGCCTCGGCACAGTCCTCAGCATTCCCCGACACATTCGCCTCCCCCCGAATCGTCGCCGTGTGGCTGCGCCGGCGGTTGGACTCCGTTTCCAGAGTTTTCCATGCCCGCTCCCGGTCATCGTCCAGGCAGAACCAGAGAACTGTCCCAAACTCCAGGGCATACGGGTCCCGTCCAAACCCTTTAGCGTAGGCGCGCACCTTATCGCGCACCGCACCATACTCGGACACGGGCACCAGGGTCGGCACGAAGCCGTCTGCAAATCTTCCTGCCCTCACGAGCGTCGATTCTACTAGGCCATTCTTCCACAACGGCCCCGTCCAAATCGGAGGGTGAGGTCGCTGGACCGGTTCCGGACCCACGTCCACACCCTCCATCTGATGAAACTTGCCCTTGTGGGTTACACCGTCCTCCGAAAGCAACCTGCGCAGCAAGGCCAATTTTTCGTCCGCCATCTTCCCCCGTTCGTGAATATCCAAGCCCATGGCGTCGAACTCAACCTTGCGGCTCCCAACCCCCAGCCCCAATATCACTCGACCGTTCGATAGCGCATCTACGGTGGCTACGGTCTTGGCAAGCGCTAGCGGGTGCCGGTACGGAAGTACAATCACTGCCGTTGCCAGCAAAATGCGCTCAGTCCGCTGGGACGCCGCTGCTAGAAGCATCATGGGATCGGGAGTCGACCCCAGGGCAAAGTCTGTCGCCCAAAATGAATCGTATCCCGCCTTCTCGGCCCGGACCGCCATGTCCACACCCTCATTCGGATCGTAAACATGCGAATGCATTATCCCGAATTTCATCTCACACACATCCTCTCTCCGTGGCAAATAACAAACCATTCCGAGGCCCCGCGAGGTCGAAGTTGTGCCCCAGGCGTGAATCTCAAGCGTAATGCCTAAACGGTCCTCTTCACCGAAAGCCGCACCCTTCCATTAATCAGGCCACCCATTATTCCTTTAAGGATGGCCAAAGAAAGAGAAAGGGCTGGCATTGAGCGCCAACCCTTTCGTTATGTTAGTGATTTCAGGCTTTTACCGACGCCGCGCTCTTACAACTTCGCCACGAACTTCCGTATCCCCTCCACCCCCTTCTCCAGGTTCTCCATGCTCGTGGCAAAGGAGATCCGCACGAATCCCTCTCCGTACGCCCCGAAGGAGATCCCCGGAAGAACCGCAACCCCGTTTTCGTATAGCAGCCGATCACCGAACTGCTGCGCCGTCAGACCTAGATCGGAGACATTCGGGAACAGGTAGAATGCGCTCTCGGGCTTGAAGCATCGGATCCCGTCTATCTCGTTCAGTGCATCGCAGGTCATGTCCCGCCTCCTGCGGAACTCCGCCACCATCCCCTCTGGCTCTTCCTTGGACCCTTCCAAAGCCGCGATTCCCGCCTTCTGGACAAAGGGAGCCGTACAGGAGACACTGTTCACCATCAGCTTCGAAATATGGGGCACCAGCTCCTGTGGGAACACCCCATACCCGAGCCTCCATCCGGTCATGGCGTAGGTCTTCGAAAAGCCGTCCAGGATTATGGAACGCTCCAGCATCCCCGGAAGCTCTGCAATGCTCGTGTGCGTGCTGTCGTAGATTATGTCCCTGTACATCTCGTCGGATAGGACCAGGATGTCGTTCTCCTTGGCCATATCAGCAATGGCCTCCAGGTCCTTTTTGTCCATCATCCCACCCGTTGGATTGTGAGGCGAGTTCAGGATGATCAACCGAGTCCGGGACGTGATCGACCGCCTCACCTCGTCGAGATCAGGCTTGAATCCCTCCTCCTCGTACAGGCGCATTGGAACGGGAGTGGCCCCCGTGAACTTGATCATCGACTCATAGATCGGGAACCCGGGATTCGGGTATATGACCTCGTCACCCTCTTCAACCAGGGCTGTCAGGAGGAAGTACATGATCGGCTTCGCACCCGGAGTCACGATTATCGAGTCTGGTGATACGTCAATGCCCCGAGTCTCCGATGTGTGCTTTGCCACAGCCGCACGAACGTCGGGCAAGCCCGCAGCGGGGCCGTAATGTGTGAATCCGCCATCCAGCGCATCCTTTGCCGCACCGATAATGTGGCCCGGAGTATCGAAATCCGGCTCACCCAGTTCCAGGTGCACCACGTCTACGCCCGTGGCCGCCAACGCGTTAGCCTTCACCAGGACTTCAAATGCGGTTTCAGTCCCAAGGTTGCTCATTCTAGAGGCCAGTTTCATGTCAGGTACTCCTCCCAGGACGCATTTGTCACAGCTAACGGGCACTGATTATAGCACGGCGCAAATCACTCCCGTCCCTATCTCTATTAGTTCCACCCTCCGCCGCATGGACGTGCCTAGTACCCGCCCAGAACGTGGCCGACACAAGCACCTCCCCTGACATCCCCCGCACCTTTCCGCTAAAATGACCCCCGACTCCCCACTTAGAAAGGGCCTCGACATGACCAATGTACAGTTCGGCCCCCTCTATACCACCATGGAGCAATACATAGGCCCCGTGGAATTCGCCCAAAGGGCCGAGAAATGGGGCTACGACTACTACTGGGTGCCCGACTACGTCACCCTCAGCCCCATGGATGCCTTCGTACTTCTCTCCGCAGTCGGTCAGAAAACCACCTCCATTAGACTGGGCACCGCCGTGGTCGTCGTGCCCTTCAGGACCCCTTTTCAGCTTGCCAAGGCCTCGGCCACCGTGGACGTCCTGTCAGGTGGTCGGTTCACCCTGGGCGTCGGCATCGGCGGCGCCGTGCCACGAGACTTCGATGTCGCACAGGTCGACATGCGAAAACGCGGACGTATCTCCAACGAGACCCTACAAATTACCCGGCGTCTCCTCAACGAAGAGAACGTCAGCCACCGCGGCCACTACTACTCCTTCGACGACCTCACAATAGAACCCAGGCCCGTCCAGAAGCCCGGCATCCCAATCTGGATCGGCTCCATCTGGAATAACGGCTTTCCACAGGGAGTCGTGGACCGCGCCGCACGCTACGGCGACGGATTCTACCCCGCCGACACCTCTGTTGAGGAGTTCAAGAAAGTCCAGCACCGTATCCGGGCCCGGGCCGCCGAGATTGGACGGGACCCCGACTCCATCCAGTGGGGACTTCTCGCCTGGACCTGCTCCGGCAGATCCAAAGAAGAGGCCCGACAGACCGCCAGCCGTGAGATAAGCAAGCGCCTGGAAGCCGAATGGGACGTGCAGGCGGAGAACGGCTACATCCTCGGCACACCAGAGGAGATGGCCGAGACCCTCCAGGGCTATGTCGATATCGGTGTCACTAACTTCGTCGTAGATCCCGCCTGCGCCCCGGAAAACATGCTTGAAATGTTCGAGGTCTTCGCAAAAGAGGTCATCCCCCATTTCAGGACCGGAGACAATTCGTGAGCGAGTTGGGTTTCGGCGTAACGCTATTCGACTCCAACGAAAGACCCGTGATAAAGCAGGGCACCGACGCCGAAGCCTGGGCCTACTCCATATTCTGGGCCCCTGAGTTCCTGGGAATCCCCACAATGGAGCCTTTCGCCGTCCTTTCAGCAGTTGCCCAGCACACTGATGCCATCACGCTCGGTACTGGCATTGCGGGCCTCGCCGTCCGAAGCCCTGTCCAGATGGCCAAGGCCGCCGTCACCACCGACATCCTTTCCAACGGGCGCCTGGTTTTGGGACTTGGGTTGGGCGGCCTTATACCCAAAGACCTGGAGGTGGAAAACGTCCCCAACCTAAAGGAACGGGGCCGCATCTCCAACGAACGCCTCGAAATACTCCACCGAATATTCACCGAGCGAACCGTTTCCCATTCCGGCGAATACTATAACTTCAAGGACTTCACCTTCGGCCCCGAACCCGTGCAGAAACCCCACATCCCCATCTGGCTCGGGGCCCGGTTCACGGGCAAGATCGCCGACGCCGCCCTCAAGCGCGCCGGGACCTACGCCGACGTCTTCATCTTCCCCGCCGACACCCCCACCACCTACTACCCCTACGCCAAGGACAAGGTCCGCGACTACGCTGAAGCCGCGGGCCGCAACCCCGACTCCATAGGCTACGCCAGCACCATGTGGACTTGCCTCGGCTCCTCTCGGGAGAAGGCGATAGAGGTTGCCAACCGGATAATACCGGAGATGCTCAGCGTCCCATGGGTAGTCCCGGACAACGCCTGCTACGGCATGGGCACCCCCGAGGACTGCATCGCAACCGCCGAGGAGTTCGCCGACTTGGGAGTCTCCCACATCATCATGAACCCCTGCTGCGATTACGAAGAGGTCACTGCCCAGACCGAGCAGTTCGGCCGCGAGGTAATTCCCCATTTCAACTCACAAGTTCCCTCTCTCTTGAGGGAAGAAGGCTAGGGTGATCCGGGTGTCCGCAGACCAGTTACCCAAAACTCTCGCGTCAGGAGACAACACATGACCGTCATGGAATTCGGCGTTACCCAGCTTGTGTCAAGCGACCGTACACCTGTCCAGCAGGGCACCGACGCCGAGGCTTGGGGTTACGGAGTCTTCTGGGCCCCCGAGTTCCTGGCCATCCCCACCCTGGAGCCCTTCGCAGTCCTCTCCGCTGTTGCACAACTGACTAACTCCATCAAGCTGGGCACCGCTGTCGCCGGTCTGGCCCTGCGAAGCCCAATCCAGCTGGCCAAGGCCGCCATCACCGCCGACATCCTATCTGACGGTCGGCTGGTCCTCGGCCTGGGCCTGGGAGGTGTCCACCCCAAAGACCTGGAAGTCCTGGGAATTCCAAATATGCGAGAACGAGGCCGCATCTCCAACGAACGCCTCGAAATCCTCTACCGACTCTTCACCGAGAAGTCCGTCTCCCACTCCGGCAACTACTACAAGTTCGAGGATTTCACCCTCACCCCCGACCCCGTGCAGAAGCCCCACGTGCCCATCTGGATCGGGGCCCGATGGACGGGCAAGATCGCCGAGGCTGCTCTCAAGCGCGCCGGGACCTACGCCGATGTCTTCATCTTCCCTGCCGATACCCCAACAACATGCTACCCCGACGCCAAGGAAAAAATCCGCACCTACGCCGAGGCCGCAGGCCGCAACCCCGATGCCATACGCTACGCCTGCACCATCTGGACCTGTCTCGGCTCCACACGTGAGCAGGCAAAGGACACAGCCAGCCGCATAATCCCTCAGATGCTCGGCGTCCCCTGGGAGGTGCCCGACAACGCCTGCTACGGCCTCGGCACCCCCAAGGACTGCATAGCGACCATAGAGGAATTCGCAGACCTCAGCGTTTCTCATCTCATCCTGGCCCCATGTTGTCCCATCGAAGAGACCACCGACCAGATCGAGCAGTTCGGCCGTGAAGTTGTATCCCATTTCAAAGGTGTTGACCCATGAACAAACTCCAATTCGGCCCCCTCTTTTTCCCCACCGAAGAAGGTCCCGGGGCCCTCGAACTCGCCAAGATGGCCGATGACCTCGGCTACGATTATTTCTGGGTCCCCGACTACGTGACCCTTCCCTACCTGGACGCCTTCGTCCTCCTCGCGGCCGCGGCTCGGGAAACGAAGAACGTGAGGCTCGGCACCGCCGTCACCCTCGCCCCATTCCGCTCTCCTTTCCAGATGTTCAAGGACGCCGCCTCCGTGGATGTGCTTTCCGATGGTCGTCTGACCTTGGGCGTAGGCATCGGTGCCGTGGCCCGGGACTTCGAGATAGCCCAGGTCGACTTCCGAAAGCGCGGACGGATCTCCGACGAGTACATTGACATTACCCGGCGCCTCCTCGCCGAAGAGAACGTCGACTATGATGGCGAGTTCTACAGCTTCCGGGACCTCAACATGGGCCCCCGGCCCGTGCAAAAGCCCGTACCCATCTGGATAGGGGCAAACGGCCAGAACGGTTTCCCCCCGGGAGTGCTGCGCAGGGCCGGGCGTCTCGGGGACGGCTTCTTCCCCACCGAGACCCCGGTCGAGACCTTCACCGAGGCCCAAGCCAGCATCCAGGAGCATGCAGAAGCGGCAGGCCGAGACCCTGGCTCAATCGGATGGGGCCTACTCACCTGGAGCGCCCTCGCCGACAGCCGAGAAGAGGGCATCCGCACCGCCGAGAGAGAGATCGGGGCCCGGCTCAACAAGGTCCACTCCGTCAACCCGGACGCCGGCTACGCAGTAGGCCGCCCCGAGGACATGATCGAGACAATCGAGTCCTTCGCAGAAATCGGAGTCACCAACTTCGTAATCGACCCCGGCTGCCACCCGCGTGACATCCGCACCCTCGTAGAAATCTTCGCCAAAGAGGTCATGCCCCACTTCCGCGATTAGCCGACAGTTCGGAGCCAAGGAGACAGACATGGCGTTAAAAATAGGCATCCACGCGGGCCCCCAGGACTGCTCATACGAAGACCTGAAGAGACTATGGCACATGGCCGACACCTCCGGCTTCTATTGGGTCTCCATATGGGACCACTTCTACGAGACTCCCGTTATCGACGGCAAGGGCCCCTGCTTCGAGGCCGTTTCCATCATGACCGCCCTCGCCGCCGAAACCCAGAACGTGCGCGTCGGCTGCCTCGTCTTCTGCGTCGGGACCCGCAACCCGGGACTCCTGGCCAAAGCTGCCGTCACCATTGATCATGTCAGCAACGGACGACTGGAGCTGGGAATCGGCTATGGCCCCTGGGGGCCGGAATACGTCGCATATGGACTCGATCTACCCACCATGAAGACCCAGATGGACATTCTGGAGGAAGCGGCGCAGATCACCCGCTCCATGCTCCACAACGGCACCACCAGCTTCCGTGGGCAACACTTCCAGATCGAAGACGCCCACGTGTACCCACGCCCCGTCCAGGACCCACCGAGACTCTGGATCGCTGGCATCGGCGAAAGGCGCATCCTACCTATGGTCGCCCGTTACGCCGACGGCTGGAACGCCACCTACATCCCCGACGCCGCTTTCGAATCAAAAAACCGCCTCCTGGACAGGCTGTGCGAAGAGGAAGGCCGGGACCCCGCCGACATCGTTCGGTCCTGTAACGTAGGCTTCTACATGGGTGCCGACGAAAAGTCCGCGAAGCGAAAACGCCGGGAGTTCGAGGAGAAGTGGGGACGCGGGGAGGCGGGGCCCGATGATGCCAACTACGACAAGGACCGGGACTATCTCTCGGAGTTCGAGCAGGGAATGATCTTAGGCACCACCAAAGACGCAATCGAGCGGCTTGCCAGCCTCCAGGAAGCAGGCGCCGATCAGGTCAACATCTCAGTCCGCGCCCCCTTCGACTGGGAAGGACTCCAAGCCTTCGTAGAAGAGGTCATCCCGGCCTTCAACTAAGCAGCGCCACAGTGATATCCATGCTCACTGCGAACAAACCGCGAATCACATTTATGATCAGCGTTGACGAAATCGACGGTGGTTATTCCGCAAGCGCCTTGGAATACGGCATCCACACTCAGGCCGACACCCTTGATGAGCTGAAGAGCAACATTAAGGAAGCCGTGGATTGCTACTTCGACCCCGGGCAGGCAAATCCATTGGTGGCGTATCTCCTAGAAACGTCGCCAAACGCTTGAGGTAAGAACACTCACTCTGGGCGTTTACCCCTCCCCCACCACCCGGTCCACAAACTCCTTAGCTAACCCGAGATACGAATCCGGGTCCAGCAGCTTTTCAATCTCTTCCTCCGGCAGCACGTTCGTCACCCTCTCATCCTCCATTAGCAGGTCCTTCAACCACCGACCCTCCTCGAACGCCTTCTGCGCCGCCTCGTAGACCACGTCGTGCGCCGTGAACCTGCCCAGGGTCTCCGCCAGCCCTATCATCACCGCCTCCGACATGATCAGCCCCCGGCTGTGATCAAGATTCCGACGCATCGCCTCGGGCTTCACCTGCAGATTTTCGAAAATCCCGCTGGACAAGTTCAGTACGCCCGCCCCCAGGATGCACCCTTCCGCCACGAAGTGCCACTCGCTGTGCCACACCGCCGAGTCCCGCTCGTCCTCGTGCTCCAGCCCCTCCAGCGCCGCCCCCGCCAGCGCCCGAATTGTCCGTGCCACCGCGATAACCTGCTCCGACCACGTCGGGTTCCGCTTCTGCGGCATCGTGCTGCTGCCCACCTGCCCCGGCCCGAACTTCTCCTCTAACTCGCCCATCTCGGTTCGCTGCATCAGCACGACTTCGTGGGTCATCTTCGCAAGGCTGCCCGCAATCATGGAAAGTATCGCCATGAATTCAACAAGGTTGTCCCTCGCCGAGTGCCACGTGATGACAGGATTGCCGAGCCCCAAATCTTCCATTAGCGCATCCCGCACCTCCGACGCCATATCCCCTAGCGATGACAGCGTCCCCGCCCCCCCGCTGAACTGCCCCACAAGCAGCCTCGGGCTGCACTGCTCCATCCGTTGAATGTGCCGTCCCATCTCGTCCGCCCACACCGCCACCTTGTACCCGAAAGTAATCGGCAAGGCCTGCTGCCCGTGCGTCCGGCCCGCCATCAGCGTCCCCCGGTGCTCCTTCGCCAGGTCGATAAGCGCCTTATGTACCCGCCCCAGGTCCCGGGTCAGGATCGATAGGGCCTCCCTCAATTGCAGCACCATCCCCGTGTCCATGATGTCCTGAGTGGTCGCGCCCCAGTGGATGTACTCCCCCGAGTCTCCCGGACAGTGCCTTTCCAACTCCTTGATTACCGGTACTATAGGGTGTCGGGTCACGTCCATGTCCCGCTTGATCGCCTCTATGCTCATCTCATCGGCCTTGCAATGGGCCACTATGGCGTCCGCGGCCTCCTGCGGCACCACCCCCAGCCGCCCCTCCACCCGGGCCAGGGCCGCCTCCACGTCCAGCCAGCGTTGCAGCTGGTTCCGCTCCTCGAATACGGCCCGCATCTCGTCGGTGCCGAACAGGTCCTTGAAAAACGCCGAGTCCAGGGGAGTAGAGCCCATGCCATGTTCCTTTCGATATACCAGGGTTTCGGTAACGCCCGCCTAGACTAATGCCGACCCTTGCATATGGCAATATGGGCGATAGTCCGATCCCACAAGGCGTATCCCGTACAATTCCCCCCTCCCCAGTGCCACCCACGCGCTATAATATCCCCACCCCACCCCCGAGGAGGACCCCCGACATGAAGAAAGAGGTCGTAAACTCACCCAAGATAGGAAAGGCCTTTTCCAATACCACCTGTCACGCAACCAAGGCTGGCGGTTTCCTGTTCATCACCGGCCAGGTCGCCAATCCCCCGGACGTCGGCGGCAATCCCCACTCCACCCCTGAAATGGGCGGAATCGAGCAGCAGGCTACCCAGGTCATGGAGAACCTCAAGGCCATCCTTGAGGAAGCCGGAACGTCTTTCGACAACGTTCTCAAGCGCAACGTCTATCTAACCCACATCAACGACTTCGACCCCGTCTACAAGGTCATGCAGACATACCTCACTTCTCCCATGGCCAGCACGGGCATCCTAGCTGGACTCATCCCCCCCAGCGCCCGACTCGAAATCGAACTCATCGCCGTCATCCCTGACTAATCCCACCCAGCATTAGGAGAATATCTGCATGTTCATCCGCCTCCACCACGTCGGACTCCTCGTCAAAGACCTCAACGAGACCAAGCGGCTCTACTGCGACCACTACGGCCTCAAACCCGGCCGGGAGTTCGACCTTGTAGAAGAAGACGTTCGCATCCTTAATATCCCTATCGGCGACAGCATGATCGAGGTCAATCAGGTCATTAACAACGACAGCGGTGTGGGGCGCTACCTGGAAAAAAACGGCGACGGACTCCACCACATCTGCCTGGAGTCCGACAACCTTGACGCAGACCTCGAAATGCTAAAGCCCCTGGGCTACGACCTCATCAAGCCCATCGGCTCCAATGACTACGGCTTCCGGGTCGGCTGGATCCACCCCAAACAGGCCCAGGGCGTCCTCATCGAACTCTGGGAAAACCCCAAAGGCAAACCGGACATCTCCCGCTCCTAGCCCCTTAACTCCCCAAGAACCCTTTCGTAATCCGTATCAAGGGAGGTGGAAAGGGGTCCGGTCCCCTCTCCCTTGAGGGGAGAGGGCTAGGGTGAAGGTGAAGCGGATAACGGGAGAACTGCTACGTTAAGGCCACTCAATGCTAGTGTGGTAGAGCCCGCCCCGAGTCCCTCGAGAGGGTGAGAGTGAAGCAGCTACCAAGCGAAGTGGTACGCTAAGGCCACTCAACAGGAGTGGCTTAGGGCGAATGCCTACCCGTACAACCCGTCCGTCTTCGCCGCCATAATGAAATCGTTGCGGTGCAGGTTCCGGATCTTGTGTGTCCACCACGTCACCCGCACCTTGCCCCATTCAGTCACGAGCCTCGGGTGATGGCCCTCATCGTCCGCCGACCTCCCGACAGCCTGGGTAAATGCCAACGCATCCCCAAAGTTCCCAAACTTGAATGTGCGGTCCAGCTTGGGAATCCCGCCTTCATCTATAAGCTCCCAATCCGAAACCTGCGGGCGAAGCTCGGCGACCTCCTCCTCCGTCACGTGCGGCGCATCTCGCCGGCAAGCTACACATCGCTCCTGTGTTAGTCCTGTCAAAGTTCCATCCTCCGCTATATTCTATTTCTCCTATGTGTCACTGCATTAGTGGCAAGTATCGGCGCAAGGTGCCACTGCCCCCCTCCCCTTGCCGCCTCACGCCTTCTACGATATATTACACCGACTGACACCGCACCATCCAAGCAGCGGCTCAACCTTCAACAATCCAGGTGATCTCCATGGCATATGCCGAGCAAGACAGCGTAGCGGCCAACCTCCAGTTCAAGAGCCCCAGCGGGCTCACCGTCAAGACCACCGGCAACACCGTATTCCTGGACGCCGACAGCATGTACGTCCACGAAGTCGAAATCGCCGACGGAGAATGGACCGGCGAAAAATTCCTACTCAACCTGGACTTCGCCGTAGCCCTCTAAGGATTCCTACTCTTGTCCATCCGCCCACGCTGACAAACCACCGCCACGGCTTCAGCGCGGGCGCTACAGAATCCGGTGCGCTATCGTGAGATCTCTATCCAAATCACACTCTGTCCGTTGCATGCGTTGTGAGACCGAACGAATCAGCAATTTCAGCAAATAGGCTTACCTTGATGAACAACACGCTGAACTGCGCCGCGCTCACCTGTCCAAACTCTCGGCTCTACAACTTGCCTATGCTTCCCGTAATTGCTAACGCCGCAATGATAGACGTTCGGCGGCTAATCGGTTCATGCTGACCCCGGCTTCGGCAGCATCCATCACGAGGGCGCGGTGCGTCTCTGGGGGGACGCGAAGCGTAAGAGTTCCGCTGTAGCGTCGTGTAAACAGAGGTTCGGGAACCGGCTTGCCCTCCTCATGCAGCCAACGCACCGAAAAGGCCACCAGTTCACGAATCCCTGCAAATGCCTTTTCCGGTGTATTGTCCAGGTGGCTGATCGACCCGAATTCGGCGCACAGCCCGACGAACTCCTCATCCTCCTCAGACCAAACGACTCGGTAAGCGTATCGGTCAGCAATATCAGTCATCAATCTCCTCCAGCTTGTCGATTACCTTAAGGACTTGGCGGACCTGGTACGGCTTTGCCATTCCTCCCCTGGACTGAATGTTTACTATCGGATCGCCCTGCCAAGGCGTTTGATAGACCAGGTGACTGCCGCTTTGCCGAGGCTCCCCAAAGTAACGGCCGCAGACTTTCCGCAGGTCGTCAAACCGGACGTTGCGGGGGTTGCGCCTAATTTGTGATAGCCTCTTGTCCATGTCTATATGATAGCATTATTGCCACCAATAATCAGGGCTTTGGGCCTAGTTGAAGGATCAACAAACTCACTGAAGAGTGAACTTGGTAGAGCATGCAAAGCATCTGTGCCTAGTAGAGCGATCGAGACCTACATCCGAACTTCATCGTGAACTCCCCCCCACCACCCCTCTCCTCAGCCTCTCTATCCATCCGGACATCGCCCTGTCGGACAACATCCTCACCCCCGACATCCCCATCATCCGGTACACCCACCCCCGACTCACCTTGCTCCGATACGACGGGTCGAGCCAATCCCTGTTCCGGGCCAACTCCGCCAACGTTCCCAACCCCATTAGCAACGGCCATGCCACGGCTAACCGGAGCCGATAGTGTGTCTTAGGAATAGCGATAAGATACTCCTCGGCAGCACGGTAGTGGTCCAGCGCCCTGTTGATTCCCCACGCCAGTGCTGGCCTCGCCTTCGCGCTCACCCCGGCTTCGAGCAAGTCCCCCGCCGACATCCCGCACCCCTCAAGAACCTCCCTCGGCAGGTAACACCGACCCAACCTCAGGTCCTTCGGCACGTCCCGCAGAATGTTAGTCAACTGCAGCGCCTTCCCGAACCTGACTCCCTTCTCGCTCATCTCCTCCAAGTCCCAACCCCCCAGCCCCGACTCATGGGCCATACTCATCTCAGTCCAGAATCGGCCCACGCATCCCGCCACCAGGTACGTGTATTCGTTCAACTCATCCGCCGTCTTGAGACCCGTCACCCCTTCCTGCCGGAAATACGTCAGGTCCATCTCCATTCCCTGAGTCAGCGTCACCACTACCTGCCGCACCCTGAACCTGTCCATCTCCCCCAGGCTCTCCAACATTGACACCGTTTTGGGCATCGACTCGATGAGTTCCCTTTCTCCTCTCGACCACTCTCTAGAAGACCCCGCCCAGGACTTTAGCGTACTCACCAACACCTCTATCTCTCTCGCTTCCCCCGAACCATCCACCTGTCTCCTAAATTCCAGTAGAGCACGTAGCCTATCATCAGGCGAGCCGGTCTTGGTGTCGGCAATCGTATCCGCCGTCCGTGCCAGCAAATACGCAAGACCCACGGGAGTCCTGAGGCCTCCGGGAAGTACGCGGAGAGTCAGGTAGAACGCCCTGGAAGTGCCCTTAAGGATGGGGCCGAGCAGCCGAGCCTGCTCATCGGGCGTTACGAGCGGCACTCCTACCCCACCAGCCCCGAGGCCACCTTCATCCCAATCAGCATGCTCGTCAGGTTAGTGTTAGCCAGGGGTATCTGTGGGATTATCGAAGCATCCGCAACGTACAGGTTCTCCATCCCATGCACCCTCCCCCCAGCATCCACCACCGCCTTGGGGTCAGACCCCGGCCCCATCTTGCACGTCCCCGACGCATGGCTGTAGTTCACTATCGACTTCCGAAGCTCGCCCACAATCTCATCATCGGTCTGCCTGCTTCCCCAGGGATCAAGCTCTCTTTCGATGAGCGAAGACATCGGCGCAGCCTCTGTCACCCTGCGGTACAGCCTGAGCGCATAGACCATCGCCGCCTTGTCCAGACCCCCTTCGTCGGTTAGATAGTTGGTATCGATTCTCGGCGGCGCATTCAGGTCTCGACTCGTAATCCGTATCCTCCCTCGTGAACGGGGCGCCATGTGACAGGCGAACCCTTGCAAGGTCTTCGACTCCAGGGTTCTTGGTACCTGCGAGGGCAGCAGGTGCAGGTCGAATGGCAGCCCTTCCTGGCAGACGGGGCTCCTCGCCCGCAAAATCACCTGCCCTCGATATACGCTCTCCTCTCCCAGGTCCTGCACGATTCGTTCCCACCCACCGTCTGTGGGCTTATAGTTGATGTAGAAGGACGGATGATCGTGCAGGTTCCCCCCGACACCCCCTAAAGCCGCAATCTCCTCAATCTGCAGATCCCTCAAGACCTCCCCCGGCCCCACCCCAGACCTCATCAGTATCGAAGGTGTTCCATAAGTTCCCGCAGAGAGCAATATCGTATCCGCCCTGAGCTCGACATCCTCCTCCCGAGACTTCACGATCAACGCCTCAGCCCTCGCCCCTTCAAAGACCACCCTGTCTATCATCGTGTGGTCCCAGATAGTCAGGTTTGCTTTGTCCCTTACCGGGTCGAGAAATGCAAACGCCGCATTCCAGCGCTCCGTGTCTTTGACGTTCCCGTGGTAAGAGGCTACTCCCTCTCCCGGCTCCGGCCCGCCCATGTCCACTACCCTGGGATAGCCTTCGTTCAGGCTCGACTCTATAAACGCTCGCTGGTACAGCGAAAGCTCATCTTCCCGCATCCTCTTCGTATACAACGGCCCCTGCGTGCCCCTGAACGAAGTCACCGAGTCCCCCGCCGTCCCCTCGACCTGCTGTATCAGTGGGAATATGTCTTCATATCTCCACCCCGGGTTGCCTGCCTCGGCCCACGCGTCGTAGTCACCGGGAACGCCCCAGATGGCCGCGCAATCGTTGTGGGAAGAGCACCCGCCGATAACCTTCGCTCGAAGCTCCAGGAACCTGGGGCCATCGAGTCGGTCCGCGTAATAGCCCCAGTCATGGCTGTCCGGATCGAACCGGGGGTCGAGCAGGTCTTTGGGCCACCTACCCTCGGACTTCAGGCCGTAGTCTGGCCCCGCCTCCAGCAAAGCCACCGTTAAACCAGCCCGGCACAGCACATTCGCCGCCGCGCACCCCGCCGATCCCCCACCCGCAACTATCACGTCGTACCGCAGCTTCTTCATCGCAAGCCTCTGCGATCAGGCCTTGGCACAATTGTTATTCCAAGGCTCCGCGAGGTCGTAGATGCGCCTGGGGCGTGAATCTGGGGCGGGGCTTCAGGCATGGATCGTGCCTCTTGGTCGTCCGATGTATTCCAGTGCAGTGAGTTACGCATGATCCCGCAATGGAAAACTCCTTAGTACCCCAGCCGCTCGATATGCTCTATCAACTGCTTCACGGTAGCATCACCGGCCCGGGGCCCGGGTTGACGCACCGCCGGATTCCCGATCAGCCCGCGGTAGTGGAGAGCATTCTTCCGTATGCTCAGGTCAATCCCTTCCTGCACCTCGAACAGCACCAGCGGCAGCCATTCGTAGAAGAGTTTCTCCGCTTCCTCCGTCTCCCCTTCCGCCATGTGTCGGCAGATCTTCACCAGGGTCTCCGGGAAGGCGAAACCCGTCATCGCTCCAGCTCCTCCTTGGGCCAGCTCGTCCACCAGGAACAGCCCTCCCAACCCCCCGAACAGTTCCAGTCTCTCACCAGCCAACTCCTTTATGGCCCGAATCTTTGGTGGCGTTGGTGGCGCCTCTATCTTGCAATATTGCACTGCCGGGATGTTGTCGGCCAACCGCATGAAAAACTCCGGCGGCATGTGCACCCCCGTAGTCTTCGGGTAGTCCTGCACAACAATGTCAATGTCCACCGCCTCCGCCAGCCGATAGTAGTGAGCGTAAACCGTTTCCAAATTGGTCTTTGGCATCGGCGGGGGCGCGACCATTACCGCTGCTGCACCCAACTCCTTGGCCTCCCGGGTGCGCGCTATCGCAACCATCGTGCTCGGCCCGGATGTTCCCAGCGTCACCGGCATCTCACCCGCCTCCGATATCACCTTTTCCGCCACCCCCCGCCCCTCCGCGTCCGTCAACCGGTGAGCCTCTCCCATCACCCCCAGTGCCACCACTCCCTCACACCCCGACTCCCGTGCCTTTTCTACAAGGTTCGGGATGCTAGCCTCATCCACCGTTTCATCTTCGTTAAAAGGCGTAGCTAGCATCCAGTGAACGCCCTTGAGCTTATTCGCCATCCGAAACCTCCCTATTGAACACGCACAGTCGCCGACTCGTGCCGTTGGAGATGGGCCGCATTATGTTTGACCCTCTTCTCAGGTGTCAACAACACCCCCTTTACCCATCACGCCGAGTTGATATGTCATTCCGAGGCCCCGCGAGGAATCTAAGGCATTCTGACAAAAGGTGCGTCTCTTCTTGGCAAAGCTCATTTCTCACACTGCCTCTGCCGTTAGTAATCAGACTGATGCTTTAGTGGCTGAGCCAGCCAAATAATTTGCAATCACTCGGCTAGGCTGCTTGACCTACTACACTATGACGATAAAATGATCACTGCGTTTAGGAGGAGTCGCCAAGCGTCTTCGCTCGGGGTTTTAGCCGCGACCCTAGTCACTCCATTTACTTACGTACCCTGTGCCCCTCCTCATTCCTTGACTCCCCCTGTGACACCAACCCCTTGCATCACCCCACCTCCCCACCCTATCCTTTCCCGGGGAGAAATCATGTCGAAAGTCTCCCCGACAGATAAAGTTTTGCGACAAAACAATCAAGAATTGTGCCTGAGTCCGCACAACAATCAAAAGTTGCTACTTCCCTGATCTTCACCGACCTCTTGGAGACCCAACCCCCGTGACCCTCGCTTCCACCGCCGATACCGCCCTCGCCAGAGACCTCGCCGCTGAACTCGAGCGCCGTGTCTCCGGCGAAGTTCGCCTTGACGACTTCTCCCGCACCCTCTACAGCACCGACGCCAGCATCTACCAGATGAAGCCCGTCGGTGTGGTAACACCCCGTGATGCCGACGACGTCGTAGCCGTCGTCGAACTCGCCAACCGGGAGGGTATCCCTGTCCTCCCCCGGGGCGCTGGCACCAGCCTCTCCGGCCAGACCGTCAACCATGCAATCGTCCTGGACTTCAGCAGGTACCTCAACCGGCTCCTGGAGGTGAATCCAGAGGAGGGCTGGGCCCGAGTGGAGCCCGGCATCGTCGTCGCGGCCCTTAACCGTCAGGTTGCCGAACATCGTTTGCACTACGCCCCCGACCCTTCCACCGTAAACCGCGCTACCGTTGGCGGCGGTATAGGCAACAACTCCTGCGGCACCCACTCCGTCCTCTTTGGAAAGACACTCGATCAGGTTATAGAGCTCGATACCATCCTCTCTGACAGTTCAAGAGCCCGACTCGGCCCCCTGACTCCCGCCTCACTGGAGTACAGGCTTTCCGGACCCGGCCTCCTCGGCAACGCCTATCGTGAGACCGCTCGCCTCGCCAAGTCCAACCGAGCCGAAATCGAATCTCGCTACCCTAAGATCATGCGGCGCGTCAGCGGCTACAATCTCGACGAGTTCCTGGACCCCGACCCCTTCAACCTTGCCCGCATTGTCGTCGGTTCCGAGGGCACCCTCTGCACCATCACCGAGGCCAAGGTCAAGCTCGAACCCCTGCCCAATGCAACCGCCGTCGCGGCCCTCCATTTCGAAGATATATTCCAGGCCTGCGACGCCACTTCAGCAATCATTGAGCACAGCCCAGCCGCCGTTGAATTCATCGACGACATGATCATTCGGCAGACCAGGGCATCCCTCGGCCTCAAGCGCTACATAGACTTCCTGCAAGGCGACCCCGGCGGCCTTGTCCTCGTCGAAGTCTTCGGCGATTCGGAGGCGGAGGTCAGATCTAAACTTGAGAGTTTCAAGGCCGATATGGATCGCAAGAAGCTCGGCTACGCCTGCGTCAACCTCCTTGCCAAGGAGGACCAGGCCAAGGCTTGGGCCGTTCGCAAGGCGGGCCTCGGCCTGCTTATGGGCGTCCGCGGCGATGCCAAGCCCATCCCCTTCGTAGAAGACGCCGCCGTAGACCCCAACCGGCTCGGGGAGTTCGGCCGCCGCTTTGATGAAATCGTCCAGGCCCACAACACCACTGCCTCCTACTACGGCCACGCCAGCGTCGGCTGCCTCCACATACGACCTCTGGTCAACCTCAAGAACGATCCCGGCATCCAGCGAATGGAATCCATTGCTGAGTCCGTCGCCGACCTCGTCCTCGAATTCGGAGGCTCCCTTAGCGGCGAACACGGCGACGGCATAGTCCGAGGCGTCTGGACCGAGAAGATGTTCGGACGAAAGATCTACGACTCTTTCGTCGAACTCAAGGACGCCTTCGACCCCAAGCGCATTATGAACCCCGGCAAGATCATCGAGTGCCCCCCCATGTCCGAGAACCTCCGATACGGCGCCGACTACCGTGCCCAGAGCCTCAACACCCGCATGGACTTCTCCTCCTTCGAGGGCTTCGCTGGAGCCGTCGAGATGTGCAACGGCATGGGTGAGTGCCGAAAATCGGCCGGCGTGATGTGCCCTTCCTTCCAGGCCACCCGAGAAGAGGAGCACTCAACCCGAGGCCGCGCTAACCTTCTAAGAGCCACCCTGTCCGGCGCCCTCCCTCACGACACCATGATTAGCGAACGCCTCCACGACGCCCTTGATCTCTGCCTGGAGTGCAAGGGCTGCAAGGCCGAGTGCCCATCCAACGTGGATATGGCTAAGCTGAAATACGAGTTCCTGGAGCGCTATAACGCCGCCAACGGCACGCCCCTCCGTTCCCGTCTCTTTTCCGAAATCGCCCTGATAAACAAGGTGGGTTCCGCCTTGGCCCCCTTCTCCAACTGGCTCGCAAACTTCCCCGGTGTCCGAGGCCTGAACCATCGGTTCCTCGGCATCCACAAGAACCGCTCCCTGCCCCCATTCGCCAGCCCCGGCCTCGGGCAATGGTTCAAGAACCACCGACCCCTTAGCTCCGGTTCCCGAGGTGAGGTCATCCTCTTCAACGACACCTTTATGACCTACAACTACCCATCCGTCGGAATAGCCGCCGTTGAGTTGCTGGAGCTGGCGGGTTTCAGGGTGCGCCTCGCCAACGTGCGCTGCTGCGGGCGCCCCATGATTTCCAAGGGACTTCTCAAACGCGCCCGGGGCAACGCCCGCTACAACGTCGATCGGCTCTTCAAGGCCGCCTCGGACGGGACCCCCATAATCGGCTGCGAACCCAGTTGCCTCCTCGCCTTCCGGGATGAGTACCCCGACCTCCTCCAGGACGACAAGTCCAGGGTAGTGGCCGAAAATACCTTCATGATCGACGAGTTCCTCGCCAAGCTCTCGGAAGAAGGGTCCCTGGACCTCGCTTTCTCCGGTCAGCCCCGAAAGGTCCTCTTCCACGGCCATTGCCACCAGAAGGCCCTTGCCAGCGTGGACGCATCAAAGACCGCCCTATCCCTACCGACAGGTAACCAGGTGGAGATTGTAGACGCCGGGTGCTGCGGCATGGCCGGTGCCTTCGGATACGAAAAAGAGCACTACGAGCTATCGATGCAGATAGGCGGAATGAAGCTCTTCCCGGCAATTGAGGCCAAGGGGCGGGAATGGGACGTGGCCGTGATGGGTGTTTCCTGCCGCCAACAGGTCCAGCACGGCACCGGCCGCCGTGCCCGCCATTTCGTCGAAGTCCTCCGAGACTCCATCCTCACCGAAGAGATCCCCCTCTCCTAACCCCTTCCGTCATTCCCGCAAATCCCGGGGGTCTATCCGCATCGAGCCATCTGAAGGGTATCAGAGCGGACTGGAGAATACGCCTGTCCCCTCCCCTTCAATGAGACCCTTGCATGGCCTCTACCGGAGGGGGAGCCGCTCGTGCTGAGGCACTCGAAGTATGAGCGGAGGGTGGAAGTTAGGTGATCAGGCTGCTACGTGTGCAATCCGCAGTTACGCAAGAGTCTCTCTACGGGAGAGGGCGATCCGGCCCTTGAGCAAACCTCCGCGTCGGAGTAGCCCTCCCAACCCCTAAACCAGAGGCACAACCTCTTCCGCAAACCGCTCTATCTGCTCCCGCTGGTATTCCCCGGACGCCGACCCCCGATAACTGAAGTCCAACAAAAGGTGGTCCACCCCCACATCCAGGAAAGCCCTCACCCTCGCCGCACACGTCTCCGGCGACCCGACTATCGTCATCTCCTCCGGTTGCACCCCTGTTGCCGTCAACCGAATGCACTCCCGCAACTGAGGCACGACCTCACTCTCCACCTTGCTCTCATCGTCAACTATCGCCACAAAGTTCATCAGGCTGATCTTGAGGGAAGATCCTGTTCGCTGGTTCTCCTCCTCGATTGCGGGCGCCCACTGCTCCTTGATCTCCTCGACAGGCATGGGAGCAGGCAGAATGTGGGTGGCATACCGGGCGGCTCTCGGTATCGATGGCAGACCCCCGCCATACCATATCGGCGGGTAGGGCTTCTGCGCCGGCTTCGGGTCCAGGGTCACATCTTCAAGCTGGTAGTACCTGCCTTCGTGCGTAACCCCATCCTCAGTCCAGAGCCGGGTGATTACTTCCATCTGCTCATCCGTGACCCGGGCCCTGCGTTTGTGGTGTTCCTCCACCCCGGCCATCTGGAAGTCCCCCGGCGACCATCCCATGCACATCCCCGGAATCAGCCTCCCACCGGAAAGCACGTCGATGGTCGAGAGGTTCTTCGCCCAGAAGTAGGGTGGCAGCACCGGCAGAATCAGCGAATGAATCCCGAGCCGCAGGTTATTCGTGACAGCAAACAGGGCCGGTAGCAAGGCCAGCGGGTCGAACAGGTGGTGACTGCTGAACCGATCGAACATGGGTGCATGGGGCAGTGTCATGTGGTATGGAAAACCCGCAGAGTAGTACCCCAGCCGGTCTAGCTGCTTCACCACCTCCGATAGCGAGTCCAGTGTGGGAGGCGTCGCACCCCACCCGTATAAATACGCGCTGAACCTGCTCATGTCACCCATGCTTCTCCCTCTGTTCCCCTGCGAAAACCTTCAAGTCGTGCAGATTGCGCACGACTTGAAGGAAAAGACCTGCTTGAAGGGCGGGATGTGACCTAAGCCCCAGCCTTCATCCTCTCCGACAGCATCTCGCCACCCATCGCCCAGTCCTCGCCCGCAGTCTCCGTAATGATCACGTGCACAGACTCCGCCGAGGGCGTGCCCGCGATGTTCACCATGGCGTCGGTCATAGCCTTAACCAAATCGGACTTCTGTGTTTCGCTCCTGCCGGGCAGCATCTCTACTCTGACTATAGGCATATCCGTCCTCCTTGACGTGATGGAATTCTCTAGTTCGAAACAGGAAGATAGTATCAGGGTGGGCCGGATGGCGCTACATAGGCCGCCGGGCGAATGAGAACAGCGCCGACGGAAACCTTTCCAGCAGGAGCCGCGACACTCCGAGCCCCATCTACGCGTTTATGTAGTCGGCCTACCCGTATTGAATGCACACAGAGACTACTCAGCGACGCAGACCCGGGGCCGGCCCCATCGTGTTGATTGGGAACAAGTCGGATTATTGTCCGCTTCCAGGCCCCCGACCTGCCTTCCTAGCAGCCCCGGGCTCTCCTCTTCTCGGACAGCATCTCACCACCTATTCCCCATTCGTCGCCTCCGGTCTCGGTGATAATCACGTGAACGGCTTCTGGGAAGGGCGTCTTTGCGACGTTAACCATGACGTCGGTCATTGCCTTTATGACTTCCGCCTTCTGGGCGTGGCTCCTTCCGGGCAGCATCTCTACTCTAACTATAGGCATAACCATCCTCCTGTGTGTGATTCGGAGTTGCGGGTCCAGAACGCAGTGATATTAGCAGGCCTAAGCTTGTGTAGCTACCGAGGCGGCAGCGCGAAGGGAAACGTAACTGACGGGTTCCGATCCAGCAGCCGACGCCACAGTGACTGCCCCATCTCCTCCGCCCGTGTCACGATGTCCTCTTCATCTATGGTCAGCAGTTTCCCATCCCGCATCAGCCAATTCCCGTCTACCATGACCGCCTCCACGTCGTCGGCCTGTCCGTTGTGGATATACGCCGACACGATCCGGTGATTAGGAACCAAGTGGGGTCTATAGGTGTCAATTATAAACAGGTCGGCCTTCTTGCCCACTTCCAGGCTGCCAACCTCATCCCCGATACCCAGGGCCCGAGCGCTCCCCATCGTCGCCCATTCCAGAATTTTCTCCGGTTGCGGCGACATCGGTGTATGACGGCGCACCCGCTCGGCAAAGAGCCCAGTCCTTAGCACGTGTAGCATGTTCTCGTCCATGTTGTCCGATCCCATCCCCATGTTGCAGCCCGCCTCGTCCAGTTCCGTAGCCGGGGCCGCCGCCCCCCGACGCGCTGCAATGGCCGGGTTGAACGACACATTCGTCCGGGTCTGCCCTGCTAACGCTATCTCCGAATCATCGAGATACCGGCAATGCGCAGCAACCACTCTAGGGCCCAAGCCTCCGTTGACGTACAGGTACTGGGTCGGCCTCACCCCCCTTGTCCGCATCACCGCCTGCACCTCGTCGTAGCTCTCACTCAGGTGGACCGTCATCCCGATGTCGTATCGGTCAGCCGTACTCCGACACTCCTGCAGCAGCTCCGGCGAGCAGTATTCGGGAGTCGAAGGTGATGTCATACATGTCACCCGACCCTCGGCCCCGCCGTTCCACCCCTCAATGAGATCGACACTCTTCCGAATCCCCTCATCCGCCTTGGCCGGAATGTAGCTGTATTCGCTTCTGCGAACCAACTCCATGTCCACATCCTCTACATATTCCGCCAGCGCCATCCGCATCCCCGTGTTTGCCAAGCTCTCTGCGTAGTTGGCTATGTCCTTCTCGATTTCCAGCACACACGTCGCCCCGCTCCGTATCGACTCTATCGCCCCCAGCACGGCGAAGACGTTGTCCTCTTCCTTCCCCATCAACGCTCGGGTGTCCTCTGGGAACCTGAGAGTCGTAGGGAATCCCGTATCCTCCAGGATTCCTTTGTTAATCGTTTTCAACAGGTGGGTGTGCGCATTTATCAGCCCCGGAAACACTGCTTTCCGCCGACCATCAACTTCCTCCGCCCCCGGGAACCGTGCCTCTACCTCCTCCGAGTTTCCCAACGCCGCAATCTTCCCATCCTCAATCGCAATCGCCGAGCCATGAAGAATGGTCCCACCCGGCGCCCCTGTCACGATAGTTGTGTTCTTGATTATCGTCGCCGTCATATCTCGCCTGGTATCCTTCTTCTTGCCCTTTTGCCTACCGGTGCTGTCGAGGTGGGAATCCACCCCATACCCCAACCGGGCTATAATACCCTCAACCCATGACCAACAACAGACGCATCCAACTCACTGCTCTCCTTCTGACGCTGGTCCTGCTTGTTGTGGCCGCATGCGCTTCCGCAACCCCGGTCGTAGAAGAAACCCCACCCCCCACCCCCCAAACTACAACCGATCCTACTGCGACCCCCATCCCCACCGTCACCCCCGAGCCCGACCCCACTGCCGAGCAGGACCCGAACACTAGGCTCGGCATTAGGGAAACCCCCAACCCGGACGGCTTGCCCATCGGATCCGAGATCGGCCACCTCGCCCCCGACTTCCGCCTCGAGACCGAGCACGGTGACGTCGTAGTCCTCAGCGATTTCCGAGGCCGACCCGTCTTCATCAACTTCTTCGCCGTATGGTGCGGACCCTGTCGCTTCGAAATGCCTGAAATCGAAAGCGTCTACAATTCCCTCGGCGACGAACTGGTGGTTCTCACAGTGGACGTCCGAGAGTCCGCAGAACGGGTGAAGGGTTACAAGGAACTGCTTGGCCTAACCATGCCGACGGTCATGGACACCCACCGCCAAGTCGCCACCGCCTACCAGGTTCCCGGCCTCCCCTGGACCTACATCCTGGATGACAAGGGCGTCGTCCGCCACATTAAGTTCGGCGCATTCCTCAGCAGGGAAGAGATAATCGCCGCCCTCGGCACAGTCGGCATCACTGAGGACGCTGACCCTGGCTAGACCGCGCTAGGCTCCGCGAACCGTTCTACCTTGATCTCCTTGGCCTTGTCTCGGGCATGCCAAAGGTCGTAAGCCATCTGCATTCCCAGCCAGGTCTCCGGCGTAGACCCAAACGCCTTGGTGAGTCTTATTGCCATGTCCACCAACACTCTGGTTTTTCCGTTCAGCACACTGGAAAGCGCCTGGCGCGTGACACCCAGACCCTTCGCCGCTTCAGTGATCGTCAGACCTAGCGCTCCAAGGCATTCGTGCCTTATAACCTCGCCGGGATGGCAAGGGTTGGCCATCGGCATAGAGCACCTCCAATAGCCTAAGCCTACACCACTACCGCCGCCGAAACCACATAAACCGGATCACTGTGACCCCCGACCCTCGGGCTGATGTCCCGAGCCTCCACCTCCCCCCACCCCCCCGACCGCCGGAAATATGCTCCTATCAGTTTCGCCCTGTCCCCGTCCGACAACGCCTTCCAGATAGCCGTTGCCTTTGTTGGAAACATCCGGTTTGAATAGATAACGTGGAACCGAGACCCAGGCCTCAACACCCGAGCCACCTCGCTAAACACCTGCTCCGGCCTGGTCAGGTACTGCACCGACACCGTCAAAATGACCGCATTAAACGCCCTGTCCCGAAACGGCAAAGCAGCACTGGCATTCAAATCATGGACCACCGACTCATCAAGCTGTGGGTTCTCACGCATCTCAACTGAATTCAACCCAAGCCCGACCACCTTGCCTCTCTCCTGTTCTTCCGGCAGATGCGACCTCCAACTGCTCATCAGGTCCAGTATCACGCCTCCGGAGGGCAGTTCCTCCGACAGATATCCCCCAATCGCCCGGATGGCGTGATCGTCAATGTGGACTACCAGCCGAGGCTCGGCGTAGAACAGAACGTCCGGCCTCTCGTCATCCCGCCTGAAGTATTCCTCCCTGAATGGAGACCCTTCCAACCGACTGCTCATGAATGTACCTTTGCGTTATGGCCCGGGGCTCGCGGCTCTCCGTACTTTAACCCAATGGGGCACCCGGTGACCGAGTGTCCGCATTACCCCGTATACTCTCGGTTAACACCAAAGGAGGTCACTGGATGATGGCGGAAGAAAAGAACCCGACGGTAGACTCAGCGCCTTTCATCATCTGGGCCCGAGACGCGGCTATACCTCTCTCCATTCCTCGAACCGATCAGAACTTTGAAGACCTGGGTTTCCTGGGAGATGTGGTCGGTGATGCCCGCATCGTCGCCGTCGGTGAGAACGCGCACTATCTGCACGAATGGAACCGCATCCGTGCGCGTATTTTCAAATACCTTGTCCAAGCGCACGGATTCAATGCTTTCGTCCTGGAATCGGGACTCGTTGAAAGCCGCTCCATTCACGAATACGTCGCCGGGGCAGATGTCGACTGGGATACGGTGGTCAATTCAGTGACCAATGCCTGGGGGATATGGGCTGAGCTCCAGGAGCTTATCCAATGGATG
The DNA here is from genome assembly GCA_963663085.1 of Dehalococcoidia bacterium. GTDB lineage: Bacteria > Chloroflexota > Dehalococcoidia > Plut-88900 > Plut-88900 > Plut-88900. Next base: position 639,993 of record OY760104.1, on the reverse strand, counting down.
CGGGACTACAATGCCAACCCCAATCGAGACCGGGAGCTGCGTTTCTACGGGATGGACGGAAGCGGAAACTGGTTCCATTTTCGGCATGCGGTCAATGCGTTAGTGGATTTCGCGCGAAAGGTCGATGCCGGTCTCGCCGATCACGTCGAGGCCACCTTTGAAGGGCCGGCCAACGACATCGACTTTGATAATCGAGGCGATGTCGAAGAAGCAACCTGGCGCCGACTCATCGCGGAATCGACCCTGATCGTCAGCCGGATTGAACAGCGCAGACTGGCTTATATCCAGGCCAGTTCCCAAGACGATTATGACTGGGCGTTGAGGAGCGCAGAAATCTTACGCGATCAGCTGCTGACCCTGGCCCAGACCGGGACCCTGGGTTCCGACGAGGGGTTTCTAGCCTTTTGGAACACCCGTGACGTCTCAATGGCCTGTTCTCTCGAATGGATACTGAAACGTGAAGGCCCCGGCGCCCGAATGGTCGTCGGGGCCCACAACACCCATCTGCAGCAGTACCCGGTGCGAGTCCAGAGAGCCACCTCCATGGGCTCCTACGCGGCAAATCGCATAGGCAGGGAAAAGGCGCTGTTCATCGGCGTTTCCAGTACCTACTCCGTCAAGGGCGAGGACCCCAAACCCGAGAGCAACGCCGCCGCTTATGAACAGGTCGGACCGGAATGTTACTTCCTTGATCTGCGCAGGGCGCCCGACTCCGGGCCCGTAGCGGATTGGCTGAACTCTGAGCGACCGACACGGCACAATCTTCGTTACGGGCCGGAGGCGCCGGGACTTGCCTGGGACTGCTTGTTATTCCACCGCACCGTCTCCATAGCGGAGGTGGCGCTTGCCCCCTCCATGGCAAGGAAACTCGCCGCGCCGGACCCTTCCCGATTCGACAATCACGTCGGCCGTTATTCGATAGTCGGTTTTCTCGGACAACCCACCATCCTGGACATCTCTCGCGACGGAGACAAGCTCTACTCCAACGGGGAACAAGATTTGAGTGGCGAGCTCTTTCCCCCCTACCTTTCAGAGATACGGGAGACGGAGGACGGTAGTTTCGTCTGGTCGGAGTGGCCGGCAGTCCTAGAATTTCACCCTCGCGCCGAGCGCAGCCAGCAGGTGACGATCACCATGCCGGGTATGGGCAGCTTTCATGGAAAGCGGGTTGAAGACCCGGACTAGTCTCTAACCGGCAAGACCGCTCAAACGCGGCTCACGGCCCGACCCGGCTTCCACAGCAATACGGAACTCACTACCAGGGCCAAAGGTGCAAATGCCGTGTACAGTAGCGCCCGACGCAGGTCTCCCGTGGCCTCCTGTATGAACCCCACCATCAGGGGCCCGAGGGCCGCTCCGGTGGATATCGACAGCCTGAGGAACGCCTGCCCGACGGCCACCTCCCTCGGCTTGATGTTGGGCAGGTAGAAGACCATCCCCATCAGCACCGCAAAGAACGCCGAGAAAATGCCCTTGATCGTGGTCAGAAGAATTACAAGCCCGGCGGGCTCGGTGTACAGGAGCAGCAGGATGAGCACGCATTTCACGATGCCGCACGTCGCTAGGACGAGCGGCCGGTTGCGATTGAAATAGGCAACGGCGTTTATGCCTATCGAACTGGGCGCTGCGGCTATAGCCGATATGCCCACCGCCAACCCCACCATCGTCGCAGAAAGGTGCAGATCATTCTCCGCGAAGGTTGGCCAGAACACGCTGAAGGCCATCTCCGCCAGCACAACCCCGAGAAGTCCTATGCTTGCATACCAAAGCTCCCTGTACCTCAGTACGGTTTTCAGCGGCGTGCCTTCCTGCTCCTTCACCCGTTCCCTCTGCTCCTCCCCACCCCGCTCCCGACCCAGGACAAACCACACCAGCATCAGGGCCAGGCACAAAAACCCCCACACATCCAACGCCCGCCTCCACCCACCCGCCCACTCAACGATAAGTGGCGTCATAAAGGACACGACTCCGAACATCATGTCCACGCTGCCCACCAGGATTCCGTTGGTGGTCGCCATCTGCCTCCGGGTGGACCACTGCTGTATCAGAAGGACCCTCGGAGCTTGGGTGAACATCGTGCCGAGGGCCAGCACCACCCTCCCGAGGATCAATATCCCGAACACCGGCGCCCGGGCCTGTATGAACACCGATCCAGCAACCACCAGCAAAGCAAATGTCAGCGTCCGCCTCGGCCTGAACCTGGACATCCAGTTGTTCACCGGCATTACCAGCACCAGGTTCACAAGCAGCGCCGAGGACCCCACCAACCCCTGCTGAGTCGGCGATAGTCCCATCTCTTCGGAGATGTCCGGCAGCAATAGACCAATGAAAAAGAGCATTGCCATGGAGGTGGCAATGCTCGATGACATGGCCCCAACTACCGCCCATCGATATCGGGGTATCGACTCCTCGGCGGCGAGGCGGTGACGGGACGCTTCCTGCGATGTGGCTGCCATGGTGCTGACAGCCATTATAAGCGCAGCCTAGATCACCCCCGCCTCCCGAAGCCCTTCGACCTCCGCCCAGTCGTAGCCGCACTCCTCCGTCAACACCTCCTCAGTATGTTGCCCGAACTCGGGCGCCCCCTTTCCTACCTCCGCTGGCGTCTTGGAGAACTTGATAGGCACTCCGGTTGTCTTGGTGGCCCCCATCGTCGGGTGCCGGGTGTCGACCACGTAATCGTTGGCCAGCACCTGCGGGTCCACCGCAGACTCCGCCACCGTATTCACCAGCGTATACACGAACCGCACTTTCTTCTGCGCGAAAAGATCTGCCCATTCCTGCCTGGGCCTCGAGCCGAAGGTATCGATAAGAATGTCCCTCAACTCCGCCGCATTTTTCAGCCTGCTGGAAAGTGTTTTGAAACGCGGGTCGTCTACATACAAACTCAGGTCCAGCACGGAACAGAACTCCTCCCAAATTCTCTCCGAGTGAGGCTCATTCAGCATGATCCACTTCCCGTCTGCGCACCTGTACCAGTTTACAAACGGGTCCAGCGACGCCCGGCTGGAAGTCCCGAACGTCGAGTCGTTCTTCCATAGATACATGTGAAAGTTGTCATGCTGGAAGTGCACCGAACTCCCCAGCATCGAGGCCTCGACCGCCTGCCCCACCCCCTGCCTCTCCCTCGCTATCAGGGCCGCCATGATGCCGTATACCAGCATCGTCGCGCCCAACTGGTCGAAGGTCCCACCCCCGACGATTATGGGGTCCCCGCCCTCGGCGTTGCCCATTCGGTACGCATAGCCGGTATGGGCCTGAATCGAGGAGTCGTACCCGTGCTTGTTGGCCAAAGGCCCCCGCGTCCCGTAGGCCGTATTGATCGCCCAGATCAGCCTGGGATTGATGGCCGAAAGTGTCTCGTAGTCGACCCCCAGCCGTTCCACCACGTCCATAGTGAAGTTTGTGAAGAAAACGTCGGCCTTAGATAGGAGCCGACGGAGCACTTCCTTCCCCTGGGCGGTCTTCAAGTTCAACGTGATGGCCCGCTTGCCGCGGTTCACCATCTCGAACCACAGGGCCCGACCCCCCGGCATCTCGAGGTTGTGCCCGAAGGCCTGCGTCACCCCCCGGCTCGGGTCACCGACCACCGGTTGCTCTATCTTGATTACTTCCGCCCCCAGGTCCCCGAGCATGTATCCCGCGCCTCCGCCGTTATGCCAAACGGCAAGCTCAATGACCCGTATCCCCTTCAGTGGCCCCGTTGAACAGCCAGTTTCCCCATTCGCCGAGTCCATGTTTCACCCCTTCTCCGTATCCCAAAATTTGTCGGGAATGATAGCCCTATGAATTGCTTTCAGCAACAAAGGAAACCTCTGAAGAAGTCGTCGCCACTTTCTACCGTGATTCCCACCCCAGCCGTCATTCCTGCGGAGGTCATAGATGTCGAAGATGCGCCTGGGCGTGCGCCCCTGGCGTGCAGACTGAAAGTGCGCCGAGGCGTGAATCCATCCCCTCCCTTCCCTCTTCGTCACCATCCACGCACTTGTTCAGACCATCCAAACGTTATTCTGTGTCACTTCCGTTCTCGGGTGGGGAGTCCGCTCGCCCTGTCGAAGGCCCGCCGCGCTGAAAGTGGCACACCCGCCTTTGGAGGGTCCGACTTTGGCGGAGCGGAAGCCGAGTCGAAGGGCCTCAAGATCGGAAAAGGGAGTGTTTTGCATCACACAACCGTCTTGCGCGAATTACTCTAATGCCTTTATAGTGAAACTACACTCAGAAAGGAGGTGATCAATTGGAAATTGATGATAAACGGACTGGTGAGGTGTCTGTAACGTAAACGGATTCGAAACGTAAGGGGGCGTCCCCCTGGGTTCCGTTTACGGAATCCGCGCAGACGCCGGGCCCCGAAGCTCCCGGGTTGTCCACCGGGACGGCCAATAGGCCGAAGAGCTTCGGGGCTTTCCTTTTTTACCCCCTCCCCACCCTCTCCATCATTCCGGCCCCCGAGCCGGAACCCATCCCTCCCCGTTTCCGTCATTCCCGACTCCGATCGGCAATCTTTCTTAGGGCGAGGCATTCCGTTCGCCCTGAGCAGAGTCGAAGGGTTTCAAGAACGGAAGGGGACGGGTGCCCTCCACCATGAAAGCAATACCGTCTGATTCACCCCCTACCCCCTCCCCGCCGACACCAACCTCCTCACCCTCTCCACATCCACTGGATTCGACACCATCCCATCCCCCTTCAGACTCGTCCCGACAATCACTCCGTCCGCCCATTCCAGGTACTTGCCTATGTTCACCTCCGTCACCCCACTCCCGACCAGCACCGGTGTACCTTCAGTAACAACTTCTTTCACTGCCTTCACGTCCTCAATATCCGCCTCTTCACCGGTGAACGACCCCGTGACTATCAGTCCGTCTGCCAGCCCTCGATGCACCGACGCCTTCGCCGCATCCCGTATATCCTGCTCTCCCAGCGGCACCGCGTGCTTGACCATCACGTCAGACAGCAGCTTCACTTTTGCCCCCAACCCCGACCTACGCCTCACCGTTTCCGCAGAGCCACCTTCGATGATCCCCTGGTCGGTGACCATCACTCCCGTGTGCACGTTCACGCGGATAAACTCGCCGCCCGTGACATAAGCCAATCCCAAGGCGGCAATCGGGTCATTCCGCAGCACGTTCACCCCGAATGTCACGTCAAATTGTCCGGCCACGGTTTCGATTATCACGGCCATAGCCGCCACGGTCTCTGGGGGCACGGGCCCGGACAGGAATGGCACATCCCCGAAGTTTTCGAATATCACCGCATCCACCCCACCCCCCACCAGGGCCTCGGTGTCCCTCAGGGCACTCCCTATCACCGCTTCCAGGTCACCCCTCCAGCCAGGGCTGCCCGGCAGCGGCAGCAGGTGTACCACGCCTATGATCTCTTTACCGCCCTCGCGGCTCTTGCTCAATATCGCCATAGCTCCTCCGAGCCTAGAGTATCCCGCCCCGACACCTTACATACAACCCTATCCCTAAGGTGCCCCTATAACGGAAGCCCATCCCAGTGGGGTTGGGCCGCTCATCCTGAGCTGAGTCGAAGGGTCGAGCGGCGGTGGCCTTGGTGCTACCAGTTCATCTCGCCCTTTCCGTATATGCGGCTGAAGAAGCACCCCACACGCACCCCTTTTGTTACCCGACCACTCGTCTGGTAGAATCAGCCCCACACCCGTGTCCCCGGATGTAGACCAATAGTGAGGGGTGAGGCGCTATGGTAGTTACTACACGAAAAGAGCAACAAATCCCGGCCATCAACGCTCCCGACGTACAGAACGAGGCCTACGGCGCCACCCAAATCGGCCCCTTCGACTACGTTCCCAAGGTCGGGTTCCGTGAGTACTGGTACCCCTGCGTTTGGGCAAAGGAAGTGGGCCGTAAGCCCAAGAACATAAAAATGCTCGGTGATGAGCTCGTCCTATTCCGGGGCAAGAACGGAAAGATTGTCGCCCTCAATGAATGGTGCCCTCACCGCGGCGCCCGACTCTCCAGGGGCTTCTGCGAGTTCGAGGGTACCGTCACCTGTCCCTACCACGGCTACACTTTCGACGAGACCGGCAACTGCGTCGCCGGCCTGATAGAAAGCACCGACTCCCCGCTAGTCGGCAAAATGCGCACACGCGTTTACCCCACCGCCGAGTGGAACGGCATCGTCCTGGTCTGGATGGGTGAGACCGACCCCGTCCCCTTCGAAGAGGACCTTCCCTACGAGTTCTCCGACCCCACCCTGACAGGCCGGAAGTACACCAGGGTCAAGATGTGGGAGACCAACTGGACCGAGCCCATGAACCAGGGTATCGACTACCACGAGTTCTACCTCCACCGCGGCCTCAACTTCTGGCGGTTTGTCGACTGGCGTTTCCCTTTCTGGCGGCCCAAGTCGGTGTCCACGGGCGGCACGGAAATCGTCTCCGAGGGCGAGGACAACATCTGGGTCAAGACCGCCGAGGCCAAGTTCGGCGAAGCCGAATACCCCGGCCTTGGCAAATGGCCTCGAAAGACCTGGTGGCGCAAGCTCCCCGCACCCAAGACACCCAACGCGGGCATGATAGCCACCGCCACCGGCGAAAAAGCCTGGGCCACCTACAATCACAACCTACAGCTCCCGACCAAGATCAGGGTATGCATCGGCAGCCTCGTCCACCTGAGATGGGGCGTCCCCGTCGACGAACAGAACACCCGGGTCTGGACCTTCACCGTCTGCAAGACCCCCAAGACCTTCCTTGGCAAGTTCTGGATGGACATCTGGTACTACCTCTGGAACAAGCCTGCACGGGTCGTCGCCATAAACGAAAAAGAGGACCTTGTCGTCTTTAAGAACGAGCACATCAACCTGGAACGTCCCCAAAAGCTCGGCATGCTGGACAGAGGCCTCATCCTCTTCCGCCGAAACCTGGCCAAGCGCTCCCGGGACTTCCAGCGCCTCGGCGGCGCCCGAGGCTGCCTCAAACAGGAACCAGACCCCGCTATGGTCCGCCAATGGGCGCGTAACCACCGCTAACCCCACCCCCCCCCGAGACCCGACCCCCGGAATATCCTGAGCATTCCGGGGGTACCCGTTCTCTTACAGCCAACAAGGCCGCCTCCCAGCGCAAAAGGGTGCTAGGATTGCGCCCGCCATGTCACGCGCGCTTGGTCTAGCATCCCGAATAGGCAGCAGCCCCGCTTATGGATGGGTCGTCATCCTCACCTGGATGTTCGTCCACATGTGGGGGTTCCTGATTATGGAGAGCCTGGGACTCTTCCTCCCCAGTATGAGGGATGAACTGGCCCTCACCCCCGTGCGTGAAGGGCTCCTGGGAGCAGCGCCCCAGCTCACTATCCTCGTCCTGTCTGTCCCCTTCGGTCTCCACCTGTCCCGCTTCTCTCCCAGGCTCCTTACCCTCGCATCCATAGTTGGAGCCATAGCTGTAATTTTCTTCCAGGCATGGGCCCCCGTCTACGCCCTCGTCCTGCTGGCACGGTTACTGTATGGCCTGACAATAGTCGCTCGGGAGCCCGCCCAGACCCTGCTCATCAAAATGTGGATTTCCCCCCGCCGGATACTCATCGCCAACGCCTCCGTCGAGCTGTTATGGGGGGTGGGCGCCGCCTTCTTCATCGTCGTTCCCCTGGTCCTCGAGGCCCTCGACGGTGATTGGCGAAGGACCATGCAGGTCTTCGGATACGCAACCGTCGGTTTGGTACTCGTCTGGCTGCTGGTCGGAAGGGAAAGGCCGATGCCTCCCACCGAGAAGGAAGCCGAGACTCGGGGCCCCGTTTCCGTACGAAGCGCCCTGCGCTACCCCGAACTCTGGCTCCTTGCCCTCGGCGTCTTGGGCATCGAGCTTACATTTTCATCCTTCGGCACTTTCTGGCCCAGCCTCATGCTCGACAGGTACGACATCCCGGTGAAGACCACCGCCTTGCTCTGGGCAATTGCGGGGATGGTTGCCGGCCCCGCCGCCCTCGGCATCAGCCTGCTCGTTAACAGGACCGGAAAACGTAGGACAGCCCTGCGTTTGGGCGGGATATTCGTTTCTGCCACCACCATAGCCCTGCTCTACTCCGGGTCATTTCCCGTGCTGGTCGTCCTTTCGCTGTTGAACGGCCTCAGCGTCACCTTCTTTCCCGTGGTGATGACCATCCCCTTCCAGCTGAAGGACATTCGTACCCGGGAGATTGCCACCGCTGCCGGCTTTCTTAATGCAGCCATGATGGTGGGGTCGGTATCGGGGCCCGTGGTTGCCGGACTGATCCACGAGGCATCGGGAGACCAGAGGCTCGCTCTAACCATGACAGGGTTTGCAGGTCTCCTCTTGACCCTCGGCGCCCTGTTCTTATCGTCGGAGTGGGACCGCAACCCCCACTAAGCGGGTATCCGCCTTCCATCGCTTCATTTCCACTGCCTCTTGGACATCTTTTCATCCCCTAAGGTGATAGGATTGCGCGCATCATGGCTCAGGCAGTCCAGCAAGCATCAAACACGGGCAGCAGCCCCACCTACGGCTGGGTCGTCATCCTTACCTGGATGGCCATCCACATGTGGGGATACCTGGTCATGGAAACCCTCGGTCTCTTCCTCCCCAGCATCCGCGAGGAACTCGACCTCACCCCCGTCCGGGAAGGGCTTCTCGGGGCCGCCCCGCAATTCACCGTCCTGCTCCTGTCCATACCCTTCGGTTTGTGGCTCTCCCGCTTCTCTCCAAAGTGGATAACCCTGGCCTCCATCATCGGCGCCATACTGGTCATCTTTATGCAGGCCTGGGCCCCGGTCTACGCCTTCCTTCTCCTCGCCAGGGCACTGTACGGACTGTCCATAACCATTAGAGAGCCCGCTCGCACCCTCCTCCTCAGGATGTGGATAAAACCCCGACAGATCCTTATCGCCAACGCCTCCATTGAGCTTCTATGGGGCATTGGGGCGGCATTTTTCATGCTGGTGCCGGTAATCCTCAAGGCCTTGGACGGCGATTGGCGCAGGACCATGCAGGTGCTTGGCTTCGTCACCATCGCAATAGCCGTAGTATGGCTGCTGGTCGGCAGAGAGCGCCCCCTACCCGATGCGGAGACCGAAAGGGAGAGCAAGGAGCCGGTATCCATCAAGCGAACCCTGCGCTACAAGGAGCTGTGGCTCCTGGCCTTCGGACTGGTGGGTGTAGAGATGACTTTCGCTTCCTACCTCACTTTCTGGCCCAGTCATATGAAAGACGCCTATGGCATCGATATCCAGACCTCTGCTCTCATCTGGGCGATCGGAGGGATGATTGCCGGGCCCTCGGGCCTCGGAATCAACCTTTTGATCAACAGGACCGGCAGGCGTAGGACAGCCCTGCGTATGGGCGGAATCCTGATATCTGTGACCACAATAGCCCTGCTCTATTCCGGCTCTTTCCCGGTGCTGGTGGTCATTTCATTGCTCCATGGCCTCAGCTTCACCTTCTTCCCGGTGATATTCACCATACCGTTCCAGCTGAAAGGTATCCGCACCCGAGAAATCGCCGTTGCTATGGGTTTCCTGAGGTCGGCTTTGATGATCGGTGCCATGGGTGGCCCCGTAGTAGCAGGCGTTCTCCACGAACTAACCGATGACCGACGCCTCGCCCTCACCATAGTAGGCTTGGCCGGTTTGACCCTGAGCATCAGCGCCTTATTCCTCTCCTCCGAATGGGACCGCCGTCACCAGGAATAGAAATGTAGGCCAAAGATTAGTAAGTCCTACCCTTCCAGCCCCCGCCCCTCCCCATCCAACTCCTCCGCCCCGAGTCCAGGGTCATTAGTGTGTACAGGACCCCCACCGCTGGCAAAAGCGGCCCTAGCCATCGGCCTAGGCCGTACCACTTCAACATCGGTGTGTACAGCGCAGACATCAACCCCCACCCCCCCACACCCGAGAACAACAGGACCCACGACGGCATGTCCCATATCCCTATAACAGCTAACCTTATCGCCGCCCCCACCGCCGCCGGTGGCCCGATATATAGCCAGACCATGCCAAAGACAGTCCCTCCCAGAAGGACCGGCGAACGACGCAGTTGAACATACGCCGTCCTGGCCACCATGTCCCATATGCCCTTCAGCCCCTCATAGGGACGGATGCTCCTCACCTCTTGGCTCATACCCAGCCACAATCTCCCCCTGCCTTCTGGCCCGCGTACCATTTGAGCCAGGGCGCAATCGTCGATTACCGCATCCCGTATCGTTTCAAAGCCCCCATCCTCAACCAACCGGTCTTTCTTCACCAGCACGCATCCTCCCGCCGCGGCCGCCGTCTCCCGACCGTGATCGTTAACCCATCGAAATGGGTATAGCTTCCCGAAAAAGAACACGAACGCCGGTATCAGCAGCCTGTCCCACAGGGTCGACACATGGAGCTTCGCCATCACTGACACCATGTCCAACCCCTCCCCTTCCGCCAGTGCCACGAGAGACGTCAGCACATCCTTAGAATGCACGATATCCGCGTCGGTGAACCAGAAGTATTCGTGGTCCTCCTCAGACACCGCCTCGACGCCCTGCTGAAGGGCCCACACCTTCCCCACCCACCCGCCAGGTCTTTCCTTTGCGGTTACCACTTGCACCTGGCGACCATTGGCTAGTCTTAGAGCAGCCCCCTTGGCCACATCCGCCGTCCCATCAGAACTCTGGTCATCAACAAGGTAGACGATCAGTCGACCGCCATAACGTTGTCTGAGAACAGACGTGATTGTCTCCCCAATAAAGGCAGCCTCGTTCCGGGCCGGCACTACCGCCACCACCCCCGGTCGACACCGTTTCTCCTCTCCGCGTCGGATTTCCAATCTTTGATCAGTAGTCCAGAACCGACCCCGGAAAAGCGTCAGCCAACACCAGGCAATTAGTGCGGAAACTGAGAGGCTGGCCCCAACCCACACCCCCACTTCCATGCTCATCGACCTGTTTCAGCGCAGCAGAGGACCAGCGCTAGTCCGGCACACCGTCGAAGGATGCCATCTTGTCCAGGTAATGCTGGGGATCCGACGTGGAAGGGGAGCTTTTGAACGCCTCATCGACCATCTTGTCGTACTTCGGGTCCAGCTCCGCCATCTTACTCTCCGCCGACTTGTGAAAGGCGAAGGTGGATATTCGACGCTCGGCCCCCAACTCCCCACACCCCTCGCACTCAGATGTTTCCGGCGGCGAGTAGTTCCGCCAATAGCGACTGGTCACATGCTGACACCCGGGGCACTTGTATTCGTAGAGAGGCATAAGTAGACCTAAGCGGCGAAAACGGTATCCACTTGGGCGGATGCATCGAAATAGCATTGAATCGAAAGGTGATATCGGAGAAAAGACTGGCGCATGAACTCGTCTCTGGCCCTTAGAATGCCACCCTCCCGACTCAGGTCCAGCGTGTTCAGGCTGTGTTCCCCGTCTGCGCCGCCGTTCTCCTTGATATTGTCCAGCAGACTCCGCCACTCCCCCGGAGACATCTCCAGGTAGAAGTCCATGTCCCCCAGCCCATCAATACCAGTTTCCGACACCTCTTCGCAGGAAAACGCCTCAAACTTGAGGAGGAATGCCCTGTCCCCGACTCTCACGCCCATATTAGTGTCGCAGTTGCCCAGGGCCCGGAATTCTCTGCTCCCGTTGACGGCTTGCCTCACCTTCTCGAACCACTCGACCGACGGAAAAACAGGCATTGCAGCATCTCCCTCCGCCGACGATGTTAAGCGTCGGATTCTCACAGTGTCAACCGCACCCCATCCCCACGTTCCTCCGAAGTTATCCCTGCTCTAGAGGAGCGGGGCCGCTCACCCTGAGCCCCGTCGAAGGGTCGAGCGGGGGGGTTGCCCCCACGCCCCAAGTCTCTAGGCCTGTCTATCCCACTCCCGATAATTACTGTCATTCCGAGGCTTTGCGAGGAATCTGGGGTGGGGTTCCAGAAGCAGCCAACACGCCTAGTGTTCCCACAATGTCCCGACCTGACTGTTTACCCCATAACATCTCCACGGATGACAACCCGCTTCCCGGCTGTTAGATTGTCCCCAAATTTCCCGCAGGAGTATCGCCGCAATGCTCGACCCCAAAGTCCAGGAAGCTCTTGAGAAAGACCTGATAATCGATATCACCACCACAGGAAGAAAAAGCGGCGCCCCTCGACGCAAGGAAATCTGGTTTCATAACCTGGACGGCTCGCTATACATCGTCGGACTGGTCCTGCCCGGGTCCCGGTCATGGTATGCCAACGTCCTCGCCGACCCCCGCATAACCTTCCATCTCAAGGGGACCACCCAAGCCGACCTCCCCGCCCGCGCCACTCCCATAAGCGACGCCTCAGAAAGACGCAGAGTCTTGGAGCGGATATGCAACAACCTGGGTGAACCGGAAAAGCTCGAAGCCCGTGTCGCCGAATCTCCCCTTATAAAGGTAGACCTGGGAGACTGCTAGGAGCGCCGCCGTGACACTCGACCCCAAAGTCCGGGAAGCCCTCAAGAAAGACCTGGTTATCGATATCACCACTACTGGTAGAAGAAGCGGCTCACCCCGCCGAGTCGAAATCTGGTTTCACAACCTGGACGGTGTCCTCTACATCACCGGCGTACCCGGCGCCCGAGGTTGGTACGCCAACATCCTCGCCAACCCCCGCATGACCTTTCACCTCAAAGAAACAGCCCTCGCCGACCTCCCCGCCCACGCCACCCCCATCACCGACCCCTCAGAAAAACGCCGTATCATGGAGCATATCTGCACCAGGCAGGGAACCTTGGACCAGCTTGAATCCCGTGTCTCAGGCGCCCCTCTCATCAAAGTGGACCTCGAAATCGCCTAGTAACTTCTATCCATGTCATTCCGATGCCCCGCGAGGTCGAAGATGCTGAAAGTGCGCCTTAGGCGTGCGCCTCCGGCGTGAATCTGGGGTGGGGTCGGCCCCCAATGCCCCGTAGTGGCAGGTCGCGTGCCTGCTATCCCCACCCCTCCCGTTTGACCCCACACCCCCACCCCCGATAGCATTAAGCCGCGGCCCGACCCCAATTTGATGGAGGTGCCAGACTAATGCCCGGACCCGTGATAGACATTGACAGCCACATCTGGGAGAACCTCCCCCTCATGGCCGAATACCTGGACCCCAAGTACAGGGATTTGGCTCTCTCCATCGAGGTTGACGAGCGCGGCCTGGAATACATGAGCGTCGAGGGCCGCAGGCCCCACAACCTCTTCCTCAGGGAAGGCCGCTTCGGACGCATGGCCGCCGGAAAGTCTATCGAAGAAAAGCGTGACATCTACCTGAAACCCGGAGTGGTCTCCTACGAACAGGGCCTCATCAATGTTCCCTCCTCCCACCAACCCGGCCCCCGAGTCCAGGTCCTCGACCAGGAGGGCATCGACACCTCCTTCATCTACCCTACCCTCGGCCTCCACTGGGAGACCGATGTGAAGGACTCCCAGGTCGCCTCAGCCTACGCCCGCGCTTACAACGACTACGTCTTCGACTTCTGCAGCGAACACCCCGACCGCCTCAAGCCCATCGCCCACATAACCCTGCTGGACATAGAGGAAGGCACTGAGGAGCTGCGTCGTATGGCCGCTCAGGGCGTAACCGCAGCCCTCATCAGCGGCTTCCCTCTCAACGGCCGCTCCTACGGAGACCCTGCCTTCGACCCCTTCTGGGCCGCCGCGGAAGAGCTTCAAATTCCCGTAACCCTGCACGTAGTAGGTGGCCTCTATCCCTTCTATAACCCAAACTTCCCCAACACCAGCCTCAATGACCTCCCCGACTCCGACATCTGGTACTTCATACTCCAGGAACCTCCCGCCGTACACCTGGGCTTCGGCAGCATGGTCGCCGGACGTGTCTTTGATAGGTTCCCCAACCTCAAGGTTGTCCTTCTGGAAACCGGCAGCGCATGGATGCTCTATTGGTTCGAAAGAATGGACGGCATTCTCGATGCCTTTCCGGGCACCAGCGAAATGTCCATGTACCCCAGCGAATACTTCAAACGCCAGGTCTGGACTTCCATGGACCCCGACGAAGAACTCGCCCCCTTGGTCGTGGAGCGTTTCGGCTCCAACAAGTTTATGTGGGGCGCCGACTTCCCCCACTCGGAGGGCATGACCGGCGCCGTAGACGCCCTGCGAGACAGCCTGGCCCCCCTCCCCACCGATGCTCAGGCCAACATCCTCGGCCTCAACGCCATAGACCTCTATCAACTTAAATCTTAGCCAAAGACAGTCCCCCCACGTAGAGACTCTTGCATATCTGTCATTCCTTCCCCAGGGGGGCATTCCGCTCGCCCTGAGCGGAGTCGAAGGGTCTCAAGAGCGGAATAGGCGGGGTGTCTTGGCCCTAACTGGTAGTTACGCAAAGGGCTCGTAAGGGCAGGTCTCGTGCCTGCCTTCTCCTACCGTTGTTCCACCCCCGCGCCGATATCCATCCCCCATAGGGGCGGTTCGCGAACCGCCCCACTCCCCACTCTCCTCATTTGACTATCCCCACCCCGCCCCATATAATCCAGCACCATAATTAGCGTCATTGGCCGTAGCAGAAAGGTGACCCCGGATCCCACTGCCGAGTCCCGAATAGACGCCCAGAATCACTGCCCTCCCCTCCCTTCTCACCACCTTTCCCGGCCCGATGCGCTACTTAGTTGGCACGTACCGTCCTTGGGTGTTCGCTCGTGTCCTGGAGGTGGATTATGGACGATCCATAGCGGCAATCCAGCCGCCCTTGGGAAGACCTGTGCATCTTCCTGACTCTTCTATCACAAGTTTGGAGGAAAATTTTACGTATGAGACACCCGACCCCGGTATATAAGAACAAGAAATGGCTGGCATTGAGCCTCCTGTCCGTGGCCTTGGTGGCGCTGCTTATCGTTGCAGCTTGCGGCGAGGCCGCCACTGCCACACCGGAACCCGAAGAGGCCATGCCCGAGGCAACCCCCACCGCAATGATGGAGGAGGACTCCGATGGGCATTCCACCGCTTTGAGACCAATTAGCGAATGGACCGTCGATAACCCTGCCACCCACGAGGAGATCGAGGCGGCGCTGGCGGCCCACGAGGGCGGCTCCTTCACCTTCGTTTCCTGGGGAGGCTCCTACCAGGAGATGCAGCGTAAGGCGTTCCTGATCCCCTTCGCCGAGAAGTTCGGCGTGAACATCATTGAAGACGGCCCTCCCGACTACGCCAAGGTACGGGCCATGGCTCACACAGGAAACGTAACCTGGGACATAGTCGATGGCTCCGGCCAGGCTGGTGTCACCATGGGCCTCGAGGGCGTGCTGGAAGAGCTAGACGAGTCCATCATCAACAAGGCGGACTTGTTCCCCCACATCCGGGACGCGCCGTGGATCGGTGGCGGAGGCTCCGCCTACTCCATGGTCCTGATGTACAGCAAGGACACCTACCCGGACGGCGGGCCTCAGCCCTCCAGCTGGGCCGACTACCTGGACAGGGATAACTTCCCCGGCATACGCGGAATGATTCCCCAGGACTGGAACTGGAAGCACATGGTGCGCTGGGCCCACCTGGCCACCGACCCCACGCTGATTGAGACCGAAGAGGGCAGAGCTTCCCTCTCCGCCATGTCTCCCGAGCAGTTGGAAGTCTCCTGGCAGATAGTAGAAGAGCAGTTCATTCCCAACATCGACATCTTTACCTCCGGCATCTACGACTGCATCGCCTTCCTTGACTCAGGGGAAGTTGACATCTGCCAGGGGGACAACGGAGCCGCTTTCAATGGCATCGTGGAGGAAGATTTCAATGTCGGGGCCTGCTGGGAGTGCGGGCACGACGTGCTGACCGACAACTGGTGGGTCATCAAAGGCGTCAAGGAGGAGGACCCGCAGAGGTGGGAGCTCATAAACCTCTTCTTCGCCTGGACCCAGCACCCGGAAATTGCGGCAAGCCAGGCGCTCTATCAGCCCTTCGGGCCGACCAACCTGAAGTCGGCGCCCTTCCTCGATGCGCCTGAGTTCGACAGAATTAGGCCGTACCTGCCCACTACCGACGCCAACATTCCCTACGCCATCCTCATGGACGAGGCTGCTGACGGAGAAATCGGCGGTGAACAGGCGGAAATCTGGTTCGAAGTTCAGGGCAAGAAGTAAAACGTTCCGAGTAAGTCAAATGTGGGGGGCCGGTCTTTTGGACCGGCCCCCCACAGCAGCATGTAACCCAACTCTAATCTGGTCCTGTTGACGGAGGTTGCTTATGGATCACTAGTGGCGGCTCGTTAGCTGCCGGCGGGGAACCTCGCGTACTTCTTATAGTACTTGACGTAGTTCGTTGACTAGCATTTGGAGGAAAGGGCTTGAGTATGAGAAATTTGACAAAAACCTATACCAGAAAGAGGTGGCTGGTCTTCGGACTCCTGTCCCTGGTTCTCGTCGCACTCCTAATCGTTGCGGCTTGCGGCGAGTCCGCCACCGCCACCCCGGAGACCGAGGAGGCCATGCCCGAACCGACGCCCACGGCCATGATGGAGGAAGATGACGATTCCTCTACCAGCGTGCGCCCCATAAGTGAGTGGACCGCCGACAACCCAGGCACCCACGACGAGGTTGTCGCAGCGCTCGCCGCCCACGAAGGTGGCAGTTTCACTTTCGCCTCCTGGGGTGGCGCCTACCAGGCTATGCAGCGACAGGCCTTCCTCGTCCCCTTTGCTGAGCAGTTCGGCGTTGAAATCATCGAAGACGGCCCACCCGACTACGCCAAGGTCAGGGCCATGGCCCGCACAGGCAACATCACCTGGGACATAATCGACGGCTCCGGCCAGGCTTCCATCACCATGGGACTTGAAGGAGTGCTTGAAGAGGTCAACCCCGCTATCGTCGACAAGACTGACCTGTTCCCCCACATCCGTGACGCCCCGTGGATCGGCGGCGGAGGCTCCGCCTTCTCCCACATGGTCATGTGGAGCAAGGACACCTATGGAGACGACGGTCCCAAGACCATGGCTGACGTTTTCGACAAGGAGAATTACCCCGGCCGCCGCGGCATCTTCACCCAGGACTGGGCATGGAAACACCGCGTACGCTTCGGGCTCCTCATCGATGACCCCACCCTACTCGACACCGAGGAAGGAAGGGCTTCCCTATCAGCCTTGACCCCCGAGCAGCTCGACCGCGCATGGCAGGTCGTAGAAGAAGTGATGATTCCCAATACCGATATCTTCTTCTCAGGCGCTAGCGACTGCCCAGCCCTTCTGGAGTCGGGCGAACTGGACGTTTGTGAGACCGACAACGGAATCGGATTCGACTCCGTTGTGAACAGTGGCTTGAACGCCTACCTATGCTGGGAGTGCGGCCATGACGTGCTGACGGACAACTGGTGGTCCCCCAAGGGTCTGGCCGAACAGGAGCCTGAGCGCTATGAGCTCATAAACCTGTTCTTCGCTTGGTCCCAACATCCGGAGATCGCGGCCAGCCAGGCGCTTTACCAGCCCTACGGCCCTACCAACCTGAAGTCGGGACCATTCCTGGCCGACCCCAAGTTCGACACGCACAGGCCCTACCTGCCCACTGCTGATGCCAACCTTCCCTTCGCCATCCTCATGGACGAGGCGGCGGACGGCATGATCGGTGGTGCACAGGCAGAAATCTGGTTTGAAGTTCAGGGCAAGAAATAGTCAACGCAAGCAAAGCCAAAAGAAGAGGGGCCGGTCGCACGACCGGCCCCTCTTGCTATCACCTCATCGAGATTCAGACAACCTTCACCCTTTCTCTATTCCGCTCCAGGTGCACCAGCAACAGACTAACGTCCGAAGTCCCAACCCCCGGCACCCGAGACGCCTGCCCCACTGTCAACGGCAGAAACTTGCTCAGGTTATCCTTCGCCTCGTTGGAAAGGCCCCTGACTTTGGAGTAGTCAACATCCCCGGATATCGGTTGCTCCTCTAGCCTCCGTATCCGCTCCACCTCTCTACTCTGCCTCGCTATGTATTCCCGGTACTTGGCCTCTATCTCAACCTGGCTCCTACACTCCTCATTTAACTCCCAGTCCCCGAGCCCCAGGGCCAGGGCCATGTTGTAGTCAACCTCCGGCCGCCTCAGAAATTCCGCCGCCGTCACCGCCTTCCGAACTGGCGCCAGCCCCCGACTTTCCAGCCGGGCGTCCATGCTTCCATCCTGCGGCAAATACGTCCCATCCAGCCTCCCCAACTCCCGTGCAACCCTATCTCGTTTCTCCTCAACCATGCGGTACTGATCTGTTCCCAAAAGACCCACTTCATACCCGATGGGAGCTAGTCTCTGGTCGGCGTTGTCCTGCCTCAACAGTAGCCTATGCTCCGCCCGAGACGTGAGCATCCTGTACGGCTCGAAGTGGTCCCGGGTCACTAGGTCGTCGATCATCACCCCCAAATACGCCTGGTCCCGACGTAGAATCAGGGGCTTTCTCCCCTTGACCTTCAGTGCGGCGTTTATCCCCGCCACTATTCCCTGCCCCGCCGCCTCCTCATACCCCGAGGTCCCGCACACCTGCCCCGCCAGGAACAGATTGGGCACGAGCTTCGACTCCATAGTAGCGTTAATCTGGTCGGTCAGCACAAAGTCGTACTCGATAGCGTAGCCCGGCTTCAGAATCTCAGCCCTCTCCAACCCGGCTATCGATCTCACAAATGCTTCTTGCACGTCCTCCGGCAGGCTGGTGTTTGCACCCTGCAGGTACACCTCATTCGTTTCCCATCCCTCTGGTTCCAGGAACAAACCATGCGAGTCCTTGTGCGCGAACCTCACCACCTTGTCCTCGATTGACGGGCAGTACCGTGGCCCGACCCCTTCTATAGACCCGTTGAACATCGGCGCCCGGTCCAGGTTGCTCGTTATCACCTCGTGGGTCTTCGCGTTTGTGCTCACCAGGTAGCAGGCCATCTGAGACCTCCACCCCAACTCGGGCCCCGCGGGATAGACCGGGTTGGGCGCTGGAAATCTCAAAGACTCATCGTCACATCCCCAAAAGCTGAAGTGCAGCGGTGTAGGGCTTCCCGGTTGAATGAGCGCCTTCTCGAAGTCGATGCTTCGCGCATCGAGACGGGGCGGCGTACCAGTCTTGTGCCTGCCTAGGACAAATCCAAGCTCCTGCAATGACCTTGATATTTCCGTGGCCGCCGGCTCCCCCGCCCGACCCCCTGTGTACGCTCTCTCACCCATGATGATCTTCCCTGCCAGCGAAGTCCCGGTAGTCAGCACCACCGTCCTACCAACATACCTCTCCCCAGACTTCGTCTCCAACCGTATCCCCCCACCCCTAGCCAATCTGTCATTCCGACGCCCCGCGAAGAATCTGGGGTGAGATCCGTTCCCTTCCCTGTCCTCAAACCATCCTCTTTCACCCGTGCCATCCCAAGACCTATCTTTCATGTCATTCCGAGGCTCCGCGAGGAATCTAGGACTTGCCCCATCACTCCCCATATCGCAATTCCCTCCCCCCTTCACAATCCCAGTAACCAACTCCTCCCGAATCGTCAGTCCTTCCTGCCTCTCCAAGGTCTTCCGCATCTCCCTCGCGTACAGCCCCTTGTCTGACTGTGCCCGAAGTGCCTGCACCGCGGGCCCCTTACCGGTATTGAGCATCCGGATCTGTATGAAGGTCTTGTCCGTGTTCCGCCCCATCTCCCCACCCAGCGCGTCCACCTCCCTGGCCAGATGCCCCTTCGCCGGCCCCCCAATGGACGGATTGCACGGCATTAGTGCGATATTCTCCAATTTCATAGTCAGTACCAGGGTGTCGCATCCCATCCGAGCCGCGGCCAACGCCGCCTCACACCCCGCGTGTCCCGCCCCGATAACTATTACGTCGTACGCCTTCAACATTTCACCGCCAATCTTAATCGCCCCCCTGCCCCCTGTCGATTACGCTATCCTCGGTACTAGCGCTTTGCATAACTCCTCAAAGGGCTGAATGAATCCCTTATGCCCTTTCACAATTGATGAGACCTTTGGATAACCCTCCTAAGGTGGTCGGGATGAGGCTTCGGGCTCCTTCTCCCTCGATGAGACCCTGGCATAATACTTAGAATAATGCCTCAAACGGACAACCTGTGACGTGGTATACTGGCGGGACTTAGTCAGTGAAGGAGGCGCTCATGGCCAATGCAATGCTAAAGACTATGATGGCTCTCGACCCTCGTGGGGATGAGATGATCGAAGAGCACATCGAGATGGCTCCCAAGATCGACTCGCTTAACGGCAAACGGATCGGGCTGTTGCACGACCGTAGGCTTAACGGGGACAAGCTCCTCTGGATGGTCACCGACCTGATCAAGGAGAACTACGAGATTTCGGATGTGACGTTTGTGGCTCGACCGAATGTCTCCGACGTTTCTCCGCCGGAGCTGCTTGACGAGTTAGCGGAGAAGGCGGACGCCACCTTAATTGCGATAGGGGACTGAGGCTCCTGCAGTACGTGCTGTATGCACGACGCGATCTCCCTGGAAGACCGGGGCATTCCGACTGCGGTGATAATCAGCGACCAGTTCATTCCGGGCGTGCAGGCGATCGCACGAACCCGCGGACTGCCCGACTACCCGTTCGTGGTGGTCAAGCATCCCATCGGGAGCCTGGCGGATGACGACCTGAAGGTACGGGCCAAGGACGCCCTACCCCAGGTTGTGGACATTCTGACCAACGGCAGGAGGCCCTAACTCCTGCCGAGCTAGACTTTTGCGAAGAATAGAAGGCTCGGTGGAAAAGCCGGCGGGATAATCCCGCCGGCTTTTCCCGTGTCTCGGGCCGAGCGTCCTGACCAAAAGGGCAAAAGTGATATACTTCACGACGCCTGTCCTGGAGGGGTATCAGGACGGAAAGGCAGCTATGGAAGGCTCTATAAAACGGATTGAAGGCGGCACCGTCACCTCCCCCAATGGGTTTCACGCTGGCGGTGTTTACTGCGGCGTAAAGCCATACGGCGCGGACAAGCTGGACCTCGGGCTTCTTTACTCGGAGGCACGTGCGGCGGCGGCAGCGGTATTCACCAAGAACAAGGTCACCGCGCCAGCCATACACGTCGACAGGGAGTATTTGGAAGACCGGCATGCCCAAGCCGTAATTGTGAACAGCGGCATTGCCAATGTCTCGGTTGGGGAGCAAGGGAGGGTGGATGCGCTGGAGATGTCGGAGTTGGCTGGGAAGAAGTTGGGGGTGGAGGCGGAAGACGTGCTTGTAGCCAGCACCGGAGTCATAGGCGTCGAACTGCCGATGGCGCGGATAAGGACCGGGATAGAGGAAATCGAAGTCATGCAGGATGGGGGGCCGCTCATGGCTCGGGCCATCATGACAACCGACACCCACCCCAAGGAGATAGCCGTGTCCTTTGATGCGGGAGACGGGTCCCCAGCGGTGGTCGGGGGGATAGCCAAGGGGGCGGGGATGGTTCACCCGGACATGGCGACGATGCTTTCGTTTATAGCCACTGACGCGGCGGTCGATCCTGCCTTCCTGCAGACCGCTCTTGAGAATGCAGTGGGTGACTCCTTCAACATGATCAGCATTGACGGGGACACCAGCACCAGCGATACCGTTGCCTTACTGGCCAACGGACTGGCGGGGAATGCGTCCATTTCTGCGGGCCACCCCGGGGCAGAGGCCTTTTGCCAAGCCCTTAAGCAGGTCTGTACCTTTCTGGCCAAGCAGATAGCACGTGACGGAGAGGGCGCGACCAAGCTTATCGAAATCATCATCGAAAAAGCTCAATCGCTGGAAGAGGCTCGTACCGCGGCCCGGATCATATCGACGTCCATGCTGATCAAGAGCGCAATACACGGCAACGACCCGAACTGGGGTCGGCTGATGGCGGCGTTGGGTCGGACAGGTGCTTACATCGAAGAGTCCAAGACGGACCTTTTCATCAACGACATCTTCATGCTCAACAACGGCACTCCCGTCCCCTATTACGAAGATGCGGTCTCCCGCTCGCTGGACCAGGAAGAGGTCTCGATCAAGCTGGTCTTGAACGTGGGTGATGCATCGGCGACGGCCTGGACGTGTGACCTTTCTGAGGAGTACGTCACCTTCAACAGCGAGTACACGACGTAGGGTCGGGGCAAGGCGAAGGGGATGAGTCAGGCAGTAGTCAAGATAGGCGGGGGCGCACTGGGCGCGGCGGACACACTGTTCTCCGATCTGGCTGAACTTCAGAAGAAGGGTGCAGAGATAATCGTGGTGCATGGGGGTGGGAATGTGGTGTCGGAGTGGCAGCGTCGTCACGGGGTGGAAGCACGATTTGTTCGCGGTCTGCGGGTCACCGATGGGCCTGCGCTCGAAGTAGCGACGGCAGTGCTCGCAGGTCTTGTAAACAAGGATCTGGTCGCCTCTATCGCCGGGTGTGGGGGTCGGGCGGTGGGCCTGAGTGGTGTGGACGGCGGAATAATACAGGCCGAGGTGCGGGACTCGGAGCTGGGTTATGTGGGTCGGGTCTCGGGGGTGGACATCACACCGTTGGAGGCCCTTGTAAAGAGTGGATGCCTCCCAGTCCTATCGCCGATAGCTTCCCAACGGCGAAACGGCAGCTCGGACTGGAAGGGTTATCTGAACGTGAACGCCGACACGGTAGCCGGGGAACTAGCTTCGGCAATTGGCGCCTCCAACCTTATCTTCCTCACGGACGTGGAAGGGATCTTGGACGAGAATAAGAACTGCGTAGCTTCCCTTACGAGAGACGAGGCTATGAAAATGATCGAGTCGGGGGTAATCAACTCCGGGATGATTCCGAAGGTGGAGGCTTGTTTGAAGGCGGCGGAGTCGGGGGTGAGAGCAGTTATCACGGACGGGCGTCGGGCGCATGCGTTGTTGGAGGCGGTGGAGGGTCGGGGGGTGGGGACCTGGTTTGGGTAGGAGTGTTACAGGGTTGTACGTGGAATGAATATAGGACATCTTCACCCTCACCCTAGCCCTCTCCCCTCAAGGGAGAGGGGATTGGACCCCTCCTCAGGTCCCTCGCGGAGCCTAGGAATGACAGTTATGCGAGGGAGAGGAGACTGGACCCCACCCATTCCGCTCTTGAGACCCTTCGACTCCACTAAGGGCGAGCGGAATGCCCCACCCAGGATTACGTGCGGGGCCTCGGGATGACAATGATATAGGGCTTTTAGAAAGGAAAAAGAGATGGTGAACTGGCAGGAGCTGGAAGCCAAGTATTTTATGAAGACGGGTCGGCGGCAGGCGTTGACGCTAGTGAGGGGCGAAGGCGTCAGGGTGTGGGACGAAGACGGGAAGGAGTACCTGGACTTCGTGGGCGGGATCGCGGTCACGGGGCTTGGGCATTGTCACCCGGTGCTGGTCGAGGCGCTGCAGAAGCAGAGCCAGGCACTGTGGCACGTGTCCAACCTCTTCTACACGGTCCCGCAGGTAGAGCTGGCCCAGATCCTGGTCGAGAACTCATGCTGCGATGAGGTGTTCTTCCAGAACAGCGGGGCAGAAGCCAACGAGGCAGCGATAAAGATTGCGCGAAAGCACGGGAAGGTTAACCTGAACGGAGCTTACGAGGTCATATCGGCGATGAACTCGTTCCACGGGCGCACTTTTGCAATGGTCGCGGCCACGGGCCAACCTGATCACCAGGCAACGTTTACGCCTCTGCCCCAGGGGTTCGTAAATGTGCCTTTCAACGACATCGAGGCGGTGATTTCCGCAACCAGCGAAAGCACCTGTGCAGTTATGCTGGAGCCGATCCAGGGGGAGGGCGGCGTCAACGTCCCGTCCCGCGAATATCTGCAGCAGGTGCGGGACTGGTGCGACGAGCGAAACCTGTTGCTTATTTTTGACGAGGTGCAGACGGGCATCGGTCGGACTGGGAACCTGTTTGCCTACGAGCACTTTGGGGTGGAGCCGGACGTGATGACGCTGGCCAAGGCTCTCGGAGGGGGATTCCCCATCGGGGCGGTGATGGCGAAGAAAGAAGCGTCCGTCTTTGAACCAGGGGACCACGGGTCGACGTTCAGTGGAACCCCACTGGGCACTGCCGTCGGTGTGGCCAACATGCGGTACATCCTGGAGAACGATGTTGTGGGCAATGCCCGGAGTGTTGGAGAAAGGCTGCAGGCAGGGCTGGAGGGATTGACGGGCAAGCATGAATTGGCGGTCGGGGTGCGGGGGGTGGGATTGCTGCTGGCGCTGGCTCTCAGCGACAACGTGTCGGGAGCTTTGGTGAATGAGTGCCGGGAGCGGGGGCTGCTTGTGAATCCCGTTAGACCGGATGCCTTGCGGTTGATCCCGCCATTGATCGTCTCCGAAGAAGAGGCGGACCAGGCGATAGACATCATAGACGCGGCCCTGAGGGCCGTGGCCCAAGCCTAGATTTACAGAGGAATAAAGTGACCCAAAAGATCGTACTTGCATATAGCGGGGGTCTCGATACCTCCGTGGCCATCAAATGGCTTTCCGACAGATACAACGCCGAGATAGTTACGTTGACAGTCGATGTAGGCGGCGAGATAGACCTGGAGAAAGTGCGGGAGAGAGCCCTGGGCACGGGGGCCATTCAGGCCGAGGTGCTCAACGCCCGCGAAGACTTCGTTAACTATTTTGTCTGGCCCGCACTGCAGGCCGGGGCAATGTACGAAGGCAAATATCCCCTGGCCACCGCACTGGCGCGGCCCCTAATGGCCAAGCTGCTGGTCGACGTGGCGATGGAAACTGGCGCTTATGGCGTAGCCCACGGCTGCACCGGCAAGGGTAACGACCAGGTGCGATTCGACGTGAGTGTCGGGGCCCTGGCGCCGGGTCTGGAGATCATCGCGCCGGCCCGGGAGTGGGGGATGACACGGGAGCAGGAGATCGACTACGCCAAGGAGCACAGCATTCCCGTGCCTCTAACCAAGGCCAACCCCTACTCTATCGACGAGAACCTGTGGGGCCGTAGCATCGAGACGGGAGTCCTGGAAGACCCGTGGGTCGAGCCTCCAGAGGATGTATACCAGTGGACTGTGTCGTCAGCCAATGCGCCGGACGAACCTGAGTACCACGAAATAGATTTTGAGACGGGCATACCGGTGCGGCTGGACGGCCGGGATATCGGTGGGGTGGAGCTGATTGATGTACTAAACAAGGCAGCAGGGTCACACGGGGTAGGTCGGATAGACCACGTGGAGAACCGGCTAGTGGGGATCAAGTCTCGGGAGATTTACGAAGCTCCGGCGGGGATAGTGCTCACCACCGCGCATCGGGCCCTCGAAGACATGACCCTCAGCAAGGAACAGGCCCGATTCAAGGAGAGGGTGGCTCAGGAGTACGCCGACCTGATCTATAACGGGCTGTGGTTTACGGCACTACACCAAGACCTGGCATCATTCGTGCAGAGCACCCAACGGCACGTGACCGGCACGATAAGGGTCAGGCTGCACAAGGGGCAGTGCACGGTGGTCGGGCGGAAGGCTCCCCAGGCACTCTACCAGTTCGAGCTTGCTACATACGACCAAGGAGACACCTTCGACCAAAGCGCGTCGAAGGGATTCATAGACATATTCGGTCTGCCGGTAAGGACCCAGGCCCGAATCCAGCTGCTGGAGCAGCCGGGCGGGGCACTCGGGATCACTGGTCCGGCCACTGATTAGCCAACAATCCAGGTCACGATCTGAGAACTTCAGGGAGGAACGGATGAGCATTGTCCTAACGGAAGAGCAGAAGCAGATGGTGTCCACCATCAGGGATTTCGTCAATCGGGACGTGAAGCCCTACGTCGAGGAGCTTGAGCACGCCGACGAGTATCCGCACGAGATGGTGGAGAAGATGAAGGAGATGGGCCTGTTCGGTGCGGTCGTGCCCAAGGAGTACGGGGGTCTCGGGCTGGACAACGTGACTTTTGCGCTCATCATCGAGGAGCTTTGCAAGGGCTGGATGAGCCTGAGCGGGACCATCGGCAGCCATTCGATCATGACGTACGCTATCGTCAAGTACGGTACCGAGGAGCAGAAGCAGCGCTTTCTGCCAAAAATCGTTACGGGCGAAAAGCGCGGGGGCATCGGGCTCACGGAGCCGGGCGGGGGCAGCGACCTGCAGTCCATCCAGACCATGGCCGTAAAGGACGGAGACGACTACGTAATCAATGGCGCCAAGA
This sequence comes from Dehalococcoidia bacterium, assembly GCA_963663085.1. Taxonomy (GTDB): domain Bacteria; phylum Chloroflexota; class Dehalococcoidia; order Plut-88900; family Plut-88900; genus Plut-88900. Next base: position 614,017 of record OY760104.1, on the reverse strand, counting down.
TGTTCGTTACCAACGGCATCCAGGGTAATACCTTTGCACTTCTAACCAAAACCGACCCTGACGCCAACCCGAGCTACCGGGGCATCAGCCTTTTCATAATCGAGAAGGGTGGGGAGGGGTTCACGGTCGGGAGGAAGATCAAGAAGCTCGGGTACCGGGGAATCGACACGACGGAGTTCGCCTTTGACGATTTCCGGGTGCCGATAACTAACCTGTTGGGTGGGGAGGAGGGGCAGGGGTTCAAGCACATTATGTCGGGGCTGGAGGGGGGTCGGGTGAACATCGCGGCGAGGGCGGTGGGGGTGGCGCAGGCGGCATTCGATGCGGCGATAGTTTATGCCCAGCAGAGGGTGACGTTCGGAAAGCCGATAGCAAATCACCAGGCGATCCAGTTGAAGCTGGCCGACATGGCTACAAAGATCGAGGCGGCTCGATTGCTTACTATGTCCGCCGCGAGCAAGAAGGACAGGGGCGAGAGGTCGGACCTGGAAGCAGGCATGGCAAAACTGTTCGCAAGCGAGACGGCCCACGAAGTCACTATGGAAGCCATGCGCATCCACGGCGGCTACGGTTATACGGAGGAGTTTCCGGTGGAACGGTACTTCCGGGACGCTCCCCTGATGATGATCGGCGAAGGGACTAACGAAATCCAGAAGCTGGTTATCGCCCGGAACCTGCTCAAGAAGCATCAAATCTAGGCAGAGCAGATTTTTACAAGAACTACCGGGTATACCCAACCCAGACCCTAGAAACAGGAGCGAATCATGGACCACGATGGACGAGAAGCCTTTGGCAGCTGGTATGAAGACTACACGGTCGGGGATATCTACAAGCACTGGCCGGGCCGGACGGTGAACGAGTACGACGATACGCTGTTCAGCATGATCACGATGAACCATGCTCCCCTACACATCGACGAGCACTACATGTCGGGGAGCCAGTTCGGGCAGAGGCTGGTTAACGGGTTGTTTGTAATCAGTCTTGTCGTTGGTATGACCGTGCGGGAGATCAGCGGAAAGGCCATCGCGAACCTGGAATATGAGACCGTCAAGCACCTGGGCCCGACTTTTCACGGCGACACAATCTACGCCGAGACGGAGATCCTGGAGAAACGGGAGTCGAAGAGCAAGAACGACCGCGGGATACTCTATGTCGAGACCCGGGCGTGGAACCAGAGGGATGAGACGATTCTGACGCTGCGGCGTCGGGTGATGATACCTAAGAGGGGGAATGGGACTTCCTAACGCGGCCAACACGTCCACGTTATTGTTGGCATAATGGACCTGTGACCACCCCCCACCCATACACAACTTCCATAGCGTTTGACCGGCGCCTCTATAGGCATGACATTGCCGGGTCAAAGGCGCATGCGCGGATGTTGGGGAGGCAAGGGATTGTGTCGGGGGGAGAGGTGGAGGCGATTTGTGGGGGGCTGGATGCTATTGAGGTGGAGATAGAGTCGGGGGAGTTTCCGTTTCGGGAGGAGTTAGAAGACATTCACATGAATGTCGAGACCCGGCTGGCGGAGTTAATTGGGGAGGCGGCGGGGAGGCTGCACACGGCTCGGTCGCGCAACGACCAGGTTGCGCTGGATGTACGGCTGTTCTTAAGGGATGCCATAGACGACGCCATAGCGGGGGTACGTGGATTTCAGGGCGCGCTTCTTTCGCAGGCCGAGGCTAATGTGGATGCGATCATGCCCGGATACACCCACCTGCAGCAGGCCCAACCCGTTCTTGTCGCACATCATATGCTGGCTTATTTCGAGATGGCTCAGCGCGACATCGAGCGGTTAGGGGACTGCCGACGCCGGGTTAACGTTCTACCGTTGGGCGCCGGGGCACTGGCTGGGGTGACGTATCCTATCGACCGGGAGTTCGTGGCGAGGGAGTTGGGGTTCGACAGCGTGGCGCGCAACAGTATGGACGCGGTGTCGGATCGGGATTTCCTCGTTGAGTTCCATGCGACGGCGGCTCTTACCATGATGCACCTGTCTCGGTTGGCGGAAGAGATGATAATCTGGACGTCAGAGGAGTTCGGGTTTGCAAGGCTGGCGCCGGAATACACGACGGGAAGCAGCATAATGCCGCAGAAGCGGAACCCGGACGTTGCCGAACTGGCTCGAGGGAAGACGGGTCGGGTGTATGGGAACCTGATGGCCCTGCTGACCACCCTGAAGGCCTTGCCTCTGGCCTACAATAAGGACATGCAGGAGGACAAGGAGGGGTTGTTCAACACGGTGGATACCTTGAACTCGACCCTCGATGCGTTTGCCGGGATGGTAGATACGATGACCATCAACCGGGAGAGGACGCGAAGGGCTGCCGAGGCTGGAGTGTACTCCGGTATCCTGGCGACGGATCTGGCTGACTACCTGGTGTCGAAGGGGGTGCCTTTCCGGGAGGCGCATGGGACTACCAAATCTCTCGTGGCCTATGCAGCAGAAAAGAACACGGGCCTGGACAAACTGTCACTCGAGGAATACCGGCGATATTCAGCGTTATTTGATGACGATGTCTTCGCCATTACCGTGGAGTCGTCGCTGGCGGCGCGGGCGAGCCAGGGAGGCACAGCGCCCGAGAGAGTAAAGGAAGCATTATCACAAGCCCGAGAGATGCTGAGGTCGCAAAGTGGTTGAAACCTCCAAGATAAAGATATCGCCGTCGATTCTCTCGGCGGACTTTGGGCGGCTGGGCGAGCAGGTTGCCGAGGCTTCGAGGTCGGGGGCGGACTACATCCACGTGGACATCATGGACGGCCATTTCGTGCCCAATCTAACTATCGGGCCGATCATTGTATCGGGGATTCGGCCGTGGACCGAATTGCCCCTGGACGTTCACCTGATGATAGAAGAGCCGGACAGACTGATCCCCGACTTTGCGAAGGCGGGCGCGAATATCCTGACGGTCCACCCGGAGGCGTGCCGGCACCTGCACAGGGTTATCTACCAGATCAAGGACCTGGGCGCGAGGGCGGGCATTTCTCTCAATCCCGGGACACCGGCCTCCGCGCTGGAACCTGTTATTGGGGACGTTGATTTAGTATTGGTGATGACGGTGAACCCGGGATTCGGGGGGCAGAAGTACATTCACAGCGTGACGAGCAAGATTGCGAAGGTACGGCGGATGTTGGATGAAGCGGGGTCAGGGGCGGAGTTGGAGGTGGACGGCGGCATCAATGCAGAGACGGCATCGAAAGCTGTGGAAGCAGGGGCGAGGGTGCTGGTGGCCGGGTCGGCGGTGTTCAACGACCGGGACACGGTGGCGGGGTCGATAGCTCGAATTCGGGAGAGTCTCGGGGGGCTTAGTTAACTGCGTCCAGGTATTCGTCGATTACTTCGGACAGCTGTGCTGCAGTTCTGTACCCGAACAGTTTGGTGAATTCTCCATCACTTGATATTACAAAGTTGGGCTGGTATGACAGTCCATATCCCCTAGCCAGGGACCTGTCCTCACGCAGGGATGACCAGTACTTCTGGGAGTTCATGCAACCGGAAAATTGGTCGGTGTCCAGTCCAAGGGTGCGGGCCAAGCTAACCTGACCCGCGACGTCTCCGGCGGGGCTTCTATAGCGGGCGTCGTGGAACTCCCAGAAGGCACCCTGCTCTCCGGCACATTCCGCTCCCAACGCCATGATCTCAGAAGCGCGTCCCAGATTGGTCACGTGTCGATACACGAGTTTTACTTGACCGCGGTCAACGTACTTTCGCTTTAGCTCCTGGGCCGGTCCAAGGGCCCAGTTCCTACAAGTTGGTCATTGAAAGTCGCTGAAATCCTCCAGTGTTACGGGTGCGGCAGGAGAGCCGAGGGTGTTCCATACCCTGCCGACGGGGTCGGGGACAGGAGTTGGGCTGGGTGTTGGGGATGGTGTTGGAGAAGGTACAGGTGTTGGTGACGGGGTAGAGACAACGGTGGGGACAGGTGTCGGGGTGGGTGTTGCGACTGGGGTTGACGTGGTGGAGGGGATAGATGTGGGTGTTGGAGTCGGGGAGGAAGGGAGGGAGGTTGGTGTAGGGGTGGGGGGAACGGGAGTTGCTGTTGGGGCGGGAACCGGGGATGGAGTAGGAGCGGGCGTTGCCAGCAACTCATCGATTACCGCGGATATGTCTTCGAAGGAAGGGGACCCATCGAACTTCGTTCCAGTCTTGGTGGGATCGCTGGATATGACGAATATGGTGGGTGTGACCGAGACTTCGTTTTGCAGGGCGAGGTTGATGTCTCTTTGAATGACGCCGTCATAGGTCCTGGCACCCATGCAAGCCGAGAATCTAGCCGTGTCCAAGCCGAGGTCATCGGCGAAGCCTTCGAGTCTTTCGACACCTCTACCGCCCTCGCCCTGGTTTACGTACAGATGGTCGTGGTAGGGCCAGAATGCTTCCTGTTCTCCTGCACATTCGGTGGCCAGGGCCGACTGGTAGGAATCTTCATTGATGTGAGGAAAGTGCAGATAGGTGTAGTTTACAAGGCCGGTGTCTACGTAGGTCTTCTTTACCTCGAGGGCCGCTCCACGGGCCCAATGCCTGCAGCCGGGTCACATGAAGTCGCCGAAATCGGCGATGGTGACGGAGGCGTTCGGATCACCCAGGACGTTCCAGTCCCGGGTCGTGGGAGGTGCGGTGGGAGTGGAGTCGGGGGAAGGGGTGGCAGCGGGATCGGAAGTGGATGGAGGCACCAGGGTGTTCGTGGGGAGTGATTCAGCAGTAGCCGTCAGGTCAACGGGCTCGGGGGTGGAAGAACAAGCCCACGAGAAGATGGTAATGGAAGCTATTGCGAGAACAAGGAAGCCGAATCGGGAGAGGGTGGACATCTAAAGAGATCCCTATCCCAGCTTTGACGCTGCGACCACTAGTATGCGGCGCCCAGGTATTCGTCAATGACCGCAGAGACCACATCGAAGGCACGGGCGCCCACGAACTTGGTCATCTGGTCACCGCTAAGGATGAATATGGTCGGCTGGGTAGTTACGCCGTCCTCTTTTGCCTGGGCCAAGTCCCCGTCGACGATGTGCTTGTAGGTCTGGTTATCCATGCAAGCGTTAAACTGAGGCCTGTTTAGACCGAGGTTTCCGGCCCGGACTTTTACACCAGTCACGCCTTGGACGCCGGTCCTGTTCTGGAACAAGCTGTCATGGTATTCCCAGAATGCACCTTGTTCTCCGGCACACTCGGCGCCTAGGGCCATGATCCGGGAATCGGCTCCCAGGACGGCGTAATGACGATATTCCATCTTGACCCGTCCGTCGTCCACGTAGGTGGTCTTGATCTCCTGGGCCATATCAAGGGCCCAGCGCCTACAGCTGGGTCATTGGAAGTCACTATAGTCGAGCACGGTGACCGATGCGTCCGGCGAACCGAGGACGTTCCAGTCTCGGGCGCTGGGAGCAGAGGGAGTGGCATCGGGCTCTTCGGTATTGGCGGGGGCTTCCGTGGGGTCAGGGGCATCAGTGGGCGCCGTGGTGGCGGTAGGGTCGGGGGTATCCGCGGACCCTCCGCAGGCCCATGCGGCGCCAATAACAAGCGAAAGTAGAAGCAGCGCCACAATCGGCGCTGTCGTGCGTCGACGGAGGAGGGCAGACAAAGTCAAGATGCTTGCTTGTACTGGGTCCTGAGGCAACGGGTGCAGACCTTCATCCGCTGCCTTTTGCCATTTATCAAAAGCCGTACGGGATGAACGTTGGGCCGATACATCCGGGGTGTGTGCCTCTTGGAGTGGCTAACGTTCCTGCCGAAGCGGGGTACCTTGTTACATATTTCGCACTTGGCCAATTTAATCGCCTTTAGTGTAGAATCAGTGCCTATCACCATAGCATATGAGGCCCAGATTTACAATCTGTAATATCTTGCCCAGGCACAGATGACATCCTCTAACGAAACGAAAAGCACCCGCCGAGACCCCGGCGTAGACGACACATCCCCACTTCTCAGAATGTTTGATGCCGCGACCCGCTGGCTTGCGGCCAACGCGCCTCACGTCAACTCCCTGAACGTCTTCCCGGTACCCGACGGCGATACGGGCACAAACATGCTCTTTACCCTTCGTGCAGCCTACAAGGCCGCCGAGGAGTGCCCTGATTCCACCCTCGGTCCCCAGGTCCGCGCCCTTGCCTGGGGAGCCCTCATGGAGGCCCGAGGCAACAGCGGGGTTATCCTGTCTCAGATCCTGCGGGGATTCGCCGATGGGGTAGACGGGTCGGGGCAATTGGACGGCCGTACTCTTGCCCGCAGCCTTGCTCTGGCAACCGAGTCTGCCTACAAGGGAGTGGAGAGTCCGGTTGAGGGGACGATGTTGACGGTAATCAAGGATTCGGCTCGGGCCGCTGAGATTGCGGCCGGCAGCAGCAACGATTTAGCAAACGTGCTGGCTGATGCAGTGCGGGAGGCCGAGGCGTCGGTCCAGCGGACCCCGGACCTTCTCTCAATCCTAAGGGAGGCCGAAGTAGTCGATGCCGGTGGACAGGGTGTATTCCTGATTCTGGAGGGAGCGTTGAAGGGGCTTATCAACGAACCCCTGGGAGAAGCGCCCCCCGCGCTGGATGGCGATGCAATAGCCAGGGTTTCCGCGGTAGGCGGCGATGACTCTACGGAACATGTCTACGGCAACTGCACCCAGTTCATAGTCAAGGGCCAGGGGCTCGACTCAGCGGAAATCCGAGCGGCGGTGAGCAGGATGGCGGATTCGACAGTTGTGGTGGGAGACAGGGATGTGGTCCGCGTCCACACCCACAGCTTTGCTCCGGAGGAAGTCATAGACTTGTGCAAGGCCTTCGGAGAGATATCGCAGGTCAGTGTTCAGGACATGGACGAGCAGCACGCCCTATGGCTTCATGCGCCTTCAAGGGAGATGGCACAGACAATTGGGATAGTTGCCGTAGTGCCGGGGCCCGGGATTGAGGAAGTGTTTTCCAGCCTGGGAGTCGGGGGATTTGTGTCCGGCGGACAATCGATGAACCCGAGTGTCGGGCAGATTCTTGAGGCAGTCGAGTCTCAGCCCGCGGAATCGGTGATAGTGCTGCCTAACAATAAGAATGTGGTGCTCACGGCCCGGAAGGCGGCGGAGATAGCCTCCAAGCGCCTAGAGGTAGTTGCAACTACAAACATCCCCCAGGGCGTGGCAGGCGTTCTTGCCTTCAACCTAGCCGAGTCAGTGGAGGACAATGTGGCAGCGATGCAGGAGGCTCTTGTCGGTGTATACTCATTGGAGTTATCCCGAGCTGTCAGGTCGACCTCCGTCGATGGCGTTCCCGTAGAGAAGGATGACGCAATAGGGATTCTCGACGGGGAACTGGCGGCATCGTGCTCAGAGCCGGAGGACGTAGTCGGAAAGCTCGGGCCCAGGCTGGAATCGCTGGATGTATCCCTGGCCACGGTGTATTACGGGGACGGCGTCACGGAAAGCCAACAGGCACGATTAATCAAGGCATTCGAAGAAGCTGCACCTTTCCTGGAAGTGGATATGATATATGGGGGACAACCCCACTACGAATTTATAGTCTCGCTGGAATAGCGGTGTAAGTGAGGCGTGCCCCTGGTCCCAATAGATCAAGGGCACAGTAGAAGTTTATGAGCATAAGAATTGTTACCGACAGCACGTCCGACCTTCCGCCCGAGGTCTGCAAGGAGCTGGACATTACCGTAGTGCCCTTGACCGTTAATTTTGGGGATACGGGGTACAGGGACGGGGTGGACCTCAGCGCCGACGAATTCTACAAAAAGCTCAAAACGTCGGACAAGCTTCCTACAACTTCCCAGCCCTCCGCGGGTGCCTTCTCCGAGGCCTACAAGGAGGTTGCCAAAGACACCGATGAGATACTCTCGATACATATCTCCGGAAAGCTGAGCCAGACGTACAACTCGGCACGGTTGGCGGCCTCTGAGATGGAAGAGGGTTGCAATGTCCAGGTCATGGACTCGCTCCAGGTATCCATGGGCCTGGGATGCATAGTAATGGCGGCCGCCCGGGCAGCGAAGGACGGAGCTTCCATGGAAGTCCTCCAGCAGCTTGTGTCCAGGATGATGTCGGGGACCCGGACCCTTTCCCTTCTTGAAACCCTGGAGTACCTGGCCAAGGGCGGCAGAATCGGCAAAGTGCAGGCATACCTAGGCAACTCGCTCCGCCCCCTCGCCATATTCAAGGTCATCCCGATCGTCGAGGTGAGAGACGGGGAGGCTCACCCCCTGGCCCGCGTCCGCACCCGGCAGAAGGGGCTGGACCGGCTCTTGTCGGAGGCCGGCGGTGCGTCCGAGATCACGATGGCGGGAGTCGCCTACAGCACCAACCGAGAGGAAGCCGAGTCGGTATTGGAAAGCCTGCGTCCTCTTGTAAATTCCGGCAACGTCATTCTCTCCCGATTCGGGCCGGTCCTGGGCACTCACCTCGGGCCTGGGGCCCTGGGCCTGGGATTCACAACCGGCTAGATATGGTCCTGACGGCGCGATAGCCGGGCCATGGAGCAGGGACTGGATACTCTGAAGAAAGTATTAGCTTTGGAGCGTCAACGCGGCTTCACGGACAAAGCGGTGGTTGGCGGTCTGGACGCTTTTCTGGACAATTGGCGACAAGACAGACCCGGTGGAATATCTCTGCCCGAAAGCTACAATGGCTTAGCTCTGCCGGAGCGAAAACGGTGGGTTGAAGAAACCCTGGCAGCATTAGAAAAGTTTGCTGCCTCGACGCCGAACCCGAGTTCTGCCAAGCCTGCGGTCAAAGCTCCCGCTCCCAAGGCCAGGGTTGCCAAGCCGAAGCCTGCTGCCAAGTTAGCTGCCCCAGAACTGGATTCGCCGATAACGGTCCTAAAGGGAGTCCAGGACGCGACTGCCAGCAAGTTCGCAAAGCTGGGAGTTACGACAATCAGGGACCTCATCTATCACTTCCCCAACCGGCACCTGGACTTCCGAACAACGAGTCCAATCGCAAAGCTCGTCCCGGGAGAAGACCAGACAGCATCAGGGTTCATCTGGGAGGCTTCCCTCGCAAGGTTCGGGCCCCGGATGCAGGGCACCGAGGTGATCATCGGGGACGACACGGGCAATATCAAGGCCGTGTGGTTCAACAACACCTGGCTGGCCCGATCATTGAAGCCAAACCAGCGCATAGCGGTCGGGGGCAGGGTCAAGGTATTCCGTGGCAGAAAGGTCTTCGAAAACCCTGAACACGAGGTGATTTCGGAGAAAGACCGCACTCATACGGGACGGATGGTGCCCATTTACCCACTCACTGACGGCCTGTACCAGAGGTCTGTCCGAAACCTCGTACGCCGGGCCCTTGATCTATCCCTGAGCAAGGTGTCCGAAGTCCTGCATGAGGACCTAATACGCCGCCGAGACCTGGTCGGGATCCGGGAAGCGATCGGGCAGGCCCACTACCCAGATGATGAAGAGTCCAGGGAGCGTGCCCGGGTACGGCTGGCATTTGACGAGCTCTTTCTGATTCAGTTGCGCGTCCTTGCAAGAAAGCGAGAATGGCAGCTCGGCCAAGAGGCTCGACCAATATCTATAGACCCCGGACTTGCCGAGAGTTTCATCGATTCTCTACCGTTTCCCCTGACGAACGCTCAAGCGAAGGCCCTGGAGCAGGTCACGGGTGACATGCGGGGACCCAGACCGATGGCTCGCCTGCTGCAGGGTGACGTTGGAAGCGGAAAGACCGTTGTAGCTACGGGTGCATTGCTACAGGCGGTGGCCAATGGGGCCCAGGGAGCGATAATGGTCCCGACGGAGATTCTTGCCGAGCAGCACTTCCGCACCATCTGCGGGCTGCTGGGCGAAGAGCCGGGGATCGGGTGGGGTAACGAGGTAGTCCACTCCTTCGACTCGTTTCTCGATAGGCCGGTGAGGGTAGGGCTGCTCATTGGGGACATCAGACAGGGAGCGAAGCGTGAGGTGCACAGGATGATTGAGGAGGGGCATATAGACATTGTGGTCGGGACCCAGGCCTTGATACAGAAGGGAGTCGAGTTCCGGGACCTGGCTCTAATCGTGGTAGATGAGCAGCACCGCTTCGGGGTGATGCAGCGTGCCGCGCTTCGACAGAAGGGCGCAAGTCCTCACCTGTTGGTAATGACGGCCACCCCCATTCCTCGCACCCTGGCGCTCACTCTTTATGGCGATCTCGATCTGACAATCCTTGACGAAATGCCCCCCGGCAGGCTGCCGATTGAGACCAAGTGGGTCAAGCCTTTCCAGAGGAACCTAGCCTACGATTTTGTCAGGCAACAGGTGCAGTCGGGGCGGCAGGCGTTTGTTATTTGTCCACTGGTCGAGGAGTCGGAGGCGCTGCAGACTCGAGCTGCTACCAAGGAGTACGAGTGGCTGTCCGAGGACGTGTTCCCCGACCTGCGCCTTGGACTGCTTCACGGCAGACTAAACCCGACGGAGAAGGACGAGGCAATGGACTCCTTCCGCCGGGGAGAACTGGACATCCTGGTTTCGACCGCGGTGGTGGAAGTGGGGATTGACGTGCCCAATGCCACGGTGATGATGATAGAAGGGGCAGAACGTTTCGGTTTGTCTCAATTGCACCAGTTCCGGGGGCGAGTGGGTCGAGGCCCAGACCAGAGCTACTGTCTGCTCCTGTCCGATCAACCCTCCGAGGAGGCACAGGAGCGTCTTGATCTTATGACCAGGACTCGGGACGGGTTCGTGCTTGCCGAAGAGGACCTTCGCCTGCGGGGCCCTGGCGAGTTCTTCGGGACCAGGCAGAGCGGCCTCCCCGACCTTCGTATGGCCCGGCTGAGCGATACCGCTTTGCTGGAAATGGCGAGGCTGGAAGCCGAGCAGACAATGGGTCGGGACCCGCACCTGGAGCTACCCGAGCACGAGGCACTGGCAACCCAACTGGAGCGGTTCGGGCCAACGTGGGCCATTGGCGGCACCGAAGCTTAGGGTATAATCTCGGTTTCCTAGCACCAGAGGCAACCCAGATGACTATCAGAGACAAAATAGACACGATGATCAGAGAGGCCTCCCAGAAGGCCCAGGACAAGGGCGTCCTGCCCCAGATAATCCTCCCCGAAACCGTCGTTGAAAGGCCTCAAAAGCCGGAGCATGGGGACTACGCCGTCACCGCTCCGCTAAAGCTGGCTCGGGGGGCGGGTATGAGCCCCCTGGTCATCGCACAGCACCTCCTCGACAATCTCGATTCCTCGGAGGAGATAGAGAGCGTGACCCTGGCCCGGCCGGGTTTCATAAACTTTCAACTTAAGGCGGGTTGGCTAAAGGCACAGGTCGAGACCATAGTAGAAGCCGGGGAGTCATACGGGAACATTGACGCGGGTCAGGGGGCAAAGGTGCAGGTGGAATACGTCAGCGTCAATCCTACCGGGCCCCTACACGTGGGGCATGGGCGGGGGGCGGTGCTCGGGAGCGCGCTGGCACGGATCCTGGAAGCAGCGGGCTGCTCGGTGGAGCAGGAGTACTACATCAACGACGCCGGCACCCAGATGACCCTCTTCTACCGCTCACTCTATGCCCGCTACCTCCAGGAATTCGGCGTTGAAGCCGAGATGCCCTCGGGGGGTTATGTTGGCGCATACGTCGTAGATCTCGCGAAAGAGGTGATAGCCGAGGAGGGGGACAGATTCCGGGAACTGGACGAGGAGGACGCCGTACGAGAGTTGGGCGCCCTGGGCCTGCAGAAGATGCTGGACTCCATAAGGACCGACCTCGAAGAAGTCGGTGTTCATCACGACGTCTGGTTCAGCGAGCAGAGCCTCTTCGACTCGGGGCGATACGAGGAGACGATGGAGAAACTCGTATCCGCCGGGCATACCCGTGACAAGGATGGCGCAACCTGGTTCGTCTCCACGGCCCTGGGCGAGGACAAGGACAACGTTCTGGTACGGGGGAGCGGCAACCCAACCTATTTCGCCTCCGACATTGCCTACCACTACGACAAGTTCGTCACCAGGGGATTCGACCGGGTGATAAACATATGGGGCGCAGACCACCAGGGCCACGTCTCCCGGATGAAGGCGGCGGTCGGGGCCCTGGGCGTCGATCCATCACACCTGGACATCCTGCTGTCTCAGATGGTCGCCCTTAAACGGGGCGGGCAGGTGGACAAGGTCTCCAAGCGCGGCGGAAAAATCGTCACGCTGCGAGAGGTGGTACAGGAGGTCGGGGCAGACCCGTGCCGCTTCTTCTTCCTGTCTCGCTCGCCGGACAGCCAGATGGAGTTCGACCTGGAACTTGCGAAAAGCCAGTCGCTGGATAACCCGGCCTACTACCTGCAGTACGCGCACGCCCGTATGTGCAGCATTCTGCGCAATGCGGAGGAGAGGGAACTCGATTTTTCGGGGGCTGATGTCTCGCTGCTGGGCGAGGAGTCGGAAATGTCGCTGATCAGGCAGATGCTGAAGCTGCCCGAGACAGTGGAAATCATAGCGAAAACTCTGGAGCCCCAGCACCTGCCCCATTACTCGCAAGACCTGGCAGCACTGTTCCATTCCTTCTACGAGAAATGCCGAGTCCTCTCCGAGGACATTGAACTTTCCCGTGCTAGATTGAAGCTGGTTTCAGCGACGCGCACAGTTTTGGCTCGGTGTCTGGAGCTGATGGGGATGTCGACGCCGGAGAGGATGTGAAGGGGGAGTTTTGATCGATGTGCGGATTCAGGTGTGAATTTTGATTGTTTTGCGGGAATATCTCGTTTTCTTTGGGCCCCGCAGGGGAGATTGTGGGGGTATGGGTAATAGGCGGGTCCTTTCATGGGTGGTGGGGGAGGGATGAGCACGACGGATTGGCAAACGTGGGCCGTCCTCCGCTCGACCCCCTGCCCTCACAGAGGCAGACTCTTCGACGGCGCTCAGGGTGGCGGCACCGCCCCTGGGAATGGATTCCTGCCACGGCGCACTTTCAGCCTGATCGGAGTCGGGAATGACGGCGTAAACGGTCGGGAGGGACGGGGAGAGGATGAGGGTTGCCAGCGCTCCCTCTGCGGCCCGGGCCGCTGCGCGAAGAGTCGGGACGCGGGAGGTCATCCGCGGCGCAATGCCGCAGGCATCCGCTTCTACGCCGAAGGGGGCGGAGCGGGAATTCATCCGCGGCGCAATGCCGCAGGCATCCGCTTCTACGCCAAGGGAGGCGGAGCGGGAATTCATCCGCGGCGCAATGCCGCAGGCATCCGCTTCTACGCCAAGGGAGGCGGAGCGGGAGGTCATCCGCGGCGCAATGCCGCAGGCATCCACGGTCGTGGGGCAAGCTCGCTGGGGGTGTGAGCCGTGGGTAATCATCCGCGGCGAGTGAACGCGGGCATCCGCGGCGCGAAGGCGCGGCGGGCGGGTGGGCCGAGAGGGAGCGCTGGCTATTAGGGAGATCATCAGTGGGTCTATGGGGCAGCCAAGGGACACGGGGACAGGTCTGGGCCAAGGGAGGAGGCGCGTGCCGGTGGCCGGGCGGTCCCATACCGCTCGGTTGCGACAATTGCTGATCAGGCTGGTGCGACTCATGGGACTCCTTTGATCCTTTTCCTAGACAGGCTCGACGTACGGGGTCGATGGCCTGGAAGGTACTATAGTACAAGTGTTCATATAGAGTCAAGGGGTCGGTGTCACTGGCCGAGGCGAGTCTATGGCCCCATCCCCAGCCCCACGGGAGAACCCCCACCCCCTTGGTCCCCCTCTCACACCAATGGCGCACGCCCAGGCGCATCTTCGACATCTTCGACCTTTAGGGCCATTAAGGGCGAGGGGGAGATATGAACTAGAGGGAGACGTTGGCGCGTCTGCGCCAACGTCTCCCTCTAGTTCAGTACTGGGGGGAGGGAGGGGGATGGATTCACGCCATAGGCGCACTTACAGCCCGATCGGGGTCGGGAATGACGGATAGGAAAGGCCAGGGCGGGGGGTGAGAAATGTGAGCAGGTAAGTCCTAGATTCCTCGCGGGGCATCGGAATGACAGTTAGTGAGGTGGAGAGGTGAGTTCAGTCGTGGTTCAGGGAGAGGCGTATTAGATCCCTCGCGGGGCATCGGAATGGTTAGGGGAGTCGGGGGGAGGGGAGGTGGAAGAGAGATGTGATGGGTTAGAGGGATGTGGGCCTCCCCCCAATCATACTTCGACGGTGCTCAGCACGAGCGGCCCCGCACCGGAGGAGGATCACCCTCACTGTACGACCGGGGACATAGGTAACACTTTTACTGGGGTCTTGTCGATCCTTCTGGTGGGGTCATCAAGGGTCCCGATTAAGAGGGGTCCGAACTGTATGGACCAGGTCCGTTCGTCTATCTGGACCAGGCCTATGGGTTCACCCCTGAGGGACTCGCTCACGTAGATCATATCCCCCTTCCACTTGATCTGTCCGTTGCTGCGGACACTACGTACGGTGACACCGGCCTGGTATTCGGGGGAGCTGATACGTGGGGGATAGGGCCTGATAGAGGGCGTGTACAGGTGGCCTGGTGGTTGCTGGCCCAGGGCCTCGTGGGGCCTCTCGAAGTTGTAGGTGTGCATGAAGCGTTCGAGGGCTAGGCGTTGTCGTATCCGGTTGGCCTCTGGAGGCGCTGCGGTCTCGGCCTTGAGGGTTCGGTGAAGGCGTTCGATACGACCGTTCTGTTCGGGGTGTCCGGGCTCTATGCGTTCGGGTAGGATCCCCAGCTTGACCCACCAAGCTGAGAGTGGAGTGAGGCTTCCCAGACCCACACTGGCGAAGGTTGGGCCATTGTCGGTGCGTATGGCCCGGGGAATGCCGTACTCTCGGAAGGCCTTCTCCAAAGAGCGTTTGACTTCCGGGCCGGTAGGGTGGAGCAGACTGTCGCATACCAGTAAGTACCGGGACATGGCGTCCTGGGCTGTCAGGGGATCTATCCGCATTCCGTCACCGGTGCGGAACCAGCCCTTCAGGTCTATGGCCCACACGTCATTGGGGAGTTGGGCATGGGCGAAGGGCTCGGCCCAGGGTGTAGCACTGCGTCGTCGCTTTCGGCGTCTCACCAGACCCACACGGTCCAGTATGGCGCCCGCAGTGCTGGAGGATGGCCACCGCACATAGGGCTCGAAGGAATGCAACCAGGCGACGATCTTCTTCGGGCCCCATGTGGGATGGGTGCGCTTCGCCCTGATGATACGCTCAGCCACCTCCGTGGGAGTGGCGTTGGAGTGATTGTGAGGAGCTCGGCTCAGGTCTACCAGACCTCCTTCACCATACGCCTCGTATCGCCCGATTGTCTTGTAGCCGGTCTTGCGGCTGATCTCGAACCGGCGACACAACTCAGCGACGGTTTCCTCCCCCGCAGTGTGCCGCTCGATGAACTTTAACCGCTCCAATTCTATGCTCGTGTCTTTCCAAGGCAACACATATTCCTCCTCTGAGATTGACCTATACAATCCCACGATGTGTTACCCATGTCCCTGGTTTATGTGTTACCTGTCTCCCCGGTTTGTACCCTTACTCCCCCTCTCCCTTGGGGCCTTCAAGGGAGAGGGGGAGATAAGAACAGAGAGAGACGCATGTGCGACGCACATGCGTCTCTCTCTAGTTCGGTACTGGGGGGAGGGGGAGAGAGAAGGGGAGTGCAAAGCAGAGACCCACGTGGGTCTCTAGTTCAGTGCTGGGGGGAGGAGGGATGGGGATTGATGCATGGTCGGGGCGGGGAATGATCCGCCTGGGGCGTACAGGCACCCCTCGGGGTGGGGTGGATGTGGGGAGGGGACTAGGATTGGGAGTGGCATTCGGGGCCGCATTCACAGTCCCAGGGAATCCTCTTGAGTCCGAAGTGTTCACTGGCGGCTTTGAGCATGTTGTATATGCCCTGCTCGGAATCTTCGGGGGAGTCCTTGGAGACGCGGGTCTTGGCGGCGATGGCGCGCACGATGAGGTCGGCGCCCTTGAAAATGAGGGGGATATTGTCGGGGTCATTTTCGACGACGTGATCGAGCTTGAGGCGTAGGAGGGCGATCTCGCCGTCGAGGCCGCGGACAACTTGGGCGTCGGCCAACCTCTTTTTGTCGGCGCGGGTCATTTTAGAGGCGTAGAAGGGGTCCTGGGACGTGGCTTGGGAGGAAGGGGTCATATCGGCAATCCTTTCGTGTCTGGGACATATCCTGAATATCGGCAGTACAGGTGATGAATATAGAACACATGCGCTATGTTAGTCAAGGAGCAAATGTCACAGGGGGTGGACAGAGAATCTCCGCTTGACCCCCTCCCCACCCCCCGTTAACATTCCGAACGTCCCACACCGCATTCATTCATCTTCGGGGAGGATAGATTATGGCCGAGAGTCAATCCACTTTGCTGGAAGTCAAGCAGTACTACGGCAGGGTGAAGAACTACATCAACGGAGAGTGGGTCGACTCATCGACTGACAACTGGCTGGACGTCCAGGAACCGGCCAGCGGCCGGGTAATTGCAGAGGTCCCTCTTTCGACCGCGGAAGAGGTGAACACGGCGGTCGCGGCTGCGCAAGCGGCCTTCAAGTCGTGGCGCGACACCCCTCCTCCCGACAGGGTCCAGCTCCTGTGGGCCTACAAGAACCTTATGGAAGAGAATCGGGAAGAACTGTCTCGCATCGTGAGCCACGAGAACGGAAAGTCGATAGGCGACGCCCGCGGCGAGGTCCGACGTGCAATACAGAACGTCGAGGTGCCCTCGGGCATCAGCTCCCTGATGATGGGCTACAATCTGGAAGACATAGCCCGCAACATTGATGAAGACTGCGTGAGGCAACCGCTTGGGGTGTGCGCTGGTATCGTACCGTTTAACTTCCCGGCTATGGTTTCCCACTGGTTCCTGCCCTACGCCATCGCCTGCGGCAACACCTATGTGTTGAAACCCTCGGAGCAGGTGCCGCTGAGCATGTCGTACTGTGTGGGTCTAATGGACAAGGCCGGCTTTCCCAAGGGCGTGGTCAACCTCGTAAACGGTGCGAAAGAGGCCGTCGACGCCATTCTGGACAACCCCGACGTCCGTGCCATCTCCTTCGTGGGTTCGACTGCCATTGCGAAATATGTATACCAACGTGCCACGGCCAACGGTAAACGGGCCCAGTGCCAGGGTGGAGCCAAGAATTTCATGGTCGCCATGCCCGATGCCGATGTCGACAAGACCATAGACAACATGATCGGGTCTTTGTACGGTGGTGCGGGACAGCGGTGTCTCGCGGGGTCGGTTGTACTCACGGTAGGCGAAGCCTACGAGCCGATCAAGGACAAGCTAATGGAGGCGGCGAAGGCAATTAAAGTCGGCAATCCGCTGGATGAGTCGTCCGACATGGGTCCCGTCATCTCATCGAAGCACCGTGAGAAAGTTATCGGCTATATAGACCAGGGTGTGAAGGAAGGCGCCAAGCTGATATTGGATGGCCGCAGCGTGTCCGTGGAAGGGTTCCCGGAGGGGTCATTCGTCGGCCCGACCATCTTTGATGAAGTAGACCCCGAGATGACCATAGCTCAGGAAGAAATCTTTGGCCCCGTGGCCTCGATTGTGCAGGTCGATGATCTTGAGCAGGCGATGGACATCATAGAGGCGAACCGCTATGGCAACGCTGCCAGCATCTTCACTTCCAGCGGACGCTCGGCCAGGGACTTCAAGCATCGAGTCCGGGCGGGCAACGTAGGAATAAATGTGGGCGTAGCCGCACCTATGGCCTTCTTCCCTTTCAGCGGCATGAAAGAGTCGTTCTTCGGGGACCTGCACGGCCAGGGCCGAGACGCAATAGACTTCTTCACGGAAAAGAAGGTTATCATCACCCGGTGGTTCTAGAGAATCGGCGCCCGGGAAGCTGAATCGTTGAAGAATAATTAGCGGGATGCACTATGTGCATCCCGCCGTTTACTTGTTGCGGTACTCTACCCCGCGACAGGGATGCGGGCCGGTTGGGTAACCGGCACATCCTCCACGATAAGAGTGCGGCCCACGGCTCGGAGAGCTCTTTCAACCTGGGTGAAGTGAGTTCGGTAATTGGGGTCGAGAAGCCGACGAACAGCCTCTTCTTCAAGCCCGAGTTTTTGACCCAGAGCCTCCTTGGTGATTCCCTCATCTCGCATGGCGCTATAGATAGCGAGCTTGGCTGCGACCAAAGGAGGTACGGGAATCATGACCTGGCCCTCGGTGGGGAGGCTGGGGGTGGGGATATAACCTTCATGTACACAATAGTGTGCGAGACAAAGACCTAGGACATCCTCCGCCATTTCAACGGCTTCATCCCAGGACCAGCCGCACGTTATGGCTTCTGGCAAATCGGGGAAGGTGACGTTGTATGCCTCCCTTTCCGACAGCTCTAACTCTTCTTCGTCTTGTCTTATATTGCAAGGGTATACATACTTCATTGATCAAAACTCCTTGCGGTAGATGCCAAGCTGTCTGAACATGTCAGCCAATGTTCCTGGGGCTAATTCCCCATAAGGTACATAGGTAAAACGATTGCCAACGGTCAGCTTTACGTGACTCCCCTTGCCGCTTCCCGTATCAAGAATGAAATCCAACCTGTTCTTTCGTGCGAATCGCCTCGCCTTCTTCACAAATTCTCGATTGTTCACCCATACATGTTAGCATGTGAATAGCACTATCAATTAGCAATCGGTATTCGGATAGCATAGGCGTCCAATGTTTCTTCAATTAACGGAGGAGTACCCTCTCGCTAGAAGCCCCTAAGACCACGTTATACAGCTGAACGTGCCGTGTAGTACGAATACCTGATTCCCAAACTGGCTCATGTTAGCACACGCGCTTATCCCCGCCGAAATACCCAACTGGTACAATAGCCCAAGTTCCGAGGATGTGATGTTGGGATCAGGATGAAGTCGTAGAGTTGCAGAGGGAGTCATATGGCTGGCTTGAAGAACGGCGGCGATTTCGATGCGGTTGTGATCGGGGCGGGGTTCTCGGGGATGGGTATGCTGAGGCGCCTGAGAGACGAAATGGGCATGTCCGTCCAGGTCTATGAGACGGCCAGTGGGGTGGGGGGTACGTGGTACTGGAACCGGTATCCCGGGGCTCGGTGCGACTCCGAGAGCTACACCTACTGCTTCACCTTCTCCAAGGAGCTTCTCCAGGAATGGAGTTGGAGTGGCAGATACCCTGAGCAACCCGAGATCCTGACCTACCTCAACCATGTCGCCGACAGGTTCGACTTCCGGCGAAACATCCAATTCAATACCATGGTCACCTCGGCCACTTTCCTTGAAGACAGCAACCTGTGGGAGATCGAGACGGACCAGGGGGACAAGGTGACGGCCTGCTACCTGATCACGGGCATCGGGTGCATATCCACGGGCAACATCCCTAGGATCAAGGGGCTGGACTCCTTCGAAGGGGACTGGTATCACACCGGCAATTGGCCCCACCAACCCGTGGACTTCTCCGGCAAACGAGTCGCAGTAATAGGCACGGGGTCTAGCGGCGTGCAGTCGATACCCGTGATTGCCGAGCAGGCCGGCCATCTAACGGTGTTCCAGCGCACACCCCAGTACACTGTCCCCGCCCGGCACGGCAGCATAGACCGGAGGTTTATCGAGGAAGAAGTTAAACCCAATTACGACGCCATCATCGAAAGGGGAAAATGGACCAATGGCGGCTCACCTATGACTCCCGACTCCGGGTCCGCTTTGGCCATTACCGAAGATGAGCGCAACAAGATATTCGAAAAGTTCTGGGCCATAGGCGGCAACTATTTCATCTATGGCTCCTTCGACGATATCCATGGTAACAAGGATGCTAACGACATCGTCGCCGAATTCATCCGCTCCAAGATACGGGAGACTGTTAAGGACCCCGAGACCGCTCAGAAACTTCTGCCATTGGACCACCCCTACGGGTCGAAGCGCGCTCTCATGGACACCAACTACTTCGAGACTTACAACCGGGAAAACGTTGATCTCGTAGACCTGCGCCAATCTCCAATCCAGGAGATCACCGCAAAGGGAATACGGACTTCAGAGCAGGACTTCGAGTTCGATATCATCGTCTTCGCCACGGGCTTCGACGCCATGACCGGCACGTTTATGAAAATGGATATTCGGGGCAGGAACGGGATGACGCTGAAGGAGAAATGGGCCGAGGGCCCAAAGACCTACCTCGGGCTGCAGTCAGCAGGATTCCCCAACATGTTCATGATCACGGGCCCCGGTAGCCCGTCCGTGCTTTGCAACATGCCGGTGTGCATTGAGCAGCACATAGACTGGGTTGGAGACTTCATAGGCTGGATGCGCGAACGGGATATCGAAACTGCAGAGCCCGAACCTCGCGCCGAAGAAGATTGGGGCGCCCACGTTAACGAGGAAGCCAACAAGACCCTATTTGTGTATGCCAACTCCTGGTACCTGGGCGCTAACATACCGGGAAAGCCACGGGTCTTCATGCCCTACGCCGGAGGGCAGGGTAACTACCGTAAGCGATGCAATGAAGTAGCGGAGAACGGCTACGAGGGCTTCGTGCTAAGGGTTGGCCGCAAGCGCTTTATTAGTGGAGAAGAAGGTAGTGGTAGTACAGTGGTTGCAGCTTCCTAACCAGCCTGATCCTTACCAATTGTTATAGAACCGGGGAAGCGTTTAACGCATCCCCGGTTTCTTAGAAACCTCTGAACATGTTGTTGTGCCATCTTCTTCCGCTGTCCCACTTCCTTCCGTCATTCCCGAGTAGGCGGGAATCCATCCCCTCCCTTCCCTCTTCTTTCCACTTACACACTTGTTCAGACAACCCCTAATTTTCAGGACCGAATTCCTGATCCACGCCGAAATCCATAACTGGTACAATAGCGCAGGTTCCGTGAGGGGGAGATGGGGGAAAGGCTGAAGTTGTAGAGTTGCAGGGGGAGTTTCATGGCTAGCTTCAAGAACGGCGGCGATTTCGATGCAGTGGTGATCGGGGCGGGGTTCTCGGGGTTGGGGATGTTGCAGAGGCTCAGGGACGAGATGGGTATGTCCGTCCAGGTCTACGAGATGGGGACGGGTGTGGGCGGCACCTGGTACTGGAATCGATACCCGGGCGCCCGCTGCGACTCCGAAAGCTACACATATTGCTTCACATTCTCCAAGGAGCTGCTCCATGACTGGCAGTGGAGTGGCAAGTACCCCGAGCAGCCCGAGATCCTCACTTACCTCAACCATGTCGCGGACCGCTTTGATCTCAGGCGCAACATACAGTTAGAAACCCGCGTCACCTCCGCAACCTTCCTTGAAGATAAGAACCTCTGGCAAATTGAGACCGACCGTGGAGACCGCGTCACCGCCCGGTACTTCATTACGGGCATCGGCTGCATATCCACCGGAAATATCCCCCAGATAAATGGTCTCGACTCCTTCGAAGGCAAGTGGTACCACACCGGTAACTGGCCCCATCACCCCGTCGACTTTTCCGGCAAACGTGTAGCCGTAATTGGCACCGGCTCCAGCGGTGTCCAGTCCATACCCGTAATAGCCAGTAAGGCAAAGCACCTCACCGTATTCCAGCGCACCCCCCAGTTCACTGTCCCTGCACACCACGGGTCCATCGACACCCGGTTCATCGAAGAAGAGGTCAAACCCCACTACGATGAGATTATCGAGAGGATGAAATGGGCCCACGGCGGCGCTCCACAGATACCCATGGGTCGCTCCGCTTTGGATTTCTCGGAAGAAGATCGACGGGCTATCTACGAAAAGGCATGGTCCATCGGAGGCAACGACTTCGTCTACGGCTCCTTCGGCGATGTTATGACCAACAAGGACGCCAACGACACCGCCGCCGATTTCATCCGATCCAAGATCAGGGAGACCGTAAAGGACACCGAGACCGTTGAAAAACTCCTGCCCCTGGACCATCCCTACGGCTCGAAACGGGCCCTGATGGACACCAACTATTTCGAGACCTACAACCGGGACAATGTCTATCTCGTGGACCTGCGCAGGACGCCCATCCAGGAGATTACTCCCAAGGGCATACGCACATCCGAGAAGGAGTTTGAGTTCGACGCCATTGTCTTCGCCACGGGATTCGACGCCATGACCGGCACCTTCATGAAAATCGACATCCAGGGCCGAGACGGCGTCACTCTCAAGGGAAAATGGGCCGAGGGCCCGAAGACTTACCTCGGCCTCCAGGTCGCGGGCTTCCCCAACATGTTCATGCTAACGGGCCCCGGGAGCCCTTCCGTCCTGACCAATATGCCCGTCGCCATCGAGCAGCACATAGAGTGGGTAGGAGACTTCATAGGCTGGATGCGCGATCACGGCCTCGAA
The DNA here is from genome assembly GCA_963663085.1 of Dehalococcoidia bacterium. Taxonomy (GTDB): domain Bacteria; phylum Chloroflexota; class Dehalococcoidia; order Plut-88900; family Plut-88900; genus Plut-88900. The sequence goes on along the minus strand of OY760104.1, from coordinate 591,869 downwards.
ACCGCTGAAGCCGACCCACAGGCCGAAAAGGACTGGGATGCCCACGTCCAGGAGGAAGCCAACAAGACCCTGTATATGCAAGCAAACTCCTGGTACCTGGGAGCGAACATTCCCGGCAAGCCCCGAGTCTTCATGCCTTACACCGGCGGTATGGGTACATATCGCAAAAAGTGCGACGAGATTGCAGAGAACGGCTACGAGGGGTTTGTGCTTGACGCTGTGCCAACCAAAGGCGCAGTCGTCGGGTAATGCAATATGAAAGAACGGGAGTTCAGAAACCAGGAAATGGCGGGACGACATCCCGCTGCTTGTACCTGCGTAAGTTGCAACCGGACTCGACTCCAAAGAATCGATCAGGGCGGCAATCCACTGAAAAAGATACTGGACTTCCTGTTCCGCAGGCGCGGATAATGCGCCCTCTATGAACGACTCCGTAATTCGCACCCAGGGCCTGACCAAGAAGTATGGTCCCATCGTGGCCGTGGATGGTCTATCGATGGATGTCCCCCGAGGTCGAATTTTCGGTCTGCTCGGGCCCAACGGCTCCGGTAAGACTACAACCCTCAGCATCCTCCTCGGCCTCACCGGCCAGTCCTCCGGCGACTTCACCCTCTTCGATGGGACAGACTCCCACTCCGACGCCCTCCACCGCATCGGCGCCATTGTCGAGACCCCGGCCTTCTATCCCTACCTGTCCGGGCGCAACAACCTGGCATATTTTCAGGGCATAACCGGAAGGGGCAACCGGCAGGAGTTGGACTCGCTGCTGGACACCGTGGGCCTTGGCACGAGAGCCAACGACAAGTTCCACACCTACTCCCTTGGCATGAAACAGCGCCTGGGCCTCGCCTACGCCCTCCTCGGTGACCCCGAGGTCCTCATCCTCGATGAGCCAACCAACGGCATGGACCCCGCCGGCATGGCCGAGATCCGGGACCTCGTTAGAAGGCTCGGCACCGGTGGCCGCACCGTCCTCCTTTCCAGCCACCTCCTACACGAGGTGGAAGCCGTGTGCGACAGTGTGGCTATCCTGGCCAAGGGCAAACTCATCGCGCAGGGGGACGTTTCTGATTTACTCGGTACAGGCGCTCAGATACAGTTCCGTACCACCGACGACTCCAAAGCCAAAGAAGTGCTTTCGTTGGTCGATTGGGTCAAGGGTATTGAGGAAGAAGAAGGCTACCTGGTCGCCAACGCCCCCAGCCATAGATCAGGAGAGCTGACGGCCGCCCTCAGCGGCGCAGGAGTGTACGTCACAGAAATGCGCCCACGGGCCAAGAGCCTGGAACAGTACTTCCTGGAAGTGACCGGCGGATCAGACGGAGAACTGAATTGATACTCCACCTCCTCTCACTGATGCGATGGGAGTGGTTCAAGCTAAGGCGGCGCTGGTTCCCGTGGATTCTGCTTGTCATTTTCATTCTGTTTACGCAAATGTTCGTTTGGATCGGCTTTCTCGTATACAGTGCGAGAAATGAAGACGGCTCTGAAGAATTGTTCCTGCTGCCCGGCAGCGTCACCTCCGGCATCGGTTTGATGTTTGGCCTTGCTATCGTTCTGATGATCACACTGTCATCCTCGGTCTTGGGTACCGAATATGGCTGGGGCACCCTCCGCACCGTCATGGCCCGGGGCCCGGGCCGGTGGCCCTTCCTTGTTGCCAAATTCGGCGTAGTCGCTTTGGCAGGCCTGGCCGCCCTGGTAGTTGCCGCAGTTTTCATCGGGATTAGCAGCATTGTTACCTCTGGCCTGGTTGAGAACGGCAGTGAGTTAACTTCATCCGGCGAATGGTCGGAGGCGGTCCTTACTATTTTGAAGGCGGCCTACGTGTTAATCCCCTACGCGTTGCTTGCCGCTGCCCTCACCGTCCTCACCTCTTCGGCGACGATCGGCCTTGCCATCACCGTGGGATATCACATTGCCGAGCAAATCGTCGTGCCAATTCTCATTGTCTTCGTAGACGGCTTCGACACCATAGCCGGCTTTACCCTGGGAATAAGCGCTAACACCCTAGTTAGCCAGGGTGGGGCTCAGGACTTCATATTCCTTGTCACGACTATCGCTGGCGGCGAACTGCCGGGGACAACCCAGGCATTCCTGGTCTTGCTTGGATATAGCGCTCTGTTTGGTGCCGCCGCACTCTGGCTCTTCCAGAAGCGAGACATCACCGGAGCCAAGGGGACCTAGGAACGGGGGTCTAGGCAGTTACCGCCGCCTTCGCCGCCTCTGCCCCTGAAATCCGCCCGAACACCGACCCCGCCATCAACCCCGACCCACCTGCGTAGTTGTAGTAGAACAGCCCGCCCACAAGCTCCCCCGCCGCATACAACCCTGGAATTGGCGCTTCTTCCGTATCCAGCACCCGTGCGTCAACCCCGATCTTCAACCCCCCGAACGTGAAGGTGATTCCGCAAGTCACCGCGTAGCCGATAAACGGGGGTGAGTCGAGCCTCTGCGCCCAGTTGGACTTCGGCGGGTCGATTCCCACTGTGCCCTTGCCGTCGAGGACCGCCGGGTTGAAATCGCCCTCCATCACGGAGGAGTTGTAACTCCCAACCGTCTCGACCAGTTGGTTCCTGTTAATCCCAAGCGCGTCCGCAAGTCCCGGAATCGTGTCCGACTCCGCCTTCGTGGCTCGCGCGATGTAGTACTCATCCCTCAGCTTGTCGGATACCTTGGCATCGAAGATCTGGAAAGCTGCGCGGTGGGGCTGCTTTAGTATCTCTCTTCCGTACTTGGCGTAAGTGTAGTTGCGTAGGTCAGCGCCCTCGTCCAGGAAGCGCCTGCCATCCGCGTTGACTACGATGCCCAGGGGGTAGGAGTGCTTTTGGAAGAGGTCGGCAACGTTCCGGTCCCCGAATGTGGGAGCGTTCAGGTCCCACGCCACGGCGTGGCACGAGCTCCAGTGGCCGTGGGGCTGGGCCCCGGCCTCAAGGGCAATGCGGATGCCGTCTCCCGTGTTGAATCGTGTCCCGCGCACCTTGGCCAACTCCCACCCGGGGCCCAGGTACCGGGTCCGCATTTCCGGGTTCGACTCGAATCCACCGCAGGCCAGGACCACCGCCCCAGCCTCGAAGTCTCTCTGTCCTTCCGGCGTGCGTGCGGAAACTCCCGTGACCCGGCCCAGGTCATCTGTCAGCAGGCCCGTGACCTTGGCCCCGTATGCTATTGCTATGCCTCGTGCTTCCGCGGCGTCAAACAGGGCGTCGACAAGTCCCTTCCCTCCCCCCACCGCCTCCGTAATCAACCCGCCATAGAAGTGCTGCTTCCCCCCGACCTCGAATGACTGACGGCCATACATCAGGACCCAATGGATACCCTGGCCCTTCATCCAATGCACTGTTGGATGTGCCTGGGACACCAGGGTCTGTAATAGGTCGGCGTCGGATAGTCCCTCCGTAACCCGCATGATGTCGTCGTAGAATTTGGACTGCGGATAGGAACCGATTTCGATGGAGTTGGCCTCGTCATCGGCCATCTCGGGGATCAGGGCCCGGATGTCCTCCAGGCCTTCGTAGGGGAAGCGGAAGCCGCCGCCCGTGAAATAGGAATTGCCTCCGCGCATGTGCTCGGGGGCCTTTTCCAGGACCAGTACACGGGCCCCGTGTTCCCGCGCCGAAAGCGCGGCGCACAGCGCTGCATTGCCAGCCCCCACTACAATGACATCCGCTGTTCTCAAGAGTCTCTCTCCTATGAATTACTACGCCGCCCCGTGTTCACGGAGCGGCGCGGCAATTGCGGTCTTATGAGGGAACGGACTACTGCCGTGGCAGGCCCAGTCCCCGGGTGGCGATGATGTTGCGCTGAATCTCCGAAGTTCCGCTCTGGATGGTGTCCGAGATGCTCTTACGGTAGTTGTTCTCGACCCATCCGTGCAGGGGAGTGCGGGGGGAGGAGGGGGTGAGCTGACCATAGAGGCCCAAAATGCGCATGGCCATCTGCAGAACGCGCTGCTCGACCTCCGAACCGAAGCTCTTGCCCATCGAGGCTTCCTTGTTCGGCACATCTCCCTTGCTCTGGATGTAGGCAATCTGGTAGGAGAGCATGTAGGAGACTTCGACGCTGATAGCCATTTCGGAGATGGTGTTGCGGACCATGGGAAGGTCGATGAGGTTATTGCCGTTGTATTTCGTCTCGCTTGCAAACTTCCGGGTCTCGTCCAGTGCCCGACGCGCCAGTGCGGCGTACTCTACACCGGAGCGTTCGAAGTCAAGCAGCGTCATTCCGGCATACCAGCCCCGGTTGACTTCCGCTATCACGTTCTCCTTCGGGACACGCACGTTGTCGAAGAAAGTCTCGTTGAAGTGGTGCCCGCCCGTCATATCTACAATTGGTCTGACGGAGACGCCGGGGGTCCTCATGTCTGCAAGGAACATGGTGATGCCCCGGTGCTTGGGGGCGTTGGGGTCCGTGCGGGCCAGCAGTAGGATCCAGTCTGCGACGTGGGCCTGTGAGGTCCAGATCTTCTGTCCGTTTATGACCCACTCGTCGCCTTCCAGGACGGCGCGGGTCTGGAGAGACGCGAGGTCGGACCCCGACTCAGGCTCCGAGTAACCCTGCGCCCATACGACTTCACCGCGGGCTATCCCGCCGATGTGCTCTTTCTTCTGCTCCTCGGTCCCATGCACCATGATGGCTGGGCCGATGTATCCGATGCCCTCGCCGTCGCGTCCGGGGGCGTGGGCGTAGGACCATTCGTCGGTGAAAATGACCTGCTGCATTACGGAGGCCTCGGAGCCGCCGTACTCTTTCGGCCAGGAGAGGGCGAGCCAGCCCTTGTCGGCCAGTTTCTTGCGCATGCCCATTTCCACGGCATGTGCCTCTTCGCTGCCGGGCACAAGGTCATGGTCCTCTGTCCATTCCGCAGCAAGGAAGTCCTTGACCTCCTGCCTGAACGCCTGCTCTTCCGGGGTGAAGTTAAATCGCATGTGATTCCTCCTGGCTCTCGGGGCCAGTCACAATAATACCGGCATGGGAGGGGAGGGACAAGTCCGGTAACAAGAATAGCCGATGGAAAATACGCATATTCTCGGATGGTTGCGACTCGCACGAAAAAGCGCTTGAGAGTATCATTCGCGGCGTCTGGGAAAAGGGCCCATGCGGTTGGAACTAAAAGTCGGGTGGAAGGTCGGTGATCGGATATGGCCGCAGTGATAATCGATGGCCGCCGGATAGCGGAGGCCGTCCGACTTCGCGTTAAACTTGCCGTAGACGTATTGAAGTCCCAGACAGGGGCAGTCCCGGGTCTGGCCGTGGTACTGGTTTCCGACGATCCCGCCTCCAGCAGGTACGTGGCGGCTAAGGAAAAGGCTGCCAGGGAGTCGGGGATCTACTCCCAGACCTTCAAACTTCCCGGCTCCACGACCGAAGACCAGCTTCTGGAAAGGATCGAGGAGCTGAACCACGACGACCGTTTTCACGGCATCCTGGTACAGTTCCCCGTGCCCCCGGGTATCGACACCCTCAAGGTCATCAACTCAGTTGATCCTCTGAAGGACATCGAAGGGCTGCACCCCCTGGACGTGGGCTGGCTTCTGGCCGGAGAACCGAGATTCGTGCCATGCACCCCGGCCGGCATTCACCGTATGCTGGTCTCGGTGGGGCATCACCCTGAGGGCAAGCACGTAGTTGTTGTCGGGGGAAGCCTGATCGTGGGTAGGCCGTTAGCTGCCTTGCTGCTCCAGGAGAAGCCCTGGGCCAACGCCACGGTCACCATATGCCACCTCGGCACCAGGGATGTTCCCAGCATCACACGTATGGCCGATATCCTGGTCGTCGCCACGGGCAATCCCCAGGGCATAACGGGTGATATGGTGAAGGATGGCGTGGTAGTAGTGGACGTGGGAATCCACGCAATCCCGGACTCTACGAAAAAGTCGGGCTATAGGCTGGTGGGAGACGTGGACTTCGATTCAGTGAAGGAAAAGGCCCAGGCCATAACCCCGGTGCCGGGTGGCGTGGGAGTGATGACAGTGGCCATGCTCATGGTCAACACCCTGAAGGCAGCCAGGTTGAACACCGAGCCCCTGCTGCCTCCCTTCCAGATCGAAGACTACATGCACATCGACCCGAGGTATGACGCGACCCTTACTTACCTGACGTACCGAGGCTCTACCAACCGATAGCGTACCCGTCCCGCCGAGGGTCGGCTGCGCCGAACAACGCTCCGGTGGCCGGGTCCCGGCGGATCATCACCTCGCTGCCGGATGCGCCCCAGTCGGGCAGGATCTCAAGCGTGTGCCCCTTGGCCTCGAGATTGGCCCTCGCTTCCTCGGAGAAACGCCCTTCCAGCTGGAGCCGGTCATTGAACTTACGCGGTTCGGTGGACTCCGTCTGGTCCTGGAGGTGCCTCCACCTGGGCGCTTCGACAGCTTCGGAAACGTTCATCCCGAAATCCAGGACGTGAGTGATGACCTGCATATTGGTTTGCACCTGTGTGTCGGCCCCCGGTGTGCCGCAAGCCAGGACTAGCTCGCCGTTGACCAGTGCGTCGTCGTCTCCGGCGAATACCATTACGGGGTTCATGGTGTGCCGGACCCGATGGCCGGGCGTCAGGCAGTTGATGTGGTCGGGGTCGAGATGCCAGTAGGTCATCCGGTTGTTGAGCAGTATCCCTGTACCCTCCACCACCACCCCCGACCCAAACGCGCTCTGCTGGCTCTGCAGCTGGCTCACGGCATTGCCCCACCTGTCCACGACTACGAAACAGGTCGTGTCTCCGCCCTTATCCGGGCCGTGGGCCTTCTTAGGGGAGTGCTCTGGGGCGGGACCGTCCTGGTAGAGATATGGGTTGCCGGCGGCCACATTCGGGTTGACCCTTCCCCTATCAATAAGCGAGGCCCGTTCCCAAGCGTACATCTTGGAAAGCATGCCTTCCATAGGGATGTCGAGATAGTCGGGATCGGCGACGTAGGTCTCCCTGTCGGCGAAGGCGAGTTTCTTGGCCTCGACCATGATGTGAATGGCCTCCGGCGAATTACACCCGAGCCCCTGCAAATCGAACTGCTCGATGATGTTAAGCTCCTGGAGCAGTACGTGGCCGCTGGAGTTTGGCGGCGCCTCGAATACTGTATGACCGTGGTAGGTGGTTGATATCGGGTCCTGCCACTCCCCGTGGAAGCGGCCCAGGTCTTCCATAGAGAGAAGGCCTCCGTTCATGCGGTGATACCGTACAATTGCTGCGGCAATCTCGCCCCGGTAGAAGACTTCAGCCCCGCCTTCAGCGATCTGGTCAAAGGTGTCGGCAAGGTCTCGCTGGTGGAGGATGTCCCCGGGCCCCAGGGCCCGACCCCCAGGTGCAAATATGGCCCCCGAGACCGGGTGCTCACACAAGAATCGGTCGCTGGCGATGTCCCCCGAAAGCTTCCTGCTGACAGGGAAACCATCCCGAGCGAGCCCAATCGCCGGGGCCAGGACTTGTGAAAGCGGGAGAGACCCGTACTTCTCGTGCGCCGAGAGCCAGGCGTCCAGGAGGCCGGGAACGGAGACGGACAGGATGCCTTTTTCGGGTATGCCCGTATCGGTGTAACGCTCTCGGGTCGCTGCCAGGGCCGCGGGGCCCGTGCCATTGGCCACCTCGATCTTCCCCAGGTCCCGGCGATACACCATGATGAACCCATCCCCCCCAATCCCCGACATTTGAGGTTCCACCACGTTCACCGCTGCCGCCACGGCTATGGCAGCGTCGATTGCATTGCCGCCCTGCTGAAGAATCGAGACGCCTGCCTGGGAACCCAGCGGATGCCCGGAGGCGACCATCCCGTTCCGTCCCATGATGTCGGGTCTGTTGGACTCAAACTGTACGCCATGAGGTGAACTGGACATGAAAGCCTCCGAGATGGAAATGGATGGGTGGATTATAGCGGATGCTACCCTTCCCCCCTTTGTGTCATCCCGAGGCCCTGCGAGGGATCTGGGGCGGAGTCCCCTCACTCTCCCATAGCAGCACCTCTCGTGCTCGCCTTGCCCCCCTCCGGCCACTCCATGCTTAGAACCCCTCCCGCCGCGATTACCAAGTCCTCGTTCGAGCCGTCTATGTAACCACCCAAAAAAGGTCCAAAGAGTGAGCGGTATTCCTCAACCTGAGCATCGATGTCGCACCCATCTTTGTCCTGCACTTCAACTTCAAGAATCTGGCCCACCTCATCAACCGTGTCCAGGTTGAAAATGATGTTTTCCTTACGCCAAAGTTCTCTGCTTTTGCGAACAATTACTCGAATGCCCAGGGATTCATCAAGCGCCTCCTGGATCCGGGGATCATTGATGTCCCAAATCTGGAATCTGCTGGTCCTTGCGCCTCCTTCTTGGCGGTCGAGGTAATAGATGAGTTGCCTTTTGCCCTTCTCGACGCGGAGTTTGAGCCGCCGAGTCACCCCGATGTCATCGGAATTCGGCAGATGATAGTAGTAGTCCACCTGCCTCTTGACTTCAATAAAGACCGCCTCCCACTCCCGCAGTACCCTCCGTACCGGTTCAAAGTCAGGGCAGTAGGCCTTGATCTCGCGATTGAGACGTAGGGTCATTTCAGCTCATTCACAGGGTTCTTGCTTGGGACGCCGATTCGGCAACCCTTTGTCCCAACCTCCATTCAAATGACCATGATACCCAGCTAAGGCACCCAATTGCATCTCCCCACCATCAAGGCTAGACTGCTTGAATCTAACGGCACGTTTCAATAGAGGCGGAGGATAGCCATGCAGCTTCCATTCGGCGTTATAGACGCGGACGGACACATCATAGAAGACCAGGCCCGTATCAGGGACTACATGCCGGAGCCCTACAACGGCTTTCTGATGGACAACCTCCCCGACGCCCAGGGCAGGGTCGGCCACGGCAGTGCCATAACTAACCGGGCATTTGCAGACTCGACTCTCGGAGGAAGGATGGGAGGTCTCGGGCCCGCAGGCTACCCCTTCCCCAGCGACTGGCTCGACGCCCTGGAATGGGGCGGCATGGAGATGACCTTCCTCTTCCCGACAACGCTTTTGACCTACGGGACCATCTGGGACCCGGACTACCTGAAGGCCGTTACCGGCGCATACAACCGCTGGATCGCCGACGAATGGATGAGCGTCAGCCCTAAACTGAAGGCCGTGTCCCTCGTCCCGCTGACCGACGTAGAGGCGGGGACAAAGGAAATGAGAAGAACTATCACCGAGGCCGGATTCTCAGGAGTTATGCTGCCGGCTGTCGGGTTCGGGGGATTCGGAGAGCGGAAGTTCGACCCGTTCTTCGAAGAGGCTCAGTCTCTCGGTTGCCTGGTGGCCGTGCATGGGGGCACCTCCGAATACATGAAGTACACAAAGTTTATCCAGCGCCACACCACGGCATTTCCGATATCCAACATGCTCCAGTCCGTCCACATGGTCTACGGCGGTGTATTCGAAAGGTTCCCTGACCTGAAAGTCGGATACCTGGAAACGGGTTGTACCTGGGTGCCCTTCTTCCTCGACAGGATGGACGAGGAATGGGAGAAGCGCGGATGGCTCGAGACCCCGGACTGCACCCGCAAGCCCAGCGAGTACCTGAAGAGCGACAAGGTGTGGTTCCACGCCGAGTCCAGCGAAACCCTGATCCCACAGGTGATCGACATCCTCGGCGAGGACTCCCTCTTCTACGCCTCCGACTGGCCTCATTGGGACAACGAATACCCCGAAAGCGTCGCCCACTTCTGGGACCGGGAGGACCTCTCAGAGGACGTCAAGCGCAAGATCCTCCGGGACAACTCCCTCGCCATGTACGGCGTCAACGGGGCATAGCGCCTCTGTCGCGCTCACACTGTCGTCAATGAAGCGCGCTCCTTAGGAGCATCTGCCTAAGGCGAGAGACTCACAAAGGGTGTGCGAAGTGCTCTGGCTTCCTCTCTTGATGAAACCTTTGTATAACCTCTACTGGAGGGGCTTAGGCCGCTCGTGCTTGTATATATTAGGTAGGTCTGGGTAGGCTGCATCACCCTTACTCAAGGGACTCGGGCGGGGGTATGTCATTTATGCTGACAATGAAGGAGCCTGTTGTGGCTCTGTCACCTATTATGATTAGGTATTCCCCTTCTTCATCGGCTGTCCACCGTACCTGATTCTGAGTGGAGGCGTATTCCTCCAACCGCGCCATCTCATATCCAAGAGAATCGTATACAGTCACCAATGCTTGTATTGGCTCAGTGAGGCTGGCAATCGTACCGTCTAACTCTAGGATTAGCAGGTACTCAGTATCGGCTTCGCCTCGCAGCAACAACATGTCTAGGTCGTTGGTGTCTCTGAGAGATACAGGTATCCTTGTACGTGACTCTACCCGAGTAGCTGTCTCTAGGCTGTCCCCGTGGTCATCTTCTTCTGGTACGTCTTCGTCGGTGACAGTATCGATGGATCCTTCAATAGCAAAGACACCGGCGCAGCCAGCGTCAACCAGCTGTTGATGCAGTTCTTCCGACAGCACACCGGCTATCGAAACCTCTTGCTCCTGTATGCCCTCTGAGACGATCATCCCTGCAAATTCCTCAAAGTCGATTGCCTTGTCTGGCGGCTGGGACTGAAGCACGACTTCAAACGCCCTGTACATTCCTAGCTGAAGGTCGTGCCATTGTGCAACTTCCGCAGGGGGAGCCAAGGTTTCTAGCCTCTGTATGAGTTTGCCGAAAAGGGCAGATATGTCGCCGTAGGTGACAGGTACTGCAGCGTCTGGAACACACTGTTGGAGGTATTCATCTATTGTCAGGGTAGATGGTAGTGGAGTAGCAATAGGTGTGTGGATAGGAGTGGGAGTAACTACAGGGGTGGAGGCAGGTCCTGGTGTGGGGGTGGGTTCAGCTTGTTGGGAGCATCCTACCAGCAGTAGGACGAGTATACCTATTACAGAGAGCTTGAACATTTTCTCTTCTTCTTAGCTTTGGCCGACCTGGCGAAGCCGCTGAGCCGGAGATAAGTAAGGTTGGACTTGACCTAACATCGTAGCCCAAATGAGGCATACGACTCCAAGAACAGTAACTAATCTTGCGTTCGGCGTCAACGCTTTTCTCTAGGATTAAGAAGAGAAGCGCATGAGCTAGGTTTCTGCGCTCAGCTTTTGCAACACCCACTGGTTGAACTTGTGCGGCAGATGCTCCTGCTCTGAGTACACCCCCTGCCGGTGTGCCCGAGACCTGATCGCCTTCTGCACCTCCTCGCAGATGTCGTAGTCCTGTTTCAGGACACGGTCCAGGAACTCTACCGTGTCACTTGGGTCAAACCCCGGCGCCCCCACCACCGACTCCTCAAACAACCAGTCAACCGTGAGGCGACTCGTGGTCGGGGAGACGGGCCATTTGTAGAAGACAAACACCTGGTCCGGGAGCAGGCCAAAGAAGAGGTTGGGGTAGATGGTCAGACTGCGGAACTTGGCCACATCCTCACTGGAGAGGGTGCTGATCATAGGCCGAGTCCCCATGCCTGTGTCCGAATACGTCGTAGCTCCGTCGATGAGGGGTGCGCCGTCAAGGGCTTCCTGTCCTATGACGCCGCCTCTGAATGTGGGGTGGATTTCACAGAGCTCGGGGTGGACGCCGGGGCAGTGATAACACTCGACGTTGTTCTCCAGCACCAGCTTCCAGTTGGCCTTGATGTCGTACACGTTCCGGTGCCCTATTCTCAGGTTGGCTAAGTTGTATTTAGGCAGCTTTTCTGCAAGGATCCCCAACTCCGGTTCAAACGACTCGGGATCATCGGAGAGATTTAGGAAGATGAAACCCTCCCAGAGCAGCACGGATACGGGATACAGCGAGAGCGGATCGCCGTTCAGGGATGGCCGGGTGGACATGTTGGGCGTAGCGATGAGGTCGCCGTCCAGGTTGTAGGTCCAGCCATGGTAGCCGCAGACGAAGGCCCCACCCCCCGCCCTAGCCGACTCCGCCGGACAGAGCCGGTTCCCTCGGTGCCGACAAACGTTGTAGAAGGCCTTGATCTCACCGTTCTTGGCACGTACTACCAGAATGCTTTCGTCGGCAATGTCCCGGAGAAGATAATCGCCTGAATTCGGAATTTCCTCCACCCGCGCCGCGCATACCCACGAGTCGTAGAAGATGTGCTCCTTCTCTTGCTCGTAAATGCCGGGGTCGTAGTAGTACGTGCTCGGCAAGGTGCGGTTGAGGGGCGAGACGGAGGTTAGCTCTGCAACCATGGCACTGCTCCCATCTCTAACAGGGCCGGGGCTGTTTAGAACCCTACGAATTGCTCACTTATGCGAATGCACTCAAGCCATTCAGGTGGAACTCATTAAAACCCTGTAAACGGCTTGGGAGCTGCAAGCCACGCTCGCTTGTCTTTGCTGGACCGATTCGGGGCGCGGCAGTTCTTAACCTGCTTCTTTGCCGAATCAACCAGGATGGCTGCCGCCGTATCGCACCTCGTCAACTGAGCGAGACCTTTATCGCGCGTATTCCCTGGGAGCTGGCCCTACTCTCTCCAAGGATTGGGCAAGCCGCGCAGGAGAAATGTCCCGACTAGTCCAATGGCCCCAAAAAAGACGAGCAGGAAAGTCAACTCGTTGCCGAAGCCGGGTTCGCCGGATAGGATTGCTCCGCTTTCCGGATCGGTGTCTACCAACAATCCATTGAATGATATGACGGCCCCGGCGATTATCATGGCGGCGAACAGCAGCATGAGCGCCTGTGAAATCGAAATCATGATGTTATCTCTCCTAGTCTAAGCGGTCATCACATTTACTGGCGATGGTAAGGTCGCTGGGGGCCGGTGTCAAATCCCCCCTGTGGACCGGTGTGGGTTTATGCTATTGTGGGTTGGCGATGGCCGGACGACGCCTGTCCGTCTGGCAACCCTCAAGCCCCTTGGCCGCCTTCAACAGCAGGTGCTCGTCGAAGTGCCGGGCCACGAGTTGCACGCCAATCGGCATGCCTTCGCTGCTCCATCCGAAGGGCACGTTCATCGCCGGTGACCCCGTCAGGTCCCAGGGCACCGTGGCCCGAAGGCTGTGCCTCGCGCCCATTGTCTTACCGTCGATGACGAATTCCTCTCGGCCGGCCTCGTACGCAGGCATTGGGGCCGTTGGGCAGAGGAACAGGTCGTAGCGTGTGAAGTACTCCCCGACCTCCCACTTCAACGACTCCCAGTCGAAGCTCGCCTTCAGGTACTCGTCAAGGGTCTTTTCGGGTGAGTCGATATAACGCTTGCGAAGCAGCGGCGTCATCTCGGACTCCCGTCCTGCGACTGTCTCCAGGAGGAACGGCTTTGCTTCTGACAGGTAGACCACCGACGATATCACCTGCGCATCATTTGTCCCCAACCCCGGTATCTCCACTTGCTCCACATCGTGACCCAGCCCCGACAGCGCTTCGGCAGCATCGGCGACCACCTTCTGAACTTCCTCTTCGACAGCTGTGCCTCCCGTCGGACTCCACCCGATTCTCAGCTTTCCGCCGCCGTCCAGGTTCGTGTAGTCAGGAACGGGGACGGGAGGAGCATAGATGTCCTCGCCGTCGGGCCCGGCCATGATGGACAGGCCGAGGGCCACGTCCTGCACATTCCGGGCCATAGGCCCGACGTGTATGGCTCGAAACAGCGTCTGCGGCACGACCCGCGTGTACGGCACCCGGCCCAATGTCGGCTTCAACCCCGCTAGCCCGCAGAAACTGGAAGGCTGACGAATCGATCCTCCCAGGTCCGTTCCAACTCCCAGCGGCGACATCCCGGTTGCCAACGATGCCCCTTCGCCCCCGCTGGAACCACCGGGCGTATACCCGATCTTCCACGGATTATGCGTCGCCCCGAACAACCGGTTGTTAGTTTCCCACCACAGCGCGAACTCGGGCAGGTTGGTCTTGCCCAGAAGGATTCCCCCTGCGCCCTTAAGCCGCTTGTATACCGTTGAGTCTTGGGCAGAGATGTTGTCCTTGAGTATAAGAGAGCCTTGTGTAGCCCTGAGCCCCGCCACCTCCACGCAGTCCTTCAACGTGAACGGCACCCCGTGAATAGCCCCAAGCTCATCCCCCCGAGCAATGGCCGCATCTGCTTCCTTCGCTTTCTCCATCGGGTCTGACGCAAAGGTGACAATGGCGTTCAGAGTCGGGTTAAGCGATTCAATCCTGTCCAGGTGCGCCTGCACCACCTCCTGCGATGAGAACGTCTTGTTCCTTATCCCCTCCGCGATCTCGGTAGCCGAAAGCCAGCAGATGTCCTGTGTCATGGGTCGGGTCTCCTTCCCTCAATGCAAAGCCGCGCTTGAAGCCGCACCCTTCTCATTCACCAGCCTGCCATCCGAGAACCGGTCCAGCGAAAACGGCTTTATCAGGTCCGGCGTCTCCCCCGTGTCTATAAGCTCCGCCATCATCTTCCCTGATATGGGCGCAGCCTTGAATCCGTAGGTGCCCCAGCCGCAATTCAGCAGGAACCCATCCAGCCCCGACACCGGCCCCATTATCGGTGCGTAGTCCGGTGTCATGTCGCATATGCCTGTCCACTGCCGGAGGATGTTCACGTCTTTCAGGAAGGGGAACATCCTGAGCGCTCCGGCGGATAGCTCTTCCATCATCGGGAAGGTCGACTTGAGAGAGTAGCTTGTGTAATGGTCGACTGCGCCCCCCATGACCAGTTCACCGCGATCGGTCTGGTAGACGTAGACGTGGAAATTGGTGGAAGAGACCCCGAGCTTGAGAATCGGCTTGAGGGGTTCGGTGACCATGGCCTGCAGTGGGTGAGTGATCATCGGCAGGTCAATCCCGACCATCTCCGCGATGGTCGAACTCCACGCCGCCGTGCAGTTGATTACGAGGTCGGTCTGGATAGGCCCGCGGTTCGTCTCGACCCCCGTGACCCGACCGTTGCTCTGGTTTATTGCTGTGATCTCGGTGAAGGGGTGAATCTCCGCCCCTCGGCGGTCCGCGGCCCGAGCGTAGGCCCAGATCACGGCATCGTGGCGGATCACACCGGCGGGCGGATGGTAGAGCCCCGCTAGAACTGGGAGATCGTTCCCCTCTCGCATGTCGAGAATCGGCACAAGCTCCCGTATGTCGTCCGTGCCGATAATCCTGCTGTCGACACCCAGGGCGGCATTTGCGTCGGCGCGGGTTCGGAGGGCGTATACGGACGACTCGGTGTGTGCCAGCTCCAGCCGGCCCATCTGGCTGAACAGCAGGTTGTATCCGAGGTCCTGCGAAAGGTCTTCGTAGAGCTTGACGCTTTCGTAGAAGAACGGAATGCCCTCGGGGGTCACGTAGTTGGCCCTGATGATCGCAGTGGACCGAGCGCTGGCCCCACCCCCCAGATACCCCTTGTCCAGCAGGGCTACGTTTGTGATGCCCCTCTGCCCGAGATAATAGGCGATAGCAAGTCCATGCACCCCCGCCCCGGCTATGACTATGTCGTAGTGCGGCTTGAGCTCCGGGTCCCGCCACATCCGCTCCTTCTTGAATAGCTGAAACATCAGAGGGACACCACCCGCAGGGACCTTTCCTGGGCCGTGAGCGACTCCCACCCGGTTTCTGTGACCAGTACGGTCTCGCTGAACCCCACGCCCCGCTGCCCCGGCACGTGGATCGTGAGTGGCGTGTGGAAGGTCATGCCCGGCAGGAGTGGCTCGTCCACACCCTCGGCGATAAATATCAGGTCTTCTCCCCAGATCGATGGCACGCCTATCCCCACGCTGTACCCGAAGTTCTCTATGAAAAAGGCCTCCTCCGCCACCGGCCCGACAGCCTTCTTGGCCTCCATCGCCACGTCGTGGGCCGTGCGCCCGGGCTTGATGTTGGACGTCAGCACGTCGAAAGTGCGGAGCATTGCATCGACCATCCTCTTTGTCAGGTCGTCGGGTTCCCCAAGCGTGGCCGAGCGCATCATAAGGGTGTCGTACCGCTTGTAGGACGCCCCAAGCTCCATGTAAATGAGGTCTCCGGGTGCGATGGGAAACCGGGCATGGAAAGAGTGGTGGAACCCCGACCGATGCCCGGTCATGATGTTCTGCCACTTGGTGAAATACTCGCTCCCTGCTCGTATCATGGCTTCGTGGCAGGCGGCGGAGAGATCGTTGTCCGTTTTGCCCGGTGCAATCTCCGCCATCGCCGCCTCGACGCCCAGGACCGTCAGCCGGCCCGCCTCCCTCATGTACTCTATCTCCGCCGCCGACTTCGTCTTTCGCACCTGGTACACCAACCGGGAGGCGTCGACAAATGTTGCATTGGGAAGACTCTCTGTCAGACGTCGATGCTGATTAACGTGCAGTCCCGACACCCCCGTCTCAACCCCGATAGCCTTCGAATCCAGGCCCTTGTCCTTCAGAATGCCGGCTAGCAGGTCCATCGCTCGGGCAGCGTCATAGTAGTGATAAAGCTCGACGTCCCGGACCCAGCCGGTCGCGAACACCGCCCCGAGCTCGACATCCGCAATGTGAATGGTCGGCGAACCTTCGATGGGCAGGACCAGGCACGCATACCGGTTTGGGATGATGGTGTTATAACCGGTCAGGTAGTAGAGGTTGGGCAGATGGGTGACCAGCAGAACCTCTATGCCCGCGTCGGCCATGAGACCGCGCACCTTGGAGATGCGACCCTGGAACTCGGCATCCGGGAATGGAGTCTCCGAGGGTGTTGGATTTTCCTGTAAGAATTTCAGTGGGTCCATATTCTCAGTCTCGCTTACCAGGGTATTCCCGGGTGGTCCGAGGAAATCTGCTCAAAAACCTCAATCCCAATGGGTGACACACCGACTCCCTTGCCCCCATGCATTAGCGCTTCCCACATGTACTCGCCGTAGTCCCGGGTAACGTACAGCTGGTAGGCATAATGCCCCGAGATGTCTCCCCGGACAATGAGAGAGTGGACTTCGGCTGACTTCGCTTGTGCGCACGCACCATCGAGGAACTTGTCGGGGTCCAGGTCCAGCTCGACTATCCTGGCGAGGGCGTCCACGCTACGAGGCCCCATAATCCCGATCCCCGCCCACGCAGAGGTCAGATCGATCAAGTGGGCGCTGCCTGTCACTGCCTCTTCGAGGGCCGCGGCAATTGAGTCCCGGGACCCCGGAGAAGTCAGCACCAAGGCCTCGTCGTAGGCGAGTGCCGCAACGGTGACCGACTCCCGGCTGTCCTCACTGGCCGTAGGACTTGCACATCTTATCGCCTTCCCTACGGTCAGGGCCTCCGGAAGTGCGAGGGAGCGCGGCAACTCGGCCAATACCTCTGCGCCTTGGAATGATAATTTGCCTATCGGGCTGATGTCGAAGATTCCGCCGCCCTTGAGTACCGTTGCAACCTCCGAGTCCGTAGAGGAGTAGCGGGCCGGTAGCTTCCAGCCGTCCCGAAATAGGAACTCGGCGCCCAGGTGCTGATGGGCCCCATGCATAGCGGTGAGTTTTGCGAGCGCTGACGTAGCAGAATTCATAAGAGTTGCTTCATTCCCTAAGGTGTACGCCTTCGGGGTCGTAGACGGGGGCATTTCGGACTCGGGCGTAGGCTACGCCACCCGGGACCCGAATCTCGATTCGCTGGCCCTCTGCCGCGAGCCGGTCGGGCACCCAGGCAAGCCCGAATCCCTTGCCGATGGACGGACTGAACCGCGAACTTGTCACTTTGCCCACCGGCCAGCCGTGCTCCAGGACTGGGGTCCCGTCCTCCGGCACAGCGCCGTTTTCCATTACGAACCCGACCATCCGGCTGCGGTATCCTCGCTCCGACACCTGCTTCAGCGCCTCGCGGCCTATGAAATCTTCCTTTTCAAACTTGACGGCCCACTCCATGTCGGCTTCCAGGGGGTTGGACATCACATCCGTGTCCTGGCCGGGGATCAGGTGCTTCTTCTCCAGCCTGAGCACCCGCTGGGCCTCCACCCCGAACGGCATGATGCCGAATTCTTCTCCGGCTTCCAACAGGGCCTCCCACACGTGTTCCCCTGCCTCGGCGGGGAAGTGAAGCTCCCACCCCGCCTCCCCGACGAACCCGACGCGTAGCAGAAGACACGGCACTCCGGCTACCTGGCCCTTGGCGCTGCGCATGTATCGGAAGTTGTCCTTCGATATATCGACATCCGTGATCTTCTGTAAGGTCTCTCTGGCCTGTGGCCCGGCAACGTTGACCGCAGCAAAACCAGGAGTCACGTTGGCGACGTGGGCGCGCATGTCCGTGCCCACCAGCCACCACCTGAACCACTCTTCGACAAGGTCTATGTTGCCCGTCCCGGTGGTCACGTAGTAATGATCGTCGGCGAGCCGCGTCACGGTGCCGTCGTCCATGATAATGCCGCTGTCCGAGCAGATGATGCCGTACCGGATCCGCCCGACCCTTAGGTTGGAGAAATAGTGCGTGTAGACCAGGTCCAGCAGCGCCGGAGCGTCCTTGCCGACCACGTCCAGCTTACCGAGAGTGCTCACGTCAATGATCCCGACTCGGTTTCTAACGGCCTCTATCTCCTCGGCGGGATCACGGTACGAGTGCGGCCGCTTCCACTGCCCGACCTCGGCGATCTTGCCTCCGGCCCTCACGTGTGCGTAGTGGATCGGAGTCATCCTGAAGGGCATGTGCCCAGGTCCCGCAATAGCGCCCAGTGGCGTGGGCCGGAAGGGAGGTCGTGATGTCGTCCCACCCACTGCATCCAGGCTCCGCCCCGTGGCACGGGAGATGACCTGCGTATAGCTCTTGTGGCACATCTTCCCCTGGCAGGGCCCCATCGACACCGTGCTGTAGCGCTTCAACGACTGCACGTCGGCGAAACCCTCGTCGATGGCTTGCCGAACGTCCTTCTCGGTCACGTCTTCACATATGCATACAAATTTCTTGGCACGGGTCGCCTTTGCGTTGAAAACTTCTCCTGCGACTCGGGGTGGAGTGGAGGCAATCTTGCCTCGATAAGCTTTTTCCCGGCGGTCAAGCTTTGCTTTCAGATCAGATAGGGTCTCCGAAGCCGCGTTGCCTGCGCCGCATGCCGACGCAGCTTCAAGACCGGCCACGCGGCCCTGTAACATATTCATTTCGGCGTCGTGTATTCCGGTAACATCGCCGGCTGCATAAATGGAATCGGGCAAGTCAGCAGGAACGGACGCGCCGAGGGTCTTGTCGTAGGAAAGCTTGGCGTCAGCGTGGGATAGGAGCGCCGTGACTGGATCTGGGGTAGGCGCGAGGCAGAGGAAATCGCACTCGACGCTTTGCCGGGACCCGTCCCGCATGCTTTCCAGGAGCACCGACTTTAGTCCCTTGCCTCCCTCAGCTTTCACGACTCGCCAACCTTGGAGCAGGGAAACGTCACGTTCTTCGAGGCTGCTGGCTAATTGACTTGTGTGTCCGAGCCTGAAATCGGCAACAACGGCCAGATTGACGCCTGCATCCATAAGTTGAACAGCAGCCATTAGGCCTTCATCGCTGTCGGTAACGACTACTCCCCGGGCCCCGGGAGTAACGCCGTACAGATTGACCAGGCGCAGGGCCCCGCTGCTGAGCATGATTCCCGGGAGGTCATTGTTGGGAAAGATGGGAGGAGATTCCTGGGCTCCGGCTGCTATTACTACCTGGCCCGCTCTGAGCTTAACAATTCGCTCGCCCTGGTGGACGGTGACCATGTTGCCCTGGTAGACGGCCATTGCGGAGGCGTCGGAAAGGACTTGGATTTGGCTGGATGCATGCACGGACTCCGCGAGGCCCTTGCCAAGCTCGTAGCCGTAGGAATGTGAGTCACCCTCACCTGCTCCCATCGATGGAGAGGGGAATGTGTTATAACGCAGATGTCCCCCTAGGCTCGGCTGGTCGTCTACCAGCGTGACCCGGGCCCCGGCCTCCGCGGCGGCAAGCGCCGCGCTCATTCCGGCGGGCCCCCCGCCGATTACCGCTACGTCGGTATAGGCGTTGACATGTTCGTATTCGGTGTCCGGGATACGGCCCGTGTCCACGGTACCAAGCCCGGCCACGCGCCGGATCACCGGCTCAGCGAGATGCCATGCGGCCTTGGGCTGGATTAAGGTCTTGTAGTAGAAACCCACGGGCATCAGCCGGTCGAAATGCTGCAGTGCGGAAAGGGCGTCATTCTCTACGGACGGCCACGCGTTCTGCCCCTTCACGTTCATGGAATCGGAGGCGGCGCAGGCGCATGCCCGGACATTTGGTGTGCCGTCCACGTTCATCATGCAGTTCGGACACCGACCCGACACGCAAAGCAGACCCCTGGGACGGTGGTATTTGAAGCTGCGCCCGAAAATGTCTATGCCGGAAGCGTAGAGCGCCGAGGCAACGGTGTCGCCGGCATAGCCCAGGACCTGCTTGCCTTCGTATTTGAAATTGATGGGGCGGGAGCGATCTATGATCTGCGATGGATGAGGAGGTAGTCTGCGATCCTTCAACTCAGCCCTCGTTTCCGTCAGGCTGGCTCGGGCCTTGCCCGGGCCAGTAGGTCGCCGAGACCCGGTTGTTCAGGGTATTTCGTTGGGCGTGGAACCAGCGCCGGCAGCCGTATTTGTGGTACCACCACTCCTGCTGGAGACCTGCGACATTCTTGCTTAGGTAAAAATACGCGGACCACGTCTCCTGGGAGTCGCCGGGAGATGGACGTGCCGAGACTTCTCCGCCGAAACGGAAGTCGTTGACTGATCTGGGGCCGCAGTTCGGGCAGTTCAGAAGGAAGGACATCACGCTATGCGAAGAGGCGCGGGGTTATGGGGCGGGGGTTAAAGAGCTTGAGTTCGAACGCCTTGGAACGCAAAAGACCAGATTGACCGGGGTCGCTAGAACATGGTGAGGTACCGGTCCACCTCCCATTGACTCACCTGCCGGTGATAATCGACCCACTCTGCCTCTTTCACCTTCATAAACTCGTCGTAGATAGGCCCAAGGGCCTCCCGCACGACCTGATCGTCTTTCAGCTCGTTTAGGGCTTCGGGGAGGCTCTGGGGGAGGACCCGGATGCCACGCCTGTTGATCTCTTCCATACCGAGAGCGTAGGTATTTTCGAAGTTCGGCTCCCCGGGATCCATCTCGTTCTTGACGCCGTCCATGCCTGCCAGGACGTATGCTGAGAAGGCGAGATAGGGGTTGCACCCCGAGGACATCGTCCGGTCTTCCAAATGTCCGGGCCCTGCGGTACGAATCATCTGCGTTCGGTTGTTGTCGCCGTAAGAGATAAAGGCGGGCGTCCATGTAAAGCCCGACCGCGAACCGGTGAGGGCAGAACCCATCTGGAGCCGCTTGTAGCAGTTCACCGTCGGTGAGTTGATGGCGCAGAGGGCGGGGGCGTGTTTCAGAATCCCGCCGATGAAGTGGTACGCCATCTTGGACAGACCGAGACCCTGCGGGTCGTCATGGTCTATCAAGACGTTCTCCCCCGTCTTGGCGTCGGCTACGTGGAAGTGAATGTGGCCGGCGCTGCCGGTCTTGTCTGCGAAGGGCTTGGCCATGTGCGTGGCGATTGCACCATGCTTTCGGGCCACCTGGCTGGTCATCATCTTGAAGAATGTGTAGCGGTCGGCAGTGGTTAGGGCGTCGGAATAATCGAAGTTGATCTCGTACTGTCCGCTGCCGTCCTCGTGGTCGGACTGGTAAACACCCCACCCGAGTCCGTTCAGGCCGTCGGTCATCTCCTTGAGATATGCAATGACACCCGAGATCCCCTTGTAGTCGTAGCAAGGCTTCTCTAGGTTGTCCACGTTCGCCGGGTCGAAGATACGTATCGAGCCGTCATCATTCTTAAGCACGAGGAAGTGCTCAGGCTCAATTCCGACATTAAATACGAGACCCTGGTCCCGCAGCTCACCGAGCACCTTCTTCATGTGCTGTCGGGGGCAGTAGGGATGAGGCTCGCCGTCTACGAACAGATCGGAAGCGAAGCGTGCGGTATCGGGGTCCCAGGGGAGGGGAGTGTAGGAGTCTATGTCGATGCGGGCGGCCATGTCGTGGTCGTTGGGCCCCTGGCCCATGCCGTGCAGCGAACCACCCGCGAATCCGGCCCCATCGTCTACAACGTTGTCAAATGTGGAAGCGGGAACGAGCTTGACCTTGGCGGCCCCGTGAATGTCGACGAACTGGGTCAGGATGTACTTGATCCCATCCCGGGTCATCTGCTCCCGAATCTGCTCTCTGTTGGCCATGCTCTGCTCCGGTTGGGGATCTAGCCTGTTCGAGACGTATCCGGGCGGCTAATCAAACCCGAACACCTTGTTTGTGCCTACCAGCGGTATGCGCGCCATGGCGGAAGCCTCGATTGTCAGTGCGGCCATGTCCTCGGGCTCCAGGCTGTGAACATCGCTCTTCCCCAGAGAACGGGTGATCAGTGCCAGTTCCATGGTCATGGCGTTGAGGAAGTTGGCCACTCGCGCGCCGCCCTCTTCGGGGTCGAGCCTCTTCTCCAGCTCCGGGTCCTGTGTCGCAATCCCGACCGGGCACTTGCCCGTCTGGCAGTGGTGGCACATCCCCGCCGGCACCCCGACCTCTTCTTCGAAGTTGGCTTCGGGTATATCCCTGTTGCAGTTGAGTGCAATGAGTGCGGAAATTCCGATGGCTACGGCGTCGGCGCCCAGCGCCAGGGCCTTTGCCGTGTCCACACCACTCCTTATCCCGCCGGAAGCGATGAGTTTCACCTTCCCGTACATTCCAATCTCACGCAACGCCTCGCGCGCTAGGACTATGGCGGGAACCGTTGGTATGCCGGAGTGGTCCAGCAATATCTCGGACGAAGCCCCGGTCCCGGCCAGCATACTGTCTATGACTATTGCATCAGCGCCCGCCTTGGCCGCCAGCTTCACGTCATCCTTGACCCGGCAGGCCCCCAGCTTCACGCTGACGGGAACGCGCCAGTCAGTGGCTTCCCTCAGCTGCTCAATCTTTATGGGCAAATCGTCAGGCCCCAGCCAGTCCGGGTGTCGGGTGGGGCTTCGTTGGTCGATGCCCGTGGGCAGGTCACGCATATCCGCGATGTGGTCCAGTACCTTCACGCCCATGAGCATGCCGCCGGTCCCGGGCTTAGCGCCCTGCCCGACGCATATCTCGATGGCGTCGGCCGTCATGATGTGATGAGGGTTCACACCGTAGCGGCTGGGAAGTATCTGGTATATGAGCTTCTCGGAGGCCTCCCGTTCTGCCATCAGCATTCCGCCGTCGCCCGTGCAGGTGGCTGTTCCCACCTCCGAGGCCCCCTTCCCGAGGGAAACCTTGGCATTGCGGGACAGAGCGCCGTAGCTCATCCCCGTGATGTAGATGGGAGTCTCCAGCACAAGAGGATTCTTGGCGTTTTCCTCACCAATAATCGTACGGGTGCTGCACTTCTCCTTGTACCCTTCCAGCGGTATTCGGGTGAGGCCGGTGGAGAGGAAGGTCAGATCGTCGAAGTGGGTGACCTTCTGAAAGGAGGAGAAGCCGCGGATGCGGTAGCGGCCAAGGTCGGCCTTGGCATGGATGTCGTCCATGACCCAGGGAGAATAGATCTGGCTGCTGTTCATTACCATAGCTGGCCTCCTACACCACCCTCTTTTCAAATCGCTCAAGTGCGTCGAAGTGGTAGAGCTTTTTGGCGGAGACCACTTTCTTGAACTGGAATCTTTCACTTATGCCAAAGCTCTCGAGAGTTTCCCACACCTGCAGAAGCTCATCTTCGGAAGGAGTCTCTTCCTTGGCGTCGCTCCCGAGTGAGCCAATTTCACCCGCGACGTATATCTCCCCTTCGTACATCGAGTCCCCCACCGCATCCCCGACATCCCCACAGATGATAATGCGGCCCTTCTGCATCATGTAGCCGGTCAGAAATCCGGAGTTGCCCCGGATGATAAGATCGCCGCCCTTCATGGAGATGCCCGCCCGGGCCCCGGCATCCCCACCCACGAAAAGCTCCCCACCCCTGAGGGTTGCCCCCACGGATGCGCCTGCATTCCGAGTCAGCGTAATTCGGCCGTTCATCATGTTTTCGCCCAGGGCCCATCCGGCATTGCCGTTGATAGTCACGTCCGGGCCGTCCAGGAGACTGGCGCACAGGTACCCGACACTCCCCTCGACTGTTATCTTGCAGTCCTTCAGTACCCCGATAACCAGGTTATGGCGCGCCTGGGGATCGAGAATGCGCACCTCCTCCCCCGCTTCCACCAGCTCTTTGACCCGGGTGTTGATCTCCCGGATGGTCATGTCCCTGGCGTTTATATCAA
This sequence comes from Dehalococcoidia bacterium, assembly GCA_963663085.1. Classification (GTDB taxonomy): domain Bacteria; phylum Chloroflexota; class Dehalococcoidia; order Plut-88900; family Plut-88900; genus Plut-88900. The sequence goes on along the minus strand of OY760104.1, from coordinate 567,786 downwards.
CCAAGTCATGACCTCATTCTGCTGTGGCTCCACCCGCTCTATTTCCTCATCAAACACCGACCGTAGGGCAACTTCCTCGGAGGCGAGCGCTACCACGTCGTCGGTTTCCATGAGGACCAACGGTTTGAGGGCCAGGGGGTCCTTGGCGGAACCCATGCCCTGGTCGGTGGAGACCAGGTAGGTGAATGAGCCGTCCAGGTCGTCCAGCGAGTTATAGAGAGCGTCTTCAAGGGCCGCGCCGCGGGCAAGCTTCTCAGCGAGATAAACAGCGATGAGTTCGGAGTCGTTCTCGGTCTGGAACCGGTGGCCCTGGTCTTCGTACTGGCGCTTCATCTTGTGATAGTTCGTAAGCTGGCCGTTGTGTACAACGGTTACGTCAGGGAAAGGATAGGCCCAGAAGGGATGGGAGTGGGTGATGTCCACCCGGCTCTCGGTGGCCAGGCGTACGTGCCCAATGCCGTGGGTGCCTTTCATGCCGCCAATCCCGTGCTTGTCGTCCAGTTCCACACCCGTGCCCACGTCCTTAACCACCTCGGAGTTCTGGCCCATGCTGTGAATGGTCACACCGGGAAGCTCGTATAGCGAAGCGGCGAGAGCGTTCAGATCGCCTTCGTAGTTGACGTTCAGACGGAGAAATTCGTCCGTCGACTGCCGGTTCTTTACCACACCGCCCTTGGCTACCACCGCCTCTTCTACAGCCCTGAACCGGCCCCGGTAATCGGCGTCGGGGTCGGACCATACCCTGACAATATAGTCGGAGTTGGAGTCTTCTCCAGCCACGGTGATGCCGGTAGAGTCGATGCCCCGATGCTTCATAGCATCAAGCATCCTGACGAGCTCTTCGCCTATGGGAGCCAGCGTGGACGCCCCGGCGTGCTTATGCATTATTCCGCTTATTCCACACATCTCTTTAATCTCCCGACATCATGTCAAAGACATTCAGGCTTGCACAACTATGAACAACGCCACCCCATAGACGAACCATTATATATGTGGGTGTATGAGTGGGCAAGAAAAAAACACCCCCCTATCAGGGGCTTTAGGTCCTTCTTGAGGGTCTCTCAAACACCCGGAACTCCACGTCCACCGACGTCGGGTGAAGCGTCAGCATGGCCACCGACCCCGGCATCATGAAGTCCGGGTAACCGGGCCCCGGGTTCACGATAAGCGTCTCATCGACATAGTGCTCGACCCGTTCGTGCGTGTGCCCATATAAGATGATGTCCTGCGCTCCGAGCTCCTCCAGAATGCGCTCCTCTATCCCGTCGGGCTCCATGCCCCACCAGGGGTGAATGATGCCGAACCTCCACTGCCCGATCGCGAAGAACTGCTTATCCGGGAGGATGCGCCGGGTCTCGTCCTTGTCCGTATTCCCGAACACGCCGACAAATTTGGGGTGGTCATCTATAAGCTGATGGACCAGGGTGGGACCTGTGAAGTCCCCTGTGTGAACAACCCAGTCGGCTTCCTTAAGGGCTTCCTTCACGACGGGATGCAACTCCTCCTTCTCCCTGACATGAGTGTCGGAGAAGTGCAGCAGCTTGATTGGTTCGTGACGCATGAGGTTAGTATATCCTACCGGCTCTGCTATAGTTACAATGAGCCGTAGGAGGACTTGATGGGTCTTTTTCGCACAACAATTGAGGTAGGCAATCCTGCCGATGGAATATTCGTGGAGATAGAACCTGTTGTCGATACCGGCGCCACTTACTCCATGCTGCCGACCTCTCTTCTAAAGGAAAAGCTGGGTCTCTCTCCATTGGAGGAGATGACGTTCACCCTGGCCGACGGAAGTCGGCAGGCTTACGGCTTGGGAGAAGCCCGGTTCAAGCATGAAGGTCGGGAGTGGACTAGCCCCATGATATTTGGGCCCGAAGACTTGCACCTTCTCGGGGCGGTCTCTCTTCAGAGTCTCGGCCTGATCGCCGACACAACGCACCACCGACTCATCCCGTCTCCGGAGCTCTATCTGGTTGGCATTCACCAATGCTAAGGCGTATTTGGCTTCACCGAAGAATTAGGACCCCTCTGAACAAGTCGTCGTTGCCACTTTCTTTCGTGATCCGCACCCCATCCGTCATTCCCGAGTAGTCGGGTCGAAGATGCGCCATGCTGAAAGTCCGCCTTTGGCGGAGCGTGAATCCATCCCCTCCCTTCCCTCTTCTTCACCACCCACGCACTTGTTCAGACCATCCCCAGTACTTTTGGTCATGTCAACTGGAGAAGGTTTCGTTTAAGAGGCCGAGGAAGAAAGAGCCGAAGCCAGCACCCGCTCCAGGAACACCATCTGCGCCGGAGTGAAGGGCGCGAGCCTCGGGGAAGGACAGGCTTCAAGAGCCTCCTTAATTGCCGCACTGACCCGTGCCTGGATTTCGTTAGCCTCAGTTTGAGCGGTCAAGAGCGGCCTCCTTGGAAGAGTCTCTGCATTCCTCGATTGAAACCTCGATCTGCCGGTCCCGGTACGTGGGTATAGTGGAAACGTAATCTTCGTCTTCCCCCGCCCTCTGCATCCCCGCAGGCAGGTCCCCGACCACGGCGCCCGGCACCCCCATCACCACCTTGCGGGCCTCCACCTCTGCCTTGGGCGCCACCACCGATCCCGCCGCCACCACCACCCCGTCCCCGAGACGCACACCGTCCAGCACCACCGCATTCATCGCCACCAGCACCCCCTCCCCCAGCACCGACCCGTGGACTACCGCCCCGTGTCCCATGCGGCACTTGGGCCCGAGCACCGTCTCCCCGTGGATCACGCAGTTGTCCTGAACGTCCGACCCATATTCGATTCTGATGCTGTGGTCGTCCCCTCGTATGGTGCAGTTCGGCCCTATCCAGCAGTCCTCGCCGATCGTGACGTTTCCTATGATTACGGCGGTCGGGTGTATATAAGCGGAGCGGGCAATTATCGGACGTTTGCCGTCCAGTTCGTAGATGGGCATGGGCTGTGCATCCTGCCTTATGAGTTGAAGGTTCAGGCATTGTATAACAGAGAAGCGGTGCCGGGGATGTATAATAACTTGAGGAATACTTTTAGGGCGGGGTGGGACTATGAAATGGGCTTCAGCAATATCAGAGCAGCTTACTTTGAAGACCGCAGTGCGGGAGGCCGCCGAGCGCGTTAAAGCAGACCTCGGTGGTGGGACACCCGACCTCCTGATGGTCTTCGTATCCAATGCCCACCGCGCTGAATACGATCAGGTCCCGGACATAATCGCCGACATCTGTCCTACCGAGAACCTCATCGGCTGCTCGGGCGGAGGCGTTATCGGGGAGGGCAAGGAGGTCGAGAACCGGCCCGCGGTCTCTATCACCGGCGCCATCCTCCCCGACGTTCACCTAAACCTCTTCCACGTTGAGGATGCCGACCTGCCGACGCCGGACGATGGCCCGGCATCCTGGGAAGAGATCGTAGGCGTCAATGCTGGCCAAAAGCCTCATTTCGTAGTCCTGCCGGACCCGTTTACCATCCACGCCGACAGCCTGGTGTCCGGCTTGGACTTTGCGTTCAATGAAGGCGTGAAGATAGGTGGGTTGGCCAGTGGTGGTATGAGCGCGGGGTCCAATGCCCTCTTCCTGGGCCGGGACGTCTATCACTCGGGAGCCGTCGGGATGGCGATGTACGGGAACGTGAAGGTGGACACCATTGTCGCCCAGGGATGCCGGCCCATCGGCGAGTCGGGGGTGATTACCAAGTGCCAGGGGAACCTGCTCGTGGAGCTCGACGGCCGGAGCCCGATGGAAGCCCTTCGCAAGGTTTTTAATGAATCGGACAACCACGAAAGGCGACTCATAAACTCCGCGCTGCACCTCGGCGTGGTGATGGACCCTCTCAAGGACCAGTTCAGGCCCGGCGACTTCCTGATCCGAAACGTGATGGGCCTTCACCAGGAAACCGGGGCCCTCGTCATAGGTGAGATGCTAAGCGAGGGGCAGGTCGTGCAGTTCCACGTCCGGGACGCCGAGACTGCAAGGCAGGACCTTGAAGCCGTAATGGACCGTTACGTGGAAGACAACGACTGCTCAAGCACGTCCGGCGCCCTGCTATTCTCCTGCCTCGGCAGAGGCGAGCACCTCTTCGGGCGTCCCAACCACGACAGCGACATCTTTCTCACCCGCATTTCCCGCGCACCCTTGGCTGGTTTCTTCTGCAATGGAGAGATCGGTCAGGTGGGCGGCTCCACCTTCTTGCACGGATTCACAAGCTCATTTGCCATGTTCAGCGCAGGCCCGGGGCCCGGGTGACGGCCCCCGTTATCTGATGCGATTCTTCTCAGGCCGTTTCACCGACCCTTATAGGCGAAAGAGGTAGGTATATGGCACAGGCACAAGCCCAGGAAAGGGCAGTGCAGTCCTCAGCGCCCATAGTTGTCAGTGTTCAGCACCCCGAGAAGCTCTCCCGATTGCACCTTCTGCTGAAGACCTTCTTTGGCTTCATTTACGTTGGAATACCCCACGGAATCATCCTGTACGCCTTGGGCATAGTGGCCTGGGTTGTATCTATAGCAGGCTTCGTGATGATTCTCTTTACTGGCCGGTACCCGAAAGGTCTCTTCGACTTGGTAGTGGCCAACCAACGGTGGAATCTGAGAGTTCTGGCCTACGCCGGACCGTTCTTGGGCAACTTCATGGTGGACAAGTACCCGCCCTTCTCATTCGATGAGCAACCCGACGACCCGGTCATCCTACGGGTAGAGTACCCCGAAAGCTTGTCCAGGCTCCACGCCGTCCTTAAATTGCTGCTGGGCTGGCTATACGTGGCCATACCCCACGGGATCATCCTCATCTTCTACGGCATCGCCCTGATGATCGTCCTGTTCTTCGTCTGGTTCATAATCCTGTTCACAGGCAAGTTCCCCGAGGCGATATTCCGGTTCGCCGAGGGGTACATGCGCTGGGGCACGCGGGTAAACCTCTATCTCGCCTTCGCCACGGACAAATACCCCAAATTCAGCCCCAGCCCCTAGAATATCACCAAGAAACAGATGGTAGATAAAAGCGTCGGCGCACCGCGCCGACGCTTTTTCTAATGCCGAAAGCCGGGACAATTTTGATCTGCTATTTATACAGCACACTGGGAGAGCATCAGCCTACCGACTGGTGGAGCGCGCCAAATGCTTCTAGTCTTCTAGGCCATCAGCCCTCAAACCACGCGGGAAAAGCGGCACTACACCCTAGCATAGGCATTAAATCGCATCCTTGGCAACAATATGGAATACTGCTGCGATGACAGTAGTAGCGTCCTGTTCGATGATGTTGTAAGGTGCTTCATCTTCCAGAAACGCCCGCGTTTCCATACTGTACTGATGCCCTGGCCTACGAAAGTGAGCGTAAGCATTCCGCTTCTCGCGAATTCTCTCCAAGTCTTGAAATTCGGTACTGTCTATTAAACCTTCGGCATGTGCTTCCTTAAGCAAAACCGAGAGCCCTTGACGCTCAAGATCGGACCGACCTGCTCCGTAAAATAACGCCGCAAGAGTTCGTTCGATGTATGCTAAACCCAAGAGAATTGTCGCCAAATACTGGGCGTACACAAAACAATATCGTGCTTCTTCGAATAAACTCTTGGCAAGCAAGCCGCCGGAGAAAGTCCAATATTCCGCTGCCGGCGATGTTTCGCTTAGCCAGTTGAGCCGCGAAAGCCTGTCTTCGAAGCATTTTGAATCTTCATCCTTCAGCCATTTTTCGTAAGTCGACAAGACCCCTCCCTGGTTGATCTCGCTCGTCCATTGAACTTGCACCGTCAGATTGAGGGCCGACATAGCTTATTCTGCGCATCACAAGCCCGAAAGCTCTCCATCGTTGTTCATGGACCGATGGCATAGTTATGCATTGCTTTGTTTAATCCATTGGCAGATCGGCAATCGATGCAGTTGGGAGAGACTATGATCATGGAACTTGCCTTCGACGGGTAAGAGCTGACGTGTCGACACAAGTTTTGACCAGGACTTGTCGTGATGGCACCTAATTTTGCCCAGTCACCCGGCCCTAGATCACGACACCCGCCTCCTTCATCCCTACAATCTCCTCCCAGGTGTACCCCAGTTCCAGCAGCACGTTCCTGGTGGACCCGCCGAACTCAGGGGCCGAGACATTTGAAGCAAAGCTCTCGTTGCCCACCTTGTAGGGGGAGGCCAACTCTTTGAGTGCCCCGTGCTGTGGATGCTCAACCTCGACAATCGAACCCGTAGCCTCCAGCTGAGGACTCACCCCAACTTCATCTATGCTGGAAATAGGCTCCCACGGCAAGCCTGCTGCGTCCAGCAGTGCGGCCCAGTGGGCCCGTGGTTGGGTTTTGAAGTGCGCCTCCAGGATGGTCGTGAGCTCTTCACTATGGACCGCTCTGTCTTCAAGCGACCCATACTTGTGCTCTGCGGCCAGGTCCGGCCTTGCAATAGCGGCACAGAATGGGAGCCATGCTCGGTCGCTCTGGAGTAGGCACAGTTGGGCCCATTTGCCGTCTCCGCACTGGTAGTATTTGACCAATGGGTTGATGCTAATGAATTCGGCAAGGGACTTGAGAGGCCTTTTGGAGATCAACATGGACCAGATTGACTCTGCACTCCCCCAGACTCCTGCGTTGTACAGGGAGGTGTCAACCACAGTCCCTTTTCCCGTGCACTCACGGGTGTAAAGCGCCATCATTATGGCTCCGAAGAGAAAGGTTCCGGTGGTTACGTCCCCTAGTGAACATGGTAGGTCCACAGGCGGCCCGTCCACCGGACTGATCGCCGACATCAACCCGGACCGCGCCCAATAGCTCAGCATGTCGTAACCGGGACGGTCCTTGTCAGGCCCATCTGTTCCATAGGCGGTGAGCCTCCCGTAGACGAGACCAGGATTGATCGCACTTAAACTCTCGTAGTCGATGCCGAGAGCCTCCGCCGTCCCGACCCTCAAGTTGGTTACCATTACGTCCGAGTCTTTGATAAGCCTGTCGAATATCTCCTTCCCTTTTTCGGAACCGAGGTCCAGCGCGAGGCTGCGCTTACCACGGTTGATTTGCTCGAAGACGTAGTTGACCAGGTTGGGAGTAGGGTCAATGTTGGGTATCCAGCCCCTTGTCGGGTCGCCGCCTGACTGCAGATGTTCAACCTTGATTACCTCGGCCCCGTAATCGGCCAGCATCACCCCGCACGTCGGCCCCGACACCCAGTTCGCAACCTCTACGACTCTGACACCGTCTAACGGCTTGAGACTCAAGACTTTAATCTCCTAAACAACCAATGCAATGCGTGGCAAGAAACGGGAGGGAGGGGTTTCCGGCCCTTCTCCCTGGGCGGGGCATTCCGTTCGCTCTTGATTATCAACACAGTTGCTGAGCGGAGCTGCAAGTGCGCCGCGCTGTAAGTCCGCCTTTGGCGGAGAGCATCGAAGGGTTTCATGAGCGGAATGGGTGAGGTCTCTTGGCCATAACTGGTGGTAACGCAAAGGTCTCTTGGTGGGAGAGGGCTGGGGTGAGGGTGATGCGAATTCCGGCAACGCACCCGCGCACAAGCCGCTCCACATGATCTTGGCTAACCTGTCATTCTGAGGCTCCGCGAGGTCGGAGATGCGCCCAAGGCGTGAATCTGGGGTGGGGTTCCCTGACCCAGGCCTATATCATCCCCATCTTACGTACATCCTTCAGCGACTCCTTCATTGCATCCACTATCGTGTCCACGTCCTCGTCCGTATGGGCGGTGGAAGTGAAACCAAGGTGTATCCCCGGCACTATCACCCCGCGGTCCAGCAGGTGGAGGTAGAACTGTATCTCAGCGTCATGCAGCGATGAATCAATGTCCCGAGAACTGTTTATCGGGGCACGCTGGAAGCGCAGGTAGAACAATGACTTGGCGCTCATCATCTGGACCGGCAGCTCCTCGGCAATGCAGAAAGAGTTGATCTCATCCGAAAGCCGAGCCCCGCGCTCTTCGAGCTGTGAGTACAACTCCGGGTGATTCCTCAGGTGATTCACCGCGGCATGACCCGCGATCATGCTGATGGGGTTGCCGCTGAACGTTCCTCCCGAGAAGATCCGCCGAGGCCCAGACCTGTCCCCTTCCCGGGACCCCGAGAACACCCGCATGATGTCTTCCGAGCCCGCCAACGCCCCGATCGGTGTTCCACCCCCGATTATCTTGCCGTAGGCTGCCAGGTCCGGCACTACGTCGAAATACTCCTGAGCCCCTCCGTAACCGAGCCTGAATCCCGTGATCACCTCGTCTATCAGGAAGAGCACGTCGCACTCGCGGCAGACTTGCTGCAATTTCCTCAGGAAGTCTCCGTGGTCCAGCCTCGGATTGGAGCTCTGCACCCCTTCAATCATCACTACTGCAAGCTCGTCCTTGTGCTCACGGATAATCTCAAACGCTTCCTCTTCCCGGTAGGGAAGCAGGATGACCTGCTCCGTGGTCTGTAGGGGAATCCCCCCGCCCAACCCCCGGGCTATCGGCCGGGTGCGTTCGCTTTCTCGTCGGGCCCCGGCCAGCACCTGGTCGTGCGCCCCGTGATATCCACCGTCGAACATGCCGATCTTGTTCTTGCCTGTGTATGACCTCGCGACGCGAACGCCGTACATGGTGGCTTCCGTGCCGGAGTTAGCGAAAACGACCTTGTCGGCGCAGGGCGCAGCCTCGACAATAAGCGACGCCAGAGGTTCTTGGTAGGGATTATGCAGCCCGAATTGTAGTCCCCGAGACACGGCCTTGGTCACCGCTTCAACAACAACGTCCGGAGCGTGACCCAGTATGTGAGGCCCGAACCCCATCGTCATGTCGATGTACTCGTTCCCGTCGATGTCCGTCATCCGGGAGCCCTTGGCCTCCTCGATGTAGAGGGGATAGGGCATGTCGACGGTCCCCACCACCTCCTGAGCCACCACCTCCCTGGTGCGCTGAAACACCTCCCGAGACTTCTTTGTCCTGCTCTCCAACCGCTCAAGTACGCTCGCCATTGACTCCCTCCCGTCTAACAAACCTGCGTGACTTTAACCCCGGCCCCAGATTGTCCAATGTTATGGCCCGACCCCCGCCTAGTCAACGAGTGATGGGAAAACGTCCCCTACCCCAGCCCCTCCCCCGAAGAAAACCGACGCAGCACATTCCCCGTGACCCGAGACACCGTGTTGTCGTACTCGTTGTAGGATAGGCTTCCGCACCAGCTTATCGAGCCCACGGAGAACACCGCACCGTGTCTCGGGTATCTCAGGTAGACCATGTCCGCCTTCACCAGCGGGTTCGTTGTCCCGCCCTGCTTCGAGGTAGACTGATCGACCTCCTCCACTACATGCTGATAGGAATCAGAGAAACCCGTGGCCGTGGCCAGATGGATGGTGTGGGGTGGAGTGCCGAATTGAGGCTCCATCCTGTCCAGCTCGAAACCAGCGGCTCCGTAGTCCATCACGAGAGACGGGAAGTCCCCGATGAGCTCGTCATCCCCGATGCCCTCGAATATGAACGCCGCATGCGGGTCCCGGCTCCCGGGCTCCCGCCTATACGGGGCATTTACATCGTTGCCCTGCGAAGTGAACCCGATCCCGAGCATCCTTTGCGGCGCCCGACCCCTGTCTCGCCATATACCACCCGGCTCGCCGGTGAAGCTGATGTGGGCCTCGCCCGCTTTCGCTCTCCAGGTCTGCGTGCCGCCCCAGCGCCGTATCTCTATCGTGTGCCCAGACTCCGGATCCAGGGCCGTGACCCAGTAGAAGCCGTTCCCGCCCAGGTACATCAGCCTGCCGCCGTCCCGCAGGTAGGTCTCCATCGCATCCAGCATTGCTGCGGACCAGTATTCAGGATGCGATCCCGTCACAATCACCTTGTAGGACTTCAGGAGCGCCAGCCCCTCCTTGTGCAGGTCGTGGTCGGTAATGACGTCGTAGGGATGTCCCTCGGCCTCCATCCAGTCGACTAAATGGAGGTCGGCGCTGAGCTGATGCGGGCTCCCCTTGCCTGATGCCAGCCCGACCGAATAGTACCCGGGCCGCATGTTGACGATGGGCCTCAGCCACGATGAATGGCATACCCCCGAGCCGTCAGTGTGCGAGTTGTAGAGGCTGACCAAGCCGTTATCTACAATGTAATGGTCCTCTGGTTTGACGGGATACTCGAATCCGGGAACGAAATAGTCGGAGAAATTCCCGGTCGTCTCGTCAGTGTTCTTACCGTCGCCGTAGGCCATGTAGCTGAAAGTAGGCACGAGGAAGGCGGTGGGCGAGGCTGGTGTCCCTGTCTCAGGACGTACGAAGAACGGCACATGGTCGACAGCGTCTCCGGCCTGGAGTCGAGCCGCGTATACCCCGCTCTTCATGCCCTCCGGCGCCGTGAACTCGAAGTCCACGTCCCATCCGGCGTCGTCCAGATCATCGTCGTGAAAGTGGATGGCGCCGTACTCCTTGCGACGCAGAGGGAAGGCGTTGTTCCGACCGGTCCAGTTGTGGCCCGTCATCCCCCTCGCCGGTCTATTGACCGTGCGTCCATGAAGGCCGTTCGCTGACCTTTCAGTGATCCTAGTCGAGCCTATATCCTTCGAAAAATCCCAGTCCCCAAGCAGGTTCGCCCCGAATGACGAGGGGTCCGCACCCCGCTTCAGAGACGATATGTCCGCAGCATAAAGGCCGTAATCGAAGAGCCTCGGGTTGTCTATCTTGCCGTTGTAATAGCCCGCCATTTGCGGCTTGCCGTCCACGGTCTCGTTGTAAATCGCCGCCATGATCAGGGGGGCGTCGGTCGGCCCGGGCCCCGACCCCACGCTTATCCAACGGGTGACGTTATGCAGGCCCTGGTCCGGCCAGGGAGACACCGGTTCCTGCGATAGGACTACCGTCTTGGAGTCGGCGTCGTAGCTTGCCGCAACGAAATACCACACCCACCTGTGTAGCGGGACTTCTGAACTAACCTCTACGACCGGGTTCTCTCCATCCCCAAGCCTGAAACTCAAACACCCTTCCTCATCAATGAAGAGCCCGTACCCCCGAGACTCGGCCCCCGACCACTTCGTCACGATGCCCTGCAGCCCCTTCTTGGGAGTGGTGGGCCAAATCCAGGCCTGAATGCACACCGACTTTGGATTGCGGATAAGGGGATTGTCGGGAACAACTACGTAGGAGCCTTTCGTTATGACCTGCTCCCGACCCTCGTATTCCCCACTCACCGATGACTCGAATGCCTCTTCCTTCAACCCCGGCCCCGACGGATTTGGGTCGCCGTGAATCAACCTCACAATATCCGCCCGGTATCCCCCCTTCCGAGAGCTAACCATGAACTTCACCGTCTCCCCAACCTTCACACTCGGCCTATCCGTATACCCGACTACATCCATGTCAATCCCTCGGAAATATAGGTGAACTGCCAAAGCCATTATATAGGCGCGTAGCCTGGGTTGCGTGAGCGGTTTATGTCCAAGTCACGGCTCCAACCGTGACTCTGTTTCTCCCAGTGGTTCTGGGAGCACCACGTTTGCCTATTCCGATACTTTGGCCCTAACTCTACGTTGCACGGGCCAAGAAGTCGGAGTAGTGGATGGTGCGGACGAAATCCTCGTCCGTCCATTCCCAAGTATCGGTATCCCTGGCGATGCCTGAGTTAATGGTGGTTTCCTCACCATACTCGGCCTCAATCTGCGCAAAGGTCATGTTGCTCGCGACAATTTCCTGGAAGGTAAGCTCTGGCTTATTCCCATCACCAAAGTCAGCGGATCCGCGCTCGCACATTACTTGCGCATATTCTTCGAAGGGAAGGTTGTCAATGTTGGTCTCAACGTAGTTGTTCATAGTGAATAGATAAATGATGCCGTTGGTGCCGAAGCCCGGACTCGAACCGGGACAGGGTTTCCCCCAGTGGTTTTTGAGACCACCGCGTCTGCCTATTCCGCCACTTCGGCCCTGGATCGTTCGGCGGGGGTGGGTAGTGGTGCCGAGGGCCAGACTTGAACTGGCGACACACGGATTTTCAGTCCGTTGCTCTACCAACTGAGCTACCTCGGCGTCAGCGATATATGTTACCACAGCCCCTTTTATCGTCAATCGAACCCCCACCCCCTATGCTATAATTTCCGCACCTAACGTCATGCTTAATCCCGTCCCTTTTCCGACCTCCTCAACCCAAGGAGAAGTGCGTGTCCAAGTCCTTGAACGTTGTATCCCTGTCCCCCGGAGACGGTAAGTCCTCCCTGATCGCCGCCCTCGCCCATCGATGGCAGGGAATGGACAAGCGAGTCGAGACCGGTTCGGCCCCGGCAGGGACGGACGCCGACATAGTGCTAGTTGAAGGCACGAACGGACAACCCGCCGACTCCTCGATCCTTGTCGTCGCCTTCTCCCGAGACCTGGACCCCGACTCCATAAAATCCGCCGCCGAGTCAATGGGAGACTCCCTTGTAGGCGTGATCGTTAACCGGGTCCCGAGCCTCGGCGCCCGGGTGGCCGAGCGGGAACTGAAGCCCGCCCTCGAAGCGGCTGGCCTCCGGGTCCTGGGCCTCGTACCCGAAGGCCGAGCCTTGTTCGGCATCACCGTCGACGACCTCGTCGCCCGGCTCGAAGGCCGATACGCCCTGGAAGCCGAGGGCCGCAATGAGCTTGTGGAGCACGTCATGGTCGGCGCAAACGTCCTGGACGCCGAGGACTTCCCCGCCGGCCCCGAGTACTTCGGCCAGCGGGACAAGAAAGCCGTCATCACCAAGGGTGACCGCCCCGACTTCCAGTGGGCCGCCATGAACACCCCGACCCGGTGCCTCATCCTCACCGGAGACTTCCAGCCCATACCCTACGTCCTTGAAAGGGCAAAAGAGCTGCAGGTGCCCATCGCGGTAGTTGAGAAGGACACCCTGGACACCCTTGATGCCATAGAGGACATCCTCTCGGGGCCCGGGCTGGACGGCGAGACCAAGCTCCGGGAGTTCACCTCCCTCGTCGAGAACGCCGTAGACATTTCGGCCCTCGACGAGGCCTTGGGCGTCGGCTAGCCTCCACGGTTGTCAGAACCCTCCGCGATTTATATAATTCGTGGTCTGCGCGAGCAAATCCAAAACGGGGGGCGGGTGATTGAATGTCTTAGGTAACCACTTGCTGCTGGAGTTGAAAAACTGTGACAGCGTCCTCTTGGACGACCTGTCTTTCGTTAGAGAAGCCCTCATGTCAGCGGCGCAGGAGATGGGGGCCCGAATCCTCGGAGAGTCCTTCCACAAGTTCCACCCCCAGGGCGTGACCGGCGTGGTGCCCATCTCCGAGTCCCACCTTTGCGTTCACACCTGGCCCGAGCACCGATACGCCGCCGTCGACGTTTTCACCTGCGGCCAGAGTTTCGACCCCAACCGGGTCGCCGAACTTCTGATAGACAAGTTCAGGTGCGAAGACCCGTCCCTCATGGTAGTCAAAAGGGGCATCCTTACGCGCAGCCCCGTGTCCGTCGGCTCCTAGCCGCGTTGATTTCTAGCTAAGGTAGACGGACTTATGACCCGGGACCCCAGCACCTGGTTCAGAGAATCAGTCTCCGAGAACCTCTACCAGGAATGCAAAATCTCCGCCGTCGTCTACTCGGGACAAAGCGAGTACCAGACCATCGAGATAGTCGACACCCTCCCCTTCGGCCGCACCCTTATCCTTGATGGTAAGACCCAGTCCTCCGAATCGGACGAGTTTATCTACCATGAGATGCTCGTCCATCCCGCCATGATCACCCACCCGAGCCCCGAGCGCGTCTTCATCGCCGGAGGCGGAGAGGGCGCAACCCTGCGGGAAGTCCTGTATCACAGGAGCGTCAAACAGTCTGTCATGGTAGACATCGATCGAGAAGTGGTCGAGGCCTCCCGCCAGCATCTCCCAGCCTGGCACGACGGCGCATTCGATGACCCCCGCACCACCCTCCTCCACCAGGACGCCAAGGACTACCTGGAAAACACCGACTCCACCTTCGACGTTATATTCATCGATCTCTCCGACCCAGTGGAAGGCAACCCCTCAGCCCTCCTCTTCACCGAGCGCTTCTTCAGAGTAGTCCGGGACAGGCTGGCCCCCGGCGGCATCATAGCCCTACAGGCCGAGACCGTTGACTTCCTCCGCACCGCAGCCTTCACCGCCATTTGCCACACCCTGTCCCAGGTCTTCGACAAGGTGTTGCCCTACCACGCCGTCGTCCCGAGCTTCAGCGGTGACTGGGGCTTCGCCACCGCCAGCCCGACACTAGACCCCTCAACCCTCTCCGAATCTGACGTGGACTCTGCTATCTCATCACGCATCACCAAGCCATGCCGTGCCTACGATGGCCATACCCACCAGGGCCTCTTCCTCCTACCCCGCCTCCTCCGCGAGGCCCTCGCCTCCGAAACCCACGTCCTCACCGAAGCCAACCCCCTCATCGTCCCCTAGCCCACTATCCCATCTTCCCAACCCTGACCATTCCGATGCCCCGCGAGGACCTACGGCGCAAGCCCACCACTCACCCCCTTCATTCCCACCCAACTATGCCGTCATTCCGGCCGCCGAGAGCCGGAATCCATCCTTAGGCGTGGATCTGGGGCCCCGTATGGACAAACCCTCGTGGTTGCCCTGGGGCGGAGCATTCCGCTCGCCCTGAGCGAAGCTGCAAGTGCGCCGTGCTGTAAGTCCGCTTTTGGCGGAGAGCATCGAAGGGTCTCAAGAGCGGAATGGGCGGGGAATCCCGCCTATCCCACCCGAGGCTCGGAAGAACCCCTACATCCCCACCCCAAAATACCGCTCTCCTCTCGCCCGGATGTACCGTTCACTCAAATGATTAAGCGCCCGACGCGCCAGCGTGAAATTCTCAGATAGCGTCGCCATCACATCTCCCAACTCCGGCACATCCAGCTCCCTCGCCGCAAGACCATAGAAAGCACTGCCTTCCCGTTCGTAGTCGGCAAGCGTCCGCCGGTGTGCAAAGCGCCGCCGGCGCGGGCTTCTGATCGCTTGATGAGGAAACACCCCGGTCATGAACAGCGCAATGTCCGCAATGCGCCGATAATAGTCTGGCCGCTCTACAGGATCGGCATGGCGAGAAGCGTAGATCATGTCGTCCATGTCCATGCTGCTGAAACGGCGTTTCCTCAACCGGCCCCGCTCCAGTGAATACACCACCGTCGACTGTGTCTTGGAGAAGGAAGACATCATGTCCGCGAGGTATTGGCGAGGCGGCTCCTCGTCCAGCAGGTCCGCCACCCGAGAAGATTCGAAGATGGGTATAACCTCCCCCCGCTCCCCTATTTCGTTGATGTACGGCTGGTTGTCCAGGTCCCGACGCGTCTGCCGCAGCAGGATTGTGAACAACAGTCGAGGCGAAATATGCACAACCGCCTCCTCATCATCGAGAATCCTCTGCACCAGCCGCGGGTCCCCGATCATGGCGTCCAGGATGTCGGGCTTGTCCCGCACAGCTTCGGTCACCCTGGCGCGGTCTTGACTGTCGGGAGTGGTCGTCTCG
The DNA here is from genome assembly GCA_963663085.1 of Dehalococcoidia bacterium. Taxonomy (GTDB): domain Bacteria; phylum Chloroflexota; class Dehalococcoidia; order Plut-88900; family Plut-88900; genus Plut-88900. The sequence continues at coordinate 552,379 of OY760104.1, read as the reverse complement.
ACGATGAATTTAAGGTCGGCGTCTGAGAGTATGAACATGGGGGTGGGGGGTGGAGCGGGCGAAGGGATTCGAACCCTCGACCTCCTGCTTGGGAAGCAGACACTCTACCACTGAGTTACGCCCGCGCCTGAGATTACTTTACGATGATGGTGTGGGAGGCGTCAAATTCGTGCGGCCTCACCGCGTCACCTACCTCAACCTCCCCACCGCATAGAACACCCCCACCCCCAGGAACAGCAGCAGATACAAGTCCACCGACAACACATACGACCTGAACCCTTGCCCCGACAAATCGTAGAAAAACGCTGCCTCAATCGCCTTACCCACAACACTGCTGGCTATCACGCTAACCGCGGCAATGACCTGCAACCCCACCCCCCGCTTCCGGTTCGCCACCCTCGAAATCCCCTCCCCGATAGCCAGCCCCACGATGATCGACGTGATTATGGATGCAAATGGCACCCCGCGCAGCAGCGCCCACACGACGCCCCCGGCCAGCGCCAACCCGAGACCCGCGCCCGCGGCCTTGAGGTAGTAGACAGTGCTGACCTCGTAGATGGGGGAGCGGCGGACGTTGGCGCACTCCTTACACCGCGCCCCGACCGGCGTGTGCACCAGGCACTTTGGACAAATGGGCTTGTCGCACTTCCCGCAAGAAAGCAGGGTCTCGACATCCGGGTGCGTAGCGCACTGCATGGGGTTTTAGGGAGGAGCCTTAGCCCCCGAGCCTACCCCAAATCGCCGAGAGCGAAGGTTAGCTCCCCGGACGCCACAGTCTTCCCCTCCACCTCCGCCTTGGCCTTCGCCTTCCCCACCGCCCCCCGCATCCGCTCCAACGAAACTTCCATCCGTAGCACGTCGCCCGGCTGAACTGGCTTGCGGAACCGGAACGAGTCTATACCCGCGAAATAACCCACCTTGCCCCGGTTCTGCTCCAGGCTCAGCAAGGCCACTGATCCCACCTGCGCCAGTGCCTCCACTATCAGGACGCCCGGCATGATCGGGTAGTCGGGAAAGTGTCCCTGGAAAAACGGCTCGTTGATGCTCACGTTCTTCAGGCCGACCGCCCGGGCTCCGGGTTCCAGCTCGATAATCCGGTCCACCATCAGGAATGGCCACCGGTGTGGCAGTAGCTCTTGGATCTGTTGGGCCGAAAGCACCGCCTCGCTCACCCTAGCCGCCTTTCGCATCCCCGATGCCCAACAGTCTGAACACCGAGGACTCGGGAACGTCCACGTCTCCCAGGTCCACGTCAGGCCCGAGACCCGGCCCGTGGTAGTCGCTGCCGCCGCAGGGGACTAATTCGTGCAGGTCGGCTAGGCGTTTAAGTCGTGCTACCTGGTCGGGTGTATACCGGGCGTAGTACACCTCCATTCCGGCGAGCCCGTCGGCCTTCATGCTTGGTAACAGGGACTCGACGTTCCGGGTGAAGCTCGGGTGCGCCAGTACCGCCCGCCCCCCGACCGACTGGATCAGCTTGATGGCGTCGGTTGGCGTCAGCTTAACCTTCCCGACATATGCAGGTCCGTCCCGGCCTATGTATTGGTCGAACGCCTCTTGCACCGACTTGACGTGACCCCGCTCCACCATGGCCTGGGCGACATGCGGCCTGCCGATCGCTCCGTCCCCGGCAATCTCCTTGACCCTCTCCCAGTCGATCTCAAGTCCAATCGCACCCAGCTTCTTGACCATTCCCTCCGCCCGACCCACGCGGCCCTCACGAAACCTCTCCATCTCTGCCTGAAACCCGGGGTCCTCGTAAGAATCCAGATACCCTAGTATGTGTACTTCACCCTCTGTCACGTCTGCACTTAGCTCGACACCCGGGATGATGGTCAAAGATGGGTGTTGCTTGGCTCGTTTCAGGGCGCGCGCGAGGCCGCCGGTCGTGTCATGGTCGGTGATGGCCAGGAAGCGGACACCCTTGCGGGCGGCGTGATCGACAAGCTCTTTTGGAGAGAGAACGCCGTCGGATACCGTAGTGTGGCTGTGCAGGTCTACTTGCATGGGTCAGTCCAGGAACCTGTCCACGCGCTGAATGGCCGTGGCCTTCCCTGTTGAGGTGTCGATATCGATTAGAGCCGAGCTGAAGCGCACCGGGCCCTTGGCCACCGACATCCGGTGGTTCATCTGCGTAAGGAACCGCTCGATTATCGGCTCCGGATCGTCACCGATGATCGACTGGGATGGCCCAACCATCCCGAGGTCGGTGACGTATGCCGTGCCTCCAGGCAGCACCTGCGTGTCTATGGTTCCGACGTGCGTGTGAGTCCCAACAACGGCGCTCACCCGACCGTTCAGGTACCAGCCCATGGCGCCCTTTTCGGATGTGGCCTCCCCGTGGAAGTCGACGAGAGTGATGCGGGGCAGGTCTCGGGAACCTTTCAGCAGGCCGTCCATGGCCCTGAACGGGCAATCGTAGTCCTTCATGAACACGCGCCCTATGAGATTGACTACCAGGACGTCCTGGACAATAAGATGGCCTCGGCCCGGTAGGCCGGGTGGGAAGTTGAGAGGCCGCAGAACGGGGGCCTCCGAGTCCAGGTACTCGATGATCTCCTGCTGGTCCCAGACGTGGTTACCGGTGGTTATCACGTCCACTCCGGCATCCAGCAGCTCATCCGATGTCCCGGGTGTGAGGCCGAATCCCCCGGCACTGTTCTCGGCGTTCGCGACTACCAGGTCAACCCCGAACTCGTTCTTGATGCCCGGTAGCAGGGTTCGCACGGCGCGTCTCCCCGGCTTGCCCACTATGTCGCCGATCATCAGCACTCGCACTTAAGCGCCCCCGTAGTCACCGGCAATACGACGTGCGCCGAGGCGATGCACCCAAGTTTCCGAGCCGGGCCGGCATGAGAGATGGGGACCTGCGATGTTGTAAATCAGCGCGCGGTCCCCAGGGCCCTGGTCTCCCGGATGATCGTTACCTTGATCTCGCCGGGATAGACCAGCTCATCCTCAATTCTCTTCGCAACCTCCCGCGCCAGCCGGGATGCTCCGATGTCGTCGACCACGTCAGGTTTGACCATGATTCGAATCTCACGGCCTGCCTGTATGGCAAAGGACTTCTGCACACCGTCAAAGCTGTTGGCTACGTCTTCAAGGGCACGGAGCCGTTGGATGTAGTGCTCTACACTGTCACGCCGAGCCCCGGGCCTGGCGCCGCTTATGGCGTCCGCTGCCGCGACTATGAAGGCCTCGACGTTGACCCGGTCCTCTTCGTGGTGCTCCTCGACGGCCTTTACGACCTCAGCGCGGATGTGGTACTTGCGGGCAATGTCCGCCCCGATCTCGGCGTGGCCGCCCTGCACCTCGTGCGTGAGGGCCTTGCCTATGTCGTGGAGAAGTCCGGCCTTCTTGGCGATGTCCACGTTGGCGCCTATCTCGGCGGCTATCATGCCCGCCAGGTGGGCCACTTCCACCGAGTGTTTCAGGATGTTGTGGCCGTAGCTGTACCTGAACTTCAACTGCCCGACCAGCCTCACGAGATCAGGGTGAAAACCGGTGATGCCTAGCTCGTACAGGGCCTCCTGGCCCGAGGTCTTAATGCCTTCTTCGACCTCTGTCTGGGTCTTCTGGACTATATCCTCTATCCGGGCGGGGTGTATGCGTCCGTCTCCGACCAGTTTGGCCACGGCAACCTTTGCTACTTCCCGGCGCACGGGATCGAATGTGGATACGGTAACGGCCTCGGGTGTGTCGTCGATTATCAGATCGACGCCCGTAGCCCTTTCTAGGGCCCTGATGTTTCGGCCCTCCCGCCCGATCAGCCTCCCCTTCATGTCATCGCTGGGGAGTGGTACTACGGCGGATGTAGTCTCGGAGACTACATCGGATGTAAGGCGTTGAATGGAAAGGGCGATGGCCTTGCGGGCCTTCATGTCCGCCTCTTCCTTCATCCGAAGCTCAAGCTCGTAGGTGCGGCGGTCAATCTCGCCCTGCGCGGCCTCTACGGCCTCGCTTACGACCCTTTCTCGGGCCTCATCTACGGTCAGTTCGGAGATCGTCTCCAGCTTCTGGAGCTGGAGCTCCTTTAGCTCATCTGCTTCGGCTATTTTCCTGTCTAACGCCTCCTCTTTCTCACTAAGGCTCTGTAGCCTTCGGTCAACGGATTCCACCTTGCGGTCGAGAGTTTCCTCTTTTTGGGTTAAGCGTTTTTCCTGACGTCTGAGTTCGTTTCTTCTTTCCTTGTACTCGTTCTCTGCCGACCTGCGGATCTGGTGCACCTCTTCTCTAGCTTCGAGAAGGAGCGCCTTCTGCTTGCCTTCGGCCTCGGTAAGAAGAGCTGCTGCTTGTGACTCTGCCTGCTTCCTTTGCTTGGCCAGTATCAAGTAACGAGCGAAGAAACCTATTAACCCACCTAGAAGAATGCCCCCAACGGCGCACAAGATGGCTACTAGAATAGCCATCCCTACCTCACTTTCATTGTGCTTTTGTGCTTAGTGCCCTCAAGAAATGGGGGGCCATTTAACAAGTTATGATAGGGAGTCGCCTTGAAAGTGTCAAGGAAAATCAGGTTCACGGGATCCCTTCCACTCCCTTACACCCCGACCAGGACACGGCGTTGTGGTGTCGAAAAACGCCTGCCTAAGCTCTGTTTAGGCTCGAAGGCCCTACCCGCAAACCTCCAACGCCGTTAGTGCCATCACCTTGGCGCAGGTCTCCATCTCGCTGATGGATGTCCAGAAGTTGTCCTCGCCCTCGGCGGAATTGAACCCGCCTGAAGGACCGTATTCCAGGCAGGGTATTCCAGCCTTCCACAGCCATGTCACGTCACCCGCAGAGTAGGAGAATGGATATATCGGGCCTATCGCCCGAGGCGCCGTCCCCGTCACGGCCTCATGGCTCCGCATCACGATTTCGACGATTTCCTGGCCGTCGGGAAGGTCGAACGGCTCCATAACCAGCCGACGCCGACCCTCGAAAGACGCAGGCGGCGGCACCTCGAGCTCGTATTTCAAGTCAGAGTCTTCAGCTACCAGCGGATCTAAAGCGTTGCATATGTCATCAACTATCGTGTCCAGGGTCTGACCGGGGACAAAATGGACGTCGATTAGGATCGTGCAGAAGTCGGGAACATAGGGAGGCTCTATCAGCACATAGCTCTCACCCCGCCCCCCGATGATGCTCCCCACGTTGATGCGGGGCATCGCCGGTAGCTTCGCGCTCGGAGTATGGGTGAATTTCATGCCTTCCAGAGCGGTGATGACCTTGGTCATCTTGCTAACGGCGTTAATCGTATGCTCCTGGACACTGATGTGGCCCGTGACCCCGTACGTGTGAATGGCCAGATGGGCGATGCCCGCGTGGACCGTGGCAATATTGCCTACACCCGTCGGCTCCGGGGAGACGGCCATGTCCGTTCTCAGGCCGCTTTCCATAAGGAAGTTCGTGCCTTCGCCGCCTTGGGTTTCCCCCACCACGCAGGCAAGCACCAGGTCGCCGTTAAGCTCCACGGGTGATAGCCGTACCGCTTCAGCCGCAGCAATCATGCTCGCGAGACCGCCCTTCATGTTCTCGACACCCTGCCCGTACAGCCGGTCTCCCTCAACTATGGGCACAGTCGGGTCCCTCTTTGCCCCGCGGCGCAAGGAGTTGATGTCCGTGTGGCCGTTGAGCATCAGGCTTTTGCCGCCTCCTCTGCCCTTGAGGGTGGCTATGGCCTGCAACCGACCCGACTCGACCTCCTGAAGCTCGACCTCATAGCCCCTCTCCCGGAAGTATCCGTCGAGGAAATGGGCTACGGGGGTCTCATTGGGCTTGAAGCTGGGTATGCTGATCAGCCGCTTCGCAAGGTCGAGCATCGCGGCCCGGTCTACGTGGGCGAGGACTTGGTCTCTCTGGGTTTCGTCCACTGGAAAATATCTCCTCTAAGGCCTAGGGGCCGGTGAGGTGAGGGGCGGCAACATCGGGGTTGATTGCCCTGTCCATGAAATCGTTCATTTGCGGCTCATAGAGTCCCCAGAGCCGACGCAGTTCCGTGATGGGTGCATCATGCCAATCTACGCGGAGGTCTATGATCGGGAACGGGTACCTGTGATGTACGACCAGCGCCGCAGAGTGCTCGTTCTTCCCCACCTCCCCGCCCGCGGCCTTCCCGGCCTCAAGCCCCCGCAACAACCTCTCCGCCAGGTGTAAATCAGGGTCGTCCTCGAACCCTTGCCCTATGGCAACCACTACAGCCTCTGAAAAAAGCAGGTTCCCGACTGCCACCACATCGTCTCCCAGGTATTCGTTGTTCTCTAGGTAGACTTGGCTCCCAGTGTGCGCCGCCGTCCCCCCGACTATGTCCACTACACCTATCTGCCTGAACTCGGGATATGCTCCTGCCGTGACCAGTTCATCTACGACCGCCTTCGCGGAGTAACCTCGGCGGAGCAGGTCCAGGCCCAGCTTTCCCAGCCGCGGGTCGGTCAGGTTCTGCGAGGCCACCGCCCCGACTCCCGTCTCAACCCACACGCACCTCGCCCCGACGCATATGCTGCTTGTGGAGACGGCCATCCCGACCATTCCGGTCCTCTTGCAGTGTCCCACCAATGAGAATGTCATCGTGTTCTCCTTGTTTCGCTGTAAGGGGCAGGGCTTATTTTGCCTTCATAACCTCATGCGAGAGGTCGGCCGCCTTTTTGACGAGCTGCTTCATCGGCGTAGGATCGAAGTTGAAATACAGGGCGAGCAGGTTGGCGTAGGGAGGACTCTGTGCAAATAGTTGGAATGCCAGCTTGTGCCCCGCCATCGAGGAGTCGACCATGTCACGGGTGAAGTGGAGCAGCTTTATCCGGTCCTCCATGCTCCAGTCCCCTACCGCGTAGTATTTCTCGAGATATTTGCGGATCTCCGGGTTCTTCCATGCCGCGGTGTCGGGAGTGAGTTCAAGCTGGCCTCCGGCCAGCTCCCTGACTATGCCAATCATGGCCGGAAGGTTGCTTGAGGCATAAATGCGTCCGGCATAGATAAGTGCCTGGTTCGGCATGGTAAGGCCGCCGGGGCTCGGCTCCGCGCAGTGGACGGCGGCGTGGAGGTGGGCGTTGATGGTTTCCCGGTAACACATTAGTTGCGTGAGCTTCTCACGCACCTGCGGCACGTTCTGCAGACCCGTCTGCTCGATGTTAAGAAAGGCCGTGCCCAGCAGGTAGTCGGCCCTGAACAGCGTCCTCAGCACGAAGGGGAAAACAACGTACCGGTGTAACGTGCCCCGGATGTATGCTGCGGCCTTGGGCTCCCTGCAAAACAGCACGTTCTCCCAAGGCACGAGAACATTGTCGAAAATCAGCAGCGTATCGATCTCGTCAAAGCGCGTGGCTATGGGATAATCCTTGGGGTCCTTCCCAACCGCGAAACCCGTGCGGCATATCAGCTTCAACCCCGGTGCGTTCATGTCCGTGATGAAGCCGACAGCGTAGTCCCTAAGCCCTTCTCCCCATTGCGCGATTGTCGGCTTGACGAATCCCTGGTTCGCATAGCACGCTGCCGTCTCGTACTTCGCTCCCCGCACTATGATCCCCTTATCGTTCTCATCGACAACGTGCAGGAGCATGTCGGGGTCCTGTTCCTGGGGAGGACGGCTGCGGTCGCCTTTCGGGTCCGTGTTGCCGCTCACGTGGAACACGTCCATCTCCTGTAGCCGATTCACGTGCCGCTCAACGTTTTCCGCGAACATGGGATTGAAGGTGCGCAGCGTCTCCCGGGCATCGTACATAGACCACAACTCACCCGCCGTGTCATCCCCGACACGCTCCACTATCCCGCCAATCTCCGTAAGGACGGTCTCAACGTACCTTCGCTGAGCAGCGAGGTCTTCGGCAGAGACGGGTGGTTTCAGGGATCGAGCGGCAGGCTTGCCATTGAAGTCGAAAGTCGTGGCTTCCTGGAACTCCGACTCGTTTTGCATGTCGTACATGCGTGACCGCACCGCGATGATAGGCTTGAAAGCCGGGTGTTCAGTGATGTCCTTTACCAGATCACCGTCATAGTAGACCTCGCGCCCATCCCTTAACGATTCCCGGTATTCCTCGCCTGTACGCAGTCCCATTTGTTACCTCGGTTGTATGGCAGTAGCGGCCCTGCCGTTGCGACGGATTGCGTCTGCTATGGGGCCAAGACGCGACGGCCCTGAGAAAAGCCCGTCATCTATAATCCGACGAATATCGTCAGCTTCCATTGATGCTATGAACTTGAAGACTCTAGGGATAGCGTTTGCTCGGGACTTGGAGGCTGGCTCGTCGATGGCGTAGGTTTGGCAGAAGTTGGAGATGTCTCCAAAGGTTGGGAGAAAAGTCTTGCTCTCAAATCTCTCGGCAAGCTCAATGACTAACTTTTCCTTGGCTAACGACAATTCCATCTTCGCGACATGTTGAGACGCCGTTACCTTTCGCTTTCTCTTGCCAGCTTTATTAACGGTGTCCCTATCCGACCCTCCAGTATCCGCTATGGGCCTTTGAATGCGATAAGTAGAGGTCTGAACTTCCATTAAGGATTTGTTGACTTGCTCAAAGCCATACTCCATGACCATTGTGCGCAACGTGTCTTTCAGTTCAGCTTGAGTCATAAGCTACCACCTCCCACTATCATGCCGAGACCGAAAGCCCTTGAAGTTCAGGCCTGTCAAATAACTCCCATGCAAACGTCCTGAAATAATATAAAGCATCTCCAGGATAGCTATAGTTACCTCGCATTATTTTGGGGAATCCCTTCGAAAATTTAATCTGGTTGTCAAAAATGTGCCACCTGTGTTCTGCTGCCTCCCTTCTAATGTCATCCATAGCCTCCCTCTTCTCAGGCCCACCCCGGTATCCACTATCATAAGCAGCGTTGTTGATAACTATGCCGATTACATCAATTTGATGTCCTCTGTTTCTGCCTTTGAACGCATCAAGGGAGTCTTTCAACAACGGAAATCCTATAGTGGCGAAGAACTCGGGTCTAACGGGAACAAGGATATGTCGGGAGGCGTGATACGCAGCTTGAGTGAATACGGATTCAGTGGGGGCACAGTCGATAATTATTAAGTCTTGATCTTGGAAATGGCTTGCAATAAGGCGTGCAAGGCGTCTTGGATCTGTGCTCACGGATGAGATCAGATTGTCCGAAAAGTCGAATCTTGATGGGATAACCGTCAGATTACGAGAACTGGTGCTGTGAGCCACGCTTGATGCTTCCAGTTCGCTTGTAGATGCTGAACTGGATGTCGGAGGCTGATATCCGTTAAACACCTCTACAATAGACGGTGATTGGTCATCCAAGAAACGCCTATAGGCTCCCTCTCCCATCAATGCCTGAGATAAGTTGGCCTGCGGGTCTAAGTCTACGGCTAAAACCTTGATCTCGAGACTTTGCGCAGCATGGCGAGCGAGCAAGGCGGCTATGGTTGTCTTCCCAACGCCGCCTTTCATATTGATCACTGAAATGCAAACTGGTCCGCTTGGCGATGCCATATGGTTCACTCAGAAAGGAAGATTATAGGAGAACTCAGAGAAGGACTACGCGTGTCCATTATCCGTTGTGTGGAAAGACTAGACAAGACCTTGAACTGGTTGGATGTACATAATGTGCTAGGTGAGATACCTAGACTAACACCCGAACCGACCCGCAATCGGCCCCTCAAACACCACCGACTGACCAACTTGTAGACCCAGTGCTGCAGCCTCGCTCCCGTTGATTTCCAGCACGTACTGCATCTCGCCCTCCGGGCTTATGCGAGCAATCTCCGAGTCGTCGGCGTTGGGCGGGGGTGGTGGCACATCCGAGGTTATTTCCCCAACTGTGCAGTCATCCCCGATCCACACGAAGTCCAGCGGGAACTGCATCCGCACCATCCAGAACTGCAGAGATCTCGGCGACTCAAACACGAAGAGCATCCCTGTCCCTGACGCGAGGAAAGGTCTGTCGGAGAGCCCCTGACGATGTTGGTCTCGGGTCACGGCCACCTCCACCGGGATCGCCACGTCGCCTATGATTACGGTCGGGCTAGTATATGAAGGTGCCGGGGATGGAGATGGCTCTGTGGGTGTTGGTTCAGCGGTGGCGGTCGAGACCACCGTGGGAGATGTCAAGGGTATAGGGATTGCTGTCACCGTCGACTCAGGTGGAGTGGAGGTCGACGGTGTGGCGGTTGCATAGGATATTGCCGTTGGCGCGGATGTAGCTGTAGGAAGAGAGGTGATGTGAGTGGGACTTGGAGTTGGCGTAGGAGCGGGAGTGCACCCGACTACTAATGTCGCCAGAGCCACAATTAGCGCTGCTATAAACGCTAATTTCAAGCGTGCCGCCTAGCCAGTGACGTGTTCCCGCCACCCCGACCCCTCAGTCCTCTCCATAAACTCCGCGTGGAGTGGAGCGCTGGTGGCGATGATGCTCGGCTTGTGAAAGTCTGCAGGTCCACCCGTACCGGAGGTGATGACTCCCCCTGCCTCCCGGACCAGGAGTAGGCCGCACATCACGTCCCACGGGGCCAGGGCGTGATGAAAGTAGAGGTCTACCCTTCCACATGCCGCCCAGGCCAGGCCCAGCGCCGCCGACCCCATGATCCGTACAGTCTGCATTCCGGGCCAGAGATTTGCCAGCAAATCCAGGCCGCGGCGGGCCATATCTTCGTCGTAGCCCATTTCGGTCGCAAGCACAGCGGCGGCGATAGTTTCCTGGCGGGACACGTATATCGACACGCGGTTCAGGAAAGCACCGCCGCCCTTTATGGCGTGGAAAAGCTCCTTGCGCAGTGGGTCCAGGGTGAAGGCGAGCAACATCTCGCTCTCAAAGGCCAGCCCGAGATTTACTGCAAAATGTGGGTTCTCCGACGCAAAGTTCCGGCTCCCGTCCAAGGGATCGATTATCCAGGTGTAGCCTGAAGTCCCCTCTATTGCGCCCTTCTCCTCTGACAGTATCGAGAAATCAGGAAACTCTCGCTGGAGGTGGTCTATGACGCGGGCCTCGGCGCGATAGTCGGTGTCGGTTACCACGTTGCCCCGGCCCTTGAAGTAGACCTGCTTCTGCTTGCGGAATCCTCTGACCAGGGTGCGGCCTGCAAGGGCTACCGCCTCTCTTGCGACCTGCTCGGCGGTATTGCCGGTTACGGAGAGGGGGACTTCCTTCACCAGGCCTTGGCCTTGAGGCCCATCTTCTCCCTGACCTCTTCCAGGGTCTCGCGGGCTATCACACTTGCCCGCCGAGCCCCGTCCTCAATAACCTCTCGGAGGTATTCGGGCTTCTCGGAAAGCTGGAGTCTTCGCTCCCGGAACAATTCCAGACCGTCATTTATTCCATCCGCAAGCATCCGCTTACAGTCGACACACCCTCGTTTGGCGGTGCGGCACTGCTCTGCTATGTCTTCTATCTTGTCTGAGTTGAACAGCTTGTGCAGGGAGAAGACGTTGCAGACCTCCGGGCGGCCGGGATCGGTCTTTCGCATGCGCTGGGGGTCCGTCACTGCCCCCATGACCTTCTTTCGAGTCTCGTCCGGTGAGGCCGCAAGCTCGACGTGATTCCCGAGACTCTTGCTCATCTTATTGCTGCCGTCCAGACCCACAATTAGGGGCGCCTCGGTGAACTTGGGCTGGGGTTCCGGGAAGGTGGGCCCAAAGATGTGGTTGAATCGTCTCACTATCTCTCGCGCCAGCTCCAGGTGAGCAACCTGGTCCTCCCCTACGGGCACCGTGTCGGCCTTGTACATCACTATGTCGGCGGTCATCAACACCGGGTATCCGACCAGCCCATAGTTAACGTTGTCCGGCTGATTGCGGGCCATCTCCTTGAAGGTCGGGACCCGGGTCAGCCAACCGTGGGGTGTGACCATGCTGAGAAGCGTGTGCAGGATGAGCACTTCCGGGACGTGGGACTGCACGAAGAGTATCGACTTATCGGGGTCGAGTCCTGCGGCCAGCCAGTCCAGCAGCATCTCCTTGATGTTGTCCTGCATCTGGGAGGTGTTCTCCAGCGTGGTGAGGGCGTGAATGTCGACCGCGCAGTATATGCAGTCGTAGTCGTCCTGCAGGGCAACGTAGTTCTGGATAGCCCCGAGGTAATTCCCGAGGTGCTGTCGGCCCGTTGGCCGGGCTCCGGAAAACACCCTTCCCTTTTTGCCGTTGATCATGATTTTCGTGCGTAATAGATAGGATGGAAGCGGTTGCAGTTTAGCACACCTGTGGTAAATTTCACACGCTCACCTCCCGGTCGTCCGCATAAACCCATTTACCTCTGAAACCGTGGTTGGGAGGGGTCCAGTCCCCTCTCCCTCGATGGGAGAGGGCTAGGGTGAGGGTGATTCCTTGTCTGGCATACAAACACATCAAGGACAATTCAGGAGTACAACAAAATGTCAATCCGCTCATTCGAAGGCAAGACCCCTCGCATCCACCCCTCCGCCTACGTCGACCAGGACGCCGTCCTCATCGGAGACGTGGAGGTCGGTGAGGAGTGCGTTATTCTGCCGGGAGCGGTCATCCGCGCCGACCACGGCGCCACCCGCATCGGCAACCGCAGTAACGTCCAGGACAATGCCGTCATCCATACTGGGGGCGTAGAGATTGGGGCGGATGTCACAATTGGACACGCCGCCGTTGTGGAGGCTAGAAAGATCGGACACCACTCCCTCATAGGCATCAACGCCTCCCTCCTCGCCGACTCCGAAATAGGCGAATTCTGCCTCATCGCCGCCGGAGCCGTCGTCAAAGAGGGCGCCCGAATCCCACCCTATTCCTTCGTAGCCGGCGTCCCCGCCCAGGTCAAACCTCTCAAAAAAGAGCTCGTAGACTTCCTAAATACCGCCAGCGAGCTATACACCTGCATGATCCCAAGGTACAAGGCCGGGCTGGGACAGACCGGGGATGATCAGACTGATTAACTTCCGCCGGCTGCCTCCAACTCTTCCAATACTCGTTTAAAGGCTTCCCTGCCCTCGAAAGTCGCACTAAAGAGTCGGTCCACGGCCCTGTAAGCTTGCCTGTCATGGTTGTCCAATAGCGGCAACCCGAGGACCCTAAACGCCGCCTCTCGGTCGAATTGTATGATGTTGCTGAAATTGCCAAGCGTCGTCGCTTCTTGTCCATTTATACTGTCCCGCACCCACACCTTCTTCGTTAGTTCGATCACGAATTCGGGTGATCTAATTGCTAGCTCGATCAAGCTTATAATCTCATGCGCTTCAATGTCTTGCATCACATTTATGCTGGAAAGGTGGGGTTGCCATGGAACATGGTCAACGCCGTCCTGGATCCAGGGAAGATCCTGCAGGGCGGCGGCAGCATTCGGCAGAGTCTCCTCCAGGTAGTAAAGCGAAAGATAGATTGACTCCTCATCGGTTACACCGTCCTGCACAATAGGGAGAGACAGGATGCGTTCGAGGGCGTCAGGATCTGCGCTGGCGAGCTCATATAACCAAGTGACAGCCTGACCATCTTGAATGTTAATTCTTTCCAAGAAGGGCATGTCTATTAATCTAAGAACTGTATCTTCATCAAAATGACTCCACTTAACCAATCTGTATATGGTTGCGTTGTCCAGGCCGTTCTGTACTGGTATCCATAATGGTTCTCTCTGGACCATATAACTATAGAACCTGGGAGCTGCTATTGCGGCTTCCTGTAGGAGATTCAATGTGCTATGTTCAAAGTACTGGACCCCATCCTTGACCCAGCTCTGATTCGCCAATTCCGTAGCGGCAAGCGGGTCTTTGAGCTCTACGTAAAGAATCTGTAGAGGAATATTGTCACTTGCATTCAGCGATTCCCGAGACATCAATTCGGCCAAGCCTTCGGGATCGGATACCGATATGCCGACCAGGAACTGCATGATGCTGGATTCGCCCCACTCAATTGTTTCTAGGAATGGGAGTTGCACTATTTCAATTGCAATACGTTCATTCGGAGCCTGTAGTTCGCCCAGGAAACGCAAGACACCGCGTTCAATGTTATAGGGGTCATCTCCTGCCTGCGTTATCCACGGCCACTTGACAAGCTCGCAGTATGCAAAGGGATAGCGCTGCCATAAATGTGATAGTGCGTTTACCTTATGCCCATCTGGGTCTCCTATTACCACTTCCTCGGGGTCGCAGGGTGGAGGTACAGGAGTAGGCGTGGGAGTAGGAGTAGGTGTAGCAGTTGGAACGGGCGTTGCGGTAGGAGTCGGCGTTGGAGTAGCAGTGGGCATTGCAGTCGGAACAGGAGTTGGTGCCGGGGTCGCCGTGGGTATATCCACCAAGACTGGCGGTTGCGTCGCAACGAGGGTGGCGGGGACCGATGTTACGGCAGAGATAGGGATGGGCGTTGGGTCGGATGCCGACCTTTCGGTGGCTGTTGAAGACTCGGTGGGTATGGGAGATGCGTTTTGCGTAGCTGCCGTCGGGGGCGTTTCAGGTGTTGGAGTTGCGGGCCGGACACTGCATGCCCACACAAGCGTAGAGGCAACCGCAATCATCATCCCACTCCACGCTACCCTCCACCCGAGTCCCCATCTCTCGCTCTCCATCGTGACTCCTTCCCGTCATTAACGTGATTGCCCGTGTCGGATTATGTGCTTCCTCACCCGTTCCAGCAATCTAAATCCCTCTCCAACCACCCCTCATCACTCCCACCCCCCTTACCATTCCGATGCCCCGCAAGGAATCTAGGACTTACCTGCTCACATTTCTCGCCCCCTGCCCTGGCCTTTCCTATCCGTCATTCCCGACCCCGATCGGGCTGTAAGTGCGCCTATGGCGTGAATCCATCCCCCTTCCCTCCCCCCAGTACCGAACTAGAGAGAGACGCATGTGCGACGCACATGCGTCTCTCTCTGTTCTTATCTCCCCCTCTCCCTTGAAGGCCCCAAGGGTCGAAGATGCGCCAAGCTGAAAGTCCGCCTTTGGCGGAGCGTGAGAGGGGGATTAAGGGGGCGAGGGTTCCCCTGCAGGGCTGGGGAGTGTCCCTTTGCCCCAAGAGTGACATCAATTCCTTGACATTATAAGTACGTGTGTTCTATAGTGCATTCAGTCTAGACCACCTATCCCAACCACCTTAAGGAGGAACCTAAAACCCAGGGAAGCCCACCAGACCCACCCGAGGACTCAACGCCCAAGCCCATCCCAACGGCCCTCGCGCAGGCCCGCGGCACAAGCGAAAGTCGCCATCTCCTCATCCCACGGGTCCCGTGTACCCTTCCCTGACTCCCCAGGCGATGGAAGACGCCCTGGACCGTACTGAAAAAGTCTCCTTACGGAGCAACCCGACCTATGGAGCGGAACGGGGCGGCCCGTAGCCGAGGCCCGCTCGACTCTCCGTCCGCTTCATCAAATAAAACTGGGCTGCCCGCCACTCCCGGCTCCTGGATACAGGCGGCAAACTGGATACCCCCTACTCCTGCGAGGGGAACTGACCCTGGACTTTCCCCTTCCTGCATCCGCCTACGGCGGACAGCGCAGCCAACCTTATTGGAGCCTATGACGGATGACGGACCCGTATGTCCGACCATACTTCCAGGTCTAGGCGGCGGCGGAGCCCCGTCCCCATGTTCCCGGGACGCCTTCAAGCCCGCATTATCTAAAGATAGGGAGCCGAATCCAGCCAGTGTCTTCCATCGCCAACCCCTCCAACAGACAAAACCAAAACCCCCACCCCCACAACCGAATACCCCCTACCCGAACAGTCCTGGGGTCGCCTTCTCTATCAGCCCGGTTATCGACTGCGGGTATATCCCCAACAGGAATACAACTCCGATCAGGGTGAGCAGCGCTCCTCCGGCTATCTTCGGCATGGTCAGCGATTTCGAGCCCTCAGGAGCGGGTTTTATGTACATCTGCCTGATGACCATCAGGTAGTAATAGACCGATATCAGGCTGTTCACCACGGCGATGGCCACTAGCCACAGCAGGCCCTCTTTGGCGGCCGCGGTGAAGATGTAGAACTTGATGGTGAAGCCGGCGAAGAAGGGCAACCCCGCCAGCGAGAACAGGCTTATGGTCAGGGCAAGGGCCAGGACAGGTGACCGTTTAGCGAGCCCCGCGTACTCCTCGATCTTCTCGTTGCCTGTCAGGTTGAAATAGATGATCACGCAAATGAAGGCCGCGAAGGTCGTAGCTGCGTAGCCGACTAGGTAGAGCACGAGGGCCGTTGACGCCATCTCGGATAGCGCCGCAATGCCCACGAGCAGGAATCCCGCATGCCCGATGCTCGAATAGGCCAACAAGCGTTTTATGTTGCTCTGCGAGATAGCTATGACGTTGCCCACGGTCATGGTTAACGCCGCAATTGCCGCGACTATCGGCTTCCAGTCGTCGATAACCGGCTGAAATCCGACCGCAAACAGGCGCAGCAGCAAAGCGAAACTCGCCGCCTTGGATGCGACGGACAGATAGGCCGTCACGGGGACCGGGGCCCCTTCATAGACGTCGGGGGCCCACATGTGGAAGGGAACTGCCACGACCTTGAACCCGAATCCGGCGATTAGCAGAGTCAGGCCCGCAAGGAAAGCGAGTTCAAGCTGTTCTCCCGAGCGCAGGACTTCGGACATGCCTTCGAAGGTGGTCGTGCCCAGGGAGCCGTAGATCAGGCTCATGCCGTACAGCAGTACGGCGGAGGAGAATGCCCCGATTAGGATGTACTTGACTCCCGCCTCGTTGGATCGGGCCTCACGCTTGGCATAGGCCGCCATCACGTAGAGGCAGAAGCTCAGAAGTTCAAGGGCGATGTAGGCCGTCAAGAGCTCGTTGGCCGAGACCATCATCATCATGCCCAGCACCGACACCATGACGAGGCTGTAGAACTCACCGGGGTTCTCCAGGTGTTTTCTCACGAAATCCCGGGAAGCAAGGACCATCACGACGCCCACTATGGGAAAGAAGACTTTGAAGAAAATTGCGTAGTTGTCTACTACGAAGATGCCCGCGTACAGTGATCCCTCGTTGCCGAGCAGCGTGAAGGCTGACCCCATAACCGCCAGCAGTCCCGCCACCGCCAGGAAGGGCAATATCCCCTTCCTGTTCGCGGGAATGAACAGGTCTACACCGAAAACTACAAACGCGAGCCCGGCAAGGAGGAACTCGGGGACCAGGAGTGCGAAGTCGATGTTCATGCGGCTGCAATCCTAGCCAAGATAGGTCCGACGCCCTCGTCGATCATTCGCGTGAAGGGCTGCGGATAGACTCCGCCAAAGATCAACACCGCGACAAGGGCCAGCATTGAGACTTTTTCGAGATTCGAGGCGTCGGGGAGGGTTTTCCATCGTTCGTCCAAGGGACCAAAGAAGACCTTGGCCAGAAGCCTCAGTATGTACACCGCGGTAATCGCCGCACCGATGATGCCGAGCACCGCCAGAGCGGGATACGTTTTGAACAGCCCCACGAATACCAGGAACTCGGCGATGAATCCGCTCAGACCCGGCAGTCCCAACGACGTAAGTCCCGCCACTGCGAAGAATGCAGCGGTCACCCCCATCCGTTTGGACAGGCCCTGGAATACGCTGATGTCCCGGGTGTAGGTCCGGTCGTACACCACGCCGACCAGGGCGAAGAATAGGGCCGTCATTATTCCGTGGGAGAACATCTGGTAGACCGCTCCGGTCAGACCATTCGGGTCCAGAGTGGCGATGCCCATCAGCACGTAGCCCATGTGGCTCACGCTTGAATAGCCAATGATGAACTTCATGTCCTTCTGAGCCAGCGCCGACATAGCGCCATAGACCACGTTCACCGTGGCAAGCCCGACCAGCACGAGCTGCCAGTCCTCGGCGCCCTGAGGCAATAGGTCAAGCCCGACACGGATTATTCCGAACGCTCCCAGCTTCATGAGGACCCCGGCGTGAAGCATGCTCACGGAGGTCGGGGCGGCGGCGTGTCCGTCGGGGGACCAGGTGTGGAAGGGCCATAGGCCGGCCAGCACCCCGAACCCGAACATCAGGAGGGGGAACACGACTCGCTGGAAGGTGGAGTCGAAGCCGGCCTGCTCCAGGTCGAGAAGGTTAAAGCTGCCGATGCCTGCGTGCACGTAAATGGCTATCAGCCCAATCCACACCAGCACGCTGCTCGCTACCAGGTAGAGGACCAGCTTCAGCGCTCCGTACTCCTTGCGCGTACTTCCCCACACCCCGATAAGCAGGTACATAGGCACAACTGCCAGTTCGTAGAAGAAGAACAGGAAGAAGAGGTCCAGGGACAGGAAAACCCCATAAACCCCGCAGACCAGGGCCATGAAGAGAGCAAAGAAGTCCTTGGCCCGCGGCGCGGTATTCCACGCCATGAACACCGCCGTCACCATCACGATGCCGGTGAGCAGCACCATCGGTGTGGCTATGCCGTCAACAGCCAGGTGGAAGGTAACCCCGAGCCCCGGCAACCAGCTGTATTTCTCCGTCATGAACTGGTAGCCGCCCACGTCGTTGTCGTAGGCGACGAAGACGTATATGGAGAGGGCAAGGGTCACGGCAGCTATCGCCGCCATGGAGTATTTCATCAACTCGCGCTTGCTCTCCGGCAGGAGCACCGCGAGCACCCCACCCGCAGCGGGGAGGAAGAGGAGAACTATTAGTACGTTGCCGTCCAGGTCTTTCTCCTTAAGCTGCCAGGGTGATGACTACCACGAATATCAATGTGCCCACCGTGATCCCAAGAACGTAATTCGAGACCTGCCCCGTCTGGTGCCGGCGCAGTATCCGGCTCATCTTCGCCGTGAACAGTCCCGTACCATCAACACCCGCATCGTTGACCACATGTCGGTCGAACCACGCCGTGGCGCCGCCTATCGCGAGGACCACCCTGTCGATTGTCCATTGGTAGGCGTCGTCCAGGTAATACTTGTTTTCGGCCAACTTGCGCACGGGCGCCAACCCGCGTTCCACGGGCCCCGGCAACGACATTCCCTGTCTGTAGAGCGCCAACCCCAAAGCTATGCCGACCAAGGCCACAACAGAAGATATCGCTGCGAGTACTACGTGCTCGTGGAAGCTGTCGGCCTTGTCCAGCACGAAACTGCCGAACCCCGTTGCCTCTCCGGGTAGGCCGAGCACGTTGTCCAGCCAGTCGGGGGCGGTGAAGCCAAATACAAGGGTCAGGATGCCAAGCAAGGCTATCGGGCCGGTCATCACCGGCGGGGCCTCGTGGGCGGACACGTTCTCGGTCTTGAGTTTGCCGAAGAAGACCAGCCAGCAGAGCCGAGTCATGTACAGGGCACTAAGGAAGAACGCGCCGATGGTAATGACAAGGGTGGCGGGATTTCCATAATTCCAGATGCCCTGTAGGATCTCGTCCTTGCTCCAGAAACCGCTCAGTGGAGGAATCCCGGACAGGGCCAGCGCGGCAATAACAAATACAATACTCGTCAGTGGCATGCGTGACCGCAACCCACCGAGGCGTCTGATGTCCACGTCCGAATGCTCCCCAACCGCATGGAGAACGTTGCCCGCGCCCAGGAACAGGAGGGCCTTGAAAAGGGCATGAGTAGCCAGGTGGAACATCGCCGCGGCCAGGGCGCCGTGGCCCAGGGCAAGCATCATGAACCCGATCTGGCTGACTGTTGAATAAGCCAGGACTCGCTTCAGGTCCGTCGAGGACAGGGCCATTGTGGCGCCCATGACGGCGGTAATCAGCCCGATGGCGATGACCAGTTCGCTCACCGCTGGCGCGGCGTCGAAGAGGGGCAGCATTCTGGCCACGAGATAGACCCCTGCCACGACCATGGTTGCGGCGTGGATCAGGGCGCTAACGGGGGTCGGGCCTTCCATGGCGTCTGGAAGCCAGACGTGGAGGGGGAACTGGGCTGATTTACCCATCGCGCCGAGGAAGATCAGAATGGCGCTAAGGGTCATGATGCCATCGCTCAGGGCCCCGGCCTCGACTGCGTCCAGGATGGTCGGGATATGGAAGGTGCCTACTTTGTTGTAGAGCAGCAGGATGCCGACAAGGAGTCCAACATCCCCGATTCGTGTCGTGATGAAGGCTTTCTTGGCCGCTTCAGCAGCCGACCTCCGCTCGTACCAGAAACCTATCAGCAGGTATGAACATATTCCGACAAGCTCCCAGCCCACGTACAGCACCAATAGGTTGTTTGAAAGCACTAGGCCGAGCATGGAGGCCGCAAAGAGAGAGTGGACGGCGAAATACCACGCGAGTCTCGACTCCCCTCGCAGGTAGCCCAGGGAATAAATCTGAACGAGCAATGAAACAAAGGTGATGACGCCCATCATCACCAAGGCAACGGGATCGATGGTCATGCCGAGGTCGAACACTCCACCTCCCGCCTCGAACCACAGGGTACTGAACTCGCGGGTTGCACCGTTCAGCAAGTCTCTGAGAAGGAACCAGAAAAGGACGAACCCAAAACCTATGGCCCCGACTGCTATGTACGCTCCCTTCCACGGGAGATACCGCCCGAAAAGGGCCAGCGCCGTGAAGGCTCCCACGCAGGCCGCAGGAGCCAGCCAGGCCCACTGCAACCCAATTGCTTCGTTGCCACTCATGGAGCCGAGATCACCATTTCATCCGATTAAGTTCGTCCACGTTCACGGAGGACCGGTTCCTGTACAACCTGAGCACTATGCCCAAGGCCAGCCCCACCTCTGCCGCGGCAATAGTGATTACAAAGATTGCGAATATGAATCCCAGGTGTTTTTCGGTTTCACCCCGGGGGATGAGGTATGTCGAAAAGGCGATAAGGTTGATGTTCACCGCCTGGAGCATAAGCTCGATGGACATGAGGATGAGAACGGCATTCCTGCGCACCAGGACGCCGTACGCGCCTACGGCGAAAAGAGCAGCGCTCAGGATGAGATAGTATTCAATCTCTATCAAAGGCCTGGCTCCTATTCCTCGGGACCCGGGCGGGAGATTACAATAGCCCCTATCAGTGCGATCAGCAGAACTATCGACGCGACTTCGAAAGGTATGGCCCACTGCTGGAAGAGCACCTCTGAGATGCCCGTGAATCCCGGTCGCTGGGGGTCTTCCACGGGGCCCGGCCAGTCCGACATCAGGAATATCACCGTCAATGCTGCGAACACCGCTCCGGTCGCGAGGAATGCGAGGACTCGCTGGTTGTTGTCCAGTTTCAGCGCCGTCTCCCGGGCCCGGGTCAGCATGAGGGCGAACAGTAGCAAAATCGTGATTGCGCCGCCGTAGATGAGCACCTGGACTATGGCGAGGAACTCGGCGAGAAGGAGGATGAAAAGTCCTGCAACCGCCAGGAGGGTGAGAATAAGGAATAGGGCCGCGTGTACCACGTTACGTGCGGTAACCGTGCCCACGGCCCCGATCATGGTCATCGCGGCCAGGATGAAGAAGAAGACCAGTACCGTGGTCACTACTATTTCTCGGCCTTCCCTGCCGGCGCGGTTTCCGGGTACGCGGGCCCGTGCTCGTCTTCGTAGGCCTGCCCGAGGGCGTGTAGGGCGTCCAGGTCGGCCCAGAGGTCCCTGCGGCCATACTGTCCAATTTCGTGCTCCTGGGTCATCACTATCGCATCGAAGTTGCAGACCTCGACGCAGATGCCGCAGATGATGCACCGGGACAGGTCCAGTTTGAAGTCCTCGACCATCTTCTTGCGCTTGCTCGTGCCTGCTTCGTAGTTCTCATTGGGCTTCATGGTGACGTACATGCAGTCGGTCGGGCAGTAGCGGGCGCAGACCTGGCACCCGACACACTTCGACTCCCCAATTACGTCGTCCCAAAGCAAGCCGGGAAATCCCATGAAGCGGTCGGAGACGGGGAGGTGCTCATCCGGGTATTGCGCCGTAACGGGGGAGCGCAGCATCGTCTTGATTGTCGTGGCGAGGCCCTTGATTACGCCTATCATGCGGCCAGTTTCTCCTTGCGGACTCTCAAGGCCTCTTCGAACTTCGCGGTCCGGGCTTTCTGCCTTAGTCTCACCACCGCAGCGCTCACGACCAGCAGGGCCATCGACATCAGGAACATCGACCAGGAGGGCCATCCGTAGAATGCGTATAGGCCCGTGACCAGGATGTTGGCAAAGGTCAGGGGAATCAGGAACTGCCAGCATATGGTCATAAGCTGGTCGATTCGGAAGCGTGGGAGTGTGGCTCGCAGCCAGAATATCCCCATGATTATGGCCGTAGTCTTGATGGCGAACCAGATTACGCCCGGGAGTAGGGGGCCGCTCCAGCCGCCGAGGAAGAGCACCGTGCCGAGGGCCCCGATGGCAAAGGTGTTGGCATACTCGGCGAGGAAGAACATAGACCAGTGCATGCCGCTGTATTCGACGTAGGGGCCACCCACAATCTCCGACTCCGCTGTCGGAATGTCAAATGGTGTTCGGCCAAGCTCCGCCAATCCCGCCACCAGGAAGACCACCAGCCCGAGGGGCTGCAGGTAGATGTAGGGATAGCTACCCTGGGCATTGACTATTTCCCGCATGTCCAGAGTCCCGGCGAGCATAACGACGGCAAGTATCACCAGGATTATCGGCAATTCGTAGCTGATTAGTTGGGCTGCGGCTCGGGCCCCGCCCAGGAGCGCGTACTTGTTATTGGACCCCCAGCTGGCCATAAGAATCCCGACAATCGACACGACGGTCACCGCGATGATGTAGAAGATCCCGTACTCCAGGTTCCTGACGACCAGGTCCTCAGTGAAGGGGATGGTGATCCACAGAATGAAGGCCGGCACGAAGACGATAAGCGGGGCAATCCAGAAGGCGGACCTGTCCCGAACGGAGGGCATTACGTCTTCTTTCAGGAGCAGTTTCAGGGCGTCGGCGATGGGCTGGAAAATGCCGTGGAATCCGGTGCGCATGGGGCCCATGCGCATCTGGAAGCGGCCCAGTGCCTTGCGCTCGAGGTAGGTAAGCACCAGCACCACCACCGTGATGAGCCCAATGATGGCCAGTATCTTCAGAACGGTGTAGAGGACGTCCAGCCAGCTCAACGGTCGACGTCTCCCAGAACTATGTCTATCGAGCCCAGGATGACCACTGCATCCGCTATGTAGGAGCCGATGAGCATGTGCTTCAACGCAACGAGATTGCAGAAGGACGGCGTACGCATCTTTATCCTGTGCGGTTTGTCCTTGCCATCGCTCACGAGGTAGACGCCCATTTCTCCCCGGGGATTTTCGGTCCTAACGTATACGTCGCCCTTGGGAGGACGGAGGGTGCGGGGTGTCTTGGCCATAATCGGCCCGGAGGGCAACTGAGCCACGGCCTGCTTAACTATCTTGATCGACTCCCACATCTCCTCCATCCGGACCATGTACCTGTCGAAGCAGTCGCCGCTGGCGCCGACGGGCACGTTGAAGTCGAATCGTGGATACAGGAGGTATGGGTCGTCTTTACGCAGGTCGTAGGTTGAGCCTGAAGCGCGCAGGTTGGGACCAGTGACTCCGAAGTCGATGGCGGTCTCCGCGTCTATCACGCCGACGCCAATGGTGCGCTCCAGGAAAAGCTCGTTCTTCGATAGCAGGTCTTCGCACTCGGTGATGCCTTTTTCCAGGACAGGCAGGAGGGCGTCCAGTCTCTGGTTAAAGTCGTCAGGCAGGTCGCGGAATACGCCGCCAACGCGGAAGTAGCCGTGCATCATCCGGGCCCCGCTCACCGACTCGAAGAGGGCCTGCATCTGCTCCCTTTCCCGAAACCCGTAAAGGAACGGGGTCACGGCCCCACAGTCGCCGCCGAAGGCGCCGTAGAAGAGCAGGTGGCTGGCTATGCGGTTCAGCTCGCACATTATGAGGCGGATGTACTGGGCGCGCTCCGGCACCTCGAGGTCCATTAGCTTTTCAACCGCCATCACGTAGGGAAGCTCGTTGTTGAAAGAGGATACGTAGTCAAGTCTATCGAACAGGTCGATTATCTGGCGGTAGTCCTCCGCCTCGCAAAGCTTCTCGGAGCCCCGGTGCAGATACCCGATGTGCGGCACAACATCGACTATGTTCTCGCCGTCCACGGTGAGAACCATGCGGAACACGCCGTGAGTACTGGGGTGCTGAGGCCCCATGTTCAGCATCATGTCGACGGTGTCGAGCGGCTGATCAAGGGTCACTGGGGCACCTCGATGTCATCGGGTATCTGAATCTCGGCGAATGGGTATTCCTTTCGGCCCGGGAAGCCCTCGAAACCCTCCCAAAGGAGCAGGGGCCTGGGGTCGGGGTGTCCCGTGTACGCTACCCCGAACAGCTCCGCTCCTTCCCTCTCGAACCATTCTGCGGCCGCCCATACCGGTGACACCGAGGCAAAAACCGGATTGTCCCTGGGGGCGCCGGCCTTGAACACGGCCCCATGACCAAGGCTCGTGGAGTAAAGGTGATATACGGTCTGAAATTCGTCGTCGTATTCGACTACGGAGAGACAACTCAGGAAGTCAAAGCTGAGCCTGGGGTCTTCCTTGGCTGTGCGGCAGACTGTCTCGGCCTGGCCGGGATCTATGATCATCTCCACCTGGTTGAGATTAAGGGCAGGTTCCCTATCGGAAAAGACCTCTTTCAGGAGGTCCAGGGTTGCCAGGGCCCTGGGGTCGGGTGGCGGGGGCGGAGCGCCTTTTTTCCCTTTAGGCGGCATGCCTAGGCCTCGGCCTCCCCGCGTTCGCGCATGATCTTGTCCTGAAGTTTCAGGATGCCGTCCATCAGCGCCTCGGGACGGGGTGGGCAGCCGGGCACATACACGTCTACGGGGATGATTTTGTCCACGCCCATTACCACCGAATAGGACTTCTGGTAAGGCCCCCCGGCGCTGGCGCAGCTGCCCATAGCGATGACCCATTTGGGAGAGGGCATCTGATCATAGAGCAGCTTGATGGGCTCCTCCATCTTCTTCACGACCGTTCCCGCCACGATCATCAGGTCCGACTGACGGGGGGAGGGCCACGGGACTATGCCGAACCTGTCCAGGTCATGGTGCGACATGAAGGTGCTTATCATTTCGATGGCGCAGCAGGCGAGCCCGAACTGCAAGGGCCAAAGAGAAGATTTACGCGCCATTGCGAATATCTGGTCGGCCTTGGCGGTGATGATGCCCGGGGCTGCGCTCTTGAAGAGGCTCTTTCCCGGCCAGTTGCGCCGGTCGCCGGATGTTACTTCCAACGGAGCATTCCCTTGCGCCAGCTGTACAGGAGGCCGAAGAGCAGGATGGCGATGAACAGCATCATCTCGTAGAAGATAACGGGGCCGTTGCTCTTGAATATCACCGCCCAGGGAAACAGGAAGGCGGCTTCAACGTCGAAGATGAGGAAGAGGATGGCGAAGATATAGTAGCGGATGTGGATCTGTGACCAGAATCGGCCCACGGGAGGGATGCCGCACTCGTAGGGGATGTCTTTGCCCTCGGACTTGCTCTTCGGGGCAAGGAGCATGGATCCCAGGAATGCGAACAGCACCATCAAGGTGCCCGCAATGACGGCGATAAGAACGGCGGTGTATTCGAGAGAGTACTGTTCCGGCACGTGCCTTATTCGATATCTAGTGCCCGGGCCCCGGGCCCAGGCAGGTCTCTTTTAGTCGCGCTTACAGCCCCTTATACATTGCCAGAATCGGAGGTGCTTTTCCGTGCGGCCGCCAAGCGAGATCGGAGTAGCAATATACCAATCCCACACCCTCAACGTCAAGAAAAACGGCCTTACGAATAAGCGGTTGGGCAAGCCAACCGCTTTTTCGTGTTCATTCTCCTAGGGTTGGCGGATTATCGGGGACACTCACCCTACCAAAGCACGCAAGAACAGCCCGATACTCCACGTCCCCACAAACACGGGCACCATCCCGATACTCGGGCGGATGTTCGTTTCAGTCCTTTCCAGGTATAGCCGCACTATCGCAGCCAGCACGATAATCATGAGCAGGTATGCGACCAGGGTCGTAACGCCGATCACCACACCGATTATGAGGCCACCCAGGGCCCAGGCCAGCAACTCCATGTCGGAGCGCCTCAGCGGGCCGAATATGCCCTTCTGTGCGTCGGGTTTATCGCTGCGGGACTGTCTCTTGCCGGACTTTCTTCTAGGACTCAAATCAGCCTTCTAGTCTCCAGTGTGTCCTGGCGTTCCATTCCTACAATTGCGTCTTGCACTCGCTTCCAAATCGTTAATTCAATGTCATTAGCCGGCTGGCGTGCATCGACTATCATCCAGCGTGCAGGCTCTTTCCTGGCCAGGCGCAGATAGCCCTCTCGCACTCTTTTGTGAAAAGCCATGTTCTTAATTTCGAATTTGCTTTGTCCTTCTTCATATAGACGGGGTAGGGCCGTCTGCGAACCTTGGTCAGCGTCCAGTGCAAGACGGGGTGTCCTGCGCGGCAATGCTTCATCTGGATCCATGTCAAGCAACACCGTAAGGTCAGGCATTATTTCCCTTGTAGCAATAAGGTTGATGGTCTGAATCTGCTCCAGAGTAGGTCTACCCTTGGCGCCCTCATAGCCGTACCCTTGATAGACAGTGGTAGAGTCGACATAGCGGTCTACTATAACTATCGAGCCTTGCCGGAGCTCAGGCTCTATCCGGCTATATATCAGCTGCGCTCTGGCAGCAGAAAATAGAAAGAGTTCTGCAGTTGGAGTCAGAGAGGTATCGCCTTTGATCAACGGTCTCAGGTGGTCACCAAGGGGTGTGCCCCCCGGTTCGTGAAGGTTGAAGCATCTATAACTCATTCGCTGTAGGCGGTTGTAGAGTCGCTCGGCTTGGGCGCTTTTGCCCGTGGCCTCGCCGCCTTCGAAGGTTATGAACAGTCCCATATAGCGCAACCGTCCCACCTAATAGGGGGCCGGGTTCCTTCTTGTGGGCTGGCTGCCGGGCTTCGAGATGTTTACGTGTCGCCACGGGTCGGTCCCTACGCTGAATGACGACAGGTTGGAACGCTCCGCAGTCTGGTGTTGAAGGCGTCGGATAAAGCTGCTCTGGGGGTTTAACGCCACCGACTCCTCCCCCGTTTCCACCTTTCGCACAGCCTCTTCAGCCTCTTTTATTGCCGAGTGGATGGTGTCGCCCTTCTTCTCCAGCCCGAACACCGACATCAGGTATTGCTCTATCTGACCCACGCTGCTGCGCCGCAGCACGAAGATGGGCACTCCCTCTGTTTCCGCAGCCCGGAGCGCCTGGGGTCTCTTTCGATAGTACGTCTTGGTAGTTATCACCACGTCGGCGTCCCGGAATCCCTCTACCAGGGTTACGGGGAGTTTCAGCTTCTTGATTGCACTTTCCAACCGGCCTCGGTTTACGCCAAAGGAGTATATGCGGGAAATCCCTGCCAGCATCTTGGGTTTGGGCTCGGCGGATGGGGCAGGTTCCGGGGTCCGGGTCGCAGCGCTCTTGTTGACGTTCCCTTCTTCGTCTAGCCAGCGCCCCTCTGGAGCCGCCGGTCTCTGGCGAAGCGTAGAATCCACGGTGGCCGCTACATCGGGATGTACGGCGACCTTGTCCCAACTCTGTATCTCGACCACTATATCGAAGGTCGGTGGGGCCTTGCGTTCCAAGATGGACTTCTGTGTGCCCCTCCGCCGCGCCTCGTCGTCACCCAGGGTCACCGACTGAATACCCCCGATCAGGTCGGCGAGTGTGGGGTTCTGGATGAGGTTGTCCAGGTTGTTTCCGTGAGCCGTAGCCACCAGCTGCACCCCTCGCTCCCCTATCGTTCTGGCGGCGGTTGCTTCCAGCTCCGTGCCGATCTCGTCGATGATGATGACCTCGGGCATGTGGTTTTCCACGGCCTCGATCATCACAGCATGTTGAAAGGCGGGGGTCGGGACCTGCATCCGCCTAGCCCGCCCGATGGCAGGATGGGGAATGTCTCCGTCCCCGGCGATTTCGTTGGAGGTGTCGACTATGACGACCCTCTTACGCATGTCGTCCGCCAACACCCGAGCCACCTCCCGCAGCATCGTCGTCTTCCCGACTCCCGGCCTGCCCAGAAGCAGAATGCTCTTGCCCGACTTTACGAGGTCATCGATTATCCTTATGGTGCCGTACACTGCACGCCCGACCCGGCAGGTCAGGCCGACGATCTTACCCTTGCGGTTCCTCAACGCGGAGATGCGGTGTAGCGTCCTTTCGATTCCCGCCCGGTTGTCGTCCCCGAAGCTTCCTATCCGCTCCGCGACATAGTCCAGGTCTTCCTGACATACCTCGATATCCTGAAGGTATGCCTCGCCGTCGGGGAACCGGGCCTCGGGTTTTCGGCCCAGGTCGAGGACCACCTCCAGAAGTTCCTTCTCGTCCTGCCGTTCCTGCAGCGGCTCCTGCAGGTGGGGGGGCAGAGTTTGGAGCAATGCTCCCAAGTCGTCCGTAATCCGTTTGTCCATTCCCGTTTAACCGCCTATAGCTGCTATTCTGCGCCTATTGGCACCAGAGAGGGCCTCTTGACCCTGGCAGTGACGTTGCGCACTCCCCTGGAAAATTCCTGGACTAGTGTGTATCCCCGTTCCTCCAAAGTGTGCATCAGCGCAGATTCGAACTCCGTGGCGAGGCAAAACACTGTCTCCAGGCCCGACATCCGTTTCTCAACCAGATTCACGACATCATCGGGAGATACCGGGGCCCCGGGCCTGAGCATCATGCTGAAATATCCTGCCTTTCCCTGCACCCTTGTGCCTATCCACCCCACTGCCACTCCTTTTTCGACTATCAAGAACTGTCCTGCGCCTCGCCCCCTCCAGTTCCGGGCCCGGGTCTGCCTCCAGTGCTCAAGGGTTTGCCCTTCAACTTCTCGGATGTGGAAGGGATACATGGAATTATAAAGCTGAAATACACTGAACTCGGTGCTTTCAGTCACCCTTTGAACCTCAATTGTGGGTCCATCCCCCGCTTTGGCAGGACTGCTTCTCATATCCCGACGGTATAAGCTCTCTCGCAGATAGAATGAGAATCCTGCTGCTCTAACTCCATCCCGGCACGAGTTATCATCTGCGATCCTCAGAAAGAGTCGCTCCACTCCTCTCCGGCCTGCATTGAGTATGAGGCCGTTGAGGAGGTCCATTACGGAATGCGCCATTTCGGGGGAAAGGGCCAGGGAACTCACTTCCCACATAGCCGGACTGCCCATGTCTTGGGCCAGGGCCAGCCCCTTCACCTTGAATTCCCTGGTCTGGACACAAGTGTGTCTCCGTGGCGCGAGGCCAAGCAGGGGTTTGGGAGAAATTACGTCCAACATGCACACACGGGCCGAGGCCAGTTTCCTGTGGGGTTTCGCCTGGTTGGGCAGTTTTCCTATGCCGGAAAAGACCAGCCTTACCAAGTCGAAAGGGCTTAGGGTCCTTATCATAGTCCCTGAGTCTGCTCGCCCTTCATCCGTATATGCGTGTACTCCGACTCGGGCCCCGTCAACGGCGGCCCATCTCCAGGAACATGTTGTGGAACCGGGAGTCTTCCGTGAGCTCAGGATGGAAAGAGGTGACCATAACGTTGTCCTGCCGGGCCGCGACCGGCGTCCCATTTTCCAACTGGGTTATAAGCTCAACTTCCGGCCCCATCCTCTCTATCCAGGGTGCCCTGATGAACACCGCATGAAATGGAGTCCCTCCCAATGCAGGCACCGGGAGGTCCGCCTCAAAGCTGTCTATCTGGGACCCGAATGCATTTCTTCTAACGTCCAGGTCTATAAGACCCATCGGCTCAAGAACGTCGCCAACCACGTGACGGGAGGAGACAATCATGCCTGCGCAGGTCCCCCACAGCGGCTTACCGGAATCTGCGAACTGCTTCACGGGCTCGACTAGCCCGTAGATGTCCATAAGCTTGGTGATTGTGGTGCTTTCACCGCCGGGAATTACCAAGCCATCGAGCTGGTCCAGATGACGAGGCAACCGGACTTCCGAGGTCTCGACACCCAGATCCCTGAATATCTTACAGTGCTCGGCGAAGTCTCCCTGGATAGCCAGGACTCCTACCTTCTCCATCAGAGAAGGGACGCCTACGCGCTTCTACCAGCCCCTGGAGGCCAGTAGGGCTTCGGGGGGCAGGTCTTTGGCGGACATCCCTCTCATCGGCTCACCCAGGCCTTCAGAGACCCGGGCCACGATGTCCGAGTCCTGGTAATGGGTGGTGGCTTCAACGATTGCCCGGGCCCTTGGGGCAGGATCTTCGGACTTGAAGATGCCGGAGCCTACGAACACGCCCTCGGCCCCAAGCTGCATGACGAGGGCGGCGTCAGCGGGAGTCGCTACCCCGCCAGCGCAGAAGTTCACGACCGGGAGCTTGCCATTTTCCCTGACGTCGGCGACCAGTTCTCGAGAGGCACGCATCTCTTCGGCTGCGACGGTGAGCTCGTCATCGTCCAACTCACGCAGCCGTTCGATGCCTTCCACTACAGAGCGCAGGTGATTGACGGCCTCTACGATGTCACCGGTCCCGGCTTCACCTTTGGTCCTGATCATTGCAGCGCCCTCGTCGATGCGCCGGAGCGCCTCGCCCAGGTTACGGCAACCGCAAACGAAGGGGACTTTGAAATCGTGTTTCCAGACGTGGTATTTCTCGTCGGCGGGAGTAAGAACCTCCGACTCGTCGATGTAGTCGATGGCGATGGCCTCGAGCACCTGGGCCTCGGCGAAGTGGCCGATCCGGCATTTCGCCATGACCGGTATGGTAACTGCGTCCTTGATGCCCTTGATGATGCGGGGGTCCGACATCCGGGCTACGCCGCCGTCTTTCCTGATGTCCGCGGGAACCCGTTCGAGGGCCATAACAGCGCATGCGCCCGCGTCCTCGGCGATCTTGGCCTGCTCCGCGTTTACCACATCCATGATCACCCCACCCTTCAGCATCTGTGCCAGTCCCGCCTTTACATTCCATGTCCCCTTGTCCATCTTAGCCCCTCCTTGGTCCATTACGATGGGATTCCGTCAGGTGTCAAATATTCATTGGGAAAGCAGTAGACATTCTATCATAAAGCCGTTTGCGGGTGATGCAGTTTACGGCCCCACCCTTAGGACCTGGCTACCCCCACGATGCGGGATACGGTGTCTAAGCCTTCCCGGTCCATATACTCTCTAATCCCTTTTGCTATCTCTACACAGGCCCGGGGATTAGTGAAGTTGGCCGTGCCCACTTGCACTGCAGTAGCGCCTGCCATTATGAATTCCAGGGCATCCTGGGCGTTGCTGATTCCCCCCATCCCCACCACCGGCACGTCCACTGCACCCGCGGCCTTGTAGACCATTGCCAGGGCCAACGGTTTGATTGCCGGCCCCGAAAGCCCGCCCGTTACCGTGCTCAATGCCGGTTTACGCCTATGCACCTCTATCGAAAGGCCCACGAAGGTGTTTACCAGGGATATGCAGTCCGCGCCGCTGTCTACGACGGCCCTGGAGATCTCGGTGATGTCGGTTACGTTGGGGGTGAGCTTAACCATGACGGGAAGCGAGGTGTTTCTCTTAACCGTCTCGGTCACGAGGGCTGCAGCGCGGGCATCGACGCCGAATTCCAAGCCGCCTCGTTCCACGTTTGGGCACCCGATGTTCACCTCCAGGCCACTTATGCCGGGCCTGCCATCGAGTATCCGTGCAATCTCCCCGAACTCAGCGACAGTTTCGCCGGAAATGTTGGCTATGACCTTGATCTGCCAGGACGCCCACAGGGGAGCCAGTGTATCCGCAGCAACCTCCGCGCCGACATTCTGCAGACCGATAGTGTTCAGCAGGCCGGCTGATGTCTCGGCCAAGCGAGGCTGGGGATTTCCGGCGCGCGGGTACCGGGTGATCCCTTTGCACACTATCGCACCGATAAGGGCGAGGTCCGAGACTTCGCCCAACTCCTTGCCGTAGGCAACCGTCCCTGAGGCCCCGATTACCGGATTGCCGATTACCAGACCCTGCGGGTGCAGGGGAGCCAGGTTGACCGAAAGGTCCCGCTCTACGGCCGTCCTCATCTAGTTGTCGGAGAACCCGTTGGTAAACCCAAAGGAGTCGAAGAAGTCCTGGCCGTCGTCCATGCCCGAAGGCATTTGCAAGCCCTCGCCCAGTTCGGGGATGGGCTCCTTCTCCAATTCCAGCAGCTCCGGTATGTTCAGCCGGGCGGGTATCAGCCGTCCGATTATCACGTTCTCTTTAAGGCCCAGCAGGTGGTCTTTACTGCCCTTCAGCGCAGCCTCGGTCAGTATCTTGGTGGTCTCCTGGAAGGAGGCCGCCGCCAGGAAGCTGTCGGTGTTTAGGGATGCCTTGGTGACTCCGAGCAGTATCGGATGAGCGATGGCAGGTTCTCCACCCTCGGCGAGTACGGTCTCGTTGCTTTCGTGGTAGACAAGGCGATCAACGAGTTCTCCGGGAAGCAGTTGGGTGTCGCCCTGGGAGTCGATCCTGACCTTCCTGAGCATCTGCCTGACGATCACCTCGATGTGCTTGTCGTTAATGTTCACACCCTGGGACTTGTAAACCTTCTGCACCTCCCGCACCAGGTACTGCTGTACGGCGTCGGTGCCCATTATTCTCAGGATGTCCTGGGGGTTAATGGGGCCTTCGGTAAGCTGCTGCCCGGCAGTAACCGCTTCACCTTCTTCCACCAGCAGCCTGGTAGTTGCCGGTACCGGATACTCCCGACGGTCCTGCTCTTCATAGTTTACGACTATCCGGTCCTCTTCAAGCTCCACCGTACCGGGAGTCCGGGCGAGGATGACCTTGTCCGGCAGAACGGTCGCAGGATCATCCCCTGACTGCTGTCCGGCCAACGCCATCTCCGATTCCACGTGCTGCCCCGACTTGACCAGCGGTTTGTAACCCTCAGGCAGAGGGTACTCTTCCGTGTACTGTTCGGTGCTGACAGTGACGATCTTTCGGGTTTCCTCGTCCTGTTCGACCTGGGCTATGCTGTCCATCTCCGCGAGGATCGACTGGCCCTTCGGCGCTCTGACCTCGAATAGCTCCTCTACCCTAGGCAGACCGCTGGTTATGTCCATTCCACCGGCTACACCGCCTGTGTGGAACGTTCTCATCGTCAGCTGCGTTCCCGGCTCACCGATGCTCTGGGCGGCTATTACTCCAACAGCTTCGCCCATCTCCACAGTTTCGCCTCTAGCCGGGCTCCAGCCGTAGCAGATCTTGCACAGGCCTCGTTTTGCCTCGCACCCGAGGGGCGAGCGCACGAACACGCGGGTCACACCGGCATCCTCGATTTCCTTGGCCACACGTTCGTCTATTCCCATCCTGGAATCTATGATCATTTCCTGGGTCTCGGGGTGATAGACGGGAGCGGAGGTATACCGCGATACGATCCATTCGGACAGAGAGCCGAGGATTGTCGTCTCGGGATCATAGTTGATCCAGATTCCTGAGGTGGTCTCGCAGTCTTCTTCAGTGATTATCACTTCCTGCGATACGTCTATAAGACGGCGGGTCAGGTAGCCGCTGTCCGCGGTGCGGAGGGCCGTGTCTGCCAGTCCCTTCCGTGCCCCGTGGGTGGAGATGAAGTACTCCAGCACGGTCAACCCTTCTTTGAAGCTTGAGCGGATGGGCAGGTCCATAATCCGTCCCCGGGGGTCGGTCATCAGGCCTCTCATGCCAGCCATCTGCTTGACCTGGGAGATGTTACCCTTGGCCCCCGAGTCGGCCATCATGTAGATCGAGCCGTAGGAGGGGAGCACTTCCTGGATTAACTCCTGGACTTTGGAGTCAGCCCGGCTCCATATTTCTACGGAGTTCTTGTAAAGCTCGTCCTCTGTGATAAGGCCCATGTCGTACTGGGCCTGCTCTTCGGCGACGAGTTCGTCGGCCTCACTCAACACGGCGGCCTTTGCCTCGGGCACCTTCAGGTCGGTAGCCGCGATGCTCATGCCGGACGTTGTCGCATAGCTGAAGCCCAGGCGCTTGATATCGTCCAGCACGACGGCCGTGGCTTCCGACCCGATGAGTTGATAACACTCCGCAACGATCTCCTTGAGGACTTTTCTGTCTACAACTTCGTTGTGGTAGCCGATCTCATCGGGCAGGATGTCATTGAAAAGGATGCGCCCTACGGTCGTGGCCAGGCGCTGGCCATTGCCCTGGGATACTTCTATCTCCTGGTGGAGCCGTATCTGGTCCAGGTCGTAAGCCAGCTTGGTGTCATCCTCGCTGCGGAACAGCCTTCTTTCACCCTCAGGGACGGGTTTGATAAGCGTCATGTAGTAGCACCCGAGCACGATGTCGAGGGTCGGTGCGGTAATCGGCTCCCGGGAACTGGGCGACAACATGTTCTTGGTGCTGAGCATGGCGTGCTCCGCCTCAATCACCGCAGCGCGGGACAGGGGCAGGTGCACGGCCATCTGGTCACCGTCAAAGTCTGCGTTGAATGCGGTGCAGACCAGCGGGTGAAGCTGGATTGCGCTCCCGTCAATGAGCACGGGCCAGAAGGCCTGGATGCCGAGCCTGTGGAGGGTCGGGGCCCGGTTCAAAAGCACGGGCCTCTCCTTGGTCACCTCTTCCAGCACGTCCCAGACCTCGGGCCTGGTGCGCTCCACCATCCTCTTGGCGCTCTTAATGTTGTGAGACAGCCCCTTCATGACCAGGCGCTGCATCACGAAGGGCTTGAACAACTCCAGGGCCATCCTCTTCGGCAGGCCGCACTGGTCCAAACGCAGGTTCGGCCCGACGACGATCACTGATCGGCCGCTGTAGTCCACCCTCTTACCCAGGAGGTTCTGCCGGAAACGTCCCTGCTTGCCCCTGAGCATGTCCGATAGCGACTTCAGCTTGTGGTTGTGGCTGCCGGCTATGGCTCGGCCCCTGCGCCCATTGTCTATGAGCGCATCCACCGCTTCCTGGAGCATCCGCTTTTCGTTGCGGATGATAATCTCCGGCGCACCCAGCTCCAGGAGCCTTTTGAGCCTGTTGTTGCGGTTGATTACCCTGCGGTAGAGGTCGTTGAGGTCGCTTGTGGCGAACCTGCCGCCGTCGAGCTGGACCATCGGCCTCAGGTCGGGGGGGAGGACGGGAAGAACGGTCATGATCATCCAATCCGGATGATTGCCGCTCTTGTACAGGGCATCCACGACCCGCAGCCGCTTGGTGGCCTTCTTGTATCTCTGCCCCGAGGTGGAGTTGATCTCCATCTTGAGGTTGTCCCGCAGCTGGGTCATGTCCAGGTTCTGCAGAATCGCCAGGATGGCTTCCGCTCCCATCCCCGCCGTGAATATTCCCCCGTGCCGCTCCTTCAGTTCGCGGTAGTGGGCCTCGGTGAGCATCATCAGGGGTTTGAGTTCCTGGAGCTCATCCAGCTTCTTCTTGGAGTCGGCCTTGAGAGTGTCCCTCTCTTCTGCCATTCTCCGCTTGACGTCGTTAATCTGTTCAATGGCGCGGTCTGACTGTTCCTTGATCTGCTTTTCGAAGCGGGCGGAGGCAGCAGTCGTTTCCCGGTCGGACCTCTCCTGGATTTCGGCTACCTTGGCTTCAACCGCCTCGCGAAGCGCGTCCAGGGCGGCCTCGGACACCTCAGCGCCCTCTTCCACTATTGTGTGGCCGTTCAATGCAAGGGCGCCAGCCGAGGCCTTGCCCATCATCTCCGTAATCTGTGCTTCCAATTCCTCTGCCGTCTCACGCACGCGCCGGGATTCGTCCTCGGCCTTTTCCGACATGGAGTCAAGTTCCGCGTCTCGACGGCGTTCCAGGTCCGCTTTGGCGTTCTTGCCTATCGTCTCCACGCCCTCAATGGCCTCGGAGGTCTGCTGAGCGAGCTTCTCTTTCTCGAGCTCCACAGTTTCCGCAACCTCCTTGAGAGCCCTCTCCCTGGCCGCCGCATCGACGCTGGTAACGGTGTATTGGGCGAAGTAGAGGATGCGCTCCAATGTCCTGGGCGAGACATCCAGCAGCAGGCCAAGCCTGCTCGGAGTGCCCTTCACATACCAGATGTGACTGACGGGCGCCGCCAGGCGTATGTGGCCCATCCGTTCTCTTCTAACCTTGGACCGCGCTACTTCGACGCCGCACCGGTCGCAGATTATGCCCTTGTATCGGACCCGCTTGTACTTTCCGCAGTAGCATTCGAAGTCCTTGGTAGGGCCGAAGGTGCGTTCGCAGAAGAGGCCGTCCTTTTCCGGCTTGAGTGTCCGGTAGTTGATGGTCTCGGGCTTGGTCACTTCTCCGTAGGACCACTGTAGAATCTGCTCCGGCGAGGCCAGAGAGATGCGTATGGCGTTAAAGTTCTCGGATTCGACTCCCTTGATGTCGGTGACCATGTACTACAACACCTCTTCCTGCGATTCTTGGGATTCTTTCGTTTCGGATTCGTCGGGCTCAGAGCCTAGCTGGGCTAGTATGTCCAGCTCTCCATCCACCTCGTCTTCCGTTTCGGCGATGTCTTCGTCCAAAAGCGATTCCTCGGACTCTTCGCTCAGCAGTTCGACCGAGAGGCCCAGGCTCTGCAACTCCTTCTGCAGCACCCGGAAGGACTCGGGAACGCCGGGCTGGAACACGTCCTCGCCCTTGACTATCGATTCGTAAGTCTTCACGCGGCCGGCCACGTCGTCCGACTTGACCGTCAGCATCTCCTGGAGCAGGTGAGCCGCGCTGTAGGCTTCCAGCGCCCACACTTCCATCTCACCGAACCTCTGTCCTCCAAACTGCGCTTTGCCGCCGAGGGGCTGCTGGGTGATCAGGGAGTAGGGGCCTGTGGACCGGGCGTGGATCTTGTCCTCAACCAGGTGGATCAACTTCATCATGTAGATGGGGCCCACGGTTATCGGTTGGTCGAAGGCGTCTCCCGTACGGCCGTCCCGCAATAGGGTCTTACCGAAGAAAGGTGGGATAACGTCCCGGTCGGACATTGCCTCCGTCATCTTGGCGTTCAGGTCCTCGCTCCCGACTTCGGAAATGTCTATACCCAAATCTTCGAACCAGATCTTCAGGCACACTTCTCTTGCCAGGCCGGGGCTGTCGTCCCCCATTACCTGATCACCGTCGTACCCTTTCCCGTTCAGCCAATCTATGGTGACATGCCCGTTCTGAGGAGCCGCTCCGTTTTCCGGGCTCGGAAGGGCGGACTCGGCCCGCTCGTTGATCCACATCTTGGACAGGGCGTCTTCGATTGACGTGTCGCTCGCCCCGTCGAACACGGGCGTTGTTACCTTGAATCCTAGGGCCTGGGCCGCGAGCCCCAGGTGGGTCTCCAGGATCTGGCCAAGGTTCATCCTGGACGGCACCCCTATGGGGTTCAAGACAATGTCAATGGGCGTACCATCGGGCAGGAAGGGCATTTCCTCCTCGGGGAGGATTACGGCGATGACGCCCTTGTTGCCGTGGCGTCCCGCCATCTTGTCACCCTCGGCTATCTTCCGGGTGTGGGCCACCCAGACCCGGACCAACTGGTTAACGCCGGGGGAAAGCTCGTCCTTGTCGTCCCTGGTGAACTTCTTGACGTCAATTACCTTGCCCTGCTCACCGTGGGGAACCCGCAGGCAGGTGTCCTTAACTTCCCGGGCCTTTTCACCGAATATGGCTCTCAGCAGCTTCTCTTCCGCCGTGAGCTCCGTTTCACCTTTGGGGGTTATCTTCCCGACCAGGATGTCTCCCGGTCCGACCACCGCACCAATCCTGATAATTCCTTCTTCGTCCAGGTCGGCGAGGCTCTCTTCTCCGACATTCGGAATGTCCTGGGTGATCTCTTCAGGGCCGAGCTTCGTGTCCCGGGCCTCCACCTCATGCTTCTCGATGTGGATGGAGGTGAACTTGTCCTCCCGTACCACCCGTTCACTGATTACAATGGCGTCTTCGTAGTTGTAGCCTTCCCAGCTCATAAAGGCACAGAGGACGTTTTGGCCCAGCGCCAATTCTCCCTTGTCGGTCGAAGAGCTGTCGGCCAGGACCTGGCCTCGGCTAACCCTGTCGCCTTTCTGGACTATCGGTCTCTGGTTTATGCAGGTGCCCTGGTTGCTCCGCATGAACTTGAGCAACGGGTAGTCCCGCAGACCGCCTTCGTCCTCTTTGATCATTATTACTTCGCCCGAAACCGAGACCACCTTGCCGTCCGCCGCCGCGACACACACCTGTCCACTGTCCTTGGCAACGTAGGCCTCCATTCCGGTCCCGATCAGGGGAGACTCGGGGCGGAGGAGTGGCACGGCCTGCCTCTGCATGTTGGATCCCATCAGGGCCCGGTTGGCGTCGTCGTGCTCCAGGAACGGTATCAAGGATGTCGATACGCTGACTATCTGCTTCGGCGATACGTCCATGAAGTCAACGTTTTCGGGGATTTCCATCCGCAGGGATTCGCCGAAGCGGGCCTCTATCCTTTCAGTGGTGAATTGGTTCTGCTCGTCTAGCATCGAGTTGGCCTGCGCTATGACGTACTGCTCCTCTTCATCCGCCGCCAGGTAATCGATGTTGGCAGAGACAAACGGCTTTACGCCGATGGTCCGGCCGTTCAGACCGGCGATCCTCTTGGCCATCGCCTTGGTGACTACCCTGCCTTCCCGGGATATTGTTTTGCCATCGTTCCCCACAACCTTTTCCGTCAGCGTCTTGCCTACAATCTCCTCAGAGTCGCAGGGGACTTCCTTTATAACCCTGCGATAGGGGGTCTCGATGAAGCCGTACTCGTTGATGATTGAATAGGTGGCCAGTGACCCGAGCAGCCCAATGTTGGGCCCTTCCGGGGTCTCGATGGGGCAGATGCGTCCGTAGTGGGAATGGTGCACGTCCCGGACGTCGAATCCCGCCCTCTCTCTCGAAAGGCCGCCGGGGCCCAGTGTCGATAGGCGGCGTTTGTGGGTCAGCTCCGCCAGTGGGTTCGTCTGGTCCATAAACTGGGACAGCTGTGAACCACCGAAGAACTCCTTGATGGACGCCACTATGGGTCGGACGTTCACCAGGGCCTGAGCCATGGCGGTTTCCGCCTCGGTAAGGGTCATCCTCTCTCGAACCACCCGCTCCATCCTCATCAGCCCGATGCGGAACTGGTTCTGGATGAGCTCACCGACGCCCTTCACTCGCCTGTTGCCCAAGTGATCGATGTCGTCGACGGTGTCCTTGCCCTGGTTAACCAGGATAACCTTGCGGACTATGGCCAGCAGGTCCTCGTTATTCAGGGCCCGGTTGCTGAGGACCTCGTTGACCTTGTCGGCCTTTTCCTCCGGCAGGATACCCTTTACCGCCTCTTCATCGATGACTCCCGGCGCCACGATGGGGTATACCAGCGCCGCTTCCTCTTTTTCCAGGCCTGAGGCCTTCAGTAGCTCGGTGCCAAGGCGCTTGTTCACCTTGTAGCGGCCAACCTTGCCGAAGTCATACCTGCGGGGGTTGAAGAAAAGAGCCTTGAGAAGGTTGTCTGCGTTTTCGACCGTCGGGGGCTCTCCGGGCCTGATGCGCCGGTAGAGCTCTATCAGTGCCTCTTCCCGGGACTCGATACCCCCGTCCTTCTCCAGCGTCCTCTCGATGTAGGAATTCTCTCCGTCCAGGTCTATGTCTTTGAAGAGCTCCGTGAGGGGTTCGTCATTGCCGTAACCTATGCACCTGAGCAGCGTGGTTACGGGTATCTTCCTCTTCCGGTCAACCTTCGCGGAGATGATGTTCCTGTTGCTGGTCTCAAGCTCCAGCCACGCGCCCCGGTTGGGTATGAGTTTGGCGGAGCAGAGACCCCGCCCGGTGGACGGGTCAGTGTCAAGCGTGAAGTAGACACCCGGCGAGCGCACGAGCTGGCTCACTACCACACGCTCCGCACCGTTGATGATGAAGGTGCCCTGGGAGGTCATCAGGGGGATGTCCCCCATGAAGAGCTCCTGCTCCTTAATCTCTCCCGTCTGCTTGATGTCCAGCCGCACCTTCACGTACAGGGGAGCCGAGTAGGTTGCATCTCGCATCCGACACTCGCTCTCGTCGTACTTGGGAAAGTGCTTCTTATGGCAATCCGGGTTTTGCAGTGGGCAGGGCAGGGGAGTGCCGTCCGGGTTCTTATCCTTGGTCGGGTCCCGGAACTCGTAGTCCAGGAAGTGGAGGTCGAACCTGCCGCCTGCGTAGTCGGATATCGGCGACACTTTTTCGAACAGTTCCTTGAGTCCTTCTCTTCGGAACCATTCGTAGGAGTCCAGCTGGACGAGGATCAGGCTGGGTATCTCTAGGACTTCGGGGAGCTTTGCAAAGGACACTCGGCTCCGGTCGAGTGTTTCGGGCGCGGGAAGAGTCGACACCATGGCGGCTAAGACCTCCAGGACAACAGGATAGTTATGCCTATTCCTGTGCTAGGTGAGGTGCGGGTGTAAATGGTCAGCTTGGGGGGCTGAACTTTAGAGGGAGAAGTGGGCCCGCGGAGTACTGCATTCGACCTGCCATATTAGCACTCGCATAATGCCCTGTCAATAGCTGAGGGCCCCAATTTGGACCAATTCCACATCATGGTGTCAGAATCTCTGGGGTAAAGCCTGCCTATTTGGCCCCGACGCGCCCCATTCCCTGCCTGTCACGCCCGTTCACGTTGACAATATGGCGCGAATGCGCGTAGGCTTTATCAGCTATGAAGAATACGGACGCTGCGCATCGCTATTATAGCTACTTTAGAAGCGTACTCTTGTGCGCCGGTAAAGTCTTGACGCTCCAAGCCCAAGTATAGGAATAAACAGACAAGGGAACGTTCGAGACCTCGACCGGCAGCGGTCGGGGTCTTTTTGTTGAGAGGAGAGGAGATGGTCCAGATCGAGAAGTCGGCGGTCCACGACGTCAGGGTAGAGAGTATCAAGCCGCTGGACCCGCCGTCAGAATACTGGAAGCGCTACCCTCTGCCGGACCCGATA
Source organism: Dehalococcoidia bacterium (assembly GCA_963663085.1). GTDB lineage: Bacteria > Chloroflexota > Dehalococcoidia > Plut-88900 > Plut-88900 > Plut-88900. Next base: position 511,818 of record OY760104.1, on the reverse strand, counting down.
AGGGATCAGGTCGCTGGGCATCGACGCCAGATCGAGGAGATATTGACGGGCCGCGACACGCGGCTTCTGGTCATAGTAGGACCCTGTTCGATCCATGACACAGAGATGGGTCTCGACTACGCCCGGCGCCTCGCCGGGCTTTCCAAAGAAGTCGAGGACCGGCTTATGATCGCCATGCGGGTCTACTTCGAGAAACCGCGCACCACAGTCGGCTGGAAGGGCCTCATAAATGACCCTCACCTGAACGGCACCTACGATGTGCAAGGCGGTCTTGCCAAGGCTCGCCAGTTCCTGATAGACGTCTGTTCCTATGGGCTTCCGACTGCAACGGAGTTCCTGGAGCCGTTCACGCCTCAGTATCTCAGCGACATGATCTCATGGGGCGCGATCGGGGCAAGGACGACCGAGAGCCAGCCTCACAGACTCATGGCCAGCGGCCTGAGTATGCCCATAGGCTTCAAGAACGGCACAGGCGGGAACGTGGTTATAGCAGTAGACGGCATAGTATCAGCCATGTCTGAGCATGTTTTTCTCGGCATCAACGACGACGGCATCGCATCCGTAGTCGCGACTACGGGCAACCCTGCGGCCCACCTGATACTCCGCGGAGGGAAGTCGGGACCCAACTACGATGCGGAGTCGATTACAAAGGCCCAGGAATTGCTCAAAAAGCGCAGGCTCTCTTCCAACTTGCTGGTGGACTGCTCTCACGCCAACTCGAATAAAGACCACAAGTTGCAGGCCTCCGTATTCAACGCCCTCCTGGACCAAAGGGCGACCAATCCGGGGATAGTCGGTCTGATGCTGGAAAGCAACATTAAAGAGGGCAACCAGTCCTTGGGAGAGCCTTCAGACCTGGAATACGGCGTTTCGATCACGGATGCGTGCATCGGGTGGGAGGAAACCGAAGAGATCATCCGGGCTGCCCACGGACGGCTTTCTGGCTAGGGATTTTGTCCGTGTTGGCTACGTCGTTCAATTCAGACCCGATCCTCTGCTGAGTCCCGGACGCTGAGAATCGGAGCACTGTGCAGTCCGATCGGCAATCCCATTTAAACGTCGCCGAGATTAGTTTCCTAATTTCCGCCTATCACCCGTGACCCCCAATCGCAATTCTGCCTCGGGATATGTGATACGGGCCCCTTGCTCCTCCCCTTAACACCCCATCTATAATGTCGTTATGCGAAGGATTCTCACATCCCTACGCGGGCCCCGAAATCCCTGGATTTTCCAAACAATCAAAAAACGTGCCTGCTTCCCTCAAACAATCAAACGCAAGGCGGTTTCATTTCGATTGTCATATGTCAAGTAAACCGTATGTGCAGTCCTAATTTGGAGGTTCCACACCCATTGCCCCTGTGCTATCATCATCCCGTAATTTTGCTCCGCTGGTGGCATGTCTCCCCTTGACCTGAGCCTTCTCATCGAGCCCCTCTATCGCGACAAATTGGACGCTGCATTGATAGAAAATGCCGTGTCCAACGTGCTTGAAGTGGAGGGTGCCCGATACCCCACCGAGGTCTCCGTCGCCGTTACCGGGGACGAGACCGTAGCCGACCTAAACCAGAGGTTCAGGGGCAAGTCCGGCACAACCGACGTGCTGTCATTCGCCATGAGTGGGGGAGAGGTTGGAGAGGGGGGATTCGTCAGCCCACCCAGCGGTAAGCAGGACCTGGGAGAGGTGATAATCTCCTACCCTCAAGCGTCTCGGCAGGCTGAGACATTGGGGCACGATGCCAAGGACGAAATAGCGTTCCTCACAGTCCACGGCGTGTTCCACCTATTGGGGTACGATCACGAGGCGTCTTCCGAGGCCGAGTTGATGAAAGAGATGGAGGCACGAGCCTTGCGTCTAATGGGCATAGACAGGAAGTCCCTGTCCCCGGAGAGAAGCTGATGGTTGCGGAAGTGCTGTATCGGAAATGGCGGCCCCAGACCCTTGCCGGGGTGGTGGGACAGGAGCACGTCACCCGCACCCTCCTAAACGCCCTGGCCCAGGGCAGGGTCGCCCATGCATACCTCTTCTGCGGGCCCCGGGGCACGGGCAAGACCAGCACCGCCCGGATCCTAGCCAAGGCAGTCAACTGCGCAAGGAACGGCAAGGGTGAGCCGTGCAACGACTGCCCCCAGTGTCTCGCCGTAAGCCAGGGCAACGCCCTCGACCTTATCGAGATTGACGCCGCCTCGAACCGGGGCATCGACGAGGTGCGTGACCTGCGGGAGCGCGTCAACTACTCCCCCGCCGAGTCTCCCTTCAAGGTCTATATTATCGACGAAGTCCACATGATGACCACGCCCGCCTTCAATGCGCTTCTGAAGATCCTTGAAGAGCCCCCCAGGCACGTCATCTTCATACTGGCCACCACCGAGGCCCATCGGCTGCCCGTCACCATCGTATCCCGCTGCCAGCGCTTCGACTTCCGGCGTCTCAGCCAAGGGTCCGTCGAGGGCCGTCTGCAAGAACTCTGCGAGGACGAAGGCGTAAATGTCGAGCCCTGGGTAATGAAGGCCATCGTTCGGGCCTCGGAGGGCAGCCTCCGGGATGCCGAGAACCTGCTGGAGCAGCTTATCGTCTCCTATGGCGCGAGCATCGAACCCGCTCACCTGCGGGAGTTGCTGGGCGTATCGTCGGGTCTGCCGCTTCAGGAAGTCGCAGCGGGCATGCTTTCCGGCGACCTGCCAGGGGCCCTCAGGGCGCTGCACAGCGTTGCCGAGCAGGGTCTAAACCTGAAGCACTTCCACCGGGAGATGCTCGAATATCTCAGGTCGTTGCTCTTGATAAAAGCAGGCGCCGCCGACGTTCTAGACATGCCCGACGAGGAACTGGAAGGGGCGCGGGAGCAAGCCTCGGCATGCGACATCGGGCTGCTGCAACGCGCTCTGACCCTCTGGAGCAGCGCAAACCTGAAAGCCGACTCATCGAGCCCCATGCCCCTGGAAATGGCCATCATAGACGTTGCTCTCTACGCCTCCCAACCCGTTCCCACCCCTGAACAGACCAGGCCTGCCAGGAGCGCGGCTGCTCCGGAAACGGCCAAGCCCGCTCCTGCGCCCCGCGCAAGGACCACACCGACGCCGGCGCCCGAACCACCAAGGCCACCCGTCCGCACGCCCGACCCTCAACCGGCTGCCTCGACGCCTTCCAACGGTGTGTCGGGGACCGATGCTCAGGCGGAGGAACAAACTGGGGCCATACCAGTTTCGGACCCACGGCCCGTTCCCGTATCACAGGAAACCGGAGACATATCGGATTTCAAGGAGCGATGGCCGGCATTGGTGGATGCGCTGAGGGGAGTCGGGTCCAAAGGCAGCCTGGATGCCGTCCTCCGCAGCGCCAGCGAGCCGGTGGCCCTTGAGGGCGACACCCTCGTCATCGGATTCTTCCACGAATTCCATAAGAACTGGATTGACAATCCCAAGTACCGCCACTTGGTCGAAAAGAAGGTAAACGAGGTGTTCGGCGGGCCCTATAGGATCCGCTGCGACCTTGTCAGCAAGGGCAAATCACCCAGTCCCGTCTCCAGTCCGGCAGTAAGCGAGCCTGCGCCCCCGAACGGCGGCTATGGACAGCCAGAATTGGCCGAACAGCCGGCTCCTCAAGCCACGAAGCCTCCGCCCATACCCGCCGCGCCGGACTCGGGGCCCGGGCCACTGGTCAGGGTGGCCCTGGACATGGGGGCCAGGATTATCGAGCGCGGTCCGTAAGAGCCGGGGCGCACCGGGAGCACACTATGAACAGACAGTTTCGGCGTCAGATGAAGCAGATGCAGGATATGCAGTCCATGCTGGCCAAGGCCCAGGAAGAGCTGGCAGACAAGGATGTCGAGGTCAGTGTGGGGGGTGGGGCGGTCAAGGTCGTAATGAATGGCAAGCAGGAGATCAAGTCCATAACCATCTCCCCTGAGGTCGTTGACCCGGAGGACGTGGAGATGCTGCAGGACCTTGTCCAGGCCGCCGTCAGCGAGGCTATCGAAAAGTCCCAGGGCCTGGCCTCCAGTCACCTTGGAGGACTCACCGCAGGCCTCAACATCCCCGGACTTTAGGCAGCGGGGGAGTCCATGACCACCTCTCCCACCTCTCCGGCCGTGACCCGGCTGATTGAGGCCTTTCACCGGTTGCCGGGCATCGGGCCCAAGACGGCGCAGCGGCTCACCTACCACCTTGTGCGCCTGCCGGAAGAAGAGGCCCGGGCCCTTTCCGAGGCCATCATTGCTGTCAAGGAACGCACGACCTTATGCGGCTCGTGCCAGAACATAGCCGAGACCGAGGTGTGCCCCATCTGCGCCGACTTCCGACGGGACCGGAGCCAGATCTGCGTAGTCGAGGAGCCGTTGGACATCCTGCCTATCGAGAGGTCGGGAAAGTACCATGGGCTGTTTCACGTCCTTCACGGCGTGATCTCCCCCATGAACGGCATCACACCCGACGACTTGAAGGTGAAGGAGCTTCTGCACCGTCTTCGCGACGGCCAGGTTAAGGAGATAATCCTCGGTATCAACCCGAACATCGAGGGTGACGCCACCTGCATGTACCTGAACGGGCTGATCTCGCCGCTGGGGATACGGGTCACGCGCCTGGCTCGGGGCCTCCCCGCCGGCGGAGACCTCGAGTACGTTGATGACGTGACGCTGGCTCGGGCGCTGGAGGGTCGGCAGGAGCTCTAGGTCTGCCAATCGTAAGCCCGTCAATGGGCCAACGCACGCTCCTCAGGGGTGAGTGGCAAGGCGTATAATCCCCCTATGTCCAGAGCGCGGGTCTATAAGACCGAGGCCATTGTCCTCCGACACCAGAACCTCGGGGATGCGGACAAGATAGTCACTGTCTACAGCCCTTATTTGGGTAAGCTGAGGGTGGTGGGGAAGGGTGTGCTGAAGCCCAAGAGCCGTGTAGGTGGACACGTCGAGCCCTTGTCACGGGTGTCTCTGCTCATTGCACGGGGCCAGAATCTTGATGTCATAAGCCAGGTCAGCCCCATCGACAGCTTCGTCGAACTTCGTGATGACCTCCGCCGCACAGCCCAAGCTCTATACGTCGCTGAACTTATCGATCTCTTCTCCGGCGAGGAAGACGCCAGCCCCGAGCTTTACGATGCCCTGCTCGAAACCCTGAAAGCACTCTCTCTCAACAAAGACGGAGGTCTAGTCCTGCGCCGGTTTGAGTTGCGCCTGCTGGGGATCCTCGGATTTGCCCCTGAGTTGGACTCCTGTGTCGTGTGCCGGGAATCGAGCTTCCAGGGCGGCGCATCTTTTAGTTCCTCCGCCGGAGGCCTGGTATGCGCTTCCTGCGCCGAGGTCGCTGGGTCGGCGCGGCCCATGTCTCGGGACGCCTTGATATCCTTTCGCTACCTTCGCAGCGCCGACACATCCGCGATAGCGGAAAAGGTAACCCCGGAGCGGCTTGCTGGAGAGATGGAAATCACGCTGGGTCGCTACATCCGTTACCAGTTGGAGAGAGAGGTGAGGTCGGCGGGATTCCTGGACCGGCTGGCGGCGCTACCGTCGGGGAGCTAGCAAGGCCTGTGCTATACTCGCCAACATCCCGACACCCTTCCCCTGAAGGAGATTTTATGTCTGACACTCAGCGCAGTTCGGAGCTCATGGCCCGGGCGTCCCAATTCCTGGCCGGCGGCACCATGCATCACACGACCCACGGGTCCCTGCCGCGGGACCTCCAGCCTATCGTGGCCCGGGGGGAGGGGAGCAGGTTCTGGGACGTCGACGGAAAGGAATATATCGACTACGTCATGGGGTCGGGGCCCTTGATTCTGGGACACGCCCATCCCGAGGTCGTGGAGGCCGCCGAAAAGCAGGCTGCTGCCGGGTCCCAGTACTACAACCTCAGCGAGTCCATGATCGATCTCTCGGAGACGATAGTCAGCGCCGTCCCCTGCGGGCAGCGTATCAAGTTTACGGGGTCGGGGAACGAAGCCACGATGATGGCGTTGCGCCTCGCGAGAGCGGTCACGGGCAAACCCAAGATCATGAAGATGGAGGGCGGCTATCACGGCACCCACGACTACACGGCCTGGGCCGGGACCCACAAGGAACCATTCGAATATCCCCACCCTCCTCGCGATTCCCAAGGAATCCCCGACGCCGTAGCTGATCTCGTACTTGTGGCCCCCTTCAACGACATTGAAACCACGTCCCGGCTTATCGAGCGCAACAAGAATGAGCTGGCAGCGGTGATCGTGGAGCCGGTACAGCGCAACATCCCTCCAAAGGTGGAGTTTCTGGAAGGTCTCCGGGACGTTACCCGGCGGTGCGACGTGGTACTCATTTTCGACGAGGTGGTGACCGGGTTCCGGCTCGCCTGGGGCGGAGCCCAGGAATACTACGGCGTCTCTCCGGACCTTGCGACAATGGGCAAGGTTATAGGCGGCGGATACCCTATAGGGGCAATAGTCGGCCAGAAAGACCTCTTCTATCCCTTCACACCCGAGGCCGCCGCGCGGGGCGATTTGGCGATGTACGGCGGCACATTCAGCGGCAACCCCGCATCCATGGCCGCGGGCCGAGCTACCCTCAATGTCCTAAAGCGGCCCGGTCAATACGAGCGGCTGGCCAGGATGGGCAAGAGGCTCGGCGACGGGCTCAAGGAACTGGGGCAGATGCTCGAAGTGCCCATGTTCGTGTGCCAGGAAGGGTCGATAGTCGACGTATTGTTCACCGACGAGCCGGTAACGCAATACAGGGACACGTGGTCGGCGGACGCTGACATGGGCCGCCGATTCAAGATGGGTCTAATCCGGCGAGGTATCTGGAGCGTGCCCGGCGGCCCGAAGATGTACGTCTCCCTGGCCCACTCGGAAGAGGACATAGACCACACCCTCGCCGTCGCAGAGGAGTCACTTCGAGACTTGCGGGCTTAGCCTCCCCCCATTCCCGCCCCCAACCGAGTCGTAGATGCGCTTCAGGCGTGAATCCATCCCCCTCCCCCCAGTATTGAACTAGAGGGACGCATGGGTGCTGTGCACCCATGCGTCCCTCTGTTCTTATATCCCCCTCTCCCTTGAAGGCCCTAAGGGTCGAAGATGTCGAAGATGCGCCTGGGCGTGCGCCAAGCTGAAAGTGGAACACCCGCCTACGGAGGGTCCGCCTTTGGCGGAGCGTGAGAGTGGGATAAAGGGGGTGAGGGTTTCCCGGTGGAGTGTGGGGCATCCTTCCCCGCAAAAGTGACACGAACCCCTTGACCCGTGTGAACATTCGTGCTATTCTCCCCACCGTTCGAACACCATCCCAACTATCTCAAGGAGGAACCAAAAACCCAGGGAAGCCCACTAGACCCCACCTGAGGACTCAACGCCCTAGCCCATCCCAAGACCTATCCTCTCCTCTCCATAGGGGCGACCGGCCAATCGCCCTCCCTTGCGAGGCGAGCAGGTTGCGGCACAAGCGAAAGGCGCCATCTCCTCATCCCACGGGTCCCGTGCTCCCTTCCCTGACTCCCCAGGCGATGGAAGACGCCCTGGACCGTACTGAAAAAGTCTCCTTACGGAGCAACCCGACCTATGGAGCGGAACGGGGCAGCCCGTAGCCGAGGACCCCTCGGCTCTCCGTACGCTTCATCAAATAAAACTGGGCTGCCCGCCACTCCCGGCTCCTGGATACAGGCGGCGAACTGGATAACCACTACTCCTGCGTGGGGAACTGACCCTGGACTTTCCCCTTCCTGCATACCGGCAGCGCAGCCAACCTTATTGGAGCCTATGACGGATGACGGACCCGTATGTCCGACCATACTTCCAGGTCTAGGCGGCGGCGGAGCCCCGTCCCCACGTTCCCGGGACGCCTTCAAGCCCGCATTATCTAAAGATTGGGAGCCGAATCCAGCCAACGTCTTCCATCGCCGACCTCAAACCAGAACCCCACAACCGAATATGCCCCTCAGGAGGACCAAATAACCCCCTCCCCCATTGGATCGACCGGCCTGCCACAAGGGGAGCGTGAATCCAAAAACAGTGCCAAGCGTGGCATCTTGAGGTTGTGACCCCAGTGGGCGTGTGTTAGCATACTGCCCCATCGCACGACCATGAAACTCACCGCCGTAGGCAACTATCCGAAAATCGCAGAGGGACCCGAGGGACAGAGGCTCCGCAGGGCCATAGCCCGCTCCGACAGAGGAGATATCACCACCGAAGACCTCGCCCGGATCGAGGACGACGTTACCCGCGAGGTAATTGAAGAGCAGGTTGCCGCAGGTCTCGACATCGTTACCGACGGTATGGTCCGGTGGGACGACGGTCAGACTTACATCGCACGCAACCTGGAGGGCTTCGAAGCCACGGGGCTGCTGCGCTACTTCGATACCAACACCTATTACCGCCAGCCTGTTGCCACGGGCCCGATCCGCTGGAAGGGACCCATCACTGTAGCCGACTATCGATACGCCTCCGGCTGCACCTCGCAGCCGGTCAAGGCAATCATCACGGGCCCCTACACCCTGGCAAAGCTCTCTCGCTCCAATCACCACCGTGACTTGGCTCACCTAGCCACGGACCTCGCCGACGCGCTTAGACAGGAGGCCCTTGCCTTAGAAAACGAGGGCGTGCCACTGCTGCAGGTAGACGAGCCGGCCATTGTCAGGAACAAGGAGGACTGGGCGCTCTTCCGTGAAGTAATGGACCGGTTCACGCAAGGATTGAACATAGAGCGTATGCTCTACACCTGGTTTGGGGACGCCACCTGGCTGGAAGGTTTTTTTGACCTTCCCTTCCACGGCTTCGGGCTGGATTTCGTCATGGGGCCAGCCAATTTTGGCCTGCTGGACAGGTTCCCCAGCGACAAGATACTGGGGCTGGGCATCATGGATGCCCGTAACGTCCGGCTGGAAACGGTCGACCAGATTGCGAATATTCTTACGGAAACCTCGCGTCGGGTGTCGTTGGACCGCATACACTTGAATCCGAGCTGTGGGCTCGACTACCTGCCCCGGGGCACGGCAATAGCAAAGCTGAGACGAATGGCTGAGGGGGCCGCTGCCTTAATGGAGGCGGTGAGCTAGATGGGACCCCTGTTGACGACCTCAGTGGGAAGCTTCCCCAAGCCTCCGTATCTGAGAAAGGCCCGAGGACGTTACTCTCGGGGCGAAATGGATCGGCAGGAGCTCCGCGACCTGGAGTTGCAGGCGACCCGTGAGTGGATCGAAGCCCAGGAGGAGATCGGCATAGACATCCTCGTGGATGGAGAGATGGACCGTGGCGACATGGTCACATTCTTCGCCGAGAACTTGGACGGTTTCGCCATCAGCGGTCTCGTACGCTCCTACGGCAATCGATACTACCGCAAGCCCATTGCCACCGGGCCCATAAAAAGGCGCAATCCCGTCACCCTGGACACATGGAAGTACGCCCAGAGCCTTACTGAAAAGCCGGTCAAGGGGATGCTTACAGGTCCTTACACCATCTGCGACTGGTCTTTCGACGAGTATTTCCCAAACCGTGAGGCCTTCATAATGAACGTGGCCGAGTTCGTGCGGGACGAGGCCCGGGATCTTGAAGCTGCTGGCGCCACCTACATTCAAATAGACGAGCCCGCACTGTCTACCCGTCCGGAGGAGATAGACATCGCCATCCGGGCCATGGGTGTCGTTACCGAAGGGCTGAGCGCCACGACCATTACCCATATCTGCTACGGAGATTTCGCCAAGATATATCCCCGGATGCTGGATATGCCCGTAGACATCTTCGATCTGGAGATGGCCAATAGCGGCTACCAGTTAATGGATGTATTCGCTTCTCACCCGTTCAGCAAGATGCTGTCCGCCGGCGTAGTCGACGTTCACAGCCATCAGATAGAGCCCCCCGACGAAGTAGCCGAAGGCGTGCATCGGGTCCTGACCCAGTTCTCCCTCGACCAGGTTCTTGTCGACCCTGACTGCGGTCTCAAGACCCGGACGGTGGAGGAGGCGAAGGCCAAGCTGAAAGCCGTGAAAATGGGAGTGGACCTCGTCAAGGAGCAGCTGGGCGTCGCCTAGGGTTCTGCGAGCCCTTGGGGCGAGACACCTGGCTCTCTCAATGAGCTTCCCGTAGGCGCAAGCTTAAGTAAAGAAGGGCAGGCTGGCTTGAGAGCTGTATCGATAGAGGAACACGGCGGCCCCGAGGTACTGCAAGTACACAAGGTGCCCAACCCGGAGATCGGGCCCCTGGAGGTGCTGATCAAAGTATGGGCCTGCGGGGTAAACCACGTAGACCTATATCTTCGACAGGGAATTATCGGAGCTACCATACCCCTTCCCGCAATCCCCGGCCGGGAAGTAGCCGGGGAAATCATGGAGATGGGAGAGCTGGTCACCGATTTCTCCATCGGCGACCGGGTTACCGTTATTCCACGCTTTCCTTGCGGCAACTGCGACCCGTGCCGTATCGGTGAAGAGGGCATGTGTCTCAAGGCGGCCAGCATTCCCGGCGGCTATGCCGAGTTCACAAAGGCACCCGCGTCCAGCCTCATTCTCCTACCTACAGAGGTCTCCTATGACATGGGTGCAAGCGTCGCGCTGGCCTACCTCACAGCTTGGCACATGCTGATTACAAGGGCCAAGGTGCGGAGCGGGGAGGATGTGCTCGTCCACTCGGCGGGGAGCGGAGTCGGCAGCGGTGCGATCCAGATAGCGAAGATGGCCGGGGCCCGCGTCATAGCGACTGCATCTTCGGACATCAAGCTGGAGCGGGCCCGTCAGATCGGCGCCGACGAGACGATCAACTACTCGACTGAGGACTTCAGGGATTCCGTAATGGGACTCACCGAGGGTCGGGGCGTCGATATCGTCGTGGAGCACATAGGCACGGATACGTGGCAGAACAGCATCGGCTGCCTGGCGTTCAACGGTCGGCTGGTGACATCCGGCGCACACACGGGGGTGTACGGCAGGATCAACATCCAGGAGTTGTTCATCAAACAGCTGTCCCTAATCGGGTCCTATCTGGGCTCGCGCCACGAACTGGCCCAATTGCTCAAGGTGGTAGCTCAAGGCAAGGTCAAGCCGGCGATTGACAGCGTCTACCCACTGGAGGGTGCGAAAGAAGCGCATCAGATGATGGAGGAGAGGCGCCAGTTCGGGAAGCTGCTGATCAAGCCCTGGTTGAAGTAGGGCTTGTTCAGTTTTCGCAGTTAAAGAGCATGCCACGTGCTTCGATGCCCTGGCAGTCCGACCTTGGAAAGGGAGCCTAGGCGTCTTCCCTTAGATGAGATAATCATTCAGGCATGCGCTTGAGTTTCCTCGCGGGGCCTCAGAATAGCAGGTGATGAAAGATAATGGGCCGACGCTGAGCGTCGGCCCATTATTGCTATTCGGTTGTGGAACTCTGTGCCGCTGGACTAGTAGTCCATGGGCGGGGCGGGAGGCATGGCCGGGGACTTGTCCGGTATCTCGGTGACGAGAGACTCGGTGGTCAGTACCATTGCCGCCACGCTAACGGCGTTCTCCAGGCCTGCACGGGTTACCTTGAGGGGGTCGATAATCCCCTTGTCGATGAGGTCGCCGTAGTCGTCACTCGCGGCGTCGTAGCCGTGGGACGGGTCCAGCTTCTTCACCATGTCGACGACTACGGACCCTTCTTTGCCAGCGTTCTCGGCGATTCGCCGCATGGGCTGTTCGAGAGCCTTGGAGACGATGGAGGCGCCTGTGCGCTCGTCACCTTCGTTGCTCTCCAGTACCTGTCCGAGAGCCTTCTGGGCGTTGAGTAGGGAAACACCGCCACCGGCGACGATGCCTTCCTCTACTGCGGCCCGGGTGGCCGAAAGGGCGTCCTCTACGCGGTGCTTCTTCTCTTTCAGCTCAACTTCAGTGGCTGCGCCAACCTTGATGACTCCAACACCGCCGGCCAGCTTGGCCAACCGCTCCTGGAGCTTCTCACGGTCGAAGTCTGAGGTGGTCTCTTCGATCTGAGCCTTGATCTGCTTGATCCGGCCCTGGATCGCGTCCTCGCCGCCTCGGCCTTCGATGATGGTGGTGTCGTCCTTGCCGGAAACGACACGCCGGGCCCGACCCAGGTCTTCCAGGGTTGCGGAGTCCAGCTTGCGACCAACTTCTTCGCTGATGACGGTGCCATTGGTGAGGATGGCGATGTCCTGAAGCATGGCCTTGCGCCGGTCACCAAAGCCAGGGGCCTTAACGGCGAGGCAGTTGATGGTGCCACGCAGCTTGTTGACCACGAGGGTGGCGAGGGCTTCGCCGTCCACGTCCTCAGCAATCACAACCATGTTCTTACTGACCTGGAGAACCTTCTCCAGGATGGGAAGAACGTCGGCCACGGCAGAGATCTTCTTGTCCGTGATGAGGATGTAGGGGTCGTCGAGACCGGCTTCCATCCGCTCGGAGTTGGTTACAAAGTACGGGCTGATGTAGCCGCGGTCGATCTCCATGCCCTCGACGTACTCGATCTCGTAGCGGATTCCCTTGGACTCCTCTACGGTGATGACGCCATCCTTACCGACCTTCTCCATAACCTCGGCGATGAGCCCACCGATTTCGGAGTCGGCGGCGGAGATTGAAGCTACCTGGGCGATCTGGTCCTTACCGGCAACCGCGATGGAGAGTTTCTTGAGCTCTTCGACGGCAGCGCCGCGTGCTGTCTCCATACCCCTCTTAAGGGCCATGGGGTTAGCGCCGGCGGCGACATTCTTCATGCCGTCATGGATCATGCTCTGGGCGAGGACGGTGGCGGTGGTGGTGCCGTCTCCGGCTACGTCATTGGTCTTGGTGGCGACCTCTTTGATGAGCTGGGCACCCATGTTTTCGAAGGGGTCCTCAACCTCGATCTCTTTGGCGATGGTTACACCGTCATTGGTGATGGTGGGAGGGCCAAACTTCTTGTCCAGGATAACGTTCCGGCCCTTGGGGCCGAGTGTAATCTTTACCGCGTCGGCTAGGGCGTCGATTCCCTTACGGAGGGAAGCCCTTGCTTCTTCGGCGTATTCCAACTGTTTTGCTGGCATTTATGCTCCTTTCCTAATCCTTCCTATTCCGGGTATGCCCCAAGCCTAGGTTATCTTGGCGACGATGTCGGACTCCCGCACAATCAGGTAATCCTCGTCATCCTCTTTCAACTCGGTGCCGGAGTACTTGCGGTACATGACCTTGTCGCCCTTCTTCACCTCCATGGCAACCCGGTTGCCGTCTTCTCCGAGACGACCGGGGCCCACGGCGACGACCTCGCCCTCCTGGGGCTTCTCCTTCGCCGTGTCTGGGAGCACAAGGCCGCTGGCCGTGACCTCCTCTTTTTCGGTGGGCTTAATGAGCACTCCATCGCCCAACGGTTCAAGCGTTCGTGCCAATATGAATCCTCCTTTCAGAACTTCCATTTACGCAAAATTTTAGCACTCACAGGTCTTGAGTGCTAACCGCAGGAGATTTTACCGCCAGAAAAAGGGTTGCGCAAGGGGGGCGCATTGCTAATGGATTTCTTCGGGGGCACCCTCCAATCGAAGTCCAAAAACAAGTCCAAACGCCTTCGTGAGAGCACGGAGAACATCGGCCCGGGGCTCGGGTCTGCCCAATATCCCCTCCACCGAAGTCATGGGTGCGTCCTTGATTCCACAGTGATGAATCAACGACAAATGCTCCATATCCGGAGCTACGTTTAGCGCGAACCCATGCATGGTTACCCAGCGCTTCACGTGAATCCCTATCGAGGCGATCTTGTTGTCACCTACCCAGATTCCCGTTTCCTTTTCTCGCCTGTTCGACTTCACGGCCAGGGTATCGAGGGCCTGTATCAAGACCTCTTCCAGCTTGCCCACGTGCTTGCGCAGGTCCGTGCCATGCTGGGTCAGGTCCATTATCGGGTAGCCGACGATCTGGCCGGGGCCGTGGTACGTGACGTCTCCTCCACGGTTGGTGTGGAATAACTGAATTCCCCGGTTGGATAACTCTGACTCGGAGACCAGGACGTTCTCCATGTTGCCCGACCGGCCAAGCGTTATGACCGGCGGGTGTTCGAGCAGGACCAGGGTATCGGGAATCTCACCGGCAATTCGTCGGTCTCTGAGGTTGGTTTGCAGATCGAGGGCGGGCAGATAGTCGACCAGGCCCAGGTCCAGGACACGCACCTCGTTTTTGGCAATGGCGGTCTGTTTCTGCTCGACAATCATGCACAAAAGACTTTGGGCCGCTTGACAGCGGCCCAAAGCAATTCAAATTCGTCTGCGTGGGCGCAGGGGAGCGCCTGAGTCAGAAAGCTAGACCTTGAAGCCGTCCAGCATCTTCTCCAAAGACCTCTGCCTCGCCTTGCCACGAACCTCGTCCTGCCTCTCGTGTAAGGGCTTGGAATCGGGGTCCTTGTAGAGGATTCCTACGGGTATGCCAGGCTCGTGGATGGCCTTGTACGCCGACATCCTATCGGCCGAATCGTAGTCTTCGGGAAGGGCCCAGAGGGCTGGCTTTATCCCTTGCTTGGGGTTGCCTTTCAAGAGGTCGTAAGTGTCGTTGTATTCGGTGCAGGGAGACTGGATGTGTACTATGGAAAAGCCTTTGTGATCCATACCCTGGACTATAAGGGATGCCAGGTCTTTGGGCTTGCCCGAAAAACCGGAGGCGATGAATGAGGCCCCGCTGGTGAGGTAGAGGTCCAGGGGGTCCACCGAACCCTCAATCTTGCCGAAGGGCGTGCTGGAAGTCTTTACTCCAAAATCGGTGGTTGGAGAACTCTGGCCCTTGGTAAGCCCGTAGACGCCGTTGTCCATGATGACAGCGCAGACGTCCAGGTTCCTCTGGGCCTGGGGCACGATGTGCTCTCCGCCAATGCTGAGGAAGTCCCCGTCTCCAGCGACCACAAGAACACTCAGTTCAGGCCGGGCCATTTTTATGCCGAATGCCTGGGGCAGCGTACGTCCGTGTACTCCGTGGATCCCGAAAGGCTGCTCACCCTCGACCAGGTGGACCAGGTTGCCAGAGCAACCTATGCCGGCGACTATGACCGTCTCGGTAAGAGGGGCCTCGTCTCTCAGTGCCCGCTGCCGGATGGCCATCTCGACGGCGCGGCGCACCCCGAAGTCTCCACAGCCGGGGCACCACTTGAAGTCGTATTCTGCGTTCTTAACCTTCGGCGCTTTTCGAGGCGCCTGCTTTAGTGTGGTCATACTTGAACTGTCCTTTCAGCCTGTACCCGAACTCTCTCTCCGATACGTTCTACGAGGTCTCTGACCTTGAACGGCAGGCCCGTAATCTGGGTAATCGACTCGGCGTTCACGCCCTTTGCTCTCAAAATCATGGCAAATTGCCCGAGGTAGTTGAGCTCAGGGACTATCACCAATTCTTTCTTTTTCAGTTCCTTAAGCAGGGTGGGAGGCAGGGGATTGATGTTCATTGTGTAGAACCAACCGAGATCGCATCCTTCGGCGATGAGCTGCCGATATGCCTCCAAAGCGGGGCCCTTTGAACCGCCCCACGGCAGCAGGGCAACCGGGCAATCGCCGTTCTCCACTTCAAACTCATCCTCCAGAAGCAGGTCCAGCTTGCTGAACCGACGGTTCGTCATCTGGATGTGCCTGTCCGGCCGGTGCGTGGTGTCTCCGTACGGGTCGTGCTCACTGGCGTTGGCCACGTAGGGCCCCGGTCCGCCCGGGAGAGGCATGGGAGAAACATGCTCAGCCTCGTATCGCAGGTAGCCGTTCGATCCGGTGTAGACGTCCCGGTTTTCGACAACAACGTTTTCGATGTCGGGCCTGGGAATGTTCTGAGCCCTCTCCGATAGGTTGTGCTCGCTGAGAAGGGCCACGGGGCCCTGATACCGCTCCGCCCAGTTAAGGGCCTTGACCGCAGCGTCGAAACACTCCGACACGTCGCCGGGGGCGATAATGGGCAACTCCATGTCACCGTGGGCGGGATGCATAGCCGTTAATAAGTCGGACTGTTCAGTCTTTGTCGGCAGTCCCGTGGCCGGGCCGCCTCTCTGAACATCCACCACCACGCAGGGGATCTCGGCCATCCATGCAAACCCGAGACCTTCGCCCATAAGGCTGAATCCGGGTCCTGCCGTAGAGGTCATAGACTTTTTGCCAGCGTACCCCGCCCCGACTATTGAGTTAATTGATTCGATTTCGGAGCTAGCCTGATAGGCAAATTTGCCCTCACCGACCAAGTTGTTCTCCATGAACACCAGAATCGACGTGGCCGGTGAGATGGGATATCCGATGAAGCAGTCGAGCCCGGCAGCGATTGCGCCCATTGAAAGGGCCTGGTTACCGTTGATGAGCACCTGCTCTCCCTCGGTCTTGGTAGCCGGGGCCAAGGTCCCGAGGCTGAACCCGCTGGTGGCAGCGCCTTCCCTGCCGAGGAGCAGCGCCTTGTTGTTTGATTCGATGATCTGCTGGTCGTTGGGTCGGCCCCTGGTATAGCGTTTGCGGTTGAACTCAGCGAGGTACTCGTGGGGCATGTCGACCAGATGGGCCAAGGCTCCCACGACTACAAAGTTGGCCGCCCGCAGGTTGCCCGTTGATCGGGCCAACTCCTCAAAGGGCAACCCGACGCTCTGATCATCCTCTTCAAGCTGGAAGTCCCCGGTGTTGTATATGACTACGCCGTCATCCCTCACCTCTTCACGGTGAGTGTCGTAGGCTTCCCGGTTGAAAGCGACCAGGACGTTAAGGGCATCCCCGGAGCTGAGTATTGGAGAGGTCGCTACGCGGACCTGGGTCCAGGTGGGTCCTCCCCGGATCTGGGACGGAAAAGTTGAGAATGTCAGGACGTGGTAACCCACCTGAGCCGCCGCCTGCGCCAGGGCCGCGGCAGCCGTCACAACACCCTGCCCGCCCTCACCGGCAAAGCGGACTACAAAGTCTCTTGTCTCCAATTGCCTTTCTCCCGTCTAGCCGACCACCGCTACGGCTTGAGCTTCCACAACTTGGGCCCTAAGAAAACGCCGCCGCGCCGATCATCCGTATTCGTATCTTTTCTTTCCTCACGCGTGCATTGGCAGGAACTGCCAAAGGAACCCGCCATCGCACAGAACCCCCCACGCCTAGGCACGAGGGGCCGCAGAATCCTATCATCCGACGGGTTAAATGTCAACTTACGGACTCTCAAAGAGGACTCTGAATCCAGTTTCTTGACACTCAGACAAGCAGAATGATAAAGTCCGAATCCAGTACTCGAGCAGGCTAGATTCTAAACCAGCCTTGATTGGGCCTTCACACCCGACATTTTCCGACAAATACAGACGAGTGTCGGGCATGTTGCCAGGGCGGTGCCCGGGATGTATGGCCATCGGAAGGCTCCTGCCCGGAACCTATATTTTGACAATATTATGACAGGCTGCTCAGGGGGCACGAATGGCTGAGGCCAAAGAAGAGATTCAGCTACACCGCGGGCTAAAGGGCATTTACTTTGAGCGATCGGCAGCCTCTTTTATCGACGGAGACGTCGGCAAGCTTCTTTACCGTGGATACAACATCCATGACCTCGCCGAGAACTCCACCTTCGAAGAAACCTCGTATCTGCTGCTCAACGGCTCCCTTCCCACCCGCAGTCAGCTTAGTGAGATAGACGAAACTCTCAAGGCCAGCCGCCAAGTCCCCGATGCCGTCTACGAGGTGCTAAACCTGGTCAAGAATGCCCACCCCATGGATGTCCTGCGCACGGGAATATCAGCACTGTCCGCCTTTGATCCCGACGTATCCGACAACTCCGCCGAGGCTAATATACGCAAGGGAATCCGGGTGACCTCTCAGGCCTCCACCATTGTTGCCGCGCACCACCGGATTAGGCAGGGCCTTGAACCAGTAACCCCCGACCCCTCGCTGGGCCATGCGGCAAGCTTCCTCCACATGCTCCACGGTGAAAAACCGAGCGATGAGGATGCCAAGCTTTTGGACGTCGACTTCATTCTCCACGCGGAGCATGGGACCAATGCCTCCGCGTTTGCTGCTAGGGTCTGCGCCAGCACGATTTCAGACCTTCACTCGGCAATCGTCACGGGTGTCGCCGTATTAAAGGGGCCGGCACACGGAGGCGCAGCCGAGGCTGCACAGACCATGACGCAGGCCATCGGCTCGCCTGACAATGCCGAGGCATACATCAGGGACACCATCAAGAACGGCGGACGGATAATGGGCTTCGGTCACAGGGTGTACAAAGCCGAAGATCCCCGAGCCGGCCACTTGAGGGAACGGTCTCGGGCTTTGGGCGAGAAGATGGGCGAGCCGGAGTGGTACCAGATCTTAACTCGTGTCGAAGCAGCAATGGCTCCCTATAGAAAGCGCGGCGTATTCGTAAACGTGGATTTCTACGCCGGTTCCATCTACCACCTTCTCGGCATCCCGGACGACCTGTTCATACCGCTGTTTGCGATGGGTCGGATACCCGGCTGGACCCTGCAGGTGGTGGAGCAGCACGAGAAGAACATACTCATCCGACCGCTAGCGGAGTACACGGGTCCAATGGACCTGGAGTACGTTCCGATGGACCAGCGCGGGTAGTAAAACGCCCCTCCTGTTCGCTGTCTGAATCTCATAACTCTTTGTGATATCATTTGCGCGGCTGTTTTCAGCAACGTCAATCGTCAATACCGTGGGAGGAACCTAAACATGGCGGACCAGATCCAGGTAGGGCAGGAAGCCCCCGATTTTACGCTCAAAGGCACTCAGGGCGGAGACGTAACCCTGAGCCAGTACAGGGGCGACAAGAATGTACTCCTCGCCTTTTACATACTCGATTTCACCGGCGGCTGAAGCACCGAACTGGCCACCCTTCGGGCGGCCCGGAACTCCTTCAAAGACGCCGACACCCAGGTCCTCGGCCTGAGCATCGACAGCATCTTCGCGCACAAGGTATATGACCTCAGCCTCGGCGGTCTCTGGTTCCCGCTCCTCGCCGACTTCCACCCCAAGGGCGCGGTGGCGGACCTATACGGCATCATGACCGACAACGGCATCAGCAAGAGGGCCTGCTTCCTCATTGATAAGCAAGGTGTCGTGCAGGCAGCTGAAGTTTATGAGGGAGGCCTGCCAGATGTCCCCGCCCTCGCCGCCAAAGCCGCGGCCCTCTAAGCAGGGCCCGGTTTACAGCGGAGGCTAAACCCTATGAAGACCAGGCAAGAGGCCCTGGACCTCCTCCACGAATACACCAAGAGCGAAAACCTGCGGAAGCACGGGCTTGGGGTGGAGGCAGCCATGCGTGCCTACGCCCGCAAGTTTACGGAGGACGAGGATGTCTGGGGCATCGTCGGGCTACTCCACGACTTTGACTACGAGGTACATCCCACCGCGGAAAAACACCCCATGGAGGGCTCCAAAATCCTCAGGGAGCGGGGTTACCCGGAGGAGATCATCTACGCCATACAGTGCCACGCCGACTACCTCGGCCTGGATAGGAGGGCGAATATGGACAAGGCCATATTCGCCTGCGATGAACTTGTGGGACTCGTCAACGCCGTGGCTCTCGTACAGCCGACCAAGAGCATCATGGACGTCAAGGTCCGGTCGGTCAAGAAGAAGCTGAAGGACAAGTCCTTTGCCAAGGGCGTGATTCGCGAAGACATTACGAACGGCACGGCCCAGCTTGGCGTCGAACTTGACGATCACATTGCAACGGTGATCGAGGCCATGCAGGGTGTCGCTTCGGATCTCGGGCTGGACGGCAGCCTGGTCAAGACTTAGGGGCTCCCTTGCAGCCCGACAAGATCCTGCTCGAGGGTATGGAGTTCTACGCCTATCACGGCGTCAATGAGCTTGAAAAGACCCAAGGACAGCGATTCATAGTCAATGTGGAACTGTCCGCCGACCTTGCCAGGGCTGCGCAGACCGACTCCCTAGCAGACACCATCAACTACAGCGATGTCTTCCGTTTGGTCAAAAGCATGGTAGAGGGTCCTTCTCGTGACCTCATCGAGACCGTGGCAGGACAGATAGCCACCCAAATTCTGCTAGATTTCCCCGCAGAGCAGGTGCGAGTGAAGATCAGTAAGCCAGACGTTCCGATATCCGATGCAACCCTCTCGGCGGCCGCGGTGGAGATAGTCAGGCACCGGGAGAACCCCCACGGAGGTAAAGAAATTTGAACGCAGCAAACGACAGCCGGGACTGGGCCATAGTATTGGGAGCTTCCAGCGGGTTCGGAGAAGCCTGTTCCCTAGCACTGGCGGAGAAGGGGCTTAATATAGCGGGCGTTCATCTCGACAGGCGGGCAACGCTGCCTAACGCTGAAGCCGTTGCTGCCAAGATCGAAGCCTCGGGAGTCAGGGCCCTTTTCTTCAATACCAACGCCGCAGATGATGGTAAAAGGGCCAGCGTGCTGGACAGTGTGAAGGAGAACCTGTCTCCGGGTTCTTCAGTGAAGGTGCTGGTGCACTCACTGGCCTTTGGCACCCTCAAAGCTTATATATCGGAGAACCCCAAAGACTCGTTGACGCAGGCCCAAATGGACATGACCCTTCACGTCATGGCGAATTCCCTGGTCTACTGGGTGCAAGACCTAGTCTACAGAGACCTGATGACCGAGGGAGGTAGGGTGTACGCGCTCACCAGCGCCGGTTCTCATCGTGTTGTCCCGACGTATGGGGCTGTGTCCGCGGCCAAAGCAGCGTTAGAGTCGCACGTAAGACAGTTGGCCATGGAGCTCGGCGGAAGAGGCATCACAGTTAACGCCATCAGGGCCGGTATAACCGACACCCCAGCCCTGAGGAAGATCCCGGGCCACGAGGAGCTAATAGCAGGAGCGTCGGCGAACAACCCCGGCGGCCGGATGACGACACCCCAAGACGTTGCTGCGGTTATCGCCATGCTGGCCACGGGCCCTACCAGCTGGATTTCCGGGGATGTGATTGGAGTAGACGGCGGAGAGGACATTTCCGGGTTTTAGCCTCTCCGCGCTCCTACTGACCCTGACCGACCTCCCACGCAAGATGGGGGTATTTCCCCTTCAGCAGATTGACATGCCGCTCAGATAAGAGGGGCACGGGCAGGCCATCGTGGAAGATACGGCCGTTGCCTCCGAGACCGGACAATGGCAGCCTCTTCACTCCCTTGGACTGAACACAGACCTTGAATCCACCCAGCCCTTCGGGGTCGATCAAGTTGCCCAACCCCATTAGGTTGGCGTTGTACTGGTTCGGCGGCAGTCTCAGGTGTCGGAGGCCGTCCCTGACTCCCACGATATCCAGATTGCCAAGAAACTCCCTCTGCGAAACCAGTCCGCAGGGTTGAAGGTCCCACGTTTTGCCCACCCTCATCAGCGTCGTAAAGTCCACGTGAGCGGTGATATCTTGCCGCCCTATGCGCCTAAAAGGTTGGCTATTGACCGTATGCCGATAGTGGCACATCAGCGTTCCCTGCGATCGGGACGAGGAGTAAAGCTCCGAGGCCTCGTGGCCGTAGTCGACACTCAACACATATCCCGAATTTAGAGACTTGGCGAGGGAACGAGTCAGGTCACGCAGGCCCAGGTTTATTTCAGCGCGTTGGCCCTCGGCAAGAGTGACGCCAAGGTCGTCAAATTGTTCTTCCATGAGTCCTGTGGACGGATCCCCCGCGATTTCAACAAGCTCCCCACCCACCGTCCCTACATACAACTCCCGCAATTGCCCGTTCTCCATCTTTACCCGATGCACGGGCATCGCGTCCAGGTATTCATTGGACAGGATGCAGCCGGTGATTCCCCGGAGAGGGATTTCGCCTGACACAATGTGATGTGCGCCCTCCACCCGGTGTCCGGATGTCATGTCTATGGTCACGTACTCTAGGGCCTCTGTGAAATCGGGAGAGAGATGGTATGAGTTTTCGATGATGTCTTCGGCCATCACCCCCGTACCAGCGCCCAGCTCAACGGCATGGAACGGCGAAGGCTTCCCCATCATCTCCCACATGCCCGCGAGCTGTATTGCCAGTAGGGCCCCGAAGGCGGGATGGGCCACGGGGCTAGTGTAGAAGTCACCCTCCGCTCCGACCCGCTCCGACCCGGAAGAGTAGTAGCCCAAAGTCGGGTGGTAGAGAGCAAATTCCATGAACCGGGCAAATGTTAACGGGCCACGGGCTCGGATCTCTTCAACTATTAGTGATTCGAGAGGGTTTTCGGTCATAGTGATAAGTTTGTCGGGGCACGGGTCTGATTGACACCCAAACAGGCCCACTTGTAGGATATCTCATATCAGGGCACTCAGTTTTCCACTAGGGAGCGACAGGCTATGGCCACAAGAATCGACTTCAACTGCGATATGGGAGAGAGCTACGGTGCATGGAAGATGGGCCTGGACGAGGAGGTGATAAAGCACGTTACCTCTTCGAATGTAGCTTGCGGCTATCACGCCGGGGACCCGATATGGATGCAGCACACCGTGAATCTGGCGAAGGCCAGCGGTGTTGCCATAGGCGCGCACCCGAGCTATCCGGACCTTCTCGGCTTCGGGCGCCGCAACATGAATACCACGCCTGAAGAGGCCCGAGCATACATCAAGTACCAGGTCGGGGCTTTGCAGGGGTTCCTGGGAGGGGCCAAGCTCCAGCACGTCAAGGCCCACGGGGCCCTCTACAACGCTGCCATCAAGAACGATGATCTAGCCAAGGGCATCTGCCAGGCTATCCTGGACATAGACCCCGAGATTATCCTTGTGGTGCTGGCCGGCACAAAGTGGGTGAGAATAGCAAAAGAGATGGGGAACAGGGTTGCCCGGGAGACATTCGCCGACAGGGCATTCAACGCCGATGGCACTCTGGTAGCTCGCTCCATAGAAGGTTCCGTGCTGCACGATCCCTCTGAAGTGGTAGAGCGAAGCCTGAAGATGATCACAGATGGCTCTGTAACGGCAATCACCGGGGAAGAGGTGCCAGTAGAGGCAGACACAATCTGCCTGCACGGCGACAACCCGGGCGCCGTAGAGCTGGCTTCATCGATCCGGAGCAAGTTTGAGGAAGCGGGCGTGGAAGTCACACCTATGGGGACTTTCTGCTAACCCCGAGCCGCGGCCAAAAGCAAGAGAATGCCACTTTTCGCTGAACCCACTTTTAGCTATGGCGGCGACAAGGCCCTGTTCGTAGAGGTGGGTGATGAGATAACCCCCGAAGTCAACAAGGGCATTCGCAATCTGCTCAGCGCCATTGATAACTCCGACATTCCGGGCGTCGAGGCCCTCGCTCCTACATACCGCTCCATTCTCGTCTATTACGATCCGCTGACACTGCGGGTTGAAGACCTCAAACAGCAACTTGCCGAGCTTTACGGCAACCTCCAGGACGCCGACCTGGGGGCTTCGAAGGTTGTGGAGATACCCACTCTCTACGGTGGAGAGTTCGGCCCGGACATCGATTTCGTAGCCACGCACAATAATCTCACAGAGGCCGAGGTTATCGAGGTCCACACCAGCTCCGACTACCTGGTCTATATGGTTGGTTTCAATCCCGGTTTTCCCTACTTGGGCGGCATGTCTGAGAAGATTGCCACGCCTCGGCTCCCGACCCCACGGGTGAGGATGGTCCCGGGTTCAGTGGGCATCGCCGAGCGGCAAACGGGCATATATCCCCTGGCCAGTCCTGGGGGGTGGCGGGTTATTGGAAGGTCTCCCATAAGGATGTTCGACCCCAGTAGAGAGCCACCCTCCCTGGTAGAGGCAGGGGACTTGGTGCGTTTCACGTCTGTTGAGGAAGCGGAGTACCGGGAGATTGAGACGCAGGTTGAGGCAGGAACGTTCAAGGTCACGATGCGGGACGCAGGCTGATATCGAGATGGGTGTGATAGATGTCATTGAGCCCGGTCTCCTGACCACAGTCCAGGACATGGGTCGTTACGGTTACCTGCGTCACGGCGTCCCGGCATCCGGTGCGATGGACACGGTAGCTCTGCGCATGGCCAATATCCTAGTCGGTAATCCGGAGGAAGAGGCCTGCCTGGAAGTCACGCTATCGGGGCCCAGGCTTCAACTACGATCCGCCGCCGTTATGTCGGTCACCGGGGCAGACTTATCTCCATCTCTGAATGACACCCCAGTCCCGATGTGGGAATCATTCCTCGCCCGGCAAGGGGACATATTGTCCTTCGGGGAGCAGCGATCAGGGACTCGGGCCTATGTGGCGGTGGCCGGAGGTCTCGACATTCCGATGGTCATGGGCAGCAAGTCTACCTTTATGAAAGCGTCCATAGGCGGCTTCAAGGGCCGAGCATTGGAGGCCGGCGACATGCTCTTAACCCGGCTACCAGCCTCTTCCAGTGACACCTCAGGCCGGCGGATTCCCCGGAGCCTGATTCCCGACTACGAACCCAGCCTACCTATTCGCGTAGTACTGGGGCCACAGGACGACCGTTTCACCGATGCCGGATTGGACGTTCTGCTTGGGGAGTCGTTCACGGTATCGGCGAATTCGGACCGGATGGGATACCGGCTACAGGGCCCGAAAGTCAAGCATGTTTCGGGGCCGGACATCATCTCGGATGGAATTCCATTCGGGGGTGTGCAGGTCTCGGGGGACGGGCAGCCCATCATCCTAATGGCTGATCGGGGTACGTCCGGTGGATACACCAAGCCCGCTGCGGTCATCAGTTCGGATATCGGGAAGGTTGCCCAGAGGATGCCCGGTGACGAGATCCGCTTCCGGAAGGTGACGCTTGTTGAGGCCCACGAGGCGCTGGCGGAGCAGGAGTCTGGGATAGGGAAGGTCAAGGAGTACATGGCTGCTCCAGTGTCTCGGCGTCGGTTTACGATAACCGTCGAGGGAGAGCAGTTCCAGGTGGACGTGGAGATGGCGAGGACGGCATCGGTGGCGGCGGGAAGAGCGGTGGTGTCGGGGGTGGGTAGGGAGGTTAAGGCGTTTCCGGTGGACGTGGCGGTGGGGTGAGAGCGGGGAAGTCTGAGGCACGGGAAAGGGAGGTGTAGCAGGGAGAGAGGTGGATGGGCATATCCTAGATTCCTCGCGGGGCCTCGGAATGACAGTGAATGGAGAGAGCTTTGGGGGAAGGCGTGACGAGCTAAGATTCGTGAGTTACCCCCCGCTCGACCCTTCGACGGATCTCAGGATGAGCGGCCCCTCCAGGGCAACCAGGAAGGTCTGCGTCTGCAAGGAGGGGATGGATTCCGGCTCGGGGGCCGGAATGACGGAGAGGAAGGAGGGATGGGAGGAGGGGGAAGGGTTAGACGATGGTGAGGTCTCGGCTTGTTTTGGAGAGGATTTCGCAGCCGGTGTCGGTGACGAGGACGTTGTCGATGATACGGGCGCCGAGCCTTTCCTCGGGGAGGAAGACGGGGGGTTCGATGGAGAGGACCATACCGCTTTGGAGGGGTTGGTCGGTGGAGCCGTTCATCTGGATAGACTCGGACCATCTCGGGGGGAAACCGGGAGCGATGCCGTAGCCGCTGGTGTGCCACCGACCCTCTTCCATGCCCGCATCGCCAATGACCTTCTTGGCTGCCTCGTGGGGGACCGAGGCGGGCACTCCGTCCTTGATGGCAGCTATCTGGGCGTCACAGGCATCACGGACGACTTGGTATACCTCTTCCATACGGTCGGTGGGTTGTCCGATGCAGAGGACCCGGCCGATGGTGCAGGTGTAGCGTCGGTATGAGGAGCCGTATTCGTGGTGGACGAGGTCACCCTGCTGCATGACGCGCTCGGAGGGGAAACCGTGGGAGTAGACTGTGCGCTCTCCGCTGACGAAGTTCATGGGGCTGGAGGTGAAGTCTCCGAAGTTGGCGATCATGGTGCGGTGCATTTCGGCGACAACTTCGAACTCTGTTTTGCCGGCCGAGATAGTGTCGATGCAGGTCTGGTGGACGGCGTCATTGATGTCGGAGGCTCGGCGGATGTAGGCGAGCTCAGCGGGGGACTTGACGAGCTTTAGCTCTTCGACGAGGCGGGTGGGTTCGGCGACAAGGGAGTCGCCCAAGAGTTCCTTGATCTGGAGGTAGTCGTGGACGCTGAGGTAGGTCTCGGGGACTTCGAGGCCTATTCTACGGTTGAGATAGCCTTTTTCTTCGAGGATGCCCTTGAGGATAGGAACGGCGTGGTCGCCCGGGTCCCGGTCCCAGCCCCGCACATCCTTGGACAGAGACTCCTGTTGTGCTTCGAAAACGTCGGCGAAACGGGTCTGGAGCGTGAGGTCGCCGGGTTCCAGTGTGAAGAGGAGGGCCTGGAATTCCTGGTATCCCTTGATGCGGCTGCCGATGAGCCAGTTGATGTTGACGGGGTGGGTAACGATTAGAAGGTCTATCCCGACCTTCTCCATTGCGGCCCGGGTCCTGCTTTGGCGCTCCTCGAATTCAGCAATCTCGAAGTCCAGGGTTGTCATGATGGGCCTTTCTGCGGGGCGGTTGCGTGGCTAGGTCTCGGGGGTGGAGGGAGCTCCGTCGATGGGAGCGAAGGTCTCGGTGAGGGTGGAAAGGATGTCGTCTTCGGAGGTGCCGGCGAGGAGGTCAACGTTGATGGCCTGAAGGGTCTCGGTATGGACGCCGGCGCGGAGGCCGAATTCGAGGGAGAGGCGGGCGGCGGACTCGGGGCCATCGGCCTCGGCGATGACAACGAAGTCGTACCTGCCAAGGACCATGTATCGGGCCATGAGGCTGGCGCCGGGGACATTAACCTGCTGGGCGACCTCATTTATGAGGTCCGGGTTGTCGATTAGCTTCTGCTGTCCGTCGGTGGTCAGAGTGGCCAGGAGGATGTAAAGCATGGCGTGAGCAACCCTTTGGAGATTTGGGGCATTGTAGCATAGGGGGACTCCTCATTTGCCTGTACTCCATGCACATTTGCGGATGAATCAGCGTCCTACCAGTAGTTACGGGCGTGGGAAATTTGGAGAGGGCGAAGTACGGCGGCTGATGATCTGGACGCGGGTGGGGCGCTCCAGCCTGAAATCCAGGAACTTGATGGAGTCGGGGCCTTTCACATAGGGTACGACGCGGGCATCGAATGCGATGAGGCTGCGGGGAGGTATGTAAGAGCTCCATTGTCCTTCCCGAAACCAGACGTGATCGGCGACCTGTTTGCCGGTCTCGGAGCTGTGGATGTCTACGAGTATGATGCGGCGGAGGCGCCTGTTGCGTCTTCTCAAGACGGCGGTGAAGCGAGCGCGCTTTCCGACTAGCTTTTCGAGGGATTTTCTGTATTTTTTGGCTTTTCTCAATGTTTGCTCCAAACGGTTTGGGGTGGGGGATCGTAAGGGGGAGAACCACTTTCCGCTCCAGGGGAGGGCGCCCACGAGGGACGCCCCTACAGGGGAAGGGAGCCCCTCCCCGCGGGATGGATTCACGCCTGAGGCGGATCTGCGACAGGGCGAGCGGAATGCCCCATCGCTGGGGGATAGATTCACGCCATGGGCACACTTACAGCCGGCTCGGGGGCCGGAATGACGGCTATTCAGTTCTTGGGTGCAGGTTATTAGGGTCAGGGCGGGCGGGTGGATTCGGTGGGAATGAGGGCGGTTTTCGGTGGTGCAGGGTGGGGCCAACCACCGCTCGACCCTTCGACGCTGCTCAGGGTGAGCGACCCCACACCAGGGATGGATTCACCCCCAGGCGAATCTTCGACGTCATTAGGGTCTTCGGTGGGTACCGAGGGTTCTTCAGGCTGGTCGGGGGGAGGGAGATGGTCGTCGGGGAAGGGATCACCCTCACCCCAGCCCTCTCCCATCAAGGGAGAGGGGGTAGGTCCTCCGGCTTCACCGCACGGGATGGGCTCACGCCAAGGCGCATCTGAGACATCTGCAGCCTGCTCGGAGCCGGTAATGACGAGGGTGGGGTCGGAGGGTTCCTCGTCTTGGTCGGGGGGAGGGAGATGGTCGTAGTCGGGGTCGGAAGGAAAGGGGTCCGGGTCATCGGGGTCATCAGTGAAGACGCCCGAGTCGTCGTGCAGATCATCGTCAAATAGGTCGTCAAGGTAGCTAGACTCGACCTCTTCCAAGGCATCCATGGTGGCGAAGTACTCTTCATCTTCGTGGGGCCAGGGGTCGCCGGGGTCTATGAGGCCATATTCGCGTCGCGTCCGGAGGGGGACGAGGTCTCTCCAGGGCCACCATTTGTCGCCGGGACGGGCCTTGCGTACTGGGAGGAGGTCGTTGAAGGATATTCTGTCCTCGTCGACGGTCTTGTGGAAGACCTTCTTGATGAGGGCGTCGACCTCCTGTTGGTCGGTGAGCTGCCTGGGGATGCGGGCGTCAGCGGCAATGGCCTGAATAAGGAGCCGCATGTAGCGGGAAATGTAGGTGTGGTTGAGGGGGCGCCTGCTCGAGAGGCGGTCGATCAGGGAACGTAGGAGATGGATCTCCTGCCCGAAGCGCTGGCCGCCGGGGGCCAGACGCGGCAACGAGCCTTCGGCGAAGCCGGAGTCACGCGAACCGTCGCGGTTTTGCGGTTCGCGTCTTCCGCGTCGACTGCACCCCTGGTCAGGGGCGGGGTTGCGGGTCTTCTTCTGCGGTAGATTGCCGCAGGCATCCGGGGCAAGGAGAGGCGCTCCGTGAGGAGCCAAGCCGCGGGATTTCTTCCGCGGCTTACTGCCGCGGGCCGCCGGGGCCGGATGGGGCCCCGGGCTTAGACCAACCGTCTCTCGAGCGGTCCCGGCGGGTGGCCGGGAGGTGACGTTTTTGGGAAATGACTTGGGCGTGTTGTGATGTTTGGATGGGGACATTGGCGTGAGGATAATAGAACGTGTGTGCTTATAGTGTCAAGGGGTTCGTGTCACTCGTCGAGGCGAGTCTTCGGCCCCATTCCCAGCCCCGCGGGCGAGCGGAACCCTCACCCCCTTAGTCCCCCTCTCACGCTCCGCCAAAGGCGGACTTTCAGCTCAGCGCACGCCCAGGCGCATCTTCGACATCTTCGACCCTTAGGGCCTTCAAGGGAGAGGGGGAGATAAGAATAGGGGCACACCCATGCGCCAAGGCGCATGGGTGTGCCGCTAATTCGGTACCTGGGGAAGAGATGCGGCCCAGCCTCAGGGGAGGGAATCACCCTCACCCCACCCCATCACCCCTGGCCTCACGTCTAGCTGCGGGTGTAGGTGGTTTGGGTTCGGCGTCGGGCGATGTTGCCGGATCGGACCTCGGCGGTTACGAGGGCGAGGTCAGTGAGGTATTGTTCGGCTATATCGTGGTGGGAGTTGTCGAAGAAGAGGTGGATGCCTTCGGGGTCTACGATGCGGTTGCTGTTCCAGCCTTTGTCGAGCATGCCGTCGTGGACGGCGAAGATGTCGAGGTCTGTTGAGGGTTGGTGTCGGGTGTCGGGGCCGAAGGCTACGAGATAGGCGTGGGGTGTGCCGTAGACCCGGAGGCCTTCGATGGCGTTGATGCCGTCTATGAAGCGGTCCCGGGTGTTCAGGATCCTTTCGACGATTTGGAGGTAGCCCTCTTCACCGAGGTAGTTGAGGACAGCCCAGGCGGAGGCGATGCCGCCGCCCGACCTGGAGCCGGTGTTGCTACGGGTGGAGTAGAGCCCCGAGGGCCAATCGTCAAAGGTGAAGCGCTGGTATTCGACGAGGGCTTCGTCGCGGAGGAGGAGGCCGGAGACTCCCTTGTTGGCGTAGCCGAGCTTGTGGACATCGACGGAGATGGAGGTGACGCCGTTGACGGCGAAGTCGTAGTCGGGGATTGGGTAGCCGAGCTTTCGGGCAAAGGGGAGGACGAAGCCGCCGTGGCAAGCGTCGACGTGGCACCAGAGGTTGTGCTTTTCGGCGAGGGCTCCGATGTCGGATATGGGGTCGTTGACGCCGTAGGGGTAGGAGGGTGCGGAGCCGGCGATGAGGATGGTGTTTTCGTTGATGGCGTTGGCCATGGCCTGGAGGTCGGCGCGGAAGTCTACGCTGGTCGGGACCCGGACGGTCTTGATGCCGAGGATATGGGTGGCCTTGTCGAAGGCCGGGTGGGCGGCGTGGGGGACTACGATCTCGGGAGCGGCTGCATCGGGCTTGTGATCTCGGGCCCAGGCCTTGGCGGCCTTCACGGCTACGACAATGCTCTCGGTGCCACCGGAGGTGACGCTTCCGCCTGCGCCCTCGGGGGCGGTAAGCATTTCGAGGAGGGCGTCGAGGAGCTCGCGTTCGTACTTGACGAGGCTGGGGAAGAGATCGGGGGCAAAGAGGGCGTTGTGGTTGATGTACATCTGATAGGCCTCGTTGGCTACCTGTACCACGTCCTCCCCACCGAAGTAGCTGCCACCCTTGAACTGGCGGGGAGAGTACCAGGGTTTGTCCTCTTCATGGGAAGAGGTCATCTCGGAGCGCACGTCGGTCCAGGGTCGGGAGTTGGAGGGGAAGTGGGGTGGGGTCATAGTCGGGCCTCCTGGGGAGTTTTCAGAGGACGCAGAAACGATATCCCTCATTGTATCGGTTGAAGGGATTCTTGGCAGACCCCTCAATAGACCAACTCAGCTATTACAATGCCCTGAGCCCATTTTATGTCGGCGCATCTTACGGAAGGCTTTGGCGTCATGTCTGCTCCTTCGTAATTCACTTCCGGCAACAGGTACAACTATGGCTCGGAAATAGCTCCCGCAGCCCAGCCGGGGACCGGATTTGCCAATCAACCTCGCATGCTCTCGGCCAGGTGGCATTTCAACTGCACTTGTTTTGGGGAGATTCTTTGATTCAGTGGATTGATGCCGTTCTGCTGGGGTGCTAGCCTATAGGCGCCCTGAACCATAAGGCCGGACAAACCGGAACGTGATTAACACAATTGCCAACCAGGGATAGATGGCAAGTCTACGCAAGCAGTTTGGGGAGAGCTGGGACGGACGCAGGTTGAGCAGGAAATTCCTGGTCAACGCCATGTAGGGGCTGACAGCGTTTTTGAAGGACAGCAAATACCGCGAAGGAGGTCAATGATGGCGAAAGAGAAAATGGGGAAGTACTACATCAAAGACTATGAGCTAGAAAATATGTCATCGTACGCCGACTTTGACTCGTCGATGTTGAAGAACTATCCCCAGTCGTTGTTGAAGGCGATGTATGCGAAGGCGCTTATTGGCCAGGATGGGGGGATACCAGATAAGGATGTCGCGGCGTCGGCGTTCAGGTTGGACCCGGGGACGTATTACGGCGCCCACGCGCACCTCAGGCCGGAGATCTACATCATCATGAGTGGAACGGCCGAATGTGAGTGGGGAGACGAGACCTTCACGGCAGGGCCAGGAACGGTGACATATTGCCCTCCCAATATGTCCCACGCGATGCGGGTGACTAGCAGCGAGCCCTTAACTGCGATTATCGTAAACTGGACGCCGGACGGGCGTCGGGAGGTTTGGGACACTGGCGCCGTGATGTTGGACGAGGAAGCCTAGCGACCGTCGACACCTCATCCCCCTTGCGGAATACGTGGGTGAAAGAATCCCCAACGCTCCACGCTTTCTAACGTCCAAGGGATGGCAATTCTGCGAAAGGTCAATACTCCCGCCGGGGTTGGCACCCTCACCAACGGTTTGAGATTCTTAGTCGTTGGATGAATGGCCTTTAAGGCGATAGGCGTCGATGTGAGGCTTCAAGGGGCGCAGCATCCAGCGGGGTCTTCGCAGGCCCCCGGGCCCCGGGGCCGGACGGGACTTGCCCAGCCAGCTTTCGTACACGCGTGTCGCGGCTCCTTCATCTACGGAAATATCACCGTATTTGTCATCGGGGCCTGCTTTCTGCACTCTGACTTTCTGGTGCCAGCAGTGGCCTCCGCTTAAGGGGTCGGGCTGTACGGGGAAGGCCAGATTCTGGTGAACGCCGCCATCGCTCCACCAAATTCGTTCCGAATCGGGGTCGCTGCTCTTGAAGGGGGCAGCGCCTTCAAGTTGGTTAAGAGACCACCTGTCTTTTTGTTGTTCGATAGTCACCAATGCCGAGTTCCACCTGTCGCTTCCCGAGTCTTCATGTAGCCGCCACCGACCCAGGTGGTGGGAGCAGGCCACTACGCCGGGACGAATGGCTTCCGTGACCCAGACCCGGTCAACGAAGTAGCCTATCTCGGTCTCTACTTTTGCCAGGTCACCCGTGTCTACGCCTATTCGGGCAGCATCCTGTGGATTGATCCACACAGGATTGATGTGCGCTATCTCGTGAAGCCACTTGGCCCCGTTGGTGCGGGTGTGAATCAAGGTGGGCAGGCGAAAAGTGGGCAGGAGTACGTACTCGTTCCGAGAGGTGTCAATCCTGGAGTGATGGACCTGGCTGGTGACCTGGGGCATGCTTTCCCGCTGTTGTTGGTCCTTAGGGTAGATTGGGATGGCGTATTCAGGCCAGCCCCATTCTGCAAGGGTAGTGGAGTAGAACTCCAGCCTGCCCGAAGGGGTGGGGAAGCCCTCGACGGGTTGGCCGTCCACGGAAATGCCGACCCTGGTCCGACCCTCCTCGTCCAGAAAGGGCCCGGGGTAAGGGCGGACGTTGGTGGGGGGTGGGGGGCTCGGGCTCCAAACGAACCCGGTGCTTTCATCCAGACCGGCTTCTTTCATGGCCTCCTGAGAGAGAGGGCGCTCCTGCTGGCTATACACGTCGGTGGTTATCTTGAAGGCGCCATATCGCTTCATGTACTCGAGAGGCGCCAGGCCCTCACTTTCTGCGGCTTCGGGCAGACCAGGAACGGAATTTTCGAAAATCCACTGGTAGTACTCGCTTATGGAGATCTTCTCTCCCGGGCGGTAGGGCGACTCAAAGTGACGCCGTATGCCCAGAGAGCCATCCGGGTCTACCTTCCAGGAAAGCTCGATCCAGAACTCATTCTCCTCCCACACTTCTCCAGGGTTGGTCTGGTGGGTGAACTCTATCTGCTCACCGGCCCTTTCCCTGGCTACCCTAAGCACGGGCTGCCGGAACCCGATCCACTGACAGGCGTGGCTTTCGTAGCTGTGGAGGTCGTGACGTTCGGGGGAGAGGCCCATGGGGAGGACGTAGTCGGCATACTGGGCGGTCTCGCTCCATACGGGCGTCAGGGCGACGTGCAGACCGATACGACTCCCGTTCTGGAACATGTCGATCCAGGAGAAGCCGTCGGGATTGGTCCACACGGGATTGTAGACTCGGGTGAAATAGACATCCAAGGACCTCTTTCGCTCCTTCAGCAGGTGGGGCAACAGGAAGCTCATCTCGAAGTGAGCCAGAGGGAACTCGGGTGGGAAGTGTATTTCGTTCCAGTTCTTGAGCGGCGGCGGTTGACTGAAGGCACGGGGCACGAACTTGGTCCAGGAATTGGGTAGCGTGCCCCCCTGAGTGCCCACGGAGCCGGTGAGCACATTAAGGAAGCAGAGGGTCCGGGGCACCATCCAGCCACCCAGGTGCCCCGCCGCGGCATTTCTCCAAATGTGGCTGGCGAAGGCGGACCCGGCCTTCGCGACCTCTCTGGCAACTTCGAGGAGCTGCTCGGAAGAGACACCGGTTTCAGTCTCTGCCCATTCGAAGGTATATCCCTTGTAGAGATCTTTAAGCACCTTGATGAAGCTATCGAAAGAGGTGTCTTCAGGTTTCTGGCTCAAAAGGCCCTGGTCTACGAGATAGCCAAGATAGGCGTTGTCCTTCATCAGGTCTCGCCAGTTGACCCACTTCTCCAGGAAATCGCGGTTGTAGAGGTCATCCTGAATCAGGTAGTTGGCTATAGCCAGCAACAGACCAGACTCGGTGCCCGGGCGGGGGGCGAGCCAGTAATCAGATTTGGAGGCTGTGTTGGAGAGCCGGGTATCGATCACTGCAACCTTGGCACCCGAGGCCTGGGACTCCACGATGCGCTGGGCCTGAGGCACGAAGTAGTGCCCCGCCTCCAGATGGGAGCTCATGAGCAGGATGAATTTTGCGTTGGCGTGGTCGGGGGTGGGGCGGTCCATTCCCATCCAAGCGGCGTAGCCAAGTCGGGCGCTGGACGAACAGATATTGGTGTGAGAGTTGTGGCCATCGATGCCCCAGGCCGCCAATACCCGCTCGGTGTACAGGTCTTCGCCGGGCCTGCCCACGTGATACACGACCTGGTCGCGTCGCTCTTCGATAATGGCCTTGCGGACGCGTCCTGCGATGTCATCCAGGACCTCTTCCCAGGATACCCTTTGCCATTTGCCTTCTCCCCTACTCCCGGTCCTCCGCAATGGATACAGGATCCGGTCAGGGTTGGTAATCTGGTTCAAGGTAGCAGGCCCCTTGGCACAGTTCCTGCCACGGCTGGCCGGGTGAAGCGGGTGGCCCTCCAGCTTGCGTATCTGGTGGGTTTCCTTGTCTACGTAGGCGAGAAGGCCGCAAGCTGATTCGCAGTTGAAGCACGCGGTTGGGACCAGGCTGTAGCGTCGCTCCACCTTTCGTGGCCATTCCCTGGGGTCATACTCTTTCCAGTTATCCCATTCCTCGACCCTGGGGGAGGACCTCAGGCCCCGATGTTCTTCCTGTGTACAGTCAACTAGATCCGTATCGTTTCCCGCCTGCGCTTTTTCCATTTTCACCTCACTAATGCTCTCGCCCTCAAAACGCCATTCAACGGGCTCAGCTTTGGGGGACCGATTGTCCTGCCTGGATATAGGCGTGCTCGTAGGCCAGAAGGCCAGCGAGAGCCGAAACTGATCCGGCGATATATGTCCAGTCCGGATAATTCGCCAGCGCAATCCCTGTAAGGACCAGGGGGACGATACCCCCTAGAAATACGCCGGCCCAGAAATAAAGCCGGTACCTGCCACGCGACATGTTCCGAGCGGCGGTTACTGCCTGAGCGGACGAGTGGAGATTTAGAAGATCGCTGAGGGCAAGGGCCAAGAAGGCGACGAGAGATATTAGCAGGGCCCACTGCAAGCGGGTTATTCCGCCTGTTTCCAGCCCTACGAAAGCGCTAAGTACCAGCAGTGATGCGGAGCCAGCGATCACGGCGTGAGAGAGGAAGACCAGAACGAGAAGGGGGTTTTGCCAAAGATCCCGACCCTTAGACCGACCTAACAGAAAGGCAGTGTATACGGCGACGGCAACAGCAACCACAACACCGATCCATCTCAATACCTGGACGAGGCTGCGCCATTCGAGCAAGGCGGCAACAAAGTAAAGCAGTAACACAAGCACAAAGGCACACATAAGATATGCGCCGCGGACGAGCCACGACTTCCATTGGGGTTTGGTCAAGACGTAGTAAAAGCGCAGTGGATGGCTAAGGTCCGCGACCAAGAAGAGGCCGGTCGCTCCCAAGAAGGCCGCCGAAAGGACGACGGTGACTATTTCCCAGCTTTGACTGAGGGTTACTCCCAGAAGCCCCAGAATTGCAGTCATTAGAAATACGCCGGAGGCGAGGGACTTGGTCCAGCTATATGATGAGACCCTCCAGTCCCAGGGAGTCCGGTGAGGTTGGTCGTAAACCAGGATGGCCGCAGCTGCGCTTTGGTCAGGGTTACCGCTCCTTTTCTTATCGGCCATGTCCATCGCGCCGCCGTGCAATGTGCTGAAAAGGGACTGGGCCCTATCCTTGCTGCCAGCGGTGGTGTGCTGGGGATTTGAGGGGAATTGGGGGTCAAGGGTACGCTCGCTAGCGCCTAGATAGAACACCTTAGGCTCGGTCTTCTTTTCCGGGCGACGCACTGCCACTTTCTGGAGACTCAGTATCCGGGACACCTCGCTGGCGGGGTCGTTCATATCTCCAACTAAAATGGCCTGCGTGGGGCAGACTGCCACGCAGGCCGGTTCTAGGCCAATGTCGATGCGATTTGTACAGAAGTTACACTTCTCAGCGCTATGGCTCTCGGGGTCGATGTAGATGGCGTCGTAGGGACAGGCGGCTATGCAGGCTTTGCACCCGATGCATCGGTCTCGATCGAAGTCAACGATGCCGTCGGGTCGCCGGTACATGGCGGTGGTGGGACATGCGTCGACGCAGGGAGGCTCGTTGCACTGGTTACAGCGGGTAACCTGGAAGTGTCGCTGAGAGTTGGGGAAGCTCCCAACCTCCACCTGTTTCACATAGGTACGCGTAACTCCCAATGGGACGCTGTGTTCCTGTTTGCAGGCCACGGTACAGGCATGACACCCAATGCACCTGTTCTGGTCCAGGATTTTGCCCCATTTTGTGTTTTGCGCGACATCAGCCATTGGCGGTCATTGTAATGTACGCGAACAATGTTGTCTTGCCGAATGGCAAGCAACAGACTTGCATCCCAATCGGGTTTCACAAACAGGGTGAACGAGCATGGGGTTGCTTCGGAAGTGATGCGGAGGTAGACAGGCGCCCAAGAGCGAAAGCGGGCGGACCGGCGGTTACTCCCCGTCCTTTTTGAACTCCTCGGCGGGCGGCGAGTAGACATCAACAAAGACTACAGGCTCGTCCCCCAGGATTTCGCCCCCGTGGGCTACGTTGCCAGGGGCATACCACATGTCTCCGGGTCCGATTTCCGAAACTTCATCCCCGACGGTGAGACGCATTCGGCCGCTCAGCATGAAGCTGAACTGTTCTCGCTCATGGGAGTGGAGTCTGTAAGTAGCGCCGGGTTGGAACTCCGCGCGAATGAGCTGCATGTTCTTGCCAGTCACCACTTTTTCGGCTACCCACGAATGCTTAGAAGGCCAGGGGTCCACTGCGGCCCAGTTGAATATCTTCCCTTGGCTCATTAATCCTCTCCTTGTAAATGGTGTGACAAGCGCGAAGCGGCAAGGTCTCGGGCCCTTCAGTAAAGTCTTTTCCTTATGCGGGGGGGTGGAGATGGGGGGATTGGGATTTGTGGCTAGAATAGGGGGTTGTCGGGGTGGTTCCGACAATCGTTACCACACTATTATCCCGTAACGAATCTACCCCCCACAATCAGTTCACTGGGGATGGTATCACATCTACGGTTTTGAACATGGCTGGACTAACCAGACCCCATTGCAGCGCGCGGACAATTCTCCTGCGTTGAAACGGCGTAGAGGAGCCAACGCTCACTCATTGGCTAACTTCCTCCGGGCGGTCATGGTGATAGAATCCGAACGACGTGGAGCAATGTCAGTTCTTGGACGGGATCAATGACACCGAAGTTCGATATTCACGACCTAAGAAATGCAGTAACTCTGGACGACCTGGAGAAAGCGTACGATGGCTTGGGCGAAGAATATGAGGCAGAGGTAAATCGATATGGCTGGCTCGGTCCCCGAATAGCTGCAGAGAAGACAGCGACGTTTATAGATCCAGCTTCTGTGTTACTGGATGCGGGGGCAGGCTCGGGGTTGGTCGGGCTGGAGCTAACGAAGCTCGGCTTCGAAACCATAGACGGGATCGATATTTCTAAAGTCCAGCTTGAGGTTGCTGCAACCAAAGGTGTGTATCGCCATCTGTTACACGCCCGACTGGGCGAGCATCTCCCATTCCACGACGACACGTATGATGCCATGGTCTCGGCGGGCACCTTCACATTCGGCCATGCACCGGCGTCCAGCTTTGACGAGATCGTAAGGGTCGTGCGGTCAGGCGGCTATCTCGTTTTCACCCTACCGGCCGAAGGAGACCCTGAAGGCTATCGAGAAAAATACGAAGAGCTGACGGAGATGGGACGATGGTCGATGATCGAATGGGGCGATGCGTTCTACTCGGTGCCCGACGTCGAGCCTGAGACTCAACATCGGATCGCGGTCTTTCGCTTAATCTAAAGCGCTTAGAAGACGGCTTGATTTAACCTTCGGACGCCGAGGCTGCATTTGGAAACGCCAATGGGTCAACACAATATCGATCGCTTCAATGACGAATTGAAGGCGATGTACGATGACCCCATGTACCGGTCAATGATCCGAATGTGGGGAGAGAACATCAATCTCGGCTATTTCGAGTCGCCTGACGATGATCTTGCGATCGCCACCGAAAGGTCGAACGCTCGCCTCGCCAAGGCTGCAGGGCTAAGAGACGGCTTGGAGATGCTGGAGGTCGCCTGCGGAGTTGGGGGTGCCTCGCGGTATGTAGCCCGGCGTTTCAACGTTCGAGTAGTTGCGACGAACCTGTCCCGCGATCAGCTGGCAATCGCAGTCGAGCGCACCGAAAAAGCGATCAGCAACCAGATAACGTATGAGTATGCAGACTTCCATGACCTTCCGTACGAGGACACCCGATTCGATGTATGGTGGTGCACGCTTGCATTACTGCACGCTGTCGACAAGCCAAAGGTGATTGGTGAAGCATTTCGGGTCCTGAAGGCCGGTGGCCGGATGGTATTGACTGAGCTTACCGCGGCCGAGGGACTTGACCGTGAAACGTTGAAGAAGTTCTCTACCGATGCGCACTCACCCGGACTCTGGTGCATGTCCCAGTACGACCAGGCGTTCGTAGAGGCGGGTTTTGACATCCTCGAACGCGAGGACTGGAGTAAACGAGCACTGTGGGCTTGGGATCGACTCCCGTGGGAGCTCGAAAGACACCGAACTGGAATTGAAGCGGATGTAGGGTCTCAGTCCCTCGACGACACAATCGATCGCTATCGAATGTGGGGACGGGCGGCTTCGGAGGGTCTCGTGGGGAGCGCTTTCTACGCTTTAGAGAAGCCTCGCTAAGGTTACCGGCACAATCCAGGTGCGAATTCGCTATTGTCCTAGGCAACGCTCAGCATAAATATCCCCGCGTTGGTCGACGCAAAACTGGGTGACGATCCTTGGCAACAACTATGAGGAATCACTCGGTGAAAGAGGTGCAACATTCGGATGCCGTCCACGTAGATATAATGGGACAACCATAGCTTCTCAGGATACTGACTTGTGGTCCGGATCAATCGTGATCCTACTTTCTGCATGGAGACAAGAAATGAGGGGAGGCAGCAGTGGAATTTGAGAGAGTGATCAAGGGTGGGGTGGTGGTGACAGCCGCAGATACGCTTAAGTCTGACATCGGCATCGTGGGGGAAAAGATTGTGGCCGTGGGGCTTGATTTGCCGTTGGAAGGGGCGGAAGTAGTCACTGCCGAAGATTGTCTCGTGCTGCCGGGATGTGTAGACGTTCACACTCACCTTGACGATTCATACGACGGTTTACATACCTCGGACGACTTCAGGAGCGGAACTATCGCAGCAGCCTGGGGTGGGACGACGACGATTGTCGATTTTGCGACGCAGTTGAGAGGACAGAGTCTGCAGGAGGGCCTGGACGCGTGGCATGAGAAGGCGGAGGGTCGATCAGCCATCGACTACGCATTTCATCTGATTGTCAGCGAGGTTTCGCAGAACCAGCTCAATGACATCAATGGAATTGTGACGAATGAAGGTGTGACGAGCTTCAAGCTGTTCATGGCCTACCCTGGGACCTTCATGCTGGATGATGCAGCCATCCTGAAGGTGCTACTCCAAGCTAAGGAGAATGGGGCGCTTGTCTGTGTACATGCCGAAAACGGCGGCATTATCGACGTACTCGTAAATCGGGCCTTGGCCGAGGGTCACAAGGAGCCCAAGTACCATGCGGCAACAAGGCCGATGAGCACAGAGGTGGAGGCCACCCGCAGGGCCATCTTGCTTTCGGAGCTGGCAGGTGTCCCGATATACATTGTCCACCTATCCGCGGCGGATGCTCTGCTTGAGGTGAGAGAAGCCCGTGCCCGTGGCCTTCCCATCTATGCCGAGACCTGTCCCCAGTACCTTTTTCTGTCCGACGATGAATATGAGAGACCAGGGTTCGAAGGGGCGAAATACGTCATGGCGCCTCCTCTCCGCCCACGCGGGAACGAGGTAGAGTTGTGGAACGGTGTGGTCGAAGGAGACCTGCAGATAGTCTCAACCGACCATTCGTCGTTCTGTTACCACGACCCTCGGGGCAAGGGACTGGGAAAGAACAACTTCTCCAGCATTCCTTTTGGGGCCCCAGGCATTGAGACCAGGCTTGCGTTGATGCACCAGGGCGGAGTTCAAGATGGCAGGATGAGCCTCAACCGGATGGTAGACCTGTTGGCCACTACACCGGCTAAGATGTTTGGACTCTACCCGCACAAGGGGACCATACAGGTGGGAAGCGATGCGGACCTGGTGATATTCGACCCTGGCAAGAAGCATGTGATAAGCAGAGATACCCACCACATGAGCGTCGATTACAATCCGTATGAGGGCATAGAAGTAACCGGAGCGGTGAAGGCGGTGCTGCTGCGGGGAGAATTAATCGTATCTGACGGTCAGTTTATGGAGACGCCTGGGGACGGGCGATTTCTGAAAAGGGCTCCGGTCGATTTGAACAATCGGTGATCGGGGCAGCGTTGTGGCCTTAGACGCAGGGGTTATGTAGGTCCACTCAACGCTACGTATTCGGTCATGGTGTTGCCACCGTCAACTACGAAGGTAGCGCCGGTTACGAAGGACGCATCATCGGAAGCCAGGAATACGACCATCGGGGCAACGTCCATGGGCATTCCGACCCTGGGCAACGGTTGCCGTACCAAACGGTCTTCTATGACGTCCGGTTGCTGCCAATATTCATCTGGGGCATCGCCAATCATCGCGATGTCCCCAGGGACTATGCTGTTGACCCTGATGTTTTCGTGGGCGTAGTCCAAGGCTGCCTTCTTGGTCATCATGATTATCCCGCCCTTGGAAGCGTGATATGCGACTCCTCCCCGGTGACTTGCAGCCACTCCCCAAATCGAGGAATTGTTGATGATGGACCCGCCACTGCCTTTGATCATTTCGGGTATCGCATATTTCAGTCCCAGGAAAACTCCCTTGAGATTGATGTCTATGCAACGATCCCAGTCCTCTTCCGGTTCATCCACAAGTTTCCCCCACGTTACAATGCCGGCGTTGTTAAAAAGGACGTCTAGCTTGCCGTATTTGTCTACAGCCGTTGCGACCATCCGCTGAACGTCTGCAGAGCTTGAAACGTCGGTCCTCACGAAGGTGGCCTCTCCGCCCTCGGATTGAATCTCTTTGGTCAAGGATTCACCGGCTTCGGCAGTGCGGCCCGCTGCCACCACCTTTGCCCCTTCTCGGGCGAATAAGCAAGCGGTGGCCCGTCCTATGCCAAACGTGGCCCCGGTTATGATCGCAACTTTGCCTTCAAGTCTCATGGCATCTTCTCAACCTTCGAAAGTGCCTCAGCGCACGGCCAGAAACTCCAGTTCCACGAGAAACTCGGGCCTGAAGAGGCCGTCGACGATCTTCAGGGTCCCGGCCGCGGGTCTGGGGACCGTGTCGCTGAAGAAGTCTTCCCAGACTTGCATTATGCCCTCTTCGTTCTTGTGGTAGTCGGCGTCCTTGGTTACGCAAATGTCGATCCTTATTACGTCTGAGAGACTCCAACCCTCCTGCTCCAACAGATCCTTTGCCTGCTGGAAAATGCCTCGGGTCTGGCCTACGGGATCACCGGGATGGAGGCAGTTGTCATCGGCGTCTCCGTCCACCCTGCCTGTGAGCACGAACATCTCGCTGTAGTCAGTGATTTTGAGCCCCCAACTGAAATGGTGGCTGCTGTCGGGTGCAATCCTGGAATGTGCCGCTTCTTTTCTTGCCACTGCCTGAGCCTCCTAAGTTATTCCCAGTCCATTCCCTTTTGAAGGGCGTCGGCAATCCTGATGA
The DNA here is from genome assembly GCA_963663085.1 of Dehalococcoidia bacterium. Classification (GTDB taxonomy): domain Bacteria; phylum Chloroflexota; class Dehalococcoidia; order Plut-88900; family Plut-88900; genus Plut-88900. The sequence goes on along the minus strand of OY760104.1, from coordinate 470,495 downwards.
GAAGCCCGTCATCGAAATGTTTAGCTATAAGCATTAGCCCCACCGGCAGGCCGCTAACTTTTCCGCAAGGGATGGAGATGGCAGGATGCCCCGATGCGTTGAATGGGGCGCAGTTGTTTGACACCACGGCGCCCTGGGATATTCGGGACACCCAGTCCTGATCGGGATCGTACTTGAACGGCAAAGTTGGGACGGTGGGCATCGCTATAACGTCCACCTCATCAAGGGCCAAATCGTAGGCCGCGCGCAAGGCCGGCCTGAGATTCTGTGCCCTGGCATAGACCTGACCACCGTAGCGATTATTGAGATAGCTCCCCAGTAGCAAGGTTAGCTTAGCATCGGGGGGCAGGCTGACGGCGTTTTGTTCGAGGTTCTTCTTGATTGTTGCAGCGAGGCTGGCATCGTAGAAACCCAGGTGATTGTTGCCCAAGCCCCAGGTTCGCAACAGTGCTGTGGAACCCTCCGGTATTACGCCTCGATAGATGGCCAGCGAGGTAAGGTGATAGGGTATCGAAATATCAATGGTCTCCACGCCCAAGGACACCACCTCGGACAATGCCCCACGAACTGTGTCGTCCACTTCTTCTTCCGCCCCTTCAGCGCCGAAGCCTTCTGCCAATACGCCTATCTTGATCCCATCAATTGCACTGTTCAGGCAACTGGTGTAATCCTGCTTTGGAGCAACCCCTTGCCTCTGGTCAAGTGGATCTTTCCCTGCAATCACGTCGAGCATGAGGGCAACTTGTTCGACGGAGCGAGCCATTGGGCCAACGTGATCGAATGTTGCCTCTTCTGCAACGATACCCGTATAGGGAACGAGACCAAACGTGGGCTTGAGCCCGACTACACCGCACCATGCAGCGGGTATACGGATAGAACCTCCTTGATCACATCCAAGAGTGGTGTCGATATCGTCGTAGAAGAGGGCGGCACCTGATCCTGCTGAGGAACCTCCAGCCAAATACTCGGTGTCATGGGGGTTCAGCACAGGTCCGAAGACGCTGGTGCCGCCACTGCCGGACCATGCGAAATCGTCCATATTTAGAATCGCGACGATGTCGCCGCCTTCTCCGAGAATGCGTTGGACGACGGTTGCATCCGTGTCGGGGGTATAGTCTGGGAGAAAGTCAGACCCACAGGTCATCGGCACCCCTGCAACCGAGATGTTGTCTTTCAATCCAACCTTGATACCGGAGAGCTTTCCTGACGATGAGCCCTTGATAAGGCACCGGCGCAGAATGGCGTTGTAGGGGTCATCCTCGAGACTGGGCCTTTTGCCCGGGTCCCTGTCAGTCACAGATTGCTCAATGGCTAAAGCAGTCAATCTATCCAAGAGCTCCAGATGACTGAATATCGGCTGTATGAGGGAGTGGAGCCCGTCCAGTTCTTCATCTGTAAGGCTCAGAAAGTTCCTAGATGCAGCGTCTATGAGGTCCTGCTTGCTCGGAGGAGAAATGTCCATTACTGCTCAGATGTGTTGGCTGTGTCGACTTTCCAGGGGCGGTGGTCGTCGTCTTCCACCTCGAAGTCCCAAGCCATTATCCGATCGGGCCTGAAGTACATGACGATACGGTTCTCGGTAGTTGCTGCGAGGGTGTAGTCGGCGTATCTGTCGCCTTCCTCTTGACCATAGTAGTTTATGGCAATTCGGCGGTCGACCTCGTCGGCATCTTTGTCGGTGAACTTAGCCTGGCCTTCCAAGACAACTTCTTTGTATGCGGCCTTGGATGCATCATCCTTAGTCAGCCAGCGTGCGTCCTCGGTCGCTACGATAGCCAAGGAAACCCGTGGGTCTCGCTTGGCATTTCTGTATTTGACGCGGGTGTCGGTGAGGCTAATGCGAACGAGATCCGCGTCTTCGTCATATTCATACCAAACGACCGTAAGATGGGGGGTGCCATCTTTCCTAAGGGTCCCCAAAACTGCAGGATTAGGCTGCTTTATGAACTCCCTTAGAGTATTGCTTAGCTCTCTAACGGACTTTGGCCTTTTCACCAACGTTCTACTCCAGATGACCTAATAGAAGGAATGAACAGCAGAGGGCACTGCTAGCTTTACTTGCTGTTATCAGCACTTGAACGCCACAACGCCGGGGCTTGTGCGGGCCCTGACAAGTCAACGCCAGGACCCGCACATAAATCTCTAGTATCTCTTATGCTTCGTTCTTTGCCTGGGTATCTATCTGAGTTGCAGAATACCGGTCCAGCGTTCCTGGGCAGCATCCGCCGTGGCCCCAGCCCACGAGGAGTCGAGGAACACCCCGTACCGGGCGTTGTCGGGAGCCGTAGGCAGTGCATCCCTGATGTGGTCCCACTCGGAGCCTTCCAGTAACGGCAACGCCTTCTGGTTCACCGGACCGTACGGGATGTACAGCGACTCCCGAGCATTCACGTCCGGGAACGACATCCACGCCAAGAACAGTTGCGCCATCTCCCACCTCTCCGCATCGGCCTCTTTCAGCCCGTTGGGTACGAAGTAGTAGTCGGCGTCCATGACGTGCCCGCATTCCCAGCAGATGTTGATGGGGGCGTCGTCTGCCACCACCGCATCGTATATCCGCCCGTTCCATGTCGTGCACATGTCCAGTTCACCAGCTATCAGCAGCGCAGGACAGTCCGATCCGCTGGCCCAGGTCGTAAAGTCGCTACCCGCCCGTGACACGAAGTCGTCCAGGTAGCTCCACGCCTCTTCCATCTGCGCATCCGTGAGACTCGACAGCGACGCCAAGGCCCCCGGGTCTTCAAACACCTGCGGGTTCTGCGCCATGTATGCCAAGTGCGGGTTGATCTGCCAGAACTCCCACATGCCTCGCTTCCCAGGGAACTTATCCAGATCGAAGAAGTCCGCCATGGTCGACGGCTGTGGACCGGAGTCCGGATACGACTCCGTACTGTATGCCACTACCGTAGAGAAGATGTCTCCTCCACCAGCGATGTAGGGCTTGCCAGCTTCCACCAGGTCTGGGAAGTGGTCCCTCAGGTCGATCACCGAGTAGTCCAGCTCGGCAGCGTGCCCCGAGCGCCCTAACTGAATCGCGACGTCTATGCCCCACACCCCTATGTCGACGGTGATGTTTCCCGTCTCCGACATGCCCCGGATCTGCCCCACTATCGACGACGTGGTGTCCTCTACAATCTCAATCCCAAACTCTTCCGTGAAGGGAAGGTAGTACGCCTTGCGGTGGGCAGCCTGCCAGGCCCCGCCACCATCAAGCACGCTGATGCTCTTGCCTCTGTACTTCGCCAGCTCCGCCTCTATCTCCACCCTCGTCGCAGGATTAGCCTCAGTCCACTCACCCCTCGGCCTTAACGCTGTCCCAGAAGGCTCTGGTTGTTCCTGTCCTAGCAGGATACTGGTCCAGCGTTCCTGGGCAGCATCAGCCGTGGCCCCAGCCCACGAGGAGTTGAGGAACACCCCGTACCGGGCGTTGTCGGGAGCCGTAGGCAGTGCATCCCTGATGTGGTCCCATTCGGAGCCTTCCAGTAACGGCAATGCCTTCTGGTTCACCGGACCGTACGGGATGTACAGCGACTCCCGAGCATTCACGTCCGGGAACGACATCCACGCCAAGAACAGTTGCGCCATCTCCCACCTCTCCGCATCGGCCTCTTTCAGCCCGTTGGGTACGAAGTAGTAGTCGGCGTCCATGACGTGCCCGCATTCCCAGCAGATGTTGATGGGGGCGTCGTCTGCCACCACCGCATCGTATATCCGCCCGTTCCATGTCGTGCACATGTCCAGTTCACCAGCTATCAGCAGCGCAGGACAGTCCGACCCGCTGGCCCACGTCGTAAAGTCACTACCCGCCCGCGATACGAAGTCGTCCAGGTAGCTCCAAGCCTCTTCCATCTGCGCATCCGTGAGACTAGACAGCGACGCCAAGGCCCCCGAGTCTTCAAACACCTGCGGGTTCTGCGCCATGTAGGCCAGATGCGGGTTGATCTGCCAGAACTCCCACATCCCACGCTTCCCAGGGAACTTATCCAGATCGAAGAAGTCCGCCATGGTCGACGGCTGTGGACCGGAGTCCGGATACGACTCCGTACTGTATGCCACTACTGTCGAGAAGATGTCTCCACCACCGGCGATGTAGGGCTTGCCCGCTTCCACCAGGTCAGGGAAGTGGTCTCTCAGGTCGATCACCGAGTAGTCGAGCTCCGCAGCGTGTCCCGAGCGACCTAACTGAATCGCGACATCTATGCCCCAGACCCCTATGTCGACGGTGATGTTCCCCGTCTCCGACATGCCCCGGATCTGCCCCACTATCGACGACGTGGTGTCCTCTACAATCTCAATGCCAAACTCTTCCGTGAAGGGAAGGTAGTAGGCCTTGCGGTGGGCGGCCTGCCAGGCCCCGCCGCCATCAAGCACGCTGATGCTCTTGCCCCTGTACTTAGCCAGCTCCGCCTCTATCTCCGCCCTCGTCGCAGGATTAGCCTCAGTCCACTCACCCCTCGGCCTTAGCGCAGTATCCGAAGGCTCATCCGTCGTAGTCTCTGTGACGGAGGGCTCGGTAGTCGGGGCTTCTTCGTCATCACCGCATGCGGATACCACAAGCAATGCTATGAATATTAACCCGATTACGCCAACAAGTAGGGTCCGCCTTCGTCTCCAACCTTTGTAGTATCCCAATGCCTGATTCACAGCTTCTCCTCTATCACAATGGGCCAAACCTGCCGCATCTCTCGATTAGCGGACCTACATTGCCTACATCTTTCACTCCTCTCAGTGCACTCTTTATTGCCCAGCCAAACAATTTGGTGTTCGGACTTGATGTGGATTAGGACTAAGCAGGCCTAGACTCTTGTCTGCTAAGCCATAGGACCAAACCATGACTTCACGTCCAAAGGGTCAGGGTTCAATAGAGGCAGAACTCGGGGGAAGTGACGAGGGAAAAGAGAAGAATGGAAGGGCCACCTCCCAGCATCCCATCCTTAGGCCAAGCCGATGCTAGCATGGCAACCGTGTATGGCACAAGGCCAACACCAAGATCCAGCCAACGGAAATGGTTTGAGCGCGATAAGGGGGTCGGCGAGACTGCGGGTTTTCTACCCCGTTGTCTTACCAGGATACTGTGACAACGCTGTCAATTGGACTTGCTTAAGAAAAGTGAGGCAGAACCTCTTCAATGCACCGCTTGAACTGGCCTTGCTGGTCCCAGGAGGGAAACCGCAGCAAGATGTCGGTTGCTCCGGCATCCACATAGGCCTGTATCTGCTCGATACACTGTTCGGGCGTACCCAGGGCTACCCACGTTTCCACGAAATCTCGATTGAAGTCGACGGAGTAATACAGGTCGAGGTACTTTTTGGATTCCTGAAAGGCAGCCTCTCGGTCCTGGTTTATGTTGATGTTGTAATAGGCCGAGAAAGGCAGGTTGTCATAGCTGCGGCCGTAATCACCGGCATATTCCAGAATCCTGCGGCGGATCTCGGCGAACTGGTCTGGGGGATTGGCCGTGGTCATGTAACCGTCGCCGAATCGGGCTGCCCGGCGCAGCGAACGTTCGACAATGTGCGGTTTCCATGTATTGATTCGGGGATTGCTGACTATCCAGATAGGGGGTGGATCCTGAACGGGCTTGGGATCAATGAATGCACCCTCCAGTTGGTGAAACTGTCCCTCAAAGGTAACGCTGTCTTCCTTCCAAAGCCGACGGAGAATCTCCATATTTTCCTCCATCCGCTGGGCCCTGTCGGAACCTTTGATGCCCATGTTTACATACTCGGCGCGATGCTGCTGCTCGTTTATGTTGCCCCCCATGCAGGCGCCAAGGATCATGCGGCCATTCGACAAGGCGTCCAGGCTGGCCCATTGATACGCCAGGACAATCGGCTCACGGGAAGGGAAGCTGGCCATACAGGCTACGCCGATCTTGACCCGTTTGGTCCTAGCTGCAATACCGGCCATAAGGGTGATGGATTCCATACGCGGCTTGGCCATTATGGAATCCCCGACCCATACATGATCGAAGGCGCCGGACGCTTCGGCGGTCTCTGCCATCTCCAGTAACTCATCCGGTTCCGTCAAGCCGAGAAGGACGCCCCGGTTGGAAAGTGTCAGTCCGAAATTAACCTTTTTTGCCATATAGTCTCTCTTTGTACTCGTCTGTCGTATAGCTCAATGCCCACCAAGTGGCGGGTCTCCCCGTTAACCAGTTGCCTTAGATTAAGTCGGTCTTATGCAACGCCAATCTCAAGGAAGTCCCGTACCTTAGTAAGACTAGACGGTGCCGGATACAACCTCACCAGATTTCAAAACTGCGGAAATGTGCTGCACGTTTGTGATGTCTTCAAGAGGGTCGGCGTCCAGGATAACCATGTCGGCCAACTTGCCCTTTTCAACGGTTCCCAGGACGTTTTGCTGGCCCAGCAGCTCGGCGGCCTGCCCGGTGGCGGCAACCAGGGCCTCCAGTGGGCTTAGACCACTGTCTACCAGGAGCTTAAGCTCGCCGTGGAGGCCTGCCCCAGGCACGACGTAGGGCATTGTCACGTCGGTGCCGGCGGCTATCTTCACTCCACCCTTATGCGCCATTCCAATGAACTCCATTTGCCGAGCCAACTCCACCCTACCTTCCCGGAAGTCCTCTTCGGTGAAGTCGAAGGGGACGGCAAAACGGTCCCACTCATTCTTAACTGACTCCGGCAGGGTTTCTATCCCCGGAGGACGCACCACTGCCGGATCATCCCCGAGCAGGATACTCTTGGACAGAGACAGCGTGGGGGTCATGATAACACCGCGTTCCTTCATGAGTTCAATTAGACGACCTACCTTGTTGGAAGAGGGTTCTACGTACCGCCAAGCCATCCAGGAGACGAGAGGGTCCCAAAATCGGGCTTTCAGACCCTCAAATGCCTCCCTGTCGGCGTCTTCAACCAACTCGGGACCCACGCGCACATGCTCCAGGGAGTCCACTCCCATTCGCACGGCTTGCTCAACGGTAGTCAAGTGACCCACGTGGGCCGTAACCCAGGCCCCGCGGGAGTGGGCTTCATCGACAATAGTCTGCAGGATGTCCGGGGCTGCCATCACGTAGGCTTTGAGAAAGTCGCCACCCTCGTCCATGACCTCCGGCACCGCCTCCCTGGCTGCCGCCGCGCTTTCCAGCACCTTCACCCATTTCCAGGGCCCGGGCGGGTCCCCATCCATGATCCGTCCGGCCCCAAACCAGCGGGGCCATCCCGACTCCCCTTTCCTGAACTTTTCCATCAACCCGGGGTCGGAATTACCGGTGTCCCGGATGGTGGTGACGCCGTATTCGACGAACTGCTTAAGGAAACGGTCGCATGCTTCTAACGGGTCGTCCAGTTGAAGGAATGCGTTGTCAGCAAGTACGCCGACGTGAACGTGGCAATCGATCATGCCGGGAATAATCGTTTTTCCGGAAGTGTCGACCACCTGGGCACCCTCAGGCACGTCGAACTCCCCTTTGCGATACACATTAACAATATGCTGGTTGTTGACTAGGACTACCGCATCGGATATAGGCGCTCGGCCCGTGCCGTTTATGACTGTCCCACCGACATATGCCGTTGTAGCCATTTCTTGCCTCTTTCAGAAATAAGTTCTACCAAAGGCCCCAATGAAATATGGAATTCTCGCGGGTAAGTATGTCATATTTTGGTATCCCGGAGGCCTGGTCTCCCCGCCACCGGAAAACGACCGGAGTCTAGCAGGCAGTCAGCTTCGCAGTCAATTTACAGCCTTCCGAAAGCGCAATCCAACTCCGTACTTCAGAGTGGGAGGAATCCCATCAGCTGTGGCGTTTTTGAAGTCGTTGTCCCGTATTAGCAAAAGGTATCGTGATCTGTGATGCAGCAGCAATTCGTTGACAGTGAACGAAACCCTAGCATGGATGTTGACAATCCTACGCGGCACAAGTAGAGTGCGAAACTGCCCAGGAATGGGGAAACCCGATAGTGTTCATGCAGTTTGGGAGCCTGCCCAGTGAGAATGCATTGAAGGCTTCCGATAAACTGGCTATCGAGGTTGAGTCCAGTGCCTGTGAAATCGCTAGGTATGCAACTGGTACGACCAGCGATTTTCGAAAGGCTCGTCCAAGGGCCGAATGCACAAGCGTGACCAATGGCAAAGTTGTGGGTCAGCTAACTTAAGGGGATGCAACGCACACAACACATGAATGATAGCAATAAGTAACGAACTCACCCAAGTCGAACACAAAGGTTAAAGAGAAGTTCGAAGGCCTAGCGGATAACCTCTCCAAGGAGACTAGAAGAATGACGAAAAAAGGATGGCTTAGCCTACTTGGCCTAGCCTTGGCAACAGGTCTATTGGCCCTTCTGGCGGCTTGTGGCGGCGGGGAAGACAGGGGGCCGGTTAAGGTTGGATTTGTTTGGCCCTTCACGGGCTTTTCCGCGGACTATGGCCCTCGAGGCGAGGAAGGGATCAGGCTGCGGCTTGAGGAAGCAGACTTCGAAGTTGAAGGAAGGCCCATTGAGCTGATCATCGCAGATGAAGACGTTCTGGACGCTTCTCTCACCCTGGAACGGGTTAAAAAACTCGTTGAGCAGGACCAGGTGGATGTGATCATCGGTCCACTATTCGGGTCCAGCCAGGAAGCAGTCGGGCCATACATTAACGAGATGCAAGTCCCTGCGATCCAGGTCCACGGCTGCTCCTACGCACTGGGCGAGGGTGGCAGTTTCTTCTGCAGCCCGGGTTCCAGTGAGGCTCTCTCGGCTGGTTACGGCACGTACTTATATGAGGAATTGGGATACAGGACGCTCACCACATTGGCACCGGACTACGTATACGGCCACCAGCTTATCCAGACGACAACCGATGCCTTCGAAGCCCTCGGTGGGGAAGTCGTCCAACAGCAGTGGGTGCCACTGGGTACGGTGGACATGCTCCCCTATGCCACCAATCTTGAAGACGCTGACGCTCTGCTGACCTGGCTCGTTCCCGCCGACATGGTGTCTTTCCTGAATGGTTACCAGGACCTAGGACGGGACCTGCCCCTCGCGATGATACACGGCCTGTTTGATGACTTCATGAAAGACTTTGGCCCGACGATACAGGAACTAGAGGACAGCACCGGTGAGATAACCGGTTTCGTTGGCTGGACATGGCTAGTCGATCATTCAGTAAGCGCCGATTTCGTCGCAAACTTCGAGGAGAGATGGGGCAAAAAGCCCACACTCGATCACTCCAACGCCTACGTGGCCGCAGATATCGTCATCGAGGCTCTGAAGGCATCTGACGGAGATAGCGAATTTGAGGCGCTGAGCGAGGCGATACTGGGGCTGGACCTTGAAACTCCGATAGGCCAGCTTACCTTTTCTTCTTCACGCATGGCCTCCTCGGACCGCTACATAGTCGAGCCCACGGTCTTGGATGACGGCAGGCACACATGGCTGCCCATAGAGACTCTTAACAACATCAAAGACCCCAGGGACTAGTCTTTACCGACTGCCAAAGATTGAGCCGGAGCTACAATCAAAGCTTGTAGCTCCGGCTCTTCATTGTTCCAAGAGTCGTAGAAGTGACTCTCAGAAGTGTGACCACATGAGCAGGGCAAGTGTTGCGCATGCACCACCTACCCGATCACCGTAAGAGAAAGCGCCGACGCTAAGTGAACAATCGCTTCATTTGCAGGCTTGCATCTACAAACTGACTCACGCAATGCAAAGGCGCTTCATCCCGATTTGGGAGGACTGATGGATTTTCGGTCAGCCGTCCCGTCCTTTGAAAGTCTGTGGGCCGGGGAGTTCTAATGGATACGTTCGTGCTTGGCATGCTCAACGGGATTTCATTCGGCTTCATACTGTTCCTCCTGGCATCCGGACTGTCCTTAATCATAGGTGTCATGGGTATCCTTAACCTTGCCCACGGCGCTCTTTATATGATTGGAGCCTTCGCTGGCTGGAGTGTTGCTGAGAACCTGGGTCTCTCCTTCTGGCTGGCCGTTGTGATTGGCGGACTATCTGCGGGCCTGGTCGGCCTGCTAATAGAGCGAGGGCTGTTTCGATACCTGCACAACCAGCTCAATGAGCAGGTATTAGTGTCGTTCGGACTCGTCTTTGTTCTGACCAATGCCGTGCAGTGGGCGTGGGGCCCAATCCCCCGAGGCCAATTCACAGCTGAAATACTATCGGGCTCAGTGAACTTTGGCGGATACACCTACCCCACAACTCGTCTTGCGATCATTGTAGTTGGATTGGTCCTGGCCGTCGGTCTTTGGTGGTTGCAGGACCGGACCCGGATCGGATCGGTCGTGCGGGCGGGTATGGATAATCGGGAGATGGCGATGGGTCTAGGAATAAACCTGGACCGCATCTCAGTCGCCGTCTTTTTCTTGGGCTCATTTATCGCTGGATTCGCGGGTGTAGTGGGAGCCCAAATACTGGGAGCAAGCAGCGCTCAGAGCGTCGACGTGTTGTTACTGTCGTTGGTTGTCGTTGTGGTTGGTGGGGTGGGATCGGTACAGGGGGCCCTGTTGGGGGGAATCCTGATCGGCGTAGTCGACGCTTTTGGCAAAACCTTGTTTCCTGAGTTTTCAATGGTCTCGATATTCCTGGCCATGGTCATTATCCTGCTGGTCAGGCCTTCGGGCTTATTGGGAAAGAAGGTCTAAGCCTTGAGTGTGGCCCAGCGTTTACTGAGAGGCAACGCGCCGCCGGACCGGCTCGTTGGGCTTGCTCCGTTGATTGTGGCTGCAATCCTCATCATTGTGCTCCCGCTGGTCCTTCCAGGCTACATGCAGAGCTTGATGACGCGAATGTTGATCTTCGCCATCTTCGCCATGAGCCTGGACCTCATCTTCGGCTACGCGGGGCTGATATCGTTGGGACATGCAGCCTTCTTTGGGGTTTCGGCTTACACAGTGGGAATTCTGATGGTCCGATATGACGTGGAGCTTTTCTGGCTAGGGGCGCCAGCGGCGGTTTTGGCATCGGCGTTGGTGGCAGCCGTGTTTGGAATAATCGCTCTCCGGGTGACCGGACTTTATTTCATTCTGGTTACATTTGCTTTAGGGCAACTGGTCTTCAGCATAACCTTCAGCGTCGGCTGGTTTACAACTGCCGGGACCGAAGGTGTTACCGGCATCAGCAGGCCGGACCTCGGCTTCCTCGATATCGCCTGGAACAACCGGAGCTACTTTTACTTTGTTGCCGTAATTTTTGCCATTTGCGGGTTCGTTCTATATCGCATCGTCAAGTCACCATTCGGGATCGCGTTGCAAGGGATAAGAGAAAACGAACCGAGAATGCGTGCCTTGGGATACAACACCTGGCTCTACCGATATATCGCCTACGTAATCGCCGGGACTTTTGCGGGGGTGGCCGGGGTGTTCTTCGCCTACCACAACGGGCTGATAGCACCCGCCAACGTGGGTTTCCTGATGTCGGGGCTGGTTATGTTCATGGTGATCATTGGTGGGGTGGCCACCCTATATGGCGCGGTCCTGGGAGCTGTAGGAATAACCTTGCTGCAATTCTTCGCCGCCGATTACACGCCGGAGCGCTGGCCGCTCATACTGGGAGGCGTATTCATTGTGAGCGTGATGTTTGCCCGGCAGGGATTTGGAGTTTATCTGTACAGGATGTGGAAGAGGGCAATGAGTTAACGTGGAAGCGTTGCGGGTGGAAAATGTTTCCAAGGACTTTGGAGGCGTACAAGCTGTACAAAACGTCTCATTCGACGTGGAATCCGGGCAGAGGCTGGCAATCATAGGACCGAACGGCGCCGGCAAAACTACCCTATTCAATATCCTCAATGGACAGATACCACCTACGACGGGTCGGGTTTACCTATTCGGACAGGACATTACCGGTGTGCCTACTCACCGTAGGGCACACTTGGGCATGGCGAGATCATTTCAGGTTTCGAGTGCGTTCCTGGGCTTAACCGTGCTGGACAACGCTTTATTGGCTGCTCAGGGGACTCGTCCTTCGCGATTCCAAATGTTTCGCTCAATGTCTGCCTACAAGGATGTATATGCGGACGTCGAGAGCCTACTGGAACCGTGGGGGCTATGGGAGCACCGGAGCAGCATCGTTAAGGAGCTGGCTTATGGCGACCAACGAAAGCTGGAGATAGCTCTCAGCCTGGCTTCCAAACCGAGATTCCTACTCCTGGACGAACCGAGTACGGGACTGACCGCTACCGAGAGCGCGGATATAGCCAGCATGATCCATGGCATGGGTGGCGAAATAACAGTCCTGCTGGTCGCTCACGACATAGATTTGATTTTCGGCGTGGCGGAAAGGATCATAGTTCTGCACTATGGGCAGATCATCGCGGACGGGATGCCTCACGACATCGGCGCCAACCCCGAAGTCCGGGAAATCTACATAGGACTACAAGAGGCAGGGAGCGATGCTGGAACTGGTTGACCTGCACACCTACTACGGCGAAAGCTATGTGCTCCAGGGCCTGTCCCTCAGTGTTGAGGAGGGTTCGGTTGTGGCACTTCTAGGTCGAAACGGCATGGGCAAGACCACCACAATCCGCTCGATTATCGGCTTCAATCCACCTCGCCGTGGGAAAATTCACTTTAGAGGACGAGAAATAACTCAGCTCAAGTCTTATCGGATTGCTCAATTGGGCATAGGGCTGGTGCCTCAAGGAAGGCAGATTTTTCCTTCATTGAGCGTACAACAGAACCTGACAGTGTCTGCCAGAAACAGCGGAAAATCTTCCCCGTGGGACTTGCAGGGAATCTACTCGCTCTTCCCGGTGCTGAAGACCCGGGCCGGGAACAGAGGCAATCAACTAAGCGGGGGAGAACAACAGATGCTTGCCATAGGCAGGGCCTTGATGACGAACCCGGACCTGCTGTTGATGGACGAGCCATCAGAGGGTTTGGCCCCGGTGATTGTAAAAGAGCTGACCCAAATCATCATCCGGTTGAAGAGTCGGGGCCTTTCGATTCTGCTGGTAGAACAGAATCTCCCTATGGCATTGGAGCTCGCGGATTACGTATATGTGGTAGACCGAGGTCGAATAGCATACGAGGCCCTACCAGAAGAGTTTAAGGCCAACGCCGAGGTACAAGCGAAGTATCTTGGGGTGACAGGATGATGTGAATTTGCGGCGTATATCTTCCGGAAATGCTTCACAGAATCCCATGCGCGCTTGAATTGGGATAGGTCGCAATGTGGCTAAACTTTTCGCTCAGACAATGGGCCAAGGCTGCGGGAAGTGGGTGCCAGTGCGAGAGAGCATGTCAGCGCCTATAGACTGGACTTTCTGGATCAGCTCCCACTCGTCCACGTAGGTCGGCTTCTGATTCTCGATCACAACCCTGCCGTCCACAAGGACCGTGTGCACACTCCTGCCGTCGGCGTTGTACACCAGGCTGTTGACGGGGTTGAACAGGGTGCGCCATTCGGGACGGCGGGTGTCGAATAGGACTATGTCTGCTTTCTTGCCTACTTCCAAAGACCCGATGTCCGAGTCCAGACCTAAGGACCGGGCACCGTCGATGGTAGCCATTTCCAGGGCCTTCTCTGCAGGCACCATACTGGTCGAGCCACGGCCATCTTTGTACAGGACCGCAGCAAGGTAGACGGACCGCAGTACTTCCGCGACAGAGGAGTTATTGGCCGAATCCGAGCCCAGCCCCACTGTGATGCCCCGTTCTATCATTTCAGGAAGGCGGCCCTGGGAAGAAGTTCCCGATCCCATCTTAACGGCTGCGGTGGGGCACATGACCAGCCTGGTATCGGACCTCGCTATGCAGTCCAGCTCCGCATCGTCGAGCCCCACTACGTGGGCCAAGAGGACGTTCGGGCCCAAAACGCCAATGTCCTCCAGCCACTCAATGGGCTTTTTGCCATATTTATCCAGGTGCGCTTGAACGGACTGGGGCGAGTTAGCGCAGTGGATAGTCATTCTGGTGCCGTTTTCATCAGCTATGCGTTTAGCAGCCTGTAGAAGCTCCTTGGAGCAGATGCTCACGTCCATTGGCATGGTCCAAGCCTGGACCCGGCCCTCAAGGGCGCCGTTAAACTCCCTGACCCTGCTTTCCATCAACTGCTCCGCCTCCTGCAGGCTTACTAACGGCAGGTTGATAGGATTCGGCAAGTCAGTGACGGACGCCCCGATAATGACCCTCGCCCCCGACTCCTCATAAGCCTTCATGCAGACGTCCGGATAGCGGGTTGATCCTGGGTCGACGATGGTCGTTGTTCCATATTTCAGGCACTCGGTTAGTGCCAGGAGGGAGGTGAGGTACTCTTCCTCGGGACGCATTTGGTTGGCCAGCTGGAATACCCTGCCCAAATAATCCACCGGATTCATTGAGTCGGGGAATATGCCCCGGGTGGCGTGTGCATAGGAAATGTGGAGGTGGCCGTTGGTAAAGCCGGGTGTCGCTACCATTTCAGAACCGTCGATCACCCTGTCCGCGGGAATGTCCTTGAGTTCGGCGGACTTACCGACCTGCGTAATCCTCGAACCCTCAATGACAATAGACCCGTCCCGGATGATCCTTCTTTCCGGGTCAAGGGTGAGGATGAAGCGGACTTTATCAATCTTTATAGTTGCATCTGGCATCGGGGAACTCCTGTTGTTTGAGGGTTGGTGGATGAGTCGTACGCTCTAAGTGTACCTGTTAGGCAACTGAGGGTACCAGATATCCGAGAGGGCGAGAGATTCACACTTCTCCCCAGAGCAGAAGCCAGCCTAGGCCTCGTTCACCAAAGCTGTCCTCATCTGTCGGGATAGCGTCCCGGAACTCGTGCTTAGAGTGAAGTTACTGAAGTTGTCTTGAAGTGCCTTAGTGAACATTTGCTCGTATTCATGCCCACTGGGGATGGATATAATCTCGAAAATAGGTGAGATTGGGGAGTCATTGCAGGCTCATACGAGAACATATGAAAGGTAAAAGGCTCCGCCACTATGTGTTTGGAGGAAAGGGCCCAGCAGAGAGTGAAAGGGAAGGTGAAAAGGCATTATTTGTATTATATGTAGCTATTTATCTGAGCAATAATGAGACTAAGTGAGGTAACTTGGGAACATGTGGGAAAAGGGTGGGGTGGTGGAGATGGGGGGATTCGAACCCCCGGCCTCCGCATTGCGAACGCGGCGCTCTCCCAGCTGAGCTACATCCCCAATCAGGGGTGGAATATAGCAGGGGTTGGGGGAGGGGGTCAATTACGGGGGGAAACCCTTAATAGGCGGTCCGGTAACCCCTTGGAGAGACCAGAAGGGATGCGGAGAATAAGGTCTCTCTAATCGACAGCCGGGCGGAAGTATGGGAGGGTGATGCCAGCCTCTACTTCTTCGAAGGCGACCTGGACACGCATCCCGATATGCACGTCCTCTGCAGGGCAGTCGACGATGTGGCTTATCATCCTGACGCCTTCGTCCAAGTCGACCATTATGACCGTCCAAGGGACCCTGCCTCGCAGGGACGGGTGAATCGCCTGGTGGGTCACCGTGTAGCTGTACACCGTTCCCAGCCCCGACACTTTCTTCCATCCCAACTCCTTGCTTCGGCAGCCGGGGCACATGGGCCTGGGAGGATGGCGCAGGACGTCGCAGCGGGAGCAGTGCTGGATTACAAGCTCTCCACGGTTGCAGGCCTCCCAAAAGGCCTGGTTATCAATGGACGGTACGGGTATAGGTAAGGGTTGGAGGGTTTCTTCGGTCATTGCCAGTTACCTGCGTAGGATCATCGCGCCAACACCTTCGCCGGTGTCCACCAGCACGTGCTCGGCGTTCGGGACTTGCGCGGTGGAGCAGCCACGGAGCTGCCGGACGCCTTCGATAATGTGATTGACGGTGTGGACGTATGCCTCCGAAAGGTGGCCTCCGGCGGTGTTGATGGGCAACTCGCCGCCGATCTCTATACGGCCACCCTCGACGAAGGGGCCACCCTCGCCCTTGGCGCAGAAGCCGTAGTCTTCGAGGGCAAAGAGGACAAGGGCGCTGAAGTGGTCGTATATCTGGGCTGCATCGATGTCCTGGGGGGTTATGCCCGCCATGTCGAATAGGCGAGGACCTGAGACGGCAGCGACGGTCTGAGAAATCGGGCCGGTCTCCAGGATCGGTGGGACGAGGCTCTGGGCAACGGCGGAGACGTAAACGGGCCTTTGCCGCATGTCCCTGGCTCGTTCGGCAGAGGAGATTACTATCGCCGCGCCACCGTCGGTCTCGAGACAGCAGTCGAACAGGTGGAACGGATCGTAGATCATCCGGGAGTTCTGGTGGTCTTCGATTGTCATGGGTCGGCCATACATTATGGCCCTTGGGTTCATGTTGGCGTGCTTCCGGCAAGCGACGGATATTGCCCCGTATTGAGCGCTGGTTGTGCCATATTCGTACATGTGGCGTCGGGCGTACATGGCTAGCTGCTGGCCCGGAACCAGTAGCCCAAAAGGCTCCATGAAAGCCGCCTGCCCCTGGCCTCGGCGGCCGGTTATGGCACCCGAGCCGTACCTCTTTCCCGACCTGCCGTTCATGGCCCGGTAGAGCAGCACATTGTTGGCCATGCCTGTCGCTACAGCCATGCATGCATGGGCTACCAGGCCTCCAGCCGCGGTTCCCGTATAGGCGAGCTCATCAAAGAAGGTGAGTTCGGGGATGCCGAGAGAGGCTATAACCTCTTCTTCTGAGGTAGGGTCAACGACGAACCGGACCATGCCATCGATGTCTTCGGGCTGGAGGCCAGCATCCTCGATGGCTTTCAAGGAGGCGTCGATGACCAGAGAGAGTTCGCTGCGCCCCGAGTCCTTAGAGTATTCAGTCTCGCCGATGCCGACGATGGCGCACTTATCTTTTAGGGTATTCATTCGTTTTGGGGTTGTTTGCAAATAGGGAGATGCTTACAGGACGCCCCGGGTGCGGAGATCTTCGATCTTGTCGGGGGTCATGCCGGGAAGTTGGCCAAGGATTTCACAGGTGTGCTCTCCGGCGGCAGGGACCTTGCCAACGGCGCCCTTGGTCTTGGAGAACTTGATGCTGAGGCCGGGGGCCATAATCTCGCCGTTGCCGTTTTCGGTGGGGACGGAGACCATCATCTCTCGTTCACTCATGTGGGGGTCTCGGGACATCTGGGCAGGGGTCTGGACGGGGCCGACGGGGACTTCGTTGGCGACGAGTCTCTCGGTAATGTCGGCTACGGTGTTGGAGGCGACCCAGTCGGTGAGAAGCTTCAGACGCTTGGCCTTGGAGCCTTCGTCGGCCTCGAAGCCGAGGATGCTGGGGTCTTCGGCGAGTTCGTGTCGGCCCATGGCGATAAAGACTCGGGTCCAGAGGGTCCGGGAAGTAGCTGGGATGGTGACGTAGCCGTCCTTGGCCTTGTACACGGAGGCGTAGTAGTCCGCGGGGCCAGCACCGGTGCCCATGTGGTGGGAGATGGGAATCTCCATAAGAGTCACGCCGGTGTCGAGGAGGCTGACGTCGATGATCTGGCCCTCTCCTGTGGCGTTTCGATGAATGATCGCGCCTAGGGTGCCGATGCAGGCATGGAGAGAGGTTATTCTGTCGATGATGGGGGAGCCGGTGAGGACGGGGCGGCCTTCGTGGATGCCTGTTATTTCCATGAGCCCGGACATGGCCTGACCGATGGGGTCGAAGGCAGGCCTATTCCTGTATGGGCCGTATTGTCCGAAGCCGGAGACGGAGGTGAGGATGATGTCGGGCTTGATCTTCTTCAACTCTTCGTAGGAGAAGCCCATCTTGGCGATGACGCCGGGGCGGAAGTTTTCGAGAACAACGTCGGCGGTCTTGACGAGGTCCCTGAAGATCTCCTTACCCTCCTCGGTGCGCATGTTGAGGGTGATGCTCTTCTTGCCCCTGTTGTAGACGGTGAAGTAGACGCTGGTGCCATTGACCAAGGGTGCGTGGGCGCGGGTCTCCTCACCGCCGGGCTTTTCGACCTTGATGACCTCGGCGCCCATGTCGGACATGACCATGCCAGCCCGGGGCCCGGCTTGATAGCGGGCGAGCTCCAGCACTTTTACTCCATCCAGACAGCCGGTCACAGGTCGGGTCTCCTTTGGGGAGGGTTGGGGTCCGGGGTGCATCTTATCATATGGGGGGAGTATCAGCCGACTTAATACAAGGTTCCAAGAAAGTTTATTGGATGGGTGTCGGCCTATTTTGTCGATCGTCAATTAAGAGAATTGTAGAACTAGCTTATTTGACAATAAGCAGAAGACCACAATATTTTTGTGGCATGATCAAATTCTTAGGACGTACATGGCGAACCGAACTTGCCGACCTTGCCTTGATTGCTGAACGATCCGTATTAGTTGCTGCGCCATATATCAAGTACGATGAAGCTGTTTGGTTCTGCAAGCAACTTCGCCCAGACCTCGAAATCACTACACTTACAAATATCAACCCTGACGCTGTTAGCTCTTCTACCCTGGACATCGCTGCCCTTCGCTACCTCGCAGATGCGTCGCCCTTTGCAAGACTTATAGCGTTACCCAATCTGCATGCAAAGGTATTCGTAGCTGATGATAAGTCAGCCATAGTAACTTCTGGAAACCTCACAAAGGCAGCTCTTGACCGGAATATCGAATATGGTGTCCTAGTCTCCAGGCAAGACTGGGTTAGAACTGTACGCAATGACATGCTGGCCTTCTCCCGTTTAGGTAGCGAAGTAGGAGCCACTACACTCATAGAACTCTCCCAACTGGAGAAATCTCTACGTGAAGCCCGAGCTAATGTAACTGCAAGTGCGCTACCTAACGCCAAGCGCGCATTCACGGAGGCAATGCAACAGGCGCGGCCCTTACTTGCGTCTGCTCAAGTCGGTGATCGTAGTGCAAACGCTGTATTCGGGGAGGCCATTCAATACGTGTTATCGGACGGGCCATTGCCCACGGTGACAATAGCACAGCGAGTCAGCGACCTTATGCCGACTCTATGTGATGATAGCCAAGAGCTAATTATCAACGGACAGCGTTACGGCAAAGCTTGGAAACATCGCCTAAGAAATGCCCAGCAAGACCTAAAGCGCAGAGGTGTGGTTACTTACAATACCGGTACTAAGGAATGGGCTCTGACAACAGCTCTTATTTCTGAGAAGCATTAGTCGATTCCTAAGCTTATTATTGAGGTTTGATATTTGAGCTGACCGTTGTATGTCAAACGACAAGAGCGATTATCGGACTCAAGTTGTCTGGTCTTAGCCCAAAGACCCCAGGAAGTCGAGGAGGATTTTGTTGGTGGCCAGGGGTTGTTCGATGGAGGGGTCGTGGCCGGCGTTGGTTATCCAGTGGACCTGGGAGCCGGATATGCCGTCGTGGAGGACCTGGGAGCCGTCTACATAGAGGTCTTCCTCTCCGCAGATGACGCAGGTTGGGACTTTGACATCGCCGAGCCTCGGGGCCTGGTTGAAGGCGTTGCAGGCCTCCAGGTCGCCGATGCCGACCTCTATGGGAGTCGTCCTGTTGTTCCATTCATTGAGCTCGACGATGGCCCGTGGGGTATTCTTGGAGAAGTTGCGGCCTGCGCTTTCTGCCACGGCGCGGTCGGGGTCGGTGCGGTAGAGGTCCAGGTACTCATCATCGATGTTCCACTGGGGGGCGGATCCGACCGGAATATAGGCCTCAACTCCGGGGTAGGTCAGGGTGTAGTCGAGGGCGATGGAGCCGCCCATGGAGTGGCCAGCGATGACGAAGGAGTCGAGGCCGAGGGCGTCGACCAAGGCTTTCACGAAGTCCCGGTATTCGGAGACGTTGGTCGAGCCTGAACCCTCGGAGTCACCGTGTCCGGGCAGATCCATAGCTATGGGGGTGTGCCAAGGGGCAAGGGCCTGAAGCTGGGGCGCCCATATGCGGTGGTTACTGCGTGCTCCGTGGACCAGGAGGACTATCTTGCCTTTCTTCTGGCCTGCCGCAATGTCGCGAGGGCTGGCGTAGAAGGCGCTCTTTCCGTTTACCTGTACGTGTGGCATCTATTCCCCCAACTCATTTGACTAAGGCGTATGTGTTCTCAAGGCAGTTTGGCAAGGTAGGCGCCTATGGCGTCGTTCAGAAGGGCGGGCTGCTCGATCATAACGGCATGGCCAGCCGCAGGGATAATCTCAAAGGTTGTATTCATGGAACTGGCGTGGATTTCGCGTGAGTTTTCGAGCCACTCTTCTTCGTCACCAGCGGCTACGAGAGCGGGAACCTGAATTTGACCGATCTGGTCAAGCAGATCGTACCTGTCGCAGTTCAGAAAGTCTGCGGTGCAGGTCTCGGGGCCCTGGGCAGCGAGCTGTTTGGCATATTCCTCGACGAGGCGCTTGGGCGTCTTCTTGGAAAAAAGGAGGGCGACGTTTTCCCGCTGGGCACGTTCGGGGTCGGTGGTCCAAAGCTGCAGGTCCTCAGAAGAGAGCTCCCAGTGGGCACCGGCGCCTACCAGTATGAGTCCCTCGACATCTTCGGGGTGGTGAATGGCGTAGTCCAGGGCCATAGAGCCGCCCATAGAGTGACCGGCAAAGACGAAGGGTTGCAGGTCCATAACGTCCACGAAAGCCTTGATGAAATGCCGGAAGTCGGCGGGACTGTCGATGGGAGGGCCCTGGGAGTCGCCATGGCCAGGGAGGTCGATGGACAGGGGAGTGTGGTCACGTTCCAGGTACGCGTGCTGGTGCCGCCAGACGCGATGGTTGTCGACGGCGCCGTGGACCATGAGAACGTTGCGGCCCTGGCGTACGCGAGCCTCGGCCTGTGCCGGAAATTGGTAGTTAATGTTTCTGCCTTCTACCGTAACAAAACCCATGCCCGCGCCTCGGTGTGGATGTGCTTAGGACAGGCTGATTCTACCAGACAGACTGGGCACACCTAAACCCCATCCACAATCGCCGATGCTATAATCGCCCGCAAGCCAGAAACCCCTACCCGACCTGGTACCTCACCTTGCTTAAGCAGCAAACCGATAGCTCAAACTCCATACGTCCACCCAAGGCCCTGGATGACGTAAGAGTCCTGGACCTGGGCCACGGGATTCCCCCTGCCCAAGCCACCAAGCTATTCGCCTGCTTCGGAGCGGATGTTATCAAGGTGGAGCCCCTGGATGGTGACCCGCTGCGGAAGTCGGGGCCTTTTCTCAATGACCTTCCCGACCCTGAGACGAGCGGGTTGTTCCAGTACCTTAACGTAAACAAGAAGGGCGTAACACTTAACATTAAATCGGGGCACGGGCGAAGGGTCTTTCGGGAGTTGCTTTCGTGGGCAGACATTCTGGTGGAGGGGTTGGGGGCGGGGGTGCTGGACGGCCTCGGGTTTCCGTTTGAGGAGATTGAGGCGGTCAATCCAAGGCTCGTTGCCGTGTCTATCACGCCCTTCGGGCAGAGCGGGCCGTACAAGGACTACAGGAGTCACGAGATACAGCCGTACGCGTTTGGCGGGCCGATGTACTTCAGCGGCAACCCAGAACGGGAGCCGGTCAACTCAGCGAACAACGTGGTGGACCTACACACAGGGTTGGCGGCCGCATCTGCGGCAATGGTCGCCTTTCACAGGGCGGAGGCCTCGGGGGTGGGGGACTATATCGACATGGCGGCGGCGGAAGTGCAGTTGGGTAACATAGACAGGCGCGCCGCGAAGCTGCTGGCATATTCATATACGGGTGTGGTCGGGGACCGAAACCTGGACCACATGGGCATTGGGTCGGGGCCCTTTCCCTGCGCAGACGGATATGTAAACCTGCTGGGCGGGGAGTTCGGTTTTGATCGAGTCTGCTCTATGATCGAGCGCGAAGACTTAATGGATGACCCGCGTTTTAACACCCCTGAGGGCAGGCGGGACCCAGCAAACATAGAAGAGATTTCGGCGCTGATCATATCCTGGCTTTACTCCAAATCCAAGTTGGACGTATGGGAGACGGCACAGCAGAAGCGAGTGCTATCGGGAGTGGTGAACACCACGGAACACCTTCTAATGGACGACCATTTCTGGGAGCGAGGAATGTGGGCCCGGATGCAACACCCGGTGATGGGAGAGATGACGATGCCGGGGAGGCCTTTGAAGATGTATCGAACGCCGTGGCGGCTGAGTTCTCCGGCCCCGAGCATCGGGGAGCACAATCAGGACATATATTGCGGAATCTTGGGATACAGCAAGGAAGAGCTTGGCAGGCTGAGGCAGTCGGGCGCCGTATAGAGGCTGGAGAGGGATATATTGGCGAAGTTGCCCCTTGAGGGAATTAGGGTCCTGGAAATCACCGTGGTGTGGGCCGGGCCTCACTCCAGCCAAATATTGGCCGATTGGGGTGCGAATGTCATACGCGTGGAGTCGACGCAGTTTCTCGGAACGACGACGCGGACCGGGCTGATGAGACCCAGCAGCGAGTATTTCAAGGTGATGATAGATATGGGGTACGGGTATGCGGGCCGGTACCCGGAGGGTCGGGCGTGGGACAGGGGGGCGTTATTCAACACTCACGCTCGGAACAAAAGGAGCATGACCTTAGACGTGACACGTCCCGAAGGGCTGGAAATATTCAGAGACCTGATATCCAAGTCGGACGTGTTAATCGAAAACAATATGCCGGACACGATGAAGAAACTGGGCCTGGTGTATTCGGAGCTAAGGAAACACAACCCGGGGCTAATCATGGTCAGGATGCCGGCATTCGGGCTGGACGGAAAGTACCATAGATACCGATCCTGGGGGCAGCACGTGGAGGGCGTAGCCGGACATAGTTGGCTGAAGGGTTACCGGGACACGGACATCTCGCAGCGTCCCGAGTCCAACCAGAGCGATTCCGGGGCAGCTTACAGCGCGGTCCTTTCGATATTGATGGCAATCAGGCATCGGAATCGCACGGGAGAGGGTCAGCTCATTGAAATACCGCTTTGCGAGAACTTCATACCCAGCATGGCAGCCCCAATTTTGGACTACACCATGAACGGGAGAGTGAGGTCGTCGTTGGGGAACGGGCATTCCTCGATGGCTCCACACGGTGTTTACAGGTGTAAGGGCGCGGATTCCTGGGTAGCGATATCCGTTGGCAGCGACGCTGAATGGGAGGGCCTGTGCAGGGTGTTGGGCAACCCGGAATGGGTCCTAGCGAAGAAGTTCCGAACTGTGCTCGGGAGGTGGAACAACCAGGAAGAGCTGGACCAAGGCCTAACCCAGTGGACTCAAACTCTCACTCAATACGAAGTGACGGCTCGGCTGCAGGGCGTCGGGGTGGCTGCTGCACCCGTTCTCGATGAGAATGGCGCTCATAACGATCCTCATATCAAGGCCCGCGAGTTCTTCCAGAGAGTCAATGATCCCGATCTCGGGACACACGATCATGTCGGGTTCATGTGGAAGATGGCAAGGACACCAAATGCCATCAGGAAACCACCAGCCCACCTGGGCTATGGGAACGAGTACGTCTACAAGGAATTGCTGGGGTACGACAACGAACGTTACAGGCAGCTGGAGGAAGAGGGGCATATAGGCACGGAGCCGGCACCGCATATTCCGTGAGGGGGCAAGGGGGCTTTTCGACACTTGGGTTCGGCCGCGAAACTCCCCTCCCATTCCACTCTTGGATACACGCCTTGACTCACTTACAACCTATCTCTACTGCAACAGTAGTCTTGCAAAGGCCTCAACATGAACAAGGATGGATATTTACTCAAGCCTTGGCCTGTGGAAACCTCGTACAAAATAGTTTAAGGTTGTAGCGCTTTGGGCGCACTTACAGACAAGTACTGCATAGTGGGGGTAGGAGAGACGCCCCACAGACGTCCCTCCAATCGCACTACCCTCTCCATGGCCTGCGAAGCCGTGCGCAATGCAATGGCCGACGCGGGTCTCGATCACACTGAGATCAGTGGGATGACCTCCTACCAGGCGTTCGACTCATGTCCCACCAAAGAAGTGGCCTCGGCGCTGGGAATGCGGCTGGACTACTCCATGGATATCATGGGGGGAGGGTCAAGCACCGAGGCTCTGGTGGCCCACGCCGTAGGTCTGATAGAGGCGGGATATTGCAAGAACATGGTGATATTCCGCTCCATGAACGGCAGGTCGGGGAGGAGGCCGGGGGGACAAGACCCTGGAGGCTCGGCAGCGGTGCCTGCCATTAGAAACATGGGCGACATGACCAAGACGTGGGGATTTACCACGCCTGCCCAGCATCACTCCCTGACGTGCATGAGGTACATGCACGACTACGGACTAACGTCTCGGCATCTGGGTGAGGTGGCGGTTGCGCACCGAAAGCATGCAAACCTGAACCCCAAAGCCGTTTTCTACGATAAGCCATTGACGATGGACGACTATCTGAAAGGCCGATGGATCTCCAAGCCTTTCAGGTTATTCGACTGCTGCCTGGAGACCGACGTGTCAGCGGCGATAATCGTCGCGCCCCGGGAGTGGGCATACAATCTGAGGCAGCCGCCGGTGTTCATAATGGGAGGTACCGCGAGGGTGCAGGCTCCCGGTGCGGCATGGCCCTGGGGAATGCCGAAGATCCACTACGTAGGCGGCAACTACGGTCGGAAGCGGCTGTTCGGGATGTCGGGGGTTAATCACAAAGATATCGACTTCGTGTCAGCGTATGATGCATTCACGTTCACTTCCCTGATATTGTTGGAGGCGTTCGGGTTTGCACCCGAGGGCGAGATCGGGCCGTTTGTGGAGGGCGGGACGCTGCAAATCGACAATAAATTGCCTTCGAACCTGTCGGGCGGGCACCTTTCAGAGGGGTACACGCACGGGATAGCGATGGTAATTGAGAATGTCAGGCAACTCAGGCATCGGGCGGACGACGTTTGTCCCGGGTGGCGTGACGGGATACACACGTATGATAGGAGCAAGGGATGCCGCCAATTGAAGAAGGCGGACATCGCGGCGTGCCTGGCCTGGTCTTTCGAAGCGCAGAGCAGCGCAATGATTCTCAGGAGGTAGCGGCAGAGTGGGAGCGTTAACCGACAAGTATTGCATTGTGGGCGTGGGGGAGACTCCCCACATGCGCCCTTCAAACCGGACAACCCTGTCCATGGCCTGTGAGGCTGTGCGGAACGCGATGGCTGACGCGGGGCTGAAACCGTCGGACATCAGCGGTATGACGTCCTACCAGTACGGAGATTCCAGCGACTCTGCTGAGGTGGCATCGTCGCTCGGGATCCGGCTGGACTATGCCGTTGACATCATTGGCGGTGGCAACAGCACCGAGACGCTGGTTGCCCACGCTATCGGTCTAATCGAAGCGGGTTACTGCCGAAACATGGTCATTTTCCGTTCGATGAACGGGCGGTCTGGGTTGAGGTTCGGGGGACAGGACCCGGATGGGCCAGCACCTGTTACCTCGGTTTCCAGTATCGGGGACATGTGGGACGCGTGGGGATTTACCACGCCGGCCCAACACCATGGTCTGACGTGCATGAGATACATGCGCGACTATGGGCTGACTTCTCGGCAACTCGGGGAGGTGGCTGTCGCGCATCGCAGGCATGCCAACCTCAACCCCAAGGCGGTCTTCTACGACCGGCCGCTTTCCATGGACGACTACCTTAAAGGCCGCTGGGTCGCTAAGCCATTCCGGTTGTTCGACTGCTGCCTGGAGACTGACGTGTCGGCGGCGATAATAATCGCGCCACGGGAATGGGCGTATAACCTGAAGCAACCGCCGGTGTTCATCATGGGCGGCACTGCGAGGGCGCAGTCGCCCGATGCCGCATACAGGTGGAACAGGGAGAAGATCCATTACGTTGGGGCGAACTACGGGCGAAAGCGGCTCTTCGGGATGTCAGGGGTTACGCACGACGATATTGACTTCGTATCTGCCTACGACGCCTTCACGTTTACATCGCTCATATTGCTTGAGGGGTTCGGTTTTGCTCCTGAGGGCGAGATAGGGCCATTCGTAGAGGGCGGCACACTGCAGATTGACGGAAAGCTGCCGTCCAATCTCTCGGGCGGGCATTTGTCGGAGGGGTATACCCACGGCATAGCCATGGTTATCGAGAATGTGCGCCAGCTGAGACACAGGGCAGACGACACGTGCCCCGGGTGGAGGGAAGGCAAGCACAGCTACGACCGAAGCAAAGGCTGTCGGCAGCTTAAGAAGGCGGAGATTGCCGCCTGCCTCGCATGGGGCACGGAGACCGAGAGCAGCGCCATGATCATCAGGAGGTAGGCTTCCATGCCGGGACCCATCGACTACACGCTTATCAACGTCAAGCCCGATCCCGACACCAAAGAGTGGTGGGACGCGACCAGAGAAGACCGACTCCTGGTACGGCTGTGCAACGACTGCGGCCGAAAGTTCTTCCCGCCATTCCCCGCGTGTCCCGGGTGTACATCGATGGACCTTGGCTGGCATCAGGCTGAGGGCAAGGGAGTGATCTACAGCTACAACGTCGTAGTGCAGCCCATACTCGCGCCGTTCGTTAACGCTGTTCCTTACATTACCGCTGTTATAGAACTGCCCGATTGCGGCAACCCTGACGGTTCGCTTACTAGGATAGTAGGCGTATTGGTGGACGATGAGGAGGCAGTGGCTATCGGGAACCCCGTTGAAGTGGTGTTCGAGCGTTCGGAAGACTCCGAGTACGTGATGCCGAGGTGGAGGGTGACGGGGGTGGGGGAGAACGCCTGGAAGTTCACGGGCGAGGGCGGCGGGCCTGTTAACGGCTAGCACGAGTCACGCAGTTTCTACCTAAGACAGGTCCTCTAGTCCGTGCGGCTCGTCAGTGCACTATAATTCCCTTTGCGGTTTATAGCATTAGTTCAGGCTGAGAATTTGTCTACTACTAAAGAGCTACGACTTACAGAACTGGCTCACTGCGCGGGCTGAGCTTCCAAATTCAGCCCCGAGGACCTGGTTCAGGTCCTGAAGAGCCTCCCGAAAGTCGACGACCCGAACCTGTTGGTTGGATCGGGCACGGCGGATGATTCCGCGGTCTATCGGCTGAGCGACTCGCTTGCCTTAGTCCAGAGTGTGGACTTCTTCCCACCTATCGTCGACGATCCGTACTGGTTTGGGGCGATAGCGGCAGCAAATTCGCTGAGCGACATCTATGCTATGGGCGCGACGCCGGTCCTTGGGCTCAACATAGTGGGCTTTCCAATAGGCCTGCCCAAAGACATTCTCGGCAGTATCCTCAAGGGCGGCGCAGACAAGATGACCGAGGCGGGGGCCATTATTGCCGGAGGTCATACCATCGATGACGTGGAGCCCAAATATGGCATCGCCGTGACGGGCCTGGTGAGGCCGGGAGAGCACATTACCAACTCGGGGGCCAAGGCTGGGGACAAGTTGGTGTTGACGAAGCCGATAGGTACGGGAATTATCACGACGGCCTTGAAGGCAGGGAAGTCGGATGGGGAGACGGAGGGTCGGGTTGTGAGGCTGATGGCGGAGTTGAACAAGGGGGCCTCGGAGGCGATGGTCGGGGTTGGGGTGAACGCTTGCACGGACATCACCGGATTCGGGTTGTTGGGGCACATGAGGGAGATGGTGGAGGGGAGTGGGGTGGGGGCACGGGTGGAGTTGAAGGAGGTTCCGCTCATCCCGGAGGCTTGGGAACTCGCGGAGAAAGGGATAGCGCCGGGTGGGACTCAACGGAACCTAGCATCGCTAAAGGACAGTGTAGCTTGGGAGGGGGACATTCAAGAGGCGATGAAGGTGCTGTTGGCCGACGCCCAGACCTCGGGGGGGTTGCTGATTTCTGTGGAGGTAGAAAAGGTTGATAGGCTAATGGCGGCGCTGGGTGAGCATGGGGTGGTCGGGGCTCGGGTGATAGGTGAGGTAGTTGCCGAGCATAAGGGCGTAATACACATTATCGGATAGTCCACAGCATCAGGTTTGATTTCATGTTTATGCTAAGTAGAGAGTATGCGAATGAGATGATCGCCCACTCAAAGGCGGATGCGCCAAACGAGTGCTGCGGGATGCTGGCGGGGGTGGGAGGAGATGTGAAGCGGGTGTATCGGGTGCGGAACGTAGAGCCAAGCCCGGTGAAGTATGTCATGGACCCGCAGGACCAGTTCAGGATTTTCGAGGAGGTGGAAGGGGCGGGGTGGGAAATCCTGGGCTTCTATCACTCTCATACGTTCAGCGAGGCATACCCTTCACCGACAGACGTGAGGCTGGCTACGTACGATGACGAGGCCACGGGCAGGAAAGAGAGTAACTATCCGGGAGTCCTGTATTTCCTGGTTTCGTTGAGGGAGCCGGACAACCCGGAGATTCGAGCCTTCTATATTGAGGAAGGTGAGATTACGGAGGAGGAGGTTGTTATAGGGGGGTGAGGTGGGGTTGCGGGTAGGTGTCGGGAGGTGGGGAGTGGAGAAGCGAGGCGCGCGGGGCCGAGAATAGCCCGTTTGTTGAGGAGGGATGGATTCCTGCCTCCGCAGGAATGACAGGAGGGATGGGGGGTAGTCAGTCCTGGTTTTTGATTAGCCAGTATTCGAGGCTGTCGGCCATGGCTAGCCAGCTGGCTTCTATGACGTTGGTGGAGCTTCCTACCGTTCTCCATACTCGGGCTCCGTCTGTTGATTCGATCAGGACGCGGATGCTGCTGGAGCTTCCTGAGCTTTCGTCCACGATGCGCACTTTGTAGTCGGAGAGCTCTACCACCGAGATCCGGGGGTAGAATTGCTGGAGGGCTTTCCTTAGGGCAAGGTCAAGGGCGTTTACCGGGCCATTGCCTTCTGCGGCAGTGTGTATGGTCTCCTCACCAACCTTGACTTTGACCATGGCCTCGGCGAGGAGGTAGGGTTCAGCGTCGTTGGTCATGGTCGGGGAGCGACGGCTGTTTTCGACGAGCACCATGAAGTCGACCAGCTTGAAGGGCGGTTTGTAGCTGGAATGGGCCCGCCTTACAAGAAGCTCAAATGAGGCCTCGGCGCCTTCGTACTGGAAGCCCTTGCTTTCGAGGTCCTTGATGCGCCCGAGCACTTCCTTTGTGCCCTCGGGCCCCAGGTCAACGTCGATACCGAGTTCCCGGACCTTGTAAGCGATATTGCCTCTCCCGGATAGCTCCGAGACTACGACTCTCTTGAAATTGCCAACCAGCTCAGGCGGCACATGCTGGTAACTCTCCTCAAGCTTGTTGACCGCGGCAACGTGCATACCACCCTTGTGGCTGAATGCACTCATTCCGACGTAGGGCTGGTGTTCGTCGGGGGGGAGGTTGACGAGTTCGCTGGCGTACCGGGAGACCTCCGTCAGGTAGGAAAGCTGGTCATCCGAAATGCAATCGATGCCCATCTTGATTTTAAGGTTGCCGATGATGGAGACAAGGTTGGCGTTGCCACAGCGCTCCCCATAGCCGTTTATGGTGCCCTGGACCTGCACTACACCTTCGTTGACGGCGGCGATGCTGTTGGCTACGGCCATATCGGCGTCATTGTGAGCGTGGATGCCAAGATTCGCGCCCGTCGCGTCCTTTACCCTGCCTATGGTGTCGGCTATCTCTGAGGGAAGCCGGCCTCCGTTGGTATCACAGAGGACCACGCACTCGGCACCGGCTTCGTGGGCAGCCTTGATGGTCTCGATGGCGTAGTCGGGGTCTTCGTTGAAACCATCGAAGAAGTGCTCGGCATCAAAGATAACGCGCCGACCCTTGTCACGAAGATAACGAATGGAGTCGGCGATCATGTCCAAGTTCTCTTCCGGGGTAGTCTCCAGGATGGAGCGGACGTGAAGAGCAGAGCTCTTGCCGACCAGGGTGATCACCTCAGTTTCGGCCTGGAGCAGGGCTTCTATCTGGGGGTCCTTGTCGACGCTTATGTTGGCGCGCCGGGTGGCGCCAAAGGCGACAATGGTTGAGTTCTGGAGGTCGAGGTCTCGGGCGCGTTCGAAGAACTCGGCGTCCTTGGGGTTAGAGCCCGGCCAGCCTCCCTCCACGAAGTCGACGCCGAGCCTGTCCAGCATGCGGGTTATCTTGAGCTTATCCTCGACGGAGAGGGAAATGCCCTCCATCTGTGTGCCATCCCGCAGGGTGGTGTCGTAGAGAGTAAGTTGCTTTGCGGTGGTAGTCATTGGGGCACCGTTCCTATGCTGCCACTTTCTCGGCAATGAGGGCACCCATTTCAACCGTGCCCGTGGTCTCCGTGCCATCCTCGGCGATGTCTGGGGTGCGGTAGCCCTCTTCCAGGACGCTCTCGACCGCTTCTTCGATGGTACGGGCCTCTTCTTCGAGGCCCAGGGAATGCCTGAGCATCATGGCTACGCTAAGGACCATGCCGCAGGGGTTGGCCTTGTTCTGACCAACGATGTCAGGGGCCGAGCCGTGGCATGGTTCGTAGACACCCACGGCAACCTTTTCCGATTCCTCCATGTTCAAGCTGGCCGAAGGGAGCATGCCCATTGAACCTGACAGGACTGCAGTTTCGTCAGTGATGATGTCTCCAAAGGTGTTCTCGGTGACTATAACGTCGAAGCGGGAAGGCTGGCGGATCAGGTGCATTGCGCAGGTATCTACCAGAAGGTGGTCGAGTTCAACATCCGGATAGGAAGGCGCCATTTCCAATACGATTTGACGCCAGAGTCGGGAGGACTCCAGCACGTTGGCCTTATCGACGGATGTGAGCTTCTTGCGGCGGCGTCCCCGGGCCACTTCAAAGCCTACGCGGACGATGCGTCGGATCTCTTCTTCGGAGTAGGCCATCGAGTCCACGGCTCTTCGGCCCCTGCTGGTAGTCCATTGCCTCTTAGGTTTTCCGAAATAGAGGCCACCCGTAAGCTCCCTGATCACGATCATGTCGACGCCGTCCAGGCGTTCGGGTTTCAGGGGGGTCGAGTCCCGGAGTTGCGGGTAGACTTTAACAGGCCTGATGTTGGCGAAGAGGTTAAGCTTCTTGCGGAGAGCCAGGAGTCCCTGCTCGGGGCGGACGGAGGCCTTGGGGTCGTCCCATTTAGGGCCTCCTACGGCACCGAAAAGGACGGCATCACTCTTCTTACAGGTCTTGAGAGTATCGTCCGGGAGGGCGGTACCGAACTCGTCTATGGCGCAGCCTCCTACGATTCCGTCTCTCAGGGTGAAGTTGTGGCCGAACCGAGCCTGGGCGGCGCGGAGGACACGGAGGCCCTGCTCCATTACCTCGGGGCCGATGCCGTCGCCGGGTAACACGGCGATGTTTGCGTTTGTCATGTTTATCTCTTCAATACATTAGAGGGTCAGGCATTCTGGACGCGCGGCCCCGGATGCAGGCTGTGCACCGTACCAAGTCCCGCGCGGCCGGCCTGGGACGTGAGACGTCCTAGCCTACGGCCACGGTCTCCCTGACCTCCTCTCGGGAGGCGATCAGACGGTTGAGGGCGTTCATGTAGGCCTTGGCACTGGCGACGATGATGTCCGTGTCCGCACCCCTGCCCATATAAGACTGACCATCACTTTCTATCCTGATGGTGACCTCTCCCAATGCGTCAATGCCTTCAGTGACGGACTTGATGCTGAACTCGGTCAGCTCATTAGGTACGTCTATTATGCGGTTGATCGCCTTGTAGACCGCGTCCACGGGCCCCGTGCCGACGGCGGCGTCGGTGGAGGTGTGGCCCTCGGGGCCCTTGAGCATCACGGTGGCGGTGGGAACTTCGTGGTCCCCACACGCGACCTGGACGTGCTCCAGGTGGTAGGTCTCGTGGACCATACGGCGTCCTTCACCCATGAGGGCTTCGAGGTCCCGGTCGGTAACTTCCTTCTTTTTGTCGGCGATGTCCTTAAACGATTCGAAGGTGTTGCGGAGCTCTTCGTCGGTCAGCGTGTAGCCGAGCTGTTCCAGCCGGTTCTTCAGTGCATGCCTTCCGCTCAATTTGCCCAAGTAAAGGGTGGTCTGGGGCACTCCCACGGATGTGGGGGTCATAATTTCGTAGGTGATAGGGTTCTTCAGGATGCCGTCCTGGTGAATGCCGGACTCGTGCCTGAAGGCGTTGGCCCCGATCACCGCTTTGTTGGGTTGCACCGGGAGACCGGTGAGGTCGCTAACCAGCCTGCTTGTACGGTAGATCTGGGTGGAGTCAATGTTGGTGGTGATGTCGTAGAGGTCATTGCGGGTGCGCATGGCCATTACGATCTCTTCGAGGGAGGCGTTTCCGGCCCTTTCACCGATGCCGTTTATGGTGCACTCAACCTGCCTTGCCCCCGCTCGGATGGCGGCGATGCTGTTGGCGACGCCCAGGCCCAGGTCATTGTGACAGTGGACGCTGACCATTGCCTTATCAATGTTGGGGACGTTGTTGAAGATGCCTGAGATGAGGTCGTAGAACTCCTCGGGGGTTGTGTAGCCGACGGTGTCAGGGATGTTGACGGTGCGGGCGCCGGCGTTGATTACCGATTCGAGGATCCTGTAGAGGTAGTCCCGATCGGTACGGGTGGCGTCCATGGGGGAGAATTCGACATCGCTGAGGTAACCGGCAGCTCGGCCGACCATCTCGGTGGCGAGTTCGAGGATTTCCTCGTGGTTCTTCTTCAGCTGGTACATGAGGTGGACGTCGGAACTGGAGAGAAAGACATGGACACGGGGATTCTCGGCGTTGCGAACGGCCTCGTAGCAGGCGTCAATGGCCTTGGCATGCGCGTGAGCCAGTCCTGCGACGATCTGGCCCTTAACCTCCCTGGCAACCCTGCTGACGGACTCGAAGTCACCCGGAGAGCTGAAGGGGAACCCAGCCTCTATAACGTCCACACCGAGTTTATTCAGCTGGTGGGCTATCTCTATCTTTTCATCCACGTTCAAGGTGGCACCAGGCGCCTGCTCTCCATCCCTGAGCGTCGTATCGAATATCATTACTTTTTCCATCTCGAACCTCCCAAATAACCGGTGTGGTAGATGACGTACTCCTTAGAGCCGACCTTAGGTCGGCCTGTTAAGGAAGGACATCATCTCCCGTAAATCCCTGCCTACCACTTCTACTGCGTGGGTCTTGTCTATCTTTCGCATGGCATCGAAGTTAGTACGGCCTTCCCGGTTTTCGGCAATCCACTCTCGGGCGAAGGTGCCATCCTGAATCTCCGTTAGAACCTTCTTCATAGACGCCCGGACGTGGTCGTCGATGATTCTACTGCCCCTGGAGTAGTCGCCGTATTCGGCGGTGTCGCTGACCGAGTAGCGCATGTATTCCAGGCCGCCCTGGTAGATGAGGTCTACGATGAGTTTGACCTCATGCAGGCATTCAAAGTAGGCGACCTCCGGCTGGTATCCGGCCTCAACCAGGGTTTCGAAAGCTGACTTGATGAGCGAGGTGACTCCGCCACATAGGACGCTCTGCTCTCCGAAGAGGTCGGTCTCCGTCTCCTCTTTGAAAGTCGTCTCCAGCACCCCAGCCTTGGTGCAGCCCAAGCCTTTTCCGTATGCCAGAGCGACCTCCCTGGCGGTGCCACTGGCGTCCTGATGGATAGCAATAAGGGCGGGGACACCTACTCCGTCCGAGTAAAGCTCACGGAGGCGGTGGCCGGGGGCCTTGGGCGCGATCATGCTGACATCCACGTAGGACGGGGGTACGACTTCCTTGTAGTGGATGTTGAAGCCGTGGGCGAACATCAAGGTCTGCCCAGACTTCAGGTTTTCGGCGATGTGGTCGGCGAATACGCCACCCTGCCGCTCGTCGGGGATGGTCATCATCATGATGTCGGCTTCTTTGGCGACATCAGCGACCTCGGCGACCCGTAGACCAGCCTGCTCGGCCTTCTCCCAACTCTTGCTTCCCTGGTACAGGCCGACCATGACGTCGCAGCCGCTGTCCTTCAGGTTCAGGGAGTGGGCGTGCCCCTGGCTGCCATAGCCGATAACGCCGATGCTCTTCCCATTGAGGGTTGAGATGTCTGCGTCGTCGTCGTAGTAGACCTTTGCATTGATTGCCATTTCGTTAAACTCCTCCAATATCCTCGTAAACGACGGCTTCTTCTACGCCGTCCCCTCGCCTCCCGGCCGCGCCACGGACCATTGCAACCTCGCCGGTGCGCATCATTTCCAGCACTCCGAAGGGTAATAGCATGGAATGCAATGCTTCTATTTTATCCGCGTCGCCAGTGGCCTGGATAATCATAGTGTCGATGTCCACGTCGATAATGTCAGCGCGGAAAATGCCAATCACGTTGATAATGTCATTCCGGTCCTTGGCTAACGCCCTCAGTTTGATCAAGGCCAACTCCCGTGCCACGGTCTGAGACCCGGTGATGTCCTTTACTTCCATGACCCCGACGACTTTGCGGAGCTGTCGGGCGGCCTGTACCCGGACTCCCTCTCCGCCCTCTACCACGATGGTCATGCGGGACATTTTAGGAGTCTCGCTATGACCGACGGCAAGGCTGGCAATGTTGAAGCCTCTGCGGCGGAAGAGGCCGGAGACCCGATTCAGGACACCGGGCTTGTCCTCGACGAGGGCAACCAGTATGTGTCTAGGCTGTGCCATCAGCAGACCGCCCTATCCCATAGCCTGGCTGACGTTGGGGTCTTCCACCATTGAGCCGACGGAGCCTCCTGGGGGAATGAACGGGTACACGTTCTCTTCCACCGGGACCACGAAGTCCACAATTACCGGGCCTTTGTGTGCAGTCGCTTCCCGGATTGCGGGGACAACCTGGTCTTTCTCGGTAACCCTGAGCCCCAGGCAGCCGAAGGCGTCGGCGAGCTTTACGAAGTCGGGGGTATGGAACTCGGTGGCCACGTAGCTCTTGTTGTAAAAGAGCTCCTGCCACTGTCGAACCATGCCGTGGAAACCGTTGTTCATTATCGCCAGCTTGACGGGTATTTTGTTCTGGACCATGGTCAGCACTTCGGACATGGTCATCTGAAAGCCACCATCGCCGCAGATAGACCAAACTACTCTATCGGGGTTGCCGACCTGGGCCCCCATGGCAGCCGGGACTTCGTATCCCATAGTCCCGGCGCCTCCGGAAGTGATAAACCGGCCAGGTTTGTCGGAGAGGAAGTGCTGTGCAGCCCACATCTGATGCTGCCCGACACCCGTCACGATAATTGCTTCGCCATCGGTTTCCCGGTTCAACTGGGACAAGATGTGTTGAGGCAGAAGATCATTGGTTTCCCGTATTGTTAAGGATGGGTGGGTCCGGCGCCATTCGTCGATCTGACCGACCCACTCGGCGTGAATAGACCGTTCCACAAGCGGGTTAAGCTCGTTGAGGACTTCCTTCACATCGGAGACTAGGGCGAGGTCTACGATTACATTCTTCGCCACTTCGGACTCATCGATGTCGATGTGTATCTTCCTGGCATTTGGTGCGAATAGGTTTACGTTGCCCGTGACACGGTCGTCGAACCTCATGCCGATGCCTATGAGCAGGTCTGCTTCGTCGATTGCCATGCTGGCCCAGGCCACGCCGTGCATGCCGGGCATACCTACGTTCAGTAAGTGGCTGCCGGGAATCGAGCCAAGGCCCAGCAGCGTGGTTATCACGGGGATTTGAGCCTTCTCAGCGAGTTCCAGCAGTTGGGCGTGGGCGCCGGAGATGTTGACGCCGCGGCCAGCGATGATTATTGGCTGCCTGGCCTCGTTGATCATTTTGGCGGCGCGTTTTATGTCGGCGCCGTTGACGTCGGGGGTGGGGTCGTAGGTGGGCATCCTGGCTATTTCGGGGTAGCCGTGGAACTCGATTTCTTCGGTCTGTACGTCCTTGGGTATATCGACGAGCACGGGCCCCGGGCGCCCGGTGCGGGCCAGGTGGAAGGCCTTCTTGATGACCATGGGCAGATCGTTTGTATCCATCACGAGGTAGTTATGCTTGGTGATGGGCAAAGTGATGCCGGTAACGTCGGACTCCTGGAAGGCGTCCTTGCCAATCATGGCTCGGGGGACCTGGCCGGTGATTGCGACAACGGGAGCGGAATCCATCTGGGCGGTCATGATCCCGGTAACCAGGTTAGTGGCTCCAGGCCCGGACGTGGCAACACAAACGCCAACTCTGCCGGTGGAGCGAGCGTAGCCGTCGGCGGCCATAGCTGCACCCTGTTCGTGGCGGACGAGGATGTGACGGATCTCGGGATATTCGGGGAGGGTCTGATAGAAGGGTAGGATTGCCCCTCCGGGGAGCCCGAACATGACGTCTACGCCCTCGGCCTTGAGGCATTCCAGAACTATTTGCGAACCGTTCAGTTTCATTTCGACCACCAAATCGGGGCCCGGGTTTCGGGCCGCAGGTCAACTCAACTAATGCCGATATCAGATGTAGGGTAAAAAAAATCCCCGCCCCTAAAGGGACGGAGAGTCCGCGGTACCACCCTTCTTCGTCTCCCTGAAAGTGGGAGACCTCGGGACCTGTAACGGAAGTCAACCGGCCAAACCTACTTACCGACCAAGGGTTTCGGGTTGGCAGCTCTGAGGCGAGTTCGGTGTCCTACGGCCGCCGGGCTTTCACCTGATCCCGGCTCTCTGGAGACTTTCGGGGCTCCTACTACTCCTCTTCTAAGCCTTTTGAATATTCAATAATCAGTGAAATCTATCACTTTACATACTGGATGTCAAGGAAACGTAATGTCTCACGCAACCGGGGCTAATCCAATGGGCCGGTTGCGGAACATTTTGGGCAAGTCTATCGTTATGAATAGAAATGGCCCGTCTATGTTCGGAGGTGTGATTTGAAGATGAAGCGATTGGTTTGGGTATTGTTGGGTATAGCAGCGGCGATGGTAGTCGCATTGACCTCGGCTTGCGGGTCATCGGGCTCAGGGGTGACCTTATCAGACTCTGAGTGGTCATTTGACGCTGCGGAAGAGTCGGCCGCTGATTTCATGTCAGAACCAACCGCGATGCCGCAAGTGATGATGGAAGAAGGGGCCATGGAGGAGGAATTTGCGGCCTTTGACGATTCCATAGACGCAGCCGATGGCTCCACCGAAAAAACCGAGGGCTCGGTACAACTGGCCTCATTTGCGCAGAACCGCATTATTGTTCACACGGGACGCATGTCGCTGGTGGTGGAAGACGTGGCGGATGCAGTATCCGATATAACCGATGTTTCCATTGAACTTGGTGGTTGGGTAGTCGGATCCAACCGGGTTTCCCAGCATAGCGGGTCAATCGCGATTCGTGTGCCTGCGGAGTCGCTGCAGGAGGCTTTTCGCCGGATCGAGGGCCTGGCCCTTGAAGTGGAATCGCGTGATCTGTCCAGCCAGGACGTAACGGATGAGTTCGTAGACATTGAATCAAGGCTAGTAAGCCTCAGAGCGACGAGGGACAGGCTACTTTCATTCCTGGAGCAGTCAGGAACGATCGAGGATGCCTTGCTCGTCGAGAAGGAGCTTTCGGCGCTGGAGGAGCGGATCGAGGGGATGCAGGGAAGGATTAACTACCTGAGCCAAACCTCGGCTTTCTCCTTGATCGAGGTGAGCCTAAGGGTTTCCCCGGTGCGAATCGAGGTTGACCCGGGACCAGACGTGTCGTTGAGGGTAGGGGAGGTGGGGCGGTTCCGGGCGTCATTCACGGCGCCGGAGGGTATAGACGAGTTCACGTTTGAATGGGACTTCGGGGATGGCAGGACGGAGGTCGCGTCAGGCAGCACATTGAGGCCCGACGGAACACGACTCTCCGCTACAGTAACGCACGTATACGAAGATGACCGAGACTCGCCGTATATCGTGAGGATTGATCTGACGGGAGCCGGTGAGGAGGGACTAGCGGAAGGATCGGCGTCCATGGAGGCGATCGTTCGGGAGATCCCAACTATGGACGTGTTTGCCGGAGAGAACCAGACGGTTGAAGAAGGAGACGAAGTCGACTACGTTGCGCGGTTCACCCGGCCAGCAGAACTGTGGGACTTCGAATACCAGTGGGAATTTGGGGACGGGTCTCCGACGGTGACGGGCAGTATCGAAGATGAGGAAAGCCGAATTGCAGTGTCCCATGAATACTCGGACTTCAGGCCCAGGCCGTACGACGTTGTCGTGACGGTAAGCGCTATGAGCGACGTGGGCCGGGTCAGCTCATCCGACTCCTTCGCCGTTCATGTCACCGAAGTTGAGGGGTTCGCGGTGGGGGGATGGGACGTGGGAGATACGGCCAAGACGGCGGTGAGAGCGCTGACAGCAGTTGGGAAAGTGGCGTTGTGGGCACTCATATGGGTGGGGATATTCAGCCCGGTGATCCTGGTGGCAGGCGGAGCCCTGGTGCTGTTCAGGCGGTATGGGGGGAGGTTGCGGCGCGGGAGGCAGGACCAACCAAGTCCTCCCGGTCCCTAGTGTCCGATTGAGGCTCCCGGAGCCTCGGGGTGACAGATAGGGGCGACCGGGGTTAGTAACGGACGAAGAGGCGGTCCAGCTCGGAGACCTGGTCGGGGGTGAGGTCCCAGCCGGAGGCGGCGCAGAATTCGAGGACGCGGGCTTCCTGGCTGGACTTGGGTATAGGGACTACGTTCTGTTTGGATATACACCAGTTGAGGGCCACCTGGGCGCTGGTCTTGCCGAGCTCACCGGCTATGCGCCTGAGGGCGTTCATGGCCCTGGTCCGCCAGAAGAAGGACAGAGAGGCGAGTCGGCCCTGAGCCAAGGGGCTGAAGGCCAGAACGGTAATCCCGTTCTCCTGGCAGTAGGGTAGGACTTCGTCTTCGATCTCCCGGTCGGCGAGGTTGTAGAGGACCTGGTTGGAGACGAGGGGGTTGTTCTTGAGGCAGTCCTGGGCTTCCTTCATCTGGTCGGCGGTGTAGTTGCTGACGCCGATGTATTTCACCTTCCCTTCGTCGACCAAGGTCTCCAGGGCGCTCATGGTCTCCTTGATGGGGACGTTGGGGTCCTGCCAGTGGACCTGGAAAAGGTCTATGGTGTCGATGCCGAGGCGGGCGAGGCTCTCGTTGGCGGATTCGATAACCTGGTCGTATTTCACGGTGGCTCCGGAAACCTTGGTTGCCACGATTACCGATTCCCGTCGGCCCTTTACGGCCTCACCTACAACGTCTTCCGTCCCATACCGCGACGCCGTGTCCAGGAGAGTAGCGCCAGCTTCAATGCCGCGTACAAGGGGCTCGGGGCCTCCGTTGTACTGGGAAGTGCCGAGGCCGACTTCCGGTATCTCAACACCCGTATTGCCCAGCTGTTTGGTCCGCATTATGTCTCCCTATTTGATTGATTCTGATTGAGTTCGTGCCTGTTTGATTGTTCCAGGGAAATGTCTTTTGTCGGGGCCGGACTTCTCCAAGGGCAAACACGGCGCGATGGCAGAAAGGCATTGAATGGATAATCCATAGGCGGTAAAGGTAGTACAAAGGGTGCGGCCGGGGCAAGGGGTCCGTGTCACATTGACTCGACAAATGGATGGGGGAGGGGTTAAATGGCTGAGGAAGGGGGAGGGGGTGCGGGTGCGCTAATAACCGGGATATTGGAGGCGAGACCTTGGCAGGCAATACACTGACAATCGGGAACGTTACGGTGCTGTCGCTGTCCGATGGGACAATGGACGGGCCGGTACGAGAAATGTACGGGGATGAGGTGGCAAGGGCATGGGGATGCGGGTGTGTGTCGGCGGAGGCGGAGCCGGGGTTTTCGACGAACCTGGGGTCCTTTGTGATCAGGTCTGGTGGAAAGACGCTGATGGTAGACACGGGGATGGGGGATGTGGCGGGGGAGGGTATCGACGGCGAGTGGGGGTCGCTTTTCGGAGAAATGAAGGCAAACAAGGTGGATGCGAGTGACGTGGACATGGTGTTCATGACGCACCTTCATTTCGATCACACGGGTTGGAACGTGTCTCGCAACGGCAGTGGGCCGGAGGCGCTGTTTCCCAAGGCCCGATACGTGGCCCACGAGCTTGACTGGGACTTTTTCCGCAACGAGCCCGAGGCGAAGGAGAAATACTACTACGAGTCCGAAACCGTTGAGCCGCTGCACGAGATGGGGAAGCTGGACCTGGTGTCGGGGGAGGAGTGGGTGATAAACGAGGAGATTACGGCGATTCACACCCCAGGTCATACTCCGGGCCACATGAGCCTGTTGATATCGTCTCAGGGGGAGCAGGGGCTGGTCCTGGGGGACGTGGCGCACCATCCGAAGCAGGTGCAAGAGACAGGGTGGAAGGTGATGGCGGACTGCGATCACGAGGTGGCGAGGGAGACGCGGGAGTCGGTGATGAAGATGGTGGAGGAGAAGGGGTTGAAAATGGCGGCGGGACATTTTCCGGCGCCGGGTTTCGGGCAGATTGTGAGGTTGGAGGGGAAGAGGGTGTGGCAAGTATTGTAGGAGGGGATTCACCTTCACTCTCCTCGGCGAGTCTTTGATCCCAGCCCTCTCCCATTGAGGGACCTTTGCGTAACTGCGGTTTTCAACTGTCATACTAGTCAGATTGTCTAACGCCATCCCCGCTCATACTTCGA
This sequence comes from Dehalococcoidia bacterium, assembly GCA_963663085.1. Taxonomy (GTDB): domain Bacteria; phylum Chloroflexota; class Dehalococcoidia; order Plut-88900; family Plut-88900; genus Plut-88900. The sequence goes on along the minus strand of OY760104.1, from coordinate 430,312 downwards.
GTGCGTCCCGCTCCGCCAAAGGCGGACTTTCAGCGCGGTGGCTCTAAGACAGCACGAGAGGCCTCGGCCCCTCCAGCACAGAGGTTTTGCAAAGGTCTCACCAAGAGGGAAGGGGTAGGAGCCCCCGCCCATTCCGCTCTTGAGACCCTTCGACTCCGCTCAGGGCGAGCGGAATGCCCCGACCCAGGGGCGGATTCACGCCAAAGGCACACTTACAGCCCTTCCACCCAACCTGTTTTATTGGATGTATTGGCCGTGTTCCGGGGCAACACGGCCGTTGTGTGGTTACCAAGGGGGGAAGGCTTTTGAGGAGTGAGGTGAGCGGGCAAGTCCTAGATTCCTCGCGGGGCCTCGGAATGACATGCAAGAAAGGGTGGTAGAGATTCGGGCGAAGGTGATGATTTGGAGTATGTGCCTCCGCTCGACCTTTCGACGTTGCTCAGGGTGAGCGGCCTCTCCGCCCCGAGGAGGGGGATGGATTCCCGTGTCGGGGCACGAGAATGACGGATGGGGTGAGGTCGGCCCTGCGGGAGAAACAGGCAGGGGTTCCCGAGGAATGACTGTGAAGGTGGGAATTGGGGTTGATGGCTAGGCGCCGTTTGGCATGGCGTAGAGGCGGGCGCAGTTGTCCCAGAGGATTTTGCGCTTGGAGTCGTCTGGGATGGGGAGCTTCATGAACTCCTCGACGGCGTGGGGGTACTTGGAGTCGGTGTGGGGGTAGTCGGTGGAGAAGACGAAGTTCTCGTCACCGGCCCAGTCTACGGCGTATGCGGCAGGCTTTTCATCGGCGTCAATGGAGACATAGCCCTGACGCTTGAAATACTGGCTGGGCGCCATGGAGATGTAGTCGGCGGTCCAGTCGCGCCTTAGCTCGTAGTGCTCGTCCATGCGCCATAGCCAGAAGGGTATCCAGCTGGCATTACCTTCCAGGAAACCTACGCGGAGTTTGGGGAAGCGTTCGAAAACGCCGCCGACGCACAGGCATAGGCAGGCGTACATCTGCTCAATGGGATGGCAGGCGACATGGGCCATGGTCCAGACCTTGTCCTGCTCACGGAGAAAGCGTTCGGCCATGGCCTGGGGCAGGTTGCTGCGGAATCCTTCGTGGAAGATCATGGGCACGTCCAGGTCCTGGCAGACTTCCCAGAGGGGATCGTAGACGGCGTCGTGCCAGTTGCGCTCTCGGATGGGGTTGGGACGGGCGAATACGCCCTTGAAGTCCAGGTCAGTGCGGGCGCGCTTGATCTCGGCTATGGCGTCGTCGACGTCTTCCAGGGTGATCATGGCTGCACCGAATAGCCTACCCGGACCCTGAGAACAGAAGTCGTAGAGCCAGTCGTTGTAGCCTCGGGAGACGGCGGAGGCGTAGGCACTGTCATTGAAATCCACGGCGCCTACGGCGAGACCACGGGTCGGGAGTAGAACGGCAGCTGTGAGTCCTTCGACATCCATGGCGTGGACCTGGGAGACTGCGTCGAAGCCACTGGCAATACCCTCGGGGAGGCGTTCGGACTGGCGTTTCTCGACCTCACGGTGAATCTCTTCTTCCCGGTTGTCTCGGACACCGGTGTCCTGAGCGAAACCGATGGGCTTGCCATCGATAAGGGTGTTCATATCCATGGGGTTTTTGGATGCGCCGACGGGGGCCCGGTCCCGGAAGTCGGGGGAGATGTAGTTGAGCCAGATATCCCAAGGCTCGTGGACGTGCATGTCGCTGTCGAGAATCTTCATAGCTGTCACCTCCCAATCACCGCTGAGGAACGCTGGAAAAACGGGGCCTATACCTTAGCTGACCGGTGCCTGTAATATAGCAGGCGGCGTAAAGCCCGACGGGTTTCGCCGGTGCAAGCCTCATGCCCTACCAGTACCACGAAGAGTTATTGCTGCCCCACCCTCGGGAGCCGGTCTTCCACTTTTTCTCCTCGGCTGAGAATCTCAATCTGTTGACGCCCCCGTGGGTGAGGTTTTCGATAGTGACGCCGACGCCGATAGAGATGGGGCTCGGGACCATTATAGATTACCGGATCAGCCTGTACCGGGCACCGTTCAAGTGGAAGAGCGAAATCTCGGTGTGGAACCCTCCTTACGAGTTCTGCGACTTCCAGGTTAGCGGGCCGTACCGCTACTGGCTGCATCGGCACACGTTTGAGGAGAGGGAGGAGGGGACGCTGGTGACCGACCACGTCGACTATCGGGTGCCGTACGGATGGCCGGTGGACCGCTTATTCGTGGCGAGGGAGCTGCGGAGGATATTCAGCTACCGAAGGAAGCGGCTCCTGGAGATATTTTCTTAGGGGCCGTGCTCAGGCTATCCGCTTTATTTTCTCTATAGCCTGCTTCGCTCCATCGTCAGGTCCGTCCGGGACGCCCAAACTCACGCTGGAGGCCCATCCGCCGTACCGCTTCTCTATGAGACCCGGAAGGGCGTCGTAGGCGCCGAATATGGCGAAGGCGTCAACCATTTCGTCGGTTATGAGAGCAGTCATTTCCTTCCACTTTCCTTTGAGGGATAGCCGATGCAACTCCAGGGTCACGTCGCCCCAGCCGTGAACGTCCATGACTGACTTGTAAGTGCGGGTGGAAGCGTAGAAGGCGATGCGCTCACGGAGGGATTCAACCTGGGCATCGAGGTCTTTTCCGGGGGTGTCGGCGACAATGAAGCAGCCGCCGGTAACTGCCACATCCTGAAGGGAACGGCCTGCCTTCCTGGCTCCCTCTTCGACTGTGGGCAATACAACCTCGTGGATGTATTTGGGGGTGCAGAAGCCGTGCAGTTGAATGCCGTCGGCGACCTCTCCGCCCAGTTTAAGCATGTACTTGTTCACGGCAGAGATGGAGATGGGGATGTGGGGCTGGGGGATGGGGCCGGGATCGAAGACCGGAATCATGAGACTGAAGTTGTAGAACTTGCCGTGGTAATCCAGAGGCGTCCCGTTCTGCCAGGTGTCCCAAATGGCCCTCAAAGAGACGATGTACTCCTTGAGTCGGGGGCCGGGGGAGACCCAGGGGGTGCTGAAACGCCTTTCGTTGTGTCCCTTGACCTGGGTGCCAAGGCCCAGTTCAAATCTACCGCCTGCCAGCTGCTGTATGTTCCAGGCCATGTAGGCCGTGGTCATTGGGCTGCGGGGGAAGGCCACGGCGATGGCGGTCTTGATCTCGGCGTGGCTGGTGTGCTGTGCGGCTAGGGTGGAGGACAGGAAGGGGTCCACGGTAAGCTCCGCTAGGGCAAGGGAGTCGAAGCCAAGGGCTTCGGCGCGGGCGGCTTGTTCAGAGATTTCCGATAGTTTGTTTGTATCCAGGGCGGCGGTTACTTTCATGCCGGTGAGTCCTTGCAAATAGTAGAAGTAAAGGCAAGGAAAAGGTTATCACTTTGCGGGAGTAATGCAATCGTGGGACAGGGGCGTCGGATTGACAGAGTGCCGTCGAGACGAGTACTTTTACCGCAGAATCGCGGCAGTCCGAAGAGCGCTGTCACGGCACCGCAATATCGCGGATGTCGGTTAGAGGGTGCGATGCAAGCGAAGATATTCATTGAACGTCATGTAGTGCCGGGCAGCGAGGCCCGGGCGCTGGACATCCTAGTAGAAATGCGGGCACTGGCGACGCGCCAGACCGGATACATTTCAGGGGAGACGTTGGTAGACGTGGACGACCATGCGGCAATGATCGTGGTTAGCACCTGGCGCAGTGTTCAAGACTGGAAGCAATGGGCAAACCACTCCGATCGTATCCTACTCGAAGACATGTTGAACCCATTGCTGGCCTCTTCCCCACGATTCCACATTTGTGCGGATGCAGGAGAGTTACGGGCCGGGGGGGAGGGGGCTTCGAGCCAGCTCCTGGTCTAGCTCCCTCGTCTCCCGACAGCCGTCGGCTTAACCTTTTGATCCACCCAAAGGAATCCCCATGACCCTTAATGGCAAGGTTGTCCTGATTACTGGCGCGAGCCGCGGGGTGGGGGAGGCTTTGGCGGTAGGATTTGCGGCGGAGGGGGCGATAGTGGCCGCCACGGCACGCACATTAGCTCCCAACACAGGTGACGGGGCGGGTTCTTTGGAAGAGACTGTCGGGCGGATAAGGGCGTCGGGGGGGAGGGCGATTGCAATTGCATGCGATATCAGCAAAGAGGATGACGTGCGGGCGATGGTTGAACGGGTGGTGTCGGAGGCGGGGCCGATAGACGTGCTAATCAACAATGCCGGACTTTCGGTACGGGGCTCGATAGTGGATATGTCCACCGAAGAGTTTGACCGCGTCATGGCCGTGAACATGCGGGGGCCGTTCCTGACCTGCAAGTACATAGCGCCATTGATGATGGAGCGGCGTCGGGGGAACATTATCAACGTGACTTCGAGGCAGGCCATCTGGACAGAGGAGAACCACATTGCCTACGGCACGTCCAAGGCGGCTCTCGACCGCTTTACGCTTAACCTGGCAGCCGACCTGGAACACTACAACATCTCGGTGAATGCGTTGAGCCCGGGTCTGGTGACTTCCTACATGACCCGCAATTGGAAGCCGGAGAACAACCCTCGGGGGCTGGTAATTGAGCCTGCCGAGGTTGTCGTGCCATCTACGGTGTGGCTGGCACAGCAGGACTCTTCGTATACGGGCAAGGTGCTGCTGCGGAACGACTTCGGGAAGAGCTGGCCATAGGGTTTCTAGTATGACCTCAAAGCCTCAGGTTACTATTCACACCGATGGCGCCTGTATTGGAAACCCCGGCCGCGGAGGATATGGGGCAGTGGTGCAAGTCGGTAGGCAGCGCAGAGAACTCAGTGGCGGCTATCGCCGTACTACCAACAACCGCATGGAACTGATGGCCCCGATAAAGGCCCTGCAGGCCTTGAAGGAAAGCAGTACCGTTATTCTCTACAGTGATTCTCGATACGTGGTAGATGCGGTCCAAAAGGGTTGGGCGGAGCGCTGGCAAGCCAATGGCTGGATGCGCAACAAGAGGGAACGGGCCATCAATCCCGATCTATGGAAAGTTCTTCTCATCCTATGTTCGGAGCACGAGGTAGAGTTCCGTTGGGTCCGCGGACATGCAGGCAATCCAGGTAACGAGCGCTGTGATCAGTTAGCTACGCAGGCCGCTCGTCAGAAGGACCTTCCGTTAGATGAAGGTTACGAGTCACAGGCAACAGGACAACTCAGCCTCGGGTAACGCTGCCCTCTGTCATAAAGGGACGGCTGTAGTCGGTCGCTTCGTCACGCTTCGTACACAATCGCTCATTGATTAGGGGTGATTTTCTCTTTCTGCAACCTTAATTTGACACTACCTACGCGGGTAGTACAATCACTCCATCCACTCAGACATCCCCTAAATTGGGATACGTCATTCGGGGCGAGAGCGCTCTTTTAGCCAGGAGGACGAGATGGCAAATTTGCAATTCATCTCCGCAGATTCCCACGTGCAGGAGTCCGACGAATTCAAGATGAGAATCCCGGCCCACTATCGGGAGCGGCTTCCGCACATGGAGATCATCGACGGGGGTGAGTATGAGATCGTTGAGGGGCGGAAGCCCAGGCGGTTCGACGTGGCGGAGAGTCGAATAAGTGATGATGATCTGAACCGCAACTTTCGGGAGGACCCGGATGGGGGGCGGAATATAGATCGTCGGCTCTCGGACCAAGCGCGGGACAGCGTTGTCGGTGAAGTAATCTATTGCAACGCCCTATTGACGTATCTCGGGTCTCCGGACACCGAATACCAGATGACGGTGGCCCGCACGTACAATGACTGGGTGCACGAAATATTTGGAGGACACCCCGACCGGTTCGCCCCGGCAGCCATCCTTCCGACACTTGATGTGCCATCGGCGGTCAAGGAAGCGTACAGGCTGGCCGAGATGGGCTTCAAGCTGGTCAGCAGCCCCATAGGCATCAAGAACCAGCCCTACAACAGGAAGGTGTACGAGCCGCTATGGAGCGCACTGGAGGAGACCGGCCTGGTGTTCAGCCTGCACTTCAACACGGGTACGGAGGACCACCTGCCAGACAACGTGGGTGAAGAGGACGATGACAACGGATTCCTGCCATACATGATCATCAGCATGGCGGAAGGGATTGAGCCGGTGTCACACATGCTGGCTTCGGGGGTGCCCATGCGGCACCCGGGTCTGGACTTCGTGGTGGTGGAGTGCGGGGCGGGGTGGCTGGCGTGGGTGCTGTATGCCCTGGACGAACAGTACCAGCGGAAGCACATGTGGATCGAGCCCAAGCTGGAGCTTGACCCGAGCGACTACTTCAAGAGGCAAGGACACGCGACATTCGGGGATGACCCTGTGGCGTTGGCCACGCTGGACTACATCGGGGACAAGGCCCTGCTGTGGGGCAGCGACTACCCGCATGACGAAGGTACGTTCCCCTATTCAAAAGACGTTATCGACAAGATTTTCGACGGCTACCCCGAGGACATAAAGCGTAAGGTGGTATACCAGAACGCGGCGGACCTGTACCGGTTCCCGACAGCCTAAGGGAGAGGGGGCAACAATGGCTGATCTGCGATTCATCTCCTCCGATTCTCACGTGCAGGAGAGCGAAGAATTCACAATGAGGGTGCCTGAGCGGTTCCGTAATCGCCTTCCCCACATGGAGCGGATAAACGGGGGCGAGTATTTTGTAGTGGAGGGGAGAAAGCCCCGCAGATACGACATCGCGGAGAGTCGTGTGGACGAGGATGACCTGACGCGGGAGTGGCGAGAGGACCCGACCGAGGGTCGGGACATCAAGCGGAGGCTGGAGGACCAGGAGAAGGACAACGTTGCGGGAGAGGTTATCTACTGCAACGACCTGCTGACGTACCTCGGGTCTCCGGACACGGAATTCCAGATGACCGTGGCCCAGACTTACAATGACTGGATACATGAGCTTTTCGGGAGCAGGCCGGACAGGCTTGCGCCTGCAGCCATCCTACCAACTCTGGACGTTCCGGCAGCGGTCAAGGAAGCGTACCGGCTGGCCGAGATGGGCTTCAAGCTGGTGAGCAGCCCCATAGGCATCAAGAACCAGCCCTACAACCGCAAGGTCTACGAGCCGTTGTGGAAAGCATTGGAGGAGACCGGGCTAGTATTCAGCCTGCACTTCAACACCGGAACGGAAGACCATCTACCGGATAAAGCGGGCGAAGAGGACGATGACAACGGTTTCCTGCCATACATGATTATCAGCATGGCGGAAGGGATTGAGCCGGTTTCACACATGCTGGCTTCGGGGGTGCCCATGCGGCACCCGGGGCTGGACTTCGTAGTGGTGGAGTGCGGGGCGGGGTGGCTGGCGTGGGTGCTGTACGCGCTGGACGAGCAGTACCAGCGGAAGCACATGTGGATCGAGCCCAAGCTGGAGTTGAACCCGAGCGATTATTTCAAGAGGCAGGGGCATGCGACTTTCGGAGATGACCCTGTAGCGCTGACCACGCTGGACTACATCGGAGAGACGGCACTGCTGTGGGGCAGCGATTACCCCCATGACGAGGGTACGTTCCCCCACTCAGCAGAGGTCATCGACCGGATATTCAAAGGTTATTCCGAGGACATCAAGCGCAAAGTAGTGTTTCAGAACGCCGCGTACCTGTACGGGTTCTCGGTGAGCTAAAGGAGACCAGGATGCCGGAGCTAGCAATCATCTCGGCGGATTCTCATTCGAACGAGCCTGAGGAAATATATGATCGGCTGCCAGCCGAATATCGTGCCCGCGCTCCTCACGAGGAGGTAATCGACGGGAAGCGGTACCTGGTATACGACGGCCAGAGTCCATCGGCCATGGAGGCGCCTCACCCGCTTAACGAGGACGACATGCGTCGGTACTGGCGGGATGGGGAAGCGCTGGGTCGGGTGCAGCACCGGGAAGGCGGTACACACATCCCGACTCGGCTTGCCGACCAGGAGGAAGACGGAGTCGTGGCTGAGGTGGTCTATCCGCAGGCCGTGTTCAAGCTGTTCGCCTCGCCGGACCCTGGCTACCAGCTGGCATTGGCGCAAGTCTACAACGACTGGCACCATGAGATTTTCGGGGGGCACCCGGACAAATTCGTGGTATCGGCGCAGATCCCGGTAATCGACATCGAGGATGGGATAGCCGAAGCGAAAAGGGCGGCGGGACTCGGGTACCGGTCATTCTCGCTGCCGGTGTCTATGCCCCTGGTCCCGTACAACATGCCTGAATACGAGCCCTTCTGGGCCAATGCATCGGAACTGGGCGTGCCTGTGGCGTTCCACGTGTTCAGCGGTGGCCCGAGCGGAAAGCCTCCCTCCAGGGAGCCACGGATGACCTCGCCGGGCTCCGACCAGCTGGGGCAGGTTCTCGGGATGACGGAGGCGATGTATCCAATGGTCCAGCTGATAGCGGGCGGAGCATGTGCAAGGCACCCCGACCTGAAGTTTGTGCTGGCGGAAGCGGGCATCGGGTGGATACCGTGGCTGCTGGTCCAGATGGACGACAACCATCACCGGCGTCACATGTGGGAAGTGCCGCAACTGGAATTGCTGCCGAGCGAGTATTTCAAGCGGCAAGGATATTCAACTTTCTCCGACGATATCGTGGGGATCATGACCCGGGAGGTTGCAGGGGTGGGGTCACTGATGTGGGGGAGCGACTATCCACACGACGAAGGCACGTTCCCTCACTCGCAGGAAGTCATAGAGCGGATGTTTGAAGGGGTGCCGGAGGAGGACAAGGCGAAGATTGTGTCGGAAAATGCGGCGAAGCTGTATGGATTCCCGGTAAACGGCAACAGCTAGGATCAACAACCTGAGGGTTTAGCGTTCGATTAGAGGCAGGGAGGGAATTCATGGCTGGGTACAAGATCATTTCGGCGGACTCTCATGTAGCGGAGCCTCCCGAGCTTTACACGGAGCTGGTGGCGCCGGAGTTCAGGCACAGGACTCCCAAAATAGTGCAGGAGAATGGGCGGACGTACCGGGTGGTGGAGGGGCGAAAGCGTCGGAGGCTTGACCTGGCCGAGGCCCGGCTGACGGAGGAGGACAGAGAGAAGGAGTTCCGGCACGAGGAGTGGGGAGGGCGGAACCTGGAGCGCAGGGTCTCGGAGATAGAACGGGACGGCGTGAGCGCCGAGGTAATCTATCCCGACTACACGCTGTGGATCTACAGCTCCCCGGACCCCGACTACCAGATGGCGGTGGCCCAGCCCTACAACAACTGGGTGATCGAACATTTCCGGCCCCAGGGAGACCGATTTGCTCCAGTGGCCGTTGTTCCGGTAATCGACATTCCGAGGGCTATAGAAGAGATCCAGAGGCTGGCAAACCTTGGATTCAGGGTGGCGTCGATACCGGCGCTGGTGAGTAGGCTGCCCTATAACCAGCCCGAATACGAGCCGCTATGGCAGGCAATCGAGGACTCGGGGATGGCGTTGAGCCTTCATGCTCGGGCCGTGGACTATGACCCCTTCCCCGACGCCATAGGGGAAGAAGAGCATGGCGGATTCATCAAGTGGCTGGTGTGCGGGATGTCGCAGGTGCAGGAGCCGATAACGGACCTTATATGCTCCGGGGTGCTGGAGCGGCACCCCGGGATCCGGTTCGTGGTGGCGGAGTGTGGGGCGGGGTGGCTGGCCTGGCTCCTCTACGCCCTGGACGAGCAGGCCGAGAAGAAGCACATGTGGATAAGGCCGACGCTGCCGATGCGGCCCAGTGAGTACTTCAAGCGTCAGGGCGGCCTCACGTTCGGGGATGACTTGCCGGCTTTGCTGAACATCTCGCTGACCGGGGCCGACTGCCTTCTCTGGGGAAGCGACTACCCGCACGACGAGGGAACGTTTCCCAACTCGCAAGAAGTGATCGAGCGAACGTTCGGGGGACTCTCGGAGAGCGACAAGCGGAAGATAGTCGGGGAGAACGCGGCGCGGATATATGGGTTTTCATTGAACGGGGGGTAGGGGATGGCAAATACTATCCGTCCGCTCATGCCAGGTAAGCGGGATAGACTGCGAAGATGGTAAGCATTAGTGAGAGCATTGGTCGCAGTGCATTGCTGGCAGCCGCCAGCAACTACCAATCTGTTGCCGAAGCTCTGATGGAGCTAATCGACAACCCATTCGACAAGCGCCGCGGCCGACACTTGGCCATCAGCATATGGATCGAAAAAAAGAATGACCGCATCACCATCACGGACAGTGGTGGCGAGGGAATGAACGAAAAGGGCCTCCAAGAGTGGATTCGTTGGGGAGAGGGAGAGCAACACGCGATAGGGGATATTGGCCAGTATCACGTTGGAGGAAAGCTCGCCGCCGTCTATCTCGCGGATGCGCTGGAGATTATCTGTCGCAAATCTGGCGAATCCAAAATTTGGCGCTTCTTCGATCCCCGGTGGGGAAGTCGCACTGAGGTTTTGGATACATCTCAGCTTACCGAAGTTAGACAGCGCGACCTTCTTTGGAGAGACAGCGTACCTTCCAGGGACATCGGGTTTACCGAAATCACCTTGACCAAGCTCAAACCAAATCGATATGACGTTGGGATTCTCAGAGAACGCCTCTCAGATACATATCGCTCATTAATTGAGAATAATGAATGCACTATCCGAGTCGACGGCAAGACCATTATTACGCGCCGGATTCCATGGTCATCGACCATAACTGTGATAGAAATTCCTAAGGCTGACGTGTGCCAAGGAGTGAAGATATCAGGCAGAATTGGCGCTATAGATCGTGATCAAATACCGGATGGAAGGGGAATCCGCATCCCTGCGGGGATACGAACAGAGTTCAACGGGCGCAAGATCAGTGATGGTGAGGAGTTCGGACACAAGCTTTCGGGTAAGGGCAATCTGCAAAGAGTCTACGGTGAGATAGAAATTCGCGGTAGGGCTCTAAAACCCAATCAGTTGAAAAATGGCTGGCCCCGTGACGGCGAAGCTTGGACTGCACTGGAAGCTTATATCCATGAATGTATGCAGCCAATTGTTTCTCATCTCAACAAACTGTCTGATACCCGCCCAGCATCACGAGAAGAACGGAAGAGGGCTAGCAATGCGCGGAGAAGAGTCCAGACTGCACTCAAAAGATTAGAACGGCTTCGCAACCTTAGCGGACGCGACCTCCTCGGAGAGCACACCGCATCAAGAGGACGAAAGTCACCGTCATCGCGTGAGGAATTGCCACCCAAAAGTGAGCCAACTAATACTCGAGGACCAACGAAGAACCCAACGCCCCCTCCTGACGATCCCGTCGGTCGTCTTGTTCGTCGCGTCGGTGGTATGCCAGATGTGATCTATGACCAACTGGGTAAGCAGACTCCTAGAACACAATCACGCGAACAGGAAAACAGAGTTCACGCTATAGTTATAAATACCGACTACCCCCTTTACGCCTCTCTTGGAGAAAGCGAAGACTATGTGTTTGAATCTCTCATAGCTCACATTGTCTACAATGAGTCTGAATCTTCGTCGATCTCAGAAGCCCAGAGACTCTTCGACCAGTTAGTCTGGTTAGACAAAGCCGAAGAAGAGGTAAGCGCTTCAACCAATCGTCTGAGTGGATTGTGATTGCTTCAGCTGTAAGGGAGAATGCGGCGCGGATATACGGGTTTTCGCTGAACGGGGGGTAGGGGCCTAGAAAGCGACGCGAAAACGTGCGCTTTTTGGGGGAGGATGACTCCGTAGTCGGGTAGGAGCGGAGATGGGCTTTCTTGGGGTTCCTGGAGGGGTTTTAGCTACGGACAGCGAGGCATCTGCGGCTAAGAGGTGAGTTCTTCGCGAAGACGGCGGGCCAGGATGCGTTCTTCGCTGGGGAGAAGGGTGTCGACGCCGAGTTTGAGGGATGATCCTTCAAGCCAGAGCCAGATTCTCGGGTCTCCTTCTCGCAGGGCCTCTTCGACGGAGGCGGCGGAGCGGCCCAGGGCTTGTTCATCGAGGGTGATTTTCATTTCCATGGAGCAGTAGCGGTCGTACCAGCCCTGCTCCATTTCGATGTGGGGAAGCCCCGCTAGGGATTCGGCGACCACCTGGAAGCGGCGGTCCTGGTCGGCCAGGCGGGCGTCGTGGTCCATTTCGAGCCATTCCTTCAGCACGGCCACCGTGGCGACTACCTCTTGGCGATCTATCTTGTAGCCTCGTCCCATATTTCGGTTCTTCTCGGTCTCGAAGGCCATGAATCCGTTGAGGGCAGCAGCCTCGACCGCTTGGCTATTCCCACAGAGGAATCCTGCGGAGTTGGGTCCACCCATGTACTTGGCGCTGAAGCAGACAAGGTCGGCGCCGCTATTGACCAGTTCCGTGATGCGTTCAAGGGGATAGACCTGGTATGCGGCGTCCACTATGACAGCGATATCAGCGTCTTTGGCAATGGAGACGACCTCCGAGAGGGGGAGGATGCCGGCCTCACCCTCCTGGTGTGCAGCATAGACGATGCCGCCGGTGCTCGGGCCGATGGCCTGGGTGAGCTGGTTTGGCGTGGTCTGTGAGTCATCGCCGACTTCGATCATGCGGGCACCGGAGACGGTGACGCTTCGGTCATAGGAGTAACGGGCGCACTTCTGGATCAGGAACTCGTTCTTCAGGCCAGAGGTGTCGGGGAGGCGGGAGACGAGGCCGGGATCGCCGCCGGTCATTACTCCGGAGACACCGAGGGAGATGGCAGCGAAACAGCCGGGGGTGGGGTATGCGGCTTCAGCGCCGAGGAGGTCGGCGATGGCCTCGCCAGCGCGGTCGAGGAGCTCGGGCATTTCGACGTAGATTCGGTTGGCCTCTTCCATTGCCGCCCGGACAGTGGGGCTGAGGATGGAGCCGCCAAGAACCGTGGAGCTGCTTCGGGCGCAGATGATCCTTTTGACGCCCAAGTTGGAGTAGACGGAGGGTGTGGACTCGTAGGTCATGGGAAGGCGCTCCTGGAAGGCTTTAGGGTCACTCTGCAATCTTATCAACGACCAGGCGGCCGTCTTTGAAAACCATTTGCAACTGCCGCATGTTGTCGATGTTCTCCAGGGGGTCGGCGGCGACGACTATTAGGTCGGCGATCTTACCGACCTCGACAGTGCCGAGCTTATCATCGACGCCGCAGGTCAGGGCAGACATGACGGTAGCTGCCTTGATGGCCTGCATGGGTGTGGCGCCGTCTCTGACCCAGAGACCCATCTCCAGGTGGACGGCGTCCTTTACGGGGCCCAAGTCGGAGCCGAGGGCCATTTTGACGCCGGAGTCGAGGGCCGTCTTGAACCACTTGGCGTGCTCTTCGACTGCTGCGTCGGCGCGGTCCAGCATCTCGGAGGAGATCTGCTTAATTTCGAGGTATTCCCGCTCCCATTCGTTGGTGACCTGTCGGGGGGTGAGATGGCTGATGCCGAGGGTGGGAACGTAGATGGTGCCCTTTTCCTTCATCATGTCGATACATTCGTCGTCCATGATGTAGCCGTGCTCTACTGTCCAGGTGTTGTTGCTGACAGCACCCTTTACGGCATCGGGGTTGGCGGCGTGGGACATGACCTTCATGCCGCGTTGATGGCAGACCTGGTAGGTGGCTTCCATCTCATCCGGGAGAAAGAAGCTGTGCCAGTGTCGGTCCCAGTCGGGGCCCATGATGCCGCCGGAGAGGTTGAGCTTGATGTGGTCTACGTTGTTCTCTATCTGTTTTCTGACGGCCAGTACGAAGTCCTCGGGGCCGTCACACTGCTGGGAGAAGGGCCAACGGGTGCCGTGGCCTCCGGTAGTGGTGAGAAAGTACCCGGAAGCGAAGACCCGGGGCCCTAGGTACTGGCCTGAGGCAAAGGCATCCCGCCAAGCGACATCTATCCAATGTTCGATGCCACCGCTTCGGATGCCCGTCACGCCGCTTTCGGTGAGGCCTTCCATGGCGTTCTTACCGTATTTGACGACCCGCTCGGGGATGGTCCTGGGTGGGGGGTAGGGGAACATGAGGTGAACATGAACGTCCCAGAGGCCTGGGAGGAGCCAACCGCCACGAGCATCAATGACTGTGCCACCATCAGGATCGATCGGAGTGCCATTGGTCTCGATGCGGGTAATCACGCCATCATCAATAGCCACACTGGCGTCGGGCTGGGCATGGTCGGAAACGGCATCTATTAGATGGCAGTTGGTGATGACGAGACGGGACATGGTGACCTCCTTGAAGGGCGGGCGTCGGGGGCATACTACCGTCTCGTTTCCCAGTAACGCAAGCTGAACCCGTACGATCGATAAAAAATAGTGAGAGCGGAAGTCGCTCTCACCAAGAGGGGTCGGGTTTAAGGTGGGTGGGGCTAGGAGCTCGGGCCCCGTTTTCTGACCAACAAGCCCGCGACGATGGGCGCGAGGACTACGATAGCAAGTCCAATTACTATGGTGCCATCGATCGGTTCACTGCCTACATTGAAGAGATGCCAGGAACTCGACACGGTAAAGATGACACCCAGTCCTCCCCCGACAACCAGTACAAAGATCCCCGCCATTACGGGCAGCCATATGCTTGAAGGTATCCGGTCCATGTTTTCTCCAATTGGGTTAAGCCGTTGGAGACAATTATAGCCTTGCCATCTAGAATGTCCAGCCTAGGCAGGGGAGTCCAACAGATTTACAAAGGGCACGTTCCTGTCGATAATAGGGGTTGTGTGCGGGCTTACGGGCCCGCGATTGAGGCCAGCGTAGCTCAGCGGTAGAGCAGCGGTTTCGTAAACCGCAGGCCAAGGGTTCGATTCCCTTCGCTGGCTCCATCTCTCCCTTCTCGGTGTCTCAGCGGATGGGCGCGGGGTGCATTTCGAGAGGCGCTGGAGCAATGAGCCGCAAGAACTCACTCTTGAGCAGCAAATACGCTTGTTTTGGACACGTTGACAACGGTCTCGGTCAACCTTCCATCGTTGTACAAGGCTAACATACCTACTTTTCTCCGAGTTTCTCACCCTACCGCACCTGATCTACCCTAAAGATCGGTACGTTGTAACCACGAGCAGAATGGAAAATACAAGAATATATAGAGTCGGGGCATATCACGTGATGACGAAGAGGCGGTTTAGAGGCACTTCTCTAATAGCTTCCGAGGTCGCCTCCTGCCCGTTGATGAGTACACGGGAGGTCCTGGGGTCTATTTCGATCCCCGGGTTAAGGCTATTGCGGACCATCTTTCTTTTGGGAATTATATAGGGTTTTACCCAAACCTCTCACGACGGGGTTACATATCGGCAAACTTGCCGTCCAGGACATACACCTCCTGGAGCACACAGTCGGGGGGTAAGGTAAAGACCCCGATTGTTCTCATTCCTAGGGGTACACCAAAGGCGTTTTGGGCCTCAAAGTCATATCCTACACGGGTATAGCCATCCCCCTGGTCTTCCAACTCCCACCAAATACCATCACTGAGACTAAAGATTCCACCATCATCATAGGTTTCCGGAAAGTTGAGTTGTTGTCTGACTTGTCTTTTCCACTCGGATGCTTGATCCGTAGCCCCTGTACAGTCCTTTGCGGTAGGTTCCGAGGTTGGTGTAGGTTCAATGGTTATCCCCTCTCCCCCAGCAGTGACACCGATGATGACCCCTATCAGGGCCGGTACACCCACAAACACGACAATCAACCCCAGGATAACCTTGACCTTTTTGGACATAATGGAACCCCCTTGCGGTATAGGATGGGACTCTGTTGCTGGACAGCATCCGGTTCCTACTTTGCACCGGCAAGGGGGCGCGTGGCCCCTCCTACACCGATGGTGCAAAGAACCGAACCTGTCCAGCGCTCGCAGTGTACCACGAAATCCCATATACTAAGGCTGTCAACCCCATTTAATGGGGATAGATGACAAGGAGAGTGAGATGGGTCAAACAGACAAGGTTAAACGCGGGCGTCCCGAGAAAATCATCCCTCCGATACCCGACACGTTTGAGAACGTCATTAAAGCCTTGGTTAAACCTGTCAAGGAGGGTAAGGACTAATGGTCACACTAGAACGCCGTATTGAACGGTTGGAAAGCGATGTCCATAACCTCAAACACAGTGATGACGAATTACGCGTTGATATCCAGGAGTCCGAGGACCGCCAGATGGCTGCACTAGCCGATTTGAAGTCTGAGATGAATTTACGCATGGACCGGTTGGACGGTTTACTCCATATCGTTATTCGCGTTCTTTACATCACAATGGGGAAGGACGCCGACTTACAGTCAGCGTTCAAAGAGGTAATAGAGT
Source organism: Dehalococcoidia bacterium (assembly GCA_963663085.1). GTDB lineage: Bacteria > Chloroflexota > Dehalococcoidia > Plut-88900 > Plut-88900 > Plut-88900. The sequence continues at coordinate 414,182 of OY760104.1, read as the reverse complement.
CTGTGCCAGGTGGTGCCGACATATTAGACGCTTGACAGGTGCCCGGCTTGCGAAGTTAGAAAACGACTAATGGATGTACAAGCCTCTCTTGGACAGATAATCGTCCGGTGTCTGGACCACAAGGCACAGGGGCGAGACGCCCCATACATCGCTTATGTCGAACCGGTCGGTGACGGTCTTGCCGTCCGGTGTGCCAAGTGCTCGAGACAGGGCGTAGTCTGGTTAAAGGCAACCTCCCTAAAGGCATGGGAGGAGGGGTCGCGTGATTTCTACCCAAACACGTCAACACTACGGGTGAGAGTGGGGGAGGAAGTCCACTTTGAGAACTAAGGGAGACCACAATGACTACTGATGGGAGAATCGACGAACTGAGTAATAGGCTTGATGAAATGCGCGGTGTGCTTGACGGTATGGCCAATGTTCTCGATGAGATAAATGACAAACTGGGCCGAAGTAGAACCGTGAGGGGGTTGAGCGGTCAGATCAGCGATATAGAAGACGAGGTGCATCGCCTACGGAGAAGATAAAATAGCGTAGACCCCGATATCCTCCCACTCCCTTCCCGGTAAATCCCCAAAACGTCCGCCATATGGGGGTTCAGTTTTGTTGATCCTCACCGGTTTTTAAAGTAATCTAAAAACGCAACGCCCCCACCTTGTGTGGGGGTCGTTTAGCGCCAACAAAAGAACCCCGCCGGTGTCACGACGGGGTTCCGGTAAGAGAGGGGGTGATACCGTGAATGGAGCAGAGTCACCAGACCTAAGCTCGATAATGTAACGGGAGGACAGCCACTTTAGGAGCGCTTACCAGCGTGTGACTGTCCTCCCATCAACCTCTCCCTCGGAGAGGGATCATACACAAAACATCAGGAAAGTGAAAGGTCGTGACAATCCACCCGTAGGGCGTTGACAGTTGACGCCTATTTACTGTACTATGTTACCCATAACGGAGGGATTGGACATGGCAAAGGCACCAGGTAAAGCATTTCGTAAAGGACTCACCCACATACAAGCTGCTCAACTGTTTGGTGATGTGGACACAGTGGAGGCCCTGTTTGTAGAGGCCCGATGGCCCAGTGGGGTTGCTTGCCCCGTTTGTGGCTCAATGAACGTCCAGGCCCGTGTTAACCGCAAACCCCAGCCGTTCCGGTGCCGGGATTGCCGTAAGGACTTTAGCGTTAAGACAGGGACGGTTATGGAGGGGTCCAACCTCTCCCTCGGGAAGTGGGCGTGGGCGTCCTACCTTATGACCACGAGCCTAAAGGGTGTAAGCTCCATGAAGTTACACCGAGACCTCGGGATTACCCAAAAGTCGGCGTGGTTTTTGGAGCATCGGATACGCAAGGCGTGGGAGACGGGTAACGGGTTGTTTTCCGGCCCCGTAGAGGTTGACGAGACCTACATTGGGGGGAAGGAAGCCAACAAACACGAGTCAAAGAGGTTACACGCTGGGCGCGGGACAGTCGGTAAAGTGGCTGTGGTCGGGATGAAGGACAGACCCAGCAATGAGGTAAGTCTCGCTGTCACCCCATCAACCGACAAAGACACCCTCCAGGGATTCGTCCAGGCCCGCACTACTCAAGAGGCCAAGGTGTTCACGGATGAGCATGGGTCGTATCGGGGCCTCCCCAATCACTCAACTGTCAATCACGGGGCGGGTTCTTACGTGGACGGAGAGGTACACACAAACGGGATTGAGTCGGTGTGGGCGATGGTCAAACGGGGTATCACAGGAACCTACCACCACATCAGTCCCAAACACACCCCTCGATACGTTAGTGAGTTTGCGGGGCGTCACAATGCCCGACCGAAGGACACCATCGACCAGATAACGGCGTTGGTACGGGGGATGAACGGGAAGCGGCTCCGGTATGCCGACCTCATAGCTGATGGGTAAGACCGTATATAATTCCCTTTCTTTTGGATGCACTGCGAACGTTCTTGACGGGCAGGAGGCGCCGCCGGCTACCGAGGCGCTCTGACAAGCCGTTTTGCAATGAGGCTTGGGATACGAAAAAGGCACTCAGTCTCCCCGCGGTGCGACCCATCGCCCCGAAAGCAGGTCCGTACATCACCGGTTCACAGTTGGGTATCGAGGCGTTGCCTTCCCCACGGGTCCCCCAGGTAACAAAGCCACCTTTGATAACAGTCTCGGGTTTTACTCCGAAGAAACGGGGGTCCCAAAGAACTATGTCGGCAAGCTTGCCCTTCTCCAGCGACCCGACGTAGTCCGAAATGCCGTGAGTGATGGATGGATTAATGGTGATCTTGGCTAGGTATTGTAGGATTCGGTCATTGTCGTTGTGGCCATTTGCAGCTCCCCGCTCCTTTTTCATCTTATGGGCGAGCTGCCATGTTCTTGTAACCACTTCACCTATGCGACCCATACCTTGCGAGTCTGAGTTAATGATAGGAACCGCGCCCATATCGTGAAGAACGTCCTCTGCAGCCATGGTCTCCCGGCGGACTCTAGCCTCCAGAGCTGCTACGTCAGTAGGTAGATGCGGAGTAAGACCATGGACTAGGGTTGTCATAGGAAAGTGCTCCTGATAAGTACCAACCGTGTAAGGGATGGTGGGCGTAGTGGATGAAGTCATTATGTTTTCGACGCCCGCCAACTTGAGAAGGTCGGGAGCATGGCCACCGCCTACACCTTCTACATGGTAGGCGTGAAGAGATCTACCTCCAATGGCCTCTATGGTGTCCATGACTTGCATGGACTCCTGCAGGCCGTCGGTGTGAAGGGCAACGGACACGTCGTATTGCTCGGCTACCTGGAGACAGAGATCAATAACATAGGGGTAAGCACCCTCATCCTCATGGATCTTCATGCCACAGGCGCCGGCTTCTATGTTCCGTTCTATAGGAGCAGGATGGCTGGCAGCGCCTCGGCCCTGGACGCCCAGGTTTATGGGGATTTCCTCGAAAGCCTCGAAGTACTTGTGGATTGTAAAGTCGCCGTTATGGTTCAAGCCTGCACCTATGAAGGTGGTAATGCCAGAAGCTATGGCGGTCTCCATCAGTTTAGGGTTGTCGTAGATGTGGACATGACTATCTACGCCACCGGGAGTAGATATCAGGCCAGCGGCCGGCAAGACATTGGTGTTGGGACCCAGGACAAGGTCTACGCCATCCATGATATCGGGGTTGCCGGCCCGGCCCACGCCAGCAATGAGGCCGTCCTTGATGCCGATATCTCCCTTGAATATGCCGAGCACGGGATCAACGATGATGGAACCCACTACAATGCTGTCCAGTTCGCTGTCCCCGGGAGTGCGATATGCATGCATCATGCCGGTGCGGCTGTTCTTACCCCAACCATGGGTGATTTCGTTGCCGTAAGAGGTATGGTCTGCTTCGACTTCCAGAAGGAGATCAGTATCTCCCAGACGAAGACGATCGCCGGTGGTAGGCCCATATAGGGAGTCATACGCGGTTCTGGTGATATCGAAAGACATAGTTAGCCCTCCTGGTCGAGGAAACCGCGGTCTCGGGCGCGGTTGAGGGCCTCACCGCATTGCTCGTGAGTTAGACGGCCGTTAACTAGTCCCTGGAAACCGACAACCCTGCGGTTTCCGCCGATGTCTATGAGACGCACGTCTTTGGTCTCGCCAGGGTCCCAACGCACAGCGGACCCCGATGGTAAATCAAGCCTTTTGCCATATGCAGCGACACGGTCAAAGCGCATTCGTTTGTTGGCTTCGAAGAAGTGGTAGTGAGATGTGATCTGGACGGCATGCTCTGATGTATTGGTCACGGAGATCGTGAGGGACTCCAAGCCATCATTAATTCGTATAGCTCCTTCAGCGGGTATGATCTCGCCAGGTTTCACGTCAATGTTCCTCCTACCTGATGGGGTTTTCGACGTATATGAGTTTGTTGCCATCGTCGAAGGTGACTTCCAGACGGATGGGGGTTGCGAGGTCGGGGACGCCCTCTAGGACGTCGGACTTGGAGAGGATGTTGACGGCGTGGTGCATCACCTGTTCGTAGGTTTTCCCTTCGCGGCCATCTTCGAGGAGTTCGTCGGAGATGAGGGCTACGGCCTCGGGGTAGTTGAGCTTCAGGCCTCTGCCTCGGCGTTTACGGGCGAGCTCAGCGGCGGTGAAGATGGTGAGCCGGTCCATCTCTTTGGGAGTAAGACGCATTCCCGTCCTCCTATCTTAAAGGATGCCATGGTGTTCATTGTAGCTGAATACAAGCCGTCATATGCACCCAAAAAGATTCCGCCCCCAGGGCTGTGACCCCTGGGGGCGGACTTTAGTCTACCTTGTGCTGCCTAACCGGGCAGCGAGTTGTCAGGCGTGATTATCCTTCCCGTCTGCGATAGACGACGAACCCGATGATGGCTACGCCGGCTACTACTGCCAGGACTATCACTATGATGGCCCAGACCGGGAAACCACCTTCATCCTCAGGCTCAGGTACGGCGGTGGGCTCAGGCGCCACTGTCGGTTCGGGGGCTGCCGTGGGCGGTACAGGTGTGGCCGTGGGCGGTACTGCAGTCGCTGTGGGCGGTACAGGCGTCGCCGTGGGAACGGGTGTGGCCGTCGGGGGGACGTACTCATCACGGTCAAGGACCTTGACGGTTATGACTAACGATTCACTCTCGCCGTACTCATCTGAGATGGTCACCTGGAGGGAGTAGCTGGCTCTAGTCTCGTAGTCCAGATCGCCCTTGGTGCGCAACTGACCGGTGTCGGCCTCTATGTCGAAGGTGTCAGCGGCGGCGCTGGTTATCTCAAAGGTGAGAGCGCTGACCGCCGAGGAAGCAGCTACCGGGTCGCCGATGCGTACGCCTGTCGGCGTGTTTTCGTTGATTTCCCGGACACCGCTGTCGGTGACTTCGATGCCGGGGTTACCGACGTAAAGCTCGCCCGACCCACCAACCTCGACTACGGTCTGGTCGATGTCGCTCAGGGTACCGCTGAAGGCGTAGGGGCCCAATTCAGCGGGAGCGGCGACGGTGTAGCTGAAGCTGTCTTCGCCGAGAATGACGAAGGTGACCGACTGCCCGGAGGTGTCCGTGGCGCCGCCTGCGAGATCCGTGCTCACGTAGGAGAAGCCCTCGGGGAGGGTTTCCACGATTTGAGCGGCGGGCCCGTAGCCGGCGGCCGCGATGGTCACTGCGATTTCGCCTTCGGGGTCTACGAAGCCTGCGGCGAAGGACCGACTGGCCGTAGCAGGCACGGCGGCGGAAACGGTTACGCTGTCGTCGCCGGTGATGTCTGCGGTCTCGTTGTCCAAGTTCTCGATCGTGCCGGAGAAGGCGTATTCACCCGGGTCACCGGCGGTAAGGGTATAGCTCAAACTGTCCCCTCCAAGGAGGGTAAACCTGACACTATCATCGCCGACGCTAACGGCGGCGGAGGAGAGAGTGCTGGACGTGTAGGTCAGACCAGCGGGTACGTTCTCAACCACGGATGCCGCTGTGCCGAAGCCTGAGGCGGCTATGCTTACCGTGATCTGCTCCCCGGGACTGACGGAGGAACGGGATATGGACCTTTCCGCCCCGAGGGGTGGGTCTGTAACTTCTATGGAGGAGTCGCCGTCAACAGCCCGCTCATCCTTGTCAAAGTCCAGGACGGTACCGGAGAACTCGTAGGTTCCGGAAGTGGAGGAAGTGGCGACGGTGTAGTTAATGGTTGCTTCGTCGCCAATGACCGTGAATCGAAGGGTCTGCCCGTCCACGCTGGCCGACTCATCGTCAGAGCTGACGAAGGAGAAGCCGGCGGGAAGGGTTTCCCTTACTTGGCCGGCGCCGCCGAGGCCGGAGACCGAAAGTTCGATCTCCAGCTCGGCGCCACCAACTATTGTTTCAGTTCCTAAGGACCTGGTCGCGCTGTGCCCGCTTGCGCTTACGGCATCCGGCAGCAACAGCGACAGGCCAGCGACCCCGACAATTGCGAGGACTCCCAGCAGCATCAGCGCTTTCTTGACCAAGTTCCTAACTCCTTACTTTCTTCTCTCTGTTCGCAATCAAGCCGTTTCAGGTTCGCCTTATCCGAAGTAGAGGGCGAGAACTGCGTTGACCTCTTCCCTGGTTATGTTGTCCAGGAAGTAGTCGTCAACGGCTGTGACTGCTTCGTCCTTGCTTATTTCACCATTGTCATCGATGTCGTAGGCGCTATCCAGGCCGACGTTGGCGACGTTGACGGTCACCATTATGGAGGAGCCACCGATACCGTCCGAGGCGGTGAGGATGACGACGTAGGAGTTAGCCTCACCCTCGTAGTCCAGGTTGGCGCCCTCTGCGACGGTGAGTTGACCACTGGGCCAGATTTCGACTACAGAGTCGTCATCCAGGGTGTAGGTGATGTCCTGACCGTCTTTGTCAGAGGCGACGATTGGGTCACCAACCGGGGAACCGGCGGCGGCGTTCTCGTCAACGCTTAGGGTCACGCTCTCGACTGCGAAGGCGGGAGCGGTGTTCTCAGTTGTCTGCGATATGGTTGCGTCGTCATCGGCGTCGGTTACGGTGATGTTCACCACGATCGACTTGTTGGCCAAGGACGGGTCGGTTGCCGTCACCGTGACAGTGTAGCTCGACTTAGCCTCGAAGTCCAGTTTCTGCGCAGTAGTTATCTGTCCCGAATTGTCGATCTCGAACGCACCCGCATCGTCTCCGCTCAGCGTGTAGATCAGCGGGTCGCCGTCTATGCCGGCCACCGGGTCTCCGACGCTGGCGCCCTTGCTGTTCTCCGCTACGCTTCTCTCCAGGGGACCATCTTCCAGGAACCTGGGAGCGGCGTTGGCGTTGGGCCGCGCTACCGAAAGATGCTCGGACGGCTTCGAGGCGGTGTCAGCAACAGGGTCGCCATCGCCATCTCTCGTTACGAAGCCGTCGTTGTAGGTAGCCGTTACCGATAGGTAGTTGTCGGCGTCAGGCCCCGTCGGTACGTAGGTGGCCGAGGTGCCGTCCGGTATGCGACAGACATTCGGGGTACCGTCCGGGTCACTGCTGGCAAGGTTGTCTGCGGCACATTCGTTTATGGTCCCTTGGGTTATCTGCCCTGTGGTGAGATCGGGGACTCCACCCCTGTACCACTGCCACTTGGTGCCAGTTATGTTGCCGTCAGGGTCGCTAAGCCGGGCAGTCACAGGAATACCTTCCTGCGGTCTGCGCTGCGACAGGCTGACTGTGCCATTCTCTTCTATGTTTTCCACAGTTACGGACACTGTCTTGGAGCTTCTGGCCGACCCGTCATAGGCCGTTACCACAACTACGTAGACATTGTCTCCATCCGCGGAATCCATGGCCTCGAAGCTCGGGTAGGGCGTCGTGAACCGGAGGGCCGCTACGGCAGGATCAGTCTCACCGGCGGTTGTGGCTCTGATGTTTACGATCTGGAAGCGTCCGGCGTCTGCGCCGGCCACCGACCAGGTTATGCCTGCATTGGCCCCCTCCGGATCGGCCCCATTGAACACGGGGAGACCCGCGCTGGCCTGGGCGGCAGTGCCGGTGGGATCGTCCGGATCCAACTGGTCCTGCTCATCCGTATTCACCAGGAAGCGGTTCGGACCGGCTGTAACGATGTCTGCTGCTGTAGTCAAGTCATCGACCCGTGTAATAACCGGCGCCTCGTCCACCCCTCTGACGTTGATGGTCACCGTGACCATATCATCCGCACCCGAGGGATCCGTAGCCGTTACAGTGACCGTGTAGGCCAGCACACTATCATCGGCCCCGGCAGTAGTCCCGGTTGTGGCATACGCCTCACGGTTCAGGAATCCCCGGTCGGCAGAGCCCTTCAGCGATATCTGTCCGCTCTTATTGTCAATCGTGAACAGAGTCTCGGAATTAGGAGCCGTAGTATCAGCAGGTGATGCCGTGTAAACGGGTACGGCACCGGTCAGGGTGTAGAGCAACGGGTCGTTGTCGGAGTCAGTCGCCACAACGGCGTTCCCTATGCTCGCACCTGCCTCCGCAGCCTCACTCACAGACCGGGTTACCACTATGTTGTCCTGGATGCCAGCGGTGTCCGTGTCGTCATCCACCGTAGGTCCAGTCTCGTCCTGAACCTCGAAGGACGGGGCAAAGTTCGAGTTGGGCCTGATTTCCACTGCGAAGGCCGACTCCCCACTGGCAGAGTCACGGCCTGAACCCAGACCATCGCTGTAGGTGGCGGTGGCACGCAGGTAGTAACCGTCATCCTCATCCTGAGGCGTGTAGGTCGCAGCCGTAGCTCCATCTATGTCCGACCACTCCACCATGTCCATGGACTTAGCCCACTGCCAAGTCGTGCTGATCGGGTCGCCGTCCGTGTCTGAAACCGTCGCGGTGACCGACTGTCCAGCTCCCGCTTGCGGTTGCAAGTCCGACAGCGAGACGCTGCCAGCCTCGTCCACGTTCGTGACCGTCACGGCCACGGAAGTGGAGCCGCGAGCGGCACTCACAGTCACCATGTAAATGTTGTCACCATCGGCGTCAGCTTCGGCTTCGAAGTTCGGCGAACTCTTGAAGCTCAGCGTCCCGTCCGCAGAGATTGCGAACTTGGCGCCATCCGCTCCGCTCAGCGACCATTCAATGTCGTCTCCGTCCTGGTCGGTGGCGGTAAAGCTGGCCACCGGACCCGTGCCGTTCTCAGCGTATTCAACAGAGTTTCCGGTTATCACTGCGGGGTCATCGGTGTCGGTTACGGTGATGTTCACCATAATGGACGCACTGGCCAGCGAGGGGTCAGTGGCCGTCACCGTCACCGCGTAGCTTGACTTACTCTCGAAGTCCAGCTTCTCCGCCGTGGTTATCTGTCCCGAGTTGTCGATCTTGAATGCACCCGCATCATCACCACTCAGCGTGTAGATCATCGGGTCGGCGTCTATGGCCGCAACCGGGTCTCCGACGCTCGCGCCCTTGCTGTTCTCTGCCACGCTCCTCGCCAGGGGACCATCGTCCAGGAACCGCGGGGCAGCGTTAGCGTTGGGTCGCGCCCTCGACGGATGCTCTGACGCCTCAGAAGCGGTATCACCAACGTCTGCGCCCTCAGTGTCAGTGGTGGCGAAGCCGTCATTGTAACTCGCCCACACCTGCAGGGTGTTGGTGGCATCAGCGCTGGTCGGTACGTAGGTGGCCGACGTGCCGTCATCTATGGCGCATGGGGCCGTGGTCGGGTCAGCAGTGGCGGTAGAGCACTTCACCAAAGTCGTGAGTAAAGCTCCATCGCCATCTACCAGGGCACCAGCCCCCCTGTACCATTGCCACTGGGTGCCAGTTATGTTGCCATCAGGGTCACTAAGCGAGGCGGTTACCGGTATGCCTTCCTGCGGCCTGCGCTGCGACAGGCTGACCGTGCCGTCCTCTTCTACGTTGTCCACTGTGACGGTCACCGTCTTGGAGCTTCTCGCCTCGCCGTCGTAGGCGCTCACCACCACCACGTACACGTTGGTACCATCGGACGAATCCATGGCCTCGAAACTCGGGTAGGGCGTCGTAAACCGAAGGGCCGCCTGGGCCTCGTCGGTGACGTCGAGCTCCACAATCTGGAAGCGCCCGGCGTCGGCCCCAGAGACCGACCAGTCTATGTCCTCGTCGTCGGCGGTCGCGTTCTCCGGGTCGTTCGCATCAAAGTGGGGAAGACCCGCGCTGGCCTGGGCGGCCGTGCCTGTGGCTTCGTCCGGGTCCAGTTGGTCCTGCTCGTCCGTAGTTACCAGGAAGTTGTTCGGACCGGCTGTAACGATGGTTGTGGGTGTCCCCAGGTCAACCAACCGGGTAATCACCGGCGCCTCGTCGATCCCCACTACGTTAATGGTCACCGTTTCCGAGGTATCCGCACCGGAGGGGTCCGTAGCCGTTACTGTGACCATGAAGCTTGACACAGGGTTAGCCGCCTCCTGGTCCAGGGCTGCTGTCAGGGCAGCCTGGTTCGACGGCGAGGCCGCCGAGATCTGTCCGGATTTTCTGTCAATAGAGAACCACCGGGAGTCATCGACTTCGGCGTCAGGCAGCGTGTCCGGGTCGTCGTAGTCGGCCAGGGTGTAGAGCAGCGGGTCGTTGTCGGAGTCAGTCGCCACGACTGCGTTCCCTATGCTCGCGCCTATCTTGGCAGTCTCATTCACTGACCGGGTTATTACTATGTTGTCCTGTGTGCCGGCGGTGTCCGTGTCGTCGTCCACCGTAGCGCCGGTCTCATCCTGTACCTCAAACGACGGCGCAAAGTTCGCCGTGGGTCTGATCTCCACCGGGAAGGCTGACTCCCCACTGGCAGAGTCACGGCCTGAACCAAAGCCGTCGCTGTAGTCGGCCGAGGCACGCAGGTAGTAGCCGTCATCCTCTTCTTGAGGCGTGTAGGTGGCAGCCGTAGCTCCACTTATGTCCTCCCAAGTCGCCGCGTCCGTGGACCTGGACCACTGCCACGTCGTGGTGACGGGGTCGCCGTCCGGGTCGGATACCGAGGCGCTCACCGACTGTCCGGCCCCGGCCTGCGGCTGCAGGTCGTTCAGGCTGACAGACCCGGCTTCATCCACGTTCGTGACTGTCACAGACACGTTCCTGGAGCCCCGGGCGGCATTCACCGTCACGTTGTATATGTTGTCGGCGTCTGCGTCATCCGCAGACTCGAAGTTCGGCGAGCTCTTGAAGCTCAGCGCTCCGTCCGCAGAGATTGCGAACATAGCGGCGTCGGCCCCGCTCAGGGACCACTCGATGGGGTCGCCATCTTCGTCGACCGCTGTAAAGCTGGCTACCGGGCCAGTGCCGTTCTCAGCGTAGTCTACAGACGTGTCCTGGGCGAAGGCCGCAGGAACGAAGGGGACTACGAGCGACAGCGCGAGAGCGACGATGGCTATTCGGGCTATCAACGATTTGAAGGGTCTCTTAAGCATGAGCTGCCTCACTTTGTGGAGTCTTGGGACGGGGACAACGTTACGATTTCCATAGCTGTTTGCACAATTGCGGGGCATGTTAGCACCGCCTTTCGAGTCGTGTCAATAGAATTATTGCACAATTGGGGGGGTCAATGTTGGAATCGGGTGGCGACAATGTGGTAGGCATGATGGTCTGGGGTATTCAGCTCCTTGCAGGACTAAGGGCCGATGAGGCCGTTGAGGGGACTAATTGGTCGAGCGAAACGTCGAGCAATTGTGGTGTCCTGGGGCCCGAGGGGAGTGGGGGCCCATGTGGGGTATGTAGGGTATAAATTCGCTGAAAAGCGTCGGGGAAAAGGATAACACTGTAAGTCAAGGGAGACAAGGGGTTGGGAACAGGAACCTTCACCCCCTTGATGGCAGTGTCGGGCCACGGGAGTGGGGCACGCCAAGGGCGCACGCCCAGGCGCATCTTCGACATCTTCGAACCTTAGGGCCTTCAAGGGAGAGGGGGAAAGATAAACAGAAAGATACGCCTGTGCGATGGCGCGGGCGTGTCCCTCTAGTTTGGTACTGGGGGGACATAAGAATAATAAGGGGAGCAGGGAGGGAACCTTGAGGGCCTTGATGCCGGTGTCGGGCCACGGGGGTGTATAAGAATAGGAAGGAAAGGGTACCCGACCCCATTCCGCTCTTGAGCCCCTTCGATGCTCCAGAGGCGCACTTGCAGCCCTGCTCAGGGCGAGCGGAATCCCTTTTGGGGGTTGATTGGACTTGATTGAGGTTGATTGATGGTTGATTGATGGTTGATTGGACTCGATTGAATGTTGATTGAATTCGTAGCGGGTTTGATTGAATGACGCCTGAATGGGTTGAGAAGAGTCGATTGTGGGTGGGAAGGATGGATTCTCGACTCCTCGGGGGTGATCCGTCTGAGGCGGACAGGCTGCCCTCGGGGGGTGGGGAGGGTGGGGGGAGGTCGGCATGGGGCATTATGATGCGGGGAGGGGTGGGGGAGTCAAGGGGTGGATGCGACAGGTGGGGGGGGGTGTATAAGAAGGTATATAAGAATAGGAGGGGGGGATTGCGGGGAGTTAGGTGTTGGTCCAGGAGGGATGGATTCCCGACTCCTCGGGGATGGCGGTGGGGAGGGGATGGAGGGCGGCGTCGTGCATGCGGCGGGCGTCGGCGAATATGAGGCGGGCGTCGGCGTCGGTAGTAGTCATAGCGGAGGCATTGTAGCGTGGGTGGGGGGGGAAGTTGACATATTCTTTTGGGATTGAGAGAATTCGGAATAAGTTCAAAAACGGTGACAAGGTTATAATACGAGGAATAGTCTTTTTTTCAGGAGCGCCGGGGTCTCGGGACCCGAGGCCCGGGCGTCGTAACTTAGCCTCCAGCGTTGTAGAGGGAGGCAGAGAGAAGCAAGGTGTAGAGATGTTGCATTCTTCTTTATTAAAAGGTTGGGCGGGGCGGGGAGCGCTGACGCTAGCGCTGCTAGTGGGTGCGATGATGGTGTTTCTGATGAGCGGGGGGCTGGGGGAGGGGCAGGACCGCTGCAACGATGACTATTGCATCGAGTACCCGGAGCACGGGTCTGGGGCGGTGGTCGTGTTCACGGCCTTGGACCCGGAGGGGAAGGACATTATGTGGGGCAAGACGGGGACGGACGGGGACGCCTTTAACCCCATCGAAGAGGGAAGGTTGACGTTCATGGATCCGCCGGACTACGAGGATCCGGCGGACAACAATGATGATAACGTGTACACGCTGACCATTCAGGCCACAGACGTTAGTGCCGGCTTTGCCGCAGACCTTCGTACTGAGAATGAGCGACCCGTTACCAAGACACTTAAGGTAACGGTGACGAACGTGGATGAGGCTGGGGTGGTCTCGCTCCCGACGCTCCAGCCCCAGGAGAGCGTGCCGATAAGCGCGACGCTTACGGACGCGGACGGCAGACCCGGTGCCGACCCACTCAATACTGACTTGGCTGAAGACCTTGAGGACACTAACACCAAGTGGCAATGGTCTCGTTCGGCGCGGGCAACAGGGAGCTGGACGGACATAGAAGATGATCCGACCACGTCTGCAAATGAGGGCGCGACAGCACAGACAAAGGCGTATACGCCGACCAGAGCCGACGTGGGGATGTACCTCCGGGCCACGGCCACCTATGACGACGGCCACGGCACCGGCAAGACGGCCGAGGCCATCTCCGCCAACCCGGTGCAGGCAGACCCCAGCAACAAAGCTCCCGAGTTCCAGGATGAGAAGGGGAACAAGATAACCAGCACAACCAGAAGCGTGGCGGAGAACTCGGAGGCGGGGACGGCGGTGGGTGCGCCGGTAACGGCGACGGACCCGGGCATCGACGGAAGCCAGGAAACCCTCACCTACGTCCTGTCGGGCGCTGACAGCAGGGACTTCGACATAGACAGCGGGACGGGGCAGATAAGGGTCAAGGCTGCGCTGGACTACGAAGATGTCGGCGGACAGACACACCAGGTGACGGTCAGGGCTACGGACCCGTCCGGCGGAATTGCCAACGTAAATGTGACCATTGCAGTCACGAATGTGGACGAAGCTCCGATTATCACAGCGGGAAGCGCTTCGGTAGACCATAAGGAGAACGCGTCCGCCGGCACGGAGGTGGCGAGCTACACGGCCGAGGACCCGGACGGCGATGACGCTGCGTCTCTGAAGTGGTCGCTCTCGGGGCGGGATGCGGCCAGGTTTGCCATCGGCAACCGCGACGGCGAGCACGGGCGGTTGACCTTCAGGGAAGCGCCGGACTACGAAGCTCCGACGAACTCGGACCGGGACAACATTTACGAAGTGACGGTTGAGGTCACGGACAGGGGAGGCAGCAAGGCAACCCGGGACGTGACCGTGAACGTCGAAAACGTGGACGAAGACGGGCTGTTGACGGTATCCAATCTGTACCCGCAGGTGGGGACCAGGATAACTCCCACCCTGACGGACCCCGACACGCCGATAAGCAACCTGATCTGGACATGGGAGATAGACGGCACCGTTGAATCCAGGGCCAATGCCTACACACCCATGCCTGCAGATGAAAACAGATCATTGAAGGTGAGCGTCACTTACACCGACGGAACGGGCACAAGGCAGACTCTGTCTCAACCGAGTATTAGCAATGTTGACGGGCGGGGGTCCGGTGCAAATCAAAGCCCAAGGTTTCCCACCTCAGCATCGACCAGTTTGACCATACTTGAAAATCAGCCGCGAGGAACGGTTGTCGGGGTTCCGGTGACGGCAGGGGACGATGACGACGATGATTTGACGTACTCCCTCAGCGGCGGCGATTCGGCATTCTCCATTGAGCAGAATAGCGGTCGGATCACAACCAGGGCGGAGCTGGACCGGGAGAAGAAGTCCAGCTACAGGGTGACGGTAACGGCCGAGGACCCCAGCGGGGAGAGAGACACCCATTCCCTGACCATCTCGGTGGAAAACGTGGACGAGCCGCCGGTAATCACGTCGGGAGACGTGTACATATACTACGCTGAGAACGGCAGGGGCAACGTGGCCGCGTACAGGGCGGAGGACCCTGAAGGGAGTAGCATAGAATGGTCCCTGACGGGGACCGACGCAGAGGACTTCACGTTTGTCCGCGGCGTTCTGAAGTTCAAGAGCTCACCGGACTATGAGGATAAATCTGAATACACGGTTATAGTGAACGCCGGTGACGGCAATGCCAACAATGCCGACACCGAGGACATAACGATCGCAATTACTAACGTGGACGAAGAGGGTGAGGTAACCTTGAGCCAAGAGCCTCAGGAGGAGACTCCGCTGACGGCTGAGCTCATGGACCCTGACAGCGGTGTATCCAGCGTCGCATGGCAATGGGCCAGTAGCTCATCCAGGAGCGGGGGATTCACCGACATCCAGGATGCGAACAGTGCAAGCTTTACCCCGAAGAATGACGCCACAGGGAAGTACCTGCGGGCGACAGTGACCTACACGGACGCGCAGGGCGGGGGCAAGAGCGCATACGTCACCTCCAATAACAGGACGCAGTGGAAGGAATCCGGTGCACCCAAATTCAAGGGCGCGGACGGCATTACTGATATAACAACCACTACGAGGGAAGTAAGCGAAAATGCGGGAGCGGGGACCAACGTGGGCGTCCCGGTTGCAGCTACGGACATTGGAAATAGAGGGATCCCAGACACTTTGACCTATGGGTTGGGCGATGCCGGTGACAATTTGTTGTTCGACATAGACCCGAGAACGGGGCAGATAAAGGTCAAGCGCGGGACAACCCTGGACTACGAAGATAGCAACAATACTGACCATGAATTCGCAGTTACAGTTGAGGCTACGGACCCGTCCGGGGAATCTGCCAGCATAAGTGTGACTATCAAGGTAGTCGACGTGGACGAAACGCCGGAGCTAACCTTGGGCGCCACCAAATTCGGAGTAGAAGCCACGGATACAATCAGTTCTGGGTTCACACACCTCGAACCGGTTATTGCCGATGATAGTGAATCGGGCGCCGACACTCCCAGCTTGAGCATCACCTTTGTGGGCGACGACCCTGAAATACTAAACACTGTTGACGACAAAACTGCTCTAACGTGGACTCTGGCCGGAACGGACGCCGACGACTTCGAAATCAGGGACGATCCCACTACTACTGGCGCTAACGAAGACGGAATTCTGAGGTTCAAGAATGGGCCGGACTATGAAGCGCCTACGGACTCGGGCCGGAACAACGTGTACGAAGTCACGGTGCAGGCCGCCGACAAGGCAGGTAATACCGCTTCTGAAAGGGTGAGGATAACCGTTGAGAACGTGGGCGAGAATGGGATGGTGACGTTGTCGCACCCGCAGCCGGAGATCGGGGTCAGCCTGACTGCCACATTGACCGATCCGGACAATGTCAGAAGCTTTAGCTGGCAGTGGTACAAGGGAGATTTATCCGCTGTGACCGATGTTAGTAATTTGCCGACTGAAAGCTGCCCTGATGCGCCTAGCGCAAACTGCTTAATCCCTCGCGCCACCTCAGCGAGCTACACTCCAAGGGTGTATAGCACTGATAACACCGATATCGGAAGAGACCTAACCGCCGTAGCCAGTTACACCGACGGAGAAGGCGGCAAGAAGTTTGCTTTAAAGGAAACAGATATCTCCGTACGCCCGGCGCCCGCTGACAACGTTGTTCCAGAGTTCCAAGAGGATACAGGCGCCAAGGTCCTTCGCGGCGAGAGAGAAGTGCGCGAGGACGCAGCCGCCGGAGCTCAAGTGGGCGACCAGGTCACGGCCACGGAAACAAGCACGGACTCGGCCACAGCCGACACAACATTCGCCTACTCGCTCAGTTCCGGCGATGTACGCTTCTTCACAATCGATCAGAACGGCCAAATCAGCTTGGCGGCGGGGACTGTATTGGACTACGAGACCAAAAAGAGCTACAGGGTAACCGTCAAGGCGGTGGACCCCTCCGGGGCCTCAGGTACAATCACCGTGACGATAAACGTGATAAACGTGGACGAGACGCCGACGCTGACCAGGACGGGGCTGGTGGCTGTGGGGAGTGGAAGCCTGAGCTACCCGGAGAACGGCAGGCACACGGTGGCGGAGTACTCGGCGCTGGGGCCGAATGCCGGCAGCGTAAGCTGGAGGCTGGGCGGTCCCGATGCCTCTGACTTCTCCATAAACAGCCGCGGGGCGCTGACCTTCAGGTCTACGCCGAACTACGAAGCGCCGGCGGACGCCGACAGGGACAACAGATACGAGCTGACGGTTACGGCACGCTCCGGCAGGGACCAGGACGATATCGACGTGGTAGTAGACGTATTCAACGTCGAAGAAGATGGGAAAGTGACACTATCGCCCACGGTGGGCAACATCGGCACCCGGATCACCGCCGGCCTCACGGACCCCGACGGCACTCTCACGGGCATAGTCTGGGAGTGGGCCAGGTCGGAGAGCGGGACAGTGGGCTGGACGCCCATCCCCGGGACGAACTCGGATAGATACACTATCGAATCGGAGGACAGGGGCTACTACCTGCAGGTCACCGCCTACTACTCGGACCCCGAGGGCGGAGGAAAGAGCGCCAGTGCGGTAACCACGGCGGTGGTGCGGACTGACGACGACGGGGTGGTGACGCTGACCCCGACCCGAACGCAGATCGGGACCGAGGTGACGGCCAGGCTGACGGACCCGGACGGAAACATAAGGAACGTGACCTGGCAGTGGGCGAGGTCGGATAACAGGACTTCGGGATGGTCTGACATACCCGGAGCCACGTCGACGACCTACATGACGGTCACTGCGGACCTCGGCAGCTTCCTGCGGGCCTCGGCAAGATACGACGACGGGGACGGGCTGGACAAGACCGCGGATGCGGTGTCCACGGTGGCGGTAGTGGAGGACGACGACGGGGTAGTGACACTGTCGTCGACAGGGCCTTCGATCGGCGACCAGGTGACTGCTACGCTGTCGGACCCCGATGGCGGGGTCACGGGAGAGAACTGGCAATGGGCCTCCTCTTCGAACCGCACTAGCGACTGGACGGACATAGCCGGCGCTAACTCGGCGACATACACGGTTGCTGCGGGTGACCTGGGCAACTTCCTGCGGGCCACGGTTGTCTATGACGATGCCGCGGGCGCAGGTAAGAGCGCAGAGGCCATCACGACAGCAGCGGTGACCGTCGACGACGACGGGTCGGTGACACTGTCCCCCTCGAGCCCACAGCTCAGCGACAGGGTGACAGCGGTGTTGTCGGACCCCGACGGCGGGGTAACGAGCTTGACGTGGGAGTGGGCCATCTCCTCCAACGGCACGAGCAACTGGACAACCGTACTCGGGGCTACCTCATCCACGTTGGACGTCACGGCTGCTCACGTAGGGAGTTACCTGCGGGCCACAGCGAGCTACACGGATGCGTCGGGGCCAAACAAGAGCGCCGTAGCGGTCACGGCGGCCGCGGTGTCGGAGGACGATGACGGCAGAGTAACGCTTTCGACAAGCACGCCGGAGGTCGGGACTGCGGTCACGGCAACTCTGGTGGACCCGGACAGCCCCCTGACTAACATCAGTTGGCAATGGGCGAAGTCGAGCAACGGCACCACGGGGTGGAATATCATCCTGGGCGCTACGTCGGCGAGCTACACGCCGGGTCGGAGCGATGCGGGCGCCTTCCTGCGGGCCACGGTCAACTACGACGATGCAGTCGGGACCGGTAAGAGTGCGCAGGCAGTGACCAGCGCCGGTGTGGCCCAAGTGGCACTGCTAAGCGACTACGACAGAAACGGGAACGGGCAAATAGAGAGAAGTGAAGCTGTAACAGCCGTGGGCGACTACTTCGGCGGCGAAATCAGCAAGCAGGACGTGCTGGATGTGCTGGGGTTGTACTTCGAGTCAAGGTAACTCAAGCGTAAGGTAGGGAACGAAGAACCGCCCGCCGGGTCACGGGGCCCGGCGGGCGGTTCTGTTTGAGGTTCAGATAAGAGAAGGGGGGTCGAGGGTTGGCTCCCCGAGCAGGGCTCGAACCTGCAACCTAGCGGTTAATCCGCCAGTGGCGGACTCGCTCTCCCATTGAGCTGGGTGATTTCGTTTAGGCTTAGTGGATGAAGATGAGAGAATTGGCTCCCCGAGCAGGGCTCGAACCTGCAACCTAGCGGTTAACAGCCGCTCGCTCTACCATTGAGCTATCGGGGATCGGGTAGATTATACAACGAGGGATGGATGCAGTTAATCTGCATGGCACCCATGATCCACCAGAGCCTGGGGCGTCGGGGCAATTATACATCGGTAATGCGGCTATTCTATCGGTCGGCTAAAGGGTCGGGTTTGGCGGCGATGGCGATGCGTGTATAGTTTGAGGCCGGTCGAGCCGGGGCTGGGGATTGTCGGGTCTCGGGGCCGGATTGAAGTCGAGCCGTTGCAGGACTACCTCTGTTGAACCAAGCCATCACCGGCGCCACTCCCGGACGCATTACCGTGACAACGGTGCTAGCCGCGGCATGTTTGATTTCCCTGATCGGGTTCGGGATCCGGGCGAGCTTCGGCCTATACCTGGACCCGATGACGGTTGCCAACGGTTGGTCTCGAGAGACCTTTTCGCTGGCGATGGCGATCCAGAACCTATTGTGGGGAATAGGCGTACCGGTGGCCGGAGCAATCGCGGACCGGTTCGGGACTGCCAAGGTAGTGGCCCTGGGGGCAGTGGTATACGCGGTCGGCGTTGCGGGGATGGCGATGTCGGACAGCGGGCTGGCGTTGTATCTGACGGGTGGGGTTCTCGTTGGATTGGGAGTCGCCTTCTGCTCGTTCTCCCTGGTGCTGGCGGCGATGGCACGCATAATCGGGCCAGAACGGCGGTCATTGGGGTTGGGGGTGGGGACGGCGGCGGGGTCTATGGGTCAAGTCGTCTTTTCTCCGATCAACCAGGCCTTGATTTCTCACTACGGATGGTACGACTCCCTATTGGTGATGTCCGTAGTTTCGTTGGTCCTGGTCCCACTGTCGTTCAGCCTTAGAGGCGGGTCGGCGTCAAGGTCGGGCCCTGTTCAGGAACAGGGCCTGACCAATGCCCTGGGCGAGGCGATGAGTCATCGCAGCTATTTGCTCTTAACGGCGGGCTTTTTCGTATGCGGGTTCCACGTTGCGTTCATCACCGTACATTTCCCTACTTATGTCACAGATCTCGGTCTTTCGGCGCAGACGGGTGCATATGCACTTTCAATGGTGGGTCTGTTTAACATTGTCGGGTCACTGATGTCGGGAGCGTTCGGGCAACGTTACTCCAAGAAGATGGGACTCTCCGCAATTTATTTCACTCGTGCGCTGATCATTCTTGGGCTTCTGCTTGCTCCGGCCAACGAACTGACAATTTACCTATTCGCAGCGTCCATGGGACTGCTTTGGCTGTCAACCGTGCCTCTGACCACGGGAATAGTAGCGCAGATTTTCGGGCTCAAATTCATGGCCACCCTGTTCGGCATCGTATTCCTGAGCCATCAGGTCGGGAGCTTTATCGGGGTGTGGTTGGGTGGGTTGCTCTACGACCGCACGGGTTCATATGACGCTATGTGGTGGGCGGGGGTTTGCTTCGGGGTGTTCGCAGCCGTAGTCCATCTGCCCATAAAAGACACGCCCCTGCACAGATTGCGTATTGCTCGGGCTGAAAGATAGCCGGGCTCAAGATGCAGGTTAAGGCAAAGGCCCGGGGAGATTCACCCGACCCGCCGCTGTGCTAACGAGCCCCGGGTAGACCATGTAACGACAGGGATGGGTAATTGATCTCATGGGAGACTGAAACGGTACCTGTTCAACGGATGCTTGAACCGAAACTCGTATCCCTGCTTTATACTAACGAAAATCTAAATTATGAAGGCAAGTGTAGGACCGAATCCGGGAGGGTTATCAAATGATCCACGAATATATTGTCGCCGAGCAGAGGGGTCGAGTTGGTATTATCACTTTCAACCGGCCAGACACACTGAACGCCATGATCCCTGAGATGGGCCTGGAGGTCCGAGAACAGTTGAAAGCCTGGGAGACGGATGATGCGGTGGGAGCGATAGTGCTCACGGGAGCGGGTCGGGCTTTCTGCTCGGGGGCGGATATTTCGAATTTCGAGCGACAGCTCTCGTCATCCGACGGCGACTCAGACCGGGATTCGGATCTCTGGTACCTTACGCTGAGAGCGATGTCCAAGCCAACCATCGCAGCCATTAACGGGGTGGCAGTCGGGCTGGGGATCACCTGCACGCTGTTATGCGACATCCGGCTGGCCGCACCGGATGCCAAGCTGTCGTTCCGGTTCGTCCGGCTGGGGCTCACCCCGGAGCTAGGGAGTACGCACACACTGCCTAGACTCATTGGGCTTCAGCGGGCGAACGAAGTAATGCTGACCGGGCGCTTCTTCACGGGCCAGGAGGCCAGGGACATGGGGATGGTGCTAGAGGTGTATCCGAAGGAGGAAGTGCTGGACCAGGCAGTCGAACTGGCCCAATCCATCGCTGAGGCACCGGCATGGCAGCTAGCCGAGACCAAGCGAATGCTTCGGGACAACTCGGTGGCCCAAGACTTTGATGCTATAGATCGCCACGAGGCGGGTGTATTCATGCGGGCCATGGGGACGCCCGAGCATAGCGAGGCCATAGCTGCCTTCCGGGAGAAGAGAGACCCAAGATTCCATTGATGGGCTTCGTCCAAGTGAATTCATAAGTTAGCCGGGTTCAGGGGTTGAAAAGGCAGATGAAGGGGGCTGGAAGGAGTCATCATGGCCTACGAGATTATCTCCGCAGACACGCACCTTGACCTGCGGTGGCTGCCTCCTGACCTGTTCGTATCTCGGGCCCCCGAGGCCCAGAAACCTCACATGCCAAATGTCCAAGCGCTGGACCGCGGCAACTACTGGTTCGTACAGGGCAAAGAGTTCTGTGCCGTAGGCTCCGATAGCGCCGGCGTTCGAGAAGGACAAAGCTATGCACCGGGTGAATCGGTACATATGGACCGGATGGCGGAGGTCGGATTCTTCGATGGTGTGGCCGATGGCATATATCACCCTGTAGATCCCAAACTCAGAGTGAGCGACCAGAATATCGATGGGATTGACGCTGAGGTGATATACGGCATCCTGGGAATTGGCGGGGGCATGTTTATCGACTCGGGGCCTGAGGCTGACTCCCTTGCAACCATATACGACATCTACAACGAGTACGTCGCAGGGCTTGTTACGGGTTATGAACAGAGGATGGCAGGTCTGGCTTGCATCACATCTCACGATCCCCAGATCTCAGCGCGGCAGTTGCGGACTGCGGCAGGGCTAGGGTTGAGGGGGGCGGAGCTGAATGTTTCGCAGATGAGAAAGCCCATTTACCACAAGGACTGGGACGTGCTCTGGGCCACTGCTGCAGAGTGTGCAATGCCCATCTCCTTCCATACCCTCGGGTTGGACTACGCGAAGCCAGACCCGGCTGAGGTGGAGAGCTATGAGTGGGTGGACACGGGCCTCCTGTATATCCTGTTCCAGCTATCAGGGGCGGAGTTCCTGGTTAGCGTCCTTCTATCGGGCGCCTGCGAGAGACATCCGGGATTCAACTTCGTACTAGGGGAGTGTGGCATCGGGTGGCTTCCCTACGTTCTTGAACGCACTGACAACGAATACAGAGACCGACTATTCCACATCGGGCTTGCTCAAACTCCTTCAGATTACTGGAGGCGCCAGGGTTATTCGACGTTCCAACAGGAATTTGTTTCGCTGGACCAAGTCGAACGAATAGGCGTCAACAACATCATGTGGGGTTCCGACTACCCTCACCAGGATGGGGTCTTCCCCGACTCCCGGAAGGCGATCAAAGAGGGTCTCGGGCACCTGCCGGAAGACGTCGTACGAATGATCGTTTGTGAGAATGCGGCCCGGCTGTATAGGTTCAACTAGCCAGTCTTTATAGAGGCCCCCAGGCCATCTGCGTTTCCACTATGATGATTGCATTGCAATCATGCCGTAGTTCGTGCACACTAGCAGCAGGGAGGCATGGACGTGGCAAGCATTACTATCCGCAATCTGGACGAAGACCTGAAACAGCGACTCCGTATCAGAGCTGCAGAAAACGGCACCTCTATGGAGCAGGAAGCAAGAGACATCCTGCGCATTACTCTCTATTCGCGTAGACCAGAAACAAGGAATCTGGCTGAAGTTATAAGGAGTCGATTCGCACCCTTTGGGGGAGTCGACCTGAAGATCCCCCCTAGGGAGCCTATGCCTGAACCCCCGGCATTCGACTGACGCCAAAGCCTTGTTCATCTTGGACACCAACATAATATCGGAGCTTATTCGCCCAACACCTGCTGAACAAGTTTTTGATTGGGTTGCTAGACAACTCGCGGAGGACCTGTTTCTGACAGCAGTTAGTGAAGCGGAGTTACGCTACGGAGTAGCTATTTTACCTGCAGGTCGCCGAAGGGAAGGGCTGCTAACGCAGATTGATGCCATGCTTGAGTGGGATTTCGCAGGCCGCATTCTTCCGTTCAATAGCGAAGCCGCCCGAGCCTACGCGGACATCGCGTCAAAACGCCGTGTCGCTGGACTCCCGATAAGCACGGCAGATTGCCAGATCGCGGCAATAGCACGCTCGATGAATGCAACAATTGCCAGCAGGGACACGGGTGGCTTTCAAGATTGCGGGGTGGAAATCGTAAATCCCTGGCTGGCATCAGGCAAAGAGAAATAAGAAAGCCGGGACTTTAGCAACTCTACGTCTTGAGATCCAAGGGTTGGCTGCCGAGCCAGGACTCGAACCTGGGCCAAGGGATTCAAAGTCCCGTGTGCTACCACTACACCACTCGGCAACATTGGCAGCGGAAATTATAACCCGAACCCGCTCCTCAGGCCCTATCCCCCGTTGACGCACCATCAGCCCGATGCTAGCATTTGGCCCGGGCCTCCTCAAATTTTGTCCTACGGCGGTGCCCTTCCTACAATGAGACCCCTAGAAGAAGCCCAGTCCGGTGAGGCGCTCCGACCTCATTCCTACACTCTCACCCGGGAAATTGCCATGTTCGCGGCGCGCAATCTCGGCAGGGACTATCTTGAAACTGATGCATCAGGGGAAGAGTTGGCGCCGGCCTGTGTTACGGACAATGACTACGTCGGACTCTGGATGTCAGACTTCACGACAAAGGAAGCGGTCCACGCCAAGGCCGAGCACCGATATCTGAGCCCTCCGAGGGTCGGTAGGAAGCTAAACGTGACGGGCCGGATTTCCGAGAAATACAACCGCAGGGGCCGGGATTTCCTGGTAATAGAATCGGAAACGACGGATGAGGACGGAATGAAATTAGTCGAAAGCAAGAACGTCTTGCTCATAGACCTGTAGGTCAAGAATGTCTACTACCAAACAGCCCGCAGAACTGAGATCCCTTGTACCGGGGAAGGAATTGCCTTCCGTGACCCGCGTTCTATACAAAGAAGAGATTTTGACATGGACGAATAGGGGCGCTGAACTGGGCGGCACTCCCACTACCAGGAAGAATATCCACAACGACGAGGAAACAGCCAAATCGTATGGGATTAGGGGAGTGGTTGCTGGAGGCATCCAGACGATGCCCTACATCTGGGCACTGTTTCACGATAATTTCGGTGAGAACTGGGACAAGGGCGGCCTACTTTCGGTGACGTTTACGAACATGGTCTGCGGGGACGATACTCTCGAGATCCGGGCCGTGGTCCGGGAACCGAAAGACGACGAGCCGGATGACCGCATTTATTTCGATACGTGGATGGAAAACCAGCTTGGTGAAAAGGTCATCGTGGGTAAGGCGAGTATCCCAAGCTCTACGGGAGGCGCGAACTGATGGACCGGGCCCTGGAAGGCCTTCGGGTCCTGGACCTGAGTGAAGGCGTTGCCGGGGGATATTGCACCAAGCTTTTCGGGTGCCTGGGGGCAGAGGTCATAAAAGTAGAGGACCCGGCAGGCGGGGACATTTCCCGCAGAATGGGGCCATTCTTGGACCATTTGCCCGACCCCGAGACCAGCGCCACATATCTTTATCTGAACACCAACAAGAAGAGCATTACCCTCAATCTGGGCACTACTTCAGGCACTGAGACACTTAAGACGCTGATACCCTCCGTTGATGTTGTGGTGGAGACTTACGCTCCAGGCACCATGGAGGAAAAGGGCATCGGGTACGAGGTACTGGAATCGATCAATCCGGGAGTCGTGCTTGCTTCAATCACGTATTTCGGGCAGACGGGCCCGTATAAGGACTACAAGGGCAACTCGATGGTGGGCTACGCGCTCACCGGGCAGATGCACCAGACGGGTGAACCGGACCGGGAGCCGCTGGTCGGAGCAGGATTTCAGCCTGAATACACGGCGGGCATTCACGCATTTGATGGGGTGATGGCCGCTCTTTACTGGCGCGACTCGAGTGGGAAGGGGCAGCATGTCGATGTGTCGGCGATTGAGGCGATGGCCTACTACCACGAGTTCTCCATCACGACCTGGACCCATGTCCAAGCCAAGAACATTCGATCCGGTAACGACTATCCAGTCGGGGGGCATCCGCTGACGATGTACCCATGCAAGGATGGGTGGGTGTCCATCAGCAGCGTAATGCCCCATCACAGTGAAAACCTGTTTCTTTTGATGGAGCGCCCGGACCTCATTGGCGATCCCCGCTTCAGTACAGCGGACCAACGTTGGGACCACAAAGAGGAATACAACGAGATTTTGGAAGGTTGGCTGATGCAGCACACCATGGACGAGGTGGTTGATGTAGGTCAAAGTCTCCGCATTCCCGTCACATACGTGCCCACTTTCGGGCGGTTACTTGAGGACGTGCAGTTGAGCTCCCGGGACTACTGGGTCGCGCTGGAACATCCGTTGGCGGGTCGGCAACTGTACGCAGGCGCCCCCTTCAAGATGGATGAGACGCCCTGGCAGGTTACTCGGGCTCCGCTGCTGGGCGAGCACAACGAGGACGTGTACTGCGGTGACATGGGGCTAAGCAAGGAAGAACTGGTCCGCCTACGAGAGCGCAATATCATTTGAGGGCTTATGAGCTATACGGCAGATAAAGGGCGTGCACTGGAAGGGGTCCGGGTCCTGGACTTCACGTCCGGCTGGTCAGGGCCGATTGGGGCAAGATTCCTGGCCGACCTCGGGGCTGAAGTAATCAAGATTGAGTCTTTGTATGGTCGGGGTGCGACAGAGGTCCCTACGCCGGAAGACCCGAAGGACTACGCTAAGGTTGCTCATTCCGTTTACCCTGACAATGATCCCGGAGACCAACCCTACAATAGATACGGCATCTTTAACGAATACCATCGAAACAAGAAGAGCCTCACGCTGGACCTCTCCCGAGATGATTGCCGGGAACTGGCAAGGGGACTTATACCCATTGCCGACGTGGTAATGGAGAACTACAGCGCAAGGGTGATGCGCAACTTTGGGCTGGACTATCCTACGGTACGCCCTCTCAACCCTGCGATCGTATTTATCTCGATGCCGGGGTTCGGGATGACGGGTCCGCACCGCAACCACGTAAGCTACGGTACCAACATCGAACCTACTGCGGGCTATGCGAATATGATGGGCTACCCGGGCCCTAAGCCATACAAGTCCGGGGAGGCCTACCCCGACCCCAATGCCGGTGTCAACGCCGTAGCTGCTATTTTGACAGCGCTGTACTATCGAAAGCGGACCGGCAAAGGGCAGTTTATAGACCTGTCGCAGAACGAGGCAGCTGCCAGCCTGATTGGAGAGGCGTTGCTCGGGTATCAGTTGACCGGGGAGCATCCAGTCAGGATGGGCAATCACCACGCGTACCATGCTCCGCACAACACCTACAGATGCAAGGGCGAAGACAACTGGGTGACCATAGCGGTGACCAACGATGAAGAGTGGGCAGCTCTCTGCGAAGTGGCCGGGAATCCAGAATGGGGCGCCGACCCCCGCTTCCAGGACCAGTTGAGCCGGTGGCAACACCAGGACGACATAGACCTACACATCTCCGAATGGACTGCTGATCAGGACTACCATGAGCTCATGCACCGTCTCCAGGGTTCGGGTGTGACCTCGGCGGCGGTTTACACAAACCAGGACGTTGTCGAGGACAGGCATCTCAACGAGCGAGGGTATTTCTGGGACACTCCGCATGAGGCCTCGGGCAACATGCCATTCTCCGGAGCGCCTGTTCTGTTGTCCAAGACACCCGGAACCCTAATGCGATCTGCACCTCTGATGGGCGAGCACAACCGCTACGTACTCGAGGAGCTGGCCGGGGTCGAACCCGACTATGCGGACTCCTTGGAGGCTGAGGGTGCAATCGGGACTCGGCCCCCAGAGGGTATACCGGGCATCTTTGCTTAGGGCTCCGAGCCTCGTCTTTACATTCGCTGACTGAACCGCCTAGAATTAACGCGCTTTGACCACCTCGACGGCCGTAGAAAACAGGTTCAAAATCACCTCCGACTTTCGCATGATGGGCGATCAACCACACGCGGTCGACCAGCTTGTCGCGGGGCTGGAGTCGGGGATGAAGACGCAGACATTGCTCGGGGTGACTGGGAGCGGCAAGACCTTCACCATGGCTAACATTGTGGAGCGGGTACAGCGGCCCACGTTGGTAATGGCCCCCAACAAAACCCTCGCGGCCCAGCTGGCCACCGAGTTCAAGGAGTACTTCGCCGACAATCCCGTCGAATATTTCGTCAGCTACTATGACTACTATCAGCCCGAGGCCTACATTCCCCGCACCGACCTGTACATAGAAAAGGACGCGGATATCAATGAGGAGATAGACAAGCTGAGGCATGCGGCCACGAGGTCGCTGCTCAGCCGACGGGACGTTCTGATAGTGGCATCCGTATCCTGCATCTATGGTCTCGGTGACCCGGCGGAATATCATTCATTCGTGGTCAACATCCACAAGGGCGAGCGGAGGAACCGGAACAAGCTGGTCCGGCACCTTGTGGACATGCAGTACGAACGGAACGACATGGACTTCACCCGGGGTCGGTTCCGCATCCGGGGAGACACCCTTGAAATTCAACCCGCGTATGAAGAGATCGCCATACGCATAGAGTTCTGGGGAGACGAGATCGAGCGCATCGTTGAGGTGGACCCGCTGACTGGCGAGATTCTCGGGGCAAGAGAGTGGGTGGACATCTACCCGGCCAAACACTTCGTCACCTCCACCGAGAAGCTCAACGCCGCCTTCGTGGACATCGAAGAGGAACTCCAGGCCCAAGTGGACTGGTTCAAGTCGCAGGACCGGCCCCTGGAGGCAGCACGGCTGGAACAGCGCACCCACTACGACCTCGAGATGCTGAGAGAGGCCGGCTATTGCTCCGGCATCGAGAACTACTCCCGGCCCCTGGCTCGGCGGGCGCCTGGCAGCACACCTTGGACACTGCTCGACTATTTCCCAGATGATTTTCTTATGTTGATAGACGAGTCACACATGACTCTCCCCCAGATCCGGGGCATGTACCACGGGGACATTGCCCGAAAGCAGACCCTCGTAGATTTCGGGTTCCGTCTGCCCTCTGCGCTGGACAACAGGCCACTTAACTTTGCGGAATTCGAGAGGCATATCAACCAGATGATTTGCGTCTCGGCGACGCCCGGTCCGTACGAATACGAGCACAGCAGCCAGTTCGTGGAGCAGGTCATCAGGCCCACTGGCCTCGTGGACCCGACGATTGAGATTAAACCCACCGAGGGACAGATAGACGACCTGTTGCACCAGATCAAGACACGCGTCGCACGAGAGGAACGGGTCCTGGTCACAACCCTTACCAAGCGCATGGCGGAGGAGTTGGCCGATTACTTGCGAGAGATGGGAGTCAAGACCCACTACCTCCACTCCGAGGTAGATACCTTTCAGAGGAGCGAGATTCTCCGGGACCTGCGGCTTGGGGTGTATGACGTGGTGGTCGGCATAAATCTCCTACGGGAAGGGCTGGACCTGCCTGAGGTCAGCCTGGTAGCTATCCTGGACGCCGACAAAGAAGGGTATCTCCGCTCATGGGGGTCGCTAGTCCAGACAATGGGTCGGGCGGCGCGTCACATTGAGGGTAAAGCCATCATGTACGCCGACAGGGTTACCGATTCTATGCAGAAGGCAATCGACGAGACCTATCGGCGCCGAGAGATCCAGACAACCTACAACCGGGAACACAACATCGAGCCCCAGGGCATAAAGAAGGAGATCAAGGACATCACCGACCGCGTCAAGGCCATAGCCGAGGAGCGGGCGACGTATACGATCAACAAGGAAGTGCCTCGGGGCGAGCTTTTGCGTCTGGTGAAAGAACTTGAAACCCAGATGAAAGTGGCGGCCCGTAACCTGGAGTTCGAAAAGGCCGCGGCGCTCCGGGACCAGGTGCTAGACCTCAGAAAGGCCCTGGTGCTGGATGAGGATGCCAAAGCAGAAGAAGGCATCCGCACACGATCTTTCAAAGCCAAGCGGGCCAAACGCCCAAGGAAATGACATTTTGGAGTTCTTAAGGAGGAACCCTGCATGAGTCCCACTACCGACCCGTCCAAATGGTCACTGCAGGAGCAATGTGAATTCATCGCCAAGGTTTATGGGTTATTGGGAGGCGCAATTACGACCATTACTTACGCCCAGCAAGGGGAAGACACCATTGTGGAGTGGCGGGAAGCCGTGCTTCACAATCACCAGAAGGAGTATTTCCTACAGGGCCTGGAAAAACTGGGCGTAGATGCCCAGAAAGAGCCAGGGGCTGTCGTGGCAGCCAAATATCACTACTTTTCCAATGCCCTTGGCGGGCTGGACATGGAGATGTTTGAGGAGTCGCCGAAGAAGGCGTGGATAAGGTACAACGCGCCCTTCGGGCCGGCAGGCTTGGCTTGGCTCGCCATTCCTCCACGAATGGGTAGGGCTATCTTTGCCGGTTGGCACCCATACAACGGTGTACGCCTCAACAACCCGAGGCTCGGGTTCGTTTTGTCCAAGGCATTCAATGACGGCGAGCCATACGCAGAGGGCTACTTTTACGAATACGATCACGACCTCACTGACGAGGAACGCTTCCAGTTCGACCCCAACGCGTCGATGCCCGAATATGATGCTGAGCGCGCTCCCAAGCTTGACCCCGAAGTATGGCCTGAAGACCGGCGCTCCAAGGCGCTGCGGAACTTCGGTAGGGGATATATTGAAGAGGCTGTTGTGGGGTTGCAGCAGGTGGTGGGAACTCCAATAACCGCCCATCTTGTCAAGCGGGCCTACGAGGGCGTCGCGCTTCAATACGGTAAGGAACTCTTGGCTGAGCTGGGGATTGAAGGTCGGGACGCCGGCAGCCTAGCCCTGTTCACCAAGTATCTGTCTGACATGGCCGGAGATGAGTCGGAACTTACCTCTCCTGGGCCCGACCGGCATGTCCTAAGAATCACCCGACGCCGCCTGTTCGAAGGCCTATCTTCGTCCGGAGAAGTGATCAAGGGCATGTTTGCATTTACCCACATGCTGGGTCGGATGTTTGGGCCTCGGGTGCGGGCTACATTGACAGCGCTTATGGAAGAAGGCTCCCCCTACGACGAGATAGTCTTCGAGGACGTCAGGTAGGCCTGCCAAGGGTCTACCTCCTCATCCCCCAATGCCACCATCCGACGAACCGCATCCCGCTGCAAAGGCTTGGAACGCGCCCGAATACCAGCAGAGCCATTCATACATTTGGCACTATGGCGCAAGCCTGGTCGAGATGCTGAATCCCCAGCCTGGAGAGCGAATCCTGGACCTGGGATGCGGTACGGGACACCTCACGGCGGAGATTGCGAGGTCGGGGGCGGAGGTAGTTGGGATAGACAACTCCCCGGACATGGTCCGCATCGCTAAGGAAAACTTTCCGGATATTCCCTTCCAACTGGCCGATGCCAGAGATTTTCATTTCTCAGAAGGCTTCGATGCCGTGTTCTCCAATGCCGCCCTCCACTGGATCAAGGAGGCCGAGAAAGTCCTGGACTCGATTACCGGCTGTCTAAATTCCGGAGGCAGGATAACGGCGGAAATGGGAGGGAGGGGCAACATAGAGAGTGTGGTATCCGCTCTCCGTCAGGCCCTTGCCAGTTGTCTGGGTCATTCTCGCAGCGAGGTCGACCCGTGGTATTTCCCCACCATAGGTCAGTATTCCGCGTTGCTGGAGCAACGGGGTTTCGAGATGTCCTTTGCCAATCACTTTAGCCGGCCCACTCCCCTGAAAGATGGGGAAGAGGGGCTCAGGGACTGGATTCGGATGTTCTGCTCGGAGTTCGTGGCCGGGCTGGAACCAGAAATCGAAGAGAGGGTGCTGACAGAGGTGGAGGATGAGTTGAGGCCCGTTCTGTTTGACGGGGTCAGGTGGGTGGTCGACTATCGGAGGCTCAGGTTTCAGGCACACAAAATTAGCCCGCCTCATCTTGCTCACATAGAGGGGTGACATAGCCCCTTCTCCCTCCACCATTCCCGACCCTGATCGGGCTGTAAGCGGAACGTCCGCCTATGGAGGGTGCCCCTTTGGCGTGAATCCATTCCCCTCCCCATTCCCCCCAGTACTGAACCAGAGGGAGACGTTGGCGCGTCTGCGCCAACGTCTCCCTCTGTTCTTTTCTCCCCCTCTCCCTTGAAGGCCCCAAGGGTCTATGATGTCGAAGATGCGCCTAGGCGTGCGCCTATGGCGTGAGAGTGAGATTAAGGGGGTGAGGGTTCCCCGGTAGGGTGTGGGGCATCCTTCCCCGCAAAAGTGACACGAACCCCTTGACCGCACCTGAACACACGTGCTAATCTCCTCACCGTTCGAACACCAACCCAACCACCTTAAGGAGGAACCAAAAACCCAGGGAAGCCCACCAGACCGGCCCCGAGGACTCAACGCCCAAGCCCATCCCAACGGCCCCAGCGCAGGCCCGCGGCTCAAGCTGGTACATCCGCCTCTGGCGGAAACAGGCGCCATCTCCTCATCCCACCGGGTCCCGTGTGCCCTTCCCTGACTCCCCAGGCGATGGAAGACGCCCTGGACCGTACTGAAAAAGTCTCCTAACGGAGCAACCCGACCTATGGAGCGGAACGGGGCCGCCCGTAGCCGAGGCCCCCTCGGCTCTCCGTCCGCTTCATCAAATAAAACTGGGCTGTCCGCCACTCCCGGCTCCTGGATACAGGCGGCAAACTGGATACCCCATACTCCTGCGAGGGGAACTGACCCTGGACTTTCCCCTTCCTGTACCCGCCTACGGCGGACAGCGCAGCCAACTTTATTGGAGCCTATGACGGATGACGGACCCGTATGTCCGACCATACTTCCAGGTCTAGGCGGCGGCGGAGCCCCGTCCCCACGTTCCCGGGACGCCTTCAAGCCCGCATTATCTAAAGATTGGGAGCCGAATCCAGTAAGTGTCTTCCATCGCCAACCCCTCAAACAGACAAAACAGAAACCCAAACCCCACAATCGAAGATACGCCTCAGGAGGACTGAAGAAAAACCCGGTGTGTCACTGACCTATCGGACGAGTACAAGAAAGACCTCGTGTGTCACTAATCTACTGGACGAGCACACCGCCTTTGAAGGGGTAGTCGATTAGGCTATAATTGTCTGTACGCCCCCCATATTGGAGGAGATTATGCCTGTCGTAACCGAGACCGAAGTACTGGAAGCCCTCAGCGACATCTATGACCCCGAGATCCCGATGATCAACATTGTGGACCTGGGCCTGATTTACGGCGTCGACATTAAAGACAGCGACGTCATGGTCACAATGTCTCTCACAGCCCAAGGATGCCCAATGGCCGGGAGCATCGGCGGGGTATGCACCGAGGCCGTTGAGTCCATCCCCGGCGTAGAAAACGCATACGTCGACATCGTCTGGGACCCGCCGTGGACGCCGGACCTTATCACCGAAGAGGGCAAACGGGCCCTCGGCTGGGAATAGGGCTCATGCCAGAACAGATTCAACCCATCGTCGGCAAGAAGTCGATGACCGAGCAGGACAAGGCGCGCATTGCCGCGATGAAGCGCAACTGGGAGCAGAGGCGCAAGGTCGGGGAGAATCTGGGCAAGATAAAGACCAAGATAGCCGTCTATAGCGGCAAGGGTGGAGTGGGCAAGACCACTATCGCCGTCAACCTCGCCGTTTTACTGGCGCAGCAGGGTCACTCGGTAGGCCTGCTGGATGCCGACATCGATTGCCCCAACGTCATCCGGATGCTCCACATGCACTCGGGGCCCTCTTCCGATGACGACGGAAAGATCATCCCCGCCGAGAAGCACGGCGTGAAAGTGATGTCCATGGGGTTCTTCCAGAAAAATGAACTGGAAGCGATCATCTGGCGCGGTCCTATGATCCACAATGCCATCAACCAGTTCCTGGAACTGACGTCCTGGGGAGACCTCGACTACCTCGTCGTGGACCTTCCGCCCGGCACGTCCGATGCCCCGTTGACCATTATGCAGGTACTCAAGCTGGACGGCTTCGTAGTGGTTACCACTCCTCAAGACCTATCGTTCGTGGACGCGGTGCGCTCAATCAACATGATCCGGAAGATGAACGTCAATATCCTGGGTGTCGTTGAGAACATGTCGGGGGAAATATTCGGGCAGGGGGCCGGTGAAGCGATCTCCGAGCGCCTGGGAATCAAGTTCCTCGGCAGGTTTGAGCTTCACAAGACCTTCAGCGACATGTCAGCGCCGGTGGTACTTAGGGACGAGTCGATCAAGAAGAAGTTCGCCGAGGTGCTGGAAGGTGCCATGTCGAACCTCAGTCCCTCTCAGAGCGGCGCTAGCGTCCCATCGAGCTAGTCAGTCCACCGTCGATGGCTATAGTCTGGCCGGTAATGTAGGCTGCGGCCTCGGAGGCCAGGTAGACGGCCAGGAGTCCCACCTCCCTCAACTCTCCACCTCTCCTCATTGGAATAGTGCGCAACAGCCTCTTGCGCAACTCCTCATTTTCGAACTCGGGCGCCATCATCTCCGTATGGAAGGCCCCTGGCGCAATGGTGTTTACGGTGATTCCGCTCCTGGCCCATTCCAGAGCGAGGCTTTTGGTGAAACCCTCCATTGCCGCCTTGGATGTAGAGTATAGGGTGTGCATCTGGACTCCGCGCAGCCCTTCCACTGATGAGATGTTGATGATGCGGCCCCACTTCTGTTCCAGCATGAAGGGCGCTGCGGCCCTGGTACAACGAAACGCGCTGGTAAGGTTGGAGTCCAGGACATAGCGCCACTCATCATCGCTGGTAGGCTGGAAGAATTCGGGCGCTAGGCCCTCGGCTTTCGGTGCGAAACCGGGTATCGGGACCAGGGGTTTGACTATTGCGACCCCTGCGTTGTTGACCAGGATATCAACCGTGCCGAAAGTCTCCGCCGTGCGGTTTATCATCGCGACCACATCCTCGTCACTGGTCACATCGGCCACGATGGGGAGAGCGGTGCGACCCATCTCCCTGACCTCTGACGCCGTCTCCTGGAGTTTGGCCTCGGTGCGGCCGGCTAGTGCAACATTAGCTCCCGCTTCCGCCAGGGCCAACGATATCCCCTTGCCAATTCCCCGGCCTCCACCCGTTACGATGGCCGTCTTTCCGCTAAGGTCGAATGCAGGTAAGGACATGGCTGAGCCTTTCGATTGAAGGAGGGTTGATTGGAAGACGACCGGGTCGGTCAGTAAGACACCCGGACATTGGTCTTTTCGGTACTGGAGGATTTGCCAGTACCGGGCAGCCGATTGCCAAGTCTCCGGACTCGGCTCGACACACGGGTCTGCAAGTACTCGATTTCCTTCATCAAAGCCTCACGGTAGTGGGAGCTGTACTCTCCCATGTTCCGGTATTTCTTATAACGGGCCTTGACGAGTTTCTTGATAGGCACAGCCTGCACCCGGAGCAATTCTCGCACTAGGAGCCGTTGAAGCTGCTGTGCAGCCTCGTTGGGGTACTGGTGGGCGCCGCTCTCGGGCTCCGGGACCACGATGTCGATAATGTTGAGACGCTTGCAGTCCCGCGCGGTAAGCTTAAGGGCCGGGGCCACTGTCTCCGCCTTGGCCGCGTCCCGATAGAGGAGGGTGGCTGCGCCCTCGGGGGAGATGGGAGAGTAGATGGCGTTTTCCAGCATCAAAATTGTATCCGCAACCCCGAAGGCCAATGCTCCCTCGCTTCCTCCTTCGCCAATAATGACCGATATGACCGGCGTGGGAAGGTCCGAAAGCAAGGCCATAGTATTGGCTATGGTATTGCCAAGCCCGCGCTCCTCTGCCGCGAGGCTAAGCAGGGGGCCCGGTGTATCTATGAAGGTTACCAGGGGCAGGTGGAAGCGTGACGCCATGCGCATCATGCGCTGTGCCTTGCGGAAACCCTCGGGGCCCGTGCGGCCATTGTTGCGTTTCCGAGAGTCAGGCCCGTGACCCTTCTCCTGGCCGAGGATCACAACCGCCTGACCCCCGAGGTAGCCGAGGCCGGCTACGACAGCCTCATCGTCGCCGTGAACCCGGTCTCCTTTTAGCTCAACGAAACTGGAGGTCATCCGGCCAATGTAGTCCAGGGCGGTGGGTCGCTGCTCGTGGCGGGCAAGACGGACCAGCTCCCACGCAGAGGCAGAATATGCGGTGGAATACGCGATCCTGGTTTTCCTGCCCCGCACTTCCACCTTGTACCGAGAGTAGAGCATGTCAAGCAGAACGGAGAGGATGTCCGGGAGTCGGTCCCGGGCGACTACCTGATCCAGCATTCCGTGTTCCAGGTGAGATTCGGAGGTGTGAGCCCCTGATGGGAGGGGTGCGCCGGTGCTCTCCTTGACCGCCCTGAGGGGGGCGAACCCGACTAGGGCATCAGGCTCGGCGAGTATGATGTCGGCCATGTTGGCGAAGCTGGAGTAGACCTGGCCGGTGGTCGGGTTGGCCAGAACCGTTATGAAAGGCAATCCAGGCTTCCGCAGCCTCTTCGCCGCTGCGACGGTCTTTGCCATCTGCATTAGCGAAAGGACGCCTTCCTGGATTCTGGCCCCCCCACTGGTAACCACCGCCACTATCGGGAGCTTTTTCTTTACTGCGGTCTCGAAGGCCAGGGTGACCTTCTCTCCGACGACGCAACCCATGCTGCCGCCCAGGAATCCGAAGTCCAAGGCGACTATGACAGTCGGGCATCCCTTGATTTCGCATGTACCTGTGACTGCGGCCTCCGTGAGGCCCGTCATCTTTTGGGCCTCATGCAGTTTCTTGCGGTATGAAACCCCACCGGAGAAGGAAAGGGGGTCCATGGATATCAAGGAGCGGTTCAGTTCCTTGAAGGTCCCTTCATCGGCGAGGAGTTTTATCCGTTCGCGAGCCGATATGTTGAAGTGAAAACCGCAGTAGCTGCAGGTTTTGAACTTCTCGTAAGACCTGGACCCGGTAAGGAATGCGCCGCAGGACAGGCAAACCCGCGCCTCGGGATCTTCCGGAGCGTTCTGCTCTCCGCTCCTCTTAATGAAGGAGCTCAGCATATCTACAAGCTTCCGTGTCTTTTGCCTAGTAGTCGTCATCGTCCTCGTCGGGTCTCAACACGGTGCGGGACTTTCCAGGTTCTCCCGCGGACACTATCCCATTCTCCTCCAGTTGGTCAAGGAGACTGGCAGCCTTCGGATAGCCAATTCCGAGGCGTCTTTGCAACAGAGACGCCGAGACACTCTTGTGCCGCATTGCCAAGCCGCGGGCCTTGGTGAACATTGGGTCTTCATTTTCCTGTATCTCTTGCAGGGTGTCCGATGTCCTGGGGATCAAGGGGATGGGAAGGGTAGGTTCCTGGAAATCCTCCTGTTCTCCATTCAACCCCGCTGCCAGAAGCTCCTCAATTGAGGGGGGCTCTGCGACACCGGCCGCTTTTTCGGACCAGAAGTGGGCTATTCTCTCCACCTCCATGTCGGAGAGGTAGACTCCCTGCAGCCTCCTAGGCTTGGCAGCGTCAGAGGGCAGGTAGAGCATGTCTCCCCGGCCCAGCAATTTCTCGGCGCCTGGGGCGTCCAGGATGACACGGGAGTCAGTCATGGAGGTCACGGCGAAGCTGATGCGGGTCGGGAAGTTGGCCTTGATCAGTCCAGTGATCACGTCCACCGAGGGGCGTTGCGTAGCAACGATGAGGTGGATGCCCGTGGCTCGGCCCATCTGGGCCAGCCGGGTCAGAGACTGCTCCACATCGAACGGAGCCATCACCATCAGGTCGGCCAACTCATCGATCACAACGACGAGGTAGGACATGTGGTCTTCGTCGGAGACCTTGGCATTATAGCCACTGATATTGCGAGCGCCTGCTCCGGCCATGACCTTGTAACGGCGGTCCATCTCTTCAGTGACCCACTTCAGAGCGCCAACTACCTTGTCCATGTCCATGATTACGGGTGTCGCCAGGTGAGGAACGGTGCTGAAGGGCACCAGCTCGACCCGCTTGGGGTCTACCATTACGAACTGGACTTCCCGAGGAGTGTTGTTCATCAGCAGGCAGGAGATTAGGGAAGTGATGCAAACACTCTTGCCGCTGCCGGTGGATCCGGCTATCAGCAGGTGAGGCATTGCAGCAAGATCGCCCATGAGCATCTGGCCAGCGCTGCCCTTGCCAAGGGCTACGGCGAGCCTGGACTTACCCAACATTTTTCGGAATTCGGGGCTGGCGAGGGCCTCCTTGAGGCCGACTACACCCATAGTAACGTTGGGCACTTCAATGCCAACCAGGGCTTTGCCGGGCACGGGGGCCTCGATCCTGATGGTGGGCGCAGCCATAGCCAGCGCGAGGTCCTTATCAAGGGCCGCTATCTGGTCTACTCGGACTCTCTTCTTGGAGACTTCTTCCTGACGGACAACCGGCTGGCCCGTTTCGTCTACCTTTAGTTTGCCCTCTGGGTCACGCTCCCTGACCTCTTTGAACTTCCTGAACCAGCCGGGTTCGACGCCGAACTGAGTGACGGTCGGGCCAGCGTTTATCTGGGTGACTTTGGCGTCGATGCCGTGACTGGACAAGGCTTCTTCGATCTGTTCCGCGCGCTCCTGGTGGTCGGAGGGAAGGGTCTCGACTTGTTCAGTAGTGTCCAGTATGTCCAGGGATGGAACGGCGGGTCCCACGTCCTCGGCAGGGGCGCTGGAGACGCCATTAGCCGGCTGAGGGTCCGCGGGGACGGGGTCAGTGAACATGGATTCCTGCTTAGGCAGGTCCAAAAGGGTGAGAGGTACATCATCCTCCGGCTCCTCATCACTATTTTCTTCTTCGTATTCTTCGTCTTCCTCGTCTTCTTCAAGTTCAGCTAATGCAGTCCCCGTAGAGGCCGTCACCGGAGCGGGTTCGGCCATGACTAAGGAGTCGGCGATGGCTGACTCGTAGTCAAGCTCCTCTGGTGGAGGAGCCTCGGCAGGCTGAGTTTCCCGCGGTCGGATCACGCCCAGCCTTGGCCACATTTCTGAGACGTTAACCCGGTTCGGGTTGACCCGGTTCAATGAACCTACCATGCGTCGTACCTGCCGGTCGTCATACCATTCCCGTATTCTGCCAAAGGAAGCGAATATCACCCTGAATATCAGTGCGATTGACCACAACACAGAGAACAAGGCTACCAATGTGGTTTGGAGCGAGAACCTGGGAGCGACCAGGTAGCAGGCAAGCAGCGCCATACCGCACAGGCGGGCAATCCCCCACCTGTCCTGGTCCCCGATTATCAAAACACCGGCTTCTCCACCCATGGTGACATCCCTGAGAACGCCATATTCAAAGCTGAAGAAAGCCATGGACCCAAATGTGATTGCGCCCGCGACCACCACAGCCAACCACCAGTTGAACTTTGACACCAAACTTCTCGGGTGTCTGGCAGCAACTATGAAGCCTAGCAGGACGACTCCACCGACGGGCCCCATTGCGAGGCCGAAGGTCCTAATGAGAGTGTCCCGGAAGATTACGGCTGGGGGAGTGAGAAGGACTAAAATTATTATTGCTATCAGCAGCCAGCGAACTTCCGAGTTCAACCTCCCTGTATCTGTCATCCTCAGGTCCCATCCCGTGGGTCCCCTGGGGTGTAAGCCGCTTTGTG
The DNA here is from genome assembly GCA_963663085.1 of Dehalococcoidia bacterium. Lineage (GTDB taxonomy): Bacteria > Chloroflexota > Dehalococcoidia > Plut-88900 > Plut-88900 > Plut-88900. Next base: position 375,849 of record OY760104.1, on the reverse strand, counting down.
AGCCGCCAAGAGTTCTTGACCTAGCCATTGCCGATCCTCCTTTCTTTGATATGCGATTTCCATTGCCAAATGCCTCAGCCTTCCACAACTATCGGAAGGATAATGGGGCGTCGTTTTGTCTCTTGGTGATAATATTTCTTCAGAGCGGATTTGATACTGGATTTCAAATTAGCGCCGGACATGGTCCCGTTCAGTTTCTCGACCGTTTCTGCTACGATTCTATGGGTACCCTCTATGAGAGCGGGGGTCTCGGCGTCTTCGGCGAATCCCTGGGTTATGACCTCCGGGTTGTCATCCACTTTGCCCGTAGCCTTGTCCAGACTTAACGTAATTATAACAAACCCGTATTTGGCCAGTTTCCTACGGTCTTTCAGGACCTTGCTTTCGGTAGACCATCGTCCGATTCCGTCAAGGTACACGGGGCCCGCCTGCACCCGATCGGTCAAACAGGCTTCCCGTTCCGAGATTTCCAGAACGTCTCCGTTGTCCAATACAAAGGTGTTTTCGGGATCGACCCCCATTGCCTGTGCCAGCTTTGCGTGAACAACCTGGTGACGGTGTTCACCGTGGACCGGCACGAAGAATCTGGGCCTGGTGAGCCCAAGCATCAGCTTTAGCTCTTCCTGGCTGGCGTGTCCATGCACATGAACTTCCCTGATCCGTCCATAAAACACGTTGGCGCCCAGCCGGAACAGATTGTCTATGGTCTTGCCGATGTGGCCCTGGTTGCCGGGTATCGGAGAAGCCGACATTACCACTGTGTCTCGCGGTTCTATCTCGATGTGCTTGTGTTCCCCATTAGCGATTCTACTCAGGGCAGAGGAGGGCTCGCCCTGGGTGCCCGTGAGTACAATTGTGACCTGAGCAGGGGCAAGTTTTCGGGCGTCGACAAGGCTGATGAGGGTGTTCTCCGGAACGTCGAGATACCCTAGCCTTTGGGAAAGATTGACGGTTTCCACCATGCTGCGCCCCTCGACGCACACCTTCCGCCCGTTAGCCACGGCCGCATCAATCACCTGCTGGACTCGAGATACGAGGGAGGCGAAGGTCGCCACGATTACCCGGCCCTCGGCTTCGCTCATAATCTGCCTGAGCGTCCCACCAACCGTCTGTTCCGACGGTGTATAGCCGGGCAGCTCGGCGTAGGTGGAATCCGAAAGAAGCAAATGCACTCCTTCGTCGCCAAGCTGGGCCAAGCGGGACAGGTCTGCCGGTTTGCCATCCACAGGGGTATGGTCAAACTTGAAGTCTCCCGTGTGTACTATGGCGCCTCCCGGGTACCGGATTATGAGCCCGGTGGAGTCCGGTATGCTGTGGCAGACCCTGAAGCTCTCAATGGTGAAGATGCCAAGGGAGAATGGCACTCCCGGAGTAGCCACGTGAAGCTCAGCGTCCTTGAGTCGGCCGTGGCCCTTAAGCTTAGCCTCTATCAGCCCTTCAGCCAGACGCGGGGCGTAGACCGGAACGTTTAGCCGATCCAGGATGAACGGAAGCGCGCCGGTGTGGTCTTCGTGCCCGTGGGTTATAACGATGCCCCGGACACTGGAGGCGTTCTCGAGGAGGTATGAGATGTCGGGGATTACCAGATTAATGCCTGGCAGGTCTTCCCCAGGGAACATAACACCGGCATCTATAACGACGATATCGCCGTCATATTCCAATGCCAGCATGTTTTTTCCTATCTCACCCAGACCACCTAACGGAATTACTTTGAGCGGAAAGTTGGACATGTAAAAAAATTAGAACATGGATAATTGCTCGGGACCGGCCTCTTCTTGGGCCACCTGGGGTGCCTGGGCCTCCTGCGCCAATACCCCCGGGATTTTCTTCATGTCTTCAATCAGTGTATCTCTGAGTCTCTGCTGGTGCAGGGCTGCGGCAGGATGATACATGGCGAAGACCGTCCGGCCATCGACATTCCTGGCCGTACCGTGCATCTTGCCAATGGTTTCTTTAGGGAAGAACCTCGACATGGAGTGGCGACCCAATGTCACTATGAGTTCCGGGTCTAGAAGCTCCATTTGCTGCTCAAGCCAAGGTCTGCATGAATCCACTTCCTCGGGAAGCGGGTCTCGATTCCCGGGTGGGCGGCACTTGATTATATTTGTTATGTAAACGTCTTTCCTGTTCATATCTATGGCGGCCAACAGCTCTTCCAAGAACTTTCCCGCCTGCCCTACAAAAGGCCGACCCTGCTTGTCTTCGTGAAAGCCGGGACCCTCACCGATGAACATGATCCTGGGACGCTCCGGGCCTTCTCCCGGCACGACAGACGTGCGTCCCTCACAGAGGCCACAAGCCGTGCATTCCTTGATCCTGTCGTGCAGACGGTCAAGTTCCAAAGATACAGTCACCTTTCAAACGACGCATGGCCGCTACAAAGGATGCGCTCTTCCGGAGCTAGAGGTCACGTCGAGCCGGGGACTGGGCTGGGCCTGTGATTTTGGCTTTCATCAAACCCGGGGATACTAGAAAAAACCGAATATTGCAGTTGAAGTATAGCATTGCCCGGAAACGGGCCGCAACACCAACCGGAGAGGGAGGTCAGAGGTAGTTTGCCGATAACGCAATCGGCAAAGCGCCGAGGATATTAGGCGCCTGTATCTACGTTTTCCGAGATGAAGTCGACTGCATCCTGAACAGTCAGGATTTTCTCGGCGTCCTCATCGGCGATTTCCAGTTTCTGGTCGCCCTCGCTGAACTCATCCTCCAAGGCCATTATCAACTCAACCAGGTCCAGGGAATCGGCGTTGAGGTCATCAATGAAAGAGGCGGAAGAAACTACTTCTGCCTCTTCGACACCCAACTGCTCTACGATTATCTTCTTAACTCTGTCATGGACTGAAGCCATTGCGTAACTCCTGTTTGTGACTACTAGTCGTTTATATGTAAGGGTTGCAGGGGGGTTGTGTCAAGCATGGCGCTCGGCGAGCAAACTCCCCAACACTCCGTTGACGAAACGCTGCGAACTATCGCTTCCGAAGGACTTGGCCAACTCCACGGCCTCATTGGCTGCGGCCTTGGGCGGGGTATCCGTCGGTGCGGTGAGTTCGTAGACGGCTATCCGCAAAATATTCCGATCTATAGACGAAAGCTGAGAGATCGGCCAATTGGGAGCATATGATTCGATGATCCTGTCTATATTGTCTATCCGGTTGACTACTCCCTTTGCGAGCTCGGCCCCGAATAGCCAGGAATCATCGGACGGTTCAGCGCCTTTCCTGGACCGTTCAAGGATGGCACTGACTTCGTGGCGCACCGTATCAGCTTCATAAAGGGCCTGCAGCGCCAGGATTCTGCCTTTACGTCTGGACCCGGGCATCTAGCTCCCCAACTACGTCATGAACATTCCGCCATCGACGTTGATCACCTGTCCAGTGATGTATGCCGAACGGTCGGATGCGAGGAACTCTACAAGGTCGGCTACGTCATCGGGGGAGCCGAACCGGGACTGCGGGATTTGGGCTCGGAGCCTGTCTCGAACCTGGTCGCTAAGGCCGGAGGTCATGTCCGTATCGATGAAGCCGGGGGCCACGGCGTTGACGGTAATGCCCCGGGAGGCGACCTCCCTGGCGGTGGTCTTAGTCAACCCGATGATTCCGGCCTTGGCGGCGGCATAGTTGGCCTGACCCGGGTTGCCAGCCACGCCCACGACGCTGGAAATGTTGATTATCCTTCCACTGCGGTTCCTCACCATGCCACTCAGCACCTTCTGGGTGCACAGGAAAGCGCCCCGCAGATTGGTGTTGAGGACCGCATCCCAGTCATCAATCTTCATTCGGAGGAGAAGGCCGTCCCGGTTGATTCCGGCGTTGTTTACCAGGATGTCCACTCTGCCGAACCGATCGGTGGTGGCCTTGACCAGGGTCTCTATGTCTTGCTGAGAGGTGACGTCAGTGCGGGTGAATAGGAGGTTATCGAGGGAAACTCCAGCGGCCTGGATAAGGTCTCGGGTAGCGGAGATATCATTCAGCCCGCCTACGGAAACCGAAGCTCCCGATTTTGCGAGGCTAACGACTATGGCCTGGCCGATGCCCCGGGATCCCCCGGTTACGATGGCAACTTTTCCCGCGAGGTTCTGGTCCAAATTAATGTATCGGATTGCTTAGGGGGTCGTAACCGGATACTAGCCGCTGAAGTAGTCCTTCAAGGTCAATGCGGAGACAGATGGGTCAATGCGGCGCACGAGGCTGCTGAGGATCTTGCCTGGGCCTATCTCTACGAAAGTGGTCACGCCAGCGCCGATCATGTACTCGACGCTACCCAGCCAGTGTACACAGTGACACAGCTGCCATACCAGTTCCTCCCGAATATCCCCCGCTGCGACGACAGGTTTGGCGCTGCTGTTGGCCACGATCGGGACGGAGGCGTCGCTCAGGCTAACCTGGTCTATGGCGCTGGTCATCCGTTCTACGGTGGGTTCCATCAGGTTGGAGTGGAAGGCGGAGCCAACAGGAAGGGGCACGACTTTTTTGGCGCCTCGGGCCCTTGCGAGGTCCAAGGCATTGGCGATATTGACTTTGGGGCCGCTGATGACTATCTGCTCCCGGGAGTTGATGTTGGATATCTGCATCCCGGTCTGCTGGCAGATCTCCTCTGTGGTGGACTCGTCAAGGCCGATAATCGCTGCCATTCCGCCGGGTTGAATGCTGTTGGCGTTCTGCATTAGCTGGCCGCGCTCTCGGACCAGGGGAAGGGCCTCGGAGAAGGGGAGGGTGTCAGCAGCAACGAGGGCGACGTACTCACCCAAGCTGTGCCCCGCCACGAAGGCAGGGTCTACCAACTGTCCCTCGGATTTCTCCTTCATATCCGCCAGGGCCGCCAAGCTCGTTGTGAATATGGCCGGCTGGGCGTTATGGGTCTGAGTCAACTCTTCCTGAGGTCCCTCAAAGCAGAGTTGGGTGAGGGAGAAACCGAGGATCTCGTCCGCTTCGTCGAAGATGGACCGCGCAGTGGGCGAACTCTCGTAGAGGTCCTTGCCCATTCCCACAACCTGGGAGCCCTGACCCGGGAATATAAACGCGGTCTTCTTCTCTTCTAGCTGTGCAACCATAGATGGATCTCCTTGTTTACGTACAGGGAAACTATTCAGCGAATACTTCCCTGCCGTTATAGGTGCCGCAAGTGGGGCAAACGTGATGGGAAAGCTTGGGATTGCGGCAACGGGAACATTCAACGAGGGAAGGCCCAATGACCTTGTCGTGCCCTCGGCGCTTATTTCTTCTGGACTTGCTGACCTTTCTCTTCGGTAGTGCACCCATAACTATCTCTAAATCTCCGTTGCCGGCCTCACGCCGTGCGATATTTTGCCAAGAGGCCCGAAAGCCCCGACTGTTCGGATCCCTCGGCAGTAACGCAAAGGCAACCGGTCTGAGTCAGGTCAGCCCCACACCGGGGACAAAGGCCCGGGCAATCGGGCCTGCACACCGGCTTTAGCGGGCTGTTCAATGAAGCATATTCCTTCAGCGCGGGTTCCAGATCCAGAAGGTTGTTGGAATCGATAAGCAGGTTGTCTGCCTGCAGAGCTTGCCTTTCCACCCTTCCGGAAGTCTGATGCGCCGATATGTATTCCTCCTCCAAGGAGACTTCTACAGCCTCCTCGAACTGGTCTAAGCACCTCACGCATTCCAAGTTCACAAGTGCAGATAGCGCGCCCCGAACCAGGACACCCCGATCCGTGTGCATTATCTGTACCGGCCCGGATATCACGGCCTTGATTTGGCCGTCCGCCCAATCCAGGCTGCCGGAAACCTGGCGCTCCCTCACGGCCCCTACGGGCCCCGAGAGGAGCTGCGCTACGTTGAAGTGCATGCCTGTGATCTCTACGAAATCAAAGCGAGATTATATTTACGTGCAAAAATCATGTCAAGTATAACCCTACCTGAAAAGCGCCGTTGAAGGCGTCTATCCACTTTGTTGACGCCTGAATGGGCCGCTGGGTATCATTCAGAGAGGAGCAATCCCCACCCCGGTCAACAACGCAGGGAGTTTAGAATGGCCTTCAAGTATTTCCTTTTAGACGAGGACGACGGCAAGTTCGTCCTGACTCTGAACCGTCCCGACAAGCTGAATGCCGTCACCCACGACATGGGTCTGGAGCTGCGGGAGATACTTCAAAGCATCCATGAGGACCACGACAGCCGCACTCTAATTATAACCGGGGCTGGCAAAGGGTTTTGCTCGGGGGCGGATGTATCGGGAAACGAGCAGAAGCAGTCACTAAATGCGTGGGCAGGAGTGTGGGACGGCATCATTCAACAGATGCGCGCCTTCCGGCGCCCAATCATAGGAGCGATCAACGGTGTAGCGGCAGGTCTTGGTTTCTCCCTGACGGCCGCGTGTGATATCCGCATTGCCTCGGAGCAGGCGCGGTTTACTTCGATATTCGTGCGCCGGGCGCTGGGGGTGGATTGCGGGCTAAGTTATAACCTTCCACGCATAGTCGGGCTTTCCAACGCATTCAGGCTAATGTACACGGGCGAAATAATTGAAGCGCAGACGGCATTGGGGATGGGGCTGGTAAGCCAGGTTGTGCCTGCCGATGAGCTGCTGTCCACCGCCAATGCGCTGGCCGCCAAGATTGCGGAAAATCCGCCTCTCACCGTATCTGCGATCAGGAAGGTAACCTATGCTGCCCAGGAATCTCCCCTCCATACGATGCTAGGGATGGAGTTCCATACCAACCGCATGCTGATGCACACCGAGGACTATACGGAGGGGATCATGTCCTTCAGGGAGAAGCGGGCGCCTTCCTTCAAGGGGAGATAGGCTAGACTGGCGTCAAACGAGACTTCTTCACCCTTTCGGTTGAATCCAGAGCGTGGGGACGGGAGGCCGAATGGCTGAACGGATTGTATCGGCTAAACCCCATACCCAGGACGGGTCTATTGACCTGAGCCTACGTCCCAAGAGCCTTTCCGAGTACATCGGGCAGGACAAGGTTAAGGGAAACCTTTCCATAGCGGTATCAGCTTCCAAGAAACGAGGCGAGGCCCTAGACCACATCCTGCTATACGGTCCTCCGGGTCTTGGCAAGACCACGTTAGCCAACATAGTTGCGGGCGAGATGGGGGTCAATATCAAGACCACGTCGGGCCCGGCGGTCGAGCGGGCGGGCGACCTGGCAGCCATCATCACCAATCTCAAGAAGGACGATATTCTCTTCATAGACGAGGTACACCGCCTGAGCCGCGCCGTTGAAGAGGTCCTTTACCCAGCTATGGAGGACTTCGCCCTAGACATCATGATCGGCAAGGGGGCCGGGGCTCGGAGCCTGCGCTTGAAGCTGCCCCGTTTTACGTTTGTCGGGGCTACCACGCGATATGCAATGGTCAGCGCACCTCTGAGGAACCGGTTCGGGGCGGTGTACAGGCTGGATTTCTACGACACGGCAGCTATCAAAGAAATAGTGAGCAGGGCCGCCAGCATTCTCGGGGTGAAGGCGGAGGATGCAGGACTGGAAGAGATAGCGCGTCGGGCGCGGGGAACGCCCAGGGTCGCTAACCGGCTCCTAAAACGCGTCAGGGACTACGCCGAGGTTATGGGCGACGGAATCATCTCCAAGCAAGCAGCTACCGAGGCCCTTGCACGGCTGGAGGTTGACCCGCTGGGCCTGGACGAAATAGACCATCGCGTGCTGCGCACGATTATCCAGAACTACAACGGCGGGCCCGTGGGCCTGGATACCGTTGCGGCGTCGATCAGCGAAGAGCCGGACACCATCCAGGACGTATACGAACCCTATCTTCTACAGCTCGGCTTTCTGGACCGTACGCCTCGGGGCAGGGTTGCTACCAAGGGTGCATACGAGCACCTGGGAATAGCCTACGTCAACAGCGCTTCCTCCGAGCAGGGAAGCTTATTGTAGCCTCACCAATCGCTATGCCTCCATTGCCTGCAGTGTCATTGCATTGAGGCGGGCGTAGACGCCACCCTGTCTTACCAGCTCATCGTGGTTGCCGATCTCGGTGATCCGGCCGTTGTCTATCACTACGATGCGCGAGGCGTTGCGAACTGTCGACAAACGGTGGGCGATAATGAGGGACGTTCTACCTTCAAGCAGGCGAACCAGGGCGCTCTGGATTAGGAACTCGGTCTGCGTATCTATATTGGCCGTGGCCTCATCCAGAATGAGGATGCGGGGGTCGGCGATGACGGCCCTGGCGAAACTAACCAATTGTCTTTGGCCGGAGCTCAAATTACTCCCCATCTCCTGGAGCTCGGTCTGGTAGCCGTCCGGCAACCGGGAAATGAACTGGTCAGCACCGACGAGACTTGCGGCTTCCCGAATCTCCTCGTCCGTCGCGTTGAGGCGTCCGTAGCGGATGTTCTCGGCGACGGTACCGGTGAATAGAAACGGGTCCTGAAGCACCGTGCTCACCTGCCGGGTCAAGGACTCCCGAGTCACGTCACGGATGTCCATTCCGTCCACGGTGATGCTGCCCGCGCTTACGTCGTACAGCCTTGGGACAAGGGAGACGAGGGTGCTCTTACCTCCACCGGTCGGCCCGACCACGGCCACGGTCTCACCGGGTTCGATGAGCAGGTCTATGTCCCGCAAAATCTCAACACCTTCGTTGTAGGAAAAGCTCACGTGATCAAAGTGGAGTCGACCCTTAACGTTTGTAATGGGGGTGGCGTGGGGGGCATCCTTGATGGACAGGGGAACGTCCATAAGCTCGAAGACTCCTACACCCGACGCCATGGCCCTCTGCACCTCCGTGTATTGCATTGTCACGTTTCTGACCGGTTCGAAGAAGCGTTGTATGTACATGGCAAAAGCAACCAGCAATTCCTCCGGCAGGTCTCCCTGGAGGGCCAATCGCCCCCCGAAAATGATAACCAGTACCAGGGCCAGGGCACTTATAACTTCGACGGCGGGCAGTACACCGGAAGACAGCCGACTGGCGTCGAGGCTCGTGTTCAGGTTGCGACCATTCAGATTACTGAACTTCTTCAAGTTCAGGTCTTCCCGTCCCATGCTCTGCACGACTCGGATCCCGGCTATGTTCTCTTGCAGCGAGCCGTTCACGGCTGCAATGGCTCTCCGAACTCGCAGGTACGCTCTACGGGCGAACTGCTGCCAGTAGTAAAGGAGCAGGAACAGGAATGGGAGCACGGCCAGCGTTATCAGGGCCAACTGCACGTCCATAAGCAGCATAGCCCCGACTATGCCTCCCAGCACGAGAATGTCGCCGAATACCAGGATGCCTGTGGTGAGGAATTCCTGGAGCTGGATGATGTCATTCTGCATACGGGACATAATGCGTCCCACTTCGTTCTTGTCGTAGAAGTTCAGGGAGAGGCTCTGCAGATGCCGGAACAGGTCCATCCTGAGGTTATACAAGACGTTTTGACCCACCCGGGCCATGAGAACGAGCTGGACGTAGTTAAATGCCCATCCGGCCAACGCATTAGCGCCCATAGCGATCAGTACCCAGGTCAGGCGGCCCAAATTCCCGTCTACGACCGATCCGAAGGCCATAGCTATCAGCCAGGGAAACAGTACCAGGCTTCCCGTATGCACCAGCATCGCCACCGTGGCAACTGCCACAGTTTTCTTGTACGGCCCCAGGTACGGGAGGAGCCTCGTCATCACCTGGTGGTTGTACAGGCTGCCCCGTATATCCGTATCGTCGATGTTGCCGGAGCTGTGATAGCGCATGTGCATAAGCGATTCAGCCTAGCCTTCTATGGGAGAGGCGACCATTCCCTCGCCGGAGGCCTGGGGCCTCAGCTGCAGGTCGTGTATCTCCCTGTAAATGCCGCTGGCGGCAAGCAGTTCCCCGTGGGTACCGCGCTCGGCGATCCTGCCGTCCTTTAGCACCAGGATCAGGTCCGCGTTTCGCACCGTGCTCAGCCTCTGGGCTATCACGAAGGTGGTACGTCCCTTTATCAGGAGTTTCAAGGCTTCCTGGATCAGCATCTCGGTCTCGGTGTCCACGCTGGCAGTGGAGTCATCCAGGATAAGTATCTTGGGGTCCATGAGGAGCGTCCTGGCAATCGAGATACGCTGCTTCTGGCCACCGGACAGGGTGATTCCCCTCTCACCGATCCAAGCATCGTAGCCCTTCGATAAAGACTCGATGAATTCGCTTATCCGCGCTGCTTCGGCTGCCCTCTTTACATCTTCCAGCGAAGCGTCGGGTGTTCCGTAGGCGATGTTGTTTCTCACGGTATCGCCGAAAAGGAATACTTCCTGTTGGACTATCCCGACTTCCTGCCGGAGGGAATCGAGTGTCAGGTCTCGGATGTCCGTACCATCGATCAGGACTGCTCCCTCGGTAACATCGTAAAAGCGGGGCAGCAGGTGGACCAGTGTAGTTTTGCCACTTCCCGCCGCCCCGAGAAGGGCCACGACCTGCCCCGGCTCGACGTTCAGGTCTATCCCGTGCAGCGTCGGAACAGATCCGTCATATTGGAACCCCATGTTTCGGAACTCGACTCTGCCCTGAACGTTGGTGAGTTCTCTTGCGTCGGGCGCTTCCTGCACAGGGGACCTGGCATCCAGGATCTCAAATATTCTCTCTCCGGAGGAGGCAGCCCTGGAGAACATTGTTATCACCCAGCCAACTATCCTGACCGGGAATGCCAACAGCATCAGGTAGAAGATGAACTGGGTGAGCTCTCCGGGGGTCATACGACCATCGATGACCTCTCTAGCCCCGACCCACAGCACTGCGATGGTAATGACGGCAAATATGAAGTTCATAAGCGGTGCGTTGGAAGCCTGGATCTGGGAGGCAAGCACGTTCTCTTCGGCGAGACTCACGGCCTGTCCACCGAACTTCCGGCCTTCAAATGCTTCCCTGGAGAAGGCTCTGACAACTCGGGCCCCGGCGAGGTTCTCCTGCAGCATGCCTCCCATCCGGCCCCTCATGTCCTGGATGTTCCGCCACACCACTCGCAGCCTACGGGAGACAAACGTGGCTCGGGTTCCTACGAGGGGCAGGACTCCCAACGAAATGAGTCCCAGCTTCCAGTTGGTCGCCAACAAGAGCCCACTGATGCCACCGAAGAGCACGATCAGATGAACCGAGCGCACGAGTCCCAGACTGACGAACCATCGCACGCCCTCCACGTCGGCGGTAGCTCGGGACATCAGGTGTCCCGTTTGCTGGGTGTCGTGATAGGCGAAGCTCAGGCGCTGGAGGTGATCATAGATGGCGCTTCGGAGGTCATACGCCACTTTCTGGGATATGAACTCCGCCACGTAGGTCTGGAGATAAGCGAAGACGGAACGCGCCAAGGCGAAGGCCATAACACCGGCCCCCAGCAATACAAGGAAACTGAAAGCGTCCTTTTCAAGGATCTTATCAATGGAGTCGCCCAAGAGCCGGGGCACGGCCAAGGAGAGGAGGGTCGATATGACCAGGGCAAAGTAGGTCAGCCCAAGGTGTTTCTTGTAGGGTCTGAGGAAGACCGACAGCCGGAGGAGAGGTCTCATAACTGGTAAAGGCAAAGCCTACCAGCAAATGACCCTACCTATCAAGGCGAGCACTATTTGCGATAGGTGAGCCTGACGCCATTAAGGGAGTCAAGGTCTTCAGAGGAGCGCTTGTCTTCCAGAGCAGCTATGGTCGCGGTGTAGTGCGTCCGCACGCGGGCAATGGCAGTTTCCAAGTCGGCGTGCATGTGGTCGGGGACATCGTCCATCGCCCCTTTTAGTCGGGCGTCATTCATCCTGATGTCCTGGCCCAGCATGACCAGCAACTCTCTTGCCTGAGTGTGGTCCATGTGGCCATCTCCTTGGAGTACCAGTTCCAGGGCCTCGTGAAACATCTTTTCGTCCATAAGGCGGGGGGCCTCTTCAAGGTGAGCTTCAAGCTTTACCAGCAGTTCCTCGACCATCTGGCTGTCCCCATCGACGGCAGCATCCGCCAATTCCTGGGCTCGACGGCTGGCCAACTCAACGTGAAGTTTCGCCTCGTCCTCATGGGACGTAGCCAGTTTCATTTGGACGGTCTCGGACAATCCCTTGACCGGATACAAAAAATCGCCGGGGGAGCTGTCAGAAGAGGTCCTTGCCGTCATAAGACCGGCGGACACCATGATGAGCAGCGCTGCCGCTGCCAAAGCACCTCTATAAGCCCACCTGGGCCACGACACCCAAGGCAGCAATCTGCTGATTCCGGTCTTCCTCACCCGGGCCAAGACACGGCGCTTCGCTTCTTCTTTGAATCTGGGGCTTGCTTTGATGTAAAGGCTCTCACGAAGAGATGAGGCCGCAGTCAGCGAGGGTTCGAGTCCGGTGGAAAACTCAGGGTAAAGCTCCAGGCAGTGGTGGACACTCTTGCCCTGTATCAGGAGGTCCAAGCAGTTGTCCAGGGCTTCCTGAAAGCGCACTTCTTCAGGGCCGGGAAGTACGGCATAGATTGTTCTTTTGGTCTCGGACTTAAACTCGGGGCTGGGGAGGGGTTGGGGTATTGCGGCTATTTCCTGCGCGGTGATGAGCAGAGGCTCAAGCTCATCAGCATATTCGGGATAACGAGCGAGGCACTGTTCTATTGACTCGCCTCTGTTCAGGGCATCAATACACAGGTCCAGAATATGTTCTAGTTCTCTAATATTCCCCACCCTCCGCCGCAAATATCCTTCTAATCGCGGCCAGCGCGCTGTGCTGGGAGGCTTTGATTGCACCCTCCGACTTGCCTAAAATCTTGGCAGTCTCGGCCACAGAGACCCCGGAGGCCAACCTTAGGCTCAGTACCTGCTGCTGGGCCTGGGTGAGCCGTGTCAGGGCTTGTTTGACTCGTTCCACGGCAATATTGGTTACAGCCCTGTCCTCGGGAGAGGGGCCCTTGCTGGATATACTGTCTTCTATAGGCATCGTCTGTCTCTTGGACATTTTCCGCAGGTGGTCCACTGTCACGTTATGGGCTATTCGAAAGAGCCAGGCGCCTATTGAAATTCCTTGCCACTTGAATGACCCTATCGACTGGAGAGCTTTGAGGAATACTTCTTCGGTCAGGTCTTCCGCATCGAACCGGTTGCCGATTCGCGCTGCAATATACGAATAGATCCTGTCGAAGTATTCTTCGTATATCTGCTCAAAGGCGCTTTCGCTGCCTGCTTGAGCGCTTTCGATTAGCTGTTGCTCAGTCTGCATCGGGTTACCCTCGGGGCTAGAGGCCCAGCGGGGAAATCCTGCTTGATACCTTACGCCTAATATAACGAAAGAAGGGGTGAAAAGGTAGGAGTCTCGCCGTATGGTAGAATGTGAAGACTTTGTCCCGTATATCGGACAACGCCATGTCCCTTATCCCGATCCAGTTCTATATAAGGCAAATCTCGCGCCTGGACTCCAAACAGCTAGTCGAAGTCGAGAGGGATGCATTCCCAACCCTCTGGCCTCCCACTTCTTTCAACCGCGAGATCAACAACAAGCTGGCCATCTACCTGGTTGCAGTGGCACTGGATGATGTCTCCGATATCCCAGATGCCTTACCGGAAAGTCAGGCTTCGCCAACTCTCTTCGGTCGTTTTGCTGCTGCACTGCGCCGGCTTTTACCGGGGACACCGGTCCCCGGCAGCAGCGATTACATTTTGGGCTACCTGGGCCTCTGGGATGTAGTTGACGACGCCCATGTCGTCTCCGTCGGGGTCAGGACGCCATTCCGCCGACATGGAGTCGGGGAGGCTCTGCTGATACGCGCGATAGAGACTGCAATAGGGTGGGGATCACGTTATATTACACTGGAAGTCCGGGTCTCCAATCGCGGGGCCCAGACTTTGTATGATAGATACGGCTTCAAGAGGGTGGGCATTCGCAAGCGTTACTACCTGGACAACAACGAAGATGCCTACATCATGACCACGGACTCAATCCTGACGCCCGAGTATCAAGCCCATTTCGAGCAGCTCAAGGCCCTTCACGCCAAGAGGGTTTCATTAGAGCTGCATCCGACTCCCCCAATTGATCTGCCCGCTCAGTAAGGAGACTCAATGCCCACGCTTGCCGAACTCTTTGAACAAGTAGACCGGTCTTACGACGAAATAGTCGGGCTGCAGCAGGACTTGGTACGCATTCCAACGGTCAACACAGGCTTCATGCCCACAGGGGACGAGACCAAGGCCTGCGAATTCCTGAGCGACCTCCTGGCCAAGGAAGGTATTCACGGGGAGACCATAGAGTCGGCGCCGGGCCGAGGCAACTATTTTGCGACCGTCAAAGGCTCTGGCGGCGGACAATCCATGATCTACATGGCCCATACCGACGTGGTGCCGGTAGAGACGGAGTCCGAGTGGATCTGTCCACCTTTCAGCGCCGAGATCATCGGTACCCGTCTCTACGGGCGCGGCTCCTCGGACTGCAAGGCATTGCTGACGTGCCAAACCATGGCGATGATGATCATGAAAAGGGCAGGAGTGCAGCTCCAGGGTGACCTGACGCTTGCGGCTTGTGCAGACGAAGAGGCTGGGGGCAGGTTCGGGGTGGGGTGGCTCGCCGAGCACCATCCAGACAGACTAAAGGCCGACTACTGCATCAACGAGGGCGGCGGCGATGTTGTACAGCGCAAGGGAGCGCCCGCTTACCTGTTTGGTATCGGGGAGAAGGGCCGTCTGGAGGTGCACATCACCGTCAACGGGGTGCCAGCCCACGCTTCCACACCCTGGAGAGGCACAAACGCCCTGACAAAGTCGGCCCAGGTGCTCAACAGGATTGCCGAATACAAACCGGAGATCGACGTATCATCGGAAATCTTTGGTCATTTGAAAAGCCTGGACATAGAAGAAGAGCCTACTGCAGAGAACATTGATCGCCTGTCGGCGGAACTCGCGGAGAGGGATCCACAGATGGCTTCCAGGATCAGGGGCCTATCCCGAATGACCATCTCTTCGACCATGATCGAAGGGGGCATCAAGTCCAACTCTATCCCGGCCAAGTGCCTGATTACCTGCGACGTTCGCACGCTCTATCACCAGGACGAAGCCTACGTGCGGGGCGAGGTGAAGAAGATACTGGACGGCATCCCGGATGTTGAGTTCGATATCGACTACATGGCCATTCCGAGCATGGCCCCTTACAACACCGAGTTTGCAGTCAAGGTAAGAAGCGCCACGGAGCGCTCTCTGGACGGTTCGGAAGCGGTCTGGATACCTACATTTACCACGGGATTCACTGACTCCCGCTTCATGCGTCCTCTGGGCACATTGACTTACGGATTCCAGGTATCCCACCCCGAGGATGCTGCCAACCTTGCCAATGTTCACGGTACAAATGAGTCCGTGGATGTTCGAAGCCTGATCCTGGGCACCAAGATGCTGATAGCCCTTGCCCTGGACGTTCTAGGGTAGCGTTGTAGTGATCACCGTCCTGGCGGGTGGGGTGGGGGCCGCAAGGTTTTTGCAGGGCCTCGTCAAGGTTGTTGATTCTTCCGAGGTCACGGTCATCATCAACACCGGGGACGACGTGGTGCTCCACGGCCTGTACATCTCTCCCGACGTGGACACTGTCACCTACACACTTTCCGGCCTGGCAGACGAAGGTCGGGGCTGGGGACTCAAGAACGAGACATGGGAATGCCTATCTGCCCTCAAGCGCCTGGGTCGGGAGACATGGTTCAACCTGGGTGATCAAGACTTGGCTCTTCACATCCACCGCACCCAGCGGATGAGTGATGGAGCCTCACTTTCCGAGATAACCGCTGAGGTGAGTCGGAGCCTCGGCCTGAAGTGCCGCCTATTACCCATGAGCAATGACAGGGTGGAAACCAGGGTCTCCACGGAAAGGGGAGACTTCGGGTTCCAGGAGTACCTGGTTAAGAATCAGGCTGCTGACCGCGTAAAGTCCATCCGGTTCTCGGGTGTCGAATCAGCGGAGCCCGCTGAGGGGGTGCTTGGCGCTATAGCCAACGCTGACGGCATCGTGATTGCCCCGAGCAACCCTATAATCAGCATTGGTCCGATACTGGCCGTAAAGGGCATCAGGGAGCGATTAACAGCGGCCCAGGCCCGGGTTACGGCCATCAGCCCGATAGTCGGGGGGAAGGCTATCAAGGGCCCTGCTGCGGACATGATGGACGCACTGGGCCACGACGTGAGCGCCTACGGAGTAGCCGAGATATATAAGCCGTTTCTGGGCTCTTTCATCATGGACTACGCGGACGCCGAAGACATGGAACGAGTACGGGGCATTGGCGTGAAGACTGTAATCACCGATACGATAATGTCCTCCCTCGAAAAGAAGAAGGCTCTTGCTCGCACGGCCCTCCGGGCCTTGGGAATCGAGTCCTCATGACCGCCTGTCTAATCCCTGTCAAAGAGCTTTCCAATGCCATGTCCCGCCTGGGCGATCTTCTCGGGCAGGATGACAAGATAGCGCTGTCTCTGGCTATGTTAGAGGACGTGGTAGAAGTTGTGAGCTACGTATCAGGCATCACAACTCTAGTGATAGTGACTCGGGATCCACGGGCCGCCGCCATTGCCAACAGATACGGCTTAGAGGTCATTCAAGAGCCGGCGGATGTCAAAGGAGAGGGGCCGGCGGTGGACTATGGTGCGGAGACCCTGGCCAGTAGAGGCGTCGATAGGCTGCTGGTAATTCCATCCGACATACCCCAGGTTGAGGCCTCGGACATTGAGACCATTCTTGCGGTGGATGCCGGGGCATCGTCCGTAGCAATGGCCCCCGCCCACGATGGGGGAACCAACGCCATGTTCAGGAGACCGCCCACTTCCATACCCTCCCGGTTCGGGCCAAACAGCCTTGCTCTACACTTAAGAGAGGCGGAGAGCCGGGGTATCGCACCTCGGATAGTCCAACTGGACTCTCTGTACGTGGATGTGGACACTCCTGAGGACCTGGCCTCGGTGCTGACCTGGGAAGGCCCCGAGCGGACGAGAAGGTTCGTGGAGTCAGTGCGCTTGAGAGACAAACTGCCTGCGCCCAAGAAATCGTGGGTCGGGAGGCAAATATAGCCCTTCCGCGAGGCAAGAAAGGCGTCGGCTGTTTGATGAAGGCAGATGATCCGCTGCTCAATCGCATCCGCCGTTTGGTCTTCCGTTGGCAAGCCGTCCTGCTGTTACTCATTGCAGCCAGCGTCCTTGGCTTGCTGCTAATTCCAGAGCCCACTTTCGATCGCGAGTATTTCGAACGAGTCGGTTATCCGGGGCTGTTCCTGGTAACCCTGATGGCCAATGCCTCCATCATATTGCCGACGCCCGGCTTTATCGCGGTTGTGGTAGCGGGGGCTGTGCTGAACCCGTTATTGGTAGCCTTGATCGGGGCTGCAGGCATGACGATAGGCGAACTCAGCGGCTACCTGGTCGGCAGAGCGGGATCGACCGTATCAGCAGGCAAGAACAATAATGGAGAGTCGCGCTGGTCTCGGTGGACAGCTTTTAGCAGCAGGCTGGTGAAACGCTGGGGAGTGCTCGGCATTTTCATTCTAGCGGCATTGCCAAACCCGCTGTTTGACATTGCGGGCATCGCTGCCGGTGCAGTGCGGTTAGGGATTGTGAAATTCCTAATCGCTACTTTTGCCGGCAGGTTGATAAGGACCTCGCTCTTGGCCTACTCTTCGGCTTATTCAATAGAGACGATAGTTGACCTCTTCGATTGACCCACCGAGTGACCATGCACGTACTTATACTGGCCCCCTTCGAGCGGGCATGTCTTGAGCGCCTCCGTTCCCGGATGACGGTGACCTACAGACCCTGGACCGAGTCCCGTGAGTTGCAGGACCCGGAAGAACTGGCCGAGGTCATTAACAATTCTCAGATCGACGCTCTTGTAGTCGAGGCCGACTTCGTCCTGGATGAGACATTCGAGGGCGCCCCAGGCCTGCGGTTTGTAGGAATCTGCCGAAACGCCACCGGCCAGATTGATCTGGACGCCGCAACGGCATCAGGGGTTGTAGTTGTTAACGCTCCCGGCAGGAACTCCCCCGCTGTCGCGGAGCTGGTAATGGGGCTCATGTTTTCACTGGCAAGAAGGATCGTTACGTCTCATCGATATATCTCGGAAGGTCAGTGGGAAGACCCCGTATCGCCGTATCTGGACCTGGGAGGTGTGGAGTTGAGGGGCAAGACGCTGGGTTTGGTGGGGCTGGGGGCAATCGGCTCGGAAGTCGCTCAACTTGCATGTGCAATCGGCATGAAAGTGTCGGCCTCCGATCCGTATATCACTCAAGAGCAGGCCGCTCGGGTTGGGGCGACTCTGACTGATCTGGACACCGTCCTGAGCGCCTCAGACTTTGTCAGCGTCCATTTGCCCGCCATCCCGGATGCGGCCGGGCTCATAGATCGGCGAGCTCTCCAACTTATGGGTACCAACGCTTACCTGATAAACACATCAACACCCCAGGCGGTTGACTCCGCCGCACTTCTAAAGGCCCTTGAGAACGGAGAGATAGCCGGGGCAGCCCTGGATGTCCATGAAAGCCCTCCCATCCCTCCCGATCATCCGCTTCTGGCTCATCCAAATGTAATCCTCACGCCTCACATCGGCGGGGCTACAGACGGCACAGTTGCCCGCCATTCACAAATGATGACTGAGGCGCTGGAGCGCTTTCAACAGCGCCTGCGACCCGCCCACATCGTCAACCCCTCTGTCTGGCAGAGCGATGGCTGAGCGGGCAGTCCTCGTGCTGGACCTGGGAACCAGCAGCCTGAAGTGCGCCGTGATTACCCTGGAAGGCCGATGCCTTTCTACGGCTCGGGCCCCGATGTCTTACTTCAACCCTCCAGGCCTCTCAGAGATAGCGCTGGAGTTCCGCCCCGACAAGACGTGGGACTTGGCCTGCAACCTCATTAAGGCGAGTCTAAGCAAGGCCGGAGTGAAGGGCAGCGATATAGCGGCGGTGTCTGCGACCAGCCAGCGTGGTGGCATAGTGCTGCTGGACAAAGGCAAAAAGGAGCTGTACGCAGGTCCGAACAAGGATGTACGCGCCTTCTTCGAGGGGATGGCTATCGACGAGGATCATGGGGAGCGAGTTTATCGGCTGACGGGCCACACGCCTTCCTTTCTATTCGCTCCAGCAAGACTGGCATGGTTCAGAGCCAATGCACTCGATACCTACGAAAACACTGCTCATATTCTTCCCATTGGGGACTGGGCGAGGTTCCGGCTTTCGGGAGAAATCAGTGGGGAGCGTTCGGCGTTGACGGAGGTGGGACTCCTGCCTGTGTCGGATGCCGAGCCAGCGGACTCGGTTTTAAAACTCCTGGACATCAATTCCGGCCTGATGCCTCCCTTGTCGCGCTCCGGTGAACAGGTGGGAGTAGTGTCCAAGATAGCGGCTGAAGCTTCCAGTCTCGCCGTCGGAACTCCCGTGGTATGTGGCGGACCGGACACCCAATGCGGCCTGCTAGGGATGGGGATAATCGATCCGGGGCAGCTGGGCATACTGGTCGGGTGGAGTGGGCCACTGCAAATGGTGACCGCCGCTCCCTGCATCGACGCCGAGCAGCGCACCTGGACCGGACGGCACATCTTCGAGAACAGGTGGGTCGTGGAGAGCACTACGACAGAGGCGGGCCGCTCGCTTGACTGGATGGCCGAGACTCTTGGATTCGCCGAACGTGGTTTGGGGTTTAGCTCAAAAGAGCCGGACTCACCGAATGCCTATACCCCCTTAGCCTTCCTTGGCCCGAGGATCATGGACGCCAAGCGGACCGGGCTTCAGATGGGCGGACTGCTCTTCCCCACGCCAGCAGGGCATACCGGCATAACAGGCCAAAGGTTGGTCAACGCTGCACTGAAGAATCTTGCCTTTGCTATTCGCGGCAATGCTATGCAGTTAGAAGAGGTAACCGGGCAGCAGGCCCTGGGCATAGCCCTGGGGGGTGGGGTAGCCAGGATAGAGGGTTTCGCTCAACTCGTTACGGACGCTCTGAAACGAGAGGTTGCAGTCCCGAGAGAGCGGGACGCTACACTTATGGGTGTGGCAGCGTGCGCGGCGGTTGGCTCGGGGGCGTACAATAGTTTGCCGGAAGCGATGCAGGCCATGAGGGGAGAGACTGAAACATTATTGCCGGACGAGGCACGGGTGTCGGTCCTGGAAGAAGAATACGATACCTGGCTTGATATGTACAAAGGATTGGCCGAAATAACCGGGGCTATGTAATGAAATGGCAATCTGAAAGAACAGTGGTGGTACAGGCAGCTCAGCAGCTGCTTCGCCTGGGGCTGGTCGCTGCCACGAGCGGCAACGTGAGCCTGAGGCTGGAGGGAGATATGAATGAGGGCCTTATAGCCATCACTCCTTCCAGTACGGACTACGAGACCATGAAACCAGAGGACATCGTAGTCGTGGACTATGACGTGGACGTCGTAGAAGGGGAAACTGTGCCTTCCTCCGAGTCCCTCACTCACGTAGCCGTCTACAAGGCCCGGTCCGACATATCCGCCGTCATACACACTCATTCAATATACGCCAGTGTGTTGGCGGTGGCCGGTGTGCCATTGCCGCCAATCCTGGACGAGCTGGTGGCCTACCTTGGTGGGCCGGTAGAAGTAGCGGAATACGGCTTTCCCAGCACCGAGGACCTTGGGGAAAAGGCCATGCAGGCCATGGGAGAACGCAACGCTGTTTTTATTCGGAACCACGGCGTACTGGCAGCGGGCCGGGACATGCCGGATGCTCTCCGCGCCTGCGAGCTAGTGGAAAGGGCAGCCCAGATCTATATCCAGGCTCAGGCGCTGGGTAGTGTTAGGACTCTTCCCTCGGAAGTCGTGGAAGCAGAGGTGAACATATTCAGGATGAGACAGGGAACTTCGGACTAGGTCGCCAGGCGGCGCCCAAGTCCAACAAGGAAACTTAAATGGTAACGGTACCGGGATTTCTTCTACGCCGGCTGTATGTAAAGGGCAGCCTGCAAAACACCGAGGCAGGGGTGAGCTTTCAGCTCAAGAATAGCCTGGGATCAGGGTACGCCAAGGGTATGACGCCAGTGGCCCTCGACGGAGTTGAATACTCAATGGATGAGACATTTTTCCTGATGGAAGGCAAGAAAACAGCATTCTCCCAAGTATCCGACGACAACCGTTTCACGATAGCCCTGAACAAGGCAATCACGATAGTAGTAAAGGGGGTTAGTCTGGAACCGGGCCCTCACAAGATAGCAATGGGTTTCGTGGTGCCGGGTCTCGGTCAGCTTCGGTTCGACGTTAAGGACAAGATCAGCGAATAGAGACCCCGGTTACCGATAGTCGTCGATATCCGACCAGCCCTGGTCGCTGGCGGAGTAGTCGTAGGAGTAGGTACGGTGCGGGGTTAGTCTAATCAAGGCCATGCCCAAGGGTCTCGGCTCCGCGGCCACCTTTTCCCCCTCCTCATCCCCGACGTACTTCGCCATTATCTCCCGCCTCTTGTCTGCAATCCCTTCCCGTATCACCTCTGCTGTGCAGTACATTACTACGCCCTTGTGGGGTGGGGCCTTGTCGTCGACGCAAAAACTGACTTCCGGGTCTCGGGATATGTTGGCGACCTTGGCGACCCGAAGCTCAGTGGGAATCAAAATGCAGCCGTCCTCGTATGCATACCAGACAGGCACAAGCTGGGGCCCACCTTTTCGACGGTTGATTCCCAGAACTCCAACGTGCCTCCCCGAAAGGAACTCGCGGATGGTTTCTTCATTCATTGTTGGAAGGGCCATTTGCATTCACCTACAAATTAAGGGTTGGGGATAAACTATCTGAACAAGTCTTTTGCCGGGTCCATCACAAGATCAGTAGACCGACCATTGCCTAACGGCACGCTGCTTCCCTTGATAACTGCCACGGGGCATCTTTCCAGCTTACCGGTTACGAGTTCGGCGGCAGAGGCCAGCTCATCGGCCTCCGCGACCACGGTGACCTTAAGCTCGCGCCCGTCGTCGTCCTTTTCGCCAATGTAGTCTCGCAGAGGCACAAGCCCTGAGATACCAATGGCCAAGTCGATGATGCCTTTCCGCCAAGGCCTCCCGATGCTGTCCGAGACGATCACACCAAGGTTGCTGCCCGTTTGACCCTCCAGCGCTGTCCTAATGGCATCCGCAGAAGCGTCCGGGTCTTCAGGCAGGAGCACAACCGCCTGGTCGAGCCCCACGTTGGAAGCGTCTACACCGGCGTTGGCGCATATCAGGCCGTTCCGGGTCTCTGCGATGATCAGGCCCTGGTCCATCTTCACAATGCGGCTGCTCTCCCGCAGGACGGCTTCCACGTGGCGCGGGTCCTTTTCGTAGCGTTCGCCGATCTCCAGGGCCAGGGGAGAAGGGCTAATCTCGTCCAGTAATATGACTCGGCCCTCGGCCTTGGAGACAATCTTCTGCTTAACCACCACCACGTCTCCCGATTCAAGGGAGACATCTGAGGTGATTGCCGCGTCCAGGACTAGCTGGGCAACGTCATCGCCCTCACGGACTTCGGGGATGCCGGACAAGCCGAGAATCTCGACCTTGTTGGCCATGCTGCGCCGCCGGGGACTAGAGACCCACCAGCTTCATGGACGCGTGGGACTTGTAGATGCGGTTAATGTTCAGGATTAGCGTTGTAAAGTCTTCTACGTAGCGGGAGTTGGCGAGTCCGCCTCCGTTAACCGCATGGATCCCCTGGATGTCCTCGGCGAGGTCCATCACACGCCTCCGGGCCTCCTTGTTGCCACCACAAACAACCACCGAGCAGTCTATCTGCTCATTGTGGTCCATGAGGGTCTCGGCGCTGAGGTTCTGGAAGGCGGAAACGACGGTGGCTTCGGGCAGGACGGTCTGGGCCTGTTCGGCGGCGGAGCCCTCGTCGACAGGTATAGCCGTAATCTTACCCTTGGCGAACAGGACAGGCACCACCGTATCCACTACCAGTTTGTCGCCGATGGAATCCCGCAGGGCAGCGAGGATGTCGGCCTGGCCCGAGTAGGGAACGGTGATAATCACCACATCACTGGAGGCGACGGCCGGTTCATTCTCCATGCCGGAGGCCTTGCCTACATTGGGTCCTGCCTTTTCGGCGGGGACTGCGGCCAGCATCTCGGTGAGCTTGTCCGCTGCGGCTGAGGCCCTTTCGGCAGAGCGGGACCCGATGACTATGTCGTGACCGGCCAGAAGGAATCGGAACGCGAGGCCCAGGCCCTCAGGGCCGGTGCCACCGATGAATGAAAGCATACAGTTCGCCTCCGGGGTAGTTTGGTGAGTCGGTGCTCATTATACGGATGCCCTCTACCCCGCGCTAGGCGGCCTTACCCCTCAGTCGAGCCACTGGAGCACCCGCTCTATTTCCCTGCCCGTCAACCCCTTGGTACGGGCAAAGCGGGGCATGTTCCACCAGTAGCCCATGATGGTATCGGACCAGTTGGGCCTCTGGGATGGGGGCCAGGCATCGGGATGGTGTAGGCCAAGACCGTGAAGAAGCTCGTGCAGAAAGGCTGCGGTTTGACCCACACGCGTGCGTGCGTTATCGGGCCAGGATTCGTCCAGCAGGGCTGATGCGGAGTTGGGTAATGGATAGGAGCAGAGGGCCTCGAGGCATATGTCTCCGAGCATGGCAAAGCCTGGGCCAGACTCCGAATACCCAATTCCTCCCGCATATCCTCCCATGCCCCGAACGAACGCCAGATAGACGTGGTCCCTGGACATGGGTTTTCCTCTCTCTTCAATCTCCCTCTTTAGAGTCGCGATACCCTCCTTCCGCCATTCAGATACAGGGGCCCGAGACTCCAGTCTTTCGACGGCGTACCACCGCAGGTCGACACCCAGAATTTCGTTCAGCCATACCCTTGCGTCGGACACGGATTCATAAAGCCGGGGCTCGGGCACCCTCACGGGCCAGGAAAAATGGTATTTGTCATCTCCCACGTGCACCGTAGTCCCGATGGGCTCCTTGTCCAGATCCTCGGGGTAGACCAGCAAGACCACTATGTTGCGGTTGAAGGAAGGTACCGGAAGCACGGGCGCGGGAGCTCGGCGGAACCTGTTGAGAAGCCTGTCCAGAAAGCCCAGAGATATGCCTCACTGCGTGAAGTATGATAAAATTATAACCCCCAGCCGAAACACTACCTATGCAGGTGGCAAAGCGCCCTTTTGAGCGATCAAAGGACATTTTCGAGGGAATCTCGGGGTAGGAGGGTAAGATGCCGGCTATAACGATTCGAGGACTCATTGGAAGCGGCGCGTACATAATCGCGCCCGAAGTCGCACGGGTGATGAACGTGCGCTATGTGGACCGCCAGATCCTAAGTGAGGTGGCTAGACACCTGGATACTTCTGTTGAGGAAGTGGCGGACATTGACCACGTGCCCTGGGGCCTGAGGGGACGCATCGCCAAGGAATTGGGCCGTGCGTTTGAACAGATCTCTGCAGGGCCGGTGGCGCCGTTTGATCTGGGGCCTCACTACGTGCCTACCGGCGACGTGCTCACCGAGGAGAAATACGCCAACGCCCTGGAGTCAGTTATCCACGACATGGCTGAGGGCGAAAGCGTGGTGCTGGTCAGCCGCGGCGCCCAGCTTGTGTTGAAGGACCATCCGGGCTCCCTTCACATATTCCTCCACGCACCCCTGGAGGTGCGCATTCCGCGGGTCATGGACTACTTCCACATCTCCCGGGAAGAGGCGGAGGAAAAGGTGAAGGAGATGGACAAGGCGCACCACGCCTATATCAAGAAGTACTTCAAGGCAGACGTGGAGGACATGGAGCACTATGACCTGGTGATAAACACCCGGAAGATCAGCCTCAGAGAGGCAATCCACATCATAGTCAGCCTGGTCAACCAGACCCAAGAGGCCCAAGTGGCCAGGACCTGATCCGCCAGCACAGAAGCGAAAGCCTCAATTAAACAAGAAAGTCCTGTCCCGAGACCTTCCTTGGGACAGGACTTTTTGTATTCGCCCACTTAGGCCGGGCGGAGTATCTCGATGAATTCGCTCTCCGGAGAAACGAGCACTACTGGTCGGCCCTCAACCACCATAGCCCGATCGAACTCGTCCCAGTCCGGGTGAACTTTCCCGGATGCTGAACGGTAGACGTCACGGAGCATTTGCCGCAATTCATCGGGATCCGTGTTATCGGGGGAGTAGATTCGGGCGGAGCCTTGCAGGACAACGTACCCCCACCAGTTGCGCTGCGATACGAGGATCGAGCATCTCGAGTCCCGGCGCAGGTTCGAGATCTTGGCCGGGTTTCGGCCAGTCATGAATGCGACTCCTTCTCCATACAAGCCACAGGTCACGATACTCATTTGAGCCGACCCGTTTTGCCGGAAGGTGGTAAGAACGGCATCGTGGTTTACGGCCAGGAACTCCCTTACCGGGGTTGAAAGCATAGATGTGTCGTCCTATTCAATGTGGGCTATGCCTTCGATCTCGACCAGCCACTCGGGTTTGGCCAGGGCGGAGACAACGATGGTGGAGTTAGCCGGTGGGGTGTCGCCGTAGGCTGCTTCCCGGGCGGCGCTGACCGCGGCGTACTGGGATAGATCAGTGATGTAGGTGATGGTCTTGACCATGTCGGCCAGACTCCCGCCGTGGGCCCGGCAGAGGTCGTCCAGGTTCTTGTAGATCTGCTTCAGCTGAGTGACAGCGTCAGTACCCACGGTATTCATGTTGTTGTCCAGGGCGATCTGCCCCGATATATGCACCGTATTCCCGACCTTGACGGTAGCGCTCAGCCCCTTCAGATGGTAAACGTTATCCGGGTTAACTCGCTCGATGGGCATAAGAGTCCTCCCTTGGTGGTTTCGCCTGCACTGGGCATTATACAGGGGAACCGGGGCTGGTTCCGGGGGTGAATGAGGCCATCACCTGCCGAGCCATGTCGTAGTCTCGGGCGCCACCCGGGTATATGGGGGCTATGAGGTAGAAGCAGGTTATGCCTAACCGGAAGAAGCGGGAAATCAGTTCACTTGCGGCATCGACTCCCGATCGCCCATTTTCGATATCGAGGCGCAGGGGCTCGGGTACCGGGGTGAATACAATGCCGTCCTTGACCAGCACCTGGACGCCGTAGAACACGGGCACCAGCGTGCCTATGCATGCCAAGAACTGCTCGGCGGCCTTGATGTTGAAGGTCGGTTGTACGATGAGGAAGTCTGCACCTGCGTCGATTTTACGACGGGCAAGAGCGACCTCCTTTTCCATATCCCAAGCGAGGTCTGCCACAGCGCCAACACAGAAACTGTCGCCGCGGCTATTCAACTCTCGGATAAGCGCGGTTGGCTTATATCTAATCTTGTGAGCCAAGTTGCCAACTCCCCTGTTGGCATCCCCTTGCAATACCACAACGTTTTTCAGGCCCAGGGTATGTGCGTTTTCAAGCCGCTCCAAGGTTTCCGCTTTAGTGGCATCCCGCGTGGCGAAGTTGAAGGCGACCTCTGCGTCGGTCTTTTCCCGGATGAGATGAGCGGTGGTAATAGCGTCGGGGCGGGTGGGGTGGGGGGCCAGGTGGGGGATACAGACCAGATCTGAGTTAAGGGAAAGGAGATCTTCGAGCCAGTTGGTGGCGGGGTCTTTGGGTGGCGAGAAGTCGCACATGAACACGGGCCTCGTCCCCGCCTGGGAGACTATATCCGTGACTGTGGTCATGTGGTCAGTCCCTTAATTGGCGCTCTTCAAACGCTCAGCAGCCTCCAGCCGGTCCTTTTCCTCTTCCTTCGCTGCCCAGGTGAAGAAGATGATGCCCGCTGCCAAGATGAAAATCAGGAAGCCCGGCAACTTCATGATCACGCCGCCAACCTGCTGGTCGGCTGCGGCTGAGATGCCCCAGATCTCGGGAGCCGTGGCGTAGGTCTCGTAGAGGACTCCATCGGCGAAGGTTATCAGGGCGCCAACTATGGCCGGAGGGACTGAAAGCACAAAGAGGTAGAGCACCTGTCCGGCGTAGGGGAGTCGGGGCAACTCTTTCATGGGGCTGAGCACGGGCCACCACATGATCACACCGGTGGCTATAAAGGTCAGGTGCTGGAGAATGTGCACCGAGAGGTTATTCAGTCCCGCCTCGTATACCGCCGGCACGTGCCATATGGCAAATACGATGTTGAACAGGAGAGCCGCGAGCACGGGATAGGTCAACACTTTGGCCATGCCGAATATCCCGGGTATCCCAAGCACGGGTCTCAGCATCCATCCCGGAGTGCCCAGCAGCATAAGAGGGGGACCGACCAGCACCAAGAGCAAGTGTTGAATCATGTGGGCACTGAACAGGTAGTGATCGCTGAGCTGATCCAGTGGGGAGTAGAGGGCGAAGAATATCGACCAGAGCCCAAGGCTAAAGGTGACTATGCGTCGGGTGCTGACGTCGGTTGAGCCGGCGAAGCGACGCCGCAGAGGCCCGACGGACAGCAGGTACAAGGCCTCAAGCAGGAACACTCCGGCGACCACGCTGATGTCGCCGCCCCAGTTCAGCCAGGAAAATTCGGGAGTGAAACCGCCATCGACCGGCACAGTGAACCTCGGAAATCAGGTACTGGAAATGATGCCGCGCCGCGTAAGAACTGACGCTACTCTACCAGGAGTTGGAACAGGGCCAGGAGGGCGAAGAGGGCGCCAGCGGCTAAAACAAGTCCACCGATGAAGAGCCTGGAGAAGAGGATGTCATCAAATTTCAGGTGCATGTAGTACATGATGACTATGGCGAACTTTACACCTGACATAACCAGGAAAACGACAATGAACAGTGTCCTGGTGAAGTCCAAGTAGAACACGCCCACTTCTACAAGCGTGGTCACAGCCAGGATTATCGCTATCTTGATATAGGTAGCTACGGTGGGATGGCCTTCATCCTCGGGGGAATGGGCAGACCCGGCAGCTGTTTCTAGTGCGTCGTCCTGCATCAACTTTGCTCTATTGTCGCCTTATACCTGATCCCTAAACCATGGGGAACTGTGTCAAATTGCCCGAGAGCAGGGCGTGCCCGGCCTCGCCGACCGGTCCGTCCTCTGCGCCAAGCAAATACACCAGCGTGAAAATTATAATCCAAACGATGTCCACAAAGTGCCAGTAAAGGCCCGCCAGTTCCACTCTCAGGGAATCTTTCTGGGTCAGCGTCCCGTTCATGGATTGGCCGTAGAGGGACACCAGCCAGATTACACCTCCGGTTACGTGAGCGCCGTGGAAGCCCGTTAGGACAAAGAAAGTGGTCCCGAACAGGTTGGTTGCGGGGGAGAGACCGTGAATGTAGAACTCCCGGAATTCGAAGACCTGAAAGCCAAGAAAAACCGACCCGAGCAATGCGGTTCCTAGCACCCAGACCCGGAATCCCTTGTCGTCGCCCTTCCTTATGGAATAAAGGGCCATCACCATCATGAAACTGCTCATAAGCAGGACGAAGGTGCTTACCGAGGTAACCGGGACGCTGATGATGTCTTTGGGGTAGGGACCCACCAGACTCTGGTTCCGGTACACGAGGTAGGTCGAGATGAAGGTCCCGAAGAAGAGGCACTCGGAGCCCAGGAAGGCCCACATCGCTAGTTTGCGATGGTCTAGCCCCGTGGTAGTTTCGTGCTCCGGGCCGTGTTCTGTTGTGGCGGCGTGGGCCAAAGATATTCTCCGTTAAACTCTGGTCAGATTCTGCGGGGCTGGGTTAATGGTGCTCCTCTTTCGCCACGGGCTCGGCGGCCCAGGAGTAGAGTCCAATCATGGCGATTACCAAACCGATGGAGCTGTACCACGGCCCGACAATGAACAGCGCTCCCGCAATACCGAATCCTGCGGCTACAACCAGGGGCCAGTAGGAAGGGCTGGGCATATGAATTTCCGGGTGGTCTTCCTCTTCCGCCTCGTTGTATAGCTGGGCGCCGGGGGCGTCCGGTCTCTCAATGGGCATAGAGCCTTCGGAGTCGTGGCCGTATTTCATGTCCCAGGCGGGTTCCCGGCTGTGGATTTCCGGTATCGTCACGAAGTTGTAGTGGGGAGGAGGAGACGGAATTGTCCACTCCAGGGTGCGCCCGTCCCACGGGTCCTTGCCAGCCCTGGCACCTTTCTTCATCGAACTGAAGACATTGTGCAGGAAGATCAGGAAAGATGCAGCGAGGATGAATGCCCCGACGGTCTGGAGCAGGTTGTATGCCTCAAAGCCTGACGTGGCGGAGTAGGTGTATACCCTGCGAGGCATTCCGACCAAACCCAGAATGTGCATCGGGAAGAAGGTGAGGTTAGCGCCCAGCATCAGCAGCCAGAAGTGGAGCTTGCCAAGGTTGTCGTTGAGCATCCGGCCAGTGACCTTGGGGAACCAGTAGTAGATTCCTGCGAGCAGGCCCATGATGCTTCCGCCGAAAAGGACGTAGTGGAGGTGGGCGACGATGTAGTAGGTGTCCTGCTGCTGGGCGTCGGCCGGGGGAGAGGCGTGAGTAACGCCGCTCAGGCCACCCAATATGAACATGGCCACGAACCCCAAGGCGAATAACATGGGTGTCGAGAATCTGATGGACCCTCCCCACATAGTCCCAAGCCAGTTGAATATCTTCACTCCAGTCGGGACTGCGATGAGCATTGTGGTTATGGCGAACACCGAGTTTGCGATATTGCCCAAACCCACCGTGAACATGTGATGACTCCACACGCCCCAGCCCATGAATCCGATGACGATACCCGAGAAGATAACGAAGTGATATCCGAATAGCGGCTTCCGCGAGAAGGTCGGGATGATCTCCGAGACTATACCCATGGCAGGCAAAATTAGGATGTAGACCTCGGGATGACCGAAGAGCCAGAAGACGTGCTGCCAGAGGATCGGGCTGCCGCCTGCGGTGGTGTCGAAGAAGTTGGTGCCGAAGTTGCGATCGAAGAGGATCTGTATAAGGCCGACCGTGATCACGGGCATAGCCGTAACCAGCAGGAAGGAAGTCACAAGGGTCATCCATATGAAGGGCGGCATTCTCATCAGAGTCATGCCCGGCGCCCTCATGTTGATGATAGTGACCAGGAAATTGAACGCACCCGCCAGTGACGACACTCCCAAGGTCAGCAGACCAAGGGCGTAGAAGCTCATACCCTGGCCCTTGGAGAAAGGCTCTTCCGTCAGGTTGGCGTAGGCGAACCAGCCTGCGTCCGGGGAACCCATTCCGGATATGAAACCACCGTTGAGCAGAAGACCGCCGAAGAGGAACACCCAGTAGCTAAAGGCGTTAAGCCTCGGGAAGGCTACGTCCCTGGCGCCGATGGCCAGGGGCACGATGAGGTTGAAGAAGGCGACGCTCATGGGCATCACGCCCAGGAAGATCATTGAGAGCGCGTGCATGGTGAACATCTGGTTGAAGGTTTCCGCTTCGACCAGCGTGCTGTCGGGTCTGGCCAGCTGAGTCCGCATGACGAGGGCCTCAATGCCCGCGCCGAAGAAGAAGATTATGGAGGTGACCAAGTAGAGGATGCCGATCCGCTTGTGATCGACAGTGGTGATCCAGCTCCAAGCCGTATCCAGAGCCTTGGACCTAGAGGTTGCTCCCTCTATTACTTTGTCTACCGTTACCAAAATGACGCCTCTTCCGAGATTAGTGCGGATTTATATTTTAGCTTTCTATGAGGCTCTCAACAAACTATTGCAGCGTCAGCAGATACTCAATTACGTCGGCGATGGCCTGCGGGCCCATGGTCTCCAGGAAGTTAGCCGGCATGAGGTCAGCCGGAAAACCTTCGAGTATGTATGCATTGGTGTCCAGAATGGACTGTGTGATGTATTCCCTGGCGCTCATACCAGGGATCCGGGTGCCGGCGGTTGTCGCAATGCCCTGCTGACTCGGGCCTAGGCCCACAGTCCCGTCCAAGGAGTGACACGTGACGCAGGTGAGAGGGGAAGAGGTCTGGAATACCTGGGCTCCTCGTGCGGCGTCTCCAGGTGGGAGCGATACCGGCGTTGGGCTAGGCTCGACCGTCGGGGTGATGGAGGGGTCGGGTGTTGGGGTTGGAGTAGAGCCCACGGGAGGCATGGGTGTCGGGGTCGGGATGGCCTCAATGGCGGGGCGCAGACTTAGCAGATATGCGGCCAGCTGGACTACTTCATCGTCGGTCATAGTCTGGGTTGGGTCGTTGTAGACTGCGGCGAGTTCGGCCATGCGATTGCCCGGCTTGAATTCGTCAGGGTCGCTGAGCCAGGATTCCAGGTTGGATTTGGTGAGAGGCGCAACGCCTGCGGCCATGGTTGTGCGGGTGGCGAAGTGCTTGAGGTTGGGGCCTGGGACCACGGCGTTGCCCTCGAGGAACTGCTTTCTCTGCTGTTCCCTGACTTCCAAACTTGTGGGGGCATCTTTGTTGTGGCACAGGACGCAGCCCTTGCTCAGGAAGACGGCTTGGCCTGCAAGAGCGTCGCCGGTGGGCTGCTGGTGGGTGGCATTGTAGGCGGCCACCCAACCATCGTAGTCGTCCCATTCATGTGCGATTACGACGAAACGCATGTCGGTGTGGGCGAGGCCGCAGAATTCGGCGCAACGGCCTTCGTAGATGCCCGGTTCGCTCGCCATGAACCAAGTCTTGTTAGTAACGGTGGGGACGACGTCCAGCTTGCCTGCGAGATTGGGAATCCAAAAGCTGTGAATCACATCGTCGGATACGAGATCAACGTCGACTCTCGTGTTTACGGGGATGTGGAGTTCATTCGCTGTCTCCACGTCAATGTCGGCATATCGGAACTCCCACCACCACTGGTGGGCCCGGGCAGTAATCTGCATGCGGGGTACGGTCAATTCATCCCCGAGCTCCGCATCAGCGTCAACCAGCAGGGCCTGTTCGAGGGCGACTTCGCTGCTCGGGTCGTTAACTTTGTTGACGACGGTCAAGTTGACGTCATAGCCGCTGGAGGCGGAGGTATTGAAGATGGCAAAGAGGGTTGGGACGGCCACGCCGACGAGAACGAGGGTCGGGGCTATTGTCCAGGCTATTTCCAGCTTGGTGTGGCCGTGAGTCTGCTTCGGGATAGCCTGCCCGGGGCGTCTTCGATAGCGGAAGGCGCCGTAGATGAGGGCTCCTTCGACGAGCACGAATACGAAGGCGGCCAGGGCGAAGATGATCCAGAAAAGGTCCAGTTGTTGCCGCGCGACCTCACCCTTGACTTCAAAGGTGGACTGGTCGCCGCAACTGGCCAGAATGAATAGGACGGACAGCAGGAGGGCGGGGAGTAGTGTCTTCCTAACGAGGCCTGAAGCCAATATGGGGACCTCTCGTGAAATCCGTGATGAGGGACACGGCGTGTGTAAAAATTTTCACGTAGGAGATTATCAAAGATGCTACAGTCCGTCAAGGCCCGGAATTAAAGGGAACCAGGCGGGCTATATGCTATAATCCTCAGTTGTGCAGGAATGCACAAACGTACCCTCAAGCGGACTTAGAGACCTGCCCACCGCGGCTTTGCCGTGGAGGAGTAGGGCCAATTGACCGACCGATTACTTACTAGCAGTTCGACACCCAAACGTCCCGGAGGCCCTCTCAGGGCCTGGTCCCTGGTGTCAGTGATCTTTCTCCTGGGCCTCATAATTCTCGGTGGGGTTGTTCGAATTACGGACTCGGGGCTGGGGTGCCCGGACTGGCCGTTTTGCTACGGCAAGCTTATTCCACCGGCAGAATCCAAGGCCCTTATAGAGTATTTCCACCGCTTCGTCGCTGCCATCACCGGGCTAATCGTTGTTGGAACCGGCGTGGTGATCTGGCGGTCAAATCGAAGCGACAAGCGGCTGACGACGCCCATCATCCTGGCAATCATTCTACTGGTGATACAGGTGATATTAGGATGGATTACCGTAAGGACTGAGTTGAACGAGTGGCTGGTGATGGCTCATCTGACAGTGGCGCAATCGTTGCTGGCAATGATGCTGGTGATAGCGGTTATCGCATGGACGGGAGTCGGTGGGCGTCAAGCGGAGGAGCCCGAGCAGGTGTCCAAGACGGCGCAGAACACGTTCATAGCGGCCCTAGTGGCGACCTTTGCCGTAATACTCAGCGGGGCATACACGCAGGCTACCGGGGCCACGGGAGCGTGCGGGGATTCGTGGCCGCTATGCAGCGGCTCACTATTCCCGGACACATTCCTGGAAGGCGTCCACATGGGCCACCGGCTATTGACAATAGCGGCCGTGCCCATCATCGTGGCTGCGGCGCATCAGGCCTATAACCTGAGGGACCGGGTCCCGGGGCTGGACCGCCTCGCGCCACTGTTCGTAGCTCTATTCGTCGGCCAGATAATCGTGGGTGGGATTAACGTGATGATAGGTTTCCACAGGGCCACGAATGTAATGCACCTGGCCGCGGCCACGTTCGTATGGGCGGCTTTGGTCCTACTTGTAGCGGTTGTATACATGGGTCGAAGGGCCGAAACCGGGGAGCATCATGCTGCTTAAGCAGGGAGTCGCCGGAGGCCCAAGTTTGATCGCCGTGATACAAGACTACATCAGCCTGACGAAGCCCAAAATCATCTCGCTTCTCCTGGTGACTGCCTTGGGCGGGATGTTCCTGGCCGAGCAGGGGATACCCTCGGGCCAGCTGATACTTGTCGTGCTGGCGGGCGGGACCCTGGCCTCGGGTGGGGCCAATGCGCTGAATCATTACCTTGAACGGCAGTCGGACCAGAAGATGCTGCGCACGCGCAAAAGGCCGGTGGCATCCCAACGTATATTGGCCTGGCAGGCCCTGACATTCGGGATAGGCCTCAACGCCATTGCGTTCGGAGTGCTGGCAACGTGGGCCAACGTCCTCAGTGCGGCATTGACCCTGGGGGCAACCGTATTCTACGTGCTGGTCTACACGGCCTATCTAAAGCGGCGAACTCCCCAGAACATTGTCATAGGTGGGGCAGCGGGCGCCGTGCCCCCGATGGTCGGGTGGGCATCGGTTACCGGGGGCCTGGACCTGCCCGCCCTTTATCTCTTCGCAATAGTCTTCTTCTGGACGCCGGCTCATTTCTGGGCGCTCGCACTCCTAATCCGGCAAGATTACGCCCGCGCCGACATCCCGATGCTTCCGGTGGTCCGAGGCGTCAAGGAGACTACCTGGAACATCCTGCTGTACAGTTTCCTTGTCGTAGCGCTGACAATGGTCTTCTTCACAACTCAGGCGGTAGACTGGCTGTATCTATACATAGCCGCACCGCTGGGCGCGGGCCTGATTTACCTGGCCCTGAAGCTCTGGCGGGATGAACAGGCAAGCCGGGCAAAGTCTACGTACCTGTATTCGCTGCTGTACCTGGCAGGGCTGTTTACGGCCATAATGCTCGACAGTACGATATCCATTTGACTCGGGGCCCGGTTGGCCGGTAAGAGATAATTTGGTTAGCCCCAGAAGCCCGAAGTTCATATCCCTGATCTTACTGGCCGCCGCAGTTACAGCACTCCTTCTATTAGCCTGCTCTTCGGCTGGACCCACTGCCACTTCCGAAATATCCATACCTGCGCCTGCGTGGGAACTGGAGAACCACAACGGAGAGAGCGTGAGCAGCAATGACCTGAGGGGCAAGGCCTACGTGGTCAACTTTACGTGGACGAACTGCCGTGACACATGCCCCACGCTTTCGCTGCAGATGGCCCTTCTCCAGGACAGGCTGATCGAAGAGGGGCTGCTAGGTGAAAGAGTGAAGCTGGTATCGATTTCATTCGATCACGAGCGGGATACACAGGAGAGGCTAAAAGAATACGCCCAGCTATTCGGGGCCCGGGACGGAGAATGGCACTTCCTCACCGGTGCTCCAGAAGAGTTGGAAAGGGTGATAACCCGCGGTTTCGGCGTGTCTTACCGACCATTCATGCCGGACCATGGCGGGGTGTCGGGATTGCAGGAAGAGCTGGCGCCGCCGCTGGAGGAGAATGTTGACGATCCTACACTGTCGGACTATTTAGGTGGGGAGTCGGTGTCCGATTTTCTGGAGATCGACGAATCGGTCGATTTTGAACACCAAAATGTCTTCGTCCTGGTCGATGCCGAGGGTAACATACGCCAGTACTACCTCACCGTGTTTCTTGACCGGGACGAAGTTATTGCGGACATCAAAGAACTCTCGTGAGTGAGGTATCGGCAAATTCGTCATTTGTGCTATATTTCACTCATTGACTTATGAAGTGGCATGATTTAGGCTTTTAGCCGTTCTTGCCGAGGACCCATAGGACGCAGACTAGAGTTGTTTAACCTGACACTGAAAGCACTGTTAGCGGGTGGCGTAATAGCTGTCATAGTGGCTGTAGCAGTACCAATGGCAGTGCTCGCAAATCGGGATCGAGGAGCGGGCGATCCGGCCGTGTTCCCCACAGCAACCCCGGTGCTTTCAGGGGTGCAAGGAGGGACAGTAGTCGAGGAGGTCACACCAACTCCGCCCCCGGAAGGGGATACGGGCGGGAGCGACGGCGAACGGGTCTTCAACTCGGCATCTCCCATCACATGCACAACTTGCCACTCGCTCGACGGAACGGTCGGGCTGGGGCCGAGCTTACAAGGCATCTCCGAAAGGGCCGGGACGCAAGTAGCGGGTCTCAGCGCTGAGGAGTACTTACGGGAGTCGATCCTCGACACCAATGCGTTCATCGTTAAAGGATTTCCGGAGAGCCTGATGCCGGTGAACTTCAGCGAAACGCTGAGCGCGGAAGAAGTCGACGCAGTTATCGCGTTCCTGATGACCCAGTAGACGGGTCTCACTACCTCACCCGCTACGAAGACACTTTATCCCTACCGCAGGTTAAACGCGGGTGGGCACCGGGCCATGGAACCACGGGGAGTGTGTCGCGAAGGGGGTTGAACGCCTCGCCCCAAGGTATGGATTTGCGCTCCTCCATAGGCGGGTCTTCTGCTCTGCACACGTCAAGGGCACACCTTCGGCCCGTGTCCGGGCGCGGGAATGAGGAACGGGAGTGCCCCGCCCCAGGGCGGTCGGACTGTCGCCCCTACGGGATTGGGAAGCCGTATCGTTCACGTTCTAAGGGAGGGCGGATATTCAGTTGTGGGTCGGGGATTTCAGGGTTGGGTGGTGGGGGAGGGATTGCGATGGAAGAGGCCCTTAAGTGGGTGATGCCCATTTGACGATACAGCGGGGATTCGGGGTCCCGGGGCGGGGACACCACAGGCCCGCTGCCCCATATGCTCGACTGCTGTACGGACTCGACCGGGGCCGGCGGTCCGACATGGCTCCTACACGGGGGTTGGCTGTACTGCGCTATTGCAGCCTAAGGGGGGCCGGGTCCAGCTGTAGGCCCCACAGGAGTAATAGGTCCATCATTGCCGGAGCGTCCGGGAGCCGGGAGCAACGGCGGCATCGACTTGGACACGGGGGGCATCGAGGACTTCTCGGCTCGGTCCGGCCCCCTCGCGTGAGCGCTAGTTGAGCGCCCTGCCCGCTTCGCACGGTGGCGTCGGGTCTTAGTGGCCCCTACCGTCTCTTCCACATGAGGGGCAGAGGCCGTAAGAGAATCTGTCATCCAGGGCATCTTCCATCGCCTGGGTTGTGGGGAAAGGGCACACCGGTGTAAGTGGAAGAGGAGATGGCGCCCTTCGCTTGAGCCGGGCACTGCTGATGCAGAGGCACGGGATGGGCTGGGACGTTGAGTCCTCCGGGGCCGATGGTGTTCCCCGGGGTGTCGGGGCCTCCTTTGGGGGTGGGGATGGTGACTGGCCTGTCGAGAAGGAATATAGTACATATGTTTGTACCGGGTCAAGGGGTTGGTGTCACTCGCCGAGGCGCGCCTTCGACAGGGTGAGCGGGCTCCGCCCCAGATTCACGCCCGAGGCGCATCTTCGACCTAGTGGGGCCTCGGAATGCCAGTAGGGAGGAAGGGTGGGTCGGGAGTGACGGATGGTGGGTATAGGCGGAGGGGAGTGGAGGATCAGGAGCGGGTCAGCTTCTCGATTTCGTCTTCTATGCGGGCGACTTCCATATAGTCTTCATCGCATAGCCTGTAGCAGCGCTCCGTGTAGAGGGCCGACAGCCTGCTTGCCAATATGCCGGGTGTCAGGGCGGCTTTTATCAGTTCTTCAATTTTGAACTTCTCCCCCAGGTGCCGGCCGAGGGTCTCCATCTGGGACCGCAGTTCATCCACGGTGGCATCGTCATTGCCTTCCACGGCGTACCGCATGGAACCGGCCAGCTTGGAGAGCTCACCCAACTTGTCTTTGTCGGACATCAGGGGGATCAAGAGGTCTTCCATAGAGCCTTCGGAGGACGAAGGGCTCTCCATCTGGGCCAGTGAGTCGGGGAGGGGGAGCCGGCTGTTGTAGAGCCGAAGGTAGTCCTGCGCCGCCTCGCTGGTAGTATGAAGCATTCTCTCCACGTCGGAAGGACTCAGTGAGCCTCCTAGGATCAGGTCGTCGCCGCGGGAGTCGGCCAGAGCTTCCAGGTAAATGATGCTGTCGACCGGCTCGGGCAAGGGCGGCAATGGGATAGCGGACACGCTGTCCACGTCCGAAAGGGAGACGTTGGATGCGAACATAGGCGGCATGTACTTTGCCAGTTCTATCTTGATAGGGGGCACGATGAGATAGGTGGCGAGCACGGAGTCGCCGTTCTCAGAATTGAGGAAATAGAGGATGGCGTGCCCTGCAGGGTTATCGGGGTCTCCGCGATGGAATTCCAGCGACATTGATCAGGGCTCCATTGAGTCTACAGTTCGATCAACCGGCCCGGGCCCCGCGCCGCCGGGTCTCTATCATATCGGCGGCGGACTCTATGAGGGCGGGGGTCAGAAGCAAGGCCGAAACCACTGCTGCCAGCACTGCCATCGTCGTCAAATCCAGATCCGCTTGCGATGCCCGGAGGAGGGCTGTCACGGCAAAGAAGGTAACGGCCATCAGACCGAATACCTTGAGCTTGCTCTCCCTGATCATGAGGAACCCGACGGTGGTAAAGCCCAGCGTTATGTTTATCAAGGACATGGTGCCGTCCAGCTGGTGGAGAGATAGAGTTTGTCCATCAAAGAGTCCCCCGGCACGTTCCTGGAGGACAAGCCATGTGATCATGACGGGCATTGGCAGCAGCATTAAGGAGGCCAGGGTCCAGTTCCTCTTGGCCACTCTTACAGTTGTCGAAACCAGTATCCACGAGGCCACCGCCAAATAGGCCAGCAGGCCTGCGACGGCCCATGAATCGGGCGCAGGGCCCGAGGAAGTGAGCAAACGATAAATCTGGTTGAACACCGGCAGGGCCCAATATGCACCTATGGCCAGCGGCACCAGGGACCAGCCCGCCCAAGGGTAGAGCCAGCCAGGTTTGCCCTGCCACCAGCCGTAGAGAGTGACCAGCACCATAGGCATGAGAATCAGCGGGGCCAATACCCAATTGGTCCAGCCGCCTATGGCAAAGAGGAAAGCTATCATCAGGTGGGGGAGGGCTGAAACGCCCAGCTCTGCCCAGGAAGTCTGGCGGTGCGACTCATATAGAAGGCGGGCCAAGGCTCTTGGCCTGCCGAAGGAATCGATGGAGCGGGCCAGGGCCTCCTCACTGGAGAGCCCGGAGTCTTCTCCGTCCTCTGCACGCTCAAGAAGGTGCGACCTGAGCTCTCGGATAATCGGGCCCGAGCGCTCGGGGTCGAGGTTCAGGTGACGCCTGACCTCTTCGAGGTATAGCTCCAGTTGAGTGGGCGATTGCATAGACGTAAGGCTGTCAGGCAGTGGGGTCAGGCGTGGCGGGGCTAATTATGCGGTCTACGGCGTTGGAGAACTGCTGCCACTGCCGTCTCCTGTTCTCCAGGACCTCGGCGCCTCGGTCGGTCAGCGAGTAGTATCGGCGCTCCATACCTTTGACCGACACCCATTCACCCTTGATGAGGTCATCCTCCTCCAGCCGATGGAGAGCGGGATATAGGGTGCCCTCTTTGAATCTAAGCTCGCCCTCGGTGCGCTTCTGGATCTCCTTGATCAGGCTGTAGCCGTACTTGGGAGATTCACCGATGAGCGCCAGCAGAAGGGAGTCGGTGCTCCCGCGCAGCAGGTCACTAATATAGTCCGAGGGCCTGCCGCCGTTGCGCTTTCGTAGTTCCATATCAGGCAACTCTATCCCATCTCTCGTTCAGCTAATGGTCATTCTAAGGCTTGAGGGCGCTGAGGTAAACCGGTAGCCGCTTGTATACACCCTAACCCCTGCCTATAATTCGTGTCCAGGAACCATGATGTGATGACTTCTCGATCCGGCTCCGACGCCTACATGGACCAGGCCAACGCCTCCCTGGAGGAAGCCGCCTCCCGCCTCAAAGAGTTGCTGCAGGATGCTGCAGGCAAGCTGAACCCCTTTCCCACCTTCTACGGCAGCCTAACCGTCCGGGCAATAGAGGCAGAACCACCGGAGAGTCAATCCAATGAAGTGGGCTGCGTTGTTGTATGTCCGGACGGTGAGCTATATGAGCTTGAGGTCAACTTCAATCCATCGCCCTTAGGCTTCTCTTCCAACATGGAGCGGGAGGAGAAACTGACGAAGCTGGACCTGCCACCTCTGACGTATATCTCCTACGCTCACAGCGCTTTGGCTGAGGTCAGCAAACTGCTGTCCAGGTACGGCAGGGGATGAACCCTACCGGCCAGAGGCCGGTCAGAACTCCTGGGGCGTGCCCCGTCCATACATGACCAGGCCGCGCACGCCCGGAAACTCTCTCCTGGATACTTCAGTAAAGGCCAGGTGAAGCGTGTCATCAGTGCCGATGGCAAGGGTGACCAACTGTCCGAATGGCAGTTCCGTGCGGTGGCGGACCACCTCGTTCTGCCATGTAGTGCCTTCCTGGTAGGCAACGTAAATGGTGCTCTGGTCAGAGTAGGCGACTATGGGCTTGTTGGCGGAGTCGATGACGATTGAGGTTATGAGCCGGGCCCCTCGGAAGCCCATGAAGAGATCATTGACCTCACCGATCTCGTCAATCTCCCACACAGGGCCCGAGTCGGTCACCTCGGTGGCCCTGGCTACTTTGATGGCGCCGCTGCTGATGCCATCTTCGGGGCCGGTTAGCTCCATATAGGAAATGACGGGCAGGTCGTCCTGGTCGAGGACGATGGAAGCGTATTTGCCGACGTCGCCTTCACTCTCAACGGTTTGGATATTCCAGCCGTCATCATCCTTGGTGGCATAGAACAGGTCGCCTTCGTACGGATCGTGGAAGGTGAGGTGGGGTCTATCCTGGGAGTCGAGGACCAGGCCCGTTCCCCACTCGTAGGGGACGGGAGGGGAACCTATGGACTCGATGGTCCACTCCTCCCCATCGTGGTAGTAATACTCGACGCCTTCTTCTCGAGCGAAATTGTAGGGGTCAATGGCGACCATGTGAATGTTGCCCTGGGAGTCAATGGCTATGGAGTTGTCCCAGCCGTCGTGGCCTGTGCTGTAGGCGTACCCGACCTCCCATACGAAATCCTTGATAAAACCGTAGGCAGCATCCCCAAGCTCCGGGACGAAGGTATCTGGATCCTGGTGATCGTGCCAGGTAATGTAGGGAGTGTCGTCGGGGCCATAGGCCAAGTCGAGAGGTGCGTAGAAATAGCCTTCGGCGACGATGGCAGAGCCGAAGAATTCGGGGTTCCACTCGTCGGTCGGCCACCACTGACCGTACCTTATTACCCCGTGTATCTCCTCTTCAATATAGGCGATACCCGGTATGCCTTCACTGTTCAAGGCTATTGCCGGCTTGGCGCCCTCGCCCACCTCTAGGTATTCCCAGGTGTACTTGGTCAGTGCATTGGGGTCAGGAGTGGGTGGGACGGGGAGGGGAGTCGGGAGCTTGCCACCCCTAAGCAGGGGCACGACGTGAGTGACGACCGCTTCGCCGCCTTGACCGTCGGTGACCGTCAAGGTCACATCATAGTCGGCAATGCCGGGGAAGTAGGTAGTCACGCCCTCGCCTGTCGCCGTGGGCGGCCGTCCGCCGGCGAAGGTCCATTCGTAAGTGAGATCATCACCATCAGGGTCCGAAGCCATAGCTGAAAATTTGTAGGGGGTCTGGTAGTTGTCCCCTTCAGGAACCATGTCAGGGTGCCAGACGAAGTCGGCTACCGGGTCCCGGTTTTCGGAGTCGGAGGGGACGTCGGTAGGGGAGGTCGATGTATCGGTCGGGGATGAGGTGTCGTCTCCGCCACATGCCACGGCCAATCCAACCCCGATCATTATCAGGACAACTAGAAGAGACCATATCGTCTTGCCGAAATATCGTTTCATTAGGGTTATTCCCGTCTAACAATCGGGGCCTTAGGGCCGAGGGGTCGCCCTGTGAGTCTGACGCTGAACGAGTGTCGTTCGGAACGCGCCTGAATGTTGTTCATTTAGTATATCGTTCGAGTAAGCCAAAGGATAGGAGCGGCGCTACTCCAGAACTATGTCGCCTGACTTACCACCAGTTTTGCGCACCAGTCTCACCTTTTCGATACGCATCGCCTTGTCAACTGCCTTGCACATATCGTAGATGGTGAGGGCGCTGCCGGAGACGGCGGTCAGGGCCTCCATCTCGACGCCCGTCTTCCCTGTAGTCCTTACAGTGGCGGTTATCTCGATGGCATTGATCTCGGAGTCGAGTCGGAGGTCGACCTCTACGTGGGTCAACAGAAGAGGGTGGCACATGGGTATGAGGTCGGGAGTATGCTTGGCGGCCATGATGCCCGCTACACGGGCGACGGAGAGTACCTCACCTTTGGAGATACCGCCTTCGGCGACGAGCTTGAGGGTAGAGGGTTTCATGAACACCAAGCCTCGGGCCACGGCCTCTCGCTCCGTGTCGGCCTTGGCGCTAACGTCCACCATCCTGGCCCGACCCTGTTCGTCGACGTGACTCAGTTCATTCATGCTTCCCTGATTCGCCTCCGTTCTAAAGGCATGCCTCTTGAAAACGCCGCTGTATTACGGGAATGGCCTTGCGGACAGCCAGGGCACGATGGCTGATGCGATTCTTCTCTCCCATCGGGAGTTGGGCCATGGTAACGGCTCGACCGGCTATTTGGAAAATGGGGTCGTAGCCGAAGCCGTCCATTCCCCGCCGTTCTCTCGTAATCGCACCTTCGCATTCGCCTCGGCAGAACTCCGTCTCACCTGAGGAGTCGACGACGGCCACTACGCAGACGAAGCGGGCCGTGCGGGACTCGGCGGGGACATCGCCGAGGTTTTTGAGAAGAAGGTCTACGTTGTCACTATCGGAGCCGGTCGGGGAGTAACGGGCCGACCGAACGCCGGGGGCGCCGGCGAGGGCATCGACTTCCAAACCTGAGTCGTCGGCCAGGGTCATGAGTCCCGATGCGGAAGCGAAGGCCTCGGCTTTGAGAGCAGCGTTCTCTTCATAGGTGTCGCCAGTCTCCTCGACGTTCAGGGAGGTGCCGATATCAGAAGGCGTGACCAATGTGAGTCCCGATCCGGCGAGCAACTCACGCAACTCTCGGACCTTGCCCTGGTTTGAGGTGGCCAAGAGGAGCCTTCGGGAGCTTTCCGGCGGTTTAATGGCCGGGTCTCGGGTAGGGGTTAGCCCACCGATTTCATGGTGGCGGCAGCTTCCTCGGCAGACTTCTGGCCGTTCTGGATGGCGAACCTGCCGATTAGGTCTTCGAC
The DNA here is from genome assembly GCA_963663085.1 of Dehalococcoidia bacterium. Taxonomy (GTDB): domain Bacteria; phylum Chloroflexota; class Dehalococcoidia; order Plut-88900; family Plut-88900; genus Plut-88900. The sequence goes on along the minus strand of OY760104.1, from coordinate 333,477 downwards.
CACCGTGCGGAAGCCACTGTACTCCAGCTCCGTATAGGGGAGCATTGCAGCGCCCGACCAGCCCTGGGAGCGCATTTCCATCGCCTTTTCCTGAGCCCTGAACCTGACCGAGTCCCAAGCCACGTTGTCAAACATGTCGATCCATGACTCCGAGAAGTGGCCGTCGCCGTCAATGGAGAAGCCGACGCAGGAAACGAGGGGCAGGCAGTATATGCCGGTGACCGCAGTGTTGAGGGCTACGGGCATGAGGGGCATCACGTGGGAGCCACGGGCATCGCCGCCAACGTAGTGGGCTTTGCCGAAGGGGGAGAGTATCTCCTCGGGGGCGGGGAAGACGCCCTGGTTACGGATCAGGGCCACCGGGTCGTCCTTACCGGTGTAGGTTCCGGCGATATTGTGAAGCCTCTGCGCGGAGATTGCGACCGCCGGCTCGTCGAAGGTCCTGGAGGAAATGGACTCGATGGCGAAGCGTTCGTTGTCTCGCAGGAGAATAGCGATCTCGTAATAGTCTTCGGGGGCGTTCAACTCAATCACGCTGTCGCCGCCGACGTTTTCCATATCGATGATGCGGAACTTGAAGCCCTGGATCATCTTGGGGAGCATGAGGCCTGCGCAGTACATGGGGTCGGCGAAGGCAAGGAAGATGGGGAGATTATAGGCGCCGGGGCCGCATTTGTCGGCGGCAAAGACGCAGAAGGACTCGGCGGGGCGCACCTTATTGGACTTGACGGGTTCGTGGTCGAACTCCATCTCGGCCACGGCGGGACCCGCTCCGCGAACGTTGCCGGAGGGGGCATCTACCAGTAGGTCTTGTCCGGCACCGTATAGGCCCGTGTCCTGGGCTATGCCAGTAGCGCCGATAAAGCTGTCCCAGGCGAACTGGTGGACGTCCGTATTGTCGGTGCCCCGGGTGTGGGACATCAATATCGCGATATCGTCTCCCGTGTGGGAGACGAATCCATCGATAATGAGGCCCTTGCTCTTGGCTTGCCGAACGTCGGAGCGGACCGCTTCCATCATGCGTTCGGAGGGTTTGGTGTGCCCGCCGATGGAGCCTACGTCCGCCTTAATAACTGAAAGGGTTAGTTTCATGGTGCGCCAGCCTTCCCCACTTACAATCGTGAACCGTCATATATTTCTCGGCGGCAAGCCACGCACAACTGAAGGGAGTGCTGCCGCCAACAGCAAAAAACCCCTTGAAGCACGGGGGGCGCTCTCAGGGGATTTTCATCGGCCAAAAGGTATCAAAATCGGGCCGGGATGTCAAGGAAAAAGACGCCCTGAATCAAGTTGATGAGGTTGAAGGAAGGCCAATGTCAGGACGACATCCGGAGCGATAGAACATGATTGAATCTGACTGAAAGTTGATTGAACTCGATTGAATGTTGATTGATAGTTGATTGATAGTTGATTGGATTCGTAGCTAGTTTGATTGATTGACGCCTGCGATTGAAAAAATGGGAAAACTGGTAACTAATGGGTGTTTCCGGGATGCGGTTATTGGAAGGGAGCCTGAGAGGTTCACGGGCCAAAGGTATCGGAAGGGGGTGGGGTGGGGCAAGGGGTCCGTGTCACAAGGGGACATCAATAGGAGATGCTGGAGAGGGTGTTGGCGCCGGTGACGTTGGTGGAGCCGAGGAGGTAGCGGAGGGAGAGGGTCATGGGGCCCCTGGCGTCGGCGTCGGGGGCGCCCAGGTGGTAACCGCCGAGTACGTTTTCCATCCGGGGAAGCTTGATTTCCTCTTCGTAGTTTCCTGCGCAGACTACGGCGTCGGCTTCGGGCGGGAAGTAGGTGATTCCCGTGTCGCCGGGGTACTTGGACATCTCCGAGTTCACGACAGTCGACTTGATGCCCGCTTTCTCGGCCTTGGCGGCGAGCATCATGGTGTCGACGCCCGGATTCCCGGAACCCGACCAAGTGAGGACGAGACCCTCGGCGTCGATCATGTGCAGAAGTTTGAGGGAATAGTCAGTGGTGCGGTCTTTATCATCCTGGCTGAGTACCTGGGCACGCTGAAGGAGGACTCCGGCGAAGTCGATCTCACGGTTATGCAGGGCGTAGAGATGCCGGACGACGGGGTGGTTCTGCAGGTAGTAGGTCGTTTCTCTGCCGCAGGCAGGCGCGTTGAAGGGGTTGAAGACGGCGCCGTCGAATAGCTCGTTGGGGTGAAGAAAGGTGGGCTGCCAGCCGAAGATTTCGCCGTAGACTCGGTGGAGGACAAGCTGGCAGGCGAATACTACCTTCGGGAGCCTGGAACTCGTTTTGGTGAGCTCATAAGTATCGATGTGGTCGGCGTTTGTGTCTTTGGCGTTTTTGGACAGATATTCGGCGACCTTGAAGCCCGCCATCCGGGCAGCGTGGTTGTAGTCCCGCACGTGGCCCGCGCCATAGGCGTGGCTGTTGAGAGCAGAAGATCGCTCTTCGGCGGATGGGTCGAGTAGGCGGGGCTTCAAACATAGAACAAGGAGATAGTTATCTCGGAAGAGGTTGTACCGGGACACGGGGCCGGTCATGTCCATGATGGAGTCGCGCCAGTAGACCGGTTCGTCGGTCATAGGTTCACTGCATACTACGACAAGAGGATTGGGGAGGCGGTCGGTGCGACCGGAACCTACGGGGGTAGGGGGGCCGAGAAGACCGGGGAATACTCTACCTGGACCTGAAGGTTTGTGTCGGGGTTCTATGACGTCAAGGACGTTGATCAGGCGTACGTCATCGCCAGGATGCACCAGATGGATATCCACGCCCCTGAAGTGTCTGTCCTCGGAGACCATATCGATGATTGCCTGGCGGTCTATGTGAAGGGTGCGACCTGAAAGGCGGGTCTCGGGGGAGAACTGCGCGTTTTCGACACAAAAGGTATGAAGTTCGAGCTTCAAGAGACAAGCTCTCCTAGCCAGTGGATTTTCGGGGCGAGGGTCCCGGCGGTGCGGTGGAGCCTCTGATCGGCGGTCCAGAGCTCACAGTCAAGGGTCTCGGCGAGGGCGAGGTAATGGGAATCGTAGGCAGCACCCTGGTTGAGTTGGGAGGCGAGTTCGAGGGCTCGGTGGTGGAGGTGGGGAGTTTCGTGGAGTTCGATATCCAAGGTCAATAAGTAGTCCAGCAGATCCAGAGCTGCACGAATCGTTAGTTCGCCTCTCCTCACATGACGATGGAGTGCATTAGTAATTTCAGCCAGCATAAAGTAAGGCGCCGCAAGTCTAATGCCGTCATTTTCCCATGCCTGTAGCAAGGAGATTGCCTTCTCAGTGTCTTCTTCCACGATTAGCCACTTGAAAGCAACACTGGCATCTACCACGACAAAGGCTTCTATCTGCTGTTCCACAGTTGCTCGTCTCGCTTCTCACGTTCTTCTCGGATAATGTCAACGGAGTTTCCAGGAAAAACCTTATCCCCATAGAGTCTTTTATGAAGAGCTCTAAGGTCATCAACAGTCACGCGCTTTCGAGTCACCATAGAGCCGCCATTCGACTCTTCCTGAGCCAGTTGTTTTTCGATGGCGGATTGGCAGTATTGCCTCATGCTGACGCCTTTGAGAGCAGCCACTGCTTTAAGTCGGCGTTGAAGGGGGGCTTCCAAATCTATTGTCAGGCGTTTTCTGTTCTCTACCATAGCGAGGTCTCCTCAATATCATTTGGCAAGCAGAGTCTAGCGTAAATACAGAAATACAGCAATATTCGCTCGGCTGGCCTTGGAGGGTCAATAGCCGACGCCCGCCAGGCGGTTGAACCCTGCGGGGTTTACGGAGCCGTAAATGAAACGGAGAGGAAGGGAGAGGGGGCCGGAGGCGTCGATGGGGCGGACGGAAAGGTGAGTGCCGCCGAGGACGCGGTCCGGGGGCTGCATGTCGACGTTCATTTCGTAGTTGCCGGTGCTTACTAAGGCGTCGGCTTCTTCGACGTAGTGGACGAAGCCGGGGTCGTCGCCGGTGAGTGCCATCTCGGGGCTGAGGACGGTAGTGTGTATCCCTGCCCGTTCGAACTTCTGGCACATCATCATAACGTCGACGCCGGACTGTCCATCGCCAATCCAGGTGAGGACTGCACCATCTGCCTCAACCATGCGCAGCAGCTTGGTGGCATAGCCGCCGATGCGGTCCTTCTCGTCGACGCTCATGGGGCCGTAGAACCAGAGGAGTACGCCTGCGAAATTGAGGTCGATGCCGTGGCGGTTGTAGAGGGCCCGGATTACCGGGCTATTTTGATAGAAATAGGTGGTGTCTCGGGAGCCTGCGGGGCCCATGAAGCTGCTGAATACTGCGCCGTCGAATATCTCGTTGGGGTGTACGAAGGTGGGCTGCCAGCCCATTCTCTCGGCGTAGAGCCACCTGTCGCGGTGAAGTTGGCAGACGTAGTAGACGCGGGGCAGGTCATCAGCGACGGGAGGGAGCTCCAGGACTTCCGTGGTCTCGGGGGCCGAGTTTCGGGCGACAGAGGCGAGGAAGTCGGCAACCTTGAACCCGGCCCTGCGGGCTGCGAAGTTGTAGGCCCGGGCGTAGTCCGAGCCATCTATGAAGTCGAGTCGTTCCTGGCGGGTGATTTCCTCCTGATCGAACTCGGCCTTGCCCTTGATATGCACAACGAGATTGAGGGTCCTGGAGAAGGGTGTGTAGGGAGCGCCCGCACCCCACATGTCAATCACGCTGTCACGCCAGTGGACGGACTCGCCGGGAGCGGGCTCCCCGACGGTAATAAGGGCCATGCCATCGAGGACGTGGTCCAGACCCTCGCCGGTCGTGACCGGGGGGCCGACCATGCCGGGGAAGACCGTCCCGGGCCCTGAGGCCTTGTGCCTGGGTTGAACGGCGTCCAGGGTGTTGATAATACGGGTCTTGTCACCCGGTTTAGCGACATCCAACTCGACGTCCCGGAAGGGGCCGGAGGAGCTGACGATGTCCCGAATCTCGTCCCTGGATACGTGGAGCACGCCGTCGGAGAGACGGGTGGTATCTGAGAAGCGAATTTCGTGGACGGGGTGGCGGGCGAGTTCCAGGCGCATCATTGGTTGACTAATATTGAACGCCGGCCAACGTCCAGTCACCCAAGGGGCTGGAGGCCCCATAAAGGTGCCTGATGGTCAAGGGAAGCTCGCCGTGGGCGTCTAGGTCGGTCATGTGGACGGTGTCGCCACCAATGACTTTCGGGGCGGGGGGAAGGGTGACGATCTCCTCATAGTTGCCGACGCTGACCACAGCGTCGGCCTCCTGAACGAAGTGGACGAACCCGGGGTCCGACGAACCGGCCGCCATCTCCGGGTACATGAGCGTGGTCCGTATGCCCAACTGCTCGCACTTCTGGCAGAGGAGCATGGGGTCGATGCCCGGGTGTCCACCTCCGACAAAGGAGATAACTACACCATTGGCCTTCAACAGGTGCATCAGCTTGGCGGCAAAGCTGGTGATCCGCTCCTTCTCCTCCAGCCGCTCGCTGCCGAAGGGGTAGAGTATTACTCCACCGAAATTGATGTCCTTGCCGTGCCGGGCGTACATGTCGGCGACTACTCGGTGGTTCTGGTAGAAGTAGGTGGCTTCCCGGATGCTGGCGGGGCCGTTGAAGGCTCGGTATACAACGCCATCGGCGTATTCGTTGGGGTGAAGGAGGGTGGGCTGCCAGCCCATGGTCTCGCCGTAGAGGAACTGGGTGGACTCCTGAGATGCGTAGAAGAGCTTGGGCAGAGCCGGGTCTACTGGCCCGAGTTCCAGGACGTCTACGGAGTCGGGTGTCATATCAACAGTAACGCTTGCGAGCCAGCTTGCAACCTTGAACCCGGCCTTGCGGACGGCCCTGTTGTAAAGGCCCGCGTGCCCGGAGCCCATTATGGTGTTGTCCTGCTCGGTTTCGGGGCCTTGAACGGGGCGGGCCTTGAGTTCAAGGACCAGGTTTGCGGTTCGGGAGAAAGGCGTGTAGTCGGCACCGGGGCCGAACATATCGATTATCGCTTCACGCCAGTAGGTGGGCTCCCCGGGCACCGCCTCACCCGCGGTGACTACGGTGGCGCCGTTGAGTCGATGGGTACGGCCTTCGCCGACGGGAAGAGGCGGGCCGAGGACGCCGGGAAAGACCTGCCCCGGACCCGACACCTTGTGCCTCGGCTCCACCACATCCAGGGCGTGCAGGACGCGTACCTGGTCGCCGTGGTGGATCGCGTGAACTTCAACGTCTTCGAACAGCTCTTCGGAGAGGACGAGGTCTTTGACGGCGGCGGTGTCGACGCGGAGTTCGCCATCGGAGAGGCGAGTCTCGTTAGCGAGGGTTATGCGGTGTACGTTAAAGGAGGCCAGATCGAGTCTCATGTTACGTCAGCCTTGATTGATGGGATGGACATTCTCTGTCGGGGGCGGGGTAATGGAACACCCGCGCGGCGGCGTTGTCAAGGAGAGGTGCGACTTAGGTTATCGGCCAATGGTAAAGTTGCCGGAATATGAGCAGCAGGGCGAGGGGATACGGACTTGCACCGCGCCGGGTTCTCACGGTCACAGCAATAGCGGGGGCGGTGATCATGGGAGATTCCATGATTTACGCCGTGCTGCCCTCAAACATCTCCTCGTTTGCGGTGTCGGCGGGGCTGGTCGGGGTACTCCTGAGTGCCAACCGATTTGTCAGGTTGGTGTCCAACCCGCTGGCGGACCGACTCTTCAGGCGATTCGGAATGGAGAGGCCACTGGCATTGGCTGTGGTGCTGTCCATTGTGACCACGCTTGCCTACGGGATCGGCCCCGGATTCGCAGTGTTGTTGATAGCCCGTATCCTGTGGGGGCTGTGCTACTCAATCCTCAGGCTCGGGGGATACGTGACGGTGCTGGAGGATGGCCGTGAGAGAGACAGGGCGCGGCTTATGGGGCTGTCCAGCGGGGGACAGAGGGCAGGGAGCATTGTGGGGGTCCTTCTCGGCGGCATCTTATTCGACTTAACGGGCCGACTGGCGAGCTTTTCAATAGTGGCTGGATTGGGGCTGGTGGCGCTCCCGCTGGTCTTCGGCATTGTGAAGAGGCCGGCCACCGGACACTCACACCGGTCCGCGATTTCTTCACTAATGCCCGCAAGACTCGAAAAGCCAGAGAAAGAGGGGAGTTTTCTCCAAGGGATGCTGCTGGGCAGGAGCTCGAGAGAGCGGGATGGAAAGACAGTCCGACTGTTGGCGCTTTTTCTTAATTCCTTCGTGTTCTATTTCGCGCTGGGCGGAATAGTAATATCGACCCTCGGGTTCTTTTTGAGCGAAGTGTTGGGCGAGGATGGGGTGTCACTGGGAGGGTGGATGATAGGGACGGCGACGCTGAACGGAGTCCTCCTGGCCACGAACTGGATTGCGGCTCTAGGGGGACCGATCCTTGGTCTCTTCGGCGACCGGATCGGGCGAGAACGGATAATCCTAATTGCCACGCCTCTCTCCATTTGCATGGTGTTACTCCTGGCCTTTCCGGGAAACTTGGCCCTGACCCTCCTATGGCTTCCTGCGGGGTTCATAAGCGCAGCGACGGTCGGGGCGTCGTCGGATGCATTGGCGGGAGACCTAGCGCCGAGGGACCGGAGGTCGACAGTGATGAGCCGGTATGCGACGTGGCAGGACCTGGGGTCGGCGACAGGGCCACTGCTCGGATACCTTGCATTGGGGTTTGCATCCCTGACATGGGTTTATGCGGTAAACGCCTGCCTGATGGGTATTTCGGTACTGATATTCGCCGTGGTGTTTCGGGAGCGGGTGTTGGCTGGGGGGCGGGGGTGAGGGATGGCAATTCGGGGACCCTGCCCCACAGGGATGGATTCCCGTGTCGGGGCGCGAGAGCGACGGCGGAAAGGGTCCTGAGTGGGCGATTTGACGCCTATTCAGAGCATATGTTAGCCTAGTACCTCGGCTGTCGATATAGTACCCCGCCCGCCTGTGTGGCATTATTTAAGCCGAGGCCTACATCGGCGGGCAATATTTCATCAAGGCAGTGAGAGGATCCCCGTGGCTAACAGCGTATTAGACAAAATAAACAGTCCCCAAGACCTTAAAGGGCTCTCCTACGCAGAGCTAGACACGCTGGCTGAAGAAATCCGGGAGACGATTATCCGGGTGGTGAGCAAGAACGGGGGTCACATGGCCTCCAATTTGGGCGTGGTGGACCTCACATTGGCCCTGCACCGCATCCTGGACAGTCCGCGAGACAAGATAGTCTGGGACACCAGCAACCAGTGCTATACGCACAAGCTGGTCACAGGCCGCAAGGACGGTTTTGCCGAGATCAGGACCAAGGGCGGACTTTCGGGGTTTGCGGAGATCAACGAAAGTCCACACGACATATTCGGGGCGGGGCATGCTGGGACGGGGTTGTCGGCAGCTGCGGGAGTCGCGGCGGCGTTGACCCTAACACACCAGGGCGGGTACGTGGTCGGGGTGGTGGGGGATGGGGCATTGACCGCGGGACTCAGCTACGAAGGGCTCAACAACATAGCGCATGACAAACCCGAGAACCTGATGGTGATCCTGAACGACAACGGGATGTCGATCTCCGAGAACGTCGGCTGGCTTACCAACTGGCGGAACCGGATCACTCTGAACCCGGAGTACCGAGCCCTGGTCGAAGGGGGACGCAACCTGGCTAAGGCCCTACCCCAGGGAGAGCTGGTCTGGCGGCTGGCCAACCGCATCAAGACCAGCCTGGAGGGGATCATCATCCCCAACCTCCTGTGGGAAGAGATGGGCTTCCGCTACATTGGTCCTATAGACGGACACGATATCGAGGAGCTTGAAACCGTCTTGCGGGACGCCATGAAATACCACGACAGGCCTCCCCTGGTACACGTGGTGACCCACAAGGGCCGGGGACACGAGCCCGCAGAGCTGGACCCCATCAAGTTCCACCAGCCAAGCTCACCGATAGGGTCGGGGTCAGGGGCGCCGACCTACTCCAAGGTCTTCGCCGATACGATGGAGAAGCTGATGGAAGCGAACCCCGCGGTGGTCGGGATAAGCGCTGCCATGCTCGAGGGCACGGGCCTCAAGCAAGTGGAGAAGCGGTTCCCCAAGCGGGTCTTTGACGTAGGAGTTGCGGAGCAGCACGCCGTCACGGTGGCTGCAGGCATGGCGCGCGGGGGCCTCAAGCCGGTAGTGGCCATATATTCGACGTTCATGCAGAGGGCGTACGACCAGATTCTCCATGATGTATGCCTGCAGGACCTGCCTGTGATCATCGGGGTGGACAGGGCGGGGCTGGTCGGGGAGGACGGCAGAACACACCAGGGAATATTTGACATCGCTTTCATGGGTTCGCTGCCGAACATCGTAATGGCTTCTCCGAAGGACGAGGACGAGCTTCAGCATCTGCTCTACACCGCAGTGCAGCGGAACGGGCCCACAGCACTGCGCTACCCGCGGGGCTCGGGGTATGGAGTGCCGCTTGCGGACAAGCCTCATCTCATGGAGATCGGCAAAGGTGAGGAACTGAGAGAGGGCAAGGACCTGACTATCATCGCCATAGGCTCGATGGTCTATCCGGCAATGGAGGCTGCAGAAGCACTGGCTGCGGAAGGCGTGGAGTGTGCGGTCCTAAACGCCCGATTCATCAATCCATTGGACGATAAACTGATATTGGACAGCGTTGCAAAAACGGGTCGGGCCGTCACCGTGGAAGAGCACATGCTAGGGGGCGGTTTCGGATCACGGGTGCTGTCGTTGATAGAAGAGGCGATGCCCAAGGGTGCAAAGGTGAAGACACTCGGGGTGCCGGACAGGTTCATCGAGCATGGTGTCCGGTCGGAGCTGCTGGAGATGCTGGGTCTCACTGCAGAGGGCATTGCTGATTCCATACGGGGGGACTTCTCTGAGCTGTTCCCGGATGGTTCAGGGAAACGGGCCATGGCGAAGAACGGGGCGGGGCAATAGCCCGCCCTATCCGGACTTCTCGAAGCCTTATGACGCTTCCCGCAGTCTTCGAAACATACAAAGAACCTCTAGATGCCACGCTAAGGTCTGCCTTCGAGGGCCGGTCTCTGGGCATCTACGAGATGCAGCGCTACCACCTGGGGTGGATCGACGCCGAGGGTCGGCCTTCAAACGGGCAGGGCAAGGGGCTGAGGCCCATGATGTGCCTGCTGGCTTGCCAGGCTGCAGGCGGTGATTGGCGCAACGCCCTCAATGCGGCCGCAGCGATGGAGTTGGTACACAACTTTTCCCTGATCCACGACGACATCCAGGACGGGGACACCCAGCGCCGTCACCGGGACACGGTGTGGCACAAGTGGGGACTGGCCCAGGGCATTAATGCGGGCGACTCCATGAGGGGCCTAGCAGCGCTGACCCTGGTCAAAGGAGTCGACTCTTCCCAGGCCGCCACCCAAATCCGCCTGGCAGTCGAGGGTTTGGAGTCAGCCTCCCTTGCAATGATCGAGGGACAGTTCCTGGACATTACCTACGAACGAAACACTGCAGTCACGACGGAACAATACCTGGAAATGGTCGGGAAGAAAACGGGGGAGCTGTTCGCATGCTCCTTCTACCTAGGGGCGCTGTTCGCAGGGTGCGATGAGGATGCGGCGGAGTCATGGCGGCTCTTCGGGATAGACTTGGGACTGGTATTCCAGATCCGGGACGACGTTCTGGGGGTCTGGGGAGACGAGGACCGGCTGGGGAAGCCGATTGCATCCGACATTCGTCGGAAAAAGATGTGCCTGCCAGTGGTACACGCCCTGCAGTCCGCCCAAGGCGCCGACCGGACCGCCCTACAGCAGATATACGGAAACGGCGACCCGGCCAACGAAGATGAGGTTAGTAAGATCCTGTCGATTCTCGAAAGGACGCAGGCACGGAACTACTGCCAGGGTTTGGCTGCGGAACACAAGGACCTGGCGATGCGACGCCTCGGCGCCTTGAATCTCGCCGAGGATATGGACGCTCAACTCAGGGGTCTCGCCAAGTTCTTCATGGAAAGGGAACATTAGCCATGGGCGTACCCCTATCCCAGATGATGACGGTCACGGGCCACGTACTCAAGCAGAAGCTGCTGCGTCGCAAGCGCTACCCGCTGGTACTGATGCTAGAGGTGCTGTTCAAGTGCAACCTTGCATGTGCAGGCTGCGGAAAGATTCAGTACCCGGCACAGATTCTCAAGAAAAGGGTGACAGTGGAGCAGTGTCTCGGGGCGGTGGAGGAGTGTGGTGCGCCAATAGTGAGCATCCCGGGCGGCGAGCCGCTGCTCTACCCGGAGATCGGTGAGCTTGTTGAAGAGCTGGTGCGCAGGAAGAAGTACGTTTACCTGTGCACTAACGCCATTCTCCTTAAGAAAAAGCTGGACGAAGGGCTATTCAAGCCCTCCAAGTACCTGACTTTCAGCATCCACCTGGACGGGTTGAGGGAGGACCACGATGAGTCGGTGTGCCAGGACGGGGTATATGACAAGGCTGTCGAAGCTATAAGGCACGCCCTGGCGCTCGGGTACCGGGTCACGACGAATACCACGCTGTTCGACGGGGCGCAGCCCTTGCGTGTGCGGGAGTTCTTCGACGACATGACCGAGCTGGGTGTGGAGGGGATGATGCTGTCGCCCGGGTACAGCTACTCAAAGGCCCCCGACCAGGAGCACTTCCTGAGAAAGCAGAACACCAACCAACTCTTCTCCGAAATCTTCAAGGAGAAGAAGAAGGGTTGGAAATTCAACCAGTCTCCCCTTTTCCTACAGTTCCTGATGGGCAAGCAGGACTACGAATGCACACCCTGGGGAAACCCGACTTTCAACGTATTCGGGTGGCAGAGGCCCTGCTACCTGCTGCAGGAAGGGTATGCTCACAGCTTCAAGCAGCTGCTGGAAGAGACGAAGTGGGAGAACTACGGCAAGGCCAGCGGGAATCCCAAGTGCAAGGACTGCATGGTCCATTCGGGGTTTGAGGCTACGGCCGTGGACAAGACATTCTCTAGCTGGAAGGGTTTCAAAGGCTCGGTGGCAGCCACCATTTCCGGCAAGCTCTAGCCCCAAGTCAAAGGGGTCCAACTACATGGCGGAACAAAAGTCGCTGGAGGGCTGGGCGCCGGCTCTCGACGAGAAGCTGAGTATCGAACAGGTCATCGAACTTGCCTTCGACTATCGTGGGAACACGACAATAGTGAAGACCGATGGATCGTTGATCGAGGGGTACATCTTCAATCGATCCTCCGATGTACAGGAACCGTTTCTGGAGTATTTCGATACGGCGGGGAGCGGTCCATTTGCGCTCCCCTACTCCGAAATAGCCAACGTGAACTTCACGGGCAAAGACACTGCCGCCGGCAAGTCATGGGAGGCTTGGCAACGTAGGAAGGCAGAGGCCAAGGCTCGGGCGGAGCAGAGAAATTCCAAGGAGGAGGGCCCGGCGTGCTAGGTGTTTTGACCGCAATGCCGAGGGAGGCATCCTCCTTTGCGAAGGCAATACACGCCTCGCCGGTGAACGGTCACGGTGGGGTGCTGAAGGGCGTGATTGGGGATGCGGGCGTTCTTGTATCGAGCGTTGGGATAGGGGCTGGGAGGACCGAGAGCGTGGTCTCGGAGTTGACTCGGGAGCACGGGGTGACGGAGATACTAGCCCTCGGCTATGCGGGTGCAGCGTCTCCGGGTCTCAGGACCGGGGACCTGATTCTGGGCAATGAGACGTGCCTGGTGGATGAGTCAGGTGATGTCGAGAGCCGATCCGGCCTCACCGACCTGGACCCCGGGCTGCTGGCAAGAGCAGAGTCAGCGCTCTCTCGGTCAGGTGTGCGCTATCAAATCGGAAGAATCGGGACTTCCCCACGTGTGGTAACCGAGCCGGATATGAAGAGGCGATTAGGGCATAGATTCGGGGTGCTGGCGCTAGATATGGAGACTTACCAGATAGCGGAGACCGTCTCCCGATTCGGGCTTAGCTTTCTCGCGGTCAGGGCAATATTGGACCCTGTGGAATTGCAGCTCCCGGAGGGACTGGACAGCTTGCATGAGGAAGGGCGGGTTTCGGTGGCACGAGGGCTGGGGTACGTCGTGAGTCATCCCGGTGAGGTGTGGAGGCTGTCGGGCCTGGGGTTGAAGGCTCGGGCGGCGGACAGGGCGTTGAACGGGTTTATCAGGAGCTTTCTACTTGCTAACTGAAACTGCACATAGCACATCCAGGGAACCAAGAGCGTTTTGAAAGCCCTGGTTACTGGAGCCACAGGATTCATCGGCGGCAACCTGGTAAGGGAGCTGCTGAAGGACGGCCACGACGTCCGGGCGTTGTGCCGCGCAGGGTCGAACAGATCGAATATTGAAGGGTTGGACGTGGAGGTGGCCGTCGGGGACCTAAGGGACCGAGACTCGCTGGGTCCTGCGATGAAGGGTCGGGAGGCGCTGTTCCACACGGCGGCTTTGTACAGCCTGTGGAGTCCGAACCCTGGGGATTTCGTCAGGACGAATGTGGAAGGCACTACGAACATACTGGAAGCGGCGATGGAGGCAGAGGTTGAGAGGGTGGTGTACACGAGCACGGCGTCGGTGTTCGGGCACTGGAAGGGCGGTCTTATCCCCGATGAGAACAGTTCATCCTCGTTGGACGAGATCGTGGATGGCTATCACCGTTCCAAGTTCATAGCGGAAGAGCGAGCGCTGGAGTTCTGCAGCCGGGAGTTGGACCTGGTCATCGTCAATCCGACGGCGCCAATTGGGCCGTGGGACCCCAAGCCGACTCCAACAGGTCGGATAGTGCTGGACTTTATTAAGGGTCGGATGCCGGCGTACATCGACACGGGAATCAACATCGCCGACGTGCGGGATGTGGCCCGCGGACATATCCTGGCCTATGAAAAGGGTGGGGCCGGTGAAAGATATATCCTGGGCAACCGCAACCTGACTCTTAAAGAACTCCTGGAGGCGCTGGCCGGCGTAACCGGAATGTCGGCGCCGAGGGTGAGGCTGCCATACGGGCTGGCTATGACTCTAGCCCATGTGGAACATCTACTTTCCGTGAAGCTGCTAAGCAAGCAGCCTCGAATCCCGGTGGCGGGTGTCAGAATGGCCCGCCATCCAATGTATTTCGACTCGTCGAAGGCAGTATCCGAACTCGGGATGCCTCAAACGCCAATCGAGACTGCGTTGCGGGATGCGGTGTCGTGGTTCCGCGAACGGGAGTCTTTGGGGGCGGCTGCGTGAGACAGAGAACTCCAGAAATACGGCGCTTCTGGGTCGGGGGGCCGTCTGATGGCAAGGTAAACGGACGCGTCAACGGGAAGGGCAACGGCCACAGCAATGGGGTAGTGGATGGGGTTGCGCTGGAGTCGGCGATCAGAGGCTGCCAGGAATATCTGCTGGAAATGCAGTATAGGGAGGGGTATTGGTGGGGTGAGCTGGAATCCAATGCGACCATTACCGCCGAGTACTTGATGCTCACGCACTTCCTGGGTATCGGAGAGAAGCGTCGGTGGGATCAGGTAGTGCGGTATCTGCTGAAATGCCAGAGGGAAGACGGGACGTGGGCGGTGTACTTCGATGGCCCCGGAGACCTGAATGTCACTGTCGAGGCCTATTTTGCGCTTAAGATCGCAGGGGTCTCTGCGGACAACCCCCGCATGGTCCGGGCTCGGGATTTCATCCTCTCCCAGGGCGGGCTGCCCAAGGTACGGAACTTCACCAAGATCTGGCTGGCGATGCTAGGGGAATGGAAATGGGACGCCATACCAGCCATGCCTCCGGAGATGTTCCTTCTGCCTACGTGGTTTCCATTCAACATTTACGAGTTTTCATCCTGGGCCCGGGGCACGATAGTACCCATGACCATCATCATGGACAAAAGGCCGGTACGAGCAGTTCCCGAACATGCGAAAATCGACGAGCTGATTCCACCGGACGCGGGCCCCATGAAGTACACCGTCCGGGGTGATCCCGGCCTGGTGAGTTGGAAGCGCGCCTTCATGGGGCTGGACCGGATGATCAAGATCGGGGAGAAGTGGCCTCTGCGGCCAACCCGCGCCCTGGCCATCAAGAAGGCGGAAGAGTGGATATTGGAGCACCAGGAGAACAACGGGGCATGGGCGGGCATTCAGCCCCCATGGGTGTATTCCCTAATAGCACTGGACTGCCTGGGATACCCGATAGAGCATCCCGTCATGGCAAAGGGGCTGGAGGCCTTCAACACCTTCGGCATCGAAGAGGATGATAATTTCAGGACACAGTCTTGCATCAGTCCCGTGTGGGACACGGCGTGGGTGGTGATAGCACTGGAAGAGTCCGGGATGTCCCGGCAGCACCCGGCGCTAGTGCGGGCCGGGGAGTGGCTCCTGGAAGAGCAGATCATGAAGGAGGGAGACTGGGCAGTGAAAAGCCCGGGCCTCAAGCCGGGAGGCTGGGCTTTCGAGTTTGATAATGAATGGTACCCCGACATTGACGATGCGGCGGAGGTAGCCATAGCGCTGACAAAGGTGGTGCTGGACCCGATCGCCAACGAAAGAGCCATTGCCCGGGGCATCGAATGGATTATGGGGATGCAGAGCCGAAACGGGGGGTGGGGCGCATTCGATAAGAACAACACACGCACCCTGGTCACGCAGATTCCATTCTGCGATTTCGGGGAAGTTATCGATCCGCCGAGCGTAGACGTAACGGCCCATATCCTGGAGCTTCTCGGGCTGAGGGGGCTCACCGCTGAGTCGGATTCCCGGATAGCCGCGGGGTTGAAGTACATCAAGGATGAGCAGGAAGAGGACGGGGCGTGGTTTGGGCGGTGGGGAGTGAACTACGTCTACGGTATCGGGGCGGTGCTACCGGCTCTCGAGGCCCTGGGCGAGGACATGAACAGCCCGTATGTCCGGAAGGCAGTGGAGTGGCTGAGGGTGCACCAGAACGAGGACGGGGGTTGGGGAGAGACGTGCGCCTCCTATGATGATCCCACCAAGAGAGGCCAAGGGCCAAGCACGGCATCTCAGACTTCCTGGGCGCTACTGGGGCTCATCGCAGCCAACGAGGCCGACAGCATCGAGGCTCGGAGGGGCGTAGAATATCTGCTGGCGACGCAAGGCCCGGATGGCACGTGGCCCGAGGACTATTTCACCGGCACGGGGTTCCCCCGGGATTTCATGATCAAGTACCACATGTACCGGATCTATTTCCCCCTCCTGGCGCTGGGGCGCTATTGTCGGGCCCTGAACGGGGACTAGGGCCTTGTCTCCAAGCCTGGAAGAAGCCTACGCCTACTGCACCGATCTGACGCGCAGCAGGGCCCGCAACTTCTATTACGCCTTCATCACTCTTCCGAAAGAGAAGCGCAAAGCCATCTATGCCGCCTATGCCTTTTGCCGCCTATCGGATGACTACAGCGACGAGGAAATCCCCTTAGACGAGAAGGCAGCGCTGCTCACGGGTCTACACCGGCAACTGGACCAGGCCTTCGATGAGACCCCCGGGTCTCCGGTGTTCGCGGCTCTGCTAGATTCGTGCCGCAAGTTTGGAATCCCCAAGGACTATTTCCACGAGATCATCAACGGCGTCGAGATGGACCTCGTGACCAACAGCTACCAAAATTTCGAGGACCTGTACCAGTACTGTTACCGAGTGGCGTCGGTGGTCGGGCTGGTCTGCATAGAGATATTCGAATACACGGACCCGAAAGCCAAGGATTTCGCCACCGATATGGGGATCGCGATGCAGCTGACGAATATCCTGCGGGATATTGAGGAGGACTGTGGCCGGGGCAGGGTGTACCTGCCTCAGAACGAGCTGGCGGAATACGGCGTGACGCCCGAGGCGCTTCAGGCCGGAGACACGGGCCCCGAGTATCGGGCGATGATGGCCCAGCAAGTGAGCCGGGCTCGAGCGTACTTCGATAGAAGTGCAGGGCTCCTGCCATTGCTGGCGCCTCGTTCCCGGCTCTGCCCAGCGGTGCTGCGTGCGCTTTATTCGGCGCTGCTGGACAGAATAGAGGCGCGGGACTACAACGTGTTCGGGAAACGGGTTGCACTCAGCTCCAGGGAGAAGCTTGGGCTCACGGCCCGGGTCTGGTCTGCGACCATGCTCCGCAACCTGGTGCGGCGTTGGTAGACGAATCCACCTCGTTCGAGCCCAGGGTTGCAGCGTTCCTTGAATCGCATTACGTGGGTCGGCTAGCCACCGTGGATGCGGTTGGGCAGCCTTACGTCGTGCCCGTGTGTTATGCGTCGGGGGGCGACCGCCTATTCATCGTTATAGACGAAAAGCCCAAGGATGTGTCGCGTAAGGAGTTGAAGAGGATACGCAATATCCGGAGCAACCCCAAGGTCTGTCTGACCGTGGACACGTATTCCGACGACTGGTCTCAGCTGGGGTTTGTGATGGTGCGGGGAGTGGCGGACATCGTCACGTCGGGGGAGGAACACGAGAGGGCCATTCCCCTGCTTCGCGCCCGGTACAAACAATACCAGGAGTTGGATTTCGGGGGGAGAGCGGTAATATCTATAATCCCGCAGAGGGCGGTTGTGTGGGGTCGGGTGTAGGCTAGATGGCGTAGGCGCGTCGGGCGTTTTCGCCAATTACCAGATCCAGGTCTTGTTTTGGAAGGTCTTGCAGGGTACTGCGGACGCTATTGACTGCATCCCAATGACCGTCGGAGTGGGGGTAGTCGGCGGCCCACATGAAGGACTGAGCCCCGACATGTGCGACGCTAACGGCGGCGAGCTCTTCATCAGCGTCCATGGTTATGAAGCACTGGCGCTTGAAGTACTCTGACGGTTTGAGCTTCAGGTCTGTTGAGAAGCCGGTGTGTTCAAAGGTGTCGTCCATCCTGTCGAGCCAGTAGGGAAGCCAGCCGCAACCTGACTCCAGCAGAACCATCTTGACACCCGGGAACCGCTCCAGGACTGCGCCATTCATTACAGTGGTGAAGCCCAGCTGTACCTCGCTCATAAACATTACGTAGATCCACCAAGTCGAGCGGCCCATCTTAACGTCGAAGAGCTCCTCGCCCATCATCCTCGGGGCTCCGCCGATGTGGAGGGCGATGGGAACGCCGATCTCCTCGGTCTGAGCCCAGAACCGGTCGTTGGTCGGGTCTCCGTACTGCCTGTTGCCAGAGGGGTAGGCCCGGAGCATGATGCCCTTGGCCCCTGCAGTCACAGCCCTCTTCATTTCCTCGGCGGCCAATGCCGGGTCCAGCAAGCATACGTGGGCAATGGGAATGAGCCGATCGGGAGATTCGCTGCACCAATCCAAGAGCCAGTTGTTGTAGGCCCTGCAATAGGCATCCGCCAGCTCGGGGTCGGTGCACCCACCTTCCCAGGTGATCCCAAGGGACGGGTACAGGACTACCTTGTCGATGCCCTCCTTATCGAGGACAGTCAGTCGCTCCTTCGGGTCCGAGCCCCCGGGTGCGAAGGCAATCCCTTCCTCATAGGATACGACTCCGGGGGTGAAGTGGGGCTCGAGGTCCCGGCCAATGGCGCCCATGTCCCCGAACACGCCATGCCGGTAACCCCAGGGTTCTCCATCTATCACCCACTGATCCCAGCCCTGGGAGTCTTTCTCAAGGTGCAGAGCTCTATCCCTAAATTGCGGTTCGAGATAGTTCTGCCAAAGGTCGGGAGGCTCCAGGATGTGGCTATCGGCGTCGATTATGGGACAAGTGTCATTGCTGCTCATCTGCAAATCTCAATCTCCGAAGAACTTCATATATAACACTACCTGAACACCGGCAAGTATCAAGGCCAAGAGGAGAATTGCGAGTAGGATCTTCAAGGGTCCTACCGCCATTCTTACCGGCAGAGTCACCACCCAAGTCAGGAACTTGAACGGGAGGCATAAGGCCTTGCCCAATATGCCCAAATCAGCGTCCCTGGAATTCAGGCTTTCGCTTTTCGAGAAAGGCGTCTACGGCCTCGACGTGGTCATGGGTAAAGAAACTCAGGCCCTCCGTAGCCAGCGATGCCTCGAGCACCAAGTTCACCTCGTCCCGGAGCCGCCTGTTGAGGGCCATCTTGGTCCATCGAATGGCGAGAGTCGGGCCTGATGCCAATCTGCCGGCCAGTTTTACAGCTTCCGGCACGACCTGATCACGGGCGACAACATGGTTTACGAGGCCCAGGCCGAGGGCCTCGTTGGCAGTGACGAGGTCGCCTGTAAGCAGCATCTCTTTAGCTTTGCAAAGGCTAACAAGGAGGGGCCAAATAGCTGCTCCACCATCCCCCGCGACTATTCCTACGCTAACGTGCGGGTCTCCGATGCGTGCATCTTCCGATGCAATGATGATATCAGAGAGCAGTGCAATGGTTGCTCCCAACCCAATTGCATGGCCATTTACGGCAGCGATGATGGGTTGAGGAACTTCCAACAGGTTTCTGACCAGCTTCCTGGGACCTTGCATTAGCCAACCATGAATGTATTCCCTCTGGACTTCTGGGTCACGGGCCCGCTCCTGCATGCCTCTGATGTCTCCGCCGGCGGAGAAGGCCTTGCCGGCGCCGGTGAGGACAATGGCATTCACGGTGGAGTCCTCCGCCAACATAGCGAAGACTTCTTCGAGATCAAGGTGCATCTGGTGGTCGACCGCATTGAGGGAGTCGGGGCGGTCAAGGGTTACCTGGGCTACGGAGTCGTTAACTTCGACCCGTAGGGACTTAAGGCTACTGTAATCGGTCATTCCAATCTCTCCTCCGCGCAGTTAGCAAACTGCTTTGGATAAACGATGGCCGGGGCCCCGATATCGGAGGCCCCGGCCATTATATCCAGTCTTATTGAGGTCTATCTGAGGGGGCTGGGGATGTTGCCGCAGGAGATTGCCGGGTCAGTCATCGGGTCAGCACCGTCATGCACGATGACATAGGCGAGGCTGAACTGGAAGAACTGGGCCGGCGTGTTAACCATGCTGATGGACTCGCCGTCCACTACGTCAAAGAGGCCGTAGTCGAACTGGCCCTCGGGGGCATCGCCCTCGTCCGGGCAGCCACCTCTACGAACGGCGGCGGAGTAGGGGCCTGCACCGGCATCGGTAAGGATGACGATTACCTTGGTCTGCCGTTCGATCTGGACCAGTTCGAGCGTACCGCTGACGCCATCCGCTCCAATGGCCACCATTTCCGTGGAACTCCTGGTAGCGTCGATCTCTTCGCCGCCTACGAATTCTTCAGGGCAAGGGGCGCCGCCATAGCCTTCTTTACATTCCGGCGGCGTGGTCGGCCGCGGTGGGGTTGTTGCCGCTGGTGTGTCGGAAGTGGAGGTAGCGGTGGCCGCGGGTTGGTCGCCGTTGCTGCCACTATCACCGTTGCCACCATCACCGCCGCAGGCAAAGGACACGGCGAGCAAGGTCAGGATCCCTACTAGTCCCAATAGGATTAATGTCTTTTGGATGGTACGCATCTGAGTGGTCCTTTTTTGGATCTTTCTCCCTATATCAGTCTATTACTAAGTTGTTGCTGCATCCCTCTGTCGCATCTTCGTCTGGACGAAGAAGGCGAGGCCCAAGAGGAGCACGGTCAGGAGTACGAGCATCGTGGAGATTGCCGCAATGGTCGGGCTAATTTCCGTCCGTATACCGTCCCAAATCTCCTTGGGCAGGGTGCTAATCTGGCTAGTCGAGAGGAACAGCGCTATAAGCAGTTCATCGAAGGAAACCAGGAAGGAGAAGAACGCTGCGGCCGCGAGCCCGGGGATCATCTGTGGAAGCACGGCACGTGTCAGTGTGGCTATGGGCCCGGCGCCAAGAATAGCCGCAGCCTGGTCCTGGTTCCTTTCCACATTTCTAAGGGTAGCGCTCAGGATGATGGTTACGTAGGGAACGGCAAGCATCACGTGGGCCACAAGCAACCCAGCACCAACTACCGGGACCTGCGGGTACGGGTCGGCCGGAGAGAAGAGTCCTCCATCGAACTTGTCTGTCCAGCCAGACAACCAGGGTATTACCAGGTATGGCCCCGTCAACAAGAGGGCTACAGGGGACCAAGGTCTGAAGCGTTCGTACCATGTAACTAGCTTCGGGTCCCATTCCTCTATCGGTTTCTTATAGAAGGTCCTAAAGAAGAGTATACCGATGGCGAAAGTGCCCAAGGCTATGGCAAGGAAGATCAGTGCATATTCTCCCCAAACCGGAACCGGAAGACCAGAGGGCGATTTGAAAAATGACCTGAGGGTCTTCGAGAGGAAGAAGAAGAGAGCGATGGCAGTAATTAGGATTGGCACGATTAGGGGCGAGATAATGACGGCATTCAGGATGTTCTTGCCCCAGAACCGACCTCGAGTCAGGCCGTAGGCGGCCAAGGCCCCGATAGGAACGGCAACGATCATGACGGCTATTGCCAGTTCGACGCTGATGATGGTTGCCGGAATCCAGCGGCCTGTAGAGCCAAAGTGGCTGCCCTCAAGCCCAAAGTAGTCCTTGTACCAGCGCCACGTGAACCCCCTGGGCGGGAATTGGAGGAATATGGAGTCGGTCACCGACAGAGGTATGACGATGAAGTTAGGTAGGATGAGGAAAGCAAATACCACGGAGACGAAGAGGTACAGCACAACCCTTCTGACGGGGGCTCTGCGACCTTCCCAAACACCGAGTCCTCTAGTGCCTGCACCTTTCATGTTGCCTCAACTCCTTTCGGGGCTCGGTGAATTTCCGAAGTTTCCAATAGACTTTAGTCGGGGAGCCAACAGGGCAAGGCCCCATAGGACTGAAAAGCCGCCGATCATTACCAAACCGGCCAATGTGACCTTCCACATTGAGGTTGTCCAGGAGTTGTGGACAGTAGTTTCCTCAAGCACGGAATCGGGCACACAGCCGACGGCAATGGCCAGATAGCTCTGGGAGGAGTCGCCGGAAGTGTTGACGCAATCAGCGGAGACTGCCGTAGACCCTTCCGACTCTGGATTCGAGAAGGTGAGCTCTTCTACCTGGAAAGGAGTTATCACCGGTTTCTCGGTCTCCGGGTCGATGAACAAGAATTCAATTATGTTCGAATCGTCGAGAGCCTCCACTTCCCCTGAGTCAGGATCGACAAGCTCGTAGTCTTCTGCCAAGGGGTCTACAACCGTGGTCACTCCAGTGTTGGTGTCAGTAATTACAAGTTCTTGTATCGTGTCTTCTTCTATGACTATGAAGGACGGCCCGACGGCCACGAAAACGAAGGCGACCAACACGACCAGCAGCACAGTCATCGAGATGACGGCACCGCTCTTAAAGATTTCCTTTACAGCTTCCATGGCTTCTCAGTTTTCCTCGCGCTGGTTACTAAGTCACGCCGGGGCCCGCGTAGTCACAGTGACCACGCTAGCGCATTTCTCCATACAGCCTATCCATACTCAAGAAGCGGGCATAGATGAAGTACAAGATCAGGGTGCCGCCCAGGAGCATAAAGGCAAGAGCTGCCGCAAACTCCCAGTTGTTTACCTCATTTATCTGTATTTCGATCATGTTGGATATCATCCTGTCTCCGGGGCCTCCCAGAAGGGCAGGAGTAATGAAGAACCCGAGGGACAGTATGAACACAAGCAGGATGCCAGCGCCCAGTCCCGGTGTAGTCAACGGGAAGTAGACCCGGCGGAAGGCCGTAAAGGGGCCGGCGCCAAGGTTCTCGGCTGCCCTGAGGTATTCGTTTGGTATGCCCCGCATTACGGCGAATATGGGGAAGATCATGAAGGGAACCAGGATATGCACCATGCCGATCAGGGTGCCTACACGGTTGAAGACCAGTTCCAACTCGCCACCGGTGCCATCCACTGACGCGTCCCAACCCGAGAAGTTCAGAGCATCGGGGAGACCGGTCCAGCTAAGGATCCACGTAAAGGGCCGCATGTGGATGACTTCACCGACCCATTGAAGGACCTCGCCGAAGCCGTCCCGGAGGCCTATCCAGTCCAGAGTTTCGTTTATGAAGCCATTCCTGCCAAGGATAATGCGCCATGCAAAGGTGCGAACCAGGATGCTGGTCCAGAAGGGCACTACCACAAGAGGCAACAAAATCGCCCTGGTCTTGTCCGCTACGTTGGCCAGAAGGTAGGCAACGGGATAGCCCAAGGCGATGGAGAATATCGTAGTTAGGAAGGATATCTGGAAAGTGGTCTTGAAGAGCTCTCTATAGACTGGGCCTGTTATAGCCCTTTCATATTGGTCAATGGTGACGAAATTGTAGTTGAAGGCAACTCCGTCATCAGCGGCACCGATGCTGAGGGAGAACATGCGCCAGAGCGGGTAGATCAGGAAGACCGTTACCAGAGCGACGGAAGGCAGCACGAGCGACAGGAAGAAGCCTTGCTCTTTGATCTTAAGCCAGAGCAGACGCCTCCTGGAGGCGTCCATTACCTGATCGCCAAGATCTCTCAAGGCAGGAACGTAGGGAATCCTTCCTGCCAAGTCGCCTTTTCGCGGAGCTCCTACTGCTTGAGCCATACCTGTCTCCAGTCTTCGACTTCAGCCCGGGCCTTGCGATGATTTTCGCTCGAGGTCCGGGGTGTTTAGCCTAGCTGTCGTGTACGCTTATTCCGTTGATATCTTCTCAGTTTCCGTACTGCCGGCTTATACAGCCAGCATATCGTTGGCTTCCCATCCAATCTTCACACGCTCTCCCTGCTTATAGAGGTGAGAGTCCGCCTTTAGAAGCCATTTAGCCATGACACGCGTAGAGGTGCCAAGCCTTACCAGGTACTTGACGTGCTCTCCGAGGTATATGATTTCTTCAATCTCTCCCTCGAAGACGTTGGGGAGTCCATTGCTCTCCGTAACTTCTATTACGCTCTCCGGCCTTACAACCGCGGTAGCGTTCTCGACATCAACGTCAGAGTCACGGGCAATGCCTGTAAGCCTCAGCCCGTCCTCGGTCTCCAACACATACCTGTTGCCGTCCAGGTCTCCGTTGCCGGCGATGAAGTTAGTCTCACCAATGAAGTCGGCGACGAAGCGGTTGACTGGCCTCTTGTACATACCGTCCGGCGTGTCCACCTGTTGGATTGCACCGAAGTTGAGGACCACGATCCTGTCGGACATTGTGAGGGCTTCGCCCTGGTCGTGGGTGACGTAGATAATGGTGACACCGAGCCTGTTGTGGAGGTGCTTCAACTCAATCTGCATCTCCTGCCTGAGCTTGAGGTCCAGGGCGCCAAGGGGTTCGTCCAGGAGCAAAACGTTTGGCTCATAGACAAGGGCCCTGGCGAGAGCGATGCGCTGCTGCTGACCACCACTGAGCTGGCTGGCACGCCTCTTTTCGAAGCCCGAAAGCCGTACGAGTTCCAGGGCAGCCTGCACTCGTGGCTCGATTTCCCGCTTCTTCATTTTTCTCATCTGGAGCGGGAAGGCGATGTTCTTCTCCACGTTCATGTGGGGGAAGAGGCTGTAGTTCTGGAATACCATTCCCAGGTTTCTCTTATAGGTGGGGATGTCGACGATAGAGTTGCCGTCCACGAGAATGTCCCCGGCGGTTGGAATGACAAAACCTGCCATCATCATGAGGCAGGTTGTCTTTCCGGAGCCGCTGGGCCCCAGCAGGGTGATGAATTCTCCGGCGCCGACCTCCAAGTTAGCATTGTCCAAGGCGCGGACCTCACCGTATAGCTTGGTGAGATTTCGGACGGAAATGCTAGCGCCACTGATCTGTTCTAAAGCTTTTGCCATCGCTTAAGGTCCCCCTGTCTGTGACTCCTGACTTAAGCTCCGATTCCTGGTATGTGCAGTCTCACTGGTATGTGCAGTCTCACTATGTGGCTGCTATTGGAGGTTGGGCCGGTGATATAAGTCACCTGTTAACTGAATATAGGTACTTTGCCGTCTGCTTCAATAAATGGAATTACAAGGCGATATCGGAGAGCCCCCCAGAGCCTCCGCGCCTCCAAAGTTGGCTCAGTATATTTGGCGCACAGACCATTGTCAACCCTTTACCTAAAAGCAACTGTCCCATGCCGCTCTTGCCTTTCCGTATACAATGTCCGAGTCCCTGAACACGTTCGCCGCAAAGGAGCATGTCATGCCGCAAGATTCCCGAAAAACGGCTCTGCTGGACCAGGCAAAGGCCCATTTGTTCCGCTCTTCGAAGGACTATGGGGAGCCTATCATTGCTCACGGGCGGGGCGCGACGCTGGTGGACATGGACGGCAAAGAGTACCTGGACTTCGGGTCCGGGCAGATGGCTGCGAGTCTCGGGCACAACCACCCGGCCATAACCGAGGCCTTGGAACGTTCCTGTGAGAGGGTGCTGCACCTAAACACAAACCTGGTCAGCGAGGAGGTGATCGAGCTGGGCAAGTCGCTAGCCGACCTTCTGCCACCTGAGCTCCAGAAGGTGCTGCTGTTGAGCACTGGCGGAGAGTCAACGGAGGTGGCGTTAAAAGTGGCGAAGATGTTCACAGGTCGGTTTGAGGTGGTGGGCCTCATGCAGGGATATCACGGTCACACTGGCGGGGCGTTGAGCGTGACCTTTTCCAACCGCAGGGGAGGGTTTGGTCCGCTGACGCCGGGAGGCATGGCCATTCCTACTCCATACTGCTATCGGTGTCCGCTCAATCTGACCTTCCCATCCTGCGACTACGCCTGCGCCAAAGTCGGATTCGACATGATTGATGCGCAGTCCACTGGGTCGCTGGCCGCATTTATCGCAGAGCCGATTCTGAGTGCGGCGGGCATCCTGGAACCGCCTCCCGGTTACTTCCCGGTGGTCAAGCAGATGTGTGAGGAGCGGGGAATGCTGTTCATCCTCGACGAGGCTCAGACGGGGCTGGGGAGGGTTGGGGCGACTTTCGCCTTTGAGCAGGACGGTTTCGTGCCGGACATCCTGGCATTGTCAAAGACCCTTGGGGCCGGGCTTCCCCTGGCTGCGATGATCACTTCGGAAGAGATAGAAGAGACGTGCCACGAAAAGGGGATGGCCTTCATATCGTCACACCAGAACGACCCGTTTGCTGCGGCTGTAGGGCTAGCCGTGATCGAAGTGCTGGTTAAGAAGGGACTGGCAGACGAGGCCAGGGCGAAGGGGCAATATCTGAAGGATGCCTATATAAGAATGAAGGAAGACCACCCAATTATCGGGGATGTGCGGGGGAGGGGGCTGCTGCTCGGGATGGAGCTGGTCAAGGACCCGGAGACAAAGGAGCCGGCAGGCGAGGAAGCTCGGCTGTTGACGAAGAAGTGCCTGGAGAATGGCCTGATCCTCCAGCAGGCCTCCTATGCGAATATTGCCAACGTCTGGCGTATTGCGCCTCCCATGACGGCTACATACGAAGAGCTGGACCGCGGAGTTGCACTGCTGGACAAGTCGATGACGGAGCTGGGGTTCTAGGAGCAACAGCTAATCTCGACGCCCACCCCAGATTCCTCTCTAGGCCTCGGAATGACAGCTTCACGGGGGTCGCTATTGGGAACGGAGTGATGGGGTATAATGGCCCGGACGGGCCGAGAGGACCGGGGCGAACATGCCTCGGGGCCCGCGTAACGGGCCCCAACCAGTTAGCTATTCTATCGATGATGATTAGGAGGAAAAGTCAATGAAGATGTTCGTAGCCGGTGAATGGGTCGAGAAGGACAAGCAGATTGCTGTCGTCAACCCGTACGACGGCAATGAGATAGACACGATACCGAGGTCTGAGGAGTCGGACATCCATGCAGCGATAACCAGTGCGGCTCGGGGCGCGAAGGTAATGGCCAAGATGCCGGCCCACGAGCGATACAGGATTCTGAAGAAGGCGGCGGACCTGCTGGAGGAGCGTCGCGAGGAGCACGCACGGATCATCACCCTGGAAGAAGGCAAGGTAATAGCCGAGGGTCGGGCGGAAGTAGACCGGGCGGTACAGACATTGACGGGATCAGCCGAAGAGGCGAAGCGCATTCACGGCGAGACTGTGCCGCTGGACGGCGCGCCGAGTTGGTCCGGCCAGTTCGGGTTCACAATGCGGGTGCCCTGCGGGATTGTAGCGGCCATCAGCCCGTTCAACTTCCCGTTGAACCTGGTCATGCACAAGGTCGGGCCTGCGCTGGCCGCGGGCAATTCTGTGCTTATTAAGCCCGCCACCGACACCCCTCTGTCCGCACTGAAGCTTGTGGAAGTGCTGCTGGACGCGGGACTGCCGCCGGAGGCCATCCAGTGCGTAACCGGAAGCGGCAAGCTAATCGGGGACTCTATTAGCACTGACGGCAGGGTGCGCAAGATAACGTTTACCGGAAGCAAAGAGGTCGGGGAGCACATCTGCAAGATGGCCGGCGTCAAAAAGGTGACAATGGAGCTAGGCTCCAACAGCCCGCTTATCGTCATGCCGGACGCCGACCTGGACAAGGTGATCAAGGCCACTGTAGCCAGCGGCTACTCGAATGCCGGCCAGGTGTGCATTTCCACGCAGCGGGTGCTGGCCGACAAGCAAATCTACGCCGAGTACCTGGAGGGGTTGAAGGAGGGAGTGGAGGCGATAAAGATTGGCAACCCGATGGAAGAAGGCATCCAGCTAGGACCCATGGTGAAAGAGGAAGAGGCGGTCAGGGTAGGTCAGTGGGTAGACTCGGCGGTGGCCAACGGAGCTACGGTGGTAACGGGCGGCGAACGTGAAGGGGCGATCTACGCACCGACGGTTGTCGCGGATGTGAAGCCTGAGATGAAGATTTCGTGTGAAGAGCTGTTCGGGCCCGCGGTGGCGGTCACGCCTGTGGAAAACATCGACGACGCGATAGCCCTGGCTAACGACAGCGAATACGGACTCTCGGCGGGCATATTCACCCAGAACATAGACTGGGCCATGAAGTTTGCCAAGGAAGTCGAGTCCGGGAGCCTGCACATCAACTACGGCCCACAGTGGCGCGCCGACCTGATGCCCTACGGCGGCCTGAAGTACAGCGGAATGGGCAAAGAAGGCCCCCGCTACGCCGTCGAGGAGATGACAGAGCTCAAGATGGTGGTGATGCACCTCCAGTAGCATCGGACGGGGGCCATTGGCCCTTCACAATAATGCGCAATGCATCCCCCGGGGCCCGGACCGGGCCCCGGGGGATGCTACTCAATACGGGGGGCAGGTGACGAGTGAAAGTTAAGGCCTTTGAGACTACAGACCCCATACCTGAACTGAATCAGCCTCACGCTATAGCGATGATGAGGCCCTGGGTGGACGTGGGGAGCGTCGGGACGACGGTGCTCAGCCGTCTCGAACGGTATCTCAAAGCGTCCGAGCTGGCAAAGCTGTCGGAGCCCGGTCGCTTCTTCGACTTCACGCGATACAGGCCCATGCTCCGCTACGCCAACGGGGAGCGGCAGGTGACCATTCCAAACACCTTCATTAATTACTCCCAGGCCGAGGGTTTGCCCGATCTTCTCTTCGTGCATCTGCTGGAACCCCATTCCCTGGGGGAGGAATACATAGAGTCGGTGCTGGAGCTGTTCAAGGAAGTGGGGGTGACCCGTTACTTGTTGGTCGGCGGGATGTACGACGTTGTTCCCCACACACGGCCGCTCCGGATCTCGGGCTCCCTGAGGATGAAGGACATAGACGCGACCCTCGCGGATCGATTCAAGGTGAAAAAGAGCACCTACGAAGGTCCCACCAGCATCCTTTACATGATCTCCCGCAAGGCACAGGAGATTGGGCTTGAGACCGGAAACCTTACGGTGCATCTGCCCCAATACGTGCAACTTGAAGAGGACCTTTCGGGAGCGGCGGCGGTGCTGAACGTACTCAGCGAGCTATACGGCCTGCCGGAAGAGCTGCAGGCCAGGGAAAAGGCTACCCGTCAGTACGTGGAGCTGGGCAAGACCGTGGCTCGGAACCCCGAATTAGGCGCCCTGGTTCAGCGCCTGGAGTCCATGTACGACGCCCGGACCGAGGAAGAGCGCGAACCCGAGGACAGTCCTCCTCTCTCTCCCCAGGTCGAGCGTTTTCTACTGGACATAGACGAGCGTTTCAGCAACAACTGAAGCGGGCGGATGCGTCGGAACCTACACTCATGGACCAATAAGCGGCCAACTCTAGGGCCGTCCCATCCAAAAATGCAGGAGAAGTAGGGTGAAGAACGGGTTCCGGGTCATGGATTCGGACATGCATGTTATAGAGCCTGCCGATCTGTGGGACCGGTACATTGACCCTGCATTTCACGACCGGAGGCCGCGGGGAGCGGCTCGGTGGCCGGGGGACATGCAGATAGAGATGGAAGGCGAGGTCATGCCAGACGTTCCGACGGACTGGGGCAGGAACCGGGCTGAGGAGCAGTCTGGGGCCTACTCGGACGGCTATGCCAACAACTTCGACTCCGCATCCCAGCTGAGGGCAATGGACACCGAAGGGATAGACGTGGCGATAATGTTCCCCAGCCGAGGCCTCTTCGCCCTGGCCCTGGACACGATGGACCCGGCGCTCGGTACAGCCGTATCTCACGCCTACAACCTGTGGCTATCAGATTTCTGCAGCGAGAGTCCGGGCAGGATGATCGGGGCAGGCATGGTGTCACCGTTCGACGTGCAGTCAGCCTGTGCGGAGGCCGAGGCGGTAGTTGTAGAGATGGGGTTCAAGTCGGTATTCATCCGTCCCAACATAGTCGAGGGACGCAACTGGTATCACCCGGACTATTACCCTTTATGGGGAACGCTGGAGAGTCTTGGTGTTCCCATCGGGTTCCATGAGGGGGCCACAGCGGCGATGAACCAGGTCGGCAAGGGATTCGACAGCTACATGATGCATCACACATGCTGCCATCCCATGGAGATGATGCTGGGGGTCGTGTCGATGTGCGGGAGTGGCGTCCTGGACCGGTTTCCCGACCTTCAAGTCGCCTTCTTGGAAGGCAATGCCGCATGGGCGCCGTGGCTGTTGTGGAGGCTGGACGAGCATTACGAGCTTTCCGGCAAGTACGAAAACCCGGAAATGAAGCTCGCACCCTCAGAGTACTTTCGGCGACAATGCTACGTCTCCATCGAGGCTGACGAGTCGCCTGCCACCATAATTGAGGACTGGGGGCTGACCTCCAACGTGGTCTTCTCCACGGATTATCCCCACAATGACTCCAAGTTCCCCCACGCAATTGAGGGCTTTCTTACGATGACGTTGTCAAATGAGGCTAGGAAGGCCATTTTGTGGGACAACTGCGCGAGGTTGTACAGCATATCCTGACCTAGACCGCAACAAGAGGGCACTTTATGACTAGCGAACAGGTATCGGGGCTCGGGGCCTGGGCGGCGTTTTCCAAAGAGGACATCGACAAGCGGCACAAACGGGCGCGGGAGATGATGGCCGCTCGGGGCCTGGACGCTCTTCTGGTAACTAACGAGGAAAATTTCCAGTATTTCACCGGGGCCACGGGGTCGCTGGCGCTGCACTATTCGAGCACCAGGCCGGCGGTGCTGGTTTTTCCTCTGGTCGGGGAGCCGATTGCTATTGTCGGAGCAATGATCGCCGACACCGTACGTATTTCTACCTATGTCGATGATGCTCGAGGCTACACGGATGTCCTGTCTTTCCCAATACACATGGTCATGGATGCAATTAGTGGTCTGGCGCCGGCGGCGAAGCGAATAGGTGTGGAGCTCGGTATGGAGCAGCGGATGGGAGTCCCGGTTGGGGATTACCTGGCTCTTGTCGAAGGAATGCCGGAAGTGAGGTTCGAGGATGCGGCAGACATATTCGTGAAGCTGAGGATGATCAAGACGCCGGAAGAGGTCGAGTATATGCGCCAGGCGGCGGCGATCACAGGCCGAGCTCGGCAGAGGCTCTTCAGGGAAGTAGTACCGGGGATGACCGAGCGGGACGTAGTACGCCGACTCCGGGCCCTGATACTGGATGAAGGCGGCGATCGGACCTCCTTCGTGCACCTGATATCCGACTTTCCGGTCAGCCAGACGCAGTTCCACTTTGACCGCCCACTAAAACGCGGGAGTCTCCTCTACATTGACACAGGCGCGTACGTGAGGAACTACACCATCGACTACGCCCGGTTTGCGACCCTGGGCCCCGCCAGTTCCGAGCAGATACGAGGTCACAGCGTCCTGCTGGAAGCAAACAGACGGATGACGGAAGCGCTCAGGCCAGGACTTACCTGCGCCGAGTTGCACGAGATCGGGGCGGAGGTGATCGTGGAGTCGGGGTTCGAGGTTGCGCCGGTGGGGCGTATGGGGCACGGGCAGGGGATACAGCTAACGGAGCCACCATCGGTAAGTCCTGATGACAACACCGTGCTGGAAGAGGGGATGATCATAAGCACGGAACCGGAAGTCGGGTTAAACTTGCTATGGGAAGATGTCCACGTGATAACGGCGGATGGGTCGGAGCAGTTGACACTGGAGCCCGTGGACCTCGTGGAGATACCTTTCGACTAACCGCTTCTGCGGCCAATGCCGAAACTCAGAGAATTGGATTGCCGAAAGAAACAGCATCACCGGGGAGGAGCAGCATATGCTAGCTAAGATCTTAATCGAACGGCACACTGCGCCCCACCAAGCGCACCATGTTCTGGCCATCGCGACCGAGCTTCGGGCGGCCGCCATTCGGCAGCCCGGCTACATCTCGGGCGAGAGCTTGATAGATATAGCCGACAACACGGCCCTGGTTGTCATCAGCACCTGGCGTGACATGGAGGACTGGAGAAGGTGGGAAGCCAGCGAGGAACGGCGAATGCTGGAAGAGAACATCGCCCCCCTTCTGAGCCAACCACCCCTGGTCAGGGTCTGCACAGACCTATCCGGTGATTCTTAGTCTCTGCCTGAATGGTGGGGCCGCTTTACACCGATGTTCCTTGACCGCCAATATAGCGGTTGCTAGAATGACCCTCACCCTTTGTGAGCAATTGAACGAATGCAACACAGCCTGATGCAACGCGCCTTCTCCCCAGCCGGACGTCCGGAATGCTAGTAATAGGCCTGACGGGCGGCATAGCCACCGGCAAGACCACCGTTTCCCAAATCCTGAAGGAACTGGGCGCGGAGCTTCTGGATGCCGACAAGGTAGGGCATGAGGCTTATCTGCCAGACACCATTACCTACAATGATGTCGTGGCTACGTTTGGAAGCGACATCGTCAGGGAAGACCGGCAGATCGACCGGGCAAAGCTGGGAGCGCTGGTCTTCAGCGACCCGGCGAACATGGACAAGCTAACGGGCATAATGTGGCCCCGAATGTACGACATGGTTGGGGAGAGGATTGAGGAGCAGAGGGGTCGGGGCACGGAAGTGATGGTGGTGGAGGCCGCCGTTTTGCTTGAAGCCAAATGGGACCCGCTGACGGATGAGGTCTGGGTAACGGTCGCCCCCGAGGCAAGTGTCATTGAGCGGCTCAAAGAGTCCAAGGGCCTGACGGCCGAACAGGCGAAAGACCGCATCAATTCCCAGATGTCCACCGAGGACCGGATAAAAAGGGCGGACGTCG
This sequence comes from Dehalococcoidia bacterium, assembly GCA_963663085.1. Classification (GTDB taxonomy): domain Bacteria; phylum Chloroflexota; class Dehalococcoidia; order Plut-88900; family Plut-88900; genus Plut-88900. Next base: position 301,264 of record OY760104.1, on the reverse strand, counting down.
TGATCCGCAACGATGCAGGCCCCGAACAACTCAAGAATAACGTAATAGAAGCCTGGAACAGCAGAGTGAAGTCCAGAAAGTAGGGTTGGAATGACCTCCAGCGTGACCAAAGAGGAATACCGGGGATATCTCATCGAGGAGTACGTGCTCCAGGAAGAGCCGTTCTATCTTCCCGTAGCCGATGAGGTAGAGATATTCTACGCCGCCTACGAAGAGCGGATCCCTCTGCTGTTCAAGGGTCCCACGGGATGTGGCAAGACCCGGTTCGTCGAGTACATGGCGTACAGGCTCGGGCAGCCTCTCACCGTGGTCAAACCAAAGGATGGCCAGGCGGGGGCATCCCCCAACGGATCACCCAGCCTGCCGCTGGTCACTGTAGCGTGCCACGAAGACCTTACCGCCAGCGACCTGGTCGGACGATACCTCCTTGAAGGCGACCGGACCGTATGGGTAGACGGGCCGCTGAGCCGGGCCGTGAAGTCGGGAGGCATCTGCTACCTGGACGAGGTGGTAGAGGCACGGAAGGACACCACGGTCCTCATCCACCCCCTGACCGACCACCGGCGCATTTTGCCCGTCGAGAAGCGGGGCGAGCTTCTTGAAGCCGCCGACAACTTCCTGCTGGTCATTTCGTACAACCCCGGCTACCAGAGCGCCCTGAAGGACCTGAAACACAGCACCCGGCAGCGGTTTGTCGCCATTGAGTTCGACTATCCGCCAAGGGAAGTGGAGCAAGAGGTAATAGCGCACGAGAGCGGATGCTCGATGGAGGCGGCGAAAGACCTGGCCAAGCTGGGAGAGAAGGTGCGCAACCTGCGGGAGCACGGACTGCAGGAAGGAGCCAGCACCCGGCTCCTCATTTACGCCGGAAGGCTGATAAAGAAGGGCATTCCACCGCGTCGGGCGTGCCAGGTGTCCATTGTCTGGGCCCTGACCGACGACACAGAAGTCCAGCGCAGCGTCGAAGAAGTGGTCTACAGTATCTTCGAGTAGTCCAGGCCACTTCTCCTTTGACAATGCTGGATACAAATACAGACACCTTCCCGCAAGAAGTCGCCAGACTGCTTTCCGGCAGGGACGTGGCCCGTGTTGCGGCTGAAGGGCGGATGCCGGCGGCGGTCCTTATCCCACTAATGGAGAAAGAAGGCCGATTCCACATTATCTTTAACGTGAGGACTCATCAGGTGGAGCACCACAAGGGTGAGATCTCGTTCCCCGGGGGAATGCGCGAAGACAGCGACCCGGACCTTTGCACAACCGCCCTGCGGGAGACGTGGGAGGAAATGGGGATAAGGCAGGAGGACGTGACGGTCCTGGGTGCTCTGGACGACTACGGGACTCACAGCGGATTCGTGATCTCGCCGTTTGTTGGCGTTTTCCCTTACCCCTATGAATACAATCCCAGCGAGATTGAGGTCGCGGAGGTGCTGGAAGCGCCGATAGACCACCTTCTTGCTCCGGCTAACCACACCACCGTAAGGGTGGACCACGACGGGTTGATATACCAGGACAAGGCCTACAAGTTCCAGGGACACGTAATATGGGGCGCTACGGCCCGCATGCTAACCCAGTTCCTTACCCTGATAAGCTAGCGATATGGCGATAAGCAAGAAAGTACAGGACGGGTACGAAGAGGAGCTTACAAGCTTTCCGCCTGCCGTGGTGAGCCAATACCGGACGTCGGCGCGGCTGCTGGCGGGGATCCTACGGGAAGACGACTTCCGGTCCTGGGCTAACGAGGGCATATCCATAGCCCGGCATTCCTTCAGGTCCTGGGAAGCGGGCGCCGAGTATTTCCGGGTGACTCCGCAAGTCCTGGCCAAGCTTCCCTTCCCGAATTTCATGGAATGGGCACGATGGGGCAAGGTGCTGGCCAAGGAGTCGGCGGTACTTTCGACCACCTATTTTCACTCGAGCCCCGAGGCTTTGGCCCACCTGACACCACACCAGATCGGGGACTGGGTGTCGCTGGGCAAGGGGCTATATAAGGGGACCTGGAAGTCGGGGACACTGTCATCCCGGTTCTTTGAAACGTCACCCTCCTTGCTCCGATATATGACTCTCGGCGAGTTCCGTCGATTCGTCACATTCCTCGACGCACTGTCCCGCCGGTCCTACGACCTGGCAAACGAGTGCCTGGCATCTGCGGAGCCGGTATTCCGCAGCATGGAAAAGCAGGACCGGCGCGGGTTCCTGTCACTGGTCTCCAACATGGTGGAACTGAACTGGCGAGACGCCAAAGCCAGCTTCGAGTCCGGGGGCGCGATCCTGGGTCGGATAGACCGGGAGCAGCGAGGGCGATTCCTAGATCTGGCAGACAGGTTTGCCAAGAAGGATGCGACTCACATCCAAAATTTCCTGGTGGAGGCCTCCAAGGCCCTTGGGGAGGTTGACGGGGATACGCAGGGCGAGCTTCTCAAACTCTCGGGCGCGCTGCTCGCCGAGTCTCCCTACGCAGTAGTTGACTTCCTGTCGACCAGCCCACTGGTCCTCGAAAAGATTCCCCGCTCAGACCTGATCCAATGGTTCGACGAGGGCATGGGGATCCTGCGGGAGAACGAGGAAGGCGGCATAGCCTACTTCAAGCTGGAGTCGGTGAAGGGGCGGGGGGTGCTCGAAGCGCTATCCGCCGGTGTGGAACTGGACAAGATCCGAGAAATCCTGTGGATGTACTCTGTGGCCCTCACCGGCATCGACGTGCAGATCCAGACTGGGGAGGACCTGAGGGACAAAGGGATAGGTTGGGTTTCCGGCGACAACCCCACCACCGAGGGCCGGTCCGTCTATCTGCCTCCCTTCGTGCGCAAATATGCCTCCAAGGACGAGAACTTCGGCTGGTACAAGGTTGTCGGGACTCACCAGGTTGCACACCTTGAGTTTGGCAGCTTCAAGTTCGAGTTCGAAAAAGATGCCGTTTTCTTCCCGAACCTCCGCAAGGAGCGAGGCAGCAACGGAGACCAGGCTTCTGCGGCTACCGTAGATCTGCAACGCTATTTCGATCTCTTCGCCGAGCGTCAATTGGCCTACGATTTGTTCACACTATCGGAGGACACGAGGCTCGACTCCCGGGTGCTTTACGAATACAAAGGCATCCGCAAATCCTACCGGCTTACGCAGGACGACGCCCTAACTCAGAGGCCGGACATCGAGTCGTTGCCGTTGCAGGAGGCCATAGTCGAGCTGTTGATGCGCATCAGCCTCGACCAGAAGGAAGACCTAAAGGTGCCTTCCAAGATCAAGGCGCAGGTTGAAGAGTTGGTCAGGACTCTTATGAAGGTCCGCCCTCCGGAGGCCACGGTGGAGGATGCCGCTGAAGCGACTATCCGCCTCTATGACTACATTCGCCAGCTAATGAACCGAGAAGTACCCGAGGACGAGTGGGAAGACTTCAACACCGACGAGATGGATCAGCAGGAACAGAACGTCGATATGTCCATGCCCGCGGCCTACGGGGCCGGAGGCGCCGAGGGCGAGGAATCGGCGACAGGTGAAGGCGGCGAAGGTGAAGGAGAGGAAGAGCAGCCGTACGATGCGGCGCAGGATGTCGGGTATCGGGGTGAATTCAAACCAGAGCTAGTACAGCTGCTGGCCAAGCTGCGGCAGGGGCAGCAGGGTGAGGAGACCCAGGCCTCGGGTGAACCCATCTCTCCCGAGGCGCTCAAAGAATTGCTGGAAAAGAGTGTCGAGATAGAGATAGACCAGGCGTCGGAGGGGGAGATTACGAATTCGGCGAGCATGTTCGTAGACAATCTGATGGGTCAGGTTGGGCAGGACCAGCAGGAGCCGGGCCAGGGGCAAAACGTCGATACTTCACCGCCAGCCGGTGGCCCACTCCAGGCCGACGATGCCAAGACGTTCCTGTATGACGAGTGGGACTTCCGGGCCAACGACTACAAGCCGAACTGGTGCAGCGTCAAAGAGCGGGTGATGGAGGAGGGGAGCATAGAGTTCTACGAAAAGACGCTCCAGGAGCACTCCCTACTACAGGCCCAGATAAAGCGACAGTTCGAGCTGCTGGCCCCGGAGATGTTCCGCAAGGTGCGCCGCCTACCCGACGGCGACGATATTGATTACGACGCCGTGGTCGAGGCCATGATCGAAAAGGCCACGGGCAACTCACCATCGGACAAGATCTACTGGCGGAGAAACAAGGTCCAGCGCGATGTGTCGGTAGCCTTTTTGCTGGACATGAGCGCCTCAACCGCCGAGGCTATTGATGACGCCCGTAAGGCAGTCGACGACTGGAGCCCGCCGGACGACCCCCGTGAGTACCTGGCATGGCTCAGGGCTCGGCGGGAAGAGGGGAGTCGGAAGTCCTACAAACGGATAATAGACGTGGAGAAGGAGAGCTCCGTACTGCTCATCCGAGCCTTGGAGACCATCGGGGACCAGTACGGGATTTACGGGTTCTCGGGGTACGGTCGTGAGAACGTCGAGTTCTACGTTATCAAGGACATGAAGGAGACCTTCTCCGAACGGGTGAAGAACAGGATAGACAAGATCAGTCCGCTTCACGCCACCCGTATGGGGCCCGCAATACGGCACTGCATTTCCAAGCTGGAAATGCAGGAAGCCAGGACCAAGGTGCTGTTCCTAATCAGCGACGGTCGGCCCCAGGACCGAGGCTACAGCCGTGAGGGTGTAGAAAAGGAATACGCCGTCCACGACACCAAGAAAGCGCTCCAGGAGGCTCGGGCCAAGCATATCGTGCCGTTTTGCCTGACGGTTGATAGAGGCGGGCACGACTACTTAAAGACGATGTGCCAGGACATGGGCTACGAGGTTGTGCCGGAGATTGAGACGCTGCCCAAGCGGCTCCCATACCTGTACCGGCGGCTGACGGTTTAGCCCGGCTTTACACGGAAAAGGAATGGGGCCCCGCAAATTGCGGGGCCCCACTGTTTTTCCTTGTCGGAGATTAAGCGGCAGCTAAGCGCCTGGGAATTTGGCCTTATGGGCCGATAGTTTGAACGCCGCAGGCTTCCTGAGCGGCCATGATCTCGGCGGTCATCATCATTAGCTCGGGGTCAGGAGTGGGGATTTCGGTGGCGTTCTCCAGCATGGCAAAGGCCTCGAGAATCTTAAACATGTTCTCGAGGTCGGTCTGCTCTGCTATGCAACGGAGCTGGGAAGGGAGGGGTAGAGCGTCTTCCGCAGGTGCGTCTCCCTGTAATGCCATCGCTTCTTCGTCGGTCAGGCAGAGCTGAGCGTAGAAGTAAGAGCGCATTGCGGCGACCTCGCCTGCGGCGGGGTCGGGAATCCCGTGCTCAGAGTAGGTGTCCGCGAGGCAGGCCATGCTTTCATCGGAGAAGCCGCCGGCCTGGAGTGAGGACAGGGCAATGGTTGCCCCAATGGCGTTCTCGGGAGTAAGGCAGTCCAAGGGGAATACGCCGAACCCGGTGGCAACGGCAGCCAAGGGCTGGTCCTTCACAGTCTCAAGTATCGCTTCTCCAAAGGCTGCCTGGAAGCAAGCGACTTCTTCCTCGGAGAGCAAGCCAATCAAGTCGCCCACCGTGGTGGTCTCATCAATGTCCATGAGGGACATCATGCCAGCCTCAGTTTCCGGCTCCTGCGCAGGGGCGGCAGTGGGTTCCGGGGTGGCGGTCGGCTCAGGGGTAGCCGTGGGTTCGGGGGTTGCGGTCGGGGCGGGGGTGGCGGTGGGTTGCGGGGTTGCGGTCGGGTCCTCGCCGCCACAGGCGGCGAAGGCCAGGGCCCCTGCCAAAAGCACCACCAGGAGCACGGGCCAGAGCCACGAGGCCCGCTTGGTGATTCTGAACTTACTCATCATTTTTGGATCCTCCGTCTTTAGCTGGAAAGGAAACTATCGCATCCGGACACTATGTGTAAATTCTAGTCCCTCGGTTATGTGAACGTCAAAATAATTTGAGACTGAATTTTTGAACCATTCAAATGTCGTTATGCCAACTCTGTATTTGTCGTGGGGCCTGTGGCCGCACGTATTTTGTTGGGCAGCTCAGTATAGTTAACGTTTATTATAGTCAGAGGATAGGGAGGTTTGGGTGGGAGCAAGTGGCATTACATGAGTGATTTCAGGACTCGGCTTCAGGTAAATATGAGGGCCGATCCGGCCGTTAGACAGACCATGACGAACAGCACCCACTTTACGACCTTCTGGCTCACGGTCAGTGCAAACTTGACGCTCAGAATGGCGCCGACCGTCATGCCGGCGGCAATTAGGATAGCCGGGACCCAGTCCACGTGACCCGTGGGTATAAAGACGGCCAGGGCCGCAATGCTGAAGAAGGCGGTACATACGACTTTCAGGGCGTTGGTGCGGGTGAGATCGTAGCGGAGGCCGGCGGCGAGGACCAACATCAATACGAAACCCACTCCCGCCTGCACCATTCCTGCATATACGCCGGATACGAACAGTACCAGGATTACTATAGGGCGCTCCCTGAGGCTGTACGTGCGGGTGTGTTCAGGCGGCATTATTACTTCGGGAAGCATGAGCGTTACCAAGGCGAATCCAATCATCACGGCAAGGATTAGGGGTTTGAAGGTCTCGACGGGAATCCATGTCGCCGTGAAGGCGCCGGAGACTGCCCCCGACATTGTCGGGACCAGCATGGGAAAGGCAGCTCTTTTTTCAAGCTTACCCGCCCTTTCAAAGCCTACGGCGCTGGTGATTGACTGCTGAAGCGTTCCAACCCTGTTGGTGGCGTTGGCAACGTCGGCGGGCATGCCCATGAGAATGAGCGCAGGTACGGTGATCATCGCACCGCCACCGCTGAATGTGTTGATGAAACCGGCGATGGCCCCGGTAGCCAGGAGGATGATCGCCTTCCACCAGTTGAGGTCTATGGGGTCGGGGGTTAGGAATTCGAGCACGGTAGTGCGTACCTAAACCTTGGGAGCCGCAACGCTCGCACTATGCGCCTGCTCAACGATGCACCATTTCTCTCACAAAATACTTGGGGCGGCCCCGGTCAGACCGGGGCCGCCCCGTTGCGCTCAGAATTTGGTCAAGGCCTAGAACTGGGTGATGACGCCTCGGCCGATTTCTCCGCGCTCAAGGTCATCGTAGGCTTCGTTAATCTGGTCGAGAGAGTAGCGACGTGCCAGGAGGTCGTCTAGGGGAAGCTTGCCGGAAAGATACATGTCGATGAGCTTGGGCATGTCGGCGCTCAAGCGAGCGGAGCCATAGTAGCAACCCTTGAGGACCTTCTCGTCCCTTACCATTGCAACTGGGTCTATGGGAGCCTTGGAGCCCCACGGCGAGATTCCGACCACGACAGCCGTACCCCCCTTCTTGGCCATTTCGAAGGCCATGGCCGTAGTATCGGGAGAGCCGAATACTTCGAATGCGTAGTCGACACCCTTTCCATCAGTAAGCTCCTTGACCCGCTCCACGGCATCCTGCTGGCTGGGGTTAACGGAGTGAGTCGCCCCGAACTTCATGGCGAACTCGAGCTTACCCTCGTTTATGTCCACAGCGATTATCTGCCGGGCATTGGCCAGGACGGAACCCATGATCACGTTGAGGCCCACACCGCCGCAGCCGACTACGGCTACCGTACTGTTGGCCTCGACCTTGGCGTTGTATAGGACCGCACCGACTCCGGTGGTGGTGCAGCAGCCGATGAAGGCGGCTATTTCCATGGGGAGGCTGTCAGGGGCCGGGATGCAGGCGGACTCGGGGACCACGGTGTGGGAGGCGAAGCAGGACATCTGGTCGAACTGGGCTATCTTCATGTCACCCTTGTGGAGTCGGCTGGTTCCGTCGAACTGTGACATGACGAATTTGCCTCGGGTCAGGCACAAGTTTGGCCTTCCTATTACACAATTTTCGCACCTTCCGCAGGCGGACACGAAGGCGATTACCACGCGGTCGCCAGGGGCAACCGAGGTGACGCTCTCACCTACTTCCTCCACAGTGCCTGCAGCTTCGTGGCCGAGTACGATTGGGAGCGGGCACTTGGCGTCTCCGTCCATGAAGTGGAGGTCACTCCGGCAGACTCCCGCCGCGCCGACCTTTATCTTGACCTCTCCCGCCTTAGGCGGGTCCAGGTCAACTTCCTCAATTACCAGGGGCGTGTTGGCTTCGTATAGTACTGCCGCTTTCGCTTTCATCGGGGCTCCTCTCTCAGGTTGAACCGGGACTTGCTACAGGGCCTGCAGTTCTTTCTGCAATTCATACAGGGCAGCTATTGCCGCCCTTTGCTTTATGAGGGGTCGGATCCCGGGGAGGTTCAAGTCCACGGACCGAGTCACGTTCTTAGTCGATATACCCAGGAAAACAGTGCCGGGGTCCTTGCCTTCGCTGGCGTCGGGGCCCGCTACACCAGTAATTCCGACGCCAAGGTCGGCGTTGTTGAGATTGCGGCAGGCGTCCGCCATAGCCTTGGCGGTTTCCCGGCTGACGGCGCCGTGACGCCCGAGGATTTCACCATCAACGCCGTTAGCCATCTTAACTGGGTTGGTGTAGGAGACCACTCCTCCATTGAAGTACTGGGAACTGCCCGGCACGTTAGTAATCATGTGAGCCAGGAGACCTCCACTGCAGGACTCCATGGCCGCAAGGCTGAGGCCCTTGGAGGCAAGCAACTTGCCGACGTTTCCTTCCAGGGTGTCCTCGTCCCTACCCCAGATGTACTTTCCGAGGATGTCGTCGACTCGGGCCTCCATGTCCTCAAGCAGCGCGGAGGCGGTTTCCTCGTCATCTCCCTTGGCGGTGATGCGAAGATGGATGCCATCGTCCTTGGCGTAGACGCCGATGGTTGGGTTATTTGAAGAGAGGAGGGAAGCGACCATTTCGTCGAGGCCACCCTCGCTGAGGCCAAAGGTCTTGACGGTCCGAGAAACCAGGACGCCGCCAGCTACGAACTTCTTCAGTTCGGGCGACACTTCCTTATTCCACATCCGTTGCATCTCACCGGGAGGACCCGGCATGCAGATTATCCTTCGATCTCCGCTCTCGACCCACCAGCCGGGGGCTGTGCCCCGCGGGTTGTATATGGCCCGGGCGGAAGGTATCAGGGTAGCCTGCTTCAGGTTTGAAAGGGGCATAGGATAGTTGCGGTTACTGAAGAAAGAGCGGAGCTGCGTTTCAAGCTCCGGGTCTACCTTCATATCCTCGCCAACAAGTTCCGACACGGCTTCCCGGGTGACGTCGTCCTGGGTAGGGCCGAGACCGCCGGTGGTCATGATCAGGTCGGCTCGTGACCAGATGGCGCGGAAGGTCTCAACGAGGCGGTCCTTGTTGTCGCCAAGCTGGTGGATGCGGTAAAGGTCGATACCCAGCAGGGGAAGCTGCGAAGCAAGGTAGGGGGCATTGAGGTCGGTGATTTCACCTAGGAGTATCTCGGTGCCTATGGATACAATTTCAGCCCGCATTGCGCCTAGTTGGACAGGTGGGATTAGGGGTCAGGGTGTCGGGGGCGAGTATAGCATATGGACTGAATTGGCTGCCCCACCCAATAGTTAGACCAACCGGTGTCAACCGCGGTTGTATAATGGGTCTAGTAGCACACGCAACCCACTCTTCAAATGAACGGTTCAATCACAATTGCCCGCGTCTTCGGGATTCCGGTGAAGATAGAGTTCACCTGGTTGATCATCTTCGCCATTTTGCTTGTACCCGGCGCCCTCTATTATCTACCCAATCAATACCCTCACTGGTCTACTGTGGAGGTCTGGACGGTCGCCTGTGTATACACGCTGCTGTTCTTTGCCTCCATTCTGCTCCACGAACTCGCACACAGCATAGTGGCGAAGCTTCATGGGATACCTGTCCAGAGCATTACGCTCTGGCTTTTCGGGGGGGTGGCCCACCTGACCAAATCGGCAGACCGACCCCGCACAGAGGCCTTGATATCGATAGTCGGTCCCGGGGTCAACTTAGTTATCGGGGCGGCACTCTTTGTCTATCTCTACATAGTCGGGGCGAGCAACGAGTATGTGGAGGTGCTGGGAGCATACCTGCTCGGCGCCAACGCCATCCTGGCAATCTTTAACCTGATGCCGGGCCTGCCGCTGGACGGGGGTCAACTGGTGAGGTCGACGGTTTGGGCCGTTACCAAAAGCCGGGAGAGGGGCACTGTCTATGCGTCTCTCGGTGGGTGCGGGGTGGCACTCCTGGTCTGTGCAGGGGGTGTGAGCCTGATCTACTTCATGGGGCAGTGGTTGAGCGGCATCTGGCTGGGATTCATAGGGTTCTGGATGTTGCAGACCGCCATAGCCAGTTACAGAGCAGCCAGGACACGAGAGGCGATAAGCCGGTACTCGGCGTATCACGTGATGTCTCCCTATACCGGCCTGCCCACCCCTCCCGACGCACCACAAATACCCACCCACGTCAATGCCCTGGCGATCCTCGACTACATGCGCCAGAACAGTGTGCCACGGGCATTCGTCACGGATGGATCGCAGATCGTCGGAGTTATCGAAGTGCAGTTGTCCCGACCATAGCATTGCAATGAAGCGACAGATATACCTGGACCACGCCGCCACGACACCCGTGGACCCTCGGGTGCTGGAGGCGATGCTGCCCTATTTCTCCGAGCACTATGGCAATGCCTCGGGGGTGTATTCCGTCTCGCAGGCCAGTCAGGGAGCGCTGGAAGAGGCACGGGAAACGGTGGCCTCGATTCTCGGGTGCTCCCCCGAGGAGGTCATTTTCACCGGCGGAGCTACGGAGGCGGACAATGCGGCCATCGCAGGTGCAGCTCTCGCACAGCGGGAGTCGGGAGACCACATTGTCACCTCGGCCATAGAGCACCATGCCATTCTCCATGCCTGCCAGGCCCTTGATGATTTTGGATTCGACACCACGTATCTGGGTGTTGACGATTCGGGGATGGTTGAACCGGAACAGGTGGCCAATGCGGTCACTGAGCAGACGAAGGTGGTGTCGATAATGCTGGCCAACAATGAGGTCGGGACCATCGAACCCGTTGCGGATATTAGTGCTGCGGTGAAGGAGCGGGCCCAACATCTGGGTCGTGAAATCGTATTCCACACGGATGCGGCGCAGGCCGGGGGTGTCCTGGACCTGAACGTCAACCGGCTGGGCGTGGACATGCTGACCTTGGCGGCGCATAAGTTCTATGGGCCCAAGGGGATCGGCATCCTGTACGTCCGCAATGGCACGCCATTCCGACCATTCCAGTACGGGGGCAGCCAGGAAGGGAACCGGAGAGCGGGGACGGAGAATATTCCGTTGATAGTCGGGGTGGCGGAGGCCCTCCGCATCGCCGTCGAGGAGCAGGGTGTCAACAACGAGCACAGCAAGGCTCTACGCGACCGTCTGATTGACGGCGTTCTCACCCGAATCCCGAACTCCACCCTTAACGGCCATCCGACATCGCGGCTCCCCAACAACGCCAACTTCTGTATCGACGGGGTCGCCGGGGAATCGGTATTGGTGGGGCTGGACATGGAGGGGATATCTGCGTCTAGCGGGAGTGCCTGCACCTCGGGGTCCCTAGACCCGTCCCACGTGCTCACGGCCATGGGAGTCCCCGCGGAGAGGGCTGTCGGGAGTTTGCGGCTGACCGTAGGGAAGAGCAACGAGGACCGTGACATCGACAGGGTGCTCGAAGTGCTGCCGGCCATAGTGGAGAGGCTCAGAACGGTCTCGGGGGCCGAGTAGCGGGCCGGGCCGCGAAGCGTTAACCGTGCCTCGGTACAGCAAGACATTCCTGGACCACTTCAACAATCCCCGCAACGTAGGGGTAATTGAGGACGCGGTGGGTGTCGGTACTGAGAAGAATGCGGTCTGCGGTGACACCATGACCCTCTACCTTCGAATGCAAGATGGGGTTATAACGGAGGCCCGCTTTCAGACGCTCGGGTGCAGTGCGTCGATTGCTGCGAGCAGTGTGACGACCGAGCTGGTGGCCGGAAAGACGGTCTCGGAAGCCCGTGCGATAACACGCCACAACATAGCTGAGGCGCTGGACGGCATTCCTCCAGCCAAGCTCCACTCAACGGTGTTGGCTATAGATGCTCTTAAGTCGGCCCTGGACCGCTACGAGGGTCGGGGCAAGGGCGCCTGAGTCGTGTCGGACTCTCCGGACGTGCCAACATCCGACTCTAAGCCCGCCCCTCGTCTGCACCGACGCGTTTTTCACGTCCTGACCACCGCAGCGCTGGCCCTTATTGCGCTGGGCCTGGACAGGGAGGTAATGATAATCATCACCGGATCCCTCACGGGCTTTGCGATAGCTCTTGAAGTGGGCCGATGGCGTCTCCCTGCACTCAACGGTTGGTTCCAAGCCCGTTTCCGTGTGCTGATGAAGCAGTCAGAGTCGAGCCAGGTGCTGGGCAGCACCTACATGGCGGCTGCCAGCCTGATCGTCTTCCTATTCTTCGAAAAGGAATTAGCGATGCTTGCGCTTCTGTACATCGCCGTGGGAGACCCGCTCGCGGGCGTCGTGGGGCAGCGGTACGGCCGGGCGAAGATTGGAAGTAAGTCGGTGGAGGGAACTTTGGCATTTGCGGTCGGGGCAGGGGCGGTGGGGTGTGCCCTGATAGCCGGAGGGCTAGACGTGCCCTATTGGGTGGCGCTAGGCGGGGCGGGAATCGGGGCATTGATGGAACTCTTCCCATCACCTCTCGATGATAATTTGACTGTGCCTCCGGTGTCGGCAACCCTTATGTGGGCTCTCTTACTGCTCCCTTACTAACTTCACTCGTGTCGTTCCGTTTACAGTGATGAGGCCCTCTACTATTCGACCTGCGAAATCGATTACGTGAACACTTACTCCCGCTCAGCCATCTTTCTGCTTCTGTTCATTGCCGTAACCTCGCTGGCTGCGGCCTGTATGCGGCATACGCCGACCAGCCCTAGCCCCGAGCCAACTCAAGTGCAGGCTTCAGCTCCTGCCGTAACATCGGCTCCTGCGGCCACCCCTTCTCCTACTCCTTCACCGACCCATACCCCTACGCCGCTCCCCGAGTCAATCCAGAGCGTAGTGGCAAAGATTACCGGCCAGGTCTCGGGGTTGCGGGGGCTTCCCGTGATGCAAGACCCTCCTACGTTCTTCATTTCTTCCGACGAGATGGCGGAGAATATTAGGGAGAGCATCGAGGAGGACTATATGCAGGAGGAGGCCGACATCGATGCGGAACTCTTCATGCTCCTGGATTTCATCCCGCCGGACACGGACCTCAAGGAGGTCTTCGCTGACCTTTATGCGGGGTCGGTGGTCGGGTACTACGAAACGGATACGGGCGAAATGTTCGTGCTCAACGATGGTGAAGACCCAACGCCCGCGGCCATATACACCCTTGCCCACGAGCTTATTCACGCTCTCCAAGATCAGGCCTTCGACCTGGACGCATTCTTCCCCGAGGACGAAGAAAACGACGATTTGGCACGCGCCAAGACGGCCTTGGTGGAGGGTGATGCCGTTCTAGGGTCATCGGAATACGCCAGGTCTTTCCTAACCCGGTCCGAGATTCGGCAGATATATTCTTCGGGCAATGACGACGCCGATTTCTCCCGAATTCCACCGTTCCTTTTCAAACTGCTGGCCTTCCCATACCAGGAGGGTGCGCTCTTTGTTACTGCGATCCATGCCGGCTCGGGTTGGAGCTCGGTCGATGCCGCCTACTCCAATCCCCCGTTGTCTACTGAGCACATCCTGCACCCGGACAAGTACCTTTCCGGTGAGCAACCCGTCACCGTTACTCTCCCCGACTTCACCGCCGGCCTTGCATCCGGCTGGGAGACCATTGACGAGGGAGTCCTTGGGGAGTTCATCATCGCCACCTACCTCGAGAACCGCCTCAACGACTCCAGGGCAGCCAACGCTGCCGAATTCTGGGGCGGAGACAGTTATGCGCTGTTGCGCAATGCTGGGGAAGACGAGTCTGCCCTGGTCTCCCTGTCGGTATGGGATTCTGATGAAGATGCCCAGGAATTCTTCGATGCCTGTGTGTCCTATTTCCAGGCTCCGGGCCAAGGGGATCTGGAGTCGACCGTTTCTGCCGATGGACTCCGTCGGTGGCGCTCCAAAACTCGCAGTGTCCACGTGGCTCTGGACGCGGACCGTGTTCTGCTGGCAATTTCCGAATCCGGCCCCGCCCTGGAAGCCATAGTCGCCGAGTTTCCCGGCTTTCCGTCCGGCTCCTAGTGCACCCTGTGTTATAATTTTTCTTGAGTAACAAGAGTAGATGCCGTGATCAAAGCGGCCCGGAATCGGCGATTCACACCCCCGGAGGAACACAATGCCAAAGCCAATAGAAGTAGGAGACGAGAGCTGGCAGAAGGAAGTGCTGGACTCGGACGTTCCCGTCCTGGTCGACTTCTGGGCCCCCTGGTGCGGCCCGTGCCGCATGATCGCACCTATCGTTGAGGAGCTAGCCTCTGAGTACGAAGGCAAGATGGCCTTCGCGAAACTCAATGTGGACGATGCCCCCGAGGTGACCACCGGATACCGAATCCGCAGCATCCCCACCGTCATGTTCTTCAAAAACGGCGAGGTTGCCGAGACGGTAGTAGGGGCAGTGCCGAAGCGGGAGCTGGTCAAGAAGGTGGAATCCGTCCTGACCTAGTCCCTGCAACCAGTCCCAAACAGGAAGACCTGAAGGCCGGGGCTCCCGCAAATGCATCGGGCCCCGGCCTCCTTTTGACCTGTGTTAGAATCAACCGCCGCATGGGAGCGGATGGGTCCCGGTGGGCTCCGCGGACTTCAAATCCGTCCGGTGGGCACCCTTCGGTGTCCACGGTGGGTTCGACTCCCTCCCGCTCCCGCCACTAACTCTGTCCTGGAGGTTCACCCATGCACGCGAGAGTCGTCACCCTGAAGGTCACATCCGAAACCGCCGCCGAGGCAGTAAGACGCTACGATGAGTCGATAGAGAATTCCAAGAGGACGCCGGGTTACAAGATGGGGATACTCCTCACAAACCCGGATACCGGCAAGGGTTTCTCAATCACACTGTGGGAGACGAAGGAGCAGGTGCTGGAAGGAAATACAGACGGCTACTACGCACAGCAGATGAAGACCATGGGCGACGTGTGGGCCGAGCCTCCAATCCTGGAGGACTACGAGGTCAGCATCTTCTACAACCACGACACCTAGGCCCGGTCCCGTTCCTCTTCCAGTATCCGCCTGACCCTCTCGACAGCCGCGTCCAGGTCATTCTCCGGGTTGACTACGATGTGGTCAAAGGTGGAGGCGGTCTGCATCTCTTCCAATGCGGTCTTTAGCCTCAGGGCCTGGTCCTCTGTATCCTCTGCGCCTCGACGCTCAATCCTCGCTTCCAGATCAGCAAGCTCGCCGGGAGACACGAAGATAGTTATAGCTTCCGGGGCGAGGGCTTTGACGGAGGCTGCGCCCTGGGTGTCG
Organism: Dehalococcoidia bacterium; assembly: GCA_963663085.1. Taxonomy (GTDB): domain Bacteria; phylum Chloroflexota; class Dehalococcoidia; order Plut-88900; family Plut-88900; genus Plut-88900. The sequence goes on along the minus strand of OY760104.1, from coordinate 285,944 downwards.
GTCCTGAGCACGACATCCCACCCTTCCCGTATGGAGTCGTCCACATCAGCCTTGGGAACGCCGTACCAATTGTCGTAGACCCTGGCGTGTTCCAGCAGAGCGTCTTCTTTTATCAACTGATGGAAGCGGTCAATGGAAACGAAATAGTGGTCTCGGCCATCGACTTCTCCAGGCCTCGGGGCACGGGTGGTGACGGTGGTGATTTTCCGCATACTTGGCTCCGTCAGGAGGAGCTTGTGGATCAGTGTGTCCTTACCGACACCGCTAGGACCGGACAGCACTATCAGCAGGGGCGCCACGTCAGCCGGTCCTCAACGATTCCAGGTCTTCCCAGAAGCCGGGATAGGAGACTGCGACACACTCGTGGCCCGCGACAATGGTCTCACTGCGGGCCAATAGACCGGCCACTCCCAAAGTCATGGCCAGCCGATGATCGCCGTGACTTTCGCAGTTTGCACCGTTGAGTGGAGTCGGCCCTCTGACGATCATGCCGTCGGGCAGCTCCTCTATGTCCGCACCCAGTTTTCTGAGTTCGCAGGCCGTCGTGGCAATCCTGTCGGACTCCTTTACCCGCAGTTCCGCTGCATCCCTGATCTCGGTCTCTCCATCGGCCTGAGTCGCCGCCAGGGCGATGAGTGGGATTTCATCAATGACATTCGGGATTGTCTCGCCTCTTATAGAGACACCGGAAAGACTGCTGCTATCGACGGAGATGTCGGCCACGGGTTCTGCGCCTGCTGAGGCCCGTTCTTCCATCGTGACCGATGCGCCCATGGACTTCAGAACATGGACTATACCGATACGTCCCGGGTTCACTCCGACGTTCCGGAGTCGGATTCGGGCGTCGGGGTGGATGGCTGCCAGAACCAACCAGGCCGCCGCCGAGCTTACGTCTCCCGGCACATTTATCTCCAGGCTATTCAATGGTCCAGGTGCGATGCTTACGCTATTGTCGCTCACCGAGATATCGGCACCCATTGCCTGTAGCATCCGTTCGGTGTGATCCCTGGTGGCCCAGGGCTGGTGGACCACTGTGCGTCCCTCGGCCCCCAACCCCGCCAGCAGCACGGCCGATTTTACCTGGGCGCTGGCCACAGGCAGCGTGTATTCAATGCCTCGCAACCCACCACCACGCATCTCCAGTGGCGGGTACCGGTCCCCATCCCGGCCATAGATTTCAGCGCCCATTAGCCGCAACGGGTCGATGATCCGGCGCATGGGGCGTTTGATGAGGGAGTCATCGCCGGTCAGCACGGAGGAGAAAGGCATGGAAGCCAGGACTCCCGACATCATTCGCATCGTAGTACCGCTATTCCGCACGTCCAGGACCTGTCGGGGCTCCCGGAACCCCTCCCGCCCCCGACCATTGATGATTAGCCTGAGGCCCCGTGAGCCGGGGCACGGGGCTTCCACATGAATTTCGACGCCGAGGGAGCGGAGGCAGTTCATCGTTGCCTCGGTATCTTCTCCATGCAGGAAATTCTCGACGGTTGTCGTGCCCTGGGCCAGGCCCCCGAGCATTGCTGTCCTATGGGAGATGCTTTTGTCGCCGGGCGGCTCTATCTCTCCTGCGAGGGACTCGGCGGCCTGCACTCGGTAGACCAATGCTAAGGGCTCCTCCGTTCCTCATCCTCGCCCTTATTCGTGCCTCTCTCGTACAGGTCCATGAGCTTCCGGCCACGCTTGACGAGAGCCTCACCGAGAAACATGCTGCTCATCTGCTGACCCACTCCTGGTACTCTGTGGCCGGCTTCTTGGGAGAATGGTTCTTCTCCGGCAAGCCATCGCTCACGAGCGTCACTGGCTGTCTCCAGCCCCGACCGGATCTCCTCCTCCCCCGCCCCCAGCAGGGCCTTGTAGCCAAGCAACTCATCGATAAACCTGTCGATCCAGTGCTCGATGGCCTCACGGTTGGTGACGCATATCCCGGTGCTCATGGAGGGGACGGTCGATGCAAGTCGAGTTGCGCCTGCGAACCCGCTGGATGCGACCCGGCGGACCTCCCTCCACGACTCCGAGGACGAGGCAAGGGTCATCAGGGCGGAAGACATCAGCAGGGGAAGGTGACTGGTTGCGGCGACCATAGTGTCGTGCTCACGGGGCTCGGGGAAATAGGCGACGGCACCTACGCTTTCAGCAACTTCCACCACCGTATCAAAGGCCTTACGGGATGCCGTTGGGGAGGGGCAAATGCAGTAAGTCGCACCCTTGAAGAGTCCGGGCTCAGCATGTTCGATGCCGGACACTTCTTTGCCTGCCATCGGGTGGCCGCCGATGAAGTCGATGCCCGGCAGGTGGGTCTCGGCCCACTCCATCACGGCAGCCTTGGTGCTGCCGGTGTCGGTAACTACACAACCGGGGCTCAGGCTGGGCGCGATTTCCTGCATGACATCAGGCATGGCAAGGAGGGGCGTGGCAATTATCACCAGTTCTGCGCCCTCAACCGAACCTGCCAAGGTCCTACTGTCGTTGTCAATCGCTCCCATCTTGCGAGCTCGGGCGCCGGAGGCCCTGGAAACGTCCCAACCTACCACCTCGTCCACGCCCGACTCTTTCAGAGCCAGCCCGAGGGAGCCTCCGATGAGGCCCAGTCCTATGATGGTGATGCGTTTCATGACTAATTCTTACCTCAGCCCACTCGCCCGACCTAAAGGCGGGCATTATAGCATTGTGGGTATTCTCCCCTTCGATAGAAGAATGCCGCAGGCACGCGCGCTCCCTTGCTCCCGATTGACACTCCATCATCCGCGCTTATACCATACCAACCCGTTTCACTCACCCAAATCCTGATCGGAAGGCCACCCTAAATGAGCAAACTACTGGACAAACTTGACAAGGCGGGCCAGCCCGCGCCGAGGCGAATGGGCTTCGTAGCGGCAGACACCTCGATCCCCGTGCCGCCTCTGGTGCTAATAGTCCGCCTTGATTCCTCCACGGCACTCTCCATATCCGATGCGGCCGAGCACGCCGATTCAGTCATCCTAACGGCATCCCAGGCAGGCGGGGCCACTCCCCCGACCAACCTTCCCGAGTCGGCGCTGTGGGGCATCCAACCCTCTTCCATCAATTCCGAGGACATTTCACCCTTGGCTGAGCAGGGCTGCGACTACTTCGTCTTGAGCCCCGACAACTCGCCGGCATCCGTTCTCAACGAGGAAAACGCCGCCAAGGTGCTATGCGTCTCTCCATCCATGGAGGAGGCGCACCTTCGCGTCCTGGAAGATGTACCCATCGATTGCCTGCTCATCGAGCATGGCGCCAGGGAAGTCCTTAGCATAACCGACCTAATGACCCTCAGGTCGGTCCTTACTGCCGTCAGTAAACCAAGCGTCGCATGCGTCAGGGCAGGGTTGTCCGAAGGCGAGCTCTCGGCGCTCCGGCACGTGGGAGTAATCGGAATCGTAGTCGACGTGGCCTCGGAAGAAGACATTGCTGAGCTTCCACGGCTGCGTAAAGAGATCGACGCATTGCCTCCCAGAGAGGAGGATGATCGACGGCAAGTCGAGAGTCTCGGGTCTAACGCGGGTAACAGTCATAACCATCCCCCCCACGACGACGATCTGGACGGCTGAGCCGTCACCTCAGCGACCGGATCTGAGGCCTCCACAACGCCAGGAGCAGGGTAATCAGTATCAGCCCCGCTCCGCCAATGGTCAGGGCACTGGGTGGGCCGATTGCGTCGGCGGCGGCGGTCATGGGAAATACACCCAGGGGCATGATGCCGAAGCTGGTCATGTAGATGCTCGTGACCCGGCCCCGCATCTCGGGGGTCGATGTGGTCAGTAGAAGGGTGTGGTTCAGAGCGTTGTATCCCATGCTGCCGATTCCCACCAGGAACAACGCCCCGAGAGACAGGTAGAGGTTGGCGGACTGGGAGAACAGGACCAGCGCCAGCCCGAATACCACGAGCAGGGATACCATGATCAGACCACGGTTTCTGGAGCTCGAAAGGGATGCCAGGACCAGTGTGCCTGTGACAGCACCCACCCCGATAGCGCCCATCAGGAACCCGAGGCCGTCCGAGCCTACGCCCAGGATGCTTTTGGCAAAGACGGGCAGCAGCGCCTGGTAGGGATGGGCGAAAAGCAGAGGCACCAAGGCCAGGAGCAACAGGCTGGATATTTTGGAGTCGCTTCTGGCGTACTTCAGGCCTGCTTTCAGGTCCTGGAGAATGGACGTGGTGCGAGTTGAGGTGGAGGGCCTTGAGGGTCTGATCATCAACATGGTGAATGCTGCGAAGGCGTAGCAGCCTACCACCAGAAAGTACACTCCGCTCAGGCCGATGACCGCCACCAACACCCCAGCCGCAGCCGGTGCGATGACCCTGTTCAGATTCATCCCAGCCGAGTTCAGGGCCACGGCATTGGACAGCTTATCCTTGCTCACAAGCTCGGGGATCAGGCTTTGTCGGCCCGGCATGTTGAATGCAAAGACCGTCCCAGTCAGCACCGCCGCCACTATCATATGCCAGATCTGCACCAGGTCGGTGACGATAAGCACCGCAACCAGAAGGGCGATTATGCCGTTGCAGCTCTGGGTGACCACAAGGAGGTTCCGCTTGGGGAACCTGTCGCTGATCACTCCGCCGAACAGGGAGAGAAGGAGAAGGGGCGCCCCGCTGCTGGATGTCACTATGCCCAAGTCCAGCGCCGAGCCATCCAGCTTGTCCACTACCAGCCAGCCCCTGGCAAGCATCTGCATCTGCATACCGGCGAAGGACCCCAGCATACCCAACCACAGCCATCTGTAGCTGGGCTCCTTCAGGGAGTCAAAGGTGCGGACCCGGGACAGCAGGCCTCGTCCGACACCCTTGCTGAGGTCTCCCGACGCGGGCGCGGGGAGGGCCTGCTGGGCAGGTAATCCGGTCTGCTTGCTCAAATAGTGTCGTCTTGCCGGGTGCGTGGGGAGAGGGCGGCAACCCTACTCCATACGAGACCCACCCCAGTTAGACACTGCCCGCGCGAGGGGGTCGGCGATGACATTTATGACGGCCGCCTTACCGCTGGCGTAGGCCCTCTCCAGTGCGGGCCGGATCTCGTTGGGGTCTTCGACCTGCTCACCGTAGCCACCGAGGGACTCCGCCATTTCGTGGAAGGCGGTAAAGCCCAGCTCGCGGCCCGGCTTGCGGGTGTCCAGGGAGCGGGCGGTCCAGCCGGCGTTGTTGCTGACAACGGTAACTACCGGGAGGTTGTGCCTAACCGCCGTGTCCACCTCCATGGCGTTCATACCCATAGAGCCGTCCCCGTGGAGGACCAGGACCTGCTTGTCGGGCTTGGCAAGCTGTGCACCTAGTCCGTAGGGCAGGCCCACGCCCATGGTGCCCGTGACGCCTGCGTTGAGCCTGTGCCCCGGTTCGAATGTCGGGATAGACTGGCGGGCATAGTGGAGTATCTCGTTCCCGTCGACGCATAGGATTGCGTCTCGGTCCAGGAACTCTCTAATTTCCTTGCAGATTCTCAGGGGGTGAATGGGCCTATTGTCGGAGTTCAGGAGGTCGGCGATCTTTGCGGCTCGCTGGTCGTTCGCCTCACTGAGACGGATCACCCAGGGCGACTCCAGGGCCCCGGCGAAACTGGCCTTCTGGGCCTCGGCCTCGGCGACCATCTGCGACATTGCCATCTTGGCGTCGGCCACGATGCCAATATCCACGCTCCTGTTGTGTCCTATTTCGCTCGCCTCGATATCGATCTGAATAATCTTGGCGTCGGCGGAGATGCGCTGGCCGTAGTTCATCATCCAGTTCATCCTGGTGCCGACAACCAGCACCACGTCGGCCTCCCTCATGGCCGTGCTGCGTGCGCCGGGGAAGGAGACCACGTGGTCCTCGGGCACAATACCCCGGGACATGGGGGCCGTGTAGAAGGGGATGTTCGTGATGTCAACGAACCGTTCCAACTCCGGGCTGGCACCTGAAAAGAATACGCCTCCACCCGCCATTATCATGGGACGTTCCGCTTTGGCCAGCAGGTCTACGGCTTCGGCCACGGCGGACGGGTCGGCGGTCGGTTTGCTCCTCTTTTCGTATCGGCTGGGTACGACCGCGTCGGACTCTTCAATATCTTCGTAGAGAACGTCTGCACCGCAGTCGATGTAGACGGGGCCCGGCCTGCCGGATGTCGCCTGCCGGAATGCCATACTTACGACCTCCGGGTATCGGGCGGCCATGGTGGGCCTGTGCAGGAACTTACACAGGGGCTGCATGATGCCGACCTGGTCGACTTCCTGGAAGGCCTCCCGACCTATGTCGTGGACGGGACCCGCACCGCCCAGAATCACCATCGGTGAATTGTCGATTGAAGCAGTGTACACGCCGGTCAGGAGGTTCAGAGTGCCGGGGCCAGACGCCGCGGTGCAGACGCCCGGCTTGCCCGAGACGCGGGCGTAGGCGTGGGCGGCGAAGGCTGCACCCTGCTCATGCCTGAAGTCTACGCTCTTTATCCCAAGGTCCTCAGAGGACATGACTATGTCGAAATTGGGCCCTCCCATGAGGTAGAAGAGGGTGTCGACGCCCTCCTCTTTGAGCGTCCTTGCGATCAGGTAGCTTCCATTGACAGTGGCCATATTTGTCCCCCGTGAATTGTCGAATTAGTGGCCTTCACCCTATACCTGTCGCCGTTCGATAGTCAAGGATGGGGAGTAGGTGACGGGGGCTTCCAGTTGTGGGGTAAAGGTGGGGATATGGGCTAGTGGGAAATTTTCCACCTATACGTGGCGATGTTCTGAGCTCATTTGCGGGGACGGTGGTTCACGAACCGCCCCTACGGGTGAGGGAGTCAGTCTAGCCCCGATCCCGCTCATGAGACCCTTCGATGCTCCACGGGCGCACTTGCAGCCCGAACAAATTCGGGAATGACGTGTTGGGCGCAGTTGCTTTCGATTCCTCGCGTGGACTCGGAATGGTGGGGGGAGAGGGGTGCCCGCCACCCCGGAGATGGGTTCACGCTCCGTCTAAGGCGGATTTTCAGCCCGGCGCACTTGCAGCCGGCTCTCGGAGGCCGGATTGACGGGGGTGTACTAGCCGGTCTTGAGGTTGGTGAGGAATTCGGCGTTGGTGGGGGTCTTGGCCATGCGCTGGAGGACTTTTTCGGTAGCGTCGGCGGAGGAGTTGGGGTCGTTGGAGATCATGGATACCATTCGGCGGAGGAGCCAGACCTGCTTGAGGGTCTGCTCGTCGAGTAGTTTCTCCTCCCGCCTTGTGCCCGACTTCTGGATGTCGATTGCAGGGAAGATGCGGCGCTCGGAGAGCTTACGGTCCAGGTGGACCTCCATGTTGCCGGTGCCCTTGAACTCTTCGTAGATGACCTCGTCCATGCGGGAGCCGGTGTCTACGAGGCAGGTGCCGATGATGGTGAGGGAGCCGCCCTCTTCGCAGTTTCGGGCTGCACCGAAGAACTGCTTGGGTGGATAGAGGGCAACGGGGTCTATGCCGCCGGAGAGTGTACGTCCGCTGGTGGGGATGGCGAGGTTGTAGGCTCGGGTGAGCCGGGTTATGGAGTCGAGGAGGATGACCACGTCCTCACCGACCTCAACGAGGCGTTTGGCCCGGGCGAGAGCAACCTCGGCGACTTTGGTGTGGTCCTCGACGGGCTCATCGAAGGTGGAGGATATAACGTCCCCGGAGATGGAACGTTTCATATCCGTGACTTCCTCGGGGCGCTCGCCTATGAGGACCACCATGAGTCGGATGTCGGTGTAGTTGCTGGTGATGCCGTTGGCAATGTGCTTGAGGAGGATAGTCTTACCGGCCTTGGGGGGCGAGACTATGAGGCCTCGCTGACCCCGGCCGATGGGCGCCATGAGGGTGAGGAGCCTGCCGGAGAGGCCGTTGCCCGGCGCCTCCAGGTTGATGATCTCCTCGGGGAAGATGGGGGTGAGGTCGTCGAAGGAAGGGCGGGCCTTTGCGATGTTGGGGTCTACGCTGTTGATAGACTCCACACGAAGGAGGCCGTAGAACTTCTCGCTATCCTTCGGGGGCCGGATCTGCCCGGTGACATAGTCTCCGGTGCGGAGGCCAAAGCGGCGTATCTGGGACTGGGATACATAGACGTCATTCACGCCGGCCTTTAGGCCATCATGCCGCAGGAAGCCGTAACCCTCGTCGGCGAGGGAGAGGGTCCCACCCGAGACGATGGTGTAGTGGTCGTCGAGGCGGGAGGGCAGGAGGCGGAAGACCAGCTCGCTCTTCTTGAGAGAGGGATAGTTATTTATGTTGGCTTCTTTGGCAAGCTCCAGGAGGCGTTCGCGGGGAAGGGCCTCCAGGTCTGCGATATCAATGCGCGTGGGTTCACCGAGGATAGTAGGGCTCACTGCGGGGGGTGGTCTCCTTTTCATGGGGTACTCGAGTAGTGGGAAGGGTGAGGGTCGGGGTATCTAGGACTTAGACTCGGACAAGGCCGCGCCAGTCATCTATAAAACGTTTCAGACCGACATCGGTTAGGGGATGTTGGAACATCTGCTTGAAGACTTTGTAGGGAAGGGTAGAGACATGGGCGCCGGCAAGAGCGGCCTGGACCACGTGTTGGGGGTGTCGGAGGCTGGCGGCCAGCACCTTGGCATTGAGGTCCTGCTTTTTGAAGACTTTGACCATTTCGGAGACGAGGACCATTCCGTCGTTGCCTGCATCGTCGAGCCTGCCGACAAAGGGACTTATGTAGGTTGCGCCGGCCAGGGCCCCGAGGAGCGCCTGGTTTACGGAGAACGTCAGTGTCTGGTTCACCGCTATGCCCTCGCGTGACAGTACCGAGATTGCCTGCAGGCCCTCCTCCCCGATGGGCACTTTCACCACGACGTTCGGGGCCCAGGTGGCGATTTCTCGTCCTTCCTCGATCATATCCTGGGCGTTTAGGCTGAGGACCTCTGCGTTGACCGGGCCGTCAACAAGGGAACAAATTTCAATGACGGCGGCACGCAAGTCCAGGTGCCCGGCCTTCGCGGCCAGGGAGGGGTTGGTGGTCACGCCGGAGATGACGCCGAACTTGGAGGCTTCCCGAATCTCTTCTATGTCTGCGGTGTCAAGCCAAATCTGCATAGCTGCATCACCATATATTGTAAACTAACTGTAAAGCCGCCGTATCAGGGCAAGGCTGGCAGGGGCCTTTGCTCCCCTTCTCTGACTACTTTCTTGGCAACGGATACGAATTCCCGGAAGAGGGGATGGGGACGTTCGGGGCGGGAGCGGAACTCGGGGTGGAACTGGCTCCCGACCATGAAGGGATGGCCGCCCAACTCAGCTATTTCAACCAGGTCGCCATCAGGGGATAGGCCACTGAAGACCATCCCGTTATCTTGCAGCAGGTCCCTGTAGTCGTTGTTGATTTCGAAGCGGTGGCGGTGGCGTTCCTGCACAACGCTTCCGTCGTAGGCCTGCTCTGCCCAGGTGCCGGGAACGGCCTTGCAGGGATACGATCCGAGGCGCATGGTGCCGCCCATGTCTTTCACGTTCTTCTGGTCGGGCATGAGATAGACGACGGGTTCTCCCGTTTCGACATCGAATTCGGTGGAGTTGGGCTCGGAGGACTTGAGGACTTGGCGGGCGTATTCGATGACCATAACCTGCATGCCGAGGCAGAGGCCCAAGTAGGGTATCTCCCGCTCCCGGGCATAGCGGGCGGTCTTGATCATACCTTCAACGCCTCGGGGGCCGAAGCCTCCCGGCACGACGATGCCCCGCACCGACTGCAAGTGTTCGTGGACGCCGTCCGACTCCAGGTCTTCCGACCGTATCCAGGACACTTCCACATCACACCCGTGATAGAGGCCCGCGTGGTGGAGGGCCTCTCTTACTGAGCAGTAGGAGTCTGCGAGCTCAACGTACTTGCCGACAATGGCGATGGGGACCGATTCCTTGGGCTGCTTGATGCGGCCCACCATGTCAATCCAGCCGTCCATGTCCGGGGACTCCGCGGCGTCAAGGTCCAGCTTGTCGATGATGAGCGGGCCGATGCCTTCCTCCTGGAGAAGGAGGGGCACTTCGTAGATGGTGTCGACGGTGGGGGCGGCTATGACGGCGCGGGGCTCTACGTCGCAGAAAAGGGTGATCTTGTTCTTTATCTCCTGGGGCACCGGGAAGTCGCTGCGGCAGAGGATGACGTCGGGCTGAAGGCCGATGCTGCGAAGCTCCTTGACGCTGTGCTGGGTCGGTTTTGTCTTGAGCTCGGCGGTGGCCGATATATAGGGCAGGAGAGTCACGTGAATGTTCAACACGTTTTCCCGCCCCACGTCATTGCGCATCTGCCTGATGGACTCGAGGAAGGGCAGGCTCTCGATGTCTCCGACGGTGCCCCCGACCTCCACGATCACAACGTCGGCGCCACTTTCCTCGGCGAGGAGGTGCATGCGGGCCTTTATCTCGTTGGTGACGTGGGGGACAGTCTGAATGGTGCCTCCCAGGTAGTCACCCCTGCGCTCCTTGGAGATAACGGAACTGTAAATGGAGCCGGCGGTGACGTTGGATGTGCGGGTAAGGTCAATGTCTATGAAGCGTTCGTAGTGGCCGAGATCGAGGTCGGTCTCTCCGCCGTCCTTGGTGACGAAGACCTCGCCGTGCTGATACGGGGACATGGTCCCGGGGTCGACGTTGAGGTAAGGATCAAGCTTCTGGACGGAAACGCTGATATTGTAGCTCTTGAGGATGCGGCCGATGGAGGCGACAGCGATGCCCTTGCCTACGGAGCTGACAACGCCGCCGGTGACGAATATAAACTTAGTGGTCAATATGAATCCCCTGGGGATGCGGGGGCCGGTGGCCGAAGAATGCGGAACGGCGGTGAAGGGGGTAGGAAATCCGACTCGGCTGAGGATGGGCGCCGAGGGAAGAGGCCAGCTTTACAAATCCGCTCAACAACAAGTCCGGGGGCTGAGGACCTACGGGTAAATTGCCAATTTCCGGCTTTCAAGAGGGTCGGGACGAGGGGATGCCGGAGAACCTGCCGTTCGGGCCGGGGGTCGGGCCGATTCGCGGTTCGACGGGATTATAGGGAGGGGGGTGGGGGATGTCAACAGGGCGCAGGGAGAGGGCATTATTGGCTGAGGCCAAGGGCGCTAAATACCCCTTGTTATAATCGTACCTTGTAAGCCCTCACGTCTAAGAGCAAAGGAAATAGTGCGTAATTGCAATGCTGCCATGTACGGAGTCGGCGGCTCGAGGCAATCGAGAAGAGTGAGAAAAGATGAATCATCCACCTAAGGCTAGGTCCATACAACGCCTACAAAGCGCTCTGGATACGATTCCTCAGTTGAAGCAATTGCAAAGCAGTTCACCTGAATTCAAGAAATGGCACAGAGATACCACGGTCGCAATCTCCAACACTTTCGTCAATAAGCCTGATCACGTTAAGGAATTTGAAGGAATCCATTACATCTCACTTATTATTTTCCCAAGCACAAGTGACGCTGAGTTCCACGCTGATTACGTGAAGGGTCTAGATTCTGCTGGCTCCATGCTTGAATCAATGATCGATGAAATCAAGGAGTACTGGGAGGACGACGACCAACCAGTATCCATTACCGCTACAGGGACTAAAGTGCCTAAGATTACGAACAAAGTGTTTGTTGTTCACGGAAGGGATGATGGAACCAAGGAAACTGTGGCTCGTCTCCTGACACGGTTAGAACTAGAGCCAGTGATTCTGCATGAACAGCCAAATCAAGGACGCACGATAATTGAGAAATTTGAAGAGTTTGCACAAGTAGGTTTCGCCGTTGTCTTGCTTACCCCAGATGACACTTGTTGCTCTAAAGGTGAACCAGACATGCCGAAACTTCGGGCAAGGCAGAACGTAATTCTTGAACTTGGATTTTTTCTCGGGAAGTTGGGTCGAGAGCGAACGTTCGCGCTGCTTAAAGGAGAAGTGGAAATTCCGTCTGATTACGATGGCGTCATTTACATCTCCCTGGACGACGAAGGGGCATGGAAAATGAACCTTATCCGGGAGTTAAAAGAAGCTGGACTTGATGTAGACGCAAATCGCGCCTTGTGACATCCAGACAATGATTTCTTTCCTTAGACTTAAGGAAATACGACACATTCGCCTGGTGCCAATCATTCTATTGCCAAACTTAGACTTTGTGCGGGGGCCGACATCACGGAGAGTGTGGCAGGCGGCGTTAAGGGGATGCGACGGATTGGCAGTGTGAGCGCCACCCCCCTCGACCCTTCGATGGGGCTCAGGGTGAGAGCCCCTACTCAACGGGATGGATTCCCTATCGGGTCGGGAATGACGGGGGCTGTCGGCTAGGGACTGCTGTTGACTGTGCCGTCAGATCGATGCCGAGACCGACAAGTTGCTGGGGCTAGCATGGCGTCAGGGTCAGCCGCTATCCTGGAACACTGCCGGTAACCGCAATTATGAGGTCAATTCCCTCTCCCGGTAACCATCAATTTTGAGGTCGCACGGGGGTTCGTGTCACTCTTGCGGGTAAGGATACCCCACACCCCACCGGGGAACCCTCACCCCCTTGATCCCCCTCCTCCTTAGGGCCATTAAGGGAGAGGGGGAGATAAGAATAGAGGGCCACGTGCGTGCAGAGCACGCACGTGCGGTATTCGTTGACGCATTTCTAGGGAGGGGGTACCTTATCCCCGGTTAGGTAGTCTACCCGTTCACCAACTGTTAGTTGGGCATGGGAATGCTTATGCCCCCTTGCCAGTGAAACGGGCCAGGACTGCCTAAGCAACGGTCACCAGCCTAGCTGCAAGGGGGACCCACTTATGTCCTGGAGCAAATCTCGGGTTAGCTATTGGCTACTCATTTCACTTATCCCCACGGGTGTCGGAGGTTTCCTGCTCTTCATGTTTGGCTGGATAATGGGCATCTTCTCCATCGCGGCCGGAGCCGCCATGTGGATCATCGCCTTTTTCCTTATTCTCTACTGGTGGGGGGCGCTCATTGCGGGACTCGTCCTCCGCTTCAACGTAAAGAAGGAGGCTCAGCTAATCTTCAGGGAAGCGCAAGCCTATGCCGAGATGAACTCCTGGCTTCCGCTCTCACATACGGCTTGGCGAGCGATGAGGGCCAACAACGTATCGCTTGCCGTAAATCAGCCCTTCGATAAATCAACATATACCTTATCCATCTCCTCCGATGCCGGAGCCACGACCGTACCAGAGTTTGCCAAGCCGCTTTGGGCACTGCAATTTGGAGACTGGCTTTGGGAAAAGACCGGAGGACACAACCTTACCCCAACAGAGGTACAACGCCAGCAACAAGAATGGTCCCGAAGCCTAGCTATCCGACCCAATCACCCCCCAAGACAACCCTTCTGAACCGCTCTACATTTAACGGTAGGGCGCATCTGATAACTGGGTATAAAGGAAAAAACCCTATGAGGTAAGATCACCATACGTGAGACGCTTCCGGTGCATGCGCTTGATCATTTTCTTCACCTGGTCAAGGGTGTCGCTGGGATGATCGTTGTTCCGTCCGGCAAACTCGGTGGCGTACCTCTACAGGGGCTTAGTAGAGAAGCGGTTGTACGTGCCTACGATGCCTCGCCTGGACAAACCTTCCCCCCGCTCGACCCTTCGCTCCGCCGAGGCGGACTTTCAGCTAGCTCAGGGTGAGAGCCCCTACTCAACTGGATGGATTCCCGATCGGGTCGGGAATGACGGGGGCTGTCGGCTAAGGACTGCTGTTGACTGTGCCGCTTGCCGAAACCTAACATGGCGCGGTCAAAATCGGAGACACACCAGGCAGCGGGTACAACAAGGAGAGACACAATGACAGCAGTAAGCTCCGGCTCGATTCCCATGACCGCCCCTCCCTTTTCTCCGGAGGAATATCAGCGGAGGCAGAACGCGGTCTTGGGGGCGATGGAGTCGCAGGGGATGGATGCGATTGCCGTGACGGCTTACAGTCACCAGGAGTACCTCTCCGGATATGACGGGTCGGGCGGGTACTTTGCTCCCTTCCCCTTGATACTGGCCCCGGGCCAGCCGCCTACATACGTGGTCCGGGAATACGACGAAGATGCGTAAGGACCGAGAGCTGCGTATCGGAAGTCGTGCCCTACACCCAGGAAGGCGACCAGGCGAAGGCGGTGGCCGACGTGCTCCGAAGGTTCGGGCTGGAGGCGGGTACGATCGGGCTGGAGCTGGGGTGCTGGAACCTCGCGCCAAGGGACGTGGCCCGGCTGGAGGCTGAGCTGCCCGACTTGAAGATTGTGGATGCAACTAAGGTTGTGTCCACCGTGGCCGCCGTAAAGAGCGACGTCGAAATTGAGACCATGCGCAAGGCCATGAGCTTCACCCGAGTGGCCATCGAGACGATGAACTCATCGCTGCGGCAAGGCATCACGGAGGTCGATGTAGCCGAAGCGATGAAGTCCGCCGTGCAAAACGCAGGCGCCGCCTGGATGCGCGAATTCACGCTTTTGTTCGGGCCTCGCACGTCCCTGCCCCACGGCCTCCCGACATCCTACGCCCTGCAACGAAACCAACCGGTCTTCACCGAAACGGGCGGCTGGGCCAACGGCTACGCGGGCAGCATCTGCCGCTCGGCGGTGCTGGGGAGCCACGCAGGTGCAGAGTCGCTCCACGCGCTGGCGGAAGAGGCACTGGAGGCGGCGATTGGTGCGATACGTCCCGGCGCGAGAACTGGAGACGTGGACGCGGCGTGCAGGGGCGTTATCGATAAGTCGGGGCGACCCGAGGTGTTCAAGCATCGTACCGGGTACCAGAACGGAATCATGTGGTCCGACCGGGGCAACCTGAGCCTGGAGCCGGACTCGGGGGACGTGCTGGCGCCCGGCATGACCTTCCACATGCCCATCATCCTCTTCGAATCGGGGCAGTATGGGGTGGGGGTCAGTGAGACGGTGCTGGTAACGGACCAAGGCTGCGAGGCGCTGAGCGGGCTGCCCCGGGGCATTCACAGGGTGGGGTAAGGAGCCGTTAAATATTGTCGGGTTGGGGAGGGGGGACGCCCCACCCATTCCGCTCTTGAGACCCTTCGATGCTCTCCACCAAAGGCGGACTTATAGCACGGCGCACTTGCAGCTCGGCTCCCGCCTGAGGCGGGCGAGCGGAATGCCCCACATCCGAGGATGGATTCACGCCTCGCAAAGGCGCACTTCCAGCACGGAGAATCTTCGACCGCGTTCAGGGTGAGGGTTCGGTCCAGTTTCTGACGTAGTTCTTCTGGCGGTGGGTCTCCGGGGAGGAGGGGTGCATGGATTTCTTCAAGTCGTCCATGCCCTTCCACCACTCGGCGATCTGGGCCAGGGCCTCGTCGCCGGTGCGTCCGTGGCGCACCAGCCAACATCCGACGGTCGTGCCCGTTCGTCCGACGCCCGCCCAGCAGTGAACGTATACCGTCTTGCCATCGGCCAGGGCGGCGTCTATGGCGTCCAGGATGGCGGTCATGTACCTGGGGCTTTGGGGGGTGTTCAGGTCCACTACGGGGTGGCGTTCATGGCTTACGGTAATGCCAAGGGTGCGGGCTTGTTCCTCGGCTATGGCGTCGTAGGGCTCGAGCTCGTGGGGCTGAGTCAGGTTGATGAAGTGGTCGATGCCCGCTTCCAGGAGTCGTCTTAGTTTTCTCGCGGCTCGGGAAGGGTCGACGTCGCCGGGATGTTCGCCCGCGGCGAATGAGCCGGGCAGTACCCAGTAGGTGTTGGCGGCGGGGCGTTTCGGATGTTTAGGACCAGGCATGACTCTGTGGGATATAGGGAGGGCCAACCACCAGTTTAAGGGTCAACTCTGCATGGTGCGTACTCGTTGAGTCAATATATTGCCTTGCTCTGCCGGAGTTGACAACTTCTACGCTGAAGGCTGCGTGTCTCGGGGACGGAGGAGGGGTTGTCGGCTTCGATAGGTTGCGAGTCGCCAGAGCCACTCTGCGGGCCCAAAGAGAAAGCGGCCGAGCCACGCCTGGGACCACCACAGTTGCAGACCCCAGACCGCGAATACAAACACCAGGATTACACTTCGACTCACGAAGTCGGCGTTGGCCAACAGGGTCGTCAGCGCAATCACCCCAAGCGCGGTCTGCATGAGGTAGTTGGTAAGGGCCATTCTTCCGACCGCACGCAGCCGCTTCTTGAACCGGTTGTCGGGGTGGTTGTTCCAGAGAATTATGAGGCTCATGTATCCAAGGGAAGATGGAATGGTGCCTACAGTGTTGGGTATCTGGCCGATGAAGGCTATCTCGCGGGAGTAATCGTTCAATCCGGTGATGATAACGCCAACCGCAGCCAAGGGAAGCCCGACGCCAAGGCCGACCACGGCGGCGAGTCGATAACTCCAGGGAGAGAAGGCTCCGTCCATAAAGCCGGTGCGGTACAAGCCCGCACCGACGAGAATGAGTCCGAGAGCGCGCAGGAAGAATCCCAAGACGAGGATGAAGGGAAGAACCTCCTGGTCGTTTATCTCGCCGGGGAGCCAGATGCCGGTAAGGGATGCATCAGAGTTTGCGAGATGCTGGGTAAGCAGGGCCGTGGCAACGGAAAGGTTGAACACCATTACACCGAGGGAGATGAGCGCCCAATTGGGAAGCTTTCGGAGAGCGATCAGGAAGACGGAGGAAAGGGCGTAGGCGATGAGCACATCGCCGTCCCAGACTAGGAAGTGGAGCACGCCGATTATCAGAAGCAATCCATTTCGCCACAGGTTGAGCAGGCCGGCACGCCTTCCTCTGCGGCTGGCGCGGTCGATGAATAGGACCATGCCTGCGCCGAATAGCAGCGAAAAGATTCCCATGAACTTCTGGTCAACGAAGATCTCGCCGAAAATGCCCACCGTCCAGTCGAGCCACGACTCCGATCCGCCAGCGCTGAGGTTGAAGTAGGGAGCGGAGTCGAACCTGAAGTGGACGGCGTTCATCAACAGGATGCCGAGCACCGCCACCCCGCGCAGCAGGTCCAGGGAAGTTATCCGGCCGGTATCGCGAATGGGGCCTGAATCAGCGGATAGGGGATGAGCTGCCAATGGTGCAGACTCCTTGAGGGGGGCTGGGGGAGTTGGGGTGGATTCTATCAGAGAGGGGTCGAGGACTGAGGTAGAAGTTGATTGCTAACGAAAAAACTGTTAATGTTGGCCATTATGAATACAGCAAAGCAGATAATCGATCGTTTCGGTGGTCAGTCGGCGCTGGCGGGACTGCTGGGTAAACGCCAGAGCACCGTGCAGCACTGGGCCAGGACGGGACGCATACCATCCCAGTGGCATGAGCGGCTATTGGAACTTGCACATGAGAAAGGGATCATCTTGGAACCAAAGGACTTTGTAACGGCAACCGCACCTGAAGTCGGCCCAGCCAACGGAAAACTAGGGGTATTGATGGTGGGGCTGGGGGCGGTGGCATCCACCTTTATCGCAGGCATCGAGCATATCAAGAAGGGGACGGGACAGCCGGTGGGATCGGTGTCGCAGATGGCTACCATCCGTCTCGGTAAGCGACCCGACAAGCGGTCGCCGCTCATAAGGGACTTCGTTCCCCTGGCGAGCCTGGACCAGATGGTTTTCGGGGCCTGGGACCCGATCCCCGACAACGCCTATGACTCGGCGGTGAATGCGGGTGTTCTGGACAGACATGAACAGGTGGAGCCCATAGCCGACTTCCTGAGGTCGATAGAGCCAATGCCGGCCGTCTTCGACAATGACTACGTGCGGCGCATCAACGGGACAAATGTTAAAACGTCGGGCTCGAAACTGGATGCGGTGGAGGCGATACGGAGCGATATCCAGCGTTTCAAAAGGGAGAATGACTGCGATCGACTGGTGATGGTCTGGTGTGCCTCGACCGAAAAATTCATTACGGAGACCGAGGCCCATAAGAACATCGAAAATTTCGTTGGAGCTCTTCATGACGACGACGAAAACATAGCCCCTTCAATGATCTACGCTTACGCGGCGTTGATGGAGGGGGTGCCATTCATAAACGGGGCCCCCAACCTGACCGTGGACGTAACCGCTCTGGAGAAGCTGGCCCGGGACAAGGGTGTGCCCATCTGCGGGAAAGACTTCAAGACGGGCCAGACTCTTGTGAAGACGGTGATTGGGCCGATGCTGAAGGCCAGGATGCTGGGAATGGACGGCTGGTTTTCGACTAACATTCTCGGGAACCGGGACGGCGAGGTGCTGGACGAGCCGGACAATTTCAAGACGAAGGAAGAGTCGAAGCTGGGGGTGCTGGAGTACATTCTGCAGCCCGACATGTACCCGGAACTGTATGCCGACGCCTACCACAAGGTGCGAATCAACTACTACCCTCCCCGGGGAGACAACAAGGAGGGCTGGGACAACATCGACCTGTTCGGGTGGCTCGGGCGGAGGATGCAGCTGAAGGTCAACTTCCTGTGCTCAGACTCGATACTGGCGGCGCCGCTGGTGCTGGACCTGGTGCTGTTCATGGACTTGGCGCAACGGGCCGGCATGGCGGGCATCCAGGAGTGGCTGTCCTTCTATTTCAAGAGTCCGCAGCATGCGCCTTCGGTCTACCCGGAGCACGACCTGTTCATACAGCAGACGAAGCTGAAAAACACCCTGCGCTGGATGATGGGCGAGGAGCAGATCACCCATCTCGGGATGGAGTACTACCGGGGGGATTAGGGTGTAGCCGGTGGTTCTTCAGCGCAGCCCGATTTCTCGACATAGCAATCGAATTGCATTCCATAGTTGGGGCAATGCAGTGGCAGCGGCCCGTTGTGTCCTTAGCTGACACTCCCAGACCACCAACTGACGCCAACCTCCCCGCTTCAATTCAGCCTTAATGGTGGCGTCTCTGTTTTTATTCGCATTGATCTTGGTGCTCCAATAATCCAGCCTGGATTTCGGAAGCCTACCTCGTGAACAGCCTTCGTGACCATGCCAGAAACACCCGTGAACGAAGATCGCCAATTTGTATCGGCGTACTGCTATGTCTGGCGTTCCGGGTAAGTTATTCGGATGGACGCGGTACCGCACACCCTTAGACCACAAGAACCGGCGAACCAAGAGTTCCGGGGCGGTATCTTTACTGCGGACAGCCGCCATTATCCGGCTGCGCTCCTCCTTGGTTCGCGTGTCCATGGCCCCAGTATTCTACGGCACTCCCCTTATGAAATATGGAGAGTACCTGTGAAACGCCGCATATTGCTCGAGCGCGGCCTCGGTCTGATTAACACTGTCCTCAATCAGATAACCGAGTCTTTTCCGAAGCCTTCTACCGCGCGCTGTCTTAGTTGGCAAGAGTCGCTGAAGGTGTAGCCGTTCCTTCGTGCTGAGAACTGGCACGGCAATCTTCTTTGGCGGGGCCCATGCCAGATTAGCGAATTCCCAATCCATGTAGGCTCGTTCCACGCGATGCTTTCTGGCAGTCTCACAAACAATTCCCGTTAGAGTAAACATACATGTTCCATCTGAGTAATAGAAAGAGGATACGGGGACAAAGGACCTGATGGAAGCCGCAGGAGGTAGTTCCTGTTCAGTAGCGACCTGGAGCATCTCTTGAAGAAAGTAAGCAAGGTTTTCAGCAAGGATGGGTGGAGTGGCAGAAGGATCGGGCATGATACGCTCAAACTTCCTACGGAACGTTTGGGCTCTCTTTTCATTTAGTTGTGGAGTCCTAGGCGTCCAATATTTCCTAGGATCGGAGTGCAGTGTGACCTTTATCATGCTGTTTTCTGCTACTGTTCCAAGTAGTGCCTTGAAATCTTGAAAGGAGCTGTATTCCAAGCCGGTATAATCCAACCAAAAGATGCTTTTATTCGCGCCTGGGTCGTAGCGTTTAATGTAAGAGGAAACTTCGTCCATGATTAGTTTCAATGACCGAAATGGTCGATGGAACTTTTGCCGTTTATAGACTTCCTCCTCATTTTCAATTGACACCATGCCCATGTCGGGAAAGAACTCGTACAGTTGGCGGAAATCTTCCAGATAGGGACCACCTAAGCCGATATAGGTGTATTCCTCTAGTCCTCCATCACCAAGCCTCGGAAGGCGTCGGATCGCCTCCATTAGAGCAAAGCGGTCAGCCGCCTTGTTTGGCCTAAGGTGATACGCGGGTGAACTCATCCTCGCACCTCAGTGTAAATGGCCTCGAAGCATTCTTCCCCTACTTCGGATGGCCGCATGTCAGAGTCTCCGAAGTAGTCAGCCACTGCTTTGATCTTTGCTAGTTCCTTAACAAATGTAATCCTGCGTGTTGTAGGCTCAAGCTTAGGCGGTAAAGGAAGTTTCGGCTTGTATTGTTCGCCCAGTGGCAAAGTTCGAGTGTTACTGAAGGGCAGTCGCTTCGTGTTCGTCTTTAGGTCTTCAAGAGCAAGAGGGACGCCCTGTTCGATGTGTTGCTTTGATTCTTCCGCGTGCCCTTTCCATTTGTTTGTATAGTCCGTGAAGACCCTCATACCTTCCCGCATCTTATTTCTGACTTGAAGATAAAGAGGAGACGATGCATCGATGCCTCGCTTAGTCGTTGTGGTAGGAAGTTTGGAGGGGTCTTTGGATCGGAAGTCAACAATACCGGATATAGCAATGAACTGAGTGTGGTAGCGCGGGACACCAGCTTCCCCCCAGCCGGTCAATTCTGTTCGGTCACAATAGAGAACAGCCCTATCATTGCAGAGAATTGTCCAACCTGCATCGATGGACGAGTGTCTCGCTTCAATCTGTTCATCCCTAAGCTCATTCTCGGAGGGTATCGGGCGAGTGAATCCTACCGCAAGGTATACTTCGACTCCGCCTGCGACAGTCTTGAAAACAAAAGGCCTAATGGCATCGGCTCCTGCAGTTCCCCGGCGGTCAAATACGATTTTGGTAGTTCGGGGTCGAACGGAATCACCGTTGACCGTAACTTCAAACCCCTTATCCATTATGTATGCATAGTGAGTCGCTATCATTTGTTTTAGGCCAGCATTGAAGGACTTCGCCCCTTCTGCAAACGTCTTAGCTATGCCAGGATACAATTCTCCGACTACGATTGTAGTCCCGTCATAATCCGTAGAAAGATCAGCTTCACGAACGGGAATGTCCCACACTGCTTCGTTACTGATCCAATCCGGAGTTATTTCAACCTCGTATTGATCTTCCTTATTACGCGTCGAAACAAGGCAGTGCCTGCCAATCTTGAAAATCGCCCTTTTCATACCGATCCCGTATACGCCTACAGACCCTGGGGCATCGGGGGGCCTGTCAGGTGATCGCCCCATCCGAAACGCGTACTCGTGCAGGTCCCAGGGAATGCCTCCGCAGTTGTCTGAAATTGAGAACGAGTCAGCTCCGAATGCTATTTCAGCCTTAAAGCCCTCGTATGGTTTCTCACCATGTCCTTTCTTTGAGCGCAGAACACCATCTACACAATTGTCTAAGAGGTCTAAAATAGCCTCTTCAAGTTGAATATCTCGAGTCAGCATGGAAACAAAGAAGGACTTGACTGGCGAGGCATCAACTGTCACATATTTGCTTTCCTGTGAACTATTCACCGCACTCCTCCGTAGAATTCGTAATTCCCAGCGACTCTGCAACTACGCCTAGGATTCGTTCGGCAAGGATTGGGCTAACGCTGTTGCCAATTTGTCGGAAGCTATGCCACTTCGTGTGGGAAAACTGAAACCAATCGGGGAAGCCCTGAAGTCTCGCTGCTTCACGTGGCGTTATCACTCTGCCTTCAGTTGGGTGTATGGGCCTAACTGCCTGAAAACTCCCTTGCTCTGGACCCGTACCCGCTCGTAATGTAGGACAAAAGCCGTCAGGGTCGAGTCGATATGATTTCGAAATCGAGTCGTACTTACCTTGCGGGGTTTTGGCATACCGTTCAGCGATTTCATCCGAGTGTGCTGTCCCCAAGAAGCCGGATATTTCATGTTTGCACGACAAGCGCCGTAGAGCCTTCGGGTGACCGACCCCCGTCGGAACATGTCCTTGAAGCCTACGTGCGTAGTTGTTGTTTCTATAGTCACGGACCACTTGCCAGCCTTGTTCTTCTTTTTGCCACGTAGGATCAATTCTGCTAGGGAGACCGTGCAAGGCGTCCTTAACATACACGACCTCGATGTTAGAAGGTGCATTGAAGCTTTCAATTGTAAGAGGGGCCATTTCGTCTTGGAGATAGCCGAAGAAGAACACACGTTTCCGATTCGTTGCAGCTCCATAGTCGTTTGCGGACAACTTCAGGGGAGGCAGAACCTTATACTTGGCGTCAACCAAAGAGAAGGCTTGTTCTCTAATTTCGTCATAACTGTCTCGCATTATGCCAGGGACGTTTTCGGCTAGGTAAAACTTAGGCTGAACTTCAGAGACTATGCGGAAAAAATCGACAAACGATACATTGCGGATATCGTCTTTATTTCTTCTTCCTATGGAACTGAAGCCTTGACATGGAGGGCCTCCTATAATCCCGGCTATCCTCTCGCCATTGAGTTGTAAGCCCTGTCGTAGAGTATCGGCGGTAAGTCCGCCAATGTCAGCGTCCAGATGTATTGTGTTTGGAAAGTTGCGCTTGTGGGCGTCATTCGCCTTTGAGTCAATGTCAACCGCACCGCGAACCACAAAACCTGCACGGGCTGAACCAAGACTAAGGCCGCCAACTCCACTGAACAAATCCACAATGTTGAGACTTGTAGTCTCATCACTGGCACTAGATCTGTTTGAGGCCACTTCGTCTCTGTCCATTCTACAAGTGTGACGGTCTCTGAATGACTGTAGGACTTATAAGTTTAGTGTTTTTCTTTCCGCTAGCATACGATGCTCTTCATATGCAAGCAAGATAGTTGGTCTAAACGAACCCGGGGACCTGCGGTGACACTTCAAAAGTGACCTTTATACATATAGCTTGGACGCCTCCTGCACTTATTGTGTCCTAACCGGGGATGATGTGTTAGGGGGTTGGGTAGGGCCTGTTTGTAAAAATTGGCCCGGGCCTTGGCTCACCGTCCCATGAGAGCGGTTAGTCCGAACTGGCGAGGAGTCTGGCGGCTGTGGCTCTTGCCTGGTCCCAGGAATCGACTATCTGGTCTCCAGGTACACGTTTGAGGACATTGAGGCCCTGAAGGTTTTGGGCGGGCGTGCCCGCAAGCCCCATCACAATGCACTGGGTTTCATAGTTATCGGCAGTTTCGATGAGCTGCTCCACCACGAGGGCTGCGCTGTCGTCCACGTAGACGGTGTCCGAGAAGTCGAGGATAACGACCTCATGCTCGCGTATATCTTCGCCTATGGTATCGATCAACTTGCTGGATGATGCGACGGTAAAAGTGCCCCGGAGCGCCACAAGGCCCACCCTTGCGGAAAATTCATCGCTGTCTTCATCATCATCTCCATTGCCGAAGAAACTCTGATCGAGAAGGGGCACGGAGACTACGCTGTCCAGCTCCAGGACCTCGAACTGGCGGGCACTGGTCACTGCGGCAGCTATCATGCCTACGGCCACGGCGGCCACCAAATCAAGGAACACGGTCAGCCCAAGGGTCAGCAGCATCACCACCATGTGCTCCCGCTGAACGCGGAATATCCTGGTGACGAAGCGCCAATCTATGGTGTCCAGGGCGACTTTCACGAGGATGCCAGCCAGTACGGCGTTGGGAATTAGCGCCACGTATTTGCCGAACACCATGACCATGAGCAGCAGGATGCCTACGGAAACCACTCCCGATACAATGGTCCTACCGCCTGCGCGAGCGTTGGCAACGGTGCTCGGGGTGGCGCCGGACCCGGGCAAGCCCTGGATAAACCCGGTAAACACGTTGCCGATGCCCTGGGCCAGGAGTTCCTTGTTGGGATCGTGGCGGGTGCGGGTCATCGAGTCTGCTACGAGCGCGGTCAGAAGCGTGTCGACGGATCCCACCAGCGCTATCACCAGGGCCGGTTCAATGGCTCGAACCAAAATGCCGGGTGCATATTCCGGCAGGTGGAATGAAGGCAAGTCGGTGGGCACGGCTTCGATGCCGATGGTAGGAGCGTTGGTAAGCCAGAAGACACCGACGAGGGTCCCGACTCCCAGGGCGACGAGGGTAGCAGGCAGATACTTGTCGAACATGCTTGGCCACAGAAGAGCCACGCCAAGGGTGATGGCGGCAATGGCCACGGCGTTGCCCTCGAAGTTGTCAAACACCGTGGAAAAGTTGCGAAGCGTGCCTATGGGGCCGCCGGCGGCGACATCCGCTCCGAGAAACGGCAGGGTCTGCACCAGGATGATTATGACGCCGACTCCGGTCATGAACCCTGATATGACCGAATAGGGCGTATAGGTCACGAAGCGCCCGATTCTCAGCAGGCCGAACGTTATCTGGATAAGGCCCGCCATTATGACGATGGTGAAGGCCTCGGCGATGTTATCGGCGTGAGTGGCTACGATGACGGAAATAGCCACCGTCATCGAGCCGGTAGGCCCGGATATCAGGGACTTTGTGCCGCCGAAGACAGCGGCGAAGAACCCGACCGAGATGGCGCCGTAGATACCGGCAGCCGGGCTGAGCCCAGCTGCCAGGCCAAAAGCCAGAGCGACAGGCAGGCTTACGACGGCTGCCGTAACACCACCAAGGACGTCCCCACGGGCCGATTGAAAACCATATTGGAGGCGGGGAGGGGAAAGACGATTCAGCAAAGCTACCTTGTTACCGCACCGACCCTTCCTATCTCAGGAAATTCGTCTACCGCCAGCCTTTCGCCTCACACCTCCATCACCCTAGTGAGGGCAGCATCGGACACAGTCCGGTTGCCTGAAAGGCCCAGTTAGAGACCCTATATTACCCCGGACGGCAGGTTTGTACTAGGGGGATAACAGACAGGAAACGAGAGACTGTTGGTGGGGAGGTGCCTAGCCTAGAGCTTTCGGCTGCTAAGCATCCGTACCTCCCAAGCGAAAGCTAATATATCCGGCCTATGGTTAATCCAGGCAAGGTTCCGCTTCAAAGAGGCACGTAATGAACTTCCTGGGGAATTGTTGGCTCGGCAGTTCTGGCGTCGAAGCGCCGTTCGGCGCCCTCAGTCCGGGATGATGTGGCGGTCGGGGGAGAGGCGTATGGTGGTGCGCTTGAGGAGTCGGTTCTGGTCTGTGCGGAAGGCGTCTCGACGGTGAAGCATGAAGCCGTTGTCCCACATTATCAGGTCGCCGGGCCGCCAATCGTGGGCGTAGACGAACTCCGGGCGGGTTGAGTGTTCGATCAGCTCGTCAAGCAGGGCCCGACCTTCCGGCTGGTCCATGCCCTCAATGCCGACCATCGTGCTCGGGTCCAGGTAGAGTGCCCGGGTCCCGGATGTCGGGTGGGTCTGCACGAGAGGGTGGGTTACGTCGGGCGTGCGGGCGAGGATCTCCTCGGTGGGCACGGTCTCGTCCTGGTAGTCCTTGTAACGCTCGGCGTATCTGAAAATGGCGCGCCTACCCTCGATCCTCGACCTTGTCTCCTGTGGTAGCGCCCCGTAGGCGAGATGAAGGTTGGCCCAGTAGGTCCGGGGCCCGTTTTCCGGCACCTCGACGCCGTAGAGAATGGCGCCCGTGGCGGGGTTTGCCATGTAGGCCTGGTCGGTGTGCCAGGCAAGTTCACCGGAGCCCAGGCCTCCGATGGTATCGCCTTTAGCATTGCGCATATTGGAGATCTGGATAATCTCGGGGCGGCCCTTAGAGGCCCAGTCCGTGCGGACGATGACATCGGGTGTGCCGAAACGCCTGCTGAAGTCGACGAGTTCCCCCTCGGTAAGAGCCTGGCGTCGGAACACGAGCACTCCCTGGTTGGCCCAGGCGTCATCAAGGGCCCGGACCTGCGCATCATCCAGGCCCGACCAGATGTCGAGGCCCTGGACTTCAAAGGCGAAGTTGTTGTCTAGGGGGGTGAGGTGGGGCATGGGGGGATTATATTCGATGCTACGGGTGAACTGTATTCTTCACGGAAAGTTCAGCACGACCCATTGGGTTGCCCACCGTTGATCAACCATTCATCATTTATTCGTTCTGCCCAGTCAATTGGCTGCGAGCCGCCAATAGGCGCCAACCCACACCGCACAGGCAGCCATATAAAATGCCCTCTGCCAAGCGTTGCAGCAAGCCTCGCCATGAAGCTAACTCAGGAATCAGGGCTAGGACATAAAGAGTAACGAAGCTTGTGGTTAGAACTAGCCAGCCAATTCTCTTTGTCGGCGAGAGTCGCTCGTTGAAGAATAGAAACATCAATCCCGCAGTAGTCATCACAAGCGTGATGACACTCAAGGCGTTGTGAATATTCTGGGAAAGGCTGCCTGTGCTGGGACAGCCCAAATCACAAGGAGCCAAGGCTGAACCAACGTAGGCGATGGGCTCAGCTGCAAGAAGCCAGTACCCAATGTGACTGACTCCGGTCAAACTTGTACGTGGGGCAACGGCCAGTAACAAAGCAAAGCCAGTCACTCCCAGGGGAACAAACCCGAAATAGCCGATTTGCCAACTCCAGGCTGAACCCGTGGCATTGAGTTCGCTGATGTACTGACTGATGTGGCTGTAATCGGCCTGTGCCCAAGCCCCGCCAAACAAGACCGCTGGATAGAATAAAACAAATGCCAGTATGAGCCAGCGCCAATTCATGCCGAATCTATTCTTGTCAGAAGTCGACTACGGGAACAACTCGATTGGAGAGAACGGACACACCTGAGGGTAGCGTTGGTCCCACAATGCCTTTGCAAAAAGCCCAAGTCTAATCATATTGTCTTCGTTGGTCATCAAGATGTCGAGGCCCTGGACTTCAAAGGCGAAGTTGTTGTCTTGGGGGGTGAGGTGGGGCATGGGGGTTGAATTACTTGAGACTTGGCCTTCTCGCTTCTACTTCCGTTTGCCTTCCCAAATATTTAGTGCTCTTGTCACCGACGCTATAGTTCTGTCTAGATTAGTGCCAAAGCGACGCAACTCCTCGCTCTGATCCCCTAAGGCTCTATTTAGCCGTCGTTCAATTCTCGGCACCTCATCCGAGGACTTTGCCATAGTGATGCATGAGTCTCGAGCGCCCATCGCACTTGTTCTTAAGTCGAGCAAATGGTTGAACTGTTCATCTAAGCTTGTATCTGTTTGCTCATCTTGTGTCACAGCAAACGAAGCCACAAACTCCAAACTGTGTTCCGTATTACGAAGTATTTCTACATATTCCAAATTTGCCTTTGCTAGTTTAACGTTGAATTTTGCTATGTTGTTTGCCAAACGTCGAGCTACAGCTTGTGCCGCGCGAGGGTCTGCCATACGCCCTCCAGCAGTGAGTCTATCAAACTCTTCTGTCGCGACCTCCAAGGGTTTAGTTACGTCCCGTTGCATAGCATCCGTGATATCGTTCGCAATGGTTGTCAATTGGTCGTAACCCTCAACCATATCAATAACATGATCAAATAGGCCTCTATCATCTCTTTCTTTATCAGTCTGCTGTTCTCGTTCTTGCTGGATCGTTGCCACCGTTTGGGCATTTGATAGGTAGTCCATTACGGGATTTCCAAACTGCATTTCACCTCTAGCGAATTTCTGTGCGTAATCCCTCAGCGTTGCCATGGCGTTCTGTATCTTCACGAAATGCAGATCATATTCCAAAGTCATGTAAGGCCGTAGATCGAATGGCACATCTTCAATATCTTGGGTTAACAAAATTACCGGCCGTCTCAATGCATGCGCCAATCCCAGTTCATAAAACACATTTGGATTACTCCCAGTTAAGTCAGCAATAACCAGATCGCTTTCGGCAATCTGTACGACTATTTCATTAATGATACTGCGCGGGTTTCCAATATCGTCCGCGCGAGCAACTTGAAACTGCGCGTCTTTTGCACTTTCGAACACTGGCTTTAGGAAGTCGTTATAAACGCCATCGAATTCTTCGTCGAAGGGCATTAGGACAAATACTGAGTAGGCCATACGATTCACAATTCCTTTACTAAATGTAGCGAGTCAAGGTGAGTCCATCAATAACCTATTAAACAGAGTGAAAAAGGCATATTGACTCGTGAGTGGGCGTAGAGTGCCTGTGCTACTGCAAAGGTATTGTCATAGTCTCGGCTTGTCGTAGGACGCCCCCCTGATCTGTAGTGATATGTCTGCGGGACAGCAAGAATTAAATGCTCCATATCAACCATTACTAAGGCTTGTATCAAGTCTCGATAGACTGCGTTCCCCATCCAAGCTCTCCCTGCCTCGACCTCAAGACCAGATAGCCACTCGGGATGCCAAGCATCCACTTCGTACTGGAGCTCAGGCTGAGCATTCTCGCCGAAGAAGACAGGGCGTCTAATCTTGTCCTTGACCCGTTTGCCACCTTCTACTTCAAATCCAAGTTTGATGAGGTCGGGCCGAAGTACAGTAAGAACCTCGTCACTTGTCAGACCCTTAACAAGGTGGGAAGTTCCTATTTCTCGAGCGTGTTCCTCGAAACATGCAACCACATTCACCAAGAATCCCGGCGGGGTCTGCGTACGTGGAAATGTTGAAAAACGAATGTACATTTTTTCCTTATAGAGCTGGAATGAGATTGATGGTCGTGCTTTTGCGTAATGGCGGTACGAAATCATGCAGTGCGATGTCTAGAGGCCGGTGCCCCACCCCAGACCCAAGTCACGAGCCTCAGTCATATCAGTACAACGCCCTACCAACCTGAGTTGAGGATGGCAAGAGTGGCCGCTCCGCCGATGGGTTGTGTGGCCTTCCACACGGGGGGCAGTCGGGGGGTTATTTTCCGGCTTCTTTGAACTCCTCGGCGGGCGGGGAGTAGACATCGACGAAGACCACGGGCTCGTCCCCCAGGATTTCCCCACCGTGGACCACGTTGCCCGGGGCATGCCACATGTCTCCCGGTCCGATTTCAGCTACTTCTTCCCCGACGGTTAGGCGCATCCGGCCGCTCACCATGAAGCTGAACTGTTCCCGCTCGTGGGAGTGGAGGGAGTAGACGGAGCCGGGCTGGAACTCGGCCCAAATGAGTTGCATGTTCTTGCCATCCACCACTTTTCCGGCTATCCCCGGATAGTCATCATTGGCTGGCAAGGATTCTATGTCGTCCCAGTTGAATATCTTTCCATGGCTCATTAGAGGTCTCCTTGTATGGCTGCAACCGTCGGGAGGCGGTTGGATGCTGGATTCCCGAATTACCTGTTGTGTGCGCGCCAAGCTTATCACGCGGCCTGTTGGGGGGGGGAGTGCGGACGCGACGGATTGGCGGAGGTGGGCCACCCGCCGCTCGACCCTTCGATCCGCCTAGGCGGATTTTCAGCTAGCTCAGGGTGAGCGGCCCCGCACCGGGGGAGGGTACGCCACCCCATTCCGTTCTTGCGACCCTTCGATGCTCCAGAGGCGCACTTGCAGCTCGGCTCAGGGCGAGCGGAATGCCCCGCCCCTGGAGAAGGTATGAAAGTTATGCAAAGGGCTCATCGAGGGTGAGGGGATGAGTCCTCGCCCGCTGCCCAGGGATGGATTCCGGCTCTCGGCGGCCGGAATGATCCGCCTAAGGCGGACAGGCTCCCATCAGGGTGGAAGCCGGTTGCTTGACTGGGATTGCCTGCCAACTTAGGCTACCCTGCATACTGGCGGTTTTTTCGGAAGTGAGCGGAGTTTGATGGACTGGAAAGAGCATTACAAGCGAAATATGGTCACCGCAGACGAGGCGGTGTCGGTAATCAGCCCCGGCGACAACATCGCCATCAGCCTGGACCCCAAGCCCTCGGCCCTGATGGACGCCCTCGTCGCAAATCATGAGCAGTTCGATGATATACGCATCTTCGATGTCGCCCCCCACTATGATCCGGGCTGGCTTGCCGCCGACTTCGAGGGGTCGTTCCGATACAGCCCCTCCATGTTTCTCGGGCCCCTGGCCCGTTCGGCGTACTACGAACACCGCATAGATTTTGCTCCCGTTGCCTTCACCACAGACCTGCAGCCTTACAGGGAACCTAATAGAGGCCCCAGGCTGGACGCAACCCTGGTGTCGTGCTCGCCCCCGGACGACCAGGGATACTGCAGCTTCGGCAAGTCCCTGTGGAACAAGCGGAGTTTCGCCAAATATGCCCGGGCCGTCGTAGCCCAGGTCGACGACTCCCTCATCCGCACCTACGGCGACAACTACATCCACGTCTCCGAAATCGACCGTTTCGTCGAATTCATGCCTCCTGAACTGACCATGGAAGAGTCGCAGGAGATGGTCTCCAACGTGGAAGACCCCCTGGTGCGGAAGGAGCTGGAACCGCTCTTGAGCCTGTTGAGTGGCAACGCCAGGCATGAGCACTTGCCTCGATTGTGCGGCAGCGCCATCCCGGAGATACGGGAATTTGTCAGGCTCTTCATGAAGGCGGCAGACCCCGCCGAGGAAGACAGGAGAATAGCCGACAATGTAGCAGAGCTGGTAAGGGACGGGGACACCATCCAGATCGGGGTCGGGACCCCGAGCGCCCACCTGCCCGGTCTCGGAACATTCGATGACAAGCGAGACCTGGGTTGGCACTCGGAGATGACAGCGCCTGGCATAGTCGAGCTCATCGAAAGAGGCGTTATCAACAGCGAACGCAAGAACATCCACACCGGAATAGCAGTATTCACCGCCTTGACCGGGTGCACCCCCGAGGAAGCGTCTTTAGCCCACAACAATCCCCGCATTGCGCTCCGGGACGCAGAATACGTAGTCAACATCAATACCGTATCCTCCCATGACAACTACGTTTCAATGAACAATGCGATCTCCATTGATTTCTCCGGCCAGATCAACTCGGAGAGCATTGGAGGCCGGCAGTGGAACGGGACCGGCGGCCAGCCGGAGCTTCACATGGGGGCGGTGATTTCAAAGGGCGGCAGGGCCATCACGCTTCTGAGGTCGACAGCTGCCAGGGGTACGGTGTCGCGCATCGTGCCTCGGCACCCGGAAGGCGCAGTGATAACCATTCCCCGCTACTTCGCCGACACCATAGTCACCGAGTACGGCGTCGCCCAGCTTCTTGGCAAGACCATCCGGGAGAGGGCTAGGGAGCTGATAGCAGTCGCCCACCCGGACTTCAGGGTCGACCTCCAGAAGGCGGCCGACAATCTCTACTATCCCTAGGAGGACAGCATGGCGGTAATCGAATACGAAGTCAGAGACAAGATCGCATACGTGACCCTGAATAGGCCCCGCTCCCTGAACGCAATCAACAATGAGATGTCCCGGATGTGGAACGAAGTCTGGGAGCGGTTCCGCGACGATGACGATGCCTGGGCGGCCATCCTCACCGGCGCCGGGGACAGGTCTTTCTGCTCGGGGGCCGACCTGAAGGAGATGCGGTCACACCATGACGGCGGGACCAATGGCGGCAACCCCTTCGGCGGCGACCCCAGGCCGCTGCGCCCCTCCGAAGAGCTGGGCGTCTGGAAGCCGATAATCGCGGCCATAAACGGCTGGGTTATGGGGGGAGGGGTGGTCTTCGCAATGGACTGCGACATACGCATCGCCTCGGAGAGGGCCGTATTCGGTCTGCCGGAGGTGGAGCTGGGCATAGTCACCACCTGGTGGGGCACGGTGAGGGCTCGGGCGCACATGTCGTTTGGTCGGGCCCTGGAGTTCCTACTGACCGGCAATCACGTCACAGCCCAGCAGGCCGAGCAGTGGGGTTTCGTGAACCACGTCGTGCCCCATGACCAGCTGATGAGCAAGGCAGAGGAGATGGCCCGCAAGATCAACAGCAACGGCCCCCTGGCAGTCCGGGGGATCAAGGAGGTCTCCTACAGAAGCCTGCTGGACGGAATCCGGGAGGCGGGTCGGCTGGAAGATGTGATAAGCGTCGTTGCCGCGCAGAGTGAGGATGTTCAGGAAGGTGTGCGCGCCTGGCTGGAGAAACGCCCGCCTGAGTTCAAGGGCCGTTAAAGGACGGGTGGGTCGAGAACAACTGGAATTGGGAGTGGGGTGCCTTGGCGCGGGGCGTTACGGTGTACTGAGCCGTCTATTGCTCCATAAGCGAGTACACGTTGTCGCCGGGCGGGCCATCGTAGACCAGTTCTCCATCTCGAAGGACCAGCGCCCTCTGCCCATGCCTCTCGGCCATCTGCAGATCGTGGGTTATCAGGACTACTCCCTTGCCGTCATCTGCCAGGTTGGCAAGCATTCTGAAGAATAGATCTCTCCTGGAATAGTCAACCTTATGCAGGGACTCGTCAAGAAGAAGAAACTCTCGTTGCTGGGCCAGGCAAAAAGAGAGCCATACGCGTTGCTTCTCGCCTCCCGAGAGCTGGTCAAAGGGACGGTCTGCAAAGGAGTCCGCCAGGCACTTGACCATGCATTCCTGCACGACTTCCCTGTCTTCAGCGCTCACCCTCCATCCGAGGCTGCGGTCAGGGTTGAAGCGCCCCAGGGAGACCAGTTCTCTCACCGACACGAATGGTGGGTCCTGGAGGTCCTGGGGCAGATAGGCGACGTGCCGCCTTAGCTCGACTGGGCCGCCGGGCGTTTCATCTGAGCCAAGAAACA
The DNA here is from genome assembly GCA_963663085.1 of Dehalococcoidia bacterium. Classification (GTDB taxonomy): domain Bacteria; phylum Chloroflexota; class Dehalococcoidia; order Plut-88900; family Plut-88900; genus Plut-88900. The sequence continues at coordinate 253,613 of OY760104.1, read as the reverse complement.
CTCGACCCTCGGTAGGCGATAGTTCGCCTGCAATTAGCTGTGCCAGCGTAGTCTTTCCCGCGCCGTTCGCTCCCAACAGGCAAACGAATTCACCCGCCTCTACGGATGCCGAGACCTTTTGCAACGCAGGTTTCTCTCCGTAAGAGAAGGACACACCGTCTACTTGTATGCTTAGTTTCATTTAAATGAGCCTGCTACCGAATTACTGGAGCCTTCTCGCCACCCATATCATCAGCGGCGCACCGAGGACTGTGGTTATCAGGCCGACCGGAATTTCCGCGGGCATGAAGGCCAACCTCGAAATCTGGTCTGAATAAAGGACTGCGAGGGCACCGGCGGGGACGGAGACGGCCATAACGGTCCGGGAGTCGTTGCCCACCAGCAACCTTACGATGTGGGGGGTGAACAAGCCCACGAACCCGACAACGCCAGCGAGGGACACCGCGGCGCCTGCCAACACCCCCGCGGAGGACAGCGCTATTAACCGGGTAGTTTTGGGGTTGGCTCCCAGCTGCCAGGCAAGCCGGTCGCCTAATACCAGGAGGTTCAACCGACCTGCCGCCAGGACCGCCAGGCCCAGCCCGAGGGCAAGGTAAGGAATTGCCGGTGTGACGTCTTCCCAACCTCGGTTGGCCAGGCTCCCGCTGAACAGGGACAGCGCTTGCAGACTGAAAACTCGTGCGTGAGTGAGGATGGCAGCGGCGATGGCCAGGGTCAGGGCCCCTATCGATACTCCCACTAGAGCGAGTCGGGCCGGGGTCAGGCTCTCCCGAGAAGCCAACAGGAATATGAGAAGTGCGCCGATCAACCCCGCGGCAACGGAAAGGGAGGTTAGTCCCCAGGCCCCCACTGTAATCGCTCCGGATAAGGCCAGGGCCTGGACTATGGATGCCCCACCCCCCAACCCAAAGATCTGGGGGTCTCCCAGCGGGTTTCGGGTGGCGCTTTGAATCAGCGATCCCGCAGCGCCCAGACAGGCGCCTGCCACCAGCGCCGCCACGACCCTGGGAATGCGCAGGGAGCGCACAATTACCTCGGCGGTGGGGTCTCCACTGTCGGTGAAGAGGGCCTTAAGGAGTGTCGAGGCGTCCAGGTTCGCGCTGCCGAAAGCGGTCCCGACAATGCAGCCTCCCAGTAAGGCAACGGCGAGGCCAGTCAGGACCAGAATCGGGCGTCTCAACTATGGGGCGCTTCCTACAATTTCGGCCATGGCTTCCACGGCCTCGGCGATGCGCGGTCCCTGGTTGCGCAGGAAGATTACATGGTCGATTTCATGCATCCGACCGCTGGTGATTGCCCGCAGGCTTGAGAATCCGGGTATGCGGGGCAATGTTGCAGAAAGCCGGGGTGCGGGTTCCGGGGCGGGTGTAATGGTAAACAGGAAGTCCGGGTCCATAATGAGCAACTGTTCAGCCGAAATCTGGGCGAAACCCGGGAATGTGCCGCTGTCGGGTAAATCCGCAGCGGGGTTCGAAAGCTTCAACAGGGAGGCTATGGCGCCGGGGTAGGATTGTGGCTTCGCTACGTAGAGATTCCTGTCGGCGTCCGAGATCAGGATCAAAGCGCTCTGGCCCTCTGCCAGGTCTTCAGTAGACACCGAGACCCGCGTCGCAATCTCCTCTGCCGCCTGTTCGGCAATCTCCTCACCCTCAATGATCTGTCCTATGAGCCTGATGCCCGTGGTTACGTCGTCGAGAGAGGCTGCGCGAACGGCCACCACCGGCGGACCCAGCTGTGACAAAGGCTCCAGGAAGCGTCCCTGGCTCAGGGCCTCGATCAAGATCAGATCGGCTCCCTGGGCGGCGATTGCTTCGAAGCTGGGCGAGTATGCGCCACCCAGTTCCGGAAGGTTGGCTGTCTCAGCGGGGAAGATGGAACTTGAGTCGCGGGCAATGGCCGTTCCGCCGGCGGCATACAGCATCTCGGTGGCCGTTGGGCTGATGCTCACGATTCGCGTCGGCTTGGCCGGAATCTCAACAGCCCGACCCAGCATATCCACTATTTCGAGGGGGTAGTAAGCTCCCGTAACGGCTGGCGGGGATGTTGGATCGGGAGCAGGTGCGGATGTAGATGTTGGAGTCGCCGCGGGCATGGATTCTTCGGTCGGGGCTTGGGCAGGTGTGCTTGTCGGGTGCGGCGGACTTTCCGTGGGAGCTGCAGTTGCGGTAGGGGCCGCTGTCCCATCCTCCCCGTGCCCCGAGTCTGAACATGCGGCCAACACTACGGCCAGCGTCAGGATCAAGAATATGTATGCAGGCCAGGCTTTGGTCCGTATGTTGATGTCCAAGTTAGTCGAGGCTCCTTTGCGTTGTCTCACACAGTTACCCAAACAGTTTATTCAGGTTGCAGCGGTATTGCTAGAAATCCAGGGATAAATTGGTATGGATTATTGGAATTGGATGGCTTATTGAATGGAAGAGGGTTCTGCGTGGGACGCGGCAGCAATGTGGTTATGTGTTTTGTCGGGGGTGGAGGGCCGTCCTGGACCCGATCCGCGGTCCTCAGTCTTACCAGAACTGAGCTATACCGTCTGAGTTGATGGGCAGGAAGTTGAATTATAGCAAGAGGGTTGGGGGAAAGCGTCATACGCGTGGGCGCCGTATGGGAGACAGGCGTGATTGTGGACTGGAACCGCTTCAGCCGCTCCAGGAAGACGGGCCGTTGCCGCCGCCGCTAACTGGCCCTACTCGTCCTGGCTCCAGCCGGAGCCGAAGACGTGGCCGTCGTAGCCCGCCACCCACACCCGCAGCATCTCCGACTCCACCCACTCGCCGTCCGCGGTAAGGTGTGTGGCGTCGAAGTCGGCCGCGCCGAACAGGTCCTGGACGTCCCCGCCGAACAACGACGGGTCCGAGTGCCCCACGATCTTCCCGTCGGGGCCGCCGATGAAGGCGAACCAGTGCCCGTCCACCGTCTCGGCGGCGTTGTAGTAGGCGACGGCCGCTTCCAGCCCCGCCAGGGCGCTTCCGGGGCTTGCGAAGTACGCAGCGGTCCCCGCCAGCCCTCCCTCGCGGTACTTGTCCACCGCCACCGCCACCAACTGCTTCGTGAATATGTCGGCGTCGATGTACCAGCCCGAGGCGAACAGCAGCCCGTCGCGCTTAATCACCCAGACGTTCTTGAGCTCCACATCATCGAAGCCGGACCCGATGCCCCCGCTCTCCGGGTTGCGGTACACGTAGGAGACCCACTTGCCCTCCTCGGTTGCGGCGAGCATCTCCGGGCCGAACTCGTAGCCGTTGGCGTCGGTGCCCACCCAGCCCTTCACGTCCAGGCCCCGGCGTTCGGGGTCGGGGTGTGCGATGACCAGGTCGTTCTCGTCGATGATGAAAACATACCACTGACCGTCCACGCTCTCCTCGCGATTGTAGTAGGCCAGGGTGGCCTCCAGGCCCTGCGTCTCGTAACGGGCGATGGCGCCATCGACGAAGAACCGGGTGTAATCGGCGGTGGCGGACTTGGGCGGAATGGCGGCTACGACGGCCCTTGCTATACGCTGGACCTCATCCAAGGTGAGGTCGGGCTGGTTCTGTGTTGTCTCGGTGATGGCCGTTCTGATTATCTCCTTGATCTCTGCACGGGTAAGCCCCGGCGCTGGCTGGGGCAAGTCCGCCATAGCCCTGCTGACGGCCTCATCAACGTCGGCTTGGGTCAGCAGAGCCGCGGGCTCGGACGGAGACTCCACAGCAGCGATTTCTGCCCGCACTATCTCCTCAACCTCTGCGCGTGTCAGCCCTGCGCCCCCGTCTCCGCAAGCGACTAACAACGATGCCGCCAGCAACATGAGCGCTGCAACTGGCAACACATGTCTCGCCCTCCCGATCAATGTGCAGCCTCCCCGCTACGGCACGCGGTGACGCTGCTGGGTTCAGCGCACGTTCCGGAGGCGGACAGCTGTCTCATTCACAAGCCCCCGGCGCCCGGATTTGCATCAATTAACTCGGGGGCGGTGGTGGCGGGAACGGTAACTTCGGCTTCCGAAGACCACGGAGTAGTCCCTTGTTTATAGGTAATGCCGCGGAGCTTCACCGTGTAGGTGGAGCCGCTGGACACGTCATACCAATGCACGACCGGTTGCACCGAATACGTCCATCCAGACGGATAAGCTGCCCTGGTGTTGGAACCGATCTCCCACTCGCCATTGGCCTCAGCAGTATCTTCCCGAATGGCAGTGTCGTAGCCGATTATGGGCGTGTTCCCGCAGGAAGCCGCACTCGGTACGACTTCCATGGAGAATCCATCGTCTGTTGAGCCACTAACAGTGAGACTCGGGGCAGCCGAAGGAGTACAGTTGGAGTTAACGCCTATGATGTTTACGGTAAAGGTGGGAGTAAGGCCGTTGTAGCTGGGGTCCTGGCTGCTGATAGTGTGAGAGATGCTCCCGGCGTTTCCGTCGTCCGCCGCGCCCGCGTATGTGAATACCTGCACTGTCTGCGGCGAAGACCAGTTCTCGGGAGTGAAGGTCAACGGATTGTCGGAGCCGGTATTCACCTCTACGGTGGACGAAGAACTGGCAGGCGTTACGTCCACATTCGCGCTGGGTTGGGCCCGCAACTTTATAAAGTAGTAGACGCTAAGTCCTTCCGATATGGTGTGGCTGCTTGCGGTGACGAAGCGCCCACCTCCCCCGTCGGGCTTGCGACCCTCCACGATAAGGAACTCCACGCCGGTCTCTTGCGCCGCGACGGGCGAAATCACTGGCGACGAAAGAGCCGCAAGCGCCACCAAGGCGACGGCCAATAGGGATAGGGCGCCCGATCTCAGGAGGCGACCAATCCTGCTGCTCCCGGTCTCGATTAGATTCATCAAATCACTCCTTCTGAAGTTTGCGGCCCATTACATCTGTTGTGCGGCAGGGGTCACTGTCGCATCCGTCACTTGGGGCAACGTTTGTCACGCTGATCTCCACTGTGGTGGTGGCCATGCCACCGTTCCCGTCCCGCGCCGTTCCCCGCCTTGATCCAATAGGTGACAGCGCCGCCGCGTCCGGGTCGGTTTTGGATACGGAACCAACAATTCCCCACTTATCCTCCGACTCCGCAATCGAGAGGCTGTAGCTGCCGGGGTTGAATACCGGCGGGGTTTCTCCCCCGGCGCCTCGGCGTGGTCCACCTTGTGCGCCGGGTCGTGGCCGAGGCCCGCGTGGCACGGGGGCGGTAACTCAACTGCAACAGCGTTGCCGCATGGGACGCCGAAGGCGGTTCCGAATATCGCTGCTGGAAGAACACGCGGGTTTCCCTCCTCGTCACAATATGCGAGGCATCATATCACCATTGTTGTAACTTATATGTAATTATATGCTTAATAATGCATGACTTTATGTAACTTTATTGATAACTCAGTACAATCGCCCCAGTCGACTCCCAATCCTGCTGGCGGGAAGCGTCCATCCGCATCCGTCCTTAAACGCGAAAAGCGCGGGGCACACGGGCGTCTTTACCAAGAGCGATCCCTCCGAAACACGAAAAAGGCCCATTCATGGCCGCGCCCTGTTCAGATGGTTGCCAGCCACGACCATAACGCGTATGTCATACCCACATCGATGCACCGGCGGCCATCGATCCCAGGCGGAGAGTGCAGACGGTGACGCGTCTATAGGTCAACATAGCGTCGGTGAGCATCATCCACGTGATCGCGGTCAGAACCCAGGGAACCTGGAGTATGGACTCCCATTCCCACCCGTCGATGATGATTGTCCGTACGGACACCAGTATGTAGTCGACCGGGTTCAAGGGTCATCGCCCGCTTGAACCATCCGGTGAGAAACTCCTACGGCATGAATGCCGTAGCGAAGAAGGCCGGCGGCATGAACATCAGCAAGCTGCTTTGAGTTAGTACATCTTGGGTAGGTCGGTCCAGCGGGGAAATCCTCTCAAGATACTGACGTTGGGGCGAAGAGCAACGTGGACTCGAACTGCTGGGAAGCAGTCTATAGAGCCGCTGTTCCCTTCTGGGGACCTATCTGGTTGGGGTGGTGGGCCTATTTTGACGATAGACAGAACCGTCTTTGAACTGTGGCTCGGAATGTTGTAAGTCTGTGGTGGACGGTAGGCAGTAACTATGCCGGTGGAGCAAGGGCAGATGGATCGGTCGCATGTTGGGACGCTAACGACGACGGCCAACCAACACCGCCTGATGGGGAGCTACAGTGAACATTCACCGGACTCGAGTGCAACCGAATACACAGATTCGTGTGGAAGCTCGGATTGGGTCCATTCAAGGCTGATCGATTAGAGAACTCGGTCACGCTGCGGACCTACCGTCTCGGCCCGACCGATATCCTTACCGACTATGTGCCGATTGGGACTCGTTGGTGGCACTCTAGTCGTCGCCCCCAGAGTCTCCCAGCACTATGAGTTTAGCTATGTCTTGAATGGGGCCTATATCCAACTCCAGGGGTGCGGGAATGGCGAGCACTCGGTCTATGGCAAATCGAAACTCCTGCTCCTCGTGGTAGTCGTTTCGCTTTGTGAATATGGGCTCCAGTGTCGCGGGGTTCGTATGTATTCCCGCTGTTGGATCGTAGTACTCGACCGACTTGTAACTGAGCCGGTATCCAGCTCTGTTGACTGCTTCTTTCACGCGGCGAATGAACTCGCAAACGTCCAGGATCACGACTGCATGGCGACCGAAGGACATTGCTCTAGTGGGGACCTTAAGAGTGCCGGTATTACCCTCCCTATGAATGTCGATTATGTGCATGCAAAAGAGATTGATGGCATCGAACCGTCTTGGCCGAAGTGTGGGTGGTTCCGCCAGGTCGTCTCGTTTCATCACTACTGGGTTGTCCATGGCGGTTGACGTGAGCTCTAACCTGAAGCCCTCCGTCAATGGCATGGTCATAATGACTTCGTCTGTGTCCCGTCGTATATCCCCTTCTTCTATCTGCTTGAAGTATGAGAGCGGATTGGCAAACATCGTGCCTTGCATGAGTGCATTAGCATGCTCCTTCTCCGCGTAGGTTTTCATCAGATGACGGGACATCGTTACTTCCTAGTGACAGTCAGCCTCCCTGGCTGGAGGTCGTATCCCCATTCGGCGCATGATCGGTTGCGTCTTCACTGGTTCCCACCGTAACCTCGATTCTGGGTGGTTCGAGAACCAGGGTGGATTCCTTCTTCAGAGCATCCAAGTCTATTCCACGGAGCTCCTCGTTGGCCGCTGCTACGACATCGAGAACGTCCCGCTTCACATTGGTCCGTGAGACGAGATCGCTACCGAAAATCAACGCCCCGACGACTGCGGTCGCTACCGCGACGGTGAAGGAAAGGCCTACAGCGGGCCGATAGGCTGTCCCAACTGTCGGCTCATCTGGCGAATCATGGGGTCGAGGTTCAGTACCCGGGCCTGGATGCGTGCCGTACCTGCTAAGCACTTGGTACCCGTCCTCTCCCATGACGGGACCGACACCCAACCTCTCCAACTTGAGTCTTACGTTGAAGGCGGTGTATCGGTCCTTCCTTCCGCGCTCATCCGAGCTCAGCCAGTCCTCATGGTCCTTAGTGGAATGCGTGAAGAGGTCCAACAGATTCATGGTCTCGGCTAGCTGCCTGAACACTCCGGAGGCAGGATCGATGTAACCTCTCCTGACCAGTAGGAGAGCTGCGGAGGCATTCGCTGAAATCCGACCTAGTAGATGCTCCTCCTCGTGATCTCCTCCTCGGCAACCCCATCTACAAGAAGCGATGCCGTCCAACCACCAAAGCAACCCTCCTAAAGTACCGAGGACACCCTCTGCCCGTTGCTGCGAGACGCACGTGGCGAACGCACCTTCGCACATCGCCTCCCGGGTGTAGATCTCCTAAAAGTGGTTCCGTTTCTTCCTCATCTCCTCTTGTGTTTCCATATCCGGCCCGGAGGCCCAGGCTTATTCTCACGATAGACAGAACCGTCTTGAGATGTGGCTCAGGGGCCTGTGATAGCTTGGGATTATCTTCGAGTTGTGGCCGGGAACTTCTGTAGATGTGTGGCAGAAGGCAGGCGGTGCCGCCTTCGACATGTGGTTGGAGACTCGCTCCGCGGATTGAATCCCGGCACCTAACTCAACCCCTCGGCCGCGTTCAAACCCCGATTGACCTGAGTGCGCGCCCGCAGCCTGGTCATCAACTCCTCATGCTCCTCTTCTCCCATCGCGCCTCGCCTCTTCCGGCCATGCCCCGGCCTAAAGGAAGAGGCAGCTGCCCTGTACCTCAGAAACCGTATTTCATCCGACGCAAACGGAAAGCCTCATCACCTCCGTCAACCGTCTGAACAATAGCATCCCGTACAGCTGGCTCTTCGATGGCTCCTGAACACTTGACGTGTCCACGGGTAGCACTCGCCTCCAACTGAATCACTTGGTCGGCGTCGCCATTGACCACGATATTTGCGTTGTGCGTTGCCACTATTATCTGTCTGCGTCCCTTTAGCCGCTTTAGTGCGGGTAGCATTGTCTCGAACAGGAACCGGTTGTCCAGTTCGTCCTCAGGTTGATCAATGACTAGGGGGCGTTCGTCACTCGTCTCCAAGAGGAGGGAAAGCAAGAGGTTGACCCCCTGACCTCCGGAAAGGTCGCGGAGTCGCCGGTAGCTGCCATCATCCATCATGAATTCCAGCACATAGTGATCACGGCAGCGGAGGGCTTCCAGTTCACGCCGTATCGACGGGGTGAACTGATCAATTAAAGTCTTCTGTACAGCTGAACTCATCCCCAAGTCTTCAAGCTGATCGCAGTCAATCGCCGATAGCAATCCATCGGGTGTGGGGCGCTCCACAACCGTGAGGTCATTCCACCATCGTGTGATTCCTATTTGATTCAGCGCCCTAAGAAAACCGTCCAGAGCACCCTTTTGGCCTTCATCAATCCTACGAGCCTCTATGCGGCCGTCGAATTGGGAATGGACCGCCTCTATGACGCGGTCAAACGCAATTCGCTGCTGGTCGACAAGTTCGCTTCGCTCTTGGCGTAGAGCATTGAAATCGCTCTTGGCCTCGCTAAGGGCGATGCTCTGTTTGTCAAGATGGGTTTGACGGCTCTCCACGAGTGAGGCCTGAGCCGTCAGCTCCTGGAGTTGATTAATCCTCGCTCCGTCCAGTCCGCGAGCTGCTAAGTCCTGGTCTAGCTTTACCCGTAGTTCTTTCTCGTGAACTTCCAACGCGTCAACTATGGACTTCATTACTGTATTCGCCGTGCCAAGTTCGTCCTTCGCGGACCTGAGCGAGCGGCGGATGCTGTCCCACCGTGCGAGGAAGTCCGCATTTGCCTCAACTACCCCTTTAGCTTCAAGCACACTAGTAAGGCGGTCGTCGATACTTGGTATGTCTGCCGCGGATAGGGACTTCAAGAGACCGTCAATGTCGCTCTCAACAGCAGCTGTAGCTCTTGCGGAGCCCTGCCAGCGGCTCAGATCGCCGGCCACCCGATTCAGTTCCTCAACACCGGCATCCGAAAGTGCCGTGAGTTCCGCAGCGGCTGCTTGGCTTCTCTGTAGGGCCTGCTCAGAATCTGCGACATCCTCAGCAAGCTTCGCGATGCCCTTGGCCGAGCGCGTCAGTTGCTTGTCCAAGCCATCCAAGCGAGTCTCGCGTGCCGCGATGTCTCGCGTTTCAGACTCCAATAATCTAGCGAGAATCTCCTCTACAGCATCGGGATCTTGTGCCAGCCTCTGCAGTTCCGTCTGGGTATAGAAGACCGCGGGCCACTGCTCGTGCGGCGCCGCAGTTGGGTCCCTGCCCGGGCATTCGAGAACTACCTCCGCCGAGCCACTCAGAAAGCGATCCTTGCCGCGCTCCTCGACCTGTTGCCTCACCCGCTCGTCCTGTGGCAGAGGGGCTGCGATATGCACCCTGAGGCCATCGAGGAGGGTGCTCTTGCCAGTCATGCTGCCACCTATGACACATGTAAGGTCGGGGCTGAAGTCGAACTGGCTGCCCCGCTCGTCTTCACCGTTGGCGCCAAAGAACGAGGCTTTTCCAGAGACCTTGACGGATTTCAACCACGAGCGCTCATGCATGGTCACGTCCGGGGGATTAGGGATTTCCATCAAGTCGCCATTCCCGTCACGGTAGTACCCGATACGCACACGAGAGTCACTGGCGATGAACGCCTGACGGAGGGCCTCGATCCTTGGACTGGCGAGCTTGACCCAAGTATGTCGCTTGCCAATGTCGTCAGTCGTATAAGCGTCACTGCCGTGTAGGAATGCCTGTCGATGCGTGACCATCCCCTCGTGTAACCAGGGCCTGTTCTTCGTCGTATCGACAGGCAGCTTGTTGTCCCCTAACTCGAGCGCCGCTACCTCTTCATGCTGAAAGAGTTGCAGAACCTGAGCCTTCTGAGCACCAAGCAAGCCTTTGTCTTGCTCTATGTGAGGCGCAAGCACGATGTAGTTCCATTCGAAACTCCCATCGGAGGTACGAGGACACTCTTGGGCTTGAAACTCCCGAAGGGCTTCGAAAGCCTCTTCTGCACTCTTATTGGACATTTTGAGTTGGCTGTCAGGCCAGGGCGACACGCCGCCCATCACGAGGTCGAAAGCCTTGAGGTAATTCGTCCGGCCCATCTCGGGATCAAATAGGAAAATCAGATGCAGTCCGCTCTTGCCGTCTCTGAATGACGGCTCGAATCCGGGAAAGACCGCGTAGACCTTTTCGCGGAATGGGACTCCATCGCTATCAACGCCGCTGTTCCACTCTTCTACTATTTGCCAGACGGCGCTGGTCTCCGGTGAGGATGCCACTCGCGGTGAGTGCGGCGCGATACCAATAACACGTACCCCGTGCTCCACCGCGTTCTGTAGGAACCTGCGTGCGTAGGCCTGGATGGTGCTGGAATCCTGTAGTTCTCCACTTATGCCGGACGGCATCTTTGCCCTGCCTCCAGGAAGGTCGTCTACAGTATGGATATGCAGATCGGCCTTGAGCCATCTCGCGCCCGGCACTTCTCGGGTCCAGTTCTGAGCTTCACTTCGCGTAAACGTCACTCTGCGTTCTCCTGAATTTGGCGATGTTTCGTTCAGATACCCTTACAGGCCTCGCCCTACTACACGTGGCTAGCTGTTATCCAACACGAGATGAGCGGCAATCGGGTCTAGAACATTGCGCACTTCTTCGTACAACTCATCCTCTGCGTAGTGAACTGGCCGTTTGGCTGAACCGGGGCCGCGAGCAGGAAATCGTTCTGCCAGTGCTTTGGCAAGCTGTACGAAGTTTGCGTTCTTCGTAAGGTCCGACCGGCGCTTGGCGCATAGCTCAATGAACCAGCGAGCGAGGGCGTCGCGCAAGTTCTTGGAGTTGATTGCCCCCCGGCGGTGAATCTCGCGCGCGTTCGTCAGACTGGCGCCGAAAGATGCCGTCGCTTGTTCGATCTCTTGTTCCTGGAGCCATCCCCCCATCGCAAAGACGTCGCGCTCAATCCTCGTAGGGTCGAGCTCACGATCTGGGATGAGTCCACGCCAGCTCTCTGCTGTGCTGCCGTCTGACCGGACACTCAGCCTGCACTTTCTCGCGATTGCAAGCCACAGCCACTTCTGCTCAGCGGTCTCCAGGTATTCGGATTCCGGAAGCCTCGATTCAGCCAGGGCCCGACCAATCGACCACCTTTTCACGAACGCCTGCTGCCTTGCCCCTAGAGATAGCTCATGTGCCGACAGCGCTAACGCATAATCCAGCATTCGGTCGATCTCTTCATCCAGTGCTTCGGCGTCGGTACGATACAGTTCGCCCCTGAAGCTGTGGCTGCGGGAGGTCTCCACCCTGCTGGTTAGCGCCCCGTCGCTCGTCCGGTCCCATATCTTGACTGGCATCAACCGCGCTCCTCGAACAGACTCAAGGATAGGGCGGCGCACTCCCTGACCAACTGTCCATACTTATCCACCTGCTCCTGACCTCGGCGCAAACCCGCAATCTCCCACATCTTCTCGCGATAGTCCTCCCAGCGTTCGAGATCGGCGCCGTCTGGCGCACCGTTCAATAACTCATCCAAGCGAGAGGAGTTGCCAGCATCGAGCGGCTCCATCGCCCACTCGATTATTCCCTCGGCGCAGACGTCGACCACAAAGGCTGAGACCCCTGACAGCCGAGACCCGCTACGGGAAGGGATCGAGTCAAGTGCACGGTAGAGGGGATAAGCCGGTGGGTACTGCAGAGTCCAATCATCCTCACTCTTCTTCTGAAACTGCCACCGTGGGTGGTGTCCCCTACCTGTGATCTGCTCGATCCGAAACGGAGGCCAGTCATCGGGCTGAGCTGGGTCAACCTCCACATGTACCGTATGACTGGCATGCGCCACGACTTCCCCATCCAGGTACAGGTCGGCCCGCAGGTCATGTTTACCGGGTGGCAGGTTGACGGATCGTCGGGTAGTTGTGGCGGCAGGATTGACCGTGACTTGGGTTTGGACCCCCGCCACCCGGACGGGAGATGCACCCGGTGAAGTCCCGTCCGCTTGCACAGACAGAGTGTCAGCCAGCAGAAGGTCTCCGAAACTTGCCGTCAGCTCGAGGGCCTGAGCCTGTGGAGTGCGGTTGGACACGCTGACCTGCACCCCGACGGTGTCGCCGCTGTTGATGCGGCGCTGCGGGGTGGTGTGATTCTCCACGGAGATGGAGACGGTATAAGGATTGGAGCTTTGACGCGGCGCGTCCTCTTTCACATAAAACGTTCGGGAGGACCTGGCGACCTGAACTCCATGGAACTCGACACGCGCGCTAAGCCTGTACTTTCCACTCTTTGGGCAACATAGCTTGCTTACCCCTGGCCTATCGGTGATTATCTGAAACTCGCTGAAGTGGGCCACGCCGACGCCGTCCCTTAGCCTCAGGTCCTGATTCTCAACGGGTACGACAGTGGATTTGTCGGCGGGATAGGCCAATTCCAGAAACACCGCTGCCTGCTCTGAGCGCTGCGGTTCGAGGTTAACCTCCACCTCAACATTTCGGAGGTGCTGGCCCCAGTCCACGCGTGGTGAATCTGGATCAGGGAAATCCAGTCGTAGGTCGCACTTCCAGCGATCCGCTTCCGTCAAGTCCATTTCCAACTGGGCTGAGCTAGAAGACGCGGTTCCGTTTTCCGAATTGCGTCGAGCATCGGGAGACAGGAAACGAAGGAACTCTAGCGCCACCGTACGCTCAGCCCCAGGCGAGGGTCGAGTGATCTCCTGCGTTGTCCAACCCTGCGCCCTAGAGAACTCCTCAACTCTGGCCTCTATGGCTGAGATGAGCGCCTTCACCCCGGACACTCGGCGGTCAAACCCTTCGTGCTGCGAATTCTCAGCTCGCCGAAGCACTCGATCTGTGCGTCGGTCGAACTCTACGAATCCGCGAAATCCAGGACGTTTGTCTCGTGGAACATAGTCAGACAGCTCCGACCCCAGAGTCTCTATCCACTGCTGACCTCGAAGCAACTGGACTCCGTGGAACTGTTGTGGAGCATCATCAATATCAGGCTCATCCAGGGTCCCATCGTAGAGAAGAACGATCCGTTTGATCTGCAGGTCATCGGCAACGTCGATCTCGTTGTACACCTTGACCCCTGGGCCGGGCGTCTCCCATGGTTCGGCTTCCCACCACCGAGGAACGGTCACGGGCTTTGCAACACCTTGTTCGTCGACTATGTCGATGCTGAGCCCGGTCTGAACTGCCCGCCACCAGCAGCGCTGGAGCCACTGATGAAGTTCACCGCTACGGATGGCGTCCACTGCTTCCTGGGATAGATGCGGCACGATGATGCGGGTTCCTACGGTCGTCAATGGAACCAATCCCAGCTCAATCTGCGTACCATCCGTTGAGACATAGCAATACGAAACCGTCGAGCGCGCGTGCTCCCCCGCATATGGAGGGGACTGCACCGTGTCGAATGGGTTGGCGTACCTCACGCCGAGCCGATATGTGCCATCGGGTAGAAAGGTGTCGTAGAGGATCATCATCCGCTCTTGGCTGAATGAATCGACAAGCGGGAGACGGGAGTGATACAGGAAGGCTGCTTTGCCTTGACCGCGAGACCCCAGGGCGCTCTCGTCCTCCTTGGTGTAACCCATGCCTTCGAATGCTGCCCAGTTATCGTCTCTGCCGAGAACATTGCCCCTTTGCTGGATGTCTTCGAACGAGAGCACCGGCCCGTCTAGTCCAGAGGTGTTCCAATCGGTTACGGTGAGCATGTAGCCACCGCTTCCATCAGCCGAGCGCCGATCATGAAGGCGATATTCAACCTTGACTTGGCCTCGGGCTGCATCTTTGGAGTTCTGTACCGGCTCCTGCGCCAGGGCCCGTATGGGTCCCATGCGATACCCCTGAATGATGTTTCGGACTATGGTCACCATATTGGTGACGGTCGGCACGAACTGAGACGTCATTTCGTCTACCTCTTCAGAATGTCTCCACTCAATCTAGCTGCCACGGCGACGTCGGCCACCCTTGAGCCTTGCCCCCACGTTTCGCGCAGTGGGATAGTCCCTGCGGAGCGCATAGAAGCCCTTGGCAGTGGGGCGTACGAATCGCTCATCCTGGACCATTCGTGCGGTCAAGGTGGCCCAGGGAGTCTGGCCTTTGATAACCCCACCGCGCTTCACGACCTCTTCCGCTAGCTCCTTATAATACATGGGCTCGGCATCCCGTTCGCCGAGTATCTCAACGGCTATATCGCAAATTGAAGACGGTGTATTACTATCCTTGCCATGCGATGCCCGTGAACCTTCGCCAGTTCTCGCCGCCGCTTTCTCCTTTCCCAGTAGCGCCAGCACGTGCTCCAGCCTCGACTTCACCAGCGCAAGTTGATCTGCCCCCTGCCGAACCTTCTCCTGGAGACCCGTCTGTTCCGCCTCCAGCCGCTCCCGTTCAGCCTCTAGCAGTGTATTGAGATCGGTCATTGGCCTGTGCCTCCTCGCATTGATCCGGCATTACAGGACGATAACACTATAATACACATTGCTTTGAATAGATAATACATTCAGGAATGTGATGGGTCAAGCAACTGAGTGCGGCAAGTAGTTCTAAGTCCGGCCGATTCGATGATGACGGACTCTACGTCTCTCCCGCCGGACCTTCGGGACGCAGTTGCCCTACACGTGGACAGCAAGACGGATGCGAACCGAAAAGGCTTAACTAGCAGTAATCTTCGGCTGACGCCAACCCCCGCCCAGGAGGACTAGGCTGGCGAGACAGGTTGCGGAGCGGCCAGGCTTGGAGCGGGTAGAGGACAACGCGTTGCAGCCACCCAAGTCTGGGGGCTGGGATGATTTCGACCCAATCCTCCTGGGCCGCTATCTACTGTGCTCTGGCTGCAGTCGTCCTTGGGCCCTCCCGTCGTTGTCCACCACCAATCCGGTACACGGACACAATGAGCCTGCCGCCGACAACAAAGAACATGAAGGCGAAGACCCAGATCGCATGCCACATGTATCCCAAGTTCAAGCCGTCCAGCGCCTCTTCCCGGCTGAGACCCAACCCGGCGAAATCTACCTCCCAGGAACGCAGCAGGTTGTGGTCCGGAAGAACACGCGGCAGGTCCGGCGACAGGTATATCGCCAGAATTGCGACTATCCCCAAGGCAGTCGAGACTATCGCCAGTACCGACGTAGCCGAGAGCAGGTACAGCCGGTCACGCTCGCTGGGCTTGAAGGTTGGGTCGCCCAAGACCAGTAGTGTGGTGAAGACGGCAGCCACCACCGGCAGCAGGATCGCGAGCTGTATCGATACTGAAACGTTGCTGATGACAACGACAAGGGCGTACACGGAAATCACTGGCGGCGCTGCCACGCTGGCTGCCCGGCGGAGGGCGCTGCGCTCACTGCTATCGCCGGAGTATTGCCATCTCCACAGCAGCTGAAACATCAGCCCCGCCGCGGACGCGATCACCAGGTTCACGAGAATCGCCAGCATGTAGGGCATCTGGGTGCCGGCGAGATCTCCAATCGTATGAAAGTTGTAATGGTCCATGTGTATCGGGGCGAACTGCAGCAGGGGCGTGGTCAATAGGAAAAACATCGAGACCCAGAAGAACTCTCTCATGGGAGCGCCACGGTCCGGCAGTAGGAAACCCTGCGCCAACACGATCCCCAGGGCGAAGACGACATAGGCGGCGGGCATCCATGCGTTGTTCCAACCGTAGATCGACAGCGCATACCCGCCAACTATGCAGACCCCAAGCGGCAGAACCCTTAGAAGCGCGAAGCGGAAAGCGTACCTGAGGACCGACGGTGTGTGTTCGGCCGCTGAAGCTCCTGCAATGCCCTCAACCCCGGGGGTAGACACCGAGTCCGGCGCCGCCACCTTGCCATTGGCCCCGTTGCCATATCGGCCGCTGACGTGACCCAGAGCCGTTCGAAAGTCAGGCGCCAGTCCTGCCAGCAACACGAGGCCGGCCACCTCCGTCTGCGATAGTCTGAGGGCTTGGCCGAAGACCTTGAGCCGCTGGAGAGTTGGACGGGTGCCGCCGGACTCCCATCGTGAGACCGTTGCGTGGCTGTACCGTTCCGCGTAGTCACTGTCCACGGACCCCATACGCTCCAGTAGAGCTTCCTGGGTCAGCCCCCGCCGACCGTCTCCCCGAGAAAAGGACTCGCGGTAGGACCTCATCAACTGGCCCACCTGGGCCGCTCTGGCTTGCTGTACATCGCGCTCCCTCATGAATTCAGTATGTACATTCCAGCTTTGGAGTGTCAAAAAACGCCATATGCACAGACTCTTCGGCGCATACAAGCTATTGTGGTCGCAGCTGTCGCTGAGAAGGCGCGAATGTTGCGATAACGGAACCGCCGGGAAACGCTTCCGAGCTTACAGACGGTGGGTTATCAACGGCCGCATGAGTAGATGCATGGAAGATGAAAAGATGTCAGAGTCGCTGTCGTACTCCCCAGAGCAACAGAAGACAATCCGGCAGGGACTGAGCATCCTGGCAAAGGTTGCTATTCGCGCCCATCTACGGAGGCAGGCGTCTAGGTCCCGGGCTGAGCAGGCGCCGAGCTGAAGAGGTGCCGATGTCGTGAGGGAGGGTCGATACGGAGCGCGGATGAGTCCGGGAGGAGTCGCTTACGGAAGAAGGCGCTGACCCTAGTACATGATCAGAGTTTTGGGAACCAGCCGCTGCTCGATGGGGTCTACTGCCAGGGCCAGACCGCCAAGAGTGTAGGTCCCCAGCAGGGCCTGGGAATCGTCCTCTCCAAAGACCACCAGCGTGATTTCGCTCTCGCCGTTTATCGAAACCCACGCCTGCCCATAGTACAGATCGATCCCCCGCCCATCGGCTTGTGGGACCCTGCGCTTGCCCCTCGGCTTGATTCCCAAGCCTACCAGAAGGATAGCAGGCAACATGGTGTAAAAGGCCCCGGTTCCCACGACCACCTCTATGTCCTGGACCTTGTGGCCATCCATGCTGGAAATCCGCAGCGGGCACTTGAAAGTCTCCATAGCGGGAACCTCGCCCAGCAATATCTACCACCACATTCTATCGAATCACAAGAGCCCGTTACATGGAACGGTCTCTGGACGGGCACCGGTCCATGGGCTCCCATAACCGAACAGTAAGGAACAGAGGAAGGAACCCCAGATGAGTGAAAGACCCGAACCCACCCCGGTGGCCCTCTACGCCAGGGTCTCCAGCGACCGCCAGGATGTGGACCTCTCGGTGGCCGCACAACTGCGGGCACTGAGAGAACATGCCGAGAAGAACGGCCATGTGGTCGTCCGTGAGTACATCGACGAGGCCGAGAGCGGCTGGGTCGACGACAGACCCCAGTTCAACAAGATGATCGAAGAGGCAAGATCTCCCGATGCCGCATTCCGGGAGATATTGGTCTGGAAGTTCTCACGGTTCACCAGAAAGCGCGAGCACGCCGTCGCCTACAAGTCCATGCTCCGCAGGCGCGGTGTCAGGGTCGTCTCCATAACCGAGAACGCCGACGACACTCCAACTGGCAAACTCCTTGAGGGAATCATCGAGAGCGTGGACGAGTTCTACTCGGAGAATCTGGCGCAGGAGGTCCGTCGGGGGATGCGGGAGGCCGCCTCCCGTGGCTTCTGGGTCGCCAGCAGGACACCCTACGGCTACACCAGAATCATGGTGCAGGACGGTCCCAAGAAGCGCCCCAAGTTGGAACCCGATGAAGAAACAGCCTATATCGTCAAGCGGATCTTCGAGCTGGCCGACACTGGAAGAGGAATGATGGACATCGCCCTGGGCCTCAACGACGAGGGTATCTCCAGCGCCACAGGAAAGCTCTGGTCCAATAACGCGGTCCACTTCATCCTCACCAATGAGGTGTACACAGGGACTCTGGTCTGGGGCACCGCTGCCAGAGACGAGGCTGAGCCTGTCCGTGTGGAGAGGGCATTCCCTGCCATAGTCTCCAAGGCGCAGTTCCGCAGAGTGAACGCCAGGATGAGCTCCCGCGCACGCAGGATCATCCATCCCCGCAGAGTGGCAAGCTCCTACATGTTCAGCGGGCTCGTCAAGTGCCACAGATGCAAGACGTTGCTCTCGGGCCAGGACGCCAAGAGCGGCAGGTTTCACTACTACGTCTGTCAATCCCTGATCAAGCGTGGCAGCGGTGGCTGCGATACCCCCAGGTTCAATGCCCGCCGATTCGAGGATCTGATCGTCAGGAGGATTCGCTCCAGCATACTCACAGAAGGCGTCATCGGCGATCTGGCGAAGGTCGTTGCCAGAGAGCAGGATAGCTTGGTCCGCGAACAACGTGGGAGACTGGAGACCGTCGAGTCCGAGCTTGCGGATGTACGTCGCCGGCTGGGCAGGCTTTGGGATGTCGTGGAGACCTCCGACGACGTCCCGGCTGACATGGATATCCGAATCAAGGCCAACACTGAGAGACGAAGCCTTCTTGAGGCATCGCTAGAGGAGGCTGAATCCATCCTCTCCCAGCGCAGGGCGGTCAAGAACGAACTGGAGGTCATCGCGGAACAGGCACAGGACATGGGCGAGTTTCTGAAGGAGAGCGAGTTGTCCGAGCGTAAGGCTTTCGTAGAGACCTTCATCAGGGACATCGTAGTCATGCCCGGCAAGGCCACCATCCACTATAAGGTCCCCATCGTCAAGGACAGTCCAAACCCCGAAGGGGACTCCGAGGAGCTGGATTTAGCCGGCCCGCCCAAGTCGGCTGCGGGTGGCGTCCGATAGCTGGCACAGCTTTGAGGCGATACCAAATCTGGTGGTCACCCGCTCTAGGGGCCAAGGAATAGTTCAAAACTTACATGGTGGGCCGACGTGTACGGTAGCTAGCACCACCTTCGAGCTTTGGCTAGGGGGCCTTTGATTCTCGAGACGGACTCTCACTCAACAGGCTCGATCTCGTGCGAGTGATGCCGGGAAAACCGAATTGCCGACACATGCCAGGAGATTCTGCCTTCAAGCGCGGCAAGGAAGCCTGCAACACTCCCAGGATCGCCGCCCAAGGAGGGACGTCATATGAACCACGACAGCCCTTGGTACTCGGATAACCTCCCAAATCCTAGTCAGGCCTTTGGCTTTGGCAACTGGTACCGATGAATTGCAAGAGGCTTGGATTCGTACCCTATGCCTTGGACATCCAATACGTTGACATTCCTGAGTACCAGCTTCAGGGTCAGTTCATCATAAGTGGGTGGCTCGTAATCAAAGTCAACCACGATCGGCCTGTGCATCCCGTCGCCTGACCCCTCTTTATCAAGGTTAGATTCAATGGTTTCGACAAGTCTCACCTCTTCTCCGTCGCCGCCATTATCATCCTCGCCAAGTAGGCCGGAACGACCAATGGAAACCTCCACACCATCCTCCAGAGGAAAGTCGGACGATTCGATTCCGCAGGCGCGTTGAAACAGCACTACATTCCGTCCGCCCCCCCCAGTTTGCGCCGAACGGAAGATGATTCCGTCAAGTCGAGGATTCTCTACATTGGACAAGTACTCCGCCATGGCTTGAGTAGCGATATGCTCGAATGACTCATCCTTTGGCATCACCGGCCCACCAATTTCCCCTACCAACCACTTGAAGAACGCGGCACGCCCTCGGCGGTCGGCAAAGTCGGCATCGAAGTAGCTCCCACCGTCATGAAGTTCCGCAAGCGTGTCGAAGTCCAGCAGGTGCAAGGTCCGGAGCAGCTCGAACTCGGCGACTACTACTTTGCTTCCTACCAACGGGCGAACCTCGGCGACGCAAGTATCAGGGTCGAGAGCCCCGTAGAAGACCGAGATACCCTGCGCGTTCATCCGTCCCCCTGTTGCTGACTTCGATGGTGGGGGGCCGATCTCGTGGGGCAAGGACTTCATAATCCGCTCTAATTTGCTTGTTGACTCGGCTTGACGGGCCCGCCAAATTGATGGGTGAGCAGTGCCTGGTCCAATATCGCAGACTACGGACTGTTCGCTGTATGTCCTTAGAGCAGCCACGTGACCAAAGATTCTGTCCAGGTGGCCTTTGGCCGTCGCACTAAAAAAACGTGCCCGGGAACGAGTCTCTCCAACGAATTCGATCCAGGCGCGGCGAAATTCCCCTTCGTTCGCGTCTTTCGCCTCATACAGGACCTCGGGGCTGTAAGGGTCCTCGCCCGTCTGTTTTCTTGCCCGATAACTGTGAAGATCTGACAACACAGCCTTTACGTCGGCGGCAACCTCGTCAGCCAATCCCGCCATGTCGCCAATCAGATACTCTGCAGGATCACCTCTTTGTTCCCACTTACCCTCACGTGCCAAGAAGTAGTCATACGGCTCGCTGGGTTGATCGGGGGTGACGTAGAAGTGCTGCTGGATTGCTTCGTGGATGCGCTCAGCCAACTCTTCCAACGTCAACCCTTCACGTTCTTCACCGCAGTAACTGCAAAGAACCTTCATTCCCTCCTCGCGCACTCTACTGGCAAGGTATTCTTCGTCAATGCAGCCGTGGCAGACGTGTTTCTGGTCATCAGTTGTCACTACAACCTACCCCCTACCAAGCTGGGGTGATTCTCGTCGGTCCCAGCATTACACCTGCACCACTCAAAGACTCGCCCTAGATGTCCGCGCCGCGTGTAACCAGGTACCTGATCGGTGATGCCTGGAGTCGGTGGTCGGCTAGGTGAGCAGCAAGGTCCTCGAACCTCAGCGGGAACCCCTGTTGTCTCAGTGTATTGAACTCAACATCCGGGTTGCGATGGAGATTGATCTCCCCCCAATAGTGAACCTCATAGCTGCCCGGATCCTGATGGGACACCTGGTGTTCATTCGCTGTCAGAACGAAGCGAACATCGTTACTCTGGCTCCCCTTGACTTCGACACGATGGATCCCACCCGAAGACCGGTCTTCGATGTCGTATCCGAGTCCCTGGTCATCCCTTGACACCCATACAACGGAGGTCGGGCACTCCGCTTCAAGCCGAAGCAAGTGGAAGCTGTACGCCTCTGCCCTGTGTCCGACGGCCTCCCTAGCTCCCTCTCGCTCGCTCGGGGCAGGTACCAGGCTCCAGGGTGCATCGATCAAAGCGAACAGGCTGGGGGGAATCTTGACGAAGGAAGGTCCGACAATTCCCGGCCAAGCCCGCAAGAGGCCAAGAAGTTGAGGGGCCGCATGTCGCAGTTGCCTGACTCTAGAGCGTGCCATCCCTTCGCTGTCGATTATTGATGCTTCGATCACCTGCCGGACCTGATCGTGCATCAGTCCAGACTGTATGATTAGCTGGGCGAGTTCCTTAAGGGCGCGGTCTTCGGAAAGTGTGGCGGCCCTTCGTCCCTTCCTTGACAGGTAGTATCGATCAGTGTCGACGTGCAGGAGATCGAGGCGCGCCAGGACGTGAACCAGTAGAGGAATATCCTCGGGTGGGCTATCAGTCTGTGGGCGCAGAGTCTTCACGAGCTCGCTGCCGGGTACGCCTGGCGCTCTCTGCGGCAGGAGGTGGATCAGACTCTGCAGCCGTCGGACTCTAGGGGCGATAAACCAGTCGGATGAGAGATTCACGGTTCGCCGTCGACCTCTTCTCCGATCAGATAGCGCATCAACTGCTGAAGATCAGCTAAGTTTCCTTCAGGGTCTGCAGCATCCTGTTGGAGTGGGTGAATCTCAGCTCCTCCGAGCAGCTCCTCCAAAGCCTCTTGCCTACCCAGCAGGGAGGTATCGACTAGGTGGTCGATTGTGTCGTCTCCTCCTATCGTGGCTCGTAGAATGTGGATGGTTACCTGTGCATCGTCCGGAAGCCCCAGTCGATGAATTCTGTCGATTGATTGAAGAAACAGGGCAGCGTCGTAGGTCCTGTCAAGGTAAACGGCCTTATGACAGGCACGATGCAAGGAGATAGATTCCGAGCTTGTCGCAGGGTTCGTCACGAGAGCAGCGGGGCCAGCAACTGAGAGGAACTGCTCGATCCTTCGCTCCCGGGTGTCGTCTTGGGAGACATCGCCGCCGTGTCGATCCTGAACCGGGTCGTCTGACGCTGGAACCCGCCCATCGACTTGGAAGACTGGGATTCCTAGTTCTCGGTGCAGCAGTGCATTGAAGCTGTCGAGATTGCGGATAAAGTTGCTCCAACAAACGACCTTTTCGCCGTCCTCCACAAGGCCCCGCACAATCTCGAGTGCAGCGCTGGACTTGGCGGGTATGTCAGTATCGGCAAACCGGGTAAGGCGCTGCATCAAGGTGGGGTTCGTCGGTGGGATCTTGGGCAGGCGGTAGGCGTCATCCGGGTGATTGAATAGGTCAGGGTTCGACGCTGCCTGCAGTAGCCGGATGGGGCGCGCACGCCGCAGGGCTTCGAGTTTGTCATCCCAGGTCTCAGCGTCGTCCAAGCTGTCTCTGAGGCGGTTTCTGATCAGCCTGTAGATGTCGGCCTGAGTGCCAGTCAACGATACGCTATGGCGCTCAATCCGGTATGCTGGGAGTCCCAATTCAAACTTAGCCGTGCGAGTTGTGAACGGCTCAATCGATGTGCGAACAGCAGCGAAATTTCGGTCCACGCGACTAGCAAACTCAGTTCGGCTTCCCGTCAGCAGCCCGTTGGGCCACAGGACGTTCACTTGGCTATAGAGATCCTTGGGACTGTTTGGCATCGGCGTGCCGGTCAGGATCATCCTTACGCGCGCGAGTTCTGCGATCTGGGTCAGGGCGGGAGCCCACACCCCACCTCTAAAACGCTTGATTCGGTGCGACTCGTCAACGATCAACATCACGTTGAGCCTTTCGCACATCGCCAAGATGGCCAGGCGATCTGAGGCAGCCATGGCATAGCTGAGGAGAAGCAAGTCCCCTCGAGCCGCGCCCGCATATGCCTCCCGGCGACGGTGGACAGCTCCTCGGACCCGCATAGGACGAACCGCGGTTCCCACTGCGGCTGCAGTCTCCGATTCCCATGGCTCGAAGCACGCAAGTGGTCCGACCACCAGAAAAGCATCCACCGTGCCAGCATTTAGATGCAGCAATCCGGCGGCCAGAGCGGTAACCGTCTTTCCCGCTCCAGGAACGGAGAAGTTAGCCTGATTGACGGCCGCCAGCGCATGGCACACATTCCTGCGTTGATGCGGGTGAAGTCGACGTTCTGGCCTCCATCCAAGACTTTCGAGTTGGGCGGCAACCTCTTCCTCATCAATACTCGAATGTCCCGCTCTCCAGGATGCGGCCTCATCTCCCGCTCGCTGCAAGCTTCGGCGACGTTCAAGAACCAACTCAACTCCCTTGGCAGCGAGCTCGCCCCGGGAGATACTGAATCCCTCGGCCTCAAGAAAGCTGTTAATGCGGACAACGAGGTCCTGGATTCGCATCCCACGACGTGGCACTCGCCAGCCGGCATCAAGTCGGCGGCCACCGAGGACGGACTGGAAGAATCGACGTCCGTGGCGGGCATGTAACTCGTGACCACCCGTAACGACTACTTCGTTGTCCTCGATCTCAATGCGGGCCTGTCGATTCTTCATTCCAGTGACGCTTTGTTTTCCTCGAACCACGCCGACATGGCATCCACTGCATCACGGAGCGCCGACGTCTCATCAACGGAGAGCGCGGGTCCGAGGCGATCTGTATCGGCGTTGATCAAGGCATCAAGTCGGTTGTTGATTTCCTTAACTACCTTGAGCACATCCTTGACCTGCGCTGACTCGTGCCTGTCAAATGCGTCGTCGAAAATGCCCTTGACCTCGACCTTCGGGTAGTTGGTGACCACAGGTCCAGGAGGCTCCGGCGTCCTATCGGTCTCATCGGGGTCTTCGGATTCGTCATTCACTAGCTCCGGTTCCCCGAGCCCTTGCCCCTCTGAAGGCTGCCCGGATTGCTCCTCTGCACTCCGGATCCGCTCGAACACTCTGTCAAACTCGTCTCGGTCATCATTAAAGAGACGCCTAATCCGACGAATCTCCAGGTGCGTCAGTCCGGAGCTGACCGCACCGAACAGGACGTCCAGCATTGCAGGAGCGCGATCAGGATCATCGGCTTCAACGGTCCGCATGATGCGGCCCACATCCCGGAAGCGCTCGATCTGGCCTATCAGCTTGTCGTAGCGACCGGCTTCTCCGAGATCCTCCAGATACGCATCCATGTACTTGATCGCATAGAGTTGAACGATGGCGTACCCCGGGTTATTTCGCATGACGTGCTGGAGCTCACCGGCTACGTTCGCAATGCTCTCAGGGTCGTACCAATCAATGTCCTTGTCTTCAGCGGCAGCCTTTATGGCCAGGAGGAGATTGATGTCCGTGTAGCGGACTTTGTAGTCCTCGGTGAGTTGCTCTCGTTGTTCCATCTCAAAAACTGCAAGCTCGTTTATCCCGAGGTCGTCCAGCACCACCGCCTCGACGTACTCGTACCCTTCAGACCCTTCTTCCCGCTGAAGGCGG
Organism: Dehalococcoidia bacterium; assembly: GCA_963663085.1. Lineage (GTDB taxonomy): Bacteria > Chloroflexota > Dehalococcoidia > Plut-88900 > Plut-88900 > Plut-88900. The sequence goes on along the minus strand of OY760104.1, from coordinate 228,858 downwards.
CGCAGCATCGCCAGCCGTCGATTGCCGTTGCGGACAGTGCCGTCGGACCGAATCCAGAAAGGCGTTTCCTGCTTGCGTCGCTGCCAGTCCTGGCGAAGAGCCAGATAGTCTTTGCCCTCTTTGCCTACCACGCGGCCGCCATCTAGAGCCAAATCGCGGTCGAGCAAGATGGCCTCAACGCTAAGGGCATCCTCTTCGCTGTTTTCCGGGTCCAGACTGTGGCCTAACTGTTCCTCGAACAGTTGGCGTTCGGCGGAGAAGCGACGGTTGTCGATGTTCAGCGCCAGGGCCGAAACCGGCACGCGGAGCACTGGGATGTTTTTCCATTCCCCTTGGACCCACAACCTCGCGTTAGTCCCGGTGTGGGTAGCTGTAGAAATCAGTTCTTTACGGCCAGACACGTCCATTTGTCCCTCCCGGCTGTGGAGCATGTGAGTAGTCATCGATGAGCTTGCCGAATCGCGGGGCGGCCATCTGGTACGCTAGGCTGAAGCTCGTATGGTCAGCGTCTCCAACACGAAGCTCTCCAACGTGCGACTGCCAGAATTGGTCAGCGCCAGGTATGGATGCGGGACAAGTCTCCAGGCTGGGACGACAGACTATTACCACGTCCCATTCGCAGTTGCCCGGGCGACTGTGAGGCCCCATGTGTCCATCGCTTCTAATCGGCCACATCGCGGTGATGCGAAGCTCCAGGTCGTCTAGCGCCAGAGCGATCTCTTCCCAGGCGGTTGGATTAGAAGAGTGATATGTGAAGACGATTGGGTACCGACCGTTGCGGGCCGAAAGCGCAGGACGTAGACAATCGGCAAGCAGTGCGCCGAAATCCCCTGGCTCACTCAGTGAGGCTGACTGAAGAGTCTCTCCACCCATCTCTAGGGTTGGATTCCAAGCGCGAAATGGCTCGGCCAACTCGTCATAGAGTATGTAGTCGTAATAGGGCGGATCGAATACGAGAAGGTCGATGGTGTGCTCTATGGGAGTGTCTGCGGCTGAGGAACAGCGGATATCGACTCGGGACGCCTTTTGGGGAAGTTTGAACGGTCTTTTCTCAACCTCGCGCTTGTCGAGGTTCCAGATTGAACGCCTGGCAGTGGTCGCTGTCGAGCGGATTATTCGGCTCAGGCACTGTTGCAAGGTGCCCCTACCCCCGCTTGAATGAAGCGGATTCAGTTCGACCTGCAAGGCCGGGATCGAGTAGCCGCGGATACTGAACAGGGGAGAGAGCCGACCATAATCGGTCGCATACGAGCACAGGCGATTGTTGGTGACTATCGAATTGGACAATACTAGGCGAATTGCCCGTTCCGCCGCATCCGAAATGTCTTGGGACTCAATCCATGCGTGGGCTGCGCCCAGTACCAAGAGTTGGCGAGGCGTGAAGAGGTCACGCACGGCGATAAGTCCGTAGCTCCTAGGCCGTGGGTCCTGCCGCTCAGTGTCGAACTCGATATCCGGTAATTTAAGGGGTACAGGGGGATTCTCTAAGAGCTCAACCGCCAGCTCGATTGCAGCCAGATCCCGTTCTCCCGGTGCGACGAGCCTTCGCCGTTCACCGTCAGGAGTTCGTTCGACGGCGATGAGCCGGAGCGGTGCCGCCCCGGTTTGGAGTTCGCGATGAGAAGACCGCTTACCACAGCCTGGGCACCTGTACTTGTGCGCATCGAAGGTTGCGTGATTGAGAGGCCATCTCCTCTCGGTGCCCTGGAACCACTTTCGTGTTGGTGAGTTGAGGTAGCGCAATTCAAAGGTGTCAGGATCAAACGCAACCACTCCCTCGTCTCGCACGACAGCACCGTCTTTGCCGCAATCGCGGGCTAGTACAAGCGAGCGGTACAGTGGCTTTGAGACGTGGCAATAAGGACATTCCGCTATCGCCAGCCAAAACGAGTGTAGGGGCTCACCGTCATCAGCCGGATAGAGGACTGAGAAGTGCTCCCGCAGGAAGGTCATCATTGCGTCTCCGACGGCGGCAACCTCAGAATCTCGGGCCGGTTCCAGGCTATGCGAAACCATCATCTCGGCTGTGGGATCAACGTCCGTGCCACTTACCATCGCCCCCAGCCGCGAAGCCTCGATGAGGGTGGCTCCCCCTCCCATGAAAGGGTCGTGAACCCGCAGACCTTCGAGTAGAGGTGCTTCACTGCTGTAGTTGTCCCAGAACTCTCGATCCGTCGCCTCAGCGTCCATGACTGACGCGAGCAGGATTGAGCGCATCACCGATGGTGGCCGACGGGCCCACCATCGATGAGCCGCATATGAAGGGTCCTTGCTTCTGCTATCCCCGGCTGCTACCAGGGATACAGGCAATGCAGGAAACCTCAACTCCAGAAGCGAAGGGTACGGACCCCGCTTCTGGAGGGGACCATCCTGATCATCCACGCCACCAGAGGATTGCTCAACCGTCAATTCAGCCTGCGAACCAGGCAGGCTTACCGCTGGCGGCGGTGAAGGAGACACTATTGTGGATCTGTCGGGCAACATTCCTCCAAACGGCTATAGCATCTGTCGAATCTTGCCGGTCTTCGGGTCGTAGCTGTTGGCGAAAACCATTAGCACATCACGAGGAATGAACCATTGCGTACCTCTACGTAAGGCCCTCAGGCGCTTCGACCTGATGTTTCGTCGAACGGTCTCCTCACTTACATTTAGGTATATTGCAGCTTGGGGTACGGTGAATTCCTCGGGCATGGTCAAGACTCGATCCTACTGGGTTGGGTGCCGTGCTGTAGTGTACTACAGCACCCTTGTACCATGCTTGTTCGAGCGGTGGCTCTTGGGGGATCAATCTGAGGCCAATGCCCTACCTTTGGCGGGAAGTGCAACCAAGAGCGCTGACGTGACGCTACATCGATTTCGGCAGCCAAGTCTCCTGTGGTCAGGGCGGAGAACACTACTATCCGTCAACTGCCGGGACGCTCAGGTCAGTGACGTTGATCGCTCTTGGGATACCCACGTCGAGATCGTAGAACTCGGCCAGAGAGTCATCGTAGGCGGCTACCTCGATGTCGTACTGGGCCAGGTCATCATCAATGCCGTCACTGAAAAACGATATAGGAAATCTGGCGAATCTCGACTGGGGCTGAAATGGGGGCAATGCAGGGTAATACGACTCCAGTCTGAACAAAGGAAAAGGGAGAACGGGCTGGACCTCCAACTGCAAGCCGTATGCCTTACGAGCCTCGTCGAATGAGTCCTGTACCTTTGGACAAGACGCCAAACACTGCCAGGGCAGTGAGAGATTCGACCGGTGAATGAAGTCAAAGGTTCTCATTCCCCTCTGTTTCAATGCTTCCCGAACGCGGGCCGGAGAGGTCACTGAGCAGCCCAATTCCTCCGCCCGAAACCTCCGCTGACAGCAGTGCCAATTGCTTTGCAGAACGACACCGCCCGAATAGTTGTAGAGGCAGTACAGAGGGGTAGCTCTATTCTGCGCCGCGTAATCTTCAAGGACGCAGATTTGCGGCAGTCCTCTTGTCTCATGCCCCAAGCTAAGGTAGCGGCTTTTCTTCATGTCGAGCTTCTTTGCCTGAACCGCCAGACGGAACCACCCCGTTGCACCAGAGCCTAGCCACCATTCAAAGTCAGTCCCCCAGTATGTCTCCATGTGCGAAGGGGTTTGCAGGAAGATGGACTTGGTCAAACCCTTTCGGCAGAGGTCGAGCATCGCGAGATCCGTGATCGTTGTCTCTCCAAAACGCACCGAGTTAAATGGTTCGGGACGCTGTGAGAATGCCTTGATGTCCCGTAGACGAAGCCAAGTGGCAACGGCAAGTTCTTCTAGAGCCGCTTCTAGTGGATTGACGGGTGAACTTGTCATCGACTTTCACTCCTCTTGCTTGAAATGAGACTGGATCGGCATCTGTCCCACCATCGTGTACGGTATACGGAACCGTCTTTGAGCTGTGGCTGGGCGGACTGTGAAACTACCCAGCCTCTAGCCAGACATCGATTTATGAAATGTCTGAGGCCGAGCTGTATTCGCACGGAAACCCTTAGACTCCATGCTGTCATCAGGCAAGATGCCCTTGCTGCCATGGCCCGATACATGACCGAGATTCAGGGACAACTGCCTTTGAACGGCGATGACGGGAAGATCCAGTAGTTTCCCGAGAACAACCTCGGCCTCATGGACATCCCAAGGCATCAGAGGTTTACCTCTTCGGCGTGCTAGCGGCCCATCGCTTTCAGTTAGAATCCTGTCAATGGGCATCGCAGAGACAAGGCGTCTTCCCTTTGTCCCCCGAAGCATCGCCGGACCCAAACTAAACCAACAGCCCATTTCAATGGCTCTCTGTAGCTCACCCACGGTTCCGGAAAACCAATGAAGCACCGGCAAGCCCGCGCCGGGATGAGCCTCCAGATGGTCCAACACCAGCGAAGTCGCCCCTCGCGAGTGAATCGTCATGACACGCCCGCCAACTGATTCGCACGCGCTCAGCACGAGGTCGAACACTTCGCTCTGTAAGTCAAGTGAAGCCTGATGGGGTTTGGAGCCATCAAGCCCAATCTCACCTACGTAGCGTGTCTCAGGGAGAAGTTCCTTTAAGTGATCCACTTCTCGGTGCCGAGTGGATGCAATCTCCGGATGAATCCCGACTGCCACCTTGATCCGTGCCGCGCCACCCACGAGTGCTAGCGTTCCTTCCCACGCAAGGGGGGTGGTCGTCACTGCGAGCACGTCGCAATCACGCCTTTTGATCTCGTTTATGACGCGTTGCGGCTCTTCGTACAAGTCAATGTGACAGTGGAAGTCGATCAAATCACGCCAGCCTGGTCTAAGAACTCACGGAGTTCTGCAATACCTCGTCCGGCCATATCAGCGTAAGGCGACGTGTCCCCGAGGTGCATGTAGTTGAGCGCGCCTCCAGCCCAAGCTTCTATGCTTGACCGTTCAACCTGAAGGGCAGCGAAAGCGACGGATCGTACATCGTCGAAATCGCGATATACGTCATTGGGTATCGACAGATCTTCATACACGTAGCTTGTTTCATCTCCCTTCCCCCAGTGCAAGAAGGCCGCACGCCGAACAATGCAGGGGACGCAGCGGCCGCAGTGTTCGTAGGTGAAGCGAGAGAACCTACTGCAACTCGTGGACTGAAAGACCAAGTCCTCCAATAGCGGCTGGTCCATGCACTCAACCAGCATCTCACCCTTAGTCTTGAGTTGGTACGGATTTAACAACTGCACACGAAATTCTGCTCCGTCCAAGATGTCCTGAACCTGTCGCATAAAGAATGGATGCGTAGTCCGAGTACTGAGGCTGCCGATCCGAAGTGGCGTTAGTGGAACATTTAGGCTTATGAAGCCGTTCTCGGGAATCAGGAGATTTACCGATTCACCATGTCGGTATTGAGGCAATACAGAGGCTGCAAGCACCCCATAAGCAATGAACACAATTGACCTAGCCCTTTGTGAGCGTTCCGCTTGCCCTGGAGGTTTAATCGCGTGGCTGAGTTGAATGTGCGTAAGGTCCTCGCCAAGCATCTCTGCGAAATCCTTCTGCCTAGATGAATCCCCTTGGGCCACTTGGCTCACAAGCACAGGACTCAGTCCTGAAGCTACAGCGTCTATCGCGCCGACAAGGCTATCAACCCCGCCCGAAAGTAGGCATATCGAATCACCAATTGTCCGGCGACGGGTATACCGTTTCTGTCTTGGCGGTGCGACACCGCCCGCGATAAATGAAAAGTGCCAGATGTCACCAGTGAGAAAGCGCACCGCAGCTCCGATTGCTTGCGCCTGTGTGCTCCAGAATTCTGGGTCGGTTACCGACACTTCTAGATTGATCTCACGCGTCCAGCCATCAGGGCTGCTGTTTCTGAGACAACCTTGATCGGCGGCGGCGGTGCTCAGCGCTATAGCAAGGAAGTCCCAGGCTCGCGATGACGGGTAGATACCAAGACTGCGTAGGCGCTGGGGCATTGCTGCCGCTACGCGTCCTACCCCGGGCCATTTGGGCTGTTCGAATAGCGAAAACGCCATCCCGTCACTTGGATCAATTGGAATTGCGTTCTGTCGGCAAATGACTGTCATGACAAGTACGACTCGAAAACTTCAAAGGTGTCTTGCATCACGCGAAGCACGAGGCTAGTGGCAGTCTGTTGAGTAACCGGTTCTGCCTCTGTTGGCCAACGCCGAAAGGATGACGCAACGACCTGCCGAACATACCGATACATTTGCTCCAATCTGCGGATTGCTGTGGCCGCATCCGGTGCTCTGTCAAAAATCGCTTTACCAACATCCAGCTCAATCCGACGACAAATGTCGGCACCAATGAACAATTCAAGAGCTAGGACGATTTGTTCCTGAGTAAGTGCGGTAAGGTCGACCGAGGGCTCTCTCCGAATCAGCTCGCTCAACGCTTGGGATATGGAGTGGTGGCCAGCTTCGGAATCCTGAGTTCCATCGCTCGGGCTAAGCGCTTCAGCAATACGGTCGACGATCTCTCGGGCAGTGCGGCCCGCCAGATTCGCCGGGTCAAGATCGGGGTGAGCCGACGGCCTTCTGCCGCCACTGAGATCTTGGAGTACCCCGTAGAGCGCACCTGCTCTCCTTGCTGTCCCGGCCATGCGTCGGGTAGCGGTTCGCGAACCGCCTAGTCCAGTTCGAACGTAGTGTCCAACCCCCTGCCTTAAGCTGTAATCAGAATCCGAACGTGCGAAATCGCCCAATTCGGTTCTTGCAGTTCTGAAGCGTCCCGCTGGTGCTATCTGGGGTGGCGCTTCAGGCAAGTTCTCTGGAGCTTCTTCGTCCGATTGTTGATCGTCGTCGGGCTCATTAGAGGGCTGGATATCGGGGTCACTCACCCATGGAGGAATGAGGTTGACTCCACTGCCCGGACCTGTACTGGACCCAGAAGTTCCCATCAGTTGATTCTCTTTTTCATTGCCCTCAGCGCCGCTCGAACCGGCCTAGGGGTTTCATCGTCTATGCCCCATGCTTCCAGCGCAGTGGATGCCCATCCGCGACCGTCGAAAACTGGGACGATGTCTGCCTGCAAGAACTCCCGGGGGATCCGCTCCAAGAATCGAGCAAAGGGCTGGGCCTGCTCTTCGTCCGCCGCGATGACAGTTAGCAGTGCCCAGAGAACCGGAGGTGTCCCCCATTCCTGTTCCTGGCGAGCTCTTGCCATGAGCCTTTCCACTATCAGAGTGATTTCCCGACCGGCCAAGGAGCGCAACTGATCTGCCAAATGAGTACTCTCGCTTCCCTCCAAAGCTAGGAGGGCTTCGAGAATCTCAGAGGCCTCGAAGGAGAGATGGTCGCCAGGCGTGATTATTGGCATGTGTTCCCGGCTAACGTAGACCGCTGACCGAAGGTCCATCTCCGCGAACGTAGGAGGAAGTGCTAGCCAATCGGTGGTGAAGGGGGATTTCCAGGCTGGTGGCAGCTCTTCAATCTCTTCGCCTGCGCGGGCCTTTTTCTCCCAGTCTACGAGGATCGTCGGTCTTCCCTCTTCATTGTTGTTTATGGAGTTGATTAGTTCGGCATAGGCCTCTTCATTCGCACACCGCTCGAACAATAGTATTTTTGCCAAGGCCCCTTCGTCCACGGCCACATGTTGAACTCTGGCGATGGACATCCGGATGGCGAGCGTGTTCAAAAATCGCTTAATCAGTCGCGGGTTGCCGGCTATCTGTCTCGCAGTAGTCATCAGTGGCGCGAGCCGATCCGCCAATTCGAGATTATCTCGGAGAGACTCTGGGCAGTCCCCAATTCGGTCTAGGACAAAGCGCAAGTCAACGCGATGCCCTTTCCAGGATTCCGATAGCCGAGTGCACACCTCCTTCCTGAGCCTTTCACGCTCATCCTCTTCCATATCGCTCTCTTCGATGAAGAGCAGCATCAAGTAAGCTCTGACTTCCTGGGTGCCCAGGGGAGGAACGCGGAGGGGAATCTGAACGAGTTTGTCGAAGTAATTGGTGACCAGAGCCTCGTCTAGATCTTCACCACGAAAGTGGACTCGCACCGCTTGCCGAATCATGCGATCATCGGCGGCAATGATGAATGCCGTCTGAGGCAAGAACAAGAACAACCTTATGGCTTCCAATGTGGCTATGGCGGTTGAGGGCAAGCATCGGTCGAGATCATCAATGAAGACCACTAGGGTGACATCCATCTCTGTCAAGGTTTCCTCGAATTGCCTCCGTAAGTCTTGGATCTGACGAGGAGGTGATGACTCCAGCCCAGGTGTTATTAGCTTCCCAGCCTCCTCTCCGACAACTTTGCCAGACTGTTGGATGGTGTTGATGTCTTGTTGGTCGCCCTCACCGGCTACAAGGCTCTGGCCAGCTGCCAATACTGGACCGGCTAGCCATACGGGAGGTACGCCTGCGGCAAGGGACAAGGCAGAGCCTGTCGCCAATCCTGCTAGCCGAAGCCAATTGACCCGCCTAAGCAATTCCTTGGCCTTCTCCAGTCCTGGTTCAGTCCTTCCACCCTGCTCTATGAGTCGTCTTGCTATCACCTCCATCAGGGCCGCTCTGGCATCGTCGTAGCCCTGATAGAGCCAGGCATTGAACTCGACGAACAAATATCGGCTACCGCCGCGCTCATTGAGGGCATCGGAAATGAGCTTGAGCATGGACGACTTCCCCACCCCCCAGCCACCCGAAACACCCATGGACAGGGGTTGGCCATTCGCCTGAATGATTGTCTCCGCGGCTATGTCTGCCACACAGCGGAAGTTTAGGAAGTCTCGATTGGTCTCGTTGTCAGACCACATCGCTCCTCCTACATATACCCAGGAATTGCGCGCCGCATACCAACCCCCAGTTAGGTATCCAAGCCTTCTTCGACTCGACTAACCCTGGGAAGCCAGCCTCTCGGAGGCCCAAACTCGCACTTGTGACGAATCCGCTCTGTGCCATCGTTTAGTCGCCTAGCGATCCTGGGTCGACAACCATGTCCTCCATCCAACGATCAATTCGCTCTCGCCTAAAGCGCCACCTACTTCCGACCTTGGAAGCGGGAATCCTTCCGCTCTGGGCAAGTCGGTAAATCATGTCCTTGCTCAGTTGAAGGTACTCAGCGACCTCTTGAAGGGTCATCCATCTGCTCCGCATAGTGGCATCCATCGAGTCATATCCTCTCCCAGTGAATACAAGCAGAGCATAGGTATTACCAATCCCGAAGTCAATGTGATCGACTTGGGGAAAGGCGATGGGCCCATCGCCTGGTTTATCGGCCTATTGCAAGTTCGCGTCTCGGCCATCGCGGGATCGTTCGGCCGGAAGATCTTCTTCACTCAACCCCCCGCCTCCCACAACTCTTGCAGTCCCTTGGCGAACGCCCGCGCCTTGTCGACTGTCCACTGCTCCCGCCCTAGTCCGAACAACGGCACATGGCCGTTCTGACACTTGAAGTCTTTGAGTTGCGCCTTCCTCAGCCAGTCGAGGATGCCCGTGTAGGTCGGTGCCAGCTTCGACGCGAACAAACTGTCTGGGACGTTGTAGAGCAGGCACTCGATGAAGTAGGAGGGAGCATCCTCCTTCTTGAGCTCTCCCTTGTCGACCAGCCGGTTCCGGGCCGCCTTGAACATGCGGATGGTCTTCTTGAATCGGTTGTTGGTGGCCTTGTCTTTTTTCAATCCTCGGGAGTGGTGCTGCTGCGGAAAGCTGACGACCCACCGCCTCTCGTCGGAGAGGTAGAAGGCTATGCCGCCCCTGTACCTCAGTGTGACCACGAGGTCGGCGTCCGCCTGCAACTTGCCCTTCTTTATCTTCAGGGTCTTGCGACCGCTCGATGCCACATCCCCGAAGCGGGCTCTCATGGCCCTCAGCGCATGTCGCCGAAACAGCTGCCACTGCCTGTGGGCAGCCTTGTGAGAATCGGCCCTCTGTAACTCCGCCCCCGTTAGGGCAACCACGTCGGTATCGAGTTTGTGGGCCAACCGGATGACCACATCGACGTCGCTGTCTCCTCCCAGGTTCGTGTCGTTCTTGTAGGACCCCTGTAGGAAGACCTCGTAGGTGAACTGCGATAGCCCCTTGTGTTCCTCCATCGCCTTACGGATAGGCACGTGCGCCTGTTTGAAGGCCGTCGCGGCCTGATGGTGACTCCACCTTGAGAGAGTTGATTCAGGGACAGGCATTAATTTCCTTCGCCAACGGGTGGATTTGGGAACGAGTATCCGTTCCCAGCGGAAGGCTGCAAACCGCGTGAGTCATCGCAGATCCGGTCCTTGGACTTCTATGACGGCAACTGACTTGGGCGCTCCTGTTTCCCGGTCGTACCGGTCCCTGAAGTCCATGCGGGCCTCTGGCCCGAAACCGTCCGAAGCCCTGTCAATCTCCTGCTCCTCATCCAGCGGTATCGATATCAGCGAACCGCCGCGCTCGCTTCGCCTTACAACGGCTGTCTGGTCTTCCGTCCGGAGCACCATAGGCAATGTCTCGTGGTAACAGGTGTCGGGGTCAAAGAGGGACGTATCTTGGATGATAGGAGTCCCTGTTTCGTTTCCAGACTTGACCTGGAGCAGGTACCACACCTTCGGGCAGGAGACTAGGCACTTCCAGGGCAGGGTGCTCTTGTTCTTGTGAATGCTGTCGAAGTTCTTACCACCCCATTCGCCTATAGCCGTAGCTATGTTGGATAGAGGAGTTACGGAGCAGCCGAGCTCCTTCAGATCGGCAGGTGGAGTACAGCAGTGCCAGTGATCCAATACATCGGCGCCGTCGGTGTGGTTATAGAGGCAATACAGCGGTGCGGCTCGCTTATGCTGTGCGTACTGTTCTAGCAGGTCTATCTGTGGTCCATTCACATTGCACTGAGTGAGAGAGGCGTATCTATCTGTTCTCAAGTCGAGCTTCTTGGCCTGGATTGCGAATCGAAACCAGCCGAGTCGATCCGAGCCCAGCCACAGTTCGAAGTCGGTCCCCCACATGGCTTCGTCCGGCTTGGAGGTTTGTTTGAAGAGAGCCACCGTAGAACCCTGGACGAAGAGGTCCATCATCAGCAGGTCCGTGATCGTCTCCTCGCCGAACCTCACCGGCCCCAGGACGCCGCGACTCTTGATGGACTCCTTGACGTAGCCCAATCGTTCCCAGAGACTCGTCGATTGATTCGAAAACAATTCCCCAAGTTCGCTGAAAGACCGAATAGGCATATCCACTTACCCTTTCGCAGGCTTGCGTGATTCGTCTCCCCCGCCCTTTGCCTGCCGCCCACGACGTTCAGGACCTCCCCAGGGTGAGGGTGACGTTGTGCGTCGACTCGAATGTGGCTCAATCGCCGTCGAGGTCGAACCGCCCTGCAAACTCCTCTATCTGCCAATCAAGTCCTATCTACCACACATCTCCCGCCAATAATGAACCTTTCGTCGAAGCCAGCGCAATCCCTGTACACCGGGTTTAACGTAAGTGCCAGTGATGGAATGCGGACATGGTCCCACCCTGACTGCGCCGCGCGCAAGTCTGTCGCGTTGACGTTCGTAGTCCACTCCAATCTGGATAGCCGAGACTTCCACAACTTTGCTCCCGCGATCCCAGCAGCGCCGGTTGGACGGTTTACCGTTATGAGGCAGTCAGCCTGATGGGCGGCTCCGGTGTTTCGGAACCTGCGGGAGTGCTACTATCGACGTTGCGCGGCGGTTAGATTGATCGGCAGCAGTTGAAGTGGGGGTGTCGCCAATGGCTGAGACAAGGCCGGCAACATCAGAACGAACTCGGACGGGAGCCAGCTACACCAGCCAGTGGAACCGCTTCGTGGCATGGTCCCAGGCGTTGGGGAGATGTTCGCTGCCTGCTTCCCCAGCAGACGTGGCGGCGTATCTCGAAGATAGGTCCGACACGGGTGCCCGACCCTCAACCTTGCGCGTGGCCGCGGCCGCGATAGCCCGTAGTCACAAGGACGCCGGTTTCGACGTGCCGATCCATCGGGGCGCCGCCCGAACCGTGCTGGCAGAGCTGGCAAAGGATGACAATCCCGGTCCGAACAGGGCGCTCCCGCTGGACCTGGACTGCTATCTCGCCATCAGGAACACGGCGCAAAGACCGCGTGGTGGTAGGGGCGGCCGGTTGGAGCGCACCTCGAACGCCCGCAAGAGGGGCGCCCTGGACATCGCGATGATCGGCCTGATGAGGGACGCGAGGCTACGGGTGAGCGAGGCGGCCGACCTGACCTGGGGAGATGTCCAGCGAATTCGTGGCGGTTCAGGACGTGTACGCGTCGCGGGCACCGGGGAGACCGACTACCGCGAGGTGAGCGCCGACACGATGAAGCTACTTCTGCTCGTCCGCTGGGGCGCGGGCGACGACGAGCCCGTCCTCGGCATGAGACCGAACCAGATAGGAAGACGTATAGGCGCGGCGGCGAGACAGGCGAGTCTGGGCGAGGGGTACTCAGGCGACAGCCCGAGGCTGGGCATGATCAAGGACCTTGCGACTCTCGGCGTGCACCTGGTTGGAGGCTACGCCACCGAGAGCGCACGGTAAACGCCCTTCCTAAATAGGGGCACCATAGCGCTGGTGCCCGGCAAAACTTCCCAGCCCCAGCTCCGCTGGCGGAACAGGGCCATTCCCATCTTTCCCGGTCCTTCAACCGTTATAATTAGCATAGAGGTTCATAACAGTTGGGGCAGTCACAAGAGAGTCCTTCTCGGACGGATACCGACAGCCTCGCAATCACCTACTACATCCGTACAAGGCCGAAATATCGTATTAATAGATACTGAGTTTCATAATAGCCAGTAACGAGAAAGGGATTTTGCAAATGGGGTTACCAACGAGCCTCGGAAGGAGCGGGTAGGAGGGAACGCCTCGTTCCGGTCATCAGTCTCAGCCGCAAAAACTAAAGCGTGTATAAATCCAGTTATACACGCTTTATGACATCTCCCGGTTCTGCGGGAAGGCGGTGCTCAACGGCTTCCCTGCTCGGAAACTACCACGACCCGCCAACTGAAGTCAATCCCCGTAATTGGGTGTCTCTTCTTGGAATACGCCGTTCATGCCGCCTGGCGGGAGTAGCCATGGTACTGAGCGACAGCGCCCCTACCTGCGGTCTCGTTACGCGTGTAGTGAGCAGGCATGGAAGGATTGCGCCAGCGTCCGGCGTTCATCAGTCTGGGCAGCTCGATTCCAGCCCGCGCCAGGTCCCGTGCCATTCCCACTCTCGGTGAGTGACCACTGAAGCCATCCCCCAAGCCGGCGGCCTGCGCCGCCTGTTTTATGCGCTTGGATATCTGGTTGGGACGCAGCCCGAACACACGGTCGGCAGCAGCCTTTGAAGCGCAGATCGACCTGAGCGCCAGCATCGTCGGCGCGGACAGGAAGGCAACGGCGCCCTGTCCCTCGGAATCCGTCTTGGAGCGCCTGATCAGAAGACGACCAGTCATGTCGGTCTCGGTCTCTATGTCCGCCCAGGTTAGGACGGCGGCCTCCGATACCCTTAGCATTGCGTCGCGCATCAGGCTGATCAACGCTACGTCCAAGTTGCCCCTGCACCTCGCTGTTTCCTCACTCTCGAATCTGCCGCCGCGCCCGCGCCGGGGGTTGTAGGCTGTTGACCGGATGGCGGTCAGAGCCTCGGCTGTGAGCGCCTCCGCCTGCTTCTGCCACCTGCCGACCTTGCGTGTAGCACTTCTGAGCGTCCTCTTCACTTCCGGGCCGGTGCAGGGATCGCCCTGACCTGCGGTCCTGTGGACGAACCCTATCGCCGCTGCCGCCGCCCGCAGCGTTGCGGGCTTGTGGCCGTGTTCCTCAATGCGCTCGGCCAGGTAGACTGCCACCTGCGCAGGGGCAGCGGGAAGCGCTTGGATGCCCTTTCCGGCGGCCCACGCGAAGAAGTTACCCCACTGAACGCGGTAGTTCTTCATCGTATTCATGGAGACCTCGTGATCGAGGACGGCGTTCAGGCTGTCGAAGTCGGCTTCGCTGAGCTCGTCGACACGCCGAAGTGAAACGGCCGATCCGTCCCTAATTGAGTCTGTGCTTTGCCCGCTGCCCCGGATGAGGAACGGGTCGACAACATTCCGCGGCTCGGTCCTGGTAGGTGCGCGGAGACTCGCAGAGTCCTGGAGCCTGCTTGGGGCTATCTGAGCTCCCGAGAGGAGTGAGCAAGCCTCTACCCCGTCTCTCCCACCGTTGTTGACCGGCTGGTGTTCGAGTAACCGCAGCCCGGTGGGAATGCACTCTCCGACATTCGGCGCGCCCTGTGCCATTTGTCTCCTCGCCGCTTTCATTTCCGCCTGTTTATAACGTGTATAACTGGATTTATACAGCCTTTAGACTCAAGTGTTTGGGTAGGCCGTCCACTCTAAGCGCCAAGTCCATCACACGATTTTGCGGCAAGTCTAATGCGGCGGCCGAGAATATGCAGTGCCGTTCGTTAAACGTGCCTCTTCATATCCAGTTTGCGCTGCAACCGATTCGACTGAGAGGTCCGTCTAGCAATCACCAGATTCCCCTAACCCCTGCGGGTCATCCCGTCCATCGGGGCCGTCACCGTATCCGGGTTGTGCGGTTAGGGCTGGCGGCATTCGGTGCCTCAAGAAAGGGAACCAAAGGGCCCGCGCACATAGATGCCCGGCCCAGCGGCAACACACGAAGGCCCCATGGATAGGAATGGCAAGGAGGTCATTGTCATACGAACACGATGTCAAAGAAGCTGGCCAACCGACCAAAACCGTCTCTGTCGACATATCTGGAGCACCTTGAGTAGTGAGAGGAGGTGTTCGGTCAGCCCCGGCGAGACTTCTTGCACGGTATCAGAAGACCAAGCACTTCTAAGGGCACCATGCCGAGACAGCGCACATATTACAGAAGAAGAATCCACACCCTCCCCAGCGACTTTCCTCAGCGGCTGGTGCGATTCCAGAAAGAGTCCGGCCTATCTTGGTCGGAGGTCGCCCGCCGCTTGGGAACCTATCGTCACACCGTATGGCGCTGGGCCAAGGGCAGAGCGCGGCCCAACTATCAGTACCGGAAGGCGTTGATGGAACTGGCCGACAACATGAGCTTGGGCCACTTGTTTACTGACTGAGGCAGACCGCGGATGAAGGACGGCCCCATGGGGAGCTAAAGGGATGACAGGCTCACATGCGGTCCATTGGCAACCATTGAAAACCTAAAGAAAACGGACTCAGCGGTAGAACCCCGTCTGTTTCGCGCCCATTTGTGGGCATTGAGCCACAGATGCAAGTTTTGAACGAAACCACAGAATTGGAGTGTTAGAACATGGACAAGAGATCAGCAGAGGCTCAGAGAACCAACCGGAAGACACCAGTAGTTGCTGCTCGACGGTCCGGCCTGTTGACCCCTATGGTTACGGTGACCCTTGTCTTGATGACGATGCTTGCCGCTCTGCTCGCCGGTGCGTCAGCCGCATCCGCCCAAGGTACCGTCCCAGATGCTCCCGACCAGCCTACCGGATCTGCCGTATTCGTGGGGGGTGTTGATCTGGAGTGGAACGACGTGCCCGGGTCCGATTCATACGGCGTTCAGATGTCCCGGAACGGCCAATGGACTGACCTGCCAGCAGACGGGATTGAAATCGCGTTCTACGGGGCGGGGGCCATTATCAGCGAACTGGAACCTGACGGCTCGTCGTATTGGTTCCGTGTACGCGCAATAAACGCCCATGGCTCCTCGGAATGGTCCGACTACAATTTCATGGCTCCCACGAGCCAATACAAATCGGGACGGCGGGCCAGGCCGGACAACGTTCCGGCTGATGGCATGCCGATCATCGAAGGTACCGCGCAGGTCGGGGAGAGCCTCACAGCAGACACGTCGGGTATAGAGGACGCGAACGGTCTGGACCGGGTGCAGTTCCGATTTCAATGGGTCTCTCACGATGGGAGCGCTGACACGGACATCGCGAACGCGACTAGCTCCACATACTCCGTGGCAGCAACCGACGTGGACAACACCATCAAGGTGCGGGTTGCCTTCACGGACAGGTACGGGTACGCCGAGTCCCTGACGGGCGGGGAGACGGCAAAAGTGGCCGCTGGTTCCAACAGTCTGGCCACTGGACAGCCTACCATCATCGGCACTGCCCAGGTGGGTGAGACGCTGGCCGCAGACATCTCCGGCATCGCCGACGCCGACGGGTTGACCAACGCGTCCTACAGCTACCAGTGGCTGGCCGACAGCACCGACATAGCCGGGGAGACGGCCTCGACCTACACCCTGGTCCCTGCCGACGCAGGCAAGACTATCAAGGTGAAGGTCAAATTCACCGACGACCAGGGTAACGAGAAGACTCTGACCAGCACGTCGACAGTGGCAGTCGCGGCAACAGTGCCCGGGGTGCCGCAAAACGTTCAGATATCGCTCTCCGCCAGCAACGCACTGGACGTTTCCTGGGAAGCTCCGGCCAGCAACGGTGGCTCGTTCGTCACGGGGTACAAGGTGCAGTGGAAGTCTGGGGAACAGGACTACGACGAGTCACGCGAGGCGACCGTGTACGGGCACCCCGTGTACAGCATTTCGGGATTGAGGAGCGGGGTCCTGTACACCATCCGGGTCATCGCGATGAACAATGTCGGAGAAGGGCTCCCGTCGACGGAGGTCTCCGACTCCCCGCTGTCCGCCCTGGATCGGCTCCGCCGTTTCATAGCGACCGACGTGGTGGAGGCGCACGAGTCCAGTCATCCGTGGCTCCGTACGACTTGGGATTACATGGAGTCAGGGTTCGACCTCAGGGTCAACTATTCTCTCAATGGTGGGATAGTCTTGAGTGGTTGCTCATATGAAGATGGACTGAAAAAGTGCAGAGCAGAAGCCATGGAGATAGGTCCACGATCTGTCAACAACTTGGAACTGCTCCTCCATGAAATGGCCCATGTCTTTACCCTGACAAACGGCCTCTTGGACGAGCCCGCCCCACTGGCCGCTGCCCACCTCTATATCTATAGCCTAGAAGATACAGCAGAGCCCACAGGTTTCTGTCTCCCGAGCGAGCTACTGGCTGACATTCTCCAGTTGAGCGTTGTAGGCGTCAGCGCAGACCAGGGGACGTCGGACACGATCGCAGGCTATTGGGGATATTGCAACGGAGATTATGATGCTGGACAGGCGGACCCACTGACCGAGGAGGCGCTGACGGTGGTGAACAGCGCACTCAGTGGCCAAATGCCACAGTGGTTCGCCGACACCTACCATGACTCCGATGGGAACGCGGACCTCGAGCAACTATGGAGCGACATAAAGTCTATCCCGCGCAAGGAGAGGTTCATACTCGCCTACAGCCTGCGCGACCAGTTTGGAGGTTACTGCGGCAACCCGCAGGTCGCCGCAGTCCTCGACATAGAGAGTTCTTCGGAGAGAGTATCCGATAACGAGATAAAGAACCCGTGGAGGGACGGCGGGTGCGTGCCGGAGGCGCCTGGTGGCCTGCACATTGTCCTCGGCAGCAACCAGCTGGATCTGTCCTGGGAGGCTCCAGTCGACGATGGCGGGTCCAGCATACGAGGCTACGCCGTGGAGTGGAAGTCAGGGTACGAGGGCTACGATGAGTCGCGAAGGACGGTCATTGACGATCCGTCCTCTAATTCGCACACCGTCACTGGTCTGACTGAGAGCGTGGAGCACACCCTGAGGGTAACCGCCTTCAACGTGTTCGGAGACGGCGAATACGCTGCGGTTACGATGTTGAACAGCCCGGCTACGGGAGCGCCGCTTGTCAGCGGCATCGCCCGGATTGGCGAGACTCTCACCGCGTCCTCGTCAGGCATCGCTGACGAGGACGGGTTAAGCAATCCCACCTACAGCTACCAATGGATACGCAACAATGGTACGACGGACAGCGTCATACAGGATGCCACGTCCTCAACCCACAGGCTGACCGACGACGACGTGGGCAAGACCATCAAGGTCAGGGTTTCCTTCACCGATGACGAGGGCAATAGCGAGTCGCTGACCAGCGATGCGACGGCGGTAGTTGCGGCGACGGTGCCCGGCGTGCCGCAACACGTGCGGGTGACGCCTAACGACAGCCAGGCACTGGACGTGTCCTGGGAAGCCCCTGCCAGCGACGGCGGCTCGGCCGTCACCGGGTACAAGGTGCAGTGGAAGGAAGCAACCGGCAGCTGGGATACCCCGGACGATGTCTCAGAAGCCGTGGTTACCGGAGCCATCCACACCATCGCCAGTCTGACCGAGGGAACGGCCTACTCGGTCAGGGTGTTGGCCAGCAACGAGGTGGGCGACGGGTCTGCATCGGCGGAGCTGGCAGGCACACCCAGGGATATCACCCCTCCAAGCCTCTCGACGGCCACGGTGAACGAGGCGGTCATGACCCTCACCTACGACGAAGCCCTTGACGAAAATTCAGTGCCGGCTTCGGAGACCTTCTCGGTGACGGCGGGGGATGCCGCAACCACAGTGGATAGTGTTTCGGTCTCAGGCAGCTCCGTAACCCTGACCCTGTCGTCGGCGGTTACGACGGATGTTGCCGTGACGGTGAGCTACGCCGTCCCGGCAGGCCAGACAGCGGCCCGCATCAAGGACTTGGCTGGCAACGCCGTCCCGGCTCTCAGTTCACAGGCCGTGGTCAACGTGACAGAGCAATCTGGCAATGACAACAGCGCCCTGTGGTCAGCCACGATGACCGTGGGGGTCTCTAACGGCCTGTACGGATACGAATCCTTTTACTTCAGCCTGGGCGCCCTATCAGACAAGACCATCACGCTCGACGGCAGCGTCTACACGTTGTATAGGCTGGCCTACTATTCCTCCAACACCGGCTCCCTAACCGTCGTCCTGGACCGGGCACTGTCGTCCGGCTTCCTGTTGCGACTCGACGGGTTTGAGTTCGCGTCGGACGATGCGTCGACCTTGAATGGGTTCACGGGCTACATTTACTCGTGGCCCAAGGGCCAGCTCAGTTGGTCCTTGGGAGACCAGGTGCAGGTGAGTGTTGCCCAAGTGGAGACATCGGATAAGCCTGAGAACATTCCGGCCACGGGCCTGCCCACCATCAGCGGCACCGCGCAGGTGGGAGAGACGCTGACGGCGGACACCACCGGCATCGCTGACGCTGACGGGTTGACCAAGGTCTCATACAGCTACCAGTGGGTTGCCAATGACGGCACCGCCGACACGGACATCACGGATGCGACAGGCTCCACCTTCACCTTAGCAGCGGCCCACGAAGGCAAGACCGTCAAGGTGCAGGTCTCGTTCACCGACGACGCGGGGAACGAGGAGACCCTCACCAGTTCGGCAACGGCGGCAGTGGAGGCCGCGCCAAACACACCTGCAACTGGAGCGCCAGCCATAAGCGGCACCGTTCAGGTGGGCGAGACGCTCACGGCGGACACCTCCGGCATCGCAGACACCGACGGGTTGACCAACGTCTCATACAACTACCAGTGGGTTGCCAACGACGGAAGTACAGACGCGGACATCGCGGGTGCGGCGGATGCCGCCTATACGCTGGTGGCCGCCGACGTGGACAAGACCATCAAGGTGAGGGTGACCTTCACCGATGATGCCAGCAACGACGAGACGCTGACCAGCTTGCCTACTGAGCCAGTGGCGGCTGCAGCCACGGAAAGCTCCGACCCCGACGCAGCGATCAAGGCGCTGACCCTGACGGATGCGAACGGCGCGTCCATCATGCTGACTCCCACCTTCGACCCGCTCGTGGATACTTACGAGGCATCGGTGCCCAATGGGGTCGCATCGATAAGCGTGGCCGCGGAATTCATCGGCAGGGTCGGCGGCATTCAGACCGTAGATACGTGGGAGTTCACCCTGGATGTCGGAGACAACCTCATTGAAATCGTAGTGACTTCAGCAAGCGGCGACGAGCTGAATAGGTACACGGTGACGGTGACGCGGGCGGACTCGATCGACCGCGCCGAACCGGAGTGGTCTGCCACACTGACCGTAGGAACGGATGAGAGTTTGGTACCCGTAGCCACAGGTTACTCAAAGTGGGGCGTGACGGGATCCGAGCTTTCGACGGATAGATTCGCCATTGAAGGGGAAACGTACAGGGTAAAGTTTCTGTTCAATCTTGCCGGGGGACTGTACTTCACGTTAGACAAGGAGCTTCCGTCTGACTTCACATTGCGAATCGGGGGGTCAGAGTACTCGGGCCGTGACAGTTCAATCGGGCAGAGCCGATGGGAGGGCAACTACTGGTGGGGAGACACGGGTTTCAGCGGGACGCCCGGCGAGACGGTGGAAGTGAGTCTGTCCGTGAATCCTGCGCCGCTTCCGGCGCGGGAGCAGGCGCCACCCTCAGCTTACTTTACGGATATGCCTGACGCCCACAATGGGGACGACTCCTTCCAATTCAGGCTCAACACCACCCGGCAAGTCGATATCACTGACGTGAATCTCAGGGATCACGCCCTGGTGGTCGACGGTGGTTCGGTCAGCAATGTGGAAGCCTTGGGGGACGGCCGATGGCTAGTCACCGTTGAGGCGGACTCGACTGACGACGTGACCATCTCCCTGTATGAAGCGACTGATTGCCAGGAGGCGGGGGCGATCTGCACCGTCGATGGCGTGAGTCTGAACTACTATCCAGTACTGACGGTGCCGGGCGGAGTGACTGACGCGGTGACAGCCTCCGAGCCGCCAGCCAAGCCCACGGGCCTGTCCGCGGCCACCGTCAAACACGACGCCGTGACCCTCACCTGGGACGACCCGCAGGACGACTCCATCACCGGCTACGTCATCCTGCGGCGCGACCGGGCGATCCACCCGATCGGGACCTTCGTCACCATCGCAGGCGACACGGGCTCGACGGACACCACCTACACCGACGATACGGTCGAGCCGAACAAGGAGTACGTGTACAGGATCAAGGCCATCAACGAGCACGGGGAGGCGAGCGAGATGTCCCCCTGGATCTCCGCCAACACCCCGGTGGTCCCCGTCCCCGGCAAGCCCACGGGCCTATCCGTCGTCGTCTCCAACGACACGGTGACCCTCACTTGGGACGACCCGCAGGACGACTCCATCACCGGCTACGTCATCCTGCGGCGCGACCGGGCGATCCACCCGATCGGGACCTTCGTCACCCTCGCAGGCGACACCGGCTCCGCGGACACCACCTACACCGACGATACGGTCGAGCCGGACAAGGAGTACGTGTACCGGATCAAGGCCATCAACGAGCACGGGAAGGTGAGCGAAAGGTCCCCCTGGATATCCGCCAACACCCCGGCGGGCTAGCCGGCGAAGTAACGGGGGATGCGGGACCGATTGAGCGACCGGCGGATTCCGGGAAACGAAAAAAGCAAGCACATTAGTCCCCGACGACTTCCCGCAGCGGCTGGTGTGATTCAAGGACGCGTCCGGCCTGTCATGGGCGCAAGATCGCCCGTCGTCTCGGCGTCGACCCCATCACCGTAAGGTGTTGGTGGCAGCGAGGAGTGCGGGCCAACCATTGGCACCTGACGTTGCACAGCAGGACCCGGCGGACTCGCTGGGCACCGGCCGCCTGTTCACCGACTGAGGCGGCCCGCGACAGTATTGGCTTTAAACGCAAAAAAAGCCGCATACATTCCGTGCAGGGGGGAGGACACTGAATCACGGTCCCTCCCCCCTGTGTGTTGCGGCCTAGCGTCCTACGCTGACCGGCTCCAGGGTCTGGCTTTTAGAACAGCCGCAGGGTCTGCTGCTGTTGCTCCGCCGCCGCCTCTCCTTCTGCGGCCCCGGTCTGGGCCGTCCCCTGCTCGCGCCTGTTACGGCGTCTCGCCGGGGGAGCGGGCCGCTCGTAGGCGGGATGCTTGGGGGCGTCCTCCCACCTGGCCCTTGCCCTCTCGATCACCGCCGGGACCTCGGTCGTCAACCCGGTCTCGTCCAGGTCGCCGAAGGTCTCGATGTACGGGTCCGCCGAGAGTTTCTGGACACCGATGGTCGTCCTGCCTCCCTTGATGGACACGACGACCTTCAGGTCGTCCGTCGAGGCGGTCTCCGCCTCGGTATCGGCGGGTTCCCCGGCGGCATTGGAGTCTTGCTGTGCGTCCATCGGGGTCTCCCCGTCGGCGTTCTGCTCATCGACGGACACGGCGGCTTTATCGTCTGACGCCGCATCGCCGAAGAGATCGTCGTCCACGCTCGGCGCGTCCGAGCGGGTTGCTTCCGTTCCAACCTCGTCTGGCATGTCCTTCTCCTTTCTGTGCTTGTCACTCATTGCATCCGTGACCGCCTATCGCTAGGCCGCTATCCCAGACGACTGCTTCCTGATCTCGCCGAGGGTCTGCGGCTCCCAATAGAGGTCGCGCTCCACGGCGGGGACGCCGCCGAACACCGTGACCTCCGCCAGCTCGTCCAGGCTGAAGTACCCCAGCTCCGTCTCGAACCCCACGACGAGGCCGAAGCAGAGGCCGGTCTCGGCCTCCCACTCCGTGACGTACCAGGTCCAGTTGCTGTACGGCGAGAACAGCTTCACCCTGGCGACCACCGCGTCGGGGTCGTCCGCTCCGTCGTTGGCGTACAGGGGCGGGATGGTGTCGGCGAGCTCCTTGGTCATCAGCTTGTGCCTGCGGAGTCCGCTGTGGTTGTCCTGCCAGATGGTCGTGGTCGTGATGGTCCCGTTTGCGTCAGTCATTGGTTTCTCCTCACTTGTTCGTTCTCTGATTGGGTCTGCTTGCGCCGATCACTCGACGTGGGTTCCCACCGTCCGCTCCACCGCCTCCGGGGTGACGTAGGTGGGCGTGACCGTCCCCAGGTCCATGTCCAGGTAGAGGGCCATGAAGGGGCAGGTGCCCGCCACCATGCGGCGGACCACCTGTAAGACCAGGGAGGCCATCATGTGGTTGATGGTCGGGTCCTGGTCGGTGAGATCGAGGGCGGCGGCGCAGTCCACGTCGGGTGGCCTTGTCGAAACCGCCGTAAGCAGGTCAGGCCGCTGGAGAGTGGGCGCGGGGGCCAGGTAGCAGGTCTCTCCGTCGAACGGCGGCTCCTCCCAGTCCACGCGGCCGGACACATTGCCGACGAGAACCTGTCCCCAGTTGGTGTCGTTGCCTGCGTCGATGAGCCAGCGGGCAGGGTGTCCCGGCAGGCACTCGGCCATCGCCCTCCGTGCGGGGGCGTTGTCGGCGCAGCCGATGATGAGGGACTCCCCGTAGTCGATGAGGCCGGGGTAGCCGTGCCTGTTGGGGCGGGAGTCGTCGTCGTACTCCCGGAACGGGTACACCGAGTAGCCGATGGGCCGGTTGTAGGCCCTTGCCAGCCGGTCCGCGAGGACCTGGCTCTTGAAACCGCCCACGTCGCCAGGGTAGAAGTTCTGGCGGAGCAGGTTGTGGGGCTCCACCCGGTCGTGGTCGACCAGGACGATGTTGGCCGCCCGCCCCTGGAAGAGTCGGCAGAGGCCCTCGGCGACGAAGCCGCCCGTCCCGCCGCAGCCGACCACCGTGATCCAGGGATCGTCCAGCAGGAACGCGTTGTCCAGGTAGTAGGGCATTCATTCACCTCCTTCTATTGGATTGGTTGAGTCCGGCTCCTCACCTACCAGGCGGAGGCCGGGGTGCGGGCCGTTGAAGACCTGCGCCCAGTCCGCCGGGGCGAAGTGGCCGTAGACGCCGACCCGGAGGCTCAGCTCGGGCCGGTCGGTGTCGAGGCGTCCGGCGACGCCGTAGATGCGGAACCCCTGCTCATCGCCGTCGTCGGTCTTGGAGAAAAAGGCGCGGGAGGTCCCGTGGGAGTGGAACTCGGCCACCACCCCTGCGGGGGGCCGGTACTTGAGCCGCGTCGCTGTCCCTTCCTGCGGGGGCACCACCAGCCGGTAGGAGCGCCCGTCCCACCGCACGGCGAAGAACCGCTCGGTGTCCGGGTCGTCCAGGAACCAGAGCAGCCCGATCTCGAAGAGCCGGGCCGGTATGGGGCCGTGGGCAAGCTCCACCTTCCCGGTCACAGGAGCGAGCCCCCGCACCTCGCATGAGGCGACAAGCACCCGCGCCGTCAGGTGGGCGCTCTCGGACTGGACGTAGAGGCCGCCCGATCCGAGCACGTAGTCGAAGCCGATGCCCTGCGCCCCGGTTAGTCCGTCCTTGCGATTGAGGAGGTAGCCCACCGGACCCCGTATGTCACTATCGGTAGCCATAGCCCCGTCTCCCCTGGGATGCCGCGATTGCCTGGGCCACCGTGCACTGGGGAACAAGGTCCTCAACCGGGTACTCAGTCTTTCCATCCAGATCCTCCCATAGCGCGTGCAGGTTGTCGGGGTGCTTCTTCGAGCGGTTGCGGGAGTCCCCGGTGCCCGAGAAGTAGGACTGGAAGAAGGACTCCGGTATGAGCCCAACCTCCACGGGGAACTTGTGGCTTCCCGGGCAGACCCGCCCGTCGCTGAAGACGTTGAAGGCGGGCATCCGGTAGAGAAGCTGCTCGGTGTCGGTGGGACGCTCCAGGGCCGCGTAGACCCAGGGCGCCCGTCCCGGCGAGCAGACGAAGACCAGCCCCGGCATGGGGAGCCGGAGCCGTGCGGGTGGTTTGAACGCCTCCCGTTGCAGGGCCACGGGCCAGACCTGGGGCGGCCTCCAGAGGGCCACCACCTGCCCGGTCTCGCCCTGGTTCCACCAGAGGGCGTCCCGGGGCAGCAGCCCCGAAGAAAACCCCAGGTGCTGGGTGAACACGTTGGCGATCTCGTCCGCCGAAACGGTCCTGACCCAGGTCGAGTCGCCCTCGAAGCCCCGCAGCAGGAGCGTCTCGTCGTACACCTCAAGCTGGAGGTTCAGCTTGTCTCTTGGCATGTCAGCCGGTCCCGGCAGGGACCATTCGGTCTTCTCCACGTTGGTCGTCATGGTCGCTTTCCTCCTTTCCTTGTTGTTCTTGTTCGGGGAGCCGGGGCAGGACGTTGTCCAGCATCTCGGCGAAGCGGGCCGGAAGGTCCTCCTCCAGCCAGTCGGCCAGTTTGCACACCGAGTCCATCAGGGCGCTGGCCTTCCGCCACTCCTCCGTGCCCTCGGCGATGATGTCGTCCTCCCATGGGTCGCAGAACCCGTCGTAGTTGCCGTCCTCGTAGCAGTGGTCGAGGAAGAAGTTGCCGGTCTCGGCGAAGACCCAGGAGGCGGCCTTTGACGCTCCCTCGAACCGGGTCTCCTTCACCGCTTCGGCGAGGACCTCGACGGGTATGCCCCCTTCGGGGAGCCTCTGAAAGGTCTGTTGCGGGATGTGCTCGGCGGCCGATTCCAGCCAGGCCGTCCGTATCTCGTCGGACTCCCCGTAGAAGGAGTCCGGGGGTTTGGCCAGCAGGAGCAGGGCCGATATGCCGTCCCGGTAGCCGTTCCACAGCTCGTGGAGGCCCTCGTATCCGAAACCCATCAGGTCGAAGGGGATGCCCCTTCGCATCCAACTCCAAGGCGGTTCGTCTCCGTCTTCGAGGAAGAACTCAAAGTAGGGCTGGTAGAGGGGGAAGTGCCTCTCGCCGAAGAGTCTTGCGAAAGACTCCACCCTGGTGCGCACGTCGGGGGCCGAGAGCGCCGTCTCCGCCTCATTGGGAAAGAGACGGCGCACCAGCCCCGTGAACCATGCGTAGTCGTCGGCGTAGCCGATCACGGTCACCAGCTCTCGCAGCGACGGCGGACGCCGCAGGAGCAGTTGGGCAAGGCCGCTGATCAGCGCCGGGGCCGAAGCTGCCACCGCAGCGCCTCCTTGAGCCGTCCCGTTGAGGAGGCGTAGTCCTGCGCCTGTGCGCAGGCCATTTCGACATCCTTCTGCCGTGTGGCTGCGGCGTCCAGGTCGAGGGAGCCGTCGGGCCGTGTGAGCTCCGCCGTGAGCTCGGTGATGCTGAGGGCCGTTGGCGGGGTCGCCGCCAGCAGACCCGCGAAGATGCGGGTGTCCATCGGATGCCCTCCTTACCGGGTGAAGCTGCCCTTGGTGCCCACCCGCCGCTGGAACTCGTAGACGGTGTCCTCACCGCGCTTGGTCTCCTTCACCGAGGCGTTTGCGATCTCCCCGTAGAAGTCGCTCAGTGTTGCCTTCACCTCGTCGACGGTCATCCCGGCGTCGGGGTCGGGGAACTCGCGGTCGTCGTAGACAAAGATGCGTGCCATTGGTTCATCTCCTTGTGTGTGCTTGGTTTCGGTTGCCGTTGCGAGGGAGGCCGCCGCCCCATTGGCGGCGACCCCCACCGTGCTCTTGCGGTCTAGCGTCCCGCGCCGACCGGCTCCTTCTCGCGTTCCTGCTCCATCGCCCACTCGAACATCGAGAGGCTTGCGGGCTGAGGCTTCCGGTTGCGGCGCTTCGGCTTGACCGGCTCGGCCATGAACTCGGCCCAGGAGAACAGCGACTGCTGCGACTCCTCGTCCTCGTCGTGGTGTCCGTTGCCGTTGAGCGCTGCGGGAACGTGGCCGTTCCCGTTGGCGGCGTGGGCCGTGCCCGGCACAAGCTCGACCGTCGGCCCGAAGATGTCGGACCCGTGGCCGTTGCCATTCCCATTGCCGTTGACCTCGATTGTCTCCGGCTCGATCTCGACGACCTTCCAGCCGTCGTCCACCAGGAACTCCTCGGCCGTCGCCTCGGCGTCCCTGGCCTGGGCAAAGGCGTCCTCCACCGTCTCCTCGTCGGCGTCCTCCTCGTCACCGCTCACGATCTTGCGGGCCAGGGCCATCATCAGGTCGTCCCCGTCGTCGCCGTAGGCGGCCAGCCCGTCCTCCGGCAGCTCGCCCTCCACCGCCAGGGAGCTCTGCATCTTCTTCGCCACCAGCTTCAGGGCGTCGGCCTGCAGGGTGTTCCGGTAGGACATGAACACCACCTTGACCGGGCGGGTCTGCCCGATGCGCCACGAGCGGCGGGAAGCCTGCCGCATGACGTAGGTGCTGTAGTCGATCTCATCCCAGACAATCGTCGGGAAGTCGATGAGGTCCAGTCCCGTCTGCACCAGCCTGGGGTGGCAGACCATCACGTCGATGCCCTGCTCGACCTTCTCGGCCACCCATGCCTCCCGCTTGTCGGGGGCCACGGCGTCGGCCTTCATCACGGCCACCCTGAACCCGTGCCGGGTCAGAAAGTCGTCCATGCGCCCGGTGATGTCCCGCGTCCCCGTGTGGGTGACGTAGACCAGCACCCGGCGTCCCGCCATGCGTTCCGCCGCCACCAGGTCGACCAGGGCCTTCTCCTTGGGATAGAGCTTCTCCTCCGACAGCGGCGGCACCGCGACGATCACGTCGCCCGACCTGGGGTCGAAGACCGTCTCCCCCCTGGTGCAGCCGTCCGGGTAGGCGAGGAGCGTCTGGAGGTAGGTCGCCAGCAGCCTCTTGGAGCCCGCCTTGAGGGCCTTGGACAGCTCCTTCTTCAGCTCCTCGAACACGTGGTTGTAGGCGCTGCGCTGGGAGTAGCCGGTGGCGTCCTCCTCCGAGTCCATCGAGGACAGGAGGATCTGCTCGTCGTAGTCCGGCAGTCCCGACGCAACGTCGGCCAGCTTGAGGAAGATGGTGTTGCCGATGATGTGGAAGAGGGCGCTGGGCACGAGCCCCGGCTTCTCCCTGACCACCTTCCGGTAGCTGCGGCGGCGGCTGTTGCGCCCATCCTCCAGGGCGTCGTCGTCGGGCTTGCCGATGGAGACCTCCTCGAAGCCGTACCGCTGTATCCAGCGGTGCTCGTCGGACCGCCCGAAGTCCGTCCGTATCTCCGGAGAGAAACGGTAGAGGAGGTGGAACAGCGTGGAGCTGTAGCCTCCCATCATGGTCCCCGTGAGGCTGAGGGACTTGCCGCAGGCTTCCGCGAGGGTGCCGGCGGCGATGCCCTGGGCCGAGCCGCGAGACTTGTACTCGTGGACCTCGTCTCCGACCAGCAGGTCGAAGAAGCCCTTCATGTGATGCTTCACGTAGTCGGCCAGCGGGTAGCGGGCCGGGCCTGACCTGTCGGCCTGCCACAGGGGTTCGCCGCAGGAGTCGCAGGTGTGCTTCCTGCGGTTCAAGTCCTTGTGGGTAAGCGGCACCCCGTCCTTGTCCACGATCTGCGCCGTGCAGGTGGGGCAGCAGGGCACCCGGAAGGGCTCCCCCGTCTCCTCCTCCCGTATGAGCCTGCCCCTGGACGTTGCCCATCGGTAGATAACGGCGGGCATCCAGCGGTAGGACAGCTTGGCCCGCTCCCGGCTCATCACCGCGAACAGCGGGCCGGGGCCGATGGAGAACCTGAGCCTCTCCAGGTCGGTGATGGACGTGACGATGACGGCCCGTGCCCCGGGCACCGTCATCTCCACCTCTCGCTTCCACTTGGGAACCAGGTGCGGCGGGCAGAGCACAAGCACCCTCTTGAAGCCAGCCATGTGTGCGGCGGCGGCCCCGATGAAGGTCTTTCCCGTGCCCATCTCCCCGACGACCGTCGTGCCCCGGTGGGCTTCGAGCGAGAGGGCCGCGCCCTTGATGGCGTCGGCCTGCGCCCCCAGGGGACTGCGGAGCAGGCGGGGGAGTATGCCGCCGTTCTCCGAGGGCCGGTAGAGCGGCGGGTAGGACTCGACGACCCTTCGGGCGATGGCCTCCTTGAACTTGTCGATGAACTCTCCGAGGTTCATGTCGGCGTCTCCTTTCAGGAGGGAACCTCGGAGCCCCTGGGTGCGCCTATCGGAAGGCGCACCTCGCCCACCCCCCGGAGGCGGTGGAAAGAGGGACGCCCCGAAGGGACTCAGGAGCGCCCTATGGCGCCCTCTCTCGTTGAGTGGTATTCCGGCAGTGATCGCACTGCCTCATTTGCTGTGAGAGGCCCGCCACGGCGGACCTCTTGGTGCGACTCGGTCTGAGCCGTCTATGCGGCGAGCAGCGCCTTTCTGCGGGCTGCTTCGGCGGCCCTGTGGTCTTCGTAGCATCTGCCGCTGAGGTGGTAGGACTTAATCGGCGAGGACACGGCCCTGCCGTGGTCGTCGATGTCCACCGAGGCGGTCTGCATGGCGGGTTCGCCGGGTGCGATGGGCTGCCCGCACCGCGAGCAGGCTTCGAGCACCATCATGGTCTGCGTCTGCATCTTCTTCTCCTTCCCTTATAGAGGGGTATGTTGGGTTGCGTTCGAGTCAGGCGGCGATGTCCTCGATCCCTCCGTCGTCCAGGTCGAGGGCCACCACCGTCGTCTTGAGCTTCTCCCGGTGGACTTCTTTCTCCGGGGAGTCCTCCACCAGCTCCATCTCCTTCGACGTGCGCCCCTTGACCAGGATGCGTCTGCCGTCCCCTTCGAGGACCAGGTTGTTGAGGAAGCCCGCCGCCACCAGCATCGCTATGTGGCCCCGTCGGAGGGGCATGAGCGGGCGGGTGCGGGCATCCCCGGCGGGCCAGAGCGTGTCGGTGATGTCCGTGTTCGTCCACAGCCCCGATCGGCGCGCCTCTGTCGCCGCAGCGACGGGGTCGACCGTGCGGGTGGTGAACAGGATGTCGCCCCTTGTGGACGTAGCCGGGGTGTACTCCCCGTAGGAGTAGGGGTCGCGCCGGGAGCGAAGCGGCTCCGGCTGCCCTATCGACCACTCCAGCACCATCCCCTCTGCGGCCGCGTCGGGAACGGGGTCGGTCTTCCTGTAACCGAAGAGCACCACCTGGTCGAAGACCTCGCGCTCCGGGTCGGGGAAGGCCCAGCACTGGAGCCGCCCGTAGTGGGTGGACAGGTAGCGAGCCGAGTACGAGAGGCGCTGCCGGGGGACGATGAAGACCAGCAGGCCGTTCTCGGCAAGGTAGCGCGTAGTCTGTGTCAGGAAGGCGTGTTCGACGCGTTTGTCTTCGGAGTCCCAATCGTAGGGCGGGTTCAATAGGAGCAACCCGAAGGCCCCGTTCGCTATCGAGGTCTGGAACAGGTCGGCGGCCAGGGTGCGGTGGAGTCGCTCCTCGGCCTCCTCAGCCCTGTCCCGGTGCAGCTCCACGCCGTAGGTCTCGATGGACATCGAGTTGGGCCGGTCGAGGTTCTCCGCCAGCCTCTGGAGCGCGTCCCCGGCCCCGCAGCAGGGGTCGAGGATGCGGATGGTCTCCCGCGCCCGGTGGTAGTAGCCGGAGGGGGTGTGTATCAGATCGGCGATCAGGTCCACCACCCGGTCTGGAGTGGGGTAATACCCCCCTTTCGCCTGTGCAGCCAGTCTCATGTCGTCTCTCCTTTCTTGGTCACTCTTGTGTCGCCCGGCGCCGCACCCAGACGGACTGGGCCTTGCGCTCGCGCGTCTCGAAGTCCCACTCGTAGGTGCGGCCGTCGAATGTGTCTCTGAGAACGCCGTCCACGATGGCCGCCACATGCTTGGTCGTGCCGACGACGCAGTCGCCGTAGCGGTGGTGCGCCTCCGCGAACGTGGGACGTCCTCCCGCCGGGAGACGGGCCTTCCGGAAGCCGTAGGCTTCGAGGACGCGGTCCTGGACGCGCCGGGCGGTGAGCTGGCCCCTGCGGCGGGGCGCTTTGCGGTTGCGCTCCCGTGTGGCGTAGGCGTTGCCGCTGGCGGTATAGCCGTTGCGCTTCATGTGCTCGGCCATCGTCGCGTAGACGGCGCGGTAGCCCTCGCCGACGCAGATGGCGATGGCTCGGACGACGCAATCGCCCGTCTTGCCCCGGTATCCCGCCGCCGCCCGGCCACCGTCGTCGTAGCGGTAGTCGATCATGACGTCGCGCCTTCCACCGCCACGGTCTCCTCTCTCGGCAGCGTGAGCCTTCCCGACGCCACCGCGTCGGAGAGGTCTTCCCGCAGCTTCTTGGACTTGGGGGAGCACCGGTAACCGGAGATGCCGACGCTCTGCAGCGGGACTATCTCCTCCTCCTCGATGCCCCGCTCCCAGAGCCAGTTGGCCCAGGAGTCGTGGAGCGGCAGCGGGCTGCGCTTGTCGAGGAAACGGTGGTGGAGCGCCGGGGCCTCCTCCGGTGACTGGGCCAGCAGCAGGAATGAGTCCTTCTCGAATCCAAACTCCGCATGTTTCGTGTAGACGAGGGCGTGCCAGCCGCCGGTCGCGTGCAGGCGGGTGATCTTGGTCGTCCAGCTTCCTATCGTCTCGTAGGGGATGATGCAGCGCTGGTAGCCTCCGGTCAGCGCCATGCCGTCGGCCCCCTGGATGATGTGAGCCGTGTCCGGGGGCTGCTTAAGCAGCGACGCCCAGATTGCCTTGAGCGCCGTCTGGGAGCCGACCATCGAGACGAACCAGAGGCCCTCCGTCCGGTCGTCGCGGGCGAAGGCGTCGACCGTGGCCGAGAACCCGCCCGCGCTGATGGTGAACAGGTCCTCGGGGTCTATGGTGTGGGTTGAGAGCATCTTGCACCTCCTTGTTGTCGTGTAGTGCTGAGGAGATGCGCGGGGACGAAGCCCCTGCGTGAGAGCCCCAATAGGGGTCGATTCCGTTGGCTAGTCCGCGTGCTCCGGGGGGCGGTCGTCCAGGAGCTCGCAGTCGCTCAGGTGGTAGGCGGCGCCGAGGAAGCGCCGCTCCGCGAGGGCCTGCCGTGCCTCTTCGAGGGTCTCGCCCTCAAGCGTCCACGCGGTGGCCCAGGTCTCCCGGCACGTCCTCTCGTGGACCTTTCTCCCCTCTTCAGGGCCGTCGTAGACGACGCAGGGGAAGGGGTCCGGGTCCCTGTCGATGAGGGCCACGAACCGACCCACCCCGAGGAATCCGGCCCCCGGCGCCTTCCACCTGATGGGCGCGTTCTGGATGTCTGTGTCTGTCATGTCTTCCTTTCCTGGCCTCCGTGAGTTCGACGAACCGGGAGGCCCTATGCGGCCATCAGGCCCCTCTCCTTGAGACTGACGAACCGGCCCCGACCGATGACCACGTGGTCAACCAGCTCGATGTCCAGGAGGTCCGCCGCCTGCTTCAGCTTTCGCGTGATGTGCACGTCCTCTGGGCTGGGGTCGGCCGAGCCCGAAGGGTGGTTGTGAGCTATCGCTATGGCGGGAACGGCCTCGACCACGGCGGGCCGGAGCACCTCGGCGGCGCGCACTATCGAAGAGCTCACGTTCCCCTGGTAGACGACCCGCTGGCCGATGACGTTGTTGTGGGTGTCGAGCAGCAGCACCCGCAGCTGCTCCTGCGCCAGGGCGGACATCTCCGGCCCCAACAGGCTGTGGATGTCCCCGGGTGTGCTGATGGAGGGCGGGTCCTCCGGGCGCTGCGGCTTGTTGCTGACCTCGTAGCGTGCGGCGATCTCGCCCAGCAGGCTCAGGTTGTTCCGCAGGGCGTCCAGCAACGCCTGACCCTCCGCGCTGGGCGGAGAGGCCGGGTCGAAGGTGAGCGCCAGGTTCTTGGCCTGCTTTTTCTTCCTGGGCATGTCGGCCTCCTTGTTTATCGGTTAGAACAGAAAGCGGGGCCGCCTCCTGTAGATTGGAAGCGGCCCCGTGTCGGTGCGCCCGGCTGATGCGGGCGTCGCTATGTGGTCTTGGGAGTGCGGGCTAGAAGGGGGAGGCGTCGTCCGCCTGCCCTGCGCCGTTGCCGTTGCCGTCGAGGAACACGACCTCGGAGGCGTGTATCTCGGTGCGGGAGCGCGGCTGGCCGTCCTCGTTCTCCCATGAGTTCTGCACCAGGCGGCCAGCGACGTAGATGCGCTGGCCCTTGCCGACGTACTGGTTCACCGCCTCGGCGGTGTTGCTCCAGCAGACGATGTTGTGCCAATCGGTCGCGTCGTCCGCGTCCTTCCGGTAGCGGTCGGTCGCCAGCCGCAGCTTGGTGACGGGGGTGCCGTTCGGCGTGTACTGCATCTCGGGGTCGGTGCCGACCCTGCCCAGGAGCTCTACCTTGTTGATCGTGCGTGCCATTTGATTCTCCTTGTGTGTGTAGTAGCGCGGTGATTCCCGCGCCCGGTTGAATGAAATCGGGGCCGACTCCCGATAGGGAAGACGGCCCCGTCCTGCGCTCCCGCCAGGGAAGCGTCTAGCTGACCCTGACGTACTCCGACTCGCTCTCGGTCACCACGTCAGCCCGGACCTCCGGGTCGAGCAGCTCGTTGAGCTTGCGGTAGTTCGTCGAGTACCGCGTCGTCTGCACGAGGCTGACAGTCCTTCCGTTGGCGGTCGCCTTCGTGTCCCCCTTCCGGCGCATCCACGCCTTCAGGGTGTCCAGCGCGGCGCGCTTGGCCTTCTCAGGCTCCCTGATGCAGTCCTGGGCCTCTGCGTAGGCCGCCACCGCGTCCCGCGCCTCCTCGTCGCTCACCTCCTTCCCATCGTCCTCGGTCTCACCGTCCGCCTCCTCCATTCCCGGTAGGCAGATTTCCAGGAATGGGCAGCTCCGGCACTGCCAGGTGTTTGCCGTGAAGTCCCGGTCTGGCAGCGCGTCCGGGTCCGGCCCGAGCCGGACGTGGTGCGCCGCCAGCTCGCCCAGCCACTCGCAGGCGTCCTGGAGGGCCCGCTCCAGCCGTGCGGCGGGTATCCGCTCCCAGTCCCAGGTGCGGCCGCCCGTGTCCATCGTGGCGATCACCGCGTCCCGCAGGTCGCCGAACTCGCCGAGCGAGTAGAAGGCGGCCTGGGCCACCGCCGCAGGGTGGCTGCGCTCCGCCCCCAGCGTCTGCCAGCGCTTGAACGCATCCGGTCCCCGCGTCTTGATCTCGACAACCATTGGATCGCCGTAGACGGGAGCCTCCGGCTCTCCCTCGAAGAGGAAGGGCTGGGGCGGGGCCTCCTCTTCGGCCAGGGGCATCCGCACCGTGCCGTCCGGGTGTCCCGTCACCAGCATGGTCGGGCCGATGCGCACGGCCACCTGCTGGGGGTCCTTCGGGTCGGGCGCGTCCACCTTCCAGCCCGCTCGCTCCATCGCCCCCACCACCACCGGCTCAAGGGCGTTTCCCGCCTCCATTGCCGTCAGCGAATCCTCCGAAGGGGGATTCGTCGGCTGGTATTCGGTCGCCGCGTACCAGAGGGCGCGGCGGCAGCCCAGGGCCGACGAGGCGCGCACTACGAGCTCGCCCTCCGCGTTGAACTGCGCGGCAGGACGGGAGAAGACCTCCGCCCTGTCAGTGTCGGTCGTCGTTGTCATCGTCTATGCCTCCTTGTTTCCTGTAGATGGATGTTCATGCGGCAGCCTTCGCCTGTTCCGTCTCTGCAACCTCCCGCTCCTCCCTGGCCCGAAGGTGGGCCTTGAGGATGTGGGCGATGCCGTCGCCCAGTCCGTGGACCGGGACACTCCTGCCGTCGCCAAGCTGGTTCCAGAAGGGCTGCATCTCCTGTATGCCTTGCATCTGGTCAATCACCTCTTCGAGAGGTGTTCCACGGCGCAGGTGCAGGGAGATGAGGCGGCAGGCCAGCTCGGTCACGCCATGCTGGAAACTGCCTCCCTTCCCCAGGAAGCCGAAGACCTCGAAGGGCTCGCCGTCCTCGTCAACGGAGACCGTGACGAAGAGGCTCCCGAACTCCGTCTGGAGCTTGGTCGTCGTGCTGGGCAGGCTGCGGGGCCTGTCCCGCGTCATGGTTGTCATGGCCTGCCTCCCTCCGCCACGCAGAGCGGGCGCGTCTGGCTGCACTCGATGTGTTCCATCCGCCCGTACTTCCTGACCATCTCCGGGTCGCCCACGAAGGACTCGGCCTCGATTCTCGTGTCGAACCGCTCGAAGGGGTCCGACGCCAGCCCTCCCCAGTAGAAGAAGGCGTGGTAGTGGAGGCCGGGCGGGTAGTGCCGGATGAAGGAGAGCGTGGGTGCGTAGCAGTCGAAGTAGCCCGCGACCGTGAGGGCCATCTCCCGGTCGTTGTCGTCGCCGACGCCCAGGAGCAGGCGCACTATCGGCTCCTCGCAGTCCTCCTCGGCGAAGGTCGCGGTGAGCATCGTCTCCCGAACGGCGGCGGGGAGCTCGTCCCAACGTTCCCGGCTGAGCTTCAGCCCCCCGTGCGAGGGTGTCCAGACCCGCCAGATGCCCCCCGCGAGTTCCACGATGTCGTGGGTCCAGCCCCAGGGTGTGCTTACCAAGGTCTCAGTCGTTGTCATGGCTCTTAGCCTCCTTGTCCTGTAATGAGAAGCGGGGCCGCCCCCCGAAAGAGACGACCCCGCTCGATTCCTTGCGGCGATTGCCGGGAGACTAGGCGGCCTCGGCCTGCTTCATCTCCCGGAGCTTGTTGGCGGCGGCCTCGACCAGGGGCCCGAGCTCGGCGGCCGACAGGTCGTCGATGCTCTTGCCCGTCCGGTTGACCACGGCGGTCTCCACCTGGCCCTCGTCCAGGCCCTGCTCCAGGGCGATCTGGATGAGCCGCTTGCGCATGTTCTGCGCCCGGCTATCGGCCTGGGCCTGTGCGGGCTTGCCGTCCGTCTGGCCGGACCTGCCGTTGGCCTGGGACTGGACGGAGCTTCCGTTGGCCGGGACGGGAACGCGCTGCGGTTGCGGCTGGTTGCCTACCTGCGGCTGATCCCCGTAGAACGAGTTGCCGAACTGCGCCCCGAAGCTGCGGAAGGCCCGCTTCAAGCCGTCGGTCACCGCGCCCTTCATGGCCGTGTCGTGGCCGTCGAAGTTGTCCTCCGTCACCGGATGGACGCCGACGTCGGTGCGGGGCAGAGCGCCCGCCACGGAGACCCGCACCGGTGCGCTGTAGCCCTGCTCCACCTTCACCTCGCCGGTCTGGGGGTTGACCGTCTCGATCCGGCGAAGGGTCACGTCGCCGACCAGCTCGTATCCCCATCCGCCGTGGCCGAAAATCCGGTTTGCCTGGTCGATGACGGCGTGGCCTTCGAGGTAGTCGAAGGTGCGCCCGCCCCGGCCCTTGCGCTGGGAGACCAGCTCGGGGTCGATGGGCTGGCCGAGCGCCTGTGTGACGGCGGGCGGGAGCCCGTCCCAGAGCAGTTCGTGCTCGCTGACGATGGCGGCGTCGGGCTTGTGCCCGTTGCCGTTGGAGTGAACGACGCCGTTTCCGGTCCCGTTCTTGTGGTTGCCGTTCCTGTTGTTGAACATCTCGATTCTCCTTGTGTTGTTCCTGTAGCTGGTGAGCGGTGCGGGGATTCCCCTACGGGAAGACCCGTGGGCGGGCACAGCCCGTCGTGAAGCGGGCATAGGGCCTCCTGGGTGGTGAGACTGGGGATGGGTGATCAGGCCCGCAGGGATGAGCGGGCCGGGGAAAGCGGCGGGGAGCCGCTAGCGGGCGGAGCGGGCGGCCTGCGAGAGCAGGCGGAGGAAGACGCTCCGTCCGTGGGAGAGCGCGGCCAGCTCGGCCACGTCGCCGATGCCGTGGGGAAGGGCGACGGCGGCGGCCCTGCGACCGAGCAGGGTCAGAAGCCCGTCCGTCGCCTCGCGGCCCGCCTCGTCGCCGTCGAAGGCGAGGAAGACACGGGGGCAGCCCCGGAGGGCCGAGGCGATGCGCTCAACGCCCTGGGTGCCCAGGGCGGCGCAGGCGGGAAGGCCCCATCCGGTAAGGGCGAGCCAGTCGAAGACCCCCTCGGCCACGACGACCCACTGGGGAGCGGGGCCGAGCTCGGCGAGACCAAGCACCGGCTTGGGGCCGGGAAGGGCCTGGAACCGGGGCCTTGCGCCCGGGTCCAGGGCCCGGCCCACCAGCCAGCGGACGAGGCCGCCGGAGGCGTCGGGGACGACCACC
The DNA here is from genome assembly GCA_963663085.1 of Dehalococcoidia bacterium. GTDB lineage: Bacteria > Chloroflexota > Dehalococcoidia > Plut-88900 > Plut-88900 > Plut-88900. Next base: position 192,507 of record OY760104.1, on the reverse strand, counting down.
ATGCCGGCGAACCGCTCCGCCCCCCGCTCCACGAACATCCCGGAGTCCCCGATGCGCTTCTCGGTGAAGCCGAGGGACTCCAGGGCCTGCCGCAGTCCGCCGCCCGGCGCATAGCCGAGTCCCAGGCGGTCTGCGGCAACGGGGCCGACGCCCCGGGAGGCCAGGTACACCCGCGCCTCTGTCGAACGCCGGAGCAATCCGGCGTAGAAGCGCGCCGCCGCCGTCAGCAGGGCGGGGTCGCGGAGTGGCAGCGCGGCGGACGCGGGACGCCGCGTTCGGGCTGGACGGTTGGCGGCCCTGGGCGCAAGCCCGGGGCTGCCGTCCAGTCGCGCGATTGCCTCGGGCAGCGTGAGGCTGTCCATGTGCCGGATGAAGTCCAGCACGTCGCCGCCATCGCCGCATCCGAAGCACCAGAACCTCTGGGAGTCTTCGTACACCGTGAACGAGCCCTCGGCCTCGTCGTGGAAGGGGCAGACGCCCTGGCGGACCCTGCCCCTTCCCCTGAGCCGCACCCCGGCCGCCTCCACCGCGTCGCCGAGGGGGTGACGGGCCTTCAGCGCCGGGATATCAACCGAAGCGTTGGCGACGATCATCACGCACCCCCGGCCAGGGGCCGCAGGCCCCGGAGGCTGCGCTCCGAGACGACCTTGCCGGGCCGCCAGCGCATCCCCAGGACCGCGACCACCTCCAGCATCCCGCGGTCACCCTGAGGCACCAGCGCGGCGGCCCTCCCCGCGCCTTGGCTGTAGACTAGGGCGCCGGTGCCGCCGAACCGCCGCCTGACCAGCCCCTTCCACTCGGAGAAGGCCCACCGAGTCTGCTTTGGCTCAGCCTTGGCAATGTCCGCGCCGGCCAGAGCGCCCAGCGCCCCGTCGACGTCCCCCGCCTGCCGCAGCCTGCGGGCCTCGTGGATCGAGCGCGTCGCGCTCGGCTCCACCGCCTGCGTCTCCGCCTCGTCCGCGAATCCCATCGCAGCGAAGAGCTGGTCGATCAGCTCCTCCAGGCTGCGCCTGGGCCGCACCACCGTCTCCGTGTCCATTGTCCGATTGCCTGCCGTCAGTGTCGCCGTCGTCATCACGCACCTCCTAAGTGCTTCAACTCTTGTGTTGCCGTCCGTCCATGCGCCCGCTTGCGGGCAAAGAAGAAGGGGCCGTCTCCCGTGAGAGACGACCCCTTGCGTGTTGAGTTGTGAGAGGGCCGAAGCCCACGTTGTCAGCGCCGGAATCTGCGTACCTGAGGCCGCCGCACGAGGAACCGCCTCAGCAGCAGCGCCCCGATGCTCAGCCCGAACAGGTTCAGGAAGAAGAGCTCCAGGTCGAACGTCAGCAGCGGCGCCGCCACGAGGGCAGCGACCACCGCCGGGACCACGACCCGCCTCTGCTTCCACCAGGGCTTCTTCTCCGGGGCCGCGGCCGCCGAGTCAGCCACCGGCTCGTACGCCGTCCAGATGGGCATCCCGACGAGCTCCTCAAGTTCCGTGATCACCACGCCCGCGCCGCACCCATTCGTGTGGCAGCGCACGTCGATGCCATTGCCGTCCGGCCGCTGCCGAAACGCCAGCCCGTCCGACTTGCCGCCGTGACAGACCGCCGTCGACGTCCAGAACCAGCCCCGCTCAAAGCTGACCCGGTGCGGCAGCAGGTTCGCAATCCGCACCGCGCTCGGTCCCACGTACTGTTCCGCCATGTTCTGACCTCCTTCATTGGTCTGTGTCCGCGATTCGTCCATTCCGATGTACCTCCTTTGCTGATTGCCAGTTCCCGTGTCCGATTGCCATAGACGCACTCCGCCCACGGTCGAATGCCGAACGCGGAAGACGGAGTGGGGTGAATGAAGACGCAGCTCGCCCAGGGTGGATAGCGTCCAAGGTGAGGGAAAGCTGCGCGACGTGAAGCGGCCAGCCTGCTTCTCAACTGCAGTCCGGCGCGTGTCAAAGCTGCGACCCTAGCTGTGTTTCAGCCAGTGCCGCAGACATGAGGAACCGGTCGGAGGGAAAGACCCACTCCGACCAGCCTGCCGAGGACGAAGCGCAGGGGCGCTCCGGCCTGAGTGTCCGACGGATGAGGCGATAAACCTCGACCGTCAACCGGGTGTCCAGCGGTGAAGGACCAACGTCAAACTTCAACCGCCGGACGGGGCCAGGGGACGAAGGACCAATGTCAAACTCCGTCGATTCGACCCGTGCTGGTTGCGAAGGACCAACGTCAAACTCCGCATTGCCAGCATTCCCTCGTGGGTGACGCTAAGGTCAACCCGTGCAACAGGGATCACGCACCCAGGTTTCTATGGTCGGAAACCTTGGAGAAAGCCAAACAGTGCGTTCATTATTACCGCATCAGAAACCCGATGGGAAGACCTTTCGGGCCCTGCAGCCCAAATCGTTCACTTTAGTTCATGTTTAGTTCAACTAAAGTTCACTTTTCCGCCCGGCAACACAGGGCATCAACCCGCCGGATCCTTCCACCAGAGTCCGAACGAAACGGTGCTAACTACCCGCCGCAAGAGCACCCACTTCCTGAGCGCTCTCCGCGTGTCGAAGAGCGCCGTCCTGCGCCAACTGACCTGTCCGCTCCGGTCGAGGCCCCGCAGCGGCTGCTTCTCCGGAGGAAGCGTCATCCCGTGGCCTTCGAGCAGCGCCAGCTCCACCACCAGGAGACGCTCCTGAGCGGCCAGCCAGTCGAAGCCCCGGCCCTCGTTGGGGTGCGAGTCCTTCAGCTCCCGCCACTCGACGATGAGCGGCCACGCATCGCCGAATATCTCCTCGTCGTCGTCGGCCGGCTCCCGCGTCACAAGGTCGGGGTACTCCCGCCGCATCGACGGCTTCGTCGGGGGCTTTCTGTCCGCCCGTGTCGCACCGGCCTCCGCACCGCCTGACCCGTCCTGGGAGGGACCGGCGCCGGCCTGAGCGGCCCCGGTCCCCTGGGGTCCGTCTCGCCGCAGACCTGCAACCTCGCCCTCGATGGAGGACAGCCGCCTGCGCACCTCCTTGCCCAGCTCGTCGTGCCCTTTTTCCAACGCCTCGACACGCCCTTCGACCTCCTCGTTGCGTCTGCGCTGACGCTCCGCCGCCGACCCGACGCCCTCCTGCAACGCCCGCTCCAACGCCTGGCGCACCCGCCGGGTCAGCTGCCCGGTCTTGGCGCTGTCCGTCACCGTCTGGGGGTCGATCTCCAGCACCCGCGCCGCGCCCTTGTAGCCCTTCTCCCGCACCAACTCTTGCAGTAGCGCCATGAGCCGCATGTGGTAGATATTCTCCACGTCCCTGCTGTTTTCGATGCCGTGTTGTGTCGTTTTCATCGGATTTTCTCCTCCTCTCAAATTGCTCCCAGCTTTGGACCGGTTCCCTCCTCCGTCTCAGACCGGCGTCATACACCCCCACATCCATCACCTGATGAAGCACCCTTTTCCGACTTACTCGCCGTGTTGCCTCCGTGTTTGCACCCCCACATCCAGTGCGTTTCTGCGCCGGAAACCGGAACCCGGCCTTTCAACGAAGTGTTCACTGTTCACCTCCTGTAGGGGGGTGATTTACCCCTGTTTCAGCTTGCCCACGACCCGTTCGACGACTCCTCGACGAAAGTCACTTTCCTGTACACCCCCATTACTGCACGTCTGAGGCCGAATTCCTAGTACCTCGAAAGGTGCATCAGATGATGCACCTTTCAGGCAGTTTTCAGCCGTAATCCGCCCGTTCAAACTCTCTGGCGAGCGCTCCGATCCATTGGAGCGCAGCAGTCCCGCAGAGAGGTGAACATGTCGGCGCTGAAATCGAAAGTCCGGTCGTGTAGACGGCTCATTCCCTGGGCTTCCGCGCTGCTCTTGGCGGCGCTTCTGGCCATCCCGTCAAGCGGGACCGCCCTCGCCCAGGAGCCGTTCGGCGGCGGCATCGTCCTGGTCAACGCCGACCGGGAATTCGTCGAGCGCAAGAAGGGCGGCGAGTTCGTCGCCCGCCCCATCTTCGACCGTGAGATCGCAGACCTCTTCTATGCGGTGCGCGATGCCGACACCGGAGACTGGATCACGGCCATGTACCGCGTGCAGGGCGGCGAGAAGAGGAGGAGCGACGGCTGGGAGTACTCGTGGGAGTACCCGGCCCTGGAGGAGCAGCCCGACCTCGACCCCGACCGGGCCTATCTGCTGGTCATGCTGGCCGACGCGGAGGACGGCATGAGAGGCGACTTCTACGCCGTCGTCCCCATCCACCAGCCGGGGAGGATCTGGGACAAGATTCTCTCCGCCCTCAACCCCGGGCGCTGGGCGAGGGCCTTCGCCGGCTGGGTGATCGAGGGAGTCCATGGGTCGCTCTGCGGCGTCGTTGAAAGAGCCAGCGGCGAGGACGCCGCCAACTGCCGGGGCAGCTAGCCGATGAGCGACATCCTCACCGGCACCCCTCCCGACCTCACCTACGCCAACGTCCTGGTGCGCCAGGCATGGTTGGTCGTCTGGGCCATCACCTCCGGCGCCCTGGTGGTCATCCTCGGCTGGATGGGCCTGACCCTGATCGTGTCCGAGCACCTGGGCAGGTCCCAGACGGGATGGCGGGAGATGGTCCCGCGCCTGGTGCTCGGCCTCGTGGCCGCCGCATCGTCCCTCTGGTGGTGCGCCCTGGTCCTGGACGTCGCCGACGCCGTGTCCGGCTTCGTCGCCGTCTCCCTCAATGTCAGCCCCGGCGACCTGCTCAGGGCTCCCCTCAATACGTTCCTCACCGCCGTGCAGGCCGGGAGTGTGGGTATGGCCCAGATCCTGGCCCTTCTCTATCTCGTTTACGGCTTCTTCGTCCTCTACGTAATCGTTCAGATGGTGCTGCGCCTCGCCCTCATCGACATCCTCCTAGCCCTAGCCCCCATCGCGTTGGGGTTGTGGGTCCTTCCCCACACGGCTGGCTGGGGCCGCCACTGGCTCAGACTCTTCATGACGACGGTGTTCCAGCAGGCCATCCAGCTCATCGCCCTGGCCCTGGGATTCGGATTCCTCAATGAGTTCGCCGCCGTCTCCGCGTTCGAGCCGGTGCAGGACCTGATCTGGAAGCTCCTGATGTCCCTGGCCTTCGTCTACATGGCGACCAAGGTGCCGTCGATGTTGGGTAACGCAGGCACCTTCGACGCCTGGCTCTCCACCCTCTACTTCGGCATGAACCTGCCCGCTTCAATGGTGCGCTCGGCGAAGACCATCGGGCTGATGAGCGGCGCCGCGGGAGGGCCGGGCGGCATGGCGGTGGGCGCGATTGCGGCCAGCGCGGGCCTGTCGGCAGCCGCCGGCGGCCTGAGCTCGGCGGCCTCAATGGCCACGCCCTCGGCCGGAGGCAGCGGAGGCGGAGCCCCTCGGAGCAGCGACGAGTAACCACGACAACCCATCGGCGCGGACGAGAAACGCGCCAGCCAATCCGAACCGGAGGAGACGAAATGTGCAGGTAAAGGGGGCCTACGGACCCATAGCGGCGACAACGAGCGGAAGGCTCGAAAGCAGAGAGGAGACAAACGAATGGAAGACCTTACACAGACTATTTCGAACCTGGTGGGAATCCTGCTGGGCATCGTGGGAGCGGTGGGCGTCGGCTTCTTCATCTACGGTGCGTACCTGTACCTGACCGCCAGCGGAGCGCCCCACCAGATGGAGCGTGGCAAGAGCGCCATGATGACAGCCCTGGCAGGCATCGTCCTGGCCTTGGTCGCCTACGGCGTCGTGGAGCTGGTGATGGACGCGGTGGTCAACCCCGGCGTGGAGATCGACGACATTCCCAAGCCTGAGACCGAGACCGAGAGCTAGGCGGAACGTGAGAAGGGAGGAATAGCAATGAGAGAACACGAGGTACCGACTCACGTGCAGGCCGAGGACCGGGTGCTGCTGGGGTTCACCTTCCCGCAGATCGTGGCGGTGGTGGCGGTGTGTGCCATCTCCTACGGCGCATACCGCTACGCCCCCGTCGGCCCCTCCGAGGTGCGCATGGCCCTGGCCGTCCTCTTCGGGTTGGTGGGGATCGCCATGGTCGTTGGAAAGATAGGCGGTCGGCGGCTGCCGCTGGTGGCCGCCGACCTGCTGAAGTACCGGCTGGGGGCACGCCTCTACGCCGGGCAGATCGCCCAGCTGGTGCGGAGCGAGCCGCCCGCGCCCCCGCAGCCGGTCAAGAGCGGCCCGGGTCCCCTGCGCTTGATGGCGCGGAGGACGAAGCGCGCCATCCGCAGGATGCGCAAGAAGAAGAACAGGCAGAAGGGCGGCCGCAACGGGCGGATGCCCTTCCGACCCCACGGCTGGTTCGGCAAGCGCCGCAAGAGCAGAGGCAGCCAACAGAGTCCCGGCCACAGCGCCGAGACGTTGGAGATGAGGCGAGGGAACCCCCACCGGGGCCTTCTCGCCATCGCAGCTGTGTTCGTCCTGGCGGCGGTCTTGACCGTCCCCCAGGCGGCCCTGGCCGACGACCATGAGCCCTGGCGGGACGAGATTGACTTCGAGGTCACCGAGCCGGTGGATGGACGGAGGATATTCGTCGAGGGGCTGACCGTCTCCGAAGACCGGGCCGCCGTAACCCTGAGAGCAGCCACCAACATCGACCTGCGAGTGAGGGCATACGGCGGCCCGGAGGGGAGCTGGCTCCGTTTCTGGGGATCGGCAACCCTGGCCGAGGGGGAGCGCGTTGAATACTCGCTTCCCCTGAGCGGCCCGAGGCCGTCCTTCACCGTCTCGTGGGAGGACGGCCTCGGGCAGGCCGGGGCGCTGACCGTCAAACACGATCAGATCCCGTACCCACTGCCGGAGGTCGAGGGCGAGCTCTGCGACCTTCGCATGACTTCCCTCGGCTGGACGCCGGGCGCCGTCAGCGGCGTCATCGCGTCCGACTGCGCGTCCGTCGTCGAGGAGCCGGTCGAACTTGAGACGGTGGCCGGGCACGAGAGCGTCACCGTGACGGCGCTCATGGACGCCGAGGTGACGGCCGTCACGGGAACGGTCGCAGCAGCAGCCGGAACGTCCCATGCCACCGTCCCCTTCATCCCCGGTGGCGAGACCAGCTTCTGGCTTCCCATCGGGGATGGACAGGCGATTCATCCCGTGTCCGTGGACGTCAGCCTGGAGGCGACCCTGAACATCCCGCTTCCCCCGCTGACCCAGCTGACTCACCACCCGGAGCGCGTGGAGCAGGTCACCAGGACCGTGCACCTCCATCGCCCGGGAGCCAGTGACTACGACAGCCAGACGGTGACCGTCACTCACGATGACGGCACCACGGAGTCCGCCACCGCAACGGCCTACGCCTACGTCCCCAGCGCCACCATCGCCAGGGAGGTGACGGTGGACGTCCTGCACGAGGAGCACGTGAAGGCCGAGGTGATCGAGCGTGCCCCGACCTCGGGCAGCCGCGAAGAGGGCATGACGTTGGAGTCAGGCTTGGGAGCAGACGACCCCTACGAGGCGCTGGTCCTACCGGAGCCGGAACCGGAAGAGCCGCACGCCGATCAGGAGCCCGCAGGCGGTCTGCAGGGCTGGTTCGACCTTCTGGGTTGGGAGTGGCCCTGGTGAGGCGCGTGGTTGCGGCGACCCTTCTGGCCGGGGCAGCGCTGGCGACGACCGGCGCGGCCCCGGCGGAGGAGCAGGAGATGCTCCGCCAGTTCGACCGTGTGCTCACGGCGATGGCCTATGCCGCTTCGGGCCTCTGCCTCTTCGCCATTGTCTGGGCGGGCTTCGTCCTGATGGCCGAGGGTGGCGAGGAGCGTGGAGGCGGACGCGCCAAGGCAGCCGTCGTCCTGGCGGTGTTCGGCCTGGTCCTGGTGCTCTCGGCCAAGGGCGTGGCAGCCCTGCTGCGGAGCGGCCTCGTGGATTTCCCAACCCCCTAGAGCAAAGGAACCAATTGAAGTGAGAAGCATAGCCGAAATCACCAAGAACGGGACTGATCTCCTCCGGGGCAAGCTCGCCGCCCTCCGAAGAAACTCAGGCGCGGGGTCTCCGGCAGCCGAGTCCGGCGAACCCCCACCGGCCCCAGCGCCCAAGCCCCCGCCGGACCTCCCGCTGTTCTTCATGCTCTCGCATCTGGACGACGACGGGCCGGTGCGCCTGGACGGGGTGAAGCTCGGAGTCTGCGAGGTGATGGGCCTGGAGATCGACGAGCCCAAGCTCGGCGCCTTCGCCGGGGCGCTCAACGCCCTGGACTTCCCGGCGCAGCTCCTCATCAGGCAGCACCCGCCGCGCTTGGGGCAACTGCGGGACAAACTCGAGGATACCCAGCCCGCCGACCTGCCCCCGCAGACGAAGGCAGCGGCCGAGTCTCTGCGTCGCCTGCTCACCGACCTGGAGTCACGGGACGGCATCCTCGACCGGCGCTTCTACGCCGTGTGCGAGTTCTCCCGCATTGACGACATGCGCGGCCTGCTCTCCAGGGCAGGGCTCTCCGTCCACCAGCTCAAGGGTAGGCAGTTGCGAATGCTCCTGGTGTCCTCCGTCCTGGGCGGCTCCCCGTCCGAGTTCGACGAGGAGACCCCCACCGAGGTGGAGGTGGGCCGGCGCGACATACGCGTGGGCGCGCGCCTCGTGCGCTCCCTCCACCTGGGCAAGTGGCCCCGGTCCCTGGCCCCCGGCTTCCTCCAGGGCCTGATGGCGGCGGGCGCGCCCATGGACCTGGCAGTCCACATCGGACCCATACCGGCGGAGCAGGCGGCCAGGACCCTGGAGTGGCAGAAGGTTCGCTTCGAGTCGGCCCAGTCCCTCTCCTTCAAACGCGGTCGCACCATGTCGCCGGAGGCGGAGATCGCCCTGGAGGACGTGACCCGCCTGAGGGACGAAGTGCAGCGTGGCAGGGAGCGGCTCTTCCACTCCTCTCTGTCGGTGACCCTGCACGCCAAGGACGAGGACTCTCTGAAGGAGATGACCCAGCGGGCCAGGGCCCACTTCGGCGCGACCCTCGGCAAGCTGGACCCGCTGGCCTTCCGCCAGCGCGAGGGACTCCTCTGCACGCTGCCCCTGGCCCTGAACGCCGTGGCCGAGTGGCGCAGCCTGGATACGTCCAGCATCGCCCGGCTCTTCCCCTTTTCGCCGCCGGACATGGACACCCGCAGCGGCACCCTCTACGGCATCGACATGCGCGCCTGCTCACCCATCGTCTACGACCCGTGGGACGGGACGCACCTCAACGCCAACACCGCCGTCCTCGCACGCTCCGGCTCAGGCAAGAGCTTCTCAACCAAACTGGGAGTCCTTCGAGGCCTGTGCCGGGGGGTGACGGCCTACGTCATCGACCCCGAGGGAGAGTACGCCGACATGGCCCGCGCCGCGGGCGGCAGGGTGCTCTCCCCCGGGGTCCCCGGCGAGGGCATGAACCCCTTCGTCATCGACAAGGGCGACTCCGAAGAGATGCTCCAGCGGATCGGCAGCCTGCGCCGGCTCATCGAGGTCATGGTGGGCGAGCCCCTCGGCGCGGAGCGCCGGGCCTCCCTCGACCACGCCCTGGCGAACTACTACGCCCGGCCCAGGGAGCGCACCGGATTCAGGGACTTCTACAAGTATCTGCAAGAGGACGAGGCGGGAGACCCCGATCTGGCACGTCTGCTGAGGCCCTTCGCCACCGGCAGTCTGCGCCACCTCCTCTCCGACGAGGGCGACGACCTGCTGGGCAACGAGGCCCTTGTCACCGTCTTCGACCTACGCCTGCTGGAGCCGGAGCTGCGGCCCGCCGCCGCGATGGTGTGCACCGAGACGGTGTGGGCGGCGGCGGCACAGGACCCCAAGCCCCGCCTGCTGGTCGTCGACGAGGTGTGGAGCATCATGCAGCACCCCGAAGGAGCGGCCTTCATGGTGAGCATGGCGAAACGGGCCCGCAAGCATCGCCTGGGGCTCCAGTTCATCACCCAGGACGTCCAGGACCTCCTCAGCGAGGACACCTCCCGCGCCATCACCGGCCACTCCGGCAGGGCGCTGCTCCAGAACGCCGCCTTCAAGCTGCTCCTCCAGCAGGACGCCGCCGCCGTCGGCACCGTCGGCGACGCCTTCGACCTGCCCGAGGACCTCCAGCGCTGGCTCCTGTCATGCCCCAGGGGGGACGGCCTCCTGCTGGCGCGGGGGAACCGCTTCCCCGTCCGCATCGAGGCCACCCCGGAGGAGACGGAGGTCATCGAGTGGAGGCCGGGGCGCCACTAGAGAAAGGAGTAGCACCAATGAAGCTGAACCCCAGGGAAATCTTCTTCGGGACCGGGAACGAGGACAAGGGCCACGTCCTGCTGGCGGTGACGCCGCCACGAGCGGGCGAACGCACCCTCCTGGGCGTGGAGAACCTGCTCCAGTCCATCGCCGTCCCCGAACCCTTCTCGCTGGAACTGGCCGGGGATATGGACGGCGTGACCCTCATGACCCGCTGTCTCGACGACCGGGTGGTGCGCGGCCAGCTCTCCGCCCACTATCCCCAGGCCCGAATCCAGAAGCTTGACCCCCACGAGGACCCTCTCAGGCTCGGCGAAGGGGAGCAGGCATGGGCAATCACCCTGCGGGCCGACGGCCCCGAGTACGTCCCTTTACGCACCTTCCGCGACGACGATCTGCTCGACCCCGGCTCCGACCCCCTCATCGCCCTGATGGGCGCGCTCTCGTCTCTCTTCGAGGGGGAACGTGTGTTGTCGCGGCTCATGCTGCGTTCTCTGGGTCCAGACTGGTCCCAGGCCCACATGGACAAGGCCCACAAGCGGCCCGGCATGGAGCCGAGGGAGCCCGCCTACACCTTCCAGACCAAGCCGCTCCAGATGGACGGCATCACGATGGCCGTGCTGGGCATCGGGGCGCTGGCCGCCCTGAAGAGCTACCTCTGGGTGCAGGACGGCGAGCTATGGAAGGCGGCCCTCCTGGCTGTCACTACGGCACTGGGGCTGGCCACAGGCGGCTGGGGCTGGTGGCGATGGAAGAAGGCACGCAACCGGGTCGAGGACCCCATTCTGATCCAGGAGAAGGTGTCCCGCATCGCCTTCGACGCCGAGCTACAGGTCGTCGCCGTCCTGCCCGCCGACACGGGGCAGCAGCGGGCCAGGGAGCTTCTGGGCCCGGTGGCCGCCGCGTACCGCCACTACGACAACCCCGCCGGCACCCGCTTCAAGGTGAGCCGCGTGACGCCCGTCGTACCAGATCCGCAGGCGCTCAACCCACCGGGCCCCGGCCTCTTCGGGAAGCGCAGCGTCCTGGGCGTCCGCGAGATCGCCGCCCTCTGGCACCCGCCGGGGGCCGGGGACGAGACGCCCCTGGTGGAGCGGTCCGGCGCACGGGCGCTCAGCCCCTCGGCCAAGGGCACCCGGGGCGGCGCCCTGGTGGGCGACACCACTGCAGGAGCAAAGCGGGAGATCCGCTTCCCCGAGGACCTGCTCCGGCGCCACCACCTCTACGTCGCCCGCACCCGCATGGGCAAGTCGACCCTCATGCACCACATCGTCACCCACAAGATGCGGGAGAAGGCGGCGGGCAGGGACACCGACGCCATCGTCGTCATCGACCCGCACACCGATCTGGTGTCCGACATCCTCGATCACGTCCCCGAGTCCCTCGTCGACAGGGTGCGACTCATCGACCTCTCCGACGAAACCCGTGCACCCGGCATCAACCTGCTGGACACCCGCGTCTTCGCCGACCGGGACCGCACCGCCGACTCGGTGGTCCGCGTCGCCAGGGGCCTGTGGGAGCAGTGGGGACCGAGGATGCAGTCCATCCTCGAACAGACTGTCAAGACCCTCCACGAGGCCAACGAGCAGGTGGAGGCGGAGCAGCAGTACACCATCCTCGACGGGCTCAAGCTGTTGTCCAATGACCCCTTCCGCAAGGACGTGCTGAAGAAGGTCTCCGATCCGTATCTGCTGGAGTGGTGGGCCAGGGACTTCGGCAGCTGGCACCGCCAGTACAAGGCCGAGGCCCTCGCCCCCGTCCAGACCCGCCTGTCTTACTACGCCTCCTCCAAGCGGGCAAGGGCCATCCTCGGCCAGCGCCGCTCCACCATCGACATGCGCAGGACGATCCACGACGGCGGCGTCCTGCTGGTCTCCACCTCCCAGGGCACTGTCGGCAGGGACGTTGCAGCCCTCGTCGGCGCATCCATGCTCAACCTGGTGGACTCAGTCATTCGGGAACAGGGGAGTATCTCCCTGCACCGCCGGCGGGGCGCCCTGGTCGTCGTCGACGAGATGCAGTCGATGCCCGGCGTGGACTACGAGTCCATGCTCTCGGAGTTGGGCAAGTTCGGGGCGTCCTTCGTCCTGGCCACCCAGAGCCTCGCCAAGCTCGACGACCTCTCCCGGACCATGCGGGACACCCTGCTGGCCAACGTGGGCTGCCTAGCCGTCTTCCAGGTGGCGGGCAACGACGCCCGGACCCTGGTGTGGGAGCTGGGCAAGGAACGCGTCACCGAGGACGACATCACGTCCCTGCCCGTCCACCACTGCTACGTCAGGGCCACCGTGGGCATCGAGCGAATGCCCGCCTTCTCGATGATGGTCAGGAAGCCGGAGGAGGGAGCCCCCGGCGTCGCGGCCCGCATCCGCGAGGCAACGGCCGCCTACACCGTCTCCGGTAGGCAGGCGGACTACGCCGACGCTGACGGCCACAGGAAAGTGGACGACTACCGAAAGGGCATAGACGACATCGAAGAGAGCCGCGCTCAGGACGGGGAAGAGGACCCGAAACGCGAAAAGCAGACCAAAAAGCGCAGGACGGGCCCTCCGGCTGCCGGAGAGGATGACACGGGTGGGGCCGCTGCGGAGGAAACGAAACAGGAGGCCCAGGAATGAGACCCGAAGGATGTGAACCCAGTCTGCTCCGCGCCCTGGCGTGGATGCCCTTTCTCGACCGGCAGGAGATGGTCGACGTGTCGGGCTGGTCGACGGCCGCGGTCTACGAGGCCGTCGAGAAGCTGGAGACCGCAGGGGACTGCGCCTCCGTGCTGCACTCCGCCGACCCGCTCCCACCCGCTCGGCGGTTCCACCTCGCCGCCCCGGGGCTGCGCAGGCTCGCAGACGAGGAGGACATCCCTCTGGACATTCTGGTGCGAACCCGTCCCGTCTCCGCGCAGTGGCGGCGCAACCTGATGGAGCGTCTCGACGCCCTCGCCGTCATCTACCGCGTGGCCGTCCAACTCTCCAGCGTCGCCTACCCCATACGGTTCCGCTGGTACCGGGCCTCGCCGCTGGACGCCGCAGTGACGTTGCCGGACGGCAGGACCTTGGGGATCGTCAGGCAGGGGATCACCGCCGACCGGTCGGGATTCGCCAAGCGCCTCTGGCGACTGCGCGACGGGCCGACGCCCGGGACCGTCCTCATTCTCATGGCCGACGACGTGCGCCTCAGGCACGCCCGGAGGCTGCTCTCTACAACCGATATACCGGCCCTGTTCGCCCTGGAGCGCGACGCGGTCCTGGCGGGACCGGACGACCGGATATGGAGACCCCTCAAGGTGAGCGCCGCCGTCGACCTGCGCTACGTCCTCGACAGGACCGACCCCGGAGGAGAGCTTCCCGTGGAGGATGAGTCGCGGCTTGCCTCGGTCCCCGACGACCTCCCCGCCAGGGCCGCGGCGTCGGACATCTCCGACCACATGCTTCCCCTCTTTGTCAGACCCGCCGAGAAGCGCGCCCTCGACCTCATTTCGGACTGGCCCTGGATATCCCTGCAGGAGCTCGCCGGACTCATGGACGTGGCGCCACAGAGGGCCTCCCAATTGATCAACCCCCTGGAGGGCTTCGGCCTCGCTGCACGCCTCCAGGGCGCCGGCCGACGACTGGCCCTCACCGACCGGGGCCTCTCTCTGCTCGCACGCAGGGACCGGACCTCGGTGGGCGTGGCGAAGAAGCGTTGGAGCGTCGCCCTGGAGAACCCCAACGGTGACTTCGAGTGGCGGAACGTCACCGGCAGGAGAACCCGCCAGCTGCTCAGGAACATCGAGCACACCGCCGCCGTCCACGGATTTCTGGCCGCGCTAGCGGCGCAGGCCCCGCTGCTGGGCTGGGAGGTCGTTCAGATCGACCCTCCCAGAAGGGCTTCCCGCCACTTCAGGCACGACGACCGTATGCGCGCCGTCAACGCGGACGCATTCGGCACCCTGCGAAAGGACGGGACCGATTGGGCTTTCTTCCTGGAGTGGGAGCGCCGCGCCGTACGGCCCTCCACCATGTCGGACCGCCTCGCCCCCTATCTGCGCTACTACTCATCTCACAGGCCCATCGACGACCACGGCGTCAGGCCCGCCGTCTTGGTCGTCTACGACGACGAGATCGCCCAGACCCACTTCCTGCGTGTGGCGCGGGAGGAGATGCGGGCGGAGCGGGTGACGGTGCCCCTGTGGGTGTCCCACAGGGAGGCGATAGACGCCCTCGGTCCCCTGGGACGCTCCTGGCGCACTCCCGGGCAGTGGGAGTCGCCGCAGGCCCTACCGCCCCCTTTGAGGCAGGACGACCCGACAGGGGCTTGAACTGCCGCAAAGTTCCCGCTTCTACTGAACAAATCTACCGAAATACAGGAGACCGAGAGTCATGTCTTCGCGAGACGCCAACCAATCGAAGGGACACCCGAGGCGTGCAGGACGGACCGTTGTCCGGCTGGACGCGGCGGCCCTCTGGCGGCGGCTCAACCTTCTGAACCGCTCCCAGAACTGGCTTGCCAGGGAGGTAGGCATCAGTGCCGGATACCTCTCCGTACTGGTCAACGAGGGGCGAGCACCCTCGGGTCGCATCCGACGTCGGATGCAAAGAGCCCTAGGCGTGGAGAACTTCCACGAGCTCTTTACACAGGAGGATTGCGATGAACAACATCACTAACGATCCGTCCCGTCTCGACGGGAACCTGAACCCGGACGACCCGCAGCGCCGGAGCTACGGCGGCCTGCTGCCGAAGGACTTCGCCAGGCGCCTCGAACGGCTCAAGGAGGCCAGCGGCCTCACCTGGGCTGGTCTCGCCGGCAAGATCGGCGTCGACCACAAGCAGATGTACAGGTGGCGCAACGGCGTCGAGCCGTCCGGCGGAGCGCTGCACGCCCTCTACGTCTTCGCCGCCTCGATACCCGGCGGCCTGGAGACCCTTATGGGCGAGCCGTTCCAGTTGACGTTCTTTAGGGACTGACCGGCGTGCCCCGCCCGCGCAACCGCAACGGCGGGGCCTGAGCCGGCATAGACGCCGCCCGGCGCTCGCCCTTCCGTCCGCGTCGGGCGGCGAATCCGCAGACCAATAGCGAGAGGACAGTGGCCCGACCCACCCGCCGCTGCGACTACCAGACATGAAAGATACCAGCGAACAGAACAGATCGAACAGGCGCGCAAGGCAAGGCGTCAAGCCACCGGAAGACCGGCTGGCCGAGTCGCTGCCTTCCTACACACCGGACCAGAGGATGACCCTCCTCAAGGGGTTGCGCATCCTGGCCCGGGTCGCGGTCCGCACCCACATGAAACGGCAGCGGGCCGCGACCAGAACCCCGTGCGACGACGTCAACGGCGCGCAAAAGGACTAGCGAATGCCCCACCGACAAGACCCCACCCCCGCGGCCCTCTACGCCAGGGTGTCCAGCGACCGGCAGGACGTCGACCTGTCCGTCGCCGCCCAGTTGCGGGCGCTAAGGGAACACGCCGACAGGAACTGCTACGTCGTCGTCCGTGAGTTCGTGGACGAGGCGGAGAGCGGCCGCGTCGCGGACCGGCCACAGTTCCAGGAGATGCTCGACGAGGCCAAGACTACCCAGGCCCCGTTCAGGGAGATCCTGGTCTGGAAATTCTCCAGATTCACTCGCAAGCGCGAGCACGCCGTCGCCTTCAAGTCCATGCTCCGTCGCAGGGGCATCAGGGTAGTCTCCATCACCGAGCAGGCCGACGACAGCCCCACCGGAAAGCTGCTTGAGGGCATCATCGAGACCATTGACGAGTTCTATTCGGAAAACCTTGCGCAGGATGTCACCAGGGGGATGCGCGAGGCCGCTTCCAGAGGCTTCTGGGTCGCAAGCTACGCCCCATTTGGCTACAACCGCGTCATGGTGCAGGACGGGCCCAAGAAGAGGCCCATCCTGGAACCGGACCCGGATTCCGCTCCTATCGTCAGGCGCATCTTCGACATGGCCGAGGCCGGCAAGGGGACACTCGACATCACCAAGACCCTGAACGACGAGGGCATCGCCAGCCCCAGGGGACAGCTGTGGGGCAAGACCAGCGTCCACGCCATTCTCGTCAACGAGGCGTACACGGGGACCCTTGTCTGGGGCACCAACTCCAAGCGAAAGGCCGACCCCGTTCGAGTGGAGAAGGCGTTCTCCGCCATCGTCAACAGGGACCAGTTCGACCGCGTCAACAGCCTCATGCGTTCCCGTGCGCCGAAGATCGTCCATCCCCGCAGGGTAGGAAGCCCCTTTCTCCTGACCGGACTGGTCAAGTGCAACACCTGTAGGAGAGCGTTCACCGGCCAGTACTCGAAGAGCCCCAGGTACCCCTACTACGTCTGTCAAACCCTGATGAAGCGGGGCAGCGGCGCCTGCGACGCCCCGAGGCTCAACGCCCGGCACTTCGAGGAGATGGTAGTCGAGATGGTTCGCACCAACATCCTCACCGAGAGCTGCCTGCCCGACCTGGCGAAGCTGGTGGGCGAGGAGATGGATGACCTGACAGCCGAGCAGCGCAAGAAACTTCAGACCATCGAGGCCGAGATTGGAGAGGTGAAGCGGCAGCTTCGTCGGCTGTGGCGCTTCATAGAGACAAGCGACGACGTCGACGTGGACGACCTCTCTGCCCGCATGAGGGAGCAACGGGACAGGCAGGAGCGCCTTGAGGAAGCAGCGGCGGATGCCAGTGCAGTCCTGGACCAACGGAGGTCCATTCTAGGCGATGTCAACGCCATCGCCGCATACGCCAGAGACATGAAGGACTTCCTGGACGAGAGCGAACTGGCCGAAGCCAGGGCTTTCGTGAAGTCCTTCGTCAAGGAGATCGTCGTTAACCGCGGAATCGCACGGCTACGCTACACCATCCCCATGCCGGACGATAGTTGCATACCCGGCCGGAGTACCGAGGTGATGGCCCAGAACGGCTCGGTTCTGTCTACTCATCAATTGGAATAGCCGAGTTCACCAGAGGGGGAGACTCAATGCTGCTACACTCTCTACAAATCCTTAGCAAGAGAGGTCCAATGATATGGCTGAAGTCGAGTCCGCAAGCAAACTGTATTGGACAGGAGGCCCGTTTCGTGTCCTGATACGGTGTTGGCCCGAGAGGCAGCAAGATGAATGTGACAAAGCTGTTACGATTCTTGACGAGTGTCGTTCTGCTTTTCAGAAACAGTTCATGTTGTTCGACCCTATCGTTAGTGGCAGGCCTCTGGCACACGATCGCTGGAGCAAACTGTTCAAACCCGAACATCGTAACAACAAGATTACGATTGGGAATGCTCTGCCCGGCACTGAACAATCGCCAGGCCGATCAGTAATCGCTGAAACCACGCAAGGGGAACTACTTGATGGACTCAGCGTCGGAGGGGCTTTTGATAGTCAACATGCGAAAGCAGTTATAGTATTCACATACCACCTGTGGGATGAGTTCTACAGGGTTAAGATTGCTGAAACTCTTCGTGTTAGTACCAAACAGGTCACCTGTGATCTGATGGGAGACATTCGTCTGATAAGGAATGTGATTATCCACAACAGGTCAATCATCGAAAAGAAGACGCTGCAGGCTCTTAACTTCCTACCCGGACTCTGGCAGGTTGAGCAGGGCGAATTGGTGATTACGAGTGCTATGTTGTATTCATTGATGGAACAACTCAACGCTATCCGGGTTGATGTAGTCGAATAGCAGGCAGCTAGCACAAACCTTCACGCTTTGTATCTTGCCATGAAGGGGACGCAGGCCATTTCACCCTGGGCCTTGTGCAAGTCCGCGGGCAGGCGTTGTCACCCCACCTATCTCGCATCAAGGAGCCCAACAATTTGCTTTGGATAGTGCAAGCGCGCCGATGTGAAAGGATGGGCTATGAAGGGACCGGCGGTCACTCTTGACCAAGTGTTCCCCGGTATTGATGATGCAGAGGACTGGTTTGGATGTAGGCGATACGTGGCATGCAGCTGGGGCCGAGGCCGATTCCAGGCCTTGGCACGACGACTCTTGTAACTGCAATCCCCGCCATCTCGTCTGCCTCCCGACTCCCATCTTCGGTGGACCGAAGCGCAAGACTACCTGTGATTCGTACCTTCTCAGATGGCGATGGGTGCCTCAGTGACCCTGTAATAAGTGGAATTTGACGGGCTGGAGCAAAGGGTGTTGTGAGCAGGCCCTCAGCCTGTCGCTCGACGACCGGCTCCGCAGTCCCAGCCCTGGTGCACCATACCGAAGCTGCGGTCGTCGTGGAGTGTGATGGTGGCGTTGAAGCGCCCCCTGCGGTGGAACTCCACCCGGGACCTGAGCCCGTCGATGCCGGGGGACATCGAGTCGGTAGATGCCGGCCACCGCGTCCATCCTGCGGATGAGCAACATGAGCCACTCCCTGGACATTGGATATGCCCGCACGAAGTCCGAGGGCGTGGCAAAGCCAAGCACGGTGGCAGCTTCGCCGATGCCTTGGGCCGTCAGATGGTATCTCTGGCTCTACGGCAGGTGTGCCGTGCCGTGATTCACCCTCCCGACAATACCCTCTGCCAGCAGGCTGCTCAGGGTTCGGTGGACGGTGGCGTGCGGCTCACCGAGCATGAGCGGCAGTTCCGACGAATCGACGAAGAGCATCCGGCTGAGGCCGTCGAGCATCTGTCGGTCTGACAGTGCCGTGCTTGAATCCTCACTCCTTGGTGCCTCGCATATGCTCAACTACCCATTGTCGCCGGGAAAAGGCGTCGTATTTAGTGCCTTGCAAGCTATTGTGCGAAAACCATCCCTCTGGTATGGCGAAAACTTGCAGCCTCGGCTGAGCTTAATCAAGGGGAACTTAGCGAGGCTTGGACGGCGAGTTGGAACACGGGATGAGGTTCCTGGGCAGCCTGGGAAGGAATCTACATCAACTCCAAATGTGGTCGAAGCAGATCAGGTGTAAGTCTTCGCGCGCGAGCGGCGGTTGAGCGTTTGAGGTAGCCGGGCCAGCCTCCGGCTCCAGAGCGTCCATTGAACGGACATGGCCAATTACAGGCTCAATGTTCTGGTCTCGCTGGAAGTGTTCGTAGGCCCGCCGCAGGTCTCGGATGGCGGTATGGGTCATTGGGGACCGTAGGCGCTGCATCGCCTCTCTGACGTCGGCCCGCTTGACCGATGGGCTGTTCAGGTACCCCCGTAGCAACGTTATGACCGTCTGTTGCAACGGGTCCAGGATTCGGGGGGCGGCTTCCACTGCCTGTTGTTCGCGCACGGAGCCGAGGATGTCATTGATTACCCTGTCCTGGATAGCGAAGACATCGCAATCGCCCACTACCCGCGGCGTGTCCGGTGAGCAGGCGATCAGATTGGCGATGAGGAACCTATTGTCGAGCACGCGGTGGCTTTTTATGTCGTAGTAGCGCCAGAAGTGCCGCCGGCCCTCGCCTCTCGGCGCTGGCGCCGTGAAGTAGAAGAACATTCCCTTTTCGCCGTCACGCGCCAAGCCGGAGTGGATGCCGTCCGGTAGCTCCTCAAGCATCTCACGCGCCCCTGTGTCCAGCAGGCCCCGCAATTGCTGAAGTAGGAACTCGTTGCTGGCCAACTCCGTGAACTGCTCCTGCTCCTCTATCACTGTGCCGTCCTCATCCATGATGCGGCGGAGGGTGTTGAAGTTCCTGGGATGGACTGTCTCGCCCAGCACCGATGCGTCGAGGAACCCGGTGCGGTCAATGTCAGTTATCTTGCGACTCAGGCTCTCCACCAAACCCAGCAACCTCTCCAACCCTTCTTCCGGGAACATGTTGTGCACCCACAGCAGCAGGTGTTTCGACCCTATGCGATCGATACGCCCAGCCCTCTGGACCATGCGGGTGGGGTTCCAGTGCAGGTCGTAGTTGACGAGGACGCCGCAGTCCTGGAGATTCTGCCCCTCGGACAGGACATCCGTCGAGATGAGGATGTCCACCTCGCTATCGGAGCCAACCAGGTCGGGCCGGTTGTTGGACTGGGGCGCAAAGGCCTGTATGAGTCGAGAGCGTTCCGCTGGCGAAGCGCCGCCGTCCATACGGCGAATCGACGGTTCTCCCGCCTGCTTACGGAATTCTTCGCCCCGGTCGCCGCCTAACTCCCGATACAGGTAGCGGGCCGTGTCCCGGTAGTAGGTGAACACGATGGCCTTCTGGCCCTTCAGGTCCTTCGACAATAACTGTTTGAGGGTCTCAAGCTTGGCGTCCTGGTCCGGGGTGATGCCGCCGACCAGCCTCCAGAGTTCGGCCAGAGAGTCAACGTCATGCTGGAGGTCTTCGTGCAACCTTCTGAGGTCGTATTGCTGGGTGTCCAGCGAGTCCAGGGTCTCCAATGCCTCCCTGGCCTCGTCGCTGGCATCCATCTCGTCAGCGCGGCTCGCGGGTGCGCTTTCTTCATCCTCGTCCTCTCTGGCGAGGTATCGCATCGCCTTCTGGAAGGAGGCGCTGTCTAGAAGCTTGCCATCCAGCAAGTAGCTCTCGAAGGTCTTGGTAAACTCCAAGGCACGCCTCACCGTGATACGGAAGGCGTCCACGCTGGACTCGAAGCGCTTTAGATAGCGGCTCCTAAAGATGCCTGCCAGCGCTTCCTCCCGGCCTTGCTCGAACTCGTCCCGCTCCACGCCGGCCTTTTTGTAGGTCTCAAGCCGATAGGGTGCCAGGTGCAGGCCCTCAACAGCCTCCACAACCTTGTCGTAGATTCCCGAATAGGTGGATTCTAGGTCGTACCTCACTGTCTTGAGCCGGCGTTCCGGCCAGCTGATGCGCTCACCGCGGATCATGGCCTCGGGGTAGGTCTTGCGCACGAAGGCTCGGGTACGGCGGATGACAACCTCTTCCAGCAGGTTGAAGAGCGCGACGCCGGTCTCGTGGTCGGCCACGTTGCGGCGGGCATTCAGGAAGAAGCGGTACAGGTCGCCGATGCCGGCGCCGGAGAAGTAGCTGCGGTCGCCTCCGGTTATCAGCGTCAGCTGGTTGTACAGGTCAAAGATGGTGTTGTTGATGGGTGTCGCCGTCAGCAGGATGAGCTTTTTCCGGCTGCCGTCCCGCCCCCGGCCTCCGTTGGCGCTGATGATGCGCTCCAGGTTCTCGTAACGTTGGGTAGTACGGTTACGGAAGTTATGAGACTCGTCGATAAGGATGACGTCGGCATCACCGACCGGGCCTGTGTCAAACCCGGCTTGCCCCAGTTCCTCTTGGGACACGATGGCTCCGGCGATGGTGGCGTCCCGAAGCTCGTCGGTCCACATCTGACGGAGGGACGCCGGGCAGATGACAAGCGCCTTCTGCCGCAGGTGGTAGGCGTAGTCCTCCAGGAGCTTCTTCCCGATCCAGGTCTTGCCCAGGCCCACCGAGTCTCCAACGAGGACTCCGTCGTAGCGGGCAAGGACCCGGCGGGCTTTCTTGACGGCGTCCTCTTGGAATTCGGACAACTCCACGGCCGACTTGCCGGGCGTATCCTCGGTGGTCCCGAGCTCGTCCTTGAAGTATTCGAAGAGGGCCTTCATGTACACCTGGTAGGGGGTGTACTCCATCTGCCCAAACTTGGACGCGTCCAGAAGCTCGATGAGCTCCTCCTTGAAGTCTCGCGACTCCTCCCATCGTTCCCGAAACCATTGGTCGAGCTCTGTGATGGCCTGAGCGCCCACGCCGCTCATCAACTCACGTCGAAGCTCCATCTCCTCTCGCCCATCTACAGGAGCCGGGCCAATTCTCAACATCTCCTCTTCGGTTAGGGCCGTCTTGTGGGAGAGGTTGAGCTCCCGGTTGGTGGTGAGCCCAGCGCCGGTGAAGTTGCTGGAGCCGACGATGGCCGCCACGGGCTGGAATCGGTCGGCGCCACCCGTAGGAAGGTCGCCGTAGAAGATGTAGCTCTTGGCGTGGAGAAACCCCTGTTGATAGGCCCGAACACCCACTACGTCCCGGCGCAGGAAGGCAATCAGATCCTCAACCGCTCGCAGGGTCACCTCGTTGAAGGGAGCGGCGTTCAACTCCTGGACTAGGAGCGAGGCCGCCCGGGGCCGCAGGCCCACCGATTTGCCGTCTTGCGGCTCGTCGCCAAGCAGAAGCCGGAAGCTGCCCAGCCCTTGCAGTCCCTCCTGCAACTTGGTGAACCCCCGCACGTTGAAGTAGGCGGTGGCTACGTCCAGCGATTTGCCGCTATGCCCTGCGAGAATCTCCCACAGCACGTCGGCCAAGCGGTGGTTCTGATTGTCGATGACGTAGGGAATATACATGGCGCTCAGGCGGGTATCTCCGCGGGGCGGGCATGGCTGCTGAATGACCGCCCCTGAGACGGGAGGGCTATGGCGATGGCGGCGCGACCGTCATCGAGAATCAGAAAGTCAACCACGTAGGCATTTCCGCCAGGGTGCGCATGCTCGACGACGCCAACGTCACCAGGCCCCAGTGCTTCGCCTTCGTCCTCGGTGACTTTGACTGTAAGAACTATTTTGTGATGCTCATTGAACATGCCTTCACCTTAGGTTAACGTAGTCTACGTAGCCGTACTCTGCGGCTAGTCCCTCTAAAACACTCCCCATTCCCGACCACTTGTCATTTTGAAGTCACCAGATACTCGTCTACTTCGGTTTCGCCACGTCCGCCGATCAGGGGCAGATCCAACCTGTAGTATGTACTTGACACCCGCAGAATCAACTACCTGCTCAAAAAGCAGGGTCTCACCATCGTACCGGGGTGGGCCTTCCGTGCCAGGAATCGGAAGGGTAAGCACATCCATTGAGTTATTGCTAAATCTCAAGGAACAGTCCGTCCGTTCACTCCCTTGGAATTCTACCCTCACGTGTCCAATCAATGTATCTCTTGGCACTCCTGTAGCAGGGAATCCAAAGAAGACCCTGGTCAAAGCAGATAACATCAACTGATTCCCTGCCATGCCTGGACCACGATTGGCGTGCAAATTTCCAGCTTGAATCCATAGATGCCTGCAGGCTCGCAATTGCCTGAGCCGTTTCTCCGACAACGCCCTCCTCGACTCAGTTGGTAAGGGAGTAGTGTCGTCTTCTGTTGGAACCGGAGCTTGAAGATGCTCTCTTGTTTCGTATTGATTTCTATAGGGGGTCAAGATATCAGCCAATGGACTTGACCGACTCCAGACTTGTTCAAACCAATTGACCACGACGTTAAGAGGTGCCTCGGAATCGCCTTGCTCTGGATCATCAGAATTTCTGGATATCAACAAGGAACCAACCTCGTGCCCCCTAGTCTGACCATTTAGTGAGAGGTTGGCTGAACCGGAAATGATTGCCGTGGCTTCATTAGAACCAAGAATGAACACCTTGGGGTGAAATGGGATCGAAGGGGCGCAACCTTTTTTATTCACCAAAGACAGCCCATCGAAAATGCGTGCCTGAGAGCCCGGTAGACTGGCAATGTATTCAAGGGCAGCTGGCTCGCTTCTGCACCAATCGATTCCAACTACCCATCGCTTCCTGAGTTCATCCCAAGATGATGCACTCTCTATCGCGTCTCGAACCGCAAATGTCCCACGCAGTGTTGAATAGGCAACAGCTATATCGAGTCTCTCAAATTGGGCATATGCAAAGGCCTGGCCAAATAAGTCTGTATACTTTGCCCCATCCAGAGGTTGTGTCCTGTAAGTGGCGGTCAGCATTTGTATTCTTTCCCTACTTCTCATGGAGTTCAGTGATTATCTGGTCGATACCTGGCCAGACCGACTCAGCAAAAGACTCCTGGGTATAGCTAGAGCTAAGCAGATTACTGATGTGAGAAACTGCATCCCGCTCTATTCCTGAGAATCCTGTCACTCTGACGGGCGTATTCTGGATGAATCGTTTCGCGTAGGAATGGAACCCCCCCCGGAATCGAGAACTGATGCTCTTCACCCTTTGGTCAAAGAATGTTGAGTTCAGGTAAGCCAGAAGATACCAAATGTCTACATCTAAGTTGGCCCTTGGGATCACTCCATACACTCCCGCATTTCCGCCTCCGACGAACCAGTAGTTTCCCGAAAGGTCTATAGCAAAGGTCGCTCGGTCAGCTAATACTTGAGTCAAGAGTTTAGGTCTTTCAAAGCGGTCGAGCTGCCTAGGGTTCCAGAGCGCATACCAGGTTGGATAGTGCATACTTGCAGATCCACGCGCGCTTAGTGCAATTCTGTGCTTCAACAAGTATGAATACGTTTCAGGGAACCTATTTGCCAGTTCATCCTCTGGTATGAGCCTGGTTCGGGATTCCTGCCTATCATAGGGATAGATGACATACTCTCCAGACTCCTGGATTCCAAATCTACGAATGTTCTTTCCTCTGAGCAATGGCTTGACTACGTCGACTTCTGAAGGAAAGCCATCCTCTCCAGGAATGGAATTGCTGGCATTGCTGTTCTTTGGTTTGCCGATAAGTAAGGTATCTGCGCCTGATATCAGTCCCTGAAATATGGCTTCGCAAGCTTGTCCTAACGTGTGAAATAGAACGGTCGAGGTAGCTGCCTTTGTCGGAACAAGAGACCAAGGCTGCTCCGTGAACGCTGACGCACTCATCTCATGGCCCTTTACACGGTCTGGTCTCCCGGATGGTGCCACTCGAACGATGGCTAGTTCACTATCTGAGCCGGACAAGATCAGCAGACAGGCATAGATGGAGGCCTCGGAAAAGACTTGAGCGTCTTCAAAGTCCACAATTTGTACAAGGCTTTTCGAGCGAGCGATTAGTCTACGAAGGCCCTTTCCATAGTCAGCTGTTAGAGGCTTGTTTGGGATAATGAATCCCATTAGGCCCTGTGCCTTTGTCCAATGATGGCCACGCTCGACAAATACTACTGACAGGTCATACTTGCCTTGTGCACATTCGTAAAACTCCGTGAGGTAGTCCTTCATCGTACCGGGGATTCCTTGGATTCTATGGTAGGGCGGGTTCCCCACCACGGCGTCAAAGCCCTGATCAGCCTTGGGCTTCCAAGTGCTATGCCCAAGGTCGACGAACGCCTCCGGGAACTCCAGGTCCCAATGGAAGAAGCGCTTCTCGGCGCCGACCCTGCTCCCCAGTGCAATTGCCTCCCGGTAGTCCTCGGACTCCCCCATTCCGCCGGAGCGTATCTGCTCTACTAAATCGCCGCCAGCTAGCGTCAGGTACTCTTTGGCCTTCGCGTTGCCCAAGTGCTGGCTCACCCAGATGTCCAGCGCGGCCTTGTAGGGGGCCTGGGCGCTTTCGAAGTCTGCGTAGAGGCTGTGGCTGCGCTCGGCCTCCTCCACCGTGGCGTCGGGGATGCGGCGCAACTGCTCGATCGATGCCGTTGCGGAAAGTAGACCTTGGAATGGGCCACCGAACAGGGTACCTACGTGCCCCTTAGTCTGCTTGGCGAGCTCCGACTCTATCTCCTGCACCGTTGTCCCGATGAGGGAGTTGCCACACTTGAGATGGTGGTCCAGGAAGGAGAGCGGAGCACCGATGGTGAAGCAGTCCAGCCACAGGGACACCTTGGACAACTCCACTGCCATGGGGTTCAGGTCGACGCCGTAGGCACACCGCTTGAGCACGTGCCGCTTCAGGAGATTGATGTCGGTGAGGCGGCCGGTATCAACAGCGACCCCTTGCCTCTCCATTTCGGCAATGATGGCCTCGCGGGTGTCTTGCAGGAACTTGGTCACCGGATTCCAAGGGAAGGCCCGGAGGAACCCCTCCCGCTCTCCCAGGATGCGGTCGCAAATGAAGTCAACCACCTCTACCAGGAAGTGGCCGGACCCCATCGCCGGATCGAGCACCTTCAGGTCGAACAGGTCGTCGACCAGACCCGCGTAGCTGTTGGCGACCTTGGCCGGGTCGTCGGGCTGCATCCCCTGCCTTCGGAATGCCTCGGCCCTGTCCAGAGCCTTCCTGTAGTCCCGCTGGGCATCTCGGAACTTGGGGCGCAGTCTGTCGAACTTCTCGGCCAGCACTGGCCCTACCGTGTTCTCGACGATGTACTTCACAATGTAGTCAGGCGTGTAGTAGGAACCGGATGCCTTGCGCTCACGGCGGTCGTTCTCCAAGTACACCTCGCCGGACTGGTAGACCCGCTCCTGGGCGTTGCGGCCCCTTCCAATAGTCAGCACTCGCTTCTTGGACTTGACTGCTTCCTGATATGGGATGACCTCCTCGGTTTTCTTGCCCTTGACCACCCCCATCTTCTCCTGGGCGATACGTACCTTGAACTCCAGAAGCCCCTCGTAGATGGATCCCAGTTGCCGGACGCCCAAGGACTTATAGTCGATGAACACCAGGTCCTGGCGCTTGTCGTCTAGGTCTCGGGCCAGCAGGTCCAGCCCCAAGGCAAGGTAGCGGTCGGGCATCTTGTGGGATGCTAGGAACCTAGCAGTTTCGGCCTCTTGGGTGCAGTCGGCTGAGTCGGGCTTCGTGAGGAATAGCCCGCCGTTGTAGAGAGGAACGTTGAGGTCGCGACTGCCCAGGTCGATGACCGAGAACAGATCCAGAAGGCGATCGTACAGCTCTGTGGCGTCCGCCGAAGCGCGGTATGCCTTGCTCAATTGGTCTGGAGCAGCATCTCCTATAGGCCCCGCTTTCTCTGCGATGTCCTCCTTCAGCTTGGTGAGACTCCGCTCCCAGTAGCCGCGCACCTCCTTCACTGGCAGCAGGTCGCGCGATTCTGCGTACAGCAGAAATAGCAACCGATACAGCAGGGTCAAAGTGCCGTTGAATACTTGGCGGCGGAAGTCCTCGTCCGGCTCGCGCTTCAGGGCTAGCTGCTCTGAGGCCGACATCAATGAGCCCTGGCGGGGGCCTGCCAGTCCCACCTGTCCCTTCAGGTGCGCGATGAAGCCGGCAGCGAAATGGGGGAACACACGCTCGAACACTCGATCCTTCAGGCGCTCCCCAAGGGCCTTAGCGTAGCTTTCACTTTCGTCCAGCAGCCTGTCGAGGAAGCTCAACTCTGTGGTCTGACCGTCTCTCTGGACTTCCCCGATGACAAAGGCGCTCCGGCGCAAGAGGAGCCAGAAGTACCGGAACGCCTCGTTGGGGTCGGCCATGGCCAGGGTCTCTTGCAAGTCGATCTCATAGTAGTTGGTGGACCGGGAGTGGGTCCTTGCGGAGTAGAGACGCCACAGCTTGCCATTGGTCACGATGGCCCACGGCGCTTCGCCAGACTCTAGGACCGTGACGACACGGGCGCCAGGGTTCTCGTCGGGAGCTTGCACATCGCGGGTCTCGTCCCTGCCGTCCAAGTAGCGGTTCCAAGAGTAGGCTAGGCACACGGCGACCGGCTTCTTCGGGTTGTCGGGGGCATACAGCCGGTAGTCGGGTTCGTCTCCGCCACCGGCCATAACCACTTTGAAGCCTAGCGCTTCAAGGGCTGACTCCACGGGGGGCCGAGTAGATGCGCTATCTCCCATATTGCTGGTCTGTTGCCGCAACTGGGGGAGAAGTTCCCGCAGGCGGTGGTACGCGTCCTCCGGCCGCTCCCTCCACTCGGCAAGTTCGGGCAGGCGCTCGTTCAGGTAGTAATCGGAGAACAGGGCACGGTTGTTGAAGAGTGGCTCCGACCATTCGGCCACGGCGTAGGCGGAGAGAAGCTTGTCGTACTGGGCGTCGGCATCTGGCTCGGTGTAGGTGAACCGGCGCAAGACCCGAAGCTGAACCTGGGATGGATCCCGGCGGTTGACTGTGAGGATGCGCGGCCGCACCGACACCTGGCGTGCCGTCATCGGCGACGTCGGTGTACCCGGCAGAGAGCGCTGCAGCAGCACGAAGTCTAAGCGATCGTAGTCGTCCGTCAGGACCAGTAGGTAATTCCCTGCGCGGTTCCGTAGGGCGCGGGCCAACCCCTGGGTCGCCGCAATCGTCACGGACGAAAGCTCTATCAAGTATGAGTCCAGTGGCTCCGCACCGTCGTCATGCACGGCGATGCGCTCGATGTGTTTGATCTGGCGCGCCAGCGACCCGGCTGTGATCCCCATAGCCGACACGCTCTGAGGCTGGCGACTGTCGGTGCGATAGCCAAGCGCAGCGAAGAATGCGGCCACGCCGTCTCGCGTCGCCAGAGTCTGAACGTCGGCTACGGAAATGTTCCTGTCCTCAGTCATGTACCCTCACGTTGTCTGGCTATTGACATTGACTACCATTGCGCTCTTGGATTCTGCCATCTGCCCCTCTAACAGGCTATTTTGCGGAGTGGGCCGCCCTGTGGACATGTTCCCTGAGCGCTCCATTGATATCCGTCTGGTATCCGCGACCGTCTCGAGCACAGGCCTTGAACCAGGCTATAATGTCCGCGTCAATCCTTAGCGTAATCTGCTGCTTCACAGGCCGGTAGAAGACCCCGCGCCTAGCGTCGGACCAGTCGAGAATCTCCGGGGCATCAGTAGTGTCGATCTCGTCGTCAGGCATAGCCTCTGACGCCCGTATCTGCTCCTGAACGTCTGACGGCAACTTAGAGATGTCCTTCTCCATTAGCTTCCCTCTCGTGGCTACAACCCAAACGGAGTCGCCCTCTACCATACTACGCAATTGTAGGTACAATCACGATACAAGGTCAATAACCCGTTGGGGAGATTCATGGCGGCAAGAGGCTGACCTAACTACAGGTTGAGAATGAGGGTCAGCGTGAAAGTTCTTAATTTTGTCAAGCGTGGTGGGCCAAGGCGTTCCGATTTGCAAACTACTCGGTGGGGGGTCTTGATATGAGGAAGGGGCAGGCGGCCCCTAATAGACCCCACGAGCCTCCGTCTCATTGGGTTAGAGGCTCCATACGCGCCTGTCCGCGCGAGAGACAATGGGAGCAAGGATAGGGCCAACCGTAGCTGAACATCATGAACAACTGCGCACATTCCGTAAGTTTCTCGGTAAGAACTGTGGGTGTCGTGGGGGAATCTATTCTTGTAGTGTTTTCACCCAACATGCTACGAATGAGCCTGGACTTACGGCGTCCCAGACCCATGAGACGCTCGATTTGATGCTCCACAACAGTCGTATGTGTTCTCGTACTGACCACCGGCAGTCCGTGGGATACTGTCAAGGCATCCAACAGCAGGAGGGCGTCGTCATGGAAGGTCCGAGGCGTTGCAGGCCTGAGTGTCGGTCCATGTGGAACTGCTCCTTTGCCGAAGTGCCGCAGTTGGGATTGTTGACTGTAAACAATGACATCGTCAAGACGTGGCTTGAAGCCTGTTAGGTGGTCGCCGGCCTTCTTCACATCTGGCGACGTAGCTCCAGTTCCTTTATGAACACCGGATGCAGAGGAAGGGATCGGCTGCCAATTGGCTTGAGCACGACTCCCTCGTACCCACGGTGACCCTTGCTCGCGTTTTTCCCGTCCACACTAATCTCCCACCATCCGTCCTCGCTAGGCTTCGGCGTTATGAGCTCGCCCCACACCACTGCTTTGTCACTGCCATGTCCCTGCGAGCTTCCTATGATGACGACATTCTGACTGTAAGTGTTGTTCGTGCGTATGAAATCATCCAATTCGTTGAGAATAATATTCTCCGCCAGTTCCACTAGTACCACGATGACCGTCCCCTCTTGGTACTTCTTTCGCAGCTTCTTCCCGATCACTTCAACCAGGTCTCTTGAATGGCCTCCGTACTGAGTGATTTCGAGCTCGATTTTGCTCATTATCCCATCTGCTCCGTCAATCTTGAGCACTTCCACATCCGGAGGATCGTCTCTGGTCATTCCCACGTAATAGTCCGAATCGAGACCTAGCCACAGTGTGAAGATGGCTGCGATCCACAGTTCGACAAGCTGTTTGTGGACAAGATGCCTGGATGCGAGGATCTCGTAGAAACCGAAACGTTCGACGAGAGCCAACGCATGGTAGGGAGTGAAGAACACAGACTGCTCCTTGAGCTCCCGGACATCCAAGTGCAAAGTGTCGATGAACACAGTTAGCGGTCCGTCCATGGAGAGGTCCAACTGCATGTATTGCTGCAATTCATCAACGTATGAAAAGCGCAGCTCTTCCAGCCCCATAGACCGGGCCGCCGACACCATCAAGGCCACGTTTCCCGTATTCCTGACGATATTTCCTTCTTCGAGCGCACGGTAGAGGGCCGGATCAAGTTCGGCACGCTCTGCCGCCACTGTCGATGTAATGTCAAGGCCTACCCTCGCTGCTCGAAGATCTTCGGCCATCAGCGGGAATGCCTCGTCAAGAAAGTTGTGTAGCCCTATAGGTGCTCGGGGGTGGTGTCCTTGTCTGCGATGACCGACTCCCTCGCCAGGGATCATAGATTCCGCGGACCTGCTCAATAGACGACCTCCGGGAGGTCTCGATACTGACGCATCGGACGCACAATTCTAGCGCGGCGTGCGATTGGGTGAAAGCCGATGTCTCAGGAACGCACTTGAGCACGCACAACGCATAATTCCACTTCAAGGATAGGGTTATCAATGTTAAGAGGCTTGCATCATCGCCGGGCCGTCATGGTTTCCCACGAGTAATTGGACACGGTCCCTGCGAGCCTCCGGCCCCTCACCGCATTGGATAAGACTTTTTCAGGTATGGCAGAGTGGCTTGTTGCCAGTTCCTTTGATTCGTCGCTCCGCCAGATCTTCGACAGGGGGAACCGTCCGCTTCCGAATCGGCTCGTCCACCGACACCCTCATGGGGCTGGAGGACATAGCGGTTAACGCAGCTCCGGCATTCTTATAGCCTATGTCCCAGCCCTGTTGCCCTCCCTTAATGGAGTCCTCATCTCCCACCTGAAGTTCCCGTGAGAAATAGCTTCACAGTCACAACGGCTGACACTCCATTTCACTGGTCTTGGAGTGTCTCATAAAACGTGCCCGAACCTTGACAGCAGCGGGCTGGGTCGTACATGATACTGGTATGACCCTATATTACCAAGGCAGGAAGGCATGCCCAGAAACAGGAAGGCCATAACCTTCTCCCTGCCCCCGGAGATGGACGAGCAGGTCAGGCAATTCATAGAAGAAGAAGACCGCACCATGAGCGAGTTCCTGCGCGAAGCCATCCGCCTCTACATGGACGAACAGGAGTGGCTGCGACAGCAGCGCCGCCAAAGGGCCGAGGCCCGCAGGAACGACCAAGAGTAAGCAAGGAGGAGATGTCAATGACCCAACACATGGACTACACGCGAGTGGCCCTCTACGCCCGGGTCTCCAGCGACCGCCAAGACGTGGATCTGTCGGTTGGTGCCCAGCTTAGAGCACTCAGGGACCACGCACACAAGAACGACTACATCGTAGTCCGCGAGTTCATTGACGAGGCCGAGAGCGGCCGCATCGCCGACAGGCCCCAGTTCCAAAAGATGATCGGCGAGGCCGCGAAGCCCAATGCTCCCTTCAAGGAAATCCTGGTCTGGAAGTTCTCTAGGTTCACCCGCAAGAGGGAGCACGCCGTCGCCTTCAAGTCTATGCTTCGCAGGCGAGGAATCCGAGTCGTCTCCATCACCGAGCAGGCAGACGACAGCCCAACTGGAAAACTGCTTGAGGGCATCATCGAATCGGTAGACGAGTTCTACAGCGAGAATCTGGCCCAGGAGGTCACAAGGGGCATGCGCGAAGCCGCTTCGAGAGGATTCTGGGTGTCCAGCTATGCTCCCCACGGCTACAACCGCGTTAAGGTGCAGGACGGACCCAAAAAGAGGCCAACGCTAAAGGTCGACCCGGACACGGCTCCCATCGTCAGGCGCATCTTCGACCTGTCTGAGGCCGGTAAGGGAATGACTGACATCACTCGCATCCTCAACAAAGAGGGCATCGCCAGTCCCAGAGGAAAGCAGTGGGGCAAGACCAGCGTCCATGCCATCCTCATCAACGAGGCTTATACGGGGACTCTGGTCTGGGGCACGAACGCCAAGGACAAGGCTGCCCCGGTAAGGGTGGAAAACGCGTTCCCCGCCATCGTCACCCGGAAGCAGTTCGACCGCGTTTCCAAGCTCATGAGCTCCCGCGCACCCAAGATCGCCAACCCCCGCAGAGTCGGAAGTCCCTTCCTGCTCAGCGGGCTGGTGAAGTGCAAGTCTTGCAGAAGGGCGCTCACCGGCCAGTATTCCAAGAGCGGCCGATACCCCTATTACGTCTGCCAGTCCCTGATGAAACGGGGCAGTGGGGCATGCGACACTCCGAGGCTCAGTGCACGGCGCTTCGAAAAGCTTGTCGTCGGCAAGATTCGATCCAACATCTTAACGGAGGGCAACATCCGCGACTTGGTGAAGGTGGTGGACGAGCAGATGGATGGAGTGGCTGCCAAGCAGCGCACCAGACTTCAGACCATCGAGTCGGAGCTTGAGGACGTGAAGAAAAAGCTGGGCCGCATCTGGCATGTCATTGAGACGACCGACATCGACATAGCTGACGCTTCGGACCGCATCAAAGAGCACCGTGCGAGGCAAGGTAGCCTTGAGGACGAGGCCGCGGAGGCGAGGGCCATCCTGGCACAGCGCAGGTCCGTCTTGGACGACGTGAACACCATCTCCGCCAATGCCAAGGAAATGCGGGACGTCCTGAACGAGAGTGAGCTGACTGAGCGCAAAGCCTTTATCGAGTCATTCGTCAAGGAGATCGTAGTCATGCCCGGTGACGCCCTACTCAGATACACCGTTCCCATGCCAGACGATAGCATGATCCCTAGAAAGGTAGCCGAGAGTGTGGCGTTGAACGACCCGGTGCTAGCTACCGTACACGTTGGTGGGCTACCGCTTACGGAAGATACCACTGAGCCGTTCAGCGGTATCTCCTGGACTTTTTTTCCTGGAATCAAGCTGTCGTCGGGCATCGGCACGCTGTAGCGGACGACGGCGTTGTCGGGCAGGAGCTCGATCTCCTTGACGAAGGTCTCGATGAATGCCCTGCGCTCCGTCAGCTCGCTCTTTTGCAGGAACCTGCTCATGTCCTGGGCGTAGGCCGTGATGGTCTTCACGTCGTCGAGGACCGCCCTGCGCTGAGCCAGGATCGCCCTCGCCCCCTCTGCGGCGGACTCAAGGCGCCCCTGACGCTCCTTGTGGTCCCGGATGCGGTGGGCGAAGTCGGCCATGTTGAACTCGGTCGTCGTCTCCACGAGGTCGTAGAGGCGGTCGAGCCTACCCCGCACGTCGGCAAGCTCCGACTCGATGGTCTCCAGCCGCTTGCGCTCCTCTCCGGCCACGTCGTCCATCTGCTCGTCCACGACGTTGACCAGGCTCCGAATGTTGCCCTCGGTCAGGATGTTGGAGCGAATCAGTCCGACGACCAGCTCCTCGAACTGCCGGGCATCGACTCTGGGCGAATCGCAGGACCCGGGGGCGCGCTTCACGAAGGAGTGGCAGACGTAGTAGGGGAACGTGCCCCTGCTGGAGTAGCGGCCCGATAGCGCCCTCTTGCACCTGTAGCACTTGACCAGTCCGCTCAGCAGGAAGGTGCTTCCCACTCTGCGGGGGTGGGTGTTCCTAGGAGCGCGGGAGCGCATTATCCTGTTCACCCGGTCGAACTGGGCCTTGGCGACGGTGGCGGGGAACGCCTTCTCCACCCGCACCGGGTCGGCCCCGTCCTTGGCGTTGTTGCCCCAGACGAGGGTGCCCAGGTACGCCTCGTTTCTGAGCATGTTGTGGACGGTGGGCTTGTTCCAGAGCTTACCCCTGGGGCTGGCGATGCCGTCGTCGTTGAGGATGCGGACGATCTTCATCATCCCCTTGCGGGACTCGGCCAGGTCGAAGATGCGCTTGACGATGCCGGTCGTTTCGGGGTCCGGCTCCAGGGTGGGCCTCTCCTTGGGGCCGTCCTGCACCTTGACCTTCCTGTAGCCGTATGGGGCCATGGGAGCGACCCAGAAGCCGCGGGATGCCGCTTCCCTCATACCCCGCAGGACTTCCATCGCCAAATTTTCGCTGTAGAACTCGTCCACGGTCTCGATGATGCCTTCGAGGAGCCTGCCCGTGGGGTTGTCCTCGGCCTGCTCGGTGATGGAGACGACGCGGAGGCCCTTGCGCCTGAGCATGGACTTCAGGACGACGGCGTGCTCCCGCTTGCGGGTGAACCTTGAGAATTTCCAGACCAATATCTCCTCGAAAGGAGCCTCGGTCCTCTTGGCCTCGTCCAGCATCTTCTGGAACTCGGGGCGATTCATCACGCGCCCGCTCTCCGCCTCGTCCACGTACTCACGGACGACCTCGTAGTCGTTCTTGTCGGCGTAGTCCCTGAGCGCCCTCAGCTGGGCGGACACGGACAGGTCCACGTCCTGGCGGTCGCTGGAGACCCTGGCGTAGAGGGCCGCCGGCGTGCGGTCGATTCGTTCACTCATCTGTTCCTCCTTCTCCTTCCTGCTGTTCGTTCCGGCGGGCCTCTGCCCGTTGGCGGCGTTGCTGCCGCAGCCACTCCCGTTCGTCCATGTACAGGCGGAGGGCCTCACGGACAAGCTCGCTCATGGTGCGGCCCTCCTCCTGCATCAACTGCCTGACCTGCTCTTCCATCTGCGGGGGCAGGGAGAAGGTGATGACCTTGGACTTTCTGGGAGTGGTCATTCTCTCTTTTTGCTCCTAGTTGTCATACAATGTCATAATAGTATCATGAACGAACCGGCTGCCGGTGTCAAGGGCCGCAACCCCTATAAGGGACGTTCCGAATGAGGTAAAATGGGGTGGTAGAAACTGAGAAGGAGAAGCTCTCTCTATGGGGACTTTCAAGTGGCCGCTGCGGATTTCCAGCATGGACGGCCAGCAGGAGCGGGAGGTAGATGCGACGGTGGACACCGGGGCCGCCTACACGACGCTGCCCGGCAGCCTTCTGCGCGAGCTGGGGATCGAGCCGATGGACAAGGGCGTCTTCCTGCTCGCCGACGGTCGCAGGGTGGAGATGGACATTGGGAGAGCCTGGGCGACGGTTGAAGGCTCCAGCGAGGTCACTCTCGTCGTGTTCGGAGAGGACGACGCCCCGGCTCTGCTGGGAGCCTACACCCTGGAGGGGTTGAGGCTGGCGGTGGATCCCATTGCACAGCGACTCGTTCCCACCCATCTCATCATGTACTAGGAGGTCGCGGCGCCCTCCGCGCGCCCTCCCGTCGTGTAAGACCGCCATCTCAGGCTCCCCAGACCTGCACCGGCGGCCGCCTCATTCCCTCACACCCCATCGCCGTCGTCCTCGGCGGCTTCGGGCCGGGACAATGCCTCCGCCTGTTCCTCGATGTAGGAGCGGATAGCGACGCGGGCCAGGATGCGCAGCCCTTTCAGGACTGCCCTGCGATGTTCAGCCGTATAGAATGGCATGGAGTGCTCCAGGGCGTCTTCGAGCTCCCGGCCTACGGGCCTCCGCCGTCCGTCGTTCTTGTTCTTTCCTGTAGTGTCTTCCATGTTGCATGGTCGCAGCGGCGAATCGTCGGGCCGCTGGCCTCTCGTTGCAGGTTGTGCGGCCGGGCCGCAAGCGCCGACGGAAGGGGCGAGCGCCTGCGGCCTTCATGCCGGTTCAGGCCCCGCCGTGCCGCCGATGCGCCCCTGCGCCCGGCGGGGCCGCGTGTCTAGCTCTCCTCCTCGAAGAGGGTCATCTGGAAGCCCTCGCCCAGGATGATCGGCAGGCCGCCGTGTATCCGGAACGCGAAGCGGCAGATGGAGAGCATCGCTCCGCCGCAGGGCTCGACGCCCTTCCTGCGCCACATGCGCAGCTGCTTGGGGTCCACGCCGAGGGCCTTGGCCATGCCGCGCCAGGAGAGGCCGCTGAGCTCCTTGAGGCGTTCGAGGCGCTCGCCGAAGTCCTCCGGCAGCACGCCGCCCTCCAGGGGCTGGGTCCCATCGGCTACGGGGTTGTCGTGCCCGTCGAAACGGGTCGGGTCGTTACTGTTGTTCATCGCAGTCCTCCAATCTGAACAGGTCTCCGAACTCGGTCAGTTCCAGGGCCTTGAGCATCCGGCGGCGGATGCGACCGGAGGGCGAGCGCCCCGTGTTGACCAGCTTCGACACGTAGCCGGGGCTTATCCCGATCTCCCTGGCGAGCCAGTTCTGGGAGCGGTTCAGCACAGCGAGCCGCCTCCAGAGGGCCGCCGTGTCGAGCTGGACAACGGTCCGTCCTCCGCGCCTCCGGGGGCCTTCCCGCTTATGGGTGTCTCGTGCACGCATTGGTCTCTCATTCCTTGTCGTTTATGGGGTAGGCAGGGCCTGGGGCGACTGCGGGTCGGCGGGGGAGCGCCATGCTCGTCCCAGCGGCCCCAGGGCGTCCACGGCCTCCCGGTGCGAGACCCACAGGGGGACCGTCACCCCCTCGGCCCGCATCTCCTCCCGCGCCACGCGCAGGAAGTGGGTCTGTGCGATCTCGCCGTCGAAGACGACCAGGACCGAGGGCCTTACGCCGTGGTCGTCGGTGGGCCGGTGAGATGAGAAGTAGCGCAGATAGGGCGCCAGCCGGTCGGACATGGTGGAGGGGCGCACGGCGCGTCTCTCCCACTCCAGGAAGAAGGGCCACGTCGTATCGTCCCTGCGCAGGAGGCCGAAGGCGTCGGGATTGACGGCGCGCATACCGCCGTCGTGCCGGAAGTGGCGGGACGCTCTTCTGGGCGGGTCGAGCTGGACGACCTCCCATCCCAGCAGGCGGGCCTGGGCGGCGAGAGCGGCCAGGAAGCCGTGGACGGCGGCGGTGTGCTCCATGTTCCTGAGCAGCTGCCGCGTCCTCCTGCCGGTCACGTTGCGCCACTCCAGGGGTCCTTCCAGGTCTTCGAGGGCGATGCTCCACCGGCTCCTCGCCACGGCGACAGAGGTGCGGTCTCTGCGGGCGAGGAGGGAGAGGCCCCGGTCGGTGAGGACCAGCCGTCCTCCCGCCTCCCGGGGGCGGGCCGCCAGGCCGAACCCCTCCAGGGGGATGACGATGTTGGAGGCCCTCTGGGGCGTGACGTTCATCAGCCCGGCCAGCTCCCCCAGGGCGATCCAGGGCCAGTCGGAGATGAGGTCGAGGGCGCGCTTCTCGGCGGGCCTGAGCGTGACGGGCAGCATCCGGTCGGTCATGTCCGACGCGGCTCCCCTGTCGGGCAGGTCGGCGGGCGGGTCGGCCCGTCCGGGTTCCGGCTCCACCGGCAGCCCGCCGCCGGGGGCCGCCCGTTCGAGGGCGTAGCGCAGGCTGATGGATGCGCCGACCTTGGGCGGGCTCCATACCTTCTCGCCCGCCCCGGCAAGGACGGCATCGCGTTCGAGGGCCAGCAGCGCCGGTGCGTCGGTGGTCGAGAGAGCCCTTCGCGCGTGCCTGAGCCGCACCTCGTCGGCAGCGAGGACGAGCAGCGTTCCTGGCATCGGCCAGTCGCGCAGCCGCCAGAGGCGCTTGGCGAAGCCCGACCGGTCGGCGGTGGGTCCCTGCCGGACGACACCCACGGTCCTCCCGTCGGGAAGGGTCATGGCGGCGTCCAGGGGGATGGAGCGATACCATTGGAAGCGGATGGGGAACGCCACGTCGGAGACGGCGGAGGCTATGCCGTAGATCGATGCCACGGCGTCGAGGCGCTCCATCAGGCTGCGCCGCCACTGGGCCGAGACGGGCCAGTGGCGCACCAGCTCGTCGGGGGCCATGCCCTCGTCGCCTGCGAGCCGGTGCAGGCCCGCGGCGGTGAGGTGGAATCTCCGCGCCTGGGGCAGCAGCTCTGTCGCGTGGAGCGTGGAGGCGCAGACCCCGCCGGACACCAGCTTTTCGACGGCCTCGTAGACCGCGCCCCTGGACCAGCCGGTGACGGCGACCATCTCCAGCCGGTTGAGAAAGGGCATGGACGCCAGGGCGCGGAGCAGGTCGGGCTCGCATCCTTCAGGTCTCATTCTCCGGCCTCCTCTCCCTCGTTTCCGGCGCTGCGGTCCTCATGCGTCCCGGCGTCCGGGGCCGCCTTCCGCCTGCTCCGCCTGCTCCTGCGATCCGGCCCCTGCTCGGCGTCCGGCTTCTGCTGATGTTGTCCGTCGTCCTTCCCAAGATCGCCGACACCCCTGTGGAACTCCTTCACCTTCAGGTCGCCCTCCGCGTCGCCGTAGGCGATCTGCGGGGCCGGGACGGTGTATCCTGCTGCCGCCTCGCGGATGCGGGCGGCGGTGCCGGCGTCTCCCTCCTCGGGCTTTCTGACCATCATCGAGAAGGCGGGCATCCGCTCCTTGCCGACGGTGGCCCTTACGTAGCAGTGGTGGACGGGCAGCGACACGATGTCGTCCTCAGACACCCGGTCCTTGCCCAGCTCCCACACCAGCGTCCTGGCGTCGTTGCCCGCCACCTGAAAGACGGCCAGGCATCCGACGTTGGCGAGGATGGTGTCCCGCATGGTGCGGGAGAGGTCGTCGAGCTTGGCTAGGCTCTGGGTGGCGAGGACGAAGGACGCCCCGAACTTGCCGAGCTCACTGAGCATCGACTCGTAGTCCACGCCGGGCATGGACTGCATCTCGTCCACCACCACGAGAGCGCCGCGACGCTCCCGGAGCGCCACGCTCCCCTGCTCCCGTATCACGGCGTCCACCAGGTTGAGCAACGACGCCCCCACCAGGGCGGCCACGTCCCTGCCCACCGTTCCCTGGGACGTGGAGACCAGCAGGACTCCGCCGTCGTGGATGGTGCGACGCAGGTCGATGGTGGAGCGGCGCTGGCCCAGGATGGCCCGCGCCCGCTTGGATGAGGCGTAGTAGGAGAGGCGGGTCTGCACGGGGGCCAGGGCTTCGGCCCGGTACTGGCGGTGCCAGCTTCCGAAGTCACGCGCCCACCACTCAAGGAGATAGGGGTCGGAGATCTTCGCCAGCACCCCGTTGCGGAAGGGGTCGTTGGACAGCAGCCGCAGCCCGTCGAGGATGGTGTACTGGGCCTCCGCCTCCACCTGCTCGTTGGCCTCGTGAAGGGTCTTGACGGTGAACTCCAATATGGACTGCATCCTCGGCCCCCACTGGTCCCACAGGCCCTTCGCCACGCGCACCACCGAGTCGGCGGTGCGGTCGCGGTCGGCGAAGATGCGGGTGTCCAGGAGGTTGACGCCGGGGGAGCGCGTCTCGTCCGACAGGTCGATGAGCTTCACGCCGTCTATCAGCGACTCGGGGACGTGCTCCATCAGCCCGGCCACCAGGTCGGTGTGGGGGTCGATGACGACGATGGCGTCGGGGTCCCTGCCCGCCGCCTTCTCCCGCATCTTGTGGGCGACGAGGTGGTGCATGAGGGTGGACTTGCCCATGCGGGTGCGGGCGACGTAGAGGTGGTGGCGGCGCAGCAGGTCGTCGGGGAAGCGGATCTCCCGCTTGGCTCCCGCGGTGGTGTCTCCCACCAGCGCACCTCCCTTCACGCCCTTGGCCGATGGGCTGAGCGCCCGTGCGCCGGACCGCTCCACCAGGGGCGTCTCGTCCCCAGCGCCCGGCGGGTGCCAGAGCGAGGCGACCTCACGAACGCCCAGCACGCTCCGCCCGCCGAACAGGCCGGGGCCGGACGGGTGCAGCATCTCCGGGTCGGGCACGGAGGGCCGTACCCTGCTGATCTTGAACCGTGCCCCGGCGGGGTTGTCGTAGTGGCGGTAGGAGGCCGCCACAGGATCGAGAAGCTCCCTGGCCCGCTCCCGCCCGGTGTCGGCGGGCAGCACGGCGACGACCTGGATCTCGGCGTCGAAGGCGATGCGGGACACCTTCTCCTGAATCAGGATGGGGTCTTCCACGCGTCTGCGGGCCTTCTTCCACCGCCACCACGCCCAGCCGCCCGCAGCCAGCCCCAGGGCCGTTCCCGTTCCCAGGAGAGCCGCCTTCCATATCTCGCCGTCCTGCACCCACAGGTAGCCCTTGAGGGCGGCCAGCGCCCCGATGCCCAGCACGGCCATCGTCACGCCGTCCATCTGGAGGGGCTTGGTCTGGAAGGTGTAGGCGGGCTCCCTCGGCTCCATGCCGGGACGCCTGTGGGCCTTGTCCATGTGGGCCTGGGACCAGTCTGGGCCGAGGGAGCGCAGCATCAGACGGGCCACCACCCGCTCCCCCTCGTTGAGGGCCGAAAGGGCGCCCATCAGGGCGATGAGGGGGTCTGAGCCGGGGTCCAGCAGGTCGTCGTCGCGGAAGGTTCGCAACGGCACGTACTCGGGGCCGTCGGCCCGCAGCGTGATAGACCACGCCTGCTCCCCCTCTGCGAGCCTGAGCGGGTCTTCCTCCGGGTCGAGCCTCTGGATGCGGGCCTGGGGATAGTGAGCCGACAGTTGGCCGCGCACCACGGCGGCGTCGAGGCAGCGGGCCATTAGCGTCACGCCGTCCATATCTGCGGCCAGTTCCAGGGAAAAGGGCTCGGGCACTGCGATGGACTGGAGCAGGTTCTCGACGCCCAGCAGGGTGCGCTCCCCGGCTCGCGGCGGCGTCACGGCCAGCAGTACGGGCCTCTTCTTGGAGTCTTCTCCGAACAGGATTTCCTTCGGGTTCAGTTTCATGGGTGATAGTCCTTTCTCCATGGGGTCTTCCCGGCGTTCTCGCCCGTCCTACCTGTGGCTGCCCGGCCGCCACTCGATGACCGCCGTCTCCTCGGGGGTGGCCTCGATGCGGACGGGGAAGCGGTTGCCCCTGGCGAGCAGCAGCCCGTCCCCCCTGGGGCAGGAGAGCAGCCAGCGTTGGAGGTCTTCCGGAAGGTCGAAGGCGTCGCCGACCGTGCTGATAGCGGCGGCGTCCTGCTGCAAGAGCAGCTTGAAGGCGGCGTTCTGGAGCAGGGCGCGCCCGGAGTGTCCGGTGATGGTCCTGGACGTGTCCTCAGAGAGGAGGTCCTGCACGTCCTGGGTGATGAACTGCAATCCCAGCCGGTGCTTGCGCGCCCGCTTCGCCATGCTGACCATGAATGCCGCGCCCTCGGGGTGCTGCATGATCGACCACACCTCGTCCACGACGAGCAGGCGTGGCTTGGGGTCCCGGGCTGCTGCGGCCCACACCGTCTCGGTGCAGACCATTGCGGCGGCGGGTCGAAGTTCCGGCTCCAGCAGCCGCAGGTCGAAGACCGTTACGAGAGCTTCGCTCCCCAGCAGGTCGTCGCCCTCGTCGGACAACAGATTGCGGAGGCTGCCGGTGGCGAAGGGCCTCAGCAGCCGTGCGAGAACCTGCCCCGAACTCGATGCGGGGTCGGGATCGCCCGCCTCGCTCTCTTGCAGATATGCGTAGAAATCCCGGAAGCCGGTGCGTTCGCGAGGCTTGGCGTAGTAGCCCGCCAGTGCGTGGTCGAGGGAGGCCCTGCGCTCCGCGCCGAGGCTCTCGCCGACCATCACCTCGATGAGGCGTCTGAGGCTGCCGATGCGCTGGAGCATCTCCTCAGAGTCCCCCTTGTCGATGACAAAGGGGTTCATGCCCTGGCCGGGGACACCCGGTGAAAGCACCCGTCCTCCAGCTGCGCGGGCCATGTCGGCGTACTCTCCCTCCGGGTCGATGACGTAGGCGGTGACGCCTCTGGTCAGACCCCTGAGCACGCCCAGCTTGGTGGCGAAGGACTTTCCGGAGCCGGAGCGGGCCAACACAGCCGTATTCGCGTTCAGGTGGGTGCCGTCCCAGGGGTCGTAGACCACCGGGGAGCAGGCCCGCATGTCGATGCCGTAGAGGGTGCCGGAGCGGGTGTCCATGTCCGGCGGCGAGAAGGGGAAGAGGCGGGCGATGCTGGAGGTGTCCAGGCTGCGCCACTCAGCCACGGCGTTCAGGGCCAGGGGCAAGGTCGAAAGCAGACCTTCCCTCTGCCGGAAGACCAGGTCGTCGAGCTTCCCAAGGGTGGCGGCGAAGTGGGCCTTCGCCCTCTGGGTCATCTCCTTGAGGGACGCCTCGTCCTTCGCGTGAAGGGTCACGGAGAGCGATGCATGAAAGAGCCGCTCCCGTCCCCGCTGCACCTCGTCTCTGAGCCGTGTGATGTCCTCCAGGGCGATCTCCGCCTCGGGGGACATGGTGCGTCCCCGCTTGAAGGACAGGCTCTGGGCCGACTCGAAGCGCACCTTCTGCCACTCCAGCGTCCTGGCGGCCTGCTCCGCCGGTATCGGGCCGACGTGGACGGACAGGTCCATCGGCGCTCCCGCCGCCATGAGTCCTTGCAGGAACCCTGGGGCCAGCGAGCGGGGCCACTTGCCCAGGTGCAGGGAGCGGACCAGCCGGTCTCCGACGCGCACGCTGCGGCGTCCCATCTCCACCTCGACGGGACTCTGCTCGTCGAACTCGGAAGGTGAACCACCGAGGGTTGCGGCCACCAAGAACATGCGGAGCTGCCTGCCCTTCAGCAGGTGAACGGAAAGCCCCGCTCTTGCAAGCAGGCCGCGCAGATCGTCGATGCGGGCCGCCTCGCACACGGCGTAGAAACGCCGGT
The DNA here is from genome assembly GCA_963663085.1 of Dehalococcoidia bacterium. Classification (GTDB taxonomy): domain Bacteria; phylum Chloroflexota; class Dehalococcoidia; order Plut-88900; family Plut-88900; genus Plut-88900. The sequence goes on along the minus strand of OY760104.1, from coordinate 150,269 downwards.
CGAGGATGCCGTCCCTGGACTCAAGGTCGGTCAGCAGACGCCCAAGGGACTCGGATGCGGCTCTGGTCTGCGGGGGCAGGTCCTCCGGTTGGGTCTGCCCGAGCTTCTCTCTCATCCCTGCCAAACGCGGCGGGTGTTGTCTGATGAGAAGCTGGGCCGGGAAGTCCAGGGCGTTGAGCGCCCCGGCGAAGGCCCCCAGCTTCGGCTCGTCGATCTCAAGGCCCATCACCTCGCACACGCCGACCTTCACCCCGTCCAGGCGCACCGGACCGTCGTCGTCCAGGTGGGACAGCATGAAGAACAGGGGCAGTTCGGGCGGGAGCTTGGGGGCCGGGGCCTGGGTTTCGGCGACAGGCTGTGAGTTGGCCTGAAGACCGTCCTCCGCCTTCTCCAGCGGAGCGTCCGGCCCTCCCGGTGGGGTCTCCGTCCCTCGTCTCGTGATTCGTTCAAGCAGCTTTTTCAATTCGGTAGATTCCTTATCTCTATGGGGTTGGGATGGATGGGAGGACTCCGTGCTTCAGCAGGGCGGTGACGCCCTTGGCCGACAGCACCAGGACGAGGCCCACCACCGCCATGACGACAGCGGTCTTTGCCCTGCCCCCGCCGCGCTCTTCGCCGCCCTCGGCCATCAGGATGAAACCGGCCCAGACGATCGCGAAGACGGCGAGGCCGGAGCCCGCGTAGGCCATCGCCGTGAGCACGCGGTCGAAGGTGTGAAGCATCGCTTCCTTCTCTGCCGGGGCTGCGCCGGTGGTAGCCAGCGCAGCCCCGGTCAGGAGGGTGATTGCAAGCGCCCGCCTCACCAGGGCCACTCCCAGCCCAGCAGGTCGAACCACTGGCGCAGGCCGTCCGCGGGCGTCTGCTCGGCGGGCGGGTCCTCCAGCTCGGGCTCCGGCAGGACAAGGACGGCGAAGGGGTCGTCGGAACCGACTGCGGCCGCAAGGCTCAGTTGCTCCTCGCGGGTTCGAGTGACGGGCTCCCGCTCCACCGCCTCGGCCTTGACGTGCTCCTCGTGCAGCACGCCCACCGTCACCTCTCTGGCGATGGTGGCGCTGGGGACGTGGGCGTAGGCCGTCGCGGTGGCGGACTCCGTGGAGCCGTCCTCGTTGGTCACGGTCACCGTCTGGCTGTCCGAGTCGCTGGCCCCCGGGCGATGGAGGTGCACGGTCCTGGTGACCTGCTCCGTCCGCTCAGGGTGGTGGGTGAGCACGGTCAGCGGGGGAATGGGGATGCTCAGGCTGGCTTCGATGCTCACGCCCACGCTCACGTCGTGGACCGTCTGGCCATTCCTCACCGGCAGCGTGAACCTCGTCTCGCCGTTGGGGACGAGGGGGACGCTGGCGGTCGATGCGCCGGTCGCTGCGGCCACGGCTCCCGTGATGACCGTGACCTCGGCGTCCATCAGGGCGTTCTCGGTGACGCTCTGGTGCCCGGCCACCGTCTGAAGCTCGACCGGGTGCTCGATGGTCGTCACGCACTCGGACTCGATAACTCCGCTGACCGCTCCGGGTGTCCAGCCCAGGGAGGTCATGCGAAGATCGCAAAGCTCCCCCTCGACGACCGGAAGGGGATAGGGAAGCTGCGCTTCCTCGAAGGTCAGCGCCCCGGCCTGCCCCAGGGTGTCCTCCCACGAGACGGTGAAGGACGGCGCTGGGCCTTGAAGGGGAAGCGAATAGTCGATCCGCTCCCCCTCGGCGAGGGTCGCCGAACCCCAGAAGCGCAGCCACGCGCCCTGTGGACCGCCGAAGGCCCGCACCCGGATGTCCAGGGCGGTCGCGGCCCGGAGGGTCACGGCGGCGCGGTCGCCGGAGACGGTAAGCCCCTCGACGAATATCCGCCGTCCCTCCACCGGCTCGGTCAGATCGAAGTCGATCTCGTCCCGCCAGGGCTCGTGGTCGTCGGCCAGGGCCGTCTGGGGGACGGCAGTGACAGCCGCCATCACGACTGCCAGGGCCACGACCGGAATCCAGCCCATGCGTGGCTTCCTGCGTCGGCTCTGCAAGGTCTCAGCTTTATGCTCTTGGCCGCGCCCGTTCCCGGCGTCCTTCTCCCTGCGCTTGCCGAACCAGCGCATCCGCCCGTTGCGGCGCTCATTGTTCTTGCGGGTCTTCCCCTTCTTGCGCAGCCTTTCCAGGCCGCGCCCGGCGCGTTTCGCCATCAGGCTCAGCGGGCCGGGGCCGCTCCTGACCGGCTGCGCCGGCGCGGGCGGCTCGGCTCTCACCAGCTGGGACACCGGCCCGGCGTAGACCCGCGCCCCCAGCCGGTACTTCAGCAGGTCGGCGGCCACCAACGGCAGCCGCCGACCCCCTATCTTCCCGACGACCATGGCGATGCCGACCAGTCCGAGGACGACGGCAATCGCCATGCGCACCTCGGAGGGGCCGACGGGGGCGTAGCGGTATGCGCCGTAGGAGATGGCGCACACCGCCACCACCGCCACGATCTGCGGGAAGGTGAACCCCAATAGCACCCTGTCCTCGGCCTGGACGTGAGTCGGTACCTCGTGTTCTCTCATGTTCTTTCCTCCCTTCTCACGTGCGCCTAGCTGCTCGGCGTGGGCTCAGGCAGCGCGTCTTCGATGTCGATTCCCGGGTCCACGACCGCGTTCATCACCAGCTCCACCACGCCGTAGGCGACCAGGGCCAGGACGATGCCCGCCAGGGCGGTCATCATTGCGCTCTTGCCGCGCTCCATCTGGTGGGGCGCTCCCGAGGCCGTCAGGTACAGGTACGCGCCGTAGATGAAGAATCCGACGCCCACCGCGCCCACGATCCCCAGCAGGATGCCCACCAGGTTCGATATGGTCTGTGTAAGGTCTTCCATTCCTTGTCTCCTCTCTGTTATCGAGCGTTCCGCTCGTCTCTATCCGTCGGGTCCGTAAGCTCCGTCACCTGCACATCGCTTCGCCTCCGTCGTGGTGTAGGTCGGCGCGGGTCTCGTCCGTGCCTGTGTGATTTCGTTGTCTCGGTCGAGCTACTCGCCGCTGCTCCGGGGCTCGCCGCCGCCGTCTCCGCCCGCCGATGGGGTCGCCATCGAAGCCGCCGAGCTGAGGCCGGACGAAGCCGCCGACAGGCCCGCGCTCGCGGCCATCGCGCCCACCGCCGCGCCTCCCGGACCTCCCGCCACACCGCCCGCCATCAGCCCGATGGTCCGGGCTGACCGCACCATCGAAGAGGGCAGGTTCATGCCGAAATAGAGCATCGAGAGCCATGAGTCGAAGGTCCCGGCGTTGCCCATCAGCGACGGCACCCGGGTCGCCATATAGACGAAGGCCAACGACATGAGCAGCTTCCAGATCAAGTCCTGCACCGGCTCGAATGCGGCTATGGCCGCCACCTCGTTGAGAAAGCCGAAGCCCAGGGCCAATGCGATAAGCTGGATGGCCTGCTGGAACACCGTCGTCATGAAGAGGCGCAGCCAGTGCCGGCCCCATCCCGCCGTGTGCGGGAGAATCCACAGCCCCAACGCGATGGGGGCGAGCGCGAGAAGAATGTCGATGAGGGCAAGCCTCAGAATCATCTGCACGATGACGTAGAGGACGAAGAAGCCGTAGACCAGGTAGAGGACGGCAAGCAGCAGGGCCATGCCCACGCTCCCAGCGTTGACCGCCGTAAGAAGGGTGCGGAGGGTCGAGCGGAGCATGTCCCCGGCGGTGACGTTCAGGGAGACCGCAATGAACCCCGACACGGCGTCGGCCACGTCGAGAACCAGGGAGCACCACCACAGGGACGACGCTGCGGCCACCAGGCCGAGCACCAACCGTGGGACCATCTCCCGCCATCCCGCCTGCTGGCGTCCGAGATGCTCGGACACTATGAGCGAGAGGCCCATCCAGCCGAGGATGACCACCAGGGCGCCGGTTGTTATGGCCCAGACGACCATCCACGCCTGGCGCACCAACTCGTGGGCGTAGGTGAGGTCGGGAGGGGTGCCGGTGAGGATGTCGCTCATCGGTTAGCTCCCGCTCCGGCAGTTGTCGGCGTCCTCGCCCGACGCCCGCTCCACCACGCCGCAGAGGGTCCCGTGGACTCCCTCGATCATCCAGCCGGCGAAGGCCCTCGCCCACCGCGCCGGGTTGAGGGCGGCCAGGATCTTGTCCCAGATGCGGCCGGGCTCGTGGAATGGGACGACGGCGTAGAACTCGCCTCTCCTGCCGTCGTCGGCGACGGCCAGCATCACCAGCAGGTACGCCTTGTCGCGGTCGAGGTCGGGGTGTTCGTCCAGGTCGGGGTACTCCCACGAGTATTCCCAACCGTCCGAGCGCTTCTTCTCTCCGCCATTGACCCGGTACATGGCGCTAATCCAGTCGCCCGTGTCGGCGTCCCTGACCGCGTAGAAGAGGTCCGCGATCTCCCGGTCGAAGACGGGCCGTGCGACGAACTCGCCGCCCTTCTTGCGCTCAACGATCTCCTGGTCGGCGTTGACCAGGGTCAGCTCGTTACCGGGCGGGGTCTGGGCCAGGACGATGTTGCTTGTGGGGATGGCGACAAGCGTCGCCAACAGCAGCGCGGCTGCCAGGGGAATCAGCCGTCTAACGGACCGGAGTTTCGATCTCAGCGCCACCTTCGTTCACCTCTCTTCTGCGGTCTGCCGCCAATGGCCGGATTGCGGCGGTCGCAAAAAAGTGTGAACAAATGAAACCGGAAATAAGACCCCTCATAGCTCCCCGCACGAATGCGGGGGGTTACGGGCCGTTCCCCTATAAGTCTGCGCAGGGATGCGGAGGGTTACAGGCCCTCTTTTTCTCGGCCCCTTTCGTGCAGTATTGGGGGTGTACAGGAGTTTCAGTTTTGTGACAGCGCGGCCAGAGTCGTGATTTCGTAGCTGAAACAGCGGTAAATCGCCCCCTACAGGACGTGAACAGGAAACACTTTGTCGAAACACGGTGTTCCGGACGGCAATGACATCGCCAAACGTGGGGAATGACATCGGCAGGCCGGTTGGAGCGGTGTCCCAATGACATTAGCCCCAGGAAAATGCGATTGAAGTGGGGGTGCATGACGTCCCCCAAAACCGTGGTCAGAGACCGCTGGAAGGGCCGGACATTAGCTCAGGGGAGATTCTGCGAGGGAGAAAAGAGCCATGAAGACCACCGAACACGGCATCGAGGACAGCAAGGACATCGAGAACATGCACCACATGCGGCTGATGACGCTGCTGCAAGAGCTGGTGCGGGACAAGGGGTTCAAGGGCGCGGCGCGGGTGCTGGAGCTGGACCAGCGGACGGTGGCCGAGTGCGCCAGGACGGGGCAGCTGTCGAGGCGGGTGCGCCACGCCCTGGAGCGGGCGTTGCAGGAGGGCGTCGGGTCGGCTGCGGCACGGCAGCGGGAGAGCAACGACAGGCTGGAGAAGCGGGTCGAGGCGCTTCATAAGGAGCATGAGACATTGGCAAAGGGCTACGACACCCTGGGTAAGGAGCTGCGGAGGCGATTGACGGCCGTCGAGGGCCGGGTCGAAGCGCTGAAGAGCAGCGATGCCCAGGGGACCGGCGCCGGTCACGCCGGCGCCGGTCCCTCCCGGTCGGAGAGCGGCGGGGCGGACGATGGAAGGAAGCCTTCGTCGAGGCTCACCGTGCGGCGGGAGTACCCCGACCTCGTGACCCTGGAGCCTGCCGAGGAGGACGAGGAGGTGTTCGGCGATGCGTGGGCGCTCATCGTCGAGTGGCGGGAACTGAAGGACGCTCACCCCAACGACGGGAAGAGTACTGCGTGGCTGGAGGCGGAGGAGCGCCTGCGGGTGGTGGAGCTGGCCCTGCTCGAAGACCACGGCATGACGCTTCCGCCCGAGAAGCGGCCGCTGCGGGGGTTCGACCGCGACGGGCAGATCAACTGGCGAAGGACCTCGCTTTTCGACACGCGGAGAGCGATCAGAAAGCGAGAGCTTCTGAACAGGCTGAGCCTCGGACTGTTGTGGCGGTAGCCGGGCCTGGAGTGCAGCGGGTTTGCAGTCAACTTTAGTGAACGATTGGCGGCAATCTGCGAAAGGGGGGCCGCAGGCCCTCTCTTGCGGGTCTCGGGTCGTCGATAATGAGCGTGCTGTTAGGCTTTTCCAAGGTTTCCGACCATAGAAACCCTGGGTGCGTGATCCCTGTTGCACGGGCATGACCGAAGGATGATTCGCTCTCCCCGGTCTCCCACGAGGGAATGCTGCCGATGCTGAGTTGACGCTGGTCCTTCGCAGGCAGCGCGGAGCGAAACGACGGAGTTGACGCAAGGGCCTCCGTCCTCGGTCCAGTCCAGAGGGTTGGAGTTTGACGTAGGTCCTCCACCCGTTGGACACGTTCAGCGATTGGAGTTGATCGCTTCACTCGCTGGGCACTGGTCTGGCGGTTGGGAGTCGATCGCTCTCGCCGCTGGACACAGGGGATGGGTGCACGTTCTGCGCCCCGTTCTCAACCGGTCAGTCGAAGTGCGTCTGTCGCTCCGGCTGACTCAACACATCTGCGGGAAGGCTGGCAGGCAGCCTCACCGCAGCTTTCACACGCCCCAGTCTGCCGACACGAGCAGGTTGGTCCCATCACGTCTCGCAACTCCCCTCGGTCGATTCACCCGTGATGTGACCCAGGCCGAACTGCGTCTTTCACATCTCCTTCGTCCCCGTGTCAGGCATCCGACCGTGGGCGGAGTGCGTCTTGCGTCAACCAATCCCAACACACACAACCCGCGCCCTTGGATGCCGCGCGGGTCAACCACATCAAGGAGGTACACATGCACGTTGAGTAACAGGTAGGCGAGGTCGAGGGCGTCGGAGTCCGCTTTGACGGCTCGACGCCCCGGCTTCTCGCACACAAAGATCCATAGCAGTTGGTGATCAAAGGGCCGCTTCTCCTCTCATGAGGAAGGCGGCCCTTCTCTTTGCCAGCACTAGCGAACGCAAATCCAACACAAACACCCACGGAGACAGTCCCGGCCACCGGGACGCCAAATTCTAGCGGGACTGTCTCCACCCCACGGGGGTGGCGGCCGTCCCGCTTCTTCATTCACAGGAGGAAGCGACATGACGACGGCAACCACCACAACCACAGACCGGAACACCAAGACGAAGATAACGGCGGATGCGACAGCGGCGGAAGAGCGCAGGGGCAGGCCGGAGAGCGAGCTCAGGGCGGCGGCCAGGAGGAAGGGACTCACCATGAAGGAGCTGGCGGCGCTGATGGGCGTCAGCGCAAGCCACCTCTCCCAGGTCGGCACGGGAAAGAAGCCCTGGACCCCCAACCTGCGGGAGAAGGCCATCGCCGTCCTGGGAGAGGTCCCAGGACAGGGCGTCGTCTACCGCCAGAGCGGCGTAGTTGACACCGAGAGCAGCTTCATCAGGGAGCGCGCCCGCGAGATAGGCATGACCATGCAGGAGCTGTCCAGCAGGTCGGGGGTCTCCTACAGCTACCTCACACAGGTGGCGCGCGGACGCAGGGACATGGGCCTGAAGGTGCAGGCCAGCATCGAGTCGGTCCTGGGCACGGCGGCCAGGGTCGCCCCCGCACGGTGTGCCAACCGCCAGGGAGACGTGGTCGAGGGCAACGGCAGCAGCTACATCAGGGAGCGCGCCCGTGCACTCGGCATCACCATGAGGGAGCTTGCTGATAAGGTCGGCGTGTCCGCCAGCTACATGAGCATGGTGTCCCGTGGCCACAGGAGCATGGGGGTGAAGCTCCAAGCACGGGTCGAGGCTGTGCTTGGGGGGCAGGCGAAGGTAACGTCCGCCCAGTGCCCCGACATCGACCGGCAGTTCATCTGGGAGCAGATGGACGACCTCAACGTCAGCCAGAACGAGGTGGCAAGGCGGGCCGGCATCAGCTCCGCCCACCTCTCCCAGATCATGAACGGCAGGAGCAACCCGTCCGCGGTTGTTCTCAGAAAACTGCACGGGGCGCTGTTCCAGCGGACGCGGGGAGAGGAGCGGGTGATGCCCGTCGCGATGAAGGTGCTGGGCTGGAAGAAGGGTGAGCGCAGCGGGATGGTGGTGCACGGCGCTCGCGGGAGGGACGGCACGGCCAGGGGCGGCGCGGTGCGGGTCGGCGGTCGGGTGCCCTGGGGAGCGGAGGTGGAGTACGCCTTCCGGACCGGGTACGACAGCACTGGGAAGGTGTCGGTGGACCACGTGGTTGCGCCGGGCTACTCCGCCCTGCTCACGCAGCCGGAGGCGGGCGCCGCTTGAGCCGGGCGCCGTCACAAGCGCGGGATTTCACGAAATGAAGGTGATTGCCCCGAACGCTGTGCAGGCGGTTCCATCACAGCCGCGCCACGAGGCCCCGACCGGTCATGGAACCGGTCGGGGCCTCAACTCATTTCGTGCAGGATGCGGTGCATCCCTCAACTGGGGAAGCATATGTGTCAATGCTCAGGGATTCCTCGATCATTACCATTGAAGACGCCCGAGGCACTCCACGCGGCGGTCAGCCCTACAAGCCGAGTGCACCCGCGCACTGCACGGCTATCCCGCGACAGGAGCCGCTTCCTGTGCACGGCGGGCCATCGCTAGGTCGTAGCTGGCCTGACGGCGCATCCAGAAATCGGCATTGCTCCAGCCGATGCGCTCCAAGGCAAGGGCCACCTCGGGCGATATGGCGCATCGCCCGTTCAGCAGCCGCGAGGCCGTGTTCCGGCTGACTCCCAGGCGGGTGGCAAACTCGTTGACGGTCCAGCCCACCTCCTCCAGGTCGTCCCGCAGACCGGCGGCTGGATGGGTAGGATTCTGTGCGCTCATTTGCAGTCCCTCCTTCAGTTAGTGGTAGTCCTCAAGGTCTATGTCTACGGCCCGGCCTTCGACGAACCGGAAGGTCACCCGCCAGTTGCCGGATAGTCGGACGCTCCAAGTGCCCCGCCGGTTGCCGCGCAACTGATGCAGTCGGTAGCTGGGTCGGCGCATGTCTGCGGGTCGGACGGCTTGAGCCAGGTCGTCCAAGATGCCGTTGACGCGGGCCACATGGTCGGGGTTGATGCGGCTGATATCGTCACGTTCCCACAATCGCCTCAATCCCGCATGTCTGAACTCCATGTCCTGCATTATACCATGTGGCGCCACATGGTATAATGCAGGACGAGATCGAGCCCCACTGTGCGTCGTTTCCCAGAGTTTTGGGAGGAACGCTCAACCTCGCGATGGCGTCCTCCCCTCAAGGCCGTGTGTATGCAGTCCTGTGGCGTTTCAGGAATGTGGCTGGGGGAGCCCCATCCTACCTAGCTACAGGAGGTGATCGACCGGCCTACCGGAAGCCTGTCAGAATCAGAATCACCGGCGGTCATGGCAGCTCAATGTTCGTGGGTAACTCTGGCTCAAAGATGCTGAGCAAAGACAGGCGCCCAGCATAGAGTAGCTTAGCTTTGATCAAGGGCGAATCCCCGCGTCTGCGGACATTCGTCTCATCAACTTTGAACAGTTACGCCCTGACATAATCATTGAACATCAACACTTGGCCGCCGTTCATATTGACATCTCCGTCCAGATTGGCGGATACTTTATGCTGGGTTTGTATAACCCGTATTGATTCGAGATAGGAAAATTTAGCGATCCAGCGCCCGCACGGCGTCGTGGCATAAGCCGGGCGACAGGGAGGTTCGACGACATGACTAACCTGCTGAAGAGCTTCACCCCCCCCCCCCCCCCGATTTTCGAGCGTGGGCACTCTGATGAGGCGACCGGCGACGACCTTCCTCGCATTGATGCTGGCGCTGGCAGCGGTCCTGGTCCTCTCCGGGTCGCCCCAGCAGGCTGAGGCCCAGACAACGCCGCAGACCCTGGTCAGCAATATCCAACAGACCGGCTCTGGAACCGGCAATAGCACTCACGATCACGCCCAGGAGTTCACGACCGGCGACAACGCCTTGGGGTACACCGTGACCAGCGCCGATATCTTCTTTACCGAGATCGCAGACGGTCAAATCTGGTCGAAGTCAACAGTCACCATTCGGAGCGATTCAAGTGGAAGTCCGGGGACGGTGCTCGCCACGCTGACGGATCCCTCCAAGACAACCGCAACATCACATGAGACACTCACCTTCACGGCGCCGGGACAGGGAGTCGACCTCGATCCGAACACCAAGTATTGGCTGGTCCTCGACTACACCGCAAGCGCCTCCGGAAATAACCGCGTCAGCAATGTGCCCGGCGACGGCGAGGACGCCGGCGCGGCGTCCGGTTGGAGCATCCGCAACCAAGGCCACTTCCGGACCTGGAACTCCAACGGCGGCTGGACCTCGTTTGAGTCATCCAGGCGCATCGCGATCAATGGCTTTTTGATTGTCCCGCCACCCATTCCGGACCTACCGACCCTGCCGCCGGCCAACCCCGACGACTCCTTCCCCGTGCCCCCGGACTGGCCGCTGATCCCGTCCGGCACCGAAATCGTGCCCGGCGACACGTTCCGGCTGCTGTTCGTGACGTCGTCCAAGCGCGACGCCACGTCGTCGGACATTGGCGAGTACAACACGCACGTGCAGAACGCCGCGAACAACGCTCAAGCCCAGGTGGCGATCAAGCAGTTCGCAAAGGGCTTCAAGGTGGTGGGCTGCACCACGGCGGTGAACGCCCGCGCCAACACCGACAGCGAGGCCGGCGACCTGGACGCGCCGATCTACTGGCTGAACGGCGTCAAGGCTGCCGACGACTACGCCGACTTCTACGACGGCAACTGGGACAACCAGGTGGAGGCCAGCATCCGCGAGGAGACCGGCGCTCAGCCATCCAGCGCCCCCGATGTGTTTACGGGCTGCGGCGATAACGGCACGTCGGGCAGCATGCCCTTGGGCACCTCCGGTACCGTCGGCACGGGCAGCCCGATAGCGCAAGCCAGCCCGCTGGAAGAAAACTTTGGTCCGCCGACCATCGAGCGCCCGTTCTACGCCATGTCGCCGGTGTTCAAGGTGGAAGAGGTGATCGACCCCAATGAGCGGTTTGACCTGTCGGTATTGGACGACAACAGCCCGGCGGGGTTCCTCTTCCGGGTGTGCCCGGAGGGCAGGACGTGCGACCCGAACGCCCCGGACGACGACACGAACTGGGTGCCGACGTTGAACCCGATCGTGAAGCTGCAAGAGGGCGGCGACCCGGTGTCGTACCAGTACAAGTTCCACTGGCCGGGGGATCCGCCTGAGTCGGGGACGCTTGTGTGCGAGAACGGCACGTGCTGGCTGGTGAATGATTTGCGGGTGACGTTCAATGTCGATGCGTTCCATGATTACCGCAACTCATACCGCCACGACCACGACCGGATGAATTGTTTCGACAGCCGCAACACAGGCAGCGGGGGGCACGGCGCGGACACGTGGGGCGCGTACGTCAAGCACCAGGCGAACCGGGACAAGATCGCCGCCGGCGACACGTCCAAACTGCCCACCAACGAGCTGTTTCTGCACGGCACTGCGGACGGCAGCAACGTGGGGACCTACCCGGAGCGCACCGCTGGCGCGAAGGTGGTCTCGGACATGTGGGGCGGTTGTGCGCCATATCCGAATAGTTATTCGACGGTGGACCATGATGTGTGGCAGACGGTGACCATCGGCGCGGGCCACGACCCCGACGCCTTCAGTCACGACTTTGTCATGTATCACCAGATCAACTGGGGGCACCTGGACCGCATGGGCGGCTTCGTCCGTCACCGGGACCCCAACGTGAAGGTGCACATCGTCGACGACGACGAGTGGGAGCAGAACATCGAGGTCGCGTCCTTCGACGGCACCACCACGGGCCCCTGGATTCTGCTGGAGGAGCAGGGGCTGCAGAAGGCGCTGCCGGAGGCGATAGCGAAGGAGACGACGTACCAGTTCAAGGTGCGGCTAGTCACCAACCGTTCCAATCACAGGAACCTCACCCCTGGCAACTTCACCCCGCAGAGATATCTGCTCGGCCCGCACAAGTCCTGGATCAGCATCTGGGCGGAGCCACAATACCAGACGTCGGCGAACGACCCTCCCTACGGGATCAATATCGGGTGGGGCTATGGCATACCCATGAATGCGGAGGTGATCGTCAACATCCGCGCCGAGGCGAGGGCCTCCGAGGGTCCGCTGGTCATACGCCAGCGCGCCCCTTCCCTGCGCTTCCGCACCGACACGGACCTGCCGGAGCGGCTGGGCGCCGACATCAACGACCCCGTCACGACGATCGGGACCGACGCCTCGCGGACGAGCAACCGGTACTGGTTTGAGAACTACGAGCACGCGACGTGCGTGGACTGCAACCTGATGAACCAGGTGACTCCGGTGGTGAACATCACCGGCAACAGCGCCTCCATCGAGGGCGATTCGGTCTTCTTCGCGCTGACGGCCAACCCGTCGGGCGCGGAGACGCCGGTGGACGTCAAGGTCGCCGCGGACGGCGACTACGGCGTGGTGACGGGCTACCGGACGGTCACGATTCCGTCCGGCGGCATCCTGAATCTGTTCCTGCCCACGGAGGACGACCGGAACGACGAGCTGGACGGCTCGGCGACCCTGACCATCCTGCCGGGCGACGGCTACAGCGTCGGGGCCACGGCGACGATGACCTCGTACATCCAGGACAATGACGACTATTCCGAGTCTCCGCTGGTCAGGTACGCCGCCTTGATCGAGCGGATCAAGACGGACATGCAGAGTCCGAACTATGGCAATGAGGCATACGACCTGAAGCGCGTGCTGAAGACGCTGGGCGTGCCGGAGTACGCCGACGCCCCCGGCTCAGAGGTCAGCGTGGGCGAGGCGACCAACCGTCGCACCAAGCCCAATGACAACCCGCACTGGGAAGGCATCGCCGAGGCGCTCCAGTACAAGCTGGACCACGACGCCTGGGCGGCGTTGAATCCTCCGACGCCGGACCCCAACCAGGTCATCACGATCTCGGGAGGCAGCGGCATCACCGAGGGCGACTCGGCCAGCTTCACCATCACCGCCGATCCCGTGCCTGCGAGCCCGATAACCGTCAACGTCGGCGTCAGCCAGACCGGCGACTGGGGGGCGACGGGCGCGGCCACGGTCAGCGTCAGCGGCGCCACGACCACCTACACCATCGATACCACCAACGACAAGGTGGACGAGGCCGACGGGTCGGTGACTGCGACGGTCCAGGCCGGCAACGGCTACACCGTCGGGACGCCGGCATCGGCAACGGTGGCGGTAGCCGACGACGACGATTATTCCGAGGCTCCGCTGGTCAAGTACGCCGCCCTGATCGAGCGGATCAAGACGGACCGGCAGAGTCCGAACTATGGCAATGAGGCATACGACCTCGAGCGGGTGCTGAAGACCCTGGGGGTGTGGGCGTTTGCCGACGCACCCGGCCCGGCGGTGAGTGTGGGCGAGGCGACCAACCGCCGCACCATGCCCGCCGACAACCCGCACTGGGAGGGCATCGCGGAGGCGATCCAGTACAAGCTGGACTACGACGCCTGGGCGTCGGTGAATCCTCCGCCGCCGGACCCCGACCCGGTCATCACGATCTCGGGTGGCAGCGGCATCACGGAGGGCGGCACGGCCAGCTTCACCATCAGCGCCAACCCCGCGCCGACGAGTCCGATAACCGTCAACATCGGCGTGACGGAAACCGGCGACTGGGGACCGAGCGGCGCGGCCACGGTCAGCGTCAGCGGCGCAACGGCCACCTACACCATCGACACCAGTGACGACCAGGAGGACGAGGCCGACGGGTCGGTGACTGCGACGGTGCAGTCGGGCAGCGGCTACACCGTGGGGACTCCGGATGCGGCGTCGGTGAACGTCGCGGACGACGACCTTACCACGAGTCCTCTGGTCTCGGCGGAAGACCCGCTGGTCAAGTACGCGACGCTGGTCCAGTCGTTCTACGACCGGATCACGGACCGGGCCACGCACGGCGACGACGCCTCGGGCGGATGGAACAAGCGGTTCCTGAAAGCCATGGGCCACCCGGAGTACGTCAACTATCCGCAAGACGCGGTGACGGTGGCGCAGGCGACGGACCTGTATAACCACGGCGGTCCTGGGGCCAACACGGCCTGGGAAGGCACCGCCGAGGCCATCCAGTACAAGCTCGACTACGACGCCGGGACGGTAAATCCGCCGCCCACGCCCGATCCCGAGATCACCATAAGCGGAGGCGCTGGGATCACGGAGGGCGGCACGGCCACCTTCACCATCAGCGCGAACCCGGCCCCTGCCAGCCCCATCACGGTCAACATCGGCGTCTCGCAGAGCGGCAGCTGGGGCGCGACGGGCGCGTCGACGGTCAGCGTCAGCGGAGCCACGGCGGCGTACACCATCGCCACCAGCGACGACAACGTGGACGAGGCCGACGGCTCGGTAACGGCCACGGTTCAGTCGGGCACCGGCTACACGGTGGGCAACGTGTCCTCGGCGTCGGTCAACGTGGCCGACGACGACGCACCGCCGCCGCCAACACCGGAGATCACCATAAGCGGAGGCAGCGGCATCACGGAGGGCGGCACGGCCAGCTTCACCATTACGGCCAGCCCGGCCCCGGCCAGCCCGATAACGGTCAACATCGGCGTGAGCGAGAGCGGCAGCTTCGGGGCCATCGGCGCGTCGACCATCAGCGTCAGCGGAGCCACGGCGACGTACACCATCGCCACCAGCGACGACAACGTGGACGAGGCCGACGGTTCGGTCACGGCCACGGTGCAGGCCGGCAGCGGCTACACGGTGGGCACGGCGTCCTCAGCGTCGGTCAACGTGGCCGACGACGACGCACCGCCGCCGGCAACCCCGGAGATAACCATAAGCGGAGGCGCTGGGATCAGGGAGGGCGGCACGGCCACCTTCACCATCAGCGCGAGTCCGGCCCCTGCCAGTCCCATCACGGTCAACATCGGCGTGAGCGAAAGCGGCAGCTTCGGGGCGACGGGCGCGGCCACGGTCAGCGTCAGCGGGGCCACGGCGACATACACCATCGCCACCAGCGATGACAACGTGGACGAGGCCGACGGGTCGGTGACGGCTACCGTGCAGTCGGGCAGCGGCTATACCGTCGGGACGACTTCGACGGCCACGGTAACGGTGTCGGACGACGACGCACCGCCTCCGGCAACCCCGGAGATCACCATAAGCGGCGGCGCTGGCATCACGGAGGGCGGCACGGCCACCTTCACCATCAGCGCCAGCCCCGCGCCTGCGAGCCCGATCACCGTCAACATTGGCGTGAGCGAAAGCGGCAGCTTCGGGGCCAGCGGCGCGGCCACGGTCAGCGTCAGCGGGGCCACGGCGACGTACACCATCGCCACCAGCGATGACAACGTGGACGAGGCCGACGGGTCGGTGACGGCTACGGTGCAGTCGGGTAACGGCTACACGGTGGGGGGCGCGTCCTCAGCGTCGGTCAACGTGGCGGACAACGACGACCCGGTCAAGCAAAACTTGGTAACCATTTCCATCGAGGACGCTTCAGCGTCGGAAAGCGCTTCAGACCTGGTGTTCCGGGTGACCCTTTCCGAGGCGTCGGATGAGGACATCACGGTGATGTGGAGGACCCTCGCGTCAAACGACCCTGACCGCCGGGCGCGCGGCGGGCAGGACTACTGGGATATGGGCGGAGAGATACGGATTCGTGCGGGCGAGACCAGTGGAACGGGAGCCGTGTGGCTGAATCGGGACTCGCAGGACGAGCCGGATGAAATCTTCACGGTGTACCTCCACTCCCCGGTAGGCGCAACGATAGACCGCGAAGAGGCAACTATGACCATCATCGACGACGATTAGTTCCAGGGACTGGAACCGTACTGCGTCAAACACAGGGCCGCCAGCGACGTTGCCGGCGGCCCTGAACTCTCCAGCAAGCTGGATGTTCTCTCGGAGGTTCTGGATTGACCGGGAAGCCTGGGTGAGCGGCAACCCGCAGGTCTTCGTAAACCTCAACGACGGGGAAGGTGCCAAGGAGATCACCGGTGGCTTTGCATACGGCGTAGTCACCAGATAGCAAGGACACGACCATACTGGAATAGGGGGTTGATTATGGCTAAGTACCTGTATCAGGCAAATTACACACCGACGGGGATGCAGGGCCTGCTGCGGGAAGGCGGCAGTTCGCGACGGAAGGTCTTCGAAGAGATGGGCAGGGAGCAAGGCGGGCAGCTGGAGGCGTTCTACTACGCCTTCGGTGGTGCGGACCTGTACATCATCTTTGACCTGCCCGATGCGGCGACGGCTGCCGCGATCTCCCTTGCCATCACGGCGGGAGGCGCACTCAGCCTCAGTACCGTGCAGTTGCTCACCCCAGAGGAGATCGATGCGGCTACTAAGAAAACGGTGAGCTACCGCCCTCCGGGGGCCTGACCTCCAATTGAGACGTGCAATGGGTGGCGGCGAAGTTCTCTCTGAAGGGTGGGCGCTGGTTTGAGGCGGCTAGAGAGCAACCTCATTTTCCATGCACGGAGGCTGAACATGTCGAAGATGATTATCCTGGCAGTCCTCGTGTCGCTGTTCGCAATCCTGGCCTGTTCCAGGGATGACTCAACCCCGGCAGCGCAGCCCACGACTGAGCCAACAGTCACGCCTGCGCCGGAGGCCACCGCCACGCCAACGGCCACCCCACAACCTACGGCAACGGAAACTCCTCCGAGGGACGGTTCGGAGACCGCGCAGGGCCTTACCGCCCTCAATATGGTCGATCCTCAGGCGTTTCTGTCCAGCCTATCGGCTGGCGAACAATCCTGCCTTTCGGACAACGGCATCGCCGTCGCCCAGGTGATGGCCGCCATGACATCTACCGATTCGTCCGAAGAGGGAGACGCCATCCTCGACTGCCTGGAAGACGAGACGGTGCTGCGCCTCTTCCTGAGCGAGGCCCTGACGGCAACCGGCGGGTTGACCGAGGAAACAGCCTCGTGCATCCGCGACGGACTCGGCGGGATGGACCTGCGTTCAATGATGAAATCGACCGGCGCGGATGCTGGATCGATGGATGCCCAGATAGCCGGGATGGCCAGCTTCTTGACGTTCACCGCCTGCCTGAACGATGAGGAGTGGCAGGCGGCCGCCCCCGCACTGGAGTTAGGGCCTCGCGACGAATCCGGTACGGATTGCCTGCTGGCCGAGCTCGGCGGCCCGACGGGAGTTGCGGAAGCACTGCTCCGAACTGACGAATCGGGCATACCCCAGGCATTCATAGGAGCGGCGGCGAAGTGCGGCGTGGGCTTTGCCGGAATGGCGGAGACCATGCCTGAGGACTCCGGCTCAGGCGACATCGGTGGTGACAGTTCCACGGAGGGCATGGGGCTGCCGCCGGACACGCTGCATCCCGTGGCTGTTGACGACCCTCAAGCGTTTCTGTCAGGATTGTCGCCTAGGGAACAGTCCTGCCTCGGCGACAACGACATCGGTCCCCAGGAACTGTTGCAGATGACGGGGCGCTCTCCCGGCGGCTCACCGGAAACCACCGCGGACATCGTCAACTGCCTGCAAGACGATACGGTTCTGAGGCTGTTCCTGACCTCGCTCGTCGGACAGGTTGAACCCTTCAGTGAAGAGACCTCATCGTGCATACGTGAAGGATTCGTGCCGATTGATCTGCGCGGTCTATTGGCTCCAGCCATCGTGGGAGGCGCTCCTGCGAATTCCCTGGCGCTGAGCATGGCCGCGCTCAATGTCTCCGTGGTCTGCATGAACGATGAAGAATGGGCAACCTACGCTCCGAGGCTGGGAATGCAGCTGGAGGACAGGGAAGGTGCGGCCTGTTTGTTCGAGGAGTTGGGTGGTCCGGCGCAGGTGGTGGAAGCTATGCAGTCAGCCAGTTTGGGCGAAGCGCCTGAAGAACTGACGGAGGCGTTCGAAACTTGTGGATTGGACGGTGTCGCCCCATCCCAATAGGATTTGGAAGCACGCGGGAGGCGTCCCCGTAGTGTTAGACTCCCTCCTCACAGCCTGACATCCCACCGGAAAGTTCGCAGTTCGGTCGGCTCTTGCCCGTGCGCGATGGTTCGAACTGTGTAGGGCGCAGTGGGTAGCCATAGCTGTCATCTAGCCGCAAGTCCCACCTTCCATGTGTACCTGATTCTTTTGTGTTGGTTGGGTAACCGATATCCTAAAGCAGCCGGAGACGCCAGCCACCTAGTGAGGCTTTGCGTGTATGCCGCTCTTTCGTTGCCCGAAATACAGCGCCCGTCTTCGACATCCCTGAAATGGGAGCAGCAGGCGCTCACGTCCGCGCCGCCCGGCCCTCGCCTCCCCGCGTCCCCAGCGCCTCGCGGGCCAACTCCCTCGCCTCCCGCGCTGCACGGTGGCCCGGCTCGATGCCTATGATGGCCTCGAAGTCCTCGATAGCGCTCTCGAACCGGGCCGCGTACATCCGGGCGATCCCCCTGCTGTAGCGGACGTCCGTGTTGCGGGGGTCGAGGTCGAGGACCCTGCTGTAGTCCTCTATCGCCTGCTCGTACTGCTCCAGGCTGCTGTGAGCCAACCCCCGGGCCGCGAGGGCCTCGGCGTTGCCGGGCTCGATCTCCAGGGACCGGTCGAAGTCCCTGACAGCCTCGTCGTAGCGGTCCAGGTTGCCCAGGGCGATGCCCCTGCCCAGGAGCGCCGAGGCGTTGTCGGGGTCGAGCCCCAGCACGGCGTCGAAGTCGCCGAGCGCGGCCTCGTGTGCGCCAAGATTGACGTTGGTGATTCCCCTGGCGTAGAAGGCGAGTCCGTACCTCCCTTCCAGTTCGATGGCGGCGTCGAAATCCCTGACCGCCCTGTCCATCCGGCCCATCTCGCGGTATGCCATGCCCCGGTGGTAGCGGGCGTCGGCGAGGTTGGGATTCAAATCTATGGCCCGGCTCAGGTCCTTCACAGCCCGGTGGCGCCTGCCCATCGCCAGCTGGGTCAACCCCCTGTTGTAGTGGGCGTCAGCGTCGCCGGGATCCAGGGTGACGGCAACGTCGAAGTCGCTCATCGCCCCGGCCAGGTCGCCCAACTCCGCCTTGCACGCCCCCCGGCTGTAGTGCGCCACGGCGTCGCCGGGGGCCAGGTGGATGGCGGCGTCGTAGTCCTCCACCGCCAAGCGGTGCTCCTCCAAACTGGCGTAGGCCCGCGCTCTGTCCAGGTGGGCGTCCGCATTGCCGGGGTCCAGGGCGATGACCCCGCCGTGGTCCTCCGCCGCAAGCCGGTGCTCCCCCAACTCGCTATACGCCAGCCCCCTGGCGGCCAGGGTGTCGGCGTCGCGGGGGTTCGCCTCAATCCTCTCCGTCAGGCCCTCGACCATCCGGCGAAGGTCCTCGCGACCCATGCCGTCCATCACCTTGTGGAACCTCTGGTACTCTTCTTCCGACGGATTCTCCTGGTTCGTCCCGTCATGTTCCTCGTTCATGACACTCCTCCTGCATGTCCTGGCGTTCTCGTTACCAGGCGGCTCCTTCGCTGCGTGGACTGCGGCCCAGGATGGCGCAAGCTAAGGCCTGCGCCCCGGACTCGAATCGGTCTCCACCTGTTGAAGTCCGCATCAGGCCATCCCCTGCGGCCTCTCCCCAACGGAATGGTGTCGTCCTCCGACCCCTACAGGACCGCCTCCAACGATGCTCCTATGATGATGCAGCCGTTCTCGTTAGGCAACGCCGGTTTGACGGGTGCTGATGGGGGGGAGAGGCCCGGCCACGTGTGATGCCCTTCTTGCGTTTCCGGCCTCTGCGGCCGCAGGCGCTAGCCGGTGAACAGGTGGGAGAGGCCCAAGGGTCTCGCGAGGGCCACCAGCGCCATCATGTTCCGCATGCTGGGGCGAGCCCGTCCCTTCCTCCAGCGCCGCATCGTCTCGTGGTGGACGTCGAGACGACGGGCGACCTCAGCCCACGCCAGGCCTGACTCCTTCTTGAATCGCTCCAGCCGCTCCGGGAAGTCGTGGGGGACCTGGTAGGTCACTCTGCTGTGGTGAATGCGCTGTCGAGGCATCAAACGAGCCCTCTCAGAGCACAGCGGCAGGCCCTCGCCTTTGCGAACGCATGATTCTTCATTCCTACATCTCTAATGCCGTTGACGATCCGGCCTCCCTCCAATGCGCCTGCCTCATCCGCCCATTCATGTGTGTCCTCTTATTGTGCTGTCCTTCAACGCAAGGAAACTGCTGATGACGATGGGGCTCTCAACGGTCAGCGCCGCCAACAGGTCTCACGTCTCCGAGATGCCCGTCTTTGGCTGCCGGCAGCCAAAGACGGTGCAGTCCATTGCCCGGCCATCGCACAGCCTGCTCAACCACCGGTCGAACGTGGCGCTTCGCAAGATCGTGAACACAATTGCATTGTATGATGCGCCATACAGTAGGTGAAGGGGGATTGAGGCACGACGATCAGGTTGGAAGAGATGAGCGACGCTTGCCGCCTGTCATTATGGGGGACAGCAGACCTGTATATTGGACTGCGGGTCTCGGTAGACTCGCAGTGCCCCCAACTATATCTCGGAGATGGAGCTGTCTACCGTCAGATGAGGTCAAGCGTGACGCTCCTTACGTTCCCTCCGTACCTACGCATCACACCACGGGAATCGAGAGGCCGTGGTGCGCCGACAGCCTGCCCAGCCACATCTCGAAGACGGTGGTATCTATCGTAAGTGGTGGTGGGCCATCCTGGGCTCGAACCAAGGTTCTCAGTCTTATGAGGACTACGCTCTAGCCACCTGATTTGATGGGGCAGCAAGGGATGCCCGACCCCCTTCCGGGGATGGATTCCCGACTCCTCGGGAATGCCGGGAGTTGGGGAAGCGTCGTGCGACTAGGCAGGACGGTCTCACCGCCGCCAAGCTTCCGGCTAGATGGTCGAGTCGAGCGCTGCCTAGGACTCGGATCCCTCTCCCACGAATTCCCGGCGCCCCTTCAGGATTCCCACGCCGATAACCAGGATGCACAGGGAGCCGAACAATAGCACGGCATTGCTGGCAAGGGCGATTCCATGAAGGTCTATGGCGGGCACATGCTCGGCAATCATCAGCACAACGAAAGTGCCGAAACCTGTGAGCGCCATACCCAACGCGGCTAGCTTGAAGATGCTCATGTCCGCACACCGGCGTACAAGGCCATAGCCGAAGATGGCGGAGCCGACTGACGCAACATACATGAAGGCGATGTGAATTCCCGCAGCAGCGGCAAAGAGCGTGGTCGCCATAGCCTGCTCTTCGGCGTCGGTGCCTCCGACGCCGTGGGCGAGGATGTGGGTCAGGATGTGCCGGATGCCCAGCTCAACGATGAGAATGGCGTACCCAAGGAGAAAGATGTTCAGTGCAAAGCGGGAAACCCTGTCCATGAGTGAACCGCCGCTGAATGCCCGGTGCAAGCTGTTCAACCCGTACCAGTAAAGTACGACGCTCACGACGAGCAGAAACGTCATGAGTTGAGCTATCTCTGAGTTGTCGCCCAGGACTTTAGCCGCCACATCGAAGTCGGCGGTGTCCACAGGGTCGATAAGCAATCCACCTGGGGTCAATATCGAAGCAATGAAGCCAACGATCACCGCAACTATGAGTGCCCAACCTGCCAGCGAGTTTGCCGTCATCTCATCTCTCCTTTGGGTGTGGAGTCAGGTGATGGTAGAACAAATCATGGTGGCTTCGCAAGGCGCGGGAATTGGGTTAGGGGAGGCGGGGGGTGGTGGGCCGACTTGCATGGTAGCTAGCACTATCTTCGAGCTTTGACTGTGAGGCCTCGGACGGCCCTAATGATGGGTCCGAGCTTTCTCGAGCGGGCCAGCTTGACCGCGTCCTCAACCGCATCGTCACCTCCATTGCGGCCGAGAAGCGCCACGCTTTTAGAGGCTCCCACTCCGACCTCCTGCTCCAGATGCCCGATTTCATCGCCCATGCTCTCCTCAAAGCAGGAGGAGCCGTCCTACATGATGGGCGCCTGAGCATCGATCGGGCCTCAGGAATCCGCAACCGCGTCCTCCGCAGCACTGCATCGAGGCGAATCCGCTAGGGCGTCGTCAGGCAATGAAGGGGGATTCAGGCCGTCGTCAGGTAGCTCGATGTTGGCCTCCGCTGCACTGCGGAGGTAATATGCAACTGGCGGCTCACCTAAAAGCACGTTGTCCTACAGCGAGAGATGCAATTGCAAGTCAGGTCATTCTTCTATCAAGTATTCCTTGCTGGCCCAGACCTTCAACTTCGTCAGTTTCTTGGCACCGCCTTTCCTATAGCGCCCAATGGGGGGCTCATGACTTGTCGCCACGTCACTGACGTCAATAAGGAAGAAACCGAACTGGTGGCCATCTTTGATGGAGAGCGGAATCAGGCGGTCCTCGTTAAGGATATCCAGTACCCGCGGGACCGCGGCCTTGACATCGCCTACATGCCCAACGCCCTAGAGCGCCCAAAGAGGGAGTTCTTCCCGATTCTAAGCCCGACGCAAATTGTAATGGGTGATAACGTTTACAGCGTCGGATTCTACACAGAGGGACGGTCACCCGAAGTCGGATACTTCAAGGGCAATATCGTCAACTTCACACAAGCAGATAAAACTCCCGAGTCTACCGAAATGTCACTGTCCTACCCAGTCATCGAGGGCCTATCTGGAAGCCCCGTGCTCACCTTCCACAACGGACCGAAGATCGTGGGTCTATGTCACGGCAGTGTCCAATCCCGCATCGCCCCCCGGGAAATCTTGGAATACGAAGATGAACGACTGAAGTTTCAGGAAACGGTCACCAGGATCGTGGAATTGGGACGCGCATACCACGCTAGCACGCTCATCAGGTTCCTAGACGAAGTTGGTGCTGAAGGGTATGTCGTGTCGAACCAGCATGTTGCAGGAATCTTCGACTCGTAATCCTTCCGAATTTGGCTTTAGGGGTATGAAAGCGACGAGAGCCTTGCGATGACTGGGAAAAAGCTGGTGGGCCATCCTGGACTCGAACCAGGGACCTCAGTCTTATCAGGACTGCGCTCTAACCACCTGAGCTAATGGCCCGTGAACTTTCATTATAGCAGGGGGTGGGGTTGGGGGTAATGGGGACTGGCCCCCCGCTCGACCCTCGAGTGCCTCTGGGTGAGCGGCTCCGAAATGGAGATGGATTCCCGATCGGAGTCGGGAATGACGGGGCAATTAGGATGGATTCCGGCTTGGGGGCCGGAATGACGGAAGGGGCGGGGGTTACCACCAAAAGGTGGGGGCTGGGGTGAGGATCTCAGCGCCTTCGGAGGTTACGAGGATGTTGTCTTCGTACCCCGCCACGCCGACTCCCGCCTTCGACAGGAATGCCTCAATGCCGAAGGTCATGTTCTCCTGGAAGACTTCGTCGGTCTCCAGGCCGATCCTCAGCGAGGGCCGCTCCCAGAAGAGGCCTATGCCGTGCCCGAAGAGGGGAAACATCTCGGCGAGCTGGTTTTCCTCGGTGCCCGCGCTCTCCATCAGGTCGACGCCAATCTTGACCACCTCGTCCACTCGTACGCCGGGCTTGATAGCCTTGATGATGCCCTCGACAATGCCGTAGCAGCCTTCGATGAGGTCACGCTGGTCGGGGGTCGGGGCCCGGCCTGCCACGGCCGTGCGACCGGGGTCCATCCAGTATCCCTGGTAGACGGCCCCGTAGACCCAGCCGCGCACCATGTCTCCCGGCTCTGCTCCGTCCAGGCTGAAGCCGGAGATGGGCGAGCGGGTGAAGTAGTAGATGGAGTCGCCGTGGGATACGGGGATCATGTGGAATCGGCCCCCGGCCTTGGTGATCTCGTAGGCAGCGTCTGCGGCGGCCTCGGCCTCGGTCTTGCCCTGGACCAGGCCCTCCATGAGTCGGGTGATGGCTGTGGTCATGGTCTGGCCTGCGTTGCGGTAAAGCTCGACCTCCTGGTCGCTCTTGACCTGACGCACCTCGCGGACAAGCTCGTCCTCGGGCACCCACTCAATGGCGGGGGTCTGCTCTTCCATCTGCTTCGCGTACTTCATGGGCAGGAAGTCGGTGCCGATGAGAGCGGCCCGGCCCTCGACTCCAAGGCGCTTCAGTGCCTCGGTGACGCCGAATATGGGGTCTCGGTGGCCCTCCACCTTATCGACGGCGAGCTGGTCCATGTCGAAGCTGGGCATGTCCATGATGAGCTCGGGCTCCTGGCCCCGGTGGAGGATGACCGCGCCATAGGAGCGGGCCTGCTGGTGGCCCTCGACGTCCAAGGAGTGCCCGGAGAGGTTGGAGTAGTAGTTGGTGAGGTAGAGGAGGTCGCCGTGGCGTTCATAGTTGCCGGCGGTCTTGCCCCAGATGACGGCGGTCTCGAGGCCCTTCTCGGCCATGGAGTCATAGACGGCCTTCCAGCGCCGCTCGTATTCGTCCTGCGAAAAATAGAGATTCTTGGGCATGACAGCCTCCGTCGGGTCGGGGATGGGGGCATGGTAGCACAGGGGGGTTGGGGTGGGGAGGGGGGAATCCTCTCTCGACCGCCCTGGGCATGAATGGAGTCCCATCCCGTCTCCCCCATCGAGCTAAAGCGTCGACTCTGTCAGACCTCACTTATCCACCCATGACGCCCGAGTGTGTGCTCCCTTCCCTCCACCCTTATAATTCCCCCTTGAGGCGTGGGCCCGCCCCCGAGGCCCGAGACTCCCGGTGATATCGCAGCCCGCCATAGAAAAGCTGGAAAAAGAGGCCTTCCGAGGACCTCTTCTGACCATAGTCGCCCTTCTCCTCATTATCGCCGGACTTGCTGTCATCGGCCTGACGGCATTCTTCTGGCTCGATCTCTCAGAAACCGCCTCCGACGTGTACTCATACTCCCTGGAAACGCGGGCCTCCGCTCCAGCCAACGAACCCATAGCCCGCGACGAGGCCGACCTCGCCTCCCACTCTGAGTGGCTCGCGCTGCTGCCCTACCAGGGGCTCGCCCTCATTTTGGCTGGCGTGAGTCTACTGCTCTGGCGGTGGGTTGCCGCCGTCAGATTGAGGATGACCGTATCCGCATTCATACTTCCCTCGCTCAGGAATAAGGATAATCTCGACGTGGAAGCCGGATAATAGGCAGGCCCATATCCATCGCCAAGGAGCGACAATGACCACCCTGGAAAGCGCCGCCGAAGCCATCGCCCGACCCGCTGTCGGTTTTACCCGCACCCAGACCCTCGCCGTACGTCTGTGGGCGCCTCTACTGTTCTCCGGCCTGATCCTCACTGCCGCCGCATTTATTCTCGGCCTAATCAATGGCCTGGTTGCCACCGATTACTTCGCCTTCTCCATAGCCGAACGAGAAGCGGCCGCATCGGGCACGGAAATCGTCGAAAAGAGGGTATTCATCGAATCCGTTGGGGCCTGGCTCCCAGAGCTCATGTTTCTTGGACTGGGCCTCGTCATCGCGAGCATCGTCCAACTATTCACCATAATCCTGGGTAGTTTGCGGGTGTCGGGGGCCACCGTTCAGCAGTCACTGGGCGTAACGATAATCCTGCCCGGACCACCGGTAACCGCCCGACTCTTCCCCCTGTTCACCCTTGCCGGCCTGACCGTCCTGTTCGCGGCCCTGGTGATTGCAGTGGTCCAGGGCCTAATTGCATCCGGCTACTGGGACCATTCCATCGCCACCGAGTTGAATCCTGCCACCTCAGGCGACTCCCTACTCTCGACCCGCGGCGCCCTGGAATCGATGGACCGATGGCTGGAGCCCGTGAAATTTGTCGGGCTCGGGCTGCTGCTCACCGGTGTCGGCCTCGCTGCGGCCAGCGTAGTCTGGGTGATGCGGTTCCAAAGCCGCCGACTCCTGGATATTCTCGCCGGTCGGCCTTGATCTCTCGTCAAATCCTGGAAGGTCTGCCTGTTTCCGGCGCCTGTCTCCGAACTGATCCGCGGTACAATAGATAATATGTGACCATAGTCATGACCATGGTATCATTTGAACATCCTCGCATCGGGAGTGGGTTGATGACAATGGAAGACGGCATAGTTACGGGAGCCCGGACCATGAAGGCCTCTGAGTTCAAGGCCAAGTGTCTAAAGCTCATGGATGAGGTCGCCGAGAGCGGACAGGACATCATCATTACCAAGAACGGCCGACCAGTGTCCAAGCTCACGCCCTACCGAAAGCGGCCTGACACTTTCTTCGGCGCCGACAAGGGGAAAATCAAGATACTCGGCGACATCGTTTCCCCCATGCCGGCCGAGTGGTTTGAAGACCCGGAAGATAGCGATCAGGACCTCTTTTGATACTCCTTGACACCCACGTTGTCATCTGGTTGCGGACCGGGGACCGGAGGCTGGGGCACAACGCGCTGGGTGAGATGGAAACGGCATTGCGAGATGGCAACGCGGGAATCTCCGCCATATCCTTCTGGGAGGCCGGGATGCGGGCCCAGAAGGGCAGACTCGACCTTGGACAGCATCTGGATACCTGGCGCGAAGACATAATCCGGAACGGTATCATTGAAATACCAGTTAATGGCGTTATAGCTTCCCGGGCGGCTCTACTGACTGGGCTGCACGGAGACCCCGCAGACCGCATCATCGTCGCAACCGCCCTGGAGGGCCACCAACTCGTCACCGCCGATGATTGCATCCTTAGCTGGTCGGGACAGCTCAGCAGGCTCGACGCCCGGACCTGATCTTTCTCCATCATTTCATTCTCCTCGCCCGTGTTATCATCCCCCCGATGCAAGTAGGCAAGCTCCCCCCCGCCCTCCTCCACCGACTCCTCTCCACCGCACTCCCCACCGACCCCCGCGTCCTCATCGGCCCCGGTATAGGTGAGGACGCTGCCGTTATATCCATGACCGAGGATCGAGTCCTCGTAGCCAAGACCGACCCCATAACCTTCGCTTCCGAGGAGATTGGCTGGTATTCCGTCCACGTCAATGCCAATGACATCGCAGCCACGGGCGCAGAGCCCCGATGGTTCCTGGCAACCCTTCTCGTCCCTGAGGATATGCCCGAGTACCAGATCGAAAACGCCTTCCAACAGATCGCAGATGCATGTAGGGACATTGGTGTCTCCCTGGTCGGCGGCCACACCGAGGTCACCTACGACATCCGCAGGCCCATAGTCATGGGCGCCATGCTCGGCGAGGCCCATCCCAACGACCTGACCCCGACCTCCGCCGCCCGGGTCGGCGACGCGATTCTCCTCACCAAGGCCATAGCCATAGAAGGGTCGGCTGTACTGGCCCGGGAGTCGGCATCCATTCTCGCCGCCAGCGGAGTCCCCGACTCCGCTATCGAAAACGCCCGGGGTTTCCTCTACAACCCCGGAATCAGCGTTCTCAAAGACGCCCGAACCACCCGTGCCGCGGGCGCCATCCACTCCATGCACGATCCCACCGAGGGTGGTCTTGTGACCGGCCTCCGAGAGATAGGCTGGGCCGCCGGCACAGGTATCCGGCTCTACCTGGACGCCGTCCCCGTCCTCCCAGAGACCCGTGCCTTCTGCCAAAGCCTCGGCCTCGACCCCCTTGGCCTCCTCGCCTCAGGCGCCTTGGTCATGACCCTGGCGCCTGAGCACGTCGGTCCCGTGTCCGGTAGCCTGCAGCGCGCGGGGATTACCGTTACTCAAATCGGCGTAGTGACATCCCATGAGGATGGGTTTGTAATGATCACTCCCGAGGGAGAGCGTGAGATGCCCGACTTCGCCATCGATGAATTAGCCAGATTCCTGTCATCCCAACAGCAATGACCTATAGACTCCTTGCCCTAGACATCGACGGCACACTCCTCGATCGCCATTCCGACACCCCTCTCACCGAGCGTACCAGGCAAGCAATAGCCAGCGTATTGGAAACGGGAGCCGGAGTGACCCTCGCAACGGGACGTACGTCCAACTCTGCCATCCCCTTTAGCCGGGAATTGGGTCTCACTCTGCCAATCATTTCCTACCAGGGGTCCCTGACGTCCGATCCCATCACACACGAGATAATCCGTGAGACCTCCGTTCCTTTGCACCTTGCCCGCCGGCTCATTCGACTCCTGGAAGATCGCGGTATGAATCCCTATGTCTACGTCCGGGACCATTTCTATGTGCGGGAAATTACGGACGCAGTCCGTCAGTCCGAAGAATTCCTCAAGATCAAGGCGGAGCCCGTGTCGGATATTGCCAACGGCATCCGGGAATCGCCAACCAAGATAGTTGTCGTCGGTGACGCTGATCTCATAGGCGGTGTCCAGTCCATGGTGGATTCCCACTTCAACGGTGCGATATCCGCCATGCACACCTACGACTATCTCTGCGAAATCGGGCATCCTGACGGGAGCAAGGGCACGGCCCTCAGCCATCTGGCGTCGTCGCTCGGTGTGTGTCAGGAGGAAGTTATTGCCGTCGGGGACAGCCCCAACGACGTTGATATGATCGAGTGGGCGGGCCTCGGGGTGGCTATGGGCAACGCGCCCGACAAGGTCAAGCCCTCCGCCGACCTCGTGGCCAAGCCCGTATACGAACACGGTCTCGCCATCCTCCTCGAAGACCTCATCTCGAGAGACCGCTTCGCCCCCCTCCCCCCTTAACGGCAACTCTAGCCCTCCCATCTCTTGTTATCCCCGCCACCCATCGGGTAGAGAATGCGCCGTACTGAAGGCCCTCCTTTGGAGGAGCGGGACCCCACCTCCTACCCCACCCTAACCACCCCCAACACCACCTCCCGGCCGTCCAGCTTGTGCGTCTCGACGAACGCCTCTGCCGGAGGTGCGGTGGTGAAAACTTCTTGGGACAACGTCTCCTGTTTCACATAGGACTCGTGGGCTGCCAGGGCCTCCGCCGGGGCGCCGTCTCCAACCATGTAGCTCACTATCTGGTCGACAACCTCGAAGCCTGCCGACCTTCGCATGGTCTGCAGCCGGTGCACCAGCTCTCGGGCCATACCCTCCTTGGCCAGTTCGTCGGAGACGACGGTCGGGACAGCTACAACGTAGTCCCCCTCAGAGGCAACCGACAGCCCTTCCTTCTCCACCGCCTCCAGGTTCACCTCTTCCGGCTCGAGTGTGAACCCCGCCACCTCTATGCTATGGCCGGACTGTACTGCCTGAGCAACCTCGCCGGGGGCCATCTCTGACAGACCCTTCACAATCTTCGGCGTTTCCTTGCCATACTTGGGCCCGAGCAACGGCGTGTTAGCCGAAACCTTATAGTCGTAAACCTCCGACGCCGATTCTGCGAACTCCAGCGCCTTGACGTTTAGCTCCTCTCCTACCTGGTCGAAGCTGCGCTGCAGCGCTGCCCGCTCTCCATCCCCCCTCACCACCACCTTCACCGATGCAAGGGGCTGGCGCACCTTGATCGCCACCTTGCTCCGGGCTGCGCGGCCCAGGCTGCTTATTTTCATCGCCAGCCGGGCTTCATCGTTTAGGGCCGGGTCAATCAGCGATTCGTCGGCCTCCGGGAAGCTGGCCAGGTGGACACTCTCCGGCGCTTCTGCGTCTATCTCCGATACGAGGTTCCGGTACAGCTCCTCTGCCAGGAACGGGGTGAAGGGAGCGATGAGCTTGGACAGGGTGACGAGACAGCCGTAGAGGGTGTCATAGGCCGACTGCTTCTCTTCATCGTTTTCGCTCTTCCAGAAGCGGCGTCGGCTCCTGCGCACGTACCAGTTTGACAGCACGTCCACGAAACCCTCTATCCTCCTGCCCGCGTTTGTCGGGTCATAATTGTCCAGGGAGTCGGTGACGTCCTTGACCAGCCTGTGCAGCTCCGACTCTATCCACCGGTCCAGCCCCGACGCCCTTGCCCCGTTCCTGTTCCCGTTCGGCTGATAGCCATCGATGTTGGCGTAGGTCACGAAGAACGAGTAGGTGTTCCAGAGCGTAAGCATGAATTTGCGGATCGCTTCCTGCACCAGCTCACCCGAGAACCGGCGCGGGTTGCCCGGCGGCGAGGCTGTGTACAGGTACCAGCGAAGAGCGTCGGCGCCCTGGGCGTCCAGGACCGACCACGGCTTCACCACGTTGCCCTTGGACTTGCTCATCTTCTCCCCGGCCTCGTCCAGGATGTGGCCCAGGCAGATCACGTTCCGGTAGCACGGCTCCCCGAACACCAGCGACGACACCGCGTGAAGGCTGTAGAACCAGCCGCGAGTCTGGTCGACGGCCTCGCAGATGTAGTCGGCCGGGAACCGACCGTCCTCCTTCATCCCATCGTTCTCAAACGGGTAGTGCCACTGCGCTATCGGCATCGCCCCCGAGTCGAACCAGACGTCCATCACTTCCAGGATGCGGCTCATTGTCCCGCCGCAGTCGCCGCACTCGTAATAGATTTCGTCGACGTTGGGGCGGTGGAGGTCCAGGGGCTCGGAGATGCCGCGCACGGCCTTCTTCGAACGAAGCTCGGATATCGAGCCTATGCACTCGTATTTCTCACAGGAGTCGCACTGCCAGAAGGGTATCGGGGTGCCCCAGTACCGCTCCCGGGAGATAGCCCAGTCCTGCACGTTCCGCAGCCACTCCCCGAACCGGCCCCACTTGATGTGCCCTGGATACCAGTTCACCTTGTCATTGTTGTCCAGCAGCGTGTCCTTGATGGCCGTGGTGTTGATGTACCAGGAGCTTTTGGCGTAGTACACCAGCGGCGAGCTGCACCTCCAGCAGAACGGGTAGGTATGGACTATCTGGGTGTGCCTGAAAAGCAGCTCCCGAGCCGTGAGATCGTCGATGATGTCCGCGTCGGCGTCTTTCACGAACTTTCCTGCGAAGGGGAAGTTGCCTATCATTCCCCCCTGGAGATCGACGTGCTGCACGAAATAGAGCTCCGCCGACGCCCCTATCTTGAAGTCGTCCTCACCGAAGGCCGGCGCTATGTGCACCACCCCCGTCCCCTCGTCCAGGCTTACGAAGTCCCCGCCTACCACGTGGAACGTTGCGGTCTGGCCCGGCGTGTAGCTCGCCCCCCTCTGC
This sequence comes from Dehalococcoidia bacterium, assembly GCA_963663085.1. Classification (GTDB taxonomy): domain Bacteria; phylum Chloroflexota; class Dehalococcoidia; order Plut-88900; family Plut-88900; genus Plut-88900. The sequence continues at coordinate 119,578 of OY760104.1, read as the reverse complement.
ACTCGACCTTCGGCGAACTTCCCGATGCCCGGCACCTTGTAGGCAACCGGGTTGTACAGGGCCTTATATCCCATACCCACCAGGTCATTGCCATTCACCGTCCCGACCGTGTCGTAGCCCGGCGGCAGAAGCTTGCTCACAAGGGCCTCGGCCATGATGAGTCTCTCGGGGATGGACCCTTCGGCCTTGTCCTCGACGATGGAGTAGTCCGCGTCGGGGTCGATGGCGAGAGCCGTATTGCCGGGCAGCGTCCAGGGTGTAGTGGTCCAGGCGAGGATGTAAGTTGGAAGGTAGGTGCTGCCTATCAGCTTGCGGCCCTCGTTGCTGTAGTCGTCCTCTTCCAGGTCGACCCTGAACTTGACGAATATGGCCACGTCTTTCGTCTGATCGTTGTAGCCCTGCGCGACCTCGTGATCGCTCAGGGAGGTTACGCACCGCGGACAGTGCCAGATGGACTTGTAGGCCTCGTGGATCAGGCCCCGGTCCCATAGCTGTTTCAGGATCCACCACATCGACTCGATGTACGAATTTTCGAAGGTGACGTAGGGGTGCTCCATGTCGATCCAGAAGCCGATGCGGTCGGTCAGGTCTTCCCACTCCTTAACGTAGCGCATCACGTTCTGCTTGCAGGCTGCGTTGAACTCGGCGATCCCGTGCTCCTCGATCTGCGCCTTTTGCGTGATGCCCAACGCCTTCTCGACCTCCAGCTCCACGGGCAGGCCGTGGGTGTCCCATCCCGCTTTCCGGGGAGCGCAGAAACCCTTCATAGTTTTGTAGCGCGGCATGATGTCCTTGAAAACCCGGGACAGCACGTGGTGAATGCCGGGGCTCGCGTTGGCAGTCGGGGGGCCTTCGAACATCACGTACTGCGGCCTGTCCCGACGCTCCTCCACCGAACGCGTCGCAATATCCCGGTCCTTCCAGAACTCCAGGACCCGAGTCTCCAGCTCCGGAAAATTCACCTTGCTCGATACCGGTTTGAACATCTTGTCACTCATCTCATTAGCCATTCACTCTACAAGTCTGTGCCTCGTCTTTACCCGTCATTCTCGTGCCCCGACACGGGTCTAAGATGCGCCGTGCCGAAGGTCCGCCTTTGGAGGAGCGTGAATCCATCCCTGCGGCGGGGCCGCTCACCCTGAGCGGAGTCGAAGGGTCGAGCGGGGGGCGGCCCAACGCAGCACACCTGCCAGTTCCGACTTTAACCCGCCCCATTTGCCATGTCATTCCGAGGCCCCGCGAGGAATCTAGGACTTGCCCACGCACCTTGCTCTTCGCCAAGCCTTACCTCCCAACAAAAAACCCGCCCCTCAAAAGGGACGGGTTGCAACCCGCGGTACCACCCAATTTGCCCGCCTTACGCGGACCTTCTCACTAGAACACGGGCCCTGCATTCCAAGGCCGATGCCCCCGCACCGCTAACGTGGAGCGACTCCGGCCACGCCTACTCACCGACTCGCGGGTTTCGGGTGGCGGCTCGGGAGGGATTTTCGGGGCTGGGCTCCGGGCCTGCTCTCACCAAACCAGGCTCGCTGACCGCAGCGTGGAACATCCGCCTATGGAGGGTCGTGCCCCTACTCGTCTCCGTCTTCGCCGATGATTTCGTGTTTTGAGTTAGCTTCTGGACCCGAACAGGGAGGGAGTTGCCTCTTCCGGCAAACGGGCCTTTATGGTCTCTAGTATCTCTTCGTTGCTCGGGAACCGGCCCGTCTCCAGCTTGGAGAAGACCGTCTCTCCGTCGATCCTCACCTCGAACTTGCCCTGTGAAGCAGTCACGATTTTGAAAGTCTCAATGTCGTAATCGTACTCCCTCATCACCTCTTCCGTCAGACTGACGGCTTCGGGGAGGTAGTTTCACAGCGTGCAGTATTCGACTTCGATGTTCAGCTTCTTCGCCATCCGTACCCCACCCCCTTTCTTCGACTAAGGGCCAAGACCGCCCTCCAAAAGCGAAAGACATTATATCTCACCCAGTGCCATCCGTCATTCCACAGGCCATCGGCCAGCCGAGCCTTGATTGCGCCCTGTATCTCCTCGGGCCCCGGGAACCGGCCCGACTTCTGCCTGCAGAACACCAGGTCTCCATCTATCCTGACGTCGAACTTACTCTCTTTTCCCAGGATGAACTTGAAGCTGGCGATGTCGTAGTCGTACTCCCTCATCACCTCCTGCATCACCCGCACCGCTTCCCGAAAGCCCCCCGACACCCTGCCGTATTCGATCTCTATGTTCAGCTTCCTGGTCATTTGCAGCCCTGGTTCTTCTTGTTGCTTTCACACATGGTCCCGTTCACAGGCCCTACACATATACTTTAACTCGCGTCGCGCTTCCGCGACTTTTCCCCCTCGACTACCGGATGAATGTATACGGCAACTCGTCCGTATCAGGAGGTTTGAGAGTTAATCTAAATGTGTAAAAGTACTTTGTACCTTAGGGCTGTATGGGCAGCGGCTATGTTGGTGTGCGTGGCCGGAATCGTTGCAGTGGCCTGCAACCAACCCGAGCCCACCAGCGCTCCCAGTCCTACGCCTGAGCCTGCTACGACTGCGGTCCCAACGCCAACGATTATTCCAAGCCCCGCCCCAGCAGCCACAGCCTTGCCATCGCCTACACCCGCGCCATCACCCACCCACAGTCCTACGCCCACGCCGGTTCCCACATCCACCCCTACTCCAACCCCCCTACCTACTCCCACCCCTACTCCAACCCCCCTACCTACTCCAACCCCCCTACCCGCCGCAGAATCCAGCGTGGATAGAGAGGCGCTGGTTGCACTCTATGAGGCAACGGACGGGGCACGCTGGAAGTCGAATGATAAGTGGCTTAGCGATGCACCCATTGCCGAATGGCACGGAGTTAGCATAGACGAAGAGGGGCGGGTATCGGAGCTTAACCTTTCGAATAACGGCTTGACTGGGGAGATGCCTACAGCGTTGGGCAACCTGTCCAACCTCACACACTTGAATCTTTATGGAAACCAACTGAGTGGAAAGATACCCTCGGAACTGGGCAACCTGTCTGGTCTTACACTTCTGGCTCTTTTTGAAAACCGGCTGAGTGGAAAGATACCCTCGGAACTGGGCAACCTGTCCAACCTCACACACTTGAATCTTTATGGAAACCAACTGAATGGAGAGATACCCTCGGAACTGGGCAACCTGTCCAACCTCACAGCGTTGGGTCTTTCTAGAAACCTGTTAAGCGGAGAGATGCCCTCGGAACTGGGCAATCTGTCTAATCTCACAGTGTTGCATCTTCATCAAAACCAGCTGAGCGGAGAGATGCCCTCGGAACTGGGCAATCTGCCTAATCTCATCGAGTTGGTTCTCTATGAAAACCTGCTAGGTGGAGAGATACCCTCAGAACTGGGTAATCTGTCTAATCTCACAGTATTGAGTCTTTATGGAAACCAGTTGAGCGGAGAGATACCCTCGGAACTGGGTGACCTGTCTAATCTCACTGGCTTGGGTCTTCATGAAAACCGGTTGAGCGGAGAGATACCCTCGGAACTGGGAAACCTGTCTAATCTCACCCTATTGGCTCTTCGCAAAAACCAGTTGAGTGGAGAGATACCCTCGGAACTGGGAAACCTGTCTAGTCTTACAATACTGGATCTTAATGAAAACCAGTTGAGCGGAGAGATACCCTCGGAACTGGGCAACCTGTCTGGTCTTAAACTTCTGGCTCTTTTTGAAAACCGGCTGAGTGGGGAGATACCCTCGGAACTGGGCAACCTGTCTAGCCTTGAAATATTGTTTCTCCATGGCAATCAATTCGTCGGGTGTCTACCGAGGGGGTTGCAAAATGTGGCGCTCAACGACTATGAACAGCTTGGGTTGCACCTTTGTTGAAGCATCCACAGCCCGTGAACCGACGGAGGGCAATCGCGGAGAAACAGGCTAAGAGAAAAGAGAAGGACCTGATCTAACAAGCGCTATAGCAACCCAACTGTATGGAGAAAAATTCGTATACCGTATAGCACTTGGCCACCATTTATCAAATGGAATCTTGGCGACACCTATCACCTAGCGTAATCTCGGAAAATCTTCCAGTGCCCTGTAAACGTCCTCGTTAGTGATGGGATTTGCGTCCGGGTCTACGGCGAAGGTGCCGCGTCTTCTCTTAACCCCTCCCGACCCTCCCCCCAACCCCACCATTCCGAGGCCCTGCGAGGCCGAAGATGCGCCCCATGATGTGAAGCTATCCCCGGACGTGGGACGGTTGGGCCGTAGACCCTCCTCGGCAAGTGACGCCATCCCCCTTGACCCTACCAAAACGTGTGTTCTATATTCTTCCCAATGCCTCCCTCCCGCTGCACCAACTCCATTAAGAATGCCCACCCACTTTCCCCACCCCCCCAGGCCCCGAAATAAGAATTTTGCCGAAAATCAATCAAAATTCGTGCCTGAGTCCGCGCAACAATCAAGCTCAATTCCCCACCTGCCTTCCCCTATCTCCCGCCACCCTCGTGCGTTATCATTGATGTAGAGACATGTTGGACATCAAGGCCCTTTCGCTGCTCCAGAAGAGGATAATCTTCGCCATCGGCCTGGCTGGCGTCGCTGCCATAGTGCTCGCCCTCACCAACCCTTTCGAGGGGCCGACGGAAGTCATGGACGAAGGCGGCGCCATGGTCATGCTCGGCGTTGCCGATAACACCAATACCGGCGATGTCGGCACGGATGTCGGGGACGCCGCGCCTAACTTCATGCTCACCGACTCGGACGGTGCGGTAGTCAGCCTTGACGAATTCCTCGGCGAGAAGGCTGTGATAGTTAACTTCTGGGCCAGCTGGTGCAACTTCTGCCTCGAAGAGATGCCCGACCTGGAGGCCGTCGGACAGGAGTTCAGCGATAACCTCGTCATCCTCGGCATCAACAACCAGGAGACCGTCGCCCAGGGAGACCCCTTCGCCGTGGCCCGAGGCGTCACCTATCCCCTCCTCTACCTCCCCAAGGACGACCAGATAGTCAAGGCCTACCAGGTCCTCGCCATGCCAACCACCTACTACATCGACATCGACGGCATCATAGTCGACCGCAAGCTCGGCTTCGATACCCACGAAGGCATCCGCGAACGCGCCCTACTCGCCCTCGAAAACTAATGCCCTGTCTCATGGGGTGAGGCAATCCGTTCGCCCTGAGCGGAGTCGAAGGGTCTCAAGAACGGATTGGGTGGGGCTGACTCCTACACAGTCCTGCAAAAGACCCGATACCCAGAAATACTGCCATGCCAAAACGCAAACTCCTAATCCCCATAACCGCCCTCCTCTTAGCACTCCTTGTCATCACCGCCTGCGGCGGCAACACCTCCTCTACCTCGACGGAAGAGGGGCAGGGTGAGGGTGAACCCGTTCCCACCCACCGCCCCGGAGAATCCGAGTGGTCTCCCCCTACCGGTGAGGACGATTCCGCCTCGCCCACACGGGAGGCTCCCGAACAGCCGTGGCCCCAGCCCGACCTTCTGACCCCCTCTCCCTCGACCGATGAGAGCGGGCCTGCAGCCACACCTACCCCCGTCCCCACCCCCGACTTTGACCCTGCCGCCTATTTCGCCCGGTCCGACCCCACCGGCAGGAATCCTTGGCGCACCGATTTTTCCAAGCACTCCATCGACTATTCCGAGATCCGCCTCGGCCAGGTGCGGGACGGCATCCCGTCTATCGACAACCCCAAGTTCGCACCCGTGTCCGACGAACCCAACTGGCTTGCCGATCGCGAGCCCATCATCGCCCTCCAGATAGGCGACGACGCCCGCGCCTACCCCCTGCAAATCATGACCTGGCACGAGATCGTCAACGACACGGTCGGCGGGGAGCCTGTGATAGTCACCTTCTGTCCCCTCTGCAACTCCGCCATCGTCTTCGAACGCCGCATGGGCGACACCATCAACTCCTTTGGCGTCAGCGGCCTCCTCCGCTACAGCGACCTCATCATGTACGACCGCGCCACGGATAGCTGGTGGCAGCAGATTCTCGGGGAGGCCATCATCGGTGAGCTGACCGGCACCCGTCTCCCTCAGGTCCCCGCCTCCATCATCTCCTGGGCCGACTTCCGAGAGAATTACCCGGACGGCCAGGTCCTCACCCGGGACACGGGCTTCACCCGGCAGTACGGCACCAATCCCTACACCGGCTACGACGACATCGACTCCTCGCCCTTCCTGTTCGTCGGCCCCGAGGACGGACGCCTCCGCCCCGTGGAGCGTGTGGCGGCAGTGGAGCTTAGTGGAGAGTCGGCGGCCTACCCATTCCTCAGGCTAGAGGAGACCCCCGTAGTCAACGATGATATAGGTGGCACGCCTGTCGTGGTCCTTTTCTCGCCGGGAACTGCCTCGGCCCTGGACGCGAGCGATATCGCCACCTCCCGGGACGTGGGCGCCACCGGCGTATACGATCGACGACTCGGCGACCGTACCCTGACCTTCCGACTCGACGCCAACGCTTTCATTGACGAGGAGACCGGCTCGACCTGGAACGTCCTGGGCCGCGCCGTCGACGGCCCCCTGGAAGGCGAGAGCCTCACACCCATAGTCCATGCCAACCACTTCTGGTTCGCCTGGGCCGCCTTCAAACCCGACACCCGCGTCTGGACACCCTAACCCTCTCACATCCCTCAATCGGGTCTGGGATGACGGAGAAGGCCGAGGGCGGGTTATGCCGTTTCCGGTTTGGCGCCCCAATGGAGAGCTACGATGCCCATGTTCATGCGTCGGTAGCCGACCCGCTCAAGGCCGGAGGCGCGGAGGATGGCGGCAAGGCCGTCGGCGTCCGGGAAGCGGTCTATTGACTCCGAGAGGTAGGAGTAAGAAGAGCGGTCGTCGGCCAGCAGGTGCCCAAGCAGGGGTACGAACCGGCGAACGTAGAAATTCACAAGAGGCTTGAGGGGCGACCGGCCTTTGACCGGGCTGAGATCAAGGACGGCTATCCGGCCGCCGGGTCTGACGACCCTCACCAACTCCGATATGCACTTCTCCAGGTCCTCCACGTTGCGAAGGGCGAAGCTGGAAACGGCACAGAGGAAGGAATCGTCTGCGAAGGGGAGGGAAAGGGCGTCGCCCTCAAGGAATGATACGGGAGACCCCAGGGAACGCTCCTTTGCCTTGCGTGAAGCGACCTTCAGCATGGGCCTTGAAAGGTCAATCGCAGCTACAGAGGTAACGTTTGGCTGCTCTCCCAGGGTAAACGCGAGGTCTCCTGTGCCCGTGGCAACGTCGAGGCCAGGGCCCTGGCCATGTGCTACGCCCGCGGCGAGGGCAGTACGTCTTTTCCAGCATCGGTGCCTGCCGAGGGTGATGATGGTGTTAAGGATGTCGTAACGGCGCGCGAGACGTGAGAACATCCTCTCCACTTCTCGGGCTGGGGGGCCTTTGGGTATGGGCATATTGTCTACCGGGATGGGAGGGGAAGGATAATCTGGATTTCATCGGGTGGGCCGGCGGCCTCGTAGGAGTCCTGGAGCCAGCATAGCCCTACGTAGGCGGCGGTTATGGCGTCAAGCTCATCATGGACTCGCTTAGTTTTACCATCAGTGAACCGGATGCCGAGGCCACACAGCCCTTCGAGCAGGGCATCTTCTCCCTTTTGCTTTCTCGGGAGGCCAAGACGGTCCTGGGCCGCTCCCGGATATACCTCGATCACCTTGATGCCATCCGCCTCCAGGGTCTCGCGGATGCGGATGGAACGCAGCGTGAGGTTGACCATGGAGGGGAGCAGGGTCCAGAAGGGTCGGTATCCCATGCGTGAGACGGCCCTGTCGGCGGAGCGGACGATGCCGTGGACGGCGCAGGCACATCTGGGGTCGGCGCAGCAACGGCCCTTGGGGAGGGCGAGGGGTGAGTCGATGGCGACGACGTCCGGTTGGGTGTCATGGACGGCCTGAAGGATATCAGCATCGGTCTTCACAATGCGGGATTCCGAGGAAAGGCTCTCATCGATAAGGGCCAGCCCCGACCTCTTGCGCTCGGATCCGCTGGGGTCGAGGCCCAGGGCGATCAAGGGCGGCCTCGGGTGACGGGGACTTCCCAGTAGTAAGCGCTCGGGACTCGGAGGTCAGTCTTCAAGGGTAGAGGTATCACCCTCGGGGAGGCCTAGTTCACGGGCCTTGAGGAGGCGTCGCATGATCTTCCCACTGCGGGTCTTAGGCAGGGTGTCGATGAAGTCGATCTCCCGGGGCGCGACCCCCGCGGAGAGCTTATTGCGTGCGAAGCGCATGAGCTCGCGGCGCAGCGCCTCGGTCTGCTCATAGCCATCCTTGAGGGATACGAAGGCCTTGACCACCTCCATGGCAATGGGGTCGGGCTTGCCTATGACACCGGCTTCGGCGACGGCGGGATGCTCGATGAGAGCGCTTTCCACCTCGAAAGGCCCGACCAGGTGGCCGGCGGTGTTGATCACGTCGTCGGCCCTGCCGACAAACCAGAAGTAGCCATCTTCGTCCATGCGGGCCTTGTCTCCGGTGATGTACCAGCCGTTCTGGAAGCGGGAGTTATATCGCTCCTCGTTGCGCCAGTAAGTCTTGAACATGGAAGGCCAGCCGGGTCGGATGGCGAGATGGCCCTCCTGACCTGCGGGAAGCTCGTTGTATTCGTCATCCAGGATGCCGGCGGTGATGCCGGGTGTGGGACGGCCCATAGAGCCGGGCTTGATGTCCTGGATGGGATAGTTGGAGATGAGAATTGAGCCGGTCTCGGTCTGCCACCAGGTGTCATGAAAGGGCATGCCAAAAACTCGCTCGCTCCATATCACGGCCTCGGGGTTGAGGGGCTCACCGACGCTCGTGATGTAGCGGAGGGATGACAGGTCGTGGCGCTTTACCACTTCATCACCGGCCTTCATGAGCATGCGGATTGCGGTCGGCGCGGTGTACCAGACAGTGACCTTATACTTGTCGATAACCCGGTACCAGCCAGATGCGCCGAAGCCGCCTTCATAGATTATCTGCGTAACGCCGTTGGTCCAGGGAGCGACCATGCCGTAGGAGGTGCCGGTGACCCAGCCGGGATCGGCGGTGCACCAGTAAATGTCGTCGGGATGGAGGTCCAGAGCCCACTTGCCGGTGGCGTACTGCTGGTAGGCGGCTCGATGCGCGTGGGCAGCGCCCTTGGGTTTGCCCGTGGTCCCCGAGGTGTAGTGCATGATGTCGTAGTCTTCCTCGGTGGTGCGGACGATTTCGAATTCCTCCGAGGCGGAGGACATGGCCTCCTCATAGTTAATGTCGCCCTCGTCCAGGGGGCCCTCGTCGCGGTTATTCTTGTTGACTATGATGACGTGCTTGAGGTCAGGAAGGTCACCGAGAATCCCCGAAATCTTCTTGCGTAGTTTCGGACTTGTGATCAGCACTTTGGCCCCCGAGTCTTCCATACGGTCCTTCACGGGGTCGGGGCCGAAGGCGGAGAAGAGGGGCCCGGCGATGGCGCCTGCTTTGAGGATGCCGAAGAAGGCGAAGTAGAGCTCCGGCACCCGATCCATGAAGATAAATACGCGGTCCCCAAGCTCAACGCCCAGGCCTGAGAGTACGTTGGCGAACTTGTTGGACTGGGCCTTGAAATCGGCGAAGGTGTAGGTCTCCTCCTCTCCGTCTGCCCCGAGCCAGTGAAAGGCGACCCTGTCTCCCTTGCCGTGTACGACGTGGCGGTCTATTGCCTCGTAGGCGAGGTTAAGGCCACCGCCGGGGAGGCCATCGAGTTCAGCCTTGATGGTGTCCCAGGAGAAGTTATCGCGGGCGGCTTCGTAGTTGGGGATGTTGGGCGTGACCTGGATTTCGCTGAGAGCGGGCTTGGCGATAAGGTTGTCGGCCATGGGTCCACCTCCGTGAGTAGCGCGGGCGCCGGGCCTGCGCGAGTTCTACACGGCCCAGATATTAGACAAGGGGTCGGGGGTAGTCAACGCGGGAGAGAGGATTGGTCATTCAATAGACTATAATTCAGGAATGCAGGACTGGGATCAATTGACTGGGAAGGAACTCAGGCTTCTTCACTCTAGATTGGAGCATTATATTGCCAGCCTGTATCAAGCCCGAAGTCTGGGGCAGCCCATATCCAAGGACGGCGGCACGCTTGATGTACTCATCGATGAAGCTGTATTTCAACGCGATTTCATTGCAAGGCAATTGCCGCATTACAGAGTGGAGCCCAGGCGTAGGCCAGTAGCTCAACGAGGTGGTCCCAGAAAGACGGTCTTTCTCTTTCTTGATGAATGTGGCGGCCATGAAACGAATAGGGTTAACTCGAAATTTCCCGTTTTCTGTCTCTGCGGGACTATGGTCGACGAAGAGAAATATCTCAAACAGCTAGCCCCTCGTTGGAGCGGGTTCAAGGCTAAGTATCTGGGAGCAATTGACAAGAGAATTCACGAGCCCTCTTTCCGTGGCAAACGCTTGAAATACTGGTTGAAATCTCATGGAGAGCACAGACCCGAAGACTTCGTAGAAACGCTCGATAGTATTTTGCGCGAAGCAGATTACAGAGTGATAGCTACAGTTATAAAAAAGGAAGAGTACAGGCAGTTCCTCTCCCAAACACCCACACCGGTTTTCTTGCCAACTTCGCAGTACCACATAGCATTGGACTTTATCTTAGAAAGGTTTGTGCATTACTTGCACTATGAAGGCGACGATGCAAAAGGGTTGGTGATTGCAGAGCGAATCGGCCCCAAGGAAACATCCCAACTGATGCATGAATACAATAGGCTTAAAATAGAAGGCACTCAGTACATCAGCCCAAGTTGGTTCAGATACCAGCTTGCGGAAAACGTTATGTTTGGGGACAAGGAAGACTTCATCCCAGGGCTGGAGATTACTGACGTAATAGCCCGACCCATAGCCGAGAAGGTGCTCAATCCCAACACAGATCCAACGAGATGGAATCCGATTAGAGGGAAATTCTACGACGGGGGGCAGGACAGACCGGAAAGTTTTGGACTAAAAGTGTTTCCGATCGCAGTCGAAAAGGGTCTCTTTAAAAGCTGAGCGGCCATCCTAGGATAGCCGCTACCGCCGACTAGGATTACCTAGCCCACTTACAAACAATGTAACGTCAGTACGTTACATTGTCAACGCCGTTAATGCACACGTCAGGCCTACGCGTCCGCTAGAAACTCGTTGTAGGTTACGAGTTTGCGGTAGGCGTTGGCGCTGCGGTGGAATGTCGGGAAGGAGGGTATGCCCCGAGCCAATAGCCTGTCTCGCATGTCGATGGCAGCTACTTCCTGATCGACGGGGCAGACCGTGCAGAAGTATGGCTTCTTCGTGCGGTCCCGGTGGTTGGCCAGGATGTTGATCAGGTTTTCGACGTAGCCTTCGCCCATCGCCTCCCGACGGTCGAGCAACGAGGTGGTCAACTCGGTGGTGATTGCGTCGACGCTGGGGTCTCTTTCGAGGATGTCGAGGATGCGAACGAGGACTGTCTGGTCGGGGAGATTGGAGCTGATGTCCAGGGGGTTGCGGTAGCTGGCGCCGATGACGCTGAAGAAACCCGATAGCTCTTCGTAGCTGGAGTCGCTGAGCGGGCCGATAGTGAAGCCCTGCTTGGCGAAGGCGTCGACCGCGGCGACTGCCTGGCCGCCGGTGAGGGCCATGACGCCCATGCGTTCGCCGGTGGACGGGGTGATGTATAGGAGGCCCTTGAGAACGTCGACGAGTTCTTCGAGGCTGTGGACGGGGATGGCGCCGCACTGGCGGACCAAGGACTCCCAGACGGTGTACTCGGTGGCTAGGGAGGCGGTGTGGGAAGATACGGCCCGGGCCCCATCTGCAGTCTGGCCTCCCTTCCAGATGACCACGGGCTTGCGCTTGCAGACGTCCTTGAGTACGTCGAAGAAGCGACGCCCGTCCTTCACGCCCTCCACGTACATGCCGATCATCTTGGTGTCAGAGTCCTGGCCGAGATACTCGAGGTAGTCGGGGACGTCGAGGACGATGGCGTTGCCCAGGCTCACTGCCTTGCTGACCTTCACTCCGTGTGCGCCACCCAATAAGCTGAAGTACATGCTCTGGGTGCCGCTCTGGCCTATAAAACCCACGGGCCCGGCCTCGCCGGCGTACTGCTGGGTCGTGAATCGGACGCCGCGGCCGGGGATGAACAGGCCCATGCAGTTGGGCCCGACCAGCATGAAGTTGGCGTCCCGGGCCATCTGCTGCATCTGGTTTTGAAGGGCTATGCCCTCTTCCTCGGCGGTCTCTGCGAAGCCTGAGGTGAAGAATGTGGCCCCGCCGACGCCCTTTTCGATGCACTGCTGGAGGACCATGGGAGCGAACCTGCGGGGTACGGAGACGATTACAAAGTCGATGTCACCGGGGACGTCCATTAGGCTCTTGAAGTTCTGGTACCCCATAGCCTCGATGTTGGGGATCTCCCGCTCGTCAATCTGTACGGAGTAGACGGGGCCCTTGAAGGTGCTCATGGAGTTGAGCCAGGAGTAGCCGAGGGCCTGCTTGTCGCCGATAACGACGGCGGATTTGGGGTTGAAAAGCCGGTCGAACTTGGCGACGTCGATTGTCATTATCCGGCCTTCTCTTCGAGGATGATTCGGGCGTCGACGGCGGTGAGGCCGTCCTTATAGGCAAATATGGGGTTGAGGTCTATCTCCTTGATCTCGTCGTGCTGCTGGACGAACTCGGAGAGTTTGAGGAGGGTGTCTTCAAGCTTCTCGATGTCGGCGGGCTCCTGGCCCCGGTAGCCGTTAAGGACGGGGTAGCCTTTGATCTCCTGGATCATGCTGCGGGCATCCCGACGGGTGAGGGGGACGATGCGGAAGGCGACGTCCTTGAGGATTTCGACCATGATACCGCCGAGGCCAAACATGAGGACGGGGCCGAACTGCGCATCCTTGGACATGCCGATGATGACCTCTGTGCCAGGCCGGGCCATGCCCTGTACGGAGACGCCTTCGATGTTGGCGCCGGGCTGGTTGGCGTTGATGGAGGCGACGATGTCGTCGTAGGCGGCGGCGGTCTCGGCGGCATCCTTGAGGCCGAGCTTCACGCCGCCCATGTCGCTCTTGTGGACGACATCCGGAGAGATGACCTTTAGCACAACGGGATAGCCGATCCTCCCGGCCTGCTCGACGGCCTCATCACGGGATGTGGCGAAGGTGGCCTGGGTTGTGTCGATGCCGGCGTCGCGAAGGACCTGCTTGGACTCGACCTCGTTGAGGAAGGTGCGGCCCTCGCTTTGGGCGCTTTGCAGGGTCTGGTTCTCCTCGGGCGAATGTTCCACTCTGGTCATGGGGTTGTCCTCTCTCTTAGGCGAATGGCGTTGGAGAGGATAGCAACGGGGTTGGTCGGGTGTCAACGCGGGGGTGGGGTTATTCAGTTGGGGGGTGGTTGTTCTGTTGGGGAGGGGCTAGGCGATGGAAGACGCTGGCTGGGCACTGCCCCGTTCCTGTGCTGCGGGTCTTCGATGCCCCGGGGCAAGGGCTTCGATCCGCCTGCCGCTACTGCGGCCTGTGGCCCTGTATACGCTGGACATGGGCAGGAACCTTTAAGGCCACCGGGTCCGAGCCCCACTCCGAGGGTTGGCTGCACCGCATAAGGGCGGCGAAAAGGCTCGTCCAGCGTCCGGCATGGAGCCTCTTGCAGGTGTAATATGTCCAAGTTTGCCGGTGGGACCAGGAGTGCATGGACCACCGACTCCCGGCTTTATTAAGCGGACGGGGTACCGAGAGAGCCTCGGTGCCGGGCCTATCCGACCGCTATTCCGCTCGAAAGAGCGGCCTCTCCGTAAGGAGCCTCACATGGAACGAAAGCGAACCAGGGCGTCTTTCCATCGCCTGGGGGTAGGGAAGGGGCACGGGACCCGGTCTTGAGGAGATGGCGACGGTTTCCGCCAGAGGCGGATGTTCCAGCTTGAGCCTCTGGCCTGCGCGGGGGCCGTTGGGATGGGCTGGGGCGTTGAGTCCTCGGGTGGGGTCGGGTGGGCTTCCCTGGGTGTTTTGGTTCCTCCTTGAGATAGTTGGGTTGGTGTTCGAACGGTGGGGATATTAGCACGGGTGTGCGAGTTGGGTCAAGGGGTTCGTGTCACTCTTGGGAGGACACCCCGTTCCGCTCTTGAGACCCTTCGACTCCGCTCAGGGCGAGCGGAATCCCCACCCCGGGAACAAGTAAAGTCACGCGACAGGCGCACGCTGAGGCGAGCCCGCGGCACCAAGCCCATCCTCGCCGGGGAACCCTCACCCCCTTGATCCCTCTTTCACGCTCCGCCAAGGGCGGACTTTCAGCTCGGCGCATCGCAGACCCTTAGGGCCTTTAAGGGAGAGGGGGAAAGAAAAACAGAGGGACGCACCTGCGCCAAGGCGCAGGTGCGTCCCTCTAGTTTTGGTACTTGGGGGAAGGGGATGGATTCCCGATCGGGGTCGGGAATGACGAGGGAGTGGGATGGGAGGAGGGACAAGGATGGCAGATAGGCATCTGTGTTGTGCAAGCGGGTGTTTTAGATCCCTCGCGGGGCATCGGGATGGGTAGGGGGAGGGGTTGATCTTACTGCGCTGGCCAGGTCGAGAGAACCTAGCTCGCTTAACTAGCGTCGGCACTTACGGAAATACCCAGGACCTCTGCTGTATTGGGGATGCACTATTCCAAGGCTATCAAGAACCGTGGAGCGTTGAGGATTTTCGTTCCCTGATGTTCCACGAGGGGTATGAGATGCCGACGGTCTCCGGTGACCAGATAATCAGCAGACGCGGTTACCACACACTCCAAGATGCGGTTGTCGGGGTGGTTTCCCTCTATCACTTCGGGGAGCAGCGGCGGCTCAATAATGGTTGCCGCGTCTTTCAGCGCTATCACAGCCTGGGACACGCGCTGGCGTTCCCATCCGAACTTGCTCCATAACACTCCAGCCACTTCTTCCAGGATAAACGGAGACAGACACAACTCGAACCTTCCCCTGAGGGCAAGTTCCAGCACAATGCGCTCGTTTCCAGGGAAATTGAGGCCCGATACGATGACGTTGGTGTCCAGGACCACTTTCACTTCGATGGCGGTCCGGACTCGATCCTATACTCTTCCACCAAGGAAGCAACGTCTTCGGGACCTATCCCCCGTTCCCTCGCTTGCATTTCACCATACTGGAGCAGTTGTCTCCACTCGCACTCTTCGATGTAACGGAGCAGCGCATCCCGGAGAAACTCGCTCCTGGACATCCCCTGCTGCTTCATTGCCTGATCAACTCTGTCTGCCATATCAGGTGGGAGGGAAAAGGTGATAGTCCTGGTTGTTCGCGGCATGAATGTTCCTTGTTACCGAGTCTTACCAGTATAGCACGCCGAGGGCAACCCTATCTCAAATGTCTCTTTTGACATGCTTAACATGGGCAGCAACTAGCTAAAGCCCACACGCATTGGTGTCTGCTCATTGTCCTAGGGGGTCGGGAATGACGCGGGGAAGGAGTAAAGGGAGGCTAGAACCACTGCTGCCTTCGGACTTCGTAGGTCTGGTAGAAGTCTTCCTCCGATTTGGTGAGGTAGATGATCCCTTCGATGAGGCCGAATAGTCCGGCGACAAATGGTGGGAAAACAAGTATCCACCCCAAGGTGCCAGCCAGAAGCATGAGAATGCCCGGCGTCGTGAAGCCGAGATAGAATTTGTGGATTCCCAGCCAACCCAGGAAGATACCGAACAGACCCGCGGCTATCTTATTTTTCCGGGCCCTCGCCACGCCATTGCCCGAGCCCACAATTCGATAAACTGCCAGCGCCTTTTCACCCTCAGTCTGAAAGTCGACGCGGTCACCAGGATAGGGAGGAGCGGTTTCTCGCCACTCGACGCCGATGAAAGTGTAGCGCTGGTCATCATCGCCGGATATTAGGCCCTGGTTTTCCTGGACGGTGAAGGAGAGGATGTTGCCTTGCATGTCTAGGTCTCCTTTTCCGGTGACCTGAAGCACGTTGGGTTGTGGTCGTTGACCTGGCCGGTGGCCTGCATGTGGGAGTAGACGACGATGGGGCCCATGAATTTGAAGCCCCGTGCCTTCAGGTCTTTGGATAGGGTTTCGGACTCGGGGGTCTGGGCGGGGACCTCTTCGTAGTCCCGACGCAGCACCTTGTTGTCGGTGAACTGCCAGATATAGGCGTCGAAGGAGCCGAATTCCTTCTGCACTTCCAGGAAGCGGCGGGCGTTGTTGATTATGGCCTCAATCTTGCGCCGGTTGCGGATGATGCCCGCGTCGGTCATCAGGCGTTCGATGTCTGCATCGGTGTAGGCTGCGACCTTCTCGTAGTCGAAGTTGGCGAAGGCTTTGCGGAAATTTTCTCGCTTGTCGAGGATGGTCTTCCAGGAGAGGCCCGACTGCATGCTTTCGAGGCATAGGAACTCGAACTGCTTCCGGTCGTCGTGGAAGGGAATGCCCCATTCGTTGTCGTGGTAGGACGTCATGAGGGGGTCGTCGGGGGAGCCGAAGCAACGAGGCAGGTCTTGGTCGGGCATGTGGGGCCTCCGGGGGTGGGGTGGGGGTATTGTATCGCAGGCAAATGAGGAGGGTTCGGGATGAGGTGGACGCTCTTAATTGGGTGGGCCTCCCCCCGCTCATACTTCGAGAGCCTCAGCACGAGCGGCCCGACCTGGGGATGGATTCCCGATCGGAGTCGGGAATGACGGTTAGATTGGGTTGGATTGGTAGAGGACTTCGCCGTCTACTACGGTCATGGAGACGGAGAGGTCTCGGATTTTTTCGCCTGGAGTGTTGAGGAGGTCGCCGTCGATGAGGGTGAAGTCGGCGGCCTTGCCGACCTCTATGGAGCCTTTCTCATTTTCGAGGAAGGCGCTGTGGGCGGCATTGATGGTGTAGCCCCGGATGGCGTCCTCGACGCTTATTCGCTCGTCCTTGCCCATGTCCTGGCCCTCCAGGGTGACCCGAGACACCGCCGCGGAGATGTTGTCTAGGGGACGGTAGGTGACGACGGGGGAGTCGGTGCTGAGGACAATGGGGATGCCAAGGTCAAGCTCCGACTTGAGTGGGATCAGCTTGCGGGCACGCTCCGGGCCCAAGTTGGCGAGAAAGCCGTCGCCGTTGTAGTAGAGATAGGAAGGCTGGGAGATCGCGAGGAGGCCGATATCAGCCATGCGCTCAAGGTACTCGATGGGGTAGCCGCAGTGTTCGATGCGGTGCCGGTGGTCGTCTCTCGGGCGCTCTTTCAGGATCTGCTCCCAAGCCCCGACAATCTGGTCCATAGCCATGTCACCCTGGCCGTGGGTGCCCGTGTGCAGGCCTGCGGAATGGGCCTCGTCGAGCAGGTCCTTCAGCTCATCTCGGTCCCAGTAGGTGTAGCCATAGGAGTCGGGCGGGTTGATGTAGGGACTCTTGAAAGCGGCGGTGCATCCGATGAGCGAACCGTCGGAATAGCACTTGATGGAGCCGCCGGAGAGATACTTGTCACCCATGAAGCCAAGAACGCCGAGAGCCTTGACGTCCTTCAGGTGGTTGGACAGGTACATGCAGTGGGTCTTGACGGTGAGGACACCGCGGTTGCGGGCCTCCACGTAGCCGGGCATCTCCCGGGCGGTTACCTGGGCGTCGACGATGGAGGTGAGGCCTTCCTTGTGGTACTCCTTGCAGGTGAAGTCGATGGTCTTGACCAGGTCCTCGACGGGGATGTCCTGTCCGGGATCGGGGCCGTGGTTACCGACGTCGACCGAACCCTTCATTACGAGTCTCTGCGCCGAGTCGAGGAGCATACCCGTGAGTCGGCCTTTATCGTCTCGGACGAAGCGACCGCCCTTGGGGTCCTGAACGTAGTCGTCGAGCCCGGCCTGCTCAAGGGCAATGGAGTTGACGAGAGCGAAATGGCCGGAGGTGTGGACGATGACGACGGGGTGTTTGCTGCTGACATCGTCAATCTCCCAACGGGTGGGCATCTGGGCGCCGGGGTACTTGGCGTAGTCCATGCCCCAGCCCCGAATCCACTCGCCCTCGGGGGTCTCTTCTGCGGCGTTGGCGATGCCGGAGGCGAGCTCCTGCACGGACCCCACAACCGGGTACCTGGCGTCGAGTTGTTCCATAGCGGCGCCGGCGTAGACCAGGTGATTGTGGGCGTCCATGAGGCCGGGCAGCAGGGTCTTGCCATCGATCTCGATAACGCGGGTGTCGGGGGGGAGGTGTTTTCGGACCTCCTCGGCGGGGCCGATGCGCCTGATACGGCCCTCGCTAGCGTAGACGCCGGTGACTACGGAGTTTTTAGGGTCGGAGGTGAAAATCTTTCCGCCTAGGAAAGCTATGCCGGGCATGTGTGCCTCCCAATGTTGAGGATGTTGCGCAATCATACCCCAAGGCTATGGGTGTAACCCATGTCCCCGAACGTACGCAGCTTTTGTCCAGAGTTACGCGATAAGGAAAGGTAAGAGCGCTCCTCAGAGGTTGGGCTGATATCTGACACCAGGCTCGACTCTGGCGCCCGATCGGCGTCTACCGACCCTTGAACTCAGGCTCCCGCTTCTCTATGAACGACTGTATCCCCTCTTTCGCATCCTCCGACCCTGAAATCGGCTCTTCTATCAGCGTCTGAAGGGTCAGGCCCCTGTCCCAGTCGATGAATGCGTTCATCGAC
The DNA here is from genome assembly GCA_963663085.1 of Dehalococcoidia bacterium. Taxonomy (GTDB): domain Bacteria; phylum Chloroflexota; class Dehalococcoidia; order Plut-88900; family Plut-88900; genus Plut-88900. The sequence goes on along the minus strand of OY760104.1, from coordinate 101,040 downwards.
TTTTTCATGTAGGCAATCGAGGTCGTTGCGCCCTTGGCCAGACGGCCGGCCCACTCGGCCACGGCGTCGTCCAATTCGTCGGCGGGGACGGCCTTGTTAACCAGGCCTATGCGCTCCGCCTCCTTGCCACTCACCCAGTCCCCCAGGAACAGGATTTCGCAAGCCTTCCGATACCCGGCGGCCATTAGCAACGAGTAAGTCCCCGACGCCACGCCCCGCTGCACGTACGGAATCCCGAGCCTCGCATCGTCTGCGGCGATGATCAGGTCCGCCGCCAGCGCCACCTCGAACGCGCCTCCGAGGGCGTATCCGTGCAGCTGTGCTATCACCGGCTTCAGGAAGCCTCGAAGGGCTTTAACCATCCCCGGAGGCCCCTCCAACTGGATGGACAGCTTGTCCGTGCCGATTCTCCGTGAAGTCTTGCCCATGCCCTTCAGGTCGTCACCGGCACTGAATGCCCGACCCACGCCCTTCAGCACCAGTACCCGCACTTCCGGGTCCGAGGCCGCATCCGCAAGGGCGTCCAGAATCTCATCGAAGGTCTGGTGATTGAGTGCGTTCATCTGTTTCGGGCGGTTCAGGGTTATGGTCGCAATGCCGTCGGCCTTGTCGAATAGGATAAACTCGTGTTCCATATCATCGCTCCTGCGCGTCGGGTTTGGGAATGGTGCCTCCTCGCGGCACGGGGCTATGATACACCCTGCTCACCCTTGACAGTCGTATCCTCGTCCAACTCCCGGCGTTACAATATATAGAGACCCCTAGCTAGCTTTTTCGAAAAGAGGCTCAAAAGAATGAAGCACGAAATCCTCTACAAACCCTCCTATTCCCTGGCCGTCCTGGACATGGACCGCGGCGATGAGATAGTAGCCGAGTCCGGCGCCATGGTCAGCATGTCCCCCGGCATCAACATCGAAACTTCCACCCGAGGCGGAGGCCTGCTCGGGGGCTTGGCTCGCAAGTTCCTGACCAACGAGAGCTTCTTCCTCAACACCTTTCACGCCGACGAACCGGGTGAGATCACCCTGGCACCTCCCCTCCCCGGCGACGTTTTTCACACGGACATGCGCAACCAGACCCTGATGGTCCAGTCCGGCTCCTACATGGCCTCCTCAAAGTCCCTGAGTGTCGATACCCAGTGGGGCGGCGCAAAGACCTTCTTTTCCAAGGAAGGACTCTTCCTTATTCGTGTCCAGGGCTCGGGAGACCTATTCCTCTCCAGCTACGGCGCCATTCACATCAAGGAACTGCGTCACGGGGAAAGCTACTTAGTCGACACGGGCCACATGGTCGCCTTCGACGAGAGCGTGAACTACCGGGTGACGCGGGTCGGGGGATTGAAGTCGACCCTGTTCAGCGGAGAAGGCCTGGTAGTCGAGCTCACGGGGCCCGGGAGAATCCTCATCCAGTCTCGCAGCGCAGACTCCTTCCTCTCCTGGCTAATCCCGCAGCTCCCCAGCCGCCGCTAGCCGAGGGCCCAGAGCAGCAGGCTCAGGCTGCCGACATAGACAACCGTTGCGCTGAATCCGCTAAGGAAATAGCCCCACAGCTCGCTTTCGACTAGCCGCGTCAGGAATGTGGAAACTACTACTGCCGCCAGTGGCACGATGTTCAGCAGCGCCACGGTCGGCACCTGAACATTCAACTCTTCCTGTCCCGAAATTGACCAATAGGTGGGAATGTTGAAGACCATGAAGCCGATAACTGCTCCCACCACGAACAGCAACGGGTCTAGCCGCTTTGGCGCCCCGTACCTGAAAGCCGCCAGTATCCCCGCCGACCATATGGATAGGGTGTAGCCGTAGGGCAGCACAATGCTCTGCACTACCGCAGAAACGGCCTCTCCGAAATTCATCTGTCAGTCAGTCTTTCCTGCACCTTTTCAAAACCTGACCGAAATATCCCTCAAATGCTCCGACCCGTAATACTAGACTTACCCGTTCCCGTCAAGCCACCGACCAATAAATTCTTCGCAATATTCCTTCCTGAGGTGTGGCCGCTCGTGCTGAGGGTCTCGAAGTATGAGCGGTGGGTGGGCCGCGCATGTTGAAGCGGCCAATTATGCCAGTCATCCCTCGACCCGTATAATCACCCACCATGAACACACAACTAGGCATAGGTCTCAGCGGCCAGGACATGACCCCTTTGGAAGTCGTCGAGTGCTGCCGACTCGCCGACCAGCTCGGCTACCATTCCTTCTGGCTCTCCGAGGGCCACGGCGGCGACCAGTTCACGACCCTCACCGCCTGCGCACTCGCCACCGAGAACATCAAGCTCGGCACCAGCATTGTCAGCGTATACGTGCGCAGCGCCCCCACCATCGCGATGGCCGCCGCCTGCCTTGATCACTTCTCCAATGGCCGGTTCATCCTGGGCCTCGGGTCGAGCCACAAGGTCCAGGTCGAGGGAGAGCACGGCATCCCCTATCACCTACCCGTCACCCGGCTCCGGGAATACATCGACGTTATCCGGGCCCTCCTCCGTGACGGCAAGGTCTCCTACAAGGGCAGAGTCCTGGACATCGACAACTTTGACTTCTGGCTCCCCACCCTCCACCCCGAGGTCCCCATCTACGCCGCCGCCGTCTTCGACAAGATGCTCCGCACCTGCGGAGAAATAACCCAGGGCACCATCCTGACCTGGACAACGTTGTCGGGCGCACGGAATGCTGCCAGGGTGGTTGCCGAGGGGGCCCGAGCCGCTGGCCGAGACCATGCCGAAGTAGAAATCGCCGACCTCATAACCACCGTTGTCTCCGATGATGGCCCCGCCGACCTGGAAGGCATCCGCAAGGCCACGGCCTTCTACGCCGGTTTCTTCCCCCGCTACAACCGTGCCCTCTCCGAAAACGGCTTCCCCGAGGAGGCCGCCGCCATCCGAGCCGCGTTCCTCGAAGGCAAACGAGGCCCGGCCCTCGAATCCTTCGTCCCCGACTCCATGCTCCGTTCCATCGCCATCACCGGCACCTCCGAAGAATGCCTAGACCGCATCCAGACCTATCGGGACGCCGGTGTAACCCTCCCCATCATCGCTCCCCGGGCCTCTGGGGTTGGGGCGGCGGAGAAGGCTAAAGAGGTGATACGGGCCCTGGCGCCGTAGGCGACCCAGGGAAGACAACCGATGTCACTGCGCCTGGTCAACTGGAATGTCGCATGGGCTACGCGCCGTTCGCCCCGTCTCGCCGAATTACGCAATCGGACAGAGGAGCATGACCCGGAAATCATCTGCCTCACTGAGACTTATGACACGATGCTCTCAGATGGCGGACATTCAATTTACTCGCAGGCCGACTATGGTTATCCGATCAAGCAGGGCCGCAGGAAGGTGGCGCTGTGGTCAAAAAACCCTTGGCGGCAGACCGATGATCTGGGTCAGCCGTTTATGCCGCCGGGAAGGTTCATATCCGGCATCACTCAGACATCATTAGGTGAAGTAACCGTTGTAGGAGTCTGCATCCCGTGGGCGATGTCGCGCGTCAGGGGATCGTCTACTGAGAAACGGAAGATGTGGGAAGACCACCGGGAATATCTGCACGGTCTTGCGAAGGCGCTTTCTGAGATTTCCACTCACCGCCTGATTCTGATGGGAGACTTCAACCAGAGGTTAGTGGGTCGCAGCAACGCCCCTCTCGACGTCCGTGCAGCGCTTGAGCAAACCGTACCGCCGGGCGTGACCGTGGCCACATCTACACTCGGTTATCAGGGTCGCAGGACAATCGACCACATCGCGCTCAGTGATGATCTTGTGGTGGAGTCCCTCGGCGTCATCAGCAATATTGATGGAAGGCGCAAGCTTTCTGATCATTTCGGTGTCTTTGCCTATCTGTCCGCGCAAGACACACAAGTCAGCGCATCTCAACGGTAGTGACCCATCCCATCTTCCTCCCCCCGTGTTACCATTCCCCAAACCAAACTTGATCCCCCACCCCCCACCCGACGGAGGTGCCCCATGAACAACGCCGATCTCGCTTTTGCCCCGGCCTGGCAGGTCCGGGACATGATCGCTTCCAAGGAACTCTCCCCCCGAGAGCTCACTGACCTCTTCCTTGACCGTATCGACTCCCTTGACCCCAAGCTCAACTCCTATCTGACCGTCACCGCCGACCTCGCCCGCGAGACTGCCGCCGAGGCAGAAGCAGCCGTGACCCGTGGCGACGATCTTGGGCCCCTTCACGGCGTGCCCATCTCCATCAAGGACCTGGAGTTTTCCAAGGGCATACGCAGCACCATGGGCTGCTACGTCTTCCGGGACCACGTCCCAGACGAGGACTCCGTCGTCGTCGACCGGTTGCGGCAGGCGGGGGCTATCATCCTCGGCAAGACCAACACCCCCGAGTTCGGCCAGTCGGGGACCACCGAGAACCTTCTCGGCGACGCCTGCCGGAATCCCTGGAACACCGAGCGCACCAGTGGCGGCTCCAGCGGCGGAGCGGGAGCGGCCCTCATCGCCGGGCTCTGCTCCCTCGCCACCGGCTCCGACGGCGGAGGCTCCATCCGCATCCCTGCCAGTTTCTGTGGCGTCTACGGTATTAAGCCCACCCAGCTCCGGGTGCCCCGCTACGGCAGCGTGGGCCGAGGTCCGGCCACAGCCAACCTGTTCTCGCAGTCGGGGCCCATGTCCCGGACAGTGAAAGACTCGGCCCTGCTGCTGCAGGTGCTCTCGGGCCACGACGCCCGGGACCCCATGTCTCTCAAGGACCCCGTCCCTGACTTCATGTCGGGCCTCAACGGCGGCGTCAAGGGTCTGAAAATCGGGTGGACTCCCGACTACGGCTACGCCCCCGTCGATCCTGATGTCCTGCGCATCTCCGAGGCCGCGGCCCGCAACTTCGAGGCCCTCGGCGCATCCGTGGAGGAGGTGGATGTTGGCCTTAGCAACCCCTTCCGGGCCTTCTGGACCATGTTCAGCACCGCCGCCTACAGCAGCTACGGCCATCTCCTCAACCACGACGCTGCTGACCTCACCACCTATGGTCGCTACAGCCTGGAGCAGGGTAGGGCCGCAACCGGCGCTGCTGTAGCCCAGGCCCTCCACGTGGTCACCATGGTCAAGCGTCGGTTCGAAGAGCTTCTCGACGAGTACGACCTGCTCATGAGCCCAACCATGCCCACCGTGGCCTTCCCCGTCGGCCAGCCGCCCAATGAAGTCGACGGCAAGGCCCTGCCCCCGCATCTCGGCTACATACCCTTCACCTTCCCGATAAACATGAGCGGCCAGACCGCGGCCAGCATCCCATGCGGTTTCTCGGACGGCATGCCTGTCGGGCTTCACGTCATAGGGCAGACCGGCGACGAAGCCACCGTGCTCCGTGCCTCCGCCGCCTACGAAGAGGCCCACCCCTGGGCCGACGCTCGGCCTCCCGTCTCCTGATCCCGAGAGGGAGGTGGGATTGGGAGGGGAATGACGGGAGGTTATTCCCGTACTGCCAGGACTACCGGGAGGGTCATCTCCTCGCCGTCCCGGACAACGGTGAGTTGAAGCTCGTCTCCGGTGGGGCTGGTGCGGATGAGGTGGATGAATTCATCGCTGGTGGTGAGGATTTCGCCGTCGAATCTTATGGCGACGTCCCGGGGCTCGAGGCCCGCCTCATCCGCGGGAGTGTTCCGCAGAACATTGGTTATCAGGACACCCTCGTCGATTCCAAGATCGAACCTCGCTGAGATTCCCGGATTGACGGTCGCCAGCGTGACGCCCAAAAAGCCCCGCACCACCTCCCCGCGAGTGATCAACTGGTCGACCACCCGGTTAATAGTTTGAGTACCCACTGCGAAGCCGATGCCCGGCTGAGTGCGGTCTACGGCGGTATTGATGCCTACTATTTCACTTTCCAGGTTCAACAGTGGGCCGCCGCTGTTTCCGGGGTTGATTGCGGCGTCGGTCTGGACGAGGTCGCTAAGCTCACCGTCGCTTAGGGAAACGGACCTGCCGAGCGCGCTTACTACACCCGAGGTGACCGTGGGCCCGCCTTCCAGGGCCATTGCGTTTCCAATGGCAACCACAGGCTCACCAATCCTGAGGGACTCGGTGTCACCGAATTCTAGGGTGGGCAGGCCTTGGGCATCCACCTTGATGACCGCAAGATCGGATATTGGGTCTGTACCGACTATCTCGGCATTGAAGGTCTGACCGTCGGTCAGGGTCACGAGGATGAAATTGGCGCCGCGGACGACGTGGCTGTTTGTGACGATCAGCCCATCCTCACTGATTATGATACCTGAGCCCGTGAAGTCCGCCTGGGACCCGGGGTCGAGGAACTGTGTCAGGTCGACAGCGCCGGTGAGTAGGGACACGACGGCCGGCAGAGAGCGCTCCGCGACCTCGGCGACAGAGGAGGGACGGGTGGTTGGTGTTGGAGCGGGAGTCTCGACCGGCTCGGGGGTAGGCTCAGGGTCGGGTATGCAGGCCGCAGCCGCAAGAGCCATAAGGAGGACTGATGTCAGGAGGAGAACGAGGCCCGCACTCGGGCCCCGGGGCCTAGCCATTTTCTTCCGTCTTGGTATACACGAGCATGTCGACGGCTATTTGGCCCGATCCATCGCTGTCGTAGTCCATTTGCTCCCTCTTCCGCCGCAGCTTGTTAATACGCGAGGCGACGACAGCCCCGAACAGGAGGATGACGCCTGAGAAGTAGGCCCATGCCAGCAGGACAACCATCGTTGCTGCAGTGCCATAGACCAGGTTGTAGATGGAGAACCGGGCCACGTACCAGACGAAGCCGTGGCGCAGCACTTCGAAGGATATGGCGGCAAGCAATGCCCCGGGCCATACGTCCTTCCACTGGACTCGGGTGTTCGGGATGTAGCGGTAGAGGGTGCTGAAGGCGGCGAAGGTCAGAAGCAACGGCAGGCCCCAGCCAAGGAGCAGCCAGGTCCCGCCCCACGGGCCGGAAGAGTCCGTGGCCGCAGTATTGCGGGAGAATTCAATGATGGGGGTGATGGAAAGGGAGACTATGAATATCATCCACGATCCGAGCATGAGGGAGAAGTCGATAACTCGTTCCCTCATGAATGATCGAGGCCTAAAAATAGCCCATGCGGCATTGACTCCCTTGCGGGTGGCAGCGAAAACGGAAAGGGAGGCCCAACCAAGTCCGATGACGGCGACCGTACCGGTATACGGCCAGTCGTTGGACACATCTATGAGGGTGTCGGTGATGAAGTCCTGGGACACGGGGACGGAGCTGCCGACACGTTCGATGAAGGAATCATAGGAGACAAAGTCGCCGGTGATGATGATGATGGCCAGAACCATGGGGAACATGGAAAAGAGGCCCCAGAAGGCGATGGAGGCGGCCATGTGAGGAACGTTAAAGGTTAGAAAGTCGTGGACAATGGCCTTGGCGAGGACCTTGATGGTGTCGAGACGCCTGTGGCCGCGCCTGTCGCGCCTGTTGAGCCAATCGGGATTGAATAAGGCTGGGACTTTCATTGCTTATGCGATAGTCGTCAGGCACGCTGTCCGTTATCCGGGACAGGTTACAGGCGGAGAGACTAGGGAAGTGCGGCGGCCGGCGTGCCCACCGCTTCTTTCTGAGCTTCGAAAAGCCGTTGCAGGCCACCGGAGACAGCATCGAGAATCGAGTCCATTTCGTCACGGGAGAAAGGTCTTTCTTCCCCAGTCCCCTGGACCTCTATTATCTGTCCGGAGTCGGTCATTACAACGTTAAAGTCCACGCTGGCGGCGGAATCCTCTTCGTAGCACATGTCCAGCAGAACATTTCCGCTCCGGACTCCGGCACTCAGGCCCGCCACGGCAGAAATTATGGGGTTCGCGCGGCCGGTCAGGCCCAGGGTGTCCATTGCATCCATGAGCGCGACATAGGCCCCGGTGATGGAAGCCATGCGGGTGCCGCCATCGGCCTGCAAGACGTCACAATCAATTGTCAGGGTCCTTTCGCCAAGCCTTTGCATATCCACGACGGAGCGCAGCGAGCGGCCTATGAGCCGTTGTATCTCCATGCTCCTGCCGCTGGGGCGGCCCTTGGACTGCTCTCTGGGGGAGCGCTCGGGGGTGGCCCGTGGCAACATGGCGTACTCGGCAGTAATCCAGCCCTGCCCCTTGCCCCTGAGGAAGAAGGGGACTCGGTCCTCTACGGATACGGTGCAAAGCACCTTGGTGCGGCCCTGGGAAATCATCGCAGAGCCCTCTGCAAAGGCTTGGATGCCCTTTGTAATCCGCACGGGCCGCAGCTGGCCCGCGCTCCTACCATCGGTCCTGATCAAACATTCCCCCTAGTGGGCAGTCGGCCCCTATAGCCGAAATGCCTGCATTCGAGTATAGCACCAGCCTATATGGCGGGCAATTTGAGGGGGGGCACCTTGATGCTATAATCCAGCCCTACCCCAACCACCATGGACAAATTCATCCCCATATCCGTCATCGGTGGGAACACCTGTGACGAGGAGACCGGGCAACTCGCCGAGACCGTAGGCCGCGAGTTGGCCAAGCGTGGCGCGACTGTCGTGTGCGGGGGCCTGGGAGGGGTGATGACGGCGGTCTGCAAGGGCGCCAAGGAGGCCGGAGGCACGACCATCGGCATCCTGCCCCGGGAGGACCGCAACGAGGCCAACCCCTGGATCGACATCCCAATTGTCACGGGGATCGGCTACGCCCGGAACTCCATCGTCGTGAAGACGGGCCTCGCCGTGCTGGCTATAGACGGGGCGTTCGGCACCCTCTCTGAGATAGGCCATGCCCTGGGTCAGCCCGACCCTCTCACAGTCGTAGGGCTGAACACCTGGGACCTCTCCCGAGACGGCGAACCCGACACCTCAATTGTAAGGGCCTCGGATGCCGTAGACGCCGTCGAAAAGGCGATGGCAGCCGCCGAGGCCCGCCTCGCCCGGGACGCAGCCGCCGGATGACGGCCATCGTTGGCCTCACCGCCCGCGAGGTGCTTGACTCCCGCGGCAGTCCCACGCTGGAAGTCGAGGTTAGCCTTGAGAGTGGGGCATCGGGTCGCGCGATGGTCCCGTCGGGCAAGAGCACCGGCAGCCACGAGGCCCTTGAGTTACGCGATGGCGACTCCTCCCGCTTTGGCGGAAAGGGTGTCCTGAAAGCCGTGAGCCACGTCGAGGGTGAGATCGCGGAGCGGCTCAACGGAATGTCTGCCCTGGACCAGCCCGCCCTTGACGCCGCGCTGATCGATCTGGATGGGACACTGGGCAAGTCTAGGCTCGGGGCCAACGCCATGCTCGGTGTATCTCTGGCCGCAGCCCACGCTGCCGCGGCGCACACCTCTTTGCCTCTTTATCGTTACCTGGATGCAGGCTCCGAGCCCCTGCTCCCCGTGCCCATGTTCAACATCCTGAACGGCGGCCAACACGCCGCCAACTCTACCGATTTCCAGGAGTTCATGGTTGTTCCCCTCGGCGCCGAGTCCTTTTCCCACGCCCTCCGCATGGGCGCCGAGATATATCACCAGCTGGGAAAGTCCCTTGAGGAGCGAGGCCTGAGCACAAATGTCGGGGATGAGGGGGGATTCGCACCGTCACTGCCGTCCAACCGGGATGCCATCGAAGTCGTAGTCCGGGCCATCGAGGGAGCAGGGTACAAGCCCGGCGAGGACTGCTTCATTGCCCTGGACGCCGCTGCCACCGAGTTTTTTGACGGCGAGTCCTACGCCCTCGCCCGAGACCAGATCAGCCTTGCGTCGGGGCCCATGTCCGAATACTACGTCCGTTGGGCCATCGACTACCCCATAGTCAGCATCGAAGATGGTTTGGCGGAGGATGACTGGGCAGGATGGGAGCGGCTCACCTACAAGATCGGGGACCGGGTGCAGGTTGTCGGGGACGACCTATTTGTTACCAACTCCCAACGGCTGAGACAGGGCATCGAGAGCGGGGCAGGCAACGCAGTACTCGTAAAGCCCAACCAGATCGGCACACTTACCGAGACCCTTCAAGTCGTTTCTATGGCCAAGGGTGCGGGTTGGGGCACGATAATAAGCCACCGCTCCGGCGAGACTGAGGACACCACAATCGCCGATCTTGCCGTGGCCACGGGAGCGGGACAAATCAAATCGGGAGCCCCGGCCCGCTCCGAGAGAGTCTCCAAATACAACCGACTCATGCGTATTGAATCGGAGTTGGGATCGCAGGCCAGGTACGCCGGACGGGAAGCATTCTCCCACCTTGTAGCGCTATAATAGCGGCGTCCGTCGGCCACCTACAACGGAGATGTGAAGATGAAATGCAGCAGTTGCCAGAAGAAAGTCGAAAGGTGGCTCCGTCGGGAGTACAACATTTACTGCATGCCCTGCTACAAGGACGCCTTGCAGCGGCTTGAGGGCCTCTCCACCAACGACAACGAGGAATGGAACAACCGTCGGGCCCTGGCCCAGTTGGAGGGGCAGTAGGCCTATGAGCTTGCCCTGTTGAATGCCATGCTTATGGAAGAATACATAGAAACGGCTAGGGACTTTCTCGTTGCGTCCGACGAAGAGTTTGAAGCTGGAGATTACATGCAGGCCTCGGAGAAGCTATGGGGCGCAGCTTCTCAAGCATCTATTGCGCTGGCCAAAAGACACGGCAGACCTGACAACAGCCATGGAGCGCTCCGCAATCTGATTTTCGAACTCCCTGAATCAGATGGAGGGACTGCCCTTCGGGCCGGTTTCGTTGCTGCCGATAAGCTGCACGCCAATTTCTATCACAGCTTTATGGACTATGGCGACGAATTTGCGCGGTCTCGCCAAGTCGTCCATGAATTCGTAGATGGTGTTCTAGGGCTAGTGAACGGCGAGTCCCAACCACAGAACGGTCAGACGTCCGGTTAGACCATTATTTGGAGGAACTGAATGACCACCAGGATCGGAATTAACGGCTTCGGCAGGATCGGCAGACAGGTCACCCGCTCCATCCTCGAAAGACACGCCGACGCCCTCGAAATCGTCGCCGTAAACGACCTCACCGACACCGAGACCAACGCCCACCTCTTCAAGTACGACACCAACTACGGCCGTTATCCCGGCACCGTCGAAGCCGCCGATGGTGATGTCGTCGTAGACGGCAAGGCCATCAGGGTCCTCTCCGAGCGCGACCCCGCCAAGATTCCATGGGCCGACCTTGGGGTTGAGCTGGTCATCGAGTCCACGGGCTTCTTTACCAACGCAGAAAAGGCAGGCGGACACCTGAACGGCGGCGCCAAAAAGGTGATCATCTCCGCCCCCGCCAAGGGCGACGACCTTACCGTGGTCATGGGTGTCAATGAAGACAAATACGATCCCGCACAGCACACCGTCGTTTCCAACGCATCCTGCACCACCAACTGCGTAGCGCCCCTGGTGAAGGTGCTCAACGACAACTTCGGCATCAGTCACGCCCTCATGAGCACCGTTCACGCCTACACCAACGACCAGAAAATCCTCGACCAGGTCCACGGAGACATCCGTCGTGCCCGAGCCGCGGCAGCCAACATTATCCCCACCACCACCGGCGCGGCAAAGGCCGTGGGCGTCGTCATGCCGGAGGTCCAGGGCAAGATCCACGGCATGGCCTTCCGGGTCCCGGTGCCCACCGTCTCCCTTATCGACCTCGTCGCCAACGTTGAGCGACCCACTACGAAGGAAGAGGTCAATGAGGCCTACCAGCAGTCCTCCCAGGAGACTCTAACCGGTGTCCTGGAGTACTGCGAGGAAGAGCTGGTCAGCACTGACTTCAAGGGCAACCCCGCCAGCTGCATCCTCGATGCTCCGTCCACGATGGTCATGGGTGACTCGATGGTGAAGGTGCTCGGCTGGTATGACAACGAGTGGGGCTACAGCTGCCGGGTAGGAGACCTGGCGGCGTTCATGGCGGCCAAGGGCCTCTAGGTGCAACCGAGAGTTTCCATCCCCTCTCCCTTGATGGGAGCTTTGCATAACTACCAGTTATGGCCAGCACGCCCCACCCATTCCGCTCTTAAGACCCTTCGGCTACGCTCAGGGCGAGCGGAATCCCCCACCCCCGGGGAAGAATTAATGGTTATGCAAAGATCTCTTGACGGGAGAGGGAAAGGGTGATCCGAGGCCCGGATGTGGCTTGGCAACCTGTCTTCCGAAGATCGCTCGAATGAAGAGGGTCAGAGCAACCCTGCCAACCGTAGAGCAATAGCCCTCCCCCGCCTCACGCCCGTCACCCTCGCCCTGATCTTAATACTTGTCTTTGCCCTGGGGCTCAGACTGTACGGGGTCAACTGGGACGACGGCTCCAGCCACTCCCTCCACCCCGATGAACGGTCCGTAGTCTGGACCGCCCAACAGCTCACCCTCGACTCCCTCAAATCCCCCCTGGAGCTGTTCGACGACCAGAAGAGCAGCCTCGTGCCCAGACCCCCCGGCCTCGACTCGGGGCATGGCGTTTACGATTACGGCAGCCTTCCCTTCTACCTCCTAGGGGCGGTGGGATGGGCAGTAGGCGCACTGCCGGGCGTCGATGACGCCAACATGTACGACCTGACCATCATTGGGCGCATCCTATCCGCCTTCTTCGACACGGGAACGGTCTTCGTCGTATTCCTCATCGGCCGACGCCTCTTTAACGAGCGCGTGGGACTGCTCGCCGCTCTTTTCACCGCCTTCGCCGTGCTGCATATTCAGCTTGCACATTTCTACACCACGGAGGCGATGCTCACGTTCTTCAGTTGCCTCTCATTCCTATTCGTGGTGCGCCTCTCGGAAGAGGGGAAGAGGTGGGATGCGGTCCTGGCCGGTGTCTTCTTCGGCCTGGCAATGGCGTCGAAATTCAGCGCTGCGCCCATGCTGGCGGGTTTCGCCGTCGGGGTCGGACTTCTGGCCCTGCGCAACGGATCCCGAGTCGACACTCTCATCCCCACCCCCGACGCCATCAAACCCGCCCTCCGAAAGCTGGGCATAGCCGCCGCCTTCGGATTCATTACCTTCGCCATCGCCCAGCCCTACGCCATTCTCGACCTTCCTTATTACGCTGCCGACGCCTACCAACAGAGCCAGATGGTCCGTCGGGTCATCGACTTTCCCTACACCCGCCAATACGATGGCAGCCTGCCTTTCGCCTACCACCTGTGGCAGTTCTCGGTGTGGGGCGTCGGGCTGCCGCTGGCGATTCTTATGTGGGCGGGTCTCGGGTTCACCGCGGTTCGGGCTGCGCTCAAGCGCACCCGCGCCGACATCCTGCTCCTGGCCTGGTTCCTGCCGTTCTTCTTCATCACGGGCCTCGCCGAGGTCAAGTTCCTCCGCTACCTGCTTCCGGTCACGCCATTTCTCGCAATCATGGCCGCCAACCTGTCCGACAAGGGCCTGACCCGGCTACGCTCCCTCCGCCCGAGCCGCATCTTCATGTACAGGAGTGGGGTCGCCGGTCTGGGGCTGGTCGTATTCGCTACGGTCTTCTACGCCTTCGCCTTCGCCAACGTCTACACGGACGCCCACCCCGCCACCCGTGCCTCGGACTATGTGAGAGAGCACATCCCTCCCGATTCCGTTCTCGCAATGGAGCACTGGGAGGAGAGTCTGCCCAACCTGCATTCCTATCGACGGATCACTCTCCAGCTCTATGACCCGGACGACGTTCCCATCCAGTACACGGACCATGCGGGTTTTACAGTCATCGGCAGCAAGGCCGAGCACCTGGCCGACGCCCTATCCAACGCCGACTACGTAGTCTTTTTCAGCAACCGCCTGTACGGGAGCATACCCACGCTCCCTGAGCGCTATCCCGTCAGTTCCCGGTACTACCGGCTCCTCTTCGCAGGAGAGCTTGGCTTCGAGGTGGACTACGTCGCCGAGGCGTACCCCAACTTCCTGGGCGTCAGCTTCGTACACGACACCTTCTCACGCCCAGGGCTCGAGGCCCCTGCGGCCCTTGGCCCGGGCCGTTTGTCGGGGCTCACGCTTAATCTTGGGTATGCCGACGACTCATTCACCAACTACGAACACCCGACACCCATCATCCTCAAGAAAGTACGGCCCCTGGGTGAATCGGCCATCCGCACGCTGCTGGAAACTCTCCTCACCGGCGAGTCCGTGCGTGCGCCCCCGACACCCGGCATCCCCGAGCGCGGCATGCTCTCGGAGGAGAGCGCGGCTAGGCAGCAGGCAGGTGGGACCTTCTCCGACCTTTTCGACCGCGACGGGTTCTCCAACCGGTTCCCGACATTCGTCTGGTATATAGCAATCCAGATCATCGCCCTGGCGACGCTGCCCATCGGCCTCGTCCTCTTCAGCCGCCTCCCCGACAGGGGATACCTGCTCACCAAGGTACTGGGCCTGCTATTAGTCGGCTACCTGGCCTGGTTGCTCGCAAGCCTGCGGATACTGGACTTCTCGGCGGGTGGTCTGTGGTTGATGATCATCGTGGTTGCACTGGTGTCGGGGTTGGTGATTTGGCGGGGTCGGATGCAGGTGATCGACTTCTTCCGGCAGCGATGGCGGCTAATCCTCTTCTGCGAAGCGCTGTTCCTCGTGGCCTTCCTCTCCTTCTACGGGATCCGAGCCTGGAATCCGGACCTCTGGCACCCGTGGCGCGGCGGCGAAAAGCCAATGGACTTCGCCTATCTGAACGCCGTCACCCGGTCCACGGAGATGCCACCCTACGACCCCTGGTTCGCGGGCGGTCACCTGAACTACTACTACTTCGGGCAGTTCCAGATAGCCTCGCTGACAAAGATCACGGGAGTGCTGCCGTCCACGGCCTTCAACCTGGCCATTGCTCTTGTGTTCGCTCTGACCGTCGGCGGAGCATTCAGTGTCGTATACAATCTTGCGGCCAGTCGGGGTGGTGGAGGTGACAGGGCCCCACCCTCGTGGCCCGGGGGACCCTATCTGGCAGGAATTGCAGGAGCAGTGTTCGTCGCCGTCATCGGCAACCTGGACGGTGCTGTTCAACTCGGACAGGCCGTGTGGAGGACCACCTTCGGCGAGGGTGAGTTTGGCAGTTTCGACTACTGGCGCAGCAGCCGGGTTATCGACACCTCGTCACAAGAGGGGCTTAACTCCTGCGGCGGCTGTGAGATCACTGAGTTCCCCTTCTTCAGCTTTCTTTACGCCGACCTCCACGCCCACCTGATAGCCTTGCCCTTTGCATTGCTGGCTGTCGGCCTTGGGTTGGCTCTCATCCAGGGCGCTGCCAAGCTCTGCTCAACTCGAACCTGGTTAGCGAGAATAGCGGCCCTCGGCCTGACTGTCGGGGCCCTGTTCACGATCAACAGCTGGGACTACCCGACCTTTCTGCTGTTCTCGATTGGGGTCGTGGCCCTGGCCGCACTGCTGTTCACGATGGGACGCATAACGGGGCGGACTCTAGCCCTGGCCGGGGGTGGGGCGGTGGGGGTGTGGCTTCTCGGCATTCTGTTCTTCGCTCCCTTCCACCTGAGCTACGAGGGCTCAGTCGACTTCCCCTTCGTTGAGTGGAATGAGTTCACCACTCCTCTATACCAATATCTTGCCATCCACGGAATTTTCCTTTTCATTGCCATCAGTTTCTTGCTCTACCGGCTCTGGCAGGAATACCCGATTAAGTCGAGGGCGCTGGTCCCGAGGCTCCTCCTGAGGCGGGTGCGCAGGTCCCATGTACTCTGGCCCGTGGCGAGTGCGGTGATTTTGCTGGCAGTCTTGGTGGGCCTCGGCTATCACACCGTCGCATTCGCGTTGCTGGTGTTATTCATGGCAGGCCTGCTTGCCGTAAGGACGCTTGCCAAGAGGGAGGAAGGCTCGGGCCCCGAGATGTTTGCTTTGCTGATGCTTGGCGTGGCCTTGGCCCTGGGTATTGGCGTCGAGTTCCTTAAGGTCAACCTCGTTGACCCCGGGCGTATGAACACGGTCTTCAAATTCTACTTTCACGCCTGGACGCTTATGGCCCTGGCCTCGGCCTACTTTGCGTGGAGGCTGGGAGCGATGGCGATTCCACGTAAATTGACGGTCCGAAGGATCGCGTGGACCCAGGCTCTGATCATCCTGGTAATCGCTGGGATGATATATCCCATCGCCGCCTCTCCCGAGCGGGCCAAGCACCGCTTCAACGACTCCCCCACCACTATCGACGGAATGGCCTACATGCCCGCCGCCGTCTACCACAACGACGCAGACCGCAACGGCACGATAGAGCCGCCCGAGGTCCTGGAGCTGGGCTGGGACTACCATGCCATCATCTGGCTGCAGGACAACCTGGAGGGTTCTCCGGTCATACTGGAGGGTAACTCGGGGTTGTACACGTGGGGAAGCCGGGTGTCGGTGTACACAGGCCTGCCGACCATCGTGGGCTGGGACTGGCACCAGCAACAGCAGCGATGGGAAGACCGCGACGGAGTGTCGGTCCGCCGCGCCGACGTCCAGGCCATCTACTCAACCTTCGACATCGAGACCGCCGAACGCCTTCTCAAGAAATACGGGGTAAGCTACATATATGTCGGGCAGTTGGAACGGCTCTACTATCCACAGACCGGCATCGAGAAATTTGAGCAAATGGCCCGCGAAGGCCTCATCCAACCCGTCTACCCCACCCCCAACTCTCCGAACTCGGAAGTCAGGATCTACCGGGTGCTGTTTTGAGGCTCCCTCACCCCCGACCCCCCGCCAATATCTCAGCAATTGTCATGCCGCCATCGAGGACCAGGTTCGCGCCCGTGACAAATGCCGATTCATCGCTGGCGAGATAGAGGGCGGCGTAGGCGCAGTCCTCGGGGGTGCCCATGTGTGGATAGGGTTGGCAGGTCTCGAAGTCCTCCACGATGTCGGGGCGGGTCCAGTAGCCCTCGTCATTCTCCATACCGACAAACCCGATGTCGCCGGGTGAGATGCAGTTCACCCGAATCTTCTGTTTCGCATAGTCCAGGGCGGCCTTCTTGGTGAGCCCGATGATGGCCGCTTTTGACGCTACATAGGAGCCTGCACAGCGGTGGCTGGCGGTTACACCCCACATGGAGGCGTTGCTGACTATGGAGCCGCCGCCGTTCCTGATCATCTCGGGCACGGCGTATTTTATGCCCAGGAAGACGCTCTTCAAGTTTACCGCCATGCAGCGGTCCCAACTCTCTTCCGACTCGTCGGCGGTGAGTCCCGTGGTCCCGATGCCCGCGTTGTTGAACAGCACATCCAGCTTGCCATAGGCAGAAACCGTCTCCCGCACCAGGCGCTGCACGTCTGAAGCTTCGGACACGTCAGCCTTTACGAATATGGCCTCGCCACCCTCGGCCCGGATGCCCTCGGCGACCTGTTCTCCCGCGTTGACCGTCCTGCCGGATACCACCACCCTGGCCCCTTCCCTGGCAAATAGTTCCGCCGAGCCTTTTCCTATCCCAGCCGTCGACCCCGTGACAATGGCGACTTTTCCCGCAAGCCTCATGTGCTTCTCCCAGTGATGGTTTTCGGTACGAAATAGATACGGTTAGACGACGTCCCGGTAAGCCGCCGCCTGGCCGCCGTCTATGATCAGGGTGGCGCCGGTCACAAAGGCCGACTCGTCGGAGGCGAAGTAAAGGGCGGCGTAGGCAACGTCCATCGGGTGGCCCATCCGGTGCATGGGCTGCAATCTCACACGGGTCTCTATGGTATCGGGATCGGTGAGCTTGTCCCACGGGATGTCGACCATCTCGGTGGCTATGGGGCCGGGATTGACGGCATTGACCCGAATGTTTTCGGCGGCGTAGACCACCGCTGCCTTCTTGGTGAGGGCCGTCACACCTCCCTTGGAAGCGTGGTAGGAAGCAGTAGACGCGGCGCCAGCCTGACTGTCGTTAACCGACGAGTTGTTGATGATGGAGCCGCCGCCCGCTTTCCGCATCTCCGGAACGACGTACTTTATGCCGAGGAACGTGCCCTTAAGATTAACGTCAATGACGTGGTCCCAGGCCTCCTCGGGCTCTATGTCAGCCTCACTGTAACCGGAGTAGTCGATACCGGCGTTGTTGAACAGGATGTCGAGCTTGCCGTAGCTGCTTACGGCCGCGTCTACGACCTTCTTCACATCCTCGGCCTTCGCTACGTCGGCGGTGACGAAGGTAGCGTCACCACCCCGTCCTTTGATGACCCCGACTATTTCCTGGCCGAGTGACTCCCTCCTGCCACAGAGGACCACTTTGGCCCCCTCCTGGGCGAATAGCTCGGCCGCCGCCCTTCCCATCCCCGCCGTGGCCCCGGTTACGATCGCGACTTTTCCCTCAAGCCTCATGTGGTTCTCCTGATGATGAAATTCGTTACGAAAGAGTGGGCTTTAGACGACGTCCCGGTAAGCTGCCGACTGCCCGCCATCGATGAGCAGAGTAGCACCGGTTACGAATGCCGATTCGTCGGATGCGAAGTAGAGTGCAGCGTAGGCCACGTCCATGGGGTGGCCCATCCGGGCCAGGGGCTGCTTGGTCTTGCGCTCCTCGACAATGTCGGGATCGGTGAGCATGTCCCAGGAGATGTCGACCATCTCGGTGGCTATGGGGCCGGGATTCACCGCGTTAACCCGTATGTTGTCGACAGCGTGCTGAACAGCAGCCTTTTTGGTGAGTGCGGTCACACCGCCCTTGGAGGCGTGGTAAGACGACATGGACACCACGTCGGCCTGGACGTCATTGACGGAAGAGTTGTTGATAATAGACCCGCCCCCGGCCTTGCGCATCTCCGGGATGGCATATTTTATGCCGAGAAACGTGCCCTTAAGGTTGGTGTCGATGATCCGGTCCCATGCCTCCTCGGGCTCCTTGTCGGGGTCCCCAGAGGCGTGTTCGTTGATGCCGGCGTTGTTGAACAGGACATCAAGCTTGCCGTAGGCGCCGACCGCAGTGTCAACGACTCTCTTCACATCTTCAGCTTTTGCCACATCCGCCGTGACGAAAGTAGCCTCACCACCCCGACCCTTTATAAGGTCGACAATCTCCTGACCGAGGGACTCGCGCCGCCCGCACAGAACAACTTTGGCCCCTTCCCGGGCGAAGAGTTCCGCCGCCGCCCTCCCCATGCCTGCCGTGGCCCCGGTTACGATCGCGACTTTGTCTTCAAGCCTCACTTGTGCCTCCGGTTATAAAAGGTGGAATACTGGGTCGGGAGCGGGGGTCATTGTAGCATGGGGGGCTGGGGAGGCAGGGGGTGGTGAGAAACGAGCAATGACTGGCCTATAATGGAGCGTAATGCGTATCCGGGAGGTCCTGCGACTATGAACTGGCAAGATTACATATCCGTAGACCCTGGTGTCTGCCATGGTCAAGCCTGTATCGCAGGCACTCGTGTAATGGTCACCGTGATACTGGACAACCTTGCTGCCGGATTGACCATTGGGCAGATTGTGGAGAGTTACCCGTCCGTTTCCCCCGATGCGGTTAGGGCAGCTCTGCATTACGCCGCCGAACTGGCAAAGGAGCGGGTGGCGCCCTTGGGCACGTAGGGCAGCCCGATGCGCTTCAAGCTAGACGAGAATTTGCCGCTTCAGCTAAAGGGGCTGTTCGCGGAATCCGGCCACGATGCTGTCACGGTCCTCGATGAAGGAATGGGCGGGGCGACGGATACAGACGTTGCTTCGGTCTGCCTGGCTGAGGAACGCATACTCGTAACTCAGAACAAGGACTTCGCCGATATCAGGACATATCCTCCGGGTCAGTATCCCGGCATCGTGGTCATTCGGTTGGCCAGCCAAACGCGAGACGACCTCTTGCAGGTCGGCACAAACCTGATTGAGACTTTGTCCAACTCATCCCCCCAGGGCCAGCTGTGGATTGTTGAAGGCTCACGGCTGAGAATACGGGAGTGAGCCCGAGACTGCCATAAACTAAGCCTGCGTCTGACGAGTGTCCCCTCACCGGCTATTTAATTAAGTAAGGCATCAAGCCCACATTAAATTGGGTAGAGTAATGGCCGTATAGTTGTCCCAAGCGGATGCAATTTACGCGAGCAGGTTTATCATCCAGAGGGAGGGGACGGCACACCGGTAAGAATCACCGAGATGGTCATAGGCCTGATTGATGTATAGCTTTGCCTTGAATGCATACGACTACGGCAGGTAACACATGCCGTCGCCCGGCCAACGGTAGTAGCCCGATGGGCATAACAGATTTTCACCATCTGACGAGAGGGTAATATCTATTTCTCCCGTGCCGTTGTCTCCAACTATGATCTGGGACGCCTGGTTTCGGTCGGCTTGCCTCGGGCTTTCATGTCAATCCTTCAGCCACTGGCGTTTCCCTCCAGCTGATAGTTGCCTATACCAGCCGCCAGGGGCGAGATCAGTCCGAACTTGGATTGCCCGACAGTCTTTCGGGCGGGTTCTGCCGGGGCACGGGAAGGTGGAATTGCATCACGCGGTTTTTGTGGGTTAGGCCGGAGTGTGGGAGGGTAGGAGCGGTCTCTCACAGACAATAAGAACGCCGCAATCAGGAGGGTTACTGGGAACATTCCGCATATCAACAGGGAAAGTTGAAGGTCCCCGGTGATCTGCTGCAGGCCGCCAACCAAAAGGGGCCCGATAGCCGAGCCTCCCCATATGGAAGTTTCCATGAAAGACATGCCTATTCCTATCTCCCTGGGTTTGATGCCCGGTATGAGGAATACCATGATCATCAGTACGGGGAAGTAGGCAAAGGCCAGACCCTTGAAGACGGCAAAGACCAGGACCAGCGGCCCGGAAGTGATGTAGACCATGCCTACAAGGGAAAGGATAGAGACGATGCCGCAGACGGAGAGGACCAGGGAGCGGCGACGGATAAGGGTGGGGATAGCGTTGACGAGGAAATCGGTCGGGGCAGCGGCGAATGTCATCGCTCCCAGGGCGAGCCCGACGAAGGATGGCGTGAGACCCAGCTGGTCCTCGGCGAGGGTGGGCCAGAAATTCTGGAATCCGGCCTGAGCGGTCATCGAGCCCCCCAAACCCATACCCATAATCCAGAGCTGCTTGTAGTTCCGCAGGGCGTTCAGGGGGCTGGAGGTCTCGGAGCGTGCCCTGGTGGCGTATTCCTCGGTGACCCTCTCGCCTCCGATGATCATCCATACCACGGTGAGGCCAAAGAGGATCATGGACCAGATGAAGAATGTCTCCCGCCAACCCCCGGCGAGGTCCTGGAATTGGGGTGTTACCAGGAAGGCGAGCCCCATGATCAGGTCTATTCCCGCAAAGGATAGGCCGTTGGTGAAGGATATCCGGTGACTGGGGATCCACTGCTGGATAATGAGGGACCGGGGGGCCTGGGTGGAAGTGAAAAAGAGACCTGCACCCACTCGCCCTACAAAGAGAGCGGCAATGACGGGAGACCAGCTCTGCAACAGTGCCGACCCAGCCACCCCGAGGAACAGCAGCACCACCATCCTCCAGGGCCGAAAACGTGAGGTAACTAAATTGGACGGTATGCAGAATAGGAGGTTGGCAATAAGGACGGAGGAGCCGAGCAATCCCTGTGCAAATGGCGAAAGGTCCAACTCCTTGGAGATTTCCGGCAGAAGGATGCCGATGATGAATATGACACTGAGGGAGGTGCCTACACAGGATGTTAGGGATGCGACTATGGCCCAGCGTCGGAGGCGGGGACTTTCAATAGTGGATTGCAATCAGGCTCGCGTGGGTGGGGAGAGTTTAGTCGGGAACTGCATCACTACCTGCCAGGGTTTGCAGCCCAGATGTCCAGCCATTCGTCACGGCTAAGGGTGCAGTCCACGAACTGCTGCAGTTGCCGGGAGGAGAGACGCATTTGTCGGGCCATTGTAGCCAAAAGCCCCTTGGAAATCTGGCCCTTCGCGCCGTGGGACATAAGCGTAACTAATCTACGAACGTTACCTATCTCTGCGTAGTATTTGATGTGTTTTCCCGTGGAGTCTTCCTCAGCCCTGGCATTCACATGCAATATTTTGCGCAGTGTGTCGTATTCCAAGGCTAAACAACCAGGTCTTCGAGCAACTGCAGTTCGCGCTCCGAACAGGGTGTCGGTCCGTCCTTAAACCTGCGGTAGGAGTCCCTGATTTCGCCGGCTACGCATACCAGGTCGTCTATGGCTTCATCTTCCGTTGCGCCCGCGCCCCATAGATACAGACTTTCCACATCCACGGCGGCAATCCATTCGTCGGGCGTCTTCTTGATTTCCACCAGGAGGTCCGACCTAAGCGAGTAGCCGCAGGGATACCGACCCCTGGGGATCGACTTGGAATAGCAGGCGAAGATCTCGGGTTCGACGATTGTATCAGTGACGGGCTTCGTTGACTCGATCATGGTAGGGGCTCGGGGCACGGGTACACGACCTCAATAGGGAGTCGGACACGTGGAGGCTATTCTTCACCCCGAGCCGCGCGGTGTCAAGGACACCTCCCCACCCCTAGAGCCCGCCCAGATGTATGGTCTGCTCATAACGCGGCCTGCGAGGCCCGATGGCGTACCGGGTGTCGAGTCCCAGTACCCGGCGCCTCACCGGTGCTAGACCGACTTGAGGGTCGGTCACATCAATGACGTCGTATAGCTCCTGGCCTACATTGACGGGGACGGTGATGCTCCCTCTACGGGGACGGATAGTGATGCTGCGGGCCTCCGATTGGGCACGGGCGTCGGTCTTCTCCTGGGTGTCGAGAGTTGCATCATGGACATGGAGAGGACGGTCGAAAAGGGCGGGGAAGTCTGACCAGTCGGAGAGGTCGCTGGTGTGGTTTGCTCCAAAGACGATAGCCCGGCTGTGTTGGGGGACCGGGTCGAGGTAACGACCCTCCAGGATCCCGTGGCCCGTACCATAGATGTAGGATGTTTCCTCGGTTGCAGAGGGAACCCTGAGAACAAATCCCTCGCCGGATATCCCAAGCAGAACATCAGGGACGTGGGACATGAGCCGCTCGACGACCATGTCCAGGGGTTCCGACTCCTCGATCAGGAACTCCGGACGATGGTTGTTCAGCAGAAAGTTGTCGGCCTGGGCTACGAGACTAAAGCCGGCCCGAGCCAGCACAGACCTCAGGATCTCGAACACGGAGGATTCCCCCGCGGCCCAGGTCTGTTCGCGTCGGGCGTGCTGCCATTCCAGTAGGCCCCACCCGCCCGTGGCTCGGACTATCAGTGTCGAAGAAGAATCGGTACGGCGATGCTCCAGTCCGTCGATCCACACGGGTGCGGAAAGAGATGCTTCTTTCCCTGCAGTAGTCACATAGCCGAAACTGATGTTCAATTCAGATCCCTTGGTCAGAAGCGCCAGATCACCTTGCCCAGGGCGTGAGAAGCGTCCATCGTCGTTGCGGAGTTCTATTTGCCACGTCGTCTCTCTGGTGGACTCCTTTCCGGTGAGCGAAATCACGTCCCGGCTCAGGTCCAGGGGTGAGGGGTTGAGCTGGGCCGACCACACGCCGCTGGCCGTCGAGAGCCATACGTGGCTCGCCGTGTCGCCGATAGCCAGCCCGTATGTCGTGTCCAGATCGAAGGCGTCCGGATCCCGCCAGAGACTATCGAGGTAGGAGGCCGAGGGCATGGTAAAGGTAAAGAAGGGACGATTGTGACCTCCGTCTCCCGTGACCTGTTCGATAAAGAAGAGCCGGTCGACGTCCGGACGGTCCAGGAAGGGTGCGCGGAAGTCGAGGCTCGGGCCCCGTTCCACCTCGGTTACAGGTTTTAGTGCCGACCATGTGTCGAGAGTCTGGGCCGCGCCCTCACCGAAGACCGTGCTCCAAACTCCACTCTTGCTGCCCGTCGAGTCTCGTCCCGCCACCGCGACGTCCCAGTCTCCGTTGTAGTGGACTGCAACTCCATTGATTTGGGAGAGAGAATTCGTCCAGCGTCTAGGATGACCCCAGCTGCCGCTCGAACGGCGAATGGCGTGTAGGCCGGAACCGTCCAGGGCATAAAGCAGAAGGGCAGAGCCGTCGGGCTTCTGGTCGGCGGCCAGCCAGGTCACGGGTGAGGAAGCAGTTGTCACATAGATAGCCTGCCCGAAGGTCGCGCCGCTGTCGTCACTGGCCCGAACGTACAGGGTGCGGCGGTTGCTGGACACGAAGAACAGGAGCACTTCCGTCCCTGCAGAGCAGAGAGCCACGTCTCCCGACCGGGACGCCGAGTCCAGGAAGACCCATCTCCCGAAGTCGGCGGACGGAGACGGGTCGGCAACACGCTGGACGTAGAGGTTGTAATTGTCGGTGGGATCTATGCGGGCACGTACCAGGGCGCCGTCGGACGGGATGGTAACGGCGTGAGGCCCCGCGGCCTCTGGGCCCGTGTGGAGTTGCTGAAACCTGAGCCGAGCTATGCCGCCCATCCGGTCCAGTGCCTCGACTTTGATCCACGGCCTCGATGATGGCGACTTCTGGGCACGGAGGAGAGAGTCGGACAGTGGCCTCATGCTAGGGGTTCTCCAGTGTGGATGATAAACAGTTGCTCATACTTTCACAGTTTCGGCACGAGAGGCCCCGCTCAGTGCGCCGTTGGACGCTGCCAGAGGTCTGTTCAGGCGCCGAGACTTCATCCGTCCGGGGCGTCCGTGCCTCGCCAGGGCTCGATGGAAGATGTTTAATCGCTCCCGGCCCCAAATCATGTAGTCTCGCCACACGGTATCGCCGCCGGTGTTGAGCCGGTTGATGGTGAAGCCGGACATGCTCTGGGCCGCGTACCCGGAGGCGCCCGTGACCAGTATGTCTTCAAGGTGCACGGGCACTGTAGAGGACACATAGTCGATGGTATGGAGCTTCCCGTAATAGATCACCGCCTGTTCGCCCTGGGCCGGGGCCCGTTCCACCAGCAGGGTAAGCGTGTCTCCCCAGACCCGGAACTCGGTGAAGGCGGGAGGGGACTGACCGGCCGGGTACTCGACGGAATCGACGAGAACGAGACTGGCCAGGGAGGAGAGATCGATGTCCCGGGTCCCTTCGGTCACGGTCAGCGTTGCCTTGTCCTCCACCGGTGCTACAAGGCTCATCTCCTGCAGGGCGTGAAATATGTGCCGGTCCAGCTCGGTGCTGGCCCACCGGAAGTCGGCGGCATCTTCGTCGTGCAGGTCGGTGCGGACACGTGCACGGATTTCGGCAAGGGTGGTCATGGGTTGTTCTCCTGGCTTATGCCCTTTGCATGGCTATTCTCTCGAAACGCAAATAACCATCACTAGCTTCAGCGGGCCGTAGACCCGTCGAGGGGGAGGGGGGCCGGCCCCCTCCCCCAGCCCTTATAGAGCGCTTTGCAACGGTGTCTATGTGGTCGGGCTAGTTCCGGACCCCGGTGAGCTTGGCCAGCTTGACCGTGCTGAACAGGGCCACGGCTACGTACCACTTGACCCGGGTACGGGTGGCGTCCTTCGTCTCCAGGCTCCCGACGCGCTCCACCTGAAGACCCGAGGGCCCCGTCAACCCCGATACGCCATCCTCCCCGAACTGGACCGCGTACACGGTAGAGGCGTCCCGACTGGTGCCCGCCCGCTGGGCGTCGGAGACCCAGTCGCTGATGCCGATGGGCACGCCGTCGTAGAACTGGACCATCTGGCCGAGCATGTTGCGGTCCGTCTGGAGGAAGCCGCTCCCCGTCGACCGGGCAAGAGAGCTGAGCTTGCGCCGGGTCCTGCGGCTCATTATCAGAATGTGTGGCTTGCCGGACTTCACCTTGTCGATCAGTTCATCCAGCTTGTCCAGCGTGAGGGTCGCGCCATTTTCGCCCATACTGACGGTCTGGTCGGCGGGGGTCAGCTTGTCGATCCCGTCGAAGGAGTTGGAGTCGGTGTCACCGTTGATGAAGGTGTCGTCGAATTTCTGCTGTACGGCCTTGGCCTTTAGCTCTACCACCGCGGCCTCCAGGTCCTGGACGTTGCCCCGGGTGGCGGCGACGTAGTTGTCCACGTCGGCGTCGCCTCCCAGTATCTTCAGGGTGGCGGTAACCTGGCTGAATGTGGGCGTAGACTCGGCCCACGCGTCGCCTACGTCGTAGAAAGCTACGGTCGGGGCGGCGTTCTCCCGGTTATAGGTGAGGGAGTTGCCGACGATCTCTATGAAGGGCATGTGCTGGAGCACGGGGCTTTCGTTGACTATCGTCTCTATAACCCCGGACAGGAGCACGTCG
The DNA here is from genome assembly GCA_963663085.1 of Dehalococcoidia bacterium. GTDB lineage: Bacteria > Chloroflexota > Dehalococcoidia > Plut-88900 > Plut-88900 > Plut-88900. The sequence goes on along the minus strand of OY760104.1, from coordinate 75,112 downwards.
TTGGACAGCTTGCTTGCCTCTGTTAGTGTCAATGCCATTGTTTGTTTCTCCTTGCTTATCTTGCGTTACGGCTAGCTCTTGTTTATTGCGTACATGATCTTTTCCCTGGCAGAGAGGCCCGAGAGATCGGTTTCCCGGCGTGCGGGAGCGCCTGACGGGACCCGCTTTTCGGGCGTGCGGGCCCCGATGCGGGATGCAACTTTCTCGACGATCTTCTTCGCCGAATCCATCGCGTTGTCCAACTCCTCGATTGTGTTACCGCTAATGAGCTCTTCAGGCAGTTCCGGCGCACTGACCATGAGTGCGATGCGGTAGCGGCCCACGGCAAAATCTATCTGGTGCCGCATACCGTTCAGTTCCGTATCTTTATCGGCGATCAGGGCATTCAGCCTCTCGATTTCGAGTGCCTCCCGGGAGGGTTCCTCTGTGGCCTCCGGGTCCCGGGTCTCAGTGTCGGGAGGGGTCGTGGGGCGGTGAATCTTCGGGCATTGGGTCTCCTTTAATGGGGTGATTTGCAACAGATAATAGAACTAGTGTTCTCGTGCCGTCAAGGGGTTCGTGTCACTTTTGTAGTTCAGGGGTGCCACTTTCAGTGTCCATAGGTAAGGGGTCCACCTTTGCCTTCATTCCGGCCCCCGAGGCAGTCACAGATGCGCTGAGCTGTAACTGGAACACCCGCCTCGGGAGGGCACGCCTTAGGCAGAGCGTGAATCCATCCCTCCACCCTTTTTGCCAAAGGAACCCCGCGGAACAAACCCGACCTCTCTCACGTCTTTACAAGTGAGAGTCGGGGGGCGATACGCTCGGCTTTGCCGACGCGGCATACGCAATCGTATACTGCCCGAATGTCGCCTCCAGAAAGGACATCGGAGCCGGAAGAGGCCCTGATCAGCCGAAGCCGGGACGGGGACGTCGACGCCTTCAACCAGATCGTGGACATGTACCAGCGACCCCTCTACAACCTGGCCCTCCGCATGCTGGGCGACGCACCCGCCGCCGAGGACGCGACCCAGGACGCTTTCCTTTCGGCCTTTCGGAACATCGGGCGATTCAAGGGCGGTAAGCTGAAATCCTGGCTGTTCACCATAACGGCCAACGCCTGCCGGGACGTGCTCAGGTCTCGCAAGGTGCGCCGCACCGAGTCCCTGGAGGCGGATGATGTGACCATCGATCCCCCCTCCTCCGTAGAGTCTCCGGAGGACTACGCCGTCAGGCAGGAAATGGGCAGGAGCATCCAGCAAAGCCTGGATTCCCTCCCCCACGACCAGCGCCTTGCCGTGGTGCTAGTTGACGTGCAGGGCTTCGGGTACGAGGAGGCTGCCGGGGTCATGGGCATATCCGTGGGAACGGTGAAATCGCGCCTCAGCAGGGGCCGGGCAAGGGTCAGGGACTTCCTCAGAGGCAGACCGGGTGCCTTGCCGGCCCGGTACGGGAGCGGGGCCTGATATTGTGTTAGAGATGCTGAAAAAGATATTCAATCGGGGGCACGGGCGCTTCCCGGGGATGCTCTCGGATTACATCGATGGAGTTCTGCCGGAGACCGAGCGGGTCGCACTGGAAGCGCATTTGCAAGGCTGTGACTCGTGCCCCGACGAACTGGAGTCGTTGCAGACGACGGTCCAATTGCTGCAACGGATGCCGGAGGTCGAGGCGCCGCGCTCGTTCAGGATAGCCCCAGCCGCAGTGACCGTTCCCACCCCTCCCCCCGAGCGGCCCGTTTTCCTGTGGAGCATGCGGGTCTCGACGGCCTTGGCGGTAGTGGCCTTCACCGTGATGGTTGCGGGCAACGTGACCGGGCTGTTCGAAGGTGGAGCCGGGGACGGGCTGGAGCAGAGAGCGGCATCGGAGGACGAGTTCGCCTACGACTCCCCAGAGTTTGTCCCGACTGCCGCGCCAACTGCGATGATGGAAGAGGAACCAGAAGAAGCGATGCTGCCCCCGACGCCCGAGGCCATGATGGAATCCGAGCCGGACATCATCCCCAAATCCACACCAATGATGATGCCCGAACCCACCGCCGAACCGGAAGAAGCGATGGAGGAACCCACCTCGACTCCTGCGCCACAATCTGAGGAAGCTGACAGCGACACACCCGTAATTCTCTCTCCAACCGATGATGGCGACACATCCGTAACTGCCTCACTATCCGATGAGGGCGCGCCTGCCGACGCCCTAACCTTCGACTACGAACCCGCGCCAACAGCAACGGCGACACGTGTCCCCACCTCAGTCCCCGCTCCTACGGCAATTCCCAGTCCGAGGCCAACCACCATCCCTACTCCCAGTCCAACCCCCGTCCCGACGCCTGCTCCCATACCGACGCCCCTCGCCTGGGGCGGCAGTATTGATGAGGAGGATGACGAGGTTGGACTGGTGCTCGGGCTGACTGTTGGGCTGGGGGTGCTGGCCGGTGGACTGGCCCTCGGGACGATTTATCTCACGGTGAGGAGACGGCGGGGAGCAGTGTAGGGAATGCGGGCGGCAGGGATGGAATGTGGGGCGAAGCCTGATGTCGGAGATGCTAGTTCCGGGAGTTGGCCCGCTGCTGCATCTGAAAAACCTTGCCCTCTGTCTTGATGGACGGGGCAATGATCATCTCGGCCTGGTGCATGTCCTTGATTGTAAGGGCGCCACACATGCCCATGGCCGTGCGCAGGGCCCCGACCAGGTTCATGGTACCGTCAGCAACGGATGAAGGCCCGACGAGGATCTCCTTCAGCGAGCCCCGGGTCCCGACCTTGATGCGGGTTCCCCTGGGGAGGTCGGGGTGGGGGCTGGCCATGCCCCAGTTGTAGCCCCGGCCGGGGGCCTCGTAGGCCTGGGCCAGGGGTGTGCCGAGCATTATGGCGTCGGCGCCCGATGCTATGGCCTTGCAGATGTCTCCGCCTGTCCTGAGCCCCCCGTCTGTGATGATGGCGACGTCCCGGCCCGTGCGTCGGACGTATTCGTCTCGGGCGGCGGCGCATTCCAGGGTAGCAGTGATCTGGGGTACGCCTATCCCTAGAACTTCCCGGCTGGTGCATGCTGCCCCAGGCCCGACACCCACCAGCAGACCGGCAATCCCGGTTTCCATCAGCTCCAGCGCGGTGTTGAAGCCTACGGAGTTGCCCACGACAACGGGTATGGAAAGCTGCTGGCATAGCTCCTGGAATATAAGACCCTTGTAGCTGCGAGAGACGTGTCGGGCGGTGGTAACGGTGGACTGGACGACGAGGATGTCGGCGCCCGCCTCGACGGCTATGGGGGCAACCCTCTTCGTGTTCTGAGGGGTGACGGAGACGGCGCAGGTCGCGCCTCCGTCTTTTATGCGGGTTATACAGCCTGCTATTGCCTCGTCCTTAATCGGCGTCGAGTAGATTTTTTGGAAGAGGGGAGTGATCTCGTCCTCGGAGGCGCGGGATATCTCCTCAAGGATTTCGTCGGGGTTTTCGTACCGGCCATGTATGCCTTCCAGGTTGAGCACCCCCAGCCCGCCGAATTCGTGCATCTTGACGGCCATGCCGGGGTCGACGACGCCGTCCATTGCAGAGGCCATCAGGGGAATGGAAAAAGAGTGCTGGCCGAGGGAGAAGGTGGTGTTGGCGAGTTCGGGGTTTATTGTTACCTCCCCCGGGACAATTGCTACTTCTTCAAATCCGTAGGCCCTTCGCAATTCCTTGATCCTGGGAAGGTACATTTAGCCTCCGATTTTGGTTAGCCTACACCACGGCCTGAGAGGGGATTGCGGGGAAATATAGCAACCGGAAGTGGGGAAGTCAACGCGGGTGGGGGTTGCATTTCCATGAGGTATTTTAGCAGGATTTTGGGGGTGGGGTGGGGGGTTAATTTGGTTCCCCCCAGAGGCGAGGGATTTATCTTATGGAGGGTTGGGGAGTTACGGGCCACGTATTACAAGCTACCATATACCAGCAGTGCAACCCATAAAACGACAGCAAGTAGACTTAGCTTAATTGCCATACGCACTCTTTGCATTTTACTACTAACTACTACTGATACCCTATGTATTTGGTCAAGCAATTGTTCCTCAATGTCGGCAACTCCTACCAAGCGAGCCCTTTGCAGAAACCAGTGATAATCGATAGCGGCGACGTCTTCAAAATAGATAAGTATGTCCTTACCGGTTCTTGGATTACGGGGCATGTACACGCTAGAGGCGGAGATTACTACTCCTAAAGTAAATGTCGTATACGCAATGAGTATCAATAGCCACACGACTTGCTCCACAGGCCATTGTGGTCCGTTTAGTAAGTGTTGTAGCTTGTCAAAACGGGCTCCCAATATCCCTGCCAGCGCAAATTGCAGCCCTAGCAAGGGTGCAGCTTTAGCGTCGGCAACTCTAGTTAGCCGAATTAGGCGCGCCAAGGAGTCATAATGGGATGTTAGGCGGTGTTCCACGGAGATCAGGGGCGCCGACCAGTAAGGATGGCCTCGCAATATTCGGGACCGTGGAACTCGCACCACTGCGACTTAAGGGTGTGATACCTATCGAAGTCAAGCTTTAGGTTTTTCGGGCTAAAGTGAGCAGTCCACAGAGTTTCAGTTGTGCCTTCATCAGCGTCTAGCCCAGGGCCATCTCCCGGATTGCCCCTGCACCCACATGTCCATAGCAAGGCACGCCGACGTATTGCAGACGCTTTCTCATATAGGTTGAACACGCGGCCCGGTACTAAGAGTTGGTCACCATTGGCGAGGCCGCTTAGCTTCGCCGCCACATTTACCGGCTTACCAGCCCAAACCTCGTTTTGCTTAGTCCCTCGTAAACCTAACCTACGGACTAACAGGGTTCCGCGGTCAATACCGAAGCCCACCGAGAGTTGCCAGTCTGTGGAGGCGTCTTCATTGAAATAATCTGTGACAATGGTGGCGGCGGCGGTTTTCATTGTGACGGCGCAGGCAATAGCATCAAAACTGGAGGACGAACCACTGAATAAGCCAAAGATGCCGTCGCCCTGTATGTCAATATACCGCGCATCGAAGCGCTCCAAGATCACAGTCATCGCTTTTATGAAATACGTATAAGCGTACGCTGCGTCCTTACTACTTTCAATGTTGAGCTGAGTTGAGTCCTTAATATCGGCAAAAATGGCGGTAACGTTGGATATGCGGTGCCACTGTCCCTTGTTTGTTGGGCCTTCTTCAGGTACATCATCAACATTCTGTATCTGTACACCTAGGCTGGCCTGTTGGTCCAACTGGTTCTTAACGTCCGAGTTTACCTCGTCCAGCTTCAAATTAGTCTCCTATTCGTGAGGTATGTCGGTCATAGGGATAGGACGACGAGTCTAACCGCCAACTTAGCTACCTTCATTTAGACTTGTAGGGCGGCTATTGCTACGATAACAGCCAGCAATAGGAAACCACCGAATGAATATTGTGCTCGCATGCTTCAACCCTCTTTCCCGTCAGGTGCAAACTTACACAGTTCACACGTCGCAACTTGACTCTGGAGAAGAAAGATGGTGCACAATTAGCGTTCTGTGTGTTTGCCCCTCCTCCACCTAGAAGAGGCAGGAGAGTCCATTACCTCAGTCGGCGTGTTAGCTGAGGTGATGTTCTTCCTAGGTAAGTCTAATAATGTTCAAAACCCGGGTCAAGGTAAGCAAGGATCCCAAATACCGATAATTATTTCGGTTGGCCTGCGGCAATCCAGACTTCACTTGAGTTTTTGCACTTCCCTCTTTCCACCCACCCTGTTCGTTTAACAACTGGCGAACCTGCGTTGCAGGTTCGCCAGTTGTTATTGGTTCAATGGGAGAAGGAGTATCCGGAACTATCTACTTCTTAGGCCGGGCGGTGTAGTCTCCGAAGGGGCCGTCACGGTTCAGGAGGGCGGCCCTGAGCCCTTCCTTTTCGGCCATGGCGGTGAAGTTCTTGCGGGAGTTGGAGTAGTGGGTGATGGAGACGGTGTCGAAGGCGAGTTGCTGCGCGACCGCGTGCCCCATTAGCCCCATGACCTTGTTGATCAGCGACTTGTGCGGCGCCAGAAGCTCCAGGGGGATGTTCGCCACCCGACCCGCGAGTCGCTTCACCTCGGCATCCAGGTCGTCGGCGGGGACGGCCTGCATGATCAGGCCGATTCGCTCGGCGGTCTTGCCGTCAATGGGGTCGCCGGTCATCATCATGCGCTTGGCCCACTGAGGCCCGACCAGGTATGTCCACATGTGGTTTTCGACCGACTCGATACCCCGGACGTCGGGGAGGCCGAAGGTGCTGTTCTCGGCGGCGACGATCATGTCGCAGGAAGTAGCGAGGTCGGTGGCGCCGGCGAGGCAGTAGCCGTGGACCTGGGCGATGATGGGCTTGGAGAGGTTCCAGAGCTTGCCCCACTGCATGTTGGTCTTGCGGAATTGCTTGAGCTCGCCGTAGAGGTCCTGGTCGCCGTCACCGTGGGCGCCGGGTGAGATATCGTAGCCCGCGGAAAAGGCCCGACCCGCGGCCTTCAGAATAATGGAGCGGACCTCGTTGTCGGCGTCGGCTTCCTCAGCGGCGGCGACGATGTCGTCGATGAGCCCCACACTCAGGGCGTTAAGCTTGTCGGGGCGGTTCATGGTGATGGTGGCTACTCGGCCGTCGGTCTCGTATAGCACGTTTTCGTAGGGCAAGGTATACCTCCGGGTGTCGGGCTTCGGGCCCGCGTTTGTCTAAATCTTAGCCTAGTTTATGGGATTCCAAAGGAAAATATGGGGCAAGTCGCGGTTCAGCCGGCGGCTGCCACGCGCTTTTCTCGCTCACGAATGCTGAACGGGGTCTGGATGGGTTGGATAACTTCACGGGCGAGGGTCTCGAGCTGGTCGAACCACATGTGGCCGGGGCATGCAGGCCGCATGACGAACTTGGTAGCACCCTTGTCGATGTATTCCTGCACCCGAGCCCTTACCTCTTCCGGACTCCCGACCGCCGAGATTGCGTCATCGGGAACGTCAGGCCTACCGTGGAGGAAGGGCCTGGCGATGTCGAGGTCTCTTTCACGGTTGTCGGTGAATAGGAAGGGCAGGTAGATGCCAAAATGGTCCTCCGGGACTTCCCGACCCGCCTCCGACGCATAGGCCTTGATGGTCCGGACTCCCTCGCCGGTCTCCTCGACGGTGATGCTGGACGAAAGCCATCCGTCTCCCAGGGTCCCGGCCCGCCTGTAAGCCGCCTTTGACCGGCCCCCGATCCAGATGGGCGGGCCCCCGTCCTGGGCGGGCTTGGGGGTCACCGAGATATTTTCGATGGAGTAGTACTCGCCGTGGAAGGTGACGCTGTCCTCGGTCCAAAGACGCTTCATCAGGCGGATAGCTTCGTCGGTGCGACGCCCTCGACCTGCCTGCTCAATACCCGTGGCCCGAAAGTCTTCGGATGTCGGCGGGCCGATGCCCACGGCGGGGAGCAATCGTCCGCCGGAAAGCAGGTCCAGGGTGGCCAATTCCTTGGCAAGCACCACGGGCTGGCGGACCGGGAGGACCAGGACGCTGGTACCGAACATCATGTTCCGCATGCGGGAGGCCATGAATGCCATGAAGGTCACGGGCTCCAGCAGGTCGTCCTTGCCGGCCACCCGGTCGCTGAGCCAGAGAGAGTCGATGTCCAGAGCCTCACAACGGTCGATGAATTCCAGAACGGAGGCCGGAGTGATCGGGCCAAAGGGCCAGGCGCCGAGGCCAATGCCGATGCGCACCTTCATTGGGTTGCCGTTGTAAGTGGAAGTCATGTCGGGAGGGTTCCTGTGGGGATTATACATGAGGGGGCGGAAAATCCGGCAGAAATGTAGAAAATGTCTCGACATTTGGCGACTAGAGTGGTTGTAACGGGTCTCGAGGCCCGATGTTTAACATCTGCGAGAGGAGACGCATATGAGAGACCTATTCAGGAGTGTATTCAGAAGGGGGTGGCTACTGGGCATACCAGTAGCAGGGATTTTGGCAGTGATCGCATTCGGTGGGGTGGCCCTGGCCCAAGGAATTGACCGAGACGACGTCACTTCCAGGGTTGCCGTAATCCTGGAGGAAGACGAAGAGAGCGTTAAAGAGGCGTTTGACGACGCGGCCAATCAGAAGGCCGAGGAAGCAGTTCAGGCATGGCTGGACATACTTGTCGAGGCGGAGCGCATAACCCAAGATGAGGCTGATGAGTACATGGACTGGTACGAAGACCGGCCGGACTGGGTGTCGGGCTTCGGGAAGGGCAGGCATTCAGGAGGCATATCCGGGCTGAGCGACCTGGTCGCCGAGACCCTCGGGGTGGAAGAAGACACGGTGTCGGACGCCATTTCCCAAGCGATATCCGAGGCCCGAAGCGAAGCCCTCCAGGAGAAGCTGGACCAAGCGGTGGCAGACGGCAAGCTCACCCAGGAGCAGGCGGACGAGATAGCAGAGCGAATAGAAAACGGTGAATTCAGAGTAAAGCGCGGTCATTGGGGCCGCGCGGAAAGGTGGTGAGGTTGGGGGATGGGCCGATCCCACTGGTCTAACTGAACCTCGAGACCCCGGAATACAACATCGCCTTGAAAAGGTGATCGGAAGGGAGGGGGCAGCCTGCTCTCCCTGCCCCCTCCGCCGACACCTTGGGAAAATCCCCAGGGGGAGGGAGCGGTCTCCGCCACCGCTCTCTCCTCCGAGACCCTTCGAGCGTATACTCGGTGAAGGGTGACGCGCCAGCAGATGCCACTCCGTACCATTGATTGCCATGTCCAGCAAGATCCTAGTCATTGAAGACGACCCACATGCGGCCAAGTTGGCTCGGCTTTACCTGGCCAGAGACGGCCACGACGTGCTTTCGGCCGGCGATGGCCTGGAAGGGCTGCGCCTGGCTCTGGACGAGACCCCCGACCTGATAGTGCTGGATCTGATGCTCCCAAAGCTGGACGGGATGAGCATCTGCCGCAAGTTGCGAGAGGAGTCGGAGGTTCCGATAGTCATGCTTACGGCGCGGGTGGAGGAAGAAGACCGGCTGTCAGGGCTGGAGTCCGGAGCAGACGACTACGTGACCAAGCCTTTCAGCCCACGGGAACTGGCGGCTCGGGTGCGTGCTATTTTGCGCCGAACGGCCCGGGATGCCCTTGATCGGGGCCCTAGGGCAATTTCGGCAGGCGGTGTTTACGCGGACCTTCGCGAGCACGCGGCGCGGGTGGACGGCAGTCCCATTGAACTAACGCGCACCGAGATGCGGATACTGGCAATGTTCCTTCGGGAGCCTGGCCGGGTCTTCTCCCGTGACCAGATTATCGAATCCGTATACGGCTACGACTACGAGGGATTTGACCGCGCCGTGGACTCGCAAATCTACAACCTGCGACAGAAACTGGAAAAAGGTCGGCGCGGGAAGGGGTATATCCGGACGATCTATGGGCAGGGGTACAGGTTCGAAGTTTCTTAGGCTGCCCTCCAGCCTGCAATTCCGGCTAATAACCGGTTTTGCGTTAGTGCTCTCTGCGGCGCTGCTGTCGGTGGGGTGGTATGTGAGTGGGGAGTCGGAACGGGAAGCGAAGCGCAGTGAGGCCTTAAGAATGGAGGTTCGCGTAGAGCGCGTCCGCGCCGCTCTTGACGATCACCTGGCCCAGGGTCGCGGGTGGACTGGCATCCAACCCAACGTCGAAAGGCTGGGGAACCTGCTGGGTGTAAGGGTGGTGCTGTGGGACCAGAAGGGAGAGTTGATAGGAGACTCCCACTGGCGGGTCGGGCCCCGGGTAGTGGACCGGGAGGGAGAAGCCTGGGGAGCTACTCTATACACGGAAGAGGGAGAGACGCTGGGCAGCCTGGCCCTGATGTCAATTCGCCCATTTCTCCAAGGGGCAAACCTGGAACCCGAGGACGCGCACCTGGCGGACCAGGTGAGTGGGGCTCTGTTGTGGGCGGGGCTGGCAGCGGGCGGCGTTGGAATCATAGCAGTGGGACTGATATCCAGGCGGGCGCTGTCGCCGATACGGGCGCTTTCCACAGCGGTGGAACATCTCGGTAGAGGAGACCTGTCGCAGCGAGTCAAGACCTCCTCAGATGACGAAGTCGGACGGCTGAGCCGGGCATTCAACCGTATGGCGGAAGACCTGGAAACCGCGGCACGGCAGCGCAAGGCCCTGCTGGCGGATGTAGCCCACGAACTGAGGACCCCATTGAGCAACATTGGCGGCTATGTGGAAGCGATGCGAGACGGACTGGCCGAACCGAATACAGATAACCTCGAAATCGTGCAGCAGCAGGTCACCCAACTAACTAGGCTCGTGGAGGACTTGCGCCTCCTTACACTGGCGGAGTCGGGCGCTCTGGAACTCCATATACAAGCCGAAGACATAAATGATTTGCTCGGATCCGTTGCGGAGGCCTTCGGGCCCCGGGCCCAATCGAAAGGAATAGCCATTGTCTACGAACCGGCTGTGGGCTTTCCCCTGGTGCGAATGGACCGGGGTCGGGTGGAGCAGGTCCTGCAGAACCTCGTGGAGAATGCAGTAACCCATACGCCGGAAGGGGGCGTAGTCACTCTTCAACTATCCAAGGGCGATACGGGTTCTGTTCGAGTCGCCGTCAGGGATAGCGGTGCGGGGATAGATGAGGAATCTCTTGAAGCCGTATTCGACCGGTTCTACCGCCTTGACCCATCGCGTACCCGGGCCACGGGGGGTGCGGGCCTAGGCCTGACCATTTCAAAGCAGTTAATCGAGGCCCTTGGAGGGCGAATATGGGTGGAGAGTGAGCAGGGCCGGGGCAGCGCCTTCATCTTCGAGCTGCCACCTGCCGACGGTCATGGATAGATGCCCTGGCAGAGTGCGCATAGTTACGGCGAGCGTGTCCTTGATATTTTGTCGACATTTGCACCCGATAGTTAAGGCAGGTCCCTCCATGCCGATACCAGCGTGTTAAACTATTGATAAGGATTTCACAAACAATCGTCGATCATTGCTCGAACACCCTTGGTCAATAGTCCACCACCTCTAGCCTTCACAACAGAAGGCAGAATCCCGGGAGAACCCAAGTGACCTTTCTGACTTCCTTCGCGCTGCGCCGCCCGACCGTTACAATCCTGGCTATCATCCTGGTCCTGGCGGGCGGTGTGTTCTCCTACCGCTCCATGCAGGTCGAGCTCTTCCCGCAGATCGAGTTTCCCCTGGTCACCGTGATCGCGTCGTACCCGTCTGCCGACCCAGGCGCCGTGGTGCGAGACGTGACGGAGCCCATCGAACGTGCAATTTCCGGTGCGGACGGGCTGGAGACCGTGCAGTCCTCGTCGTCGGAGGGTCGGGCGACGGTGTTTGCCACCTTTACATACGGGACGGACATGGCCGAGGCCGAGGCATACGTCGAAAACGCTCTAAACGGCGTGACTTTCCCGCCATCAGCAGATGATCCGGAGGTTGGCCGCTTCAACCCGGACGCCTTCCCGGTAATCCAGTTCGGCGTGGTGTCGGACAGGCCGCTCCTGGAAGTGCAGGACGTGGTACAGGACATCATCGTCCCGGAGATAGAGAAGATCGAAGGCGTGGCGGACGTCCAAATCGTGGGGGACGTGGACCGCAACTTCATCGTGACTGTTGACCTTGAAAAGATGTCGGACCAGGGCGTTTCCATGTTCCAGGTCTCCTCCGCTCTGCGGGATAACAACGTGACCCTTCCCGCCGGCCTGCTCTTCGACGGAGGTCAGGCGGTGATAGCCAAGACCACTCACACCCTGGAGTCGGTGGAGGAGCTAGAGGGCCTCGTGGTAGGTGCGAACGGGTCGGGGCCCGTGCGGCTGTCGGACGTAGCGGAGGTGTCGTTCGGGACGGGGGCGCCGTCCAGCATATCCCGCACCAACGGAAAGCCCGGACTCTTTATCAGCGTGACCAAGGAGCCCGAGGCCAACACCGTGGACGTCACGGGCGGGGTGGTCGAATTTATCGAAAGCGCCCCGGGGATCCCAGGGGATGTCGACATCATCCTCGTAACGGACCAGGGCCCCGAGATCCAGGATCAGATAGACAACCTGCTGCGCGAAGCGCTGTTCGGGTTCCTGTTTGCGGTGTCGGTGGTGTTTGCCTTCATGCTGACCATCCGCCCGACTTTCGTGAAGGGGTTCTTCACCACTCTGCGCCCGACGGCCGTCATCGCGCTGTCCATTCCCCTTAGCGTGTTCACTGGAATCCTGCTGATGAACTGGCAGGACATGACGCTGAACTTCATGACGCTGGGTGGGCTGGCCATCTCGGTGGGCCGGGTGGTGGACGACTCGATTGTGGTGCTGGAGAACGTTTACCGGCACATACAGGGGGGTCGGGAGAGATGGCGGGCGGCATTCGAAGCGACGAGGGAGGTCGGGCCTGCGATTTTCGCATCGACTATGACCACGGTAGTCGTATTCGTGCCGCTGGGCTTCATCGAAGGGCTGGTCGGGGCCTTCTTCCTGCCGTTCGCACTGACAGTGAGCTTCGCGCTGGTGGCGTCGCTGCTGGTGGCGCTTACCGCGGTGCCGGTGCTCGGCGCCTTCCTGCTCCGCCCCGGCGACCTGCCCGAGGGTGCAGGGGACGAGGGAGACATCCCGATGCAGGAGACGTGGCTGCAGCGGACATACCTGGTCATCCTCAAGTGGGCCTTGGGGCACCGGATTGTGACGCTGGGGGCGGCGGCGCTCATCACTGTCGGGAGCCTGGGTCTCATGGCCAACATCCCGGTCAACCTCTTCGGGGGCAGCGGCGACCGCTACCTGCAGATTCAGCTGAGCGTGCCGCCGGGCTCTGGGGTGGAGCGCACGGTGGAAGCCGTGGCAGAACTGGAGGGCCGGGTAGATGAGCTGTCAGACGTGTACACGGTGAGCATAGGCGGGAGCGACTTCTCGGGTCCAGGTTCCGGGGACAACCCCTCTGCGGGGCTGCAACAGGCCAGCTTCTTCGTGCAGCTTTCTGATGATGCTCCCGAGGGAATCGCCGAGATACTGAGAGGCGAGTTCGAGAAGCCGGGCCAGAAGCTGCGCATTTCGGAGTTGTCGGACGGTCCCCCGGCGGGCGGCGTCGAGATCTTCGTCACGGGCCCCGACTACAACGACATCGCCGAGGTGACGGAAGAACTGGCCGCCTCAATCGCAACCATAGACGGCATAGTGAACCTGGACAGTGACGTGGCGCAGGCGAGGACGGAAGTAGCGGTAGAGGTCGATCCGGAGAAGGCAGGTCAAATCGGGTTAACCACGAGGCAGGTTGGGATTCAACTCAGCCAGTACACCATAGGTCAGCAGGTGACCTCCATCGACGTGGATGGAGAAGCCGTGGACGTTATACTCACCGGCGACCCACGGGCCGTGGGCAGTGTTGATCAACTTAGTTCGCTGATCATAGTCGGGCCCCTGGGCGCGGCCCCTCTCGGGGAACTGGCTGAGCCGGTGCTTCGGGAAGGCCCCGTATCGATTAGCCGGACGGACGGACGGAGGTCGGCGAGCATAGAGGCGGACATCGTAGCGGATGATACGCAGGCGGTGGGAGTGATAGTGGACGAGAAGATTGCTGCCCTGGACCTGCCCCCGGGTGTCGAGGTGAACAGCGGCGGAATCTTCGCCGACATAGAGGAGGGCTTCCAGGCCATATTCACGGCCATGGCCATCGGTATCGTGCTGGTCTACCTCGTGATGGTCGCCGCGCTGGGGAGCCTGAGAAACCCCTTCGTCATCATTTTGACCCTGCCCCTGACCCTGGTGGGGGTGATGTTGGCGCTGACGATCACGGACCGGGGTCTCGGGCTTCCGGCAATGATGGGTGTGCTGCTGCTGATCGGGATAGTGGTGACCAACGCCATAGTGCTGATTGCGTTCGTGGAACAGCAGAGGGCCCGGGGGATGGCGGTCTACGACGCCCTGATATCCGGGGCGCGGGTGCGGCTGCGCCCAATCCTGATGACCGCGCTGACCACGAGTTTCGCACTGCTGCCGTTAGCCGTGGCGTCGGAGGGGAGCGGAGGCATAATCAGTGCCGAGCTGGCCACGGTTGTCATCGGGGGGCTGATAAGCTCCACTGCCCTGACACTGCTGGTGCTGCCAATCGTCTACATGCTCTTCAACGACAACATCCCCAGGCTGCTGAACCGGATCATTGGGCGGGGAAGCGGAGAGGTTGCAGAGGAGTCGGGGGCCGGGGTGGCGGCGGAGCCTGTTGTTGGGGATTAGTGGGACCAACCTCCAGCCGCAGTAGCACAAAGGGGTTGACATGCATATAGACCTAGTTTAGAGTTAGACGTGTAAACCCCCTGTCTCTTCGGCGGCAGGGCGCAAGGCTGCCGCAAGGCAGCCTTAGCTTTTATACGGGCGCATTCCCCATTCTCACAAACGTCTACATTGACGGCTTCAATCTATATTACCTCGCCCTGAGGGGCACTCCTTATCGCTGGCTGGATTTCGGTAAGCTGGCACGCCTACTGTTGCCCAATAGCGACATTGGTCGAATACGTTACTTCACCTCCAGGGTAGTCAACCGTTCCAACGACACAACGCAGGCGCAGCGTCAGCAGGCCTATGTTCGCGCTCTCAAAACCGTCCCAGACCTGAGCATCCATTACGGTCACTTCATTACGAAAACCAAACGCAGGCCCTTGGTTCACCAACCACAATCCGGTCCGCGCACCGTTGAGATATTTGACACCGAAGAGAAGGGCTCAGACGTTAACCTCGCCACCTATCTGTTGCTGGATGCATTCGATGATGACTATGAGATGGCCGTGGTGATTTCAAATGACTCGGACCTTAAGCTTCCCATCGAGATGACTCGTACCAAGCTAGGCAAGGAAATCGGGGGCTTTGACCCAAGCCGGAGACGGAGTTTCGAGCTCTACAGGGCCGCCTCCTGGTACAGGCCGCTGCGCCGGGGCCCCCTGAGTGCCAGCCTGTTCCCCGATACTCTATCCGACACCCAGGGAAACTTCACGAAACCTGCCGGTTGGTAGAATAGCCTCGTCTGATTTACAGCACGAGGTCTATTTTGGAATGAGGATCCCGAGAAACAAAATCCGGTTGTTCCTGGTGCTTATCCTTCCGGCAGTGTTGATTGGGGTATTGGGGTGCGGCGCCCAAGTCCCTACTCCCACCCCCACCGAGACCCCAACAACAGAGGCAATGCCTTCGGAACGCGAGCCTGAGATTTCAGGTCTGGTGGCGGGGGGCGCCGGGCTGGCGATGCCGCCGGGTTTCGGAGCTAACGTTTACTTTCTCGGACTTTCGAACCCGACCAGCATTGCGGTTTCGGGCGACGGCGTCGTCTTCGTAAGCCAGCAGGACGGGACCATTGCCGCTCTAAGGGACATGGACTCGGATGGGGAAGCGGATTCGGTGGAGCTTTATGCCCGCGGGTTTTCGGCCCCCCTGGGGCTGGCGCACCGGCACGACACCCTGTATGTGTCGAGCAGAGGGTCGGTGACCGCGCTCCGAGACTCGGATGGTGACGGACAGCCCGATGACATCGAGACCATCGTGTCGGACTTGCCGACGGGAATACACCAGAACAACGGCCTGGCCTTCGGGCCCGACGGGAAGATGTACCTCACCCTGGGCTCGACGTGCAACGCCTGTAGGGAGAGGAGCGAGTTAAGTGCCACAGTCCTGCAGCTTAATCCCGACGGCTCAGACCTTCGCGTCTACGCCGCAGGTCTTCGCAACGTCTACGACATCGCCTTTCATCCCGAAGACGGGACGTTGTTCGGGGCCGACAACGGCAGGGACGAACTCCAACTCAACGTCCCCGAAGAGCTGAACCTTTTGGTCGAAGGCGGAAACTACGGTTGGCCCGACTGCTGGGGCAACGCAAGGGCTCCAACTGCGAGGGTACGATCCCGCCCATCGCCGAGATGGAGGAGCGCTCCTCGGCGAACGGGCTGGTGTTCTATACGGGCTCGATGTTTCCGGCGGAATACACAAATGACCTGTTCATTGCGCAGTGGGGCTCACACCTCCGGGACACGGGGCGGAAGATAGTGCGAGTGCAGTTGGAGAAAGAAGGTGAGTCTTACGGGGCGAACGTGTCAGACTTTGCATTTGGGATAGACAGGCCGCTGGATTTGGCGCAGGCGTCGGACGGATCACTGCTGGTGGCTGACTACGGCAGTGGCGCTATCTATAGGATTTACTGGAAGGGGTAGGTAAGGCATGACCAACGAAACATATGAAGTCACGCCTGTCGGGAGGGTTGTGTCGACTGTCGGCGAAGGGGACGAGATGCCAATCGATGGTGTACCCGCGTCCATCGAAGTGTACCCGGAATACCAGGCTGGACTGGCGGGAATCGAGTCGAACACTCACCTGATTATCCTGGGATGGTTTCACAGGGCGGACAGGACGAGTCTGACGCTATCCAGGCACGGGGGTGGGGGGAGGGGTGTGTTCGGTGTAAGGTCGCCAGGGAGGCCTAACCCGGTAGGGCTGACCTCGGCGCGGGCGCTGGGCGTCGAGGGCCGGGTCGTGAGGCTGGACCGTCTGGACATGTTCGATGGCACCCCGATAGTCGACATCAAACGCTACTCACCGGGCTGGGACTCAATATTCTCGGCTAGGACAGCCAGGGACATCGATCATCCTGGAAACCGGAACCGGGCATCGTTCTTGCGAGACATGCTCTTCGAGGCTGAGAACTTTCACGGCGAGAGGTGCGTGGGTGCAGCTCTCGGGGCCCGGATGGTCGACCATGCGATACATCACTGGGGCATTGCCAAGAAAGAGCCTGATTTGAAAGTCGGATGGGGCTCCGACGGCTGCATCAACGACGCCCTGCAGGCAATAACCGGCGCAACCTCCGGCAACAAGCGGTTGAACGCGAGCGGCGGACAGGATTATGAGTTGTCGTGGGGTGGAAGATCGCTGAGGTTCAGGCCTCGGGAGGGGCTGGGGATGGAGGAAGCTTTGAGCGCGGGTCTTGGGGAAGTGATGGGGTAATCCCCGGGATAACCTTCCAGGGGTCTCGCCTCCCCGTCTTGGCCGGAACCTGCACTGCGGCAGCAAACCGGCCCCTCATGCATCAAGCAAGTACCCCCATTTGCCCGCCTACCCTTGCCACGTTATCCTAGCTTCCGACCCAAGGAGGACCCATTGGCAAGCAACACCCGCTACCGTTCAGCCCGAGGCACGGAAGACATCCTACCCGACGCCCAGCCTCGCTGGCGAAGCGTCCGGGATACTATGGTCTCGGTGTGCGAGCGGTATTCTTACGGCCAGATAGATACACCGATATTCGAGGACTACAACCTGTTCGTGAGGGGTGTCGGGGAGGTGACGGACATCGTGGAGAAGGAGATGTACCTCATCCCCGACAGGTCGGGCGGCGACACCCTTGCCCTCCGCCCCGAGGCCACCGCCGCGGTCTGCCGCGCTTACCTGCAGCACGGTCTCCACGCCCGGCCCCAGCCCATACGCCTCTACACTGTGATGGCCCCGATGTTCCGCTACTCCAGGCCGCAATCGGGGCGGCTGAGACAGTTCCACCAGCTCAACGTCGAGGCGATAGGAGACCCCGACGCGACCGTGGATGCGGAGATTCTCGGGCTATGCTGGCAGATCTTCGCCGAGTTGGGATTGAAGGGCCTGAAGCTCCAGCTAAACAGCATAGGCGATGCCGCGTGCCGGCCCGCATACGTGCAGGAGTTGAAGTCCTATTATGGAGAGCGAGTCGGGCAATTGTGTCGGGACTGCACGGCGCGGCTTGACAGGGCACCCTTGCGACTCCTCGACTGCAAGGAAGAGAGATGCCAACCGTTCATCGAAGGAGCGCCCCGGAGCCGCGACCATCTCTGTGCCGAGTGTGAGGCACACTTCGCAGACCTGGTCGGTTTTTTGGAAGGCATGGGGGTGCCATTCGTTCTTGATCACCGGCTGGTCCGCGGGCTGGACTATTACACTCGTACCGTGTTCGAGGTCCAGACCACGGCGGAAGGGGCTCAAAATGCCCTCGGAGGCGGAGGCCGGTATGACGGTCTCATAGAAGAGATTGGCGGAAAGCCGACGCCGGGGGTTGGCTTCGCAATGGGGATCGAGCGGATCATTCTCAACCTGGAACGGCAGGCTATCGAGGCGCCTGCCTCGGCCATTCCCACGGTTTTCGTAGCATACGTGGGGCAGAAGGCCCGGGAACGGGCCGTGGTGCTTTCTACCGATCTGGTGAGAGCAGGGATTCACAACGTACTCGGGCCGGCATCGAAGAGCCTGAAGGCGCAGTTGCGACAGGCGGGAAGCATAGGTGTACCTTACGTGGCAATAATGGGTGATGATGAGGCGGGGCGAGGGGTGGTTACGCTGCGCAACATGACGGAGAGGACGCAGGAGGAAGTGGGGTTGGGGGAGGTGGCTGCTCTGCTCCCTACGGGATCACCCTTACCCACTCGTGGCACTCATGGCAGGCTCTAGCCCTATCCATTGATGGAAGAGGGGACCGGACCCACCCCCATGCTATACTCTACCCCCGCTAGACGCACTGGCTTGCGTCCCTTTGAGCCATGACTAAACTCCGAGCAGCTCTCGCGCAGATCAACACTACCGTCGGCGACCTGCGGGGCAACACGGCCAAGGTGCTCGACTACATCGACAGGGCCCGAGCCCAGGGCGCCGACATCGTCTCCTTCCCCGAGCTCACCATCACCGGCTACCCCCCGGAGGACCTGCTCTACAAGCACAACCTCATCCGCGAAAACCGAGAGTGCCTCGATCGCATCATAGAGCACTCGGCGGGCATTGCGGTTGTTGTCGGATTCGTCGATTGGGATGAGGGGCTTTTCAACGCCGCAGCGGTAATACAGGACCGCAAGTTTCTGGGCATCTATCACAAGGTGCATCTCCCCAACTACGGCGTGTTCGACGAGAAGCGGTATTTCCAGTCTGGGGAAGAATGTCCGGTCTTCGATATCAACGGCACGAGTGTCGGGGTGAACGTTTGCGAGGACATCTGGTACGAGTCAGGCCCGACCAACGTCCAGGCCGACTACGGGGCCCGGGTGATCATGAATATCAACGGCTCGCCGTACCATCGAGGCAAGGGTCGGTTCAGGGAGGAGATGCTGGCGGGCCGGGCCAGGGACAACGGTGTTTACGTCTGCTACACCAACCTCGTGGGAGGGCAGGACGAGTTGGTCTTCGACGGTGGAAGCTGCGTCTTTTCACCTTCGGGAGACGTGCTGGCCCGAGGCAGGCAGTTCGAGGAAGACCTGCTGCTGATCGACATCGACTCAGAGTCTAACCAACCTGATACGACCCCTATCGACGATCCGCTGCCGGACCTGGAAGAGGTCTACCAGGCCCTGACAATCGGGACGCGGGACTACGTGCGGAAAAACGGGTTCAAGCAGGTGGTCATCGGCCTCTCTGGGGGCATCGACTCCACGCTGACGGCCACCATCGCCGCCGACGCCCTCGGGCCGGAGAACGTGGTGGTCGTGACCATGCCTTCCAGGTACTCATCGGAAGGGTCAATCGCCGACTCGGACATCCTGGCAAAGAACCTCGGGGTGAAGCTTTGGAATATCTCCATCGAGGATATGTTCCAGTCAAGCCTCGACTCCCTGGACCCACACTTTGCGGGCACGGGGTCGGGGATCGCGGAGGAGAACCTGCAGGCTCGGATGCGGGGGATCCTGCTGATGGCCATCTCCAATAAGTTCGGGTGGCTGGTTCTGACGACGGGAAACAAGAGCGAGATGGCGATGGGTTATGGCACGCTGTATGGCGATATGGCGGGCGGGTTTGCGGTGATCAAGGACGTGCCCAAGGTGCTGGTATACGAGCTGGCCGAGACCCGAAACGCCCGGGGCGCGAGCCCCGTGATTCCGCAGAGTGTCATCGACAAGGAGCCCAGCGCAGAGCTGCGCCCAGACCAGAAGGACACCGACAGCCTGCCTCCGTACTCGGTGCTGGACCCGGTGCTGGAGGCGTATGTCGAGCAGGACAAGTCGCCTGCCGAGATCATGGAGATGGGGTTCGACGAGGAGATGGTGAAGCGGGTGATAAAGGCGGTGGACCGGAACGAGTACAAGCGTCGGCAGGCGGCGCCCGGGGTGAAGATCACGCCCCGCAACTTCGGGCGGGACCGCCGGATGCCGATAGTCAACTGGTATCGGGGGTTTTGAGGGCGCGTCGGACAGCAATGCGGTGTGCGAGGTCCGGGAACGTGGGATCGATTTCGTAGCGGTAGGCGTCCCAGTAGCCGTCCCGGCTGGGTTCGAAGCGGCGAGGTGGGGTGGGGCTGGCAAGAGCAAGGTCTTTCATCTGACGCTCAATGGCTTTTTGTCGGGAGAGGGCTTCTTCGGGTCGAACAGGCGGTAGGACGGTGAGGCTCATGGACTGGTTGGTGCGAAGGGTGGAGGCGTAGGGGTGCTCCCAGACCCGGTGCCCGCCCGATACCACGACCGGCAGCACCCGACGCCCGAGCCGCGACGCCAGCCTGAACGCACCCGCCTGAAATGCGACCTCGATGCCGAGGATTGTGCCCTGGGGGAAGAGGAGAACGCTGTCTCCGGCCTCGATGGCGGAGCGGGAGTCGCGGAGGAGGGAGCGGGTGGTCTGGAGGGGTCGCTCGGGGCGGATGAAGATGTGGCGGCCACGCGAGAGATGGTCGCCGAGAAACGGGAACCCGGCAAGCTCGTCTCGGGCGACGGCTGTTAGCGATAGTGGTAGCTGGAAGAGGGCCAGGGCATCGGCGAAGCTTTCGTGGAGCGATATGACGACGTACTGCTCGTTCGGGTCGATGTGCTCAAGGCCGCTGGCGTGAATGCGCAGGCCCAGGAGCCGAGTCGCTAGCCGGGCCCACCGACGTTCTGCGGCTCGGCAGACGGATCGGCCCCGGATGGGGGACCGGTCCGGCAGCATTGTGGCGAGGCGTAGGACGAGTCTCGCGGGTCCTAGAAGTATGATGACCGCAACCCATGCCCTGAGCCATTCCCGGGTGGAGCCTACGGAGAGGTGACCGCCAAGAAGGATGCGTGAGGTCTCGGTGGAATCGGAGGGGGTGGCGGACGCAGAATAGTCGGTGGCCATCAGTGTTGGGGGGCCATGGCAGGTGCGGCGCCCGCGAGGGCTCGGCGGAGACCCTCTTCATCGGGGACGACGCCCTGGCTGCTGACCTTGCCATCGATGGTGACGACGGGTGGGTGCCAACCGCCGCGTCGAAGGGCGTCGAAGAGGTGGTTGAACCAGGGCTTGATCCGCACCTCGACGTGGGGAAGGTCCGAGGCGACGCGCTTGACGAGGCGAACGGTAAGGTCGCACTCCTCACAGACGGAGTGAGGAACGTTGAAAAACAGCTGCCGCCCGGTCATCGGATACACCGTCACGACCGTCGGGGGTTGCGCGTCCTGCATAGGGCCTCCAAAGAAATTTTAGCATGGGGTGGGGGCTTTACCACTGGGGAGAGGGTTGATTCGATTGAGTGTTGAGGTTTCTGGTTTGTTTGTTGGGGGTGGGTTGGCGATGGAAGACGCCCATCTGGCAGAGCTGCTCGTTCGTGGACTTGCAGCCATTTTGCCCTGATGCTAGATGGTATACACGGACAATTCTCGGGCCAGACGTCCGGCAGAGGCTCCTTATGGGGGCTGTATGCCCGTGGGGGCACGACGGGGCCAGGGATCCAGCTGTGCGAGGCCCCACAGCCTAACTAATAGTGTCCAAGTTCGCCGGAAAAAGACAGGAGCGAAGATCCTCCGGGCACCCCCGCGCCGTAGCGCTAAGTTCCAGCAATGCGGCCCGACGTTCGAGACGATTCTCCATGGGGGTTAGGCGGTCCGCGGAGTGTATGCTCGGGTCACCCTTGATGCAATCTCCCTTGCAGGGAGCAGGGTGGGAGCGGTAAGACCAGGGCGTCTTTCCATCGCCTGGGGGACAGGGAAGGGGCACGGGACCCGATGGGATGAGGAGATGGCGACTGTCGCTTGAGCCGCGGGTCGCCTGGCGACCGTTGGGATGGGCTTGGGCGTTGAGTCCTCGGGTGGGTCTGGTGGGCTTCCCTGGGTTTTTAGGTTCCTCCTTGAGATAGTTGGGTTGGTGTTCGAACGATGGGGAGATTAGCACGGGTGTACGAGTGGCGTCAAGGGGTTGGTGTCACACTTGGGGTCCACCCCGTTCCGCTCTTGAGACCCTTCGACCCTGCTCAGGGCGAGCGGAACCCACACCCCGGAACAAGTAAAGTCACGCGACAGGCGCACGCCAAAGGTGAGCCTACGACCCGTCCCCAGCCCCACGGGGGAACCCTCACCCCCTTTGTCCCCCTCTCACGCCAAAGGCGCACGCCCAGGCGCATCTGCGACATCTGCGACATCTGCGACATCTTCGACCCTTAGGGCCGTCAAGGGAGAGGGGGAGATAAGAACAGAGGGAGACGTTGGCGCGTCTGCGCCAACGTCTCCCTCTAGTTCAGTACTGTGGGGGAGGGGGATAGATTCACGCCATAGGCGCACTTACAGCCCGATCGGGGTCGGGAATGATGGAGGGGATGGAGGGGGCGGGGTGAGGTTACGCAGTGGTCAGGGCGGTTCGCAAATCGCCCCTACGGGGGAGGGGAGATGGAGGGTTAGGCGATGAATTTGGCCCATGCGGGCCGCTTCTTGCCGCCGTGGACGGAGGGCTCGGCGCACCACTTGGCGGCGAGGCGACGCACTCCCTGATAGATCTCCTCGTCAAAGCCGAGGAGATCGCAGATGACGCGGCGGTCCAGCAGGGCACGGTTAGCATCGGCGTCTGCGAGGTAGGCGGGGTGGAGTTCCTTGTCACGGAACTCATCGAAGATTTCTTTTGCCTTGGCGAGTTGGGCGTCAGTAAGTGTACGGAAGTCGAGGATGGGGAGGGATTCAGCGGAGCGGATTGAAAGATTAGCCTTGCTAGATTGTCTACGATTTGAATGCCACCAATACGAGAGCAAACCAAGCGTGCTATTGCTCCAAACAGCGAAGGCAAAATCAAATCGCTTATCCTGAAATGTCACGTTTGGCCACATACTCCCGCCGATTGTTTCTCGATCCGTAAATGCACACAAAAGAGCTTGGGACCCAAACGTAAAATCCCTACTGATATGAACCCGGCTAGCTGTAGCCCATACCGACGCAGCCTTCTTTTCCATACCTACCCGCACGTGTAACTGTACGTCGGGAATACACACCATACGGGTTTCTTGAAGCGCGTCATGATTCCAGAGCGCCGGATACGTTGCTGTGGGCGTAGGTGCTACTTTGTCAAAGGGTCCGCGCGGGATCGGACCGTTGATGTCGCGATCCACCAGGCCCATGCTGCCGATGGTGCCGAGTGAGTCAACCTTGAGTTCAACGTACGTTGGACTACCCGGCAACCACAACCGTGAGTGGCAAAGGGCATGAGCTGATTGATTGAGTGAATAATCTTTAACGCGTACTGCCCCCCATTTCCCTCCTTCCCCCTCCTCTATTGCAAGAATCGCTTCGCCCATCAACTGCTCTCCCACCAGTAGAGGAGTTCCCCCATAGGGACCATCCTCAATCTTCCTTAAGTTAGTTGACGATGTGATGCAGTTTGCGATGGCACCAGCCTCTGCGGGATCGCGTGCGCGTTTATGCAACGATGTGAATTGCGGTCGCGGTTGAACAGGATTAGATGGCTGGGCAAAAGGCAGTTTTCTGGCAACAATGAGACACTCTGCCATGCCAGTGTCCGACGAGAATGACATATCGCGCTTAACAGCTGCAATACTAAGAACGGTCAAGTCTTCATAACGGCTAGACAGCATTTTCCGAAGACCTCTCCAAGAAAGACCAGCAGCCGCTGATAATGGCAAAACGAGAGCCAGAACTCCCCCAGGCTTTAGCTTTTTGTTCGCCAGGGCTGCAAATGCTGATGAGACTCCCGCATTGCCGTGGTAACACGTACCTTTACCAAGCCTATTGATCCGACGTCCCATTTCAGTTTGATCGGCACGCGAAGCACCAAAGGCAGCGAACGGAGGATTAGTTATGTTGGCATTAGCACCTTCGTGGCTAGTAGCCTTTGGATATGGTGGGTTCATTATCACGATGTCAAAGCCTTCGTCAGGGATGTTGGCAATAGCTTGTGATGCTATCTCCTCTCCGCTGCTACCTATCTGTGTAGCGGGGTCGCTGGTGTTGAAAAGCGTCCACTGTGCCGAGCTCTGGAGGAACTCCAGGGAGCCGATTTTCACGGTGCCGTCTTCTTGACGGCCATACTGGAGGGCGTAGAGACGGGACTTGCCAAATTTCTCGGCGGGTTCCATGCCGGAGAGGGTGGAGCAGGTGATATGTACAGCTGAGGGCATGACATCGCAGCCGTAAAGGACTTCCTCCAACATCAATCGATGCAGATCGGCGGGGTTTCCCCCGGCGCGCTCGTGTCGGGCGGCGATCTGTTCGTAGACGGCGGATAGAAGTGTGCCCGTGCCGCAGGCAAAGTCGGCGATGCGGAGCTTGCCGATGGTCTCCTTGTCGGACCAATCCACGTCCTTCATCTTGGCGACGGCAAGCCTGGCGAGGAGCGCGGCGGAAGCGGGGAGAGTATAGAAGGTTGCGAGATATTTGCGGTCGGCGATGAGGTTCTGGAATATGCGGCCCGTCAGGTCATGGGCATTTTCAACGCCTGCGGAATTTATCTCCTGGGCGGTGTTCCTCAACCGTCGCAGAATCCGCGCCGCGTCTCCGGACTGCAGTTCGCTCAGAATGTCCCTGGCAATGGCGAAAATGGGCCAGTAGTTTATTTTGAGAATGGCGTCCCATGAGGCCAACACCTCGTGCTGAGGATTAGCCACGTCCTCACCGCAGACCTTCTCCAGCGTTTTGATACCAGCATGCATCTTGGAGATGCGTTCGTGGAAGACCATGGCGTTGGCCATGATGGCGCAGGCCATGCGCCGGGTCTGGGTGACGTCGGTCATGCCGAGCCGCGCGGCGATGTCCTTAACGGTTTCCGGGCGATGGGTTGCAGTCTCGTCCAGTATCTTCGCGGCGTTGTCGATGCCCTTCCTAAGTATCTCCGTAGCCGCATCGACGGCCCACTGGGGAACGGAAACTAGGCGAATCAGGTCGGCGAGATCTTCGACTGAACCGTCCAGCCAGCCGGACTCGGGAAAACGCTTTACATTGTTGCGTTCCTGCGTGAAGACGCAGTAGGAAAGAGTTGAGCCCTTGAGGGCGTCGGCTAGACTGGCAGCTTCGCTTACTTCCTTCGGGTAGCGGAGGGCAATGGCAGCCTCGATAGGGCGGGAATCGACCGTAACATCTAGTCCGAGCCTTTCCTTAGCCTCAGGCTCCACGTTCGCGGCCGGCATGTACTCTGCCTCTACTACAACGGGCGAGCGTCCGTTGGAGGTGATCAGGATGTCGGGCTGTAGGCCGGGGTGGTCCACAATGACCCGTGTGTTCTCGTAGTAGACGCGGCTACGGGAGAACATGCCCTGAAGCAGGATGCCCAGGGCGTTGTTGGCGTTTTGCTCGGTTTGTCGGGGCATCGGGTTGGTTACTCGGCGCTAGAGGGTAGATTGTACGGCATGCGAGGCATTGGGACATCCTAGCCTACCCGCTTGATCTTTCGACTCCGCTTGGGGACGACGGTGGCAGGCCCGGCTATTGACACCTCAATATCGAACACATATACTATATCCAGCCATGAATTCTCAACCGACGCAGCAGCCGAAATCTATTGCCCCCACCCCTTTCCTCACCTCCCAGTCGTCATTCAATCAAAACAGCTACGGATTCAATCAGCCTTCAATCAACCTCTAATCAACCATCAATCGAGTTCAACCCGGCCTCAACCATCCTTCAATCCCCCGTCTGTGCTATCATCGCAACCATGACTACTGAGAAAAATAAGGCCCTGGAACTGGCCCTTGGACACATTGAGAAGCAGTTTGGACAGGGGTCGATCATGCGGCTGGGCGACGCCCGCGCCGGCATGGAGGTGGATGCGATACCGACGGGCTCCCTGGGCCTGGACATCGCCCTCGGGATCGGCGGGATACCCAAGGGCCGCATCATCGAGGTGTTCGGTGCGGAGTCGGCGGGTAAGTCGACCCTCGCGCAGCATTTGATAGCGCAGGCGCAGGCGTCGGGGGGGATGGCGGCCTATATCGACGCCGAGCACGCCCTGGACCCGACCTATGCGGCCAAGTGCGGCATCAACGTCGAAGAGCTACTGATCTCGCAGCCCGACACCGGCGAGCAGGCCCTGGAAATCGCCGAGGCCCTGATCCGGTCCAACGCAGTCGACATCGTGGTGATTGACTCGGTGGCGGCGCTGGTGCCGAGGGCGGAGATCGAGGGAGAGATGGGGGACACGCACGTCGGGCTTCAGGCTCGGCTGATGTCCCAGGCCCTGCGAAAGCTCACCGCCGCCACCAGCCGGTCGAACTGCGCGGTGGTGTTCATCAACCAGCTGCGGGAGAAGGTCGGGATCATGTTCGGGAACCCGGAGGTGACGCCCGGGGGTCGGGCGCTGAAGTTCTACAGCTCGGTGCGTATAGACCTGCGCCGGATCGAGTCGATAAAGCAGCAGTCGGTGATAGTCGGGAACCGGGTGCGTGCGAAGGTGGTGAAGAACAAGGTGGCGGCGCCGTTCCGTGTGGCGGAGTTCGACATCATGTTCAAGCAGGGGATCAGCCGGGAAGGCGACCTGGTGGACCTGGGCGTGACGCACGGGATATTGAAGAAGAGCGGGGCGTTTTACTCGTGGGACGAGACTCGGCTGGGCCAGGGTCGGGAGAACTCCAAGGACTTCCTCAGGAGCAACCCGGAGATGGCGCTGTCGCTGGAGAACCGCATCCGGCAGATCGCAGAGCTACCCTTGCTGCCGGTCCCTGCGTCGATGAACGGGGACGGAGAGCTTTTCTAGCTTTCCCCCGCCCTTCGACTTTAGCTCACCCCACCACCCCTTCCCTCAAGTCCTTGATTGCTTCGTGGGCGGCGTTGTGCCCCGGCGCCCCTCGCACCGTGCCTCCGGGATGCGTGCCGGCGCCGCAGAGGTAGTAGCCGGGTATCGGGGTGCGATAGTCGCTCATGCCGCGCATCGGGCGGGCGTTGAATAGCTGGGCCAGGGCGTTCTCGGCGTGGAACATGTGCCCGTGGGTCAGGTACAGCTTCTCCTCCAGGTCTCGGGGTGAGAGGAACTGGTAGTCGATGATGGCGTCGGGGATGTTGGGTGCGTACTGGGCCAGGGTGTCGATGCAGCGCTTTCCGAAGATGTCGCGCTCCGTGTCCCAGTCCGTGTCGCGCAGGTGATAGGGCGCGTACTGCACGAATAGTCCCAGGCTGTGCTTGCCCTCCGGCACGATCGTCGAGTCGGTGGCCGAGTGGAGGACGCAGTACATATACGGCTCCCGGGAGGTTCTGCCGAACTTGGCGTCGTCCCAGGCCCGTTCCAGGTAGTCGACCGAAGCGCAGATCTTGAACGGTGCGATGTGGTGAGGCGCCAGCTCCCTGCCCGGTATGGCGGTGAAGTCGGGAGGTTCGCTGAGGGCGAGATTGACCTTGAACACGATGCCCTCGCTCCTCACAGACGTTATCCTTCGACGGAAACTCTCGTCCAGCTGGTCGGGCTCCAGCAGGCCGAGAAGGCTGCGCTTGGGGTCGGCGTTGGACAGGACGACCCGTGCGTTCAGGACCTCGCCGTTCAGCAGCTCCACCCCCGTTGCCTTCTCTTCACGGACAATGACCCGGGCCACCTCGGTTTCCGTACGGACCTCGGCGCCGTGGCTTTGGGCGCATCGGGCCAGGGCTGCGGTAATGCCGCCCATTCCTCCGGGAACTGCGCCTATGGGGACGCCAAGCTCGGGCCAGTAGTGGAGCATCATGTAGACGCTGCCCGGGGAGTAGGGCCCGGCTGCCAGCCCCACTACGCCGTTCGAGCATATACTGGCCTTCGCTTCTTCACTCTCGAAGCGGGCGTCCAGGAAGTCCTTCATGGGGCTCACCAGCACTTCCTGGAAGAAGTAGGCGTCCTCGGGATCAGAGAACTGCTTCGTGATCTCCTCGACGCTCATCGGGGGTCTCAGTTCCAGTGGCTTAAGCACCGCGGCGAGTCTGTCCAAACGCATACGCAGGTCCAGGAATGCCTCGCCGTCCTTGCGGGAAAACTTTGCAAACTCGTCGAGAGTCTTGACAGGGTCGCTCCACCAGAGCATGTACCGGTTGTCGGGGTAGAGCTGCAGGGCCACAGGGTCATACGAGACAAGGGGGCCGTAGCCAAACTTGTGCAGCTCGAGGTCGGAGGCGATCTTGGGTTTCAGCAGCCCCCCGACCATGGCCGCGGTCGAGATTCGGAAGCCGGGGAAAGTCTCCTCCGTCACCGAGGCCCCACCCACGACCTCCCGACGCTCGAGGACAGCCACCTTCAGGCCAGCCTTCGCCATGTAGCAGGCCGCGACCAGCCCGTTATGCCCGCCTCCGATGATTACAGCATCCCAGTCAGTAGCCAAAGCTCGTCCCTCCGATGCCCGTGTCGGGCGGATGTGGTCGTGGGTAGGTTAGGAATGGGGGGAGTCGGGTGTCAAGCGTGGGGTCTTCGATTTTATTGCGCCAATGTAATGTCCTCCTCACCTTGACCCTCCCCCGTGGCAATTGTGTTAAGGTCTCCTGACGTTTGAACGTCAATCACATGGCACCCTAGAATGAAATCCGAACGGCGTCACGCAATGAGAATCTATGAAAGCTACGATTAATCGCATGAGCCCCGTGCATCCAGGGGAGGTTTTGGCAGAGGAGCTACAGGACTTAGGCATGTCCACCAACGCTCTGGCCAAGGCTCTCGGCGTTCCCGCGAACCGCATAACCGCAATCCTGCATGAGCGCCGGGGAGTAACCGCCGACACCGCTCTCCGCCTGGCACGCTACCTGGGCACGACGCCCGAATTCTGGCTCAACCTCCAAAAGACGTTCGAGCTGCGCACCGCTCAAATCTCGTCGGAAATGGTCATCAACACGATGGTCAGGCCACGGCAGAAAGCCCCCTTCTCCACAGCTTCCTCCGACTAACTTCCCCAAAATGCCCCAGATCACCGATATCCGTCCTCAAAAGAACCGCAAGGACCGGGTCAACGTGTTCATTGATGGGCGGTACGCCTTTGCATTGGACCAACTCTCTGCACACGAGGCCCGGCTTGAAGTAGGGCTGGACGTGTCGGAGGAGAGAATGTCGGAGCTGGTGCAGAAGGCGGGGCTCGACTCCGCGATGTCCGTCGCCTTGCGCTATCTCACGGCACGGCCCCGCAGCGAACGAGAACTTAGGACCCGTCTCAGGCAAAGGCAGATGGGGGAGGTATTGATCGACCGGACCGTGGAGCAACTTAAGGGCAGGGGTCTGCTTGACGACTTTACATTCGCCCAGTACTGGGTCGACCAGCGAGTCACGTTCAGACCCCGCAGCCGCAGGATGTTGGAAATGGAGTTGAGGCAGAAGGGCGTCAACGGTGAGGCCATAGAGGGCGTGACACTGGACATGGACGACGAAGCCGAGGCATACCGGGCCGCTCAGCGCAGGGCTCGGTCCTTAGCCACCGACGACTTCGACACATTCGTCAAGAAGCTGATCGACCATCTGAGGCGTCGGGGGTTCGGGTATGGCACGGCTGCGAAGACCGCTAGAGGCCTCTGGTCGGAACTTGCCTCCCCCGAAGAGTCCTGAACCCCTAGTTGAAGTGGGGAACGACCTCCGAGGCGAACAGGTCGAGGCTGCGCATGACCTGTTTGAAGCTGAGGCCGGGGAAGTTGAGGAATAGGGCCAGGTGTCGGCAGCCGGTCTCTGCTGCCAGTTCTTCGATCTGCTCCCTGACCGTCTCGGGCGAGCCAACCAGGATCAGGTCGTGCTTCTGGTTGAAGTCAAAGTAGCTCGAGCTGTAGTCCTCGTCGATTAGCTCGTGTTCGAAGGCCATGCGCGTGCGTACCTTGCGGGGATCGTGCTTTGCCCACTCGCCGAACATGTTGAAGCCGTCACGCACGTCGTTCACAGCTTCCTCGTATGTGTCGGCTATGTAGGCGGGGCGCATTACGGCCACCTTCTCGCCTGGCCGGAGCTCCCGCCCCTCGGCCTCCAGGGCAACCTCGTTGTATATCCCCCACGCTTCTCTGATCTTCTCATACGACAGCGCCAGGCATATGTTGCCCATTCCCCTGCTGGCCGCGAACCGATGGGATTTTATGGAGTCGCCCATCTGCCACATTGGAGGATGGGGCTTTTGGTAGGGTTTCGGGTGTACTCCCAGGGCTATCAGCTCACCTTCGGGCGAATGGAATCTGGAGTCGTGCGTAGAAGTCGAAGGCTCAATCCATCCGGGCTCGGGGAAGCGGTAGAACTCACCCGAGTGAGTGAACGCGTCCTCCGTCCATGCCTTCTTCACTATGTCCAGGGACTCGGAAAAGAGGGCGTAGCTGCGATCAGGGTTGCGGCGGTCGGCATCCGGGTGAAACTGGAGCGAGGCCCGGCCGTTCAAACCCCGGGCCACCCCGAAGTCGACGCGGCCCTTCGTAAAATGGTCCAGCAGAGCCACGTCCTCGGCGACCCGAAGTGGATGCCAGTCCGGGAGGATGACGCCGCACTGGCCGATGCGCAGGGTGTCGGTGTGCGCAGCGAGGTCCTGGCCGAGCATGAGGGGGTTGGGGGAGGTGGCCAGCCAGCCATCCCACGCGAAATGGTGCTCGGCGATCCAGGCGGTTGTGAAGCCGCCCTGCTCCAGCAGCCGGGCCTCCTGGCGCATCTCGTCGACAAGCGTGTCCCAAGGGTAGGGAGTGCCGAGGTGATAGTAGGGCGTGCTATCGAATCTCATGGCGCCAACCTCCGCTCCTCAGGCCCGGGACCTTAGGGAGGCATCTTATCAAGGGGGAAGGGGTGGAGCAAATCCGGGATTGACAATAGCAATATCTATTGATATGCTATACCACTTAGTTTAGCCAAATGGCTTTTTAGGGTTCGTAACTAGCTATTGATGATTCGGAGAAGGAGCAATAAGAACGATGAGACTAGCTCGCAATAGACCTTTAGGATATCTAGCGGGGACGCTAGCTTTGGCCCTTGTCCTGTTCACGGTGATGTTTCTGGCCTCTTGCGCGGGCGAGGACTCCACACAGCCAACAGACGGACCGCAACCGACTGCCACATCTGCCGATTCATCCACAAGTACCCAGCCAACCCAGGAGGCGACGGGTTCAGCAACCGAACCCACTAGCACGGCTGCTGATACAGGCACGCCCTCAAGCTCTCCTCTCAAGGTTGTGGCAACCTCCAACATAGTAGCCGACTGGGCCGAGGTTATAGGTGGGGAAAGGGTTGAGGTCTTCAGTCTCCATTCACCGGGCAGCGACCCGCACAGTATCGTGCCGGGAGCTGGCGATGTTGCCAAAGTGGCCGACGCAGACGTTGTGTTCTCCATCGGTCTCGGGCTTGAATCCCTCTGGTTGGAGGAGCTCGTACACAACGCCAGTGTAGACTCATCGAGGATAGTCGCGCTTGGCGACGGTGTCGGTCCCCTGGAGTTCGCCGAGGTTGACGTTCACGAGGATCACGACGATCGCATGGCTGAGGGCGGCGATGGCCATGGGGACATGCTGCTGGGGCGTCTGCTAGTTGCGGATGCGGTAGAAGCGCACCTCTCCGTCATCGATCTATCGACTGATGACATTGATAGCGGAATCTTCGAGGTCGCCGCGCCCAGGGCGACCGTCTACCCTAGTCCCACCCATCGCTACGGCATCGTCCTCGCCCGCGGGCCGGAGGACAACGACGACCGCGTCCACGTCTTCGACGGAGGCGTCTTCCTCGTCAAGCACGGCGATCACTACGACCCGGTCCAGGAGCCGGTATCCCGGCACTCGCTGGAGATTGCGGAAGAGCGGCCGATTCACTACGTCAACAGCCACGGCTGGACTGCGATCTTCTCCGACGCCCGAGGTTACGTCTTCATGATCAATGAAGAGACGTTGGCTGAGGCCCAGGGCGACTACGAGCCGATAGTGCTGGATGCCGGACCCCAGCATGGCGCAGCGCTTGCCATCTCGGACGAGCACGTCATCGTTACTACGAAGAATCCCGACTACCCCGAGAATTCCAACAGTAGCCTACCTGTTGGCGTGGAAGTCCGCGACTTCAGCGATCAGGTCGTTTACGACGCCAGCAATCGCTCATGCCCGGGCATGCACGGTGAGTCCCACAATGAGCATGGCGCCGCCTTCGGATGCGTCGGCGGGGTGCTCTTCCTCGAGGCTCACGACGGCGAGTACGAGCACAAGTTCATTACCAATCCGTCGGAGATGCGCGAGGACTCTCGGATAGGGTCTGTCTACGGTCACGACCACGTCGAGCACTTCTTCGGCAGGGCCTCCTACCGCGACGATCAGGTCTTCGCCGACGATGGCATTTGGCTGATCGATGTGGAGCACAGCGAAATGCGCCAAGTGTTCAGCGAGACGAGCGTTTCCACTAAATTTTCCAGCGATGGCGAGCTGCTCTACGTGCTAGGCGCTGACGGCGTGCTGCACACACTAGACGCGCATGACGGCGACCTGGTCGCGACTACGGATCTGGTCGAGCCGGGCGAGGGCGGCAATGCCGCCATGATTGTCGTCGGCGAGATGATGTACGTCGCCGACCCGAATAGCGGCCATGTCCTCGGAGTCCACCTCGAAGAGATGGAGATCGAGGAGGAATGGGAGGTCGGCGGGGCGCCATCAAGCCTGGCGTTCGTTGGAGTCGCCGACTCGGGCGGTGCGCCCGATGAAGGTCACGACGACCACAGTGACGAAGGTGGGCATGATGGACACGACCACGGCGCTCTGGATCCCCACTTCTGGTTTGACCCGAATCGTGTAAAGCTTGCAGTCACCGATATTGCAGCCCGGTTTTCGGCTCTGGACCCCGATGGCGCAGCATTCTACTTTCAGAACGCAGCGGACTACGCAGAGCAGCTTGACGAGCTGCACTCCTGGATTCACGAGCAGGTTGAGTTAGTGCAGCCGGAACGCAGGCTGTTGGTTACATCCCATGACACCTTCGCCTACTTTGCAGATGTCTACGGGTTTGAGGTCATCGGCGCTCTGATTCCTTCCCTTGCGCCTGATGTGGAGCCCTCAGCGGAGCACCTCGCGGGACTTGTCGAGGTGATCCGGGAGCACAATGCGCCGGCAGTATTCAGCGAAACAACGGTGAGCGGAAAGATGCCCCAAGCCCTGGCAAGAGAGACCGGAGCAGTGTTTGCCCAGCTCTATGCGGACTCCCTGGGCGAAAAAGGCAGCGCAGCCGGCACGTACCTCGGCATGGTGCGGACAAACGTGGAACGCATCGTCGAGGCGCTGAGATGAACCCTGGTCTAATCCCACGCAATGGGTGTATGCAGTTTCAGGAGTTCAGCAGGCGATAAACAACTTGACGGATTCCGGGTTATCCGGGCCTATGGAGTCCACCTAGACCGGGGGGAAACCCCCTCCCCCCGGTCTGTCGCCCCTAATTCGTCTAACGCCCGCGCAATTCACGCGCCGCATAGCGATTAGCAAAGTGATATCAGGGTGTCGTCATGGTGCACCAACTCCGTTTGCCATGCGGAGTCCTCTACTGTGGCGACCAACGCCGGCGAGATGGTGCTTGACGCCGGGACCCTGAAGATCGTCTACGAGCGTGTCCCAACAGTAGGGCGTGCTTTCGAATCTCATGGCGCCAACCTCCGCTCCTCAGGCCCGGGACCTTAGGGGGCATGTTAGTAGGGGCCTATCGGTTTTGTCACACTTCTCAATCCGTGTGTTATGTTGGGTTGGCACATCGGTCTGAGAAGCATGCTTTAGAGGCCCCCCATGACCATAGACATCCACAACCACATCTGGACCCGGGAGTACCTCTCCGACCACTGGTGGGATATCTACTCCAACTTTTTCTCCACCTATATCACCGACTCCCCATTCTCCGGCACTCCTGAGGAGATAGACCGAACTCTCTTTGCCAAGTGCTTTGATCCCGACGGCTCGGAGTGCATTGCCGAAATGGACGATGCGGGGATCGACGTGACGGTGAACACGGCTATCGACGGTTCATGCGCCCTCGGCCAGGCGCCCAAGTCCATCGAGGACCAGAACAAGGAGTTGGCCCGGATATGTGCCGCCCACCCTAACCGGTACATCTTCTTTTCGTGCATCGACCCACGGGCTCCCGGGGCGCTGGAATTCGTGGAGCGATCCGTGGAGGAATGGAATGCCAAGGGGTTCAAGTTTCACCCAAACATGAGCGGCCTGTACCCGTGGCACGAGGCCGCATACCCGATCTATGAGCGGCTACAGGCCCTGGGGCTGCCGGTCCTGTTCCACACGGGCCAGATGTTCGAACCCCTGGACCCCAAGTTCAGCCAACCCAAGGAACTGGTCCGGGTGCTGACAGACTTCCCTGACTTGAAGGTTATCGCAGCGCACCTGGGCATTGCCTCATGGCGGGAGTTGATAGAGGTGGCACAGGACAGGCCGAACCTCGTGACCGACTTCTCGGCGTTCCAGCATGAGGCAGCGACAAACTACGGCCGGTTCTGCCTTGTATTGCGCCGTGTCATCGACGGACTGGGCGCCGACCGCGTACTGTTCGGGTGCGACGGGCCGGTATGGACCCGCTGGTACTCTCGCAAGTGGTGGGTAGACCTGGTGCGAGACCTGCCTGAAAACCCCACTGAGAGGGCGTCCTTCACGAGGGAAGAGGTCGACGCCATGATGCATGGCAACGCAGTTCGGCTGCTACGCTTGGACTCCTGACTCCGTGTTGTGCCCCAATCAGATACGTAATACACTGACCCGACATCAACAGGGAGACCGAACACAATGACTACTAAAGAGCGCGCTACCTACTCCAGTATGGAGACCAGCACCCCCGAGGACTGGGAAATCATTAAAGGCTACTCAGAGCAGCGTCGAGAGCGGGTCCAGCAGTCGCTGATGTCGATGCTGAAGCAAATGGAGACCGCCGATGACGGCGGGCCGGTCAACGGTCTCGAGCATTCCCTGCAGTCGGCAACCCGGGCCTACGAGGACGGCGCTGACGACGAAACCGTGTTCATCGCCCTGTTCCACGATGTCGGGCAGATAGTGTCTCAGGACAACCACTCGGAGGTGGCGGCAGCGATACTGCGGCCCTTCATTTCGAAGAAGAACCACTGGATAGTGCAGCATCACGGCGAGTTCCAGGGCTACTACTTCTGGCACATGACGGGCAAGGACCGATACGCCCGAGAGAAGTACAAGGACAACCCCTACTACCAGGACTGCATAGACTGGTGCTACAAGTACGACCAGAACGCTTTTGCGCAGGACTACCCGACCAAGCCGCTGGAGTTCTTCGAGCCCATTGTAGAGAGGGTGATGTCTCGCAAGCCCTGGGAGGCCTACAAGGGCGAGTAATTTCTCTCAGGCTCACCCCGCTCATACTTCGTTAGCCTAGGCACGAGCGGCCCCACACTCCCCCGCCCCTTATTCCTGGCGGTCAGGTTGAATGTGTTGGGAGTCATCCGAACCCCCAGGCATCACCGACCGGAATATAGCTGGCAGTTCGGCCATGCGCTGGCGGTCTATGGCCAGGATCCCGACGCTGAGGACGATGTAGAGGACGGAAAAGGCGAGTCGGGATTCATTGGAGCCTAAGAAGGCCAGAGACGCGAAGATCTCTCCAATAAGCTGCAACACCAGTTGAGCAGTGAACAGCACGAATAGAGCGAGGGCACCCCTCACCGAGATTGACAGTCTCAGAATCAGCACTATCGCGAAGAGTGACTGAGCCGCCGTCAGGAACACCTCCATCGCCTGCTGGTTGTTCATCGCCAGTCCAACCACATCCCACACCGATTCATATTCAATCCAGGATATGTTGTAAGCGGTGGGCAGAGTCGCCACCAGCAGAGTCCACTGGTTCACCTTCGAGGACACCAGTATCCCGATCCCGTCCTCCCCTCTGTTCCTGAGCACGAATATGACCGCGAGGAGGATCTCTGGGGCCTCCGAGGCCATTGGTGCGACCCACTGGATGAGCAGGAATTCGCTTAGACCCAGGCTGTGACCCGTCTCTTTAAGGCTCTCGACGAAGGGCTCGGCGACTATCAGAATCGTGCCCGCGGCGATTATGAACATGATTATGATTACGGTGCGGCGCTTTGCGGTGGGCAGCGCCCCGATCAGCGCCGAGGGCCCGACCAGCTCCGCCTCCACCACTTCCGACTTGAAGTTAGTCCATACGAATAGGCAGAAGAGA
Source organism: Dehalococcoidia bacterium (assembly GCA_963663085.1). Lineage (GTDB taxonomy): Bacteria > Chloroflexota > Dehalococcoidia > Plut-88900 > Plut-88900 > Plut-88900. The sequence continues at coordinate 38,992 of OY760104.1, read as the reverse complement.
GAGCCGAGGACGAGGGTGTCGGCGATGTGAAGTTGGCCCCTTAGCACGATAGTGAATGCGTACAGGGTGGCTATAAGCAGGATGGCCAGGGCAGGAGAAGCCCCACCGCCGATGGACAGGCTCCTGTTGCGGGTCTTGAACCAGTAGAGCAAGACCACCAGGCTCCAGCCGATTCCGATGAGGAGTCGGTTGGCGCCGGTCATGTTGGCAGTAGCGAGGTGGACGTTCTCAGGGATATAGGCAGCTGACCAGGCCAGGTAGACGTCGATGGCGTACTCGGGGAGGACGGCTACGACGGCAAGGACGGAGATGGCCAGCGCCTTGGGGATATCGATCTCGGCGACTTCCAACGACCAGGAAAGTAAGAATGCGCTCCCTACGATTGCTATGCCGTAGAGGGTCGCTGCTAAGACATCGGGGGGATGCGATCCAGAACTCCATATAACAAGGCCCGGCACTGCCGCGCCGATGGCAATCGGGATCCAGAGCCACTGATTCATGGGTTAGTGGGGGGGTGGGGTCATTAACTGGACTTTAGGAGGATGGAGGAGGGGTCTAGGCCACATTGACGTAAGAGAATTCTCAAGCCTCTCAAATGATCCTTGGCACTCTTATTCTTATTGAAGAACAAGCCATTTTTCAACTCACCGTATCTGAGGTAGCGGGCACCTCCTTCGCTGAGAAGATCAGAACTGACTATATCCTTTATAGGACACATAGAAGTTGTCAGTTTCCCCTCTTCAATAAGCCACTCAGCCGTATTCTCAACAATCCCGTACCAATGGGCCAGTTGCTTTTCTTGACTGTCTGGTAACCGCATAAATGAGGGCTGACCATGACTGTATTCATAGTTGGTGAGAGAAATCCATTCTGAGGGAGGGTTAGGGGACGTCGGAGGCGGGGGTGGGGGATAAACCTTCTCCTCTTCAAGAAACGGCTCATTCGCTTTTAGAGGTTCCCCGGATGAAAACGTCGGATGCCATAGCAATAGGAACTTCAGAGCGCACTGGTACGCCGATTCGTTGGAAATCGTCACATCTAGAAGTCGGCTCTGTCCACCAGAGAACCCTGCTACTACATCTTCAAAGATCCAACGGTCACCGTCGGTTAAGCCGGCAAACCTAACTTTTTGCTTAAAAGCATAGTCAAAAACTTGATCCTCATGTTTGGATGGGTTACCCATCTCGCCCAAATGCTTGGCTTCAATTAGAGCCTTGGGCTGACCATCATCGCCAAGTAGCGCATAATCTGCTCGACGCTTGCCTACTTCGTACTCGGCCAGCACCAAATCCGGATTTGAAACATCCCAACCCAGCGCGTCCAATATCGGGTCTATAAGAGCAAGACGCGTTCGGTATTCGTTCTGGCTGAGGATGTTGCCGTGCTCGCGGATGCGGGCCTGTACGGTTTGGATGGCGGTTACGAGGTCGTCCAGCAACATCGTTATTGGCTCAACGCCTGTGGAGTAGGGTAGTCGTAATAAAAGCTCAGGGCTAACCGTTCCGAACGATGAGCGTCACCAAAAGGGCAATCTGGGCTGCGCCTATTGCCATCATTGCCAAGAACAGCCGGTCTATCCGTCCGTTGACTTCCCTCAGCCCTGCCCGGAGATCCTGAATACCCGCCGACTGTTCAGCAACGCGACCTTCCAAAGCGCCCAGGCGACCATCATCAGATGTTACGGCAACCATTGTATGGGCCTCTCCAAGTGACCAGTTTTCTTTACCGATAAGGGATTGGTCAGGACACGATCTTCAGGATGCGGAATTTCATGGCGCCCGCGGGGGCTACCACCACAACTTCGTCACCGTCAGACCTGCCGAGCATGGCTTTGCCCACCGGAGAGGCTATGGATATCCTGCCCTCGGAGATCTTGGCTTCGCTGGGCGAGACCAGTTTGTACTGGACCTTGTTGCCGTTGGTCAGGTTCTCCAGTGCAACGGTGCGCCCTATGGCCACCCTGGAGTCCGGGGTTCGAGCCTGGTTTTCGTTCAACAGTTCCGCCGTGCGAACCAACGCTTCCAGCTCCAGGATGCGGGACTCGACCCTGCCCTGGTCCTCTCTTGCCGCTTCCAATGGAGCGTTTTCACGGAAGTCCTTGTCCGCCGCGGCCTTCATAATCGCTTCGGCGAGAGCGCCGCGCCTTGATTTCAGGTCTTTGAGCTCGTTCTGGATCCTCTCGAAACCCTCGGCGGTGAGCTGGGAGACGACCCGTGCGCGCTTCGGCCCTTCCTTGGATGTGATCGTGGCCTTTCTGACCCGGAAGCTCGGGGCCAGGCTCAAGGGGAAGGTGCCCTGTTTATGAGCGAAATTCAAAAAAGCTCGCACGTGTGGCGAGCTTTCCGTTGCCGAGGTAATGCTCAGGTCCTGGGCATAACGCTCCACCTCTCGGCCGGTAACGTTGATCGCCGGCCGGTCTTTGCCGCACCATCTCACAAATTTGGCGACTGCAGGTTCAATCTTCAGGCGTTTCTTCTGCGTGAGGGTCCCAAGGAATTGGGTTGCCAGGTCTTCAAGGGTCAGATCGGTCACACTATCCATTCTCAGTTCCCGCTCGCGTTGCTAAAGAACGCCTACTATGAAAATCGTCCGAATCCACCTGCCAGCATAGCGCCCGACCGACCAGTGCTTCACAAACTCAAGCGTACAGAGTCGGCTGTCGGGATTGCTACGCTCAATCAAGTATATTACAGGCGAACAACCGGCACAAACGGAATCATCTTCGACACTGCCCGCCTTTCATAATATAATTGCTTTGGAGGCACTCAGGTGCAACGCGAAAGCCGCAGGACATGAGAAGCAGTTTCATCTACCTCATCATCATCGTCGCGATAGTCGCGATTGTGTTTACCCTGTTTCAGCCTTCTTACGGCACGGAGGACATAGATCTCTCCGAGGTCATCTCCATGGCCAAGGCCACTCCTACCCAGATTTCGGAGATAGAGGTTGACGGTGACAAGCTGACCATTACGGCCCTGGACGGCCAGCAATACGAGTCTCGAAAAGAGCCCGGCTCCAGCATAGTCGAGATCCTGAGCGACAACGGCGTGGACATCAGCGCCGGCCCCGGCATCCGGGTGAAAGAGAAGAGCCAGCTAAGCAGTCTCTTCGGGTTGTTCCTCAACTTCCTCCCCCTGATTTTCTTTGGCGCCGTACTCCTGTTCCTGCTCCGCCAGGCCCAGGGCGGCAGCAACCAGGCCATGGGTTTCGGCAGGAGCCGGGCCCGTATGTTCGTGGGCAACAAGACAACCGTCACGTTTCTGGACGTCGCCGGGGTAGAGGAAGCGAAGCAGGACCTTCAGGAAGTAGTCGAGTTTCTCCGTTTCCCGGAGAAGTTCGCGGCCCTCGGGGCACGAGTGCCGAGGGGCGTGTTACTGGTCGGGTCTCCCGGCACGGGCAAAACGCTTCTGAGCCGGGCCGTTGCCGGAGAGGCGGGAGTCCCGTTCTTCTCCATAAGCGGCAGTGAATTCGTCGAAATGTTCGTGGGTGTGGGCGCCTCACGGGTCCGGGACCTTTTCGACCAGGCCAAGCGCAACTCACCCTGCATCGTCTTTGTAGACGAGATAGACGCCGTGGGCCGACACCGCGGCGCGGGTCTTGGGGGCGGTCACGACGAGCGGGAGCAGACCCTCAACCAGATACTGGTCGAGATGGATGGTTTCGACTCGTCCACCAACGTCATTGTCCTCGCCGCCACCAACCGGCCCGACATCCTTGACCCTGCCCTGCTGCGTCCCGGCCGCTTCGACCGTCGTGTTGTCCTCGACCTGCCCGATATCAACGGCAGACGCGAAATCCTTGCCGTTCACTCTAAGGGCAAACCCATGGCCGAGGACGTGGACATGGAGGTCCTGGCCAAGCAGACTCCGGGCTTCAGCGGCGCAGACCTCGCCAACCTGGTCAATGAGGCCGCAATCCTCGCCGCCCGACACAGCCAGAAAACAATCACCACCCGCCAGGTGGAAGAGGCCATTGACCGGGTCATCGCCGGACCTGCGCGAAAGAGCCGTCTCATCAGCGCCAAGGAGAAGGCCATCACGGCCTACCATGAGGTCGGGCACGCATTGGTGGCCCGGATGATGGAACACTCCGACGCCGTGCACAAAGTTTCCATCGTGGCCCGGGGCGGGATGGGCGGCTACACGCGACTCCTCCCCGCCGAGGACCGCTATCTCTACAGCCGCTCCCAGTTCAAGGCCATGCTTGCCACGGCCCTCGGTGGTCGGGTCGCCGAGGCCCTCACCTTCGACGAGATAACGACAGGCGCCTCCAATGACTTGGAACATGCGACCAAGCTGGCCCGTAGCATGGTCACCCAGTATGGAATGAGCGACACCCTCGGGCCACGGACTTTCGGGAACAAGGAAGAGCTGGTCTTCCTGGGCAAGGAACTCTCCGAGCAGCGCAACTACAGCGAAGACATCGCCGTGAGCATAGATTCGGAGATTCGGGAGCTGATCCGCGCCGCCGAAAACACGGCCCGAGACATATTGATCGCCAACAAACCCAAGCTGGTCCAGTTGGCCGAGTACGTTATGCAGGCAGAAACCCTGGACGGCGACGAACTCAACGCCGCCTTCGATGCAGATGCGACGGCAGATCTCTCGGTGGTCGTGCCTGCCGTGACCGCCGCAAAAGCCCCTCCCCCCACCGCCGAGCCCGAGAAGGACGCCCCAGTACCGGAACAACGGATCCCCACCCCGGACACCCCACCCCCACCTGAGCCGGAAGCGGGTCGGGCTTAGGCGTCCGCCCCTTCCATCAATGAGGGTTACTCCGTAACCTCGTACTCTAGCTCCACAAGCTTGCGGCCTTCGTTGTAGACGTGTAGCTCATAGTTGCCTACAGCCCAAGGGTTGTCTGGTGATTGCCCTACCTGAAGCCACCACGAGTTGCCAGTAGAGTAGCCATAAGCGGTGAACGTTACGCTACTGCGTTTGAATGCAAATCCGTCTTCATAATAGTACACAAACTCCAGAGGCACTTCGGTATCCGATCCGACGTTTTTGTCCCAACGGAGAAAGAGCCATAGCCAATCGTCCACGGCATCGGCTGAGATGCTGGTTAGGAGTGTCCCTTCCTCAGTGGCTGCCAAGTAAGCCGTATTTATGCGTCCGTTTATGGTGAGGAACCGGGGGTCGGGTGGAGTAATGTCCCGAGTGGAAGCGTCATAAGGCTGGGCGTCGTCGTACCATCGGGAGACTATGACGTCCACCAAGGAGTCGGTGATCTGATCGCCACTCTTGAAGGCGGTCTTCACGTGTTCTATCCCGATTTTGGAGTCATCTTCTGTATCATCCTCCTGCACTGTCAGCGAAAGAATGTATAGGTCGCGTAGACCTTCACGGAAACTGTCTTCGCCGAGGTTTCGGTACAGGTCCAGGAAAAGGCGTTCGCCCAGAGCGTAGTTGCAGATGAAAGCGCTATCTGCCCCTTCTTCATTGGTGACTTCCAAGGCCTCCAACTCGGCGATGGTGCGGAGATAGCCGCAGGGATTATTGGTCGCTTCCACGGGACGGCTGGTCCGGGAATTTTCGGAAACGGAAGCCATGAGATCGGCTGCTCCCTCATCGAGCCAGTTGCTGTTGCCAAGCCAATAGTAGTGGGCGACCTCATGAGCTACGAGATGACCGGCGAGCTCAGCAGAGTTACTACTGTCATCAACATCGTACTCTGGCAGGGTAGCTATATGGGTCCCGAAGTTGTTGCCGCCGAATGTAGGAGTCACTGCCTCGCCAACAAGCCACCCGACATACCTGTTTGGGAATTCCAGCCCTATGAACTCCTCCACCCGACGCACGGAATGCTCCAAAAGGTCCATGCTGCGCTCTGCGCCCGGACCCGTGCGGATTATGGTGAGGAGAGTTTCGCCGGCGATGGGTAGAACGATAGTGCGCTCCTCTATAGACACCTGTTCGGGGTTCAGGAGGGTATCTATCAAGGCAGGGTTTGTATCGCTTACGCCGTAGAGGGTGGCGACAATCTTTGTCCAGTCATCGGTGATTCCGGCATTCAGCGTGGGGTGGGAGAGGACGCGTTGGAAGTCTGCTTGTCTAAACCATGACATATCGACAAGGGATGCCAGGGCTGATACATCCGGCGGGTCAAGGGTCTCAAGGAAGGGCATGGCCACAATCCGCGATGCCTGCCCCTCATTCTTCTGCGAGAGATATGAGAGATTTTCAACAGCCTCGGCTTCCAAGTCTGTGACTTCGTCTTGCAGCCAATCCAGAGCAATGATGGACGAGACGACTGAGCGGTTTGTGACTGCTATATACAACAATTCCTGCACCACCTCCGACTCCCTGGAATCAATGCCGTCCGCCACCCAAGACAATACTTTAATCTTCCTTGCCAGGGCGGGGTGGCTCTGGTCCAGCCAACGGGCGTTTACAAAGCTATTCCAGACCGCTGCGGAGAACGGTTTGGGAGTAGGCGAGGGGGTCGGGCTAGGTGTAGGCGAGGGGGTCGGGCTAGGTGTAGGCGAGGGGGTCGGGCTAGGTGTGGGTGAGGGGGTCGGACTAGGTGTGGGCGAGGGGGTCGGACTAGGTGTGGGTGAGGATGTCGGGGTGGGTGTGGGCAAGGGCGTCGGGCTAGGTGTGGGTAAAGGTGTCGGTCTGGGTGTAGGTGAAGGTGTCGGGCTAGGTGTGGGCGTAGGTGTCGGGGCGGGCGTGGGGACATGGGTGGGACTTGCTGCTGGGGGCTGAGTTGGCGCGGTTGTGGGCGCAGGGGCCACTGTCGAGGGTTGAGTGGCGACCGGCTGCGCCGTATCAGCAGGGCTTGAAGGTGGGGTGGCGGGAGGGGTAGGAGGCGCGCTCTGGCATGCCGCGACGGTGGTGAGAGTCAGAAGGAGCACGACAGTCATTAAACGTTTCATTTCTCAGTTTCCTGCGGGCGCGATAGTAGTTGGAGTGTCAGGTGTTGTCAAAGAAAAACTGAAGGGCTCCTTACACTGTCAAACTCCCCACCCCGGACACCCCACCCCTCGAACCAGAGGCGGGCCGGCCTTAAGCGTCGGCCCCATCCATCAATGAGGGTTACTCCGTAACCTCGTACTCCAGCTCCACAAGCTTGCGGCCTTCGTTGTAGACGTGTAGCTCATAGTTGCCTATAGCCCAAGGCTTGTCTGGTGATTGCCCTACTTGAAGCCACCACGACCATAGACTGCCGTTGTGTCGGGAGTCTGCGGTGAACGTCACTGTACGGCGTCCGAATTCAAACCCGTCTTCGTAGTAGTGCACCAGGTCCAGAGGCACCTCGGTATCCGAGCCGACGTTATAGTCCCAGCGAAGCAAGAGCCACAGATAGTCGTCCACAGCGTCGGCGGAGATATTGGTTACCGGTGTTCCCTCGTGAGAGGCGGACAGGTAGGCCGTGTGTACCCGCCCGTTGATGGAGCGCAGGATTGGGTTGGTCAGGCCGGTGGAGTCCTCGGGCATAGCGTAGGGTACTGACCCGTCGTACCATCGGGCGGCAATCGTGTTCACGATGGGCATCTCGACATCCCCGTCACCCGTGAAGGCCGCCTTAACGTGGTTTATGCCCAGCTCAATGTCCTCCCGTGCCCCACCCTCGTCTTCCGTTTGGGAAATCAGGTAGAGATTGCTGAGCCCTCGTCTAAATTCCTCTTCACCGATGCTGCGATAGAGATCTATGAATAGGCGTTCGCCCAGGGCGTAGTTGCATGAATATGTGCTTTCGCCGACCTCAGGGTCAAGAGCCTCCAATTCTAAGATGTTTGGAGCGTAGGGACAGGGGCTATTTGTGACTTCTATAGGGTGGTCCGAACGGGTATTTTCTGACAGCGAACCCATGAAGTCTGCAATGCCTTCGTCCACCCACCCTCTATTGCCACTCCAGTAATAGTGGGCCACTTCATGAGCTATGAGGGAGCCGGCAAAATCCGCCTCACCACTACCATCATCAACATCGTATTTGGCAAGTGCGCCCACGTGGGTCCCAAAGTTCGCCCCGGCACTGTCTCCGGGGACCGCGTCTTCGAACAATAGGCCGACATAATTGGTAGGCAGGGGCATCGACATATAAGCTTCAATGGTTCGGGTGGCGTGATCCAACAGGTCCATGCTGCGCTCAGCCCCGGGGCCCGTGCGGATGATGGTCAGGTGGGTTTCTCCAGCCAGCGGCAGGTCGATAATGCGCTCTTCTAGGGTGACCTGGTTGGGGTCTAGGAGGGTGTCGATTAAGTCGGGTTTATTCATGCTCACGCCGTAGAGGGTGGAGACGATTTTCGCCCAGTCGTCGGTAATGCCGTCACTCAGAGTCGGGTGGGAGAGGACTCGCTGGAAGTCGTCCTGCCTGAACCATGCCAGGTTGGACAGGGAGTCGATAGCCGAGACATCAGCAGGGTCAAGGAACTCGAGGAAGGGCATCTCTACGATCCTCGACGCCTGGGCCGCATCCTTGTTCGAGAGATATGACAATTCTTCGATTGCCCGGGTGCGCTGGGGACTTATCCCGTTCTGAACCCAGATAAGGGAGGTCACCGATGCCGCTACTGTTGGATTGCTGAAATTACCGATCCAGCTGATAGTCTCCAACTCCAACTCATTGATGCCGTCCTGCATCCACGTGAACCCAACGACTGACGAAGCCAGATTCGAATCGTCGTTGGCAATATAAGACAATTCCTCGATCGCACTGACCTCCAATTCGTCAATGCCGTCTTCCACCCATGCAAACTCGACAACCGAAATGGCAATATCCACATCACTGAAATTGCGGACCCAGCGAATGGCCTGAGTCTCCAAGTCATCGATGCCGTCTGCAACCCACGGACTGCCCACCATTGCTGCGATGACGTCTGCCCCATACAACGCTGTGGCCCAGAGGGCGTCCATTGCTGCATCATCTGATTCCTCGATGGTTTCCAGGAAGGGCATAGCTGCTATCTGCACCGCCGAGCCGGCGTCCCGAGTTTCAATTAGCCGGAGCTTACGCACTATCTCCAGTTCCGAGTCATCCAGGCCATCATCGACCCACTGTCTTTCAACTGCGACAGGCAATAAATCGGCGCCCAGTAGCCGCAGGGCTTGCAGGGCAAGGACATCGGTCTGCTCCACACTTTCGAGAAAAGGCATTTCGAGGAGCTGCAGTGCTACGGCCGCATCATTGTCCGCAATCAACTTGAGATCATCCAGGATGGCAGCCTCGGATTCGTCCAGTCCATCGGTTATCCAAGACTTTTCAACGGCAGCGTAGATCAAGTCATTCCTATAGGAAATAAGGTCGGATAAGACTTGAGTTAAGGTAACGTCAGCAGGCTCAACGGTGTCCAGAAAGGGCATATCCAAGATGCGTAGGGCTATGGCTTCATCGTCATAGGTAATACCCCAGAGGAGGTCAATTACCTCACGTTCTGAGCTCTTCAGACCATCGCGCGTCCACGATTTATCTGCGACGGCAGAAAGCAGTCCCGGCACATAGAAGTCCAGGTCTGCAAGCAATTCCAATGTTGCGCCATCAGCGGCCTCGATCGTGTCAAGGAATGGCATTGCCGCGACGAGTTCAGCCGCAGGCTCGTTTTTGAACCAGGCAAGATCCTTCAAAACCTCTCGTTCAACTGTGTCCAGGCCGTCTGTGAGCCATGCCTTGTCCACTACACTTAGGAAGACCGGCGCGTCCAGCAATGCAACATTGACCAGCTGCTTTACTGCTTCCCGTTCATTGGATTCAATGCCATCCTCGACCCAAGGTAGGGCGACGATGTCGGATGCCAATTCCGGTTTCGACCGCTCAAGCGATTGAGCGCCGGGAACAGCTTTCCAGGCTTCCAAGTATGGTGGTGTAGGAACTGGTGAAGGCGTCGGGGTATAAACAGGCGGTGAGACGGGCGTTGCAGAAGGAATGGGCTGGACCGGTGCTTCGGCGGTTGGCGTGGCGGTCGGGGGTGGGGTGGACATGGGCGCTGGCGTCGAGTCCCGGCAGCCGACCAGCAGCATGCTGCCAATGAGGGCCAGAAATGCTACGGCTAGCGCTAACTTCAAAACTCCTCCATATTGGAGCCAAGCGGCGGGACAGGAAACGGATCGCTAGTCGGTACTAAAAGGCGTTATCCGCCGAATGTGGAACGGCTGGGGGCTGGGTCCCACCCCTCCGAACTTCACCCTCGACCCAACAACCCCCGCGTCCGGGAGTACCCCGCCATGGCCCCGAGCATCAGGAAACCTGCCACGAACCCCCCGATGTGCGCCCAATATGCCACACCTTGGGAGAACTCGCCGCCCAGGGAGATGAACCCGCTGAAGAACTGGATTATCACCCATATCCCAATCAGCAGCCAAGCGGGTACCGCTATCACGGTGATCAGGATCATGAAGACCAGGGTTTGGATGCGAGCGTGGGGGAACAGGACCAGGTAGCCGCCAAGCACCCCGGCGATCGCGCCGCTGGCCCCGATGGTCGGAATCGCCGAGTCCATGTCTATGCCGACCTGCGCCGCAGACGCAAACAACCCCGCTATCAGGTAGAACGCCAGGTATTTAACCCGACCCATCCTTGCCTCCAGGTTGTCTCCGAACACCCACAGGAAAAGCATGTTCCCTATCAGGTGCATCCAACCCCCGTGCATGAACATGGAGGTGAAAAGGGTGACCCAGGGGCCCGGGCCGCCTTCGTAGACGTTGCGGATGTCAGCAAAGCGCACGGTGCCATCCGGCTGCGCTTGTAGAGCGTGCCGGGCCAGAGTGCCCGACACCCCCTCCACGTCCAGCACCGACCTATCGCCTTCTTCCAAAAGCGCCGTTACCTGTTCCCCCAGGTCTCCTTGGCCCGTGAGCTCGTAGGGAACAACGCCGTAGTTGTTGTAGAAACGGGACAACCCGAAGTCGTCGAGCAGCAGTATTTGGTATAGAAATACCAGGATGCACACGGCCATGATGGACACGTTGACGTAGGGGATACCGTGTCGGGGGTGTTCAGGGTCGGATATGGGAAACATGGGTTAAGTTGAATGATTGGAGTGAGAAGACATTCGTTGGACAACATTAGAGAGTAGGAATTGGGCTGTCAATCGGGCCATAAGGCTTCCACCAGGTGCTAAAATAAGCCGCCATGCCATCCCAACCAATCGAGGCCGTCATATTCGACATGGACGGCGTGCTGGCAGACAGCGAACCCCTCTATCACCTTTCCCTCAACCAGGTGCTGCAGACCCACGGACATTCCCTGACCGACGATGATAACCGCATCATCCTGGGCACCACAGTCGACTTCACGTGGCAGACGCTCAAGGAACGGTTCCGGCTCGACGGAGAGATTGAGGATTGGATCGGTGTGTACGACGAGGTGCTGCTAAAGAACCTAAAGGAGAATATCGAGCCTTCACCCGGCCTCTACGCTCTGCTCGACTCCCTTGAGGCCCGAGGCCTGCCCTTCGGTCTCGCCTCTTCTTCCCAGGCCAACTGGGTAGATGTCATTCTTACGATACTCGGGGTGAAGGAACGCTTCAGGGTCGTCATGTCGGGAGACATGGTGACGAACGGAAAGCCCGCCCCGGAAATCTACCTGACGGCTGCCGGCAAGCTCGGGGTGGAGCCTGCCCGATGCCTCGTATTCGAAGACTCGCCGCACGGGATTCAGGCGGGCAAGGCAGCGGGAATGACGGTCGTGGCTGTTCTGACTGATATGACTCGGGACATGGACGTGTCCCTCGCCGACCACCATATCGAGTCGCTGTCGGACTTTGATCTGGCCCTGCTCCAACCCTCGGGATAGCCTGCCGGGACTGTATCTATGCCAAGTGGGCGTTAGTTCCCAACCGACCCCCTCATTCAAAATATGTAGTTGCCGGCGGCTCGGTCTGTTTTGTAAGCCCGCCAATGCTCAATTCCAGGACATCTTCGGCGCTATCGTAGCGAGCGTTGGCGTTAGTAGTCGGGTTGAATTCACCTAGTCCATAGCTGGTATAGCCCCAGTCCGGCAGAATCTCGTCCCCGGTCGGCGGGCCCATGGTGACGTGAAATTCTGGTATGTCAATTGGTCGGATGGGTGCTCCGTATATTTCCAGGGTAGAGTAAGAACTAGGCTGAATGTAGGTCTTACCGTCCACCAGGGCAAACTTCAACGAGCCTGCCCAAGTCGTGACATTCGTCGCCAGGTCGGTAATCCAGACTCCGTACCATTCTCCGTCTTTGTCCAGGGACTCGGGTGCTAACCTCATCCTGTATGCGCCCACTCCCCAGTCATAGCTGAGCCTTACACCAATGAAATCACCTTCGTAACCCGCGGACTGCTTCCACCCAATAACCGGGTCTGCAATCCTGGCAAAGGAAAGATCCCGTTCTCCCCACTTGGAGAAGATGATGCCCTTGCCTGCCCCTCGCCCGAGGCTCGGACGGAGCACGCTTGTCTGGAGGCCGAAGTAGTACCCCTGTCCCGAGATATTCCCGTGGCTCGCCATCAGGTAGAGACCGCCTTCATTGGAGAAGTTGCCAGGATCGGCGTGGATGGAAAACTCCACTACCAGCTCTCTAAACTCATGGACCTCGTCCCACCGCCACCAGAAATTGGCCATGTGTAAAGGAGGGACTATGGTCTCGTAGAGATAGTCTCGACCCGGTATATGCGTTGCAGTAGGGCTTGATGTCGGAGCAGGGGAAGGAGTAAATACAGGTGCGGACGTGCTGGAAGGCTGAGAGGTCGGGGTTGAGGTGTCACAGGCTGCGCCCAGAAAGGCAACCGCAAGCAGGGCTAAGGCAAGCGCAGTTATTTTCGCAACCAACTTGGTGATGGCCTCCGCGACGAATTAAGGCTTATAACCCAAAGTCTAGCCCATTAAATGGGCTTCGTGCTTCAGAACCTCTGAACCAAATTGACGCTCCCCAACCCCGCCCGCTACACTACGCCCACTTTCCCTGTAAGGACAAAACCATGACCGAACCCACTCCCAAGACCCTCCTGGGCCCCGGCCCAAGCAACGTCCATCCCCGCGTCTACGCTTCCATGTCGGGGCCCGTGCTGTCCCACATGGACCCCGACTTCTGGGCCATCATGGACGAAACTGTAGAGCTCCTCCGGGAAGTCTTCCAAACGGGCAACGGGCTCACCCTGCCGATATCCGGAACGGGATCTGCAGGAATGGAGGCCGCCCTATATAACTCTCTGGAGCCCGGAGATACGATAGTCGTGGGGGTGGCGGGCTTCTTCGCTTCCCGTATTGTCGAGATCGCCCAGCGGTGCGATGCCAACGTGGTACCCGTCGAGGCTGAGTGGGGCAAGGCAGTCTCGGCTGCGGCCGTTGAAGAAGCCCTCGCTGCTAATCCAGACACGAAGGTCGTGGCCCTGGTGCACTGCGAAACGTCCACGGGCGTTCTGCAGCCGCTTGAGGAGATCGGGCAGCTGGCCCGGTCTCACGGTGCCATGTTCCTGGTCGACAGTGTGGCGTCCCTAGGTGGACAGAGGCTTCCTGTCGATGAACTGGGAATCGATATCTGCTACAGCGGGAGCCAGAAGTCTCTCAGCTGTCCTCCGGGCCTGGCGCCAATCACCATGAGTTCCCGCGCCGTTGAGGCCATGAAGTCCCGCAAATCGCTTTCCCGGAGCTGGTACCTGGACCTCTCCATGCTGGACGAGTACTGGATCAGCGCCCGGAAGTACCACCACACCGCCCCGGCCTCCATGATCTACGCCCTGCGCGAGTCGCTCCGAATTCTCGTTGAGGAGGGATTGGAGAACAGCTTTGCCCGGCACCAGCTAAACGCCGATGCCCTTCGCGCGGGTGTCGATGCCATGGGGCTGTCAATCGTCGCAGAGGAAGCAGTGCGTTCAAACACGGTAAACGGAGTCCGCATGCCCGAAGGGGTGGACGCCAACGCCGTACGCATGGCCCTGCTGAACGAACACAACATTGAGACAGGGGGCGGACTCGGGCCGTTTGCGGGGAAGGTGGTCAGGGTCGGGCTGATGGGCTACTCGTCGCAGGAAACGAACGTACTGCTGGTACTCTCAGCCCTCGGTCGGGTGCTAAACGGCTTGGGATACGAGGTCGCGGCCTCGGCGGGCGTGGGAGCGGCGAGTCGGGTGTACGGCGGAGCGTCCTAGCCCGACCTATCATCCTGCCGATAAGCCTGGTCCAACAGCTCCACCACGTGGTATGACCTGCCCGGTCTACCCTCTCTGCGCAACCCAAGGTCAAGTTGCAGCATGCAGCCTGGGTTGGCCGTAGTGACGACATCCGCGTTAACGTCCATTACATCTCGCATCTTGCTGTCCAGGATTTGCATGGAAAGATCAGGATTGACGATGTTGTAGACGCCCGCCGCGCCGCAGCACCTGTCGGAGTTGGGCATCTCGGCAAACTCCACACCGGGAATCGAAGACAGCAGCTTGCGGGGAGCATCCTTAATCCTCTGGGCATGGGCCAGGTGGCACGAGTCCTGGTAGGTGACCCGCTTATTGAAACCCGATTTGGGGGGAATTAGTGGTAGGCCGGCGAGGAACTCGTTCACATCCTTGACCTTAGCCACGAAGGTCTTGGCCTTCTCAGAGTACCGAGCATCGTGCTCCAGAAGCTCTTCGTACTCCTTGAGCATGGCCCCGCACCCCGCCGCATTGACGACTACGGTGTCGGCATGTTCAAAGGCGTCGATGTTCTTTCGGGCCATGTCCCTTGCAGCCTTCCGCTCGCCGCTGTGGACATTCAAGGCGCCGCAGCATCCCTGCCCACCCGGTATATCGACCTTGCATCCATTCTTGGATAGGACGTTCACCGTGGCCCGGTTCACGGGCCCAAACACCAGGGGCATAATGCACCCCGAGAACATGGCAACTGTTTGCTTTTCCACACCCTCCGCGGACACCCTCTTGTCCCTGCCCCGGGGATAGGGGTTGAAAGCCAGTTTCGGGAGCATGGATTCCATCTGTGAGAGGCGCGATGGCAGGAGCGCAAGCACACGAGACTTGCGCACGAGCCATTGCAGACCCGAGGTCTGGTAAAGGGACAGCATCCGGAAAGCAAGACTCAACCTGGCAGGGTGGGGGAACAGGTGCTTGAAGACGAAGTTCCTGGCCATCCTCTCCATGAAGGGCTGGGAGGTCTGCTCCTGGATGCGGGCCCGGGTCTCGGTCATCAGGCTTCCGAATGGCACCCCGGAAGGGCACGCGGCCTCGCAGGCGCGACAGAGGAGGCAAAGCTCCATGTGTTCAACAAGCTTGTCCGTGTATCCGAATCGACCCTCGGCCACTGCCTTCATGAGGGCAAGCCGTCCTCTCGGCGACTCCGTTTCCAGCCCGAGTTCCAGGTAAGTGGGGCACTGGTTCAGGCACAACCCGCAGTGGACACAGCGGTAAAGCTCCTCCGCCGTCACACCGCCGACCGATAGATCGAGCAGGTCAGCCGTTGCCTTGTCCGCCATCGCCAAAACGTTATACGCCCTTCACGAACCTGCCGGGATTAAGAGTCCCGTTAGGGTCGAACTGCTCTTTGAGCCGCTTCATCAAGTACACCTCGGGCCCGTCCATCCCCCACACGTCGATGCGTTCCTTCAATTCTCGCGGGCAGACCTCTATCACGCAATGGCCGTTCAATGCCCCGGTTATCTCCCGAACTTTCTTGACCCGCGTCTCCTGGTCATGGATTGAAACACCGTCGTCCCACCAGTACCCGTAAACGACACCGTTTACCATGTTACAGGAAACGGATGCATACTGGTCGGAATCGCGTAGCATGCGCTCTATCAGGGACAGGGCATCCGACGGAAGGCAGGTGGCCTTTATGATCATTGTTGCGGGGGAGTCGGGGCGGCGGCCTGCATCACATACAAGCTGCCAATAGCTCTCTCCATCAGGCCCTCCTGAGATCGAGTATCCTGACTCACCATCGCGCAATATCTGCCAGAACTCGTCGCCCTTATCCGTCGCGGGCCACTCGTTTGACTCGCACAATTCCATTACCATCCGGGATTGCCGCTCGACTGCTTCCCTGACCCCGCCTACCTTCAACAGCACCGCAAACCCGTTTCTGACGCCGAACGCATTCCCTCCTACCAACTGGAGCGCTACCGGAGTCACGCCCGCCTTGTTAAGGCCTTCCACCAATACCCTGGCCTCCGGGGCCGTCCTGCACCCGATCATGATCGTTCGGGTCTCCTTGAAGAGCGGGGCCAGCTTGAAAGCCGCTTCCACTATGATGCCCAGGGTGCCCAGAGCCCCCGTATAGACCTTGTTCATGTCGTAGCCGGAGACATTCTTTACCACCTTGCCTCCACCCTTGGTAACGTCGCCGTTGGGATTGACCACCTTTATGCCGATTAGCCTGTCCCGTATCGCGCCAAACTGCGCCCGCATCGGCCCGCTTGAGTTTGCGGAGAGGATGCCCCCTATGGTCGCCCTGTCCGGCAGGGGCGGGTCCAGGGGAAGGAATTGGCCTCTTTCACGCAGTTCTTCCTGCAGGGTTCCCAGGGTTATTCCAGTCTCTACGACTACGGTCAGGTCCGCAGGCTCGTGCTCAAGGATCCGGTTCAGCCTTGATGTGCTGATTACGAGATCGCAGCCAAAAGCACGGTTCCCCAACTCCATCGCCGTGCCTCCTCCCCAGGGGACCACGGCCTTTCCATCTCTGTCGGCCGCCGATAGCAGGCTGCTCACTTCCTCTACGGTGTTGGGAAAGACAACGGCTTCCGGCTCTATGCCGTCGACAGAGTAGTTCTTGACACCCGGCCCATGAGTGATCTTACGGTTGCGGGGGATCCGGTCGATCTCCCATTGCAGGGTGTGGGGAATGGCCATGACGCTTTAACGCAGCTTGTACTGCCCGACTTACGAGCCGGACAGCCATTCCTTGAGCGCCCGGATATGGTCGGGCGTTGTACCGCAGCACCCGCCTATAATCCGCGCTCCCTGCTCGCTCCATCCCTTTGCATGTTCCAGGTACTGTCCAGGGTCCAGAGCATTGTCCCTATTTCTAGGGCTGCCATGACCAGGGAAATGGGCGTATGCCCCGAAAGTCCCTGACCAGTTCTTCTTTACTATCTCCAGCCCGGGTGCCGTCTCGCTCACCGGGGAGTGCATGACGAAAACGGCGTCGATGTCCTTGTTCTTGATGGCATCCATTGCGTCCTGAAGAGTCTCGCCGCCATGCCTGTTATCGATGCCGAGGTATAGCTCGTCCCCATCCGGCACCAGGGATAGTCCGACCCACGCGGGAAGACCCAGCTGCTTGGCTGCATCGATTATGGCGAGTGTGTCCGAAATTCTCACCAACATCTCGCCGACCGCCACGTCCGCACCCCCCTCGGCTAACTCTCCGAACTGTTCAAGGTAAGTCTCAAGGGCCGTTTCGTAAGCGACCGGGACGTCGGCCTGGGCCTTGGGCTTCATGGTGGAGGCGGACGCCGCAATCACCACCGAGTCTTCCGTACCCGTGTTCTTCCTTGCCTTCACCGCCGCTTCAATTCCGTTCCTGTTCGCCTCGGCTACTTTGTGCTCTAGGCCGCCCTGCTCTAGCATGTCTCGACCGGTCCCGAACGTATTCGTGATGATAATCTCTGCGCCGGCCCGAATGTAGTCCTCGTGGATCTCCGCAACCAGCTCCGGATGGGTGAGCATAGGCCCTCCAGACCAGGTAGTAGGGCTGATGAGCCCCCGCCGCTCGAACTCCGAGCCCATGCCCCCGTCCATCAAGATCGTCTCGCCATCCGCCAATCGGGCCTTCATCTTTTCAAAATTGCCCATTTTCGCTCTCCTTGCAGAATTCTCTGATGGTTTAATTCATAGTCCCTAGACATACATGCCCGAGGCCTGGGACACGGGCCTATGGACCTCCGACGCTTGATGCGAAGGCGCTTCATCAGGGAAGATTTTGCCGGGGTTGAATGTTGCCTCGGGGTTGAAGGCAGCTCGCAGGCGTTTCATGGCATCCATGTCCTGCTGCGTAAACGCCCACGGCATGTACATCTGCTTCTCGACGCCTATGCCGTGCTCTCCGGTCAAAGCTCCCCCCACGTCTATGCAGGCCCTGAGCATCTCGGCGCCGGCCTGCAGCACCCGTTCTTTCATGCCCTCCACCCGTTCGTCAAATAAGATTATCGGGTGCAGGTTGCCGTCCCCCGCATGGAAAACGTTGCCCGCCACGACATCGTAACGTTCGCAAATCTCTTCGACTCTTTCCATTATCTCCGGGAGTCGGGTACGGGGAACCACGCCATCCACGATGTAGTAGTTGGGAGCGACACTCCCCAGGGCCCCGAAAGCGCTCTTTCTACCCGCCCAGAGCCTCTCACGTTCGGCAGGATCGTCGGCGGAACGTACCAGGGAGGCATTGTTGGCCTTGCAAATCTCCTCGATAGCCGCCACCTCTGCCCTGGTAGATTCATCGAGGCCCTCCACCTCAATGAGAAGCACCGCTCCCGCTTCCTTGGGGAAACCCGCCTTTATCACTTTCTCCACGGCTTGAATGACAAGGTTGTCTATCATTTCCATCGCCGCCGGTACAATTCCAGCGCCGATCACCGATGAAACGGTGTTGGTTGCATCTATCGGGCTGTCATAAACGGCCAGAAGGGTCTTTATCGACTCGGGCTTGGGCATTAGCCGCACGATAATCTTCGTCACCACCACAAACGTCCCCTCCGAGCCTACGATGGATCCCGTCAGGTCGTACCCCGGGACGTCTTTAACTTTGCTACCCACCCACATCAGGTCGCCGTTGTGCAGTACAACCTCCAGACCGAGAACGTGGTTGGTTGTCACGCCATAGGAGAGGCAGTGAGGCCCACCGGCATTCTCGGACACGTTTCCGCCGATGGTGCACGCCTTTTGACTGGAAGGATCGGGAGCGTAGTAAAGTCCGTACTGGCTCACGGCAGCGCTCAGGTCAACGTTCACGAGCCCCGGCTCCACCACCGCGATGAGGTTTTCCGTATCTACTTCCAGGACCCTCTTCAGTCGGGTCAGCGGTAGAAGAATTCCGCCCGTCGAGGCCAAGGCGCCGCCGCTTATGCTGGTGCCCGCCCCCCGCGGCACGACGGGTATCCCTTCCCGGTGCGCGATCTTGACAATCGCGGCAACCTCTTCGGCTGAGCCAGGGACTACAACTACTTCAGGATAACCCGTAGCCTGGGAGCCATCGTATTCGAAGACTATTAAGTCTTCAGGGGCGTACAGGACGTACTGGCTCCCCACCACCCCGATTAACTCTTCGATTATTTTCTGCGGGATCATCTCGTGTGTTTCCTAGAGCTTGTGTCGTGCCCTAAGGAAGTAGGGCGCCCAGATTTCTAATAATCCTACCATCTGATGTATCATTAAGACATGGCAGAGGAACCGAGAGAAAACAGGGAGCCGCCCGCGCGCCCTAAACCACCCAGCCCATTCGTTCCTATGCAGAAGGGCTTCCCTCCTAAGAAGAAATAGGAAATGCTGCTCTGGCAAAAATCCAGACTAGCAGAAATATTATTTCAAGTGCCGCTGCGGGAAGTGCCAATATGAACGCTGTGGTCTTGCTATCCAAGTGACGGCGGTTATCTTCCCACGCTTTTTGTACCCCTTCATAAATCTCCGTCTTGAATGTATCTGCATCGAAATCCCAGTAATGTTCTCGAAGCAAGGTAGGACTTAATGTAGCCAGGGCATTGAAGTCTCTTGCTCGAAAACCTTGATATACCCAGAACCCCACCCATAGGAAGGTCCCTACTCCTAGATACAAGAACCAATTGGGCCAATAATGCCAAATAGTCAGTCCCGGTTCTCCTGGAACAATTGGCAAAAGGCCTACGACAATGATCGAAACAGCCAGAGTACCGATTAGCTTTGTATCAACTGATGATGCCTCCCTACTCGACGAATCCAAGGACTTGATTGCCAACTTATAAGCCGCATCTAGCGTCTTCGTTCCAACTTTATTTGCTTCGTTCAATAGGTTCGGCCACCTCACATTTTCAAATGCCGCCCAAGGGTAAGTCTATCACCGACCCCCTCGGCGGGATATAATCCGCTTCATGAAAATCGTCGTTGCGCCCCAGGCGTTCAAGGGAAGCCTTGGGGTGTTCCAGGTGTCTGACGCCATAGTCTCCGGCATTCGACGCGTCTTTCCTGACGCCGAAGTCCTCATTACCGCCATGGCCGATGGCGGTGACGGCACCCTGGAAGTCCTCATGCGGGGTACCGGAGGACGCACCCACGAAGACTCCGTCACCGGCCCGCTTGGCGAACAAGTTAATGCTCGCTGGGGAGTGCTGGGCAACAGCAATACCGCCGTCGTGGAGATGGCCAGCGCCTCGGGGCTGGCCCTTGTACCCAGGGACAGGCGAGACCCGTTGACCACCACCACCTACGGCACCGGTGAGCTTATTCGCAACGCCCTGGACCACGGCCACCGGAAGTTCATCCTGGGTGTCGGCGGAAGCGCCACTTGCGATGGGGGAGCGGGAGTAGCCCAAGCTCTCGGGGTCAGGTTCCTGGACGAGTCGGGGGCCGAGCTTCCCTTCGGGGGAGGCCCCATGTCCCGGCTCGCCAAAATCGACGTCTCAGGCATCGACCCCCGGGCCACCGAGTCCACGTTTCAAGTTGCAACCGACGTCACAAATCCCCTCTGCGGCCCGGAGGGCACCGCTGCCATTTACGGCCCCCAGAAGGGCGCCACTCCCGCGATAATCGACCAGCTGGATGCTGCGATGGGGACCTTCGCCGACGTGGTGCGCCGGGACTTCGGAATCGACCAGAGAGACGACCCCGGGGCTGGCGCGGCAGGAGGGCTGGCCTACGGCATGAAGGTGTTCTTCCCCACCGAGCTCCGGGCAGGCGTCGAGGTAGTAGCCGACGCGGTTAACTTCGTCGAACAGCTTGACGGGGGAGACCTCGTCATCACCGGTGAGGGCCAGATCGATGGGCAATCATCCTACGGAAAGACGATTATGGGTGTCGCTTCCAGGGCCAAGGGGCTCGGGATTCCCGTAATTGCCCTGGCCGGCAGCTTGGCGCCTGAATACCGTTCAATCTATGAGCAGGGCGTCACGTCGGTTATGAGCATTGCTCCGGGGCCCATAGCCTTGGACGCAGCCATCCACGATGCGGACTCCCTGCTCACCGAAGCTACCGAACGTGCCCTCCGCATGGTTTCGCTTGGCATGGACATCTAGAGCACGCCCATTTCGTCACTATAGAAACTGGGGACCTATTTGCAGAACATAAACGACCCAGACACCGACCTCAAGGGTCAGAAAATCCCCGTCCTGGACAAGGGCTACGTTCACCTCCTCGACTACATAGGCGGCGACGAAAGGATCCTGGACGCGGCCCGGGTCTCGACCGGTGCGAAGTCGGACCCCGACCGCGACAGGCGTCTAATATTCTTCCTGATGGAGAACAAGCACCACACGCCCTTCGAACACGTCGTGTTCCAGTTCGTGATCAAGTGTCCCATATTCGTGGCCCGGCAGTGGCTCCGGCACCGCATAGCCAGCTACAACGAACGCTCGGCCCGATACCGCGTCTTCCAGGAGGAGTTCTACGTCCCCTCCCTTGACGATATTCCCGGCATTTTCGACGAGGACGACATCAGGGAATACGAAGAGATGATGCACCGGGAGCACGACTTCTACGAGCGCATGATAGAGAAAGCCAAACCCTACCGGGAGCACCGCAAGCGCACCAGGGAGGTCTTCCGGGGCGTGCTTGGGACCGCCTACTACACGGAGTTCTACTGGACGCTCAACTTCCGGGCCCTTATGAATTTCCTGGAGCTCCGACTGGGAGAAGGAGCACAGCCCGAGATTCGCGCCTACGCCCTCGCCATCGAGAAAATAGCCCAGCGCGTCGCCCCCCTGTCATTCGAGGCCTTTGACGAGTTCTTCCTCAAGCCCGCAAGGGCCCATGGCTAGCTCCCCGCGGCTTCCCCGTCTTTGCCTTGTCACCGACTCCTCGGTAACTCTCCATGCACCCATTGAAGAAGTGGTTGCCGAGGCGGTGTCGGGTGGGATGGGAATGGTGCAGGTTCGAGAAAAGACCATGCCTTCAGGGGAGCTGTACGAGTTTGCAAGGAAGCTGAGAGTTGTTACTCGGGGAAAGGCGTTGCTGATCATCAACGACCGAGTAGACCTGGCCCTTGCCGTAGGGGCCGATGGCGTTCATCTTCCCTCCCATTCAATGCCGGTTTGTGTCGCTAAACTACTCGGGAGAGAGAGCTTTCTGGTCGGTAGGTCGGTGCACAGTGCTGAAGAGGCCATAGCTGCCGAGGCTGATGGGGCGGACTACCTGATTCTCGGTACCATATACGGGACAGCGTCACACCCTGGCCGTCCACCCTCGGGGCCCGAGTTGATAAAATCGGTCAAGGCCCAAGTCAGCCTCCCGGTCTATGCCATCGGCGGGATAAATGCGTCCAATGCTGGAGAGGTCATGCGAGCCGGCGCGGACGGGATAGCGGTTATTCGTTCGATTCTCGGGGCTCCTGACCCGCGTGCCGCGGCCCGAGAGCTTAGGGAAATTGCAGGCGTTGAACTATAAACGTCTGAATAGCAATCGAAGGGCAGAATAGGATGTCAATAGAAGTGGGGATTTGGAAAATCGGCGAAGATTTGCATCCCATGTCGCTGGGCGGGATGGACTATGAAGTGCGACTGCAAGAAATCATATCCTCCGATCTCTCCATAATAGACCCCAACCTTATGGTAATCGGTCGAGAGGTCGCCACAGGGGTTGGTGGTCGTATTGACATTTTGGCAGTCGATGCAGAAGGAAACCTGATAGCAATCGAGTTGAAGCGATCGCGTACACCCAGGGAAGTTGTAGCACAAGTCCTTGACTACGGCTCCAGCTTATGTCGCATGAGCTCGGATGAGATTGCCAATATTTACATTGATTATCAACGTCGCTTTCTGAATATTGACAGCCCAATGGGAATCAATGACGCTCTACAGGAAAAATTTAAGAGTGTTCCTGATGAACTCAATACGTCGCACCGACTCCTTATCGTTGCAGAAGACCTCGACCCATCTACCGAGCGGATAATCCTGTATCTGCAGGACGAGTACGACGTCAATATCAATGTTGTACTCTTTCGTGCATTTCAGGATGATGGCCGTCTATATCTAACGCGAACCTGGCTGAATGACCCCTTTGACATTCCTGCTCAACAATCTTCAGGTAGGCGACAGAAGGCGGAATGGAATGGAGAGTTCTATGTTTCCTTTGGAGAAGGAGAAAGCCGAACATGGAGCGATGCCAAGAAATATGGCTATGTGAGCGGCGGAGGGGGAGAGTGGTACGTGAGGACGCTGAGGCTCCTTGAGCCCGGCAACCGAATATGGGTTTCCGTGCCCGGTAAAGGATACGTGGGAGTTGGAAAGGTTGTGACCCCGGCCACGCGCTTCGATCATTTCAAAGTTAATCAAAACGGCTCTCCAGTTCCCATTACGCAAGTGGGCATTCAAGCTCCAAAGGCGCTCAAAAAAGAGCAGTTAGAACACTTCGTTGGGGTTGACTGGATCAAGACGGTTGATCTGGAGCATGCAGTCAAGGAACGCGGCTTCTTCGGTAATCAGAACACGGTGGCCCAGCCCCGAGACCCCAAGTGGCGTTTCACGGTTGAACGCTTGAAATCCGTCTGGGGGATAGACTAGGGAGTTCCATCACAACCTTCAGAAGAAAGGCCCGACATGCTAGACCTCTCAGACAGCCACACTCACCTCGAGGACTACGGCGACCAACTCCCGGACGTTGTGCAGCGCGCCCGGGACGTTGGGGTCAGGCGGATCATTACGGCTGGGAGTTCGTTGGAATCGTCAAGGGCCGCCGTTAGCATTGCGGAAGAGTTTCCCGACATCTATGCGGGTGTCGGGATTCACCCCCACGCCGCCCATCTGAACGTCACTGAGGAGACATTCGAGGAGCTTGCCGGTCTGGCGAAGTCCAGCGAGAAGGTGCTTATGATCTGCGAACCGGGCCTCGACTACTTCAAGAGCAAGGCCCCGAGAGAGCTGCAGCAGGATGTCTTCCGCCGGCATCTACGCCTGGCCCGAGATTTGGGCCTGCCCGTGGTATTCCACAGCCGGGAGGCGTACTGGGACTGTCTCCGTATTCTGAAAGAGGAAAAGGTCTACGAGGTCGGGGCCATCATGCACTACTTCGTTGCGGACCAGCGAATCGCCGAGGAGTGCATCGACATGGGAATCTACGTTTCCTTTTCGAAGACGCTTCTGAGCCTTCACCACCTCCACCCAATTGCCGCGTCCCTTCCCCTGGAGTACATGGTCATCGAGACCGACTCTTTCCCCCAGCCCTGGAGAAAGAAGAACCCCCTGGAGCCGGCCCAGCTGCTACGCGTCGCGGAGAAGGTCGCCGAGCTGCGCGGCATAACCATCGAGGAAGTGGCTGCCCAGACGACGGCAAACCTGAAGTACGTGGTCGGGCCTAGGTTACTATAGGCGTGTCGTCCCGGTTACCCCACTCACCCATCGAGCCGTCGTAGTTGCTGACGTTCTCGTATCCCAGGAGCCGGAGGGCAAACATTACGTGCGCCGCACGTATTCCCCCCTGTCAGTAGGTGACCACCTTCTTCTCGGGAGTGATCCCCGCCGAAGCGTAAAGCTCCCTTAGCTCGTCAGGCGGCAGGAATGTCCGAAATTCGTCGTCGGTTACGGCTTTCGTCCACTCTATGTGAACGGTGTCGGGTATGTGGCCTCCCCGCTTGTTCCCACGGGTCAGCACACCTGTGTATTCGTCGTCGGTGCGGACGTCCAGCGTTACCCATCCGGGCTCGTTGAGCCGTTCTTTCAACTGGTCCAGGGTGCAGTTGTACTCAGGTTGCACGGTTGAATTGAAGGTGGCGGGTGGATAGGGAGACATCGGCTTGTTGCTGTGATACAAGGACAGCGGTGTTGGCTCCACCGCCCGACCCTCGGCAATCCATTTGTTCCAACCCCCGTTGAGTACTCGCACCTTCTCGTGTCCGTGCATCCGCAGCAGCCACCAGAGCCGACCCGCGTAGAGGCCGCCCCAGTCGTCGTAGGCAATGACGTCGTGCTCGTTCCCGATGCCGACCTGGCCCATTTCCTCAGCAAACTGGTCGGGGCCCATGACCAGGGCCCGGTTGTCTGGGTCCTTGAAATAGTTGCGGTTCAGGCCCATCGAACCGGGTATATGGGCCCGCTTGTAGGCATCGATAGGCCCCATATCGACGATTCTCAGGTTGGAATCGTTAAGGTGTTCGGCGAGCCACTCGGTCTCGACGAGGAGATCAGGCCGGTTGTGGGTGTTTTCGTTGCTCATTTTAATTCCTGCACTTTGCTGTTATCCGTCGCCAACCGCACTCTCCAACGCATCTACGTTGTAGCCCAGAACGGGTGTCGACCCACCCACGACTATGGGCCTCTTGAGCAGGGCCGGTTCCTGGGTCATGAGGTCCAGTTTCTCGGCGTCCGAAAGGGCATCCACGTCCAGGCCGAGTTTCTTGACCGCTCGACTCTTGCGGGAGAATAGCTGCTCCATGGGTATAAGCTGAAGCAGGCCCTCGATTTCGTTTCGGGACAGAGGTTCCTTGAAGATGTCCCGCTCGATGTGGTCGATCTCTTTCTGCGAAAGAAACTCTTTCGCTCTTCTGCACGAAGTTCAGGAGCGTTTCGTGTAGAGGGTAATCTCGGGTGCAGCCATTGTTTCCTCCTGGCACTTGAACTGGGCCAATGAGGCCATTCTACGCGGCGACTCCCTCCCAGTCCACTATTCGATCAGTTGCCAGACCGGTTCGGGGCACCCGGAGTGGGGGTGTCGACTGTCTGGAACTCTCCCGTACCATCCGGCACCCTGCCGAAAACCCCACCCCCCACCCCGAGCCCTCGCAAGGGACCTAAAACACCTCTCCCAGAGACACGATTGCACTCATCCCTCCACCTCACTAACTGTCATTCCGAGGCCCCGCGAGGAATCTACAGCGCAAGCCCACCACTCACCCTCTGCCGAACACCCCACCCCCTGCTGAACAATCCACCCCCGACTCCACCCCCCCACCCCGAGGCTCCGCGAGGGACCTAGGACTTGCCCACTCATCTATTTCCTCCCCTTCCCCCAGTACCAAACTAGAGGCCCGCACACGTGCATGGCACGTGTGCGGGCCTCCGTTTTCTCTCCCCCTCTCCCTTAAAGGCCCTAAGGGTCTGCGATGCGCCTTTGGCGTGAGAGGGAGACCAAGGGGGCGAGGGTTCCCGGGGAGGGCTGGGGGGGGTCCCCTTTTCCGTGTCATTCCGAGGCCCTGCGAGGAATCTGGGTCGGTGTCCCTCCCCCAGGTGTCGAATCCACCCCTTGACTCATCTGAACACCCGTGCTAATCTCCCCACCGTTCGAACACCTACCCAACTATCTCAAGGAGGAACCAAAAACCCAGGGAAGCCCACCAGACCCCACCCGAGGAATCAACGCCCAAGCCCATCCCAACGGCCCTTGCGCAGGCCCGCGGCTCAAGCGAAAGCGGAACGTCCGCCGTGCTGAAAGTCCGCCTTTGGCGGAGCGGAGCGCCATCTCCTCATCCCACGGGTCCCGTGCCCCTTCCCTGATTCCCCATCAGGCGATGGAGGGTCCGCAACTTTAAGCGGCACGCTCCTCACAAAGGAGTCCTGCCGAAATAAGCCCCGCTCACGCCGGGCGAAAAACTCGGGCTATACAGCCCTTGGAAAATCTCCCCCGTCGTTCCCTTCGGAGAACCCCATACAACCAGCGACGGCAGCGAGAAAACGTGCTCCCCACCCCTCCGAGTGGGTCAGCCAAAACTGAAAACTGGTGGTAGAGATGCCCTCAAATGAGAACCCCTCGCCTGTCTGCCACGTACCCACAGAAACACGGGGCTGAACCAGGCTGGCCTCCCGCCCCCCTGAATCCGAGTCCCGGACCTTCCATCGCCAACCCTCCTCCCAACAGACAGAACCGAACCCAAGACCCCACAATTTAATAAAAGCCCAGCGTCTCACTAACCTACCGAGCGAGTGCACCCAAATTGACACCCCCACCCCCCGACTATAGAATAAGGGCCGCTTTCTGGGGGAATCACCATCAACTTTGCTGCCTTCCGGCTAGGCGTGCGCCTGAGCCCCGGCACACCCCGTTAGTTACAGGAGGTCGATAATGGCAGATCTGTCCCGTATGGCCGCGATCGTCGGAGTGGACGAGTCCGACGAAATTGGCAAACTACCCAACAAGTCCCGTCTCCAGCTTGGCTCGGAGGCCGCCTTCAACGCCCTCGACGACGCAGGCCTATCCCTTTCGGACGTCGACGGTCTATTCGTCGCCGGTCCCTCCCCCTATAACATGGCCGAGTATATGGGCTTCACCCCCAAGTACACTGACGGCACCAACGTCGGCGGCTCCTCATTCGTTATCTACGTGGAACACGCTCTTGCCGCCATCAGCGCAGGACTCATCGACGTAGCCCTAATCGTGCACGGCGAAGCGGGGCGCAGCACCCGGGCCTACGCGGGCGATGACCCCAACATGCCAATAGCCCAGTACGAGCACCCCTACGGCCTCGTAATTGAGCCTCACCCTTACGCCCTTGCCTGCACTCGCTACATGAACGAGTTCGGCGAGGAGCGCACTCGCAACGCCCTCGCTGAGATAGCCGTGTCCACCCGGAAGTGGGCCCAGCTCAACCCCAAGGCCTACATGCAGGACCCCATGTCTTTCGATGACTACCACGAGTCCCGCTGGATCTCCTGGCCCTTCCACCTTCCCGACTGCTGCCTCGTCACCGACGGCGGTGGCGCAACGGTCATCACCTCTGCGGCGGTTGCCAAGAACACCAAGAAGAGCCCCGTCTGGATCCTCGGAACCGCCGAAGGCCACGACCACGGCGAGGGTATCCTCCAGCAGAAAGATCTCGCTTCCACTATAGCCAGGGAGACCGGGCCTCGAGCGCTGGAGATGGCGGGCCTCAAACACTCCGACATCGACCTCGCCATGATCTACGACTCCTTCACCTACACGGTCCTTATCACCCTCGAGTCCCTCGGCTTCTGCGGAAGGGGCGAGGGCCCCGACTTCCTCGCCAACCAGCGCACTGCGCCCGGCGGCGACTTCCCCATGAACACCAACGGCGGAGGCCTCTCCTACTGCCACACCGGCATGTACGGCATGTTCCTCCTCCTGGAGGCGACACGGCAGCTTAGAGGCGAGTGTGGAGACCGGCAAGTCGCAGGCGCCAAGACCAGCCTGGTCAACGGCACGGGAGGCACCCTGTCCTCCACCGGCACCATTGTCCTGGCCGCCGACTAGCAGGAACCGGCGAGTTACTTCGTAAGAGGAGAATAAACATGGCAGACTACAACCTTCCCGTCCCCGTTCCCCAGCCCGAGTCCGACTTCTACTGGGAGAAAGCCAAGGCACACGAGCTCTGGTTCCGCAAGTGCAACGCCTGCGACAAGGCCTACTTCTACCCCAGGGACTTCTGCCCCACTTGTCACACCAAGGACGTTTCCTGGACGCAGAGCAGTGGCAAGGGCTCCATATACGCCTTCACTATCGTGCACCGGTCACCTCCTCCTTTCCGAGAGGTGTGCCCCTACGTGGCCGCCCTCGTGGAGCTTGAAGACGGCGTACGCATTCCCACCAACATAGTCATCGACGACCCGACTCCCGAGAACGTTTCCATTGGGATGGCCGTCGAAGTCGTCTTCGACGACGTCACTGACGAGATATCGCTGCCCAAGTTCAAGCCTGCCTAACGCCCATCACCGGGTCCCTGGCCGGCACAACTGAGGAGGTCCCTCATGGCTGACCTTTCGCGAAAAGCCGCTATCGTCGGCGTGGATGAGTCTGACGAGATAGGGCGCGTCGCCAACAAGTCCCGCATGCAGCTAGGCTCGGAGGCCGCGTTCAACGCGCTCGACGACGCAGGGTTGTCACTCTCGGACGTCGACGGCCTGTTCATAGCAGGTCCTTCCCCCTATTCAATGGCCGAATACATGGGCTTCACGCCCAAGTACACGGACGGCACCAACGTGGGAGGCTCCTCGTTCATCATTCACGTTGAGCACGCCCTTTCGGCCATTAACTCGGGGCTCATGGACGTGGCCCTGATAGTCCATGGGGAAGCGGGTCGAAGCACCCGGGCCTACCCGGGGGACGATCCCAACATGTCCGGGGCCCAGTACGAAGACCCCTACGGATTCGTAATCGCTCCCCACGGCTACGCCACAGCCTGCTCCCGATACATGAATGAGTTCGGCGAAGATCGGACCCGACAAGCAATGGCCGAGATTGCCGTCGCAACCCGAAAATGGGCACAGCTAAATCCCAAGGCCTTCATGCAGGACCCCATGTCCTTCGAGGACTACCACGAGTCTCGATGGATCTCCTGGCCATTCCACCTCTTCGACTGCTGCCTGGTCACCGACGGCGGCGGCGCCACGGTTATCACTTCCGCCGCAGTGGCAAAGAACACGAAGAAGAAGCCGGTCTGGATCCTCGGCTCCGCCGAAGGACACGACCACGGAGACGGCATTGGACAGCAGGCGGACCTCTGCTCGACCATAGCTCGGGAGACCGGGCCTCGGGCACTGTCCATGGCAGGCCTCACCCACGATGACATAGACCTTGCCATGATCTACGACTCCTTCACCTACACAGTCCTCATCACCCTGGAGTCATTGGGATTCTGCGGCCGGGGTGAAGGCGCCGACTTCGTCGCCAACCAACGCACCGCTCCCGGCGGTGACTTCCCCATGAACACCAACGGCGGAGGCCTCTCCTACTGTCACACCGGCATGTACGGCATGTTCCTCCTCCTGGAAGCTGCACGTCAGCTCAGGGGCGAATGCGGTGACCGGCAGGTCCCGGATGCCAAGACCTGTCTGGTCAACGGCACCGGAGGCACCCTCTCCTCCACCGGCACCCTGGTCCTGGCCTCGGACTAGCCTTCCCCAGAAAAACAAAGAACAGGGGCGTGCGCAAGCGCACGCCCCTGTTCTTTGTTTTAGAATATTCGCAGTTAGTCCGGTCAGTTCAGGGAAAATCGGGGGCGATCCGAGGAGTCGTCCTTGCGCCCGCCACGAGCCTCTTTCTTTCTTCTCTCCGTCAGGAACAGCTCCAGGCTCAGGTTGGTAGACTGCAGAAGTTTCAATTCCTCCTCCAACCGCACCTTCGCCGATGGAGTCTCAAGTAGCAGCTGCTTCTCACGGGGCCCGGCCATAAGCTCCGCCGCCACGATGTATGAGAGCCTCTGCGGGTCTTCTTCCAGTTCCACCGGACCATCCCCCATTCCCCGAAGGGACGCCAGCAACGACCTGTACGTCCGGAAGTGGCCCGCTACACGCGTGGTCAAATCTTCGGGCGCCGACTCGTCGGTCCTTTCCAGCATTTCTACGCGGCCGACCATGTACGGCGTTATCTGCTGGACATCCACGATTTGGAACACGTCTTCCCCAATGGCGCTCAAATGCATCCTTCCCCCACCCTGGGGGACCACATCCGTAATTCTCGCCACGGTCCCAACTTCAAAGGGCACCGCCGCACCACCCACCTCCTTGCCCTCCCTTATGAGTACTACCCCGAATACCTTATCCCCCTCCAGGCACCGTTGCATCATCAGCTGGTACCGCTCTTCGAATATGCGAAGCGGCAGGGCCATGCCGGGGTATAGAACAACGTTCAGCGGGAAGAGAGGAAGGTCTATGGGCCCAGAGTCGGGCATACGCTATCCCTGGGTCGCGGACCCCGAGGCCTCGCGCTCCGCCATTCGTTTGCTGATCTCACCCTCTATGAAGGAGAAGTCTTCTTCGGAGAACAGGTGAACGTTACCCTGGAAGGCCAGGTGCCAGTGCTGGGGCGGCCATCTCTTCACGTATTCCAGGTGCGGCACAATCGCCTTGGCATCGACGTACGTCCCCGGCTCCAGGATCAGCTCGGGCTTGATGCCGAACCGGAACGGGTATTCTTCGCCCTTCTTTTTGCTGTTCCAGATCGGGGCGCTATCTTCATAGTAAGGCGACGTTATGGTCGCCGTTCCACCGAACTGCTGTACGCCGGTCAGATAGTAGAGCACCCTGTCCCCGGGCTCCATCCGCTCCGCCTTCTTCCGATGCCGGCTCTTCACTCCCTGCACCAGGAATCCAAGCTCCCGGGAAATCTCGAAGTTCTCCGCCGAGCTAACTATCATCCAGTAGTTGGGCATTGTCGAATACTCCCTTCGGGCAATCAGATCAGACGCGTTACCCGCCTATGTGATACATCTCCACCTTCTTGGCCCGGCTCCCGGACAACGAGGCCCGGTCCTCCGAATACCGGTCAGCCCTGTGGGACCATATTTCCCTGATGATATCGGTCAGGTCTGCGTCACTGGCCCCGGCCCTCAGGGGGCCGCGTAAATCGTCACCCTTCGAGGCAAACAGGCAGGTGTAGACCTTCCCCTCCGCCGAGATCCGGGACCGGGTGCAGTCACCGCAGAACGGGTTGCTCACCGACGATATGACCCCGATCTCACCCTTCCCGTCGGCGTACCTGTAGCGGTCGGCCACCTCACCCCGGTAGCTCTTGTCTACGGGCTCCAGTGGCATCTCCCGGCCGATCATTCCGATGATTTCCTGGGCGGTGACCACCTGGTCGGATTCCCACTGGTTCAGGTTGCCAACGTCCATGAACTCGATGAAGCGGAGGATGTGGCCCATGTCCTTGACGCGCCTGGTGAGGTCGACAATCGTGTGTTCGTTAATCCCCTTCTGCACGACGACGTTGATCTTAACAGGTGCGAGGCCCGCTTCCTCGGCGGCCCGGATGCCTTCCAGCACCCGTCCGGTGCCGAAACCACGACCATTCATTTGTCCGAAGATATCGTCGTCCAGTGTGTGCAGGCTAACCGTGACCCGTTTCAGGCCCGCGTCCCGGAGCTGCTGGGCCTTCTTGGCCAGCAGGAACCCGTTGGTCGTCAGTGCCAGGTCTTCCAGTCCTTCTATTGAAGCCAACTGCTCTACCAGGACTTCAAGTTGGTCTCGAAGAAGGGGTTCGCCGCCTGTCAGCCTTAACTTCCGTACACCGAGGCCAACGAAGAGTCGGGCCACGCGGCTGATCTCTTCGAAGGTGAGGATGTCGTCTTTAGGGAGAAACCTGTACCGCTCCCCGAAAATCTCCGCCGGCATGCAGAAGGTGCACCTGAAATTGCACCGGTCGGTGACCGAGATGCGCAGGTCTCGCAACGGCCTCCCGAAGAGGTCGAGAATCCCGTCTGCCTGGTTTGTGGAAGTGTCGCTGCTCATGCGCCGAAGATGACTATACCACCCCTCCCCGACTCCCATTCTACCCCCGCGTGTCGGAGGTGTACAAATTGGGTTGACGAACACAGCCTTTCAATACACAGGAAGGAGCTTTCTGACATAATAGTTAGCGCACTTGTGTAACACTCGTTTGACATGCCTCAGTCCCAAAATCTATATTAGCCCTACACTTCCCATTAGAGAGTGCCCAACTGCGCCTTCTCCTCATCCCTTTAGTCTTCGCTCTTCTATTCGCACCGCTTGCTTGCCGTGACACCGGCTCCCTTGAAATAGTCCTCCCCTCCCCCACCACCCCTTCTGAAATCGTCGTATACGTCACCGGCGAGGTAATGAGTCCGGGTCTGCAGACCCTCCCCCAGACCGGAACCGGCTCCTCGATGCAATAGAGGCCGCGGGCGGCTTTACCGAGAACGCCGACACCGCCAGCGTCAACGGCGCACTCATCATCTCCGACCAGACACATATTCGCGTTCTTCCCCTCCCTGGCAACACCCCGTCAGGTAACAACCCGCCGGATAACATCCCTGACACCATTGTCAACTTGAACACTGCCTCCTCCGAAGAGTTGCAAACACTGCCGGGCATTGGGCCGGTGACGGCTGAAGCCATCATCGACCATAGGGAGAGCCACGGCCCTTTCACCCGCATCGAGGACGTACTGGAGGTGCCGGGCATCGGGGAGAAGACATTCGAGTCGATCCAGCACCTGGTTATGGTGCGCTAGTCATCCGTTTCCCGGAGGCAGGCGCCTCATGACCCTGGTCTACGTAAGTGGAGCCCTGGTTGTAGGCATATTAGCCGGGTCGAAGCTTGGCGTACTGCCCTGGCCATTCTTTATCGCCGCGGGTCTCGTCCTGATTGCTGGCCTTATCCTAAGAACAAAGCCAAGGATCATCTACGTGTTCCTGCTTGCTGCACTGCTCGTAGGCATAAGCCGGGGCTCGACCGAGCCTGTCCTTGGACCTGATGAGCATCTCCAGGCCCTCGCCGAATCAACGGATATTGAGATCTACGGAGTAATCGCCGATTACCCCGAGCCCCGGGGTGGCCTGACCCAGTTCCGCTTCGACCTTCAGGGTTACCGCGCCGAAAGAGGCTGGGTGAAGACTTCCGGCTTGCTGCTGGTCAGGTCCAAGCCCTCCATACCGATGATCGACGAGCGAAGCCCTCCGTTCTTCCGCTACGGAGACTCCCTCGTCCTAAAGGGAAACCTCGATCAACCGCCTGAGTTGGAGGAATTCGACTGGCGGGAATATCTCGCACGGGAAGGCATCCACTACCTCATGTTCAGACCGGAGGTCGAGTGGGCCGGCGGTGGGGAGGGCGTGCGTGCCCTCGGGTGGGTCTACAGAGTGCGGGAGGAGCTGGCCGCATCTCTGGGCAGGTCTCTGCCGGAGCCCGGGGCCTCTCTTGCGCAGGCAATGTTGCTCGGCATACGGAGCAGTCTTCCCGCAGAACTCAGGGAGGACTTTGCAAAGACCGGCACCACCCACCTGATAGCCATTTCAGGACTGCATGTGGGAATTCTTGTGGGATTGGTGAGTCTCGGGAGCGCAGCCATCCTTGGCAGAAGAGGGCAACTCTACATCGTTATACCCCTGCTTTTCGTATGGGGTTACGCCGTGTTGACGGGCTTCTCGCCGCCGGTAGTCAGAGCCGCCATTATGGCAAGCCTTTACCTGTGGGCAATCTACTTGGGCCGACAGCGAAGCGGTCTTACTGCGCTCTCCATTGCAGCAGCTCTAATGGTCTCGCTTGATCCGGGCCTGCTCGAAGAAGTGTCCTTCCAACTCACCTTTGTGGCCATGGTCGGGCTGCTCCTGCTAGGCCCGTGGTTCCGGGCCGGAGGCCTGAGACTCGTGTCCCGATACTGGGAGCCTGGGGGCATCCCCGGCGGAATTGTGAAGTTCCTCGTCGAGGCTTCAGCCATCTCTCTCGCCGTTATTCTTACCACCTCTCCCATCATAGGCTTCAATTTCCAATTCCTCTCGCCCGTTGGTCTGCCGGCCACCGTCCTTGCTCTGCCTGTCCTGCCCTTGGTACTTATTTCTTCCTTTGCAGTGGCCCTTGCTGGCACCTTCTCCGAAACTGCTGGACAGATCCTGGCTTGGGGAACCTGGCCTTGGCTTTCATGGATGACGGGGGTGATTCGGATATTCGCCTGGGTGCCGGGGTTGAAGGTCTACGTCGGGCCTGCCTACCTCTACGCCTTGTTGTTCTACTATGCTACCTTGCTCATATCCCTATGGTTGGCCCGGCGGATGTGGCCTAGGGCCCTGGTCCAATCCGAGCTGCCCGAGTTCCCCACGCTCCGCACCACCGCTAAACCGACCCTGACGACCCTTCTCCGCCAAAAGCGCACTGTCTTCCTCGCCCTCGTCGCCATCCTCGCTATAGGCGTCTTCTACGTAGCTTCAGTCCAGCCCGATGAGAGGCTGAGGGTCACGGTGCTGGACGTAGGCCAGGGCGAGTCGATTCTCATCCAGACCCCCGATCAACTCACCATCCTTGTTGATGGAGGCCCGCGCCCTGACACGCTGGTCCTCGAACTTGGTCAACGTTTGCCACACTGGCAGCATTCCGTCGACCTCGTAGTCCTCACTCACCCAGACTCCGACCATCTCTCGGGATTGACGGGCCTCCTGGAAAGGTACGATGTCGACCATGTCATCCAGTGCGGGGCAGGCTGTAACACTGAGGGAAACGAAGCCGACTTTCTCTCCTGGATGGCCCTTCTGGGCCGAAATGGACTCTCTCCGTTGGAGGCCCGGGCAGGAACTCGGGTCCTGCTCGGAGAAGACATAGGTCTACGGGTGCTGCATCCACCGCCTCAGCCCCTGGGCGGAACAAGCGCGGATGGCAACAACAACTCGGTGGTACTGAGGCTGGAGTACGGAGATATAAGTTTCCTGTTCACGGGAGACATCGAGGCTTTTGCCGAAAGTTATCTCGTGAGGCAGGACGCTCCATTATCCAGCGATGTGATGACGGCGCCACACCACGGCAGCCGATCTTCCTCCACACCTGGGTTTATCGCTGCCGTCAACCCTCAACTGGTGCTCATTTCTGCCGGGCTGGATAATCGCTACGGCCATCCCCACCCCGAGACCCTCGCCACTTTATCCCAGCATGTACCTGTAGACCGTACTCTTATTACATCGGAGGTGGGTGCTATTCAGGTGGAGACGGACGGCACGCGCCTCTGGCTCACGACGGAGAAATAGGTGCTACCTGAACCGGGGCAGCACCGTCTCTGCAAAGCGTTCGTAGTCCGACTTCACCTCGGGGAGGGGCCTTGCGCCGTTCAGAACAAAATGGGTAATTCCTATCTTCATGTGGTCCTCGATGGTCTGGGCGCAGTCATCGGGCGTGCCGACAAGGATGGCCCGAGGATCCGGCAAGTGGGGCTCAAAGCCGTAACGTTTGGCGAGTGTCGACCTGACCGTCTCCAGAGCGGTTTCCCGGCTACCCTCCATCGCAAAGTACAGGTGGACCGCCTTCGTTATCTTTGAAGAGTCCGTGCCGTACTTATCAGCATAGCCTTCTATCCGGTCCCACAACCGAACGTATTCCTGCACGCCAGGGTTGCTGGGCACAAACCCCTGGCACCATCTCGCCGCCCGGCGCAATACTCCTTCAGCCTCGCCTCCCGCCCATAGTGGGGGATGTGGCTTCTGCACGGGCGCCGGGCCCATCTCGATATTCTCAAACGAATGAAACTTGCCGCTGTGACTCACGGGCTTCGCCGTCCACAGCTTGGTCATTATCTCCAGCATCTCGTCGGTGATTGCGCCGCGCTGCCGGGGATCGATCCCACACACGTCGAAAGCATCTGATCTGGAGTTGGAAGACCCCCCGACACCTACACCCAGCACCACCCGTCCCCCTGACAGAAAGTCCAACGTCGCCGTTTCCTTGGCCAGAATGGCCGGAGTCCTCAAGGGCGCGAGCACGACACACGTCCCGACAGTCAGCCTCTTCGTATGCTGCGCGAATGCGCCCAGGGCCAGCATGATGTCCAGAGCCGGCATCTCGTTGACCAGTCCCTCGGTGACCCAGAGAGAGTCGTATCCTGCGTCCTCGATGGCATGGGCAAACTCGGGAATCGGGACCACAGGGTGCAGCCTGCTGTAGATAACTCCGAACTTGGGGTCGGCCATTTTAGTCTCCTGGAAGTATCTGGATGCGTAATTGGGTCCCGGCTATTTGAACCGGGGCATGATCTGCGTGGCGAATATCTCCATCTGGTCCATGAACTCGGGTCTCTTGCAGATCGGGTTCACCGCGAAATGTTCGACACCGCAGGACATGAAGCGCTCAATGGACCTCAGGCAGTCATCCACCGTGCCGAAAGCACCCTCGTGAGGCAGCATCTCCACCCTCCTACCCATCCTGTTGGTCATATCCTCCGAGGCTCGAACCGAAGCCTCATCCTCGCTTTCCGCAACCCTGAAGGACAGGTGCAGAGCCCGAGTGACGCTGCTCGGGTCCCGGCCGAACTCCTCGGCGTAACGCTCGATCTTCATCGTTGCCCGCTGGTACGTCGCGGGAGTTAATGAGGTCGGCATGAACCCGTCGCCAAAGCGAGCTGTCCGGCGCAACGCTCCCTCCGTATGACCCCCGACCCATATGGGAGGCCCCGGCCTCTGCACGGGCTTGGGCTCCATATACATGTTCTCGAATTCGTAGAACCTGCCCTTGTGAGTAAAAGGCTCGTCCGACCACAGGCCTTTCATTATTTCCAACGCCTCGTCTGTGCGGGCGCCCCGTTCCCTGGGGTCGACTCCTGCCGCTTCCAGGTTGCGATTGGCCCTCGGGCCCACGCCGACACCGAATACAAACCTGCCGCCCGACATGTAGTCGATCGTCGCGACCTGCTTGGCAAGGATGGCAGGGTATCGGAGGGGCACGACCACTACGCACGTGCCCAGCATTATGTCCTTGGTGTGCTCGACGAACGCCCCGACTACCGGCGTCCAATCCAAAGCATGCTCGCGCGTAATGAGGGTGTCGGGTACCCAGATGGCATCGAAATCCATCTCCGCAGTGGTGTCGGCAAATTCCTTTACGCTCACCAGTTCTTGTATTCGGCTGTATAGTGGCCCGAACTTTAATGTTGCCATTGTATTTTCATTTTCCTGTTAGACGCGATGATAACCGAACACCTCTTTCTTGACCTCCTCCACACTACGCCGAGCAAACTCCCTTATTTTTGCCCGGTCGCCTTCCTCCAGCCTGGGCCCCGAGGCATCCCTAAGGGTATCCACTCCCGACCTCTCCCTGTAGGAGCCTGGCGTCTCCTCGGGCCACTCCCGCTCGAGCATCACCCCATAGGCTAGTGCCCAGCATCGGGCCACGGCCTCCACATCATACCCCCCTCCCCCGAGGGCTAACCATCGGTCTGACAGTCCCGAGAGTATCTGCACGGCCTTGGTGAAGCCTTGCGTACTGATGAACAGGTGCCCCAGGATGTCGGAGTGGTAGGTGTCGATGCCAAGTTGGGTCACGATGACGTCGGGCTCGAACGCTCGGACAAGAGGCGGGACTATCTCTCCGAAGGCCTCATGGTATATCTCATCGTCGGTGTAGGGTGCCAGGGGCAGGTTGATGGCGTACCCGGTCCCGGGCCCCGTGCCCGTCTCATTGGGATACCCGGTGCCGGGAAAGATAAACCTCCCGGACTCGTGGACCGAGATTGTCAGGACGGAGTCGGTGTCATAGAAGGCGTTCTGTACCCCATCTCCGTGATGTACGTCTATGTCCACATACGCCACCTTCATGCCCCGCTCTACCATCCGTTTGATGGCGATGACAGCGTCGTTGAATACACAAAATCCGGATGTGTTTCCCGCGGCTGCATGGTGCAGCCCTCCTCCCGGGTTGAACGCCGCATCCACCTCTCCATCCAGGATCATGTCCGCCGCCATCAAAGATCCCCCGACTACAAGCGTCCCTGCTTCGAACATCCCTGGATATGTAGGGTTGTCACCGTGCTGGCTGAAGTTGTACCGCCCTGGGTCGACCAGCATCCGCCCCTCCCCGAAGGCCTTCACCGCAGCCACGTAGTCAGGGGTATGAAAGGTCTGGACCTCTTCATCGCTGGCGTGCCTGGGGTCGACCAGGCTGCCGTTCTCCACCTGAAAGGCCCCGAACTCCTCCAGAAGCTCGTAGGTATATCGCAGCCTGACAGGCTTGAATACGTGGTCTTCCCGGAGCACGTGCCTCGACATGGAGTCCCGATATATGAAGGCCCCGCGCCGGTCAGCCATCTAAACCTCCATCTCCAAGTCTTCGTACGCCGCCTCTATCTTAATCCCCAACCCCATTGATGACTTAAACAGGTCCTCTCTGATCTCCGTCTCGTACCGGGGGTTCAGGTGGACCGCCCACACAGTCGGCAGTTTGCCAAAACTCTCTTCAATTTTTCCTAGCTCGGCGCCCAGGAGACCGGGAGTTAAGTGGCCCCGAGCCCTTGCCTCGGCCTCCATCCTGTCCGGGTATGAAGTCTCGATGAAGCACACGTCCGGCGATACCACCCCCCACCCCTCCGAGAATCCGGGGCCCGTGTCCCCGCTGTAGAAGAAACGCCCGCCATCGGCGGCCGTCACCTGGAAGCCGTATGTCGGGGGGCCGTGGGGGACCCGTATCGGTATGACGGAATAGTCTCCCACCGTTTTCTCTGCTCCCGGTTCCAGTGGACTAAAACGGAGAGAGGGGATGCCGGCAGGGAAACGCGTGTGGTCGGGGTAGATTGCCCCGTTTACCAGGTTCGCCGATAGACTGTCCAGCAC